>NZ_JAMLFW010000001.1:2400000-4800000 GCF_024256385.1 Anatilimnocola floriformis
TCGCGGCAGCGGTTACCTGCAAATCACTGAGATGACCGGCGAACTCCGCAGCCAGGCTGCCACTCGCGAAGACCTTGCGGGCATCGTTGTTCAACGGGTTATCGCGCAGATCGAGCGCCGCCAAACCGGTCGCCGGCTCGCCCGAGACGCGCACCAGTCGCACGCCATCCGCGGCAACGATGCCGTCGGCATTGTTGCCGAGCTTGACGGTCAGTTGTCCCAATGTCTGACCGACCGTGATGGCCGGCGTGTAAGCGCCGAGCTTTTCCCACTTCACACCGCCGAGCGTGCCGCCGCTTGGAGCGAATCGCTGGTTTTTAGCGATCGTCGCCGAGGCCGCAGCCGACCAACCGCCGGTGGAGTTTTGCGCCTGCGAAATGCTCTCCACTACATAGGAAGCGTTGTAGGCGCGCGTCTCATGCTCCGGCCAGGTCACCCAGACTTCGTAATTGCCGGCCAGCAGATCGTTGAATGTCCACTCCGCCACCGCCGTGACAGCGTTGCCCGCGCCCACGCCACCCGTGAAGCGATAGTCCTCGTGGAACGTCGTGTTGACCGGATTGACGTTGCTTTGCCACGGATTGGCCGCGGCAGCTAGTTCAGTACCGGACGCATTCGTTTCCCGATAACTGCTCTTTGTGAATTCATCGTTCGCATAGCCCGGCCGATCGTCATCGGCCAAACGCATGCCGGCCAGAGATTCGAGCTCGCTAATGCGGTTGCCCGACAGGTCGAGGTACTGCAGTTGAACCAGCGTCTCCAGCGGATGCAGATCGGAGATCAACTGGTTCTCGAGGCTGAGCGACTGTAGATTGACGAAGGTTGTGAGCGAACCGAGGGAGCTGATGCGATTTGCGGTGGTGCCAGCCGTGGCCGCGTCGATGCTTAGCTGCTGAAGCTTGTTCAGATTTTCGAGTGCAGCGACCGAGTTGATGGGATTCCCATCGGCTGACAGCGAGCGCAGCTCGGTCAGCAGACTGAGGGGGCTGAGATCAATGATATTGTTGCCATCGAGCGCCAGGTAGCGGAGCTTGCCCATTCCCAGCGGCGCGCCAGCGTCTTTGGTGCGCGTACTGGTTTTCTTCGTCAGTGCGTCAATCGACGGGAGGTTGTTGTTGGCGAGGTTCAAGCTCACGAGATTGATGGCGTTTTCCAGGCCCGCGAGGCTCGCAATGCCGCGGTTGCTGGCATCCAAGTGTGTGAGGCTGGCGATTTCGCTAGCGCGGATCTCGCGCGCGAGTTTCGGCTTGTTGTCAAACCGCATCGTCATCGGAATACCGAGCGCCTTCGCAACCACCAGACGGAGCGCGAAGTCGTCAATCACGATTTCGCGGTCGAGCTCCTTCGTCTTGAAGTTGCCCACCTCATCAGCCGTCGGAGGTTCGATGATCGAATCTGTCGCACGGTAGTCGCGGATCTCCGGTCCGCGCAGTTTCGTGCTCGGCATGGTGACCAGGATCATGTCGGAAACGAATGTATCGGTGCTGGTGTCGCCCGCATCTTGCTTGCCGAAGAGGGCGTCCAGGTCGCCGTTACCCACCAGTACGTCGCTGCCGCTCCCGCCGCGAATCGTATCGCGATCGGGATCGGAAAATGTCGAACGAGTCTGACCGGCCGACGGCGGGGTGAACGAGAACGTAAAGCTCCGCGCGTCGAGCTGCGCGGGATTGCCGTCGCGATAGACTCGCACGTGGTAAGTGCCGGCGTCGAGATGACGCATGTCGTACTGCGAAACGTTCTGGCGGATCAATCCGCCGTCTGCATCGTAAAGATCAAACGCGACAGCAGTGACGGCTGGCGGAATGACGTAGATCCTGGTCTGCCCGGTCAGCGTCAGCAGATCGGCCGGCGCGGTAACACCGAGCTCGCTGCCGCCCTTTGCCAGGTCGTTGGCGACGTCGATACGCAGCTGCCGCTGCGACGAATTGTCGGCGCGGGTCGCGGGGAGATCCAGCTTGAGCGTCAGCCGCATGTGACCTTGCTTCAGCGCCGCCAGCACGGCTGTCCGCAGGGCCGCATTCAGATTGCTATCGCTGAGCAGCCCGGTTGCGGTTTGAATTCGCCCGCTGCGAACTTGCGTGGAGTAGCCGCCGGCGGTCAAATCGTCAGCAGTCACGATTCCGTCCGCTTCCTCGCTGCGGAACGAAGCCAGCAGTTCCGCGCCAATGTCGGCAGCGCCGGCTAGGTTGGTGACGCGATAACTCAGCTGCAGCTGGAATTGCGTCACCGCATTTTCCAGGATGGAACTCACCGTCTGAGAATTCGGATCGGCTGCGAGCAGATGCTTCAGCGAAGACAGATCGAACTCGAGAATGCCGGGAGAGTTGACAGCTATTGATGTGGTTGGAGATGACGCAGCGGTTGTGGTGTCCAGGCTACCATCAGGATTGTAGCGCGCAAGGCTGAGAGCGACATTGGTTGGCGTGGCAGGTTGACCTGTCCAGCCCGCGGCGACGATCTTTCCATCCGGCTGAACCAGTAGGGACCTGATGTTTTCGTTGTAGTCGTTGGGCGTCGCAAAGAAGGTGGTCACCACGCCCGCGGTGCCAAAGGTTGAGTCGGAGGTCCCGTCCGTGTTCAAACGCGCGAG
Organism: Anatilimnocola floriformis; assembly: GCF_024256385.1. Lineage (NCBI taxonomy): Bacteria > Pseudomonadati > Planctomycetota > Planctomycetia > Pirellulales > Pirellulaceae > Anatilimnocola > Anatilimnocola floriformis. The sequence continues at coordinate 2,402,591 of NZ_JAMLFW010000001.1, forward strand.
GGCAAAGTCATAGTTGGTGCCCGTGATAATTGCGGCGCCACCGAGCAGGATTTTTCCGTCAGGTTGGAGGGCAATCGTGTCGATCGCTTCGAGTCCAGCGGCAGCCGTATAGATGTTCTTGCGTCCGTTTGCGCTGAAGCCGTTGGCGGCTCCGCTATTGAAGATTGCCCCGCTGGGTTCAAAGGCGACTACAAACGAATCATTCTGCGCGTTGGCAACACCCGTATTCGTATATCCTGCGGCATAGATTCGTCCGCTGGTTGGATCGATTGCGATGCCAGTGGCGTGGTCATTTAAAGAACCGCTCGCAGAAGCGCGTGCCTGTCCGTTTACCCCAAAGTTGGTTATGTCCAGCACACCGCTGTCGGAAAAGCGTGCGACGACGAGGTCGTTGTTGACTGCATTGCTCAGGTTGTTAACGTCGACCGCGCCGGCGATATAGATCTTGTCGTTGTAGATCGCGATGGAGGAGGCATAGTCGTACTGATTGATTCCGGCAGTAGAACCAGTTCCGGCAACGCTATTCCCGCTCAGATTTTGACGCACCTTGCCGCCACTACCGAATGACTGATCCAGCGTGCCATCGCTCAAATAACGCAACAGCATGACATCGGATTGGTTCGAATCCGAACTTGCTGTCGCATAGCCGGCAACCACCATTCTCCGCTGCGAATCAATGGCGATGCCCATCGCAACTTCGTTGTTGGTATCGTTGGCGGGCGTGAGCTGTGTGGCAATTTGGCCATTCGTGCCGAAGGACGTGTCAGGTGAACCGTCCGCGTTGTAACGAAAGATAAACGAGTCATAGTCGGTGCCGTTGAGGACTTGCCCCACGACTACAATCTTGCCGTCATCCTGAATGGCGACGCCGCTCGCCGACTCGGCTCCGTTGTTGGCCCGCAGGAAATCGGTAAAACGACCTGTCTCGGCAAAACTCGTATCAAGAGATCCATCGAAATTAAATCGCGCAACAAGAATGTTTCTAGCAACGTCGTTGGCCTCTCCTGAGTACCCAACGACGACAATCTTGCCGTCGGATTGCAATGCGGAAGCACGGATGACGTCGTGGCCCTTATTCAATAACGACGTGTAGGCCAGTACCTTGCCACCCGTTCCAAACGCCACGCCGTCACCCGCCGCTTGGGGCGAGACCGCGATCGGTTGCGTGCCGGCCGGCGAAGGAGTGATGCTCATCACATTGCCGGGCAAGGCGTCGCCGAGCGTGCTGAATTGGAACCAGGCCTCCGGCTGTTCGGCGGGCAAGGTGCGGACGAACTCTTCAGGCCGGCCGGTAGCGTGATCGATCAGATAATCTCCACTGCCGGAAACGGTGTAGTTGGCGAGCGGATCGCCGAATGGAATCTGCTCCAATCGTTGCCGGCTTCCTTCCACCACATAAACCCGTCCGCTGCCGATGGCACCGGTCACCTGCGGCGCGCCGAGGATCAGGTCGTCGAGACCGTCGCCGTTGAAGTCGTTGCCATTCGTCGTCGAGATGTTTGCCAGAATTCCCGCATTGCTGGGATTTCCATCAATAACTGCGTCGGCGGAATCCAGGTAGATAATGTGGGTACCGAGTTCCGCTGGGAAATCGGCAAAATTATGAAATATATAAACCTTGCTGGAGATAAGCGCTCCAGGTGAAAGAGGATTGCCCGCCTCGCGAATTACTTTCATTACGGCGAGGTCGGCGCGGCCATCACCGTCAAAATCGCCAGTCGTTGGATATAGCCGAACGTCCTTACCGGACAATCCGCTCGTTTGATGCCGGATAAATCGATCGGAGCTTGTGGGGCCGCCAAATTTGATCACCAGTTCCCAATCGACGCCATTGGTATCGGCAAAAGAGCTCCGGTAGTTCACGAAGATAGCGTCGTCATACCCGTCTTTGGTACTGCCGGAGGGACTGCCAATGTCTCCCAAGGGACGATACGCAGAATAGAACGAATTCTGCGTGAATTCTGAGGGGTTGTTTTGCGTTTCAAACACATACCCAAAGCTGCTTGCCGGCTTGCTGGTGTAAAAGTACACCTTGCGATTGGGCGCACTGCTGAATGCGATGTCGTCGCGGCCATCACCATCAAAGTCACCCGCGACCGTGGCATACTGTCCGACGAACTGCGATGCAGTTCCTGCCGGTGGAGTGATCAGCTGCGTTACTGTGGTGAAATCGCCACCAGAATAAATACGAGCACGGCCTGCCAGTATGGCGCCACCTTGTGCGTCCTCGGCAATCATCACGTCCGCGTTGGCGTTACCATCCCAATTCAAGATGGAGACGGACAATGGATTGGCCGACAACGATGAAGCGGTGTAAACGGTGACGGTCGAAGCTGCCAGCCGGCGTGGCTGTGAGGTCGTGGCAGCAGCATCCGTCGTCAACGATCCCAGCTCGCGCGGCAAGGCGTTCTTGCCGAAGATTTTGGTGAGCGTGATGGTCGTTGCATTCGTACGCTGATAGAAGACCAGGTCGTCGATGCCGTCACCGTTCAGATCACCATAGTTGTCGGCTAGTCGACCGAGAATTGTGCTCGCATTCGTCGTGTCCGAGATATTGACGATCAGATCAGCCTGATGGCTGACGCTGGTGATACCTTCGAGTGAAATGGGGCCGAAGAAGATGTACCCATAGTCGGCGTTATTCGCATTCTTCGTCTCAAAATAGAAATCATCAAACCCGTCGCCGTTGATATCGCCGATCTTGCGGCCCGACTGCAGCACCTCGGCCGCGTTGCGGCCTTCGATCGCAGCGACATCTGTGGTAGCGCCGGTGGTAGTGGTTAACGTCAGCGATTGGCGCGGCTGGCCAGAGTACGGAAGGTCAACCAAAGGGATCTTCGCAGAAGTCACAGGCGGCGCCTGGCTCACCTGCAGCGGTTGTGTCAGGATTGCCCGCGCCAGGTTAGCCGCAGAGGTTGCGGGTGCGCTGGCCAGTTGCTGCTTGAAGGTGAGTTGATAGTTACCGCCATTCGTCGCGAAGGCCGCAGGACGATCGACTTGCACCAGGATGTATTGGAAGGGGCTATTGGCAGGCGCCTGTAGATAGCCATTGTCATCATCTCGGCTTGCCGCGGATACCGAATAAATCCAGTTGATCGCAGTGCCCGCCAGAACCTCTGGATCAGTGGCGGCGGGAATGATCCAGGACTTGATCTGCGTCATCAACGCGCTGGAGTTCAGCGCAGCCGGCGCTGGATTTGCGAACACGTAATAGTCGACCGAATCCAACTGACTGAAAGTCAAGCCTTTCACCACCGTATCGGTCGCGGGAGTTTGTCGTAGCGAAGTCAGGTCGACATCGAGGGCAGCCGCCCGCGCAGAAGAGTTGTTAGCCAGTCCATCCGGAGGAGCCTTTTTATTGGAAATCTTTACATAGCCCGCGAAATCGAAGCGATCCGGCATCAGTTGATACGCGCCGCCAGCTAGCCAGTCGTTACCGCTATTGCCTTCGATCTGATCGTTACCGCCACCACCACGGATGACATCGACTCCGTTGTCACCATAGATCCGATCGTCGCCGGCGCCGCCGAACAGCCGATCGTCACCGATGCCACCACGAATGGTCAGATCGATACTGGCCCGCTGCGGACCGTCTTGCGCGGCCAGGCCCCATTCGCTCCCTTGGATCAAGTAACCCGGATCTGCATGGATTTCATCGTTGCCATCACCGCCATCCAGCACCATGTTCTCGACGCCGGCCGTCGTGACGTAGGCTACGTCCTGACGACGAATACGCCCGTTGTCGCTGCCGGTGAAGGCCGTCGTTGTAGCGACGAGTCCAAACTGCAGCGCCTCGGAATTGGGTTGCGAAATGCGCAGCGACGCACTACTTCCCACGGACAATGTCGTAAAGGTCAGACGGCCACCCTGCACGCTGGCGACGACCTGGTCGCGAACGTCCAGATTGCGGAAGATGCCGTTGAGTTGCTCTGCCAGTTGATCGAGACTGCTGTTGTTCAGCGTGCTGGCTTGGGCCAAGGCGACGGACTTAGCGACGCCGTTGATTTCCAGCGTGAATGACAGATCGTTCGTCAATTGTCCGAGCGCAACCGTATGAGCATTCACCGCTAGCGCTGCCGCGACCGGACCGCCGACGAATTGCGCGGGAGTCGAGAACTGCTCCTCCACCCAGACTTCATTGTCGTAATCCCAGACCTGGGCCGTGAACTCATACCGGTGCAACAGGCTGTTCCAACGAATGGCCATGTTGTCGGGCACGGCGACTTGCGACGCATCGTAATCGCCTACAAACAGCACTTGGTCGATTCCACCCTGCCCATCAAAGCGGTCGCTGTACGTCGGCACGATGGTCGCGTTCGCCGCTGCGCCCACTCGCCGCGCAGCCGCAGTCGTTTGCGGCAGGCGATCGATCAGGACTTGATAGATGTCGTCTCCTTCGCCGCCCCAAGCCAGATCGCCGGCCTGGCGATCGTAGCCGCCTGAGATCACGTCGTTCCCCATGCCGCCGAAGATCCAGTCTTCGCCCGATCCACCTTGCAGCCGATCGTTGCCGCTGCCGCCGATGATGATGTCGCGGCGATCGACAATCAGCGGATTCCCCAGGTCGACAATGCGCGCAGCGCCCGTCGCAGGCAGAGTCAACGTGCTCACGCCGCGGAGTTCATAACTGCCAGGCCCATTGCCCGTCACTCGCACGTAGTAGTCGCCAGCAGGAAGACCGGCCAGCGACACCTGAGCTGGCGAACTGGATGAATACGCAGTCGCCGCATCCAAAACTTTGCCGGCGCTGGTCGCCAGCACGCCGGATGAATCAGTGAGCGACAGTGTGAGCGCTGACGTCGCTTCAAAGGACTGCAGCGAGATCACCTGATCGGCAGTGCCCGTTTCCGTCAGTGTGATTTTATAGAACTGTGTGTTCGCTCCCGCCGGCAGGCCCGCGCGCACGACCTGATGCGAATCACTCGTAGAAGCATCGGGGGCTGCCCAACTGAGGCCCAACGCAAGCTGCCGATTGGTGTTGCTGTTGTTCAGCGTGCTAATCAGATTGAATTCGATTTCATAGTTCGTCTCGATAAGGTCCGTAGAGACACGCAGGTAGTAGTCCTGACCGGTTTGCAAGCTGCTAAGGCCACTGATCACGCCGTTGGTCGCGGTCTTGAGGACCGTACCTGCGGAATTGACCAGCTGGGTAGTCATTCGATCGCTGGTCGAATTGCTGGTGATTCGAATGGAATCGGTCAACGATGGAATCGCGCTGAATTGGAACTTGTACCAGTCTTCATCGTTCGGGCTATCGATCGTCAGACCCGTGAAAGTGGTCCAGCCGCTGATCGATTCCAACGGCCAGGCGGATGCGCGCGAACCATTGCCGCCGCTGCCAGCAGTCTGCCTCGCATCGGTAATGTCGGTCAGCAGTGGCTTACCCGAGGCGTAGATGATGTGGTCGTTGCCTTCGCCACCATCGGTCCACACGCTCTTCGTTACCGAGGCATCGACGGTGACCGTATCGTTGCCATCCAACGCGTCGATGATGATCGCGTAGAAATCACCTTCTGGCGGCAACAGGCTCGTCAGGCCCTTGGAATCGAAGTTGCCGATGACGGCTGCGTGGCCCGCTGCACCCTCGGTTTGTGACAGCCCCAACTGATTGCGAGCTGCCAGGTTCGCCGAAGTAACCACGAGCGCCGAAGAACTGGTCAACTGCTGACTCAACCGCGTGAGGAGCAGCTTGTCGCCACTCACGCCGACCAACTTGGCGCCAACGAGCCCTTCCAGCCCAGCCGTCTTGAGCGCGGCCACAATGTCATCAACCAGGTCCAGCCGGTCCTGATTGTCAGCCGTGGCTTGCTGCGGAATGGTGACCGTAACTGGCGAAGCCCCATCCAGTATGAGTGAAAACTCGCTGCCCAGTGTCAGCTTGCCATCGGCTGGCAACGAAGCAGTGCCTTCCAAGGCCATTCCAAAGAAACGGTCGGTGGAACTCCAGTTACCATAGTCCAGGTTCAAGGCTGCTTCGGTCACACCTCCCGTTGTGCGCTTGATGAGGTGATGCCCCTGCAACACTCCTGGCAACGTGACGTAGCTGACGTTAATCGTGTCCGCAGCATTCGTTCCGCTGTAATACCAGACTGCATCCGAACTCTTCGCGTATTCCTTCCACTCATCCCCTGCGATGCCGCCGTCGCGGCCAATGAACAAGCTGCCGTCACGGCCATAAAGTTCATCCGGCGAACTGCTCGACGAGCCGTTGCCCATCATGAAGTCGAGGCCGTTGCCACCGTACAAACGGTCGAACCGACCAGCAGCCACGAGTACGCTGCCGAGCATACGGTTGAGGCCGGTGCTTTCGAGCGGCCACAGCGTGGCGGTTGGGTTATTGGGTGTGGGATTGAGCGGTGAGTACGAGTACAGCATCCCGTTCGGATTCGAAGTATCTGCATTGAACACGCCAAACGTGCTTCGTTCGATTTTGACAGCGTTACCAGGCGCGCTGAACGTCAGCTTGCCCGCATTCAGACCTACAACCAAACCCGATGAAGCGAGCGATGTGGCGTTGATCGTCGTTTGCACCAACGAGACTAACTGTGCGGCAGTATCAAAGGTCGAGGAAGCAGCGGCAGGGACACGCACGTTCACCACGGGCCCATTGCCGACCGTGATGTTGAACAGCAGATCGTCCCACAAACGAATCTGATCATTCCGCAGCGCGTACGTGGCAGTTAATGTCGAGCCAGCTGCCGCCGATTGACCGTTTAAGAAACCAAGTCGCCGGGCGGAATCGGGTTCGTACGACCAAGCATAGAGCTCGTTCGTTCCCTGGCCACCCAAGACATCGTCGTTGCCGAGACCACCGAGAATGATGTCGTGATCGGCGGCAGAATTGCCGAGCCCGGGGCCGCCATCACCCCACAACTGATCGTTCCCCGCAAAGCCGTAGAGCACGTCACTGCCGCTGCCGCCATCGATTCGATCGCGCCCGCTCGTACCGCGCAAGATGTCATTGCCAGCGCCGCCATCGAGCACGCCGACCCAGTCCGTGCCGGCCAGATCATCCACGTTCAGCGGATACATCCAGTTGTTGCCGTCGAGCGCGAAGTAGAGTTGCGAAACGAACTGCAGTTCGTCGTTGCCACCCAAACCAGCAACTCGGATTTGCTCAACCAGCGGAGTTCCGTCCAGATCGCCCGCTGCTGCATTACTTCGCCACCGTGCGGTGATCACCCGCTCGGCGCTTGCGCCCGAGCGCATAAAGACCTTCAGCCGCGGCACCGCATCGCCTGATTGACCGATGAAGATTGCATCGGAGGCATCCGTGCCGTTGACGAGCAGGATGTCGATGGGATTACCGACTTGAGCAGGAGGCGCGGTCTCACCCGTCAGCAGACCGTTGTCACCATCGCCATCCAGGATTTCATCACCGGCGACGGAGGTGTAGAGCGACGACGTATCCAGAACGAGCTGGTCGATGCCATAACCGCCATAGAGCGTGTCGATACCATTCTGCCCTTCCAACCAGTCGGAATCGACACCGCCATAAATCAGGTCGTTGCCGCCGCCGCCGTACAAGCGATCTTCGCCGCTGCCACCCTTGATGAGGTCGTTGCCGCCGATATCGAAACCGTCGCCGATCACGCCGTCTTTGAAACTGCTGTCGGCGTAATTCGGGCCGACGACGCCATCGCCTTGAATGGTGTCCTTGCCCCCTTCGCCATACAGCTTGTCGCTGCGGATGTTGCCGTACAGCCAGTCGCCGTCGGCGCCACCGTGTAGTTCATCGCCCACCAACAGTTGTTCCACGCGAATTTGCGAGGCCAGCGTGCTCTCGGCGTAGGCATAGAGATAGTCGATGCCGGCGCCACCGAAGAGCCGCTGGTTTTCCTGACTCCAGGTATTGCGGGGATTTGCCGACTCGAGCCCGGCCCCCGCGAACAGATAGTCGCTACCGGCATCGCCGAACAACTGATCGATGCCGTCGTCGCCGCGGACCACGTCATCGCCGCTGCCGCCGCGGACCACGTCGTTGCCGCCGCCGCCCGAGAGGCTGTCTTGCCCAGCACCGCCGTCGACGTAATCCTCGCCGTCGGTGGCCGCCTTCTTGTTGCTATCGCCGGCCAGGTCGTCATCGCCACTGCCGCCAAACAGCCAGTCGTTACCCCCATCGCCGCGGATGTAGTCGCTGCCGTCGGCGGGGTCGCCTTCGTACCCTTCACTCGGCAAACCGTTGGGCACCACCTGGGCCATGCCTGTGGACGTCGTCCAAACTGCTCCCAGGAAACCGGTCGGGAGGACCATATTGCTCCGGTTGAACAAGCCGAACGCGAGCGGCGCAAAAACCCCGTCGCCCCACAGCACATCCATCCCCAGGCCGCCGGCGATCGTGTCATCGCCCAAGCCACCGATGACGTAGTCGTTCCCCGCGCCCACTGAGATATTGTCGTTGCCGAGATTGCCGTCGACGAAGTCCGCGCCGGAACCAGTCACTACGGTATCGTTCCCGAATCCTGCATAGACGATGTTATCGCCGTCGCCGGCATCGATTGTGTCATCACCTTCGCCGGAGTTGATGGTGTCGCTGCCTGAACCGGTGCGAATCACGTCGCGACCAGCGCCCGACTCGATCACATTCGTGCCGCTGCCGAGCGCGGTGATGCGGTTGTCCCCCGCGCCGGCAAACACCGTGTTGCTACCGTCCCCCGCATCGATCGTGTCGTTGCCCAACCCCGCATAGATGGTGTCACTGCCGGCAAACGTGGTGATCGTGTCATTCCCGGGCCCGGTATAAATCAGGTCGACCCCCGCATCGCCGTACACAACGTCGCTGTGCGACTTCGTATTTGGCGCCGCCTGATTCGCGGTTGCGGCCGTCACCGGATCGGCGTAGATCGTGTTGGTGTCGATCAAGCTGCCACCACCACTGCTGCTTACTCCGCCATAGATCGTGTCCGCGCCCCAGCCTGCATGAATCACATCGGAGCCCTTGCCGGCCACGATGTAGTCGTCGCCGTCGTTGACGCTGCCGTTGCCGCTGACATCGATGAAATCATCGCCGTCGAACGTATACACCGTGTCTGAGCCCGCGCCGGCGTAAACGGTGTCGGTACCGAAATCGCCGTAGATCGTGTTATTGCCACCACCGGCATACACGCGGTTGATGACGTTCTCGCCGGTGGTTGCTTGCGAACTACCGATCAACCCCGCTTCGATGTAGTCATTTCCTTCATCGGCGGCAGCCACGAGATAGCTGCTGTTGCCGTCAATGCCCGCGACCGCGTAATAGCCATCACCGAAGATCGTATCGAGTCCCTGCCGGCCGTAGATCTTGTCATTTCCCGCGCCACCGTATCCGAAGTCCGCGCCAGCGCCGAGATCGAGAACGTCGTCCCCTTCGTCGCCGTAGATGGTGTCGTTACCACCTTCGCCCTTGATCCGATCCTTCCCCTTGCCGCCGCGGGCCACGTCGTTGCCGCCGCCCAGTTCGATCTCGTCGTCGCCATCTTCGCCGAGGACCGTGTCGTTGCCCGCATCGCCGTGAATGATATCGTTGCCGCTGCCGCCGCGGATATCCATGTGCTCGGCCTCGGTATCGGGCGCCAGGTTCGGCGCGCCGGCGTAGATCACGTCATCGCCATCGCCGCCCCACAGCTTGGGATCGTTGCCGGGACCGCCGTAAATCACGTCGTTGCCAGCGCCGCCCACGACTTCATCATTGAATGCACCGGCATCGAGGTAATCGTCGCCGTCGCCGCCATCGAGATTGTCGTTGCCGAGATTGCCAAAGGCCCGGTCATTGCCGGCCTGGCCCAGGATCGTATCGCTGCCGTCGCCGCCGGTCAGGTGATCGTCGCCGCTGCCACCTTCCAGTCGATCGTTGTTGAAGCCGCCGTCGAGAACATCGTTGCCGGCATTGCCGTAGAGCAAGTCGTTGTCCGCACCGCCGGTCAGGCGGTCCGGACCACTGCCGCCATGGAGAATGTCGTTGCCGGATCCGCCAGTAAAGTACACCGGAATATTCTGCAGACCGGAGGCATTGAGCGTGTCGTTCCCTACGCCGCCTTCGCCGCGCACTTCGCGCACGTTGGCATACGTTTTTGAGACGTTATCGGTATTTCGCACCACGTGCACGCCGCCGCTCACGGTGGTGACCGTGAAGTTGTCATCGGTCATGCCGTTGAAATTCGTCGTGAGCGTCAACACGCCGTTTTGCAGCACGGCGGGTTCGAGCGGATCGGGAGCAATCGGGTCTTCCGCCGGCGCTGGAGAAGAGGAAGAGCTGAACTCGAACAGCGTGATATCGAGCAGATCCTTGTATTCGTCGACGATGGTGACCGACTTCTCGATTTTCTTACCGAGAATCTTGTAGCTGGCCGTCGCCTCGATTTGGGCCCACACAAACAACTTGGCGGCCACACGCCCATCGATATCGAAGATGTTATTCGGGCCACGGGCAAAGTTGCTCGCTAGTTCGTTGAAATAAACCTTGCCGTTGCCGTCAGGATCGTTGAGGTTGAAATTGATCGTCGCAAACACCCCACCGCCCGCGCCGACCGAGGCTTCGATCGAAGCGCCGGGAATCGGCAGCGGGATATCCGGAATGCGCGGCGGTTCGACGGTTACTGTAATGGCGCCATCGAGCACAAACTCCGGCACATCCGTGCCGTCGCGCGTATCGTCGAGATAGAAACCGGTGAACACGTCGTTCGGATTGTGCGAAGCCGCAGCCCGCAACAGGCCCGACGTATCGAAGCCGAACTTGAAGTCGGCCGTGGCGCCGAAATGGCCGTTCAAATAGACCATGATGAACGGAACCGGCGTGGGGAATCCCTGCGAATAATCGAACGCGAACTCCAGCCGCGGCATGTCATACGTGACCAGGGTCACATCCTTCTTGCCCAGCAGCATGTTGAAAATCGACATCGGATCTTCGAAGATCGGGAACTCAAAACCGGCTTCATCGGCCGGCAGTCCAGAACCTCCGCTACGGCCATGCGTGTTGACCGCCTTCGCTTTATTGATGAAGCCCGTGAATTGCGACGGCACAGTGAAGACCGTGCTGCCAAACGGCGACGGAGTGCGCGTGGAGAGATTGCCACCCGACCGCAAGTCGGGAACGGCGAAGCTGCCGACATTGACCAGCGTCGAACCCGCGCTGCCAGCTTCGACTGAAAGATCGGCAATCACGGCGATGGCTTCGATGAAGCTTTTGGTTTCGGGCGAGATCTTGCCATAGAACTCGGCCAGGTCGAGCAGCGTGACCGGCGAACCGGCTAGATCGCTGATGACCGGCAGTGGCGCCGTGACGATATCGAGAATCGGCTTCACCGGTTCCACGATGTCGCCGATCTTGTCCAGAATCGGACCGACCAGCTTTGAGATCGCTTGCCCCACGTCGAGCTTCACGTTTTCGAACGTGATGACCGGTGCCGCGCCCATTTTGTCGATGCTCGCCAGCGGGTTCGCGCCCGCCAGCGACCAATCGATGTGCAGTTCTGCCTGTAGCGAAGGGAAGTTCGCATTTTCGCCATAGCTGGCAACGAACTGCACATTGACATCCGCGCCTGCCGACGGGCTGAGCTGCGCTTTGACGACCGAGGCCAGGTTGCCCCCCGAAAGCTCGCTCATCGTCAACCGGCGATCACCATTCAGATCCGAAAGGTTGATCTGAATGTCGGCATTCAGCGAACTACCCAGATTGGTCGCCGTGATCTGGAAGACGCCCAGCGTGCCGCTCGCATCGAGCGTGGCGATACTCGCCTCAGCATAGATTTCAATTTCCGGATCGCTCGCCGAGGCATTCGTCGTCAAAAACAAGCCATGCCGTTTGCTGAAACCGAAACCAAAGTCCCAGTCCATTCCTACGTTGAGTTGCAGCGTGCCACCGAGTTCGAGCCCCAGATTGTCCAGCCCGAGATCGAACATCAGCGGGTCGCCGACGAAAATTTCCGTATTCTGGTGCAACTTCATCTTGAACGTGACTTCATCCGTCGAGGCCGTGGGATTGATCGGCGTGACGATGATATCGGCCGCGGTGATGCCACCGCCGTTGCCGCTGTCCTGCAGCCAGTTCAAACCGCCGGGACCAACGGCTTGAAAGACTCGATCTCGGATGACGGCAACGGTCAACTGCCCGCCACCTTCCAGCGAGTCGCGCACGCTATCGCGCAAGTCGCCGACGAACCGCAGACCGTCCTGCAATTGATCGCCGATCACCGGCAACTTGCCCACGAGAGCCTGCTTCTCGATGGCAGCGTCGAGTACGCTGAACAAACCATCCCAGCCGTCGGCAATCCCTTCGAGACTGCTGCCGAAATCGACCGTATTGAACGCCGCCGAAAAGTTCGGCACTTGCTGCGGCGACGGCGGGTTCGACAGCTGATTGAGCCCGAATTGCCAGGCGAAGTTCGGCGTGTCGCTATCTAGCGAAGTCGTGCCATTCGCACGGTACACCGGCAGCGCGGCCTTGAATTGCCCATTGAGCGGCCCGGACGTAATCAAGTTGGGAGTGAACCGGTCGAGATAAACGCGGCCATCGGAATCGCCGTCGTCTGCGAGCGTCACCGACCAAGTGGCCAGATCATTCGTGGCCGGATTTCCATCGGCATCGAACACGGCATAGCTGCTCGCCGCGCCGTTGCCGACGACAATGCCCAGCGGTCCTGCCGTCGTCGAGAACTTGACATTCTTCGCCGTGAACGACGCGCCGAAGTTCGCTTGCGTGCCATTGGCGCCATTTGCGGTATACAAGAACGGCCGCGGCGCCGCCGGATTCGTCAGATCGATGCCCAGATCGATCTGCATCGTAGTATTAGCATTCGCGGTGACAGTGCTGGCGCCCTTGAGGTCGGTCAGATTGCTCAGCCCTGCCAGTCCCAAGCTCTCGAGATCGAGATTGAATTTCTTGTTCTGCGGCGTCAGCGTTTGATTGACAGTGATATCGAGCTTGAGAGCGTTGCCGTCCATCGTCACACTGACGTCGACATTCGTCACTCCACCTGCCTGCAACGTGTCCTTCATCGCCTTCTGGAGCATACTGGCTAGCGTGCTCAGCGTTTGCGCGGGATTCTTCTCGAAATTCTGAATCGCTTTCTCGAGCTTGCTTCCCACCGCGAGCAGATCGGCGATCGATTGATTCAGAACCGGCAGCTTCTCTTCCAGGAAAGGAAAATCCTGCAACGACGCGACGTACTTCAAGCCTTGCTGCAGCGCGGAGACGATGTTCGCCGGTTTGAGCTGACTGAGTTTCGACAGCGAGCCATTCTGCAACACCGCCGTGGATTGAGTCGGATTGGCGCAGTTTGGCACCGTGACGATCAGCGTATCGCTGCCGCTGCCGCCACCGGGCAACGAAGCCTGCAGCGGAAGATTCAGGCTGCCGCTGCAACTGGAGTTCGCCAACGATACGGTGAACATATCCGTCAGATTGCCGTTCGCAATCGCATCGGCCGTGACGAAATTCGCGCCGCTCGTGCTGGGATCCTTCAGCAGCGTGCGCACCTTCATCTTGCCCACGCCCGTGCCGTTCACGACGGAGACTTCCGACATTCCGAGTCGCGCAGCCGCGTCGATGTCTGTCAGATTGATGTCGATCTCGGTATCGAACCAGGTGGCCCCATCATCAGGCACCAGCGAGACATGCTTGGCCAACGTGTCGTCATGCAACGGCGCGCCGACCAGTTTGAAGTTGCCCGATTTGTCGGGAGTGGTCGTCGAACCCAGAATGCCCAAGCCGGTTCCAGCCGCCGGCCCTTTCGAGCCACCGAGAGCTTCGATCTTGAAGGCGCCGCTCCCTTGCGACTTATCGGTAATGACGATCCGCTGCTGCGAATCGAGCGTGGCCGAGAGTTTCGCCGGTGAAAGTTGGTTGATCTTGGTGATCACATTGCCGACGGTGTTGCCGACGGTATCCAGGTCGACGGACATTGCCGTTCCGTCGCTGAGCGTGATCTTGAAGTCGTTGCCGGCGACGGTGCTGTACTTCGGTGTGCCGTCCTGCTTATTGCCGTGCAACGAAGCGAGCAACGTGTTCGAATTGATCGTCGGCGCGTTGGTCGTGAGTCCAAGCGCCGTAAAGTCGATGCCGACTTTCAGATTCCCCTGCACCGTGGTGGTTTGCGTCCCAGTGCTGCTCGTCTTGATGTTCGTGAGTGGTCCCAGTTGCGCGCCGACGTTGATGCTGACGGGGCTCGTCGCCGTGCCGCTGAAGGGAATGTTGAACGTCAGGCCACACGTGAGCGCATTGAAGTTCACATTCGTAGCGCCCAGCATTTTCAAAAAGCCTTCGAGGTCCTCCGCGAGCGCGCCGCCGGCAATCGTTTGCCGCTTGGTCAGCCAATCGTTGAAAACTGCCCGCAGCGAAACCAGGTCCGAAACCGTTTTTCCACCTGTGAACGGCACTTCTACATCCGACGGAATCTCCAGAATATTGCCGATCGCAGTCAGCATGCTGCCCAGCGATGAGGGCGTGTAATTCACCATCGTCGCCAGACACCCCGAACCCAGACTGACCGTCGGATCCGGATCGCCGCCAAAGATATCGGTCGACGTGAGCTGGATCGGCTGCACGCCCGGGATATTGACCAGCCCCTGCACCGTGACGGGAATGTTTCCCGTGAGCGTTTGCAGCGCACCGCCGGTGTAGGTCACCGGATTCAGCACCGTCAACTGATTCGCGGCCGACAGCGGAGCAACATTCAGCCAGGCGCTGGACGGCGCATTGCTCTGCAGGAACGGAATCGTCAGGCGATTGTTGGCGACATTCTGCATCTGGCCATTGATGGCTGCCTGCATCGCGAACGACGCGTTCTGATTGGTCTCGTGCCCCTCGAGCCGCAACAAGCCCTGATTGAAATCCAGATTGTCATGATCGGCATCGGCCACCTTCGTGGCAGCTTCGAGCTTTTGCAACTGGGCATAGAACTTGTTCGACGCATCCAACCCAAACGCCACCTTCAAGCCGAGCTGCGTGAGAATGTCGATGTTGCGCGCATCGTCAGGGCTGAGAAACGAGAGCCCCAGTTCGGCTGCATGCGTGCCGAAATTCAGCTCGCGCTCGGTGACGGCCGTCGCCAACCCCGTGAGGGTGAACTGAGCATCGCCGGTCGAAGTTCCTTGGGCCTGCACATTCGCACTACCCACGGTCATGCCGAGGCCCGCATTGGCCAGCACGTTCTGCAAGCCGGTCAGCGCGGGCTGCTGCGCTTGCTTCAAGTAGGTGACCGCATAGGCGAAAACATTGCTGTCGCCTTCGAAGACCTTGTCGAGCCCCAGCGCACTGCCGATCGACAGGGACTGCCCCTCTTCGGCATTCGCCGATGTGACACCGACGAGCGGCAGCGGCTTGCCGAATTCATCGAAGGTCGACAGCTGACCGAGCGTCAAAGCCAGCTGATGCATCCCCGCCGCGAGCTCGTTCGACTCCGCCTTGCTCAGCACATCGAGCAGCGGCGGCAGAATGCGGAACGTGTGGAGATTGCCCGCGGCCTGGTCCAACTTAATCGGAATGCCTTGCGAAGTGGCCGCATTGCGAAACAGTGTCGCCGCGTTCGGATTTGCCGTGAGGTTGAGCACCACCTCCATCCCGGTACGGAAATCGGAGCCGGTAGGCGCAAACGGATTGGCCATGCTCAGCTTCGAAATCGCCGAGCCGTCCAAACCCGCGAGCGTCAACACGGCAGACAACCAGCTGGAACCATACCCAGAGCCGATCGGTTTCCAGAACGGAGCATTCTCCGCATTCAACCAGCGCACGGTGCGCTCATCGAGCGTGCCGTCTTCCTCGTTAGGATTCGCCGTTCCGCCTGCTTGATTGACGACCGTCTTGAAGAGCTTGAGTGCAGCTTCGGTCTGCACGCCCACAATGCCATCGATCACCAACGGCACGCCGTCGCTACCGACGAAGCCCAAATAGTTCAGCCGTTGCTGCAAGCGAATGGTCGCTGCTTCATTCCGGCCGGCGGGGTTCGTTAGATCGGCCGTCGAAAATGCATACTTCGGAATCGAATTCACGCCACCGGTCGAATAGCCGGGCGTGATCGTGATCGTCGCGGTGTGAATCGTATCCGTGCCGTTGCTCTTGAACTTGACCTGAATCTTCCCCTGAAAACCGGCTTCGCCACTGTTGCTATCGAACGAAGTCGCCGTCGTCGCAGTCGCGAGATACAACCGGCCGTTCGTGGCGAAGGGCACATTCTGAGCGTCGATTCGATCCGACTTGAGCAAGTAACCGACGAGCTCCGACGTTGCCTGGCCGGAGGCATTCTTCTTGTAGAGAAAGATGTCCTGCCGCGGATTCGATTCATTGCGGGCCAACGACTCATAAGCTTGAGTAGCTGGGTTCTGCGCGAGGACATCCTGCAGGATGAAATCGCTACCACCGCCCATGATTCCCTTCAGATCGATCTCCAGAATGTCACCTGCTTGGCCAGTGGTCGCGGCCGCCTGCAGAGCGGGCTTGGCCTGGTCGTACAGCAGTTGACCAATGGCAGCGTGACCTAGTTGATTGGGGTGCGCGGTCCCCTTGGTTTTGTGCGGGTCGACATTCTTGGGACCCTGGGTCGTGCGCGAATCATCGGCGGTGACATACCACCGCTCTTGTGCTGCCTGCGCTGCGGTTGGATTGGCAATCGGGGTCGTGCCGTTGTAGTCGTGGCCCGTGAATGCTTCGTCGATTCCCGCCACATAGTTCCAGCCAAAGATCTCGGCCGCGAGCTTGATCTTGGCATTGAGGGGCGCCACGACATTCGTCGCAGTCCAAGCCATTTCCTCCGGTGAAACTTCGAGCGGCGTCTTGAAGAACAACGGCCCTTCCAGTACCGAGCCCTTCAGCACGTCGGCCAGAATAGCCGCCTGATCGAAAATGCCGGTCCCGGGATACTCCGTGATGTAGACGTTGGCCGGCTTCTGGCTACCAAGCGAGTTCAGCGCATTGTTCAACTGTGCGTAGCGATCGAGCAAATCATCCAGACCAGCCGTCGTCTGATCTTCCATCAGAAAGCTGCTGGCGATCGAGCCGATATTGGGAAAGACCTTTGTCAAAAAGTCCGTCCAGGCGTTTGTCTCCTGAGCCACACCACCAACCATCTCCGTGTCGCCGAGTTGAACCGCCTTCAGCAGCGCATCGCGGGCCGCTTCGTACTTTCCCGCTCCCGCCTGATCAGGATCATTCCGGTCCAAGAACAACGAACCCGCAATCACATTCGCAAAGCCGATGTCATTGCCGCCGAGCGAGATCGTCAGCGTATCGATCTGGCGATTGCCGATGATCTGTTTGAGCTGATCGAACTGCGACGCCATCTTGTTGTTTTTGTCGTAACCCTCTTCGTTATCGATGCCCGCGTAGGGCCCCAGCACGCCCGTGTCGGTCTCCGCGCCCGATTGCGACAAGAAGACGTAAGTCACCGACGTATGCGGATCCGATTTCTCGAGTTTCTTCGCCAGTACCGACGAAGCCGCAAAGGAGGAACGATGCGCAACGGTGTGCTGTCGTTGACGCTCTGTTTTCGACAGGTCCCCCTTGCTAGGATCACCACTCGTCGTGCCAGCCGAGATCCATTCGGCCAGCGCGGTTGGCGACATTTTGACGTCGGGATTTCCTTCGCCCGATGAAAAAGAGTCGCCGATCGCTACGACAAGAATATCCTTGACGTTGATTGCTTCGGTGACAGTTTCTGACGTGGGCAAACCTGCGAGTGTCTTCACGACCCGAACTTCGACAGTCCCACTCTTGAGCTGCGCAGTCACCGCTTCATTCACGAGCGACTGAGTTGTCCACTCCGTGGCGCCGGCCTCTTTCGTCTCCAGCACGATCGTTGTCGGATCCTGACCGTTGGCCATCCTGGTTCCGCTCAGATCGAACGTCACCTGAAAAGTGTCCGGCGCCGCATACTGCTGAGTATTGGGAACAATGATCCGCCCCGTGGAACCAATTTCCACGACGCGGTCGACCATCTTCCAATCGAAGCTGCCCGTGATTGCCAGCAATTCGCGTCGCTCGAGTGCCTCCAAAAACAGCCGCCGTTTTTTGGTTTTCACTCGCTGCGCGCGCAAGGGATTAATGGACGTCGGGCGTTGGGGAAGAGACGGCGACATTAGCCACTCACAGAAAGCGATGAAGGCGGGCGGGTGCAGGCAGGACAAGAATCCCACCTAAGTCGGGTGAGATCCTACCGCTACGTTGGAATAAACGCAATGTTTCTGCCTTCGATTGTACTCCGCTAGCAACAGGTCCCTAGGGAAGTCATGCCTCCCTTAGGCGTAAAAAATTTTCTTGGAAAAACGCGAATTTGGGAGGGCTAGACGGGATTTGACTGTGACATTCTGTCGCGAACTCGTTACTCGCACTGTGGTTGCCTCACCGAACGCCGAGTGGCAAACTGCCTGGCCAACGTCGCTCCCCTAGAAGTTACGCAAGATTGAAAGCACTTCCGAGGTTTCCTCTGTGACTAATTTCTTCGACCACTTTTCGTTCTTCACCGTCGCGCTGATTCTGCAGGAACCACTTCGCTGCGAGCGCAGGTCCCTGCTATGAACGAGCTACGTGGCGCGTATCACACCAAAGTCAGGCCGCTCCGGGTTCGTTATTGTCAGGAGTGTCACTCCGCCAAACGTAGCGAAGCCGATCTCGATCTAAGCGTCTTCAACACACTCGCCGATTTGCAGAAGCAGCCCCACACCTGGCAGCGCGTCGGCTGGATGCTCGATAGCCTGCGAATACCTCCAGCCGATGGTTGGCCGCGTCACACGCAGTGTGGTCGTCGCCCTACACGAGACAGGCGACGTAGCGATCGGGGAGCACGCGCGCGGAGGCTATCTGGTAACTGAACGTTCCTCAGTTTCACGGCGTGGCGCTGCAACTCTCGATCCCGAACCAAACGTGTAGCAACGTGTAGTTAATTTCACGAAATTGACTGCAATTAGCTTTGGCTGAGGCGAGGAGGGTGTGATCAGCAGATTTGCCGCAAAATCGTGGCCGAAAAGCGTACCGCCATTCGAAGTTGCTACTTGTCATCGGCGATAAACAAAACCAGATTGGGCTCGTCTGCTGCGGATAGTGAACCGGCCGCCACCAGTAGAGAAATCGCCAGCGGGAATATCAAATGAGGTTGCATCATGCTTGTTCCAGCCCCGCGATCGTACCCGAACCAGACGCAAAGCGATCCACTTCTTGTCCGCAGCCCTGTAGGATCGAAACAAACAGCTTGGCCAGCGGCGAGTTTTGTTTGGCATCGAAGGCCAGATGTTGGCCATGCTTGAAGCGCCCGCCGGCATGAATGATCGGCAAGTTGGTGGTGGAATGGCTGTTGGCGTTTCCCAAGTTGCTACCGAAGAGGACCTGTGTGTTACGCAGCAGGTTGGAGTCGCCATCGGGCGTCGACCGCAACGCCGTGAGGAAGTCGGCCCAGATCTTGATCGTTTCGCGATCGATGATGCGCAGTTCTTCGATCAGCGTCGTATCGAGACCGTGGTGCGAGAGCGTGTGATAGGCCTGGCTGATGCCCTTCAGTGGCGAGACCGGACTGCCCGCATCGCCGCCGAACGCGACCACGCGAGTCGAATCGGTCTGAATGGCCAGACGAACCACATCGAGAAACGAACGAAAATTGCCGGTGAAGTCCATCCAGGGAATGACCGCCGGTGGCTTCTCTTCGATCTGCGGCTTGGGCTTGTTCAGCCAGGCCTGCGACTTCGCCAGCCGCTGCTCGGTTTCGCGCACGGCGGTGAAGTACTGATCGAGCTTGGCACGATCGGTGGTGCTGATGCGCGGCTGCATCGCCCGCGCATCGGCGAGCACAGCATCCATGATGCTCTGGCCGTCTTGCAGCTGGGCTTGTTGTTGCGCGAGATCCTTTTCGCTTCCTTTCAGAAACAAGGCCGAGAAAAGTTTCGTCGGCGACGTCTCGGTAGGAATGACGACGCCGTTGGCCGACCACGAGAGGCTATGCGAGCCCAGCGTGAGCGAAGCAAACCGTGTCTGATCGCCGATCCGTTTGGCGAGGAACTGATCGAGTGAAATCGTGTTGGTGAAACTGGGAGCGCCGGGATGCGGAGCGGCGGTGAGGAACGACTTCTCCGCCGAGTGACCACCGTCAACATCCGGATGGCTGAGACCAGAAAACACTGTGAATTCGTCGCGCAGGTCTTTGGCCACTTCCAAGTATGGACTGAGCGCGTAGTCGCGGCCCGATTCTTTGGGAAAGAAGTCGGTCGGGTGAAAGCCGAGCGGAATGTTGATCGCCACGAACCGCTGTGGCGATTTTGTCTGCTCGGCAGCTTTTGCATTCGCCAGGGACGGACACATCGATTCGAGCAGCGGCAATGCCAAGGCTACTCCCGCTCCGCGTAGCATCGTTCGTCTGCTGATGGATCGTTGGAACATGGAACTTACTCGCTGCTGGCGGAGTGATTTTGGAGAGGGAGACACATTATGGAGTGGAAAACGCCGGGCTGGCCACAATCGTATGAATCAAAGTTCGCAAACCGTTCCCTTGGGCGGCGGCTTGTTGTTGAATTTCGGCGATCGGTTTGCGGTCGGAGAATCCCATTTCTCGCCCGAGAGCAAAGGTCATGAGTTTCACGGTCAGGCAGTGCGCGAATCGATCTTCTTGCTGGACCAGCAGGCGTTTCAACTCGCGCAGGTCGGCGAACTTCTCGCCGGTCGAGAGTTGACCGCTCGGATCGACCTTGCCGGCCGTCACGATTTTGCCCCAGCCTTTGTCGCGATTCTGCGGTTCCACATGATAGCGCAGATACTGTTCGCGAAATTTACCGGTGGGATCAAAACTCTCGAGCGCGAAGCCGGGAGGATCGATGTGACGATGGCAGGTGTTGCATGACTCATTGTCGCGGTGCTTGCTCAGTTGATCGCGAATCGTGACCGCGCCACGAATGTCTGGTTCGATGGCAGAAATATTCGGCGGGGGCGGCGGCACGGCTTGTCCCAAAATGTTCTCCAGCACCCAGACGCCGCGGACGACTGGCGAAGTATTCGTGCCATTGGCCGTTACCTTCAGCACGGCGGCTTGGGTCAGCACTCCGCCGCGCACGCTCTCCTTTGGCAACGGCACCTTGTGGACCTGAACTCCCTGCACGTCTTCGATTCCATAGTGCCGAGCCAGGCGGCGATTGAGCAGAGCAAAATCCGAGTCGAGAAAATTGCGGATGCTCAGGTTCTCGGTTAGCAACGTACGGAAAAAGCCGCGGCTTTCTTCGACCATGCTCCATTTGAGAAAGTCGTCGAAGTCGGTGTAGACCTTGGGATCGGGAACCGTGGCTTCGATCTGCCGCAGCTTCAGCCATTGGCCAGTGAAATCGTTGATGAAACGTTCATGCCGTGGATCATCCAGCAGCCGTTCGACCTGACCTCGCAGAACTTCCGGCTGATGCAACGTGCCCCGCTCTGCGGCGGCGAGCAATTCAGCATCGGGTGCCGTGCTGACGAGAAAATAGGACAGGCGCGACGCCAATTCGTAGTCGGAAATGCGCTGGCTGTCGCTGCGAACATCTTCGCGCAGGTAGAGAAAATTAGGCGAGCAGAGAATCGCGACGAAACCCGACTTCAAGCCGGTTTCGAACGAGCGGCCAGCTTCCAAGCGACCTTGGACGAGCGCGAGATAACCTTGCACTTCAGCATCCGTTGCCGGTCGGCGAAAAGCACGCGCAATAAATCGTCGCAACACGGGCTCGGCGTCTGCGAGCTTCCCTTTGGCCAGATCCAGATCACCGAGCAACTGCTGGTGACCTTTAGGCGGCCATGTGTCGAAGAGTGGGCCCGTGATTTCAACGGGACCAATTTCCACACCGGCAAATTCACCCGAAGAGGTGTCCTTAAGCCAGCGCGGCAAGTCGAGCGCAAAGAACTGAATCGCCGATCGTGCACCGACCGTGGCTTCAAGTTCAAAGACTTTTGGCTCGGCTCCCACTTCGTAATAACCCAGATCGATGTTGGTCGCCGCGAGCCCATGGAAATCGGAGACGCGTGCGTTGAACACGACTGGCTGTTTGCTGAAGTGACTGGCAGCTTCGAACTTGAATCGATACCTGCCCGCGACAGGAACTCGCTTCTCGCGCGTGGCGATCTTGCTGTAGTTGCCGGTATCGGTGGTGTAGAGCACGCTCCGACCATCGACCAGGCCAAACTGCTTGGGAATGAGCGGCTTGATTTCCTTGGCGGGGTCGACCGTAAACGTCGTCGTCTTCGGCTGCGGGCCATGCACAATCGCGGCATCAATTGCAGCCTCGGCGGCCTTCAAATATTGCCCCATGAGTTCTGCCGAGATCGACAGGGCCTCGCCGTTGTTATCGAAACCTCCGGCCTGCTGATCCTCGGGCAGAAGCTGCTTGACATCGATTTCGATCGCCAATAAATCGCGAATCGTATTTTGATATTCTTCGCGATTCAGTCGCCGCTGCACCACCTCGCGCAATTTGCGATCGGCAATTTCCAAACGCGACTCGATCGACTTGAGAAACGCCTTTCGATCCTTTTCCGCAGGACGCGTTTCGCCGGCGGGCGGCATCTGGCCGAGATTGACTTGATCGTAAATTCGCGTCCAGAGCGCAGCTTGCGACCGCTCCGACATCTCACCGGACAAGGCCTGCAGATCCACCTTGGCTTCTTTGACGTCGGTGGCGTGGCAACTGAGGCAATGCTGTTTGAGAAAACCTTTAACTTCCGGAGGCAAGTCTCCCGGCGCGGCATGCGTTGGCAATGCCTGACTAAGCAACAGCAGGCAAGCAATGACAGGCAGAAATCGGAACATAGGCAAACACAGCGAGAAAATGGACGCTAGGGATACGCGGCCCGCCGAGTTGCCAGATTTGCCACTACGGCGGTGCAGCCATTGTAACTGGGCACAGCCGCCTAGAAGAAGAAGGAGCCGCTCGATCAACTAGATAGAAGGCAGCGGCCAGCATCCGTCCCACAAGAAACAAGAACAAACTTTGTGCGTCGATTCCATTCCAGCATCATGCCGAATGGCGACGTAGCTAATGCAATTAGCGTCAAAATCAGATAAGGACGCATATTTCTTTCGAAGGTCGCGACTGCCTGCTTACTCGGCAGCCTTCACGTCGAAGCAGGCCATCTCTTCGCCGTTGCGCACGAAAAGCTTGCCGTGCGCGACAACCGGATGGTTCCACGTTTTGCCGTGGATCGCGGGAAACTTTGCGAGTTCCACGTTTTTGTCGGGATTCACTTCCAGCAAAACAACATCGCCTTGCTCAGAAAGCACGAGCAGTTTCTGTTGCTTCTCGAGCAACAGGACTTGCCCGCAGCCGTAGCGGCCACCCTTCCAGTTTCGCTCGCCCGTGGCGAGGTCGATGCAGCAAAAGATGTTGTTGTCGAATCCGTAGGCGTGACCGCCGGAGACGACCATGTCGTTGTAATAAGGCTTGATGCCCTTCGATTCCCAAACCAATTTGTCTTCCCAAGCATCGCCCGTCTTCGTCAGCTGCACCTTGCGGGCGCCCATGCCGAAATAGGTCGAGATGACGACGGTGTCACCCTCTACATAGGGCTGAACGCAGCGAGCGTAACCAGATGCCGGCCACTTGTGCGTCCACAGCACATTGCCGTTGTCAGGTGTGATTCCCATCAGGCCCGCGCTCGTGAAGGCCAGTACCTGGCGGACGCCGCAAATCGTTGCCACCTGTGCCGAAGTGTAAGAATGCTCGCCGTCAGCAGCGGTCCAAAGGGGCTTGCCCGTGTTGACATCGAAGGCCGTAACGGCAGCGCTGTTCGGCTTTCCCGGCATCGTAATGACAGCGTCGCCCACGATGATTGGCGAGCAGGAGTATCCCCACTGCGGCAACTCAACCTCTTTTCCGCCACCCACAATCGACGCGTTCCAGATCTTCTTTCCCGTCGCCGCATCCAGGCAGTTCAAGCTTCCCTTCGCTCCTACGGTAAAAAGTTTTCCGTCATGAAACAGCGGCGTGGAGCGCGGTCCGGCTCCCGCGATCGCTTCTTCAAAGCGAGCATTTTCAGCGAACTCCCAAACCGGCTCGCCCGTTTCGACGGCGTAAGCAGTGACGATTTCCTGCTCGCCACGCTGCTCTTGAGTAAAGAACAGATTGCCAACGATGATGAAAGAACCCCAGCCTGGGCCGACCGGCCGCTTCCAAATTTGCTTCGGTGGATCGGGAGACCATTTTTCGGAAATCGGCGGCCCACTGTAGACCGAGTTTCCATCTTTACCTCGGAAAGCGATCCAGTCGTCGTCGGTCGCCGTGAGCGCCGGTTTCTCGGCTTCGCTTGTCACTTTGGGGGCATCGTCCGTCTTCGCCGGCACTGGGCGCGAAGCCAAATATTTTTGCTCCGCGGTCTTCTCCCACCGAAAAGACATTTTTGAAGCAAACTCGCCCGTTACTCCTTCAAATCGGAACAGCGTGAAGTAAGCGCAAGTGCAGAGAATTGCGATCAGCAAGCCGATGCGCCGAGTGGGCCAAGGCAAAATCATCGACATGATTAGCCAGGACACGCCCACGAGAATGAGTCGTGGGAGGGCCGACAGCAGCAACGGCATCGCCATGCTCGAATCGGCGACAAAAAAGGTGCCGACGTAGACCGCAATCGCAAACCCCAGAACTCCAAACCCTTCCAACCACGAGACGCGGCTAAAGAAGAGCCACCAGATTCCCAGCGCCAACGTTGCCGCCATCGGCGCATAGAACTGCGCCATGAAGGCAATGAGCGGGTTGTCGAATTGCAGCAGCGGTGGAATATAGAGCGCTGCCAGCATGAGAACCGTGATTACCACTGCCGGCCAAAGTCGCAATTGGAATGGCTCTTTGACAGCAATTGGCTTCACGCCCGGGTTGGCAATGTCACTCATGACGCGGAACTCCTGAAATCCTAGATCAAACGGCCGCATCATTGTTTCATGTTCGCACTTTCAGGCAAGAGCAACACCATCGCCAGCTGCATGGTCCGCAACTGCTTTGAGGCACCAGCATGCCCCAAAAGTAAGAGCTCAGTTCCCGGATTCGCCGAGTGTTTTGAGCGCACGATCTGTCAGCAGCCAAACGAAGCCATTCGCGACCGCCAATTTCTTGGCCATCGTCTGCCGCTCTGCAGACTTTGGATACTCAATTAGCAGCACTGGCTTGTTGGCGGTCGCCAGTTTTTTTAAATGGCTCAGCACTTCGTTCGTGTGGGCTTTGGGCTGAAGTTTGTTTCCGTTGGTGAACAGGTCTTCGATGCCGATGGCGCTGATGACTTCGAGCAAATCCGAGTGCGCGCTGAGTTGCGAACCATTCTGCGGAATAACGAGCGCTGTCGGATTTTTCGCGCGAGCGCGGGCGGCAATCGTCTTCACCCAATCCACCATGTCGCGGCGATAACTCTGTTTTGTTTCTGGGTTGATGCGGTCGTCGATGAAATCCGCTCCCTCTTTTTCAAAGGTTTCGAATCCATCCACGATGTCGAGATACACACCGTCAAAGCCACGTGACAACGCATCGTCGATCGAGGTGAGGATGATCTTTTGCCATTCCGCGTGCCAGTACTTCACTCGGAAGTTGCCCTTCCAATCGGGATTTTCCTGGCCCAGCCAGGCCGGCGCCGAAGTGCTGAGTTTTCCATTGTTTATCCACTCGTTGCGCCAATACTTTCGATAATCCTCCGCTTCGCCGATGGAGGTATAGGCGATCACTTTTCGGTCGGCTTGTCCGCCACGGATCGCTCTGATGTCGGCGAGTTCCCAAGGCGTGTCACCGCTGAAATCCGCGTCGAGCACGATCCAGTCGCGCTGGCAGCCGCTGAGCAGTTTGACGGCCTCGCTCTTTGTCTTGGCTAACGCATCGGCTTGAAGCACATACGCGAACGATCGAGGTGGCGACTCGGCGAGCCCTGCCATCGGCAATAGTGAAGCGAAGAGCAAAGCAAATAATTTCGCGATTCTCATATGGCAACTCGGCGAAGTGGCGACCGACGTCTTGGTTGTGGCGGATGAGCTGCCCTCAATCATTACAAAGAAGCGTGCGGCATGTGAACTGCACGACTTTGCGGAAGTTCCTAATCTTGAAAGATCACAAGGAGTTTAACCATGTCAAATACCTCTGAAATCCGCGAACACATGGAGGTTATCGCTTCGTGTGGCAAGCATGTCGGCGAAGTGGATCACGTAGAAGGAAGTTCGATCAAGATGACCAAGAATGATCCGGCTGCCGGTGGCATGCACCACTTCATCCCGGTGGAATGGGTGGAGCGAGTCGACGCGCACGTCCATCTGACCAAAAACTCGGAAGAGGTTTTCAAGAACTGGAAAACGTCGGCCACAGTTGCGTAGCGGCGACAGTTCGTGACAAATAACGCGCCGTTGTGATCCTGAACAAGCACAACGGCTGCGCTATTTCTTCAGCGGCGGCGGTCCGCGTCGACCGGGGGGAATGTTGTTATCCTGCTTGAACTTGTCGCGAGCCTCTTGCATCTCGCGGGCCTTGGCTTGGCCTGCTTTTACCTGATCGAGGCGACTGAGCATGAACTTGGCTTCGGTTGCGCCTGGTTGATCGGGAAAGTCGCGAATGACTTTCTCCAGAGCCGCCTTCGCCTCTTCGAATTTTCCTGCCTCGATAAGTGGCCGCACAGCTTTAGCAGCGGTACTCGATTTCTCTTCAGGGCTGTCTGCCGTGGGAACTTGTCCCGCCGGTACGAAGTCGCGGAGACCGAAGCTGCTGAAACGGATCTGCCATTTTCGCGGCATGACATTCCAGCGGCCTTGCAGCTTTAGTTCCAGCTTCTCGTTGCCCGCGGTAGCCTTGATGAGCAGCGTTTCATCTTCGTCTTTTTGAACGTAGCCGAATTTGCTGGTTTCGATGGCATGTAGCACCTGCCCTTCTCTGCCGAGCTTGACGGGCGGAAGCGTCAGTGTGCCGTGATAGCGCGTGGCACGGTCATTGTTCTCGTGATCGATCATGTCAAACTCGGTGGCGAATCCCGTTGTGCTGGGCGACACGCGCCGAAAGATCAGCTCGAACCGACGCTTGGCTTCCTTCTTTCCATCGCGACTCCCGCCGAGCGAGACATACGACAGTCCAGGTTGAACCGACTGCAGCCAGATGTCGGTCACCATTTGTTCGGTCGAGAGCTTGGTGAGTTCTTGGCTGGTTGCCTGAAATTGATTGCACCACGCGGCGTAGCGAATCTTGGCAATATTCGGCTGACCACCAAGATTGCCGAGTTGGTCGCTGAGCGCTGCCTTCGACAGCGTTACCGGCTGAAAGCGGCCGCTAGCGCCGGGGGGCAAGCTCGGAATGAAATAGGTTGCGTAGCGTGTTCCAAGATCCGATTCAATTTTGACGAGCACCGTGAGCTGCGTGAGCTCGCGCGCGGAACGCGAGCGAATGACGGCATACAACATGGGTTCATCCGGAAACCTCGCCAAGCCGCGCGGAACCACTGCGTACTTCACGTCGAGCTCGGCCTGATCGATTCGAGCCCCAGCCCGTGCACCGAGAGCTGGCACCAGCGTTTCGACCGCGGCCTGATGTCGCCGCACGTCGGCGCGGGCATAGCGGTACTGCATCATGGCCAGTGCCGCATCCATCGCCGGATAGCCTGCCGCGATTCTTTCGCCGAACGACAGGAAAGTTTCGTACATGGCTGCTTCTTGCTTGGCCTGGTACTCACGAGCGCGAATGCTAGTCTGGCCTCCTTGGGCTTCCAGCATTTGCAGGTCGTTCCCACTGGCCCCGTACAGTGGATCGTCGCGCAATTGCTCGGCGGCGGCAAAACGCGGCGGTACTTTGCCTGCGGCCTCGCTCGACTTTTTGACGGCTTGCTGATAGCCGTCGGTCGCGGCTTGCACATCTTCGATCGCTGGCTTGAGCTTGCGAGCCGCTTCGCCGGCTGCGCCGCCGGCCGCTTGCAATGCCTCGACTTTTTTCTTCCACGATATGCCTGTCACATCATCGA
The DNA here is from genome assembly GCF_024256385.1 of Anatilimnocola floriformis. Lineage (NCBI taxonomy): Bacteria > Pseudomonadati > Planctomycetota > Planctomycetia > Pirellulales > Pirellulaceae > Anatilimnocola > Anatilimnocola floriformis. Next base: position 2,430,459 of record NZ_JAMLFW010000001.1, read on the forward strand.
AATCGGCATTGCTGGTCGGCAGATACTCGCTGTTGACCACTCCCCCTTGGCTGATCAACTGCAGCACCCGGTCGAGGTCCGTGAGCGGAATCTCAGGACGACGCACCGGGTTCTGCGTCGTCTTACTTAATGAGGGATCGACCGACGCCACGCGGGCAATGTCGTTCTTCAAGTTGTCTTTGAGCCGCTGGTTGTGCTCTGTGACGCGCGCCTTCACAAACGCCATCACCTTGGGCGACTTGACTGTCCCGCCGACGGCGAGAAACAAGTCCGAGGCCGGTGGCGGCATTTCGGGGTGGTTACCACTTGGCCGTCCGAGCGGCTTATTCGAAAGTCGTAGCACATCCAGGCCGAGCTGATTGACGGTTACATAGGCATGGCAATCTTCATGTGCCTCCAAATTCCTGACCGCCCATTGAGCGATGAATTGCTCGCCCGCATCGAAGCCAGAGAAATCGAACTTATCAGCCGCGAACGCTTGCGACGTTAACAGCAGCGCCGCCAGCAATGTGACCAAGGACCGCGAGAGGTAGTTCGGCTGTACCTGCATGCTCGTCTGCTTTCACGATTCGTTTTTGCGTTGCCGTCGGAACGATGTCGGCACATTATAGAACGTCGCGAGATTGACGATTGCGCGAAGCGATGAATTTTTGATGTGAAAGTGAAGACCGAAGCCGTGGCGACAAAAAGGCCGCCGGCTCGCAGCAAGGACCGCTAGGCGCAGCGACTCGCTTACTTCCTGAACCGTTCATCTAGCTTATAGATTGTCAGCTTGTTCGCGGTTGATTTCGCAAACAACCTCGTACCATCCGGTGAAATGGCAACGTCGAGCATTTTCGCGCCGGCCTTCGCATCAATGATGTTTCCGTACGGCTTGAGCTCATCTTTCGTGATTTCGAGCACCTGAATATTCGCTTCGTGTTTTGATGCGAGGAACAAGTACTTTTCATTTTGCGACACGGTCAGCGAGGTTACATCATCCAGAAACGGCATTTCAACCCGACCATGCCCGGGATGCTTGCCATCGTCCACCCACCAGTTCTTGCTCTGCAGTTTTTGGCCATCAAAACCAAACCAGGCCAGACGGCGGATGCCGCCCACAATCACTCCGTCGCTTAGAGGCGTCAGAGCACGGCACATCATCAAGCCCATGGTGTGGTGACCACGGAGATTGTCTTCGGTGGAGTCGAGCAGTCCCCATTTTCCCTTCGAATCACGCCCAAAGACCAACAGCGAATTGGTGTAACAAACAACATAGAGATGCTTGCTGTCTGGAGTGACTGAAAGCGATTCGGCGATGCTGAAGCTAGGTACTCGTAACGCATCTTTCTCGATACGAATTTTGACCGCTGCGGGATTCGCTTGAGCACTGCTGCGCGCGAGAGCCAAGCTGCTTTCATCGCTCTGAAAAACCTGCTGCAGGTCCAACTTCCCAGTTGCTGCATCACGCTGAAACACAAACAGCGACGCAGGAGCAAATCGCCTCAACGCAAAAATCGTCGTGCCATCTGGTGTGGCCTGCACTCGCAGGGCTTCCGACAGGCCCGGCGCCGAAACCGTTTGAACCTCCTTCCAGGTGTCCGTATCGATCACCTTCAAACCATCAAGACGGCTCAGCAAATAGAGATGGCGCCCCGCAAAGACGGCGCTAGCGATGGTGGGAATCCGCAAGTCGTGCTGCAGCTTGCCTTCGAAATCAAATATTTTTGGCTGACCACCGTCATCAGCAGGAATCACCGTGACGAATCCATCGCTGACTGCCAATTGCCCGCTATCCACCGCCGGATCCTTGACCGGCTGCGGATCGCGATACAGCAACGAAATCCCATTGCCTTGCCCAGACGCCTGCCCTGCCAATAGCAGGGCAAGCAGAAGTCCAAGTGCTCTGGTCATTCAAACTCCCTTTCTGAAAGGCCCCATTCATTCGAACGACTGGTGACGACTCTCAGTAAGCTTTGCGCTGTAGATCATCTCCGAATAGACTGGCCTGACTAGCTTTGCTCGCTCGTTTTCACGTAAGGCCGCCTTACCAGATCGAATGGCAAAGTAAGTTTCGTCGGCCAACAGCAGCACGGAAACTTCAGTTTGGGGAGTTCTGAGATTGCTACCCCGCGCCGGGTAAATCCAAAAACCTACCATTGACTCTGACCCATCGGACAACTGCACTTTTGCAAAAATCACATCCGTGATCGTGGTTCGCCTCATGTTGTCAAATGCCATGCCGAACTTTCGTTGATACACGAAAAGTTCTTGGTCAGTCACTGAATGGTTGGGCAGCTTGTTTACTTCTTCTCTCAGGTAACTCGCGACATCGATTGGCGAAACTCCGTCCAATCTCGTGTTGAATCCGTGACGATAGCGATCACCATCAAAGACTCTCGCAAAATATGCAGCGCAGACACCGGCGACGGTGATCATTGCCAAAGCAGTTCGTAGGCCAAACTGGGTGAAACTACGCGCCATAGGTTCTCTCCGGTCGCCACCGAACTAGAGCGCTCCTCAGATGCTCGCAGCGACGAGGGCTATCGTCTGCGAATACGGCGCAACCGGGTCGCAGGGTTATGCCTTTTTCGCTTTCTTCGCACTCTTGGCCTTTGGAACTGACTTCGCCGCGGCCACTTTTTTCTTTGGCGGACTTTTTCCAGCAGAAGCTTTGCTCTTTTGCTTTTCCTTCTGTTCTTTCCGATCTGCAGCCGCCTTCTTGCGAGCTGCGTCATCAGCTTCCGCGCGTTCCAGGCGGAAATCACCGTGCGGGCTGGGCGTTAGCGGCGGCAAAGGCTTACCTGCCGAAATCCAAAACAGTCGCTCCGCGAACGCCGGTCGGTAATCATCAAAGTAGCGTTTTTGCCAATTCGGATCCTGATTCGGATTGTAGTCCTGCTTCTTTCTGCTGCCCGAAATCCAGCGTGACCGGTAGTGCTCAAACACGTCCATCACGTGCGTGGCGTAGGCAGTCGCCAAGCCGCGATTCCCGCGAATGATCAGCATATTCTCGTCGTTGTTGGACGAGGCCCGAAATCCAAGGTTGTGGCTGCCGGTGATGACCACGGGCTTCTTACCCAGCGGGTCGATCACGATCAGTTTGTCATGAATAATCGCGTGGCCGTACTTGTAGATTTCTTGTCGCCATTGATCGAAGTTCTTGAAGACATTGAAGGGGGAGGAGATCATGTAGTTCTCGTTCCCTTCGTTGCGCAGCATGCCGAGATCGAACTCGCGCGTCAACTCAGGATCGCTAACAGCGCCACGCACGAATAGCTCCGGTCGCTTGGACGAGATCTTTCCCAGCTGTTTCAGAAAATGAAAGCTATTGGCACTTTCGGCTTTGCCCGGCATGAAGGCCAGAAACAGGACCGATTGTTCCGCGTTCTCCATCAGCTGATAGACTTCTGCCAGATCGAGCGGAGGATCGGGTGATTCCACTCCTTTCTTGGGCGGCCGTGCGAGACCACTCGCGTTTGGCGAAAACCAGACTTGGATGGTCGAACCTCCATCGAACTTCACCGTTTTTCGCTTTGTCGCGCAGTCGGTGCGCAGCGTTTTGCCTTGAATTCCTTTCATTGCCGCTGGCGGCTCGGGGATTTTTGCCGCGAGTGCGTCGGCCTTCAGTGCTTCCCAATATTCCAGATAGATGCGAGCCAAGGCCTCACTTTCGATGATGATCGCGTTGTTGCTCTGAGTGCACATTCCCGACGCGGTCCAGTTCGTGCTGCCCGTAAGCACGGCCCGCGGCTTCCCTTTCTTGTCCTTGTAGACCATGAACTTGTTGTGACCAATTTGGCCGGTCGGCATGTATCGACGAACGAGCTCTTGGCAAGTCGGCTCCAAGGCAACAGCGGCAGCGTTATTCTTGCCGTCGTACACCATTGGCTTGGTCTCGGTTTTCTCAGTGTTGTTGTTCGACAGGATGAGATGCAGATCTTTGCAGGCCGCGAGCTTGTCGATCAGAGCTTTGTCAGTCAACTCGAACAAGGCAGCCCAACAAGATCCCCCTTCTGATTCTGCACGATCGAGTAGTTGCGTGAGGGCGGAGAAATGTTCGCCCATGAGCGACTTGCGAAAGGGGCTCTTGGGGTCGTTGATCAAGGCTTCGATTTTGGCGAAATCTGGCTTTTGCTTCGCCGGATCCCACAGAGCGTCGGCCGATTTTTGCGTGGCCAGCAGTCCGCGATTGAAAAATGCCTGTGCATTCTCATTGTTTTGCGAAACGCTCACCCATTCGGTTTCCAGAGGTTCAATGTCTGCGAGTGGCTGGTGAGGCCCCGACATCGGCACGATTCGATACTTGTATGTCTGATCGCGCTGCGCAAACACATCACGCCAGCTGTACTTGCGGATGGGCAAGTCTTCGCAGGTTTTCTCCAGCCGATTGCCATCCTTATCACGATCGAAGGCCTTTAACGGCTGCGCTCCAGAGCCGCCTTTCTTAATTCGATAAATTGCGAATCCACCACAATTGTCGAGAGGCTTGTCACCGAAATTCCACGCGATGTGGACATAGTCGTTGTTGGCGAGGGCGACGGCAGTTTTTGGCAGGCTTGGCATTCGTCGAACCTTTGCGAATGAAGAATCAATCGAGAAAGTTCGGACATGATACCGCTGGACATCCGGTGCTTACAAGAATTGAACTAGCAACAAGTAATGTGGCTAGTTCGCTTGGCCAAAGACGATTGTTGAAGAACTGCAGACGCCCAGCGCTCACACCGCAATGGGCAGGCCGCTCAGTTGCTATTGGTAGTCTCGCAGGTCAACTGCTGCGAGTCGGAAGACATTCCATATACCTTTATAACTCTGCCGGATGATCGGGAACAGCGATTGATGTTATCTCGAGTCAATCGCTCAGGTAGGTGCTATAGCGATTTCAGTCTTGTTAGAGGTTAACGACTCTGTCGATCCCCATACCATTGCCATTGAGGTCGGGGGTGAGATCGCCGGTGTTCACGTAGAAATCGTCATCGCCGGTGTAACCGCTGAGCGTATCGATCGAGTTGTCGTTACCAGCGAGCAACGGAGTGGCGAGCCCCGCGGGTCGGGTTGCATTCCAACTCGTCAACATGGCCAGCAGCGCGACGTCGTTGGCGTCGCCGGCGGTCGAACTGCCGCTGTTGGTCGTATCGCCGCCGATCAGCAAGTCGGCGCCTTCGTCGCCGTTCATTTGATCTGCTCCCAAGCCCCCGATCAAAATGTCGTTGCCGGTGCGACCGATCAAGGTGTCGTTGCCGCTACCGCCGACGATGATGTCGTCGCCTTCATCGCCGTAGAGACCGTCGTTACCCTGACCACCAAAGATCCGATCGTTGCCAGCTCCCGCCGAGACCAGGTCGTTTCCTTGGCCAGCATGCACATAATCATTTCCGCCGCCGGAATAGAGCTGGTCATTGCCGCCGCCGCCGTACATCACATCATTGCCATCCAGGCTGCTCAGGACATCGTCGCCGCCGGCTGCCAGATTCTGCTCGCCGACGTTGTCGCCCCAAACGATATTTTCACCACCGCTGGCGTTGATCTGGTCCGCGCCGTCACCGCCGATGATCGTATCGTTGGCCATGCTTCCCGATGCGTAGTCGTTGCCGGCCGCCAAATCGATCGTGGTCGGGTTCGTGAGCGAGCTGACGGTGACCGTGTCATTCCCTTCACGGGCGTTGATGAACAGCTGGTTCGTGAGCGGATAGTAGCCGGCTCCGAACTGCGTGCGCACAATTACCTGATTCGTTGCCGATTTCGAAACGATGATCATGTCATCGCCTGGCGTACCAGTCACGAACAAATCCCCACCCACGGCAGATACGCTCGTGCCCGGTTCCTGAACCGCGAACCGGACTGTACCAGTGGCCGTGCTCAGGCCATCGGTCACGCTGAACATCACAACGTCGAGGCCGGTAGTGCCGGCGTTGGGGGTGTAAGTGTATGCCCCCGTCGCGGTATTGAAGCCGCTGATCGTGCCAAAGGAAGGCAGCATGACGATGGCAAAGGTCAGCACCGGACCATCGGGATCGTTGGCCGGAAACACCCGCGAAATCGGCGTGTTGAAAGTGACTTGCTCGGTGCTGTCGTGCGTAACCGGCGGATAGTTGTTCGGCGCCACTGTCACCGTGAAGGTGGTCGAGGTCACGCCGTCATCCGCTGTATTGAAGCTGCCGTCGTAGCCCGCGTCACGAACGGTCACGGTGATTGTCGCCGCGCCGGTTTGATTGGCCTGCGGAGCAAACGATAGAGAGCCAGTTGCATTCGGCGACGTGTAAGTGATCGACGGATTCGCAATCAGCCCCGTGTTGTTGCTCACAGCAGAAACCTGCAGCGCCTGAGACTCACCACCGGCGGTGATGCCGCTGAGGTTAACGACTTGCGTACCGACATTCTCGCTGATGAGTCGATTGCCGATGGCGTTGATGGTGGGCAACGAATTCACCGGCGCGGGGCTGACCGTGATGGTGAAGGATTGCGTGCCGCTAACATTCACGCCGCCGCTGTCCGTGCCGCCGTCGTCCTGAACTGCCACGGTGATGGTCGCCGTGCCCGAGACGCCTGTCGCTGGCGTGAAGCTCAGCGTGCCGGTGGGGCTAATCGTGATCGGTCCTGAAAACAGCCCCGGCAAAGAGTTACCCGCGATGCTGAAGCTGGGCTGTTGCGCGACTTCATTTGCTGGGCCGACCGAGATGCTCGCGGCCCAGTTTGGGAATGTCTGCAATCCGGCATTGTAAGGAACCGTAATGTTGGCCCCCTTCACAAAGCTCGGCGGATCGTTGACGGGACTCACTGCGATCGTCACCGTTTGCGGCGCGCTGGTATCGACACCGCCATTCGCCGTGCCGCCGCTGTCGCGCACTCGCAAGTCGAACGTGGAACTACCAAAAGCATTGGCTGCCAGGGTGTAGGTAAGCGTTCCATTCACATCCACAGCCGGAAGCACGGCAAACAGCGAAGGATTCGAGACATTCTGCACCAGATAGGCGACTAACGTTTGCGCCGCTTCACTGGTCGGACCCGGCACAAAGCCGCTCGCGATACCAGGTACCGTTTGCGAACCACTATCCTCACTTACTTCCGGCGGCGTACCAACGACAAACGTCGGCGCGATGTTGGCTTCGGCGACATCGGTTACTTGAATCGTAAAGGCCTTTTCTACGAACAGACCGCCGGCGTCAGTCGCGCGCGCAGTGATACTGTAGGAAGACTGCGTTTCATAATCGAGCAGCACACCACTGGCGAGCACGATATTCGCGCCCACCACGACGAACCGTCCCCCGGCGTCATTCACCAGGCTGTAGGTCAGCGTATCGGCAGCATTTGGATCAGTCGCTGAAAGTGTGCCGGCTACGGCGCTCGCGACGTTCTCGGCAACCGAGCCACCGGTCATCGTCAGATTTACCGGGTAATCGTTTTCTTCATAACCGGGCGTGCCATTGGTCAGATAGCTGGCTCGCCAGTTCGAGCCCAAGTTGTAATTGCCGGTTACGCTGCGAACCGTCAACGAAGGGCCATTGCCATCGGGCGATGTCACCCACGGCGGAGTCGATGCCGGATCGTCATCGAAAGTGAAGTCCTGGATGGTTGCGCCAGCAGCATCGACCAATCGAAGTTGCTCGCCGCCGTTATCGAGGCTGCCGGTATACACGCCAGCGACCAAGACGCCCGTACCATAACGGGCTTCGAACGACAGCCGGTCCTTGATCACGACCACGTGCTGTCCCGGCGCGAGGAACGTCACATCACCGCCGGTGAAGTTGAACGTGATGCCGGCGTTAAATTGCACGCCCGTGAGATCGATCGTCGAAGAGCCGATATTCCGCAACTCGACGAACTCGAAGTTTTGTTTATCGTTGAGCGGCGCGGTCGTCGCGCCCGGAAACGCCGCCGGATTGTAGTGCACCTCGGTAACGGCCAGGTTTCCGGCAGCCGCTTTGGTGGCCGTGCTGAAAGTGGCGTCGGTCAGGGCAGACCATACTCCGCCGCTCAGCACGCGGGCGTTGATGGTCGCCGAGGTGTTCAATGGCAGGCCTGGATTGGTTTGCACGCGCGCAATCAGGCTAGCATCGAACGAAACATCACTGCTATTGGCGACCGATTGATGAACTTCCACGGCAATCACATTCGTGCCAGCATGCAGCAGAGCGGGATTGAGATCCACTTCATAAAAGGTCTGCTCGTCGGTGCCACCAACGTTGCTGCTGGCTAGCGTCGAATTCAGAATCGCCCCGCTCGGCATGTTGCTGCGGGTCGCTTCCACACCATTGATATAGACCACAGCGCCATCATCGCGCTTCAATCGCAACTTCAGGCCAGTCAGATTACTGACGCTGGCCACCGTGAAGCTTTTGCGGAAGTAAGTTGTGATGTATCGCGCATTCACGTCCGGGCCGTAGCTCACCACGGTTGCTTCGTCGCCGTCGCCGTAGCCCAACTCCGCATTACCAGCCGACCACGCGGTGTCGTTGAAACTCTCGGCCCGCCACCCGGTTCCGAGATCGGTTCCCTTGTCGGAATATTTCCACTGCGAATTGGTTGCGACCAGCGTCGAATCGGTACCACTAGGATCGTAAGCGACTGCGGCAGGATTGAGCGCGCCGCCAACGAGCCGAGGATCGCTGCCGTTGGTGGTGTAATAAACTGTCCCCGCAGCTGCCGCCATGCGCAGCACGCTACCTGGCAAAATCTCTCCCGAGCTGCGCGGAACGCCGTTGATCAAAAACGAAGCAGCGCCGACCGTAGGGAACAAACTGTTCGGCGTGATGGCTTGAAATTGGGAGATTAAAACCGGATTGCGATTGGCGACAAACCCTGCCATGGTCGCCACGGCAGACAGCCAATCGGTCTTGCCGAGCGGACTCGTCTGCCGCTTGGCATCGCCCCAGCGCGCACTCTCGGCCACGATGGCGGGATCGAGCAGCGCGACGTCTTTTTGAAATCTCGCTCCGGCGACCTCCGTCGACATCGGCCCGCCGTTAAAAAAGTTTTCCTGCACCAGATCGGCGAAGCGGATCCGATATTCCGCATTGGCCATCAGCTGCTGATGCAAAAACTGCGGATTGAACCGATCGAAATTTTGTCCCGCGGTGAAAGGACCGTTGCGGTTTTCATTCACATTGTGCAGCGTGTGTTCGGCATCGTGCTGAATGAACTTGAAGCCCTCGCGCCCCGTCCGATCGCGAATCGCAAAGTAATTATTGATGCCGTTATTGCCGAGGAACGCCGAGATCGGCGCATCGAGATTGCCGCCGTGCAAGATGCCGAACATGTAGACAACGAGATTGTCGACATCGAGCAGCACGTCTTCGCTGGGGATTGATGGATCATCAACGCCGAGTGCGTTCTTGCCTTGGATGTGGTAGTAGTTCGCGTTGTTCGCCAGGTCTTGCGTCGTTACGAACTGCCACAGGCGCTGATACGCATCGAAGTTGCCGTCGGTCGCGCTGTTGGTGTAAACACCCGCTTCAGGTTTGATGACGTCATAGTCTTCGGCCGAGCCGCCGAAATAAGTGGCGGCAAACTCTGCTTCGGGGCGCTCCTCGATCTGATAGATGCCCCAGTATTGACCATCGATATAGAGATGCACCCACCGGCTGTGCGTGCCAGGCTCTCCCATATCGAGTTGCGATTGCCGGGCGAAACCATCTTGAATCATGGTGTTGCTGGCGTCGCCGGCAAAGCTCCAGGAATAATTCTGCGCGGTGCGCAAATCGAACTTCTTGAACGAATCGGCAGCGTCGGGGCCGAACAGCGGATACTCGAGCGAAGAATCGCCATACTCACCGCGCATGAAGACGCGGAACGCATGCTTGGGGTTGTCGTTGCTGCGGCTATAACCGCCGCGAATGCGCAAGCCGGCGTTGACTTGAAAACCCGCCGAGCCGTCGGGATTGAGCATTTCGATCGAGGCGGGGCGCTCCCAATCGCGGCCATCCTGACTGGCGTTGGCATAGATGCCGGTCGACGCATTGAACAGATTCGACAAATCGGTCGTGATCGAAATGCTCGACAGCGACAGCAATGCCGACTTCACCGCCGCAGCGCCGGCCTGATTGACAATGGTTTGATCCATGCCGTAATCCACGACATTGCCGCCCCAAGTCGTGGGCCAGCCTGCCGGCGCGGCGCCGACATCGGGATAGACTCCGCCGGCCACATCGTCGCTCGGCGATTGACGAATCACGTCGTCGAGAAAAATGTACGAGCGCGTGATCGTCGGCAGCGAGAGGTAGTCGGTTCGAAATGCTCCCGCGCGCAGCGTCGTCGTTGCCGAGATGGAAACGGGGGTGTTGTAAATCAAACCATTCGTAGCCGTCGGCGTGCTGCCGTCGATCGTGTAGCGAATCGTCGCTCCCGCCGAAGGAGTTGAGAGCGTAACCGAGATGGGGCTGTTGTAAAAACCGGCCGCCACATTGGCGCTAACGCGATCGATCACGCCCAAGGCTGGATCGACATTGAATGTGCCCGGTGTTGAAGTGTGGAAGTACCGGAGTTGCTCGGGATGCGCCGCCGAGGCGATGAGTCGCGGCAGAACCAAAAAGCTATCGTCGCCGGCGGACGAATTCAGCCCCTGAATGGCCAGCACGTTATTGCCGACCTGCAAGTTGCTCAAGAACGGCGTCAGATTAATGCTCTCTGCCGTCGTCGCGTCGGCGAGCGAACGATCGACCGTGGCTGCTGAGTTGAAAGCGAGCGACGTCGGTGCATTTCGCCGGGCAACTTCCACCCCATTGAGATACGCCACAAAGCCATCGTCGTATTGCATGCTCAGCTGCAACGAATCGTAGGTCGACGGATTCGTCACCGTGAATGGAATTCGCACATAGGCCGACGCGTTCACATTCTGCATGGCAGCGCGCACGTCGGTTCCGACGGCTACGCCGGTGCCAACGCCAATCGGCGCATAAGTCGTCAAACCGCCGTTGGCCGTGTCGCCGATCAAGTCGAAGGCAGTCGCATTCCAGCTCGATAAGCTTCCCGGCGCAGCGAACAATTCAAAGCTCGCGCCGCCGGCGCGCTCATACATCATTGCCGAAATGTTCCAATCGCCGGCCGTTGGAATGTTGAACGTGGCGAGCGTATCCGATGCTCCGCGCGTGGCAAAGTATTCCGACGAAAACGTCACGCCGTTGCGCTCAAGCTTCAATTCAAAACCGTCGTCGCTGTTGACGGCAAACGTCCAATTCCCCGCAGTCGGAATCTTTACGACGCCATTCGCCTGCACGACAAAGTCGTTGATGTCATCGCCGATGGCTTGATTGGGAAACGCCGAATCACTTCCATAGTGCCCGCCGCCGCCGGTTCCCATGTAATTGACCACCGCCGCCGTCGTATTCAACGTCAGCGAACGCATCGAGGGCGTGGTGATTACATTGCGCGCGACGCCTAGATCACTCACTTCCACGTTTGCGCGGGCATAGACAATGTTGAAGCCCGGATGGACCACGCCATAACCCACGCCGGTCGTCCCCGTCGTCCAGCCGGTGGCATCGAATCCCGTCGTTGTCCAAGTGTTGCCCAGTGAACCGTTGGTCGGAATGCGCACCTGAGTCGCAGCGCCCGACTGAATCAGCTCAGCCGTATCAAACGCAATGCCGTAGGAAACATTGTCGATCTGCGGCGGATAGGTCGGCGTGTACTCGCTGACAACAACACCGCCGGCATTCACTAGCGCCAAGTAATCGCCGCCAGCCGACAGCTTGAAATTGGTGTGCAGTTCGGGACCTGTCGTGCGATCTTTGTCCGAGGCGAACACCGTCAAGAAAGCGTTCGGCCCGATCGTGACCGCGGGAAACACCCACTCGTTCAAATCGCCCGGATCATCGGTCAGCGACCAACCTTGCAAGTTAATCGGAGCGGCGGTGGGGTTATAGATTTCGATCCAATCGCTCTCATCTCCATCGGCGTCCTTCAGGCCGCTGCTGTTGGCGGCCATCACCTCACTGATGATCGGCAGACTGGCCATCACCTGACGTGGCTCCAATTGTTCGAGCCAGGCGCGTCGTCGCGACTTGTTGCCGAGATGGCGACCAAAGACACGACGCCACAAACGATCGCGACGCGATCCCCGTTTCATAATTCCGCCTTTTATGAAGATTTGGCGAAGAATTTCGCCAGCGGGGGGCATTCTGTCCTCCCGAATAGGCAGAGTCAATACACTTTGATCGGCTGGTCGCCGGACTTACCGCTGCGGCTCTGGTCCGGCTAGGCCCACGCTTCTTAGTGGTTTTTTAACGACGGTCGCAGTATGAAACCGCCGGGCTGGCAATTAAGCTGCTGGAACCGCGCATATCCGCAGCTGCTTCCAGTTGAGGCAGCATCCCCGCTCCCTTCCCCTGCCAATCGGAGTTTTGCTCACCGATGTCGTTGTCTTTAAATGGTCTTTGGAATCGTCTCACTGCATCCTCACGCCGGCAACGCCCCGCGGTAAAGAAGCAAACGCGCCGCTCGTTTTTGGAGTCGCTCGAAAAGCGCGAGGTGCTGACGATCGTCACCATTCCCGGCGGCGGCGGTTCGAGCTGGAGCTTTTCGGACGATGTCACGACGACCAACGGTCTCCCCACGGGCGGCAGTTCTAGCATCGGCGTGCCCGGCGATGGTGCTTCGATCGAAGACGCGACCATCGGCGTCCAAAATGACGCCTTCGATTTTGCAGCCAAGGTCTGGGTGAATGACTCAGTCGTCGGCGGCTCGCTCACGGACAACGCGCCGAACATCAACTTTGCCCCGTCGGTGAAATCGGTACTGAACGTCAATTACAGCTATTACCTGGCAGCCGATAGCGCCACGTTGCGCGCGCTGCTGACCTTGAGCAATCCCACGGCGAGCGACATCACGGTTCCGGTCGATTACGCGGGCAACTTTGGTTCCGATGCTTCGACGACCGTCGCCGCGACCAGCAGTGGCGACACGACGTTTGCTGCCAACGATCGTTGGCTGGTGACCGACGACGGCAATTCCATTGATCCGGCGAACACAACCGTCTTGGCAGGTCCCTTCTCGCCGGACGTCCTACCCTCCACTGTGTCGCCAGTGGTATTCAGCGCCAACGTCGACAGTGGGCAGGGAGTGCTCGCTCGCTACAGCGTGACTGTCCCCGCGGGCCAAAGTCGCTCGCTGATGTTCTTTCAGAAAATCAACACCACCTCCGCCTTAGCAACGAGCGAAGCGCCGACGTTCTTCAACACGAATCCAGCGCAAGATAGCGATCTGGTCGCCGGACTCTCTGCAGCTCAGTTGGCGAGAATCGTCAACTGGGATTTTGGTGGCCTCATCGTTGCTCCGACCGCTGACGCGGGCAAACTCTATTCGGTGAACGAAGGTGGCAGCGTGATTCTATCGGCGGCCAATTCGGACGATGCCGATGGAAACATCACGGCCTACGAGTGGGATCTCGATAACAACGGCAGTTACGAAACGAGCGGCGTATCGCCGACGTTCTCAGCCGCGGGCATCGATGGTCCGACCACGCGCACGGTCGGTTTGCGCGTGACCAGCGATGACGGCGAATTTGCCTTTGATACGGCGACCATTCATATCAACAACGTCGCTCCCACCTTGCTGATGAGTTTGAGCAATGGCGGGGTCGTGAATGAAAACAGCACTCTGACGCTGACCGGAACCGTGACCGATCCAGCGTCAGCCGACACCTTCACCTTGAAATTGAACTGGGGCGACTCACTCTCGCCGAACAATACGCAGACCTTCAGCCTGGGCACTGCGGCCCTCACCGTGGCCGAGAATGGCATCAATTGGAATCCAGCCACCCGCGTCTTCTCGCTGCCACATCAGTACCTGGACGACAATCCCAGCGACACCAGCAACGATTTTTATCCGGTGTCGGCCACACTGACCGATGACGACAGCCTGCCGCGCGTGCTGTTTGTTTCCGACTCTTTCACCGACCTGACGATTCCCGCGGCACTCGGCGCGGCTTACGACGTCACGGTGGTGGCCAACGACTTCGCCAATGGCAACGCAGCCCTGTTGGCCGATCTGTCGGGTTACGCTGCCGTGGTGTGGAGTTCGACGGGGGGTGGCTTTGGCGACATCGCACCGGCTGCGGTCATCGCGAATTTGACGACGTACGTCACTGCCGGCGGCAAGGTCTTTGTCACGGGTTATGATTCGGCCGGTTCTCCAGTTGATTCCAACCTGGCTGCGTTTGTCGGCGGGGCAGGTGTCGTGGACACGGACGCCGTCCCCGACGCAATCATCGATCTGGCCAGCAGCCTGACAACAGGCGTGGTGGATATTCGCAACGTCGTTCCCGTCAATTCGTATGTCGACCTGGATGCGATTACCGACCTGGATGCAGATACCATCGGCGTCGTTTCTTCTGCCGAAGGTTTTCAATGGACGCTGCGCACGTTGGGCACTGGCGAAATTGCCTACGTCAGCAATGGCGCGTTCTTGGGCGACACATTCGACAACTGGCTCGTCACCGCCCCCATCGGTAACTCAACCTACAACGCCGCGGTACGCAATTTTGTGTTCGCTGCGGTAGCCAACGCACCACCGGCTGTGCCGGAAACGCTCACCGTCAACGTGAAGAACGTGAAGCCCGTCGCGGCCGATCAGACAGTGACCACCGCCGAAGACGCCGCCAGCGCGCCGATCAATGTACTGACGGGGCTGACCGACGCCGGCACGCTCGATACGCACACTGCCGTTGCCGTGGATGCTTTCACGCCCGCGGGAGCCTTCTATTCGCTCGCCGCCGATGGCACGTTTGTCTACGATCCCTCCGGCGCGTTCAATTCGCTTTCGGCAGGCGCTACGGCGACCGAAACCATCTCGTTCACGATTGTCGACGACGACGGCGGCACGGCGACCGGTTCGATCGTCGTCACCATCACGGGCGATAACGACGCGCCGTTCGCTCAAAGCATGGTCTACTCGACCGCGGAAGACACGCCGCTGGTGGTGCCAGCGCCGGGCGCGCTGACAAACGCCAGCGACAACGACACGGGCGACGTGTTGACCGCGATACTGGTCGAGGCGCCCGAACATGCCGCTTCGTTCGCGCTCAATCCCGATGGCTCGTTCCATTACACGCCGACTGCCGATTACAACGGCACGGACAGCTTCACCTACAAGGCCAACGACGGCTTGGCCGATTCGAACACCGTCACGATCGTTCTCAATACGACTCCGGTCGCGGATTACGACTTCGGCGATGCGCCGGCCTCTTACGGCGTGGCCCAGCATTCGGAAGGTTTGAACTACATCGGTGGCGATTTCCAAACCGGGCCGCTGCTCGGCACGCGCGATTTTGAAACCGCGAATCAGGCCTCGGCCAATGCCAACGGCGATGATCTGGCCGGCAGCGATGACGAAGGAGGAATCACCTTCGGTTCGGCAACGCTAGTCCCTGGCGTGGTCAGCACGGTCACGGCCAACGCGAGCGCTCCGGGCAAGCTCGATGCCTGGATCGATTTCAATCGCAACGGAGTGTTCGATGCCGCAGAAAAGATTGCCAGCGGTTTAGACGTTGTTGCGGGCGCCAATGTCGTGACCTTCACCGTGCCGAGCACTGCCGTCGTCGGCGGCAGCTTTGCCCGCTTCCGCATCAGCACCAGCGGCAGCGCGCTGCCCACCGGCCTGGCCGATGACGGCGAAGTGGAAGATTACGCAGTGACGATCGCCGCCGCCCCTTCAGTGGCCGACGGCACCTCGCAACTCGTGGGACGTACGCTCGTCATCAACGGCACGAACTCGTACGACGCCATCTTGGTTCGCCAAACGAGCTCGAATCCGCTAACCGGCCGCGTGATTGTGATCATCGCCCCCTACGGCAGATCGGCCATCTATCCGTTGTCGTCCTTCGATGACATCGTCATCCACGGTTTCGCCGGCAGCGACGCGATCACGGTCTTTCAGCCCCTCAGCAAGCCGACTGCGATTTATGGCGATGCCGGGAACGACGTGATCTTCGGCGGCAGCGGCAATGATTACCTCGACGGCGGCGCTGGCATCGATACGATTTACGGCGGCGCCGGCAACGACATTCTGTATGGCGGAACGGGAGCCGACACCGACGTCCTGTCGGGAGATGCAGGCCGCGATTTGATCCTGGGTGGTGGCGGCTTTGACAACATCAACGCCGGCACGGATGACGATATCGTGATCGGCGGCAGTCTGACGAACATGACCCGCGCGAACCTGCAAAACATTCTCGCGCTCTGGACCGCCAACACGCCGTTTGCCACGCGGATTACCTCGCTGAACGGCTTGATCAACAACACGACCGTGGTCGACGACGGCATCTTCGACTATGTGTTCGGTTCGACGGGCCGCGATTGGCTCGTCGACTACAGCCTGCGCGATCTCTTCCTGGATTACTCCGCGAACGCGCTGACCGGGGATAAGAAGAACTAGGCGGTTCTTTGGCGACATCGGTAGCCACTGCAATCCGGTCAGATTGCAGGGGCTCGCTCCAACTGCAGGTCGCCGCAGTCCGCGAGGAAGCGAACTTTATCGATCAGCTGGCAGCGACAGCAGAGCTTCGTTGCAGCTGCCGATACGCTTTGCCCCAGCGGCAAACTCGAATTGAGGACGATCCGTATGCGCCGGCGGTAGTAGTTACACGTAGTTGGCGCTGATGATTGCAACGAATCTCGGATGCTGACTGCGCTGGAATCGCCCCCACTCACACCAGTTGGCGCAACTGCGGCAACAGAATTTCTCGCCGCGGGAAGCGACTGTGCGTGATATCGCAGCTTGGCTAGCAATGCTGCGGTTTCGCGCGGGGATTTTCGATGGAGCTTGCAGGAGTTGTTCCGCGCGAAAATGGATTTCGCGCTTCTCAGGACCACTCCCATGCTCGAAAAGGATGCTCCAATGCGGACCAATGGATTGGTCGGCAACGCCGGCCTGGCGTTGCTGTTGTGCTTACTGAGTTCGGCCGCCGCTCAAGATGTGCCGCCGGTGCCTGAGCCTGCGACCGATTACACCTCTGGCGCATTCGAAGTGGCTGCAGAAGGTTGCGACGAGTGCTGCCTTTGCTGCCAGGTGCCGCATTGGTTCGGCGGCGTGGAAGCGACCTTCCTGAAGCTCATCGTCGACAACGATGCATTGATCACCTTGTCGCTCGACGAAGCCGGGACGCCGGGGACGGATGCTTCGTTTCGAACCGGCCAGGGCATCAGTACATTTACCACGGCGCCGCGCATCTTCTTGGGGCGAAAATTTGGCGACAATTGGGGTGTGCAGGCCCGCTATTTCGAGATGAACGAGCAACTCGAACGTCGCCCCACCACGACCCCAGGGATCGTGGAACAGGCGAACTTTGGGACCTATCGCGAGGTCGATCGCGCGGGACTGTATGCGCTCGACCTGGAAGTGCTGCGGACGTTTCGGCCAGGTTTGTGGACCGTCGACGGCACACTTGGTGCTCGCCATGCGGAGTTGAGTGGCGCAGCCGATTTGAGCGTGTACGGTGTGTTCACGACAGGCAACTTCGTCAACCTGCAGTACGGAAACTTCTTTAAGTTTGATGGCACGGGTGTGACCGGCAGTTTAACGGGCAAGCGGGCCATTCCCTGGCAGTATGCCAATTTGTATTTGGGGGCGCGAGCTTCATCTCTGTGGGGCAGAAGCGACAGCCGGGCGTACGCCGCTGGCACGGTGGCCTCCAGTCCATCTGCGCCACTCGTTGGGGCCGCCACGGTGTCGAGAAACGATGCGCTTGCCACGATGACGATTGGTGAAATTCAAGTCGGCATCGAGTGGGACATTCCGCTGCAGAATCTGCCGTTTAATTTCTTCTTCAAAGCGGGGCTGGAGTACCAGCATTGGCAAGTCGACGCGCCACCGACCGGCGGCGCTGGCTTTGGCGGAACGATCGGGACTCTGACCACCAACAGTTTTTCCTCCGCCGCCAGCGGCCCGCCAGCCAACCGACTGAACCCCGACGCGCAACTTTACGGCTTGGTGCTGTCGATGGGGCTGACATGGTAGCGAGTTGTAGTAGGTGATCTACGTCGCGTTAGCGAACAACAGTCGCCCTCGTGAATACACTCTGGCGTATTGCGAGAATCAGGTTGCGATTGGCGCTTGGAAAGAATTGGAGCAAAGGGAAGTTTCGCCCCGTGACCATGACCCGCGAATCCCGCGCACCCCTTATCGTGGCCATCGTGCTATTGCTTCTGCCGGTCTTGTATGTGGGGAGTTATTTCGCACTGGTGGTGCGGAAGCCGCACTTTATTCCCAATCCAGATGGCAATTGGATCTGCAGCCTGGATGGCTATCCGACGATCTCCGGACAAGTCGATCACTACCGAATTTTTGCCAACCACTGCAGCACGCTGTATTGGCCGCTGGAAGAATTCGATCGAAAGCTCTGGCCAGATGCGTGGGAAGTTCGAATGCCCGACCGGGAGAGCGTTACCGGTGTAAGTGAACGACCGGAAGCATTAACGCCATGACCCGCGAATCGCGCACACCGTTGATCGTCGCCATCGTGCTGCTGCTCCTGCCGGTGCTGAACGTGGGGAGTTATTTCGCCCTGGTGGTGCCGCAAGGATTTGTCCGACCATATCCGGCGGGGAAAATAGGACAGCAGTTCTCCGAACAGTATCGCTATGGTGACATGCTGTCAGAGCGTTTTTTCTGGCCCCTGGAATCAATTGACCGGAAGCTTCGGCCAGGAGCTTGGAAGGACTCTGGAAGTTTTCGAGAACTCCGAGCCAGTTACCGACAATCGCGAACAGCTTCCCCTTAGGCACAGCCTGTGCCAATCGAAAACAGCACCACTTAGTCGCCCATAATCGACTTGACGGATGGTGGTCAGATGTATACATTTGGTCGTCCGAAAACACCCGCAAGCGTCAACTGAGTCTCGGTTGTCGCTTGTTGGCTATTTCTTGGGGCCACTGCGGAACGGTGGGGCGTTGTGAAGATGTTGTAAAACGGCAGAAACTGTTGTGCGGTTTTCGGGGGTGTTTTACCTAAGAGGTTGGCTGGAGAGCGCTTGCGGCGAATCAAGATTCGAAACAACTGTTGTGAGAATAGTTGTGCGGAATCGGTGGCGAATCGGGAGGTGAGCGTGAATGGGAACCGAGGAACTCACACGCTCGCCGGACGTTTGGGCCGTTATTGAGCCGCGACGAGGTGTTATAAAAGGTTATACTCCACAGATGCTGTTTTGTCGCAAGTGTTTTCTGGTAAGGCATTTGTGTCAATTCGAAAATAACATGACCTGTTATATAACCATCACTGCGAATGGGGGTTTTCTCGAGTGGTGATTCAGAACGAGCGAGCGATTGTTGGCGGCGAACCTCGCATGCCCAGATCGCGTCCTTTCCGCTAGAGTACGCGTAGGCCGAGGCCGGAGCGGGCACACCCTTTGTAGCGGCGTGCGACGGCAGCGGTTCCTCTTCAGGAAATTGAGCGCACGATGCTTCAAGTTCATTTGCCCGACGGCAGCGTTAAGGAATTCTCTTCTCCCACCACTCCTCGCGGCATCGCCGAGACGATCGGTGCCCGCCTGGCCAAGGCTACCCTGGCCGCCGAGGTCGACGGCAAGGTAGTCGGCGCCGACTACGCGTTGCCCGCCGAGGGCTCCGTCAAGTTAAAGCTCCTCACGCGGAAGGATCCCGAGGCCCTCGCCGTGATGCGGCACTCTTGTGCCCACATCATGGCCCGCGCGGTGATGCGGATTAAGAAAGGCGTGCAGCTGGCGTTTGGTCCGACCGTCGAAGGTGGTTTCTATTACGACTTTCAACTTCCCACGCCGCTGACCGATGATGATTTTCCCGCCATCGAAGCGGAGATGAAAAAGATCATCGCCCTCGATGAAGCCTTCGAGCGTATCGAAGTGCCGCGGGCCAAAGCCCTCGACATCGTGCAAGGGCTCGACCAGAAGTACAAGGTCGAACACATCGAAACCGGCCTGGCGACTCATCCGGAGTTGTCGTTCTATCGCCAAGGCGAGTTCATCGATCTCTGCCGCGGCCCGCACGTGCCGACCGCCGGCGCGATCGGCGCCTACAAGCTGTTGTCGCTGGCCGGCGCTTATTGGAAAGGTGATTCCGATAACGCGCAGCTGCAGCGGTTGTATGCCACCGCGTTCTTCACTCAGGAAGAGCTCGACGAGCATCTGAAGAAGATCGAAGAAGCCAAGCGTCGCGATCATCGCGTGCTCGGCAAGCAGTTGCAGCTGTTCACGCTCAGCAACGATGTCGGTCCGGGCTTGTGCCTGTGGCTGCCGAAGGGAGCGATGATTCGCTCGCAGCTCGAGGAGTTCATCAAGCAGGAGCTGACTCAGCGGGCTTATCTGCCGGTTTACACGCCGCACATCGGCCGGATTCAGATGTATCAGACCAGCGGCCACTTTCCGTATTACATGGAAAGCCAGTTCCCGCCGTTCTACTTCGATCCCTTTATGCAGAGCGTGCAACAGCTGTTTGCCCTGCAATTTCAAGGGAAGTTTACCGATGCGAAGTTCATCGGCCATTTCGAAGAGGCCGTGAAGAACAACCTCGACGGCTTGGTGCCGATGTCGTTCGGTGGTTTCGGAAAAGCGACGACCGATACCGACAAAATGCAGGTGATCAAGGATTGGTTCAACGAGCAGGAAGCGTATTTGCTCAAGCCGATGAACTGCCCGCATCACATTCAGATCTACAAGGCGCAGAAGCGGAGCTACAAAGAGCTGCCGCTGCGACTGGCTGAGTTCGGCTCGGTGTATCGCTTTGAAAAGACCGGTCAGCTGAACGGCATGACGCGCGTCCGCGGGTTCACGCAGGACGACGCGCATCTCTTCTGCATGGAAGACCAGGTGCCGGCGGAGTTCGAGGGCTGCATCGCGATGACGCAGTTCGTGCTGAAGTCGCTGGGGCTCGATAACTATCGCGTACGGCTCGGCTTTCGCGATCCGAAGAGCGACAAGTACGTCGGCAGCGAGCAGGTTTGGACGCGTGCGCAGAACGCGCTTGAAGACGTCTGCACTCGCCTCGGCATTGCCTACACGGCGGAGCCCGGCGAAGCGGCGTTTTATGGCCCGAAGGCGGACTTCGTCGTGACCGATTGCATCGGCCGCGAATGGCAGCTCGGCACCGTGCAGCTCGACTACAACCTGCCCGCGCGGTTCGGTCTGGAATACACGGCCAACGACAACAAGGCGCATCAGCCGGTGATGATTCACCGCGCGCCGCTGGGTTCGATGGAACGCTTCATCGGTGTGCTCATCGAACACTTTGCCGGCGCGTTCCCGCTGTGGCTTGCTCCCGAACAAGTTCGCGTGATTACCGTCAGCGAAAAGAGCGAAGACTACGGCCGCGACATCGAACGGAAACTGCGGATGCAGGGCCTGCGCGTTACCGGCGATTTCCGCCCGGAAAAACTCGGCGCGAAGATCCGCGATGGTCAGCTGGAACTGATTCCCTACATGCTGGTCGTCGGCCCGCGCGATGCCGAGCAAGGAACCGTTTCGCTCCGCGATCGCCTCGAAGGTGATCTCGGCGCGATGTCGCTCGATGCGGCGATCACTCGGTTGCAGGAAGAAATCCGCGAACGCCGCGTGCGGAAGACGTTCAGCGGCAGCGCTGGGCTCGTCGAGAAGGCAGGGGCCAACGAGTATTAATAGGTAACTGGATTCGTAGGGTGGGTCGAGCGGTACTCCGCGAGGCCCACCGAATGCCGCGTCACACTTGGTGGGCCTCGGGAGTACCCTCGACCCACCCTACACGCGGCAAGAAATGAACAAGGGACGCAAATTTGCGTCCCTTGTGTGTGTTTTTCGACTCGCAGTCGCGAACTTACTCGCGGGGGCGGATCGCGCCGGTCAAACCGCTGTAGTCGCAGCGATCGCTGTCGTGCCACAGGGGCAAGCCGAGTTCGATGCGGCGGCGGAGGATTTCGATCTTCTCTTCCGATCCAGCGGGGGCATCTGTCGAGGAGAAGGTGTCCGGAGCTTCGGGATAGAAATCTTCGTCGTGGCCGTACTTGAGAATGGCTTCGAAAACGTTGCGAACTTTGTCCATGGCTTTCTCCTTCAGATATTCGGGCAGTAACACAGCAGCCAGGACTCGTGTGAAATCGACTGGCTGAGAAATAGGCGGTTGCTTGAGCTAGTCAACCATCCGTGGCCGAAGGTGACCGGCCGCTGGTGGCCGATCGTCTGAAAGCAATTCCTTTGCTGACGGACGCATTATCAGGAGCGACAGGGGCTGCGTCAAGATTTTTGCGGTTTTTACGAAGAGTTTTCCGCCACTAGCCCTCACGACAGATTGTCTTGAGCGGTATCACTCGCAGGGTTTATCTGGCTTAACAATTTCCATAAGTCCATATCCGGCAATCACTAATGCGTGGCGTAAACGCGCATTGTTCCGTTTGCAGGGCAACATTACGAAATGGTCAATAAGGCGTCTTAGGGGAATCTAATGTCCGCTAATGCCAACATAACGGATTTGGGGACCACACCACCCCTTGACGGCATTTTTGCAAATCCTTCATACAGGGACCGAGGTGGTGTGGTGCAGGTTCGCGAATCTGCCAAACTTGCCCGGATCGCCATAAGCGAACTGGACACTTGGGAGGATGGTAAAAACGATGCCTTGGACACAGAAGAATATTACTTTGCCGGCCGTTCGCCGTGGATTCCATCTCGTTACGGACAAAGTACTTGCGGCAATTCCTGAGGTCCGCAACGTGAAAGCCGGCTTGCTGCACGTCTTCATCCAGCACACGTCGGCGTCGCTCACGATCAACGAGAACGCCGATCGGGATGTACGGCATGACCTGGAACGGGTCTTTTCCACGATTGCCCCCGAAGACTTCCCCTATGTGCACACCATGGAAGGGCCCGACGACATGCCAGCCCATGTGAAGGCCGCGCTCCTCGGCAGCAGCGTGAGCATTCCGGTGAAGGATGGTCGGCTGCTGCTTGGCACGTGGCAGGGAATCTATCTGTGCGAGCATCGCGACGTCGGCGGGCCGCGGTCCCTGGTCCTCACGCTAATGGGAGAGTAGCGTCGCCGTGCCGGTCCGCTGCAGCGTGGCCAGTTCGTCGGCCCACCACTCCAGCACATTCAGAACAGCCGCATTCGAATCAGCGGCCGATGTTGCCTCCAGGCAAAGCTCCACGCCGCGGCTCCCCATCTCGGCTGGATCGAGCCAGGCCCGCGAAGCGGCCGTCGGTTGCGCGAGGCCGCTGCCGATGAGCATGAGCTGCCGAAAATACGAACTGCTGAAACCAAACGCATCGCGCAGCCGCAGCTTCTTGGCCGCCGATTCCTTGCCGGCCGCATCGACGTAGGTTTGCACCAGTTTCATGAGAACTGCAGGTTGCAGCGGCGACTGAGCCAGCGATTGCAGCAACTCCGCACGGAACTCACTCAGTTCGCTTTCCAGCAAGCGAACCGCCGCCGAGACACTTCCCTCAGCAAGGGCAGCTGCTTGGTGGGCCGCGTTGCGGTCGGCAGTGAGCTGTTGTTCGACGAGGATCTCTGCCACATCATTGGTATCGAGCGGCTGAAACCGCACGACTTGGCAGCGGGAGCGAATCGTCGGCAATTGTCGTTGTTCGCTGGTACCCAGCAGAATGAGCACCGACCGCGGCGGCGGCTCTTCGAGCGTCTTCAGCAGGCAGTTGGCCGCTTCGTTGAACAGATAGTCGGCATCGTCGATGATCGCGATTTTTCGCTTACCCGAGAACGGTTTGAGCGAGATGCGAAAGCACAGCCCTTCGCGCATCCGCTTCTCGTCGGAGCCGATCAGGAGCTCGATCGGGATGCTCGACTTGTCTTCGGGCTTGGCGACGTAATCGATATCGGGATGCGTCCCCGCGAGACACTGCTTGCAGGCCGGGCATTCACCACAGGGGGCCAGCTGTTCTTCACTGACTCGCTCGCAGAGCAAGGCTTGCGCGAGCTTCAAAGCGAACGTTCGCTTGCCGGTACCCGGCGGACCGACAAACAGAAAGGTGCTCGCCAGGCGATGCAATCCGAGTGCGGTGCGAAACCGCTCGACGACGGCGTCATGGCCACGAATCCCTTGCCAGGTCATCGTGCGGCTCCGCGAGCGAGCAGTGGTTCGATGTGGCGCAGCACTTGAGCATGCACTTCCTCTGGCGATTGTGCGGCGGAAACAACCACAATCGGAATTCGCGCAGCCGCAGCTTCTTTCAAGAAGCCCTGCCGGACTCGCTCCATGTATTCGAGGCCCTGCGCTTCCATCCGATCGGGCGGCCGACCTTGGCGTTCCTTCGCTGCAGCGGCGGGCATGTCGAGAACGATCGTTAGATCGGGCATCAAGCCGCCCGTGGCAACGCGACCCGTTTGCCAGACTTGCTCGCAGTCCTGCCCGCCGGCGTGCGCTTGATAGACGACATTGGCCAGCAAATAGCGATCGGAAATCACGCACTCGCCGCGTTCGAGCGCAGGGCGGATGACTTCTTCGACTAGCTGCGAACGAGCGGCCATGTAGAGCAGCATTTCGCTGCGGCGGTGAATGGGAACATCGTGATGCGAGAGCAACACGTCTCGCAGTTTTTCACCGAGGCTGGTGCTGCCTGGATCGCGGCAGGTGACCACTTGCTTGCCACGCGCGGCCAGCCATTCGCGCAGCAGGCGTACCTGTGTCGATTTTCCCGCGCCGTCGACTCCGTCAAAGCTAATGAACATGGCGTCCGATTCTAGCCGCAGAGAGCACTATTTGCCCAGCGCCCAGGTTCGTTCAAAACGGGCAAAGGTCAGCGTATTTTCCACTTCGTACAGCACGCCGAGGCGACCGTCGCGCAGGATCGTCAGGCACGAGTACATGCAGCCGCGCGGATCGAGCAATCGGCCGTCGCTCCAGGTTTTTCCCTCGTCGGTGCTGTGGCGAATCGTTAGCGCGATGCGCTTCGTCGGGCTATTCGGATTCGTGAAAAATAACTCGCCATCCGGATGCCGGATTAAACTGGCCATGCATGTCGGATCTGGAACGGTGAACCAAGGCTCAGACCATTTGCCACCGGCTTTTTCTTCCTTGCTCCATTCCCACTTCGCCCAGGCGCGTTTGCCGCTACGCGATTCATCGCGCATGGTCAGCAACAGCGAGCCATCGCCGAGTTCCGCAATCTGTGCTTCGCTGGTCGGCGGTTTTTGCGGAATCGCTGGCGGCGAGATCTGCCATTTCTCTCCAGCATTGCGGCTGTAGATGAAACACGAATGCGGCGTGCCATCGGCGGCGCGAAACTGCGCCGGGAAAATCAGCGTGCCGTCTTTTGCTTGAATGCCCGCGCCAGGCCCCTGAAAGCAGAGTCGCCAGGCCGTGTCTTTTACTTGCTCGGTGATGTTGATGGGTGGCGACCAGGTCAGGCCATCGTCGGTGCTTTTCGTTAGCACGAACTGTCCGGTCTCGCTCGGCTTCAAACCTGGCCCAGAACCGTGCCACGCGCGATTGCCTTGCGACCAAAGGGCAGCGACCCAAATCGTGCCAGTCTGGCGATCAACCAGAATCGTTGGATCACCCACACCGTTACCTTTTGACCCTTCGACTTTGGAATCGTAGTCGAGAATCGTCTGCATCTTGCCCCAAGTCTCGCCGCCGTCGGTGCTCCGCAGCAAACCAACATCGATATCCGCCGGCAGATCAGTGGCGCCGTTGTAGCGAATGTCGAAAACGGCCAGCAGCGTCCCTTTCGTCGATGTCGCCAAGCCGGGAATGCGATACGGCTTCACGCCGTCGTCGCCCGCGGTCCGCAGCAATTTGCGAAAGATCGGTTCGTCCGCAGAGACTCGCTGCAGCAGGCTCAAAACGCCGACGATGCCAAGCGCAATCCAACGAAGTCTGTTCATCGGCAATCCAGGATTTACTTCTTTGCGGCCAACTGCTTCTCAAGAAACTCCGCCACGGCCAGGCCCAATTTTTTGCGACCTTCATCAGTGAAGTGCACCCCATCAGCGGTAATCAGTTTGGCAGCATCCTTTTCCACTGCAGCCCGCACGTCGTCGACGGGCACCTCGAGTTCCTTCATTACCCGCCGCGCGATTTCGTTGTATTGCACCGTGCTCGCATCGAGCAGTTCGTAAGTCGCCTTCTCACGCTGTTTCGCGGCCCGGTCGTCGACGATCGGTGTCGTCGTGGCGAAGATCACCTTGGCCTTTGTTTCCTTCCGAATTGTCTCCACAATCTTCCGCAGATTGGCTTCGTACTTTTCCGGTGGCGTTTGGAAAGTACCTTTCTCCTTGTCCTTCTTCGTGTCGTGAATGCCGCAGTTGAAATGGACGATGTCAGGCTGTTCGCTGATTGCCAATTCCTTCAGCTTGGCGACCAAATTTGCACTGTCGCCGCCGTTGCTTTTCGATTCGACGATGACGGCTTTCCCCTCGAGCTGCTTCGCCACGATCGGCGCGTAACTCATGCGGATGGAGTCGCCGATGAGGACGACTTTGGGGAGTTTTTCTTGAGCGGATGCTGCGGCTGAGAGGCAGAGAACCAAGAGTAGTGAACGCAATCTCATCATTTCACTCCTTTACTTCCCAACCAACTTCGTGAACCGCTCGTACGCTTGGTTCCACGGCCAAGTGTTTTGCGGCAGGTATTGTTGCACGCTAAAGCTGGTGCGGATCACTTCGCGGGCTTCGGCGATCGAGCCAACCGCGCCGTCGGTGACGGCTTGCAGCATGACGTTGCCGATGGCGGTGGCTTCAACCGGCCCGGCGACCACGCGGCGGTTGCAGCAGTCCGCAGTCATTTGGCAGAGAAGCCTGTTGAGCGAACCGCCGCCGACGATGTGAATCGTTTTCAGTTCGCCGCCGACCAGTTCCTCGAGCAGGCCGAGGACCATGCGGTAGCGGAGTGCGAGACTTTCCAGCGCACAGCGGATGACGGCGCCTTCGCTGCTCGGCACTGGCTGGCCGGTTTGCTGACAGTATTCGCGAATCGCAGCCGGCATATCGCGCGGGGCGACGAAGGCAGGGGCATCGGGATCGACAAGAGATAACAAAGGCTGCGTTTCGCCGGCGCGGCGGGTCAGTTCTTCCCAACCGAACTCATGGCCCTGCTGTTTCCACAGGCCGCGGCATTGCTGGACGAGCCACAAGCCGGCGATGTTCTTCAGCACGCGCGTTGTGCCGCCGACGCCACCTTCGTTCGTGAAGTTCAGTTCGTACATCCGGTCGTTGATGATCGGCCGCGGCGTTTCGACACCCATCAGCGACCACGTGCCGCTGCTGATGTAGCACCAATCGGGTTTCGCGCCGGGAACACTCGCCGCCGGCACGGCCATCACGGCGCTCGCGGTGTCATGCGTGCCGGGGAGAACGACATTCACGCCCTTCAGGCCGGTTTCCTCGGCAACGCTCGTTTGCAACGGCCCGAGTTTCGTGCCGGGCTGGGCAAGTGGGCCGAGAATGTGCGTCGGCAGGCCGAACTCTTCCAGCAGCGGCCGAGCGAAATCACCGGTCTGCGGATTGTAGAACTGCGAGGTCGAAACGTCGGTGTATTCGTTCGCCTTTTCGCCGGTCAGCAACCAGTGAAACAGATCGGGAATCATCAGCAGTCGCTGGGCGTTCTCGAGCAGTGGAGAATTGCTGAGCTTCATGGCGAGCAGCTGATAGAGCGAGTTGAACTCCATAAACTGCAGGCCGGTCTGGGCAAAGATTTTTTGCCGCGGCACGATGCTGAAGGCCTTTTCCATCACGCCTACGGTGCGGGTATCGCGGTAGTGATAGGGATTGCCGAGCAACTCGTCATTGCGGCCGAGCAAGCCGAAGTCGACGCCCCAGGTATCGACGCCGACGCTGCGAACGTTGGTGTGTTTGGCAGCTGCGGCACGTAGCCCTTTCACGACGTGCGTCCACTGATTCAGCAAATCCCAATAGAGCTTGCCGTTGGCGGCGACCCCGCCGTTTTCGAAGCGATAGGCTTCTTCGAGCGTGACTTGCTTGCCGTCAAAAAGTCCGGCGACGACGCGCCCGCTCGAAGCACCGAGATCCACCGCCAAATACGCCTTGCTGTCCGCCATCGCTCAACCCTGTTGCCGGAATTCAATATTGGAGAGCCGTACACTGTAGCAAGGAACGGCGCCCTTTGTCGCCGGATACTCTGTATCCGGTGGGTTGACGCAAAACCCCCACATGCCGAGGAATGAGCTCCGCGAAATTCCGGACTTGGCGAGCGGAGGTGGAAGCGGCGAATCTTCCGTTGGAAGGCAAACGAACTTCGCTGCGGGGCGAACTCGCCGAACTTGCTGGAATATCGCTGCGAGAGAGAACCTAACATCGGCTCACATGACCAGTTAAGCCGTTGTGACGCTGTGCGGGATGAGGTTGAGTCCTGTGTACAGGACCGAATCGCCGTTTTCCGTCACCGAGACATTTAGTTTTCGAACATGCTCACTCAGTTTTTCCAGGCATAGCTTCCGGCTTACGCGTCGTTCGCCATTCGCTTCGCAGTAGTCGGCGTACGCTTTGAGAATGCGGGACCGCTTCACCTTTGAACCTGGCCCGCCTGCTCTGAGCTTGGCCCGTAAGAATGTGTCGAAGCTCCCGGCCCCGCGTTGCGGTTTAGCAAGAGAGTTGGTGTTCACACTTTTTGCAATTCGCCGCACCACCTGAATGCTGAACGTCTTGCCGTCTGAACACACGTTGGCCTTGGCTTGTTCAAGTTGCCGGTGAATGCCGCGCACGCTCACGCCCTTGGCTCTCAGGTTACAGATTAAGTCGAATGTGGCCTGAGGAACTTCGCTAAACCTCGCCCGGTTTTTGTTGCCGCGTTGGCCGTAGATGCTCATGTTCGCCACTTGGCTCAGCGAGAGAATGTCGGCAACCAGCTCATCTATCAGGCTCTTAGGTTCTTCCGATTCGATTTGAACAATCTGGATTCCCTTCGTCTCGCAGATTGCCTTGAGCAGGTTGAACCCGAACCTAATCAGCCGGTCGCGGTGAGTGATGACCAGGAACGCGTTGTTCAGCTTGCCGTTCAGAATGTCGTTAACCAACGAGAGCAGACCAGGAGCGTTGTAATTCAGCCCTGATGCTATACGTACGTACTTATGAACGGTGCAACCGTCCTCGCCCCATCGTTCATTCGCGTACGCCTCTAACCGTTGAACCTGCCTAGCCAAGTCCTCTTTCTGGCCACTGCTCGACACCCGGGCGCAGAGAACCACCGTTGGCTTTGAATCGTTGCCTGAACAACTCCCTTGCTCTACAGCCGTCAGGCCAAGCCATTCGTGAACGTCTTCGAGTTTGAAACGGCGATGCGATTTGCCGTCGAAGCTGGCCGCGTTCAGCCGGTAACTTCGCAGCCTGCCCGCGTTGGCCGCGTTCCTCGCCGTGTTCACATGCACTTTGAATCTCCTGCTGAGTTCCCCGATTGATAGCCACTCAGACGACGTTGCAGGTGCGCAGCTTCGCCCCATAGAATCGACGACAGACATTGCTTGCTCCATACGCAAGTGATGTTCAGGCGGGGGTGAACGCGTCAACGTTCACTCTCGCCGTTTTCATTTCGGGCCAGCGACAGAACGCCGAACCCAGCGAAGGAAACACCCCTCGCCGCTGAGATTATGGGGACTGAAGCAAGGGAAGATGCCTCAAAAAATCTGACATCGGCTCACAACGGCTACCCTCGCCTACTCTGTATTCCTCGCTGACGCTTATTCCAGCGGTTTGTAGCGTGTCACCGCCACCACCGAATATGGAATATTCGGCGACGATATTTCGGTGGATTCACTAGGTTGACGGATATGGCCGCAAACTAATCACGCCCTCTTCGGGGCTGCTGGCCTGAGCGTAGAGACGACGTGGAATGCGGCCGGCGAGATGGGCCCAGCGGCCAGCATCGCAGGCGGCGCGCATGGCACGGGCCATAAGGAGCGGATCGCGAGCGTGCGCGATCGCAGTGTTGAGCAACACACCATCCACGCCGAGCTCCATCGCCTCGGCAACATCGCTGGCCGTCCCCACGCCGGCGTCGATGATCACCGGATAGGTGGGATCATCGGCTTTGAGATATTCGAGAATGATCCGAATGTTGTTGGCGTTCAGCACGCCCTGGCCGGAGCCGATCGGGCTGCCGGCAGGCATGACCGCCGTTGCGCCCGCCGCTTTGAGCTTGCGGGCGAGAACTGGATCATCGCTGGTGTAGACAAGAACTTGAAAACCATCGGCGACGAGTCTTTCCGTAGCTCGTAGCGTTTCAATCGGATCCGGCAGCAGCGTCTTAGGATCGCCCAGGCATTCGAGCTTCACCCAATCGGCGCCGGCGTTTTCGAGCGAACGGAGAATCTCGCGGCCCATCCGGGCGACGCGAACTGCATCGTCGGCGTTGTAGCAGCCGGCTGTGTTCGGCAGCAGCGTGTAACGCTGGAGATCGAGAAAATCCAGAATGTTCTGGCCCTGGCCGTCGTACAGTCGTTCGCGGCGAACGGCGACGGTCAAGCAATCAGCGCCGCTCAGATCGAGCGCTAGCTGCATTTGGGCAAACGTCTCGTACTTGCCGGTGCCAACGATCAGACGGCTACGCAGTGTGTGCGAACCGATTACCAGCGGCTGTTCAGCAAGATTCGAAACAGGCGAATCCGAAGGAGGGAGCACGGCAGTCATTTCGCTTAACCGCCCCCTACGAGCGAGACGATTTCCAAGCGGTCGCCTTCCGACAACTGGTGCTGTTCGTGCAAGCTGCGCGGCACGATTTCCATGTTCACTTCCACGGCCACGCCGCGCGCGGGCATTTGCAGCGTGGTTAGGAGCTCGGCCACTGTCAGCCGAGCGGGCAACTCTCGTGGTTGCCCGTTGAGCACAATCTTCACTGTCGACACGAGACCTACTATTCAGCGCGAAGGGTAATGTTGCGAGCCTTGCCACCATCGAGCGGCAGCATCGGCGTCGATTGGGTGATGCCCGTCGAAGCGGCGCCCTTGATCCACGGGAAAGTGTATGCGTAGAACATGCCCGTGTTGGCATCGGCGACATACACTACGCAGCCTGCGGGACGTTGCTGGCTGCTAAAGCCCACCGGTTCCCACGAGCCCGTGCTTAACAGGTAAGCCGGCTTCTTGCTCTTGTCGACGGGTAATTGCGTGGTGACGTTGGTCTTGAACCAACCAACCAACTTGCCGGTGCGGGGATTCATCACAAAGGTTTGCAGGTCGCCGGTGATGAAGTCGAGCGTCACCAAGCCTTCGACCTGATCGTCAACGCGGCCCGTAGCGATTGCCATCGTTTCGCTCGAGGTTGCCGTCGAAGCACTCAGCGGCACACCTTGTGGCCAGCTGAATTGCGAGCTTGCAGCGGGACGAGTTGCGAACATGATTGCAGCGGCCGATCCCACGCCCGCCAGCAAACCCAAGGCCAATCCAGCCAGCAGCCATGCGCTGCGGCCACGAAATCGTTTCATCGCCATCGTCTGTTCCCTTGCTCGAATAAGTAATCGGAACCGGTTCGCCCCAGAACGGGAAAAATAAGTCGCCCGCCAACAATCCGTATCGTAGCCCAAAGTTGAGCGTTCTTACAAGCTTGCGATTTTTCAATCATTTTCAAATCCGGGAAGCCCTTGCCTGGGATCGAAACATCACACTGTTTTCCTGCGACTCGGTTTCCTGCTAGTCTGACAGACACTTTGACACGAGTCAGAATGTCCTGGAGTCGGTTATGGGCTCACCCTGGTCGCGAATGATTTTCATCCTGCCGCTTCTCGCGTTTGCCCCGCAGGTTCTGGCAGACGATTGGAACCAATGGCTGGGCCCCAAGCGGGACGGCAGTACGACCGAAAAGGTCGCTCCTTGGAAGGGAGAGACTGCGCCGAAGGAATGTTGGCGGCTGGAAGTGGGAAACGGCTTTGCGATGCCGGTGATCGCCCAGGGGCGGGTCTTCGTGCATGCCCGTGGTTCTGATCCGGCCAAGGAAGAAGAGCAAGTCACCGCGATTGATCTCGCCACTGGCAAGGAACTGTGGAAAGACATTTACGAGCGGCCCAAGTTCTCCAGCGTGCTCGGCACCGGTCCGCGAGCGGCGCCGACGGTTGCTGGCAAAAAACTGTTCACCATCGGCATCAACGGCGTGATGAGTTGCTACGACATCGAGCAAGGGAAGCGGCTGTGGCAAGTCGATGTTTATGAGCGATTCAATGCCACGCTGCCAAACTTCGCTGTCTGCTGCTCGCCGCTAGTGATCGGTAACCGGGTGATCCTCAGCGTTGGTGGCAAAGGGCATTCTCTCGTCGCCCTGCATACCGAGACGGGCGAAACGGTTTGGGAAATGCTCGATGATGAAGCGAGCACTTCCTCGCCGATTCTCTTTACGGGTGGCGAGCGACTGCCGGGCACATCGCCGGATGTCGTCTTCATGACGCCGCTGCGAATGATCGGCGTCGATCCGATCAATGGCTCGGTGCGTTGGGACCATCCGATGGTGTTTCAACAAGCCGGCACTTCGCCGACGCCGCTGGCTTTCAAAAATCGAGTTGTCGCCAGCACACAAGCGCACGGCGCGGTCGCCGTTCACATCAAAAAGGATGGCGATGGTCAGGACGACGCGTTAGCCGCGCAAGCTTCCTGGCATGTCCCTGAAGCCAAGAGCTACTTTTCCTCCGGTGTCGTCGCCAACAACCGCCTGGTGCTGGTGACGAACGTCGTCGAGATCCTGCCGAATACTTCTCTCACTTATCTCGATGGGGAAACCGGCAAGCAGCTTTGGAAAAAGAGTAACGTCGGCTATTTTCACGCCGGCATCATGCGGCTGGGCGACCAAAAACTGCTGATGCTGAATGACTCCGGCCGGCTGTCGCTCGTCGAACTGAGCGATGACGGCATGAAAGAATTGGCCTCGCATCAAGCCTGCGGCGGCACGCTGGTTTCGCCGGCACTTTCCGCAGGTCGCCTGGTAGTGCGGGATGCGAAAGAACTGGTTTGCTGGGAGTTTGCCAAGTGAAGTTTTCGTTGCTGTTGATGGTTCTTTTCACGTTCGCGGCGGAATTTGCCTTCGCCGCAGAACGTGATGCCGCCGCGCTTGCGCAGCGGATCGATCGTCAACTCGATGCTCACTTTGCCGCGGCGGGAATCGAAGTTGCGCCGCGCGCTGACGATGCGGAGTTCTTTCGCCGTTTGTCACTCGATCTGATCGGCCGAGTGCCGCGCGTTGCCGAGGTTCGCGAGTTCCTCGCCGATCCCGCGCCCGACAAACGGCAGCGGATGATTCGGACGTTATTGCAACATCCGCGACATGCCATTCATCAAGCCAATCTCTGGCGAGCTGAGTTGCTCCCGGAAGCCAATTCTGATCGCACGGCGGCGCTGCTGCAGCGAGGTTTCGAGAACTGGCTTGCCGAGCAGTTCCGCCAGCGAGCGCGCTACGACCAAATCGTGCGACAACTCATCACCGTACCGCTGCCGCCGCTCGATCAACCTGCCGAGCCGATCCTCCGCGATCCCGAGCGGGCCAATCCTCTCGCCTTCATCGCTGCCAAAGGGAAGCCGGAAAACGTCGCGGCGGCCGTGACGCGAACTTTCCTCGGCATTCGCCTCGAATGTGCCGAATGCCACAACCATCCGTTCGCCAGTTGGTCGCAGGAGCAATTCTGGAATCAGGCCGCGTTCTTCGGCGGGCTGAAGAAGAGCGGCGCTGGTTTGCTTGAGCCACTACGTGAAGATCGCACGAGTCGAACGGTCATCTACGAACAAGACAAAAAGACCTACTCCGCTCGGCTGCTCGATCGGACCACCGACGCAGTTGCCGATGAGCGCTCCGGCCGCGAAGTCCTCGCCGATTGGCTAATCGCGCCGGCGAATCCATTTTTCGCGCGAGCTGGCGCAAATCGCGTGTGGGGACAACTCTTCGGAGTCGGCCTGGTTGAGCCTGTCGACGATTTTCATGACGAGAATCCCGCCAGTCATCCGGCGCTGCTCGCCGAAATTGGTCAGGGGTTCGCGACCAGCGGTTTTGATCTCGATTATTTAACGGAAGCAATCTGTCTGACCAATGCTTATCAGCGCACGAGTGCCCGCACGCACGCGAGTCAGGACAATACAAAGCTCCCTGCGCGAATGACGGCCAAGGGCCTGACCGGTGAACAGTTTTTCGATAGTCTCGCATTGGTCGTCGGTTATCGCGACGAACCCGACCAAGGCCGAGCTCGCCGCGAATATCTCAGCCGGTTTGCCCGCCTCACCGCGCCGAGCGAACCCGAGACTTCCGTGCAGCAAGCTCTGACGCTGTTGAACGGTCGCTTCATCGCGGCTGCGACCAATCCGCGGACCAACGCGACCCTCATTGCAGTGCTGCAAACCCCCGGTTTGAGCGACAGCGACCGGATCGAAACGCTCTACCTCGCGACGCTTGGCCGCTTGCCGACCGCGGAAGAAGTAACGAAGCTGAAGGGGGCTCGGAAGGATGTGGAGACCGACACCTTTCATGCCGATGTATTTTGGCTGCTGCTCAACACCGCCGAATTTCGGCTGAACCATTAAGCGAGGCACACATGACACAATCATTTTCGCGACGCACATTGCTGCAAGGTTCAGCCGTTGGTTTGTCGGCGGCTTCGCTGCCCATTTTGAATGTTGCCGCACGAGCAGCGACTGAGCCCGCGCGGAAGCGCTCCTGCATTCTGCTGTGGATGGCCGGTGGGCCGAGCCAACTCGATACGTTCGATCCCAAGCCGAAGACCGACAACGGCGGGCCGTTTCAAGCAATCTCGACAAACGTGCCAGGGCTGCAAATCTGCGAACACCTGCCGAAGCTGTCGCGACATGCCGATCGCCTGGCCCTCATTCGTTCGATGCAGACGAAAGAAGGTGACCACGGCCGCGCGACCACGCACTTGCAAACTGGTTACACGCCGCAAGGGCCGATCCGTTTTCCGGCGCTCGGCTCGCTCGTGTCGAAAGAACTCGCTCGCGAACAGGCCGATCTCCCTGCCTTCGCCAGCGTCACGCCGCAGGGCAACTTTGCCCAGCCGGCAGTCGCGGCCGGTTTTCTCGGACCGAATCACGCGCCGCTGGTTGTTTCTGGTTCTGGCGGCAACTTGAAAGTCGAAGACTTGCAATCGGCTGAAATCGACGAAATTCGGCAGCGA
This sequence comes from Anatilimnocola floriformis, assembly GCF_024256385.1. NCBI lineage: Bacteria > Pseudomonadati > Planctomycetota > Planctomycetia > Pirellulales > Pirellulaceae > Anatilimnocola > Anatilimnocola floriformis. The sequence goes on from NZ_JAMLFW010000001.1 coordinate 2,465,433, forward strand.
GCACGGATGCAGATGTTGCGCGAACTGCAACAGCCGTTCGTCGCGAGTCGGCCGGGCCCCGGAACTGCTAGTCACGTCACAGCCTACGATCGCGCCGAACGACTCGGCAAAACCGCCGCAGCCGATGCTTTCGATCTGACTCGCGAAGAAGCAAAACTTCGCGATGAGTACGGCCGCGGCCTGTTCGGTCAGGGATGTTTGCTGGCCCGCCGATTGGTCGAGCGCGAAGTGCCGCTGGTGCAAGTCACGCTCAACGGCTGGGACACGCACGACAACAACTTCGAGCAAGTGAAGAACCTCTGCGGCACGCTCGATAACGGCTGGGCCACGCTGATGCGCGACCTCAGCGACCACGGCTTGCTCGATTCCACGCTCGTCGTCTGCATGGGTGAATTCGGCCGCACGCCGGGGATCAATCCGCGTGTCGGCCGCGACCATTTTCCATCTGCTTGGAGCGTTGTGCTCGGCGGCGGTGGCGTTCAAGGGGGCAGCATCATCGGCCGCACGAGTGCTGATGGCTTGGCCGTGGAAGATCGTCCCGTCCGCGTGCCGGATTTGATGGCCACAATTTTTCTGGCCCTCGGCCTCAATCCCGAAAAGCAAAATATGTCGAACGTCGGCCGGCCGATCCGCCTGGCTGATCCCGATGCGAAGCCGATTCGCGAGGTTCTGGCATGAGAGGCTGGGCGATTGTTTTCGCCTCTGTCTGCTCCGCTGCGATCGCCGCCGCGGAGCCGAGCCCCGTGCCGTTGCAGTTGGAGGTAACGAAGAACGGCGAATCGCTGCAGGTTGCCTTCGACGCTTTTCTCGCCAAAGTGATTGCGCACTTCGACGCTGATGGTGACGGCCAGCTCTCAGTACGCGAAGTGGAACGCGTGTTTCCGTTTCCGCTGGCGACAGGAAAGTTCGCAGCGCTGCAACTTGCGACGGCCGACACTTCCGCCGATGGCCAGGTTGATCTGAAAGAACTACAGGCCTGGTGCGCGAAGGCCCAGATCACACCACTCACGCAGGCCACTGCCGCGGCAACCGCCGACGATCAGCGTTTGGCGACCATCTTCGTCACGGCGCTTGATGCTGATGGCAACGGCAAGATCAAGCCGAAAGAGTGGCAAACCGCCGCGAGGCGGTTACAGCAGTTCGATTTGAATGATGATGAAACGCTCGAGTTGAAAGAACTGCTCTCTGGCTCGCGCGTTTCAGTTGATTTAAAAAGAACAGCGAAAGACGAGCCGATCAGGTACAAGTTGCGATTGAATCTTGGCGACGTTCCATCGGCCTCGCTTGAAATTGAAAACGAGAAGCAATCGCTGCCAATTGAGATTCAGCGTTTCCATTACGCGAACAATACGAAGTCGGTTATCCTCAGCGGCCGGTTGTCGCGGGAGTTGCCGAATATCGCCAACGTGGCCGAATTTCTCGTGGCTCAACTAGAAGGAGCCAGCAGCGGCGGCGGCTTGAAAAAATCGGCCGTCATGAGTGACGAGTCTCTCGCCGGGCTCCGCGATCTCTTCGACTACGCCGATCGCAATCAAGATGGGTTGCTGATGGCGGCCGAACTGCGCAGTTACTGCGAGCTGATCGCCGAAGGCCTGGCCGTGCGGTATTACGTGGTGTTGCAAGACCGCGGCGGGAATTGGTTTTCATTTCTCGATATCGACGGTGACCAACGGTTGTCAGCGAAAGAACTGACGCAGTTGCGAAGCTTGCCACGAACGGAAAGTGGTGAACTCGCGCGACTGCAGGAGTTAGAGTTTCGTCCACTGCCGATCAATGCCTGGGGCGGCGTACCGATTCCGCCGCTGGCGCGCAAGAAGGCGGTTCCGGCAAAGCCGAAAGCAACATCACCGGCCTGGTTCGTCTCACAAGATCGCAACGGCGATTTCTATCTTTCCCGCCGGGAGTTTCTCGGACCAGTCGCGCTGTTTGAGTCGCTTGACGCGAACGATGATGATCTGATCGATGCTGCCGAAGCGGCGGCGAAGTGAACTACTCCTGCAGTACGTAAATCGCCGCTTGCCACGGTTGCATGTCGAGAAAGAAACTGCGGGCCATATCGTCGCCGTTCCAGGTGAAAACAGCGTCGCTCAGTTGATCGCACAGTCGCCAGGTGTGCCCCGCCAGATCGCCGTAGGGAAGCTGCGCGTGGCATTGACTTTGATGATCTGAAAAGTTCACGGCGACGATCAACCGCGAGTGGCCGGCGCCTTGCCAGGCAAACACAACGAAGCTGTCGTGCGTGCCGTTTTCTTCCCAAGCCGGCGTGCACTCGACGAGTTGCCAGTTGCCATTGTGCAGCGATGGCACGTGCAAGGCAGCCAGCAGTCGTTGATAGAAAGCCGCAATCCGTTCGTCGGTCGGTTCGTTCGGTCCACGTCCGAGGTGCGGCGAAATTCGTTTCTTAAAACCTTCAAATTGCCCCTGATGGAAGAACCGCAATCCAGGAGAGCAGTAACTAATGACGGCTGCTGCTTCATGCACGCCTGGCGGAAAAGTGGCCGCAGCCCGTGGTTCATCGTGGTTCTCGACAAACCGCGCGAGCTTGTCTTGATAGTCGAGACCAGCCCATAAGTGCTCGCGCACCGGCTTGGCCGCTCCCGCATGCAAGCGATCGTACAGTCGTTTGTCGTAGCAGTAGTCGAAGCCCTGCTGCTGCAAATCCCATTCGCGATCCCAGTAGACTTCGGCCATGAACGTGAAATCTGCCTCTAGCTGTCGAACCGCGTGTATCGCTCGCGGCCAGAACGATTCCGCGGCAAGTCCCCATGTTGCGGCAAAGATGTCGGGCAGCACGAGCATCGCCATATCGCAGCGCAGGCCATCGCACTGGCCAGAGATACGGCGCAGCTCTTCAATCAGGGCGGCCTGCGTTGCCGGATTGCCGTAATTCAGCTGCAGCGTATCGGGCCAGCCATCGAAATAGGGATCGCGGCCGTGCGCAAGAAGTTTGTCGCCGCCGGCGCGTTTCACCCACAAGTAATTCTGCGGCGCACGAGCGAGATCCTCTTCAGTTCCCGGAACATAATACTCCGGATGCTCCTCCACCCAATGATGATCGATAGCAGTGTGGTTCGGCACGAAGTCGAGCATCAACTTCATATCGCGCGCCTGCAGCCGAGCACGAAAGCGCGCGAGCGCCGCATCGCCGCCCAGATCCTCGTGAACTCGATAAGCTGAGATCGCAAAGCCGGAGCCGATGATGTCATCTTCGGTCAGGTCCGGTAGTGTTTCGCGAAACTCCGCCAGCCAGGCAGGATTGCTGCGCGAAATCTGCCGGCCGATGAGTCCGGTTTGCCAGACGCTCAGCAACCAGATCCAGTCAAAGCCCGCAGCCTGCCAGTTGTCGAGCACGGAGTCGGGAACATCGTCCAAGGTCGCCGCGCGATTTAATCGCTGCGAGTGCTTTTGCAGCCAGACTCGCGTGTTCACCTGATAAAGGAGCGGATAACGCGACATGGATCAACTCTTAAAAGCAGTAAGGTTTACGGTTGGCCGGCGGCGATCATCGTTTGCACATTGACCATCGCATCCTGACTGACGCGAAGCAACCCTTCTTGACCGCGGTCGAGATCGGCGATCATCAGCAGCACTATCGTAAACGAGATAGTCAGCACCAGCATTGCCGGTGAGCGACGCGTGGTCGAGAGCCCGCACATGTAACCCACGGCGGCAAAGCTCATCACAGCCAGACTGTTGAGACCAAACCAGAGTTCGGCGGGGATGCGGCTGCGCAGGGCGACTTGCAACCGCACTTCATGCTGATCGATTAGACCGTTGAGAGCCGCGATATACAGCCCCACGGTTTCGGCCTGCGGGCTCGCATTGCCAGCGCTGGTTGCTTCCTTCCAGAGCAAGCCCTGGATTTCGCCGGAACGCACGATCGCAGCCTCGAGCTTTCGATCCTTCACTGCCTGCAGGCGAATCGTCACGTATTCCTGCAGTAGCTTCTGAGAAGAAGATTGCTCCTCCCGTGGCAGAAAACTCGTGCGCAAATAAGTGGTGCCGATAGCGTTGGCTTCTTCAAGCACGGCCCGGCGGCGGGCTTCGAAGCGCGATGCGGCGAAATTAAACGTGAAGCCGAGTACGAGGGCCAGCAAACCGAGAATGGCCGCGACCATCGCGCCGACCGGCTGTTCGCGCTCGTCGGGCGTGCGCTCATGACGCCAATGCCCCGCGCGATAGCCGGCTTCGAGCGCCAGCGAAAGCAACGCCAGCGTGGTAAGCACAATCACCCACAACGGCAGCGAGTCCATAAGTCAAGCGAACCTAAAGGCAGGAATGAAATAGCGACAGGGCGATCAAGCGCCAACGGGTGTTGTCTGCAGAGGCTCGCTCGACGCGCTGCCATTCTGCGTGGCAAAGTACGCCGCGCCGCCTTCTCCCGCAACCATTTCGGGCGTGAGAGTGGCGAACAAATGGAGGATGCGGGCAATGATGCCGGTCCAACCCGTTTGATGACTCGCGCCGAGGCCAGCGCCGTTGTCGCCGTGGAAATATTCGTAGAACAGCAAATAATCACGCCACTCGGGATCGTGCTGAAATTTCTCGTTGCCGCCGAAGACCGGTCGAATCCCCGCCTCGTCCTTCGTAAAGATGCTGCCCAATCGGCGCCCCAGTTCTTCGGCGACTTGGTAAAGATTCATCATCTGGCCGGAGCCCGTGGGGCATTCGACCTGAAACGCATCACCGTAGAAGGAGTAGTACTGCAGCAGCGCGCGAATGACGAGCGCATTCACCGGCATCCAAATCGGCCCGCGCCAGTTACTATTGCCGCCGAACATGCCCGTGTCGGACTCGGCTGGCAAATAGCCGACGCTATAGGTTTGCCCGTGCACATCCATCGAATAGGGATGTTGCTCGTGAAACTTCGATAGCGATCGCAAACCGAACTCGCTGAGGAACTCGTTCTCGTCGAGCATCTTGGCCAGCACACGGCGGAGTCGCGTTTCGTCGAGAATCGACGCCAGTCGCCGACCATTCACGCCGATCAATCCGGGGTCATGAATCGAGGCCACAATTTCAGGACGGGCTTCCAAAAAGTATTTCAACTTCTTGGCGATATTGGGGCGCAACGTCAAAAGTTCGCCCGAATAGGTGGTCGCCGCGCAAAGCGGCAACAAGCCGACCATCGAGCGCACCTTCAGCCGCTGCGAATGTCCATTGGGCAATCGCAAAACGTCGTAATAAAAGCCATCCTCCTCGTCCCACATGCCTCCTTCGCCGACCTGGCCCATTGAGGAAGCAATCCAGAGAAAGTGCTGCGTAAACTTGAGGGCCATATCCTCGTAATCGGAATCAGTGAGCGCGAGCTCGCAGGTGATGTCGAGCATGTTCTGACAGAACAGGGCCATCCACGCAGTTCCATCTGCTTGTTCCAGGTAACCGCCGGTCGGCAATGGTGCACTCCGGTCGAAGACGCCGATGTTATCGAGTCCCAGAAAGCCACCCTCGAAAACATTCCTGCCGGAGCGGTCCTTGCGATTGACCCACCAGGTGAAATTGAGGAGCAGCTTTTGAAAGCAGCTCTTCAGCCATTCCTTGTCTCCTTCGCCGTTCACGCCTTTGTCGAGACGATAGGTAAAGATGGTCGCCCAGGCATGCACCGGCGGATTCACGTCGCCGAAGTTCCATTCATAGGCGGGGATCTGCCCGTTCGGATGGATGTAGCGCTCGCGGAGCATCAGCTTGAGTTGCTCCTTGCCAAAGTCGGGATCGACGAGCGTGAGTGCGGTCACATGAAAGGCGAGATCCCAAGCCGCGTACCAGGGATACTCCCATTTGTCGGGCATCGAGATGACATCGCCGTTGTACATGTGATGCCACTGGCCATTGCGCGGCGCGGCTTTCCGATTGGCTTGAAATGGATCGCAGCCCCGTTCTTCCAGCCACTTGTTGATGTCGTAGTGATAAAACTGCTTGCTCCAGAGCATTCCCGACAGCGCCTGCCGCATGACACTGGCTTGGTCGGCGGAAAGCTTTTTCGGCGTGATGGCTGCGTAGAACTCATCGGCTTCGCGCCGCAATTGGGCCACTTGTTCGGTGAGATTAGCTGCCTGGTGATTGCTGCTGGTTGGCGGTAGATCGCTCAGTCGCAACTGCACCACGCGCTGTTCGCCGGCCGGGATATTCAAGCGGAAGTGGGCCGCGACCTTGGTGCCGACCTGCGCGGGATTCACCGCGCTCGCTTCGCCGTTCACCACGCAACGATGAATGCCATCTTTCACGTAGGGAGACTGGTTGGCAGTATTGAATAGTCGTTCGTTGTTCGTCTCATTTTCCGTAAACAGCAGCGCCGCATCGCCGCAGTAGAGATAGCGATCTCCCAGCACTTCGTGAGTCGCTTTGATGACGTTCTGCGACGAACCGGCCACTTGCTGCAGCGACGGCCTGGCGAAATCGGTTTGCCAAGTCCATTCGTTACGAAACCAGAGCGTGGGAAGCAGATGTAAGTCGGCGGCTTCCGGACCGCGATTGCAAGCCGTGATTTGAATGATGATTTCTTCGGGAGTCGTCTTCGCATATTCGACGAATACGTCGAAGTAGCGATCGTCGTTGAACACACCAGTGTCGATCAACTCGTATTCGAACTCCGTGCGACTGCGTGTCCGACTCTTTTCGAGCAAATCGGCGTAGGGAAACGCGGCCTGCGGATACTTGTACAAGTACTTCATGTACGAGTGGGTCGGCGTGGAGTCGAGATAGTAGTAATACTCCTTCACATCCTCGCCGTGATTGCTCTCGCAGTTGGTCAAACCGAACAGCCGCTCCTTGAGGATCGCATCCTGACCATTCCACAGTGCGACAGCAAAGCACAACCGCTGGCCGTCGTCCGAGATTCCAGCCAAACCATCTTCACCCCAGCGATAAGCGCGCGATCGGGCCTGGTCGTGCGTAAAGTAATTCCAAGCATCGCCCCCTTCGCTGTAATCCTCGCGCACGGTTCCCCATTGCCGTTCGCTCAAGTAGGGGCCCCACTTTTTCCACGGAGAGTGAGCATTACGCGCGGCAAGCAGCCGCACGTGTTCCGCAGAAGCGGAGTGATCGGATTCGGCAGGCATCGGTGTCTTCTCAAGTTGTCGGACAATGAAGGTGAGCTTCGCGCGCAGGAGACTTAAAATCGCTCCTTGACATAGCGAAACGGATAATCGGGCTCTTTGTAGTCGCCGGGCTTCTGCCGTTTGGGGAGCACGATCTTTTCGTGAGTCAGTTCCTTGTATGGAATCTGGTCGAGCAAGTGCGTGATCAGATTGAGGCGAGCTTTTTTCTTGTCGTCGGAACGAACGACGTACCAGGGTGCCCAGGAAGTGTCGGTCGCGAGGAACATCTCGTCGCGAGCGCGCGAGTATTCGTACCAACGGCTGTACGACTTGAGATCCATGGGCGAAAGTTTCCAGGTCTTGCGCCCGTCGTGGATTCGCCCTTCGAGCCTGCGAGTTTGTTCCTCGGGACTCACTTCCAGCCAATACTTGATGAGCACGATGCCCGACTCAACCATGGCCTTTTCGACGGCGGGTGTAGCTTCCAGGAACTTGCGGGCCTGTTCGTCGCTGCAGAATCCCATGACTCGCTCGACGCCGGCGCGGTTGTACCAGCTGCGGTCGAAGATCACGACCTCGCCAGCCGCAGGAAAGTGCGGCAGGTATCGCTGCAAATACATCTGCGATTTTTCGCGCTCCGTGGGCGCAGGTAACGCCAAGACGCGAAACACGCGCGGGCTGACGCGCTCGGTGATGGCTTTGATCGTTCCTCCCTTGCCAGCGCCGTCGCGGCCTTCGAAGACGATGCAGATTTTCAAGCCCTGATGCTTGACCCACTCCTGCAGTTTGACGAGTTCGACGTGGAGCTTCTTTAGCTCACGGTCGTAATCTTTGCGAGAAAGCTTTTCGGTGGTGGTGACTTCGGCTTCTTGCCTGCTCTTTTTGTCGCGTTTCATGAATGACAGAAAAGTGATCCGAGGGGCAGACGTCGGACAAGTACACAAGGTCGTAATAGTTTACAGTGCGCGTGGGTTGAGCACGAATGCTTGCCGATTTTTTACTCTCTCAGCAGCTGTTCCTTGACAATCTTGGGGAATCGTCTGTAATTCGTGATCTGCATCCTTCATCTGCATAAAGGGAATGATATGTCTCGGACCTACCAGTGGTTGTTGTTGTGTTTGCTGCCGTGCGCAGTAGCGAACGCGGCCGATCAAGCCGCGGAAGAAGCGAAAATTCGCCAAGCCGTCGCCACCTATGTCACGGCGTACAACGCCGGCGATGCCAAGGCGCTCGCGGCGCTCTGGTCGCCTGAAGCCGTTTACACAAATCCCGTGACTGGCGCCGAAGCCGCAGGCCGCGAAGCGATCGAAAAGCAATTCGCGACCAACTTTGCCATGGCGAAAGGTTCGAAGCTCGAAGCCAAGACCGAGAGCATTCGCTTTGTTTCTCCCGGCGTGGCCATCGAACAAGGAACGGCGAAAGTAACAGCGCCGAATCAGTCGCCCGACGAGACCGAATATTCTGCGGTGTACGTCAAGCGCGACGGACAATGGCTACTCGATCGCGTTACCGAGGAAGAGCCGTTCAAACCGCATTCGAATTACGAGCGGCTGAAGGAACTCGAGTGGATGGTCGGTAACTGGATCGATCAGGATGACAACGGCAAGATCGAAACGCAGGTGCAGTGGGCCAAGAATCAGAACTTTCTGATTCGCTCGTTCACGATTTCGGTCGGTGAGCGGATCAATCAATCGGGTATGCAGATCGTGGGTTGGGATGCGGCGAACAAGAAGATTCGCTCGTGGGTCTTTGATTCCGAAGGAGGGTTCGGCGAAGGAGTGTGGAGCAAGAAGGGAAATGCCTGGCATGTGCAAACTACCGGCACGGCGAACGACGGACGAAAGGCATCGTCGGTGAACATCATCACGCTGGTGAACAACGATCAGTTCACCTGGCAGATTGTGAACGGCCAGATCGGCGATGAACTGTTGCCGAACACCGACGCGGTGCTGGTGGTGCGTCAAAAGGAATAAGTAGGCCGTTCGAAATAATTCTCCCACATTCAACGACGATTCAGGTAATTCCCATGAAACGATTTTTGCTACTCGCAGCGATACTTGGCGTTTGCGCTTTGCCATTCACTTCTGAACTGATGGCCCGCGGCGGCGGAGGCGGCGGTCGCGGTGGTGGTGGCTTTAGTGGAGGTGGCGGAGCCCGCATGGGCGGCGGCGCGAGCATGTCGCGCGCACCTTCGGTGAGCCGACCTGCGCCGCGACCAGCAGCACCGGCTGCCCGACCGGCAACTCGTCCGAGCACTCCCAATGTTTCGCGGCCTTCGCCGCCAAAGGTTTCGCAGCCGATCGCTGGTCGTCCTGGAACAGGCACGGGCGCGACTCGTCCTGGCGCTGGCGTGGCGACGCGGCCTACTCAAGGGCAGCTGCAAAACTTCTTGGATATCAAGCCAGGCGCCGGCGCGAGCCAGCTTCCTGCGAATCGTCCGGGCAACATTGCTGGCGGTGTGGCCGGCGGAATCGCCGGCGGGGCTGCCGCCGATTTTCTGCGTGATGGCGGCCGCCCGAGCCAACTCCCTGCCAATCGGCCGGGCATCGATAACCGGCCTGGCATTGATAATCGCCCGGGGATCGACAATCGCCCAGGCATTGCAAATCGTCCGAGCCAGCTGCCCAGCAATCGTCCCGATCGCATCAACAACTGGCAGGATCGCCACGACAACCGCGTCGAACGCCGCGATGAGATTCGCGACCAGATTCGTGAGAATCATCCGCGTCTCGATTTCTGGGCCGATCATCCCAACTGGGCTGCTTGGCGAATCAATCGCCCCTATCGCTGGGCCACCTGGGCCGCGCTCACCGGCTGGGTCGGCTACGGCTGGACCGACCCGGTTGGCTACGGCTATGGCGAGAACGTTTACTACGACGATGGGCAGGTCTATTACGGTGATCAACCGGTCGCCACGGAAGAAGCCTATGCCCAACAGGCAGAGGACATCGCCACCAGTGCTCCCGACTTCAAACCCGATCAACAAGAATGGCTGCCGCTGGGTGTGTTTGCACTCACGCAGGATGGCCAGAAGTCGGGGCCAAGTCCCACGATGTTTCTGCAACTCGCCATCAGCAAACAAGGGATCATCACCGGTTTGCTGAACAACACGGCGACCAATTCGACGCAGGAAATCGAAGGGATGGCCGACAAAAGCTGTCAGCGCGCCGCCTGGACCGTGAAAGGCAAGACTCGGCCGATCATGGAAACCGGCATTTCGAATTTGACGCAGGATACGGCTCCCGCGCTCGTGCATTTTGCCGACGGCACGACGCAACAATGGCTGCTCGTGCGATTGGAAGAACCGATGGCGACGCCGATGCCGATGAAGTAATTGGCGATTTCGGAGTAACTGCAGAATCCGGTGAACCACCGCCGCGGGGCGGTGGCGGTTATTTCGCGCGATGCAGGTTTTCATCGACCACGTGCGTCGCGCTGATCGGGCTGAGGGACGGCACGATGTTGCGGCCCTGGCCGAGGTACATGCCCCCTGTCGGCGCAGCGTAGCGAACGGCATTCGCAATCAGCAACTGCATGTTGGGGTTGTGATAAATCGGAAAGGTCTCATGGCCGGGGCTGAGATAGACCACGCGACCTTTGCCGCGCCGCCAAGCACAGCCGCTGCGGAAAACTTCGCCACCCTCGAACCAACTAACGAGGAAGAGTTCCTCGGGCGCGGGAATGTCGAAGTGCTCGCCGTACATTTCACTGTTGGGTAACTCAAACCATTCGTCACGCAGGCCGCTGACGATGGGATGCCCGGGATCGATGACCCAAACCCGCTCTTTCTCGGCAGCCTCGCGCCAACGCAGCATGCAACTCGTTCCCATCAAGCGGCGAAAGATTTTTGACGCATGTGCGGAGTGAAGTGCAACGAAGCCCATTCCCTGCAAGACGCGTTCGTGAACTCGCTGCACGATATCATCTTCAACTCGATCGTGCGCCGCGTGGCCCCACCAGAGCAACACATCGGTCTCGGCGAGAACCGCATAGGTCAATCCATGTTCCGGCTCGGCCAGCGTCGCAATGCGAACGCACACCTCGGTTCCGAATTTTGCCTCGAGAGCCGCGGCAATCACGGCATGTATCCCACTAGGATAAATCTGGCGAACCTGATCGACGGTTTGCTCGTGAATGAACTCGTTCCAGATCGTTACGCGCAATGTCTCGGGCGGAAGCGCACTTGCCATCCATGTCTCCTCGCAAAGATGAGAGCAAACCAGTCGCTGAATGTAGCGAGTGCGCGAGGCAGTGCCAATACTTTTGGCGACATGAAACAACCTCGAGTCGCTAGCTGAACGCCAGCGACCGAGGTGTTGATGGATCGCGATAGAGATCAAATGCTTACTTAGCCGAGCGAGGCAATGGGCGGTCGTCGATTTCCGGCGAGTCGTCGCTCATCTTGGCGTGCATTTCGACCTTTTCGGCGTCGGTCGTGTTCAACGTTCCATACGCCTTGGCCACTTCCGCGGCATCGCCTTGAACGACCACCAAGCAACGACCGTGCTTGATCATCTCTTCGTAGTTTTGCAAATGATCTTCGTGAATTCCCCAGCCTTGCATCGCACCGAGCAGACCACCGACGATCGCGCCAGTCAGTCCCGCCGCGAGAGCACCCGCGGCAATGACCGGTCCAATTCCAGTCATGGTGAGCGCGGTAGCACCAGCGATTGCTCCAAGTGTACCGCCCACGCCAGCGCCGTTCAGGGCTTGAGTTTCGGTCTGGTCGCCCGCTTCGGCAGCCCCGCGTAGTTCGGGATGCGTCGCGGGATCGCGACCCACCAGCGAGAACTGCAGGCTGCTAAAGCCCTCTTCCTGTAGTCGCTGGATGCCTTCCTGCGCGGCAGCGAAGTCGTGGTAGATGGCAACGACTGAGTCTTGAAAGACCATCGGTTCTTGAGCTTGCATGATTGATTCCTCCTCGTTGGAACGAAAGTTGTCGAGGAAGGTAACAAGCAAAGACCGTACCTTTTCGCGAAGCGAACGGTAGCGCAAGACTGCGAATTGCGAGCGACTGGAAACGAAAATTCGTAACGACTTTTCGCTGCCCGGCAATATAATTTGTAAGCTGGCCCGAAAAAGAAAGTGGGGGCTCTGACGTCTCCAATGAACGTATGGAAAACGAAAGCGACCAGGGGCTAACTGCCGCTTCCGTAAATTCCGTCAGAGCCCCCAACGGGCCACTTGCACAAAATCTCACCCACTGCGGGTGATGTTCAGACCTTTAAGCATGCGGTGTGCCATTTCGCTGCAGCCGTTTGTTTTGTGTCGCAAGCCGTTGGCTGAAAGAGGGTTGCGATTTTTCGGATTCTGGAAATCGTATTTTCAGCAACTTCTGAAGAGAAACGGCTTCGCGCCGGTGTTCAAAAACGATGCGTTTGGCAGTTTGGAGCAGTATCGTTTCTGCTCAGGTGTATGATTTTGCGCAGCAGCGTTTTGGGGCACCCGTCCAGGCGTGCCGTTTGTTTCGATTGGCCGGTTTGCTAAGTTGCAAGAATGCAAACTGGCGATTCACAGCAACAAACTCTGCCGCAGCGGCAAACACTGGCGGCTAGTCGACGGACTGTTCTCGTTTCGGTCAATCCGCGGGCCGGATATCGTGACCGCAGTGCCGCCGCGGAGCACCTTTCGGAAGCGCTCGCCGGACACGGCTTCACCACTGAGCAATTCACCGATATCGCGCTGCTGAAAGCCCGCGCTGAGGAGCTGCACGCCGCAGACCAACTGCGAGCCGCGGTCGCAGCCGGTGGCGATGGCACGATTGCTTTGCTCGCCAATATCACGCCCCATGGTGCGCCGCTGGCCATCATGCCCCTCGGCACCGAGAACCTGCTGGCCCGGCACTTGGGCCTGTCGGCCGAGCCGGCTGCCGTGGCGCAGGTGATTGCCGACGGAATCACACACTCATTTGACATGGGTGACGCCGGCGGCCGGCTCTTTTCGCTGATGGCGGGTTGCGGTTTTGACGCCGAAGTCGTCCGCCGCCTCCACACCGAGCGAAAAGGAAATATTCATCATCTGTCGTATATCAAACCAATCTTCGAGGCGATCCGTACGTACGAATATCCGGAACTGCGCGTGCGGTACGCGCCGACGGATGCCGCTGCGGGAACCGAATTAACGGAAGAGCTCACCGCTCGCTGGGTATTTGTGGTCAACATTCCGCGTTACGCTGGCGGCCTCAATCTGGCCCTTGGTGCTGCGGGCGACGACGGCTTGCTCGACGTGTGTACGTTTCGCGAGGGCTCGCTCTGGAACGGTCTGCTCTACCTTGGCGGCATCATGCTGGGGCAGCAGCAATCGATGACAGACTTCACGCACATTCGCACCAGGCAATTGAGGATCGAAGCGTCGACCGATGTACCCTTCCAGCTCGATGGCGATCCCGGCGGCACGCTGCCGGTGGAGATTTGCGTGCGGCCGGGACGGTTGAACCTGCTGGTTGCACGCGAGTGGGCCGAGAAGCAGGCGGCCAGCCAGATCGCCGCAAATCAGTAGAATGCGTCTACCAAAAACAACTCAGCGAAAGAATCGCTGGAGTACAGTTTCAGGGACCGAGGAATCATGACGAGAATCACCACCACCAATCATCCCGCCCGCGTCGGCCCTTATGCCTGCGGCCGCGGCGAACGGCTGCTATTGATCGCCGGCCCCTGCGTCATCGAGTCCGCAGAGCTCACGCTGCGAATCGCTGGCGAACTGCAACAAATCGCCAGCACGAGGCCGGTCAATCTTGTATTCAAAGCTTCGTTCGACAAAGCCAATCGAACTAGCGGCGGCGCCTTTCGCGGCGCGGGGATCGAGCGCGGTCTGGAGATTCTCGCCAAAGTGAAACAACAATTCGGCTTGCCTGTGACGACCGACATTCATGAGTCGCAGCAAGCCGCCGTTGCCGCGCAAGTTTGCGACGTCCTGCAGATTCCCGCCTTTCTCGCGCGGCAGACCGATCTGCTGATTGCTGCGGCCGAAACTGGCCGCGCGGTGAACGTGAAAAAGGGGCAGTTCATGGCCCCTTGGGATATGAAACACGTCGTCACCAAGCTCAACGCTGCCGGTTGCCCGAATGTGCTGCTGTGCGAACGCGGCACATTCTTCGGCTATGGCACGCTGGTGAACGACATGCGTTCGCTGCCGATCATGCGAGCTCTCGGGCCGCCGGTGATTTATGACGCGACGCACAGCGTGCAAGAACCAGGCGGTCTTGGTAACGCGACCGGCGGCAATCGCGCTATGGTCGAACCGTTGGCCCGCGCTGCCGTCGCCGTGGGTGTCGATGGCCTGTTCTTTGAAACGCATCCTCAGCCCGATCAATCACCCAGCGATGGGCCCAACATGATTCCTCTCGATCAATTCGCCGCGGTGCTCGATCGCGTCCTCAAGGTTCGCGCCGCGGTGGAGGACTTCGCATGAAAGACTACAAAGCCATCGACAGAGATCAGCCGTCGCCAGAGGTAAATCGAGAGCAGTCCAGCCTGCTGATTCGCTATTGGCCCCTCATCGCCTTCCTCGTGCTGCTGGCCGGTTTCATCAGCTTCAATTCCGTCGGTTGTGTGCCGCGCGCTCAGAGTGTGATGGAAGTCGACGATACGAAGCAGGCCGCTTCGCCCGTCGATGAATTGACGCTGGCCTTTGAAGCGCTGCGCGGCATGAACAATCCATCCTCTCTGGAACGAGATCAGTTTCGGCGCGTGACCGGCAATCGGTCGGTCACCAACTCGCTCTTTTACCTCAAGCAATGGTTGGCTCGGCAGGATGTCGACGCGGTGAAGTGGGAGCTAGATCCGCTCTTTCGTAACTTGCCGCGAGCCCTCCGCGAACATCCGGCGTTTCGCGGCATCGATTATCTCGATTTCTCGCAATCGGATTTGGATTATTTGCAACAGTGTTTGTGGCTGAATGACATTGCGCAGCGCGTCTCGCAAGACAGCGCACCGCCAGAACTCACTGCCTGGCTCGAAGCAATGGATAAGAGTGGCCAGATTGATGGTGCGCGGCAACTGCGCCAAGCCGAACGACTGTTTGATTGGACGGTTCGCAACATTCAACTGCAGCTGTTGCTGCCGCAGCCGAAGGGGCCGGAGCTGAAGGTAGAAGAAGGCAAGCAAATCGATCAACGGCCTCCGTACGAGCGCGGTGTGCCCGGCCCCGGTTATCAACAGCTGACGAAGCATGCGCTGCAGTTCGCGCAAGGCGACGCCTGGGAACGAGGACGGATCTTTGTACAGCTTTGCCGTCAGGCCGGCATTCCGGCCGTGATGCTTGGCATTATTCACGAAAACGAATTGGGCGGTCCTCAGGCCTGGGCAGCAGCCGTGTATGTGAACGAAGAGTTCTACCTGTTCGATCCGCAGCTCGGCTTGGCAATTCCTGGGCCCGATCGCAAGAGCATTGCCACGCTCTCGCAATTTATCGCCGATGAATCGCTGCGAGCTGCGCTGCAACCGCCTGGTGGCGAAGTGTATCCGATCACGGCCGAGAATCTAAAGAACATTGCCGTGCTCATCGAGAGTCAGCCGGAGTCTTTGTCGCGGCGGATGAAACTGCTCGAAGAACCGCTAAACAATGCCCGCGCGCAGTCGCGCACCGAGCCGAAACCTGTTGCGGGGGGCGCCGCCGTTACGCGCTTCGATCTGGTTCTGACAGCGCAGCCCAATGAATGGGACAAGAAATTCCGTCGAGTCAAGCACATCAGCAGCGTGGGGCTGTGGCGAGTTCCTTACGAAGCAATCTTGTACGCGATTGCGATCCCGGAAGCCAGCAAGTTGGATCCCAAGATCAGCGAAAAATGGCGGTTCCGCGAAGCGATGATGACGAACGAGCAAATGATCTACCTGGGCGATTCGCAAACCGTCGATCGCTCCTTGGTCGAGGGCCAACAGCAACGGCAACGTCAGCCGCGGAATGTAACGCTCAATCAGGGACGCGACTACCTGCTCCGCGGCCGCTTCGAAGATCTGGAAACGGCGCCGGGTGCGCGGAGTGTCTATCTCTCCTTCCGACCCTCCGCGCAGAAGATCAAGTTGTATGAGTCGTCGCCCGATTTTCTCCGCGAGATGCTCTCCGAACAGGAATACAAATTCCTCGGCGAAAATCCCGAGCAGCGGGCCCGCTACATGGATGAAATCGGCAAAGCGATGCGCTACTCGAAGAATACCGCCACCTTCTGGCTGGGGCTGAGCTATTTCGAGACAGGCAAATTCGAAAACGCGATTCAATGGCTCGAGCCGATCGCCCGCGGCGAGTCGGGCGAAAGCGAATGGCAGGCCGGCGCGCGCTATGTCACGGCGCGTAGCTATGAAGCGTTGGGGAAGAACGACATCGCGGCCCGTTGGTACCTGGCCGATGATTCGCCGCAAGCTGCGGGGAACAAACTCCGCGCGGAGTGGTTGAAGGGGCGCGGCGAGTGAGCGATTGGGTATTGCCGGCACATTAAACTCGCGCCGAAATTCCTAGCGACAGCAAACTTGGATCAATATATGCTGATCCAAGTGTGGCAGTGGCGAGATGTTGTAGGGCGGAATGAGGCCGGCGATGCGCTACATTACTCAATTGGTCATCGTGGCTGCGTTGGCCGTGATCGGCAAGACATTGGTTGCAGCGGATATTTTGCCGCCAGCGTCGCAACGATTTGCGGCAGCGACCGGTGACGAAGAGCCGAGCCTCCGGCGACATGTATTGCCGTTGCTCGGTCGACTTGGTTGCAACGGCCGGGCCTGTCATGGTTCGTTTCAAGGCCAGGGCGGTTTTCGGCTGTCGCTGTTTGGGTACGACTTCGCTGCCGATCATGCGGCGCTGCTGGGCGGCGAAACGCCGCGCACCGATCTGAAAAATCCCGCGGCGAGTTTGATCCTGCAAAAGCCGACGCTTGGCACGGATCACGAGGGTGGCGAGCGCCTCAAGAAGAACACCTGGCAGCATCACCTGCTGCAGCGCTGGATTGCTGCTGGTGCAAAACCGGTGGCAGAAAACGAAGCCGAGATTCTCGGGTTGATCGTTGAGCCACGCGAGATTGTCTTCCGCAAAAAGGGAGAGCAGGCCAGGTTGCGCGTGATTGCTGAATGGACCGATGGGAGTCAGGAAGACGTCACTTCCCTCTGCCGTTTTCGGAGCAACGACGAATCGCTGGCCGAGATCGACGAAAACGGCGTGGTCACGGCGCTCGGACCAGGCGATACCGCCGTCGTCGCTTTCTATGACAACGGCGTAACGCCGATTCCCGTACTGCTGCCAGTCAGTGATCTGGTTGGTGCGAAGTATCCGCCGGTTGCCACGCCGACGAAGGTCGATGAGCTCGTCGTTGCCAAGTTAAGCAAGCTGGGGATCGTTCCTGCGGATTTGTGCAGCGATGCTGATTTCCTCCGTCGCGCGAGTCTCGATATCACCGGGACGCTGCCATCGCCTGCAGAGATTACCTCCTTTCTTGCCGACACGACGTCAGACAAACGGAATCGCAAGATCGACGAGTTGCTCGAACGACCCGCCTATGCGACGTGGTGGGCCACGAAGATGTGCGATTGGCAAGGAAACACCAGCGCGCTCGGTCCACAGGGTTGCGAACAGAATCTGAACGGCGCGAAGGCCCGTCAGTGGCACGCCTGGATTGAGCGGCGTCTCGTGCGCAATGATCCCTACGACAAGCTCGTCGCAGGCATCGTCCTCGCGACCGGCAAACAGCCGGAGCAATCGTTCGATGACTACAGCGCCGAGATGAGCGGCTATTTCCGCAGCGACAAGCCAGCCGATTTCGCCGCCCGCGAAACGATGCCCTACTATTGGTCGCGGCGGCAACTGGGCAGTTCCTCAGGCAAGGCCCTCGCCTTCGCTTATTCGTTTCTCGGCGTAAGTCTGCAGTGTGCCGAGTGCCACAAGCATCCCTACGATCAATGGACGAAGCAGGATTTCGATCAATTCGCGATGTTCTTCGACGGCGTGCGTTACGGGGGCGGCGATCGCAATCGAACCAAGGAAATGAAAGAGGCCCTTGGTCTGACGGGGGATGAAGACAGCGGTGACTTCAAGCGAAAGTTTGTCGCGCTGCTGGGCGAAGGGAACACTCTGCCGTTCAAGGACCTCAGCGTGCCGCGGCCGAATCCGAATGCCAAAAACAACAAGCCGCGGCCAAACAAAGCTGGCCGAGTGATCACGCCGCGACTCCTCGGCGGCGAAGAGGTCGTCACCAATGAATATCCCGATCCGCGCCAACCGCTGATGGATTGGATGCGGCAGGCTGACAACCCTTACTTTGCGCGGGCGCTCGTCAATCGCGTGTGGGCCAGCTATTTCCACGTCGGGCTGATCGATCCACCCGATGATCTCAACCTGGCTAACCCGCCGAGCAATCCCGCGCTGCTCGACTATCTTTCGGCGGCGTTCATCGAGCACCAATACGATTTGAAATGGCTGCACCGCGAAATTACCCGCAGTTATACCTATCAACTCAGTTGCCGACCGAATGCAACGAATCTGCACGACGAACGCAACTTTAGTCGCGCGGTCATTCGTCGCTTGCCCGCCGAAGTGACTTACGATGCTCTCGTTTACGCAACGGCGACGGAGGAAGCGCGAAAGACTCTCGATGAGAAGCCAGCCGCGCTTCGTGCGATCGGCGTGGTCAGTGGACTCACTGGCCGCGATGCCGGCGCGAGTAACTATGCGGTGAATCTCTTCGGCAAGCCGCCGCGGGCGATCAACTGCGATTGCGAACGCTCGGCCGAGCCGAATTTGCTGCAGCGGGTTTTTCTGCGGAATGATCAGGAATTGGAGCAGTTACTCGACCGCAAGGATGGCTGGCTGAAGGAACTGTCGGGCAACAAGAATCTGAAAATCGACGACGCGATCATTCGTGAAGCTTACTTGCGCACGCTGAGTCGCCCGCCGAATGAAAAAGAGCTGACGATTGCTCGCGAACATGCGGCGGCGGCAGATCAGCACGCAGGGTTGCGAGATTTGCTGTGGGCGCTATTGAATACCAAAGAGTTCGTCGTCATCCATTAATTGTTTCGGACAGGGACGCTCTATGACACACCGCTATTGCGACGGCGTTACTCGCCGCGATTTTTTCCAGATCGGCGCGCTCGGATCCGCGGGTCTCACGCTCAGCAGCTATTTGCAACTCGCGAGCGCCGGCGAGGTTCAACCGGCAAAAGGTAAGTC
This sequence comes from Anatilimnocola floriformis, assembly GCF_024256385.1. NCBI lineage: Bacteria > Pseudomonadati > Planctomycetota > Planctomycetia > Pirellulales > Pirellulaceae > Anatilimnocola > Anatilimnocola floriformis. The sequence goes on from NZ_JAMLFW010000001.1 coordinate 2,484,623, forward strand.
GGCGATCTTCATCTATCTCGGTGGCGGGCCGCCGCACATGGATACCTTTGATCTGAAGCCAGATGCTCCTGCCGAGTTCCGCGGCGAGTTTAATCCGATCGACACAAACGTCGCGGGCTTGCAGATTTGCGAGCACCTGCCGCGATTGGCGAAGTGCGCCGATAAATTTGCAGTGCTGCGCGGCATTAGCCATACGCTGGCCGGCCATGAATTGGGCACCAGTTACGTTAACACCGGCAGCCGTCCAGTGCCGTCGCTCATCTACCCGGGCTATGGCTCGGTGATCAGCCGCGAATTGACCGGCGCCTCTGATTTGCCGCATTTCGTCGCCATTCCCAATACGCCGCAGCGGGCCGGTTATCTGGGTGTGCGATATGCGCCGTTGCAAACCGGCAGCGTTCCGTCGGCAGGGCAACCATACAGCGTCCGCGGCATCTCGCTGGGCAAAGATCAAACCCCCGAAAAGTTTGCCGCGCGAAATCAATTGCTTGGCAAGCTCGACACCGGGCTCGATGAATTCCGCAACAGCAGCAAACTTGTCGAAGGGCTAGATCGCTTTGGTCAGCAAGCCTTTGATCTTATCAGTTCACCTCGAGCTCGCGAGGCCTTTGACATCAGTCGCGAAGATCCCCAGATCGCGGAGCCGTTCGGCACGACAAAGTTTGCGCAGAGCTGTTTGCTGGCGACGCGACTGATCGAAGCGGGCGTCAAGTTCGCCACCGTCAGTTTTGGCGGCTGGGACACGCACAGCGGCAACTTCAAGAAGTGCAAAGAGAGCCTGCTACCGGAACTCGATCAAGGACTGGCCGGACTGTTCAACACGCTCGACCTGAAGGGACTGCTGCCATCGACTACTGTCTTCGTCATCGGCGAATTCGGCCGCACGCCGAAGATCAACCCCAGCGCGGGCCGCGACCACTGGCCGCGGGCGATGTTCGCCCTGCTCGCGGGCGGCGGCATTCGTGGTGGCCAGGTGATTGGGGCCAGCGACGACAAAGGTCAAGGCCCGGCAGGCGAGCCGATTACGCCCGATCAGGTCGCGGCCTCGTTCTACCACAGCCTGGGAATCGACTTCCGCAAGGAATACCACACGAGCACCGGCCGGCCAGTGACGATCGTGCGCGAGGGCTCGGTAATTCCAACGCTGTTTGGTTAGACAGGCTGGCTTAACGGCTGAGCTAAGATGAACGCTTCTTGGGCCTGTGGGTCATGGTCGCTTCTTCATCGGCCTGCATCTTGTCGAGCGCGACGCGGACAATCCCGCAGGCAGAGATCACTACGCCGGTCAGGATGATGCCGTACTTGATCCAGATCTGGCGGTTCGCGGCGCGATCGAGTTCGCTCTTCGCGCGGTCAAAGGCTTCTTTGGCTTTGAGATACTCGGGCGAGCTGCGATCCGGTTCGTTGTGCGCGTGTTCCTTGGAATGGTCATGCCCTTTGCCGTAGCTGGCTCCGTGGAGCTCGCCCGACGCCTTTTGATATGCGGCTGCTTGCTCGTCGTTCCAGACAGTCTTGCCAGGAATGACCGCCTCGGAAAAATAGCCGAGCAGCATGAGCAGCAACCCGACAATCATGGCGCCTGCGGCAACAGGTGATTGATTCATAGTTGGCTGCGTCTAAGGAGGCGTGACCTGCTGGCCGTCTTCGATGCTGATGAGTCTGGCCATCACGAACTCGTCGATGCCATCGGTGAGTGTCGAAATGTGCCCGTCGGCATAAGCGACGTTCACGCAACCGGGATGCAAACTGCGCGGCGGCGAGGAGAGATAATTGTACGGTGAAGGGCCGTAGGCGCTACAGGGCATGCGTTTCAGTTGGGCGTCTACAGGATCGGGACAACCATAAACCATGTCGAGATTGGCGGTCCGTATGTTATTCGGTGGCTGCGTCAATCCCAGGCTAGACGCGGAAGGCGTGTAACCCACGGCAGCCGTCGTAAATGAGTTGATCGTATCGTGCATATCAAAGGCCAGCTGCGACGTCGCGCTCCAAGGAAGCGCCCACGCCCCGCGCGGATCGGTTGCCTGCTGCCGCGTGCGGACTTCCGAAAGCATGACCGAGTTCGAAGCGCCATCGGTCGCCACATCTTTGTGGGCATGAGGCTGGTGCGAGGTCAGCACACCCCGAAAACGGTTTTGATCTTCGAGATGCATGGGGCCGACGAACGCGGCATAATTTCCCTTGCCGAAGATCTTATTGTTCGTGAAGGTTGGATCTTGATACAGCCGCCCCTTGGCCGAATCGCTGGGGCAGAGGAGCACGGCTGGCTGTGCCTGTTGCGGTTCGTTCGGCTGGTTCAGTACCGAGACATTGAAATCAAACTGAGTATGCAGCGATGCCTGCTCAATGTACGGCAAGGTGAGGACGATCCAGCTGAACATCTTGCCCGAGCGAGATTCGTACTTCGCGATGCTCGTATCGACAATGCCGGAGGCGGGAAAGGTCCGCAGCGAACTCTCGTAGTTCTCGACACCCAGTGCGAGCTGTTTTAGTTGATTCTGGCACTTGATCCGTCGCGAAGCTTCGCGGGCGGCTTGCACGGCGGGAAGGAGCAGCGAAACTAGGGTGCCAATGATGGCGATAACGACCAGCAATTCGACCAGGGTAAACCCGCGGCGCGGTCGATCCTGGGAACCATGTGGCGACATCGCGCCTCTCCTGGAGAGAGTGATTGGAGTGGCTTCAGCTGCGAAAAAATAACCCGTACCGCAGTTGAATCGGTGGCACCGAAAAATGCAAGTCGCGCAAAGAGAAAACGGCACCTATGTTACTTTTTCGTATAATACGTCGATGAATGTTCCGTCTGTTACGACCGACCCGCTCCTCACGCCATCCCAGTTCTTGAAAGGGATCGGGCCGGTGAAGGCGGAGTTGCTCGCGAAACTCGACTTGCATTACGCCCGCGACTTCATTTTCAATTTTCCGCGCGCCTATCAAGACATGAGCGAGCTGCGGACGGTCGACCAGCTGGAAGAAGGGAAGCTGGCGAGCGTTGCGGGAGTGATTGAGGAGGTCGATCTGCGCAACGTCGGCACCGGCAAGTCGCTGTTGGGAGTGCTCATCAAGCAAGGAGCTAGTTATCTGCGCTGCCTGTGGTTCAATCAGCCGTACCTGCGCGGGAAGTTTCAAAGTGGGCGGCGGATTCTGATTTCGGGCGAACCGAAGCAGCAGGGCATTCGCTGGGAAATGGTCCATCCCAAGTACGAGCTATTGGCCGACGATGACGATGTTCCCGCCGGTCGCATCTTGCCGGTCTATTCGCTCACCGAGGGGCTGAACCAAACGCAGATGCGGCGGATCATGGCGGGTGTTGTCGAAGCTTATGCACCGCTGGTGGAAGATGTTTTTCCGGATGAGTTTCTCGATACTCACCAACTGTGGCCGATCCGGGCTGCGTTGCCGCAGATGCATCTGCCGCGCGATCAGGCCAGCCTGGAGCAAGCGCGACGGCGCTTCATTTATCAGGAGTTGTTCATCCTGCAATTGGCGCTGGCAATTCGCAAATGGCGGTTGACGCATCATCGACGCGCGCCGGCGCTGCCGACATCGGCGCGGATCGACGCCCGCATCACGCGACTATTTCCGTTTGAACTGACGACAGAGCAGCGCATTGCCATCGATCAGATCGCTGCCGACATGGGACGCGAAGTGCCGATGAACCGGCTGCTGCAAGGAGACGTCGGCAGCGGCAAAACGGTTGTCGCCATGTACGCGATGTTGCTCGCCGTTGCTCATGGCAAGCAGGCCGCTCTAATGGCGCCGACGGAAGTTCTCGCGCGGCAGCATGTGCAGACGCTGACCACCGCGCTCGAAGCCAGCAAAGTGCGAATCGGTTTGCTTGTGGGTTCGCTCACGCCGGCCGAGCGAAAGAAGACGCTCGATGCGCTCGCGGCTGGCGAACTCGATATTCTGGTCGGCACACACGCGGTCACCCACGCGCTGAATCAGTCAGGAGCGGCCAAGGATCAAAAGCCGCTTGATGGCTTGAGCGACGCCCTCGAGGGAGGCCGCTTTGCTCGCTTAGGGCTCGTGGTGATCGATGAACAGCACAAGTTCGGCGTGAATCAACGGGCCGCGCTCAAGCGCGCCGGCATCGATCCGCACTATCTCGTGATGACGGCTACGCCGATTCCACGGACCATGACGATGACGATGTTTGGCGATCTCGATGTTTCGACGATCCGCTCAGCTCCGCCGGGCCGGCAGAAGATTCATACCTATCTCGCGGAAGACGGCCAGCGCAGTCGCTGGTGGAATTTCTTCCGGCAGAAAATCGCCGAAGGGCGACAGGGTTACGTTATCGTGCCGCTCGTCGAAGAAACCGAGGCCGTCGAAGCCGCCAGCGTGCAACAGACGCTGGAAGTGCTGCAGCGCGGCGAACTGATGGGACACCGCCTGGCCGCGCTGCATGGCCGCATGACGCCGATCGAAAAAGAATCGGCCATGGAAGCATTCCGCCGGGGCCGCGTGCAGGTGCTGGTCAGCACGAGCGTCGTCGAAGTCGGCGTCGACGTGCCGAACGCCACGCTGATGACGATCGAGGGCGGCGAACGCTTCGGCTTGGCCCAACTACATCAATTGCGAGGTCGCATCAGCCGCGGCAGTCATCCGGGCTATTTATGCGTCTATGCCAATCCCAGCACCGACGAAGCTCAGCGACGACTGGATGCCTTTACACGCTCGAACGATGGCTTCGAACTCGCGGAACTCGACTTCCAGTTGCGCGGACCGGGAGATCTCTTCGGCACTCGTCAGCATGGCTTGCCGCCGCTGCGAATTGCCGATCTCTCACGCGATGTGGAGATCGTCGAAGAAGCCCGCAGCGACGCTCAAACTTCGATCGCCGCGGATCCTGATTTGAAAGATCCCGCCTACGCCCGCCTGAAGCGGATGGTTCTCATCCGCTACGGCGAAGCGCTCGAACTCGGCGACGTCGGCTAATCAGCTTGCACGATGACCTGGCTGGCTTCGAATTGCACCAGCTCACCGTCGGCTAGCCGCAACAACAGCGCGCCATACATTCGTTGGCCGGCGCGAACCGGATCAACGACGCGGACGACAACTCGCGATTCAGTGTTCGCCGGGAATGTCAGATCGCTGACCAGTCGACCCCAGCGATGAGCGCCAGCGTCGTAGTCCTTCGGCTCGAATCGAATCTCATACGCGGCCACGCCTACGCCGTTGATCAATGGCCGCCCTGCGTTCTTCTCTACGAAGTACGCTTCTTTCACAACCTGATCGCGCGTGCTGCGATTAAAGAACGGCATCACTTGGCCGCCGGGACCAACTGGGTACACCGGAAAGTTGCCGATCGCCGTTGCGGGATAGTTGAGCGTTCTGCCATTCAGCAGCGGATCGCTCGTTCGCGGCGGAATGTCGGTACGCAAAGGCACATCCGAGCGGAGTGGAACAGTTGCCCGCAGCGGATAGCGCTGCAATGGCGTTACGTACGCAGGTCGACTCCAGCGCTGAACGGCGAGAATCAAAACCACCGCCAGCAACACGCCGACGAACAGCTGCCACTTTCGTTCGCGGCCTTGTTGCCACAGCCAGTCGCGACGTTCACGCGGCAGCCAAGTTTCCGAAACAGATGGAGTATTCATGATGCGACCTCAGAGATGAGTAAATCGTGTGGATTCAACCGTACCGAGGTGAAGAGCAAACGCGATGCCGAAATGCCACTAGGTTTGTGGCCAATAAAGCCGCTGATTGCTCAAGAAGTTGCGTTGCCAGCGGCCACGCTGCACAAAACGGGGCCATTCGAGCGAACCAATTCGCGCTTTGGCAGTCCTTGTAATTGCAGAGCTGGATGGCGTAATCGGTAGACGCGCGGGATTTAAAATCCTGAGGTGAAATCCACCATTGCGGGTTCGAGTCCCGCTCCAGCTAGTCGCGCTATTTATCAGACTTGAACCAAGGCTTGAACTTTTCGCACAGCGTTTTTAAACGCGGCAAATCTTCTTCTAGCAGATAGCGCTGCTTCACCAAGTTGTCCGCCGCGGCCAGATACTTGGTTTCGTAGTCCTCGTAGCTGGTGTAGAGCTGCGCAAGAGCAGGCCGAGGATCCTTCGCCGTTTCGCGTTCTTCGGCAGTTTTGCAAAACGGAATGAAGCCACCCTGCAGCGACCAGAGTTCGCCCGCGGCGCCGATCGAAGCATCGCGCGTGTTCCAACTCGTATACGTGCCGACCGGCACGGCAACGGCTGGCACATTGAGCGTGCCTCGTTCATTGCCGCTAACCGTCATCGCCGGAACGCGGACGCCGTAACTTTCACGCACTTCAGGCGGCTCGAGCGTTGCGATTCTTTTCGATTCCCACCATGGGCCGCGATACAAATTTGCGGGCTGCTGAATCAGCTGCGGATAGGAGACACCAGGAATCTTTGGCCAACCACTTTGCTCCGCCTGCCAGCCGACGAGCGACTTCTCGCTTAGCAGCGGATAAACACTTGGCGGCGGCGCGACATTGTCTTTCACCCAGGCATCGAGCGCGACCACGAGCGCCCTCAGCAACGGCCGATAGTCGGCCGGGCTCGATGGGAGTTGACCGTTGCTCTTTGCACCGGGAGTGCCGCCGCCCGGGCCGTGATTCGAACCGCCGAAGGTGTAGAGTCGCACTTCGGCAGGAATTTCCGCATCGGTTTTGCCGAGCGGGTCGGTGTGGACGAGCGAGCCGCTGCGGTGCCAGTATTCGCTCGACGACTGCGCATGAAATACCTTCGGCACGGATTTCATCTCGCGACATTTGCGGAGAATGCCATCGATCTGGCCGGTGTGCGGATCCTGCTGATCGCCGTATGCGAACGGAAAATAATCGGCGGGAAACAAGTGCTCGTCATGCTGACTATTCGTCCGCGTCGGCGAAGCAAACCGATGATTGAACGAACCCAGACCGCCGCCTGCGACGTGAGCAATCACGCCGTCAAAAACCTGGCGGCCTTGTTCATCGGTATTGAAACCTTCCCACAGAAACTGCCGCAGTAGTCGGCCGCTCTGCGAAGTGCCAAAGCCATGTGCTCGATTGATCAATGACTTTTTCTCGTCGTCGACGAGCGGATTCGTAGCCGTCGTCTCGCCAAACTTGAGTGCGGAAACGATGTCGCGAATCCCCGCCATGCCGCAGCCTTGCACTGGTGCGTCTTCGGCTTCATAGACGACTTCGTAAATGAGTCCCGGTTGCAAACCACCGGTGAGTTCGATCTCCACGGTCGGCAGTTGTCCGGTTTCCATACCACCAGTCACGCCTTCGCCGGTGACGTTCGTAACGATGAACTTCCAGTCGCCGCGCGGGACGACTTTTCGTGGCTCGGCTTCCTTTTCGCGGAACGACAAGATTGCATTTCGCGTGAGATCCTCGGCAGGCTTGAAACTCCCTGTATTTCCCCGGTGAGCAATCGACGCTCGTGCGGCCGGCTTGTCGAGAATGAACTCACTCCGCACCAATCCGCGCAACGGCTTGCCATCTTCCGTGGCAAACGGCGTTTGCAATCGCCAGCGCCCCGCGCCCGGTTGTACTTCTGCGATCCAGCCCGACCAGAGGATGACAAAGCCTTGCCGGCAAAGAAAATCCTCAGCACCGCCGTCGATCAAATTCTTCGCCGTACTACCGCCGCGGTTATTCACTTCATAAAAGAGAGCACCGTTGGCCTGGCTGCGGTCGTTCGGCACGAGCATTTCGAAATCGGCGGAGAACTCGACTCGCTTTTTGTCATTCTGCGGCGCAAGAGCCAGATCAATGATCTGCTGATTGTGCTCGTTCTTGGGGTCGATCGCGAAGTGTACTTTGCCGCGCAGCCGTTCATAGAGTCCGCGCTCGCCAAAGGACTTGCCGTTTTGGTAAGGCTCGCGGTGAGCGATTTCCCAACGGACGACTTCCGCCCGAGCTGCAGATGCGCAGGCAGCCACGACGACCAGAATCAACAGACAAAATCGCCGCATTACCAAACTCCGCTTCACTGAGTGTTCGGCCGCTGAGTGTTACTTGACCGGCTTGGGTTTCAAGTGATTCCCAAAGAACTTCAGACTCTGTTCCCAAGTGCGAAGGTATTCCTCACCGCCCCAGTTGCCGCCGTGATCGCCACCGAGCAAGAGTTCGACGCGACCCGGCACGCCGACTTTCGTCATCGCATCGGCCATGATCGTGGCTTGCGTGTGCGGCACGAGCGGATCTTTCGTTCCTTGAAACAGCAACATCGGCGCATCGCCCTGATCGAGATACGTGATCGGCGATGCGCGCTTCCGTTCACCCTTATCCTCCTCGGGGGTGCTTCCCAAAAAGTTGCTCACCAGGCCGACGCTGAGAGCAGGGATATCGGTACGGGTGAGATCGGTCGGACCAAAGAATGCGACGACGGTTTGCACCTGGCTCGATTGATCGGCATTGCCGCCGCTACCTTCAAGGCCGTCGTCCTTGCCCATCGTGCCGAGCATCATCGATAGATGTCCGCCCGCAGAAAAACCGATTGCGCCGAAGAGTGCCGGGTTGATCTTGTACTCGGCGGCATTCGCTCGCAGATAACGAACGGCGCACTTCACGTCTTCGACCTGCGCGGGAAAGCGATGCTTCGGGCAGAAGCGATATTGAACCGTCGCCGCAACATATCCCTGTTGCGCGAACTTGTAGACTAGATCGGTGTGAGCCCGCTTGTCACCTTGCGTCCAAGCGCCGCCGTGAATGACGATGATGCAGGGAGCGGCCTTGTCGAGCTTTTCAGGTCGGGCGAGATCGAGTCGCAGTTTCTCGCCCGCACCGGTGCCGTATTCGATGTCGGGAAGGTAAGTCACGCCGGCCGGCGGCGCAGGCCCCGCCTTCTTATCTTGCGCTTGAGCGATCAAGCCACAGCCGACGAGTAATACGAGTGATAGGCGTAGCGACCAATTCATACAGCACCTGAACGGAACGAAACGGAAAGGAGCCGCCAGCGTAACACATCTTTCTGTTCGGCGGCAAACTCCGCTACGATGCGGTAGTGGGTCAGTTTGAAATTCGGAATTCCGCAACTATTCAGTCGCGTTTAGAATGTAGGAATGCTGGTACCAGAGACAGACATTCGCGAAGCCTGTCCAAGCTGCGGCCTGAAGGTGGCTCGGTGCGGCGACATCTTGACTTCCATTGGAATGTCCTATGCCGAACCGGCAAACTACATTGGCGATGTAATTGACGAGTCGATTCCATGCGATCGCTGTGGAACTGAACTCATCTATCAGGTTGAACGCGAGTGGGATGATCGATGCTACGTGTGCGGATGCAGATATGACGAATGGAAAACCGCTTCAGCGGAATGGCAGAAGAATCGGGGCAGATATCGGTGGTGGTGCTTGTTTTGCGAATTCAACTTCTTGGCATCGCTGTTGGCTGAATGGTCACCTATCCTCGCTAGGGCCCTGTGGTTTCCCCTTCTGATTCTGACGCCCGTGTTTTTGCTTTTGATGCTGGCTTGGTTTGGGGCGAGGGATTGGCTAAGAATTTCAAACTGACCCACTACCTACGATGCAGCCACGGAACCTACGATGACTGAATTGCACTACCTCGCCGAGCGCTCCGGGCATATCCCCACGCTGGCTGCGTGGCATTACGCGCAGTGGGGCGAACTGAATCCCGCCAACGACGTTGCCGCGCGCATCGCTCGGCTGCAAACACATTTGCAGCAGCAAGCCATTCCCACTACCTTCGTGGCCTGCGACGGCGAGGAGTTACTCGGCTCGGCAGCGCTCGTAGCAAGTGACCTCGACATTCGCCCGGAGTTGACTCCCTGGCTGGCGAGCGTCTTCGTCGCGCCGGCAGTTCGGCAGCGCGGCGTCGGGACATTGCTCGTGCAACGCGTGATGCAAGAAGCCCGCACATTAGGCGTGCCGCGCCTTTACTTATTCACGCTCGATCGCGAGAAGTTTTACGCCAGCCTGGGTTGGCGGTTGATGGAGCGAGCCATCTATCGCGACAAAGAGATTGCGATCATGGCGTTTGAGTTTCAGTAGTGAATCGCTCGGGACCAAGTCGCCACGGCTTTCCTTGCTGATAGCTGGCGAGGCGCACGGCCAGTTGAGCCTGCAACGCGGCCGGACGTTGTTGTTCCTCCGCACGCGAGCAAGCGACTTGCATCGTTTGGGCAGCGGCGGTGAAATCACCTTGTTCTGCCTGGGCAGCGGCCAATACATCCAGTCGCCACACGTCCTGCTGATGGATGTCCGGCGGCAGTTGTTGGAGAAGCTTGAGCGCCCGCTGTCCGTCGCGCAAATCATCTTCGCGCGCGGTGCTTAGTAGCCAGGCGAGCGTGCGAAGCGCGACGGGATTTGCCGGGGCGAGTTGCAGACTTTTTTCCAGCAGCGGTTTCGCGGCGCTGCTATCGGCGAGTTCGAGCAAAGCTCGCCCTTGTTGCATATAACCGGCTGGATTGTGCGGCTCGGCCAGGTTGACTTGCGCGAAGCAGTCGGCGGCCTGCGCAAATTCCGCTTGCCGGAAATACCAACCGCCCAGATTGAGCAAGCCTTTGACGTAGTTCGGTTTCGCGGCAACTGCGGCCCGATATTCCGATCCAGCATCGGCAAATCGGCCGGCGCTGTCGTAGAGCATCGCGAGCAGCAAATGAGGCCGAGCATGCTCGGGCCGCGCGGCAACGTTCTTTTCCCACAAGCGAATCGGGTTCGCGTAATCGGCGTTACGTTGCACGGTGCGATAACCAAGCGCAGCCGTCGCCAGCATCAAGCAACCAATCGCTAGAGGCAGCTTCTTTTCGTTGTCGGCGAGTTTCGTGAGCAATACGTATCCGCCGAAAACGGCGAGCGTGGCCAGGCACATCAGCGGCAGATACATCCGGTGCTCGAAGCACAAATCGGCAATCGGCATGATGCTGGAACTCGGCGCCAGAATCAGAAATGCCGCGACCGCGACGAATCCCAGCGGCGGATTCTTCCACAGAGCGATCAATGCTCCGAAAAACAGCGAGACAATGATTGCGCCCGGTAAGTAGATGCGAAGTGGGTTGCTTTCCACCGGCCAGCCGTAGTCGAGCAGCAGTTGATCGGGCCAGAACGTCAGTCGCAAATAATGGAGCAACACAAGAGGTTGCGTGCGGAGATATTCCCAGGGCGTAACGCCGCGAAAGCCAAAGCCTGCGTTGTATTCCTCGGCGTTGGTCATGCGCATGGTGATGAACGTCCACGCCAGCGGCAGGGCCAGCAGCGCGTAGAAAGCTTTTCGCTGCCACACACCACTCCAGCTGCGGCTGACGAAGGCCCGATCAAACAAGATCGCCACCGGCAAGCAGGTGATCATCACTTCCTTCGTCAGCACGCCCAGCGTCATCGCGACGATCGCGGCCAACTGCCAGCGAAGTGGTTGTTTGGAATCCGCACTCCGCAGCAAGGCATACAAGCAACTCAGAAAGCACAACGCCATCAGCGATTCGAGCCGCTGCACGGTGTAGGTCACTGCAGTTGTCGTCAGCGGATGCACCAGCCAAACCGCCGCAATCGCAAAGGCGAGATACTTCGCTCGCGAGCGCAATGTTTCATCCGTCGCAACGCTTTCGATGCACCGCCGCGCGAGATCAAACAACAGCACGCCATTGGCGACGTGAATTAGCAGATTGACAAAGTGGTAACCCCACGGCTGCAGACCGCCAAACGCGTAATTGAGCTGAAACGTGAAATATCCGAGCGGCCGTTGCCAATCGGCGAGCGGCCAGAGTTGGCGAATGTTTGGATTGTCGGTGAGCTGCAGGATATCGTCGAAAACAAATTGACCCGCAAAGCTGTTCCAAAACACGATGCAAGTCAAACCAACGAGTGCTACGCACAAATCGCGCACGCTGAGCGAAACAGCAGCGGTCGGCGTTCTCTCGTGAATGGCCTGTTCGGTTGGCAATTCCAAAGTACTCATTAGTCGCCCCGCGCGATCATGGTGAGCAAACCTCCGTAACCCGTCAGGCCATCGACTACTTGAATTCCCGCCACCGCCAGCGCAACGCAACGATCCTTCAGCTGAATCGGCCCGGCGCTGGCATATGCCACGCGATCGAGCGATTCACGCGGGCTGCCGACTGGGCTGCGGAAAGTTTTTTCGACCTTCAGGCCAGCAGTTGCCATCGCGGCAGCCAGCGTCTTGCGGGTGAAGTAGTACAGGTGCGGAAAATCAAAACCTACAAGCCACAAGCGACGCAACGCGAACGACGAGCGGCCGCCCGTCGCGCGGCAGAGTGCTTCCGCAACTTGATAGAGACAGCAAGCCTGATCGGGAACCTGCACTACGACGACACCGCCGGGTGCGAGCTGGTCTTTTGCGGCACGCAGCGCCGCGACAGGATCGGGCAAGTGTTCGAGCACATCCATGAAGCTGATGACATTTGGGCGGATATCGGCCGGCACGTCGGCAGGGAAGAAACCTTCGATGACATTTAACCCGCTAGTGCGAGCCTCGGCGGCAGCAGCGGACGAAGGTTCGAGTCCGATCGGTTGATATCCAGCTACGCCGACTCGTTCGAGCAACCAACCATAGGAACAGCCGACATCCAGCCACGTTCCTGAAGAGACCAGCGGTTGAACTTCGGCGAGCAGTTTGTCGTAGGAACGAAGTCGCGTAGCGCCAACCGATCGCAGGTAGCGATCTGCATCGAGTCCGCGAAAATGATCGGCTGCATCGGCCATTGCCGGGCGATGCTCACCGCGGGCCAATCCGCAGCGATGGCAGCGGGCGATGGCAGCTTCGGCGGCGAGCTGCGCGACGGGGCGCATCGTGCCGGCGCGACACAGCGGGCACTCGGTTGCTGGTTGCGGAGGAGCAGCAATCATGAGCGACTCGCTGCGAGCTGTTCGAGGTCGTCTTCCGCCGGCAACGGTCCGCCGCAAAGCGTACGGGTCGGCACATTGCGCACATCTTCGCCGAGCGCAGAGAGCAACAGCTGAAAACCCAGAATGATCATCATGGCGGGGATGACCACCGTGCCCGTCGGCGCACCTACGCCGAGCCATGCATAACGGAGCCAGTTCAAGCCGCCATACAAGCCGCCGCCAAGCAGCAGCGGCGCTGCTGCGAGCAGGTAGAGGCTTTCCATGGAGAAGTCGTAGATGAAATTCTTTAGCACCAATCGCCGCAGCAAACAGCCCAGCAACTTCGGCGGAAACTCGAGCAGGATGCGGCCGATGCGAAGCTTCGATTGCTCTTGGCCATAGCGGGCCGGCATTGGCACATCGCGGATCACTGCGCCGAGCAGAAAGAGTTGCGCGAGGAGCGAAGTCTCGAAAAAGAAACTCCGCTGCAGCGACTGCAGCGGCAGCGCTTGCAGCACTTCACCACGAATCGCCACGTAGCCGTTGCACGGATCGGCGATGTTCCAATAACCAACGGCGGCCTTCGTCAAAAAGCTGAGCGCCATATTTCCCGCCCGGCGTAGCGGCGGCATGCTGGCGAGTGCGAGGAAATCGTGAAGACGATTCCCCTTCGCAAAGTCGGCCTGACCGTTGACGAGTGGTCGCAGCAGCGCCGGTAAATCGGTCGGCGACATCTGGCCATCGCCATCCATTTTGACCGCGATTTGAGCATGCAATTCGCGGGCTCGCGTCAGACCAGAGATCATCGCGCCACCGACGCCTTGGTTCTTCTCGTGGCGGACGAGTTCGATGCGCGGATCGTTTTCGGCGAGCGAGCGGACAACGTCGCTCGTGGCATCGCGGCTACAATCGTCAACGACAATGATGTGCCGCACATATTCCGGCATGCTGTTCAGCGTCTGCGTGATCCGTGCAGCTTCGTTGTACGCTGGCAGAATCACGGCAATGCGATACGCGGCCAGCGGGTGCGGCTTGCGAATCGGTTCGCGTTCAATCAGCAGCGGCGTCGCAATCATGGGGCCCGGCCTGGTTTGAAAGTGATTTCTCTACTTTCAAGCTAGGTTCGTTCTCCGTTGATTCAACTCGATCGCTTTGATCGACCAGCATTCACGCAAATGTCGCTGGCGCATCCCGCACAATCAACATAAAGCGATACTACTGCGAAGCCGTTTCGCTCTCTGCGGCAGCGCCAGGCTCAGACATTGGCGGCAGGGATTTCAAAAATAGCCCTAGCAATTCGCGATACTCCTTAGGATCGCCATCGTTGTGCCCGAGGCCTTTGTTCACAAAAAACTGCTTCGGGCCCACAGCAGCGGCGTGCAACTTCTTTCCCAGCTCAAATGGCACCACGGAATCGTTGTCACCGTGACTTTGCAGCAGCGGACCTTGGTACTGCGTGATTCGTGCGACCGAGTTGTATCGATTGCGCATCAGCCAGCGGACAGGGAAAATCGGATAGTGAAAGGCCGCCGCATCGGGCAGCGAGGTGAAGGTGTTTTGCAGAATGAGGCCGCGGGCGCCATTTCGCGCAGCGAGATCCACCGCCACGCCGCCGCCGAGCGAACGCCCCATGAGCACGACTTCGTTCGGTTTGATCTTCGCTCGTTTCGCCAACCACTGCTGAGCCGCATCCCCATCGGCGAGGATCCCTTTTTCATGCGGCGAGCCTTGGCTCCGGCCATAGCCGCGGTAGTCGAAGGCAAAAATGTTGATCTGGTAGCGATCGCTAAGGCCGGCCAAATATTCGCCGAGGTAAGACACGTTTTCGCCGTTGCCGTGGCAATACAGCAGATAGGCCTGCGGTTGCTGAACCTCGTGATACCAGCCGTTGAGCTGCGTGCCGTCTGCCGATTGAAAGTCGACATTCTCCCAACCGTGCGCTTTCGCTGATTTCCAATCGCCGACGGGATATTGCGGCGCGGGATAAATCAGTTGCGTTTCCATCCAAAGCAACATCAGGATTACCGTCAGATAAGCGACAGCGAAGAATCGCACCATGACCCATGCGACTCGCCAGTTAGATACTTTTGCCATGGTTGCATCTTCCTCTGTGGTGCTCTGCGAGACAACGACCGACGTTGCCGGTCGCGGGCGCAGCAAGTTAGACTGGCGAGATTCCCACCTGTGTTTTTGCCGGTAGTGCCCGCGTTTGTCGGGAGTAGCCGGTTCGCTCTCCGGCCCGAGGCTTGTCGATGATTCGCCCGTCGCATGCTCTGTCTCTTGCTCTCGCAATCTTTGCCAGCGTTAGCGCGGCTGCGGAGGAAAAACCGGCTCAGCCAGAGTTCGATCCGGCCCATGCCGAAAAGATGCAGGAAGGCCTGTCCCTCTTCAAACAAGTTGTTCGTCCGATCCTCATTAAATATTGCATCGATTGTCACGGCGGCGACGAGGTGCAGTCGGGCTTTGACCTGGCCACGCGAAAAGGTCTGCTGCGCGGCGGTGCAAAAGGACCAGCCGTTGCCATCGGCAAGGCGGTCGACAGCAATCTCGTCCGCTTTATCAGCCGTAAGGAAAAGCCGTTCATGCCCGAAGGCGGCGATCAACTGCCGGCTGCGGAGATCGACGCCATCGCCAAATGGATCGACCTGGGCGCTCCTTACGACAAGCCGCTCGTCGACAAACCGCGCGATCCCGATTCGTGGACGGCGACCGTCGTTCCCGACAAGGCCCGCGAGTTCTGGTCGTTTCAGCCGCTGAAACGCGTAGCACCGCCGGCTGTGAAAAACACTGCCTGGCCGCGGAACGATGTCGATCGCTTCGTCCTCGCTCGTGCCGAGGAAAAAGGACTGACTCCGAGTGCCCCAGCGAAAAAGTATGTGTTGCTGCGCCGCGCTTACTTCGATCTCATCGGTCTGCCACCGACGCCGGAGGAAGTGGATGCGTTCTTGAAAGATGAAAGTCCACAGGCCTTTGAAAAAATGATCGATCGTTTGCTCGACAGTCCGCACTACGGTGAACGTTGGGGCCGCCATTGGCTCGACACGGCGCGGTTCGCCGAAAGTCACGGCTTCGAACAAGACTACGATCGGCCCTTCGCGTTTCATTATCGCGACTTTGTGATCAAGGCGCTGAATCAAGACTTGCCCTACGACCAGTTCGTCCGCTGGCAACTCGCCGGTGATGAAATCGCGCCCGACGAACCCCTCGCGCAAATGGCGACCGGTTTTCTCGGCGCTGGTGTATTTCCCACGCAGATCACGGCCAACGAAGTCGAAAAATCGCGCTACGACGCGCTCGACGACATGGCAGCCACCACGGGCAGCGCGCTCCTCGGTCTTTCGATCGGCTGCGCTCGTTGCCACGATCACAAATTCGATCCGATTCCGGCGGCCGACTATTACCGCTTCGTTGCCACATTCGCTACAACGGTTCGCAGCAACGTCGATATCAATCTCAAACCCGCAGAATACGAAGCCGCGAAAAAGGCCTTCGATGCCGAGCACGCGCCGTTCATCGCCGCGCGGGAGAGGTTTGAAAAGGAACAGCTTCCGGCCCGCTTCGAACAATGGGAACAAACGGCTGGCAAGAAAATCAACACCACGGAGAAGTGGCAGATCCTGAGCGTGAAAGAAGCCAAGTCGAAAGGCAAAGCCACACTCACGCCGCAGCCCGATGGCTCGCTGCTCGCGAGTGGCACGAACCCTGATTTCGATGCTTACACGATCGAAGTGGAACTGCCGGTCGGCACCTATCACGGTTTGCGCGTCGAAGGACTCGCCGATCCATCGCTGAAAAAGAACGGCCCGGGCCGAGCAGATAACGGCAACTTCGCTCTCACCAATTTGACGGTCGTTTGCAAAACGCCGGACGCGGCCGATAGATCGCTGACGTTGCAAAATCCGCAAGCCACGTTCGAACAGAAACCCAGCTTGTTGGTGAAGTACACGATCGACGCCGACAAAAAATCGGCCTGGGCCGTCGATCCCGAATTCGGCAAGGATCACGCTGCCGTGTACGAACTGAGCGAACCGCTGGTCGTCGAGAAATCTGCGTCGCTCGTCTTCACGCTCGAGTTCAACAATAACAACAAGCACAGCCTCGGCCGGCCGCGATTTGCCGCGACCACGTTGCCGCCGCCGCTCACGCTCGATAAAGGTGGACTGCCAGCCGGCATTGGCGCAGCGTTAACGACGGCCCCTAAGGATCGTAGCGACAAGCAACAGCAACAACTGCTCGCCTGGTATCGCCCGCAAGACGCCGCATGGAACAAGCTCAACCAAGCCGAAAAGGAACATGCCAAGAAAACGCCACAGCCTAATGTTGTGAAGGTGATGGTCTGCAGCGAAGGAGTCACGCCGATTCGGCATCACACGCAAGGAGCGGATTTTTTCAACGAGACATACTTTCTTAAACGCGGTGACAACGAACAAAAGATGGGCGTCGCTTCGCCTAGCTTTTTGCAAGTGCTGATGACATCGCCCGACCGCGAAAAGCATTGGCAACAAGCACCGCCGGCCGGCGCGAAGACATCTTACCGCCGCACCGCCCTCGCCCATTGGATCACCGATACCAACCAAGGCGCCGGCCATCTGCTCGCCCGCGTCATGGTCAATCGCCTCTGGCACCACCATTTCGGCCGTGGCCTGGTTTCGACGCCTAATGACTTCGGCGTGCAAGGACAAAAACCGACTCATCCCGAACTGCTCGATTGGCTCGCCACGGAACTGCAGGCCCGCGGCTGGAAACTGAAGTCGATGCACAAACTCATCATGACGAGCTCGGCCTACCAGCAGGCCAGCACGTTCGACGCTGCCGATGCTAAGCTTGACCCGGAAAATCAATTCCTCTGGCGATTCTCGCCGCATCGGATGGAAGCCGAAATCGTCCGCGACAATCTGCTCGCGGTGAGCGGCCGCCTCGACCGCACGCAGTTCGGCGCCGGCACGCTTGACGAGTCGCATCTCCGCCGCAGCGTTTATTTCATGATCAAGCGCAGCAAGCTCGTGCCGATGATGCAGCTCTTTGATCAGCCCGAACCGCTGGTGAGTGTCGGCGGTCGCCCCAGCACCACGATCGCGCCGCAAGCGCTGATGTTTATCAACAATCCACAAGTTCGGGCCTCCGCCCACGCGTTAGCCAAACAGCTGATCGCCCAAGAGGACAATACGCCCGCTGCCCAGGTTCGCCGTGCTTATCTGCAATCGATCGGCCGCACGCCGGACGAAGGAGAGCTCACCGAAGCGACTGCGTTTCTCACCGAACAAGCGAAGTCGTACACGACTGACAACAAACCCAACGCCGCGGAGTTGGCCCTCGCTGATCTGTGCCAAGTGCTGTTTGGGTTGAATGAGTTTGTGTATGTAGAGTAAGGAATGCCCGATCACACGCGCAACATTCGGGGATACAAGATGAAGCCAAATCCGATCTTCTCCCGTCGTCACTTCCTCGCTAGCGCAGGCGGTGGCGCTGGCATGCTCGCGCTCGCCTCACTCCTCGCCAGCGAAGGCTTGCTGAGCCGCGTTTCGGCCGCTGAGTCTGCAACCAATCCGCCCAGTGGCAGTTTGAATCCCCTCGCCGCCCATCCAGGCCATTTCGCCGCGAAGGCCAAGAGCGTCATTTGGCTGTTTATGAACGGCGGGCCGAGTCAGGTCGATACCTGGGACTACAAGCCTGAGCTGGAAAAGCGCGACGGGCAGGAGCTGAAGGGGTTTGATAAGAACACCGGCTTTTTCACGGGGCAGGTCGGGCCGGTGATGAAGTCGCCGTTCAAGTTTGCTCAGCATGGCGACAGCGGCGCGTGGGTCAGCGAGATCTTCCCCGGCATGGCCAAGCATGTCGACGACATGGCCTTCATCCACTCGTGCTACACCGGCTCGAACAATCACAGCCCCGCGCTGTTCATGATCAACACGGGCCTGGCCAAGATGGGCTATCCCTGCGTCGGCTCGTGGGCGACGTACGGCCTTGGCAGCGAGAGCCAAAGCTTGCCGGCGTTCGTCGCGATGACCGATCCGCTGGGCCGCGGCTTGCCGAAGGGTTATTCGCAAAACTGGGGCGCGGGTTTTTTGCCGAGCGTCTTTCAAGGAACCTGGCTCAAGCCCAGCGGCGATGCGATCGACAATCTCAACCGGCCTGCTGATCAGGGTGACAAGCAGCAGCGAGCCGCGCTTGATTTGCTCGCGAAGCTGAATAAGAAAGCTCTCGCCGAACGGCCACACGAAGCCGAGCTCGCCGCGCGGATTGAGAGCTTTGAGCTCGCCTATCGCATGCAGCTTGCGGCGCCCGAAGCCATCGATGTGAATCTTGAATCGGCCGACACGCAGAAGATGTACGGCATCGGCGACAAGCGCTGCGACCACTTCGCCAAGCAATGCCTCATGGCTCGCCGCCTCGTCGAGCGCGGCGTGCGGTTCGTGCAGATCTATTCCGGCGGCATGGAGAACGAGCGGAGCTGGGACGGCCATCAAAACATCAAGGACAACCATTCGCAGTTCGCCGGCGAAACCGACACGCCGATCGCGGCCCTCCTCGCCGACCTGAAGCAGCGCGGCCTGCTCGACAGCACGCTCGTCATTTGGGGCGGCGAGTTCGGCCGCTTGCCCATCGTGCAAACCGGCGGCACGGGCCGCGACCACAACCCGCACGCCTTCACCTACTGGCTCGCCGGCGGCGGTGCGAAAGGCGGCGTGCATTACGGCAGCACCGACGAAATCGGCCACAAAGCCGTCGAAAATCGCGTACAAGTGAACGACCTGCACGCGACCATCCTTCACCTCCTCGGCCTCGACCACACTCGCCTCACCTTCCGCATGAACGGCCGCGACTTCCGCCTGACGGACGTGGCGGGGCATGTGGTTAAGGAAGTCTTGGGGTGATGCGTTTCTTATAAACGCCCTCGGCCCTATGCCGGGGGCTTGCTGGCTTTTGCACTACACTGCCGCCATATGGCCAACCCCAACGAATGGCTGTTTTTCGCTTACCGCAGTCCCTACGGCAACCAGTTCCTGCTGAGCACCGTAGGGCGTGCCGATCGCGAACCGAACCAGAAGGGCTATCTCCTCGCCACCGGTCAGCAGGTGGAATGGCGCTGGCCGTTCTCGATCGGTTCGACCAGAGAAACCTGGACCGAGCGCGAGGAAAGACGGGCTCGTGAAATCGCGATCTGGTTTCAAGAATGCGAATTCAACGTGCCGATTCGCGAGAAAGAATTCCTAATCTCCACCGTTCCGGGCCAGCAATATCAGCAGGGCGTGCGAGGCGTTTTCACGTCACTGTCGGTCGCACAACTGGCTTCGTTTCATTTCCGCCTGCTGGAAGAGCGAGTCGATTTAGAGTTGCGGCAATCTCTTGTCGATTTGCAACGCGCAACCAATTCTCCAAATACCGACCTGTTGACGCCCGATGCCACCATCGAACTCGCCCACAGCGTCGAGCTTCGGGCGGGAGACTACGTGCCTGTCACCTTGGGACCGAATGCTCCGCCAGCCTGCCTCGCGATTCGCAAGTTGGAGGCGAATGGAGAATTTGAAGGCGAACTCTTTTCCACGTACGAAACGCCGGTCGGCGAAAGTGAGTTGTGTTCCGAAGAAGCCGGCAAAATCAACGGCGTCTTCTCCAGGATCTCGGCGGTCATCGGCCATATCGAGGTCCTGGCTCGCTAATGGACCTTTCCACCAAAATGAGAAACAACACTATACCATTAGATGCGCCGCTCTGGACAACTTAGGTCCGAGTGCGCAAGAACTTTTGCAACCGCACGCCGAATCGACAGGTAGCCCGACGCGTGAGCGGAAGGGAACTGCGAGTGATCTCTTCCGTTGGCAACGTGCGGCAGCACCGAAACGGTCGAGTCGCGAGAGCATGAAGAGCCAGGTCAAACTCGCTTCTTCTTGTGCTGTCGCACGTTCGTGAACCTCAAGTCTATGCGCACTGCCCCGTCGCCTTACGGCTCGGGCTATCTGGATTACTTCACCGGCCAAACTCGCGCAGAGCCGTCGCGACTGCCGGAGATTAGCAGAGTGCCGTCGGCGTACATAAGTTTGCCAAGGTCTTCATAGTGACTAAGAGTTCGCGGGGAGTAGTGCAATTCCAGAGATCGACATCATGATCACCGAGAACTTCAGCAATGGTTTCGTCCGATTGCTTCTCAAGTTCACTGAGTTCAAGAATCAGTGCTCGCTTCTCTGCATGTTTGACTGCTGCGTGAATGGCGTCCGCGACAGAATTAAATTCAAAGTCAAAGTCTTGGTGCAAGAAGCCACCTAACGCACGGCGGATAGTTGGATACGTTCGCAGATCCGCAAAAGCATCACTTTTCTCGGCCGGCCCAAGTTCTGACTCCATGCATTGGAAGTAGGGCGCACCTTTACTATCAGCTGCAACTATATATTCCCAACGTTGGTTGGGGCTTTGATGGATTGCAATAATGCCAACTTGCTTACCAGCAATGGCGGCTAACTCTGGCCGCGGGGAATTGCATTTCACTGTACCGTAGAGCTTGTATTTTGATTTGCTCATCTGGCGCAGTGAATTTGAATAGTGCAAAAGCCAGTAAACCCCTGCCGCAGGGACAGGGGCGTTTTGATCGAACGTTACTTCACTGGCCAAACCCGCGCCGAGCCATCTCTGCTGCCGCTGATCAGCAGCGTGCCGTCGGCGTTGAAGTTTACGCCGTGGACGCTGTTGGTATGACCGAGGTAGGTCGCCAGCAACTTGCCGGTCGCGGCATCCCACAGTTTCGCTGATCGGTCGCCGCCGGCGGTGGCCAGCTTCGTGCCGTCGGGCGAGAAGGCGATGTCCCACAGGTCGTCACTTTCGCCGGCCCATTCTTTTTCGACGAGGCCGGTGCCGACGTTCCACAGGCGAATGGTTTTGTCCCAGCCTGCCGAGGCCAGCAGGTGGCCATCCTTGTGAAAGGCCAGACCGTAGATCTGGCCAGCGTGCTTCTCCAGCTTCAGCTTCGGCTGAAACGTGTCGGCGTCGAGCAAGAAAATCGTTTTGCCGCTGCCAGCGACGGCGAGCGTCTTGCCATCGGGGGAAAGCGCGACGGTGAAGATCGAGCCTTCGAGCTTCTCCGTGGCGAGGGGTTCGGAGGCATCGGGCGAGAACTTGTACACGCTGCCATCGCGACCGCCGGCGAAGATGATGCTGCCGTCTTGCGAAATGGCCAAGCCGCGAATCGCGTTGGTCGCCGCGAATGTTTGCAGCGGCTTGGCTTCGCCGACCTTCCAGATCTTCAACTTGCTGTCGTCGCCGGTTGTCGCCAGGTAGCGACCATCGGGAGCAAATTGCACGTGCCAAACGAGGCCGCTGTGCGCTTCGAGTGTCGACTTCACCGACTTCGTTTTGAGGTCCCACAAACGAACCGAGCCGTCTTCGATACCCGTTGCGATCGTTTCGCTCTTGGGATCGAACGACGCCGACCAAACGGTGCCGGCATTCGCGCTGAGCACGGCAATGGGTTCCGCCGAACTCTTGGCAGCAACGGGCACAGCAGGATTCGACTTGCCGACACCACCGTTGAACATTGAACCGACGATCAAACCCACGGCCAGCAGGGCCGCACCCACGGCGCTGATGACAACGGTGTTGCGCGTGCGCCGCCGTTTGAGTTCGATCTGGCAAACCGAGGGCAGATCCTCCGAAGATGTTTTTAAGTGAGCCCAGTGATATTCCAAAACTTCGGCCAAGTCGTTGGCCGTGTCGTAGCGATCGGCGGGCTTCTTGGCCAGCAAGTCGTCGACGATTTCGGCAAACCATTCGGGGACGTTCGGATTCACTTCCTTCAACGGCCGATGTTTCACCTCGGTGATCTGCTTCAAGATCGCCAGCGCACTGCTGCCGGTGAACGGCGGCTGACCAGCGGCCATTTCGTACATAATCGCGCCGAGGCTGAAGAGATCGGAGCGCGGATCGGGCTCGGCCCCCATCGCTTGTTCAGGCGCCATGTACAAAGGCGTGCCGCTGACAAAACCGGTGCGCGTCAATTTCACATCTTCGGCAATGCGGGCGAGACCAAAGTCGGTCAGCTTCACGCGCTGCGTCGGCGGTTCGAGCAGAATGTTGCCGGGCTTGATGTCGCGATGAATCAAGCCCTGCGAGTGCGCAGCAGCCAAGCCACGAGAAGCTTCCATGCTGATGCGGACGATCTCGGCGAGCGGCAGCTTTGTTTCGCGCTGCAGACGCTGTTCGAGCGTTTCACCGCTGATGAGCTGCATGACGAGAAAAGCGATTCCCTTTTCGGGAACCTTCTCGACCTGGTGTACCGCCACGACGTTTTCGTGCGTGACCGACGCAGCCGAACGGGCTTCGCGGCAAAAGCGCTGTTTGCTCAGTTCTTCTTCGGCGAGTTCCGGATCGAGAACTTTGATTGCCACATGCCGTTGCAGTTTGGAATCAAAAGCTTCGAGGACCACGCCCATACCGCCGCGGCCGAGGATTCGCATCACGTCGAAGTGCGCGAGCCGGCCGAGATAGCTCGGGTCCGTCGGCGGATCGAGAAAATCGAGCGTCGCATCTTTCTTGCGTGGCTTGCGCTCGACGGGCGGTGGCGTGACGACGGCGTTCTTGTTCATGCCGGCCATGTTGCCAGCAGCTTGCGCGATGGCTGCATCGATCTCACGAATCGCCGGCCAATAGGCCGACGTCGCTACCGGATCTGCTTGATTCAAATGCTCGACGACGCTCGAGAGATTCGTCCCTTCGGTCGCGAGCTCTTCCAGTTTGTTCTGGCAGCAAGGGCAGCGGTCGAGGTGATCGGTGTATTCCTGCTGACGTTCGCCACTGAGTTGGGTGCCGAGCAGTTGCCGCAGTTCTTCGGTCGGTGGGCAAGCCGTGATGTCTTTGATGTTGTTTGTCATGTTATGCGTCCTCCTGCTTTCGCAGGATGTCGACTTCTTCCTTCAGCCGGGCCAGCACGCGACTCTTGGCGACATAGATCGCCCCGGCCGACATGCTGAGTTCCTTCGACACTTCGCCGACGCCAACTCCTTCCACGGCGGTTCGCCAAAATGCCTGCCAGCTTTTTGCTTGAAATTCGCTTTTGATCTTTTCCATCGCGATCGCCGCGATCCGTCGCTGATACTCGATCTCCCAAGTATCTTCGCCGTCGTTTTCACCGGGCTGCTGATCGAGCAACTTATTGGTCGTCGTATCGCCCGAACCCTGCGGCCGAATCTTGCGGGCCGAGAGGAAATTGAAAATCTTGTTGCGCGTGATGGTGAATAGCCAACCGCGAAACGTGCCGCGCTGCCGATCGTAATCGAGCGTGCCAATCGCGCCCGAAACGCTCCGCAGAACGTCCTGCATCATGTCGGCCGCATCGGCATCTTGCAGCCCGCGTTTGCGAGCAAAGCCGTAAATCACCGGCCCATAGAGCCGGGCAAATTCCTGCCACGCCACGTTGTTGCCGGGCTCGCGCAACTGCAAGACCAGGCTGGTGCGGGTCAGGGGTGAATCGTCCACTGCCATCGGTGCTGAGTTCCCCGCGCGTCCTGTGGACCTGCAACCAGGAGTTCCCGGCAGACAACCGGGCTTCGCGGTGCAGGTGGGTTGTTCCTTATGATAAGCGTGCGGGGCCGACAGGACGATGGCGGGCCCTGTTTGGGGAGGTCGGGGAGGGGTGAATAAAAGGGACATCGGAAACTCGTGAGGGTTGATTCATCCAGGAATCCTCTGGGTTTACCGGTGCCAAGTTAGAACCTTACAGGAGTCAGGAGAATCGCTTTGTGGAGATCCGTTTTCCCTTGCCTGAACAAGGCTAAGTATCGCTGAACAGCCTCGAATAGGGGGTGGCAATATTGTAGGTGATGCAAATCTAGTTTCTATGCAAACGTCTTTGCTTAAAACGCTTTACGCACTTTTCACCAGGTTTCGATATTGCACCATATTGCAACTCTTTCGGGTGGTTTTACTGCGAGCTGAGTAGTTCCCATACTGCGTCACGCGCGCGGGCAAGGGAAAGGCTTTGAAATCAATAGCCACAAAATGCAGTTTGTCTTCGGCCCAGCCCACGCCGTTGGCTGCCCAGGATTCGCCAAATGCAAAGGACACGCACGCTAGACAACTCTGGTCCAGCGTCGACACTCCGCACAGTCGTGCACGCTGGCGTCGAAGTCCCCGGGAGGGCGAGGCGGGCGAGGCTCCCGCCGAGCCGCGCCGGTCGAAAGCAGTCGCCAACGGCCTTCGCAATTCCACCTCGGCGGCTCGGCGGGAGCCTCGCCCTCCCGAGCCTGCAAAGATGGTATTGCGCAGCGGTTAGTGCCGCGCGTAGTGCTGGTAAGTCACTTCCGGCTCAAAGTTCTCGCCGGGCTTGAGCGTCACTTTCCAGACCACTGTCGAGCTGTTGTTCACGGCGGGATGGCCGGTGTACTGAATCCAGTCAGACGCGTTGTATGGGCCGATGGTCACGTCGCCGTCGGTCGAAGCCTTCGTTACTTTGCCGCCGATGCGGAGGGTGATTTCGGCTTTGATGTCGACCGGCTTGTTGTTGCACAGGTGCAACTTCATTTGCCGTTCGATGCGGGCGTAGTTGTAGCCGGCCCATTCCATGGCTCGCAGGTCGCGGGCGGTTTCCTTTTCGGTGATGCTGCCGCGAGTATCGACCGAAACCGTCACCGGAATGCGCACTTCATCTTTAGGCGCCGTGTAAGTGAGCAGCTCTTGCGCGAGAGGCTGTTGACCTTGCATGATCATCACTGCGCCGGTCGTCCACGGTAGGTTCGTCGCATTGCTGAGCGTGATTTGGTGCCAGACTTCGTTCTTCGACAGCGTGAGCGGCGAGTTCTTGCCCGCGTCGGTGGCCGCCACGGCAACGTCGTGCTTCTGAGCATGGACGTCCCAAGTGTAAATGTCGCGATAGGTCGTCTCTGCCGTGAAGATCGGCACGGCGATGCGATCGCTCTTGCCGAGCGAAAGTTTCGGTAGGTTGTAGACGAACAAATCCTGCGCGCCGGCCGCGGTCAGTTCGCCCGGCAGATTCACGGTGCCTTGCGCGCCGGCATTGGCACGCTCTTGGCGAACGCTGGCAACTTGCTGCGAGTACATCGCGTTCGACAAGCTGTTGCCGCCGTTGCTCATCAGGTCGGGCGCGGCTTCGGCGAGCGCGTTGCGAAGCGTGGCTTCGAGTGTCAGCGGGCTCGGCGTGCCGCGAAAACGAAAGTTCGGCACACCGACTACGATGTCGACCGGCACGTCTTCAAAATCTTCGGCTTCGTTGAGCAACTCGGCTTGCAATTCGATCGAGGCTTTCTTGCTGCCGTTTTCGGCGGGTTTCTTATCGCTTAGCGCCGCGCGATAGGTGGGAATCCAGCGAATGCCCGGGCGAAAATACATGATCGAGATCGACTGCTTCTTTTCGGCACCTTCGAGTTTGAAACTGAGCCGCTTGGTTCGTTTGCTGGTGGTGAGCGTCTTGCTCAAGCTGGTGTTCATGTCTTTGACCTGGATCGAGCGGATCTGTGGCACTTGCAGCAGCACATCGCCGTCGTCGGTGCGAAGCACAAAGTTGGAACCGGCCACCGAAGTGAGCGTGTGTTCGCTTGTCGTTTCGGCAGGCCGAAGTCGCGAGACTTTGCTCGAGACCGGCAGCGGCGCTTTTGGTTTCGCCGCTGCGAGCTCGAGAAATTCCATCTGGGCCGGCGCGAGCGGAGCCTCGGTTCGATCGACGAGCACTTCGCGAATCACGCCGTTGTAGATCGTCTTGTCGTGCAACTCGATCTTGGCTTGCTTCCCTTTGTTCGCCAGCAGGATTTCGAGCGGCTGCGTGCAAGGGATTTGCTTCTCCTCGCTGTTCTTCGTCGCCTTCCAACCTGCGACCATCGAGATCAATCGGCCTTGCTCCGGCGTCGCCCAGAACGAACCGAGCACGGCAGCTTCGGGAACTTCATCGGTGAAGACCTCCCCCTCCTTATCGCTCGTCGCCGTACCTTTCTTGATGATTAGCGAGTAGCCATCCTTGAAGATGATGACTCGCTGCGTCGTCAGTTCGAGCTCTTGAGGATTTCGCTCGGCCGCCGAGGCGAGCGCCGCCGTGACGCCAAAAATCAGGCACAAAGATAATGTCAGTCGCCGCATCATAGTCTCCGATCGCGAAGAGGAATTTGCCCGCCGACATAGTAACCGCAAATCGCGCAGAACTCCGTAACACCTTGGTAACGAAGAGACTTGCAAGGTCACGTGTAGCTGAATTCGCCAGAATTCAGTCTGTCACCTCGAACTGCTCGGTCTGAATTCTGGCGAATTCAGCTACTTTTCGTTCCTTGCTTTGCAACTGATCCGATTTGATAATGCTCGCAGGGGCAAAAGCACGATCCATGATCAGTAAAGATGACTCAGCAAAGGATGCGCAGCCGTCGTGGTTTCGGCTCTCGATCCTTATCCCCGTGCTCCTGACGATCTGCTTGCTGCAAGTGACGGCGATCGGCATTCTCTGGTGGAGAAGCGCGAACAAGCCACGACCGGCGCCCGTTGCTGAGATGTCCACCGCGCCGGAAGCTGAGTCGCCAGCACCCGTCGTGGAGCCGAGCGAGCCGGTTGAGGATCCAGTTGCAGTCATTCCGCCGCCAACAGAGCTGCCAACCACAGATCATCTTCCGAAGGAAGTCCTGCTAAAATTCCCATCGAATTTCCAGCTGCCGGCCACGGAAGATTCGTTCGCTGCCGCCGATGGCATGCTGGCCAACACCACCGGCGGCAGTGCGCGGCGGAACATGCTCGGCGGCGAACAGGCCGGACATTACTATCCCGACGATGCGATGACGCGCGGCTCGGGTGGCGAGCCGCAGGGGCAGCCCGGCAACTTGCAACTCTACGGCACGGCGGCCCGCGGCCGAACGTTCGCCATGGTCATCGATCGCTCGGCGAGCATGGGCGAGCAAGGCCTCGGCGCCATTCGCGCTGCCGCCGATGAGCTGGCGCATCAACTCGATTCGCTCGACGAACAGCAACGAGTGCAAGTGGTCGCTTATCACCAGGTGCCCACGTTGCTCGATCCGCAGTGGCTCACCGCAACGAAAGAAAACAAGGAACGGCTCCTCGCCTTCCTCCGCAAGTTGCCCGCCTTCGGCAGCACCAATCACACGGCTGCCTTGACGGCCGCGCTCAAGCTGCGACCGGAAGTCATCTTCCTGCTGACCGACGGCGACGAACCGGGCATGGATCCCGGTCAGCTGCGGATCATCCGCGAGCTCGCCAAAGGAAGAACGACGATTCACACGATCCACTTCGCCCGCGGCAGCGAAGGCTCGCCGAAGAATCACTTCCTCCGCAAAGTCGCCGCCGAGAACGGCGGCAGCTATGTGTTCGTGAATCTGGATCGCCTGCCGTAGGCGTGTCACTCCGTGACTCGCAACACTCTTTTTGCTTGTATGAGTCGGCAGCTCACAAGCATTTCTCGGAGCCCAAACGCGAGGATCGGGATCAACTTGCCAAACAGCTGTTGCGAGTCACGGAGTGACTCGCCTACGAAAAAAGCTCGCCCTTTTCAGGACGAGCTCTCATCTGGTTCAATTGCTAACTGCGCTCAGTTCTTAGAACTGATACGAGCTACCGCAACCGCAGCTCTTCTTGGCCATCGGGATGTCGACCTTGAAGCCGCTCTGTTCGAGACCTTCGACGAAGTCGATGGTGGCGTCTTCGAGATAGAGTTCGCTCTTCTTGTCGACGACCAGGTCCACGCCGTGGAACGTGTACTTGCTGTCGGCCTTGTCATCAAACTTGCTGTCGAGGTCCAGCTTCGGCGAGTGGCCGCTGCAACCGCCGGCCATCAAGCGGATGCGGAGGAAATCTTCGGTCGGGGCCTGCACGGAGGACTTGTAGTTTTGAACTTCCTTCGCGGCCCGCTCGGTCAACGTAATCATGGAAATCTGCTCCCGCAAAACCAGAATACTGGCAATCAATTTGTCTGAAAGGGCGATAGCGTCCTGGCTACTGCCTACCAGAAGTATAGCTCTCCCCGAGGCTGAGAAAAGGGCAAATCGGGCCCCTTCCCGAGTTGTCAGGTACCCAGGGCGACGTAGGCCAGGAAGCAAAACCAGGCCAAAAACAGGATCGCGCTGAGAATCAGCAGCTTCAGGTTCCGCTGCGGCGGATCGGCGGGAAAAGCCCGCAAAGGGTCGGTCGAATCCCCCGGCGCAGGGTCGACCGCGGGTTCCGGCTTTCCCTGCGGCGCGGCGGCTTTGGGGCCTTTGCCGCGCGATTGTTTGGACTTGGCCATGGCTTCCTTACGAATGCTTTTTACGAGCGCTTCTGGGCGAACAGCCAGGCGTAGAACTCGGGGTTGCGGTAAGTCGCACTCCAGGAATCGTGACCGACGCCCGGGTACTCGGTGTACTTCGGCTCGCCACCGGCTTCCTTGATGGCGGCGATCATGTCGCGGGTCCGTTCGACCTTCACCGCCCCGTCCTTGTCGCCATGGAAAGCCCAGATCGGCAGCTTGGCGAGTTTCTTCGCATTGCCGACGTCGCCGCCACCGCAAATCGGGGCCGCCGCGGCAAAGTAGTCAGGCCGGCGCTCGGCGGCATCCCACGAACCGTAACCACCCATCGACAGGCCGGTGACGTAGATCCGCGAGTCATCGATGCTGAATTCCTTTTGCAGGGCAGCCATGGCATCGAACGTGAGCTGCAGCGAGATCGACGGCTTGTCGGGAGCGGTGTGCTTGGCGGCGCTCCAATCGACCTCGACCCACTTCTTGCCGTTGGGGCATTGCGGGGCGATGACGAAGGCTGGGTACTTGGCCATCACTTCATCGGAGGCGAAGTCGCTCATGCCGTGTTGCAGCTGGGCCTTGTTGTTGTCGCCGCGCTCACCAGCGCCGTGCAGAAAGAGGACGAGCGGATACTTCTTGTTCGGGTCGTAATCCTTGGGCTTGAGCAAACGATAGTTGAGCTTCTCGCCGCTGTTCTCGAAGGTGCGGGCTTCGAAACGATCGCGATTGTCGGCGGCAGTTGCGAGAGTCATCGTGAACAAAACCAGACAGAGAGAGGAAAGAATGCGAGCAATCATGGTTTGTCTCGGCAAGGGAAAGGTGAGGAATGCCCCAACGATAGCCTCCGAGCGCAGCGAGGAAAAGGTAGCCCGACGCGTGAGCGAGGAATTTGGCGCGCGTAGGTGGATGCCGCAACTGAGTCGATGACGGAACTTGCTACGCCAGCATTTCTTTCACCGCATGGCCATGCACATCGGTCAGCCGAAAATCCCGCCCGGCGTAATGATAAGTCAGCCGTTCGTGATCGAGCCCGAGGCAATGGAGGATTGTCGCTTGCAAATCGTGCACGTGGCACGGCTTGTCGACGACGTGAAAACCGAGCTCATCGGTCGCGCCGATCGTTTGACCCGGTTTGATCCCGCCGCCGGCGAACCACATGGTGTAAGCCTGTGGATGATGATCGCGCCCCAGGCTGCGGCCGAGCGCGGTATTGGTTTCCACCATTGGCGTGCGGCCGAATTCACCGCCCCAGACGACGAGCGTGCTGTCGAGCAAGCCGCGCTGCTGCAGATCGGCGACGAGGGCCGCCGAACCTTGATCGGTCGCGCCGCAGTTCTTTTTCAGATTGCCGCTGACGTCGCTGTGAGCATCCCAACCTTCGTTGTAGATATTGATGAATCGCACGCCGCGCTCCACCATTCGCCGCGCGAGCAAGCAGGCCCGCGCGAACGATGGCTTGTCGGGATCGCAGCCGTACATATCGAGCGTTCTCTTATCTTCGCTCTTCAGATTTAAGAGATCCGGCGCGGAGGTTTGCAGCCGATTGGCCATTTCGTAGGACTGAATCCGTGTGGCAATCTCGGGATCGTTGAGCGTAGCCAGGCGTTGGCGGTTGAGGCTGCCGACCAGATCGAGCGTGTCGCGCTGCGCCTGCGCATCAATGCCGGCGGGATTGCTGACGTTGAGAATGGCATCGCCTTGATTGCGCAACCGCACGCCGGTGTAACCGGTCGGCATGAAGCCGCTGTTCCAGTTCGCCGCGCCGCCGCTAATGCCAGCGCCGGTTGACATCACCACGAACGCCGGCAGATCGGCGCTCTCCGCGCCGAGACCATACAGCGCCCACGAGCCAAGGCTCGGCCGGCCTGGTTGCGAGAAACCGGTGTTAAAAAAGAGCTGCGCCGGCGCGTGATTGAATTGATCGGTCTTGCACGACTTCACAATGCAAACCTGATCGGCAATTTTCGCCAGGTGCGGCAACATGGTGGAAAGCTCGGCGCCACTCTGGCCATGTTTCGCAAACTTGAACTGCGGTCCCAGGCAGGCCGCATCGGCGCGAATGAACGCGTACCGCTGCCCCTGGATCACTTCGGGCGGAATCGATTTCCCTTCGTACTCGGCGAGCTTCGGCTTGTAATCGAACAGATCAAGCTGGCTCGGCGCACCTGCCATGAAGAGATGAATCACCGCCTTGGCCTTGGCGGCGAAGTGCGGCTTCTTCGGCGGGAACGGATTGACGAGCGTTTGCTCCGCCGCGTTCGCGTTCCTCGCCATGCTGCTCGCGAGCAACGAACCGAGCGCGATCTTGCCGAGGCCGATGCCGCAGTCGTGAAGGAATTGGCGACGAGCGGTTTGTGTTGCGGTCGTGTTGAATGACAGTTGGTTCATTTTTCAATCCGGTCTTCTTAGCCACCGGCTTCAGCCGGTGGTAGAGATCAATCAATTGCTCCGGCTTTAGCTATCGACAATCGAGGTCGACTGTTGGATGGCTAAAGCCGGACAGTTTTATATCGCTGTCACCACCGCCTAAAGGCGGTGGCTAAAGGACTCAATTCACTCAGTTTTTCGTAATCGTCTCATCCAGGTTCAAAAGCGCTCGCGCCGTTAGCGTCCACGCAGCCCGATCAATCTTGTCTGCTTCGTCGGTCCCGGCGATTTTCGCTGCATCGAGTTCTTTGCTTTCTAGGCGCGACCGCTGCTGTTCGAAAAACTTCGCCAACAGTTGCGACTCTTCCTCACTCGGCGGCCGAGTGAGGCAACGGCGGAATAGGTCCTTTGCTTTCTCGGCCACACTACCCGGTTGCGTCGTGAGTTGCTTCCCCATCGTTTGGGCCGCTTCCAGAAACACTTGATCATTCAGCAGCGTGAGCGCCTGCAGCGGCGAATTGCTCAACTCGCGCCGCGGCACGCAGGCTTCCCCGCTCGGTGCATCAAACGTAAGGAGCATCGCGTAAGGAGCCGTTCGTTTGGTGAACGTGTAGAGCGCACGGCGGTAACGATCTTCACCTTGGCTCACATTCCAAGCGAGCGGACCGTAGGTCCCCTCCGAAGTAACGCCGGCGGGTTGCGGCGGATAAACACTCGGGCCGCCAAGCTTCGGCGAGAGTTGGCCGGAAGTTTTCAGCACCACATCGCGAATGAGTTCCGCTTCGACACGATGCCGCGGGAAACGGCCGAGGAGCAGATTCTCTGGATCCGCTGTGGACATTTCGGGAACAACGCGCGAGGACTGCTGATACGTCGCGCTCATCAAGATGAGCTTGTGCAACTGCTTGATCGACCAACCGCGCTGCGGCAGTTCGAGCGCGAGCCAATCGAGCAACTCGGGATGGGTGGGCGGCGAACCTTGATAACCAAAGTCATCGGTCGTACGGACCAAGCCGCGGCCGAAGAGGGCAGCCCAGTGGCGGTTGACGGTCACTCGCGCGGTGAGTGAGTTCTTGCCGCTCACCAGCCAGCGAGCAAACTCCAAGCGATTCGCCGGTTGTGCTTGTTTGTCGGCGCCGATCAGCGACAACAGCTGCGGATGGACTTCGTCCTTCGGCTGCAGGTATTCACCGCGGTGATGCAAATGCGTCGAGCGCGGATGGTCCACGGCTCGCTCGTTCATCACCAGCGTGGTCGTGTAGCCGGGCAGTTGCTTGCGGAGTGCTTCGACCTGAGGTTTGGCCTGCAACGAGAGGAAGTGCTTGAACAGCCGTTGCTCGTCGTTGGCCGTGCGGCTGGCGGCGGACATTTTCAGAATGGCTTCGATCGTCGCTGGCAGGTCGCTCGCCTTCGGCAGTTCTTGATCGGTGGCCCACACGCGGAACCGGCCGAGGCCGGCAGCGTAGTATTTTTCAAAGAGCAACTGTAGGTGAATCGCGTCGCTCACAGTCAGCGGTTCCGCGAGGACGAACACCGCGCTGTGCTCGCGACCCTGACCGTTGTTGATCGACCAGCCGGTTTGTGGATCGCTGTCGATGGCAGCGGCTGCGTTGTTCTTGCCGCTGGAAAAACTCTGCGAGGCGTCCTTCCACTTCAGCTTCTGATCGTTAGCCAGGAGCGAAACTTCGCTTAACCAGAAATCGCCGGCGGGACCTTCGTAGGCAACTCGGCCCGGACCATTCTTCGGCAGCCGCGCGTCGGGGAGCACTTCGAGTTTGATCGCGGTGACTTTGGTGAGCTGTGTTTTGAACTGCAGATCGTAGATGTCGCGCTTACTGAAGTCTCCGCTGGCAAAAATCGTGTTCTCTGGTTCGATTGTGAGGCTCGGCAACTCGCTCGTTGCGGTCAGCGGTTGTAGTACTTCCCATTGCACGGCCTTCGCGGTGTTTTGCTCTTTCCACTTTGCGAACTCCGCGGCGCGGACCTCGGCCGTCGAAAGCTTTTGCGCGGCAGCCGCCGTTTTAGCACCGAGGCCGATCCGCAGTTTGCCGAGCATGTGTTGCATGCCATAGTCCTGCCGCAGCGTGACGACCCAGCGAGCCTTTTCGGGGAGCTTGATGGTTTCGGCAAAGTGAATCGTCGCCGTGCGGTTCACATTCCAGTTGCCGGGGCCATGAATGGCCCAGCCGGTGTTGGCTTTGCCATCGAGCATGTCGCTGGCGGGGAAATTCTCTTGCGAAAAATCTGCCGTTGCCGAAGCGAGCTTCACGGGCTTCGGCTCTTTGCCTTCCTCGGCGATTTGCAGTTCGATCTCGGTCACGACGAAGTTGCCATGCGGCGTGCGACCGGGGCCTTGGCTGGGCAGCGTCTTGTCGGTGAGGGCTTCGAGGCGGAGCGCGCCGATGGCGCGCGTGTCGGCGGCGAGGGTCAGTGTGTACGTATCTTTTTGCGGTGTCTCGCCGGTGAAGATGACGTCGTTCTCGGCTTGGATTTCACCTTTCGCGCCGCTGGTGCTCTTGGCTTCGATGATGGCCGGTGTGCGGAACTCGAATTCTCCCGGCACCTCGGCGAGCGGCGGATCGGCTTCGAGCGCGGCGATCTGGCGTTCGATCTCTGCGCGTCTCTCTGCGGTCGCGGCATTCGGCACATCGAACTCGGGCTCATCCGCGTTGTTGAAATACGCGAGCGTGCGGTAATAGTCGTGATGCGGAATCGGATCGAATTTGTGGGTGTGGCACTGAGCACAGCCGAGCGTCAGGCCCAGCCAGACGGTCGCGGTGGTGTTGGTGCGATCGACAGTCGAGTAAAAGCGGAACTCCTGCGGATCGATGCCCCCTTCTTCGTTGAGCATCGTATTGCGATGAAAGCCCGTGGCGATACGTTGCTGCGGCGTGGCGCTGGGCAGCATGTCGCCAGCGAGTTGCTCGATCGTGAATTGATCGAAGGGCATGTCGGCGTTGAGTGCGTTGATGACCCAATCGCGATAGGGCCAGATCGAGCGCGGGCGATCTTTTTCATAACCGTTCGTATCGGCGTAGCGCGCGAGGTCGAGCCAACGACGAGCCCAGCGTTCACCGTAGTGGGGCGATTCGAGCAGATGATCGATGAGCTTTTCATAAGCTTTCGGATCGGTGTCGTTCACAAAAGCATCGGCTTCGGCGGGAGTCGGCGGCAGGCCGATCAGGTCGAGATAGACGCGGCGGACGAGCGTGTACTTGTCAGCCTGTGGCGCAGGTTGCAGGCCAACCGCTTCGAGCTTGGCCAGGATGAAGTTGTCGATCTCATTCTTCGGCCAGGTCTTTGTTTTGACGACAGGGACCGCAGGACGTTGCGGCGGCACGAAAGCCCAGTGCGGCGCGTACTTGGCTCCTTGCTCGATCCAGATTTGCAGCAGTTTCTTTTGCTCGGCCGACAGCGGTTTATTGGCCGAAGCGGGGGGCATGAGTTCGTCGGCGTCGGTTGTCAGGATGCGGCGAACTAGTTCGCTGGCCGTGGGTTTGCCCGGAACTACGGCAACTTTTTCGGAATCGAGCTTCCGCGTTGCTTCGGCCTGCGAATCGAGTCGCAGGCCTGCTTCGCGCGTCCCTTCATCCGGGCCGTGGCATTTGAAGCAATGCGCCGAGAGGATCGGGCGGATCTGGCGATTGAAATCAATCGGATCGGCCGCCGTGGCGCAGGCAGCGAGGACAACAAGTAAAGCGAGAGAGGCACACCAGCGCATCGAACATCTCCGGGCGAAAGCGAGAACCTGCATTCTAACTTCCAGAGACGACTCGCACACAAGCCTGACGCGCCAGCGAAGGAATCGTGTGTTCCTTCGCTGGCGCGTCAGGCTTGTGGGACGGCCTAGGGCTTTTTGATCTCTTTCATTTGCTCGGCGATCCAGCGCTCGAGCTCTTCGAAATCGACCGGCGGCAGCTTCGACAGATCGGGCCGGAGTCGTGTCGCTTCCTTGATATAGACATGCCGGATTTCGTGCTGCGGCATTTCGGTGTTCCAGTGAATCATGATGCGGATGCAGCGCCGCAAACTGCCGGGGACATCGACTTCATACGTACACAGCAGCGGCACGTCGAGCCAACCGAGTTGCCGGGCCGCGAGGGCGGGAAACTCGGCGTTTAGGTCCGAGGTGACGCTGAACATCGCGCTGGCCACTTCCTCGGGCTCGATACCGTTGGCGCGGATCATCAGCGCGAGCAACTGACGCGTGTTCTGCAGAATCTCGTCGCGCGTGTTTGCCTCAACCGTCGTCGCTCCACGCACACCCCGGCATCGCATGAAAAACTGCTCCGCAAATAGGAAACTTCATTAGTAGTGCTTAGCATAGCGTTGCCCCGCCAAAGTGGCTAGGTTGTGGGCAGGTCTGTGGAGCGAGGCGCGACGCATGCGAGATGACAATTCCGACGTTCCGAACGCGACCGGCGGAACGCCCAAACCAATCAATGAATCGGCGGCCGAAGAAACGGAAGCCGAACGCGAGGCCCGCTATCAGCGCGCCATCGCCGAAGCCCTCGCGGTTACCGAAAACTCAGTGTTCTCGCAGCCCAAAGTGGTGGCCGATGATGCAGCGGCAATCGCTCCGGCCAAATTCTCGCTGCGCGAAATGTTGATTTTGACCACAGCGCTGGCGGTTGTGCTGGGTTTGCTTCGGAGCTTTGACCTCTGGGGCGGACTCGTTACTTTTATCGCCGCGATTGCTTGGGGAAATTGCATTTACCCCTGTTGGCATCCCAAAGAGCCGCGGCGGCAAGCGACGATGTTCGATTCGATCTGGGGCTTGCTCATGCCGCTGATCTGCCTGGCCTGCGATCCGCTGGTCTTTCGCGATACCGATCTGCGAATCGAACTCGGCGGTCACTCGCTGCACGATATCCAGTTTGGAATCGCCGCGAAACAATGGCTGCTTACTGCTTCATCGTTTGGCAGGTGGTGGTCCTCGCCATCTGGCTGATAGGACGAGGACGGCTCGCGCGCCTCGCGGGCTTCTTTTTGGGGAGCTTCGCGGCAGCCGTCGTTTTCACCGCCCTGCTGGGAGTGTTTTTGCTCATCCCTGCGTTCCTAGGAATGATTTATTACGGAATTGGCTTGATGGGTTTCACGCCGCTCTTTACTTGTCGTGTATTCGGTCAGCGGGCGCGCGAGACGCTTCAAGTTCGCGACCCGTTAGTCCCAGTTTGGATGTTCTGGCTGTTTGTTTTGGTCGGCTTTTTGTTTTCGCTGTTAGTCCCGTTGCAGATCGCAACGCTACTGCGAATCGCCGGCCTATCGCCCGTTGCCGTCGCTATCTTTTGAGTGCGAATGATCGTGCTGCTCGATCTTCGGCGGTGGTTGCTGCAAGCTGTGCGTATGGGCCGGTTCAAACTTGCCGATGACCCATGCCAGCGCGACACCGATCAGCAGCACCACGGTGAGCGGCAGGCGATCGTGCGCGTGAAACGCCAGTTCCGGCAGCAGATCGGCCAGCGAGATGCAGAGAAACACGCCAGCCGAAAACGCCAAGGCACAACCGACGACCAACGTTTGATATCCACCCAGTCCACCGCTACCCGCCACAAAGGCAAACGCGCCGATCGGGCACATCAGGGCAAAGAGAATGTTCGCCAGCCAGGCCTGTCGTCTGGTCCAACCGCCGGCCGCCATCAGCGAAGTAATGCTCAACGCATCGAGCGGTTTGTGCAGCGCCACGGCGAGGAACGTTCCCAGCCCTGCCAGCCAATGCGCGTGCAACATCTCCGCCTGCACTGCGGCGCCGAGGGCCAGGCCATCGATGAGCGTGTGCAACGACAAACCAATCGCCAGGCCGACCCAACTAAAACGATGCGCCGAATCGCCAGCCGCTTCCTTCGCGCCGAGATGCAATAGCGGCTCGTGACCATGCCCATGATGATGATGGCCCACGCCGTGGTCGTGATCGTGTTCGCAGTGTGGGCCGTGGCCGACGTCACTCGTATCGCCATGCTCGTGCGCGTGGACATGAAAAACGCGAATCAGCATGAACATGCAGAGCAAACCAGCGAGCAACCAGATAGCCGACAGGTCGAGCGGCTGCGCGATCGTCTTGATGCGGCCCAATTCGTACACGCCGTGCGGAAAGAGATGGAGCACCGCCACGCCGAGCATCAGTCCGCCGACAAAGCTCATCAGCAATTGCATTTGCCGGTGCGTAAAACGGACCAGCCACGGCAACGCTCCGCCCGAGAGCGAGGCCAGCACGATGAAGATGCAATAGAATGTCAAGAGCAGATACGTTGCCATTCGCAAATCATAGTCAAAAGGGCCCCGCACGGGCAGGGGGCATTGTCAATTCACCGTCAGTTTTCACGCCGCTCAACCGTGCTAACATAATCGCCGCGGAGGATGTTCCGCAGCCGAGTCTGGACAACGATCGCAAAGGATTTTATGAGCACTCTCCACTCCATCATCGCCGCCCTGCAATTCAATCGCCCGCGCACGCTCGCCTTGCTCGACAAGATCGAGCAAGACCCCAATCCGCAAGCCGCGCTCGGTTATCGCCCCGGCCCAGGCCGGGCTCACATCGCCTGGCAACTGATGCACATCGGCATCACCGAAGAGCTCTTTGCCACCGAACGGCTGACCGACAAAAAACCGGCCTATGCCGAGCTCGTGCCGCGCTTCAAAGGTGGCAGCACGCCCGACGACGATATTCCGACCGCGGCCACCATTCGTCAGGTCCTCACCGAAAGCCGTCAGCATTTGCTCGCCACGCTCAGCACCTTTGGCGATGCCCAACTCGGCTGGATGCCGCCAGCCCTCGCCGAACGGAAGCTCTCGTTCCTCGACGTGCTGCACATTCTGGCCTGGCACGAAGGCCACCATCAGGGGCAAGCTCACATTACGTTTAACCTCTACAAGAACCGCCCCGCCTAATTATGATGCTGTTTCCCCGCCAGTCTTCGCCCACAGTCGTCGATCGCTCCCGCGATCGATGATTGGACTCAACGCTTCAATCCACCGCCAAAGTTTTCAAAAATCCCACCCGCATTCATCGATCGCGGAGCGATCGATGACTCTCCCTTGAGGTTCTATGGCCCGGTCTCTCCTTGGCATCGCGCTGCTACTCGTTTCTCTGTTGCCCAGCGTCGCCTCCGCGCAAAAGTGTCTCGCTCCCGACTTTCAAGTCGACCTGATCTATTCGCCACCGGACATCGAGCATCCCTCGGTGGTCACGTGCGACGACGCCGGCAACTTGTACGTCGGCGAAGATCCGATGGACATGCGCGGGCCGACGACGAAGCACATCGACCGGATCATTTTCATTCGCTGGGACAAGGAAACGGGCAAGCCGATTCGCACCGTCTTTGCCGAAAATCTCGCTGCCGTGTTCGGCATGGCCTGGCACGATGGCGCGCTGTATGTGATGCACGCTCCGCTCTACTCGGTGTTTCGCGACACCAACGGCGACGGCGTGGCCGATGAACGAAAAGACCTGGCGAGCGGCTTTGGTCCGCCGGCGGGTGTGTTTGGTTTCAACGATCACATTGTGACCGGCACGCGACTGGGCATGGATGGCTACGTTTACATTTCGGTCGGCGACAAAGGCATTCCGAAAGCGACCGGCGCCGACGGCAGCACCATTACGCTCGAAGGTGGCGGCGTGGCCCGCATGCGACTCGATGGCACGCGGCTCGAAGTGGTGACCAGCGGCACGCGGAACCATCTCGATGTGGCGATGGACTCGCTCGACAATATCTTTACCTACGACAACACCGACGACGGCCTCGGTTGGTGGACGCGGTTCACGCACCACGTGCCGAGCGGTTACTACGGCTATC
The DNA here is from genome assembly GCF_024256385.1 of Anatilimnocola floriformis. Classification (NCBI taxonomy): domain Bacteria; kingdom Pseudomonadati; phylum Planctomycetota; class Planctomycetia; order Pirellulales; family Pirellulaceae; genus Anatilimnocola; species Anatilimnocola floriformis. The sequence continues at coordinate 2,523,755 of NZ_JAMLFW010000001.1, forward strand.
CCTACGATTATTTGAAGCACGCCGAACGTCACTTGCCGCGGATCAGCGAGCACGGCGGCGGTTCGCCCGTCGGCGCCGCCTGCTATCGCGAAGCGGCCTGGCCCGCAAAATTTCAAGACGCTGCCTTCCATTGCGAATGGGGCAAAGGCAAGGTGCAGGTCTTCTTCCCGAAGCGGAAGGGCGCGACCTTCGAAGCCACGATGGAAGATTTCCTCGTCAAAGACCCGGCCAGCAAGGAAGATTTCCGCCCGCAGGATTTGTGCTTCAGCCCCGACGGCAAGCACATGTACGTCGGCGATTGGAATTTTGGCGGCTGGACGAATCCCAAAGTCTGCGGCCGTTTGTGGCGCGTGACTTACACGGGTAAAGAAGGCGGCAATCCCGCCGCACTCGATGCCGATCCGTTCAAGTCGCTCAGCAATCCGAACCATGCGATCCGGATGCAGGCGCAGTGGAAAGCCTCGAAGCAACCCGGCGCTGCCGACAAAACTCTGGCCATTTTGAATGACGTCGGTGCTGACAAGTTTGCGAAGATCCACGCCCTGTGGATTGCCAACGACATCGCCGAAGCCAACGCTTCTTACGATCCACTGCCGGCTTTCCAAAAAGGTCTCGTCGATAAAAATGCTGACGTCCGCGCGCAAGCCGCGCGAGCCATCGGCAATCGCAAGCTCAATGCCGGGGCCGAGTCGCTCGTGAAGGAGCTGAGCGACGAAGACGCCGCGGTCCGTTTGAATTCCGCCATCGCGCTCGGTCGCATCGCCGCTCCCGCCGCGGCCAAGCCGTTGTTCGCCGAACTCGCCGATGAAGACGCCACCGTTCGTCACATTGCCATGCAATCGCTTCGGCAGATCAACGATTGGAAACCGGCCAAGGAAATTCTCGATAGCGACAATACCACGCAGCGCAACGCGCTTCTGGTCACGCTCACCGGCGTCTACTCCGACGATGCTGTCGCCGCGCTCGCTTGGGCTGCCGAAAACGCCAAGCATCCAGAAGTTCGCGCTGCCGCTGTCGAAGCGATCGCCGAAGCCCACCACAAAGCCGATCCTTACGAAAAAGGCTGGTGGGGCACACAACCCGCCAAGGGCAAACCGGCCCGCAGCAAGATTCATGATTGGTCGGGCACTTCGCAAGTCCTCGCCACTGTCCGCACTGCGTTGACCAGCAAGGACGAAGGCGTTCGCCGCGCTGCCTTCAAAGTCGTTGGCGAAGTTCGCGATCCCGCCGCGCTGCCGATCGTGGCTGGTTTTGCTGCCGATACGAAGCTCCCTGCCGATCTGCGTCGTGAAGCGCTGCAAACGCTCCTCACCAACAAAGCACCCCAAACCGTCGACACCGCGAAAGCCATCGTCGGCGATGACAACAGCCCCGCGCCGCTCCTGGCCGATGCCTTGACCGCGCTCGCGACTCTCAAGGCCAAAGAGGCTCTCCCCTCGGTGCAAAAGCTCCTCGTCAGCAAGGACGTGGAAGTTCGCGCCAAAGCCATCGACGCGGTCGCTCGCATGGCGGGCTCGGCTGCCGTCGAATCGATTCAGCAAGCGCTGAAAGACGAATCGGCCGACGTTCGCAAAGTCGCCATCCGTGCGGCTGGCGAAGCGCAGATCAAGGAAGCCATTCCCGCGCTGATCGAAATTTCGACACAAGCCGATCTGGAACAAGACGTCGCCGCGTCCCTCGCGCTCATGCCCGACAAGCGCGCGGTCGGCCAATACCTGCAAGGCCTGAGCAGCAAGAACAACACCCTCCGCGATGCTTGCCGCACGGCCCTCACCGCGCTGAAGATCGACATCAAGGACGAGATCATCGCTCGCCACAAGGCGAACGAACTGACTCCCGCGATGCGCCGCGAACTGCAAGGCGTGTTCGCCGGCCCGACGCCGATCAGCACCTGGTACTTGCTCGGCAGTTTTCCCAAAGACAAGGGCGAGCCGAAGGTCGATCTGACCAAGGCCCCCGATATGTCGCATCCCGTCGTGCTCGGCGAGAAGTCGCTCCAGTGGAAAAAAGTCGAGACCAAAGATCCCGTCGGCCGCGTGCAACCCGGCCAACATGTGAAGCCGAGCGATAATGTGTGGGTGCTCGCTTACACCACGATCGAAGCCGACGAAGACAAGTCGCTGGAGTTCCTCATCGGCAGCGACGATCAGGCCAAGCTCTACGTCAACGGCGAGAAGGTCTATGAGTTCAACAACAACCGCGGCTGGAACGGCAACAGCCTCGACAAAGGCCGACTGACGCTAAAGAAAGGCAAGAACGACGTCTTCTTTCTCTGCGGCAACGATGGCGGCCCGTGGGATATGGGGTTGTCGCTCCGGTTGCCGAACAAAGAGTTTGCGTTCCTCTACGAGAACACGCCGAAGCAACTCGATCCTGAGGTCTATCGCGACTTCGCCGCCAAGAACAAAGGTGACGCTGCCCACGGCAAGACACTGTTTTTCGACATGAAGGGCGTCGGCTGCGTGAAGTGTCACGCGATCGCTGGCCAAGGCTCGAAGGTCGGCCCCGAGCTTTCCAACATTGGCGCCAAGTATCCGCGCGAAGAACTGATCCGCAGCGTGCTCGAACCCTCGAACCGCGTCGCCGAAGCCTTCCGCGTGACGACGGCGTTGCTCGCCGATGGTTCGGTCAAGCAAGGGATCATCAAGACCGACAATGACCAGGTCCTCGAGCTGATCGACGTCGAAGGGAAGACCATCAGCATTCCGAAAGCCGACATCGACGAGCACAAGACCAGCAACCTCAGCCTCATGCCGAACGGCTTGAAGGATGGGCTGTCGCTGCAGGACTTTGCCGATGTGATCGGTTATTTGGAGAGCTTGAAATAAATGCAGAAGGTAAAACGCAGAATGCAGAACAATGATCAACGCTCATGCACGACGAACTGAAGGTTGAGAACTTCCTGTTTAGTGAAACCCATTTTGCGATGCCCGATTGGGATCGCATCGGTGAATGGGTGGAACTCTACGTCGAGAAAGAAGATCAGTTCAAGGCCTGGACCGAACTCGCCCTGCAGTGGTTGCATTTAATCAACGAGCAATTTGGCGATCGGTATCAGATTTTGGAGACGAAGCACTTCCTGCTCTTCGGCTTTCCCGGAGAAGTGCGTCTCAGTTCACTCGGCTCGCATGCCGAAGATTGTCGTCGCGGCCTGCAACAGAATCTGCCCGGTTTGGCGAAATTCACTACGCCGGGAAAGACACCGATCCTGATCTTTGCCGGCAACGATGCATACTACGCGCACGTCGCCGACTATCACGGCGATGGTGAGTACGGCGGCTCGTCGGGCATGCACATCCGCAACAGCTACAGCCATGTGGCGATGTTGCAGATCCTTGGGAACGACCTCTTTCAGACGTCTGCCCATGAATTGACGCATGCGGCGCTCGCGCATTTGACGTTGCCGCTGTGGATTGAAGAAGGACTAGCACAACTCTTCGAACACGACCTAGGCAACAAGCAGTTCTATCTCAATCCCAAGGACGTCGGCGAGCAAAAGGCATTCTGGCGGGCCGAAGGCCTGGAAAAGTTCTGGTCGGGCGATGGCTTTAGCAGCCCCGGCGACATGCAGAAACACTCCTACCAACTCGCCGAGATTCTGTTGCGGTTGCTGCTCACCGACTATCAACCGCGCTGGTTCGGCTTCGATCAATCGCCGCTCCGCAAGCTGATGAATTTTCTGAAGTACGCCAATCGCGACGATGCTGGAGAATCGGCAGCGCAGATGCAACTCGGTCTCTCGCTCGAGGACATCGCAGCGAAATCGCTGGGACGTCAGTCGTAAGCGTGTTGCGACAACGGTAGCCGCCGAAGACTTCACGTATCCAAACCATTCCGCTGATCGATGAGTCGCCGCGCTTCCTGCTTCAGTGCAGCATATCGCGCCACATATTCGCGGCACCTCGTCTCTGCCGTGGCGGAGTTTAACTTTACCGCACGTTCACCCTTACCCGTGAATTCAATCCACCGCGAATCGGGATCCTCGATCTCGCGCTTCCCATCGAAGCGCACCGTCACCTCCGGGTACTTGGCACGAATAACGTCGGCCGGAAGATGCGCCCGAATGTCCGTTGGCGGCAGAGCAATGTACCGGTAGGCGACCGTGTGGTGCGGGCCCCATTCGGCCCCTTCTACTCCGCGTAGCCCTTCTTCGAGCAGCGCGTATTCCGCGGTCGCTAAGTAGGAGCTGTGCAATTTCAATTTCTTCAGTTTCTTGAGACTCAAGGCAGGGAGCAACGCTGGGTACGCTTGCTTGGTAATCATCTGCCACAGGCAGAGCACTTCCAGCATCGGCAAGCCGCGGAGAAATTTGAAGTTGTCAATCGGTTGCTTCCAGTCGAGCGTTCCATTAATCGCGAGGTAGCGCAGATTTTCCACCCCCGACAAGCCGCTAAAATCAACGACCCGCCGCAGATTCTCGATGTGCAGCGCCCGCAATCGCGGCAAGCTTTGCAGGGGCGACAGATCCGTAAAACCAGAAACGTACTCGAGGACCAACTCTTCCACGGCAGTCAGCCCGCGGATGAACTCGATCGTCTTCACCTTCGCGTGCGTGACTCGCAACCGCTTGACCGAACGCAACTCGCCGATGGCAGCGAGCTGTTCGTGAGTCGGCTCGTGCAGCGTTAGCTCAACCAGACTCGGCAGCGTCAGTGCTCGCGACCAATGCTGGTCTTCCTTGCCGATGGTGACCGTCGTTACTTCCCGGCTCCCCATCGGCACGTCGCCGATGCGATAGGCATGCCGCTCCCGATTCGGCACGATCGTCCAATAGTCGCCATCACGATCCAGCATGTCTCCGAAATGGTGCAGCACGCCAAGCCTGCCTTTTTCGAATCGCGTGAGGTTGCGTAAGAGCGCCCGTGGAAGTTTCGCGAGCGACATCATCCTACGATTCGTCTTCCTCGCCTGTCCACGCATGAAACTCGCCGAATTGCACCTCACCGAGTTTCCGCGCCGCCTCGACGAGCTCGAGCCCTTCCGAATTCGCCGGGTTTTCCCATTCGACCTCGGCGTCGTCAACGCACCACTCAATATCGACCACCTCGTATCGCAACGTCGCGAGCGCCGCTCGAATGGCCTTCACGGCGAGACGTTCGTTCTTGGCGCTGACATAGCAACGGACACAAGCGCCGGCAATTTTCTGCGGGTCGAGCTCGCAGCCAGCCAGCGGCTTCACTTCCGCGAGCGCGACAAAAACGGGTTTGTCACTCATGGCCGGTGGCTCTCAAAATGTCCGGCGTAGGCGTATCCCGAGTCGCAGATTGCGTCGGACCTGAGTTGTCAATCCTACCGCCCACAATCGCTCAAGTGCTTTCCGCTCTTTGGCAATTTACCGACCAGTAATTTGACTCACCGACCGGCTTTGTGAGAGGCGATGACCGGGATGGGGAGATGCTGCGCGCGTTGCGAATAACAGCTCAATGCTGCCGCTCTGCAGTAACTGGGAATAAAGATCTGCCAAGACCACGAGGAAGTCGGCATGAGTCGTTATGCTAGCGTTGTATAGAGGTTATAAAACGCTCGAAAAGGGTTATAAAAGGTTATAGAAAATGGCATCTATAACCCCTCAATAATTGCGCAAGTCATTTTTCAGGAAAGACTTGCGGCGTCATTGAAAAAAAATCGCAGGGGTTATATAACCTTCGCCCGAAGACACCCCCAAACGAGTGTCTAGCGGCGAGCCAGCTTGTGCTTCAGCGGCAGCCAAGCCCCGCCTTGCTTGCTCGATTCGACGGCTTGCTGAATGAAGTACATCCCTTCCACACCATCGTTGATGTTCGGGTAGATCGTGTTGACGGCTTCGAACGGCTTGCCGGCGGCGCGGAGGATCATGTCGTCGTAGGCGCTGCGATATACGTTGGCAAAGGCCTCAAAGAAGGCTTCGGGGTGACCGCTGGGCAGACGGCTCGCGGCACCGGATTGGGCACCGATGTACGGGCCGCCGTTGCGGGTGTAGAGCTTGTGCGGCTGGCCGTTTTGGCGGAAGACTAGCGTGTTGGGCTCTTCCTGCCGCCATTGGATGGCACCCTTCGTGCCGTCGATTTCGATCGACAGGTCGTTCTCGCGGCCATGGCTGATCTGCGAGGCGGTCACGCAGCCGAAGCCACCGTTTTCGTACTTGATGAGGGCCGTGCCGTAGTCATCGAGGGCGCGGCCTTGTTCGAAGGTTTTCAGATGGCAGCTGATCTCGGCTGGGAGCAGGCCGGTCATGTAACGGCCCAGGTTGTAAGCGTGCGTGGCAATGTCGCCGAAGCAGCCAGCAGCGCCGCTCTTCGTGGGGTCGGTCCGCCAGGCGGCTTGCTTTTGATCGCTCGATTCCAGACGCGTCCGCAACCAACCTTGAATGTAGTTGCTACGGACGGCGTTGATTTCGCCGAGTTCGCCAGCGAGGATCATCTCGCGAGCCTGCCGCACCATAGGATAGCCCGTGTAATTGTGCGAGACGGCAAAGACCACGCCGCTCTTGGCGACGATGGCAGCTAGGTCTTCGGCTTGCTTGAGATCAAAGGTCATCGGCTTATCGCAGATGACATTGAAGCCGGCCTCTGCGGCTGTCTTGGCGATTTCGAAGTGCGTGTGGTTCGGCGTGGCGACCGAAACAAAATCGATGCGCTGCTCAGCAGGGAGAGCCTTTTCCTTTTGCACGAGCTCATTGATCGAAGTGTATGCCCGGTCTTCGGCAATGTCGTAATCCGGCGCCGAAGCCTTGGCCCGAGCCGGATCACTGCTGAGGGCGCCAGCCACAAGCGCCGCGCGATTGTCGAGCACGGCTGCCGTCGCATGCACGCGGCCGATGAACGATCCCTGACCGCCACCCACCAGTGCCATGCGAAGTTTGCGATTCAGGGAAGCATTGGTAGCCATGGAGAGAGTTCCTGCGGGTGGACTTGTTCAATGGGTAAGAGCGGTTCGATTTGAAAGATCGATTTTTGTAGCAGAAGCCGCTGCGGTTGTCAGCCAGCGAGGCGACCGCGTGACTACCAGCGTGAACTGACCCTGCCGACACCAACTGCCGCCCGCACGGCGAACTTTTTCCGGTCGCCGGTGTCCATCCAGAAGGCGCAATCGGAAAAACAGGGCCCTGTTGCAGCGATTTTTCGGGTTGTTCGCGATGCGCGGTCAAACTGCACCGTCGGAGTCGAAAAAAGACCGCACACCAGCCTTGCCGAGAAGCGGTCGGTCAAGTAACTTAGTGGGTCTATCTTCCCCTCTAGCTCAGTTGGTAGAGCAGGCGGCTGTTAACCGCCGGGTCGCAGGTTCGAGTCCTGCGGGGGGAGCTTCTCCAAAATCCCTAACCCGTGGCTACCCACGGGTTAACGCACCACGCCGGCCAGAGAGTTTCTCTGGCCGTTCGCGTTTACTAGCGTATCTGCAAGGGTTTACGGCAACCGCAGCGATCTCTCGACGTCGCCGTTCTGCGCACCCTATTTTAGTCTGGCGGCGATCCTGCCACCACTCTCGCGAAAACTCTCTGCGCTCTCTGTTGTCCCTTGGAATTTGGTTAACGGGTTTGTCCAGTTCGGGGTACTGGTCGGGACGCATTTACTAACCGAGAGCGCCGACACCAGGAATGGTTCGAAGCGTTGGTGTAAGCAGGGAAGCTTGTTTAGTGCGGCACCATTCCATTTAGTGCCGAGTTTCCCAACTTATCGCTGGCCCGCGTCAAATTCTGCGATGAGTGTGACCAGGGACTTCTTTACTTCGCCTAGCTTTCCGACCACGACGAACATCTGGAAGCGGCGCTGGCCCGCGCCGATCCCCTGCCGGTCTCGCTCACGGAAAACACAGTTCCATTTCACAACCTTTTCCGCCTTGAAACGAAAGCGACCGTAGCCAGCTTTCTCGTATCCGCGAGAGGGCTGCGCGGGCGAAAATATTCCCATTGCATGGGACCCGTTCTCGGTGGCGAATACTACAGGGAACTCCTGCTCGCCCGGCCCATCGTCTAATTCCTCCAACGTGCCGGAAGTCGGTCGGAACTTCCAGAACTGATTGAACTCGGGAGGCATGTAACCGGTCAAAGCCTCAAACTGTGCGTAGTTGTGGCGTTCGTTTTTGGGAACTGTAAACGTGACCTCGTAGTCGATGACATTATCCAGCTTCTTATACCCGATGCGAACTCGCTTCGAGACGAGATGCTCCGAAACGACCTGATCATTGAGTGCCGGACGATCGAAAGACCTCTCGCCAGGCGCTAACCAGAACGCCATTCTCGTGGTTGTGAGCAATTCTGGACCGGCGGCAGTGATCTGGACGAGTTTGCTCGACGACGTTTCGCCAACTCCGTCCGCTCTTGAACCGGCTTCGGTAGGATTGAAGCACTCCGCCCAATACTCTTTCGCCAAAGCACAGTCGAAGCTGGCGGCGGACTGGAGTTGCCGGCCGTGGTCGTGGCTGTCGATAAACTCCTTGCCGTCCCACGTCAGCGAGTGGATCGCCCCAGCAAGGCGCTCGGTCGTTGTGATGGAGATCTCGGATGAGCCAGATCGATTCTGAATGGAGGCATTCCCATTGGGAGGCTGATGCGGTTCAGCCGCCAGCACACCCCAGCCAACCAAGCTCAACACTCCAAAGACAACACTTCTTAACATCACTGACCCTATTACCGAACCGAGGTCGAAGACACAGTTTTTAAGGCAAGAAACTGAACGATCGTCCCGTTTTGATCCAGATTAAATATTGCAAGGCCGGCATCAATTTTCCAAAGCGCGCTGTACGGTTACTCGAGCGAACCATCCTTCAATGGCCAGCAGCGCGCCGACTGGGATCCATTTTATCTGAGACAGCGGTTGTTGCGTTCGGAGTGCTGGTCGGGACGCATTTACTAACCAGAGCGCGCAAGCCAAACCAATCGCAACTTCGTATCCGACCGCTCTGGGTGGTCGGTCGTTGGTTAGCTGCTGATGACGCGACGAGCAACCTATTCATCGCGCGTTCTCCTCGAGCCATCCGTCATTGACCCCCGGCTAACTGCCGACGCACTCTGACCCCTCATTATCCTTGGCCAACGGGGATTTTCCTCTTTTTTGGTCAACTTTTCGGTTGTTCGCTCGACAATCAGAAGTAGGGGCACGCTCAGTCACTGACCACTACAAGAAAAGGATCATTATGGCTCTCAGCTCACCGCGCTTCGCCGGCAACCGCCGGCTTGAAAAGGCTGCCTCGAACAAACCTGCGATGGGCTGGGGCGAGAAGGGTGAACCGGTCCGGGTCATCCAGCAGGCGCTCATTGACCTGGGCCACTTTATGGACATCTCGACCAAGAAATTCGGCTCGCCCGACGGTATCTTCGGCAACGAAACTTTTGAAAGAGTAAAGTCGTTCCAACGCTCCAAAGGTCTTTTCCCAGACGGCATCGTCGGCCAGCTCACCATGAAGGAGCTTGATAAGGCGCTGCCCGGGGCCGGACCCGTGCTGCCACCGTTGCCAGCGACGCCGGCGTTCAAACATAGCGTCCGTATTCACCTCCGTTCGCTGGTGCCCGATACCACCGAACCCATCTCCCGGCAAGAAAATAACGCCCGGATGGTCTTTGCCCAGTATGGCATCCAGCTGGTTACCGTCAGCGGCCAATCGCTGGGGCTGACCGCGGCCGAGCAAACGATGTTCGAAGACGTCAACGTCGGCGAGTGCAATCTGAACAAGTCGGGTCTGAGCTCGGAAATGACGGCGCTGCTCGACAAGGGGCTCCAGGGTGTCGGGGCCAACGAAATCGTCGTCTTTATCGCCAAGAAGATCACCGACAACAACGGCAAGGAAATCAACGGCTGTGCCGAGCAAGACGCATCGAAGCGGGCGATCGCGGTCGTCAGCTCGACAGGCAGCCAGTGGACCATGGGGCACGAGATCACGCACGTGCTGCTCGAGGGATTCGACGTCGGCAACGGAGGGCATGAATTAACGGACAACGGCAATCTGATGTTTACTCCAACGTCGAGCATTACTGCCAACCCTGCGAGTCTCAGCACGGCGCAGTTGACCGCGATCCGTTCGAGCCGGTACTGCCCGGCCAACTAAGCACGATGAACCGCCAGAATGGCGGGCACCTCTGCGCTCTCAGTTGTCGCCAGGAATTTGGTTAACGGCTTTGTCCAGTCCGGGTTGTTGGTCGGGATGCATTTACTAACCAGAAAGCGCGTGGGCTGGGCAGAGCGACCGTGCCGGCCGCTTGCCAAGCAATGGTTGACGCCTCAAGTGGAGAATGGCGCTTCTTTCCCTAGCAAGTAAACTATTTGTGGTGTCGTAACCTACAGTAAGGAAACTGCCATCAGTCTTTCTCTACGGACGGTGCTGCCGCATCAACTAATCGTACCATCCGCACGATCTCGTCGATGTCTGCCACGATCCGCTCGACGATCACAGGCGTCTCGTCTATCCTCACTTGCTGAAATAGTTCTGTGAGCGCCGCCTTGGCTTTGTGCTGAACTTCGACCGGTGGGGATGCAAGAGTCATTATTGTAAAGGCATGGCTATAATGCTTCAGTTTAGCATGCGAGCAGTGCTTGGAATGACTGCACTTGCGTGTGTTATCGCATTTTTCGTGGCAGCGGCGCTGGCTCCCCGTCCCCAGCGCTGTTATTTGAGTGCCGTGGCGATTGTGCAGGACGATATTCGTGATGTGCGGATCTACACTGTGGCGATTCCTGGCTCTCAAAACGAAGAAAAGAGAGCGTATTACGATTTTCCGCCCCTTGGTAGCCTAGATCAGATGCTAGTGATGACCTCAACAGGATCGCGTAACCATGTTAGCAAGGCCAGGAATTTCAGCGGCCGCGCTCAGCAGTTTACGGCAGATGATGAAGCCGACTTTTTGGAAATCTCTAGATTCGTAGAAAGGCGGCTACAAGGGCGGCCCTGGGTGTTGCGTCAGCCCATGTCTTTTATGTTTGAGAAAAAGCGAGGGGGCGATGAAAAACAATCAAGGGTTTCCGATGTCTTTCGAGGTCAGCCATAGAATTTCCCCGTAACAAAAAGACCCGTTACCGACCGTGACCGTTGCGCAAGAGAATAAGTAGTTATGCCCCTCGACTCATTCGACAAACATCCGCGTGCCACGGAACAGATGACGCTTGCCGAGGCATACCGGGCGATGCTCCGCGTCTTGGAGTATTACCACGGCATGGGGACGGACTACGCGGTAGGCGCGATTTTGGGCGACCTCTGCACGGGCGTCTGGGCCGATGGCTCGCCCGGTGATCCCGCCGCTTGGTCACTTTGGCTCGACTCTGTCGATGGCAAGTTGCCCGGGGCATAACCAAACACTGCACTGGACCGGCACATGACGGTCCTTGTGATTCGATCGCTCCCGCCGGTGCAGTAGACCGAGTCGGCGAGTAAACTTCCATTGCTTCGAGAGCCGGTGCGGCCACTGATCGGCAATACGTTTTCCGTCAAACTACCCTTGTCGCTCAACGTTCTCTTCATCTGTACGCAGAACCGTCTCCGCAGCCCGACTGCCGGTTGCCGAACTCGTTACGGCAGGGCGTTCCCTTCGCAGCACGCGTGCAGTTCGCCGAGGCAACAAGCCGCTGGACACTAGTGGATCAGCGAAATTAAACAGCCCACAATTACCGCGTCGAATCCAACTTCTGGGTCATGGTGCGGTCTTGTCACAGATCCTCATACGGCATCTCAAAAATCTGCTTCAGCCTGCCGAGATCGCCGGAGCGGAGGCCCATCGTGAACCATTTGGCGCGTTGCGCAGAAGTGCCGTGGGTGAAACGCTCCGGCGAGACGAAGCCTCTCGAGCGACGCTGCAGGCGATCATCGCCGATCGCATTGGCAGAACGAATCGCCGATTCGACGTCCCCTGGCTCAATGAAATTGAACTTCTTTTGACCGTAATGAGCCCAGACGCCGGCCAAGTAGTCCGCCTGCAGTTCAAGCCGCACCGACCATTGATTGTATTCCTCGTCATTGACGACGCGGCGCTTGCTGTGCACGAGGTCGCTATAGCCCAGCAGGTTCTGCACATGATGCCCGATCTCGTGGGCGATGACGTAGGCCTGTGAGAACTCGGCTTTCGAGCCGCCAAGCTTGCGTTCGAGCTCCTCGAAGAAGGTGGGGTCGAGATAGACCGTGCGGTCGCGCGGGCAGTAGAACGGGCCGACTTCTGACGGCGCCGAGCCGCAGCCGGTGTTCACGCCGCGCGAAAACAGGACCATCTTTGGCGGTTCATATTCGGAACCTGTCTGCCGGAACTGCTCGCCCCAGACGTCTTCGGTGAAGCCCAGAATTGTGGCAGCAAACTCGCGGCTGCGGGTTTCTTCCGGCGTTTCCGGCCGCTCCTCCGCGTCGGGAGCCCCAACCGGCCGCTGGACCTCGACCTGCTGCACGACCTGCATGATCTGCCGCGGGTCAGCACCCATGCAGAGCATGAACAGTACGACGAGAATCGTTCCTACGCCCCCCAGGGCCATGCCGCCCGCTCCCATCCGCCGCCGGTCTTCCAAATTGCCACTCTGTCTGCCACCCGCCCAACGCATGGTACTTCTCCTTCAGGGAAGTCGCGGATTTGCCCGCGTTTCAAGCTTTCATCCGCACGAGGGTCGCCTGAGCAGCAATCCTCATGCCGGGCTCTCACAGCCACAAAACGGCAACGAGACCACGCGATCCGTCTCTAGCCCTGCGAAACCCGCACCGAAGTGAAATGCCAGAACGAGCGCAGCCAGCATCAAAATCGCGCCTTCGTTTGGAATCAGCGCCGGGCGACTCGCTAAGAGTCACCTATTTGCCAGTTCCAGCAAGACATCGCCATGGCAAGGCCCGGGCAGCGGGCAGAAGCAAAGCAGATCTTTGCCGCGAAGTTCATCCAGTTGCAACCGAAGTGAAATTGCCTTTGCATCATTCCCATTGATCCACTCCCGATACTTCGCGACGACGGATGCGCGATCGTGTTTGTCATCAATTGGGAAGGGATTACCCCACTTGGACGGTCGTGAGACGACTACAGCGTTCGGTGGCTTCCGCCAGCCTTTCGTTCGCTTTTGCTGAAGTCGCTTGGGCACGGCTAACTGAGATTCTCGTGGCGGCGCGATGAAGAATCATTTACTGGTCGAGAGCAGTAGCTACTTCATCTTCTCGATCTTGACTTTAAAGACTCGAAAATCTTCCGCGACGACCTTTTCGACCTTCTCTGTCGGGTAATCGGTCCTGGATTTTGATTTCTTCGCATCCCAATCGAGGTTCTTCCAATCGACGTTCAACTGCTGACTTCCCACCTTTACTTTGGCATCAGACGTGGTCGCGTAGGGTAGCCATTTCTCCAGCGGCGTCTTTCCATTCACCTTCAGCTCGCGTGCTTCGATCACATCGATGGCGTCAATCTCTTTCCACGACTCGATCTCATACCCGTCAAGCTGAAGTGAGCCCTTCCCTGGCAAACGAAACGCCCTAAACCCTTCGCCTCCGTACATGAGTACTTCGACGGCCGAGCCGCCTTCGCCCACGAAGCCCTTGCCGCCAAACCCTGGACCATCATGCTCATCGAGCGGAAAAATGCCTTTTGCAGGCAACGATCGCTCGCCCCAGTAAGGCAGCACGATCCAGGTCGGCCTCTCTTGTTTGTTCTCGATAGTCAGCCGGACACCGTGGAATTTTAAGGGCGGCTTACCATCTCGCACGTCAACCAAACTCGCCTTAACTGAAGAGTCCTCCGCCCGAGCCGCGATGATCGCGCTCAGACAAACGATCGCAAAGATCAAAACCCTGCTCGTTGATTTTCGCCGCATGTGAGTGCTCCTGTCTGACTCAGTTCGACCACTTTTCAGTTTAGCTGAGCGAGTGGCCACTGCGCTCCGGATCCTCGGCGCAGTCCTGGTGCTTTTTTCGGGGCCGGCGAGTGTAATGAAGTCTGGCCTCAATTTCGTTTCACTGGATTACGACGATGGACATGATCAACTTTGGCGGGCTCGCTAAAAATGCGCTCGAAGAAGCGCTGCGGGAGCGAGGGCATGCCAACGTGCTCATCGCCGGTCGAACGGGAGTTGGCAAGAGTACGCTGATCAACAGTGTTTTTCAGGGGAATCTCGCCACCACGGGCCAAGGGCGACCCGTTACTCAGGATACGCGAGAGATTACGAAGGAAGGCATTCCACTCTCGATCTTCGATACTCGCGGTCTCGAGCTTTCCAACTTCGCGAGTACGAAATCGCTCAGAGCTTTTCTTGAAGAACGAAATCGAGATCGCGACGAGAAGAAACAAATTCATGTCGCGTGGATCTGTATCGTCGAAGATTTGCGCCGCGTCGAGCAAGCAGAGACCGACCTGGCGGCGATGCTGGCCGAGTTCATGCCGGTCATTGCGGTCATCACTAAAGCTCGTGCGGACCAAGGCTTTCGCGCCGAGGTTCAGCGCCTGCTGCCCGCAGCGAAGAACGTGGTTCGCACTCGCTCCATTGCAGAGGAGTTCGACGACGGTCACACCTTACAGCCGATGGGGCTCGTCGAGCTGGTGCAACTCACGATGGAATTGTTCCCCGAGGGGCAAAAGCGGGCCTTCGTCGCCGCACAAAAAGCCGACTTGGCACTCAAGCGGCAGCGGTCTCACTTGATCGTGGCCACGACCGCATCGTCCGCAGCCGGAATAGGCGCCATGCCCGTGCCGTTCGCGGATGCAGCGATGCTGGTGCCGATGCAGATCGCCATGGTGGCCGGAATCACAGCGACTTATGGACTGGCGTTTTCGGATGGGTTCCTAACCACACTTGTGGCGAGCATGGTGGGCGGAACGGCAGCCACTCTCACTGGTCGCGCGATCGTCGGCAGTTTGCTCAAGCTCATTCCGGGCGTGGGGTCGGTTGTCGGCGGAGCCATCTCCGCAACAACTGCTGCTGCCGTAACGAGTGCCTTCGGTGAGGCGTATATTGCCGCACTCGACGCTCTATTTGCGAAGCATCTGGGGGAACCGCCCAGCCAACAGGAGGTTCTGGAGGAGATCCGGCGGCGACTCACTGGCAATTGAATTTGCTGGTCTGTGTAGCGGTATCCGAAACCGCGGAAATTAACCGCTGGTGCGTTGAACCCGCTCTAAGAAATTTGCCTCGACCGCCTGTCACAACTTCGGGTTGGATTTCACTGCTGCACTTCGCGCATAGCGCGGTCTGAGATACCACTGCTGCCGTCCTTGCTGGTAAGAATCTGGCGGGGAGAGCGTTCAGGGCCTATCGAATGTAACGCCTTCGCACTCGAACACCACGGCAAATCCATTACAAATCGGTTTGAATCAACTGCCGTCGGCTGGCAACAATTCCAAGGCGGGCGCAACGATTGCAGTTGAGTTGATCGACGTGTTTGAAGTACAGGTTTTGCGTTGCCTTTGCGTCATAACTGCACGAAGCGCTTGCAGTGAGACTCGGTTCAGAGCAGTCAGTGGAATGGGAACAATGTCACCTGAGGGCAGCCATGTACTTGTCATCGACGACAATCAGGATGCAGCGAGAGTTATGGCATTGCTTCTGAAAACGTTCGGATACGAGACGCGAGTTGCGTTTTCTGCAGAACAGGGGCTAAGTTCTGCGCGGTCGAGCAAACCTAAATTCATCGTGTCGGACATTGGCATGCCAGGAATGACCGGCTACGATTTAGCGAGGATTATCCGCCTGGACGAGAACTTGCGGTTCATCCCGTTAGTCGCATTCACTGCCTATTCAGAGCCAGAAGAAGCGTTTGCTGCGGGGTTTGACGAACACATCCTCAAGACAACGGAGCCCCTACTTATTAAAGAGATATTGGCAAAGATTGTCACGATGGACAAACGGCTTGAGCAATCCGAAGGGCTGATTCAGAAGCAAGTGGAAGTCATTTCCGAAGCCAGGGACGTGATGAAAGAAGTTCGGAAAGACGTCCAGGAAATGCGAGAAGAGCTAAAGGAGGTCAAGGAAGACGTCAGCCAGATCAAGAACGAAATCAAAGCAAAGGACTGAGTCGAATCCGCTAATCTGGGATTCCCTTTAATACGGCCATCTTCGCTCGTAGCAAAGTAGATTCTTCCCCATTTGCTGGCGGCGCGCCGTGAAGCAACGCGCTAGTTTTTCGAGTCCATTGGTAGTGCTGGCCGTCACCAGTTATCAAAGCAACTTGTCGATTCGTGCCGGTGTCGAACAATTCCAGATGCCCAGCATCGCCGCTCAAGGTGCGCCAAACGAAACGGTTCGCAGTAACAGACTCGCTCATCCATTCAACTCCGCACTAGGGGCAAGTAGGGGCAATTAGTTCAAAGTTTCAGCGTTCGGCGATGCAATCAGCGCGGCTAGTGTCGTAGGGTCTGGCGGCTTCACCAGATGGTGATTGAATCCGGCTTCCTTCGAGCGTAGGCGGTCCTCTGTTTGACCGTAGCCAGTGAGCGCGGCTATCACCATCCCTTCAAATTCGGGCACTGAACGCATTGCCTTTGCGACGTCGTAACCGTTCATACCCGGCATCCCGATGTCTAGCAGGACGATCTGTGGTTGAAAGTGCTTGGCCTTCTCAATTGCACTGGGACCATTGAAGGCAGATTGAACATCGTGCCCCCACGCTCTCAGCAAATGCTCAACGCTGGTCGCGGCATCCACGTTGTCATCGACAATTAGGACACGTCGTCGCGGCCCACCATTCGCAGCGCAGCGTGTGCTCAACGCTGCTTGCGTGGCAGGGGCGTTCTTCGCTAATGGCAAATGAACGGTAAGTTCACTACCTATTCCCAATCCCTCACTGGTTGCAGTTACCGAGCCGCCGTGCATTTCGACGATCCGTTTGACAAGCGTTAACCCAATCCCCAAACCGCCGCGAGCGCGTGCGATACTGGTATCAGCCTGCTCGAAGAGATTGAAAATCCTAGTGAGTTCATCGCCCGTCATTCCCACGCCATTGTCCCGAACACGAATGGCGACTTCGTCTTTGCCGGGTTCAATCGTTAGCCAAATCTGGCTGGGTTTGTCAGTGTACTTTGAGGCATTGGACAACAGGTTGCTGACAACTTGCGAGAGTCTCACCAAGTCGCCATCGACAAAAATTGGCCGAGCAGGACGCGTGAGCATTAGCTCATGTCCGCGTGCATCAATCGCAGGCTGAATTTCTTCAATCGCCCGCTCGACGAAGGCCCCCACGTCAATCGGCTGACTGACCAGATGAATCTTGCCCGTTACAATGCGCGAGACATCTAGCAGGTCATCGACCAGCCGCATCAGATGCACAATTTGTCGCTCCATCATCACGGTGGTTTGCTGGATTGCTGGCTCATCCCTGCTGGCTATTTTAAGTAGTTCGACCCCGTTACGAATGGGCGCGAGCGGGTTGCGAAGCTCATGCGCTAACATCGCTAGAAACTCGTTTTTATGTCTGTCAGCAAGTTGCAGTTGCTCGACGTGGCGTTTATGGGTTAAGTCGCGGGTGATCTTGGCAAAGCCGTGTAATTCGCCTTTCGTGTCGTACAACGCGGTGATGACAACGTTTGCCCAGAATTGGGTTCGATCTTTGCGGACACGCCAGCCTTCATCTTCGATGCGGCCATCGCGTTTTACCACTTCAAGCTCATTCGCAGGCTTACCGTTGGCAACGTCCTCTGATGAATAGAACTCAGAGAAGTGCCGCCCGATGATTTCAGTCGCTGTGTACCCTTTGATCCGCTCCGCACCCAGATTCCAAGTTGCCACACGTCCGTCCGGTTCGAGCATGAAGATCGCGTAATCCTGTACGCTTTCAACCATCAGACGCAAACGCTCTTCGCTTTGCCGCAGCCTCTCTTCCGCTTCCTTGCGTTCGGTCAAATCTCGGGTAATTTTGAGAAACCCGCGAAGTTTTCCATCTGTGTTTCTTAACGAAGTGATAACCACATTCGCCCAAATCTGCGAGCCATCTTTGCGAACTCGCCATCCTTCATCTTGAATCCTGCCGCCAGACGCGGCGCGTCTCAGTTCCTCCTGCGGCCATCCAGAGTCAATTGCATCTTGCGTGTAGAATCGCGTGAAAGACAACCCGATGATTTCATTCGGTTTGTAGCCTTTGATACGCTCTGCCCCGGCGTTCCAGCTACGGATGATTCCGTTCTCATCTAGCAGAAAAATGGCGTGATCTTCCACACCAGCGACAAGTTCCGTGAAGTGCTGCTCTATTTCATGCAGTGAAAAATCTGGCGATGGCGGCATCATGTTCTTTCGTGGACGGCTGCACATGGAAGATCCATGGTGCCAACTCATTGTCTGCGATACCGCCGAAAGTAGCCAGCCACAAAAGAATACGCGGTGTCGCGCATGAAAAAGCCCAGCGCGGGGCAAACGGGCTGGGCTGGGCACATTGGCCGATGAAGACCGGCAGGGTGCCCACTGACAACTATCGTCGCTATCTCACTGAAAGGTTGGGCAATCGAACGGCGTCTGAACGGTTTCCGATAAATGCCCATGCCCTAACTCGCGCAGCGACGACTTACTTCGGCTGATGCGGATCGCCGATTAAACTTAGGCAATGTTCAGCGATTACAACTTGTTTCTTTGTCAGGCGAAGCAAAGGATAGAAGTACGACTCGCTTCTTTAACGCGAATCATCCTTGTTCGCAGCGGCACAGATTTGGCCCTATGCGGCTGACTGTCCCACCCCCTGACGCTCCACAATTGGGGAAAACCAGATGGCCGTTAGGCTGGTGGGACAGCGGAACTTGCCGCCATCTTGACGCTGACGACAGTTGGTTCAGGAGCCGAGTGCGTAAAATGTAGACATACGAAAGCGAGGTCTTTATGACCCGAACGGAACGCGAGCGGGAATTGCAGCTATCTCTGGTTTATGATCGCTATTTACTGATTCATGATTATCGTGCCGCGATGCACCTATATGGTGATCCTGCTGATTCGGAAAACGAATCGGAAGATGTGATGATTCAAGCAATCGCAAATCGGAAACAACCAAAGAAGCCGCCGAAGTAACAAACCTCGCCGACTGACAACCGATACAATCAAACCATGAAACGCGAAGCCCGCGCGCCGCTGATCGTCGCTATCATCGCGCTGGCTCTGCCGCTGCTGTACGTGGCGAGTTATTTCGCGATGGTCACACCAGCGTCCGTGACGGTCAGCAGCGCAGGAACCCATGTAGTCAACAACTACAGGTTCGGCGAAGTTCGGGCACAGCGATTCTTCTGGCCTTTAGAACAGATCGACATAAGGCTGCTTTGTTGACATAGTTGGCAATCGAATTACAGCAAATCCAACCACAGCGGAATGTGTTCGGGTCTCAGAAGACCCAAATACTCTTCATCAGCAGGCCATGACTGAATGAACGCCGTTGGGAATGCAATCCCCAGGTAGGCTGCGCCGTGAGCCGGCCAAGTATAGTCTTGAACTTCGTCTGACGAGCTTAGGCACCAAGCGTGATGCGCTGGGCAGTGGTCACCGTCCACAAAAGCCAAGCCTTCGCAATAGGTGTGCTGGTCGCGACCGATTCAACCATTCACAATATTCCGATTCACGTTGCACTAGCTAATTCTCGCATGATGGACCTGCGTTGCGAATTGTAATGGGAAGACGAAATTGGTGGGATTGGACTTTCTGTCGTGACCCTGATTCCCCTCTCTTGCCGCCCTTGGAAGAACGCGGGCGTGGCGAAGGTCGAACGAGCATCGCAGGCGAAACCGCCATCACCCACATTTTCGATTAACACCGCGAAAGTTCGGCGATTTCAACTCCTCCAATTCTCCGCCAAATTCCTGGAAACGGGCAAAAGCGGGCGGACGGCAGCAGATTGCAACCCATTCACAATAAACGACTTCGGACGTCGACGGACACGGGCGGGTAGCCTATTTTCGTCCTGGAAAATCGCTCGGTAATCCGGCTACGCATTAGAGCTCGTTCGCCTGCTTAGCTCCATTCGAGCGAAGAAACTGGACTACTTCGTCGCTGCCGCTATCGATCGCATGGTCGAGAGGCGTCATTTCGGCCCAACATGAGTTGATCGCCGCACCTTTCTCCAAGAGAAATTGAACCATCGGCAGATTTCCCTCTCGCGCTGCATGAATCAGTGCGTAGCAGCGTGTTTGGCCACGGACATCGA
Source organism: Anatilimnocola floriformis (assembly GCF_024256385.1). Taxonomy (NCBI): domain Bacteria; kingdom Pseudomonadati; phylum Planctomycetota; class Planctomycetia; order Pirellulales; family Pirellulaceae; genus Anatilimnocola; species Anatilimnocola floriformis. The sequence goes on from NZ_JAMLFW010000001.1 coordinate 2,543,777, forward strand.
AGTTGATCTTTGCCCCATGAGCAAGCATCCACTTCACAACTTCAAGATGTCCGTCGCTTGCCGCGCGATAGACCACACCTTCTGGGCTCGCCACCGAATCGCTATTGGCTGGCTCGTTGATGTCGACGCCGGTACTAATCAGAAACTTGATGACGTCCAGATTCCCGGCAGAAGCAGCGTCGGAGAACCACATGCTTCGGCCATCAGGAAACTGGCGCTGGTCGGGGTGCTGTTCGAACAAGGACTTGAACGTTCGCGAGTCGCCTTCTTGAATCGCGTTGTACATCCGCTCAGGAACTGGCGTTTCATCGGTCATGGCATTGCTCCTTTCGGCGGCTTCGGCTGCAAAGACGATGCCGAAGTTAGGTTGAGATTAGGCGTAACCACAATCGTTGCTGTTCTTTCCAGCAAGATATTGCGGCGAGGGGTCGAAGTTGCCGCTCATTGATAGCGCCGGGCTTTGTGAGTATTTGTTCTTGGAGGTTTGGCGCAAGCGCCAACAGGTTCATGATCTGAGTGAGACGAGGCCTGCTCACGTGTCCCAGCTCCGCGATCTCCGCTTGGTCCCGGACCTTCCCCTCGCGTATTAACTCGTCGAAGTGAATCGCCAACGCCATCAGCTTGGCGATGCGGGGAACACGAACGACCGGCTTGGACTCCTGCGCAGGCGCAAGCTTCTTCTTCCCCTTCGCTACCCGTTTGAACTGCACTTTCACCTTCATGCCATCGCCTCCTCGTTGATGCCAACGGACCGAAATGAAATCGCCAATGTGCCGTCACGCCCGTCGTGTGCGACCGTTTCGACCAAGAGCTCGATCACACGCACTTGCTCGCGAGTGGATAGGGCGTGCCATAGGCGGCAAAAGTCAGCCAGACCCGCTCGCACCCGGGGTTCGTCGATTGTGGCCGCCGTGGCGCGCGACAGGGCGGTTTCTGTCGCTCGGATCGAGTCCTTGATCCCGGCTAGTTTCTCGGCGAGTGCTCCGTCACCGGGGGAACGACGGACCGCTTGCTCGACTGATACCCGCTGGCGATTGAGTTTTTGGAGTTCGCCACCCAGACTGTCGACTTCGACGGTCTGTTGCGCACGGGCCTGGGCCAACGTCGCCGCCAGCAACTCCGGCGATTCCGCCAGCGCCTTCAGCTGCTCGACGATGAAGGCTTCGATCTCGCCAGCTGGTATAGACGGTGCCGCGCACGTGTCCCAGCCATCCCGCTGCGCTTTCGCACAAACGTAGTACCGGTACTGCTTCGGTCCTTTCTTCGTGTACACGTGGTGCATCGGCGAGTCGCAGCAACTGCAGCGGAGTAGGCCACGCAGCAGCGCGCCGTGGCGGTTTCGGTTCCCAGCACCGCCGTCTTGCTTACCCCGCGTCAGCGCCGCCTGCACTTTCAGGAACAGCACTTCGTCGACGATCCCTTTGTGCTCGCCGGGATGGACCTCGTCCTTGTACTTCACCTTGCCGATGTAAGCGGGGTTCGTCAGCAACTGCCACAATCGCCCTTTCGTGAACGGGAGGCCGCCGATCGTGCGCCCCTTCTTCGTGGTCCAGGACTTCGTGCGCCAGCCGCGCTCGTTCAATTGGCGAGCTACCTTCGTCATCGCTTGTTGCTCAGCGTACAGGCCGAAGATCTCACGGATCATTTCGACTTCGGCGGGATTCGGCACAAGCTTCGAGTTCTCGACATCGAATCCGAGTAGCGGCATTCCACCAACCCATTTCCCCTTCCGTCGCGCCGCAGCAATCTTGTCACGCGTCCGTTCCGAGATCATCTCGCGCTCGAACTGGGCGAAGGAGAGAAGCACGTTTAACACGAGTCGACCCATCGAGGTTGCGGTGTTGAACTGCTGGGTGACGGAAACAAAGGCCACGTTGTGCTTGTCGAAAACTTCCATCATGCGGGCAAAGTCGAGCAAGCTGCGACTCAACCGGTCGACTTTGTAAACGCACACGCAGTTAATCTTCCCTGATTCGATGTCTGCCATCAGCTTCTTAAGCGCGGGGCGGTCCATGTTGCCGCCAGTGAATCCGCCGTCGTCATATCGCTCGGGCGAGCAGACCCAGCCTTCGTGCTGCTGGCTCTTGATAAACGCTTCGCCACCTTCACGTTGGGCATCGAGCGTGTTGAACTCCTGTTCGAGCCCTTCCTCGGTGCTCTTGCGGGTGTAGATGCCGCAGATGATGGTCGGTGGTTTGGTTCTGGTTTGTACCTTCTTCATTTCTTCGCTCCCTTACCCAGGCCAAAGAAGACGACGCCGTTCCAATGCTGCCCGGTTACGACCTTGGCGATTGCTGAGAGCGAGGTGTACTTCTGACTTTCATATTCGAATCCGTCGCCTAGCACCGTGACCAGCAACACCTTGTCCTTGTACTTCCGCGTGATGACCGATCCCGGTGGCGGGATACGGTTGTCGCCGTTCAGCTTCACGATCTTAGTCGTCGTGCCGGGTGACGGCTTCGATTGCTTCGGCGCCATGATCCGCAGGTCGGCTTCGTTGGCGAGTTCCTTCGCCCGAGCCAGCGCACGTTCCGACAAACCGCCGAATGCGTTCGCTTGGATCCGCCATGCGATTCTCTTCACCAACCAATCTTTGTGCCGGCTGTTTGTCGGTTCCCCGAACACCTCGACGAACCGCTCTCTCAGCTGGCCGACCGTAAGCAGCGGTAGTGCCGCGAGCTCGGCTCGATTCCACGCACCATATAAGTAGTCTCCTTCTGAATTCAGGCCCGGCGGAACCTCTCCGACCGTTAACCGATGACACAGTGACGCTCTGCCGGGCACATCAATCAAGCGGTCCGGTCAGGATTCTTCCGGATTGTCGATGAGATCGAGTTCGGGGAGGCGCAGGACGCCGCGGGCTAAGATGGCGGCGATGATTTGCAGACGCTGATCGGGCGTCAGTTCGTGGGGTAGGTCGAGGAAGAGCATGAGGCCTCCGTGTGAAAATCGCTTAACTCAGGAGGTTGCGATGCACCTCCGTTTACCCACTACCCGGATCGTCTTCGAATTGACGGAGGATTTTTCGGAATCTCACAGATAGGCGCAAATCCGCATTCTGAGTGACTCGCCAAATGTGTCTGCTATAATCCGTGCAAGTAAGACGGATTCACTGGGGAGAGGGTTAGGATGACCGTGCTGAATGATCTTTACGACACATCCCTGGCGGCTATCGATTCTGCTGACACCCTCTGCGACTTAGCTCGACCTTTCATTCAGATGAAGGCCCGGCGGCTGGTGGGCACCGCCGGTTTCAAGTGCAGCGACCAGCCTGATATCGAGCAGGAAGCGTACATCCGACTCATCGAGCGTTTCGAAAAAGCTCGCGATGTGGGCGAATTGCCTGTCCTCTTTTTCATCAAGCAGATTGTCGATCAGTCCATCGCCAATCAAGTGCGCGCCCGAAAATCGCAGTGCCGTAATCGCAGGACCTTGTCGATTCATTCGCCCAGTTCAGAGTTGGACGGTGCAGAACTTTCGCATTCGTTGCGTGACGATACGGTCCACGGCCAATCGCAGAATTGGTGGCACTGGCAGAAAACGATCGACATTAAGGACACGATCGCCAACCTGAGGCCCGAAGAACAGGAGTTGTGCGTACAGCTTGGCATCATTTCGATTGCCGAGATCGTTCGTAACGCAAAGTTGCCTCGCTCGACACTTCAGGACCGAGTAAGCCGTTTACGTTCCAAGATGCGGGAACATCAGCTGAATACAGGGGCCTGACAGTTTTTCAGAAATTCTTCCGTCATCTTTTCGCCTGACCGGGTAGTGGAAACTTAGACAGAGTTTTCATTCACCATTTCAGCAGGGCGTTCGATGAGCGGAAATGCGTTCCGGTATGATTTCGGCAATGATGTGCCGATGGAAGAGGTCCAGGCCTCAATTCTTCTCGCGGTTCTGGGCTGCGAGAGTTTGCACGGCGAAACGGGCGTGCATCTCAACGCGACATATTCGCTGGATGTAGCCGGCCGTACGTGCGTGGTCGATGTCAGCAATGACGTTGGCAGCGATCTGAATCGGCTTTTCGCGGGCTTCGTCCGGAGGGAATTCGGACGTGGGAAGTTCAGTGTGAAGCGGATCGAAGGACTTTCTGCGATCAAGAGGTGAGCCATGTCACCTCTTGATGCAGCGACAGGCTACTTGCGCCGCGGCTACGCCGTAATTCCGGTCCCGTATCGCGGCAAGAATCCGGGCCTCGACGGTTGGCAACAATTGCGGATCACGCTCGATACGGCCGACCAGCATTTCAATGGTGCACCGCAGAATATTGGTGCGTTACTCGGCGAACCGTCTGGCTGGATCATCGATGTCGATCTCGATCATAAGCGGGCCGTCGAGCTGGCTGCAGACTTCTTGCCACCAACGCCGGCAGTGTTTGGCAGGGAGAGTAAGCTCCGTTCGCATTTTGTCTATCGGGTGACCAGCCCGGTCGCTACCAAGAAATTTCGCAGCAAATCTGCGGGCATGATTGTCGAGCTTCGGTCACCTTCCAATTTCAGTTGAATCGCCGTCGTGGATCCACAGCGCACCATCTGGTGTCGACGCTAAAGACATCTTGCCTTGCCGTTCAACGCTGCTGCATCTGCCCACGGGCATACATTACCCGGCGACGCCAAAGTTCTTTACGGTTAATGCACTCGAGTTCGATCCGGTTCCCAATGCGCCTCCGCCGGCAGCCTGGCACCAATTCCTTCACGAGTTGTTCGATGGTGACATTGAATCGCTCGATCTGCTGCAGGAATGGTTTGGTTATTGTCTGACGGGTGATACGTCGCAGCAGAAAATGATGCTGATGGTCGGCCCGAAGCGGAGTGGTAAAGGCACGCTGGCGCGGGTTCTTCGGCAGCTTATCGGCGCGGGAAACGTCTGTGGGCCTACTACTTCGAGTCTCGCCGAGCAGTTCGGACTACAGCCGCTGGTCGGCAAGACTTTGGCCATCGTCAGTGACGCACGCTTTCACGGCGACAAGATAGCCACGGTGGCAGAACGGCTGCTGTGCATCAGCGGCGAGGATCCGATCTCGATTCCACGGAAGCATTTGACCAACGTGGAGATGAAGCTGCCGACAAGGTTCATGTTTCTTACGAATGAACTTCCGCGGTTCACGGATGCCAGTAACGCTCTGGTCGGTCGTTTCCTGATCTTACGGCTGACCCAGAGCTTCTTCGGCAAAGAAGATGTCGGGCTCACCGGTAAGTTGCTCGGGGAGCTTCCCGGCATTCTGAACTGGTCAATCGAAGGCTGGCACCGCCTGCACAGCCGTGGCTACTTCGTGTTGCCGCGCAGTGCCCAGGAACTCGTGCAGGAGATGGAGGACCTTTCGTCGCCAGTTTCAGCGTTTGTCCGCGAGGAATGTCTGCTTGGGCACGGCCGTCGAGAGACGATCGATTGCCTTTACATCGCCTGGAAGGACTGGTGCGAGGGCCAGGGACGCCAGCACATCGGGACGAAGCAGTCGTTTTGCAAAGATCTTACCGCTGCGTTCTCTGGAATCAAATTGCGGCGAGGAACCGATGATCGACGCTTTTACGATGGGATCGTACTAAAATGACCGCCAAACCAACAATTTGCGAAGCCTGCAAAAGATGGGGGCACGTGGTCAAAAAACAACCGCCGCGAACCGCCGCGGAGGTTAGCACTGCAATCGCGCGCGCTCGGGCGCGCGCCTGCGCGGGAAGGAGTTTGGTTGCATGGGAGCCTCCGCGGCGGTTCGCGGAGGTTGGTCGTTTGTCGCCTACATAAGGGATTATGCTCAAATGAATCTCAAACGAAAGAACACGAAGGTGGCTACTGATCGAGGCCTCAAGTGTCATCAATGCGACAGTCGAAAATTCCGCGTTGTCTACACTCGTGCGGCTCGCGGGGGGAAGCTAGTCCGCCGGCGCCAGTGTCTGAAGTGCGGTGAACGATTGACAACCTGGGAGCGAGCCATCGGCGTGCAATAGGCTACGACGATTGTTCTGATTCTATGGGCAAAATTACTCAAACTTGTCCGCTAATGGACTCACACGTCGCTCGCACGACTTGTAGACGGGAAGTGATGGCGCTAGGATTCAATGAATTACAAGTGATGGATGGTGCTCACAGGGACAAGGACTGGTCCGCTCGCTTCCGCCCTCATTCTTCGCAACCAAATGCCGTGGTCCATGATTCGCTTCAGCCTAAGAAGCTGACTAAAAGCAAGTCTCTCGCCAACCGCGTTCGCACTCAGGGCTTTCGCGCACGTGGACGTTTCTTCACGCCGAAGCAAATTGAAAATATTGTCGGAATAGTCAATCGCTACTCCGTTGAAGGTCGAACTCGAATCTCGGAGCGAGTGTGCCGTAATCTTCGATGGAGACAGCGTAACGGCCTGCTCAAGGACATGGCTTGTCGAGAAGTTCTGCGGAAGCTTGATTCGCTGGGCGTGATCTCTTTGCCGGCCCAGAAGTGGGGCGGCGCTAAATGGCTGCAATATTCGCTTGAGACCACTGGAGCAACCTCGAATGACGTAATCACTACTGTCACATTCAGCAAAATCACAATCGTTCGAGTAGACTCAAAAGGGCACCCACTTGCTCCAACGTGGAATTCCCTCGTCGACGAGCACCACTATCTACACTCGTCACGAATTGTTGGGCGACAACTCAAGTACATCGCAACATACGAAGGGGCTCCGATCGCATGCTTAGGATGGGGCGACTGTGCGTGGGCTCAAAGTTCGAGAGATTCGTGGATCGGATGGAACGCAAGCCAGCGAATGCGAAATCGTCACTTAGTGATCAATAATTCCCGCTTTCTGATTCTTCCCTGGATAAAAGTTCCGAATCTCGCATCTTGGGTAATCGCAGCTTGCAGTAACCTCGCTGTTCGCGACTGGGCCGAACAGTACGCCATCACGCCAGCGCTCCTTGAGACCTTCGTCGACTCAGAACGTTTTCTGGGAACTTGTTATCGCGCCGCAAATTGGCAGCAAATTGGCGTGACTGCAGGCTATGCAAAGGTCGGTAACTCGCACCATAATTCTCAATCCCCGAAACTCGTCTTCGCATATCCGACGACACGCCGGTTCCGGGATCTCCTTAGGGGGCGACGAAAGTGACTTCTGAGCAATTCTACGAAAGCCAAGTTGGGCAGAAGTTTGCTGGCTATACGTTGGATTGCATTCTAGATAACGACGAAGGATCGCACTGGTACGACTCACACGCGGACAATGGCGAGCGAGTGATCGTATATATATCTGCAGACAATGCAGCAAGGGATCGGCGTCGCGCGGGCCTCCACGGATTTCGAACAAGCATCGACGGTCGCCATCCCCTGAATGATTCACCAGTTTTCGCATCAATCGGGGACCATCGCCGAATGATGCCGAAGCAGCTTCGAGAAACGCTACGGAATCCGGACACGCGACCACCAAACATCGCAGGATACGAAATTGAATGCGTGTTGGGCCACGGTTACAAGGGCATCACCTTTCGAGTTCGTCAAACGCACGGACCAAAAACTCCGTACGCGCTAAAATTGACAATTGCAGAAGAATACACTGATAAGACGTTTCTTCCTGAAGTCGACTCGATGGCTGAGTTAGCGCTCGCGGATCGAGACCATTTTCCGCAAATCCACCATTGCGATTACTTTGACTTTGTCTGCGATGGAGTACTTCATCGGCTCGTCTACTTTATAGAAGAATTTGTGAAAGGAAGCACACTTGAGGGCATTCTCAGAACCTCTCCGGAGTCCTTGAACGCGACGTTTCTGTATAACTACACCAGCGAGATGTTGTCAGCCCTTGCCACAATGCAAGCGTGCAAACTTATGCACGATGACTTGCACGCTGGAAACGTCATCCTAATTGACCGCAGCCCAAGGCGCCCGATACTCATTGACTTCGGATCGGTAAAGGCGCGCGGTGTCACGAAAAAGTCGAGAGACGACATTAGGAATTTGGCGTCGCACATTGCCGCAATTGCGAATGCGATTCAGCAATACACGCCAGTGCGTACATCCCAGGAGGACCGCATCCTTCTTGCGTGTGAATCACTTCTTGCGTTTATGTCGGACGATGATCCGATGCGGCGTCCAGACGATGCACACGACCTTGAAGAGAGATTCGCTAGTTTTTTTAGCCTCGGCAGTCTCCAGCAAGTGCTGAAACACCCTTTCGACTTTGGGAATGCCGAGGAGGTCATGGACAACAGCCTTCTCTACAGCCTATCGGCCAAGTCGTTTCCTTGGCGAGCTCAAATGGAGGCAAGCTCGCATTTGCTCGTAATCGGCCCCCGGGGTTCAGGCAAGACGACTGTGTTTAGGTCGATGTCATTCAAATGCTTATCGGACGCGAAGCTGTTTGAAGACGCAATTAGTCGGACATATGTCGGTCTCTACATTTCATGTAACAGGGAGTTTCGGCAACGCTTCAGCGCAATTGATCCAGAACTGTTGACCCGTCGACAGGATGACATCCGGCACTATTTACACTTGGTCATTCTGAGAGAATTTGTAACAACACTGGGTGTGTGCAATATCAATGGAAACCTCCTCGAAGCCGAAACGTCCGCGCTCCGCGAGTTCATCAGATCGCATACTATGCTGCTTAATGCAGTCCCGCCCGACGCTTCTCCAGAAATCGGCGCGATCGAAGCAATAGTTACGAGAGAGGTCAGTCGATGCCGGATGGCGCTGTGGAATGACCAAGATATCGAGGGCTTAACTTCCCAAGGTTTTATAGCTGACTTAGCTGCATTTGCCACAAAGAGTATCGGCGCTTTCCTCGGAAAGACTCTCTATTTGTTTGTCGATGACTACACGGAAGGAAAGGTTCCAAAGGAGGCGCAACGCGCTCTAAACCACATTCTCTTCGTGCCGAATTCTTCCTACAAGTGCAAGATTTCATCCGAAGTATTCGGAGTGGCGCTCGACGAAACTTACGGCAATTTTCTCACTCAGGATCGTGATTATAAAGAATGGAATCTTGGCACAGAGTACTGTGTAAACCTTCCGACAATCGACCAAAAGTCGTTCCTGAAAGAAATCGTCGATAATCGATTGCGGCTTTGTAACTATTCCGGCCGCGTCGACACAGTGATCGGCAATTCAAAATATGCTGGTGGAACGCTTGCGCGAACTTTGAAACGCGAAGCGGAAATCCGCAGGGAGAAGAAGCGAGCCAAGAAACCAGGACCGCAGGAACTCGTGGACCGGATGGTTCAGCGAGAAGTGGAAGATGAGGGCTTCGTGGCTGAATATCACGGCTGGGATACCATCTGCGATCTCTGCACAGGCGACGTAAGCAACATTCTAGAGTTGCTTAACCGTATGTATGAAGAATGTGGTGTTAAGTCTGATACGGAAGGCCGTATCACACCACAGCAGCAAAGTTCAGTCATTGAGGGATATTCGCGACAGTACATCTCGAAGATAAAAGGAATCCCTGTATTTGGCGAGCGACTGTTCGCGATTGTTGACGCTTTTGGAAATATGGCGCGGCAGCTTCTTCAGGAACACCCAGGTATCGACCGCGGTCCAAATCGCAAAGATCCTTATCAAGTGCTTCGGATCGAGCTGGATGAGGCGGGTAATGTCGATCCTGAAAGTGACAGCGGCAGGATCTGGAAATTATTGCAACGATATTGCATCTTTATCGACGCCGAAGAAGGTCGGTCGAGGAGAAATACTCTCTCAAGCAGAGTGCTCTTGCGGCGGATTTTTTGTCCTGTGTTTCGAATGTCGTTAACCAACAGTGAGAGCTGGACAATTTCTCGGCAAAAGTGGGAAGCCTTCTGCAACGACCCTAAGCGTCGTGCCGAGGCTTTCGTGGGCGGTGTTTTGGAAAGCACTTCAACTTCAGATCGCCCACAGCAAACATTCGGCTTTTTGAGTCAAGGTCTAACCAATGACTGACCAATTTGAGAAGTCGTTCCCTCAATTGATTCGAACACTGCCCCAGCCGCAGCGTCTCAACGAGTGTCCACCTAGCAAGGCAATTAGCTGTTTGGTTGCCATAGCTGGTTTTGAGCCGCGATGCTACGCTGCCACTGAGGTCCTGGCCAACGGAAATTGGCGTGCATCAAAGGGGGTGTGTGTCTGCTACTGCAACAGTAAGACGCGGTTGCCAAATGGTAAGTACAAGGACAGGCTGCTTGGCCATATGCGGACGGTGTTAGGTGGAAACGAACCATCCATTCTTGAGCATGACGATCACCTTTTAGAGAGAGATTTCGGAACTGCGATCTTGAATGAACTGCTTTCTCAAGGCATTGATGTCCGTGATCCTGCTACGCATATAGTTGTTGACATTACAGTTGGAAGTTCACGGCTGCTACTCGAAGGTTTGCACGCGTTATTTTCAAGCTCCGCATCGGTGACTGTCGTTTACAGCGAAGCTTCCCAATATCGTCCTTATTTTAACGAGTATTTGGAGAATGCTGAAGAGCGTCGTTTGCACACACTTGAACCCCCCGAATTCCTAACTCTTGGAGTTGAAAGTGTGGAGGTGTTAAGGCGAATACCAGGGCAGAATGCAGATGCGAGGCCTGCGTATCTGATTATGTTTCCGTCATTTGCTTACACGAGATCGAGCGCTGTACTTCAGGAGCTTGCCCCAAGTCGAGTGCAGTGGATTTTCGGTATTCCTCACCTTGTGGAGAACCGCTGGAGGCTTGATGCGCAGCGTGAGTACCACCATGGATTAATGGAGAGGGCCCATCGGCAGTGTTTGGTGAGTACTTTCGATTATCGGGAGACACTAGAGGTGCTCGAGAACATATTTCGAAAGCGACGCTTAGACTACGGTGTTTTTGTCGCATCGCTCGGGAGCAAGATGCAAAAGGTCGGGCAGGTTCTGTTTCACTTGCTGAGGCCAGAGGCCGCCGCAGTGGTCTCCATTCCGAGAACTTGGGATCCCGAGCGATTCAGCAGCGATGAGTCGAAGGAGGTGTATTCTGTTAGCTTCGGACAGTGCTCCGCTATACGTGAATCGCTATGGAAAACAAGACAGCTGCGGCTTTGAGCGAATTCGGTTTCAAGTTCTAGTTGCGTAATAATTCGCTGCCATTTCTCGAATGTCACTTGCTACTCGAGTTCCGTCGCATACAGAATGGGTACTGCCGTCCATAGCGACTGCCGGTTTCTCGACACCGCTGCGGACACCAAGAATATAGCCGGTCCGGCGCGGCGAAATTGATAACAGCGTTTGGCCATGATTTTCCGAAGCGATGATCCGGCAATCGCGCTGCGTATCGAAATCCTGCTAATGAATGCTTGAACGGGACCACACACGCACATGGAACCGAAACCCGAAGCGCCAGCCAAACAACCGACTTGTCAGATCATCGACTGGTACTCGGAAGGAGAAACTCGTGTCCTAAGCGTCGATGGCGTCGAAGTTCGAATTCGGTTTGTCGGGCGTAAGGGACGACGCGGGCGTATCCTGGTAGAGGCACCTGCGGGTGCATTGTTTGACGTGGTAGTTCAGGCACGCGATGCAGCAGAGCACCTAGCCTAGCAAAATAGCTGCTCAGGGAGCGAACCGTCGTCGGCCATGAGCTGATTGCAGTACGGATAGAGGAATCCACCGCGCGATCGACTCTTCGGTAGGAATGACAATAGCTTCAGATAGGTAATACCATAAAAGGTCAGCGCAATGGTCGACGAGTTCTCTGGTCCGTCAATCCACCGCCTGGGCTTTCCGGGCCGCACTCCGCATCATTAGCTCTCAGAAAACGGAAGTTCCCGTATCCAGTTGACCGGCACGGGCACGACCATCTTGCGGCTGTCGCTGCGTGAACGGACTAAGAAATCACTGGTTCGTGCTGCCAGTTCTCAAAGACATCTTCCGAGTTCTTAGTTAAATGAACTTGGCGATCTACTCGCCCCACCCATCCGACCGGAATGTAGTGGTGTTCTTTGCTGGCTTCCGGATCGTTTTTAGTCAACTTGATCCTGTCTCCATCAACTTGATCGACTACGCCAACATGTTTTCCGCATGAGGCAATCACTTCCATGTGCTCGCGGATTTCCGATGTTTTCGCCATGACTGGTTCTCTTTCTCCGGTTGTTCTTAAATCGCGTCACGCACCGATAGTGCAGCTGTCGCGCCGTTTCGGGCACAACAACCGTCAGAGCAGCAGGACGGCGGCGATTTAAGGGGTGCGTCAGTGTGCTCGTGGTCATCGGCACCAGCGATGTGCGAGCCCAGTAGGAAAAGCAAACTGCTACGATGCACACTCTTAACACGAATCACCCAGAACTCAGGAACAGAAAATGATCACCGTTGGCATGAACTACCACGTGCTCCCCGGCAAGCAATCGGACTTCGAGAATAAGTTCGCCGCCGTGCTCGACGCGTTGCGAAAGGCAGAGGGGCACACGAACTCCACGCTGTGGAAAGATGTTAGCGACGACGCCTCTTACCTCATCACGAGCGAATGGTCGGATGAGCAGGCGTTCGTGACCTTCATCCATAGCGCGGCATTTAAGGAAGTGACGACCTGGGGAAAAGAACAGATTCTATCGGGCCGTCCGCAGCACAAGATCTACAAGCACTAACCCGACCTACCGAGAGCTAAATTCATTTTCAGTTCGAGGGCGATTCGCTATAATCTCAACATCACAGCGATAGGCTAGTTTTCTGGTCAGCCTATCCGCCGCCTGGGCTACCCGGGCCGCACTCCGCATCTCGGAGCAACCAGCACAGTAACTGTGCGGATGCTCCGTCATGCAAATCGAAACCTGGCCCATCGACCGGGTCAAACCGTACCCAAACAACCCACGCGTCAACAAAGACGCCGTCGCCGCAGTCGCTGTCTCGCTGAAGGAGTTCGGCTGGCGACAGCCCATCGTTGTCGATTCGGACGGTGTGATCATCGTCGGGCACACGCGCTGGAAGGCAGCGAAACAACTCGGGTTCGACCAGGTGCCGATTCACGTCGCCACTGATCTTACGCCCGAGCAGATCAAGGCCTACCGCATCGCTGATAATCAGACAGCGACCATCGCCGAGTGGGACAAGCAACTGCTCCCGATCGAACTCGCCGATCTCAAGGCGATGAACTACGACCTCGGTCTGCTCGGGTTCGAACCAGACGAGTTACAGAAGTGGATGGGCGCCGAAGCAGCTGAAGGTCTCTGCGATCCGGACGAAGTGCCCGCGCCGCCTGACGCGGCGGTGACGCAGGCTGGTAATCTCTGGACCCTTGGCAATCATCGCCTCTTGTGTGGCGACAGTAGTCAGCCCGATCAGCTTGACCGGCTGATCAACGGTGCGGAGATGCGTTGCGGCAACCTCGAACGTAGGATCTCGTTCTCGACCTTCAGGTACTTCACCTGGCGGGCCAGCTCTTTCTGCGTAGCGCCGGCGATCACGAGCCAGAGAGACTGAAAAACGTTGACCATCGTGTTAAACTAGGAAAGCCGCTGTGTATCCAAGAAATCTCATCTTTTTTGCACAGCGCAGGTGAGCGGTGGCCATCTAAAACATAGCTCGACTTCGAATCTCGATTCGATCTTTCCTAGCTTCTCTAGCTAGTTATCAAAATCCCTTCGCGCAAGGGGATGACCCGGCGGTTAACAGCAGAAGTTGCGTGCCAAAAAATCGGCCAAGAAGAGAGCGCGGTTAGTAGGAGAGTTCCGACCAGGGAGGATTTTTGCAAAAGTACAGTTGTCAGATGGGTCAGAATCTCAAGTAGGTTTTTGGGTTTATCCCACACCGACTATCAAGCCCCAAAATCGAAAAACTCCCAGCACCACAGTTTCCTTGGTATTGCTGGCCGACGAATCTTTTTTTGCTATCCGATCTGGTAAGGCAGCCGTACGTGAGCAGTCGCGAGCGAGGCTCGTCAGGCCTATCTACTCTGAGATGATCTTCAGTGCAAAGCCTCCAGACCCGATGGATACGGCTTGCCCCTGAGCAACTCGCTCCCGCGCGGCCGCTCAGGAAGAAGTCGCTGCGGGATGGGAAAGAAGGATCGTTGTATGCTAACGTAATTGCTGATGCGGCTAGTCGTTGGACATACTGCTAACGGTGCCTCGGTGCCCTCGAACTTTGCACGTTCAAGGGGCAGATTCGGCTGCAGTAGAGTGATTGGATTCTCCTGAGGGTGACTCCGTATGCTTCCTGTATGTCTACTTCTGTGTGCGGTGATGATGTGCGCAGACCCCAACACGGCGACATTGACTGCCGCGTTGGCTTCTGCCAAAGAGATTCGTTGCAACCTGATTAGCACTGATGCTCCGCACGCTTGCGTGCTGAAAACGGCGGAGGAAGTTGGCGAGTTCGTCAAGCTGCTGGATCTTAGCGAGCGGGCTGTTGAACGTTCTGGGGAATCGGGAGCGGCGAGCTTTTGGCATCTGCAAATCGCGACCAAAGAAGGTGCCAGCGTCGACTTGGTGCTGATCGGCGATACGCAGGTGCTCTTCGGACCTGGCGGCAAATGGGTTACCAGCCTGCGCTCGAAGCGAGCGTATGAATGGCTCACGAAGAAAGTGACGCCGCCTGCTCCGCCAGTGAGCGACGAACTGCAGCCTCGCTTGTTGAAGGTCTACGACAATCATCGAGTCACCGAGACAGTCAAAAACTTAGGACGGCATCAGATTCTGTTTGGCAGCAAGCAGACAGAGCTGTTTGTTCTGGAGGACGGGACCAGCACGCTGTCGTTTTTCAATCGCTCGCAGCGCGGAGGCATCGTCAAGAGATATCAAACGTACCAAGACGAACAGGCCGAACCCAAATTGGCCGGAGCGAAGGCAGTCGCTGGACTGTCTGCTCCCTTGGCCATGGCCTTGAGTGGCAACGGCAACTTTCTCTACGTGGTGAGTTCCAAGAGCGGCAGCATCGTTTGCTTTAAGCAGAACTTGAGAGTGGGGGGCTGGAAGCCGGATTCGCTATCCAATGGGCAGTTTGAGGAATTGCGCGAAACTCAAGCGTTGGTGGTTGGCGGCGATGGTAGCGAAATCTTGGTGGTGACACGTTCCGGTGTCTTACTGGAGCTGCGGCGTGATCTGGATACTGGCAAGATTTCGGTGCTGGACCGAATTCGTCTCAGCGATCACCTTCCTAAGCAAGCCGATCTGCGCGATGTGAAGTGGGATTTAACCGGTGATCGCGAGGCAGGGCATATCTATGTCGTTTCAAGTGCTGGGTTGCTGGTAGTGCTAAAGCGCGACCGCAACGCAAAGCTGGCCGTCGCCCAAGTCACCCGCGATCGCGAGCTGCGCGGTAGCGAACCTTCCCATCCTGAGCATGGGTTGAGTGGTGCGACCGACTTGACAATTCAGCCTGATGGAAAGCTCCTGTTCGTCGTTTCTGCGCGCGGTTCAGTGGGAGTGTGGAAGCGCGACCGTGATTCGGGGGAACTGAGTTTCGAGCGAATTCTGGCAGATGACAGGTTGAAGGGGGCGATGCAAGTGACCTGCTGCAGCAAAAGCGAGCGGCTGCTTGTGGTTAGCGAATCGGGACACTCGCTTGCTGAAATCTGTCGAAAACCGAGTGGCGAACTCGCGGTGTTGCAGGTGCTGGTTTCAACCCCCGCTGTTTCTTTGGGCTTTGCCTCTCCCACTGCGGCTGCTGCAAGTTCCGACGATCGGTTCATCTACGTCGCGTCCGGCGAAAACACCCTGAGTGTGTTGATGCTGGTTCATGACGACGAACTGCCGGGGTTGCATTAGCAACAGTTTCCTAGCGTCAACTTCGAGTGGCCGCGTGATCCCCTGAGAAAGCGGTCGTTACTCTGGTTCGCGAATTCGAAAGCACGGCAAACCGACGCTAAGTTCGCGCGCGCCGCTTGGAACGATGTAGCAATTCGAGGATCTGGCCCACCGTACAATGCGACTCGAGCGCGTGGCGAAGAGGTTGGTCGACCTGCAATTGGTACACATTTCTCCGCCCGTTTTTTTCAATTCGCAGGTATCCACAGAGCACCAGTTCGGCCACGATTTTTTGGACCATGCGCTCTGTGATTCCCACACGTTCCGCCACATCTCGCAGGCGGATTTCTGGTTCCTGATAGATGCACCAAAGCACATGCGTGTGTTTGGTCAGAAACGTCCATGGTGGCGCCGCTGCTGGAAGTGAAGCAGTATTTAGCGCATTTCGCCTGGTCTTCTTCATGCCTGTCCTTGTCAATTCCGAGACGGCCGAATACAAAATAACGAAATACAATTCGTGAATCATAGTGCACAATCCGTGTAATCTCAATCCGTTGCCGCCAGCACTCGATCCCGGTTGACAGTCGAAACATCATGAAGCCTAAGCAGCCCAATACTCGCCCGAACTTTGAAACTGCCGTAGCCGACATGTGCATTCCGCCGGCGCATTCTTGTCCAGAGTCTCCCCTGGCCGCGCTCGAACGAATTTACGAAGGCAACCGACGCTTCGCTGCCGAGAGGGCACTCGCCGGGAACCGCGACATATTGCGAGTGCGGGAAGTGGCGACGCGGCAATCGCCGTTCGCTGCGTTTTTAGGCTGCGCTGATTCGCGCGTGCCGATTGAAATCATTTTTGATCAGGGCTTTGGCGACTTGTTCGTCACTCGCATCGCGGGCAATGTCGCTAGCAGCGAAATCATCGGGAGCTTGGAGTTCGCTACGCACATCCTCGGCGCGCAGGTGCTCTATGTGCTTGGACACACGAACTGTGGCGCGGTAACGGCCACCATTCAAGGCGAGGAAGTTCCTGGCCAAATTAGCGGCCTGTTTCAGCACATCCGGCCTGCGGTCAAGGTCGCGAAGAACGACTTGTCGAGGGCGATTGAAGAGAATGTCCGCAATCAGGCGATACTGATTGCCGAGTCTTCACCAGTAATTCGAAGATTGGTGCGCCATCAGCAGTTGCATGTGGCTGGTGGGGTTTATGACTTAGCGAGCGGCATTGTCACGCCAGTCTCGATCGAGCTAAGTTAGGCTTAACAGTTATTCCCAAACTTTTGGCATCGTCCAATGATTTGATGTGCGGCTAAGATTGTGCCATGTGCCAGATCATACGGACGCAAATCGCCAAAGTCTCCTTCTTCCTGTTGCTGGTCAGCACGTCGAGCGTGCTTGCCGAACCACCGAAAGTGGACGAACTCGATGTTCGCTTGGATGAAGTCCTGCGCCGCAAAACAGACGTGCTGGTCACCAGCAGCGCAGGAATCTTTTGGAGCAATTTAGAAGAGAAAAAGTGGCAGAAGCGAACACTGCCCGCACAGATGCCGATTGGCGGGAAGTTTGGAGTAGTTCCAACGGACTCGGAGCAGATTCTTTATTACTCTCCTCGCTGGCATAAGCTGACTGAGGGACAACGTGCAGGCATCTATGGTTCGACGGATGCGGGGCAGACATGGCAACTCCTTTCCGAGGGTGGCGAATATGGTCCGGTGGCAATGCTTGAGAATGGATCGCTGTTCGCGGTGACGAACGCCGAGCAGATAAATCGCCAGCCCAGCATCGCGGTTTCGCGCGATCTTGGAAAAACCTGGCGCGACATCAGCGGCAACCTCTCTGGTCGGGTTCACGGATTATTTCCCGACCCGGATCATCCTGGACTGATTTGTGTCGAAACCCATTGCATTCGCGGCTACGTTGAGCAGGCAGACGATGAGAATTACGAATGGAAGTCAACGATTTCGTGGCATTGGCACCCCGAGCGCCGAGAAAAAGTTTCATTCGGTCGCCCCTACTCGACAAGTAGTTCTAATAACCCTCTTTATATTTTCTGTGCAACCCTGCGCAACTATTTCGATTACGACTTCATTTATGGGGCATCCACTCCAGCGATTGATCTGAGCACCGGCGCGGAGCGATTTACGTTTCGCACTGGCGAGGTGTTAGCTGTTCCAATCACCATTCGCTTTCTGCAGGACCTACGAAACGACAAAATGCCAATCGTCGAAAAGCTCATTGACCATCCGGCGAATTTGGCTGCCTGGGGCTTGCGCTGGGAGTTTCAAGGTGAGCGGTCCTACAAGTCACCGGGGATTGTCGCGGCCATGAGCCGGATTCGCGACGAAGACTCCGCGGCCAGGAGCAAAGGGCTGCCCGGCTTTCGAGAAGAAAAGCAAAACGCGTTGATCGCCGGACTCAAAGGAGATCGCGCATGGAAGACGGTGGAGTTCAGCGCGATGGCGCCTTATCGCCGGATGCTGGAGATCGGGAAACTGGGCGACTTTGCCAAGCCCGGTGAGTACCGCGTGCAGTTAGACTATCAAAGCACATACCTAGCCGACCGCAAAGATGGGCCTTGGATAGGAAGTTTTTCGAGTCCAGTGTTCACCGTTGTAATCGAGCCGTGAGCCTCAGATGACGCGGCTGATATCGCAGCACATCCGAGGCTTCAACTCACACGAGAACGCGGAAGTTATTTGGTCGTCCAATCAGGCGGCGGCTGGATTTCGGCAGCCGGAATGTGCCCCGCATCCTTTCGCCCGCTTCCTGCCAAACGGCTGATGACGCGTACCGTCATGTCCTCATCGCAATTGATCTGACAACTCAGCCGGATTCCCGAAAGCCCGCGCGCCTTGAGCAAGTCGCGCTCAGCAACAGTCATCCGATCCGGCTCGCCTTGGACGAACTCAATGCGGCAGGTCGTACACCGTGCATTTCCGCCGCAAGCATGCAGTTGATCGACTCCCGCATCCTGCGCAATCGCCAAAACCAACCGCTTACCGTGCGGCACTTCGAACTCGCCAACATTTTCCACCATCAATTTCGGCATGACCTCGTCCTTCGAGCAAAACGTGATGGCCGGCACCACGCCAACCGAATTTCAGTTTAACTGCGCCAGTTTGCTGCGTGTGTGCTGGCAGACTAACTCTCGCTCTTTGGCGGGACAACGATGACTTCGCCATCTTCATTCGCATTTCCGCAGTCGGCCGTAGACGATTTTGCTGAAACTTCAATTGACCCATCGAAATGAACCGCGGCATTATTTCTCGCGAACCTTCTGACGATTGGCGTGTCACTAGCTCAGGCCCACCTTTTTGGCACCGGAGGCGATCGCTCGCAATGGCAATCCAAACTCGACACCGTGTTCTGCAATTCACACTGTCGCGTGAGGAAATTCCAGCATGGCCGCTTCCATTCAACTGTTTGATCTCGCCTGGTCCACGCCTGCCGGTCAGCCGCTGCTTGCTGATCTGAACCTGCGTTTCGCCGCGCGAAAAACGGGACTCGTCGGCCGCAATGGCGTGGGGAAGACTACGCTGCTCAAACTGATCGCCGGCGAACTCACGCCCACTCGCGGTCGAGTCGCCGTCGCTGGCACGCTTGGCGTGTTGCGGCAGGTCGTGCAGGTTGACCCTGCGAAAACGATCGCCGATTTATTTGGTTTGACAGCAGGTTTGCGGCTTCTCGATTGCGTCGAAAGTGGCGAGGCCAGTGAACAAGAACTCGCCGATGCCGATTGGACGCTCGAAGCTCGCCTGGCCGAAGCACTGAATCGCGTCGGCCTGCAGACGACTCCGCAAACTCGACTGGCGACATTGTCAGGCGGGCAACGAACTCGTGCGAGTCTCGCCGCGCTGCTGTTTGCAGATACTGACTTTCTGTTGCTCGATGAACCGACGAATAATCTCGATCGCGAAGGGCGTCGCGCGGTGATCGACATGCTGGCCGCGTGGCGGGGCGGCGCCATCGTCGTCAGTCACGATCGTGAGTTGCTGGAAACGATGGAGTCGATCGTTGAACTCACTTCGCTCGGCGCGAAGGAGTACGGCGGAAACTGGAGCACCTATCGAGAGCAGAAGCAACTCGAACTAGCCGCGGCCGAGCGCGACCTGGCCGATGCGGAGAAGAAAATGGCCGCCGTGGCTCGCGACACGCAGGCGACTCGCGAACGCCAATCGCGCCGCGCCGCCACCGGCCGCAAAGCAGGAAAGCGCGGTGGAATTCCAAAGATCATGATCGGCGGTTTGAAACAAAACGCCGAAAAAACGGCGGCGGGGAACGAACGACTGGGCGAAAAACTGCGCGAGCAGGCCGCCAATGCTGCTGCGACGGCCCGTAGCCGAATCGAAATCCTGCAGCCCTTTGCAGTGGAGCTGCCGCCCACGAATTTGCCTGCCAGCAAGATCATTCTCAAGTTGGAATCGCTTTCGGCCGGTTATGATCCGGAGCAGCCGATCCTGCAAAACCTGTCGTTTGAAGTGATCGGCCCCGAGCGAGTTGCCATCGCCGGCCCAAACGGTTGCGGCAAGACCACGCTCCTCAATGTCATTACGAAGAAACTCGAACCCAGCGCCGGCCTGATTCGTGTCGCGACTGATTTCGCATTGCTCGATCAGCAGGTAAGTCTGCTTGATCCCCAGCAATCGATCCGCGACAACTTCCGCCGCTTGAATCCCGTTGCCGATGAAAATGCCTGCCGCGCGTCTCTCGCGCGATTCATGTTTCGCGCCGATGCTGCTCTGCAAATCGCCGGCACACTCAGTGGCGGCCAACTACTGCGGGCCGGTTTGGCTTGCGTGCTCGGCCGCGAAACGCCGCCGCCGTTATTGCTACTCGATGAGCCGACGAACCACCTCGATATCGATTCGATCGAAGTTGTCGAAGCGGGCCTGAGAGCATACGACGGCGCGCTGGTTGTCGTCAGCCATGACGAATCGTTCTTGCAAGCCATCGGCATTACACGCCGGTTGACGCTGCCGATGGTTGCGAGCAGTTAAGCAGCTGTGAGGCAGGCTAGATCGTTTACGACCCGCCGCCGTTCATCGCCGGGAACATTTCGCGGACCATCGTGATCGCGGCCGGGCCGACGAGGATCACAAAGATGCCCGGGAAGATGAAGAGCACCAGCGGGAAGATCAATTTTACCGCCGTCTTGGCGGCTTTTTCTTCGGCGATTTGAGCGCGGCGAGTACGCATCGCTTCGGATTGCACGCGAAGAGCTTGGGCGATGCTACTGCCGAACTTGTCGGCTTGGATCAGAATCGAGGCGAGCGATTTCAGATCGTCGACACCGCTGCGCGAACCGAGTTCTTGCAGCACTTGCGAGCGAACGCGGCCCATCTGCAACTGCATGTTGCACAGGCCGAATTCGTTGGCGATGTTGCGATAGCACTTCTTCATTTCTTCAGCGACTTTACGCATTGCCTGGTCGAGACCGAGGCCGGCTTCGACGCACACCACCATCAGGTCGAGCGCATCGGGCAAGCCGAGGAAGATCGATTCTTTTCGTTTCTTGGCCATGTACATGATGACCAGCTCCGGCAAGTAGAAGCTGAGGCCGGCGATCATCACAATGCGAAACAGCGCGGCTTGCGTCAGGCCGTAAACAAAAATCGATGCACCGCCGCCGATGAACAACCCGATCAGCAGCAGTAGGAATTTCGAGGCTTGAAAAACCATCGGCGCGCCTTCACTACGAAAGCCGGCGTACGAGAGTTTTTCTTTCAGTTTATTTCGTTCGGCTTCAGTCTTCGGCGCCAGCGGTTTGGCGAGCGCCGGCGACGCGGCTTCGAGCATCCGCGAGAGATTGTCTCCCTTGGTAATGCCGTCGGCCCGCTTCTTTCGCCCAGCCGGATCACGAAAGTCCTCGAGCCGTTGCTCGGCCCGGCTGTTGCTCCCCGAAAGCCATTCGATGGCCAGCCAGGTGATGCAAGCGATCAGACCGAACGCAGCGAGCTGGACGAGCCAATGATTGGTGAGAATAGCGTTCATCGTAGTACCGAGTGAGTTTGTGGCTGCGGGTACGCAGTGTTGGTGGCAAGTGAGCCGTGCTTAAACTTTGATATTGATAATCTTACGGATGACGAGCGCGCCGAGGATCTGCAGCACGACGCCGGCCGCCAGCATTTGATGGCCCATCGGGTCGGTGAAGAGCATCGACAAGTAACCGGGATTGAGCCGCCACATGACGATGGCGAGCACCGGCGGCAAGCCGAGCAACACCGCGCCCGACAACCGGCCTTCGCCCGTGAGGGACTGAATCATGCCGTAAATCTTGTAGCGTTCGCGAACAAGGTGGCCGATCTTGTCGAGAATTTCGGCGAGGTCACCACCCGTTTGCCGTTGCAGAATCACCGCGGTTGCAAAGAACCGCAAGTCGAGGTTCGGCACGCGATCGGTCATTTCCTCGATAGCATCTTCGAGCGGTTGACCAAGGTTTTGTGCTTCGTAGCAGCGATTGAATTCGTCGCCGATCGGCGAACCCATTTCGTCAGCGCACAGCTTGAAACCGGCAGCGAGCGAGTGACCGGCGCGGAGGGCGCGGGAGATCAATTCAAGTGCTTCCGGCAATTGCTTGGCAAACTTTCCGAGCCGCCGACCGCGCTTCATATAAAAGTACAGGAACGGGATTGGTCCGAGCAGCAAACCGAGCGGCGCGAAGACCATCGGCAGGCGAGCCATGATGGGCAGCAGTACGCCGGCGCCGGCGAGACCGGCACACATCAGCGCGAGCTTCGCCGGCGAGACCTTGGTATCGGCTTGTTGCAAGAACAGTCGCAGATTAAAGCTTTTCGCCAGCCATTCTTCGAACGGGTTGGTCTCTCCCAGCGGGTTCGTGAGGAGATTGATCTCGTCCTTTTTCTTGGCTTGCGCGGGATTCGAAAGTCCCGCGAGCATATCCAAGCGATCTTCGACCGCGCTGCCCCCTTCGGAGCGGAACGCGATGCTCGCGACGCCGCCCACAAGGCAAGCCACGCCGATAAAGGACGCGCCGATGATGAGAAGCGTTAGCATGGGTTTGCTTGCGTGTCGGGATCAGTCGAAATGGAAAGGGAACGGGCGATTCGGATGCAGAATGCAGAGGTCAGAATGCAGAACGTTTTTTCATTCTGCATTCTGCGTTCTCAGTTCTGCATTAGTCTGGCAGCATCACGCGTTGACGGAATGCGCTCGATGGCAGGCGGATGCCGGCCGATTCGAGTTTGTGCATGAAGGTGGGACGAATGCCGGTTGCCTCGAAGCGACCGCGGGCGCGGCCCGTTTCGTCGATGCCTTCTTGCACGTAACGGTAAATGTCTTGCATGACGATCGTGTCTTGTTCCATACCCACCACTTCGGTGATGCTCGTCACGCGGCGGATACCACCTTGCAAGCGGTTGGCCTGGATGAGCAAGTGCACGGCCGAGGCAATTTGTTGACGCATGGCTTTGATGGGGAGCTCGAAGCCCGACATCATGATCATCGTTTCCAGACGAGCCAAAGCATCGCGCGGTGTATTGGCGTGGAGCGTGGTAAGCGAGCCATCGTGGCCCGTATTCATGGCTTGCAGCATGTCCAGAGTTTCCGGACCGCGGCATTCGCCGATGATGATTCGCTCTGGACGCATACGCAGGGCATTCTTCACCAGGTCGGTTGCCGTGATGGCGCCCTTCCCTTCGATGTTTGGTGGCCGCGTTTCCAGACGCACTACGTGTTCTTGTTGCAGCCGAAGTTCCGCCGCGTCTTCGATGGTGATCACGCGTTCGTGATTCGGAATGAAGCTGCTGAGCGTATTGAGCAGCGTCGTTTTACCGGAACCAGTACCGCCGGCGACGACGATGTTGAGTCGCGCCTTCATCGCTCCTTCGAGGAGCATGACCATTTCGGGCGTGAGGGCTTTGTAGTTCAGCAGGTCTTCGAGCTTCAGCGGCGACGAACCGAAACGACGAATGGAAACCGCAGCACCGTCGAGAGCGAGCGGCGGAATGATGGCATTCACGCGGGAGCCGTCCGTCAAACGGGCGTCGACCATTGGGCAGACTTCGTCGACGCGGCGACCGACCTTCGACACGATGCGGTCGATGATCTGCAGCAAGTGGCCGTTATCGCGGAATTCGACGTTGGTCTTTTCGAGCTTGCCGCGGCGTTCGACAAAGATGCTCTTCGGGCCGTTGATCAAAATATCGGAGATCGTGTGATCCTTGAGGAGCATTTCCAAAGGACCAAGGCCGAACGTTTCATCGAGCACTTCTTCGATGAGGCGTTCGCGTTCGGTGCGGTTGAGGAAGGTTTCTTCCGTATCGCACAAGTGTTCGACGACGAGGCGAATTTCGCGGCGGAGTACATCGCCTTGCAATTCGCCGACGCGGTTGAGGTCGAGCTTATCGACGAGCTTGTTGTGGATCTTGCGTTTCAGCAGATCGAATTCTTCGGCCTTGGAGGCGTCAGCGGCCGAACGAGCAGCAGCGGGCATCGGTTTCATCGTGGGGTTCCGAACCGGCGGGGGTTGACTGGCATGTTGAGTGGCAACTGCACAAATCGCGCAATCCGCCGACTCTCTGTCGAAACCATAGCTCACGAGTTTTCAGCGTGTTGCCAACAGGCCGCTGTGGAAGTGGCAAATTGTCAACATGACGAAAGAGCTGGCGATTATGCTGAAAGTGCGGGTGGCACAATCGCTACCATCCGCACGACGCGTCGAAGAGCACATCATGCAGGCTGGCGGCATCATTCTTTGTGGCGGGCAGAGCAGCCGGATGGGCGCGCCGAAGGCGGCGTTGCCGTTCGGGCCGGAGTTGATGTTGCAGCGGGTTTATCGCCTGTTAAGTGAGGTCGTGCAGCCGATCGTGGTTGTTTCTGCCGCCGATCAAGTTTTGCCGGAATTGCCGGCAGATGCTTTGTTTGCCCAGGACGAGCAGCCTAGCCGCGGTCCGCTCGAAGGTTTGCGCGCGGGGATGAAGGTCATGCAGCCGCTGTGCGATCTGGTCTATGTCACCAGTTGCGATGTGCCGTTGCTACAGCCTGGTTTTGTGCGACGGATGCTGGAACTCGCCGAAGGGTATGAAGCAGCGGCAACGGTTGACGGCGAGTTCGTTCATCCGCTATCGGCCGCATATCGAACGAGCCTGGTAGGAAAGATCGAGCAGCTCTTAAATGCAGATCAACTGCGGCCAAATGCGTTGCTGAAGCAGATCAACACGCGATTTGTGACGGTAGAGGAAATGCGCACTGTGGATCCGCAGCTATCCACACTGCGGAATTTGAATCGGCCTGAAGAGTATCTGGCGGCGTTGCGGGAAGCCGGGTTCGAATAGTCGTCGAACGCTCCGCGGTCGATGAATAGACGCCAACCAACGGAGCCCCGCTATTCGGCAGCCAAAGATACGAACTAGCAACAACCCTCCACTAGCTTGCGCCGGAATTATGCTGCGCTGATTCCTGCGCCTGCGGCTCCGTAACATCCATTCATCGAACGCGGAGCGTTCGACGACTAGAGTTGCAACGGTTCGCCGGCCAATTGCCGTTCATTGCGAGTCAGCTCATACATGTCGTTAATCAACTGCGCATCGCAGGCACGTTGCTGCACGTTACGGCGGGCGAACATCCGTTGCTGCGTGGCGATCATCACATCCGGCGGCAGTTCGGTCACCTGGCCGAAGAGGCGGGCGTAGTTCACAAAGCTCGCGACGTTGGTCGTCACATATCCGTAGAGCATGCTGCAGCAACCGACCGTTTTTCCCGTAAAAATGCCGGTGTTAATCGCAGATTTTGAGTAGTCGCCCATCATGCAGCCGACGAACTGCATGCCAGTGGGGACCGACTCGCCCCGGTAATCCATCTTCACGCTGCCGTAGGTGTTTTTGAGATCGCTGTTGCACGTGCCGGCGCCTAGATTGATCCAGCTGCCGAGATAGCTGTGCCCGAGAAAGCCGTGATGCTGCTTGTTGGTGTAGGGCTCGACGATGCTGGCTTCCACTTCGCCGCCGATCTTCGTGGTGTGGCCCAGCGACACGGCATCTTTGATCGCCGAGTGCTCAATTACTTTCGCTTTCGGCCCCAAGTAGGCCGGGCCACGCAAGAACGAATACGGACCGACGGTCGCGTTTTCATCGAGCAACACCGGGCCTTTGCTGGTATCGGTCGTGCAATACTGACCGAGCACGGCACCTTCGGCGGCGAACACGCCAGTCGCGATTTCCCGATATTTGCCGCTCGCGATTCGATGAGCGAGGCTCGCCGAAATGATCTCCAGGTTGTAGCGCACGAGGTCATGCGGCCAGGAAAGGAGTGGCAACTGCCGCTCGATCACCGGCAATTTCCAAAGTCCGGGATTGTGCAAAAACTCCAGGAATTTATGCACATCGGCGTGCGCCGGCGGCTGGGGACTCTCGCGCGAAAGAAACGCCGCGGCGATTGATTCGCCGACGCGAACTGTTCCCGATCGGCCTTCGGCAACAAGTTGTTTCAGCGTTTCGTAAGTGCCAACCGACGGGACCAGCCGCGCGTTGACCAGCAGCGTATTGCCATCGCCGAGCGCAGGAACGGCGGTGAATTGCGGATAGTCGACCTGCTGAATCGTCATCAGGTGCGGACGAACAATGCCGCGCAGCGAGCAGCTCAATTCGGTATTCAGTACTGCGAGCCAATCGATCAATCGATAGCTGCCGCAGGTCATTGCATACGCGGGCCGACCGACAGTGATGGGGAACAGACGATTGATCTGTTCGTCTTCGAAAACGATGATTTGCATAAGACGATCTTCGCGCGCAAGGGATCGAGATATCCCGCAATTATAGGGCGCTCTGGCATGCGCAGTTCATAACCCGCGGCGTCAGCCAGGAGTTGCGCGTTCGCGTCGGTGCGAGAAAAGAAGCAACCGACGGCGGTGGCTGTGCTGGTCAAATCCGTCGATTTGCAGGCATTTTCGAGACATTTACAAACTGCCCAAACCCCGGCTGACGCCGCGGGTTGTGACAGCGAGCAGCCGAGCTATTCCGTATCGCTGGAGAAAATCTCCGGCACGAGTAGGTATTCACTACCATCACTCACGCCGGCCGGTTGAAACGCCGTGACTTGCAGGCGTTCGTTCAAAGCAGCCAGGCCTTGGCAATAGATCAGGCCGAGCGGCCTTTGATCTCGCACGACAACGGCATAGTCGTGTTCGCTTTCGGCGAAGTGCTCCATCATTTCATTGAGCGGCGCCACTTCATCGAACTTCTTGTATTCTGTTTCCATCACATGCCGCACCAATCGCACCGAAGGTTGTCGCGGCCGATTGCCCGGTGTGCGAGCGCTTTGCAAACGAGCTTCGGTCACCAGACCCAGCATGCGACCTTCGGCATCGACGACCGGCAACAATTCGAGTTGCGTTTGAGCGAGCAGCGCCAACCCTTGATCGACCGTTTCATCGGCGCCGATCGTGAGTGGGCAAGAGATCATCACATCGCGGGCTGTGGTCGTGGCAAAGAGCTGACCTTCGGCGGCGATCTCGGTCCACGTTTGTTGTTCGTCGTCAACTTCGTCGCTATGCACCGCGCAGTCGCGGCCCGAGACCTTCGCTAGCTGCAGAGCATTGCCGGCTCGTTGCAGCGCGACATCGGCTGGTTCGCCGGCTTGCACCGCGGTGTAGCCAATGCTGGCGGTTACTTTCACTTCGGCCGTGCCGAGGCGGAAAGTCGAGGTGCGCAGCGATTTTAGCCATGTTTCCGCGGTCTTTTCGGCTGCGGAATCATCGGCAGCGGTGAAGAGAATAGCCAGCCGTTCGTTGTGGAGCGAGCCCGCCAAGGCATTCGCCGGCAGGGCTCGTTGAATGGTGTTCGCGGTCGATTTCAGCAGTTCGCGATAGGTCAGCAAACCATATACACGCGAAAACCGGCCGAAGGAATCGAAGTCGAGCACGGCCAAATAGGGAACGGCGCGAATCGTTTTGTCGGCTTCGACCGCTTGTTGCCACTTGGTCCAATCGCGGAACCAGAGGCTCCGTTCGATCAAACCCGTGATCGGATCGAGGCCGCTTTGTTCGGCCAGGCGGCGTTCGTATTCGAGCACGCGGGCGCCGGCTCGCAGCCGCGCGAGCAGTTCGCCATAGACCACATCAGCAGAGAGAAAATCGTCGAAGCCCGCTTCGAGTGATTCCGTGAGCGCGGATACTTCGGCGTTATCGATAAACAGAATGCAGTAAGTGAAAACGAGCGAATCCAGCCGCCGGACTTGCCGACAAAGCTGCTTGCTGTTGATGGCCGAGCTGTTTTTGTCGGTGCCATCGACCAGCAGAAAATCCGGCGGATTGGCCTCCGCGGCGGCAATTGCAGCCGCATCATTCGAGGCCTGCCGTACCTCATAGCCAAAGATCTCGAGGAATTTCGACACCCGCCGTAGCAACGTGCGGTTGACCGAGACGATCAAGATCGAGAATGGTCGGGCAGACATTGTGGAGCAACCGTGGGTTTGCAGGCCAATTTGCAAGTTCTTCTTGCGCAGCCGCGCGCTGCGGAATATCGGCCTATGGCAGAAACTTAGGTCACAAACCGCGAACGCGTGTTCACTGTGACATTTTTTCTGAACAGAATTCCGCCGCCGGTCGTTTCTTGACCTAGATTTCTGATGGCCCGTGCTGACGGAATGAACTGCCAGCGATCCAACGCTGCAACGACAAGCGGAGTCGCGATGCGTACGAAAATCTTATTGCCCGAAACGAAACAAGCCCCGTACCTCGAACGGATGAACGGTTCGCATGAACCGATCATCATCGAGAAGTTTCCCTTCACGCTGGGGCGCAACGAGTCGTGCGACTACCAGGTCCCCTCGACCCGCGTCTCGCGTGAACATGCTGCCATTCAAAAGGACGGCAAGCATTTTCGCATCAAAGATCTCGGCAGCACCAACGGCACGCTGGTGAACGGCAAGAAGATCGGCGAAGCGCTGCTCAACGACGGCGACTTACTGACCTTTGCCGATGCAGAGTTCTGCTTTCGCACGCCCTGCACCGAAGCCTCGCGAGTGACCGTCACGCATGTGATGAACGGCGGGCAGGTTGCTGCGGCCGAACCCGATTCCTCTGGCGAAGATCGCGCAGCTCGCGACTTCATTCATGCGATTCGCTCGCTGCACGAAGGTTTGTTGCATCGTGCTCTCCGCACTCGCTTTCAGCCGGTCGTCGAGCTCTCGACCGGTCAGGCCATTGGCTATGAAGCCATCCGCCGAACCGAAGCAGTGCACGGCGAGTTGCCGACGACGGAGCGCTTGCTGCAAACCGTCGACTGCCGATTGACCGAGCGCTGGCAGCAGTTGCATCGGCTGCTGGCCACTGAGCAAGCGGCCGAGGAAGGGAACGGCAACTTGTTGCTTGTGAATTTGCAGCCAGCCGAAGTAGGCGCCGATGGCTTGCCGGAGACGCTCGCCGCGCTGCAAGGCAAACTTTCCCGAAAACGTCTGATCGCCGAGATTCCACACTCGGCCGTAGTCGACATCCCGTTCTTTCGGGAGTTTCTCAGTCGACTGCGCGAACTGAATGTCGGCGTGTGTTACGCCGGCTTCAGCAGTGGCCAGAATCAGGTGCGAGCGCATGAGCAGTTCGCCCCCGATTATCTGCAACTGGCCTCGTCGCTCGTTCGCGGCGTCGATCGGAGTACGCAACGACAGCAGCAGATTAAAGCGCTGGTCGATGCAGCGGTGGCGGCCGGTTCGCAAATCATTGCGACCGGCGTGCATAGTGAGAATGAAGCCCAGACTTGTCGCGAGTTGGGTTGCCAACTTGCTCAAGGGGATCATTATGGTCGGCCGCAGACCATGCAGTGGGGTGCGCTAGCGTAGTTCGTTGCGGAGCAACGAAAAAGTAGCCCGACGCGTGAGCGAGGAAATGCCGCGAGCGAATTCAAGCGTCAGTAACGTGCGGTAGCACAAAGAGAAGCGGAGTCGTACGTGGATTCGAGTCGTACCCGCTACTTTTTGTGCTGCCGCACGTCGGTGGACCATTAGTCCACGCGCAGGCCTCCCTCGCTCACGCGTCGGGCTACCTTTTCTACGCGTCGAATGAGTTTAGACCGCAACCAAGCGCTGACGAGCGCCTTCGGCGTGAGTCGAGAGTGCGCGGTGTTGTTCCAGACCAATGACCTTCAGCTCAAGGCCCTTGTCTCGGAACGTGCGGCTTAGATCTTTGAGCTTTTCCATCACGGTGTGATCGACGAGTTCTGTCTTGCTCAGATCGACCACGATGTTCTTGCTCTGCTTCAAGCCGAGTTCGTCGATCCGGCTGCGAACTGGCAGCCAGTTGCTGAACGTGACGGCATGTTGCGGCGTGATCACCCAGGCGTTCCCTTCCTGCCGCGGTTCTTCAAAACCAGGCGAGAAAGTGGCCGAGAACGGCAAGCCGCGGACGTAGTTGATCACGAACTCGAGCGCCATGCCGATGAGCACGCCGACGAGCAAGTCGGTGAGAACAATCGCGACAATCGTGGTGACAAAGACCAGAAACTGCTCCTTGCCGATCACCCACATCGAGCCGAATTCGCGCGGATGAGCCAGCCGGAAGCCGGTGAAGACCAGCATCGCAGCCAGGGCCGACGTGGGAATGTAATTGACGACGAAGGGGAGGAACGACACGAACAGCAGCAGGAAGCAGCCGTGAAACACGTTGCTGAAGCGCGACTTCGCGCCGGCATCGACGTTAGCCCGGCTCCGAACAATTTCAGAAATCATCGGCAGACCACCGATGAACGAGGCGATCAGGTTTGCCACGCCGCAACCGAGCAAATCGCGGTTCAAGTCGGTGCTGCGTTTGACAGGATCGATGAAGTCGACGGCTTTGGCACTGAGGAGCGATTCCAAGCTGGCGACGATGGCAAACATCATCACCCATTTCCAGAAGGTCAGCCCCAATTCCTTGCTGAACATAAAGCTGAAATCGGTTTTGCCCGTGTATTCGTACGCGGCCAGCGTTGCCTTGTCATTCGTTTGAAAAAACGCGGGCAAGACAAAGGCCTTGCGAAAATCGAGCGGCACGGTGATCAGCAGTTTGCTTGGATCGCGCGTGTATTGCTTGCCGCTCAGTTCGTAGGGATTCACCAGCGGCGCCGGAGCAGGCGCGGCATCTTTTTTCGGCTCGGCTGGTTTCGCGTCTGTGGTTGCCGTCGCCTCTGCGGGCGGCTTCGCGGGAGCCGCCGCCACGGCGGGTTCAGTGGGCTTGGGAATGTCGCGAGTAATGCCAAAGAACATCGCCAGCGGCACCGCGATGGTGAGCACGATGATCTGGACTGGAACCGCTTTGAACGCCCTGATCTTGATCAAGGGATAGAGCGCCATCAGCATCAGACTGATCACGCCGATGGCGGCGACATAGGGATTGAGCTGCATGATGAAGTGCGGATACTTCTGGAGCAATTCAATGTTTTCCGGGGGCAGCTTGGCCGTGACGCCCAGCATCGTCAAGAACTGCTTCACCATGATGATCACACCGATCGAAGCGAGCAGCCCATGCACCGCCGCCGTCGGAAAGAAGTCGCCGAGTTTGCCGGCCTTGAAGATGCCGAACAAAATCTGAAAAACCGCGGCAACCACGCCAACCGCGAGCGCCAATCGATAAGCATTGAAATCCGCCGGCGCCGAGCCACCAACCGAACCACCGAAGGCCGAGACCGCGCCGAAGATAATCGCGATGAGGCCCGCCGCGGGACCTTTGATTGTCAGTTCCGAATTGCTGATGAGCGATGCCACAATGCCGCCGACGATCGCGGTGATCACACCACCAATGGCCGGAAAGCCGCTCGCCCGACCAATCGCCAGACACAACGGCAACGCGATGAGAAACACCAAGAAGCCCGACAGCGCGTCGTAACGCAAACAAGCCGGAAAGGGGACCGGAGACGCTGGTCCCAAGGACTTCTGTACGGGAGTTTCCATCGATTGCTCCAAAGGACGAACAGGAGACAATGCGCAGAATCTCAGCGGGCGAGATTACAATAGCGCAACGGGTCTGCAAACCAAAATCAAGGAGGGTTGGATCGCCGCGTATCGCCCGCTGCATCCAAAAGTAATAATCAGCTGGTGCCGAATTTGCAGGCCGGCTGAGTAGCATCGGCAAGTTTATTCCCTTTCGAAAAGGAGGGAAGGAGCTAAACGGTTACGAATCAGTTAGAGTGCACATTGCCGCAAGTCCTGATTTGATCGCAGGTTACTAAACAGCAATGTTCTTCACGCGTCCCTAGTCCAACCGCCGTTTTCAAGCCAATAATGGACAGGCGTTATCAATCTTTGGGAGGCCTCGAATGAACCTGCTGGTAGTGGAAGATGACCCTGTGTTGGGCAAAGCTCTGCAACGGGGCCTGAACGAAGCAGGGCATGCCTGCGAATGGGTCCGCAATGGTCGTAAGGGGCTGGAAGAGGCTAGGTCGCAACGTTTCGACGCCGTCGTGCTCGACCTGATGCTGCCGGATCTGGATGGCGTGGCGATTATGAAGTCGCTGCGGGGGGATGGCATTCGCACTCCGGTGCTGATGCTGACCGCCATGGGATCGGTCGAAGACCGGGTCAACGGCCTGAAATCGGGTGCCGACGATTATCTCGTTAAACCCTTTGCCTTCCCCGAGTTAATGGCCCGGCTCGAGGCCATCGGCCGCCGCGTGGCCGATCGTCCTAGCTCGACGATGACAGCCGGCCCTGTGACGCTCGACCTGACGAATCGCCGGGTTCTGCGTGGGACCACGGAAATCACCCTCACGCCGACCGAGTTCAGCCTGCTGGAATACCTCATCCGGTTTCAGGGTCAGGTGGTGACGCGCAAAATGCTCTGCGAACACCTCTGGGAGTCGGACTGGGAAGGTGTCACCAATGTTGTGGAAGTGCATATCAATCGCCTGCGCGGTAAGATCGATCGCGGCTTTGAAGAGCCGCTGATTCAGACCGTGCGGGGTAGAGGATATGTCCTTCGAGCGTCTTAAGTCGAACTTCCGCACCCTGCGGTTTCGCTTAATGTTTTGGAATGCCTTGGCCGTGATTGTCACGGGCCTGGCAATCTTGATCACTGTCCGGCAAGGCGTGGGATATCGCCTGCTGTACGATCTCGACCACGTGCTGGCCGAGGATCTCGACGAAATCTCGCTCAATCTGCGCGAGGAACGGGGCCTGGACTTCGAGCGGTTGCACCGCGAACTCGACCGTAAGGCCCGCGGTCACGCCTACCACCAGTGGTTCGTCCTCTTCATCGATCGCAAAGGGGACGCGGTTTGGTCGAGCACAGGCGCGCCGGTCTTGCCGCGTGTCATTACTCCGGGGCGTGAAACCGAAACTCTGACGACCAGCGGATATCGCCTCGCATATCGCGAGTTGGCTGGAGCCCGCGAGCGGGCGCCGATTGTCTGTGTCGGTTCTTCGGTCAAATTCATCCAGCGCGACATGGCCAGCATCGATCGCATGGTGATCCTGGTCGCAGCCGTCATTATCGTCGGCTCGCCACTGTGCGGATACATTCTCGCCGGTCGTGCCACAGCGCCGCTGGCCAACATGATGGCGACCACGGCCCGGCTGCGGCCATCGGAAATGGATGAACGGCTCAAGGTGCGCGGCACTGGCGATGAGCTCGATCAATTGGCCATGACGGTCAACGGCTTACTCGATCGCTTGGCGGAATATCTCAAGCAGAAGCACGACTTTCTCGCTAATGCAGCGCACGAACTCCGCACGCCGCTGTCGGCCATTCGCAGCAGCGTGGAAGTTGCCCTCAGCGGCGATCGCACTGTCGATGAATACAACGAATTGCTGGCTGAAGTAATCGATGAATGCAGCTCGCTCGAGACGCTGGTCAATCAATTGCTGCTGCTCGCCGAAACCGATGCCGACCGGCAGGAAGTGGTCGGCGATCCGATCCCGCTGCACCTGGTCGTCGGCCGCGCGGCAGAAATGTTTCAGGGAGTCGCTGAGTTCAACGGCGTGCGGCTGAAAGTCGAACACTTGCCCGAAGTGGTCGTCCCCGGCAACCGCCATTACCTGCGGCAAGTCTTGAGCAATCTGCTCGACAACGCCATCAAGTTCACCGCCTCGCGCTATGTGCATCACGCGGGCCCAATTTCCGCGAACAATGGCCATGGCACACGCGGTGAAATCAAGATTTCGCTACAGCCCGATTGGGAGCAGCGCGTGGTGCGGTTGTTGATCGAGGACAACGGCCCGGGCATTCCCAAGGAAGACCTGCCACTGATTTTCGATCGCTTTTATCGCGTCGATCGCGCCCGCGTCCGCGGCATTGCCACCGGCGGCACCGGCCTGGGTTTAAGCATCTGCCAGGCCATCATCCATGCCCATCGCGGCACGATCGAAGTGATGAGCAAAGTGGACGAAGGGACGACGTTTGTCATCACTCTCCCGCTGGTGACCGCTGATAATCCCGCTGCGTTGGTTTAGATCGACATCTTGCGTGAACGTCCGTGCTGCTGAAAGGATTTCAAAATGCCGTTGAAAGTTGGAGTCGTAGGCTGCGGTTTTGTAGGCTCGACCGCTGCCTATGCGATGGTGCAGCAAGGCGTCGGCCGCGAGATTGTCTTGGTCGATATGAAGCGCGAGCGCTCACTCGCCGAGGCACAGGACATTTCGCATGCGATTCCTTTTTCGCGTCCGCTCAAAGTGCGGGCGGGAGAATATAGCGACCTGCAAGGCTGCCGCGTGGTGGTGATTGCCGCCGGCGTGGGACAAAAGCCGGGCGAGACTCGCCTGCAACTGCTCGAGCGAAACGCCAATGTCTTTCGGGCCGTGGTGCCCGCCGTGGTGCAAGCGGCTCCGGATGCTGTGCTGCTGATTGCCACGAATCCGGTCGACATCATGACCCACATCGCGGCCCACTTTGCCGCTCAACTGGGCGTGCCGCGCCATCGCGTGCTGGGGAGCGGCACGACGCTCGATACCGCCCGCTTTCGCACGCTGCTGAGTGATCATTTCGGCGTCGATTCGCACCACGTGCATGGCTACGTGATCGGCGAGCATGGCGACTCCGAGGTTCTCACCTGGTCGCAAGCGACCATCGGCGGCATGCATCTCGCAGACTTCGCGCGGCTGCGCGGAATTCCGTACGACGAAGCCTGGCGGCAGCAAGTCGATCAAGGCGTGCGCCGCGCGGCATACACGATCATCGAAGGCAAAGGGGCGACGTACTACGGTATCGGCGCAGCGCTGGCGCGGATCGTCGATGTCATCCTGCACGACCAGCGGGCCATTTTGACGGTCAGTACTTTCGTCAACGAGTTCCCCGGCGTGACACCAGCGACGTTCGCGCTGCCACATCTCGTCGGCGGCGATGGCGTGCTCGGGTGCATTCCATTGCAACTGAGCGATGAGGAATCGACCGCGTTGCAACGTTCGGCCCAGATCATCGCCGACGCGACAGAGTCGGTGATCAAGCACATTTGACCGCGAAGATTGGCTAGCGCGCGACGGCCACTTCCTCATACACAATATTCGTCGCATTGCGAGCATTGCGCGTCAGCCAGGCCGTTTCACCTGGTGTCAATTCAGTCCAGCTGGTGGTGCGACCTAGACGTGATTTCACAAACACGTGCGCCGAGCCGGAGCCCAGAACTTGCAACTGATTGCCGCGGGCTACGAGCGCGGTTCGTTCTTCCACGGCGAGGCCGATCATTTGTTCGCCAGCGCCACGACGGCCCGTGAGTTCATCGAGCTGCGCGTTGTTTCGCAGCAGACCAGTGAATCGCTCCAGACGACCCGACTTGGCGTCGAAGTGTTGTTCCACGATCGCTTTCGTCAGCAGTCCTAGCCCGTGGGCCGCGCGGGCGGTAGCGGGCGCGTCGGCTGTTTCGCGCTCATCCCACATCGTGATGACTTCAGGAACCGCTGCCATTCCTGCCGAAGTGCCGCCGACCACGCCGCCGCGCTCGAGTACATTGCGCAACAACTTTTGAAACCGCGTTTGCTGCGGATAGTTGCCGACAAACCGATAGTTCAGCCGCGACTGCCACCCGCCAGAGAACCACACCGCTGTCGCCGTTTCCAGCGGTTTGCAAAACGCCACGTCGTCCGCATCCGCTGGATCGTCGGTATAGAGAAACTGAAAACTCCTCGCCCAGCCTTGCTTAACGAGCGCCGGCCAGGAGCTGTAGCGACTATTGAGCGCGGCGAGAAACTCTTCGTCTGTGTCGTAGGCTTCGCGTCGGAAGCCTGCGCAGGGAATGAACACGATCCGCGCATTCCGGCCGCCGGCGAGTTCCACAAAACGGTTGAACACATCGCCGGTGATCGCACCACCACCGTGCAGCACGACGGATCCCGGCTGCTGCGCATCAATCGGCGTGGGCATGCCGAGCAAATCCTGCGCTCGCGACTCCGAGCCACTGATTGCGCGAATCAACAACACCACGACCAGCCCAGCACGATTTAGCAGGTTCGTCACGTTCATTGCCTCCCGCGATTTTGCGTTGCTCCCGTCGGCGATATTAGAGCGATTTCCCGCGAACGAATGAAGCGAAGTTTGTCCGACTGCCGCTGGCAATGCTGTGAATGCGCAGCCGCCGGAGTCGAGTAAAATGCGACCTTTCACAACCAAGGCTGCTATCAGAAGTGCTTCCATGCCCGACGTCACGACGCCGATTCAGCATCTCAAGGACACCATGCGTAGGTTCGTCGACGAGCGTGACTGGCGGCAGTTTCATGCGCCGAAGAATCTCAGCATGTCGCTGGCGATTGAAGCCGCGGAGCTGATGGAGCATTTCCAGTGGATCGACGTGGCCGAGTCGCGCCAAGTAAAAGATGACCCCGCCAAGCTCACCGCGATCGGCGAAGAATTGGCCGATGTGCTCTGCTATGCCTGCGCGCTGGCCAATGAACTGGGGCTGGATATCAGCGATATCGTGGAACGCAAAATGCTGAAAAACGCCGCGAAATACCCCGCCCAGGAGTTTCGCGGTCGGTATGGTAAAGATGACCAGCGGCCGACTTCCGCGTCGTAAGCCACACTGGCCGCGTGTCCCGCCAATAAAAGCAGGACATGCCGAGACTCTGCGATTATTCCCGCAGCTCTTATTCCTTCAAAACCAGGTCGATGCACATCACCGCACCGACGATCAACATCCGGACCGGATTATCAAACGGCACCTGGTCGGAGATTTGCAGAATGTAGTTGTCTGCGCTCGTGAAGAGTTCCTTGCCGAGGCCAGCCCACTTCTTGCTGACCTTGGCCAGTTCGGTGTTGCCCGACATGAAGGTGAACTCCCAACCGGTCCATTTGCCCTTTAGTTCGCACACCGGCTGATCATTGCTGCCGAGCACAGTGAAGGCGCCGCCGATCGAAAACAGCTTTTGCTGAAAGCCACCCACGCGCTGCTGCGTTTCGTTGAGCACGTCGACCTTCGACAGAAAGAAGGTCACACCGCGCTTGACCGACAACACCGGCGTGCCGTCGGGCGTGCGAATCTGAATGTCGAACGGCGTTTTGTTTTTGTGCTTGGTGAACCGGAGCATCTTGGTGATGAAGCCCAGCCGCTCTTCGCGGCAGTTCATGATGATCTGGTTTGTGCTCGGATCAAGGATGTCATAGTTGCTGGCCGCTTTGAACATGCCGGCATGTTCCTTGACGAAAAACAAATTGCGGTTGAGCACTGGATGCATAGTCATAGACTCCAACAGGTTGATATGCGGGACTGGCGAACGAGTTGCCGGATTATCGAGGCTGGCGACAAACGTTGCAAGCAATGGGGGCTGGAACGAACGTGCAGACAGCGATTGAATAATTCAATCCTCGCAAGTGGGACCAGTAGTCCGACTTTCGTTGCAAGTTTGTAAGTGTTACGAACCCTTAGGGCGGAGTGCTTGAAAATGAACTGCAAAGTGGCTGGCTTGATCATAGCGATCTGCTGTTTGGCCGCACCGGTTTTGGCCGAAGAGGCGTTGGTGACGCGCGAGCGGGTCAGGCTGAATCTCGCGGGCGCGGAACTGATCGTCGCGGCGGCCAAAACTCAGGCGGCGAGCATGAAGCTCAATGTGAACATCGCCATCGTCGATGACGGTGGTCACCTGCTGGCCTTTGCTCGCATGGACAACGCTCGACCTGCGAGCGCGGGCACAGCCCTCACCAAAGCCGTGGCTGCAGCGACCACGCGCGTCGCCACTGGCCCGGTTCGTCGCGGCGATGCCGAGCCCGATTTGCTGCTGAACTTGAGCCTGCAAAATGCCGCAGCGGCCGGCGGCACGAAAATGACGAGCCTGCTCGGAGGGGTGCCGATCGTGGTCGATGGCCAGGTGATCGGTGCGGTCGGAGTGGGAGGTGGCACGGGCGAACAAGATGCCGAAGTGGCCAAGGCGGGAATCGACAAACTACTCACCGAACTGGCGCGACAAAAACAATAAGCCTGCCGCACGCGAAGTAATCCATCGCTGAGGGGCTTCACGTCCGCAGGAACTGCGATTCCTGCGGCGCTCGATAAGCAAAAGACAAATGCGGAGTCTCCAGCCGTTGCTGCTCTTTGCCGAGCGAACGAACACCGGCTTCGACGAGCCCGGTAGTTAGCAAAGTCCGTTCGATCGGCGTTGGTGACTTACCGGTCAAGAATGTCGCCTCGGCTTGTGCCATCAGGCCAGCCGAATAAGTCACGTTCGGCGTGGGCGGCAGATAGAATAACGTCGACAACGGCTCGGCCTGATCTTTCAAGCGCGCGGCAAAGGTAAAGTCGGTGACCAGGCCGTTCAGCAGAAGCATGGTCGCGTGCGTGCCGTCACGGTACTCGATCCGATACGCGACGGGATCTTTCACGAGCGCGCGAATCTGCTCCGCCGTCGGATAGCGATGGCTGTTGTTTTCGAGCTGCGCAAGCGTCTGGCAACGTGAGAGGCACGCTTCGAACAATCGCGAATCAAAGCCTCCATTCTTCCAACCTTCAGCCGCAAAAGCCTTCCAGACCGCATCGCCGCGCAAACCTTGCACTGCGGCGACGCCGGTTTCGCCGCCGCGACGGCGCTCGGCCATGCATTGAATGACTTCGAGGGCATGAAAGTCATAACTGTCGACGCCGCCAAACGCGACGCAGAGCATCTCTTCGACCGCGGCATCGTGCGGCATCTCGATCGATGGCATCCGCCAGGTTACGGGCAAAGACGAGCCAGCGCAGAAAGGAATCTTCAGCTCCCGTGCCGTATCATACATTTCGCGAGCCCAATCCCAATTCCACGACAGATGCTTGTCGTTGAACACCGGCAACGATCGCTTCTCCTCACGGAAGACCTGTGCCACCTGCTTGAAGAATTCATAGCGAGGATATTTCGTCTGACCGAACTCACTCTTCTCATAGTCGCCATGCTCGCCGATGATCAGCACCGCATCGACGGCCATTTCCTTGCCGCCACAGCGCAGAGTTTCGGCGATCGTCGGATAGAGCGGGAACTTGAACTCCTCGCTCCGTTTCTTGCTCAGATCACCATCAGGCCGCTGATCGACATACGCAGCAACCACATCCAGCGGCGGCCGGTGCCATTTCCCTTCTTTGGGATATCCCACTAGAAATCTCTCAGCCATGTGCCAGGCGTGTGAGCGATTTCGCCAAACCGTGGTGACGACGGCGAGTTTCTTGCGCGGTGGTTCTTGAGCGAGCAGTGAACCGCCACTCGCCAGGCAGGCCACCGCACTCGTCGCAAAAAAGTCACGCCGCGTAAAGGAGAATTTGTTTGCCATGCGAATCGCTCGCGGTGCAGGGAAAAGTACTTGGCGGGGCGCATCGTATCAGTCACATTAGCGAGAGGCAAACCGACCAAAGAGCCACGCCCGCAGCAAGTGAGAGGCGGTTGGCATTCGACGGAATCCAATCCATGAAATTCGCTTCTTTGCTTCTCGCTCTCCTCTTCACCACTCCCGCGTTCGCTGCCGACACTTTTCAAGCCGGCGCCGCAACGAGCAACATCACGCCGCCGCTGGGGCTTGAGATCGTCGGTGGCTTTGTGCCCTATCCGTCCGAGCAGATCCATGACGAGCTGCACGCCCGCTGCCTGGTTCTCGACGACGGCAAAACGAAGCTCGCGATTGTTGTCTGCGATTTGCTCGGCATTCACCGCGTGGTTAGCGACGAAGCTCGGAAGATGATCGAGCAAAAATCAAAGATCCCAGCGGCGAATGTCCTCATCAGCGCGACGCACACGCACTCGGCGAGCAGCGTGCTGGGACAGAAGAGATTTCAACCGGACCAAACGCCTGATGACTATCAAAAGTTCGTCGCGCAGCGAATTGCCGACGGCGTGGCGCGCGCGATTCACAATCTCAGGCCAGCACAAATTGCTTTCGGCAAAGTAGACGTCCCCGAGCATGTCTTCAATCGCCGTTGGCACATGAAACCCGGCACCGCGCCGGTGAATCCCTTCGGCGAGGTCGATCAAGTGAAGATGAACCCGCCGACTGGCAACGCCAATCTGGTCGAACCCGCCGGGCCGACCGATCCGACGATTTCTTTTTTCTCGGTGAAGGATGCCGAAGGGCGGCACCTGTCCTTGTTTGCGACCTATTCGCTCCATTACGTCGGTGGCGTCGGCAAGGCTGATATTTCGGCCGATTATTACGGCGTTTGTTGCGAACAGCTAAAGCAACTGCTGACCAAGGATGAACCCGCCGACATTGCCGTCGATCGGCCGCCGTTTGTCGCTCTCCTCGCCAATGGGACGAGTGGCGACATCAACAACATCAACTTCCGCACTCCGCGACCGGCGAAGAAGCCGTATGAGCAAATGAAGTACGTCGCTCACGACGTCGCTGCCAAGATCGAAGGCGCTCTCGCCAATCTCAAATATCGAAATGACATTTCTCTTGCCGCTGCTTATCGCGAGTTGCCAATCGCCTGGCGCAAGCCCACGGCAGAGCAACTGAAGTGGGCTACGGAAACTACAGCGGCCGGCCCAAAGAGCAAGCAGGATTTGTCGTTCATCTACGCCGAGCGAACGCAGCGGCTCGCCGAAATTAAAGAAGAAAAGACCAACCTGCCGCTGCAAGTCCTGCGCATCGGCGATGTGGTGATCGGCACCATGCCCTGCGAAGTCTTCTGCGAGATCGGTCTGGAATTCAAAAGCCGCAGCGAGCAGCAACCGGCCTTCATGGTCTCGCTCGCCCACGGCTACTTCGGCTATCTGCCATCGCCGCGGCATTTCCGTCTCGGCGGCTACGAAACCTGGATCGGCACGAATCGGTTGGAACCCACGGCGTCGGACAAGATGCTCAGCGCGCTTTTGGAGATGTCGAAGGAACTGAAGAAGTAACCCCGACCGCTCCATGAAACCAAACCAACTCAAGCGCGCCCGCAGCGAGACTCCCGGCTGCAACCAGGTCTTGCATTTCAACAATGCCGGCTCGTCGTTGATGCCCGAGCCCGTAATCGAGGCCATGCTCGATCATCTGGAACTTGAAGCCCGCATCGGCGGCTATGAAGCTGCCGCTCAGGAAGACGCTCGCCTCGAGCGTTTCTACGATGTGACCGCGCAGCTGCTCAACTGCGGCCGTGACGAAATTGCCTTCGTCGAAAACGCGACGCGAGCCTGGGACATGGCGTTCTATGCCATTCCCTTTCAGCCCGGCGACCGCATTCTCACCGCGCAGGCGGAGTATGCGAGTAATTACATTGCTTACTTACAAGTCGCACGCAAAACGGGCGCGAAAGTCGACGTCATTCCCAACGACGATCACGGCCAGATTTGCGTTGAGCAATTGAAAGCGATGCTCGATGAGCGCGTGAAACTGATCGCGATCACGCATGTGCCGACGAATGGTGGCTTGGTGAATCCCGCAGCCGAGATCGGCGCGATTGCCCGTTCGGCAGGGATTCTTTATCTGCTCGATGCCTGTCAGTCCGTCGGTCAATTGCCCGTCGATGTGCAAAAGATTGGCTGTGATTTTCTCTCGGCGACGGGGAGAAAGTTCCTGCGCGGGCCGCGCGGCACAGGCATTCTCTACGTACGTCGCGAAGTCTGTCAGCAACTCGAGCCGCCGTTTCTCGATTTGCATTCCGCAACTTGGACAGCGCACGATCAGTACGTCATTCGTCCCGATGCCCGACGTTTTGAGAACTGGGAAATGAATCTCGCCGGCAAACTCGGCTTGGCCGCGGCGGTCGAATATGCACTGGCTTGGGGACTCGAAACCATTGCGGAACGCATTCAGCTACTGGCCACGAAGCTGCGCGACGGCTTGAAGCAAGTCGCCGGCGCAACGGTTCTCGACCTCGGCCGGCAGCGCTGCGGCATTGTCAGTTTTTGTTTGGCCGGCGTGAGCGGGAACGATGTGAAGAAGCGTCTCGCCCGCCAGCAGATCAACGTCAGCGTCTCGCCACAGAGGTTCACACTGCTCGATATGCAGCAGCGGCAACTCGAACATGTCGTACGAGCCTCGGTCCACTATTACAATACCGAGCAAGAGATCGAACGCTTCCTCCAAGTTTTGCGGACGATTGCCGTCGAGGTCGAACCCACGTGACGCTGCTTCGGTCGATCATCACGTTTCTACTTATCGTCACGCCTGCCGCGCCGCTGTTCGCCGCCGATGCTCCCGATTTTGAACGCGATGTCGCGCCGATTCTGGTAAACCATTGCCTGGAGTGTCATCAGCCGAACAAGAAAAGTGGTGGCTTGAATCTGGTGACAGCCGCTGGGTTGCTTGCTGGCGGTGAACAAGGGGCCGCAGTTGTTGCTGGTGATCCATCCAAGAGTCTGCTGCTCGAGCGAATTACCAGCGGAGAAATGCCGCCGCGCGAATCGAAAGAATCCAAGCCCTTATCTGCCGAGCAAATCGCGACACTTCGCACTTGGATCAACGCCGGCGCTACATGGCCCAAAGATCGCGAACTCGGTGTTCACGAAAAGAGCGTTGATCTGACGAAAGCCCGGCAATTCTGGTCGTTTCAGCCGATCACACGCTATCCGTTGCCTACTTCACCCGATGTTCGTGCGGCAACTTTTCTTGATCACTTCGTCGCTGAGAAGTTGGCGGCGAATCAACTGGCCATATCGCCGCCAGCCGCACCACGTGATTTGCTGCGACGTGTTTCGCTCGATTTGCGCGGACTACCCCCGACGTTGATCGAGCAGGAAGAGTTTCTGAACGATCGCGCGCCAGATGCTTACGAGCAATTGCTCGATCGCCTCCTCAGCGATCCCGCTTACGGCGAGCGAACCGCGCGGCCGTGGCTCGATCTCGTGCGCTACGCAGATTCAAACGGTTACGAGCGCGACGGTAGCAAGCCAAGCGTCTGGAAGTATCGCGATTACATCATTGATGCGTTCAATCGCGACAAGCCATACGACCGCTTCGTGCTGGAGCAACTAGCCGGCGATGAACTAGCGGATCCAACTCTCGAAACCCACATCGCACTGGGCTTTCACGCCCTCGGTACCTGGCAGGATGAAGTCGATCCGCTCGAGTTGCCGCAGTACCGTGCCGATGAAATGGACGACATGCTGCGAACGACGTCGCAAACATTTCTCGGGTTGACGCTCGGTTGTGCCCGCTGCCACAACCACAAGTTTGATCCGCTCACGATGGTCGACTACTACAGCTTGGCCGCAATCCTCGCACCATTGAAGCGGCCTAATCAAGGACGGGACGATCGTGACCGTCCCGAAGGGACGCCCGAGCAGATCACCGCAGAAAAATCCCGCAATGCAGCAATCACCGAGTTGCAGAAGCAAATCGACAAGCTGCAGCGCGAGAAGCCAGTAGATTTCGCACGACAAGTCGCTCAGCGGCAGGCAACGCAACAGGAACTTCGAGCGCAGACGCTTGATTTGCCACGGATCTATCGCCTCTTTGAAGATGGCTCGCCGCTGCCGACGACGCATTTGCTTCTCTCTGGCCGGGCGAGCAATCCTGGCCCGGTGATGCAGCCGCGCGTCCCCGCCGTGCTCACCGGACAGCGGCCACTCTTTCCACAAACATCCCAACCGACATCTGGGCGACGACTCGCGCTCACCAACTGGCTCATCGCGCACGACAATCCGCTGACATCGCGCGTCTACGTCAATCGCATCTGGCAACAACACTTCGGCCGCGGCTTGGTTGCCACGGCCAGCGACTTCGGCGAGAAAGGCGCGCGGCCAACACATCCTGAGTTGCTCGATTCACTCGCTCATTGGTTTCAACACGATGGCCAGTGGTCGACGAAAGATCTGCGTCGCCTGATCCTTACGAGTCAAACGTATCGCCAATCCTCCGCGCCGCGCGAAGCAGCCGAAGGGGCCGATCCTGAAAATCAGCTTCTTTGGCGATATCCCTACCGTCGACTCGATGTCGAAGCCATTCGCGATTCGATGCTCGCGACGGCAGGCAATCTCAACCGACAGATGCACGGCCCGGCTGTCTTTCTGCCGATTCCCGCCTCGGCGATCGAAGCCCACACCGACAAACAGTCGGCCTGGAAAGCCGACACCGAGCCGAAGATTGACCGTCGCACGGTTTATGGCTACGTGAAGCGTACACTCCTGGTGCCGATGCTTGAGACGCTCGATTTTTGCGATACGACGCAATCCACCGAGCGCCGCGCGATCACCAGCGTCGCGCCGCAGGCGCTCACGCTCTTCAATGGTGAGTTCACCAATCGACAGGCGGAACAATTCGCGGATCGTTTGATTCGCGAAGGTGGTGACGATGCGAACCAACAAATCACGCTTGCGTTTCGCTTGGCAGTCGGCCGCGATCCAACCAAACAAGAAATGAACTCGTTGAAGGACTTTCTTCAAAGCGATCGTCCGTTGCGCGAGCACCTCGTCCAAATGTGTCGCGTCATCCTGAACCTCAACGAGTTTGTTTACCCCAACTGAGTGCCCGCATGACCGCTTCTCTCCAGCGAGTGATTGCGAATCCGACTTCCTGTGGCCGATCGCGCCGTGGGTTTTTGTGGGAACTCGGAGGCGGCTTTCTCGCGTTGCCACTCGTGGATTTGCTCGGCCGTGAAGGCTTCTTTGGAAAATCTGCCGCGGCGAGTGAGCATTCGTATGTACCGGGACAAACGCACTTCAAAACAAAGGCCAAGCATTGTGTCTTCCTGTTCATGAACGGTGCGCCGAGTCAGGTCGATACGTTTGATCCCAAAGCTGCGCTCGACAAGTACGACGGCACCGCGTACGCCGGCAAGACCAAAGTTGGCTCAAACGGCCGCGCTGTCGGCAAATTGATGAA
Organism: Anatilimnocola floriformis; assembly: GCF_024256385.1. Lineage (NCBI taxonomy): Bacteria > Pseudomonadati > Planctomycetota > Planctomycetia > Pirellulales > Pirellulaceae > Anatilimnocola > Anatilimnocola floriformis. The sequence continues at coordinate 2,588,508 of NZ_JAMLFW010000001.1, forward strand.
GAGTCCGTTCCGCTTTAGAAAGCACGGCGAGAGTGGTCTCGAGATCAGCGACCTGTTTCCGCACACGGCGAAGCATGCCGATGAGTTGTGTGTGCTGCGGGCGATGTACACCGACACAGCCGCTCATTCCTCCGGCTGCTTGCAACTCAACAGCGGCAGTCCGCTCACCGGTCGGCCAAGCCTCGGTTCGTGGCTGAGCTACGGGCTCGGCTCGCTCAACGACAGCTTACCGAGCTTTGTTGTCATGACCGATCCGCGCGGCGGGCCGATCGGCGGCGCTCCCAATTGGGGTGCCGGGTACATGCCGGCGCGCTTTCAGGGAACACTCTTCCGCAGCGGTGAATCGCCGCTTCTCGATCTCGCCACTCCCGCTGGAGTTTCGCCCGAAGGGCAGAGAAAGTCGCTCGATCTGTTGAAAGAGCTGAATTCGCAACAAGCTGCGACGCGACCGCAAGACTCCGAACTCGCGGCCCGCATTCTGTCGTATGAACTGGCCTATCGCATGCAAACCGAAGCAGCCGAGGCCGTCGATTTGAACAAAGAGGATCGGCAGACGCTCGAGATGTACGGCATGAACAATCCGGTCACCGCCGATTTTGGCCGCAAATGCCTGATCACACGGCGGTTGATCGAAAAAGGTGTGCGGTTCATTCAACTGTATTCCGGTGGTGGACACATCGAAGCGACTTGGGACGGCCACAACGATTGCATCACGAATCATAAGACGCACGCCGGCGAAACCGATCAGCCGATTGCCGCACTGATGACCGATCTGAAACGTCGCGGCTTGTGGGATGAAACGCTGCTCATCTGGGGCGGCGAATTTGGTCGCACGCCGACCAGCGAAGGTGTCGGCAAACCAGGCCGCGATCACAACTGGCTTGGCTTTTCGATGTGGCTCGCCGGCGCCGGTGTGCGCGGCGGCCAAGCCGTGGGCGCGACCGATGAACTCGGCTTTGAGGGCGTGAGCGATCGTTGTCACGTCTCCGATTTGCACGCGACGATTCTCCGACTGATGGGTTTCGATCACGAGCGACTCTCCTATCTCTACAACGGTCTCGATCAGCGATTGACCGGCGTGACCGAGCACCACGTGATGCAGCAGGTGCTGAAGTAAGCCGCACGGTCGTCATATCCGTTACCACCAGCGCGCGAAGCCCTGCCAGCAATGCTGCTTGTTCAGCGACGGGGGCGAATCTTGAATGCGGCTGCGGTGTTGCGTCGATGTAATCAGAGACACCCTAAACCTGCGCACTAGCAGCGAAAACAGGTGTCGTGGGCATGGACGCGCCCAAGCACTTCGTTGGCCACCGCACGCAGCCGAAGATGGTTGCGACCCCGCGCGTCATGCTTGAGCAGCGAAATCTTCGATTGGATCTGGCCGCGCTCGCGCTGGTGGCGGCGATCATTTTCTTGACGTGCGCGCTGCTGACGTATCATCCCCACGATCCCGTTGGGCCGCTGCCGCCGCCGGTCAACTTGCTCGTCAACGCCGATCCGCTCGCGCTGCCGCCGAGCAGTACGATTCACAACGCCTGCGGCTTTTGGGGCGCGCTGGCGTCGAACTTGCTGTTTACGACGTTCGGCTACGGCTCGTATTACCTGGTCGCCACGCTCGGACTGATCGATTATCAAATGCTGCGGCGGCAACAAATCGACCGGCCGTTACTGCGTGCCATCGGTTGGTTTCTTTCCCTGGCGGGCGCGACGACGCTCATCGCGTTGCTGCTCCCGGGCGTATCGCCGGGACCAGTGATCGGCGCCGGCGGTTATGTCGGCGCGCTTGGCAAAGCGATTGTGGAAGCGCACTTCGCCATGGCTGGCGGTGTGATTCTGATGACCAGCATCACCATCGGCGGTCTGATTCTCTGCACCGATGATGCCGTGGTGCAAGTCGCTCGCGGTGTAGCCGAAGTCGCACAGCAGCGCAACCGCTGGATCTTCGGCAATGCGGAGTCTGGAGAAATCGATGCCGCGACCGGCAAGGCGAAGCGGACCCGCAGCGACCTGGATTCGTCGGTTCCTGAAAATGCTCCTTCGCCGCTCAAGGTGAAGGGGAAGAACAAGATCGTTCTCGAAGAGGAACCGCAGGAATTTGCCAAGCCCGCCGCGACGAAGGCAAATTCGAAGAAGGTTGCCGCTGAAGTTTCCGAAGACGAAGAGGATGCTCCGCTTCCCATCAAGCTGCCCAGCAAACCGGCCGCTGCGCCAGCGGCGGCAGTTGCTCCTACGCCGGCTGCTGCCGATCTGAAGGTGCGAAATTCCGCAGACAAGCGGAAGGAGCAGAGTGAGCGCGAGAAACTGAACATCAATGAAGCGAATCCGCTCGGTGACGAAGAGTATCAACTTCCCAGCATTGAATTGCTGCAATACGGCCAAGACATCGACTACGACAAGCAAGCGACGGAAGTCCGCCGCATTGCGAAAATTCTGGAACGGACATTCGCCGATTTCGGCTTCAATGTGAAGGTCGTCGAAATCGAGACTGGTCCCGTGATCGCCCAGTTCGAGGTCGAACTGGAGGCTGGCCTGCGTCTCTCGAAGATCACGAATCTGGCCGACGACCTGGCGATCGCGCTCCGCGTACCAAGTGTGCGCATCGTTGCCCCCATTCCTGGCAAAAACTCCGTCGGCATTGAGGTTCCCAACGCGGACGACCAGCGACAAGTGGTGTGTCTGCGCGACGTCATCGAAGAGTCTGCTGCGCTGCCGAAGGTCAAGAAGATGGCAATCCCGCTGTACCTCGGCAAGGATGTGAGCGGCAACGCGCTAGTCGCCGATCTCGCGGCGTTGCCGCACTTGCTCATCGCGGGTCGTACCGGTACCGGTAAGTCGGTTTGCTTGAATACGATCATCACATCGATTCTCATGACCCGCGCTCCCGACGAAGTGCGAATGCTGATGATCGACCCGAAGATGGTCGAACTCAGCGGTTACGGTCGGTTGCCGCACTTGATGCATCCCGTCGTCACCGACATGCGCAAAGCCGAAGCAATCCTGGCTTGGGCAGTAGAGAAGATGGAAGAGCGCTACACGCTGCTGGCTCGCGCAGGTGTGCGTCACCTCAGCAGCTACAACCAGCTCGGCGAAGAAGAGTTGATGGATCGTCTACAGCCCGAGAACGACGAAGAACGCCAAAGCATTCCCTTGCAGCTGCCATCGATCGTGATTGTCGCCGACGAGTTTGCCGAACTGATGATGACCGCGGGCAAGGAAGTCGAGACACACATCATTCGTCTCGCGCAAAAATCCCGCGCGGTCGGTATTCACCTGATCCTCGCCACGCAACGTCCGACGGTCGACGTCATCACCGGTCTCATCAAATCGAACTTGCCGTCTCGCATCGCGTTTCAAGTGACCAGCCGTACCGATAGCCGCGTCATTCTCGACGAAATGGGAGCCGACAAACTCCTCGGCAAGGGTGACATGCTCTTCCTCGGACCAGGCACGAGCACGTTGCTCCGTGGTCAGGGTACGTGGGCTTCGGACGACGAAATCAACTCCGTCGTCGCCCACTGCAGCAAGACCAAGCAGAACTTCGTGCATGAACTCGTCAATATCAAGGTCAAGGAAGAAGAAGGCGCTGAGCCCACCAAGCCCGGCCAACTTAAGAAACGCGACGAGCTGTACGAATCGGCAGTCGACCTCGTCGTGCGTGAACAACGCGGCAGCGTCTCGCTGTTGCAACGAGCCTTGGGAATCGGTTACGGCCGCGCGGCGCGCTTGATCGACTTCATGGCCGAGGATGGCATTGTCGGCCAATACAACGGCAGCCAGGCCCGCGAGATTCTAATGACTGTCGCCGATTGGGAAGCGATGCAAGCCGGCGGCGGCGAGGAAGAAGCACCCGCGCCACGCAAGAAGGCAGAAGGGAAACGCTCGAATAAAGTTCTCCCCGCTGCTTCCGCGGGAGAAGATGCGAAACCAAAGCCCCCAGCCTCGAAGAAGCGCGTCGTTTCCGTTGTGCATGAAGAGAAGGAAGAAGCCGAGGAAGAGGAATCGCTCGACGATGAAACTGCCGAGGAATCGGATACGCTCGACATGAATGGCGGCGACGAGGAAGATGCCTTCGCCGAAGAGGAAGAGGCCGACTCGGAATTCGACGAAGTTTCTGAAGACGAAGACGCCGAGTTGGAGGAAGATGAAGACGATACTCAGCACTTCCGGGCCGAAAGCGCCTAGCAAGCATCGCGAAAAATAGTTCTGCGGCTCGCTCTTGACGGTTTACTACACCAGTCGTAACATGCCTTACGACAGCTGTAGTAAACCGTTTTTCTTTTTGCATCCGCACCAAAATGGCACGGCCGAAACCGACTGAACACTTCGCTTCTGGTGAAATGAGCATCCTCCGCCTGCTTTGGGACCTCGGGGCCAGCACGCTCGCCGAAGCCCATGCCGAGATCGTGCGTCGCGGCGAAAAGATCGGCTACACCACGGTGCAGACGCGACTCGAACGTCTCGTCATGAAAGAGGTCGTCACCAAGACAACGGACCGCCCGGCGAAATACCAGGCAGCCATCGCGCCGGAGGAAGTAAGCGGGCCACTACTCGATTTGCTCTTGGAAAAGGTCAGCGGGGCCGTACCGTTGTTCGCGCAGTTGATCCAGGATCCCACGCTGACCAGCGAAGACCTCGCCGAAATGAAACGGCTGATCGCTGCCGCGGAAAAGGCAAAACGAAATCCACCGGAGGGGAAGAAATGAACATCCTCTCGGAAACACTTCTTCCTACTCTGTTTCGCACTGCGGTAATGGTCGCCGGCATGATGCTGGTGATGCGCGCCGCGCTCTGGTTGCTGAATATCCGTCATCCCGTATTTCATCGCTGGGCCTGTGTGCTGATTCTGCTGCAAGGCTGGCTGATCGCGCCGCTGGTGATTGCAATTCCTTGGTACGATCCGCCGATCGTTACGAAGACAACCCAACTAACAGCAGGTTCGCCGGATTTCTCGCTGCCAGGAAAATCGTCGATCGCGCTGCCGGCTGCAACCGATCATTCGCCGCAATCGGGTGTTGGCTGCCGCCGCACGCTGGTTCACGTTTTCTCGATTGAAAATCGTGGCGGTCGCTACTGTTGGTTGTTTGTGGTTTATGGGAATGCTCGCCAGCTTCGTCGTCTTCGCCGCCAATTACCTGCGTTACTGGCGCATCGCTCGCTCCCAGCCCCCGCTCACTGACGACGAGCGAGCAACATGGCAATCGCTGCTTCGGCAAACATCCGGACCGCAGTCACTGCCGCTCAAGCTGACCACTGTGCTCGGCCCGATGCTCTGCTTGTTGCCCCGCGGTTATGAACTATGGATTCCACGACGATTTTGGTCGGCGTGTTCGCTCGCCGAGCAAGAAGCCATCGTTCGCCATGAGTTGTCGCACTATCGTCGTGGCGATGTTTGGAAGAACTGGCTGATGTATCTGCTCGCTTTGCCGCAGTGGTTCAATCCAGCGGCCTGGTGGGCGGTCTCGCACTTTCAGCAAGCGGGCGAATGGCTCTGCGATCTCGATGCCGCGGCCGCTTCGCCGCAGCGGCGGACTGAGTATTTGCAGGCCTTGCTCCGGCTCGTCGAGCTTCAACCTCCTTCTTGGACACATTCAGCGGTTGGGCAATGCGCGCACGCTCATCCGCTGCTGGTGCGTGTACGTCGTTTAGTTTCTCCTCAACTTCGGGATTCGTTTATGAACAAGCTCGTGTTTGCCGCGGTCATCGCGGGTGCGGCTGTGTTGCCGCTGGTGCGGATCGAATTGGTCGCGCGTGCCGCCGATCCGCCGGCTGCGCTCCTTGCCGTGAAAGATCGCATTGCCGTGCTCGACGGCCGGCTCGGTGAAATCAAAGACAGCCTCGCCGATTTGAAGAAGCGGGGCGAAGAACTCAAGAGCTCGATTGAGACGAAAGTTGCCGACCTGAATAAACTGGCGGAAGATCCAACGCAGCTCAGCGATGACCTAAAAGAAAAAGCCAAGATCTTCCTCGGCAACGATGAAAAAGCGCAGCTCGAAATCGTTAAGGACCTCGGCAAGTTGGCCAGCCAGGACGAGCAGCTCCTCGCACTCGGCCGTATCGCAAAGGACTCCCCGCACGAAGCAGTCCGCCGACTTGCGTTGCAGCAAGTCCTTGCCAAGGGCGAAGCCGGTTATCCAGCCATAGCGTTGAGTTTCGAATCGCTGAATAACAAAGATCGCGGCTTCCTCGCACTGGAACTCAACAAGCTTGCGAATAACGACAAGCTAATCCTCTTTCTCGCCATGGCAAAGAACGCCGACGATGAGTTGCTGGGAACGCTAATCGGCCTCGATCTGACGTTCCAGCAGCGGATGATGCTCCTGGCAACACTCGCCGATTCCCACAAGGATGACGAGAAGTTCGCTGAGCGGGTTCTCGATCTTGGCGACAAGACCGCCGGCGACGATGGCTTGTTGATTCTGTATGCTGCCGCCAAATCGGCTTCGGGCAAAAACGCGGCCACGGCGGTGAAGCATGCGACCAAGCGCAAAGCCGACGCCTGGCCGGTGATCGCGGTGGCTTACAAGAAGGAAGACAAGGATTGTCGCGCTGCGGTTGTTCGCGCGGCAAAAGAACTCGGCGGCGAAGGGGCCGACTTCTTGATCAAGCATGCGTTCGAGGATTCCAACGCGGAACTGCGGGCGGCGGCGGAAGAAGCGGTGAAGTAAGCTACGGCTGACTTCGCTTCCCAAGCCCTGGCTTACGCCGTGGGCTATGACAGGAACGCCCTGGAAGCTGAAGCTTCCGGGGCGTTTTCGTTTTGCCGATCAGTGCTAAAATCCGGGCAATGATTACGCAGCACACCACCGAAATCCGCGTTCGCTATCAAGAAACCGACGGCCAGGGACGCGTCCATCACGCCAATTATCTCAAGTGGTTCGAGCTTGGCCGCGTCGAACTCCTCCGCGCGATGGGGCACAGCTACAAAGAGCTCGAAGCGTCCGGCGTGTTGCTCGTCGTCGCCGAAGTTCACATCGAATATTTCCTCGGCGCCGAATTCGATGATTTGCTGCAGCTCACCACCTTCACCGAGCGCGCCAAGGGTGCGCGGATCCAGCATCGCTACGAAATCCGCCGCGGCGAAGCACTCATTGCAAAGGGACGCACGACGGTTGCCTGCGTGGATCGCAGCGGCAAAGTATCGCGCTTGCCAGCGTGGCTGATCATCAAAGAGTGATTTTGTCCGAGCCCCGTTCTTCGCTTCGATCAGCGAATTTCGTTCAGGCTGAATAAGACCAATTGCGGCGATCCCGCGTCGAGAGCATCCCGCGCGTTCGTCAGCGCAGCTGCATGTTCTGGCAGGAAGGGAACTGCCTCGTCGGGTTGGGGCGGAGCACCAATCAAGCGGTGTACGATCGCGGCGGCAAGTTCCGCCAAGCCGACTCCTGAGACTGCGGAAACCGCGATTGCATTTCCAATTGGAGTTTGCGTGGGCAGATCGCTCTTCGTGCTAACCACGATCAGCGGCCGATCACCACGAAGTTCGCGAATGGTCTGCAACTGTACGGCAGCTTCAGAAAAAGAGTCAGTCGACGGGATCAGGAAGAGAACCAAATCAGCCGCCCTGAGTTCACGCTCGGCGAGTTCCACGCCGGCGACTTCGATCGCGTCGGTTGTTGTTCGCAAGCCTGCCGTGTCGCGCAGTTCTACCGGCCAGCCGTCGAATGCGGTGCGGGCCGTGACGACATCGCGTGTGGTACCCGGTTCAGGACTCGTGATGGATCGCTGAAAGCCGAGCAGAGCGTTCAGCAAATTGCTTTTGCCGGCGTTCGGTCGGCCGGCAAGGACAACCTGCCAGGGTTGGGTCAGATGTTGGCCGAGTGGCACTCGCGAGAGTAAGGCTTCGACGCGGGCACGAGCGTCTGTGTGCTCTGATCGCTGAATCAGGTCGATGATGGTTTGAATTTCTTTGCCCCAGGCTCCCTGGAGTTGATCGAGCAGGATCAGGGCTGTTTTTTCGCTAAGTGCGCCGGCCAGCGCGTTTCGCGCATCCGCATTCGGCTCGGCAAGAGTTCCTTGTTCCCGCTGCGCGCCTTGTTCTTCCAAAGCTTTCAGCACGGCCTCGCACGCCGCGGTGCCACCGTGACAGTGAATGCGGGCTTCGCATTCGCTCGAAAAACAAACAACCAGTTCCTCGCCTGCGCCCTGAGCGCTACGGAATTCGCGCAGCCACGGCCGCATCACTGCAGAGTCGGCCAATTCGATCGGCTTAGTCAGACAAGCGTTGGTGATTTGCCAGGCTTGTGGTCCGCGAACTCTGATTGTTGCGAGCGCGCCGCGGCCGGGAGGGGTGAGAAGAGTGGCGGTGGTTTCAGATTCCATCGTGATGAACCGGTGAGGTGCGAGTACCGGTATACTTTAGCTGAATTCGCCAGAATTCAGGACGCAGTTGGGCGTCACCATCTGAATTCTGGTGAATTCAGCTACTTTTAATCGACCTCTCATGCATCACGTTCCCGCCATTCGTATTCGCTCCGTCAACGATCAGCCGATTCACGGCGACGGCGACTTTGTGCTGTATTGGATGACTGCGTTCCGCCGCGTGCGGTTCAATTTCAGTTTGCAGCGAGCCATCGAGCACTGTCGTACTCTCGGCAAACCGCTGGTCATTCTCGAAGCGGTTCGCACGCGATATCCCTGGGCTAGCGATCGCCTGCATCACTTCATCATTCAAGGGATGGCCGACAACGACGCCGCGGTCGAGAAGACGAAAAATCCGGGCGTCATTTACTATCCCTACGTCGAGCCTGATCACGGCAAAGGAAGCGGCCTGCTCGCGGCACTCGCAAAGCGGGCCTGCCTAGTGGTGACCGATGACTTTCCGTGTTTCTTTCTGCCGCAACTCGTGAAACTGGCGGGAAGACAATTGCCGTTGCTCGTAGAAGCTGTCGATTCGAACGGACTCGTGCCGTTGCGCGGGACCGATCATGTCTTCACGATGGCGTTTCACTTCCGTCGCTGGTTGCAGAAGAACCTATCGCCTTGGCTCGAGAAAAGTGAGTTCCCGGTTGCTGATCCACTCCGGAACGAACTGCCGCAGATTGAACCCTTGCCGAAGTCGATTACTAATCGCTGGAAGCCGGCTGACCTCACCGCCCTCCTGAGTGAAAGCGGCCTCGCCAAGTTGCCCATCGATCACGAGGTGAAACCCACCAAAACCAACGGCGGCACGGTTGCTGCAGAAAAGGTGCTCAAGGAGTTTTTGAAGCACCGCTTGTCGCGCTACAAGGAGGAACGAAATCAGCCCGAGCAGGAAGTGGCCAGCGGCGTTTCGCCCTATCTGCATTTCGGCCATCTGTCGGTGCATGAAATCTTCCACGCTGCCGCGAAACTGGAAGATTGGTCGCTCGATTGTCTCGCCAAAAAAGCGACTGGCAAAAATGAAGGCTGGTGGGGAACGTCGCCGCAGCTTGAATCTTATCTCGACGAGTTGATCACGTGGCGGGAGATTGGATTTAACTTCTGCACGCATCGGCAGGACTATGACAAGTACGATTCGCTACCGGATTGGTGCCAGAAGACGCTGGAAAAACACGCTCGCGACAAGCGGCCGAATCTCTATGAGCTGCCGGAGTTCGAAGCAGCGAAGACTTACGATCCACTCTGGAATGCGGCTCAACGGCAGTTGGTGCGTGAAGGGCGCATTCACAATTACCTGCGGATGCTGTGGGGTAAAAAAGTGCTGGAGTGGTCGGCGTCGCCGCAGGAAGCGTTGCAGACGCTGATTCATCTCAACAACAAATACGCCCTCGATGGCCGCAACCCAAATTCGTACAGCGGCATCTTTTGGTGCCTCGGCCGTTACGATCGACCGTGGGCACCCGAACGGCCGATCTTCGGCATGATTCGCTGGATGAGCAGCGACAACACCGCCCGCAAGGTGCGCGTGAAAAACTACCTGCGGCAGTACGCGTAGTCTTTGCCTTCCAGCCCAATACCACAACTACCGTTTGGCCGTCTTGCGTTTAGCGGTCTTGGTATTCTTCGGCGGTTCAGCGGCTTCACTAGTTATCGCCGCTTTTCCCTCGGTGCGGATCAGATCGACGAGTTCGCGCGTACTGAGCTTGCCTGCCTGGTCGGTTCCTTCGAGGATGTCCGCCACAAGATTCCGCTTGCCGGCGTGCATCGCCAGGATCTGCTCTTCGATGGTGTCCTTCGTTACCAGGCGATACACGGTCACCGGGCGCGTTTGGCCAATGCGATGCGCTCGGTCGGTCGCCTGATCTTCAACGGCAGGGTTCCACCAAGGATCCATGTGAATCACGTAATCCGCCGCGGTCAGATTCAAGCCCGTGCCGCCGGCCTTCAGCGAGATGAGGAACATTTCTCCTTCGCCGCGCTGGAAAGCATCGACTCGCTTCTCGCGTTCCTTGGCGGGCGTTTGCCCGTCGAGATACTGATAGGTAATGCCCGCTGCATCGAGCGCGGCGCGGATCAGTTCGAGGTGTTGCACGAACTGACTGAAGACCAGCGCGCGGTGGTTTCCTTCACGCAGCTCTTCGACGATTTCCATGAAGAGCTCGAGCTTCGCGGAATCACCGGGCCAAGCGGCATCGACGAGCTTGGGATGACACGCGAGCTGCCGCAAGCGGGTGAGCGCGGCCAGCACTTCGAACCGCCGATCGGCAACTCCATCTTTTTCCGACTCACCCGCGCCAGCCAAGTTGGCAATCGCATCGAGCCGGGCAGCGTGATAGCGCTGCGTCTCTTCCTTGGTCATTTCCGCGGTGCGGATGATTTCGGTGCGGGCGGGAAGTTCTTCAAGGACTTCGCTTTTGGTCCGGCGCAGAATGAAAGGCCGCATCAACCGCGACAGTGCTCGCCGTCGCACGGGATCCTTTTGCTTCTCAATAGAATCGGCAAACTTCGTACGAAAACGCTCCCAGCTGCCGAGCAGCCCGGGACAAACTGCGCGGAAGATGCTCCATAGTTCGCCGAGATGATTCTCGACCGGCGTGCCGGTGAGGGCGAGTCGCCAATTGGCTTCGATCTGCCGGACGGCCTGCGCGGTCTTGGTGACGGCGTTCTTCACCCGCTGGGCTTCGTCGAGCACGAGCGTGTTCCACTTCACCTTGGCGAGCCGTTCGACATCGCGCTGCAGCAAACCGTAGCTCACCACCAGCACGTCGCCAGCTGCCAGGTTTTGCAGAATTTCGTCGCGATCGGTTTCACGATAGAGAACGGCCCGCAACGTCGGCGCAAAGCGCTGCGTTTCGCGTATCCAATTGAAACCCACGCTCGTCGGCGCGATCACTAGTGCCGGGCCCTCTTCAGCCCGCGTGATGAGCAGCGCCAAAGTCTGCACCGTTTTGCCCAGACCCATGTCATCGGCGAGGCAGCCACCCATGCCCCAAGCCGCCAGTCGCGACAGCCATTGAAAGCCTTCGAGTTGATAGTCGCGCAGTTCGGCCGCGAGTGTCACGGGCAACTCAGGCCGAAGTTCTTCGGCGGTGCGCAGTTTCGTGAGCGACTCTTCCCAGGCGAGGCATGTTTTCAGTTCAACGCTGGGATCGCACATCTTCTGCAGCACCGGCGCTGCGGTGATGTCGAACTCCAGCTTACCCGACTTGGTTTCGTGAGCCACTTCGTCCAGAGCTTCGAGCGATTGCCGCAGCGTTTGCGCAAAGCGCACGAACTGATTCGGACTCACTTCGACGTAGCGACTGCCCTTGCGCATCGCGTGCAGAATCTTCGCCAGCTCGACTTCTTCGCCTTCGATCTGCACGGTGCCGTTCAAGCCGAACCAATCGTGTTGCGATTCGATTTGCACTCGCAGCGCGCTGGCCTGCAGCGTGGCGCTCACTTTCCGCTCGGCGCCGGCGGGCCATTGCACCACCAGATCTTCGCGCGGCCGATCGGCGAGCAGCGCGAGCAGATCTAGCGCGTCATCATGTGAGGGGAGTTGCCATTGCCACGGCCTCGGTGAAACGTGCATGCCAAGCCGCAAACTTTCGACGCATTCTGCCGCTCGCCGGCGTTCTTCCGGCAGCTTTCGTTCGAAGCAAAACTGCTTACCTTCTTTGAGTTGCGTTAGCGCAGCGGGCCCTTCGCCGGGGAAGTACGCCTGCCGTTCGGCCACGGGAATCACGACCATCTCGGCCAGCACTCCACCTTGGTGCGGTGTGAGGCGCAGGACCAGTCGATCATCGGCGGCTTCGGTTCCACCGACGTAACCCGCCGGCAAGGTGACGGGCATGCGGTTCTGCAGCAGCGTCAGCCGCGCAAGCAACTGCGATTGGCCTTCTGCCGGAATCGCCTGCGGAACCATGGCTAGCCGTGCCGCCAACGTCACCGCTTTCGTATCGCCGGCGCCGAGCACAATGCGATTGGCGTCGCGGTCGATCCACATGGGCTTTTCAAAGTTCTGGCCTTCCTTGCCCCAAACTGCATCGCCGGCGGGTGTCGCGCCGTTGATCGATGGAATGATCTTCCAGCCCCCCTCGACTTCTTGCACGGCCAAGCCGAAGTCGCCGCGGACAATTTCCACGACTTGCTGCGGCGCATCCGACCACGTAAGCAGCGGATGGCCCATCAGCGCTTCGAGCAAGTCGTAAGGCTTGATGGTCGGGCCGCTGTAATAACTGTAGGCCGATCGCCGCGAGGTATAGAGCTGTGAATAAAAATTTGCCACCTGCCGATCAGCGGCTTGCGACCACGCTTCTTCCATCTGGGCAAAATCTTCGAGCCGGATCCGCCGTCCTTTGGTCCAGTTGCCACCCTTGCCGACGCGCTGCTCATAGGGATCGATCGACAGTTGCGGGCCGTAGTTGAGCGACTTGCTGAATTCCACCCGCCAGGCGATTCGCGTATCGGGCTCGCTGGCGGTCTCCACCGTCTGCTGCACCGCGAGATAATCATCAACCAGCAACAGAGCGTTCTTCCAAGCTTCTTTGGGATTGGGAACAGCCCCCAGTCCATAAAGCTTCTTTCGCAGCGGACTATTGACCTCTTTCAAAGTGCGCGAGAGTTCGCGAATGGCGGCCAGCGAGTGTACGCAGGCCTGGTGGCGACGATGCTGTTGGCAGGTTCCACCCAGGCGATCGATGCGGGCCGGCACCAGATCGTCGTCGATGTTTTCGCTCGTGAAATAGATCGCAATCCGGCAGGTGTGGCCACCAGCGCTGCAGCTGAGCAGGCCCCAATTTTCATTGAAATGAAAGGGAGTTAGCAGAACACCCGCGGTCGGGCCAAACACGCCGGACTCGGCATGCTCAATTTCCAAGTCGCGCAGATCCTCCAGCATTTCGGCCAGCAACATTTCGCGGCTGACTATGCTCTCCGGACTCGGCGAACTCGAATTGCTAGGCCGGAATCCATCTCTGTACGAACCCATGCGCACTCCTCAGCAGGCAGACGCCTCCGCGCGTCCGCAATCGACATTTCGGGGACCTCAGTTTATCCCCAATACGCCTGCTGGCCCATGCTGCATCGACAGCTTTTCAACCGCTGTGGGCAGTGTGAAACCGCCGTTACAGAATGCGCATATCGGGCAGCTTGCCCTCGACGCCGTAATACAGATAGGGGCGGTTGCGCGGCGGCGAGATCTTCAGGCTCGGGCTTTTGTAATTGAAGATCGCTTCGCGAAAACTGAAATCCCCTTCGACGCCCCAGATGAAGAGCTTGTCGCCGTCGCGCGAGATCTCGAGCTTCGTCGTGGATACCGTGGCGATGATCTTGTAATCAAGGCGCGATTCGAGTTCAAACGCTGCCCGCTTGCCGTCGAGGAAATCTTGCATGGCATCTGCCGGAGCAGCGACTCGCACGGCATTGAACTCTCCCTGCAGTTCAATGTCGTAGCCTTCGAGCTTTCCCGTCGCGTCTTTCCGCTCGTGAAAACGGAGCCCCGATAAAACAACAGGCAGTCCGGGATTCTCGTTCGACTCGGGCATCAGCTTCGATTTGCCGCGAAACGACTCCAGCCGACCGATCGGGCCGGTGGCGTCCTTGTCCTCGTTCGTCTTGCCGCCAGGAAACATCACGATCAGCGGCGGCAATTTCTCGCCCGGTTTGAGCGTGGCGTTCTTGATGTTGTCGGGATCGACAATCTTGTACGACAACGGAAACGTCTGCGCCCCGGCTACCGCGGCCTTCCTGGCAACCTGCTGCCCCTCAACTTCGCCGCAGCCCATGGCCCCGAATGTGAACAGGGCCAGCGCGAGACAAACTTTGCGGATTGGGAAATTCTGAGCAGCCATGGGCGGACCCCCGGATTGTGGGATGCGAGTGAGTTCATATTTTTGCCCACCAAGGTGAAATTCGCAACGCCAGTGTGGGACCGGCTGGTCCGTTGTAACGCTGACTTGGAGCCTGGGGTCAGGGATCAGGGGGATTCGTGAACAGTTCTCGATTCATCAAGTTTGCGTCAGTTCAGCAAACCACGCGAATCCTTAACCGATTTCCATCCATACACTTGTGCGCACTCCGCAGAACAACTCTGCACCGTAAAGTCACTGTTCACCTCCAAAACTGAACAGCCGTCAAACAGGGGGCGAGGAGCCGATTTGAATTGGATGCTTATCCGATTCGCCACCGTAGTAGTTTTGAGTCCGTGAGGTGGAATATATAACGGGTTATCAAATTTGCTGCGATTCTGGCAATGTCCTGGTAATTAACGACTTGCGGCAAAATCGCACGGTTATATCGGGCCCGGGCTATAACCTTTTTATAACCAGCGCCGATCCTTCGAACACAAATCGATCACTTCCCCGGCGGCGCTCCATTCGACATCCGTCGGCCACTCTAAGCGCGCACCGGTAGCGCCGCGACGACTGTCATTTTCAAAAACATCAACCGAATTGAGAAAGATCATTTGCTAATTAAATGCAAATGTGGTGACAACTTAGGTCAAAGGCGCATTCAAGTTGTTACCGTTCACGCCAGTGACGCTGTAAGCGGCCTTTTCTCTCTCCCCTCTCCCCGAAGCGGGGCGAGGGGAGCAGGACAGGATGCTGCCTGCCGAGCGCTCACGATGCATGCATTGCCTTGGCAGCTAGCGGCGGCGGGCGTTTCCATTCACTCTGGCCGAAGTTGGGCGATCATGTTATTCACGGCTGATATGCGATCACAGGTTTTCCTAAACCTCAACTGCTGGCATCGGATCTGCGCAAGCTGGCTGCAATTTTTCGTCTTCGGCTGCGCACTAGCGTTCTCGACGTCAGCTATCTCCAAGGCAGAGGACTCCAGTTCCTTGGCGGCCTCCGCTACGTTCATGTTTCGAGAGGGGCAGTTGGTTGACCAGGTTGCACCGGCGCAGATGCCTTTCTTCGAAGAGGTTCCCGTCAGGCTACCCGCTCCGTCCGATGCGAATCCGCCGGAGCAGAACACATCTTGCATCGTCCCATTTAACGGACACTTAACGCCTAATCCAACGGCCGCCATCAGTAACGCCACGGCGGCACTTCCCCAATATTTGCCGGAGGGCATGCTGCCAGCCATCACGGGCCCCACGGGTGAGAATCATCGTGCGTATGCCATTGGCAAGCCGCTGGAAGGAACCAGCTGGCTCGCGGCGCCGTATAGCGCAGGCTTCTTCGTCGGCGGCATTGGCGGGGCGATGCTGGTCGACAACCAGCTCGAGCAGTCGATCGGCGGGACTTTTGGTTTGCGGTTCGGTGTCGACTACGACCATCGCTGGGGACTGGAAAAACGCTTTGGTTTCGCCGAGATGGGTGTGTTCGATGTGCTGGAGCACCAGCGACAAATCGTCAACCTCGAAATGGGCGACATCGATCTGCTCTTTTATCCTTGGGGCGACACGAGGTGGCGACCCTACATGTCAGGTGGCGCAGGACTGTCACACTTCAACTACGAAAGCGACTCGGGTCGCCGCATCGACCGGCTCCTGTTCGGGCTACCATTTGGCATGGGTGTTAAATACTTTTGGAGCGAGGGAATCTCCATTCGTGCCGAGCTAATCGACAACCTCATGTTGGGTGCCCACGAGCTGAGCACGATGAACAACATCAGCGTCGCAGCGGGAATTGAGTTTCGCTACAGCGGACTGCATCTAGGACGCGCCAAGGGTTAACGCGATGATCGCATCGCAGCGTGGTCAAGCCAAGAGTTCCGGCTAGCAGCCCTCACCGGACAGGCAATCTTGAGCACTATCCCACCGAGAAAGCGAAGTCAGCGATTCCGCTTCGAAAAATTGACGCTCGAAGCAATTGCGAGGTCTGCCGAAAACAGCGGAAGAAGTGCGGACCCGTACTGAGCAAGTCCACATCACTTGAACGCACGTATCTTTCGAATCCTTTCGAGCACAGCTTGCACTCTTGCTTCTGCCGCAGCCTTGTCACTCCGTTCGCCAGGCCGCTCAAGAATCGAAACTCCGCAAACGCTTTCGTTTCCCGCAGCACGAACATACCCAATCCGCAACAGATAATCGCCGTGGTCCGGTTTTTTTACACGTTCGTCATCGGTAATCGCCTTCAGTCGGTCGTAGCACAACACCAGAACTTTATCACCAACTTGCGGAATGCTATGCGGGGTAATGACTGAGTCGGCAAACCCGACCTGTATAATAGCCTTCGATGCCGGGTCGAGAGAGCCACTAATCAATCCGGTTGGCTCTAGCTCCATCACTACCCAAGCATTGCCCTTTGGCCGCATCTTCTTCACTATGCCGGTCAAAACAACTGACTCATCCCAAATCGCCTTATGAAAGGCGTCAGGTGAGTCTATGTCCGCAGGTCCGATGGCAACTGCGCGCTGTAGAGCGCAACACGTTAGCAGAAACCCCAGAATAACATTTCGACACATCGACCCTATCTCCTTGTTGATCCAAGAATGGTCCCAAACGGAGCCCACTAACTTGATTATTTCAGGCGACCTGCGTTCGGCACGGCAGCGCATAAGTTTAAATGATCTCGTCCCCACGCGACGCAAGTGGCGATGATGAGGACAATCCAGAAGAGGTCTCGAAGTGAGAGTTTCATGAGCTACGTACCAATTACAGTAAACGCATCGTCCAACTCGAAGCCGCGTTGGACTGCTGCTGGTCGAGTGTTTGCTTCAGCAGAAAGATATCGATCCCCCAGGCAGCCGTCAGCAACACGATTAGCACCAGGGCCAGCCAATCGCGGACTTTCAATCGTCGCGCTGAATTTCTGCGGAATGTCTGTTGGACGAAGAGAACGAGTGAGATAAGCAGAGTGATGAGGAAGAGGCTGAGCGGCAGTACGATCAGTTGCCATTTCGAGGTAAGCGCCAGGTTCTCGACGATGACCGGTATGGGCTTTGACTTCCAGGAGATGCGGCCGACAAGATCGTCTTCATTAGTGATTGCGCGACTCGCGTGGAAGAGAACGAGCGTGTAGCGGCCTGGCGGCGGCGATTTGACATACTCGCGCGCGTCGAGCAGGACATCGCAAACCCGGCTTTGGTGGTCGAGCAGCATTTCGCCGCCAATCGGTCCGGCTGTCGGTTTGAAAGCGCCGATGTCCACGCCGGGTACGCGCTGGCCCTGAGCATCGAACAGTTGCACTCGCCAGCAGGCGGCTGCCGGGATCACGCCCTTCGTTTCCAAGTAGAACGGCTCTCCTTCGGCGTCCACGTTTTTGATGCGGGGCAAGATGACGGGCCCTGCGACCGGCCTCCCTTTCCGATCTCTGCCGATCGAGGCGACCTCGATCTCAATTGGGTCCGGCATTCCTGCCGACCGGCGCCACGCCGTCAGCATGTGGCGGTTATCCCAAACCGGCGCCGCGTTGGGCGCAGCGCGATTGCGGCGCGCATGTTTGCGCAAGTGGTCGTACATTTCCTGCAATTCGCCGCTCATCCGCCGCCGAACCATTTCATGCTGATAGTAGGGCACGCGGGCAATCAATTCGCTCTCGCGCAGCGTTTCGAGCGCAGCCAGTTCCCGCTGGCGATCATCAATATCTGAGAGCGATGGCTCAAAGTCCGCCGACTGCAACGCACCAAAGAATTTGCCTGCAAAAGCCGCAACAATTCGCGAATGCTGCAACCGCCACGACAGCCCGATGGCGACGATCAGCGTCAGCCAGAAGAGATCTCGAAGAGAGAGTTTCATGGGTGATGTAGCTGGCTCGCAACCGCGCTGGGCATGTCGCTTGTTCACGTCATGGCCAGCTTCGAGCTGCGGGCAGGTTCGAACGGCATGCAACTTGCCACCGTGCGGCGGGGGTTACGAACCATTCTAGGGAGTCCGCAGATGGCCGGTAAATCGGAATGGCGAAGTGCAGTGGGTTGGCTCGTGGCTTTTTTGACGACCAACTTGCTGGGGTGCATTGCGATCGCCTTTGGCAAACCGCTGGAGATCGGCATGATGCTGATCATCTATCCGCTGCAGGCGTGGCTGGCGGCGCAGGCGTTTCTAGGAGCAGCCTGGCTGGTGTTCGGCCACGGTGTGCTGTGGCAGCGAGTTGCCGCGGTCGCCGGTTTCACGGCGGTTACGGCTGCGATGATCGCTGCGTTCGACAACGGCGCTGGCGTTCGCTCCCTGATTGTGTATGCGCCGCTGAGCGCGTTTGTGGTGGGGCTGCTCGTAGGCGGACTGCTGCGACTGGCCGGCATTGAGTTGCGACAGACCACCGACGTCACCACTGTTTCGCCAGCGATTGCGGTCGCCGACCTCGTACGCTGGCTGGCGATTGTTGGCGGCAGCATTTATCTCAATGAGTTTTTCAATCAGCTGTCGCACCTGCACGGACAGAACGGCTTTCAAAGTCCGGCCTTGATTACCGGCGGACTAGTCGTCGGCTTTGGGATTTATCTAGGTGCCACTGCGCTCCGGCGGCAGCGCGGCCGGCTGAGTTTTGCGGTCGAGCTGTTTGTGATGGCGCCGCTGATTTGTTTCGCGCTGGATCGGCGTCTCGGCATCCTGAGCTTGTTGCCCGCCTGGTTTGCGATTGCAGGGCCGATCTCTCAAGCGCTGCGTCACAATGTTCGTTACGTCGCTACATTCGGTCGTGCTGCAGCCGCGAATGAAGGCATCGGAAAACTTCAGCCTGCACGTCACGCTTAGAGGCCGCGTAATTTACACCTCGCTCAGCACGCCGTCGCTGTTGCCGAACTTGTCCGTCTCAAACTGCAGTTGCTGCAGCAGGCGGACGTAGACGTTGGAGAGTTGGTAATTCTCTTTGCGATTGAAGCCGAGGTGGCCGGCGTGCTGGAAGCCGCCGCCGGCGAGGATGACGGGCAAGTTGTCGACCGTGTGGGCCGAGGCGTTGCCGAGGCTGCTGGCGTAGACGATCGACGTGCGGTCGAGCAGCGTGCGGTCGTTTTCGGCCGTGCCCTTTAGCTTGGCGAGCAGGCCGCCGAAGAGTTTGATTTCGGCCTCTTCGATTTTTGCCAGCTCGTTGATCTTGGCTTCGTCCTGGCCGTGGTGCGAGGCATCGTGATGGGCCATCGTCAGCCCTGGCAGATCGTTGAGGGCTTCGTGCGACCAGACAGAAAAGCTGATGACCCGCGTCGAATCGGTCTGCAGCGCGAGATGGATGAGATCGAACCACTGCTGGGTGCGCGTGAGCATTCGGCCGCCAGTGATGTAGTCGTCGGTGAACGGCTTGGTCTCGACGACGGGCTTGGCGCGGTCGATCCACGCTTTGTCCTGCGCCAAGCGAGCTTCGGCTTCGCGAATGGAGGACAGCAGCAGATCGAGGCGATCGCGGTCAGCGGAGTTCAGACTTTGCGACAACGTTTTGGCCTGGTCGCGCACGCCGTCGAGAATGCTTTGGCCGGCGGCGAGCTTCTTCATTTCCTTGGCAACTTCGGCAGGAGTTCCTTGCACGAAGAGAGCTTTAAACACTTGCGTGGCGCGATCTTCGGCGGGGATTTTTACACCTTTGGCATTCCACGAAAGTTCACCGCCGCCGAGGGCCAGGCTGGCGAAACGCGTTTCGTTACCAGCGCGGGCGGCTACGAGTTGATCAAGCGAAATGGTGTTGCGCAGATCGCCGGGGCGAACACCTTCGGGCCGCACGCCGGTGAAGAGCGCCGGATGCGTGCCATGGCCGCCGGGATAACCACGATGCGAAATGCCAGAGAAAACGGTGAAGTGGTCGCGGTGCTCGTCGATCAGTTTGGTGTAACGCGACGGCGTGTAGTCGCCGCCGGGCTTCTCGGGAAAAAAGAACGGCGCGTGAAAACCGAGCGGCCTGCCGATGAGGACGAGTCGTTGCGGCGACATCTTCTCGGCTTTGGTCTCGGCCCGTAAACCGACTGGAAGCATGGCATCGAGCAGTGGCAGGCTGATGGAGACACCGGCTGCGCGGAGCAACGTGCGACGAGAGAGGCGGGGCATGGGAGGCTCCTATTGTCGTCGTTCGCTCCCGCGAACGACCAATAGCGTTGGGGTCGGCTTGAAACGGTCAACTCACGTTAGCGGTCACTTGCCAAACGCCGAATCTCGCTGGACGCTCGTTTCGGCGGGATTACTGCTTGTTATGCTCGATCAGTCGTTCGCGGAGCGAACGACGACAATGGATCACTTATTCAAAAATATCCGGCTTTGCACGAGGGAATGCAACAAACTGCGGAAGCCGAAATTCGTTTTTCGATTGTCAGCCAAAATCTGATCGACGACTTCACGATCGGCGAACTGCAGATCGGCGCCGGTGCTGTAGACGATCAGTTTGTGCACGACATTGCGGGCCAGTTGATCTTTATCGGCGAGCAGCAGCTGTTTGTATTCGTCGATGTCGGCGAACTTGCGGCCATCGGGCACTTCGCCGCCGAGTTCCACCGGCAAACCGACGGCGACCGTGCGGCCGGGATAATTTGCCAGCGGCTTGCGCTTGTTGCCGCGCGGCACGCGGTATTCATCGCGCCAACCGCCGATCACATCGAACGATTCGAGCGCGAAGCCGGGCGGGTCGATCTGTTTGTGGCAACTGTTACAAGCCGCCGTGTCGCGATGCTTGGCGAGCAACTGACGAATCGTGGTCGCGCCGCGAATGTCGGGTTCCACGGCAGGAATATCGGGCGGTGGCGGCGCCGGCGGTGTGCCCAGGATTCGCTCGAGCACCCATTTGCCGCGCATCACCGGCGAAGTCTTCGTACCGTCGGCAGTCACTTTCAGAATGCTGGCCTGCGTCAGGATGCCGCCGCGGTGCGAACCCTCGGGGAGTTGCACTTTGCGCATTTCATAGCCTGTCACATCGGCGATGCCGTAGTGCTGGGCGAGACGCTCGTTGAGAAACGTCCAGTCAGAGTGCGTAAACTCGGTCACGCTCCGGTCGTGCTTTAGCAGTTCTTCGAAAAAGAGCTCCGTCTCGCGCGGCATGGCCCAGAAGAGGTGCGAGTCGAACTCGGCATACATTTGCGGATCGGGCGAAGTGGCGTTGATGTTCCGCAGGTCGAGCCATTGCCCGGCAAAGTGCTTGGTAAAACGTTCGGCGCGCGGATCGTTGAGGAGACGCTCGGTCTGAGCGCGGAGGACGCCGGGTTTTGCTAGTTCGCCTTTGGCAGCGAGGTCCAGCAATTCGTCGTCCGGCAGCGTCGACCACAGGAAATAAGAGAGCCGAGTCGCGAGGGCGAAATCATCGAGCTTGCTGCCGTCAGTCGTCGCCGGCGTGAGAAACAAGAAGTGCGGCGAGCAGAGAATCGTCTTGTAAGTCTTGATCATCGCTTCGGCGAACGACTCGTTCTGATCGAGCGCGGCGTGCGCGATTTTCACGAAGCGGGCGACTTGCTCTTCGGTGGCCGGTCGGCGGAAAGCGCGCGGCAGGAAGTGGCGAATGAGGCGCTCGGCGTCCGCTTTCGGATTCTCCGGCGCGATGACGTACGGATCGTAAATCCATTGCCCCGGGTCGCGCCCTTCGACCTTCGGCGGACGCTGACCAGCGGCTTCGGCCTTCACCACCGAGGCAGCCTTCAGCGGCACATCGCCAAAGAGTTGCACGTAACCGGGGAGCGGCCAGGGATCGAGCGGGCCGGAGACCTCGACCCAATCGAGCACAATGGCCGGGCCGTTGTAATCGGCGAGCGACTGACCTTTGATTTTGGTAGCGAGGCTGCGCACATCGGGGAGCGACCACGGCGTGAAGATGATCATCTCGCGGCGGTTCAGTTCCATCTCGGCGTCGAACTCGAGGGGCTTTCCTTCGGTGACGTCGATCACGCGACGAATATCGTCTTCGCTCCGGCCATACTCTTCGTGACAGTAGAGCATTACCGGGAGAGGCTTATCCGGCGAGTTGATGGCCCGCACTTGGGCACGCACACGATATCGGCCGTTCTGCGGAACCACTGCGGTGCAAACGGGAAGATGATTGTAAGTGCGGCCATACATGACAAGCGAATCGCCATCGAGTTTGACCACCTTGCCGATCATGTCGATGAACGAGCGAACTTTCTCGGTGATCTGCCGGCCGGTGCGGCGGTCGTTGATCTTGATCGGCGGCCGAGTGGGAATCACCGCGCGGCAGGCGCGCTCGGCTGCTTCTTGATAGCGCAGCAAGTGCGCGGCGGAAACATCGAGGACGGAACTCACGTTGTCGAAGCCGGCGGCGCTGTTGTCGTCGGGCAACAGATCGCGGGTCTTCACCTCGATTCCCAGCAAGTCGCTGAGCGTCGTTTCATACTCCGTGCGATTCAAACGCCGAATCAGCACGCGGCCGTTCTGCTGCTGGGTTGCCAGCGAAGCTTTGTGCAATTCCGTGCGCAGCCAATTGGTGATTTCGGCACGCTCTTTCGCCGGCGGTTGGGCCGCATCGGCTGGCGGCATTTCGCCAGTCGAAATGTGATCGAGGACTTTAATCCACCTGGCGGCTGACTCTGATTCGCCAAACTTCAGCGGCAGTTGATCGAGTCGCAAACCGCGCTGAGCTTCACTTGGGCCGTGGCAGTCGACGCAGTATTTTTTCACGAACGCCGGCAATGGCCCTTCGGCAGTTTGGCCGAGTCTGGCGACGAGCGCCAAGGTGATGAGAAGCAGATAGCGGCAGGGGGAGCAACGCATGCGAGAGGAACTCCTGGCGGTTGCTCGATTGTAGTAGGAGTTTGCCGGCGCGATCAAATACAACGTCGATTGATGTAGTAAATTCGCCAGAATTCAGCTGGTGACCGCTCATTGCCACCTCTGAATTCTGGCGAATTCAGCTACTTTGGACGCGTGCTTCGCCCGCGTGCTCGGTGGTTCGCTGGAGGCTACGTTGATACAATCACCTACTTCCAGATTGTCATCTCTCAACAGTTATCAGCACCAATATGTCCCAAGGTCACGGTCGTCCTCCAGGCGCGCACGGTCCGCCGCCGAATATTCCTATCAGCCTCGAACCGACGCAGGGTTGGCACTGCACGCATCTGTATTACCGGTTCGACCGTGGCGTGCTCGCGGGCATGTCGGCCGAGGCACGGGCGCGCGGCCGGGAAGAGTTGACCGCGGCGCTCGATCCGGCTGGGCCGAGTGCTTCGACGCGGCTGCAGACGAGCATCGTTAGCGGCCACAAATCCGATTTCGGCTTGATGCTGATGGATCCGAATCCGCTGAAGATCGATTCGGTACAGCAAGGCCTGCTCGCCACTTCGCTGGGGCCGGCCCTCATCCCGACTTATTCGTTTGTTTCGATCACCGAAATCTCGGAATACGTTTCGACCGTCGAACAGTACGGCCAACGGTTGATCGCCGAAGGGGATGCCGAGGGAAGCCCCGTTTATCAAGCCAAGCTGAAGGCCTATGGCGATCGCTTGCCGATGATGAACAAGCAACGGCTGACGCCGGAGTTTCCGCCCTACCCGGCAACCTGTTTTTATCCGATGAATAAAAAGCGGAAAGTTGGCGAGAACTGGTTCCTGCTGCCGTTCGCCGAACGCAACCGGCAGATGGCCGAGCACGCTCGTAGCGGCATGGAGTTCGCCGGCAAGGTCTCGCAGCTCATCACCGTCGGCCTCGGCCTCGACGATTGGGAGTGGGGCGTCACGCTGTGGGCAAAGAACCCGCAGTACCTCACCGAGATCGTCTATCGGATGCGCTTTGATGAAGCGAGCGCCCGGTATGCCGAGTTCGGGCCGTTCTATACCAGCTATGTCGCGACGCCGGCGGAGATGCTCGATCACTGTCGCGTGAAGTAGTTCAGAGATGTCCAATCCCCTCCTCACTCCTGATGATCGCTTTCGCCCCAAACGGGTTGAAGACTTGCGCGATAATCCGTTTCAGGAGGGGGAAGCCATTATCGAAGCGTCCGACGCGGCAGCTGCGGCGCGGCAGCAGAACACGTTTGCACCCGGCGCGGCCGATTCCAGTCGGCCGTTCCTGCCGCGGTACGAAACTACGGTGGAACATCGGGGCGTATTGCTCCTCGCACTCGACGGCGTGAGTTTGCTGGCCGGTTGCTTGGGTATTTTTGCGTCCTGGTTGGGCTATGTGTTGCCGCTGCTCGGCATCGTGCCGGCTGTGGTGGTGCTCTTCCTGGCCGCCGATGACTTGCGCTCGATGCGAACGGGCGCTCGCAATCCGGAGGGGCGAACAATGACGATTTTCGCCCTCCTCTTCGCGGTCATTTTGATAGTGGCGATCTCGGCGATGTGCGGCTTGTTCGCCTATTGGCGGGTCAAGATTTTGCCGGACTGGATGTAGCCAGATCCAGGAACACGATGCACGAGGGATTGCCGACCGGCACGTACTGGCCGGTGAATTTCAAGCTGCCCGTTTTGCGATCGACGCTGAAGACGGCAACGTTGTCGCCGCGTTGATTGCAGCAGTAGAAGAACTCGCCGGTGGGATCGAAGTTGAAACTGCGCGGATAGTTGCCGCGCGTCCATTCTTCGCCTTGATACTTCAGCGTGCCGTCGTCCGCGATGGCAAAAATCGCCACGCTGTCGTGCAATCGATTGCCGGCATACAAAAATCGGCCATCGGCGGAAACCAGAATCTCCGAGCAGAAGTTGCTCCCCACAAAGCCCGGCGGCAACGTCGATAGGGTCTGCCGCGCCGTGAGTTTGCCAGTCGCGGCTTCATAGTCGAACAGCACGACGGTCGAGCCTTCTTCTTGGATCGAATAAGACCATTTGTCGTTCGGATGAAAATGAAAATGCCGCGGCCCATCGCCGGGCGGCAACGTCACCACATGAAATTCGCCCGGCGACAACTTGCCGGTTTGCGCGTCGAACTTCCAGACATAGATCTGATCCAACCCCAGATCGATATGCAGCACAAAGCGGCCGGCTGGATCGGTGCCGATTTGGTGGGCATGCGTCCGATCATGGCCGCTGAAAGCAAAGCTTCCCGGCGGCGCGTGCTCGGCGCGGGTCGGACCAATCTTGCCGGCGTCACGTTGCACATCGGTGGCTTCTCCCAAGCGGCCGTCGGCGAGGATCGGGAGTACCGCAATCGAACCGCCGAAGTAATTGGCCACGAGAAGAAACTTGCCGGTCGGATGAACGCTGACGTACGTCGGCCCCGCGCCACCGGAACGAACGGTATTGAGCAGTTCCAGTTTGCCGGTCGCGCGATCGATGGCAAACGCGCTGACCGAACCTTCTTTCTCGGCGCCGTGGCGATCGGTTTCGTTCGCCGAATAGAGTCGCGTCCCCGCGCTGTTCACGGCCAGGCTGCTGGGGCTGACGCCGGACTCGAAAACATCGACCGCCTTCAGCGCGCCAGTCTGCCGATCGACTTGAAACAGATGAATCCCGCGGCCGTTGCCCGGCGGCAGGTCGACCTGCGTCGGCAACACATCCTTTAGCGGCGAACTGAACGTGCCGATGTAGGCCAGCAGCGGTTTGCTCGCCTCTTGGGCTGTCAACATATTCGGCAGCAGTTGCGTGGCTCCGGCGACAGCGAGCGAAGTTTGCAGGAACGAGCGACGGGATGCGGAATTTGTTGACATGGTGAACCGAATAGTTGCAAAAGCGAGTTTTCGAGCCATTTGCCGCAGTTGGCGGCACTTTGCGATTTGGACCGGCAGTGTTAGGATGATAAGCACCAGTGCCTTCCAGAGCGAGTCAGGCCACGGCCGGCCGACGGATTCTGCGTAGGATTTTAGATCGTCTTGATTGATTGCGGTCAGGGTTCAGGGACGCATCGTTTCGTCGATGCAGCGAACCAACGACGCGCGGAAACATTGATTTTCCATGTCTGCTGTTTGTCGCCCGTCCCCCGGTGAAATGGGGACGCTGCTCGAATCGCTCGCGCCTGCCATGTTGCCTCCCGCCACGAGCGGCGGTTTGCTGCAACTCTCTTCGGCCAAGAATCAGCCGCAGAATCCTCCCAAAAAACAACCGCCGCCGTTCTTGCCGCTGCCCATGACGGCCGAGGAAGCGAAGAAGCGCGGTTGGGACGAAGTCGATGTCGTGATTATCTCCGGCGACGCCTACATCGATCACCCGAGCTTCGCGACGGCCATTCTCGGCCGCGTGCTCGAAGCGGCCGGCTTTCGCGTCGGCATCGTCAGTCAGCCCGATTGGCGCAAGGTCGATGATTGGCGGCGGTTCGGTAAGCCGCGGCTGTTCTACGCGATCAGCGCCGGCAACATGGACTCGATGATCAATCACTACACGGCAAACAAAAAGGTCCGCAACGCCGATGCGTATTCGCCCGGCGGCCGGATCGGTCTGCGGCCCGATCGCGCGACACTTGCTTATTGCCAGCGCGCTCGCGAAGCATTCCCCGGCGTGCCCGTGATCGCGGGCAGTGTGGAAGCTTCGCTACGGCGACTTGCGCACTACGACTATTGGTCCGACAAGGTCCGCCGCTCGATCATTCTCGACTGCAAAGCCGATCTGCTGGTCTACGGCATGGGCGAAGAAGCGATTGTCGAAATCGCCCGCGGTCTGGCTGCCGGAAAGACCACGAAAGAAATGCGCGACATGCGCGGCGTGACCTATTGCCTCGGCGCGAGTGAAACGCCGCCCGAGGATTGCCTCAAGCTGCCGACGTACGAAGAGGTCGCTTCCGACAAACCGAAGTTTGCCGAAGCCACACGGATCATTCACAACGAGCAGAATCCTTACAACGGTCGCCGCCTCGTGCAGTATCACGATCGTCAGGCCGTCGTGTGCAATCCGCCGCGGCTACCGATTTCGCAGCGCTCGATGGATGTTGTTTACAGCCTGCCTTACACTCGGCGGCCGCATCCATCGTATTCGGAAGCCATCCCCGCGATGGACATGATCAAGGACAGCGTCACGATCATGCGCGGCTGCTTCGGCGGCTGCACCTTTTGCAGCATTACGACGCACCAAGGCCGCATCATTCAAAGTCGCAGCGGCGAAAGCGTGCAAGCCGAGATCGAACGAATGGCTGCCGATCCGCAGTTCAAAGGGACGATCAGCGACATCGGCGGGCCGACGGCGAACATGTATGAAATGAAGTGCACCGAGCCGGAAGTGGAAGCCGTCTGCCGCCGCCAGTCGTGTGTGCATCCGACGATCTGCAAGTTGCTCGGCACCGACCACGGCCCGCTCGTCGACATGATGAAAAAGGCCCGCGAAACGCCGGGGATCAAAAAAGTCCTCGTGGCCAGCGGCATTCGGATGGACCTCGCTCGCCGCAGTCCCGAATACATGCGCGACCTCGCGCGGCATCACGTCGGTGGCCACTTGAAGGTCGCTCCTGAACACGTCGATCCCGGCGTGCTGGGCCTGATGCGCAAGCCGGCGACCGATGACTTTGAAATGTTCTCGGAAGAGTTCAACAAGGAATCGAAGAAGGCCGGCAAGAAGCAGTTCATCATTCCGTACTTCATCGCGAGTCATCCCGGCAGCGGCCTCGATGAAATGATTCACCTCGCGGTGTTCCTAAAACAACAAGGCTACAAACCCGATCAGGTGCAGGACTTCATCCCCGCGCCGTTCGACGTGGCCACGGCCATGTATTACACGGGGATAGATCCCTTTACGAAGAAGCCAGTGCACATTGCGAAGGCCCTGCGCGATCGCAAGATGCAGCGGGCCCTGCTGCAATTCTTCAAACCCGAAAACTACTTCGAAGTCCGCGAAGCCCTCCGCCAAGCCGGCCGCATGGACCTCATCGGCGACGGCTGTGATTCTCTAATTCCTTCGAAGCCGCCCAAAGAAGCAATGGCCAAACGCCGCCAAGACGCCAACGACCGCTTCCCCGGCAACTACGTCCACCAACCCGCCGGCAGCGGCGCTCGCAACGAAGGAACCAAGCCGGGCCGCAAGCAGCCATCGCCCGCAGCCAAACAAGCACAGCCCAACGCGTCGCGCCCGCTGCGTAAGAAGGACAAGACTTCGCGCTATCAGCCGGGGAAGGGGTATCGGCCGGATATTAAACGATAATCTACTCCGCCAGCGACATCGTCCAGTCCGCGTTCGCATCCCCACTAATCGACTCGATCTGGCTTTGAAGGCGATCTACACCCAGCGTCCATCCGGCCGACAACACAGCGATGATCCCCAAGGCGAGCCAGTCTTTCCGTTGCACGCGGTTCGCCGTTGGATTCGATTTTCAGCGTAGGCGAGTCACTCCGTGCCTCGCAACAGGCAAATTGGCGAGTTCAGGCGGTTGTTGATAATGACGAACTTCCGGGATGAACTTCCGCCTCCACTCGCCAAACACGTGTTGCGAGTCACGGAGTGACTCGCCTACGAGATCTCTTCAAACGACTTAATCGCCGGATGTTTTTGCTCGTTGCTTTGCGGCGCGTTGCCGGGGCGGAGTAAGAGGCCGGTGCGCAGGCCGGCGGTTTTGGCGGCGTCTAGTTCAGCGGTAATGTCGCTGAGGAATAGGACGTCTGCCGGTGAGCAGCCGATGTCGGCGATGATGTTGGCGTAGCTTTGGCTTTCGCGCTTCGAGCCGATGGTGGTGTCGTAGTGGCCGGAGAGGAGCGGCAGCAAGTTGCCGGCGATGGTGTGGCCGAAGAAAAGGATCTGGGCTTGGACGCTGCCGGAGGAATAGATGCGGAGTTCGCGGCCGGCGTCTTTCCATTTGCGCAGGGATGGCGGCACGTCGTCGTAAACGTGGGCGAGGAGTTCGCCGGATTTAAAGCCGGATTCCCAGACCTGACCTTGCAGGTCTTTGAGGCCGGTGGCCTTGAGGTCGGAATCCATCTGGCGGATGACTTCGGCCGTCAGGCGTTGCTGGGCTGCGTCGGATTTCAGATCTTCGCAGCCGGTGAGTTCGAGCAGCGTCTTGCCGCCGTCGAGGGCGATTTGCTTGGCTGCGGCGAGGACGTTGGGGTCGTTCGCATGGTGATCGAGAAACTCGGCGAGCTCACGGCGGACATAGGGGAACATCTCGTCGTAGACGAAACGGACCGACGAGGTGGTCCCTTCGATGTCGAGCAAAATCACGCGGCCGGTGAAGTCGATCACGGTGTTACCCCAAGGAAAGGTAGCCCGTAGCGTTAGCGAGGGCGTGATGTTGAGGGCGAGGGAAATTCGTCGTGAATTCGTATCGAGTTCGGCTAGTGCTTTTTCGGCAGTCTCGCTTAGCCACCAGCTTTAGCTGGTGGTGCAAGTTCAAAAAGTCGCCGGCTTTAGCCATTCCCTTGGCTCGCGAATCAATGGCTAAAGCCGGGAACTCTTGGGATCCAAACCACCAGCTAAAGCTGGTGGCTAAGGGAGCAGAAATAATCTCTTAGGGATCGATCGATAGAAGAAGCTAAATCTTGACCGCACCGCCCATACCAACCGGATTCAAGTACGCCGGGCCCATGCAGAGCGCTTCGTAGCGAGCATTAACCGGATTATCGACGTACGCCGGGCTCCAGCCGCTCATGTCTTGGAACAGGCGGATGCAGCGAATGTTGCGGTCCTTGCAGAGGTCGAACCAGTGCTGCGTGCCCTTCGGCACGTTGATCAGATCGCCCGACTCGACCTGCACGGCGAACACCGGGCCGTTTTCGGGATGGATATGAAACACGCCGCCGCCTTTGACGGTGAAGCGGACTTCGTCTTCGCTGTGGGTGTGTTCCTTGGCGAACTTCTGCAGCATCGCGTCGAGGTTCGGCGTTTCTGGTTTGACGTTGATGACGTCGGCAGTGACGAAACCGCCGCGGGCCTTGAGGCGTTCGACCTCAGGAGCGTAGGCGGTGAGAATCTCGGCGTCGGTGGCGTCGCGATCGATCCGGCCATCGACATCCCACTTCTCATACCAAATGCCGAACGGCGCGAGGAACTCGCTGATCTGCTGCGGGTCGGTGATTTCGCGGTTCTCGTCCTGAATGCGGATGCGGGCCATTTTCAAATCGCCTATGTGAGGAGGAAGTATTTCGTTGGTTTAGCCGAGCATGCGTCGTCGATAGGTGCACTCGAGCAGGAACTCAATAATCTCGATGTGCCGCCGGGCTTCGGCCAGATCGACACCCCAAGTGTACAGTCCGTGCTTCCGAATTAAATAGCCATGCGTGAGCGGTTTCGTGGGATCATTCAGCCGTTGGCGAACCTTCGCGGCCAGCTGTGAAATGTCCTGGGTGTTTTCGAAAATCTCCATCCGCCAGGTGTGCTCGTGCGTGGTCACGCCGGCGAGTCCCTTCAGCATTTCGTAGCCGCTGATCTCGACATAGCCCTGCTCGAAAAACAGGTCGGAGAGAATCGTCGAGTAAACCGAGTGCGTGTGCAAAATCGCGCCGACGCCCGGTTGCTCGGCGGCGACCGTGTGCAGCAGCGTCTCGGCCGAGGATTTTGGCTGACCGGGTGAGGTCGGCTTGCCTTGGTCATCGACAACGACGAAATCGCTGCGAGTCAGATGACCTTTATCTTTGCCGCTGGCGGTGAGGAGTAATTGCAGCGGATTGCGGTTCACCACCACGCTGTAGTTGCTGCTGGTCCCTAGCGAAAAACCGCGCTGCCACAGCCAATGGCCGGTTTCGCACAGGGCATCGATCTGCGACGTGTAAGGGGCGAGGGGCGAGGCGACGTCGGTTGTCATGGCAAAAATCGAAAGGCGCCGAAGAGGAAAGTCGCATCGTAGCAAATCGCCCCGCTTCGGCACATCCGCTAGCAAACCTATAACCTTATAACAGGTTATGAAGTTGTTGAATGATTCCTAAGGCAAGCAGTGGCAACATGTTACCGCTGGTTTGTCTCATAACCCTATAACCTTTTATAACACGGCGGACTCCCGGCACGGAATAACTGCTTTCTACCACATTGCGACTGATTTCAATCACGTATTCACTCGGCGGAAAATTTCTCTGACCGGCAATCTCACCTTAATTTCGCCATTTTCAATCGCAAAGTCAGCTAGAATTGCCGAAATTACCAGTTCAAGCCACCGAAAACTTCCATATTCGGTGATAATCCGTCAATAGAATGCTTGCTTTCTGTCACAGCATCCGACAAGATAGAGTGATCGGCAGTCTAGGCAGACTTTGACAGGCATCCGAAGGGAACGCAGTGATTAAGCAGGCGGTGGCGGACGAACGGCGAGGCCGATTGTCGGAGTTGATCCGACAACGCGGGTTCGCGTCGTTGCCCGAGCTCGTCACTCAGCTGGCCGTCTCCGAATCAACGGTCCGTCGCGACCTAGATTATCTGGAAGAGTCGGGCGTTGCGCGACGAACGCATGGCGGTGTCTTTTACACCGGCCCTTCGCCGAAGCTGGCCCACTTCGATCATGGCCAGTCGTCGAACTGGGACAAGAAGCGGCGGATTGCGAACGCAGCTGCCCGCCTGATTGAAGACAACGATACGGTTCTGCTCGACGGTGGCAGCACGACTTATGAGCTCGCGCAGCTCCTCGTCGGTCGTCCGTTGCAGGTCGTGACCAACTCCCTTCCGGTGGCCAATTTGTTCAGCTCGAGCGATCTCACGAAACTCGTTCTCATCGGCGGCAAGGTCGATAGCCGGGCTGGCGTTACGATCGGGCCCTACGCAAATCAAATGCTCGAGACGCTGAATGTGCGTCGCGCCGTGCTGAGCGTGGCCGGCATCAATGAGCGAGGCGCTTACAACAGCGAATCGCTGCTCGTCGAAACCGAACGGGTGATGATGTCGCGTGCCGAGGAAGTGATTGTCGTCGCCGACAGCACGAAGTTCGGCCGCACGAGCCTTGCCTTGATGTGCCCTCTGGCCGAGATCGACACGCTCGTCAGCGATCACGAGCTGTCGCCGGAATGGATCAAACGCCTGCAAGATGCCGGCGTGCAGGTCCGCCTCGCGGCTGAAGCGGGCGACTCCGAAATTCAAACTACAACCCATAGCTAACCACCATCGAGTTTTTGAAATGGCATCCTCTCCCGCACTCGACCGCAGCGTCGTCGAACAAATCGTTCGCCAGATTGTGCTTGGCAATGCTGCCGCGCCGGCGAACAAGCCAACCGAAAGCGGCGACAAGCCTGCCGAGCTGATGGTTAGCATTTCGGCCCGTCACTGCCACTTGAGCGATGCCGATGTCGAGACCCTCTTCGGACCGGGCGCCAAACTGACGCCGGAAAAAGATCTCTACCAAGATGGTTTCTTTGCGGCCGCCGAAACGGTGATGATCGTGGGCCCCCGCAAGCGGATGCTGCCGAATGTGCGCGTCCTCGGCCCGACGCGGCCTTACAGCCAGGTCGAGCTCGCCTTTACCGACAGCATTTCGCTGGGCATCGACGCGCCGGTTCGCCACAGCGGCAATATCAAGGGCACGCCCGGTTGCGTCCTTGTCGGCCCCAAGGGGGTTGTCGAATTGCAGGAAGGCGTGATTCGCGCTGCTCGCCACGTTCACATGAGCAACAAAGACGCCGAACGCTACGGCGTGAAGAACGGCGACTTCATGAAGCTGCGAATCGAATCGCCGCAATGCACCGTGGTGTTCGAAGACCTGCTCGTGCGGGCCGATGCCACCAGCAAGCTCGAAGTGCACATCGACACCGATGAAGGGAACGCCTGCTTCCTCGACGGCGCCACGAAGGTGGAACTGCAGAAGCAAGAAGGCGACTGCAAGTGCAAACACTAGTCGTAGGATAGGCTTCCAGCCTGTCTTACAGCGTTTAATTACTGATTTGTTTCTGGTTTTTACGGACAGGCTAGCAGCCTATCCTACGGGAGATTGCAATGGCTAAGAATCTGGAAGCGCTCGGCATGATCGAGACGAAGGGCTTCATCGCCCTGCTCGAAGCGACCGATGCGATGTTGAAAGCCGCCAACGTGACGTTGGTTGGTTGGGACAAGGTTGGTAGCGGTCTGGTTTCGGCTTTCGTCGTCGGCGATGTCGCCGCAGTGAAGAGCGCGACCGATGCGGGCGCTGCTGCCGCTGGCCGCGTGGGCGAAGTCGTCAGCGTACACGTCATTCCGCGTCCGCACGAAGACCTCAGCATCGTGCTGCCGCCGAGCATCAAGTACGCCACCAAGGCCTAGTTGAAATCATCAGCCGCCGGGCGCTAGCCCCCGGCTTTCCTCGCAAATCTAATAACAATTCACAGGTAATAGTTCAGATGAACACAGCAATTGGTTTGATTGAAACGAAGGGCCTGATCGGCCTGGTCGAAGCGACCGACGCGATGGCGAAAGCCGCCAACGTGCAAATCGTCAAGCGGATCGGCATCGGTGGCGCTTATGTCACCACGATCGTTCAAGGCGATGTCGGCAGCGTGCGCGCTGCAGTCGAAGCGGGCGCTCAAGCCGCTCAGCAAGTCGGCGAACTCGTCGGCAGCCACATCATTCCTCGCCCCGCCGAAGGTTTGATCGAAGCGTTCGTTTAAAGCGTCTTGCGCATCCTGTAACTGAATTCGCCAGAATTCAGACGGATGCGCAGTACGACGTCGCTCACTGAATTCTGTCGAATTCAGCTACTGGTCAAGGATGAAGGACTAAACGATGAAAATCCTAGTCGCCAATCTCGGCTCGACGAGCTTCAAGTATCGGCTATACGACATGGCCGACGAACGGCAGCTCGCGCGCGGTGGGGTCGAACGCATCGGTTCGGCTGAAAGCCCGTGCTTTGTCGAGATTGCAGGCAAGAAGCAGGAACTGAAGGTTCCCGTTCCGGATCACGCCGTCGCGGTGCGTCAGTGCCTCGCGCAGCTCACCGATCCGCAGAACGGTTGCCTGCAGAGCGAACAGGAAGTGGCTGCCATCGGTTTCAAAGCCGTGCATGGTGGTCGCGTAAGTGGCGTGCAGCGGATCACTCCCGATGTGCTCGCCGCCATGGAAGAGATGAACCTGCTCGCTCCGGCGCACAATCCTCCTTACATTCGCGCGATGCGACTGCTGGGGGAAAAGCTGCCGCAGATTCCGCTGGTGGCTGCGTTTGAAACGGGTTTTCACAACACGATTGCCGACAAGCTTCGCTACTATCCCGCGCCGCATGAATGGGCCGAGAAGTGGCAGATCAAACGCTGGGGTTTTCACGGCGCGAGTCATCGCTACATCGCCCAGCGGACGAGCCAACTGTTGGAACGATACGATCTGCGGATCATTTCGTGCCATCTCGGCGGCTCGAACAGTCTGTGTGCGATTCGGGGTCAACAAAGCATCTCGACCACGATGGGCATGAGTCCGCAAACCGGTTTGCCGCAGAACAACCGTGTCGGCGATTTCGATCCGTTTGCGATTCCACTCATCATGGAGCGCGAAGGAAAGAGCCTGCAGGAAGTTCTGAATACACTCGCCGAAAAAAGCGGCTTGCTCGGACTCAGCGGCATTAGTGGTGACGTGCGCGATCTCGATGAAGCCGCCGCCAATGGCAACGGCCGGGCTCGGCTGGCGCTCGATGTGTTCATCGCCGAAATTCGGCGGCACCTCGGCGGCATGCTGGTGGAACTCGGTGGCGCCGACGCGATCGTGTTCACCGGCGGCATCGGCGAAAACGGCGTGAACATTCGCGCGGGAGTTTGCGAAAACCTGCAAGGCCTCGGCATCGAACTCGATGCAGGGCTCAACAGCTCAAAGGGCAACTCCGAGCGCTGCGTGAGCAAGGCCGGCAGCCCAACGCAGATCTGGATCATTCCGACGAACGAGGAACTGATCGTGGCCCGTCAAACCAAACATGCAATTGAAGGGTAGCGCACCACATGTTCGTCGCCAAAGTCACCGGCAGTCTGGTTTCGACGCAAAAAGTCGATTCGATGAAGGGCTTTAAACTCTTGATCGTCGAACCCTATCGCATCGAAGCCAAGGATCGGAAGTCGATCGTCACGACAGGCCGGACGTTTGTCGCGGTCGATACGCTCGGCGCGGGGATCGGCGATTTTGTGATCCTCACGCAAGGCTCTTCGGCGCGATTGACACCCGAAACCAAGACGCTCCCCATCGACGCCGTCGTCGTGGGCATCGTCGACAAAGTGCAAGTGGATGAGGGAACGGTCTACTCGCGGGATTAAGGACCAAACAACTTACAGACCCCACCGAGCTTGCTCGGTGGTGAAATGATTATGCACCAGTTCAACCACCTCGCGAAGCCAGCCCCCACCGACCTTGTGTCGGTGGAGCAAATGATTTTCGCGGCGGTTCAATCATCCGCTCCACCGACCAAGGCCGGCGGGGGCGAGACGAGTAGCGATCAGGACTAGTGCAGAATCAGGGCTCCACCGAGCAATCTCGGTGGGGGCCAGAGAACAAGAAACTCCAACTAACGATTAACCATATGCAAATCAACGAAGCTCTCATCCGCAGTGTCGTCGCTCAGGTCCTCTCCGAAGTGGCCCGGGGTGGCGCACACGTCAGCAGCGGTCCCAAGTTCGCCGGCCGGCATGGCATCTTCACTTGCGTGAACGAAGCCGTCGCTGCTGCTCGCGATGCGTTCGAGCAATTGAGCGAGCGGACCATGGAAGACCGCAAGCGGATCATCAGCCATATTCGCCGCATCTCGATCGACAACTGCGTCGAGCTCGGCACGATGGAAATGAACGAGACCAAGGTTGGCCGTCTCAATCACAAGATCGAAAAGCTGAAGACCCTCGGCGAAAAAACGCCGGGCGTGGAATTCATGCGAAGCGAAGTATTCAGCGGCGACCACGGCTTGGCCGTGATCGAACACGCGCCATTCGGCGTGATCGGCGCGATCACTCCGGTTACGCACTCGCTGCCGACCATCACCGGCAACGCAGTGAGCATGATCGCTTCGGGCAACTCGGTCGTGGTGAATCCGCACCCGAGCGGCAAGAAGGTGGCTGCCGAAGGTGTGCGTCGTTTCAACGAAGCCATCTACAAAGACCTCGGCATCGACAACCTGATTTGCGTGATCACCGAACCGACGCTGGAAACGGCCAATCAACTGTTCGGTCATCGCAATGTCAATCTGATCTGCGTCACCGGCGGCCCTGCTGTCGGTCGCGCAGCGCTTCGCAGCGGCAAGCGGGCCGTGGTCGCTGGCCCAGGCAATCCGCCGGTCGTCGTCGACGAAACGGCGGACCTCGACAACGCCGCCCGCTGCATCATTCAAGGTGCGGCTTACGACAACAACCTGCTCTGCATCGCCGAGAAGGAAGTGTTTGTCGTCTCAAGCGTCTTCGACAAGATGATGGACGCCATGGATCGCGCCGGCGCGACGCGGCTGAATGCTCGCGAAGTCGACGAGTTCACCAAGAAGGCGATTGTTCAAGTCGGCGAAGGGGAACACAAGCACGACGCCCCTTCGAAGGAATTCCTCGGCCAGGATGCCAAAGTCCTCGCCCGTGCGATCGGCAAATCGATTCCGGAAAAGAGCGACCTGCTGTTCGGCGAAGCCGACGAAAGCAATCCGTTTGTTCCGGTCGAACAGATGATGCCCTTCGTGCCGTTCGTCCGCGTGAAGAATGTCGACGAAGCCATCCAAAAGGCTCAGCACTACGAACACGGTTTCCGGCACACGAGCATCATTCACAGCCAGAACGTAAAGAACATGACGAAGATGGGCCGCATCCTCGACACGACGCTGTTCGTGAAGAACGGCCCGTGCATGGCCGCCCTCGGTCTCGGCGGCGAAGGCTACTTGTCGTTCTCGATCGCTGGCCCGACCGGCGAAGGTGTGACGACGCCGTTGACCTTCACCCGCGAACGCCGCTGCTCGCTCATCGAAGATCTGTGCGTCCTCGGCAAACCCAAGTCGTAAATCTGTAGCTGAATTCGCCAGAATTCAGACTCCTGATTTTTTCGAAACCCCTCTGAATTCTGGCGAATTCAGCTACTCAAAAGACAACCATGCAACTCGGCCTCGTCATCGGCACCGCCATCGCTACCGCGCGGCATCCGTCCTTCAAAGGACAAAAGATGCTCGTCGTGCAGCCGTTGATGGCCGATGGCAAAACTCCCGACGCCGATCCGGTGATTGCCGCCGATGTCGTGGGCGCCGGCCGAGGCGAACTGGTGATGATCACGAGCGACGGCAAGTACGTTCGCGAAATTACCGGCGACGAATCGACCCCCATCCGCTACTCGATCGTCGGCATTGCAGACAACTAACAAACCATGAACCTGACTCCCGCTGATATCGATCGAATTGTCGCCGAAGTGGTGCGCCGCGTGCGCGCCCTCGTCGCGACTTCGACACCAGCGCCGATTCAGCAAACCGAATCCACCAGCAGTTTGAACTTGAACGACAAAGTCATCACGCTCGCGACGATCAAGGGCCGGCTCCAGGGAATCACCACGGTGGTTGTCTCGGAGCGGGCCATCGTCACGCACGCGGTGAGGGACGAACTGCGCGACAAGAAGATCAGCTGGCAACGCGTTGCGTCCAACACGGCCACCAAGGCGAGGAGCTAACCAATGCGAATCGCCAAAGTGCTCGGCACGGTCACGATGAACAGTCAGCATCCCACGATGCAAGGCGCACGGCTGCGGCTCATCGTGCCGCTGTCGCTCGCCGAACTGCGCGATGGCGTGGCTCCGCAAGCCGACGAAATTGTCGCTTGGGACGACCTCGGCGCCGGCATCGGCGATCTGGTCGCCATCAGCGAAGGGGCCGAAGCGGCTCAGCCGTTCCGACCCAATTACAAACCAATCGACGTTTACATTTCCGCCATTCTCGATCAACTCGACCTCGATCAAAACCTCCTTCGTTAAAGGCATCAACCCATGGTCAATCATCACAAAATCAAGCAGGACATCTGCGAGATCGGCCGCCGCTTGTACAACAAGGGCTTCGCCGCCGCCAACGACGGCAACATCACGGTGCGCGTCGGCGAGAACGAAGTTCTCTGCACCCCTACGATGCACAGCAAGGGCTTTCTCAAGCCCGACGATATCAGCCTCGTCGACATGACCGGCAAGCAACTGAGCGGCCGCAAAAAGCGTTCGAGCGAAGCGTTGCTGCACCTCGAAATCTATAAGCAACGGCCCGACGTGAAGAGCGTCGTGCACTGCCACCCGCCGCACGCCACGGCCTTCGCGATCGCTCGCGAACCGATTCCGCAGTGCGTGCTCCCCGAAGTCGAAGTGTTCCTCGGCGATGTTCCGATCACCACCTACGAAACTCCCGGCGGCCAAGCCTTTGCCGATACGGTGCTGCCGTTCGTGAGCAAGACAAACATCATCATCCTCGCCAACCACGGCACGGTGAGCTACGGCACGGATGTGGAACAAGCTTATTGGTGGACGGAAATTCTCGACGCGTATTGCCGCATGCTGATGCTCGCCAAGAGCCTCGGCAAAGTGAACTACTTCGATGAGAAGAAGGAACGCGAACTGCTCGACCTGAAGCAGAAATGGGGCTGGGCCGATCCGCGCAACACCGAGGAATACAAGAACTGTGACGTGTGCGCGAACGACATCTTCCGCGACAGCTGGAAGCAATCGGGCGTGGAACGGCGTGCGTTCGACGCTCCCCCCGCCATGGGCCCTGCCGTGGCTGCCGCGGTGAAAAAAGAAGTCGCCGCCGCGCCCGCCGGCGGTGATCAAGAAGCGCTGATCAAGATGATCACCGAACGAGTGATGGAAGCTTTGGCAACGCAGAAGTAAGAACGCAGAATGCAGAATGAGGCAGGCAAATGCCTTTCGTTCTGCATTCTGACTTCTACGTTCTGCATTCAATCTGCAATCTGACATCTGCAATCTGCAATAAGTGATCCCATGAAAGTCAGCATCATCGGCGGCGGCGGTTTGGTCGGTTCCAGCGCAGGCTTTGCCCTGCAATGCGGCGGCGTGGTGAGCGAGATCGCGCTCCTCGACGTCAACGCCGACTTGGCCAGCGGCCAGGCACTCGACATGCTCCACGGCGCTCCGAGCGTGGCCGATCAGGTCATCACCTCGGGCGGTTACGAGCACATTCCGAGCTCCGACATCATCTGCATCACGGCTGGTTTGCGGCGCAAGCCCGATGAAAGCCGGCTCGATCTCATCAATCGCAACACCGACCTCTTCCTCGGCATTCTCGGCGAAGTGACGAAGGCCGGCGTGAAGAAAGACGCGATCGTCCTCGTCGTGTCGAACCCCGTCGACATTCTCACCTACGTCGCCGCCGATCGCCTCGGTCTGCCACTGAGCCAGGTCATCGGCCTCGGCACGCAGCTCGATACGATCCGCTTCCGCAGCCTCATCGCTCAGCAAGTGAAAGCCGCGCCGACGCAAGTTCAGGCCCTCATCCTCGGCGAACACGGCGACAGCATGGTGCCGATTTGGTCGAGCGCTTGCATCGCCAATCTGCCGCTCGAAAAATTCCCGGGCTGGAATACCAAGCTCGCCGATGAACTCTTCACGCGGACCAAAGGTTCGGGCGCAGAAGTCATCAAGAAGAAGACCGGCGCTGGTTTTGCCGTCGGCATTGCGATTCGCGACGTGATTCACTCGATCGTTCTCGATCAACGCCGCATCCTGCCGGTGAGCAGCGTGCAAGAAGGTTGCTACGACATTCGCGACGTCGCACTGAGCGTGCCGACCGTCGTCGGCCGCAAGGGCGTGGTCGCTCGCCACCAGATCGAACTCTGGCCGAAGGAAGTTCAGCTCCTCCGCAAGAGCGGCCTCGTGCTGCGGCAAACGCTGGAACAAGTCCTCAGCCGCATCGGCCGCGGGAAGAAGTAAGCACTTGTTGCAAATACTCATTCACGCTTTCCGCGTGAGTGAGTGTCAATAAATGCCCGGCCTCGGGAATTACGCAATCAGCTCCGGAGATCACCGCCGGGAATGTTGAGTCTAAAGCCCCGTGGATTTGGTGAAGCTGGCAATTTGGAAACTCTGGTTGCCATTTCAGCAACACTTGAAGAGCCCAAATGCGAAAGCTTTGATCACGCGGCGAAAGTTGGTGAAAATTCTTGACTGCTGAAGTTTCGATCGATGTCAGGAAATGTGCAGAGCGTGCAAGCTGAACGATAGATCTGCTGGACGCTAAAGCAGACACCGGCCGCAGTAAGCGAAGCATGGCCGGCAACGCTTCAATGCTACGGCAACTAGCAATGAGCACGCAGGCCTTCGCTTGCAGGTGCTTCGCGACTTCGAGCGAGACAATCCCACCGAAGGATGCGCCGCCAATAATACAAGGCACGCCCGGATCGATCTTCGCCGCCAATCGCTGCGCGTAGTGGGTTAGCGGCTCTTCATCGCTCAGCGGCTGCTCCCACTTCGGCACGTCGAGGTCTGGAAACGCTTTCAGCTGCGGCGCGAAGACGCGCGGATCACCGTTCATACCGGGCAAGAGAATCAGCGGCAGGTCTGTTTCGCTCATTCCCGTATCTTATTCGACCTTGTTGTCCTCGCCGACAAGGCCAGCGTTTCCGACGTGCAATTGCCATCGTCTTGGCACCGCCGTTCGCGATATAGTGAAGATTCACTGTAGCGAAAAACGGAGTGTGTCATGAAATTGCTGATCGTAGGAGGCGTGGCCGGAGGAGCGTCGGCGGCTACGCGAGCGAGGCGGATGAGCGAAGAAGCGCAGATCATCCTCTTCGAGCGCGGCCCGGATGTGTCGTTCGC
Source organism: Anatilimnocola floriformis (assembly GCF_024256385.1). NCBI lineage: Bacteria > Pseudomonadati > Planctomycetota > Planctomycetia > Pirellulales > Pirellulaceae > Anatilimnocola > Anatilimnocola floriformis. The sequence continues at coordinate 2,629,179 of NZ_JAMLFW010000001.1, forward strand.
CAATTGCGGGCTCCCTTATCACATCGGCAATACGATCGCCGATCGCAACAAGCTGCTCGTCACCACGCCGGCCAAGTTGCGGGCCCGGTTCAATCTTGATGTGCGGACGCAATCGTCTGTCGAAGCCATCGATCGCGCGCGAAAAACGATTCGCGTTCGCGAACTAGCCACCGGCCGCGAATACGAAGAGAGTTACGACAAGCTGATCCTCGCGCCCGGCGCTGCGCCACTCAAGCCGCCATTGCCGGGGATCGATCTGCCGGGCATTCACACGCTTCGCAACTTGCAGGACATGGATCACATCAAAGCGATTGTCGATCAAGGGGCCAAGCAAGCGATTGTCATCGGCGCGGGGTTCATCGGCCTCGAGATGGTCGAGAATCTAGTGCATCGCGGCGTGCAGACCACCGTTGTTGAACTGCAGGATCAGCTCCTGCCGCCTCTCGATCGCGAAATGACCACGCCCATCGCGCAAGAGTTGAAAGCGAAGGGCGTGACGCTGTTGCTTAGCGACTCGGCGGAGAGTTTTACCGCCGTCGACGGCGGTGTGCGAGTGCAATTGAAATCGGGCAAGGAACTCACCGCACCGCTGGTGATTATGGGCATTGGTGTGCGGCCCGAAAACAAGCTCGCCGTTGAAGCAGGATTGGACGTCGGGCCGCGCGGCGGCATTCGGGTGAACGATCAACTGCAAACGAACGATCCGGACATTTACGCGGTCGGCGATGCGATCGAAGTGCAAGACGTTGTTTCGCACCAGCCGACGCAAGTGCCGCTGGCCGGTCCGGCGAATCGGCAGGGACGACTTGCCGCCGATCACATCTTCGGCCGGCCGGTGAAATTTCGCGGCACGCAAGGCACCGCCATCGTCGGTTGCTTCGGCAAGGTCGCTGCCCTGACCGGCGCTTCCGAGAAAACGCTGCGTCGCAGCGGCCAGCCGTTTCGCATGGTTTATGTCCATCCCGCGCAGCACGCTGGCTACTATCCGGGTGCGCAAGGGATGGCGATCAAGCTGCTCTTCGAGCCCGAGCAAGGCAAGATCCTCGGCGCGCAAGCGGTCGGCGGCGAGGGTGTCGACAAGCGTATCGACGTGATCGCCGTGGCGATTCAAGCAGGACTGACGGTCTTCGATCTCGAAGAAGTCGAGCTCTGTTACTCACCGCAGTTCGGCTCGGCGAAAGATCCTGTCAACATGGTGGGCTTCGTGGCGGCCAATTGGCTCCGCGGCGACCATCCGCAAATCGACGTTGCCGCGCTCTACGCCATGCCGGAAGAACAACGGCCGCTGCTGCTCGACGTTCGCACTCCCGAAGAATTCGCAGCTGGAAAGTTTCCAGGCGCGATCAACATTCCTGTCGATGACTTGCGATCGCGCTTAAGTGAGTTGCCCCGCGATCGGGAGATCGCCGCTTACTGCCAGGTCGGCCAGCGCGGCTACATCGCCACGCGAATCCTGCAGCAAGCCGGTTTTCAAGTGAAGAACGTCAGCGGCGGTTACAAAACGTATATGCTGTGGCATCCATAGTCGTCTTTCGCTCCGCGAAAGCACGCGTCTTTGAATGGTGGAATGCCGCGCGCCGCAACGAGTGAAAGACGCGTCCTTTCGCGGAGCGAAAGGCGACAGTAGCCTACATCTCTTCGTCACCGGCCACCTGCATCCGCCGCTCGATCACGTCGGGCGCGAGGCGGATGATTTCGCTCTCCGCGGCCAAGTCGGTGAGAAGCGATTTCGCATCGCTGTCTTGCTGATTCTGCAGCTTGAACTTCACCACGAACGCGCCGATCTGAATGCCGTGGCCGGAATAGACTGGCGGCCAGAATTCTTCGCCGCGGCGGGAAAGCATTCGCGCGAGCAACCGCGTGGCCCGGCCCGAATAACCGCCGAGCATCATCTCGAGCCGGCCCTGCGACTCGCGATGGATATAGAAGACCATCGCCGCGTCTTTTTTGTTGGCTTCCCACGGGCAGACATCCCAAGTGCCGTCGGACGTTTCGTAGTAAATGCCCGGGACGTTGGCCTTCTCCGATTTCGACAGATCGTTGCCGCCGCAGCACGAGGGCGTTTGCGGATCATGGCTGCGATAACGAATAAAGATGGGGCAGTTACGCTTGCTGGCCACGGGAAGCGAATCTTGCGACTCGAACGGAGTCGCGCCGAAGGCTTCGGCGAGGAGAATCTCCACGACCGGGTTGCTCTTGTTGCTGCCGAGGCAGATCAGCGCTTTGTCGCCAGCCGCCGAACAAAAGCCGTCGTACACGCTCCGCGCGAGCTCGACATAATCCGCAAACGAAGACTGCCCCGGGCTAAAGACGAGCGATTGATGCAACTGCTCGGGATGCGGATCATCGGCGGGCACTGCCGCGGGAGCGTTCGGATCGGCGAGCCGCTTGAAGCGGGCCGTGCCGCCGAGCGACGTTACGCCGTTGAGCAGTTCGCCGAGCAGCACCGAGTCGCTCGCCACGACCCAGGCATCGTCGAGCGTGTCGCCCGGTTCGCCGCGACGCACACCCAGGCACAGTTCTAACCGCCGCCGCCGGGCGAGCAGTTCCCAGAAGTGCTCGGGCTCCACCGCGAACAACCGGCCGGGCAGTTCCTCCGCCGTGGCAAAACCCTTTTCGATCAGGTAATCGCACAGCTTCGACAGGGCGTCGAGCGGAATGTATTTGACTTCGTTTTTCAGGAACGCCGCGACCTGATGGCGGTCGAGCGTCGTGTAATCGCAAATGGCTTTGATGGTGCCTGGACGCTTGCGCGGATCGGGCACGTGCCCCACGACTTCCGCGAGCCGAAACGAATAACGCATCGCCTGTTACCTATCGCCGTTAGCGGCAGGATGACCGCCGCAGAAGCAGGCCGCTAGCGGCTGTTTCGCGGCATCTTCACTGCCTTAATCGCCCGAATTGACCACGCGAAGGGAGTTGCTGTTCCCCACCGCTGGTTTCGATTTTAGCCGCTTAGGCAAGATTAGCAACCATTAAGCCGCGAGAAGGGTGGTTGCGGAACACTTATTTGCGTCTAGCTAGTTTGGCTCGTCCGGAGATGGTTGCGGCGCAGGAAGTTCATAACTGCCAGCAACGTCGCTGCCGCTAATGGTGCAGTGCGGCAGATCGGATTGTAGTCGAACCGCAGCCGCTTTCGAGATGGCTTTCGAGTTGAGGTAAAGCGAGCGCAAGTTGCGCAGAGAGCTCAGGTGCGTTAGCGCCTCTTCGGTAATTCCGTTCGTCGAGATGGACAGGTTGCGCAATTCGGTGAGCTTCGCCAGCGGAGCCAGGTCCGAGTTCGTGAGCGGCGAATTTCTGCCGCCAAGATCGAGCCTGCGTAGCGATCTCATCTTTGCAATCTGCGGCAAGCTTTGCGAGCCGACCGCGGTGCCGAAGACGGTTAACTCGGCCAGCTGCGATTCCGCCAGGTTTTCGAATCCCGAATCAGTGAGCGGCGTATGGCTGAGGTCCAGCGTGCGCAACTCTTTCATGTCACCAATATGCTCTAGCGCTGCGCTGGTCGTAGACGTGCCAACCAAACTGAGCGTGCGCAGATTCTTCAACGGCTTGAGTTCACCAATTGCACGATCGTCGATCGTTTTGCTGGCGGAGACGTACAAACGTTGCAGGTGCTCGAGCTCGGCCACTCGTCGCAGGCCTTGTGATGTCAGATTGGTACCGTCGAGCATCAGCGTCTTAAGTTGATGAAGCAACGCCAAACTCTCCAATGCCTCATCGTCGACTTCATTCCCCGTCAAGCTGAGCGTGTTGAGATGCTGTAGTCGTTGCAAAAGTTCAAAGCGAGCGCGGTTCAGGCGAAAATGTTGCAGGTCTAGCGACTCCAGTTTCCGGTTGCGCACCAACTGCTCGAGACAATCATCAGGCGGTTGCTTCAGTAAGAGCCCCTTCAGCTGCGGCAAGTTTATGAAGAGCTCGAAGTCACCGGGTTTGCTGTCTTTGAGCCACACAGTATCGATGTGGGCAAAGGCATCCTCGCCAAACAACATTCTGCCCGCGACTCGGGACAGCGGCTGCCCAGGCGAGTTTTTTTGGTTGGGAGCAGGCAACTTGGGATCGTAGGCGACATATCCGCCGCGCGATTGAAACTGAGTAGCAATCGCGCGCTGACGTCGAAGCCGGTCCCATTCCCTGCCGTACCAACCGAGAAATAATCCCAGCACCAGCATCGCCAGCAGCAGCATGCGCAGGCTGAAACGGAATCGCAGTTGGCGGTTCATGCCGGCTGGCCTCGCAGGGAAGTGGCAGATCCGACCAATGTACTGTTGCGCGGCCAAACAGTGAACTTACCGTCCGCGGTTCAGCATGCTGCGCTGATTGAGATAGTCGATAAATAGCTCGCTCATCGGTCGGCGAGTATCGACGAGGATCCGTTCGCAGCCGTTGCGCTGGGCGATTTCCTGAAACTCGTCGTTGAATCGCTGCAGGGCGGCGAGGTAACCGCGGCGGAGATCTTCGGTCTGCGCGAGCAACTCATCGGCTACTTCCAAACCGACGAACTTGACCATGCCGTCGAGATCGAAGGTGATCTCTTCGTGATGCAGCACTTGAAAGAGGACGACTTCGTGCCGGTTGTAGCGCAGCCGCTGCAGCACCGACTCGAGCTCTTTTAGATCCGTGCCGAAGAAGTCGCTGAAGACCATCACGATTTCGCGGCGGCCCATGCGGCGGGCCACTTCGTTCAGACACTCCGCGATCGAAGTTTTTTCCTTCGGCTCGATCAGGTCGAGATGCTGCGTCATCCGCACCACCTGGTCCATCGAATTGCTCGCCGGCACGACGCCGCGCACTTGCTCGTCGAACGTGGCCAGCGAAACCTTATCGCTCTGGCGCACGATCGAATAACCGAGCATGGTGGCCATCTGACCGGCGTACAGCAATTTTTGCTCGCGGCCTTCGCCGTAACGCATCGAGGCGCTGACGTCGAGAACCAGATGGCAGACGAAGTTGGTCTCGAGCTCGTACTGCTTGATGAACAGTTTTTCGCGGGTGAAATACACGCGCCAGTCGATGTGCTTGGGGTCGTCGCCGGGTGTGTATTCGCGATGGCCCGCGAACTCGACCGCAAACCCGTTCAGCGGCGACTTGTGCGCGCCGGCGAGGTTGCCAATCACGAGGCCCCGCGGCTCCAAATGCCGGTCGGCAACGTGGGCGAGGACTTCGGGATCGAGATAGCGATGGAGAACGGTGTTGGACATCGGCGGAGGACTAGCTTAGCGAATGGACCGTGATTCCGGCGAGAAATAGAGCTTCCATGCCGGATGCAAACGTTGAAACTCGGTGGCGGCAATTGTGGATACTTGGGTGTTAGTCAAATTGATAGAACACGGCCTGCGAGCACTGTCGAACAACTCCAGGTCTGCGTCACTGAATTGCCTCGCATCGCCGGATGGACGGTAAGTCCGAATTACACCCATGGCGCAACCCAACATCGGTTGTTTAGGCGCCGCGACGAATTCGACATGACTATTGTTTGAATACACAATGACCCATCCGCCTTTGTTGGCAATCTCTCGGTAAGCTCGATCTTCCGCGCCAAGGGCTCGACGATAGTTCCCGTACGTTGCCGCGAAAACGCACACTACAGCGACGAGAACAATCAACGAGATCAGGCGGAAGCGAAAGCGGACCATGGGTCACCTCGCAATCAATTCATTAGGCCGCGGGCTTTTCGTACTTGCGATCGGCAGGGATCGCTTGCAGCAGCATGTCAACCAGCTTTTCGCTGTTCAGACCGTTGGCCTGAGCCGCGTAATTGCCGGCGATACGATGCCGCATGGCGGGCTTCAAAATGGCTTGCACGTCCTGCACGGTGGCGTGGTAGCGGCCGTAGAGAATGGCGCGGGCCTTGGCACAAGTGACAAGCGTGAGCACACCGCGGGGACCAGCGCCCCAGTTGATCCACTTGTTGACGAACTCCGGCGCTTCCGTGGTGCCGGGGCGAGTCGCCCGCACGAGCGCCCAGCAGTAACCGAGCACCTGATCGCTGACCGGCACGCGCATGACGAGCTTTTGAAACTCGATGATCTCTTCGCCGCTGAGGACGGCATTGATGTCGCCCATCTGGCCGCTGGTGACGCGGCGGGCGACTTCCCATTCCTCGGCAGGGCTGGGATAGTCGACCTTGATGTGGAGCAGAAAGCGGTCGAGTTGAGCTTCGGGCAGCGGGTAGGTACCTTCTTGCTCGAGCGGGTTCTGCGTGGCGAGTACGAAGAACGGCGCCGGTAGGCCGTGGATTTTGCCGCCCGCCGAGACCTGGCGTTCTTGCATGGCTTCGAGCATGGCCGCCTGCGTCTTCGGCGGCGTGCGGTTGATTTCGTCCGCCAGCAGCATGTTCGTGAACAGCGGCCCGGCGAGGAATTTATAAGACCGCTGATGGGTTTCCGGATCTTCCTGAATCACCTCGGTGCCGGTGATATCGCTGGGCATCAAGTCGGGCGTGAATTGAATCCGCTTGAACGACAAGTGCAGCGACTTGGCGAGCGAGCTGATGAGCAACGTCTTGGCGAGACCGGGCACACCTTCGAGCAGCGCGTGACCGCGGGCAAACATCGCCACCAACACCTGCTCGATGACGTCGCTCTGACCGACGATCACTTTCGAAAGTTCGTCGCGCAGACGGTTGTAGGCTTTTTCGCACCGCTGGACGGCGGCGACGTCGTTCTTCTCTTGCTCACTCATCGGATTCACTCAACTGGAGGGTTTTCTATTGCAGATGTCAGATCTCAGATTGCAGATTGAATACAAGACAATTTTCTCAATCTGCAATCTGCCATATACGATCTGCAATCAATCGACACTTTCAAAATAACGGCGAAGGCGTTCTTCGTAGCCGCGCGGGGCCTTGCCGCGGGCTTTGGCTTGGATGGCGTTTTGCAGGGAGGGCGGGAGCTTGGCGAACCAAGGTTCCTTCGCAAACTTCTGGGCCTTGGCGTCGGAGTCTTGATCGGCTTTTTCGCCGCGGCTGTCGCCTTGCTCGGTCGCTTCGTTTTTCAGCTCGCCTTTTTCCATGTCTGGGTTGTTCTTGGCGTCGCCACCCATGGGTGAACCACCCTTGGTCGCTTGTTCGCCGGGTTGGCCGGGCATCGGCTGACCCTCGCCAGGTTGACCCGGCATGGGTTGTCCCTGACCGGGCATCGGCGGGCCCTGGCCTGGCATGGGTTGCCCTTGGCCTGGCATGGGTTGCCCTTGGCCTGGTTGTCCCGGCATGGGCTGGCCTTGGCCTGGTTGGCCAGGCATCGGTTGCCCCTGCCCCGGTTCGCCCATGGCGAGTTGATTGAGAATTGCTTCGGCAGCCGCTTGCAGTGCGGCTTCGGCCTGGGCGACTGCATCGGCGCCGGCGATTTGCTGGGCAGTTGCTTCCGCGGAATTGGGTACGAGGCCGGTGCCGAGATCGGAAGGTTTGACCGCGGCGGCCTGACCCATTGGTTGACCAGCGGGTTTGCCCATGGGCTTACCGGCGGCAGCTTGACCCATTGGTTTGCCGGTCGCAGGTTGTCCCATCGGCGTCTGGCCGGGTTGAGCTTCGCCAGGCTGGCCCATCGGTTGGCCGGCTGCTTCGCCCATGGCGACTTCAGCGCCAGCCATCGGTTCGGCCAAACGCGAGGCGGCTTCGAGACCTTCGCGGACTCCTTCGTTGGCGACTTCGTCCTGACCGGAGATTTCGGCAGCGCCGACGCCGGTGGCCTTTTGCGCTTCGGCAAAGTCTTGCGTGGCTCGCTGGAGAGCTTCGGCAGCGGCGAGCTTCTTGGCAGACGGTTGCTTGCCCATCGGCTTACCGGCTTGACCCATTGGTTTGCCAGCCTCACCCATCGGCTTGCCTGCTTCTCCTGCCATGGGTTTGCCGGCTTGACCCATTGGTTCACCGGTTTCGCCGGCCATGGGCGCATCGCCTTGGGCGAGTTGCTTGGCTGCTTCGCCGATGGCGTCGCGGGCGGCCTGTTGATCTTTGGCGAGTTCGGCGATGGCTTCGGCGAGGTCCCGATCGCGACGGAGTTGTTGTTCGCGAGCTGCGAGATTGGCGGCGGCGCGATCGAGACGTTGTTGAACTTCCTTGCGAGCTTCGGCGGCTTTGGCTGGATCGGGTTTGCCCGCGTCAGGCTTACCAGCTTCACCGGCCATGGGTTTGCCAGCTTCACCCGCTTCGGCGGCAGCTTGCTTGGCGGCCTTGGCTGCTTGTTGCAGAGCAGCTTGAGCGCCCGGATCCACTTCGCCGGCCTTGTCGGCGAGTTCGCCGGCGGCCTTCCCTTCTTCGGCCAGACCTTCGGCTTCTTTCTTGCCGAGTTCCTTCAAAGCTTCGCCGATCTTTTCACCGGCTTTGGCGAGAGCTTCGCCAGTCTTCTTTTGAGCTTCGGCAGCACCTTCGGTGTTGCCCTTGTCGAGTTGTTCTTTGGCGGCCTGGGCTTCGGTGGCTGCCTTGGCGGCGGCTTTGCCGGCTTCTTGAGCGGCCTTCGCGGCAGGATCGCCCATGTCGCCGCCGGCTTCGGCAGCGGCTTTGTCGGCGAGAGCTTCGGCTGCTTCGGCTTTTTCGCCGGCTGCTTTTTGAGCCATGGCATCGGGCTTGCCAGCCGGTTGTGCTTCAGCGGCGGCCGCTTGCATTTCGGCAGCGGCGGCTGCTTTGGCAATGGCTTCGCGAGCTTGTTCGCGGGCTGCTTCGGCCTTAGCAGGATCGCCGCCGAGAGTTTCCTTGGCGGCGGTGGCGGCGGCCTTGGCTGCTTCTTTCAAGGCTTCGGCGACGTCGCCCTTGGCCGACTTCGCGGCTTCGGCGGCTTTTTCGGCGGCCTCTTGTTGTTCACCGGCGGCTTCGAGCGGTGTGTTGGCCTTGCCCTGGGCGAGATCGTTCGCTGCCTTGTCGGCCTGGTTTTGTTCCTTCTTTACTTCCGCGACTTTTTCGGCCTGAGTCTTCGCTTCGGCGGCGGCAGCTTTGCCTTCGGCCTTGGCTTGCTCAGTTTGAGCGGCGCGAATTTGATCTTCGGCCTTCTGCAGATTGGCGATGGCTTCGGCCTTCGACGGCATTGGTTTGGCTGCCGCTTGTTCAACGGCTTCACGGGCCGCTTCGGCCTTATCGAGTTGTTCGCCAGCGATCTGTGCGAGCTTCTCGGCTGCCTCTCCTGCTTCCTTGCGAAGTTCAGCGGCGGCTTGCGTCAATTTCTCGGCAGCTTTGTCGGCCGCCTTCGCAGCGTCCTTGGCCGCTTGCTTTGCTTCGGGCTTGGCGGGCTGACCGGCCATTGGTTTGGCTTCGGCGATTTTCTTGGTCGCTTCTTCGACGGGCTTCTTCGCTTCCGCGACTTGCTTCGAGGCTTCGGGCGCGGTGTTCTTTACACCTTCGGCGATTTTCTCGGCGACCTGTTTGACATCGGCTTGCTTGGCGGCGAGCGCTTCGGCTTTTTCTGGCACGAGCCCCTCTGGCTTTTCCGCGGCGGCCGCGGCTTCTTTGGCGACTTCTTTTTCGGCGGCAGCGGCTCGTTCGAGCGCCTCGGCAGCGCGGGCCAGTTCGCCGACCTTGACGGCTTGCTCTTGACGCATGGCGTCGGCCAATTGCTGATCGACTTCGGCCTTGGCTTGCGCGATGGCATCCTTGGCGGCTTCGGCAGCTTCTTTGCGAGCGGCGGCCTTCTCGGGGGTGACGTCCTTATCGGCAACGGCGGCAGCGACGACGGCCTCTTCGGCGGACTTCACCTTGTTTTCGATGGCGGCGTTGAGTTCGGTTTTGTCGTCGGCTTTCTTCAGAGTATCGAAGACCTTCGCTTCTTTCTGCTGCGCTTCGGCCGGAGCTTGTTCGGCTTGCTTGGTGGCTTCGGCTTGTTCCTTCATCGCCTTGCCGAGCTCTTTGCTTAGGTCAGAGAGTTCCTTGACCTTTTCTGCAAGTTGGTCGGCGCTTTTGCCGGCCTGCTCCAGATCGGCGCCTTGCTCGATTTGCTTTTCGATCTGGGCGAGATCGCCGATGACCTGGTTTTGCTTTTCGAGAGCATCGGCTTTGTCGGTTTCGAACAGTTCGCGACGAGCTTCGAGAGCCGCGGCCTTGGCATCGTCGAGCAGCGGCTCGGTCGTGGGGAAGGCACTCTGCAAGGCTTGGGCGAGTTTGCCGATTTCCTTGTGCAGCTCGGTTTGTTTTTCGGAGAGCTTGTCGGCTTCCTTTTCATCGAGCGGCGACTTCTTGGTTTCGTCGCGCAGCTGCTCCTGCTTCTTCATCATCTCGCGGACCATCTTCAGGGCCGCTTCGCGGTCGCTGTCGATCAAGCCTTGCGTTTCTTCGAGCTTTTCGAGCAGAGAACGGAGGCCGCGAATGACCGCCATTTGTGCTTTGCTCGCGCCAGTGAACTCGGCCTTGGCGAGTTGTTGGCTTGCCGACTTCAGTTCTTGGTCGACTTGCGCCGCGCGGAGGATTCGCAAGCCACCTTCGGCCCCCGCTGCCACCTGGCCGCCCCAAGTCTTTACGTCTTCGAGCGAGACAACGAGTTGATAGAACAGTCGTTGCACGTCGGATTGATCTTCGATGGCGCCGAGGGCGAGCGTATCGCGCTGCGTGGGCGTTTGGGCCGGCAGCGAGACCGTTAGTGTTTGCGTCTTAGTCTGCATGTTGATCAGCTCGCGAACCTGGGCCGAGAGCTTGGCAACTTGCATGCGGCGGAAGAGCTTTTGCCGCTCGGCCATCAATTGCACGACGACTTCGCGGATGCGGCCGCGGGCTTTGTTGAAATTTTCGAGTCGCTCTTGCTGGGTACCGGATTGGGCTTTCACCAGCAGGGCCACGATCTCTTCCATGTCGCCGGCAGTCAGGACGCCGATATTGCCCTTCATGGCAACGATGTCTTTGTAGATCGGCAGGCCCTTGAGGCCGTTTTCTTCGAGCTGACGGATTTGAATATCGAGCACACCGGACACGAGCTCACTGGCCAGGGCGCGGGCCTTCTCTTGCGCCTGCTGCTTCTTCTTGAACGAGTCTCCTTCGGCGCCGCTGGCGACGTTGACGATGAGCAGCGCTGCCGCCGCCAGGCCGACAACCAATTTCCCTGTAGTCATTGTCATGGAGATTCTCCAATCCCAAGTTGACGTTTGATAATGTCCGAGAGCTGCTTTTCCGAGCGATCATCGGCCGCAGAGATGGCCGCCAGCACACCACTTTCGTCCGACACTTCCAGTACCACCGGATCAGACTGATAGCGTTCGCCGGTCGGCTTGCCGGCCTCATTCTCGCCCCTGTAATCGCAAACTTCCAGCGTAATCCGCAGCCGATCACCCTTGGTCAATTGCAGAGGCGACAGGCTCAACGCAAAGGTCTTATCCAGCGGCAAGTCGCTGCCGACCAGCGGATCGTGTTTCATCGGAATCACGAATTCCTGCTTCTCAAGTGCTTTCCCCGCAGCGCCGGTGGTTCCCGAGGCAGCGCTCTCTTCCGGAGTGGCCGCGGCGACCGGTTGATCGGAGTGGCGTTCCACTTCGGCGATGAGCTTGATCGACGACAGGCCGTAGTCATCGGCTGCGCGATAATGAATGACCGGTTCGGCGGAAGGGAGCACCACTTTATGAACGACATCGATCGAGGCGCCCGGCGGTCGATCGGTCTTGATGCGCACCGCGCCGCGGATGGGCACCTCGAGGCTCAAGCCGTCGCTATCGACGACTTGCACCTCATAGCGAAACTCATCGCGAATGTTCGTCAGCGGCGTGTTGCCTTGCTGATCGACCAGGGCCCACTTGCTGCCATCGGCGTTAATCTTCGACAGGTCGAATCGCTCGGTCTGATCACGGCGGCGGAGATTGACCCAGGCCGATTCCAATTGCTTGCCGTTGGTGCAAGTGATGGCGAAATCAAGCGCCGAGCCTTGCAGCAGATCGACTTGCCGCTGACCTGGTTCGGCCGAAGGCGACTTGCCGGCGTAGACGGGATACTTGGGCGTGAGCAGAGGCTCGACCGCTGGGAGCGGAATCATGCTGATCGTGGCCGTTTCGGTCCAGGCGTTGCCGATCGTGAGCGAATAGCGGACGCTCTCCAGCAAGCGCGGCAATTGAGCGGTGAGGAGCGATTTCTGCTCGTTGATCGGCGCGGCCGAGGTCAACTGCGTCGAGATCTGATCGGCGACAGACTGCAGGCTCGAGCGGGGAGCTTCCTTCGACAGCAGGGCCGCGGTCTCTGGCGAGTCAAAGGCAAGCAGTGTGCGCACCTGATCGCGCCACGGCACGGAGATATCGATCTGTTCGTCCTTCGCGGCAGCTTGAAGCATTTCGGCAGCGCGGCGAAGACGATTCTTGCGATCTTCGGGCGTTGCGGCGACCAATTCCAGTTTGGTGCGCGTGCGAGTCGGACCGATCGCGATCAACGAAACGGTGCGAGACTCTGGCACCTGGCCACGGATCAGCGCGGCGAACTCCAGCGGGCGAGCCTGAGCGGCCGTGATGCTGAGGGGTTGGCTGTAGTGCAACTGTTCCTCGAGCACCGTCTTTTGATTGACGATAACCCGTTCGATGGTCGGATCGGTGGGATAGTGCATCGAGCCGAGAAACAGTCGGTTCACAAATCGTCCCGCGTGCAGCGGATAGATGATCGCGGCGACTATTAATAGCATTACGGTCACGCCAAGGATGGTTCCTCGGCGAATCATCTGAGCGCGGGAGAAGCCTTCGAAAACATTCAACTGCGAGCCGACGTTGGCGACATAGTCGATGACCGCGCCGCGGAGTTGGTGCGAGCCCCAATCTTCGGAGCCGGGCTTTTCGAACTGCAGCGCGGCGATCAAATCGCTATCGAGTTTTTGTTGACGTTCGACCAACAACGCCATGTCTTCGACGGTTTCGCGAACTTGCAGCAGCGGCCAGGTAAAGCGAATACCAGCCCACGCGACGACGCCCAGGGCGATGACGATGACGACGACCCGTTGTGGCGGCGGCAATTCGAATAGCAGATCGAGAACTAGTATGCCGACGAGCGCCCAGAGCGCGGCGATGACGAGCGCCGCGACAGCCACCGCGGCGCGCACCAGCCAGCGCGCCTGTTGGAGGGCGGTGAGTTGAGCGCGAAGTGTCGACAAACGGGTCATGTCAGTGCGATTACGAAAGTTTGATCATCTTGCGGAAGAACCATTCACCCAGCATCAAGCCCACGACGAGCGTGAACCATAAGGGCGTGGACCAAAGAGCGCGGTTGCGAGTCAGTTTCTCGACGCGCGGCTCGACCTGCAGATCGTTCGCCAGGTTGTGAACGGTCGTCAGGTCGTACGCTTTGCCGCCGGAGGTTTCGGCGATTTGATTCTGCAGTTTTTCATTCCGCACGCCGCTGCGTCGCTCGGCGGAAAGCGACGTGACTTCGAAGCGTTGCTCCGAATACTTGCTGGTGACCGGATCCTTCACGCGGAGCACGTATTCACCGACCGCGAGGACAGGAATGCGGGCTTCGAACACACCTTTGCGAAGCATGGGAACACGAATGGGCCGCAAGTCGCCGCCACCTAGACCGGGAATGACGAGTTCGGCTTCGAGCGTGCGTTCGGTGAACGTCTCTTCATCGAGCGGCTCGAAGTTGGCATCGTAGGCTTCGACCGTGAGCGTGACTTTGTCTTCCACACGATACTGCGGTTGATCGACGCGAGCTACAAACCGTTTGTCGCTGCCGAGGGCGTGACTCATGCCGAGCGAATAGATGAGCTGCGACCAGAACTGGCGGTAGAACTTTTCGCCATACTTGCGTCGCAAACGCCAGGTCTCATTGAAGCTGAGCATCACGACCTTGCCTTTGCCAAACTCGCGAATGGTGATCAGCGGTTGCGGCGTTTTGCCGTCGCGGCATTTGTCGGTGGGATGCTCGGCCAGGACCTGCGCCTGATCGTGTAGCGCGGCAACCGGCTGGTACCAGGGCAACTTACCCATGTTGTCCCAGACTTTAGCGTTGTCGAGTTCGTTGGCACTCAGCTGCATGAAAGGATGCTGCGCGGCGTAGGGAGTCAATCGCAAGCGAAACTCCGGATACTCCGGCGCGTCGCGCATTTCGGCTTGCGGATCGACGATCACCGGCAACAAATCGGCGAGCGGAGTTTGTTGCAATTCCTTGGGACCAAACCGCGGGCCGCAGATCACCACCAAGCCGCCGCCGAGCTTGCCGACGAATTCTTTGGTCATTTCGCAGAAGCGGTCCTTGAGTTCGCCGCGGGGCATGTCGTCGAGAAACAGCACGTCGTTGGCAAAGAACTCGCTTCGCTTCGGCGTAATGGTCGGCAGGAAGAGCACGTTCGATTCACGGACGCGAGGATCCGACGAAGCCAGGAACGTACGAAAGCCATCCATGCCGACCAGCTTGTCACGATGGAAGACTTCTTTGATGAACCGCCATTCCCAGGTCGGCTCGTGAGCGACATACATCAGGCGGAGATAATCGTCGATGATGTTGACTTCGCGAACCGCGTGGTTGTTTTGATCGACGATTTCTCCTTCGAGTTTGTCGACGGTTGCTGCGAACTGAAAACTGCCAGACTCTTCGGGCGTGAAGTCGATTTCGGCGGTCGTCACGTTCCCTTCGAGCGTGACCGTCCGCTGACCGATTTGAAACTCAGGGCTGGTGAGCGAATCGCCGCCGATCTTTCGACCAGTGACGCGGACCGTGACGCTTTGGCCCTGCAGGCCACTCTGCCGCAACTTGGCGACAACCTTGCTGCGCTCGGCCTTCTTCATCTTGGGATCGATTTGTAAATCGACCGCGAGATCGATCGCTTCCGTTGAACCGACACCTACGGCATAGACCGGCGCACCCAGTTTGGCGATCGGCGAGTTACCGGCCAAACCAATCGGCGATGAACCGCTGTTGTGAGCAAAGTCGCTGACGAAGACGACACCGGCGAGTCGACCGGAGCCGAACTGCTGACTCGTCTCTTGCAGCACCGCACCGAGGGCGGTGACCTGACCGGTGTGCGTGAGTTGGTCGGCCAGATCGGAGGTGGAAAGCTTTTGATCGAGTCGATGACTGCCGTCGCTAAGCTTGCGCAATTGGCTGGTCGTATTGCCGTCGAAAAGGAAGGCTTCGATCTCGATGTCTTTCGCCTGCAGCTTTTGCAGTGTGTTGTCGTCGGCTTTCTTCAGCCAGGCCTGCACGTAGTCGAGCCGCGTTGGTTGCAGATTAGCGGCAACCGGCGTTTCATTGATCTTCGCTGGCGTGTCCGTTTTCAATCCTGTAGCCGAGACAAGCGCGGCGCGCTGCGCTTCCGGAAGTTGATCGGCAATGGCCATGCTGTCGGTGCCGTCGAAAACGACATACAGCTGCGGCTTGTGCAGGCGGGTGACATGCGCTCGGAGAATTGGATCGGCCAGCGTGATGAGAAGCAGCGCGAGCAGCAAGCCGCGACAAATGGCCAGGCCCCAGCGTGAGAGACCTTTGGGGCCGGGTTGAAACCGCAGATAGAAAACGATGGCCAGCACGAACAACGCGACCGCGGCGAGGAAGACCCAGAACGGTCCTTCCTGAGCCCAGGGCGCAGCGAGTTCCGGCGCGATCTCATCGATCGAGGTCACTCCCTCCAAGCCCACGAGCCATCCCCACCAACGAATCATGCTGCAACCTTCTCCGTTCCTGCTGGCGAAGAACGGAGCGCCGGCCAGGCCAGCACCACCATTTCGAGCAGCAGCAAAATCAATGCGGCTAACGCCAGATACCACCAACTTGCCTGACCGCGAATCGCGGCGCCGGCGAGGCTGATGTCTTCGCTGGCTTCGACCCAACGCAGCGTCGTGCCAGCGGTTTTTTCTTCGAACTCGGCCCGCGTGAGGGGGAGTAATTCTGATTCCGACGCGGCGCCGTTGACGACGACCGGCACTTCCCAAACAGGCTTGTCTGCGAGCTTCTCATCGACCTTCGCGACCGCTGTCAGATTGTTCGCATTCGGATCGTGCCGCACACCGGCCACCCGATACACGCCTCGCTGATACAAGCCGTGCAACGTCACGCCCTGGCGATCGCCGCCGATAAAGCCGATGTCGAGAGGTTCCGGATCGAGCTGCTGCGGCCGCGTGACCGAAACAGTCAGGTCGTGCTGATGGGCGGGCACTGGCAGCGTGAGTTGCTCGACGGGCTCGTAGTTTCGTTGCGGCAACGTCGAACGCGTCATGGTCCGCAGCAATCGATCGAACATCAAAATCGCGTTCGTCTTGGGCAGCGTGTTCCACGAAGACAGCAAGCCAGTGGCGACGAACAACACTTCGCCCTGTCCTTGCTTGCGAGCAATCAGAAATGGCGTTTGGGCGCGATCATCAAAGCGGGCCAGGATGCTGGGCAGTTGTTGCTGCACGAGGAGTTCAATTTGCGAAGTGCGAGCGGCTTCAGCCTCTGCGGACGTGGCCGATTTTGCGGCAGCCTTCGCGTCGGGAGCATTTCCTTTGTCATCGGACCAGGTCAACCAATGCGGCGCGAGCACGGCGAGGCTGGCTTCGTCCTTGCGGATCTGTTCCTGATCGGCAGCGCTGATCTCGCCGGTCGTTTGCTTGGCTGTGAGTGTCTCGCGGCGCTTAGCGATTTCCTCGCGGAGCTTCAGTTCTTCCGTCAGTCGTTCGCGAGCCGCATTTCGGAGCGCTTCGCGCGTTTCGGCGGTGATATCGGTCGCCACGGCTTTGAAGAAGTAAGGCTCTTCGTACAGATCTTGCAATTCCTGCGAACCGGTCGAGGGCAATTCGAAGAGGGCATTGCCGTTCATGCTGGCAAACGACAGCGAGAATGGTTTCGTGTTCGCGCCGGCGACTTCCGGCACTTCGCCGACGTTTTCTTTGAGAGGCAGCGGTAAGATGCCGTCGCCCTCGCGCCAGGCAAGTTCCTGCCAGCGGGCCGGATCAAAATCAGCGCCGGCAGCGATGACCAGGCGGCCCCCCTGACGGACATAATCGCGCAAGAGCGAGACAGTCTCTTCCGACTGCGGTTCTTTCAAACCGGCGAGGACAACCAGCCGTGCGTCTTGCAGCACTTCCTGGTCGAGTTCGCCCTGCGTGATGTGGCGAATCTTGACAAGTTGCCGCGGAGCATCGGTGCGCGAAGTTTTCGGTGCGAGGAGTTTTCGCAGATGGCGAGTCTCGCCCAGGTGATTGCGAGCCGCGTCTTCACCAGAACCATACTGATCGACAAAGACGACCGGCAGGCCGGCGACAACCGGCAGCGCGAGATAACGGACATTGTCGGCCGCCAGCGAATCGTCGCTGATGATCTCCGCCTTCAGCGGAACGAAGATCGGATGATCGGGCTCGGGGACATCGGTGAGTGTATTGAAGACGTATTCGAACTCGACTTGCTTGCTGCTCGCGCCGGCTTCGAGCGAAATGGCCCGCTCGCCGATGACGGTGTCGCCGTAGGAGAGCTTGACTTGCATGTCGGACCGCTCGCTGCCGCCACCTTGGTGCTGCAGCTTGACGATGATCGTCGTCGGCGTTTCGATGTCCGCGAGACCATCGGCCACTTCGATATCGGCGACCCAGCTGTTTTCCCAGGCGGCTGAGGCGCCGGCGGGAGCAACGGCCACGAGTTGCCAGTCCTGCAACTTCTTCAGCACTTCGGCATCGGCGTCGCGCCAGTTGGTGGCTTGTTGATCGCTGAAGACCACGACGCGCTTCGAAAGTTCAGCGCCGTTCTCAATCGCACGCTGCATCAGATTCACGGCCTGCGCGAGACTCGTGCTGCGGTCGACGAGTTCGATCTTGCCGATGGCGTCGAGCGCGCCGTCTTTGGTGTCGTACGGATCAAAGCTCGTGCCATCGCGCGAGCCGCAGGCCGGCAGCACGGTGATCTTGCTGCCGCTTGGCAACTGATCGATCAGGCGGCGGGCGCGATCCTTGGCTTTGTCGAGCAGCGTGCCGTCGAGCGCTTCGTAGCCCATGCTCAAGCTGTTGTCGATCACGACAATGGCGTGCAATGGCTGGCGTTCATCGACGGCTTGATTGCAGCCGCGAGTGAAAAACGGTTGAGCAAGCGCGAGACCGAAGAGGAGCACCGCGAGCGTGCGCATCGCGAGCAGCACCATGTCGCGCAGATGCAGGATGCGGCGGTTCCGCTGCATGGCTTCCTTGAGGAAGTCCATCGCGGCCCACTGCACCGTACGATAGCGCCGGCGGTTGAGCAGATGAATGATGATCGGGCCGCAGGCGCAGGCCACGGCTGCAAAGGCGAACGACCAGACTGCGAATGACGGAAACCACCACATGCTACTTCCCCGCCTTCGCTTTCTGGCGGAAGCTTTCGATCTTCCCTTCTTGCAGGATGGGGAGATAACGATTGGGAATCGCGAGAATAAAGCAAGCGACGCTCGTCGCGTAGAGCTGCCCCTCGCGGCCGCCGACGTGACCATGCGTCTTCGCGCCCTGATCGTGCCAACAGCCGTTGTTCGCCGAAGTCTTGTCTTCTTGAACCTGCGCCGCGACGAGATAATCGCGCAGCCGCGGATAACAATCCTGCCACGGTTCGCCGTTCACTTGATAGAGAGCCTGGCCGACGTAATACAGCGTGTAAGCATCGAAGGGCATGTTTCCTTTGCGCTCGGTCGCCTTTGGCAGTTCTTTCACCGCGGCCGAGATCACTTCCATATTCTTGCCGATCCGCCAGTCTTCGTATTCGCCGAACTCCTGCATGCAAACGACGCCGGCCGCGGCCATCGCAATCGTGCCGCCACCACCGCCACGGCTGTAAGTGAACTGCCCCGGCAACTTCATTTGCTCGGCTTCCGACAAACGGCGGTCACCCTTGCAGGCGTAGTGATCGCGGACGCTCTTGATGGCGAGCTGAATCACTTCCGGCGGCACTTCGAGACCGCTATCGACGGCCGAACGGAGCGCCTTGGCCTGCATCACGGCGAGGCTCAGATCGTGACCATTCTTTTGTTGATGGGCTTTGTAATCCCAGCCGCCATCCTCGCACTGCACATTGGCAATCAGCTTCAAAGCGCCGTCGAGAACGCGATTTAATCGGCGGTCGCGATTGGCCGTCATCCCGTGTGCCTGGCCGAGGACGAACGTCGCCAGGCCGTGGTTGTACATGTCGCGCTGGCCATCGCTGATGTTGAGCAGGCCCGAGGGCTTGGCTCGGCTGACGACGAACTCGAGCGCCTTGTCTACTTCGCGGCCATATTTGCCCCGGCCTGGAGCATGCCCGGCCGAAAGAAACGCCAGAGCACCCATGCCGACCAAGCCTAGGTCGTTCGAGCCCCAGTTTCCTTCGTTCCCCTGATTTCGAGCGAGCCAATCGAGGCCGCGATCGAGCGACAGTTCGCTTTCGGGGGTGATTTCGTCGAAATCGAGCCGCAAGGACTGAGCTTGGGCCGGCGGCTGTGTCGGTACAACCAACACGGCGACGAGCAAACCAAAGATCAGCGAGCGCTGCAACATCGTTGCCTTTCGGTTGGTTGAGGGTGTGTGGGAGGGAAGGCGGGTAGGAAAACAGGCGAGAACAGCCATTTTCCTTGGCCGGTCAGTACATTGCTATGGCCGAATAGCGAAAAACGTTACAGATGTGTCGAAATTAACGACAGAAAGTCGGCTTCGCCCAGACTTCGTTCCAGACGGACCAATGGTCCGTCCTATTGAATGGGGCCGCTTGGCACCAGTTCGACGACATCCCGATTGGGATCGTGCTGTCCGCGACCAAAGAAGGTGAAGACACGGTCCTTGTAAGGCACCAACACGCCAAGCCGCGGCGCCAAATCTTGTAATGCGGTCAGCCGCGTTGCCGACCGCTCTGCGCCAGTCGCTGGATCCAGCCAAGTGAGTTGGATGGTCCATTCTCGCTTGTCAGGCTGCGAAACTTTGCGAGCACAGAGAATCGACTGCTGATCGACAAGCGCATGCGGCTGCATGTCGGCTATTGGCGTGAACCATTTCCGTTTGCCGGTTGCAGCGTCGAGCGCTTGCACGCCAGACTCCGTTCGCAGGACGACATTCACTTGCGCAACTCCCCAACAACCCAAGACATCGGGGATCAGTGTTTCCCATTTTTCAAATCCAGTGGCTGGATCGATGCAAGCCACACTGCGCGTCCCCGGCTGCGCGATGATCAGATCATTGCCTGCCACAATCGGCCGCTGAAAAGACTGCAGCACCCAGCGCGGATCCTCTTCGCTCGGCAACGTGACTTGCTTCCGCACCCACGCCACCTGGCCGCGAGCATCGAGCCCGAGCGTGATGCCACCGAGGGCAACTACCAGACGGTGATCGAGCGGCAGCACCTCGCAGCACGCGCGACTTCCCCAGGTGTTTCGCAGGCGGATTAGGTCGCGCTGCACTTGCAGTTCGCCGGTTGCGGGATCGAGCACATTCCAGCGAAGTTGGCCTTCTTGATTCTCTTGCAAGGCGACGCTGAGCGCGACGATTTGGCCGTGCAGATAAACCGGATCGGAGGCAAAGAACTCGCGCTCGCCCCGCTCTGAAGACCAAAGCAAATCGCCGTTCGATTTATTCCAGCAGGAAATTTGCGGATTGCGCCCGTACAACTGTCGCGCGAGAACTTGATCGCGCAGAACGAGGGGCCGCATGGCGATGAGCGCAAAATCCTGAGCCTTCTGCATCGTTCCGGATGGCGTTTTACTTTGCCACATTCGTTGGCCGTTGGTCAGATTGTAGGCAGCCAGTTGAAAACGATTCGTGACCAGCAGCGTGTCTCCTTCGACCGTTGCCGATAGTTGCATGTCGGGCCAAGCCACTGAATTCTGATTCGTCTTGCGGCCCACTTCTTCCTGCGGACGGTCGCCAACCGGGCCATCGAGGCGGCTACGGTTGTTGGCCGCAAACGCCGCTGGCTGCGGCACGGCCAGCGAACTTCCGGGAATGATATGAACCGCCGGACTGACGGCGGCACTCGTGCCGCGGCCGCGCATTTCCGCAACTAGCGCTTCGAACTGCTGCGGATCGAGCTTCAAATTGTTGAATTGCACTACGCTCGTCGCTGGCGAACCCACATCGCGGCCGAGCATCGCCGCGGCGAGGCGAATGCGCGGTGCGAGATCACCGGTCAGCAACGGATGTCGTTCGATGGCCAGTTGATAATGGGCCAAGGCTTCTTCAAACCAACCGTTCGACAGCGCGCGATCGCCGAGCCAGCGCGAAGCTTCGGCCGACTCCGAAGTAGCGCCGAATTGCACCGTGGCGAGTTCCACCGCCGCCGCATCCGCCGCCGCCACGGCCTGGCCGATGCGCAGCTTTGCGAGCGGACCATAGCGTTGACCGAGCGCGTCTTTGAGTTGCGGATAGTCACGCAATAGCAACTGCACGGCAACTGGCAGCGACGTGAGGAGTTGCCGATCTTTCACATAGGGTGAAACGCCGGGCGCTGCTTCTGGATCGACGCAGGTGATCAATCGCGCCGCATCTTCCCAGGCCTCGCTGTCGAGCACCGACTGCAGTTCGCTGGTCAGGTTGTACGTTTCCTTGCTGACTTCTTCGACGAGGAGCGGCCGCCAGGTTTCTTTGATCACGACCGGACCCGTCGCCGCCCGCGTGGCGGTTTCGCGGCGAGCGTGCGCCTCGGCCCAGGCGATCAGCGGAATCGTTTCCTCCAGATGATAGAACCGCAACTGCTCACAGAGTTCCAAAAGTTCGCGAGGTTGCTGCGCGTAGGCACGCTGCATGAGCTCGGTGCGGATCAAACCCTCGAGCAGCTGCAGTGGCGGACCATAATTGCGATTCGCCGTGTGAATCGGCGTGCTGACGTACGTGCGGCGAATCGTCGACCACGGCGGCAGGTTGCGATCTTGGAAAGCTTGCTGGCCGACATTGACCAGACGTTTTTCCAAGCCGATCTTCATCGACTGGCCGTCCTTCAGATCGCTGACCAGCACAAACGCATCGCCATGGATTTTGAGCTGCTCGTCGACGGGCAACTGCCGTGTGTATGGATCGTCGAGCAACAACTCCAGCACTGGATGCGACAGCTCTTTCGTCGCGCCAGCAGCGAGCGTCTTGATTGCGCAAGCCCGTCGCCATTCGTCGGCGTTCACTTCACCCGGCTTGCCTTTGCTGACCGCTTCCTGCCATTCAGCGAAGGCCGCCGCCGGCAGTGACAAGGCCTGATCGATAAGTTCCGCTTTCGCGAGGTTCGTCAGCGCAGACAGCTCACGGATTTCCAATCGCACGAGCGTGGCCTCCGTTTTCGGTCGTTTGCCCACGAGGAACAGGCCGAGCGAATCGATCTTCGGCCGCATCCCTTCGCGCATGTAATCGGGCTGAGCCCAATTGCGGCCGTCCGACGACATCCAGCAGCGGAACGTTCCGCAACCGAACTGCAACTGAAGCCAACAATTTTCGGCACTAATGCAAGGTTCTACGGCTTCGTTGTGAGGCCCGAAATCCATTTCGTGATCGTTATCGACGCCGCGCGAACGCGCAATCAACCGGCCGTCGCGGCGGTTCTTGAAAAACCGCAGGCACTCATCAGGTTTTCCTTCCTCGCGCCCCAAATACACAGCGACGCCAGGCGTGACGTTCTTCAGCTGAAAGATAACTTGCTGCAACCCTTGCTTCGGCAGCGGCGTCCAGCACCAGGCATATTTCTCGGCGTTGTCGTTGCGAAACGTCAGTGAGCCGTCGTCGTTCTTGATCGGCGGCGCAACTTCCGGAACGGAAGATTTCCAAGGGAGATCGGCGGGGCGATCGGTTTCGAAGGTCAGTTTCCGCGGCGGATCGCTCTGCGGAGCATCCTTCGCGCGGACGAACTGCAAACCATAAAAAGTTGCCCGGCCATCGAAATAAACATCATCGGGCGGCCCGGACAAAGGCGCGCTCACGAGCACGATGTCGCCGCGACTGAGCACCACCTGGCCATCAGCATAGCGCAGATCGAGCGGACCTCCCTGCCGGATCTCGGTGCGGTAGTTTCGATAATCGTCCGTCGCCGTAATCGCCAGCGTGTCAGGCCGGGCGGTTTTGGGTTTGCGCGTCGTGGTGTACGCCGCCCAGCAGCATTGATTGTCTTGGTGATAGACGAGCGTCACTCCTTCGTTCTTATGAAAGAAGTGAATCTGCAGTTTGTTGTAATTCTCGAGCGACAATCGCAACAGCGAATCGTTAAGCCAAGGCGATTTCAGCCGGGCGATTCCTTCCAGCGCGCCGCAGCGGCCAAACTGGGTGTCGACTTCGTGAAAGCGATGGTTTTGTCCCGCGGCGCCTTCGAACCATTGCTGCAGCGCATCGCGACGAACCACTTCTTTGGTCAGATCGAAGGTTTGATAGGCAATCTCGGCAAACGGCTGCGGCTCGAGCTTCGATTCCGCAACTGCCTGCCACGGCAGCGGCACGGGGCCGGGCTTGGGAATCTTGTTGGTTCCCGGCAGTTTATTGTCGGTCGCTTGTTCGGGCTTCACCGCCACATTCGGCCCGATTTCGGTCGGCTCTTCAGGCTTAGGTTCCTCGATTTCTGGCTTTTCCTCTTTCTTCTTATCGCCGTTTTTTTCCTCTTTTTGCTGGGCAATTTCCGGAGTGCTGAACGCGTTGAACGCGAGCACGCCGACGACCGCGATGGCCGGCACAACAATCATCAGGGCGATGGCGAGCAGGCTGAGCCCACCGCGCTTGGTTTGCTGGGCGCGGGCCTTGGCGGCAATCTCGGCGGCCGAGACTTTCAGCCGGGCGAGCGCACTTTGCAAATAACTTTCGAAATGCACTTGGCCGGCGAGCGCATCGCGCAGCGCCGGCGACTCGGCGAGCCGTTTGCGGAGGAGTTCGATTTCCTCCAGCGACAGCTCCTCCGGCATTTTTTCGTCAAGCAGTTGCAGCAATTCCTGATCAGTCATTCGGCCCGTCTTTCAGCGAGTCATTGAACATTTAACTCGGCTCGCTCATCGTTAGTCGACTTTCCAAACACTGCTTCAGCGCCAACCGAGCCCGGTGCACCAGCAGTCGCACTGCTCCTTCGCTGCGGCGAAGCAGACCAGCGATCTCCGTCATCCGCATCTGCGCCCGGTACCGCAGATCGATCGCTTGCTTCGCACTCGGCCCTAGCGCCTCCAGGCAATGCGGCAGTGTTTGCAACACATCGCCCGCCGGGGCATGGCGATCCTGCACGAGCTGATCGAGTTCCAGACACAGCTCGGTCCAAGCCACTTCTTTTCGTCGGCTGATTCGCTTCACATGCTCGCGAAGTAAGTTCCGCGCGATGCCGATTAGCCAAGGACCGACTTGCGTTGCCCGCGACAGTTTCTCGCGCCCCTGATAACAGCGGAGAAACGTCTCCTGCGTAAGATCTTCCGCATCGGTCGAATCAAATAGCCGGGCTCGCAAATAGCCGTAAATCGTTTGCTGATAAAACTCAACCAGCGCCGTGAACGCCTTTTGATCACCCCGCTGAGCGGCCAGGACCAGGCCCTGATGTGGTTCCGCCGTTGCGGCGTTGAGGGCCGACTGATTCACCGCCAGGCTGGTTTCTTCCTCGGGAAGCGCAGTCTCA
Organism: Anatilimnocola floriformis; assembly: GCF_024256385.1. Lineage (NCBI taxonomy): Bacteria > Pseudomonadati > Planctomycetota > Planctomycetia > Pirellulales > Pirellulaceae > Anatilimnocola > Anatilimnocola floriformis. The sequence continues at coordinate 2,653,564 of NZ_JAMLFW010000001.1, forward strand.
GCCGCGAGCGCCACGGCGTCGATGCTTTGCGCGGGTCGAGGGGCCGAATCCATAGCGTGGTCAGGCAGCGAAGAGGTGGGAGGAATTGGGCAGGCGGGAATTCTTCATCATAGTCGCGAACCCCGCCGATCCGCAATCAAGTGGTTCGCAACGACAGCACTGTTACAATATGGGTGACCGCGAATGTTTGATGAAGAAAGGGTACGTCTTGAACGCTGTGGAAATCGGATCGGAAATATCAGCTCGCACGCTCGCCCAGCGCGACGCGCTCCTCGCGTATCTACAGCCGCTGGCGAGCGCCGCCGTCGCATTTTCGGGGGGCGTCGATTCGGCTGTTGTCGCGCAGGCTGCGTTTCTCGCACTGGGCGAACGAGCCGTGGCCGTTACCGGCGTGAGCGCTAGCCTCGCTTCCGGCGAACTGGAACAAGCCCGCGCGATCGCCCAGCAGATCGGCATCCGTCATCAGATCGTTTCGACCGATGAACTAACGCGAGCCGGATATGTGCAGAACTCTCCCGACCGCTGCTACCACTGCAAAACCGAGCTCTACACCAAACTGACCGAGATCGCTCCCAGCTTGGGAGTCGAAGTGTTGCTGAACGGCGCCAACACCGACGACCTGGGCGACTATCGCCCAGGCATGCGGGCCGCGAGTGAGTTTCGCGTGCTGAGTCCGCTCGCCGATTGCGGCCTGAACAAAGCCGACGTCCGTGAGCTCGCGAGATTGTGGAATCTCCCCTGTGCCGACAAACCGGCCACGCCTTGCCTATCGAGTCGCATCGCTTACGGCGAACAAGTCACTCCCGAACGCCTGGCCCGCATCGATCAAGCCGAAGTCTTTTTGAAAGAGCTAGGCCTCGGCGAGATTCGTGTTCGCTTGCATGCTGGTGAATTGGCCCGCATCGAAGTCCCCGTCGCCATCCTGCCACGACTCACCGAGCCTGCACTTCGCGAGCAAATCGCCGAGCGGTTTCGGTCTCTCGGCTTTCGTTTTGTTACGCTCGACCTGCAGGGCTTTCGCTCGGGAAGTCTCAATTCGCTGTTGAGTATTTCGAAGTCTTAAGCCCGCAGTCCCGCACTTTGCATCAGCCGATCGGTCGCTTGATAGGCTTCGGCGACCCACTCGGTAATCTTCTCCGGCTCGGGTGAATACTCGAGCTCGATGCTGATCGCCCCGTCGATACCGAGTGCTTTGATCTCGCGCAGATAGGGCTCGAACGGCACGACGCCGCGACCCGGCGGCAGGTCGCCATGCTTCACGCCATCGCAATCGCTGATGTGCACGTGGATCGCTTTCCCTTTTAGTCGCCGCAATTCTTCCGGCGCGACCTTGGCGAGAACCAGGTGCGAGATATCGATATTGGCTTGCACGGCGGGATGATTGCAGTCGTCGATAAACCGCACCATGTTGTCGACATTATTCAGCAGCGACAAATGAAACGGCTCGAGCTCGAGTGCGATCTGCAATCCGAGCCTGGCTGCGTAATCGCCTAGCTCGCGGCAACAAGCGATGCCCGTCTTCCACTGCTCGGCCGGCGGAATGACTTCCTGATTCCAGATGTATTCGCCAAGGACCAGCAGCACGTTGCGGGCTTCGTATTCATAGGCGAGCTCGAGATACTTTTTCACTCGCTCGACATGAAAGCGCTGCACGCTCGGATTGAAATCGATCAGCCCGACCGCGACGCAGGCGATCGATACAATCGGCAACTGCAGTCGATCGCATTCGCGCTTGATCAGCCGCCGCTCGCGAATCTCAAGATCAAGCGGATCGGCAAAAATGTCGACCGTGTCGAAGCCGAGTTCCTTGGTCTTTTGCAGTCCATATTCCGTCGGCTGATTGGCCTGCACCCACGCCGAGTTGATCAAACCAAGTTTCATGTTCCGCCTGCACCGCTTACATGGTCGAGGAATCTAAAGCTCGACCATGATAGCAATGTTCGCGGCCATGGTCTTAGCTATTCGGCGGGATCCGTTGATCTGCTCCCATGCCCACCGCATTAAAGTCCGTCGGGGCGAGGCCTGAGTCGACGACGTCGGCGGCTTCCCAGCAGAAGTCGTCGTCGCCGAGGCCGCCGAAGAGGTCGTCGTTGGCGCCGTCGTGGGTGATCGGCGCCAGGCCGGTGCTGTTGCTGCCCGTGCTGCCCCACAGGACCAGCAGCGTGAGCAGGGCGTCGTCGTTGTCGCTGCCGTTGGTGTAGGTCGCGGGGCTGAACGTCGTGGTGTTCGCGACGCTCGTCCAAGTGCTGGACTCGTTCAGCACGCTGCCGCTGATCAGCAGGTCGTTGCCCACGCCGCCATCGAGCAGATCGGCTCCCGTGCCGCCAAAGATCACATCGTTGCCGGCTTCGCCGTAGAGTCTGTCGTTGCCAGTGCCGCCGCTGAGCAAGTCGTTGCCGCCAGCGCCGCTCAGCGTGTCATTGCCATCGCCGCCGTACAGACGATCGTCGCCGTCGCTACCGTCGAGAATGTCATTTCCCGCGCCGCCGTTGGCGTAATCATTGCCGCCGCCAGCCGAGATCTGGTCGTTGCCGCCGCCGCCATAGAAGACATCGTTGCCACCGAGACCGCTGAGAATGTCGTCGCCGCCGGTCGCGCTATTTTGCGGCGTGGGATCGCCGCTGGTCGGGCTGTTGTCGCCCCAGATCACGTTGTCGCCGCCGCTGCCGTTGATGCGGTCGTTGCCGTCGCCGCCCACCAGCCAGTCGTTGTTCATCGCGCCGCTGAGCACATCATCGCCACCCTCGCCGTAGAACTCGGCGGGGATCGTGAGATTGCTTTGCGTGATATTATCATTCTGCGCGCCACCATAAATAATAGTCTTATTACTGGCGCTATAATTGCCGCTTCCCGCCGTGATCCGCAACCGAACCTGGTTCGGATTGAGAGTCGTGGAGTTCTTCGTCAACTGCACGATGTCGGAACCGGGAGTTGTGCGGGCAAACAGATCTCCCATCTGCACGTTGGTCAGCTTCCCTTGGTCGACGACATTGATATCTTCAATCTGCGTCCACGTCAAAGGTTGAATGCCAGTCGCTACTACGGTTCCAGGCGAGAAGGTCGAAACAATCACCGAGTTGGCATTCGGCAGGGCGCTGATATCAATATTATTACGATCGCCCGTCTCATCGCCGAGCGGCGCGGCGAGTCCCGTCGGTTGACCGCCGTCGATGGCGATCGCCGTGCTGGTGCTCGGACGAATCGAACGCACCGTGCTCGCCACGGCGAGGCCGACGTTCGTCGCACCGGTGCCGCTGATGCCCGGCGGTTGTTCGCCGAAGGTATCGTTGCCGTCGCCGGCGTGCGGATTTCCCGGCGAATCGCCGTACAAATTGATGTTCGTCACACCACTGGCCGTCGCATTCGGCGTGAACAGTCCGGTCCCGCCAATTTGATCCGAAGTGAACAGCAGGAACTGATCGCTGCCGGTCCAGCCGCTGAGATTAACGGTATTGAGATCGTGCGCCGGCATCGTGTTCACAAACCGACCGTCGATCGAATCATTAAAGGTCGTGCCGGTATAATCTAATACGTCGATATTACGAAAGACGACGTCACTACTAACCGTGCTGGTAATGCCATCAATGAAATAGTCCGCCGAGACGCCGGCATTCACCGCACCGATCACTACCGTATCACCATTGAGAGTATCGCCGGTATCTATGATCGTCAGCGTATCGGTGTTTCCTAGCAGATTGCCATCGCTGCCATCAACAACCACCGGCCCTTGAATATTATCAACGGTGTTCGTGCCATCATACAACTGAAACGAATCACTGCCGGCATTGCCTTGTAAGAGTGCGCTCACGCTGGCGGGTAACGAGCGCAGACGAATGGTATCGGCCGAGCTGTCGCCGCCAGGAAGTGTTAGTAGATCATTGGTATTGCCGGCCACCACTTGCAGGCTGGTGAGCGTGGCATTGTCGACGCTCACGACATCGATCAGTTCCGCGCCACCGCCGCCGACAACCACCGCGCTGGCGAAACCGCCGAAGGTCGTGGTCGCCACGCCGCCGTCGGCGACAAGTTGCGTCGTCGGGCCGATGTCAGTCAGCGTGATGTTGCTCGTCGCTGCCGTGCCGGTTGCGTCGACGAGCAGCGTGCCACCACCGCCATTGAGATTGAGTGGCTCGATGTTCGCGACCGAAATCAACAACGTCGGTGCGCCGATCGTGGGGAAAGTTCCCGGCGCGGCGAGCACGTTCCCGCTGTTACCAGCATCGCTCGTATCGCTGAAGTAAACCGTGTTCTGCGCGGTGAGATAGTTGATCGTGAGCGAATCGGTGCCGCCTACGCCGCCGTCGAAGTGAATCGAAACATCGTTGGCATCCCAAGGCGTTTGCACACCGCGGAGCGTTTCGAGCACGAGATCGGCACTGCTATTCAGATGCGAACCAGCACTCACACCACCGCCGATGCCGCTGTTGTTGACGGCAGGAGCGCCGCTGTTGAACCGCGGCAAGCCACCCGCCGTTTCGGTGATCATCAACGCATCGTTGTCGGTCGAACCGATGATCGTCAGCGATTCGATGTTGGCATCAGCGCCGCTGAAAACCGGCAAGCTGTTGACCAGCAACTGCAGCGTATCGCCGGCATTGTTGAGCCGAGCGTCGATGGTATCGGCGACGCCGTTTTGATAGCCCGAGAACTTCATATCGAGCACCAGATGAAACGCCGAGCCCGGCGGATCGCTGCTGACATCTTCGATATCGTTGTAGGTGAGCGACGCGGCTTGCGTGCCAAAGCTGAACGAGCCGTTGCGATCGCCCGGGCCGAGCGTGAGCGTCGGCACGCCGAGGCCAGCCGTATCGACAATCAGTTGATCGCCGGCAGGAAACACACCACTCGTCGGCGCGAAACCAAAGATCCGAATCGGCGTGAGCACATCGCCGACATCTTGATCGGGCCGTACGTTGAACGAGTTGCCGGGCGAACCCGCACCGACATCGGCCGAGCCGTTGAAGACCGCCAGCGGCGCATCGACATCGGCATCCCACACCAGCGAACCACCAACCCCCGGATCGGCATCGCCCGCATCAATATTGATCGTCACGGTCCCCGCGGCCACTAGCACCGCCGTCGCCGGCACCGTCGCATTATCACCGGCCGACAACGTGATCACGCCACCAGCATTCAACGTCACCCCCGCGCTCACCGCGATGTTCTGCCCCGTCGTCGCCGCATCGGTCGCCGTCAGCAACACATCGCTACCAACGCCACTCGCCGTCGCATTCTCCGTGACGCTGATGCCGCCAGCCGTCGTGATCACCAGATCATTGCCACCCGACAAACCAACGACGGCGGACAACCCACCAATCGTGAGATTGCCGGTGTTATTCACAAACACGCCGCCGGTGCCGCCCACCGCTTCAAGCGCCGAAATGGTCGCTTCGAGCGGATCGGCACTACTCCCCAGACCAGTCGTCGCCGTAAGCACGATGCCCGTGCCGGTGATATTCATCGCCGCCGCATTGTTATCGCTAATCGCGCCAGCAACTGCATTGATCCGGCCATTCGCCGTCGTCACATTGCCCACCGCTACATTGCCAGTGTTCACCGTCAACGCATTCCCACCGAGCGCGAGCGTACTCGTCGCCGCCCCCGTGAACGCCGACACCGTCTCATCACTGAGCAACTGCAACGTCGCGCCATTGGCCACACTCACCGCCCCAGCACCATCGGCAATCGCATTCCCCCCCTGCACCTGCAACGTTCCAGCGCTGACCGCCGTCGTGCCGGTGTAGGAATTAGTCCCAGACAACAACAACGTACCGGGCCCGTTCTTGGTGAGATTGCCAACACCCGAAAGCACACCGCTCAATGTTTTCGTGGCTGCCGCCGTTGTTACATCAATCACACCGCCACCAGCGTTGATCGTGAAAGGCTTGGCGTAAGTAATCGCACCAGCGCCGTCCAATTGCAACGTTCCGGTCGTCGACGCAGTTCCCAAGCTGCCATTTCCAGTCGCAATGATGGCAGCGTTCGTCGCCAGTACTCCATCCTGGATGTTCAGAGCGCCTGTGCTATTGAGGGGCACTCCCGTCACGGTCACCGTACCCGCTGTCGATTTGACGATGGAACCCGCCCCATTGATTGCGGTTGTGCCGGAGAGGGCGACCACGCTACCCGATTGCCATTGGCTCGTGCTGACGAGCGTGACCTTCACGCCGTCGAGTTGCAGCGTGCCGCCCATGAGATGCACGCCGCCGAACTGCTCGCCGACTTCAAATTTGGCGACGCCGCCCGTGTTGATCGTGATGAAGGTCGCATCGGGCAAGTTCGGATTGCCAGCGCCACCCGCGCCAAACTCGAATCGGCCGCCATTGTTCACCACGATGCTGACGGCGTTGAAGTTGTGCGTGCCGGACGGATTTTCGACGCGGAATGTGCCGCCGTTGATCGTCGTCGTGCCGGTGTAAGTGCTGTTGCTGCGATGCACGATCGTGCCGCTGGTGACGACGATGGCACCCGTGCCGGTGAGCACATTGTCGACGTTGTAGGTGTTCGAGCGGTTGAACTCCAACGTCGTCGAGGCCGCGATCGCGACGTTCCCCGAGCCGAGCGTTCCCGTCGTTCCGCCGTTGCCAATCGTCAAGCGGCCGGCGCTCAGCGTCGTCGCGGCGTAGGTATTGGTGCCGGTCAGCGTGAGCGAACCAGCGCCCGCTTTCGTCAGACCGCCAGCGCCGATGATGTTGCCGTCGAGTTGACTGGCGGTGCCGGTGTTCGTGATCGAGAGACCGGTGCCGGTTGAAATCGTTGCCGCTGCCGCGGAGTTGATATTCACGGTCGTGACGTTGAGCGCGCCGGCCACCGTCGTCGCGCCGTTGAAGTTCACTACGTCGGTGCCAGTGCCCGTATTGATCGTGAGATTGGTGTTCGCGTGAGCATTGCCCGCCGAGGCGACCGTGACGGTATCGTTGCCGTTCACCGTGGTCGTGTTGATGACCAAGTTGGTGTTATTCCAAAACGCCGCCGATTCGATGGCCACGGCATTGCTGGTGCCAGAAACGCGAAGGGCTTGATTCGTGCCGCCGGAAAGGAAGTCGACGCCGCTTTGCACGGTCAGCACATCGTCGGCGCCAGGCAGCGTCAACGTTGCTGTGGCCATGCCGGCGATATCGACCGGAGTTAGCGCCACGAAGTTAATAGTACCGACGGAGGTTACCACGGTGCCATCGCCGGTGGTCGTCGCGCTCGGCGTGTACGTCGCCGTTTCGGTACCGCTGCCGATCACAGCCAAGCCATCGGCGCCAGCGCCGCCGTCGTATTCAATGCCGCCGGCGGGAATCGAATCGCCAGCGAGATTTACCGTCAACGCGTCAGTACCATCCATCAAGTTGACGAAGATTTTTCCCGTCACGCTGGCAAAGGGTACTTCGATCGTGTTGGCATTAATTTGGATCGCACCCACGCCAGCCGTCAGCGGCTGCAACGAGTCGTTGACTCGAATGTTCGCCCCAACGCGTGAGATGGTGACATTATTATTCGCGCTCCCCAGAGTGTCTTGAATCAACAGATTGCCGAGGCCGTCGACGCCGACTTCGGGCTTAGGAATGAAGATGAACGAGACGACGCCCTCGGTGGCCAGCGGATCTTCCAGCGTGGAGCCGGGGACGTCACGCGTTTGAATTTCCCAGCCAGTTCCGTTGGCCTGGTAGCTGACGATATTGTCAACGTTGTTCGTCTCGCCACCTTCCGGCGAGATGATCAAGATGCCGGTCGAGGGCGTTTCGCCAGGAATGGTGAGTTGATAAGTGCCGACTCCAGTCTTCGCGACACTCGTCGTACCCGAACGAGTGGCGGCCGTGATCGAGCCGTTGCCCAGGATGCGGCCGGATACATAGCGAGGATCGCCAGCGGGGATGTAAACGAAAGAAGCGGGATCGGCTTCTGTGCCGGCGCCGTTGGTGCCGTTGTCACGCGAGAGAATCGTCCACGTACCATCGGCGTTGGGACGCGACAGCGAGTAATTGTCTTCGTTGTTGGGTTGCGTCACGAGCAGCACGCCGCTCGATTGCGAGTTAATGCCCATCGAGGTGAGATTGACGGTGGTCAAACCGCCGCCGGCATCGATCACGTGTGTTCCCACGGCCAAACCCGGCGAAGAACTCACGAGCGTGTCGTTCACCGCGCCATTGGCATCGGCCGCATTCTTAAACACCGCGCCAATCCAATTATTGGCGTAGTCGAAATAGGCTCCCGAAAAATTCACGTTCCATTCGCCGCCGGCCGGGGCATCGGAGATCGGCACGAAGTAATCACCGGCAGCAACTTCCGTCGCAGGCGTGGCGTAAATCGTCCCCAGCGTATCGCCGAAGGCGTTGTTGTTGCGGCCGTTCTCCGAGATGCTCGTCATCAGCACACCGCCGGCGACGTTCGTGCCGATCGGTTTCGTCTGCACGTTGAAGTCGCCGCGATTCGAGCCGGCGAAAACCACGAAATCGCCCGTCGCCTGCGAGACCGTGGCATCGACCGAAGTGACTGCGTTGCCGGTGTCGTTTTGCACAACGGCGACATCGGCCGCTGAAATAACTCCCTTCGGCGGCAGCGGTGCAGCCAGCGGCAGGAACGCAAACGAAGCCAGCGGTATGGCGCCAATGTCTTGCAAACCAGCGCTCGGCAAGTCGCGCGTTTGAATGATCCAGCCGTTACCGCTGGCTTGATACGTCACGATATTGTCGACATTGCCGCCGGTGCCGCCCTCAGGCGACATCAGCAACACACCCGAGGTCGGACTTTGACCGGCGATATCGAGACGATATTGTCCGCCGCCGATTTCACGCAGCGTGTAACCGCCGCTGTTCAGCAAACCTTGTCCGTCGCCATTGAACTTTCCAGACACCACTCCTGTACTGCGCGGAATAAACACAAACGAAACGGAATCGGCTTCGTACGCGGCTGCATCGGCGCCGTTGTCGTGGTCATAGATGGTCCAGGTCCCGTCAAGGTTCGCTTGCACGAGCGCAAAATTGTCTTCATCCTTTGCGCTCGATACCAGCAACACGCCATCCGTTTGCGAGTTGATTCCGAGGCTCGTCAAGTTGACCGTATATTGTCCGCCGCCGGCATCGACAAAGTGCGTGCCGAGAGCCAGGCCGGGGCTGCCGATCAGCGAAGTGATTACGCCGCCGTTCGTGCTGTTGAGGGCCGTGCCGCCGATCCAACCATTCGCGAAGGGAAAGTATCCCGCTGCCACGTTGGTGTTGTATTCCGCGCCGGTCGTGGCCAGCGGACCTGCCTCCGACACAGAGATCGACAGGCCAGCAGCGAGACTCGTCGTGGCGCTGGTGGCATAGCGCAAGCCCCCAACTTCGCCGTTGTCGCGACCATTTTCGCGAATGCTCGAAATCAACACACCGCCGGCTAGGTCATCGGCTGCGCTGCTGCCGATCTGCACGTTGTAATCGCCGCGGGTCGAGCCTGCGCGAATGGCAAAGTCGGCAGTGGCCTGCGCGAGCGATAGCGTTACCGAGGCTGCCGTATCGGCCGTGTCGTTTTGCACGACGGTGATGTTCGCCGCTGAGTAAGGGAGCGTGGCCATCAGATTGCGTGGTTCGAGCGTCTCGAAAAACGCCCGCCGCCGCTGGTTCTCGAGATTCCTGTTTTGCTTCGGGCGGTGCGCAGTGGTAGCCATGATTTTGGGACGATTCATATCGGTGTGAATGCTCGAGCAGGGAACGAGCCGCGCTCCGCCAATCGTTTCATCCGCAGGAGAGAGTTGGATGAAAAGGAGCGCGAAATTGGGAGGGCATCGTGCCCTTTTTTGAATTGCCTTCATGGTACTAGCCGTTGAATCTGCCACAATCCTTATGGCGTTAAGCTTCCATGAAGATTCCACGTAGGCCGCGTCAGATTGTCGCGGCGCTGCTCGGCTTGCTTGTCGCGATCGCCTGCATCGCTTGTTAGACTCGACGCCTCGCTCCCTCTTTTCCCGTGGAGTTTTCCTCGATGCGATTCTTACTGCTGTTGATTGGCTGCCTCGCGGTTTCGCTGAACTGCACGGCGTCGGCTGCCGACCGGCCGCCGAATGTCGTCCTCATTTTCATCGACGATATGGGCTACGCCGACATCGGGCCGTTCGGCAATACCGAGGTAAAGACACCGCACCTCGATAAGTTCGCCACGCAGGGGATGAAGTTCACTAGCTTCTATGCCACACCAGTTTGTTCGATGTCGCGGGCCTGCCTGATGACGGGCTGCTACAACGCGCGGGTCTCGATCCCCGGCGTCCTGTTTCCCGAGAGCAAGATCGGACTCCATCCCGACGAAGTCACGCTCGCCGAAATCGCCAAGCAAAAGGGATACGCCACGACCATCATTGGCAAATGGCATCTGGGTTTTCAGCCGGAGTTTTTGCCGACGCGGCAAGGCTTTGATTCGTACTTCGGCATTCCTTATAGCAACGACATGGGAACCAAACCGGCCCGGCCGAACTTTCCGCCGCTGCCGCTCATGCGGAATGAAGAGACGATCGAGAAGGAGCCCGATCAATCGCAACTCACTCGGCGCTACACCGAGGAAGCGATCAAGTTCATCCGCGCGAATCATGACAAGCCGTTCTTCTTGTATCTGCCTCATAGCATGATCCACTTCCCGCTCGCCGCGTCGGCCGATTTCAAAGGGAAGAGCAAAGCGGGCTTCATTGGCGACACGATCGAAGAGATCGATTGGTCCGTGGGCGAAATCACGAAGACTCTCGCCGAACTCAAGCTCGACGAAAACACGCTGGTGATCTTTACTTCCGACAACGGGCCCGCGGGGCGAGCCGCGCCGCCGTTTCGCGGCAACAAAGGGACGGTGTTCGAGGGCGGCGTGCGCGAGCCGTGCATCATGCGTTGGACCGGCAAGATTCCCGCCGGCACGACCTGCAATCGCATCGCGGGAAATATCGACGTACTCCCCACGATGACGAAGTTGATCGGCGCAGAGCCGCCGAAAGATCGCCAGCTCGATGGCCGAGACATCAGCTCGCTGCTGCTAGATCCGCAAGCACCCGCCGTGCGCGAGTCGCATCTGTACTTCAACGCCGCGATGAACCTCGTCGCCATTCGCAACGGCGACTGGAAACTCTTCCTCAACGGCCTGCCTGTAGCCGCGAACGCCAAGCAAGAAGCGAAAAAGAAGAACGCCGATACGACGCCCGTTCTCTTCAATCTGACAAACGACATCGCGGAGAAGACCAACGTCGCCGAGGCCAATCCCGAAGTCGTGAAGCGGCTGCAAGAGATCGCCGAAAAAATGCACGCCGAAATCCAAACCAACAAGCGTCCCGCCGGAAAGGCCAAAGAATAATGAAGCTGGCTCCACTCTTCTGCTTCCTGATCCTCGCGCTCAGCGCCACGGCATTTGCCGCGGAGTCGCGGCCTCACATCGTGCTCGTTCTGGCCGACGATCTGGGCCTCGGCGATCTCAGTTGCTACGGCGGTGAGGTCGTGAAGACGCCGCACCTCGATCAACTCGCGAAGGAAGGGACGCGCTTCACGAAGTATTATTCCCCCGCACCGATCTGCTCGCCCGCTCGCTGCGGTCTCATCACCGGGCAGTTTCCCGCGCAGTGGAATATCACCAGTTTTCTGCAGGACAAAAAGGGCAACCGCGGCTGCGAACAAGCCGATTTTCTCGATGCCAAAGCGCCTTCGCTGCCGCGCATCCTCAAGTCGGCCGGTTACGCCACGGCCCACTTCGGCAAGTGGCATCTCGGCGGCGGTCGCGACGTGACCGAAGCGCCGAAGTTCGCCGCCTATGGTTACGACGAATCGGCCGGCACTTGGGAAAGTCCTGAACCACATCCCGACATCACAGCCACCAACTGGATCTGGTCCGATCAAGACAAAGTCAAACGTTGGGACCGTTCGGCCTTCTTCGTCGATCGCACGCTGCAGTTCATCAAGGACCATGCTGACCAGCCTTGCTTCGTCAACGTCTGGCTCGATGATCCCCACACGCCGTGGATCCCCGAGGACAAAAAGAAGGAAGATCAAAAGCCGCAGTCGCTAGACAACCTCCGCAAAGTCATGACCGAAGTCGACAAGCAAGTCGGCCGCCTCGCGAAAGAGTTGCCGCCGAATACGCTCCTCATCTTTATCTCCGACAACGGTCCCCTCCCTACTTTTCAAGGCAAACGCGCCACCGGTCATCGGGGCAGCAAGCTCAGCCTGTATGAAGGTGGCATCAACTTGCCCTTCATCGCACGCTGGCCTGGCAAGGTCCCCGCTGAACAAGTGAACGACACCGCGCTCGTCGCCGGCGTCGACTTCCTGCCAACTTTCGCCAGCATCGCCGGAGCCAAACTCCCTGCCGATTATGTTCCCGATGGCGAAGATCTAACTCCAGCGCTCCTTGGCAAAACGTTCGAGCGTTCGAAACCGATCTATTGGGAATATGGCCGCAACGAAACCGTCTTCAAGTATCCTGGAATCGCCGCGGATCGCAGTCCGCAACTCGCGCTGCGCGAAGGGGACTGGAAAGTGCTCGTCAACAGCGACAGCTCTGGCCTCGAACTCTTCAATATCGCCAGCGATGCTCGCGAAACCAAAAACGTCGCCAACGAGAACGCCGTCCTTGCCGCCAAGATGCGCGACAAGCTCCTCGCCTGGAAACGCTCGCTGCCGAAACTAGCCGATCGCTAGTCGCTAACCACTCAAAAATTCAGCCCGCGCACGCTCTCGCCGGGCCGCGGTTGAGTTGGGTTGCTTGTGAGGCTGAACAGTCGCGTGAACAGCGGGTTGAACAGTGCGCCGCGCATCCTTCGCAGCCTCTTGCGAAGCCAAGTGCGACTCCATGCAAGACCTCATTTCCAGAGCAGTTGCGGCAAATTCCTGAGCCTCGACCGAATGCGCGAGCGGCGACTCAGCCGACTTGGTTGAACAGTCCTCTTTCGGTGGGTTCGCCGCCAGTTCAGCCGTGTTGTCGCGGACGATCTCTTCCATCAGCGGGTCGTGCAGCGACTGCGCAGAAAGCTTGATCAACATCTGCGCCAATTTGCCCGCGGCCTGCACCCAGCGTTGATCGCCCGCGCTCGTGCGAGTGGTCGTGACCGGCTTGTCGTTGCCCACTCGTCGCGTGACAGTCACATCATTCATCGAACGCCGATGGGCCTGGATCGCCAGGTTGAACAGCCAGGTCAACCGCTCGACGGCCACCTGCTCGCTGAGATATTTTCGCCGGCGAGCTGCAACTGGGTCTTCATCGATCGGCGCCGCAGCGAGCAGGCGTTTGGTGACTCGGTCAACCGCCTGCTGGATTTCGAAATAGTTCGTTTCGAGCATGTCGGCAACGACCTCGACCGACTTCATTTTGACCCGCACCAGGTAAAAGATGTCGAGATCGTGCAATTCCTTGGTGGTGCTTTCGGAAATACATTGCTGCGCAACCATGGCCTGACTCCGCAATAAGTAGAGAATGATCCTCAACCTATTGGACAACGGCTGCTGACAACTTAGGTCCGCGAATTTTCCCGGATGTAGCCGTTCACGCCAGCGACGCTGGCGCGGCAAGCGACGGGAGGGCGAGGCTCCCGCCGAGCCGCCGAGGTGGAATTGCGAAGGCCGTTGGCGACTGCTTTCGACCGGCGCGGCTCGGCGGGAGCCTCGCCCTCCCGAAATCAGCACCAGCGTGAACAGCTACTCCGAATGCCGAAGCGTAAGCGAGGTAAAAGGTAGCCCGACGCGTGAGCGAGGGATTGGGCAACTGGAGTCAGCCACACTACCAACGTGCGGCAGCACCACCGTTTTTGTGCTCTCGCACGTTGCCACACCACGTGTCCTCGCGCCCAAACCCTCGCTCACGCGTCGGGCTGCCTTTTCAGTTCACACTGCGAGCTTCTTTTTCTCTTCACCCGACTTCTCTCCTTCGCCTCCCAGCAGCGCCGCCAAACCCTGCAGCGAGTCAAACTGATCGCAGGTGATCTTGAGCATGGCCAGCAGCGGCGCTGCCATCAGGCCGCCAGCGATTCCCCACAGCCAACCCCAGAAGAGAATCGACAAGATGATCGCCAGCGGCGAAAGTTGCAGCGAACGGCTAAGCACGAGCGGCGTGATGAGATAACTCTCGAGCGAGGTGAGGACGGCGAACATGCTCGCGATGGCCAGGCCATACCAGAGTGACTCGTGAGTCACCGCGCCGACGAGGAAGAGCACGCCCATGCAAATGAACGCGCCGACGTGCGGCACGTAATTCAGCGTCGTGACGAGCACGCCCCATAGAATCGGATTGGGAACATTCATCAGCCACAGCAGAATGCTGGTCGCCAAACCCAGGCAGCAGTTGATGATGGTCACGGTGAATAGATAACGCGAAATGCCGTTCTCGATGTTCTTCAGTAATTGCACGATGCTCCGTTTTTCCGAAAACGTCTCGCGACTCTCGACGGCTTGGTTGAGGAGTTGCGAATTGAACGCGAGTAGAAAGAACGCCAGTACGAACACGATGACGGCCGCGGCGACGAAGTGCGTGCTCACGCCCAGCGCGGTGAGCATTCCATCGTGCGAAGAGACCTCAACGGCGAGCGGCTTGGCATCGCCCGTGCCGCGCGTCAGTTGTTGCACGGCCGCAGTCGCTTGTTTCAGATTCTTAAGAGGACCACTCTCGGTCGGCAAGAGTTGGCTGGCGCGATTCAGCACCCGCGGCGCATCGGCGAGCCAATGCTGCGCCTGGCCTGCAAGCGTGAGAACTCCCACGGCAAACAACGAAACCACGGCTGCCACCAGCACAAATGCCGAGGCAATGTCGGGCACTCGCCAACTGCGCAGTTGCCGCATCAGGGGCATAAGCAGGAACGCGAGCAGCAGAGCGAGTACGATCGGAATCAGCAAATCGCGGGCAAAGTAGAGTGCCGCGACGATGCTAAGTGTCGCCAACACCACCATCGGCCAGGCCGGCGCGGGTTGTGACTGCGGCTCGATCTCGGCTGTTTTCGCAGCTTCACTCGGCGGGGATGCATGCGGCGGCGAGATCGATCGTGTCGGGCTGGCGGGCAAGTGCTTCACAGCTTCTCCAGCGCAAAAAAAAGCGGGAGCCGAATCGCTCGGCTCCCGCGACGAAGTTTCATTCTAGTGGTGGGCGACGGCGACTTCAGCGCCCGTCGAAATATCTTCGGCCTTTTCTTCGCTGAAAATCTGGCGGACGCGCGCGGTCTGAGCGCTCGTTTCGGTGTGGACCGACAGCAGGATATGGCCATCCTTTAGCTTTCCTTCGTAGCGTTGGGCTTCATACTCGGGGACACCGAGCCCGATCAGCGCACCGGAGATGCCGCCGACGGTTCCGCCAGCCGCAGCGCCAGAGAGAGCAGCCATGATCGGGCCGGCCGCGATGAATGGTCCCAAACCCGGAATGGCAAGCATCCCGATTCCCGCGAGCCAGCCGAGCGTGCCGCCGATGACAGCGCCCGTGCCGGCGCCGATCGCGGTCCCCTCCGGGGCCTTCGTCGAGTTGTCGATCGCGAAGTCGCGCGTGCTGTCGCAATCGGGACAGAGAACTGAGATGTCGTTCGAATTGAAACCGGCAGCACGCAGACGATCGGCGATGCGGACGGCTTGACCATTGGTTTTCGCTAAGCAGTAGACGCTAGACATGATTATTTTCCTTGAGTGGAGAGCTAAATTGTGATTTGGAGAGAATGCTTCGAGGGAAGAGAACTAAGGAGCAACTTCGAGTTCGCTGTTGACCTTGTCGTTGGTGGCGACATCCTTGGCGAACTTCTCGATCGTGTTCTTTTCGTCCTGCGAATTGACCGGACCGCGTAAGGTCACCATGCCGCCAGCCGTGATGATCTTCACGTTGCGAGCATTGATGCTCATCCCTTCGTGATTGACGATCTTCTGGCGAATTTCGGAGGTGATCCGGATATCTTCCTTGTTGTTCCCTTGGTCAAAGGGCGTCTTATCGCCCGAGTTCTGGTCGCGCTCGTTCACGGCGGTGTTGTCACGCCGCGTCTGCATCAGATCGTCTGGTTTGGTGGTCGGATCTTTGCTCACCGGCTTGTTTACCGTGTGAGTTCCATCCGGATTGGCCGGCGCATTGGCTGCTGGGTTGGAATCCGAATTCATGCAGCCTGCGAATAGGCCCAGCAACAAAATTCCATAGCAACATCGCATAACAACCTCTTTTCAATGATTCAGGTGGTGCTGCGAAATCGCCCGCAGCTGTTGAGTAAGCCTGGGGCATATAACATGCCACCGCGGAGGTGCCGATTTTGATAGCAAAGCGGCGAGTTGTGCCCGAATCGACAGCTTGTCGTGCTCGGTGAGTGACCAGCATGCCTGATTGCCCGTCATTGGCGTGCGTTTCAGCATGTCCGCCGCGCTGATTCTCATCGTGGTGTGCGGCTGTTACGATTGCGGCTTCTTAAACACCGCTAGCGAGGAGGATCGAAGATGGTTCGCGATCGTGCTCTGTCCCGCCGCCAGTTTCTGCAGACGACGGCGGCTGCGAGTCTTCTCTCTGGTGCGCCCGCATTTCTGCGCGGCCAAAATCTCAACAGCAAACTCAACATCGCGATCGTCGGCTGCGGCGGGCGCGGCGGCAGCAATCTGTCTTCGGTGCAGTCGGAAAATATCGTCGGCCTGTGCGATGTGAATAGCTCGCATGTCGACCGCGAAGGGGAGAAATTTCAACAGGCCCGTCGCACGACTGATTTCCGCCGCCTGTTTGATAAGGACAAAGAGTTCGATGCCGTCGTCGTCAGCTGTTGCGAACACACACATGCCTTTGCGACATTGCCGGCGCTGCAACTCGGCAAGCATGTGTATTGCGAAAAGCCGCTAACCCACAGCATTTGGGAAGCTCGCATCATTCGCGAAGCCGCGGCGAAAGCCAAAGTTGCGACTCAGATGGGAACTCAGATTCACGCCGGCGATAACTATCGGCGCGTGGTCGAGTTGATTCAAGCCGGCGCGATTGGGCCGGTCCGCGAATGTCACGTGTGGGTCTCGCGCGCTTGGGGACGGCAGTCGCCGGAAGACGCCAAAAAATTCGGCGACATCGTGAATCTGCAAGAACGGCCTGCGGAGACTTCACCGATTCCAGCCAACCTCGATTGGGATTTGTGGCTCGGGCCGGCGCCGGAACGGCCGTTTCATGAAGTCTATTTTCCCGGGCCGAAGTGGTATCGCTGGTGGGATTTTGGCAGCGGCACGATGTCCGACCTCGGTAGTCATTGGAACGACTTGCCGTTCTGGGCGCTCAAGCTGCAAACGCCGCGCGTCATCACAGCCGAGGGGCCGCCGCCGCACGCCGAGCTCGCGCCGGCTTCGATGCAGGCCACTTATGAATACGACGCCCGCGGCGACATGCCCGCGGTGAAAATGATCTGGTATCAGGGCGTGAACAAGCCGCAGATCTGGCAGGACAAAGGCATTCCGCAATGGGACAGCGGCTGCCTCTTCATCGGCGACAAGGGAATGCTCCTCTCCGACTATGGCAAGCATGTGTTGCTCCCCGAAGATGATTTCAAGGATTTCGCACGCCCCGAGCCGTTCATTCCCAAATCAATCGGCCATCACGCCGAATGGCTGCACGCCTGCAAAACCGGTGCGCCGACGACTTGCAACTTTGAATATGCCGGGCTGCTAACGGAAGCCAATCACTTGGGGAACGTGGCGTATCGCACCGGCAAGAAGATCGAATGGGACGCCACGAACCTGAAGGCCAAGGGGGTTCCCGAAGCCGATCCGATCATCCGCCGTGAGTATCGGGCCGGGTGGAAGCTGGTTTAGTGCCGTCCTCACGATAACACCGTGAACCACGACGCCGCTTTCGTTGTCGCTTGATGAAATGACTCGCTCGACGATATCGAAAAACCACATGCCCAAATTCACCTGGCGGCTCGCGGCCCTTGTGCAAACGCTGGCCGATGAAACGCTCCTCGCCGAGTCACTCCTGTTTCCCGGCGTGTCGCTACTGCAAACCGATCTCGGCCGCTTGCGCAAAACGCTCGGCAAGCGGCTGCGCGCGCAAATCAAAAAACTACCGCCCGAAGAAGCCTGGCGCTGCCGCCTCGGTGAATTGCCGGAGGTAAAAGAGATCGCCATCGAAGTGCCTCCGATCCGCGGCGATCGTTATCGAACAAATCCGGTTACGCTCAAATTGCACTACGTCCAGTGGCAACACGGTCCCTTAACGGGCGTACCCGCCGCGGACGCGGTGATCGCGTTTTTTCCCGCGCTGCAGATCGAGATTCTGGCGCCGAACGAAAAGGAACTCGCTGCGCAGCTCGAACCACAAATTCGCTCGGCCCTCTCGCGACAGGCCACGGCTTCGCACCTGCAGCGACTCGTACTGCTCGATCATCGGCGTTCACTGCAGCTGCGGCCGTTAAGCTTGCAAGTGAAACTGCCCACGCTCAAGCAAGCTGCCGTGGAAAAAGAGAAAGCCGCCGCAAAGGAAATCTCCATTCTCAAGCAGGTCGCCTTCGACCTCACGCAGACTTGGACCAAGCGCGAACGCGAGAAAACCTACGAACGAACTAGCGAAGTGCAGCGATTGGCTGAAACGCTGGCCGGGCCGCTGCCGCGCAGCGTGCTCCTGGTTGGCAAGTCAGGAGTTGGAAAGACTGCCGTGGTCCGCGAGCTCGCGCGGCTCCGCGGTTCCCTGGGCCTCGCCGACCGGCAACTGTGGTCAACCAGCGGTTCGCGCATCGTCGCCGGCATGACCGGCTTCGGCATGTGGCAGGAACGTTGTCAGAAGCTACTCAAGGAAGCCGCCCGCACGCGGGCCGTCGTTCATCTCGATCATCTCGCTGAGTTGATCGAGGTCGGCAAGGGTGGCGGCAATCAGCAAGGCATTGCTTCGCTCCTCTGTCCTGCGATCGCGCGCGGCACGCTGCTCGCAATCGCTGAATGTACGCCGCAGCAAATCGCTGCCATCGAGCGTGAAGATCCGCAGCTCCTCGAAGCCTTTGTGCAAATCGAAATCGCCGAGAGCACGCCGGAGCAGACCCGCAGCATCTTGCAACAAGTCGCCGGCAGTGGCTTGGAATCGGCAGCGCAAGTGATCGAGCCTGCTGCGCTCGGTGTGCTTGATCGCTTGCATCGACGCTACGCGGCTTACAGCGCTGCGCCGGGTCGGCCACTCCGCTTCCTGCGCAACATGCTGGAAGATCGCGACGAAAAACACACGATCACCGCTTCGGAAGTGACAAAGGAGTTTTCGCAAGAAACGGGCCTGCCGCTGTTCATGCTCGACGACGCCGTGCCGCTCGATGTCGAAGCAACTCGCCGCTGGTTTCAGCAGCGCGTGATCGGTCAGCCGCAGCCGGTCGATCTCGTCGTCGATCTCATCGCTGCCGTCAAAGCGGGCCTCGCCCGCGGCGGCAAACCGATCGCGTCAGTCCTCTTCATCGGCCCGACCGGCGTCGGCAAAACCGAGATGGCCAAGTCGCTGGCGGAGTTTCTCTATCAAGATCCGCACCGCATGATTCGCTTCGACATGAGCGAATATGCCCACGCACACGCCATCGAACGACTCATCGGCGGCACCTTTACGACGCAAGGTTTGCTCACGCAAAAGGTCCGCGATCAGCCATTCATGGTCGTGCTGCTCGACGAATTCGAGAAAGCTCATCCGCTGTTTTTCGATGTGTTACTGCAAGTCCTCGGCGAGGGACGTTTGACCGACGGCGCGGGCCGCGTCGCCGATTTCACGAGTACCGTTGTCATCATGACGTCGAATCTCGGCGCCGAATCGTTCCGCCAGGCCAACGTCGGCTTCGGCGGCGAGCGAGCGCTCGAACAACACGCCGAACGGCACTTCGAGCAGGAGGTGAAAAACTATCTGCGGCCTGAAATGTTCAACCGGCTCGATCGAATCGTCCCCTTCGCGCCGCTCGATCAGCGCACGATCAACAGCATCGCCCAACGTGAGATCGAACGAGTCACAGCCCGTGATGGCATTCGCCTGCGCAATTTGAATCTCACCATCGAGCCGGGCGTCGTCGATCAGCTCGCCGCCAACGGATTTGACCCACGCTACGGCGCGCGGCCGCTCAAGCGCGCGATCGAACGGCAACTGGTTGCGCCACTGGCGGAACAGCTCACTCGTTACGCCGGCGATGTCATTATCGACAGCACGGTTAAAACCGGCGACGGCCAGCTGACGATCGAATCGGCAGCGCGGCCAGCCTTGAGTAAAGGTGCCTTCGGCGGAACTGCTGATAACAACACGCTGGCCATCGTGAACGACGTGGTCGATCTCCGCCGCAAGCTGCAACAGCTGCGGCAGAGCGGTTCGCTTTTGCAGGCCCGCAACGAGATCCACCGTCTGCGACAGGTTCAGAAGCAAGAGCGAAAGAAGGCTCGCAAGCGCGGCCACGAGCCGAAGTTCCAGTTCTCGCCGCAAGACGCCAAGGCACTGCGGCAAGAAAAATTGCTGCAGCGCGTCGATAGCCTGACAGCCGATGTCTTTGCGCTGGAAGAAATGGCGTTGCAGGATTTGTACGCCGCTCGTCCGCTCTCAGCCGTGACGACCAGCGACACCCAGCAGGGCCTGGCCAAAGATCTGCGCGAACTGCTCTTTGATCTATATCTGCAGCAGGATGATCGGCCGTCGACGTTGACGCTGGTAATCACGGGCGAAGACATTTCGCACGTCTGCGAGCTTGGCCAGATCTATGCCAACCTGATCGAGTTGCGTGGGCCGCGGCCAGAACTCCATTGGCTGCGACTGCACAGCGCGCAGTTCACCGGCGAGCGCCGCAGCAAGATTTGGCCCGCCATGCAATTGCCGCACATCGTCGACACGCTCACCGAGAAGGGCGTGGTGGAGAAGCGTCCGGTACTTCTCGATGTGTGGGAGCCGACCCTGGCGGGAATTGCCGATCCACCGGACGAATGTATTGGGCTGGCGCTCGAAACGAAGCATGCTCACTCGATCTCGCTGCTGCAATCTGAAGGCGGCGCGCATCTTTTTGAAATGTCCGCGAACCGCCGACTGGTTTGCAATGTCGAAGCTATACCGATGCCGTTGATTGGTTTCGAACCGCCACCCAACATCGGCCGCGTCGGCTCCTATGCCAATCTCCGCTGTCGTCGCCGGTATGCAAAGTACGACAAAGTCGTGATCGATCCGTATTTGAATCAGACTTTTCCCATCGTCGACAAACAGCTCGAGCCTGCGGTTGCCGCCGCGGCCGAAGCACACCTTGCCAATCGCATTTGGGCCTTGCTCGATCAATGGAACTGACACTGCCGATTTACATCGAGGTCCGCCGCGAAGGGGGCCGCCCGATCCATCACGTTCGCACGTTGTTCATGCACGGGCCGCAGGCAGCCGATGCGCATCTGGGCCTGGCGATGGGCAAATTCAACAAACGGCTGAAAGAACAACTCGACGGCCTTGGTCGGCAGGATCGGCACGAAGACCTGATGCAAGCCGCGTTCTCGCCGCCGCTGCAATCGCGAGTGATCAAGCTCACCATCGAGTTGAAGCATCGCCAGGCGCGCGTCCGTTTCTTGTTCGCCACATTTGCCGCCCTCGAACGCCGCGTCGCCTTCACGCCATCGCTCCCAATGGTCTGGTTCGAATACGAAACCGACGCGCAGCTCGAAGCCGAAGCCACGCGAGCGATCCAGCATCACTATCGCGAATTGGAAAAGGTGCTCGGTCACGATGCCGAGGTTCGCCCCGAGGACGAAGCCATCCCCGGCCAAGCCTGGATTAGCACGGTCGACATCGAGGTAAACACACGCCCCTTCGATGAAAAGAAAATGGCTCGCGCCTTCGCCGCACTCCTCGACGACACGCGCGTCGATGGCGGCGTCGAACTGCAACGCGTCGGCCGTTGTCTCGATTGGCTCTATCCGGCTGAACTGCACCAGGCCGTTGGCCGCGATCGCGAGGTTTCTCAGCTGTACCATTTGCTCGATGGTCAGGACTGCCGACCAATCGTGCTCGTCGGCCCGCGGCTCGCCGGCAAAACCACCGTGCTGCACGAAACGGTTCGTCGACGCGTCGCGCGCCGCGGCAAACCCTACTCCGCCAAGCTCAACGTCTGGCTGTTATCGCCGCAGCGGCTCATCAGCGGCATGATGTATGTCGGCCAGTGGGAAGGTCGGCTGCAGGCGATTCTCAAAGTCGCTCGCAAGCAACGCCATGTGCTTTACTTCGACGATTTCCTCGGCTTGTATCGAGCAGGGATCAGTCGCGACGCCAGTCTGTGCGCAGCCGACGTCATCAAGCCATTCATCCAACGCCGCGAAGTGCGCGTGCTCGCCGAAATGACGCCCGAAGCCTGGCAAACGTTTTGTGAACGCGATCGCGGCCTGGCCGATCAGTTTCATGTGATACGCGTCGATGCGATGGGCGAGGAAGCGACGCG
This sequence comes from Anatilimnocola floriformis, assembly GCF_024256385.1. Classification (NCBI taxonomy): domain Bacteria; kingdom Pseudomonadati; phylum Planctomycetota; class Planctomycetia; order Pirellulales; family Pirellulaceae; genus Anatilimnocola; species Anatilimnocola floriformis. Next base: position 2,675,876 of record NZ_JAMLFW010000001.1, read on the forward strand.
TCGCGTGATGATTCAAGTGCTGCGCAACTTAGAAGCGGAACATCATCTCAAGTTCAACCTCGATGCGCTGCCGTCAATGCTGCAGCTGCAGCAAGGCTACATTCGCGACGCCGCTTTCCCGGGCAAGAGCGCCGCCTTTGCGCGGCAACTCGCGCTGAAGATGCCCTCGCGCACGATTGCCCGCCGCGAAGTGTATGACGAGTTTCATCGCAAAACCGGCTTAGCTTTGTCGATTCTTGATGAACAGATTCAGCTCAATCGCAGCGAAGTGCTGAAGAACCTGCAACAACGCATGATCGGCCAGGAAGCAGCCGTTTCCGCTGCCGCCGACGTGGTGACCATCGCCAAGGCGCGCCTCGCCGATCGATCTCATCCGCTCGCGGTACTCCTCTTTCTCGGCCCGACCGGAGTGGGCAAGACGCAATGCGCCAAGGTTCTCGCCGAGGTCATGTACAGCGATCCGGCCCGGCTGTTGCGATTCGATATGAATGAATACGCCTCGCCGTCGGCTGCGGCACAGTTGCTCGGCACACCGGGAGAGCCCGATGGTCTGCTGACATCGGCCGTTCGCCGTCAACCGTTTTCGATCGTGCTGCTCGATGAAATTGAAAAGGCGCATCCAGATGTCTTCGACCTGCTGCTGCAAGTGACCGGCGAAGGGCGGCTGACCGATGCTTTGGGCCGGACTGCCGATTTTTCGAACACCGTGGTGGTGATGACCTCGAATCTGGGAACGGCCCACGGCGGCCAAATCGGTCTCGCGAATAACCCGGCTTCGCGGCAGCACGTGTTCGTCAAAGCGGCCGAAAGCTTTTTCCGGCCGGAGTTTTTCAACCGCATCGATCGAGTGATTCCGTTCGAATCATTATCGCGCGACCAGATGCGGAACATCGCGCAGCTGTTGCTCGAAGATATTTTCCGCCGCGACGGCCTGGTGCGTCGCCGCTGCGCGCTCTGCGTGCATGAAGCCGCGATGGAGAGCATCGTCGATGCCGGCTATCACCCTCAGTTCGGCGCGCGAGCACTGAAGCGAGCCATCGAACAACAGCTGATGCATCCCGTCGCGGCGAGCCTGTCGGGGGTGAACCCTGAGCTCCCCGCGGTCATCACCGTTTATCCCGCCCCCGAGGGTGTGACGGCTGCAGTGCAACCGCTGGGCAGCGTGCAAGCCAACGATTGTCATGCGTTCGATGATGCCGAGCCAGCCGAGAAGATCCGCCGCATCGCCGGGTTTCTCGATCGCGTGGAAGATGAACTCGAATCGCATCGCCCCGCCAGCAGCGGCGGTGGCCGAGGGCTTTCGGCGGAGCAGATTCGTTACTACGCCCTCAAGGAGCAACTGCAACAACTGCGCGAGATGCACCGCGACGTCAGCGAACTGGTTGCGAAAGCAGCCTCGGCTGGTCCGGTTTCGGCGACGACGCCACGCATTGTTGGGCCCACCAAAGAGCTGACTCGCAATTACATGCGCCGCGTGCCGATCGGCAGTTTGTTGCGCGACTTCGCTTCAGCGCAGGATGTTCACGATTATCTCACCGAAGCTGCCCAAAAACCAAAGCCTGAAGCAACTGCGGCCCGGTTGCTCGATCTGCGTTATGAAGCGGCCCATCTGCAAACCATGCTCGCGTCAGCCAGCGAGCCGCAGGATGTGCTGTTCTGGCTGAAGCCGCTGGTACGCATCAGCCGTCCTGCCTTGGTGCTGAAACTGCAAACTATTTTGAGTGTTTTCAAAGATGAGTTCGGATTCTCCGCGCGGATCGTTAGCGACAACCGCGCGGAAGGATTTGTAGCGCACCTGTCCGGTTCCGGAATCGGGCCGCTCGCCCGCGCCGAAGCTGGCATCCATATGTTCTGCGAACAAAAAGAAAACCTGATTCCCGTGCAGGTCTGGGTGCTGGCTTTCAGCGGCGACGCTGCCACGGCTGCCAAAGAGTTGCGTCAGCAACATGATGACGGGCTCGTCCAATTGCGGAGCGGTCAGGCAACGGCTGCCGATGATCCATTCCCGCTCGGCAACATCCTGCGCTTCTACGACGAAGCTGGGTCGACGATCGATCTGCGCAGCGGTCTGACGCAGCCGACGTTTCCGACCACGAAGGAATGGAAAACACTCCTGCTTGCCGGTTTGCCGCTACCGCCGGAACTCGCCGTACGGGCGGATGATCAAGAAGCGGAGGTGCAATCATGACGCAACCTTTTCCCGTTGTTGTCTGGCAAGACTCGCAGGGCGCTTTCACGGCCAGCGTGCTCGATGGTGCGCGGGCCGCTGCCGTCGACGTCAACGTGCCAGCCGCGCTGCTGCAGCTCAAGCGTTATCTGATCTGGAACTTTCGCCAAACGGGTGGCATGGGTTCGGCCGATTTCGCCGACCTGTCGCTGCGCGATCATCGCGTCCGCATCCGCGCCGAGTACAACACGGGGGACTACGTTTATCCCGTCAGCCCGCCGCTGGAACTCCGAATCACTTGCGTTCACGGCAAGCGCGGCGACGGCGCGCTGCATTGCGTCATTCCGACACTCGGCATTCGCTTGACCTATCAGCCGCAAGATCCGATCGAGGATCTCGTGAAAGAGGCGGTGCAGCAAGCTCTCGGCAAGCTCACGCCGCGCGATCTGTCGCGGCATCTGATGCCCGGCGCATTCAGCTTGCACGCCGTCCACGTTCCCAATCAGCGCCAATCGATTCGCGAGAAACCCGAGCAATATGCCGCGCTCAGCAGCGTCGCCGAACGACTGGGTCAACGCGGCCGGGCCGGTCGTTGGCCACGGGCGTTGCTGCGCGATAAAGAAGTCCGGCAGGTCGCCGGACATTTGAAGGATGAGCGTGCGAGCCTGCTACTCGTCGGCGAGCGCGGCGGCGGCAAGTCGACCGTCCTCGTCGAAGCCATTCGTCTGTTGCAGCGGACGAATGTGAAAAAGCCCAGCGAAGAGCAAACCGAAGAAGAAGAGAAGAAGTCGACAGCCCTCCGCAACTTTTGGCTGACCAGCGGCGCGCGAATCATCGCCGGCATGAAGTACCTCGGCCAATGGGAGCAGCGTTGCGAACAAATGATCGCCGAGCTGGGCGAAAAGGGCGGACTGCTCTGCGTGGAAGACCTGCTCGAATTGGCGACAGTCGGCGGCGGTAAAGAAGGCGCAAACGTCGCGAACTTTCTGCATCCTTACGTCGAGCGCGGCGAACTGCGACTTGTAGCCGAAACGACGCCCGCCGAGCTCGACGCCTGCCGGCAGTTGCTGCCGGGGCTCGTCGATCAATTTCAGGTTATTCACATTCCCGAGTTTTCGCCCACTGACGGCCGCGCGCTGCTCGACGAGTTGCTGCGAACCGGCGCTCGGCATCAGAAGTTGGAACTCGACGAAGGGTTGGCCGGGCTTGTTTATCGACTGTTCAAGCGGTTTCAACCGTATGCGGCGTTTCCCGGCCGGAGTGCCGCGTTCGTGCGGCACTTGCTGGACGACTCTGCCAAGGAACAGCGGACGAAGCTCACTCAGCACCACGTGCTCGCGCGGTTTCAGCGTGACACTGGTTTGCCGGAAGTGCTGCTGCGCGATGATCTGCCATTGCCGCACGAGGAAGTTCTCACGCGTTTCCGCGGCGAGGTTCTCGGCCAGGAAGCGGCTTGCGCCGCTGCTGCCGGAGTCGTCACCGCGCTCAAGAGTGGCTTGAATGACCCGAATCGTCCGCTCGGCGTGCTCCTCCTCTGCGGCCCGACCGGCGTCGGCAAAACCGAAATGGCCAAGGCCCTGTCGCGCTTCATTTTCGGCGCCGGCAACATGAAAGACCGGCTCGTTCGCCTCGATATGAGCGAATATGCCGGTTACGGCGCGGCCCAGCGGCTGTTTCAGAATGCCGATGGCCAGTTGAGCGAGTTCATCCAGCGGATTCGTCGTCAGCCGTTTGTCGTGGTCCTCTTCGACGAAATCGAAAAAGCCGCGCCGGAAGTTCTCGATGCATTGCTCGGTGTACTCGACGAAGGCCGCCTGACCGATCGCTTCGGCCGGACGACGACATTTCGCAGCGCGGTGATTGTGATGACGAGCAATATCGGCGCAGAACGGAGCGCCGCGGTCGGTTTCGATTCGACCGTCCAACCAGCCTTCGAGCGGATTGCCATGGGAACGTTTCGCCCGGAGTTCTACAACCGGATCGATTCGGTCATCGCCTTCCAGCCACTCTCGCGCGAGACGATCCGTTCCCTCGCCCGTCGCGAATTGGCTGCCATCGCCCAGCGCGAAGGGTTGGCCAAGAACGATCTCCGCCTCGAATGGAGCGACTCCCTCGTCGATCATCTCGCGGCCGCTGGTTACGACGCCCGCTATGGCGCCCGGCCGCTACATCGCGCGGTTGAACAGCTCATCATCGCGCCGCTCGCCAAGTGGCTCCTTGCCAATCCGACCGCGCGAGAACGGATCGTGCATGTCGATCTGGCTGAGAACAATGAGATCGTGGTGTGGTAGTAATGCGCTAGGGTCACGTAGTCCGAAGCCATGCTTCGGACCAGTGGCTCGACGTTAATGCTCGAACGAACCATGGCCTCGTTCTACGCGACCTTACTGACGTGAATGCTCTAATTCTTCCCCTGTCGCTCACGGGCTTCTTCCTCTTCATCTTCTTCTACAGCAGTCACCGCCCATTCGGGGAACGGCACTTTGCTTCCTTTCACGCTGCGCCAAATGATGCGATTGAGAACGTCTTCCGGCGCGCGGTCGATCTCGGCGAAGTTGAGCGTCGCCGAGACGAGGGCGTCTTCCCGCAGGATCGGGTCGAGGATTGACTTGGGATCGGGGTTCATCGTGTCGATCGGGATATTCGTCGGCACCGAATCGAACGGCTTGAAGTTTGGCTCGTCGGTGAAGCAATCGAACATCGGCACAGCCGAGGCGTCGAACTGATTCATCGGCTTCATGCCGAGGATTTGTTCCATCGTGCGGATCAAGCTCGTCGTGTTGTACTGCGTGCTGATGAGTTCCCCGCGTTTGGCAAACGGGCTCAGCACATAGGCGGTTGTGCGATAGCCGCTGACGTGATCCCAGCCATTTTGCGGATCGTCTTCAATCGCAAAGATGGCCATATCCTTCCAGAATTTCGAGTGACTCAGCGCGTCGGCAATGCGTCCGAAGGCCAGATCGTTGTCGGCAACGCAGGCCGACGGCGTAGGGCAGCCGACCTTCGTGCCACTGCCGTGATCCTGCGGCAGGCAGATGATCACGAGGTTCGGGAACTCGCCCTTGGCTTCGTATTCCTTCAGCTCGTTGATGATGAAATCGGCGCGGAACTGATCGGGCACCGACATGTTCCAGCCGACATACGCCGTCGGCGAAAAGGGCTTGAGGCTTTCGACCGACGGCGACGAAGCGAAAACCACTTCCTTCGATTCGCCTCTCCAAGTGCGATAGCAGGCTAGGAAACTCGGGTTACCCTTCTTGGCCGGATCGGCGTACTTCACTTCCGGGCCCATGAATTCGCCGTAGTTGCGAATCGTCTTTTTGTGGAGCAACGCGTTATCCCAAATAAAACCGGCCGGCGAATAGGCGATGGCATCGCTTTCGTCGGGGCCCATGCCGTCGGGATAGCTCCGCGGAAAACCGGCGAAGCTCTTCTCCATGTAATCGGTGCTGAAGGCCGTGGTGCTCCACTGATGCCCGTCGGCGCTGAGGATGCCGGCGCAGTAAGTGTTGTCGAGCAGCACAAAGTCATTGACCATCTTGTGCTGATTGGGCGTGACGTTTTCGCCGAAGATGCACAGATCGGCGTGGCCGCGGCCGCGTTTGAGCGCACCGAAGACCTGATCGTAGGTGCGGTTCTCCTTGAGAATGTAAACGACGTGCTTGATCTTGCTCGGCTCACCGATCCGTTCAGGAATGGCCCGCGGCGGCTGATCTGGGCGCGGCGGTTGCCCTGCCTGGGCGATGCGGCCGCGCCGCATGTTTACCGCGGCCCGCTGCGAAAGCTTGGCCAGCGTCGGAGCATCGGCCGGCAATGGCACGAGCGAAACCGAACCGGAGTAATGATGCGAGTTGAACCCTTCTGCGCCCGAGCCTGGCTGCTTCTTCGGCGCAAGTGGAATGCCTTTGATATTCGCCGCGTAAATATGCTTTCGCTCGGCATCGAAGGCCAGCGCGCCGGGAAACCAACCAACGGGGATCAAGCCTTGCAGAACCGATTCCCCTTTGTCTTCAGGATCGAACTTGATCACCGCGATGGCATTTTGCGAACCATTGGCGACGTACAGACGTTTGCCGTTCGGTGCAAAGGCGAGGGCGTTGGGCGAAGCGCCGAAGAGGTCGGAAGGTTTTTGTTTACACCAGATCGTATCGATCACTTGCTCCTTGGCGACATCGATCAGGCTGATGTTATCGCTGCCCGCGTTCGCGCAGACGACGTATTCTTTGTCTGGCGAAACCGCGAGAGCACAGGCGTGCAGACCCGTGAGTAGTTCGACGGTCTTCTGCTTTCCCTCGAGATCAACAATGCTCACCGAGCCTTCGCTGGCGATGAAGCGAACGGGATCGACGCGCACTTCGGTGCCCCGGCCAGCGGGGCCGACAAGATCGCCAGCGCCAGGACGACGGCCGGCCCAGTTGCTGACGTAGGCTTTGTGGCCGACGAGCACCACATCGTAGGGCGCCGCGCCGACGTCGAAGGTGCGGAGCGTCTTGCCGGTGGCGGTTTCGATTTCGAGCAGTTTGTTCGAGAGGTTGCCGCAGACATACAGCAGCTTGCCATCGGCGGTGAGGGCCAGGCCGCTGGGAATCTCGGGTTTTCGCCGCGGCGCGTTGGCGAGCGGCAGATGAATCGTATGCGAAGGAGCGATTTTTCCATCGGTGACGACAAAGACTTTGATCGAGCCATTCACGTTGCTCAGATAAAGCTTCTGGCCATCGGCGGAAAAGATCAGACCAGTAAAACTGACGATGCCCTTCGTATCGGGCATGAGGATGTTCGTCGACGGCGCTTCCGGTGGCTCGGTTTTGTCGTCAGCGGGAAGTTTGACGCGCTGCAGAATCTCACCTTTGGCCGGTTCGATGACGACGAGCTCACTCGTCTTGCCCGAGGTCACCAGCATTTTGCCATCGGGCGAAAGAGCCAGCGCCTGCGGCCGCAAACCGGGCAGTTCGACCAACCGACCAAACGGAGTGAGGAGTTGATTCACCGGAGTGACGATGAATTCCTCGCGCGACCGGCCGACGAGATCGGTTTTGGCATCCTCCACCGGTTCCTGGGCAGCGGCGAAACAAGTCAACGACAACAGCGTGACGACGCACCAGACTCGAAACATGGCAGAATCACTTTCGGGAAAAGCCGAACGGCCAATAACACGAGAAAGAATCGTAACCCATCGAGCCGGCAGTGAAACAGTCGGCGCAGGGCGGAAAGCAAGGCTGTTTGTCACAGGCAACGTGTTCGCAGTTGGCATTTCGCAGCAAGCCGCAAATTGTTTGCGTCGCTTGGTTTGCTTCCGCTATGCTGACCACGTCGCGGCTCGGATTGGGGCATCCCGTCGCGATCTTTTCTTTTGGAACAGGCGGGAGGCGGTCGTATGAACGCTGGGACAGGATGGTCGCGCGAATACTTTTCTTTGCTTTCGTTGGCAGTGTTGCCGGCGCTCTCGCTGGCGGTCGAGAAAGTTGACAAAGCCAGCGCTATCGCCAACGACGCAGTACGCGAGGCGCTGCAGCGCGAAGTGTATGGCCTCGACGTTGATCGCGAGCAGCTCCTTTCGGCAGCACTCGAACAAGCCCCCGACAATGCCGCGGCGCGCTGGCAGCATGGGTATGTTCGTTCGACAACGGGCGAATGGGTAAAGCTCGATGACCGCTCGGACAAGAAGCGGCAATCGCTGCTGAAGGGATACGAAAATCAGCGGGCGAATAGCAAAGACACAGTCGTCGATCAGTTGGAACTGGCTGACTGGTGTGGCAAGCATTTTCTCCGCGAGCAGGAACGCGTTCACTTGCTGCGCGTATGCGAGTTGAGTCCCGATCACACCGCGGCTCGACAGCGACTGGGTTTTGTCCACATCGGCAACGATTGGGTTTTGCGCGACGAGATCAACAAACAGCAAGCTCAAGACGCAGCCGCGAAAAAGGCGATTGCTTACTGGACTCCACATCTCACCAAGCTGGCCGCTCAGTTGTCGGCCAGCGATGCCGCAAAACGAGAAGCCGCTGCTGCCCAGTTGAAGCAGATTCATGATCCAGCTGCGCTGCCTGCAATGCAGCAAGTCCTCGGTACGCGCGGCGAAGAGATGGAGCTGCTAGTCGTCGAAGCGACCGCGCAAATGACCGATCCAGCCGCCATTGCCGCGCTGGCCCGGCATGCCGTCTTTTCGCCATCGCTGTTTGTGCGGCATACCGCGGCCACGAAGTTGCAGGCCTGCGATCGTGACAGCTATGTGCCGATGCTGGTTTCTTCGATGTTCACCCCCGTGGTTTCGCAGATCGCAGAAGTGGCTCTGCCGAACGGCAGAATCGGTTACCGGCAGATGTTTTTGCGTGAAGGCGCCGATCGGCAAGAGTTGTTGATTCTCGATACGACGTATCAGCGAGTCGCTGCGCCCGGCGGCGACAGTCAGCAGACGTTTGGCGTTGCGGCTCGCGATGCTCGCCTGACTGCGCGGCGCTTGGAACAAGCGGCAGCCGCTCAAAATCGAGCGACCGAGGCACTCAACGATCGGATCGCCTGGGTGCTGAACACAGCGACGCAGGAAAAGCTGCCAGCCGTGCCCGACGAATGGTGGACGTGGTGGAACGAACAGAATGAAGTCTTCGCCACGGGGAGCAAGGCCGTTGCCACGATTCAACACTCGCGCACCGTAGCCGTGGTCGAGCAGGGTCCAAATTCGCTCGGCAGCGGCAACGGCACGGGACAGGCCGGGAGTGGCTCTCGCTCGATCAGCGCGAGTGGTGGCCGCATGGATTGCCTGGCTGCAGGCACGCCGGTGTGGACCGAGCGGGGCGAAGTGGCCATCGAAAAAATTCTGGCCGGTGACCTGGTGTTGTCGCGCGATATCGACTCGGGCGAACTGGCCTTCAAGCCGGTGCTGCGCACTACGGTTCGTCCTCCCGGCAGGCTCGTGAAGATTCAGGCGGGCAACGAAACCTTCGAAACCAGCGGCGGTCACTTGTTCTGGGTTTCGGGCCAAGGTTGGGTGAAGTCGCGGCAGTTGGAGTCCGGCATGGTGCTGCACACGGCGACCGGGCCGACGCGAGTGGCGGAGGTCAGCGAATCGCCGGTCGCGCCGACTTACAATCTGGTCGTCGCCGATTTCAACAACTACTTTGTGGGCAAGCAGAAAGTGTTGTCGCACGACAACACCGTCCGTCGCCCAACCAATGTTGCAGTTCCTGGCTTGAAGCCGGAGTAAGCGGCACGGTACGATCAATAGTAACTACCTGCCGGTGAGTTAATGAGTGGGGCTGCTCAATCGCACCGGAGCCAAAAATGGACCTACGCTTCATTCCTCGCGTGTTCGTGGCCGGAACTCTATTCCTGCTGGCCGCAGACGCCACGCTTCGCGGCGTCGAGCCGCCACCGGCCAATCGGGGTTCCAAGCTCACTCAGGAAAGAGTTCGCGAGGCGCTGCAGCGAGAAGTCTATGGCTTGAGTGAGGATCGCGAGAAACTGCTGCAGGCTGCGGCCAATGATGAAGCTGGCGCACAACTGCCGCAGTGGTATCTGGGTCGCGTGCAAGGTGCCGATGGCAATTGGAAAGCGGCCGACGCCAAGCCAACGGCGCGCGAGGGGCAACTCTATCGCGAGTACGCCGCGCTCCGCAGCACGAAAGCCGACGACGCGGCGAGTCACAAGTTGCTCGCCGATTAGTGTGATAAGAACGGCTTGAAGCAGCAGGAGCGAGCGCATTTGCTCCGTTCCTTGGCCCTCAATGCTAACCAAGCTGGATTACGACAACGGCTCGATCAGGTGCGAGTTGGCAATCAGTGGGTTGAGCGTCAAGCGGTCGCTCGCGAACAAGCGCGGAGGCGAGAACTCAAGGCAAACTATGAGCGTTGGTCTCCGATCATCGCGAAGATCGCACCTCAGTTGACCTCGCTCACGGAAGAAAAGCGTCAGGCTGCCGTCAACCAGATTTTGGCGATTAACGACACGAGTGCGCTGCCTGCTTTGTTCGATGCGTTGGGCTCACGCGGTGAAGACGAGCAGTTACTGATTCTTGCTGTGTGCAAGAAACTGCCCGATGTCTCGTCGACGGAACTATTGGCCTGGTTGGCGGCCGAGTCGACTTCACTCAAAGTGCGCGAGACGGCAGCCGAACTTCTGCAGCCGCGCGAGATGACCGATTACGTGCCCCTGATGATTTCGGCGATGTATTCGCCGATCTCCACGCAGTTTGAGGCCCAGGTATTACCGAACGGGCAGACGGTAATGCGCAAGGCTTATTGGCGCGAAGGTATGGATCATCACGAACTGCTGGTTACTGATACTTCGTTCAGAATGAATATCCCGGCGGGGCAGTACTTAGGACCTTCACGCAACCTCGCTCCGGTGTTCTTCAATCAGCATCGCATGGAAAATTTAATCGAAGTTGATAACGCGCGCACCGAGGTCGCTGTCGCTGAAAAGAACCGCCTGACTGACGAAAGAAACCGCCGTATCGCGGATGCGCTCACCAAGTCCACCGGCGAAAAGTTCGCTGCGCAGCCGGACGTATGGTGGAAGTGGTGGCTCGATCTGAATGAATGGACCTTGCCGGACGGAAAGGGCATGTATTCGTATTACCAGTACAATCGGCGGGAAGATTGGACCGATTTTAAGTGGCCGCGTAAGACTTCTTGCCTCAATGCCGGCACGCCGATTTGGACCGATCAAGGGCCGGTTGCTGTCGAACGTTTGAAAATTGGCGACTTAGTGCTGTCACGCGATGTCGAGAGTGGTGAGCTTGCATACAAGCCGGTGCTCCTCACCACCGTGCGTGAAAAACGACAGCTTACGGAACTAATGGTTGGCGCGGAAAAGATTCAAGCGACCGGCGGTCACTTGTTTTGGGTTTCAGGCACAGGCTGGGTGCGTACAAAAGAATTGCAGGCGAGTGATGTGCTCCACACAGCGACGAACCCCGTGAACTTGACTGCTGCCCAGCCGGGCATTGTGGCCGAAACATACAACTTGGTGGTCGCAGATTTTCACACGTACTTCGTCGGCGAGCACAAGTTGCTGTCGCACGACAACACCGTGCGCCGGCCTACCAATGTTGTCGTGCCGGGCTTGAAGCCAGAGCAATAGCGGCAGCGATTACTTCACGAACACATGCGATTGTTTTGATCTGATTAAAAGCAGATTGCAGTCGATACTAGATAGCGTATGCTGACCGTTGCTGCGGCCAAGGTGAGGCCACTACCTTTCATCCGCTGCAGCAGACTCTTGGGACAGGGGCTTGTGATCAGGAGGCGGGTGATGAAGACACGCTTAGGGCAGCTGGGCGGGTTAGTTCCAATTTTGTTTCTTGCTTCGTCAGTCTTCGTAGCAGGCGAAGTACGGGCGGCTGAAGCCGTTGGCGCGAGCAAAGCCGAAGAAGCGGTTCGCGAAGCATTGCAGCGCGAAGTCTACGGTTTGCTCGCAGATCGCGATTCGCTGTTGAGTTCGGCCATCGATGCCGCGCCGGATAACTCGGCAGCGCGCTGGCACCAGGGCTATCTGCGCGGCACGAATGGAGAGTGGGTTGTCGGTGGTGAACCAACCGACAAAGAGCATCAGGAATTGCTCGCGCTGTATGGAAAGCTGCGAGCCGCGGCGGCCAACACGGCGGCAGGCCAGATCGAAATGGCCGATTGGTGCGCACGCAAAGGCTTGAAGGAGCGCGAACGCATCCACCTGATGCGTGTCTGCGAGTTGTCTCCCGACAACATCACGGCTCGGCAACGCCTAGGCTTTGTCCGCGTCGGTCGCGATTGGGTCAGCAAGGCCGACATTGCTTTCGCGCAGAACCGCGAGGCAGCTCAGCAAAAGGCGGCCACTCATTGGAATCCGATCGTCACTAAGCTCGCGGCTCAGCTTGCGTCACCCGATGCTCAAAAACGGGTCGCAGCGGTTCTGCAAATCAAAGAAATTCGCGACGCCAGCGCGCTGCCAACGTTGCAGCAACTGGTAGGACGCCGCGGCGAGGATGAAGAATTGCTCGTCGTTGAAGTTGCTTCGAAGATCGATGAAACCGACGCGACGGTTGCCCTGGCTCGGCATGCGGTGATGTCGCCATCGCTGCTCGTGCGACAGACGGCAGCCAAGTTGCTGACGTCGCGCGATCGCGAAGACTTCGTGCCGCTGCTCCTCTCGGCGATGTACTCGCCGGTCGTTTCGCGAATCTCCGAGTTCGCTCTGCCGAATGGTCAAATCGGTTATCGCCACGCCTTCATGCGTGAAGGGGCCGATCACAACGAAGTGCTGGTGCTTAATACGTCGTATCGCCGGATCGGTCCCAACAACACGGCGCCGAACGGCAATCAATTGCTGTCGCTCAATCGAGCCGCGCGCGATGCGCAGATGGAAGAAGGTGTGGCCGCTCAAAATCAGTACACAGCGGAGTTGAATGACCGGCTCTCCTGGGTGCTGAACACTGCCACCGATGCCAAGTTGCCCGCTGAGCCAGACAAGTGGTGGAAATGGTGGGCCGACGAAAATGAAGTCTTCATGCCAGGCTCGAAGCAGAATTACACGGTGAGCCGGTCCCGCAGCGTGGATATCGTCGAGATCGATCCGAAGACTCTGATCCCGCCGAAGCCAAGCAATATGGTGCTCCTCAGCGTGGAAGTTCTGCGGCCGAGCATTTACACTCCCGCCCCCAGCGATTGCCTGGTTGCTGGTACACCAGTTTGGACCGATCGCGGTACGGTTGCGATCGAGAGCATGCTCGCTGGCGATATGGTTTTGTCGCGCGATATTGAGACCGGCGAACTCTCCTACAAAGCGGTGGTGCGCACGACCACTCGTCCTCCAGGGCCGATCATCCGGATCAAAGCGGGCGACGAATTCATCGAATGCAGCAGCGGGCATCCTTTGTGGGTTTCCGGCAACGGCTGGGTGAAGTCGCGCAATCTGCAGACCGGCATGGTGCTGCATGCGGCCAGCGGCCCGGTGCGTGTGTCGGAGGTGAGCGAAGTAAAAGCCGCGCCGACATTCAATCTGATTGTGGCAGACAACAACACGTACTTCGTCGGCAATCAGAAGGTGCTTTCGCACGACAACACGCTGCGGCGGCCCACCAATGCCATTGTGCCTGGGCTGAAGCCGTAAGTGCAAAACGAATGACTCGAACGGATTCCGAGCAACGAGTTGGTGCGGATGCGACTTTAAAGACGCACCGCACCTCGCCAGAACCGGCGTCGCGACCAGAAAGCTACTGGGAGCTTTCGCGCCGGCCGCTTATGTCGCTGGTGTTCATCGCGCCGATTCTGCTGACGTATGAACTCGGTGTGCTGACGCTCGGTCCCGATTCGTTACGCAACGCAGCCGATGTCTGGGGCCGGCAGTTCTTGCGACTGCTCGGTTTCGGTCAGTATTTTTTGTTGCCGCTGCTCGTCTGCGGCGTGTTGCTCGCGTGGCATCACCTGCGTCACGATCCCTGGACCATTCGCCGCCGCGTGCTGGGCGTGATGTGGCTCGAAGCGCTCACGTTTGGCGTGGCGCTGCTGGTTCTCGCGCGGCTGATGGGGAGATTTTTCGAAGCGAGCGCGCAGGATGTTCTCGCTGCGGTCGCGACGAACACTGAGCGCTCGACGTGGTCGAAGTTCATCGGCTATCTCGGCGCTGGATTTTACGAAGAGCTGCTCTTCCGCTTGATTCTGCTTTCCGGCCTGGCGATTGCGGCGAAACAAGCGGGCCTGAATCGCCGCGGCAGCTTGCTCACCGCCGTCGGCATTTCGAGCGTGCTATTCGCCGCGGTGCATTACCGCTTTGAACTAAGTTTGTTCGGCTGGACGATCGGGCCGCAATATGGCGACACATTCGGCTGGTTCAGTTGTTTATTTCGTATCGCCGCTGGTTTGTTTTTTGGTTGCTTGTTCGTGCTGCGCGGTTTTGGAATCGTGGTTGGCGCGCACGCGATCTACGACATCTTAGTGCTGCTGACGTCGTGATGGAGGCGAACGGAAGTAGCTGAAGTAGAACTGTCAAGAGACATTTCGCGGACGACCGCGAACGTTTAGAAAGTGGCTTTGTGAGGCCGCGAACTCGAACGTATAATGCCACACGTCGCGACTCACACCGAGCCGCGATCCAAGTTGCAGGAAACGCACACCGTGCTCTCCGTAAGACCCAAAGTCGCCGAATTGTCCTTTCAACTTTTCGGCCGCGCGCTCCATCCCGAGCTCTTCAAAGTGTTCGCGACGAAGACCGTCGAACGCGGCGATTATCGCGCGCAGATCGACATCACCAGCGCAGGACACGTCATCACCTGGCGTTACCGGGGACTTACGCTCACCGAAGTGGCCTGCTCGGCGCAGCATCCGCTGCCGGAAAAGCGGCGGCTCCTTTCCTATCGCCTGAAGGGCGAGCGGAACGATCGCGTCGAATGCCGCGGCGGCATTGTCTATCAGATGAACTATCAGCTCGAGCCGGTTGCACCGGAAGTTTTCTGGTCGTTCCAATCCGAGCTCAACGGCGAAACCAAGCACAACGGCTTGCTGCACGTCTTCGATTCCAGCGGCCGCATGGCTTTGGGTGCGGTTAGCTTCATCCACGCCGAAACGCGCAGCCGCAGCCTGATGGTGCAGGCCTTTCACACGTTCCCCGACGACTACGCAATTGTGAAAACGCAAAGCGTCTTCGAACTGCCGTAGTTGTCTGTTACCAATCGCCCCTGCTCCTGCAGCAGGGATTCACCGGCTTTGGCATTACTCCGTCGCCAGCGGCGTATGGTCCAGTTCAGCATGTCGCTTCACATGCTCAAGCACCCGCAGATGGATCCGGTGAATTAAATCGTTCGACCACAGCGTCCAATACGATTGCGGCAGCATGTCGATCTGATACCAGGTGCTCCCCTCGAGTCGAGTTCTGCCATTCGGTAGTTCGATTAGGCGAAACTCGCCGCGGTTGCTTCGCAAGGCGCCTTCGAGGTGCGGTGGATGAACGTGCCGGTAAGGCGTGAGTTCGAACATCGGTTCGGGCTGCTCGACGACATCGAATGCCAGCCGCCGGCCGGGCTCCCAAACGGTGATCGGTTCGACGAACGCGCCAGTCGTGAACTCGCAATGCCGAACCGCGCCGACTCCTTCGCCGACGATGCGGGCTCGCTGCGGACAGGCGATGCCGGCGCGAAAGTACCACTCGGTGGGCGGCGGCAGCTCGGGAAATTCAATGACGTGTCGCCAAACAACGTCAGGCGGCGCGTCGATCTCGACGGCAGAGCGAACTTCGAATTCCGGTGACGGCGCCAGACGCGATTCGATCCAAGCCAGTCCTGGCAGGATCAGCACGACGCACATCAGCTCACGTACTGGCCGGCGCGTGGTATCGGCGATCATTTTTCCGAGTAATCCGCCAAGCAAACCGAGCGGCGCGAGAATCGGCAGCGCCATGGCGATGCAAATCAGTCCTTCGAGTGCAAAGAGGAGCATCGCCAGCGCGCCGCAACATACGGCAGCGAGGCCGATTCCGATCGAGGGCCAATAGCCGCGCGGCTGACGCTGGTTGAACAAGAACGCGGCCAACATGCCCATCAGCAGCGGCGTGCCGATGAAGAGCGATCCGCCATAAGAAGCGAGGCCGTAAGCGCTGATCGCCAGCATGCTGCCGCCGGCGATCAGGCTGGCCGCGAGCGCGATTACTGCATCCTTGGCCTGGCCTGTTTGATTCTCCGCCTCGCGTGTCGGCTTCCATTCGGCCAGCTTTGAGTGCGGCACGAAACACATCACCACCATCCAGACCAGGTTCACCAGCGGCAGGATCACCGTCAGGCCGAACCACGGTGAAAGATGAGCATCGGCTGCGCGGCGGACGCTCATCGAAATGGCGATCCACAAAAACGGCAATGACCAGGCGAACAAAAACCAACCAACCCATGGCGGGCTGCCCACCAGCAGTTGCGTGCGCATGCTCAGGACTGGATTCAGAAAGTCATGCGGCAGGAAAACGTGGCCGACCATGATCCAGATCAGTGCTGCTTCGACGACGTACTTGAAGATCGCCAGCCCAAAGCCGGAAACAGCGTACGCGGCTTGTCCGACGGGTTCGCGAACGCCAAACCAGAGACGCAGCGGGTAAATCATGAGGGCCATTCCGAGGAGAGCGAGGTTTCGAGAGCTGAAACCGCAGCCATTCCTAACAGATCACTGGCGGAAAATAAATTGTTAAACGGAGACTCCGGCTACGGTTCCTTTTCTATGAATGCTCCTGCCGCCACCATCGCTGCCCCGCAAATCCGCTACACCGTCAGCGATTTGCTCAAGTACACGACCGTTTGCGGAGTACTGTTGGCCGCGCATCCGCTAACCGGCGTAGGCGCGGCAGTTTTACTGATTGCGATGGCGCTCGCGCTGGGAGCGCGGGTGGGGTTGCTGGCGGCGGCGCTACTGATGGCCGCTTTTCTCGCGGCCGCGAGCGCGGATGGCTCGCGAGAGTTTTGCACGCTGCTGCTCGGGTGCAGCGTGCTGGGGTGGTATCGATTCGAGCGTTGGCGGACCGATCTTAAGACTTCAGAAACGACCGAATCGCCGCGTTGAACTCGGCGGGCTTCTCGAGCGGCGACATGTGACCGGCGCCGGCGATGTTCACGAACTTGCCGCCAGGAATGGCTTCGGCGATACCTTTCATTTCTGCAGCCGGGGCGATGGCGTCTTCCTCGCCGCAGATGATGAGCGTGGGGATATCGATCTTGGGCAGCTCACTGGTGAAATCGGGCCGTGCTGCCATTCCGCGGAGCGCGGCAGCCACCCCCGCCGGCGGCGAGGCCAGCATTACGGCTTCGGTGGCTTTGACGAAAGCGGCACCGCGTTCGATTTCCCGCGCCGGGAACAATTTGGGCAACATGGCATCGGCAACGACTTTGGTACCTTCTTTCTCCACTTTGTCAGCTGTCTCCTTGCGCCCCGCTGCCGCTTTTTCAGCGTCGGCTACAGCCCGCGAATCGGCGACAATCAGGGCCGCGAGCTTTGCGCGGTGGCGAGCTACGAACTGCCAAGCGATATAGCCACCCATCGACAGCCCGCAGAAGATCACTGGCTCTTTCACGTCGAGCGCCGTGAGCAGTTCGGCCAGGTCATCGGCATAGCGCTGCATCGTCACGGTGCCGGTGGTGACTTCGCTCAGGCCCAGGCCGCGCAGGTCGGGCGCGATCACGCGGAAATCGCTCGACAGCTCACTGATCTGCCCCGCCCACATCGAGTGATCGAGCGGAAAGCCATGCACCAAGAGCAGCGGCCGACCTTTCCCTTGTTCGATGACATTCAAATGGGTGTCGGCGACGGCGACTTTTTTGCCAGCAGGAGGATTACTCATGATTTCACTTGCTCGGGGATTCGACACTATGACAGAAATTTGGCCACCCACTGCACAAACAGCGTGAGAAGCAGCCCGGCAAACATGCCGTAAGCGACATTGCCGAGATTCCAGGATGGCAAGCCACGCCTGATACGCAAGAGCTGCGCCGCGCGGTAAGGAATCTGAAAAACCACCACCGGAAAGAAGAGAGCGCCGGCAGGATTGTAGAGCCAAGAGCGCAGCAACCGCCCATGAGCGAACGCGATGAAGCTGCGGGTCAAACCGCAGCCGGGACAATCGATGCCCGTGCCAGCACGAAAGTAGCACAACTCCGGCAGCGACACGGCCAGCCCCGGAAGTCGAACTTCCTTAGCCTCGTGAATAGTCATCGTGGCAGCGAGCGCGACTACGGCAGCTGACGATATCAGCAGAAAAACATGCAGCTGCAGGTCTCGCCGCTGTTTGGCTTCGAAGGTGTCGTAAGGAATCGGCGCAACAACGAATTCTGCTGCGGCAATTTCAGACTCAGGAACGGCAGCGCTCATCGGTTACGGTTTGGCTGCTTTGGAATCGGCCAGCGCTTTTTCAAAGAACGTGAGTTGCCGGCGAATCTGGCCGGAGTGGGGCTGCAGCTTCACCGCGTTGGTCTGAGTCTTGACGGCATTCTCCAAATCACCCTTGGCGTAGTAGCAGCGCCCGAGCGTATCCCAGTAGCCGCCTTCCTCGGTGCGGATCTCGACCGATCGCAGGCTCCACTTGAGTGACTCGTCGAAGTCGCCGCGAGTGTTGCTCACCAACCACGCGTACTGATTGCAGGCGATGGCCAGTTGATAGTTAAAGCTGGCCCGCTCTTGCTCATCGGTGGCTTCTTCGACTGCTTCGCGGCATTCGTTCACTTCCTCACGGAACTTGGCCGCGGTGTCGTCGATTTGTTGATTGATCTCGGTGCGCTCATCAGCGTTCAGATTCGTCAACCGGAACCGGGCAATCAGCACATCGGCGTCGCTCGGATCGGCAGCCAGCGCCTCGCCGAGCGATTTCTTTTCCTTGACGATGTCTTTCTGCTGGTTGTAGTGACGCGAATAGAAATAGTGCATCCGCGAACGAGCCCCTTCGGGGAGTCGCAGCGCTCGGCGGGCTGTTTCACGGGCGATTTCACCCTTTTCTTCGTCGCCATCGGGAAACATCAAATCAATCGCCGGCTTCAAGCAATCGGCGGCCGCCAGTTCCTCGTCGCGATCGTGCAACTGTTCGGAGAGTTCAAAACGGGCCTTGAAATCGGCATAGGAACCAGCGGCGGCTTTCTTCATCACCGCGCGATACTCGGGCTCTGAATAATTCGACAGCCCCCAATTATCGAAGAGCTTGCGGGCCACAAGCAGATGCTCTTCCAGATTGTCGGCGCGAAGCTCCAGCGCAGCCGCGGCCAGTTCCTTGGCCTGTTGCGATTGCTTCAGCGATTCGTGGGCGTAAGCCTGCAGGTACAACAGCACTGGATCTTCGCGCACGAGGTGCGGAAACTTGCTGCCGACTTCGATCACCACCTGCCAAGCCTGGCGATGGACTAGCCAATCGACGAATTCAGTGACCGCTGGCGTTTCGCCTTCCAACAGATCGATCGACTGCCGCATGAGCGCGATAACTTCGGTCTCGCGATTGAGTTGCTGCAGCGATTTTACCTGCCAGCGATACAAATCGCGCACGACCTGTTTCTCGGTCAGCTCGGGATAGAGTGCGAGCAACTCGCGCTCGGCACGGAGCATGGCATTCCATTCGTCGCTGGTCGCCGCACGATCATACAACGTGCGAGAATAAAGCTGCAGCCAGGCAATGGCGGGGCGTTTGCTGTCCTTGATTGCCTTCCGGATCAACTCGGCGAGTTGCTCACGCAGCTTGGCCGTTTTTGGTTCATCGCGCTGCATGATCGAGAGCGCGGCATGCTTCGAGAGAACCGGATTCACTTCGTAGCGGGCCAAACGGCAAAGAGCTTTGACGCTCGGATCGTCGGTCATGTTGGCCAAGCGGTCGATTCGGCTGCGGCGTTCCTTATCGTCCTGCGAGCCATACGACTTGAGAAGCCGGGCCACTTCGGGCGGATCAGATTCGTCGAACCAACGGACCGTCATGCCGCGAACCAGATAGCCGGCTCGCATTTTCACTTCGACGATGCCGTGATGTTGCGATGCCGCGACCAGCGCGTCAAAGGCTTCGAGACCCATCCGGCTAAGCTGCGTCTGCGCCTTTTGCCGAACGGCGAAGTCGTCGTTGCCCAGTTGTTCGATGAGAGACGCGATTTGCGCTTCGGAATTTTGCGGCGTGGTCGCTGGAGGATCGGCGGCGGTGGCCAGCTGGATCGAGACAGCGAGAACACCCGCGAACGCGAGCGTTCCAAGTAGACGGCGAAAACTCATCATGTGGTCCTTCTCTCGCCTGGCTCTGAGCGAATAATCGGCGGCAACGTCCCTTGTTCCGCGTCCCTCCAGAATACCTTAGGCTGGCGAACCGCGGCAAGCGCAGCACCCACTCTCCCTTCGCCTTTTGCCCAGGAAAATGCCGATGTTTCGCAGCCTTTTTATCCTTGGTTTGGCGTTATTGGTTGCCGCGGGCCGAATCGCCGCAGCAGTTGAGCCGCTCGACGTCTGGCCCGATCTTGCGCCCGGAGAGACAACGCGATTGACCGGCGAAACTCTGCCAGCTCGGCCTGGCGAAAACCCGCCGATCACGCGCGTGAGCAATGTGACTCGACCCACGATGACGGTTCACAAAGCGGCAAAGCCGAATGGCACGGGCGTGGTCATTCTTCCCGGCGGCGGTTTCAGCCGCGTCGTTCCCGATCTCGAAGGAACCGAAGCAGCCGATTGGCTCAACCAGCACGGCGTCACCGCGTTTGTGCTGAGCTATCGCACAACGGCTGATCCGAAAACGCCGGGCTGGCCCAAGCCGCTCCAAGATGCCGAGCGAGCGCTATCGCTGATTCGAGCGCAGGCCGAGCAATATGGTCTGCAGCCGAACCGCATCGGCCTGGTTGGCTTTTCTGCCGGCGGCCAGGTGGCTGCGCGATTACTGACGAACGACGGCAAAAAGCGATCGTACGAACGGATCGATATCGTCGATGATACGTCGTGCCGTCCCGACTTCAGCATTCTCATTTATCCCTGGAATATGTACGACGCCAAGACCGATGCGCTGGTCGAAGGCATCGAACCGCCGAAGAGTTGCCCGCCGACCTACATCGTGCATACGGACGACGACCGCTCGTCGTCGCTCGGTGCCGTGCTGTTTTACGCGGGCTTGAAGAAGCACGGCATTCCCGCCGAACTGCATGTCTACGGCAACGGTGGCCATGGTTATGGTCTGCGGCCGCAAAAGGATTCGCAGATTTCCAGCTGGCCCGATCACGCGGCGCATTGGTTGGGGACGCGGGGATTCTTGAAATAAGTTGAAATTTGTCTTTCGCCGCAAATCGCATTATTCTGAGCAATCCTGCCAAACTTCTCGCCGT
This sequence comes from Anatilimnocola floriformis, assembly GCF_024256385.1. Lineage (NCBI taxonomy): Bacteria > Pseudomonadati > Planctomycetota > Planctomycetia > Pirellulales > Pirellulaceae > Anatilimnocola > Anatilimnocola floriformis. The sequence goes on from NZ_JAMLFW010000001.1 coordinate 2,696,809, forward strand.
TTGCCATTTCACGAGGTCCATGATGCGTCGCCAGGCATCTCTCCTATTCCTGTTCGCGCTCGCAGCGAATGCGTTCGCCGCTGAACCGACCAAGGTCGAGTTCAACCGCGACATCCGTCCGATCCTGGCCGACGTTTGCTTTCAATGTCACGGCCCCGATCCCGGTAGTCGGCAAGCCGATCTGCGGATCGATCGTGAGGAAGACGTATTTAAGAAAGACGGCCCGCTGGTAGTGCGCGGCAAGCCGGAAATGAGCCCGCTTTACCAGCGGATTACGTCGACCGATCCCGAAATGGTGATGCCGCCGCCGAAGGCGCACAAGCAGCTAAAGCCCGAGCAAAAGGAACTCCTCAAACGCTGGATCGCCGAAGGGGCCGCTTGGCAGGCGCACTGGGCTTTCATCGCGCCGCAGCGGCCCGCGTTGCCGGAAGTGAAGGATGAAAAATGGAATAAAAATCCGATCGATAGGTTCATCTATGCGAAGCTCACTGCGGCTGGACTCGCGCCCACCAAGGAAGTCGATCCCGACGCACTGTGCCGGCGGATTTATCTCGATGTGATCGGCCTGCCCCCTTCGCCGGACCAGCGAAAGGAGTTTGTTGCTGCCTACCTCGAGAGAAAGGCGGATCAACCTGATCCGGTCGGGGCGCTCGTCGACAAGTTGATGCAACTGCCGCAGTACGGCGAGCATCGTGCGCGCTATTGGCTCGATGCGGCCCGCTACGGCGATACGCATGGTTTGCACTTCGACAACTATCGCGAGATGTGGCCGTACCGCGACTGGGTCATTCAGTCGTATCAGCGCAATCAACCCTTCGATCAATTCACGGTCGAGCAACTCGCCGGCGATTTGTTGCCGAATCCGACCCTCGAGCAAAAAGTCGCGACCGGCTTTCATCGCTGCAACATCACCACCAACGAAGGTGGCACCATCGCCGATGAGAATCTGGCGTACTATGCCCGCGAGCGAGTCGAGACAACATCGTGGGTCTGGCTCGGCCTGACAGCGAACTGCTGCGTCTGCCACGATCACAAGTTCGATCCAATCACGACGAAGGAGTTCTATTCCCTCAGCGCGTTCTTCCGCAACACCACGCAAGGCTCGCACGACGGCAACATCAAAGACACCAAGCCGATTCTCTACCTGCCGAAGCCCGACGACGCGCCGCGGTTTAAGCAGATCGACGCCGAGTTGCCGGCCCTGCGAGAACAACTCACGACGCGTAAGCAAGACGCGCTGTCTGCCAGCGATGCCTGGCAAGCAAAAGTGCAATCGAGCGAGATCGATATCGAGGCCAAGGAGCTCGCATTGCATCTGCCGCTGAACGAAGGCGAAGGCGTGCCGAAATCCGCCCACGAAATCAACGTTAAAGGTGACTTCGGCTGGCTCAAGGAAGGCAAGCTCGGGCCGGCCGCGATTCTCGCTGCCGAGACATCGCTGAGCGCTGACAAAATCGGCGACTTTGCGAAAGATCAGCCCTTCACGATCGGCGTGTGGGTTCGTCCGCATGCCAAGCTTAACGACGGCGTGCTCGCCGCGAAGATGAATGCGAAAGGCCCGCCTCAAGGTTGGGAGTTTTTGCTGCAGCAAGGTGGCAAACTGACGTTTGCGATTCATTCTGCCGAGCCGAAGCAGAACATCCGCGTCACGACGCGGGGCTCCGTTGCCAAGCCCGATCAATGGGTTCACCTGGCCGCGAAGTATGACGGCAGTGGCAAGCTCGATGGCTTGGCGATTTACGTCAACGGCAATCCAGCTGATTTCAACAAGCAAGGCAACGTCGCCATCGATGGCTCGACGACCGGAGATGGCCCGCTCACGATCGGCCAGCGCGCGAACAAAGCAAATCACTTCACCGATGGCGCGCTGCAGGACTTTCGCTTGTATCGGCGAGTGCTCGACGTGCTGGAGATTCGCACGCTGGCCCAACTGCCTGACCTGCGAGCCGACGCGGCCACGCCGCTGGAGAAGCGAAAGAAAGATCGCCTCAACGCATTCTTCTTCGACGTACTCGATGTCCCCTATCGCGACATCAATCAGAAGATTGTGCAGCTCGATGCCGAACGCAAAGCCATCGAAGCTCGCGCAACAATCACGCACGTGCAAGAGGAGAAAATGAACTCGCCCGCCATGGCGAACATCCTGGTGCGCGGCGCCTACGACAAGCTGGGTGAGAAGGTTCAACCCGCTGTCTTCAGCGCGCTCAATCCACTCCCGGCCGATGCGCCGCCGAATCGTCTCGGCCTGGCCAAATGGCTTGTCGATCCCGCCAATCCGCTGACGGCCCGCGTGACCGTCAACCGCTTCTGGCAGGAGATCTTCGGCACGGGCATTGTGAAAACCGCCGAGGACTTTGGCGTGATGGGCGACGCGCCCAGTCATCCCGAGCTGCTCGACTGGCTGGCCGTCGAGTTTCGCGAAAGCGGGTGGAATGTGCAGCACATGCTCAGGCTGATGCTCACTTCGCAGGCTTATCGCCAAGCGGCCATCACCACGCCGGAGAAGCTCACGAAGGACCGCGACAACCGCCTCCTCTCACGCGGCCCGCGGTTCCGCATGGATGCCGAGATGATCCGCGACTACGCCCTGTCGACCAGCGGCACGTTGTCGCCGAAGATCGGCGGTGCGAGCGTGCGGCCGTATCAGCCCGAGGGCATTTGGGACGTCGTCGGTCTCCCCGGCGGCAACACCCGCGACTACAAGCAAGACAAAGGCGAGGACCTTTATCGCCGCAGCATGTATACGTTTCTGAAGCGGATGGCGCCGCCGCCGAACATGGAAACCTTCAACGCGCCGTCGCGAGAGTTCAGCTGCCTGCGGCGCGAACGGACGAACACGCCATTGCAAGCCCTCGTCACGCTCAACGATCCGCAGTTCGTCGAAGCGGCCCGCAATCTCGCACAGGTCGTTCTCAAAAACTCATCCGCCGAAGTTCCCGCCCGCTTGAACGCCGCGGCCGATCGCATTCTCTGCCGATCGCTGCGCGAGGATGAATTGAAAGTCCTGCAGCCCGCTGTTGCCGAACTCGTAAAGTACTACGGCGAGAACAAACCAAAGGCCGAAGCGCTGATCAAGACCGGCGAGAGCAAGCCCGATGACAAGCTCGATCCAATCGAGCTTGCCGTGTGGACGAACCTTTGCAATGCGCTACTGAACCTTGACGAAGCGCTCAATAAATAGGTGATTGCCATGTTTCCACTCAACCAAGCCGAAGCTCTCTCGCGCCGGCACTTTTTCACCCAAGGCCGCAACATCCTAGGTTGCGCAGCGCTCGGGTCGTTGCTCGCCGGAGACATATCTTCGGCGACTGCTGCCGGCATTCCTGGCGCGGTGAAGCCGCATCATGCGCCGAAGGCGAAGAACGTCATCTATTTGCACATGGTCGGCGGGCCGGCGCAGATGGATGTTTACGACTACAAGCCGGCGATGAAGGATTACTTCGACAAGGACCTGCCCGATTCGATTCGCCAAGGTCAACGCCTCACCACGATGACCAGCGGCCAGGCCCGCTTTCCAATCGCGCCGTCGAAGTTCAAGTTTGCGCAGCACGGCGAGTGCGGCATGTGGGTCACCGAGCTGCTGCCCGAAACGGCGAAGTGCGTCGACGACATCTGCTTCATCCGTTCGCTCAACACCGAAGCCATCAATCACGAGCCCGCCATCGTCGCGATGCAAACCGGCAGCCAGGTCACCGGGCGGCCCTGCCTCGGTTCGTGGTCGGCTTACGGCCTGGGTTCGCTCAACGACAACCTGCCGACGTTCGTGGTGCTCGTCGCCGTGCCGACGAATCGCGAGCAGGAGCAAGCCATCTCGGCCCGGCTGTGGAATAGCGGTTTTTTGCCCGGGCACTTCACCGGCGTGTCGTTCCGCAGCAAGGGCGATCCGATTCTCTACATCAACAACCCCGACGGCGTGCCGAATGAAGTTCGCCGCACGATGCTCGATAGTTTGAAGTCCCTCAACGAGCAGACTTTCCGCACGCAGGGCGATCCCGAAACCAACACGCGGATCGAACAATATGAAATGGCCTACCGCATGCAAGCCTCGGTGCCCGAACTCACCGACATCGCCAGCGAACCGGCCAGCACGTTCGAGCTCTACGGCGAGGAAGCCAAAAAGCCCGGCACGTTTGCGAACAACGTGCTGATGGCCCGCCGCCTGGTCGAGCGCGGCGTGCGGTTTGTGCAGATCTATCTCAACAATTGGGACCACCACGCCAACGTCAGCGGCCGCATGCCGAGCCAGTGCAAGGATGTCGACCGCGCGACCTACGGCCTGATCAACGATCTGAAAAAGCGGGGCATGTTCGACGAGACCCTCATCATCTGGGGCGGCGAATTCGGCCGCACGATCTATTCGCAAGGCGGCCTGACCAAGGAAAACTACGGCCGCGATCATCACCCCCGCTGTTTCACCATGTGGATGGCCGGCGGCGGTGCGAAGGGTGGCACGATCTACGGCGAGACCGACGATTTTTCCTACAACATCGTCAAAGACCCCGTCCACATCCGCGACTTCCACGCCACCATCATGCACCTGCTCGGCTACGACCACGAGCGTTTCACCTATCGCTACCAGGGCCTCGATTTCAAACTCACCGGCGTCGAGCCAGCGCGGGTCATCAAAGATCTGATCGCTTGATCGCTTTCGCCGCGGTCTTCCCTTAGCAATCCTTCGCACGCGAGTTTACAACAGCGCCAACTACTTTCTGAACCCTCCAAAGCCCAGACTATTTCAGCACTTGCGTAGAAATCACCAAAAATCTCCACAACACTTTTGCAACAGTGGTTTTGTGAAGTCTTGCACAACTCAGCATCTCCGCAAACCTCTGCAAGCCAATCATTTGCCGCGAAGGCTCCGATCGCAAACCCTTAATGGTCTGTGCACCGCCACAACAGTTTCACAAAAAACCGCACAACACTTCAAACCGACCACTTGGCTCGCCAGCGAATCAATCAGCGCACGATCCCCCAGCATCTCTTCCGAGTTCCGCCAAGCTGTCAAAGAACGCGGCGCAGCTTGCACCAGCGGAAAATACACAAGTGTCCACTAATCCGGGCAAGCGGTTTTTTGGCGACCGGCCAAGTGGGCCAAGTTGTATTTGAACAGCAACCGGCCGAGATTTTCCTCTTTCGATCCGTACCACATCGCGTCTTGGTCGCGGAAGGGATTCTCTTGCCGGCGGACGAGCTGAGATAGCTGCCGTTGTCGCGTTTGGCGTACCACTGCCGGTTTCTCGGCAAACATTTCGACAGTTGCGAGCATGACTCGATAGCGTTTCTCGGCGCCGATCGCTTTTAGTCCTGCGAGCGCTTCCGGCCAGTGGTCTCCGGACGGATTGAAATAGTACTGGGCAAATCCCCCGTTATTGACCTCCGCGTCCAATTGACCGATCGCGCAAATGTATTTTTCGACGGCGGTCAGCGGCCCCCAGCCTTCTTCCTTGACCACATCCCAGGGATCACGAATCGTGTCGTAGTACCGATGATAGATATACAACGCTTGGATGGCGCCCTGCGCCGCCTCTTCGTTCTGGTAATCCAAAAATCGCTCGAACGTCGCCGAGTCATCGGCGTGCCGATGAGATCCGAGCATTGGCAACGCCTGCCGCAGGACGTTTTCGAGCGGATACTTTAGTGGCTCTTGATCGGCCGTCGCGATGATGCTCAGCAGTCGCTCGCGCGGAACTGCGATCGACTCCTGCCGCAACGCCCGCAGAACTTGCCAGGTCCCACGCACGTTCCCCGTCAAGATTTCTTCGCTGAGCAAGAATTGCGTGGCTCGTTCACGATCGAGCTTCAAAAGAATTTGTGCAATGTCGTCGCTGTTGAGAAATCTGGTATCGCGAGCCCACATGCTGGCCACGGCGTCGTAGTAATCTCCTTTCGCCGACTCCGCGATGCGTTCACCCTTGATGGCCCGTTGCAGACCCCTGAGGACGTAACTCCGCACGCTTTCATCCTCATCGGCCATCGCCCCGCATAACACAGGAAGCGAGGCCGCGGAGCCGATCGAGCCGACGATCAAGGCTGCGCTCTGCCGGATTCGACTGTTCTCGGCTCGAAGAAAGGGAGTGAGGAGTTCGGCGGCTTCTGGTGGTGGAGGCTCTTGGTCAATTATTTTGCACAGGCGGCAGAGTGGCGCGTCGGGGAGCCTATTCTTCACTTCCTCCAGCTGGCACAGACGTTCATGCAATTTATTATCTCTTAAGATCTCGAGGGCGCGCGGATAAACCTCCTCGCCCAAAGCCGCCAGCGCCTGCTCATCGGCACTGCGTTCGCTCGGCGTCCTCTGCTCGAACACGAATTGATCTACCAACTGCCCGATCTTCTGCTGCGACCCGCTCAGTGAGCTACGTGTTTTCTCCACTTCCTGCAGGCGCGCGTCGCTACTCGGCATCAATTCGGGATTGCGAACTACATCCCAAAACGAATTGATCTGGAACGCCTTCTTTCTTGACCAAAAGACCAGCGCCACGGCAGATACGACCATCACCAGCGCGACCAAAACAATAATGGCAGTTGCCTTCATCGGAGCGAGATTGCTTGTAGGGGAGAATGATGAGCAGGAGCAGCGATCGCCGGCAAAGACCGATTCTGTCGCCTGGCCGAGAGAAGTCAATTGCGAGTGAGAACTTCCTGGCAACCCAGTCCAGGTCTCCGCACCATGTTATAACCGTCGCATGAACTCACAACCGGCTGGAGTCCAGTTCATGGATCGTTCGCACTTGCATTTTGCGTTGGTCGCGCTGGCGAGTTGTATTGCCGGTTGCGGTTCGCGGCCTGCCGCTACTGGCAATCCGGCGGGTTCCGCAAACAACGCGGTAACGATCGCGTCCATCGCGGGCGTGCCAGCCGTGACCGAGGCTGCGCTGCAAACGCTCGAGAAGGAGTGCGGCGGCCGGTTGCCGGACGATTACCGGCGGTTCCTGCTGGCGAGTAACGGCGGGTTTCCGACGCCCGATTGCGTGATGTTCACCGAGGCGGAGCACCAGACGGCCACCGATGTCTTTTGCTTTCTCGCCTTCGACGACCAGCAGGCCTGGGCCAGCGTGAAGTGGCATCTGCAGACCTTCGCCGGCCGTCTGCCGGCGGGCACGCTCCCCGTCGCCCGCGATTCCTGCGGCAACCTCTGGCTACTCAGCGTCACGGGCCCCACGACGGGCAGCGTCTACTTCTGGGATCACGGCTCGTACGCCACCTTCGACGAAACCAGCCTCGCCAACTGGCCCCGCGTCGCCACCAGCTTCGACGACTTCCGCGGCCAACTAAAAGTCTACGACCCCGCCACCACCAACAAGGCCATCATCAGCCGCTACGGCATGGTGCAACAAGCCGCCGAAGGCATGGCTAAGAGAGACGCCAGCTTCACCACTCGCGGCAAACCCGCCTTCGCCTGGCATTGCTCCTGCGATGACGACGGCAAAGTAGCAGTGGAATTTGTAAAATACGAAGTTCATGCGATGGCAACGCACACGGATGGATATAACCGGTTGCTGGCGCAGAAGGGGGTGATTAAGGGTGGGCAACCGCGGTTGCCGAAGTGGTCGTCACGGTTATGTTACAAGAGACTTATGAGCTTGATGCGAACTTGAACAAAACGTTTCTGCAATTAGGTCGCGACCTAGCTCGCCAGCACAAAGTTCCGAGATGCGGCCAAGTTGTGGCGGCTAGTAAGAATCGCATGAGCTCCACCGGCACATGATGTGTCGTGGCCACGGGGTATAGTGCCCACTTGGCAATTTAAGGAATCAGGAACATAATGAACGAATGTTCCACATCGTGGTCGTAGGAAGCAACGATGGACGACGATTATAAAATTCATTTGAATTTTCTAGCGATCGACGAATTACCGACATTTCGCGTATTTCGCAAACACCGACTAGAAGGGGAACCCCGACCAAGTCCAGACACTGCATCTTATTCTTTTGCGATCGAAGGCAATTCGGAGCAGCGATCAACTTATTGGGTGCGCTGGGATGCGACAGTTGGATATGCAGAGTATTGGGCCGAACCGTCCGAAAATAATGATCTGACCCGCGCAGCACTCTTTCAATCGCTGGCCTCCGCCGCTGCGGCATCACTGGCACCGACAGAGTACGTTAGATCGAGTGGGTTCATCGACGAATTGTCGTTCATAATGCGTCGGCACAAGGAAGGAAACGAGGTGCTGGTCGTCCAGCCGTATTTTTTAAGAGAGGCACAGCAATTCGGCCTCTTGGCCGGATTTCACTTCCGCAAAGCGGATGACTGCGCCTTTTCAAGGCGTGTTCAGCAATTGAGCCTGAGCCTTGATCGGCAATATCGTCGCAATATCGATTTCTATTTTGATTGGGCGTCCCGTGTTCAGGCCTTTCTAAACGAGCGCGAGCAAGTATTTTCCACGTTAAAATTGCCAGGAAACACTAGAAGTATATCTCTGACTCTTGACTTCAAGCCATTGCCTGCACGCCGCCTTCGCTCGCGCCTGTACGTATTTGCCAATGATCGTGAATCCAAGAGCCAGTTCTCAGGACTTCGAGATTTTGGGCCATTAAAGCCGCTAGATCAGCCTCCTAACCTCCTGTTCGTATTTCGAGAACAAGATCGACCGGCCGCGAGAACACTAGCTGCCGGATTGAAGGGATCCAAGACGCGGGAGCGATTTAGCTTCCCTGGCTTCCAGTCACTTTTCAAATCGGCCCTAAATATCGATTCGAAACCAGTGATTTTGCCCGACGTTTCGCAAGAGTCGATGGTTTCGGCATTGAGCGAAGTGCGATCTAGGCGGGCATTGGACCCATCAATACTACCTGTCGTTGTCCTTCCAGATGGTGACGACAACGGGTATCTGGCGCACAAGGCGGGATTTACTAACGCCGGAATTGCAACGCAGGTTTGCACACTTCCGATAATCCTCGACGACAACGCGCTGAAGTGGGCGATTGCCAACATCGCTCTGCAGGTATTTTGCAAGGCGGGAGGATTGCCATGGAAAGTTCGGCCATCATCAGAACCTACGTTAATCGTAGGGATTAGTCAGTCGCACAAGATTCGGAAAAGCGACGACGGAAGAAGCATTGTTGACAAATATTTCGCGTTCACGGTGATGACCGATAACAGCGGATTATTTCAAAACATTCAAGTTCTGGGCGAAGCTGGCGACAAGACGGATTATTTGGCTCAGCTTAATCAGAACCTCTCCACTATTCTCGCGACAGAATCACAACGGTTCTCGCGTGTTGTCGTTCACACGTCATTTAAGCTTAAGCGCGAAGAGATTAACGCAATTCAAACTACAGTTGCAAAGGCAAGCCAAAAATCGGTCGGAGATTGTCGCTTTGCAGTTGTGAAAGTAAATCACAAATGTCGCTTCTTTGGTACAAACCGACGGGTGAATAGTCTCGTCCCCTACGAAGGCACTATCGTTCGGCTTGGAGGCGGCGAATATCTGTCGTGGTTCGAAGGAATATTTCCTGACAAGCCGACTGTGAATCGGCGGTACTCAGGGCCGTCTCACCTTCAGTTTTTGCGTGTTTCCGATGACAAATCGCTTTCTGACAATGAATTGCTTCAGGACCTCGTGAATCTGTCGGGTGCCAATTGGAGAGGGTTCAATGCCAAGAGCGCGCCTGTTTCAGTATTCTATTGCCACCTTGTTGCCGATGTTGTTCATAATTTTCACGACTTAGGACTGCCGCTTCCAGAAGTCCAAGTGTTTCGCCCGTGGTTTCTATGATCGTCTTACCATGAGTCGTTCGTCCGACATAATATTGCTACTGGGAGCCGGCGCCAGCGTTGAGGCCGGGATCCCGGCTTCCGCCACGATGATCGATAAAATCGAGTCCTTGCTGGCAGTCAATGATGAATGGCAGGAGTATCGTGAACTGTATCATCATGTGAAGAGCGCTCTTTATTTTTCGGCAGGAATCAAGGGAAGATTCAATCTCGACGTGTCGTACAACATTGAAGTGATGGTAAACGCGCTGTACGAGTTGGAAAGGAACGAAGAGCATCCACTATACCCATTCATTGCATCATGGAACTCTCGTTTTGTAGGTCTTGCGGGGCCGGCTTTCGAGCGAATCAAGAAATTCCGAAAGGTCATTTTGCGCGAACTTAAGAAATGGATGTGCCCGGAGAATACTGCCCAAGGAGACTACTTCCGCGGACTCTCGCATCTTCAGTCAGTACTGACTTATCCGCTACGAATCTTCTCGTTAAATTATGATCTTTGTGTAGAACGCCTTGAGCGCGAAGGCACTAAGATCGAGGCCGGATTCCCCGGCCATGGGCCAGACGCTGCTTGGGATTGGGAGCGATTTGAAGGGGGAGACTCCGGATCAAACCAACCGCCACAGATTTTGCTGTATAAACTGCACGGCTCAATCGACTGGAAACGGGATACGAATCAGAATCTCTATCGTGTGGAGCAGATTGAGAATGTCGAACCAAATAGGATGGAAATAATCTTCGGCCGTGATTTTAAGCTCGAAGCTGCTGATCCGTACTTATTCTATGCTTACGAGTTCCGGCGACATTCGTTGCTCGCGCGCCTGATAGTAACTATTGGCTACAGCTTTGGGGATTGGCATATTAACAAAATGCTCGTTCAGGCGATGCGCGAGGATGGCACTCGCAAGATTATGGTTGTGTCGCGAGTTCAAAACGCACAAGATGCCGAAACCAAGAAGAAAGAGATCGCGGATCGCCTTAAGTTGACAGACGAAAGAATCATTGTCGTCGAAGGCTCCGCGAAAACTTTTCTCGAGTCTGCTGATCTTGGGAAAGTAGTCGTTGGAAGTGTGCCGCAAGGCGCAGACGAGCCGTTTTAACGTGTCGAAAGTAGCTTGCTCAGCGAGAGAAAGCTGCACACATTTCGAGGAGGCTTGTTCGATGGCTAAAGATTCGTTGCTAGAGGCGACTTGAATTAAGTGCGCGCAAGTTGGGGTACATCAATTTTGCGGCAAACGTTCTCCCCACTTCGGCCCCTCACCCCGGCCCTCTCCCCTGAGTACAGGGGCGAGGGAGATTTGAACTCGCGGGCGCGAGGCGAATGAAAGCGAGGAGGACTCGGTTAGCGCAGCGAGTTAATAGCGAGAGTGAATTCAGCGACGTTAAATCAATTCCCGCATCGGCTGGGCCTGGTCTTGGACCAAGTATTGTGGCCGGCCGCTGAGGTCGTTGACGGTGGCGTGGGGGCTGATGCCGAGGTGGTGGTAGAGGGTCGCGAAGATTTCGCCGAAGCGGGTTGGGCGGCTGGTGGCTTCGCCGGCGTGTTTGTCGGTGCTGCCGATGATTTGGCCCGTGCGGAAGCCGCCGCCGGCGAGCAGGCAGCTGTTTACGTTTGGCCAGTGGTCGCGGCCGTTGATCTTGCTGATGATCGGCGTGCGGCCGAATTCGCCCCAGACGACGACGGCGACCTCTTTTTCGAGGCCGCGATCTTTCAGATCGTCGAGCAGGCAGGCCAGCGCGTTGTCGAAGACCGGAAAATCTTCTTTCTCGCGGAGGAAGATGTTGTTGTCGGCGCGGCCTTCGGCGTTTTTGCCGCCGTGCCAGTCCCACTTGCTGTAGTTGACGGTGACGACGCGGCAGCCGGCTTCAACCAGGCGGCGGGCGAGCAAAAAGCTTTGCGGCACGCGCGGGGCGCCGTTGACGTCGATCATGATGTTCGCATTGCCGGTCCCGTAACGCTCGACGATCTTGGGATCTTCCTTCGACAGGTCGAGGGCGGCGGCGAGCTTGGACGACGTGAGGATATTGAAGGCTTGTTGGCCGATGCTATCCATGCCGTCGAACAGGCCGTTGCTGTCGACGTCGCGGCGGAGTCGGTCGAAGCTGCCGAGCAGGTTGCGGCGGTCGCCGAGTCGCTCGGGCGTCACGCCGTGCAGCGTCATGTTTTTGCGAATGTCGCCCAGGGCGGTGAAGCCCGATTGGGCCACGCCGAGGAAGCCCGGGCCGGGCTCGTTGTACGGGCCGTGCGTCGTGGTGTAGCAGAGGCTGGCAAAGGGCGGGATGCCGGGGTCGGTGGGGCCCTGAACTTTCGCGACGGTCGAGGCAAACTGCGGCCAGCCACCGGTGGGAGCATTCTGCCGCGACTTTCGGCCGGTGAAGCACTGATGAGCATCGTGCTCGGCCTGGCTGTCGACGATCGAGCGGACGACGACGAGCTTGTCGGCCCGCTCGTTCATCCGCGGCAGCAGATCGCAAAACTCCATGCCGGGAACATTCGACGGCGCGGGACGCATCGGCCCGGCGATTTCGGCCGGCGCGTCGGGCTTCATATCCCACATATCTTGATGGGGCGGCCCGCCGACGAGGTAGATCATGATGACCGACTTCGTTCCTGGTTTGCGACCGCCGGCGGTCTCGGCTTGCAAGAGTTGCGGCAACGTCAGACCACCGAGTCCAAGGGCGCCGATCTGCAGAAAGCTGCGGCGAGAAACTCCATTGCAAAGTGAATTGCGCGTGCCTGCGGCGTGAGGAAGGGAAAGCATCGGCGGGACGTCCTGTGGGTGGGCCGGAGAGGACGGTTTGATGTTATCTCATTATCGGCATCGGATCAATCTTGGTGGATGAAAAGATGGCAGGGACGGGCGGCGAGACGCGAGAGGCGGGGGGAAGGATCGTGAGCCGAAATACGCTGGTCGAGGTAGCGACTTTGGATTTATTTCGAGAAAGTCAGATTTAAATCTGACAGTGTGTCGTAGTTCACAAAGTTTCGTGCGTAGTTACCGCAAAGCGAGTGGCAGCGGCGTTGTGAAGTCGGTCTGAAAAGAAATGACCGGTATTGATTGAGTATCGGGTTTGATCGCGCGCCGCTGCCAGCGAGTGATCAGTCTATTCAGACTCCTCTCTTCACTCGAAGGTTCTTCGCATGTATCTCTCCCTGCGCGCACGGCGTGGATTCACGCTGGTGGAATTGCTTGCTCGTTGTCATTGCGATCATCGGCGTCCTCGTGGCGTTACTCTTGCCGGCAGTGCAAGCCGCGCGCGAAGCAGCCCGGCGCACCAGTTGTGCGAACAAAGTTCGGCAGTTGGCGATTGCGGTTCATAACTTTCACGACACGCGCAACAAGTTGCCGCCCGGCGCATCGGCGGCTGTGTATACGGTGCAGGGCGGTACGACGACGGTGCGGGGCACAAGTTGGATTGTGCATATCTTGCCCTTCATCGAACAAAACGCGCTCTACTCGCAGTATCGCTTTGATATGAACTACGACGATGCGGTCAATTCCGCAGTTGGCGACGTGATTATTCCCACACTGTATTGCCCATCGGGCCCGGATCCGAAGAAATACAAAGATCCCAACGCCGGCGTAACGACCAACGTGACCACGCATTACTACGGCGTGATGGGGCCATCGGGCGCGGCCAATCCCACGACGATCACCGTCGGTGGCATGACCGTGAGCTATACCGTTGGCAGCCCCGGTGCCAACGGCGCGTGGTCGGCCGAGGGCATGATGAGCCAGTATCAAGATACGCCGAGCGGCAGCGTGAGCACCGGCCGCAACATTCGGTTTGCCGATGTGACCGATGGCACCTCGAACACGCTGATGCTCGCCGAGCGCTCGCGGATTTTGCCGGCGACACAGACGAACGACTATCGATCGTGGATTCGCGGCCAGAATGGTGGCAGTGGCGCGACCAAGAACGTGATGAACCCAATCAACGCGGTCTACTACAACGGCAGCTCGAACTTCAACGATTTCAGTTTCGGCAGTCAGCATCCGAACGGTTGCCAGTTTGCCCTGGGCGATGCCTCGCTGAAATTCATGACTGCCAATGTCGACCAGAACATCTACATGGCCGCGGCGAGCATGGGTGGAGGAGAAGTGATTCAACTGCCGTAGTGTGCAAAGCGTTAATTAGCCGCCACACAACTCCTCTGCGTTGGAAGTAATTCACATGTCTAATCGATCGTTGGTTGCTACTGGTTTCGGCTGCGCTGCAATCTTGGCTTTGTTGTCAGGTTGCGGCGATGGCGCGGGGCATGTCTCCGGCAAAGTCACGTTTGGTGGCAAGCCGATTCCCGCGGGCAAGGTTTTGATCCTTCCCGATGGAAGCAAGGGAAACACAGGCGTTTCGGGCTTTGCCGATATCAAAGACGGCGTGTTCGATACCAAGTTGGCCGGCGGGCATGCTGCTTCCCCGGGGGCGGTGACCTTTGCCGTGGAAGGGATCGATCTCGTGCCGCCGCCAAATGCTCCGCCGGACGTGACGACGACGGTCCTCTTTCCACGCTATGAAGAAAAAGGCGAGCTGCCGGCCAAAACCAGCACCAAGGATATCGACGTGCCGTTGACCGCGGCTCAGCGAAACCTGCAGACCGGAACTCAGCACAGAGGTCCGTAGCTCTAGACGATCGTAATTTGACCTGATCGGCAGGACGGTTTAGATTTTGGCCGTGGATCCTGCCTCTTATTCATCGACGAATTCCAGCGTGGTCGCGCGCGTGCGAGCGGCCGATGCGCGGGCTTGGGAACAGTTCGTCGAGCTGTATGGGCCGCTATTATTTTTCTGGGCTCGCCGCGGCGGATTGAACGCGGCCGATGCGGCCGATCTCACGCAGGACGTTTTCCTCGCTATTGCCCGGTCGATCGATCGCTTCGACAAAGCCAAGGGCTCGCTGCGCGGTTGGATGCTGACGATCGTCCGCAACAAGGTCGCCGATCACTACCGGCAACGCCCTGCGGCGGTCGCTGGCGGCGGCACGGAGTTTTTGCGCCGTCTGCAGGAACTGCCCGATGCAGCCGAGGAGGCTCCCGAGGAGCAAAGTCAAACGCAGGCGCTCTTTCGCCGCGCTCTCGCACAGGTCGAGGCAGAATTTGAACGGCGGACCTGGATGGCCTTTTGGCGGGTCGTGGTCGAGGGGCAAGATACGGCGGCGGTGGCGGCCGACCTGGGGCTATCGGCGAGCAGCGTGAGACAGGCCAAGTCGCGAGTGCTACGGAGATTGCGGGAGCAACTGGGCGATTGGCTGCCGGAATAAAGTCGTGTCACACGGCTGCGTACTTGGTGGAGTATGGCAATTTCCTCGTATGCCTGATGAAGTGCACCATGGCCAAGCATCCGCAAACTGACGAACTCCGTTCCTATCTGCTGGGAAAGTTGCCGGAGGCAGCTGCGCAGCAAATCGATTCGCACATCGACGACTGCCCGGCCTGCGAACAGACGATGGCCAGCCTCGACGGCGAAGCCGACACGCTGATCACGCAGTTAAATGCGCAGGCGAGTGCAGTGTCGGGCGACGGAACCGATCCGCAACTGCGGCGGGCACTCGATTTTGTCATTCAGCATGGCAAGACGGTGAGCCCGGGAACTGTTGCCGCGAAAGACGCGAGCCAACCGCCGGCCGAACAGCTGCGCGAGTACAAGCTGCTGGAGAAGCTCGGCGAAGGAGGCATGGGGGCGGTCTACAAAGCAGTGCACACGCGGCTCAACAAGATCGTGGCGATCAAATTGCTTGCGGCCGACAAAATGCAATCGACCGATGCGGTCGCGCGGTTTCAGCGCGAGATGTTGGCCGTCGGCAATCTCGATCACCCGCATCTCATTCGCGCACACGACGCTGGTGAAGTCGACGGCCCCCATTTTCTCGTCATGGAGTTCGTCGCCGGCAGCGATGTGAATCAGATCGTGAAACAGCACGGCCCACTGCCGATCGCCGCGGCG
Source organism: Anatilimnocola floriformis (assembly GCF_024256385.1). Classification (NCBI taxonomy): domain Bacteria; kingdom Pseudomonadati; phylum Planctomycetota; class Planctomycetia; order Pirellulales; family Pirellulaceae; genus Anatilimnocola; species Anatilimnocola floriformis. The sequence goes on from NZ_JAMLFW010000001.1 coordinate 2,712,466, forward strand.
TGCGAGATTGTCCGGCAAGCGGCGCTCGGTCTCGCCGAGGCGCATCGCCACGGGCTCGTGCATCGCGACGTGAAGCCGTCGAACTTGATGCTGACGAGCAAAGGCCAGGTGAAGGTGCTCGACCTGGGCCTCGCACTCCTCGCCGATCAACTGCAGCCGCAGGACCTGACAACCAGCGGACAGATGATGGGGACCATCGACTACATGGCGCCCGAGCAAGGTGGCGACAGCCATCGAGTGGATGCTCGCGCGGACATCTATAGCCTGGGCGCGACGCTCTACAAATTGCTCACCGGCGATGCGCCCTTCAGCGGACCGCAGCATGACACGCTGATGCGAAAGTTTGTCGCGTTATCTTCAGAGAAACCAGCGCCGGTTCGCACGAAGCGGCCTGAAGTGCCGGCGGTGCTCGCGGCGATTGTCGAGCGGATGCTGGCGAAGGATCCCGCCGCGCGACCAGCCACGGCGGATGAAGTGGCGGCAGCGCTGTCGCCGTTCATTGCAGGTGTCGATCTGAATGGCCTGGTGGCGCTATCGGGCGCGGCTGCTTCTTCAGCTCGCGGTAGTGGTGAAGTAGGCGATACCGTTTCCTTGCCGGCGAATTCTCTCGCGCCGGCAGCGACTGCGGAGTTGAAGATCGCGCAGCATCGTCCGCCGACTCGCAACTGGGTGATTGCGGCAGGCTTTGCCGCGGCAGCACTTCTCGCGCTCGGCGTCGTGTTGATTATTCGCAATCGCGACGGGAAAGAGACAGGTCGGCTGGAGCTCAAGCCCGGTGATACCGTCGAGCTACAACAATCGCCAGACAAAGTCCCAGCGATTGCGAATCCACCGACTCCGGCCAAACCAGCGATCGACAAGCCAGTCGCGCTGGTCCGCGGAGATCAGCCCGTTCGTTTCTTTCGCACGCTGGCCGGCGCGCTTAATGAGCAACAACCGGGCGATTGGTTGGAGCTGCACACCAACGGTCGGGTGGAACTAACGGGAGTCGACTCGGTGAAGGGGCAGTTTCGCATCCGCGCAGCGGCCGGTTACCGGCCGATGTTGGTTTTCACGAAGGTCATCCAACTCACCGATGCGGCGGTGCTGGTCGACAGCTGCGATTTTGACATGCGAGTTGTCAATAGTGGCCTGCAGGGGAATGGTCCAGCCTGGGAATTTCGCGGCTGCCGGATTTGGGGTTACGGTAGTTCGATCATGACTCGCAGCACGAACACGCGATTCGTCAATTGTCTGCTCGCCTCGGCTGCCACGCTGATTTCGGCGAGCGGCGATAGCGATGTCACGCTCGACAACTGCATCACCGCCGTTTATGGCGGTGTGCTGAGCATGGGCTACGGCAAGCAACATCTCACCCTGCGAAACAATACTTTCTCGCTGTTTGGCTTTGGCACGCCGACGGTGGTCATGTATACGCGGGCGAACAACGCGACGATTCATGTCGAGGCGGAAGGAAATCTCTTTCTGATCAGCAATTCCGGTTTGATCGGACCGATGATGATCGACAACACTATTCCCCCGGCCGAGAAAAACCTGGAAGAGAAAGTTGTGTGGCGCGGCAAGGAAAATCTGTACGTGGGCAATTGGCAGCTCGCTCCCAACAAACTCGTGGGCGCCGACTTAGCCGATTGGAATGCACTCTGGACTCAACCGGAGGAAGGCTCGCGCGGCGCGGCAGAGGTCGATGTCGACTGGATGCAACTTCACAAAGGATCGTTGGCTGCCGTGATGGGGTACTTCGAGCCGCTCATCGGTGCGTCGCGGCAACGCCATTCGCTGCCGGATCTGGGGCCTGATGTGGCCAACATGGGGCCCGGCGGTGCCTATCAACGAGCGCGTGAGCTCGCCCGCGGCAAGCCATTTACTCCCGACGAAATCCGCGAGGAAGTGAGCGACGGCAAGCCGCTCGTCGTGTTTCGCAAAGACGAACACGCCGGTAGTTATAAGGAATTAAGCGACGCGTTGGCTGCCATGCAGGATGGCGATGTACTGGAGTTCCGAACCGACGCTCTGATCAGCGATGTCGTCAGACCTGCCAAGCCGCGAACGCTGACGTTGCGGGCCGGCATCGGCTACCAGCCTCGCATCCAGATCAACAGTGAGATTCAAGATCGCCTTATTTTGGAAGGGCTCACTTTTCCTCGAGCGATTCAATTTGGGGTTGGGAACAACACAACCAATGCATTTGATGGAACGGGACGGTTAGAGCGCATGAGCCATTGCCTTGTCGAGGGTGCAGTGCAGGGAGGCATGGGTGGCGGTGATTCGCAGCCCGCCACGATCACGCATTCTTTTGTCCATCGCGTTCATGCTCAGTTGAAGGAAGGCGGTTTGCGGATTTCGCAGTCGCAGGTGCGCGAAGTGCAGGTTGCTCCCTGGGAAGAGAAGGGCAATCACTTGCAGATCGATCATTGCCTCCTCGCCGGTTTCAGTCCGGGGTGGAACGGTTACGCGTTCTTGCTGGTGCGCAGCGATAATCCGCAGCCGCCACTGCGAGTCACGATGGAGGATTGCTACGTGCAATCGCACGCGCACCTGCTCTTTGCCAACGAGAACCTCGTCTGGCAAGGTGACCGCAATGTGTACGGCAGTTTGCAGGGTTACGCTTCCGGCCAAGCGGTGCAGTTGCTAAGCGATATGCAGAAAAAGTACGGCAGCGATCAGAAGTCGGCGGAGGACTTGCCGTTGTTGCTGGAGCCGGAGCAATGGGCGATTTCTGCTAGATCGCTGGAGATGGCCAAGCGAAGGTCTGGAGGATTTGTGGGCGCGGATGTGAGCCAAGTGGCGGGGAAACGGAAATAGAACCACAGAGGCACAGGGGACACAGAGAGGAGAGTAAAGGAGTGTTTCTCTCGCCTCCCTCCTAGTTCATGTCGAGCATGTCAAGATTTGGCGCGAGGATGTGTAGTTGCTCGGCCATGTAGCGTTTGACGGCTGCGGTGGTGCGGAGCGTCAAGGCGCGGCGGAGAATGACTCGGCAGGTTTCTTCGGTGAGGTGCGTGGCCAAGTCTTTCATCGAAGGGATGAACGACGCGCTCATGCTGAAGCAGCGCAATCCCATCGCGAAGAGCAAGACGAAGGCGCGCGGCTGAGCGGCCATTTCGCCGCACAGAGTGACGGTTTTGCCGGCTTTGTTGCAGGCCTTGATCACGGTCGAAAGGACACGGAGGACTGGCGGCGCGAGCGGCTGGCAGAGATGGCTGACCTTGGGGTTGTCACGGTCGGCGGCCATCAGGTATTGGACGAGGTCGTTGCTGCCGATGGAGACGAAGTCGACGAGCGGCAGCATGTCGTTGATCGAGATAGCCGCGGCGGGAACTTCCAGCATCATCCCTAGCGGCACTTCGGCAAATGGTTTGTTCTCGGCGCGCAGCTGCTGCGCGGCACGGCGGACCATCGCTTTGGTTTTGCGGACTTCCTCGACGGTGGTGATCATCGGGAACATCAGCTTGACGTTGGTGCCGACTTCCTTCGCATCGGCGGCAGCGCGCAGCACCGCGCGGAGCTGCGTATTGAAAAACTCCGGATGCTCGAACGACAAGCGGATGCTGCGCCAGCCCATGAAGGGATTGGCTTCTTGATGCGTGTGGCCGAGGTAGGGAACCGTTTTGTCGCCGCCGATATCGAGCGTGCGAATGGTCATCGTCATGCCGGGGCAGGCGAGGCAGGCGTCGCGATAGGCGATGTACTGCTCTTCTTCGTCCGGCACGTCGGGGTGCGTGAGATAGATGTACTCAGTGCGAAACAGGCCGACGCCGGCAGCGCCTAGCGCGACGGCGGTGGTGGCATCGAGTGCGCCGTTGATGTTGGCGAGCAGATCGAGCTTGATTCCATCGGCGGTAACGGCGGGCTGATCTTTGTTGGTCGCGAGCGCATCCTTGAGCAGGAAGAACTCGCGCTCGAGCTTCAGGTATGCGCTCTTTTGCTCAGGATCGGGATTGACCAACACGTGGCCGCCGCGGGCATCGACGACGACGATATCGCCGTTCTTCACCTGGCGGAGAATATTGCGCATGCCGCTGACAGCGGGAATGCCCTTGCTGCGGGCGATGATCGCCGCATGGCTGGTTTGACTACCGGCCTGGGTGACGATTCCCTTGACCTGCAAACCCTTGAGCGCGACGACCTGCGACGGCAGCAATTCATCGGCAATCAGAATCACCGGCTGATTGAGCAACTCGGGATCGGTATTCGTGGCTTGGGTAATGTGGGCGTTGAGGCGAATGACAACGTCGCGGAGATCGTTCATCCGCTCGCGCAAGTATTCGTCGTTCGTTTTCTGAAACAGAACGGTGTATTGCTCGAGGAGTCGATGGAGCGCGGCTTGGGCAGTCAGCCGTTCGTCGACGATCCAGCCGCGGACTTTGTTGGTGAAAGCCGCGTCGCGCAAGATCTGCTCATGCACGCTGAAGATAGCAGCCTCGTCGTGGCCGACCTGGCTAGCAACCTTGTGCTGCAGCGCGCGCAGCTCTGCTGCCGCTTCATCGCGAGCGGTTTCGTAATTGGCGAGTTCGGCGGTGACTTCGTGATCTTCGAGGCGTTTCGTATCCGGATTAATGAAAATCTCGTGGATACAGTAAGCCACCCCAACCGCGACACCGGGTGATACGGGAATTCCTTTGCGCATACGGAGCGAGAATGTACCAGCAAATGCTGGCGGTGACAAACGAGCCAGTGCCAGGATTGCAATTAGGGCGATTAAATCTGCTTTAGGGGGGATCTTACGGTCGGCTCGACTTCCCTTCGCTTGGTTGTTCGACAGCTAGTTTTGATCAGTCGACGGAAAGAATCGGCACTCGTTGCCAGCAATGCTGTCCGCTAGCGAAACCTCGGTTGTGGCAATTCGCGCAGGGGGTTATAGTTGCGGACTTTAACGACAATGCGGAGAATGGAAGCTTACGCGGTCCTGCCGATGATTTTATCGGGTACTGCCAAAACGCAGTCCTGCCGATAACAGAGTCGCCCAGTACCCGAGTGTTCCCGAGGAAAGAAGACATGCGGTTTTGTTTGTTGGACCGGATCACCGACCTACAACGAGGGTCGAAGATTACTGCCAGCAAGCTGCTGCGCCCGGAAGAAGACTATCTGGCCGACCACTTTCCCCGCTTTCCGGTCATGCCGGGCGTGCTGATGCTGGAATGCATGTATCAGGCCGGCGCCTGGCTGGTTCGCAGCTCGGAAGATTTCAAACACGCGGCCGTGCTTCTCAAAGAAGCCCGCAATGTGAAATACAGCGACTTCGTCACTCCGGGCAAGGAGCTCGTCGTGACGGCTGAACTGCTGAAGGAAGACGTCACCACCGCCACGCTCAAAACCTCGGGTACGGTCGACGGCAACCCTGCCGTTTCGGCCCGCTTGGTCCTGGAAAAATTCAACGTTGGCGATCGCTTCCCCGTGCGGGCTAATTGCGATCCTTACATCCGCATGTGGATGCGCGGCGTGTTCGATCGGCTGATGAAGGCCGGGCTCGATTCGTCGAGCGGCAGCAGCGGATCCCAAATTGATGTCAAATCACAGCTCGTTTCCGCTCAGTCTTAGAGGCCTACGGACGGTCCTCGGCGGAAGCAGCCTAAACGCAACAACCAAACGGACGGTTGCACTTTTTAGTTTTGGAGAATTGATTCCCATGGCAGTCTCGAAAGACGAAATTTTCAAGAAGGTGCAAACCGCCCTGGTCGATGCGCTCGGTGTGGATGAAGAAGACGTGACGCCCGAAGCCACGATGGTCGGCGACCTCGGTGCCGAATCGATCGACTTCCTCGATATCGTGTTCAAGCTCGAAAAAGCCTTCAGCATCGAAATTCCCCGCAAGGAATTGTCGCCTGAAGACATTCTTACCAACGCCGAATTTGTGAAGGAAGGCAAAGTCACGCCGGCCGGCATCGCCGAGCTGAAGAAGCGGATGCCCTTCGTCAACTTCACCAAGTTCGAAGCCAATCCGAACGTTCGCGAATTCAGCAACCTGATGACCGTCGGCGATCTTTGCCGTTACGTCGAAAGCAAGGTTGCCAAGTAGTGTCGGCTTTCGCTGCGGCGAAAGCAGGCGTCTTCTGAGAGCCGGTTGATTTTTAGTTGAGCGAGATTCCATGCGTTGGTACTGGATCGACCGGTTTACAGAGTTCAAGCGCGGTAAGAGCGCGACTTCGATCAAATGCGTCACCATGTCGGAGGAGCAACACGACTCCTACCTGCCCGGCTACCCGGTCATGCCGTCGTCGCTGATGATCGAAGGAATGGCTCAAACGGCGGGCATTCTCGTCGGTGAAATGAGCGGCTTCGAAGAGCGCGTCGTGCTCGCCAAAATCGGCAAGGCTGTGTTTCACACGCCCACCGAGTGCGGCGATGTGTTGCGGTACTCTGCCGTGCTGCAAGACGTGCAAAAGGACGGCGCCATCGCCTCGGTCACGGCTCACGTCGGCGACGAACTGAAGGCTGAAGTCGAGATGATGTTTGCCTTTCTCGACGATCGCTTTCCGAAGGGTCCGCTCTTCGATCCAGGCGACTTTCTCGTCATGCTCCGCTCGTTTCATTTGTACGATGTGGGGGTCGACGAGAACGGGCAACCGATCACGCCGCCGCAGTCGTATCTCGATGCGGAACGGGCCAAGTATCAGGCCGCGGGAATGCTCTAGTCTGGTGGCTGCCCGGCTGTACCCGGGTTGATTTCGGGCTGCGAACCACGAATCATAGAGGTTCGTGGCGAATGAATTGTTAGGACCTGCCCAGGATAGCGGTGAACGGATGAGACGGCGCGTCGTAGTTACCGGCATTGGCTGCATCAACCCTCTGGGCAACGACATCGAAACGATGTGGTCTGCCCTCAAGGAGAGCAAGTCGGGCGTGGGCCTGACCACCGTCTTCGATGCCAGCCGCTTTCCCACCAAGATCTCGGCTGAAATCAAAGACTGGGACATCACCAAGAGCGGTGAAGACGGCAAAGTGTGGGGCGAGCGCGCTCGGCACACCCGTTTCGCCGCCGGCGCTGCCAAGCAGGCCGTCGCGATGTCCGGCATCCTGGACGACAAATCGCTCGATCCCACGCGCTTCGGCGTTTATCTGGGTGCTGGCGAAGGCTCGCAGGATTTCATCGCCTTCTCGCGTTTGCTCACCTCGGCCCTCTCGCCCGAAGGTGTCGACCTGACCAAGTTCATGCGGGTGGGCCTCGAAACCCTCAGTCCCACGCAAGAAATCGAACAAGAACCGAGCATGCCGACCAGTCACCTGGCCGCGATGTTCAATGCTCAAGGACCGAATGCCAACTGCCTTACCGCCTGTGCGGCCAGCAGCCAGGCCATGGGCGAAGCCACCGAACTGATCCGCCGCGGCGACGCCGACGTGATGATCAGCGGCGGCGCTCACTCGATGATTCACCCCTTCGGCGTGACCGGCTTTAATCTGCTCACGGCACTGTCGACGAGCAACGATGACCCAACCAAGGCTTCGCGACCGTTCGATCGGCTGCGCGATGGCTTTGTGCTGGGCGAGGGTGGCGCGATCGTCATTCTCGAAGAACTCGAACACGCCAAGCGCCGCGGCGCACCGATCGTCGGCGAGATTCTGGGTTACGGCACGACGGCCGATGCGTATCGCATCACCGACATTCACCCCGAGGGTCGCGGCGCTATCGCTTGCATGACCATGGCCATCAACGACGCCGGACTCACGCCCGCCGACATTCAATATGTGAATGCCCACGGCACGAGCACGGCTGTGAACGACCGCGTCGAGTCGTACGCCTGCAAGACCGTCCTCGGCAAAGAAACGCCGGTCAGCAGCACCAAGAGCATGATGGGCCATCTCATCGCCGCGGCCGGCGTGACCGAAGCCATCGTCTGCCTACTCGCGATTCGTGACGGCGTGTTGCCGCCGACCATCAACTACGAAAATCCCGATCCTGATTGCGATCTCGATTACATCCCGAATGTCGCCCGGGAAAAGAAACTCGACGTCGCGCTGAGCAACAGCTTCGGCTTCGGTGGTCAGAATATCTCGCTGGTCGTAGGCCGGTTTAAGGGATAAGTAGGACGGACCATTGGTCCGTCTGGAACTGCGACTGCGGCGGTTTGGCTTTGTGCCCGCTTCGAGGACGGACCAATGGTCCGTCCTACTACGAGTCTTCTATGACCATCTTCAAACGAATCATCGACAAGGAAATCCCGGTCAAGATTCTGTACGAAGATGAGCTCTGCCTCGCCTTTCCCGATATCAGCCCGCAGGCTCCGACGCACGTGCTGGTGATTCCGAAAAAGGAAATCGTTAACGTCGGCGCTGCGCTCGCTGAAGACCAGGCCTTGCTCGGTCATCTGCTGCTCGTCACGCAAAAAGTGGCCGCCCAACTCGGCCTCGCCAATGGTTATCGCGTCGTCATGAACTGCGGTCCTGATGGCGGCCAGAGCGTTGATCACTTGCACATCCACCTCCTCGGCGGACGGCAGATGAAGTGGCCACCGGGCTGATCTTTATGAAGCTTTTTACCAACCCCTTCTTCGCCTTCCTCGTCATCGTCGGCCTGGTCTTCGCCTTCACCGCTTGTGCCTACACGGTGATGAGTTTTCAAAATCTCGACCCACACACCGTCGATCAACCGGGCATGAGCCAGCTGATGAAACAGCATGGCTTGATGATTCTCGCTGTTGAACTCGGCCTGCTCACCGTACTGACGATCGCGGCGATCGGCACGGATGATTTCTGGACGAAGCGAGCTGAGAAGTAGCAGCCGTTCTCTTTTGTTGCCGCGAACGACGACCGTCGTTGCAACCAGCGCGACGAAACGAATATCCTGGGATAACTCTTCATCCCGCCGCCTCTTCGAGTTTCTCATGTCTGCTCCTGCAAAGCGCGTTCAAGAGCTCCGCAAATTGATTCGTCATCACGACGAACTCTATTACAAAAAGGCGACGCCCGAGATCACCGATCTGGAATACGACAAGCTGATGCAGGAATTGCAGCAGCTCGAGTCGCAGCATCCAGAGCTGATCACGGCTGACAGCCCCACGCAGAAGCTGGGCGATCAGCCCGTCGAGGGTTTGACGCAGGTGGCCCATCGCGTGCCGATGCTGTCAATCGAGAATTCGTACGACGTACCGACGGTGAAAAAGTTTGCCCAGAGCACAGCAGATGCGCTCGACGGCGAAGCGGTCGAGTGGGTCGTCGAATATAAGATCGACGGCGCTGCGATTGCCCTCACTTATGAAAAGGGAAAGCTCGTGCGGGCTGCCACGCGCGGCAACGGCTCTGTCGGCGACGACATCACGCACAACGCGGTGACGATTCTCGATGTGCCGAGGCGGCTGGTTGGTTCGCCGCCGCCGATTTTGGAGATTCGCGGCGAAGTCTACATGAATAACAGCGACCTGGTGGCGCTCAACGAGCGCCAAGCCGAGCGCGGCGAAGCGGCGTATGCGAATCCGCGTAACGTCGCCGCGGGAAGTATTCGGCTGCTCGATCCGCGCGAGTGCGCATCGCGACGTCTGCGGTTCTTCGCGCATGGCGTGGGTTATTGCGAAGGGTTGCAGGTCGCCGATCACATCGAGTTCTTGAAGGACCTGGCTTCGTACGGTTTGACCCCCACACCGCGCGTGCAATCTTTCAAGAGCATCGACGAAGCCCTCGCGCATTGCGACGTGATGATCGAAGAGATGGGCAATCTCGATTTCGAAATCGACGGCCTCGTGCTGAAGGTGAATCGCTACGACCAGCGCGAACGCCTCGGCATGCGCACCAAGAGTCCGAAGTGGGTGATCGCCTACAAGTTTGAAAAATACGAAGCCAAGACAAAGGTCAACAAAATCAGCGTGCAGGTCGGCAAGACCGGCGCCATCACACCGGTCGCGGAACTCGAGCCGGTGCAACTCGCAGGGACAATCGTCAGTCGCTCGAGCCTGCACAATGCCGACGAAATCAAGCGGAAGGATATTCGCGAGGGGGATTGGGTCATCGTCGAGAAGGCCGGCAAGATCATTCCGCATATCGTGCGCGTCGAGAAGCACGAGCGGACCACCGAACTGCCGGAGTTCGCTTTCCCAACGCATTGCCCCGAGTGCAAAACCGAACTCATCAAAGACGAAGGTGGCGTTTACATTCGCTGTCCCAACCCGGGTTGCCCGGCGAAGCTGCAGGAGCGGATTCGTTTCTTTGCCTCGCGCGACGCGATGGATATCGAAGGCCTCGGCGGCAAACTCGTCGAGCAACTGGTTGCCGGCGAGATCGTAACGACGTACGGCGACTTATATCGATTGTCCTCCGATTCGCTGATGAAGCTCGAACGGATGGGCAAGAAATCGGCTGACAAATTGCTCGCCGGCATCGAAGGGAGTAAAGGCCGCGGCCTGGCCCGGTTGCTCAGTTCGCTATCGATTCGGCACGTCGGTCAGCGCGTCGGCAAACTCCTCGCCGAGAGCTTCGGCAGCATCGAGGCGTTGTCGGCCGCCAGCGAAGAGCAGCTGCAAATCAACGAGATCGGCCCCGCCATCGCCGCGAGCATGCATGAGTTTCTGCACAGCGATTACGGCCAAGCCATGATCGCCGATTTGAAGTCGCTCGGCGTCAATATGGAGGAAGAAATCAAAACGCCGGCCGCGACGGCTGGCGGCGTGCTCGCGGGAAAAACGCTGGTCGTCACTGGCACGCTCGCCAAGTATAAGCGGAACGAAATCGAAGCCCTGATCGAAGAACACGGCGGCCGGGCGAGCGGCAGCGTGAGCGCGAAGACGGATTATTTGGTCGCTGGGGCCGATGCGGGAAGCAAGCTAGAGAAAGCGACGAAGCTGGGCGTGAAGGTAATTTCGGAAGATGAGTTTCAGGAATTGATTGGGTTGAAGTAGCAAGATCCGCGGTGTGCGATCGCCGCCTGAAGCTGTTCGGCGACACGCTGGTGTTTGAACCGCGATGGAGCGGAGTTGAGGAGCCACCAACAGGGCAGCCCCTCACCCCGACCCTCTCCCCCGGAATACCGAGGAGAGGGAGTAAGACAGGAGGGTCTACGCACGCGGGTATGCGGTTTGCTATGATCGGTGGCATGGAACCGCACACTTACTTTGTGTCAGATCTCCATCTGTTCTCGCGCCGCTCGCAGGCGCCGCAGCATGCGGCCGCGCTGCACGCGGCAGCCCGGCGGGCTCGCACATTCGTGCTTGGTGGCGACATCTTTGATTTTCGCTGGTCGACGCTGGGATCGATTGAAACGACGGTGAGGGCTTCGGTCGATTGGATCGACGACCTGGTTCGAAAGTGTCCAGACTGCCAGTTTCACTTCGTCGCCGGCAACCACGATTACAACCAGCGGTTTCTGAATGCCATCGGCGAGTATTCGCAGCAAACGCCGAACTTACAATTTCATCATTATTACCTGCGACTCGCTGGCAGCATTTTTCTGCATGGCGATGCTGCCGATCACCCGACGATGTGTGCCAGCCGGCTGCAAGCCAATCGGCAACATTGGCTGAAGGATGAATCGCGCGGGCCGATCAAGAACTTGCTTTACGATCTCGCCGTGAAGGCTCGGCTGCATCGCCTGGCTGGCGTGGTGCATCCCAAAAAGAAAGTCGCTCAGCGATTGACCGGCTATCTCGACCGCATCGGCCATGGCCCGGGGAGCGGCCTGGAGCATGTCTACTTCGGCCACACGCACCAGGCCATGTCGAACTACTCGCTCGGCGGCCTGACCTTTCATAACGGCGGAGCGCCGATGGCAGGGCTGCAGTTCCGCATCGTGCCGGTGAATCCGACTGAGGCTACTGAGCAGAGCATTACATCGGGGAATGCGATTGCTGGGGCTTAGTGCGTTTCCATGACCCATCTAGCGCCAGGTGGGCAAGGTCGGTAACTTAGGGATCATCTCAAGGAGGTCTGGTCTGATGGAACCGATTGCCGTGGAAATTCGCACCGAGATTCTTGCCGCTTGCGATGCTGGCGAGGGCACACGCATCGTCGCCGTACGCTACGGCGTGTCGGAGTCGTGGGTGCGACGCGTGAAGCAGCAGCGTCGCGAATCGAATCAGCTTGGCCCGAAGACGGCAGCGCCGCGGCAGCCCGAGTGGAAGGCGTGGGGCGATTGGTTGGTGGCGAAAGTCACGGCTCAGCCGGACATTTATTTGCGCGAGCTGCAGGCGGAACTCAAGGCCGAGCGCGGCGAAGAAGTTTGTTTGATGACGATCTGCAATGCGTGTCGCGCGCTCGAGCTCACGCGAAAAAAAAGACGCTGATTGCGAGCGAGCATGATCGTCCGGATGTTGTCGAGAAGCGCGAGAAGTGGCGCGCTGAGCAGCAAACCATTCCTCCCGAAAAAGCAGTTTTCATCGATGAAACGTGGGCCAAAACTTGTATGACGCGGACCTATGGGCGTTCGCTCATTGGTACGCGACTGATCGAAAAAGTTCCCAGCGGCCGTTGGGAAACAACGACGTTTCTCGGTGCGATGCGAGCCGAAGGATTTATCGCGCCGCTGACAGTCGAAGGAGCCATTAACGGCGAGCTGTTTCTTTCTTGGGTGCGGAAAGAACTATCGCCGGTGTTGCGGCCTGGCGACATTGTCGTGATGGATAATCTCTCCAGCCACAAAGTGGCCGGCGTCCGCGAAGCGATTGAAGCCGTAGGTGCCGAGGTGCGTTACTTGCCGCCGTACTCACCCGACTTGAACCCGATCGAACTGGCGTTCGCGAAGTTCAAAAAGCTACTGCGCGATGGCGCGCGACGCACCGTCGAAAAACTTTGGGAGCTATGCGGCACACTGCTCGATGAATTCACCGAGCAGGAGTGCCGCAACTACTTCAAGCACTGCGGCTACCGCTACACCTAAGATGGAAACGCACTAAGTTAGTAATCCCAGATCTTTGAATTGCGAATGCAGAGAGCGGCTGCGACCGAAATGCATAGCGCGGCAAAGATTCGAATGCGTGCGTCGGGATCGTCTTCGAAGTTGATCCCGCGAGGAAAGACGAAGCGATTCGCGAGTATTGCCAATAGCGCCGCGACAGCAGCGATTCTGAGCGAGCGCAGAAATCCTGGGTTGCGAGCTGGTAGTCGCCACAACAAGCCGGTCAGTCCACCGACCCATGTCAGATAAGGGATGACGAACGACAGCGTAGTCCAGTTGATCAGCGGCGTTGAGCCCACGCTGGGCTGGGCCGACGGTGTTCGGAATGCGAAAGCTAACGCTCGAGCAAAACCCCAAAGCGCGAGCGGGACGATCAGCCCCACGGCCGCCAGCAGCAACGCTGAGATCAGTCCTCGCGCGGAATTTTCCGTGGGGTGCTTACTTAGCGTGGCGCCGATGGGAGGTTCGTCGATCATGCGATTGCCGAACCTCCGAAATAAAATCATCTCGCTCCGCGCGGGATCGACCGAAGCCGGAATTCCAACTTAGCCAAACAGTTTCGTTACCGGTTCGGCCTTCACCAACTCGCGAGGTTGGTTCAGGTGGTTGTAAACGATGGTCTGCGGGTTGATGCCGACGGCGTGGTAAATCGTGGCGAGTAACTCGATCGGATGCACGGGGTTTGCAACCGGGGCCGAAGCCGTTTTGTCACTCTCGCCGTAGACCGCGCCGCGCTTGATGCCGGCGCCGGCGACGACTGCCGTGTAGCAGTAGGGCCAGTGATCGCGGCCGTCGGCGCTGTTGCCGTTGCCGCTGGTGCTCACGCCGCGCTGCGGACTGCGGCCGAACTCGCCGAGGGCCACGACGAGCGTTTCGTCGAGCAGGCCGCGCTGATCGAGGTCTTCGATGAGCGAACTGAGACCGGCGTCGAGCATCGGGGCGGCTTGCTTCTTCATGCGGTCCGGCAAGCCAACGTGAACGTCCCACGAGTGGTTGTCGCTGTTCGCGACCTTCGGCCAGATGACTTCGACCACGCGCGTGCCAGCTTCCACCAAACGGCGAGCGAGCAAGCAGCATTGGCCGAACGTGTTTTTGCCGTACTTTTCGCGGAGGGCATCTTTCTCACTGCCGATGGCAAAGGCTTCGCGAGCCTTGCCGGACATGATGAGGTTGAGCGCCGAGTCGTAGTACTTATCGAGGTCGTACTTCGCGACGGCCTTGTCGATTTCCGGCATGCCTTGATTGACGAGATCGCGCAGGCGAGCGCGGCGATCGAGGCGAGCTTCCGAAACTTCCGGCCGCAGCGTCAGATCGTCGACGCGGATCTTCTCCATCTTCGACATGTCCATGTCGTCGCCTGGTGGAAACAGATAATAAGGATCAAAGGCCCGGCCGAGGAAACCCGCGGTGCCGGCCTTGTTGACGACGTTGCTCTCTTGCAGCGGCCGCGGCATCATCACGAACGGCAGCATCGGCGTTTCTGGCGGCTTGAGGCGGACGATGTTGCTGCCGAACGTCGGAAAATCCTTCGGCGAGGGAGGTTCCAACTGACCCGACGGACTCACCTTATCGGCGGTGTAGCCCGTGTGAATCTGATAGATGGCCGCGGTGTGATTAAAGAGCCCAACCGGCGTGTAGCTCATCGAACGAATGAGCGAGAGCTTGTCGGTGACCTTGCCGAGGTTAGGCAGCAGTTCGGTCAGATCCATGCCGGGAACTTTGGACTTCTCGGTCTTGAAGATCGACTTCACGTTCTCCGGCACGTTCTCTTTCGGGTCCCACAGGTCGAGATGGCTCGGGCCACCCTGCAGGTAAATCATGATCACGCTTTTGGCTTTGCCCCAACCGGGACCACTGCCGGGGGCGGGCGTGGCGGCCTGCACGGCTTGCGTGCGCAGCATGCCGGCCAGCGACATGCCGAGAATGCCGCTGCCGCCGACGCGGAGAATATCGCGGCGAGTAACGCCCAAATGCTTGTCGCACAAATCCTTACCCGGTTGACCAGGGATGCACAGCATCAGAAAGCTCCTTCGGAGAGGCCAAGTTTGGAGTAACTCGGTGACAGCAGGTTGAGCTTTCAACTGCAGCGGTGCAGCGAAATGCGCTGTCGGCGGGACGTAAAGCCAATACGGCAATATACTAAGATCGGCTGATGGGTGTCAAATATTTGCCGGAACGGTAGTGGTTCACTTTGAAAATTCCGGCCCAGCCGCCGGCGCGGTAGAATCTCGGCATGGTTGAATCACGAACCCGTTGCCCGGAGTGTCGCGGCTCAGGAATCGACAAGTCGCTACCCCATCGGTACACCACCGGCGGCCACAACGACCGAGCCTGCCCGCGATGCAACGGCGAATGCTATTTGGAAGATATGCCACGCGACAACGAACACAACCCAGACCCGAATCAAAACGCGGCGCAGATCGTCGCCAAGTCTACCGCAGTCGCCCAGGAGCCAGCAGCCGGCGACATAGAAGCCGCCTGGCTGGCGTGGTCCGGGCATATTCAGAACGTGGATGAACGCGGCATGACGCTATTGCGGGCCGCGTTTGAGGCAGGTTACGACGCTGGCTCGTCGGGCAGCAGTTCTGGGTCGTCTAGGTGATCGAATAGCGGCATTGGCCTGATCGGCAAGTACTTCGGCAGCGCTTTGTTTAACCGCCGCTCAAAATCGGTCCAGTCGTCGGATGATTTCATCAGCGCAATAACTGCCGAAATATGCTCCTGTAGTTTTGGATGGCCAACGTCATCTGTCAGCCATTGATGAAACTTGCTGGTGCGATGGCCCCGCGCGGACTTCGGTGTCTTAGAGCGCAGTTCATCAAGAACCCCTGGGGCAAGTCGCTTGTAAACCAAGTTGTTCGTCCAATGGCCTACGTACTGGGGCGGGTTCTTTTCCGTCGGCCAATTAAGCCCCTTTAAACGAAACAGCTGCACGTAGAATTCATCGGGAAAGCGCTTGGCCCACTTCCCGAGTTCATCTTTGATGAACGCCTCCAGAATTTCTTCGAGTGCATGACGAGCACGGTCGTACTGAAACCCAGTGGCCTCATCAACAAGCGCGGTGATACCAACTTCGGCAAGGCCACGAACGAGAATGTCACATGCATCAACAATTCGCTGCTGCTGCTTCGTGGTTTTGCCGGCATCCCGAGCCTTCAAATAGACTTCGCATACCCGAGGGAGCAATTTGGCTTCGTAGCCATACGTGCGTGCGCCGTTTTTCGAGCGAAACACAATCGGAACCGTCGCTTTCCGTAAGTCGTCATCGACAAACGGCTTAAGCGCTTCGGCAGATAAAAACGGTGGCAATCCGTCGGGCGACGAAACAGCCTGACCGCCCTTGCCCTTAGGAGATCGCCCTATTGCCTCCAGAAATGTCTCTTGCGTTAACACGCGGCGACCATCTTCAAGCACAGCGCAGGAAATTTGATTCCCGGCGATAGTCAAAGCACCGTCGTGTGTTGCCTTGACGGCTACGCCACCCCACCGCTTCGCAGCAGCTGCTTTTGCAACAGCCTTTCGTTCATCCGGCTCCATGCTCTCTGCACGAGCCTTGCCACCTTTTGCAGCGCCCAGTTCGGATAACGCCCGAGCATGTTCGCTGGCCAGTTCACTCTTCTTTTTCTTACCCATGTTTTTCTCCTTTGCATGGTAGGTTCCGTAATTGTAGCCGATGGTGCCTTCCCGAGCAAGCATAGAATTTTGAAATTAATTAGTATTGCATGCTTGCTCGGCCTAGGATAAGATAAGTCGCATCACCCGCTAATGGATGCTGCCTGCCATGCGAAAACTGAGCACCGAAAAACGAGTCATGATTCTTTCCGCTCTGGTGGAAGGAAACAGCATCAACGCCACTTGCCGCATGACCGGCGCAAGCAAAGTAACGGTGCTGCGGTTGCTCGCCGACGCTGGCACGTTTTGCGCTCAGTATCACAATGTGTTCGTTCGTGAGTTGAAATCGAAGCGCGTGCAGCTGGACGAAATTTGGTCGTTCTGCGGCTGCAAAGATAAAGCCAAGCAGCAAGGTGCTGGCGGTCATGGCAGCGTGTGGACTTGGACCGCGATTGATGCCGACAGCAAGTTGTGCGTCAGCTATTTGGTTGGCCTGCGTGATGCGAGCTACGCCGCCGCGTTCTGCAAAGACACCGCTGATCGCCTTGCCAATCGCGTGCAACTGACGAGCGATGGTTACAAGCCCTACTTGGCTGCTGTCGATGCCGCGTTCGCTGGTGCCGTCGATTACGCGATGCTGATCAAAGTTTACGGCGCTGGTGACGACGATCACCGCTACAGCCCAGCCACTTGCACTGGCTGCAAGACGGAAGTGCAATCCGGCAGCCCAGACCCAGAATTCATCAATACCAGCTACGTTGAACGGCAGAATCTGACGCTGCGAATGTCACAACGCCGGTTCACGCGGCTGACGAATGCGTTTTCCAAGAAGATTGAAAACCACGAACACGCGGTCGCTCTGCATTACTTCCACTATAATTTCATTCGGAAGCACCAGACCCTTAAAACCACGCCGGCTGTTGCCGCTGGTATCGCCAGCAAGTCGCTGACGGTGTTGGATTTGGTGACGATGATCGAAGCAGAAGAAGCAAAACTTGGCGAACGGCTTACAAGCTACTTGCCCGCAAAACGGAAGGAAAGCGAATAATGGGTCACCTGCTAATCGTTCCAATACTCCCGCAGCCAATCGCCATGCCAGAAGTGGTGGCCAGCGGGCACGTATGCTACCAATTCGACGGCGGAACGAAGTGCTGTGAGCATCTGCCAAAATCGCTGTACCCTATGCCGGAGGAGTGGGCAGCCCATGGCGAGCATGACCAGCTATCGGATGCGGCATTCGCCGGCAAGCAAGTTCAGGTGAAATTCAGAGACGATAAGCCGGACTTCAATTTCACAAAGTGGCGCAACGGACCGCCACCATATTGGGCATGGCGCTTTCGTATTGAAGAAATCAACTGGCGACGAACGCTGGATGAAATCGATGGCCCAATGATGCTTCGTTCGCTAATTCCAACTGCGGGGGCAATGAAGCCTGCGCAGACTGAAAATGCGTTCTTGGAACATTTCCACAACAATTATCCCGATTTTTGGAACCGCAACCTGCTTTGCTGGGTGTACTCAGTTTCAAAGTGAACCACTACCGCCGGAACCGCTGCCCGGCCAACGCGGCGGTTGAATTCACTTTCGCGAATTTTGTTACGCTGAACTCAGTCTGCCCACACATGCCGGATTTACAGGGGACGAAATGACTGAGCCTGAGGATGATGACTCTGAATACGACTTGGCGCCACTCGAGGGCGAACAGGCTCACGCGCCCAAAAATCAGCCGGCGGCGGGCGGCGATTATCCCGTGCAGGTGCAAGTTCGCACGAAGCCCGGGGCGGCAGCTCCGCGGCGAAAACGAAGCTCACCGATTTACGAATTGATCGGCGTTGTCGTGGGCGGCGTGATGGGCTTGTCTCTCGGTGTGCTGCTGCTGACTTACGTTTTTAAAATCGATCCCTTCGGCCTGTTTCCGCCGGCGAAGAAAGCTCCGGAAGCCACGCCAGCCGTGGCGCCCGCAACCGCCACCAACCCCAGCAGCGCACCAAGCGGCTCGGGGCAAATACCCGGACCTCCGCCGCAAATTCCGGGACCGCCGTCTCCGCAGGTCCCTGGTCCGCCAGCGCCTCAAGTTCCTGGCCCGCCGTAGCACGCGATTAGCTCTGCCACAGCAACTTCGCCGAGTGATTGCCGCAGCCGCAGTCGAATACATACGCGCAACCGCCGCCGCCAAAGTTCATCGCTGGCTCAGGGCCTTCCTCCAGTTGCGCCAGAAAATTCATCGGCTGGCCGCAAGCGTTGCACTCGGGCGTTTCATCGCCTTGAATCCACGCTGGTGCGCGCCCGCATTCGCGCTGGATAATAAAGGGAAGATTTGCGGCACACAAGCATTTCTGAACAGCGTGGGCACTTCACAACCCGCTGCAAACAGGACTGCGCAATGGCTTGCCCGCGTGCTAAAATGTGAACCATGGCCAAAGAAGCAACTCCTGGACCCGCTGCCTCGCAGCTTACTGTGCAACAAGCTCGCGAAATGCTGCGCGCCGCCGATCTGCGGAGCACGGCCTCGCGCCTCGCCGTGCTGCAGCATCTGGCCCAGTTCGATAAACCCCTCAGCCATGCCGAAGTGGCCGATGCTCTCGTGCCGCAGGGCTTCGATAAGTCGACGCTCTATCGCTGCCTGGTCGAGCTCGCCGATGCCAACTTGCTGTCGCGGCTCGACGCCGGCGATCACGCCTGGCGGTTCGAGCTCCGCCGCGGCGACGAGCACGAGGCCGGCGCCCAGCATCCGCACTTCATGTGTCTCGATTGCGGCAAGGTCACCTGCCTGCCCGAGGTCGAAGTCAAAATCGTCCCCAGCGGTAAAAAAACGCTGGCTCTCGGCGACGTGACCGAGATTTTTCTTAAAGGACATTGCACGGAGTGCAAGTAAATGTCGAACCGACTCATCGATCAATACGCGGCAGGCCCTTCGCAACTGCGAAGCGCAGTCGCCGGCATGACTCGCGATCAGCTCATCGCCCGGCCGATCAGCGGCAAATGGAGCACGCTCGAACTCGTCGCTCACATCGCCGATTTTGAACCGGTGTATGTCGATCGCATGAAGCGAATCATCGCGCAAGACAAACCAGCGATGGCGAGCGGCGATCCTGATCTGTTCGCCAGCAAACTGGCTTATCACGATCGCGATATCAACGAAGAGCTCGCCCTGATCGATGCTTGCCGCGTGCACATGACGCGTGTCCTCCGCACGCTGCCGCCGGAAGCCTTCGAACGCGTCGGCATTCACAGCGACAACGGCCCGATGACGCTGGAAAAGATCCTCACCAACATCGGCAACCACATTCCGCATCACTTGCCGTTTCTCGCGGAGAAGCGGCGAGCGCTCGGCGTGTAAGACGGACCATTGGTCCATCTCGACGCGCGGCCTACACGGGCCAATCCCAGCCGTTGCCGATATATCTTCCTCGGCCTAATATCGACAGTTCTGTCGTGCGTTGGATCGGTTTCAGGAGGCGGCATGTCCGAGTTTTTTAGTAGCCCTTTGCAGCGGGCAATCAGTCGAGGCATGCAGCCCGGCAAGAACCTCGTCGAGGAACTGGGAGAACTCAGCGATTACACCGTCAGCTCGGCCAAGGACGGCGAAGCCATCGTTGCCGCTCTCCAGCAGCTGCCGCTCGGGCGCGAAGAAAAGACCTATACCACGTCGCTCCGACTGTTGACCGGTTTGTTTCAAGATGTCGATGGGCGGGAGTCGCCGGCCTACGAAGTGTTGTTCGAAAGTGGCCTGCCTGAGCTCGTGCGAATCTTCCGCGCGCAGTTTCCCACCACCGACGACAAGCTCGCCGACGACCTGCTGTTTGTGCTGAAGATTCTCGCCATGTACGGCGCCCCCGAGGGACCGGAATGCGTGCTGCAAGCCGTTCGGCTGCCGCTCAAGCCCGGCGACTACATGTGGCAAATGGTCCTCGGCGGTTACTCGCCCGAGCATCCGCAGCGCGATGAGATTTTCGCCGCGCTCCGCGATCCGCTCCCGCCCGATTTCATCGGCATGTCGTTGCTCGATGCAGCCAACGGAGCAGCCATCGAAGGAGATCTAGCCGAACATCCCTTCGACACGCCGGCTGGTCACGCGCAGCTGCGGGCCTGGCTGGAAGACACCAATCCCGAACACTTCAGTTATGCCCACAGCGCTACGGCGGCTCTGCCGTTTCTCGACCCCGAGGCCCGCGATCCGTTGCTCGACATTGCGCTCGATCACGTCGACACCGGCGTGCAACTCGAAGGGGCTTGGGCGGCGGCGAAAGTCGGTCGCGATGAAGGGCTCGATTTTCTCGCGCGATATTGCCTCGATGTGAATCACGGCGACGTCGCAGCCCGTTACTTGAAAGAACTCGACCGCGAGGACCGCATTCCCGAGGCGGCCACGAATCCCGACTTTCAAGCCAAGACGACGTTCGCGCGCTGGCTCTCGCACCCCAACGAATTGGGCCGGGCTCCGGATGAGATCGAGATCATCGACAAACGCGAGCTCGTCTGGCCTCCTGAGCACGAGCCGACCGACTTCTGGCTGGTTCGCTTTCTGGCTCGCGACCCGGAAGGGCTGGAAGCCGATCGAATCGATTGCGGGCTCGTGGGGAGCATGACGTGGAGTTTTCTCACGTATCAAATGCACCTGCGTCCGCCGGAGGATGCCTACGCCATTCACTGCTACTTCGAAATGCAGAATCTCAATCTGATCGAAGAAGCCGAGGTCGACGATCCGTCCGATTACGCGCACCAGGTTGCGCAGTGGCAGGGTCCGCCGCTGGTCGATCTCAAGCTGCAGGAGGTCGCCGAGATTTCTCCCGAGCTGCAGATCACGCCGCGGCTGGTCGTGTTGGGTACGGCAACGGTCGAAGGCGTGCCGGGCTGGATCGTGCTCGATGGCCCGCGCAGCCAGTTTTATCCCGCCGCCGAACAACCGTCCGATGCGTCGCGCATCCCGCCGACCCTGATGATGCACGTCGGCCGCCAGATACTCGGCTTTCCGCTCACTGCCGATCGGCTTACGTACTTGAACCAAAGCAAACCGCAGGTCGATCCGGAACTGTTCCTGGGATCTTACGAACGGCTTCTCAAGGAAGTCGCCGATCGGCGCACGCCGCCCGAACGACAAAAAGAACTGCTCGTCAGCTGGAGTCCGCTCACGCGCCACTTCGATAAATATGTCGAGCTATTATCGGCTGCGAATGGCATTCCGTTAGTGCAAACTCGCATCGAGGCCTATCACCGCGTCTTAGCCATCGCCACGGAAGCCGACGAATCGATTCGCCGCGACGTGCTCGACGAGCTCGGCCTGGTCGGCAGCAAGTTCAATGATCTCGTCACCGATCTGCAGGCGACTGATAACCAGCAAGCCGCCGAAGCATTGCTCGATCTCTTCGCGCCGCTTTGGGATAGCAACCTCGGCTACGGTCAACTCAGCTCGGCAGCCTTTCGCCTGGGACGCGTCGATGTCGCCGAAAAGTTCGCATTAAAACTCCTGAACGACTACGAGCAGTATTTTCGTAGCGAAGAAATGAGCCGCCTCGCCGAACTCTGGCACAGCCGCGGCGAAACCGACCGCGCCCGCGAACTCCTCCTCGACTGCCTCCGCAAAACGGCGGTGCACATTCAAGAAAGCAAATACAACTCCGACCGCGACATGTTCGCCGCCGAATACGCAGTGCATCGCGCGACCTATCTCAAGCTTTTCGACAATGACGAAGAGGGCCTACTAGCGCAAGGAATTGTGGTGGACCCATTGCAACTACCGCGAATTCAGCGGACGGAATAGTTCTGCAATCGTTGCTTTGAAAAGTAGCTGAATTCGCCAGAATTCAGATGGTCACCTCCAATTGCCGCCTCTGAATTCTGGCGAATTCAGCTACTTTCGAATCAACCTAACAGCCTATAAGAAATTCTGTTGAAACTTCGTTGGCCGCGAGAAATGATGGTTGCTCATCATTAGCTCCTTTCCTGCCACCGGAGTTGGTATGACAACCATTCTGGCCGTTATTATTGGTTTGCAATCCATCGCCATCGCCTGGTTGCTGCTCCGCAATCTGCAAATGGCGCGGCACCTGAAAAGTTATGATCGTATCGCCGATGCCGAACAGCATTTAGCAGCCTGTGCAGAGCAAGCCCGCATGGCCCTGGAACAGCAGAAAGCGGCTGCGGCCGAAGTGAGCGCCGGCACGACTAAACTGGATGCCATCAAGTCGGCGATCGCGCACTACCAGCAAATTCTCGGGCCGGCCAAGACCGCCGTGGAATTGCAAACACAAATCGCGACCGATACCGCCAAAGTAAAGCAGCTGTCTGCCGCGCTCGGCAAGTTCGAGAATGCTTTGCAACTGAAGGCATATCTGCAGAACCAAGAGGAGACCATCCGCCAGGCGAAAAACGAATTGGATGAGTTGCAGGCGCGCATCGGCACTTCCTACACCTTCCTGGAACTCCGCGCGCAAATTGAACGCGGCACGGTGAAGATGCAAAAGCTGGCCGCAACAATCGGCAATCTGGAAAAAGCTTCCGAGCTCGAAGAGTTTCTCGCCAGGCAGCAAGCGTCGATCCGAGCGCACAGCGGTACGCTCGATTCATTGCGTCACGCCATCGGCGCCGCTCGCAAGGTTGCGGAGCTACAGGCACTGATCGAACAGCACCAAGCGCGAATCCAGCAGTTGTCGGCGACGATCGGTGGTTTGGAACGCGTGCCGCAGCTGGGGAGCTATCTGCAGCAGCAAGAACTTCGCATCCAGCAGAACAACGCGCAGCTCGCCGACTTTGCCCAAGCGATTGGCAACGCCCGCACGGCCAGCGAAATCGCGGCCCAGGTTACTTACTTCCAGAACTATCTCGCAGTCCTCAAAGCCGACGTCGGCTCGCTGGAGGAAGCCCGCGGGCTGCAAGAGTTCGGCTTTTACCGCGCTCGCTACGACTTCGATTCCTCGGAAAAATACGAAGAACGGCTCGAGACCATTCGCGATCGCCAGAAAAGCATGTTGAAGAAGGAGACAGCCTGCGCTTGCGCGTCGGAGTGGACTGTCAACGGCGACAAGCGCGAAGGGAAGAAGATGACGGACAAGCAGATCAAGTTGATGCTGCGGGCGTTCAACGGCGAATGCGACGCTGCCGTCGGCAAGGCCCGTTACAACAACGTGGTCTCGCTCGAGAAGCGAATTCAAAAAGCCTTCGAGCAGATCAACAAGCTCGGCGAGACTCAACAGACTTCGATTACGTCGGAGTTCTGCCGTTTGAAGTTCGAAGAGCTCCATCTGGTCTACGAGTTTCAAAAGAAGAAGGAAGAAGAAAAGGAAACGCAGCGAGCTCTCAAGGAGCAAATGAAGGAAGAAGAGAAAGCGGCCAAGGAAATCGAACGGGCCTTGGATGAGGCCGAGCGCGAAGAAGAAATGAAGACAATGGCGCTCGAGAAAGCCCGGCGAGAACTGGAGCAGAAGACTAATGCGGCCGCGTCGGCGCAGCAGCTTTCTAAATTAGAGGCGCTAGTATCACGACTCGAGAATGAGATAAAGGACGTTATCGACCGAAAAGTAAAAGCTACTGCGCGAGCTCAACTCACAAAATCAGGTCACGTCTACATACTGTCAAATATTGGGACGCTTGGCGAAGGTGTCTACAAAATCGGTATGTCCCGTCGTTTCGATCCGCTAGACCGCGTTGCGGAACTCGGCAGCGCGTCCGTGCCATTTCCTTTCGACGTTCACGCAATGATCTATTGCCCCGACGCTCCGGCACTAGAGAACATGTTGCACCGTCGTTTCGCTGACCGCCGCGTGAACATGATCAACCTGCGGCGCGAGTTCTTCCAAGTCAGCCTCGACGAAATTCGCGCCGCCGTGGCAGAATGCCATGGCCACGTAACCTTCCTCACGATTCCCGAAGCAGCGCAGTATCGGGAAACACTCGCGTTACGGAAAGAAATGTCCGTCGTTGCGGCGCCCTTGCAGATTGCGTAGCTCTACGACGTAACGTCGTAGGACGAACCATTGGTTCGTTCCGAAGCGGGTACCAAGCCAAACTTCTTCACGCGTTGCCCTTGGCCGGACCAATGGTCCGCCCTACCGAATCGGCGACCACATTTTTCTCGCCAGCGGCGGACCAGAGTTGTCAGCGCTCCAGCGTCTAATGCCTGGTGCGAGATTTGTTCTTTGGCAATTAAAATTTCGATCTTGGTTTGCATAGGTGCATTTCCACCCAGCAACGCCCCTCTAAATAACTATTGTAAAAGGTTGTGAAGTTTTCGTGGTGAAAACACATAACACATTTGCAGAAATACAGTTACGCGGTTCAAAAGATTGCAACAACTTGTTGTGAAGACCTAGGTGTAGGCTGCAGATTGGCTAGGGTTTGGTGAAATCGTCAGGGGCGAGGTTGAATTTCTTCCAGGCTGCGAGGTCGATTTCGCCGGTGAGGGGAAGTTGGTTGTTCTTTTGCCAGGCGATGACAGCGGAGCGGGTCAGGGGGCCGAATTGGCCGTCGAGGGTGAGTTCGGGCGAGGGCTTGAGTTGGGCGTTGAGCGCGGCTTGGAGTTTTTCGACGGGCGTCCCCTGCGAACCGAGCTTGAGAACTGCTTTGTCGGTGGCGGCTGGGCCGGTTTGGAAATGGTCAAAGACAATTTTGGCGATCTTGGAGGACAGGACTTCGCCAGCGTTGTCGTCGGTCCAGCGGCGGTCCTTGTTTTCGTTGGTGAGGACGCAGACGGCGACGTTGCCCGACGAGGTTTCGATGATGCCCGCGACGGTTCGCACGGCGTTCACCGAGCCAGTTTTTTGCAGCACCTTCACGTTGGCAGGGAGATCGCGCGAGAGGCGTTTGCTTTCGCACAGCGCTAGGTGACGACGCATCGCCCCGGTCGACGAATCGCTGGCGAGTTTGCCTTGGTCGAGCAGCTCGAGGAGCTGCACCATTTCACCGGCGGTGGTGCTGCCGAGGCCGAACTCTTTGCTGCGCTCGGGCAAGATCGAACTAGCACCGCGAAAGACCTTGCTGTGGATCTTGGTGTTAGGCAGGTTGAGCGACTCCATGGTTTTGTTGGTCGCAGCGAGGCCGACTTGATCGAGCACGAGATTGGTCGCGGTGTTATCGGAGTAGACCATCATCAGATGAATCGCATCCTGCAGCGGCAGAGTCATGCCTGCGGAGAAGTGAGTCGTGAGGATGCCGCTGCCGGGAACTTTGTCGTCGGTGGTGAGCGTGAGCGTTTTTTTCAGATCGACTTTACCCGCTTCGGCTTGCCGATAGGCTTCGACCATGACGGCCAGTTTGATGAGGCTGGCCGTGGGCATCGGCACTTCGGCATCGCGAGTAAAGGAGACGTCGGTTTTAAGATGCTTGACCGAACATGTGACCTTTCCCTCGTGCGCGTCGAGCAGTGGAGTCAGTTTTTCAGCGAGCGATTCGGCAGCGTTCGCGGTAGAGAGCGAGGCGCAAGAGACGATCAAAAAGGCTGTGAAAAACCAGGCACGCATCGTAGTTCTCGGGGGAGTATACTGGGCAAACTTATTCACTAGCGGAGCTCGCATGTCGCAATATCCCTCAGGTCCTTTTGGTAACAAGGACCCCTTTGGCCAACAGCCATCGTACCAATCTCCGTATCAATCGCCGCAAGGTGGCTACGGATATCAGCAGCAACCGCCGCAGCAGAGTCCGCCCCTTTCGCCGTTGGCGATGATTAGTTTATTCAGTGGGCTGGGCTCGCTGGGTGGCCTGTTCTTTTTCTGCTGCTGTGGACCGATTGTGGGCTTGAGCTTTCTGATGGGGGTTGCGTCGGTGACGACGGGGCATATCGCGCTCAAGAAATTCCAGACCGAACCGGGCCGCGAATCGGGGAAGGAAATCGCGATTATCGGCTTGGTGTTCGGTTATATCGGACTGACGATTTCGGTGCTAAGGATCATCCTGCTGATTGTCTCGATGTTGGTGCCTGCCGTCCTTCCGGCGATTGCTCCAAACAGAAGGCCGCAGTTTCACCTCGAAATGCCAGAACCAAACTAAGCAGCAAGTGACGCATGTCTTATCCATCTCCCAACGATCCTTTCGGCCAGAAACCGCCGCCCGACTTTCCGAGTCCCGGCGGTTACTACGTGCCGCCGCAGTACGATGCGCAATACGGCATTCGTCCGCCGCAGACGTCGCCGTTGGCGATTCTCAGCATGATCGGCGGCATCCTCACGTTCGCCATGAGTTGGGTTTCGTGCTGTTGTTTCTTCACCCCGATTGTGTTTGCCGGCAGCGTGGCCTCGGTTGCGTTTGGACATATCGCGCTGAGTCAGATTCAGCGCAGCATGGGAAGCATCGCGGGTCGCGAGCTCGCTTGGATCGGCTTGGGCTTTGGTTATCCCGCCGTCGTGGTAAGTGGTTTTTTTATGGCGATCTACGTTTGGGCGATGGTGCAAGCTCCGGCGAGCGGACCCAATGGGGCGAACATGTCGAGCACGGTTGCCAAGATGCCTGGCGAAGTGGAACTGCAATCGGCCGAAGAAAAAATCGACCTGGCCGTTGACGAAACCGCTCTCGGTAATTCGCCGGAAGCGATCACGTTGGCGAAGGCTTTCAACGAGCGCATGACGGAGCAGCGCAACAAGTTGGCGAGCGACAATCCGCAGCTAGGAATGAAGCCCGATGATGGCAACTTTGTGACTTGGTGCGAACTGCACGACGGCCAGTGCGCGCTGGTGGTGCAAGTTCCTGCGTATCGCACCTTCACCAGCGAGGGAAAAATCGAAATCGAAAAGCGGGCCTGGGACGCCGCGCAGGAAGTGCTGCGCGAAAAACTGCCGCCTGAATCGGACCTCGCCGTTGGTACCAAAGGGCTGCTCCTGTGGGGCAGCATCATGACCGGCAAAACAGTTGCCGCGGGAAGCGAAAACAACGGCGTGGAGACCGAGAGCAAGAACCCAGAAAATCTCTATCCTTATTTCGATCCGTAACGACAGCGATCATTATGAAGCTTGGTATTTTTGGCGGATCGTTCGATCCGATTCACTACGGACACTTGCTGCTGGCAGAGAGTGCGCGCGAACAGCTGGCGCTCGATCAGGTCTGGTTCATTCCCGCCGCCATCGCGCCGCACAAGCAAGGCAAAACCGCAACGAGTGCGAAGCAGCGGATTGAAATGTTGGAGTTGGCGATCGCTGGCCAGTCAGCGTTTCATATTTCGACGATCGAGATCGACCGCGGTGGCGTGAGTTACACAGTCGACACGCTGCGAGCCATTCACGAGCAAGTTGCCGGCGCGGAGCTCTATTTGCTGATGGGCGCCGATTCGCTCGCGGACCTGCTCATCTGGCGAGAGCCGGCGGCAATCTGCGAACTTGCCTGGCCGGTTGTTTCGCGCCGGGCTGATGCGCCGGAACCGGACTTTTCTGCGCTCGCCCAGCTCGTCGAGCCAGCACGACTGCAAACGATGGAATCACTGCGCGTGCAGATGCCGATCATTCAATTCAGCAGCACCGATCTGCGACAGCGAGCTGCCGAGGGACGTAGCTTGCGCTATCGCACGCCGCGGGCCGTGGAGCAGTACATCCTGGCGCAAGGCTTGTACCGGTAGTTTGCTCGATCGTTAGACGAGAATGTCTTTCACCACGTCGCCGTAAACGTCCGTCAGGCGAAAATCGCGACCGCCGTAGTTGAAAGTGAGGCGTTCGTGATCGAGACCGAGGAGGTGCAGCAGCGTGGCATGCAGATCGTGAATGTGAACCGGCCTATCGACGGCTTCGTAGCCGAATTCGTCGGTCGCGCCGTGTGAGTATCCGGCCTTCACACCGCCGCCGGCCATCCACGCAGTAAAGCCTTTGTTATTGTGATCGCGGCCGCTGCCACTTTGGCCGTACGGCGTGCGGCCGAACTCGCCGGCCCAGACAACGAGCGTGTCGTTCAACAAGCCGCGCTGTTTGAGATCGGCCAGCAATCCCGCCAGGGGTAAGTCGGTCGCCAGGCAACTGCGGGCCAGTTCATCCTTGATAATGAAGTGATGATCCCATTGCGTTGGCGCGGTGATCTCGATAAATCGGACACCCGCTTCGGCCAATCGCCGGGCCAGCAAACATTGCCGGCCGAAGCGATCGGTCGGCAAGTTGGCGCCAATGCCGTAGAGCTTGCGAGTCGCTTCGCTTTCGCTGCGCAGATCGAGCACGGCGGGAACTTCATCCTGCATGCGGAAGGCGAGCTCGAACGAAGCGATGGCTCCTTCGATCTCGGGTTGATAGACCTCGCGCTCGAGCTTGTGCTTGTTCAGCCCGCGGATCAGATCAAGTTGCTGCCGCTGCAGTTCCTTCGAGAGGTTGTCGTTGGCGATGTTTTTAAGCGGCGGCCCCGGTTCCTCGTCCTTCTTCAAAAAGGCTGCATAGAAACCGGGAATCTGGTTGCCGCCAATTTTCGTTCCCTGGCAGATTGCGGGCAAAAAGCCGCTGCCGTAGTTCCGCGCGCCGCCGTTGTCGGACGGCGGATTGATCGTAATAAATCCCGGCAGGTTCTCATTCTCGCTGCCGAGGCCGTAGAGCGACCAAGCGCCGACCGACGGCCTGACGAATTGAAAACTGCCGGTGTGCAACTGCGTGAAAGCCTGCGCATGGTTCGGCAAGTCGGTGTGCATGCTCTTGATCACGCAGAGCTCGTCGACCTGCTTGGCCAGATTGGGAAAGACGCTGGAAATCCATGCGCCGCTGTCGCCGTGCTGAGCGAACTTGAACGGCGAAGCGAGCAACTTTGCGCCGCCGCGTTCGCGGCCGACGGGTGACGCGCCGCCATCCTGCTTTTGCAGCGACGGTTTGTAATCGAACGTGTCGACGTGCGACGGGCCACCGTTCATGCAGAGAAAGATCACGTGTTTGGCGCGGGCGGGAAAGTGCGTCGGCTTTGGCGCGAGTTCGTTTTTGGACTTCTTCGCATCTTCCGCCGCTGCTTGATGCGCGAGGCCGGCAAAGGCGAGGTAGCCGAAGCCGGAGGCCAGCGATTGGAGGACTCGCCGGCGGGAATAGGATTGCATATTTGATCTCCTGCCTGGCCACCGCCGAGCAAGCTCGGTGGGGTCGGACTGAACTTTATCTAATCAATCCAAATTTCGAAATTCCGCCGCCGCCAGGAGCGCCTGACAGTACGCCACGAAAGCCTTATCACGATCGTCAGTCGCGGCGAAGAACTGTTTCGCTAACGCCTGCTCAGCATCATCGGGCGTACGGCCGAAGCAGAGCGTGAAGGCGCGCGTTGGTTGTTTCGCTTCGTCCGGCACTTCCAGTTTCACACGATGTGCCAACCCGCGAGCTCGCGCGGTGACGAACTCGCTGTTCATCAAATAGAGAGCCTGCACGGGAACATTCGTGGTCTCGCGATCGCCGGACACCAGGCTGGGTTCGGCGAAGTCGAAGAGTTCGAGGACATCGGGCAAGCGATCACGAATGACCGGCAGATAAACGCTGCGATGCCGCATGCCGTCGAGATCTTTGGGGATTTTGGGATTCAAGCCGATGAGCGAAATGGGGCCGTCGCCGATCTCTTTGCCGACGAGCGAGGCGGCGGGACGATCCGTTTTCAGTTCACTGCCGACGGTGAGCATGGCATCGCGGATTTCTTCGGCCGTGAGGCGGCGTTTGCTCGCCCGCCACAGCAGTCGGTTTTCGGGGTCGATCCGAAAAGCCGCGGCCTTGTATTGCGATGACTGGCGATAAGTACGCGAGAGGACAATTTCGCGCACCAACTTCTTGAGCGACCAGCCGTTCTCGCGAAACTTCACGGCAAGTTCGTCGAGCAACTCCGGATGACTGGGGCGCTGGCCGCTCATGCCGAAGTTGTCGACGGTGCGGACCAAGCCGGCGCCAAAGAGGTGACGCCACACGCGATTGGCCATCACGCGGGCTGTCAGCGGTTGCTCGGGATGCGTCAGGAACTGCGCGAGTTCGAGTCTGCCGCTTTGCCGTGCTCCGATGGCGAAAGATTCGGAAATGGTGAAGACGGCTGGGAGTGCGCGGGGAATTCGATCGCCGGGCTTTTTGAGGTCGCCACGGTCGAGCATTCGCGCCGGGCCGATCTTGTCGGATTCCAGAACGCCCATCGTGAGCGGCAGCGGCTGGCCTTCGTCGTCGACCTTTTCAAGTTGACCTTCGATGCCGCCGGTCGCCCAGAAAATGCGCAGTGCGTCGGTCAACGTAAAGGCTTTTTCGGTGTCTTCGCCCGTGCGAGCCGCCTTCATGATCGCGGCCATGCCGTCTGCTTGTTGCTTTTTCAGGTCGGTGAGTTGCTGCTTCAAATGAGCGACATGTTGCGGCGTCACGCCCTGATGAAACACCGGCAGGTTTACGCCGCGCGGCAACGGCAAGGGATCGCCGCCGAGGCGATTCGTGGGCGTGACATAGGTGCCGAAGAACGTTCGCGTGCTGCCGAAGATCCCCTTCAGCGCGTAGTAGTCGTGCATCGTGAAGGGATCGAACTTGTGATCGTGGCAACGGGCACAAGCGATGGAATTGCCGAGGACGGCCCGCGTGACAGTGTCGATTTGCTCGTCGATCACATCGGCGACAAACTGCTGGGCATCGGCTTCATCGAGATTCTTCGGCCCGAGGGCGAGAAAGCCGGTGGCGATAAGGAGCCTCGCTCGCTCGGTGTCATTTTCAAACGGCAACAGATCTCCAGCGATCTGCTCGGTCAGAAAACGATCGAAGGGAATGTCCGCATTCACCGCATCGATCACATAGTCGCGATATCGCCAGGCGTAAGGGAACGCCATGTTGGCTTCCTTGCCGCTCGACTCGGCGAAGCGGGCCACATCAAGCCAATGCCGGCCCCAGTGCTCGCCGAACTGCGGCGTGCCGAGCAACTTGTCGACCTCGCGGGCGATTGCAACATCCAAGCCGTCAGCACGGATCGCAGTGTCGAACTCGCTACTCGCCGCTGGTGTCGGCGGCAAACCGATCAAGTCAAAATACAACCGCCGCAGCAACGTCGTTGGCTCGGCATCTTTGCTGGGAGCGAGTCCGGCCGATTCCAACTTCGCGAGAATGAAATAATCCAACTTTTGCTTCGGCCAGTCGGCGTTCTTCACCTCTGGCGCGATCTGCGCGATAGGCTTTTGCAGGCTCCAAAACTTCCTGCCGGTCGCCAGATCCACTGGCGCGACAAAGCCTGCGGCGACCGCTTCGCGCGGATCGGGCGCACCCATTTTGATCCACTTCGCGAAGTCACCGAGGACTTCCTTAGCTAGCCGCTCTTTTTTCGGCGGCATCTTCAGATCGGCGGTGTGTTCGATCGCGGCGAGAAGAATGCTTTTGTCCGTGTCGCCAGGGACGACGGCGGGCCCGCGGTCGCCACCTTTGCGAATCGCGTCGCGCGAATCCAGCAGCAAGCCACCTTCCGATTTTTTCCCGCTGGTCGAATGACACTGATAACAATGCTGCACCAGAACGGGGCGGATCTTGGCTTCAAAGAATTCCAAGCCTTTGGGATCGGCAGGGTCTGCGGCGCGACCTGCATTCGCCAAGATCGCCTGCAGGGAGAACGTCAGTGCTGCGACCATCAACAGTCTGAGCATTTCACCAACTCCGCTCCATTGGTAAGCAATCTGACTCTGTTTATACCTAACGCGCGATCGCAACTCCACGCAGATCACAGCCGGCCGCTGAGCAAATACGCTGGTCATACTCCTCATTCCCTGCTCGGGTTGCAGCAACCGCTGGATTTTCGGGCAGTGGAGTCAGTTTCTGGCGGCGAAGAGAAGCTGAAGAAGTCTGAAAAATCCAGTTCTGAAGAAGTGACAAGTTCGCCGCGACACAGCGACAAAACCACCTGAATGAGCGACAGGCCGTTACAATCCCCACTTATCTGGTGGAAATGATTGACTTTTCACCGAAACTTCAATCACAATCCCGCTGTTAGCCATTCGGGGTTGAAAATAGCGCATTGCCAGCACAACCGCTACCTATCACACCCCAACAGAAGAGTGCAGGGATCCCTCGCAATAAGCACGATTGCGCAACGCCGCAAAGAACGGTTTGCGGCAAGCGGCAAGATCAACCTCCGCTGATCTTGCGCGCGCATTCTCGCCATTGCGCCCTGCCTTCAGCCTTTTCCTCGTTGGTTGCTCTCATAGCACGCCGGAAATCATCCGCGGATCTTCATCGCCGCTTTACAACTTATTGAATGGAACCTCTCCATGACACACCGCCAATCCTATGGTCGCAGCCACGATGTACGGATCGAGCGTTCGAAACGGAAGTGTGCTGCTCCCCAGCGGCGGAAGATGTTTCTGGAGCAACTTGAAGAGCGCTCGCTACTGGCCGTGATGACCTGGGATGGTTCGGCGAATGCGTTGTGGTCGAACCCAGCCAACTGGGTCGGCGACGTGGCGCCGATGGCAGGCGACGATCTGGTATTTCCCACCGGTGCTGCGAACCTGGCCAACACCAACGACCTGGTGGCTAACACACGTTTCAATACGCTCTTGATTCAGGGGAGCGGCTACAACATCGGCGGCGCTGGAGTGGAACTGTATGGCGGTCTGACCGCGAACAACGCCGCCGGCGCAAACACGGTCGGACTCAATATCTCGCTGGTCAATGCGCAGTCGTTCGTATCGGCAAACGCCAGCACGACGTTGACCTTGTCGGGGGCGATCGACACGCAGAACATTTTGGGATCGACGACTGCCTTCGGCGGCACGATCTCGGCGCTGACGCTGGATGGTTCCGGCACGCTCAATATCACCGGCGCCATCGGTGGGGCTGGCAGCGTCAACAAGTTGGGCGCGGGCACGGCGATCCTCGGCGGCAACAACACGTACGAAGGCATTACGGACGTGCGCCAGGGCTTCTTGCGCGTCACCAACAGCAGTGGTCTCGGTTCATCCGTGACTGGCGATACGCAAGTGCAAGCCGGCGCTCAGCTGCAGATCGCAGGAAATCTGACGATCGCCGAACCGATGTCGATTCGGGAAGGTGGCGTTGGTTTCGGCAATGGCAACGATCCCTCGGGCCTCGGCGCTTTGCGCAGCGTGAGTGGCAGCAGCACGTTGACGGGGGGCATTGAACTCGCCGGCGGCAACAACCTGATCGGCGCGGACACGGGTAGCACACTGATTTTGACCGGCGTCGTCGCTTCGGCGACTTCCAATACCAACCGCCTTGTCAAAGTAGGTGGTGGTACGTTGCAACTGGCCGGTACTCAGGACAACGTCAACCGTGGTGAAACGCGGGTACTGCAAGGGACGCTCGAGCTCAACAAAACCGCAGGCCGCAATGCGATCGGTGGCGATCTCTACATCGGCGACAACGTCGGCGGTGATAACTCGGCGACGGTGCGGTTGCTGGCGAACAATCAGATTCCCGAAGTCGATTACTTCGGCGTGAGCGTCACCACGATCACGATGTTTAGCGCCGGCATGCTCGATTTGAATGGCCGTAGCGATACGCTGGGCAATCTTATCCTGACAACGGGAACGACCTACAGCTCGGATATTGTCCTGGGTGGCGGCACGTTGACGATGGGCGGCAACCTGACCGTCAACAATTTTCAGGGGAGCAGCGGCGCGACGCCGGCCGCAACGATCAGCGGCGGTACGTTCGATTTGGGAACGTTGTTCTCGGGCGGTGGCTCGGGCTTAGGCACGGGAGCTTCACGCACTTTCCAGATCAACGATACACAGCTGACCAACTTTGCAGCCGATCTCGACATTTCGGCCAACATCACCGGCAGCGCGAACGTGGGGATCACGCGGCGTGGCGGTGGCACGCTGCGGCTGAGTGGCAATAACTCCTATGCCGGGCCGACAATTCTGGTCGATGGCGGCGTGATGGAGATCGGCAGCAATTCGGCGTTTGGAACGGGCGTGTTGTCGATCCAAAATAATAATACGACCTTCATCGCGGGGGGCGGAGCCTGGACAGTTCCCAATGCGATCGGCTTGGATAGCAATTTTTACGTCGCAGGCGCAAACGGCCTGACGTTTTCCGGTCCGG
This sequence comes from Anatilimnocola floriformis, assembly GCF_024256385.1. NCBI lineage: Bacteria > Pseudomonadati > Planctomycetota > Planctomycetia > Pirellulales > Pirellulaceae > Anatilimnocola > Anatilimnocola floriformis. The sequence continues at coordinate 2,746,822 of NZ_JAMLFW010000001.1, forward strand.
CTACACTATCGGGCGCGCGCGAAATCTATGTGTCCGATGCGGCTGGCACGTTGACATTTTCCGGCGTGATCGACGAAGGAATTTTTGGTTCGCAGGGCATCGGCAAGGCCGGCGCCGGCACACTGGTTTTGACGGCTGCGAATACCTTTAGCGGAACCACAACCGTTCGCGACGATGGCGGCACGCTGTTGCTGCGCGGTGGCGGCAGCATTTTGAACTCCGTCAGCAACTTAACGATCGGCGTGAACGGCACGTTCATGATCGATAACAACAGCGGTGGCAATCTAGCCGATCGCGTGAATGATGCGACTCTCGTCAATCTGCTCGGCAAGTTTATCTTCCGGGGCTCAGCCACTGCGAATTCCACGGAACTTCTGGGGCAGTTCAATACCAATGCTTCCGTAGCCAATATCGTTCAGATCGAAAACACCTCGGGTGGCGCGTTTACTTCGGCGGTTACGACGAACACGCTGGGAACTAACACCGATCGCACCATGCAGTTCGTCGGCGTGGGGGGCGACCTCAGCGCTACCGGCCCGAACCGGTTCAGCATTCAAAATCCCCCAGGGTTGACCAACGGCATTCTGGCGGGTGGACACGTCCGCACCTCTGCCTCCACCGAAATGGCCACCTTGGTATCGGGGCCAGACGGCCTCGCCGTGGTTGCCTTGCCGCAATCGGCGTATGTAACGGAACTCAACCTGGCGGGTCCCGTGAGCAATCTCAAGCTCACCACGCCCGGCGTGTATACGCTGAACGAATCGCGGACGATCAACTCGCTGTTGCTAGGTCCAGGCGTGACGCTGACAAGCACCAATCCCAATGTCACGCTGACGATTGGAAGCAGCACCGTAGCATTTGCCGGTAACTCGACAATTTCAGTCGGGAACTTCAACCCAAACAATGGTTCGATCTACGTCGATGCGGGCGTCACCGCGACGATCGACAGCAGCGTGGTGCGCAGTTCTGGCGGCAGCGCGGCGATTAACAAAGGTGGTCGCGGCAAGCTGATTTTGACGGGCGACAATCAATTCGACGGTAACCTGACGATCAACGAAGGGATCGTCAATATTCAGCGGAGCACGGCTGTCGGCGGGCCGTTGTCGGGAACGTTTATTCGCAATGGCGCGACCCTGGAAATTGAGCAAACGACTTTCGGCCCCGTGAATGTGGGGCCCGAAACAATCGAAGTGCGCGGGTCAGGCGTCGGCGCTTCGTATGCCACCGGGATTGGCGCCGTTCGGAACGTCGCTGGTAACAATAGCTGGGCAGGAACGGTCAGCCGCGCGGGGAATAATGCGCAGGCAGACATTACTGCGCTGACTGGGAACCAGCCCACCATTTACACCGCGGTGAACATCATCAATGTGGCCACCGGATCACAATTGACACTCACTGGCAATACGGCTGATGGCGGCAGCAATCCAGAAATCGTCAAACGCGGCGGTGGCACGCTGGAATTTGGTGGCGTGAATAATAACGCGACGAATACGTTGCGCGTGCTCGATGGCACGGTGGTGCTGAATAAGGAACCTGGCGTTCCGGCGCTCGCCAGTACCATCGTCATTGGATCCGATCAGCCTGCGGCGCCAACCGCCACGCTCCGGTTGGCCGGTGGGGATCAAATCAGCGACACCGTGACTGTGCAGGTGAATAGCGCCGGCGTGCTCGATTTGAACGGCCAGGCCGAAATGATCGGCGCGCTCAATCTGCTCGTGGGACCGAACGGTGCTGGCACCGTGAATATCGGCACGGGTGGCATTCTGACGGTGAACGGCCAGACGACGGTCTTCACGCAAGGATCCGGCAATGCTACCGGCGCAACGATCAGCGGCGGAACGTTCGCTCTGCAACAGTTTGGCACCAACGGCGGCGCGCGCACCTTGCAAGTGAACGACGGCGCTGCCGGTAATGACCTGACGATCAGTTCGTCTATCACCGATGGCAGCGGCATTGGTTCCCTCGGCATCACCAAGACGGGCCTGGGCACACTCGAATTGGCGGGCACGACGGCGAACACTTACACCGGCGACACGATCGTGCAGGAAGGCACCATTCTGTTGAATAAGGGAACCGGCACTGGCGGTGTGAATGCATTCGCCGGGCGGTTGCTCATTGGCGATGCTAACAACCAGATTGGGACAACGTTCGCCTCGATGGCATACGCCAATTCCGATGTCGTCCGTCTCAATCAGCCGAATCAGATCCCGGACAACTTGGCGCTCGTCGACGTGCGAACCACGGGTTTGTTGGATTTGAATGGGAACAACGAAACGATCGGAGTCGCCGATGCGCAGAACGCGCTGACGATGCAGGCTGCCTCTACCGTGGATTTAGGTGGAGCAACGCTCACGTTGATCGGAAATATCGGTACGTCGGCGAATAATGGTGCGAGCCTGTGGACCCTGGTGGCCGCTCCGAAGATTATCAACGGAACGCTGGCTCTGGGATCGCTGGCGCGGACCATCGATACGGGTGGCGATCAGAATCAGTTGCCGTACGAACTGGAGATTTCGGCCAACATCACCGGCACGGCCGGAATCGTCATGAATTTGACCGTCAACAACAACGGCACGTTGTTGCTCTCGGGCGCCAACGGCGGATTGTCGGGCGATTTCTTCCGCACCAACGGCAACATTGCCATCGGCAGCGACTCTGCGCTGGGTACCGGACGATTCATGTTCAACGGCGGCCATATTCTGACGTATGGCGGACCGCGGACCATTGCCAATGAAATCTGGATGGCCGGCACGATTGCGCTGGGCACCGGCAACGGCATGATGGGGACGAGCGCGGTTGGCGGTGGTGGCAACGATTTGAACTTCACCGGCATTACGAACCTGACGAACAACGTCAACCTTATTACTGCTGCGGCGTCGGCGAATGAGTTTTCCGGCGGCGTGGGCGAATCGTTCACGGGCTCGTTCTTGAACAAGACCGGTTACGGCTCGTTGATTCTCTCCGGCGTGAATACCTACAGCGGCGGTTCGACGGTGAACACATCGGGTGGTCACTTGGTGCTGAGAGGCGGCGGCACGTCGCTGAATAACAACTTCGCGGTGAATATCGGCGGCGTACTGCAGATCGATAACAGCACGACGGCGCTCACCAATCGCCTCGGCGATTCGGCGCAGGTCCAACTCCTCGGTGGCGCACTCGCCATTGTCGGTAAGACGAATGCGGCGACTTCGGAGTCCCTTGGTCAGTTGTTCATCAGCAACAACTTCAGCTCCAGCATCCAAATGCTGTCGAACTCTCCCTTTGGCCTGAACACGTTGCGGTCCACAAATCTGGCCCTGCAAAACAACAACAATGGAAATACGCTGAACCTGGTCGGTCGCGGCACCGATCTGGGCTCGACCACCGGAAATCGAATTGCCTTCAACACGTTGCCGACGCAGATCAACGGGATTATCCCTTACGCGGTTATCAGCAATTCGACGGGGCTTGAGTTTACCTCCGTCGTGAATGCCACTCCGACCGTTACTCCCTTCGATAACTTCGTGGCGCCGCTGACAAGCGGGCCGAATTTTTCGACGAATCTCGCCACGGCGACAGCGACACAAAATGTGAAGCTGACCAGCAGTGTCGCATTGGGCGCAGCCGCTGTGGCAAACGCCCTGCTGTTGTCGGGCAACAACATTGCCGTGACGGGCGCTAACGTGACCCTCGCCGGCAGCGGTTTGTTGGCCTCGTCGGGAACGAACAACAGCGTGTCCGGAGCGACGCTGCAGTTAGGTGGCACCGAAGGCCTGGTGTTTGTCGATCGCAACAGCGATCTGACCATCGGCAGCGCGATCGCCGGCGCTACGACCGACCTCGGCAAGGGTGGCGCTGGTCGGCTTACTCTTTCCGGCGCGAATACGTACACGGGTGGCAGCACGTGGGTCACTCAAGGCGTGGTGGCGGCGCAGAGCAACGATGCCTTTGGAGCGGCCGGGACGGCCAGCAACGTGCAAGTCATTTATGGCGGCACGGTGGAATTGAGTGCCAACATCACCACGCCGACAACCAAGACTGCGTTTTTACGCGGCCAAGGCGAATTCGAATTCGCAAACGTGCCGCTGCGCAATGTAAGCGGCACGAATACCTGGGGCGGCAATGTCGATCTGCAGACCAATCGCACTGGCATCCGAGTCGATACGGGCAGCTCGCTAATTCTGGCCGGCGTGGTCTCGAATCAAGGCTTCAATAAATTTGGCGCGGGTACGTTGCAATTGGCAGGTGCCGCCGCGAATACCTTTGCGCAACCCACCACGATCTGGCAAGGCGTGCTGGAATTGAACAAGACCGGAGTCAATGCGATTCCTGTTGCCCTGACGATCGGTGACTTCGTAGGCACGCAGGGGGCTGATGTCGTACGACTTCTGCAGTCGAATCAGATTGCGGACACGGTTGCACTAACGTTGAACTCCACGGCATTGCTCAACCTCAACAATCAGTCGGAATCATTTGTTCCTGCCGCGGCTGGCACGGTGCTGAACCTCAACATGGGGCCGACATCGAGCTCGAGCATTACGACCGGCACGGGCACTCTCACGCTCGCCGGCGCCGGCGCGAATATTGTCGTCAACAGCGTCAACAACGTGGGCATGCCAGGTGGGGCGCCGACGCCGATCACGATTACCGGAAATTTGAATTTTTCGTCAACGGCTGCGCAAACCATCACCGTCAACGACGCGGCGGGAGTTTCGGATTTTGTCATTTCGGCGGCGATCACCGGAACCCAAGCGGTCACCAAAGCCGGCGCGGGCCGGATGGTGTTGTCTGGCGCGAATGGCGGCTACACCAATGGGTTCACCGTGACTGGCGGCGAATTGGTGGCCCAATCGAGTACCGCCCTGGGAACAGGGACGGCCACCGTGAACAGCGGTTTCTCGCTCTTGCTGGATGGTTCGATCGCCCCGCTGACAATCGCCAATGCCGTGAACATCAACGGCGTGGGCTTTGGTGGCGAGGGCGTGATTCGCAGCATCGTGGGGAACAATACACTCACCGGCGCGGTGACCTTGGCGGGAACTTCGACGATTGGCGTGGATGCGGGCACTTTGCTCGATATTACCAACGCGATCGGCGGTGGCGCCAATGGTGTGACAAAGCTGCTCGGTGGTACGCTGCGTTATTCGGGCGCCAGTGCGAATACTTATACCGGTACCACGAGCGTCTTTGAAGGAACGCTCGAACTGAACAAGACGGCCGGCGTAGCCGCCATTCAAGGCGTGCTCACGGTCGGCAATGACAACGGTTCGCAGGATGCGGACCTTGTCCGCTTGCTGCAGGCGAATCAAATCCTCGATACGGTGCAAGTGCAGGTCACGCCGTCGGGGCGGTTGGATTTGAATAACAACAACGAGACGCTCGGCAATGCCGCGGTTACCGGTCTGAACTTCTTCCTGGGCGTGACAACGTTCCCGAATGTGACGACAGGCACGGGAACATTGACCATGGCAACCGGCCTGGGGATGCAGACCCAATTCAGCACCGGCATCGTAGCCGCTTTCACTGGTTCACCGGGCGCCTCGGTGAGCGGCAATCTGAATCTGAACAACCTGCCGCACACGCTGAATGTGACGGACACCGGTTTCAATCTGCGCGAACTCGTCATCAGCGCCGCCATCAATGGCGGCGGCGCCAGCGGCGTGCTCACGTCGCAAGGCAACGGTCTGCTGTTGCTCAGCGGCGACAATAGCGCCATGTCGGGCACGCTCACGTTCAACGGCGGCAATGTTGCTGCCGGACACAACAATGCTTTCGGTACCGGTTCGGTGAATGTGGCCGCTGCCAGCTCGCTGTTCTTCAATACTTATGGCGGTGCGCCCACCACGACGAACATCTCCATTCCGATCACGCTCAATGCCGATCTGAACGTGCGGGGCGATAACAACTTCAATCTGAGCGGTGTGATCTCGGGTCAGGGAGCTGTCAACCGGTCGCTGAACATCAACATGAATAATGCCTCGGCGGCGACGCTGTCGGGCACGATCAATCCATCGAACAACACCGCGCAGCAGCTGATCACCGTCAATACGAACACGTTCAATCACGTAACGACGATGTCGGCCAATCTAACGAGCGGCACCGGTCAGATTCACAGCTTCACCAAGGGGGGCGTCGGCACCCTCGCGCTCAATAACAACAACAGCTCGTTCGACGGCACGTTTACAATCGCGAACGGTGTGGTGCGTCCGCTGAATGATGGGGCGTTTGGGTCGACGATCGGCAATACGTTGGTTAACAGCGGCGGGCGCGTAGAACTCGCTGGCGGCCGCAATTTCTCGGAGCCATTGACGCTGGCTCTCGATTCGCGCGGTTTCGGGATTTTCACGGGCGCCATTGTGAATGTTGCCGGCAACAACACGTGGTCGGGCCCGATCATCATGACCAACGGCGGCAGCAACTCGAATGGCTTTGGTGTGGATGCAGGGACGCTGTTCCTCACCGGTCAGATCACGCAAACGGGCGGCACCAACTTCTTGAAGCAGGGCGAAGGAACGCTGGAAATCGGCGGTCCTTACACGAATGTCTTCGGCGGCTCGATTATCGTTCGCCAGGGAACGGTCGCGCTGAACAAGATTCCGGGACAGAATGCGCTCAGCGGTGGTTTGACCATCGGCGATGAAGGTGGCGGCCCGAATGCGGACAAAATCATTCTCAAGCAAGCCAATCAATTCCCGAATAACCAGGTTGTGACGGTCTTGGGTTCTGGCTTGCTCGACATGTCTACTGCCACTCAGGGCTACCTGGGTTCAACTGCGCTGAACGAAGTGCAGATGATCACTTATTCGGCGCTGACCTCCACGACCGCCACGTTTACGCTCACCTTCGGTGGCTTCACCGGACAGACTACAGCTGCCATTCCATACAACGCTGCGCCAGCGACGGTGCAGAGTGCGCTCGACACCGTGCTCAGTGCCGCCTACGGATTCGCAGCCGGAACAATTAGCGTGACGGGCACGCCGGGCGCTTATGTGCTGACGTTCACGGGGCCACTGGGGAATGCGAATCTTCCTGCGATGACGGCAGCGGGGACCGGCATGACTCCGGTGGTCGCCACGTTGCGCGATGGCATTGGCAACGAAGTGCAAACCTTCCCCAACACCGCTTTCACCCCGCAATACAACGGTGTCGCGGGAACTGCCGTGGTGGCGAATGCAACGGCCGCTCAGGTGCGGGCCGGCATTACTGCGATTCCCGGCTTCACGAATGCGAACACGACGGTCATTGGCGTCTCGGGCGGCACGCTGACTGCCATCTTCAACGGCAACCTGGCCGGCGTGAACTTGAATCAGTTGACTGGCGCTGCCGCAACGACCATCGGTGGAATTGGCTCCGAGACGCAGCATCTGCGGTTTACGACCTTGCCGGCGGCGGGAACGACTTATCGTTTGGAAATGGCCGGGCTGTCGCGCAATGTCACGTTCAACGCCGCCAGTGCGCTCACCGATTTGCAAGCCGCGATGGATGGCATGTTCGGTGTGAACAACGTAACCGTGCTCGGACCTGCCACGGCCGTGGTCAACTCCGATTACACCATTGTTTATCGCAACGACGGCGCGTTTGGCACGGCGAATTTGCCGCTGCTCAATGTGCGGCCCTCCACCGGCGCGATCTCGATGACGGCGATCGGCAATACCGATGGCACGACGGCGAGCGAACTGCAAGCGGTACAAATCACCGGCGCTGGCAACGAAGTGCAGACAGTGACGCTCTCGGGCAGCAGCCTCAGTGGCACATTCACTTTGACATTCGGGGCGAGCACGACGGTTGCGTTGGCCTTCAATGCGACTGCAGCCACCATTCAAACAGAGCTCGAGAAGTTGCCGACCATTGGCGTGGGGAACGTCTCGGTCACGGGCTCGAGCAGTGGGACGGGCGGGACCTACAATCTCACGTTCCAAGGCGGACTGGGTAACACCGATGTGGCGCAAATCACGGCGACGAGCTCGCTAAGTGGAACATCCCCGGCGATCGTGACCGCTACGGCCACGCCCGGTGTCGCGCTCGGCGGCACCTACACGCTCAGCTTCGGAGCTACGGCGCCGACGACCACGGTGCCGCTTTCGGTCAGCGACTCACCCGCGGCAGTGCAAGCCGCGTTGTCGGCGCTGGGAGATATCGGCGCGGGGAATGTCAATGTCGTTGGATCATCCAGCACCGCAGGCGGAACTTACCTGGTGCTGTTTACCGGAACGAAGGCCAATCTGGATGTCGCCACGCTCACGGCCAATTCTTCGCTCACGGGAACGACGCCGGCTGTAACGCCTGCAACCGCGCTTGAGGGTGGGCTAACCGGCAACGAAATTCAATCGATCACGATTGCCGGCAACGGCTTGGGTGGCTACTTCCAACTTGCATTTAACGGTCAGGTCACCACGCCGATCGCAGCTGGTGCTTCGGCTGCGACGGTGCAAGCCGCACTGACCGCGCTGGGAACGATTGGTACGGGCAACGCGGTGGTCACTCAGGTCGCCACCGATAGCAGCACTACTTACTTCGTGCGGTTTGCCGGCGGGATTGCCAATCAAGATGCCGCGGCGTTGACTACTTCGGCCAACTTGTTGACCTCCACTGCTGCCACGCCAACGATCACCATCGCGACTGAAACCAACGGCTTCTCGACCGTCTCGCAGAATGCGAACTGGGTTCTCGAGTCGGCGCTGAACAACGGCGGGGCGATTGTGACGGGCGGCAACACGCTGGCGTCGATCAGTTCGGCCTTTGTGATCAACAGCTTCGGACCCACGGATGGCACTGCGCTGCCGGCCACGTTCTCCGGCAACCTGGCGATCAATGCCTCCGGCCGCAATTTTCAGATCAACGACACTTTTATCCCCAATAGCGCAGATGATTTTGTCATCAGCGGAGCCCTGAGTGGCGCTGGCAGCATTTCGACTTCGGCCGGTGGCGCTGGCTTGTTGCCCGGTACGCTGGCGCTCACAAATTCGAACAACAGTGCGGCTGGAACTTTCACGGTTGGCACAGGTAACGCGATCGTATTGCGCGGCAACGCCGCGCTGCTTGGTGCGGGCGCGATTGCGGCAAACGGCGGCAACTTTGGCCAAGGTCAGTTCGTGCTGGATAACTCGGCCGGAAATGTCGCTGATCCGCGTGGACGAATTGCGGATGTCGCGACCGTTACGATGGCTGGTGGTGTGCTGTCGTTCATAGGCAACGCAACGACTCCGACAACAGAAACAGTCGGCGCTTTGATCGTCAACGGCTCGAACGCAGGGACTTCGGTGGTTCGCTCCACGGCGGGCGCAGCTGGGCAATCGTTGACGTTCACCAATCCGATGACTCGCGGCGCCGGCGGCAATATGAACTTTGAAGGAGTCGGCGCGGATCTCGGCTCGGCGAACAACCGTGTGTTCTTCTCGGGTGTGAATGAGCAGCAAACGGTGGTGATCGCCGGTCGGAATCTGGGTGGTACGTTCACGCTGACGTTCAACGGTCAAACGACGGCTGCGATTCCGTTCAACGCCCCGGCAACCGGCGCTGGGAGCGTGCAGGCAGCGCTCGAAGCTCTCAGCTCAATCGGTGTGGGGAACGTGGCCGTTGCTGGCAGCTCGGGTGTGAGTGGCGGCGTGTATGTCATCACGTTCCAAGGCGCGCTCGGCACCGCCAACGTGCCGAATGTGACCGGCGCCAGCACCTTGACCGGGCTAACCCCGACCTTGGCGATCAATACCAATCTGCAGCAGCTGGCGGGCCAGAACAACGGCGCTGGCAATGAACTGCAAACGATCGGGTTTAACGGCAGCATCACTGGCGGCACTTACACGCTCAATCTGGGCGGCGTGTCATCGACTGCAACTTTTACTGCGGCCACGCTGCGGGCTGATTTGCAGGCAGCGATCGAAGCCATCGTGGGTGCGGGAAATGTGACGGTCGTCGGGCCGGCGGCTTACACCGGCGCGGTGACCTACAGCATTCTCTTCACTGGCGCGCTGGCGAGTTCCAACCTGCCGACGATGACGGTTTTCAGCGCGCTCACGGGCGCGACGGTGAATGCACCGGCAGCCAGCGGCGAAGGTGTGCTGGCCACCCTGACTCCGACGCTCGTCACTTCGACACTCGGCTTTGCGACGCTCACCGGCCAGGCCGGCCTCGACTTCGTTACCTACAACAGCACCAACGGTATCGTACCGAATCTGAACTTTGTGACGTCGCTCGCCGCGGCTACGCCGACAAGCAATGTCAAACTGAGCGCCAGTGAAGTTGTCACCGGCGACAAAACGGTCAACGCCCTGATGTTTGTCGGCGGGGGTAACACGATTAGCGGCGGCAACTCGCTGCATGTCCGCAGCGGTCAGATCATTGGCAATAACATCGGCAGCAACACGGTCTCGACACCGCTGCGCTTCACCAGTGCCGATGCCACGTACATCGTCGACACCGGTGCGTCGTTGAGCCTGACGGGCGCGCAGATCGCTGCCCTCAACGAACAGCAGACGCTGACAGTCGGCGGCGCCGTGTTGACGTTTACGGTTACCTTCCCCACCATCCCTGGCGTTGGGCTGGGTGGAACCACTGCAGCACTCACGCGCGGAACAACCACAGGCGACGCCTTGCAACTGGCGTTGCAATCGATTCCCGCCCTGGCCGGAAATGTGAACGTCACAGGCGGCGCTGGTGGCGCTTACACGATCAACTTCATCAACGCTCTCGCCGGTTTGAACTTGCCACTGATCACTGGAACAACGGCGACCTTCACGGCGGGTACGGGTGACAACACCATAACCGCCCTGGAAAACATTCGCGGCGGCGCGATTGGTCCGGTCGTCAGTGAGCAGCAGACGCTGACGGTCAGTCAAAGCGTGACCGGATTCACAATCAACTTCAACGGTGTGGCCGCGACCGCGCTGGTGTATGCCGCGGGCACCACAACTGCGGCCGACATTCAGACCAATCTGAATACGATCCCCGCGCTAAATGGCAACGTGTCGGTGAGCAGCCCCAATGCCACCGGCGGCCCGTATATCATCACGTTCACCAATGCACTCGCCAATCAAGATGTGAGCGCGCTGAATATTACTGCGACCACTGGTGGTGGCGCGGTACCAGTGGTCGCTGAAACGGCGAAGGGTGGCGCGGGCGTCTCGGGCGCGCTTGGCATTACGATTCGCAAGGAGTTCGGCGGCGACTTGATTCTGGGCGGCGATAATACCGATCTGACGGGCGCTCTGATCGTGAATCAGGGAACGCTGACCATCCAGAACAGCAACTCTCTCGGCCGCGTGCAGGAATATCAGAATCTGACTTTGAATCTGGTTGCTGGGTCCTTCACAATCACGCTCAACGGCTTGACGACGACGCCCATCGCCACGACGGCATCTCTCACAACGACGGCGACTGCGGCCCAAATTCAAGCCGCGCTCGAAGCCCTGCCGAATGTCGGTCCGGGCAATGTACGGGTCGATCAGGTTTCGACTGCGCCCGCGTTCCGGATCTGGTTCCAGGGGAACCTGGCCGATCAGAATGTGGCGCTCATGACCACGAACGTGACCGGGGTTACGGCGTCGCTGGCTGCAGGTCGCGATGGTCAGTCAGGCGCAACGACCGTCAGCAGCGGCGCCTCGTTGCAATTGCAAGGCAATCTGGCCGTCGGCAATGAGACGTTGACGCTCAACGGGGCTGGTGTTGTTCAGGAAGTGCAACGACTGAGCCTGAGCGGCGCAGCAGGCAGCTTTACGCTGACGTATTCCGGGCAGACAACGGCGGTGCTGCCGTTCAATGCGACTCCGGCTCAAGTGCAGAGCGCGCTCAATGCACTTTCGACCATCGGTGCTCGGGGTGGAGAGGTCGCGGTGGTCCGCCGTGATCGCGGGGCCGGCAATGTGGACTTCCTCATCACTTTCGGCAAGCAATTCGGCAATCCAGCTTTTGGTCTGGATGTTTCGACGCTGACTGTCACGCCGAGCGGCGGTCTGGGCGCAACCATCGCCACGGCGATTGCGGGGGGCGGGCTGATCTTTGGCGGCAATACATTCTTCAATGCGGTGAATGGAGGTGGCGCGCTGCGCAGCCTCAGCGGCGATTCGACTTGGGGCGTGCTGATTCCCTCGACGATCACGCCCACGAACACGGCAATCAACTACGCGACAAATCCGACCGTGGTCGGTGTCGACGCCGGCCAGTTGAATTTTGAAGCGACGGTCGGTGGCAATGTGACGTTCAATAAGACCGGCGATGGCACGCTCGAGTTCCGCGGCGTGCAGGGAAATAGCTACGGCCAGCAAACGCAAGTTCTGGGTGGCACGCTCAACCTCAACAAACGGGCGAACACTGCGAATTCCGCCGTGCCGGCCAATGTCGGCAACCCGATTGTCATCGGCGACGACGGAGGTGCTGCCAATGCGGATCGCGTGGTGATCTTGGCTCACGATCAGATCATCAACGGCCAAGGCCTGATCGTAAATCGCTCCGGTCAACTGGTGGTAAACGTCAGCACGTTTAACGAAGTGCAGACCGTTTCGTTCGCCGCCGCGACGGCGGGCACGTTCACGTTGACGTTTGCCGGACAAACGACGACGGCGATCGCGTTCAATGCGCCGGCCACGGGTGCCGGCAGCGTGCAGGCAGCGCTCGAAGCATTGGGGAACATTGGAGTCGGCAATGTTACGGTGACTGGAGCAGCCGGCGCGTATGTCATCACGTTCTCGGGAACGCTGGGGAGCGCCAATCTGCCGCAGATGGCGGCGAAGAGTTCGCTCACGAATGCAGGTTCACCGGTAGAGATCAGCACCGCCACGACCGTGCATGGTTTTGGCAATGAAGTGCAAGCGATTGCCCTCGCGAGCGGTGGTTTGAGCGGTACTTACACGTTGAACATCGCGGGCAGCACGGCAACTAACAATGTCGCGATTGGCGCGACTGGCGCGCCCGCAACTTTGGCGGCGGCGATCGCTGCGCTGTCGAACGTGGCCACGGGAAATGTGCAGGTCATCGGCCCCGACTCGAGCGTTAACGGCGGTATTTTCTATGTCATCTTCCGAGGCACGCTGGCGAATACCAATATCCCGCTGATGACCGGGGCCAACGGCACCATGGCCAACGGTGGAGCACAGTTTCCAGCGCCTGCCGTTTCTGTCGCAACGCTGGCCGAAGGGGCCGGCAGCGAGTTTCAGACGCTTACGCTCGGCGGCACGCTCAGCGGCGGGCAGTATCGCTTCTTGCTGGGAGACTTTGTCTCGGGCGAAGTGCTCACGACCGCAACCGCGGCGAATATTCAAACGACTCTCGAGGGCATGCCGAATATCGGTGTCGGCAACGTGCGCGTCGTCAGCGCTCAAACCGGCAGCGGCGCGGTATTCAATATTTACTTCACCGGCGCGCTCGCAAATATCAACGTGCCGTTGTTGGCCATTCTGAATAACACCACGGGCGGCGGCACACTGACGATGGCGGCAGGACGCGAAGGTGGCTCGGAAGACATCACCACCACGAGCATTGTCGAAGGCAATCTCGATGTCCAAAACGGTTCTTCGTTCACGACAACGGGCCTGACGTTGCAAGGCGGCAGCGTGACCGGCGCTGGCGTGTTGAACCTCAACGGCAACATTCAGTACAACCCCGGTCCGCAAGCCACCATCAGTTCGGGCATGAACCTGACCGGTGTGCAGCGAATCGTGACGGTCGGCGACGGCAAACTTGCGAATGACCTGGTAATCAGTGGGACGGTGGGCGTTGGGGCTCTGGCAGGTGCAGCGGGCGGCCTCTCGAAGGCAGGCGGCGGTACGTTGCTAGTGCCAACCAACGTCGTGAATTACACCGGTTTGAACTCGGTGCAATCGTTCACGATCACGGGCGCGACGTTTGGAACGACGCAATACACGATGACATTCAATGGCCTGGTTTCACGGCCGATCATTCTGACGGCGACGGCGGGACCGGACTCCGTGGCCGGAACCGCGGCGTTCAACTTGCGGACCGCTCTCGAAGCCATGCCGTACGTAGGTGTGGGCAATGTCGAAGTAATTGCTTCGACGAATGCGGCTGGACAGATGCTGTTCATCGTACGTTTCAAGGGCGCGCTCTCGGCTATCAACGTCGGCGCTCTGACATTGGCAATTACGACCGCTCCAGGTACAGCCAGCGCGGTGACTGCGAACGTAACCGGCAGCGGCACGGCTCACACGGCAGGCATCTTGTCGCTGGGTGCGAACAACGCGCTCGGTACGATTCCGCTGACGGTGAGCGGCGGCGTGATCTGGGCCGATGGGGCCGATCGCAGCATTAGCACTCCGCTGGTGCTGGCGGGGAACTTTACGGCTGGCGGCAAACGAGATTTCGGCGGCACGTTTGATTTGAACTTCACCACTGGTGGAGCTCGCGCGCTGCTGGCGAACCCAACCATTACAGTCGAAGACCCGCAGTCGCTGGTAACGATCAGCGGTGTGCTCAGCGAAAACGCCTTCAACCGCACACTGACCAAAGCCGGCAACGGCACGCTGGTACTTTCCGGTGCCAACACTTACACCGGCACGACCACGGTTAGTGCAGGTCTGCTACGTCTGCAGAACAACGACGCGCTCGGTCTGCGGGCGAACGAATTGAGTTACGTTCAGGACACAGGGGCTGCGTTCACCCTGACGTTCAATGGCTTCACGACCGTGTCGATACCAACCGGCTCGACGGCGGCGACCGTGGCTGCGGCGCTCAATGCACTTCCCAGCATCGGCGGCTCGAATGCTTCGGTCAGCGTGACCGGCACCGGTGTGATCAACACCACCACTTACGATCCATTTATCATCGAGTTCCTGGGAGCACTCTCCGGCACCGACGTTGCGGCGGTCACCGCCACGGGCGCGACCGTGCTCGCTGTGAATCGCGCGGGGAGCGGAACGGTGGTTAGCTCCGGAGCTGAACTGCAACTCGACGGCAGCCTGGCGATCGGCAACGAATCGTTGACCTTCGACGGCTTTGGTTTGTTCAACCGGACAGGCTCGCCGTCTACGCTCACAGGCGCGGTGCACACGATCAGCGGCAGCAGCACGTGGGGGAGCGGATTAACGCCCATCACGCTCAGCGGCAACGGCGCCAATCAATTCAAGTTTGTGGGTACAGATTCTGGCACCTCACTCGTGCTGAATGCAATCATTGGCCAGAACCAGGTTCCGTTGTTTCTGGATAAGGTGGGTGGCGGTACGTTGGAATTAGCGGGCACGGCCAATAACACCTACACCGGGCAAACGGCGATCCTCGACGGCACCTTGGTCCTCAATAAAACTCCGGGCGTGAATGCCATCCAAGGGACGATCATCGTCGGCGACAATGCGGGGGCCGCGAATTCCGATGTGCTGATTCTGAATGCCGCCGAGCAAATCAACGATGGGGCGGCGGTGATTGTGACGGGTACTGGTCGCGTGCAAACGTCAGTTACGCAGGCCGCCTCGGTGACGAACGAAGTGCAGCAGATCTTTGTCGGCAACGCGGGTTTGGGCGGCAATTTCCGCTTGTCATTCAACGGCGTGAGCACCGGCGATTTCAGCTCCGGTGCAACGGCGGCTCAAGTGCAAGCCGCGTTGAACGCTCTGTCGACCATTGGCGGTGTGGGTGGCAGCGTGGTGGTTCAAGGTGGACCGCTGCAACAGAACACCTCCGTGACGGTGACCTTCCTGGGGACACTCGCGGGGCTCAACCAGAATCAGATTCAAGTTCTATCCGGCACCACGGCTTACTCGGGCGCTGCGATTGCGGTGACAACGCTCGCGCAGGGTGGCTTGGCCGGCCGTGAAACGATCGGCGCGCCGACGTTGCGGATTGCTTCGCAAGGAGCCGGCAATATTCAACTGCAGGCCGGCAGCACATTGAGCCTCAACGGCGATCTCACCGTGGATAGCTACGGCGCGCTGCCGGTGACGGCACTCACGGGAGCGGCCATCAATGGCGGTTCGCTCGAACTACGCCCGCAGTTTTCGACCGGCAATGCAGCGAATCGCAATTTCAACGTCAACGCCGATGCCCCGGTCAATGACGATTTGACGATTTCGTCGACCCTCGTCGAAGGTGCTCAAGGTTCGATCTCGGGCTTCAATAAGGGTGGTGCTGCCAACAGCCGACTGGTGCTGAATGGGACAAATCAGAGCACTTATGTCGGCTCGACGGTTGTCAGCAGCGGCAACTTGACGGTGACGGGCGGCAACTCCTTCGGCACGAAGTTTACCGACGAAGTGCAGAGCTACGTCATCAACAACGCCTTTGGAAATGCCTCGGGCACGTACACCATCACGACGGACTTGGGGACAACGGTCGCGATTCCCTTCAACGCGACTGCCAACCAGGTGCAAGCCGCGCTGGAAACACTGTACGGTGTGGGGAACGTGCAAGTGGTGAGCACGGTCAACGGCAACACCAACATTCAGTACTTCATCCATTGGTTGCAGGGTGCCCGGGTCGTCTATCCGACGCTCACCTTCACGCCGGATGCAACGGGCACGTTCAATACCGCATTGAATGTGAACGAAACCGCGATGGACGCCATCAATGGCGCTGCCGGTACGACGAACTTCGAAGCCGCCTGGACTGGCCGCGTGATTGTGGGTGGCGCCGACCCGCTCACTTGGAGCTTCGGCACGAACAGCGATGACGGCAGCGTGATTCTCATCGACACCAACAACGATGGGTTCTTCAGCGCAACCGAACGGGTGGTGAACAATCCGGGTTCACACGGTGTGTTGCCGGCTTCCGGCAACGTTACGTTCCCTGCGGCTGGCACTTATCGGATTGCCATCCTTTATTTCCAAGGAACCGGCGGCGGTTCGATCGAAGCACGGTTTGCCAAGGGAGCCAACGTTGCGATTGCCGATCAGACGATCATCAATCCGGGCTTACCAGCGCAGGCCGGGATCTTTGATGACGGTGTGACGCCGAACCAACTCGCGGTGAGCTTCTACAACCGAGTGCCGGTGATTACCGACACCGATCCGAACATCCGGCAGATCACACTTACCTCGAGCCTGACCAATGCGTCGGTCGGTACGATCACCACGCACCAAGAGGGGCCCGTGGCATCGGGAACGACGGTGAATAGTGGCGCCCTCGAGTTGCGCGGTGGGGCCGGCATGACGGTGAGCGATGAATCGCTCGCGCTGAACAATACGGGCATCATCAACGGCCCGGTGACGAATGTGTTCAACAACGGCGCTCAAGCGTCGGTCGGCACGGGCGCCCTGCGCAACGAAAGCGGCGTGAATTTCTGGCAAGGCAATCTCAGCACGCTGGGCAATCTCACCATCAACACTAATCCGACGGCGATTGCCGTCGATGGCGGTTCGCTGACGTTCAACGGAGCCTCGGGGGTGATCGCCGGTGGCACTGGCGCTTCGCTGCTGAAAACGGGCGTCGGCACGCTGGAGACAGCCGGTGTTTCGTCCAACACCTTCGCAGGCAACACCTACGTGCAGCAGGGAACGCTGTTGCTCAATAAGCAGGGCACAAATACTTCCTCGATCGTCGGCGGCGAAGTAATGGTGGGCGACAACGTCGGCGGAGATAACGCCGATGTACTGCTCTACGGCGCGGCTGCGAGTGCCAACCAGAATCTGGATCGCGTGGTACGCATCGCGCGCACCGGCTTCATGAATATGAACGGTGTAAGTGATGTAATTAACAACGCCATTGTGCTGGATGTCGGCCCGACAATCAGCGGCGATTTGGCGACCGGCGTCGGTGTGCTGACGAACAACAACGCGCTGATTTCGATCAGTCAGTCGGGCACAACGACGGCGAGCGTGGCGCCGACGGTCACTGGCATCTACAACTTCAACGGCGGCACCCGTAATATCGACGTCCGCGAAGGGAACGCCCTGGTTGATCTCGATATCTCCGCGGTGCTGCAGGTGACGGGTGCATTTGGCTTTACCAAAATCAGTCGCGGTACGCTCGCCATTTCGGGTAACAACACCTATACGGGGACGACAACGTTTAATCCCGACAGCGGTACGCTGCTGGTGAATACGCCGAGCACAGTGACCGCCTCCACCTATACCGTGCGCGAGGGAAGCACGCTCGGCGGTAGCGGTACGATCAACGGCGCGGTGACCTTTAGCGCGGTCGCTTCCAATCTCGCCGTCGGCGGCATTCTCAATCCTGGTCCGAACGGGGCAGCGCCGGGTAACACCGGCATTCTGACGGTCAACAACAACGTGACCTTTGGCGCTGGTTCGCGCTACCTGGCAGATATCAACGGCACGACGGCCGGAACGCAATACGACCAGTTGCTGGTCGGCGGCACCGGCGCAGTGACGATCACCGGCAATGCGACGACGAATATCGCCAATAACGCAACCATCAATGGCACTCTCGGCAACGGATTTAATCCAGTCAACGGCGTCGATGCCTTCAAACTCATCAGCAAGACGAGCGCTGGCACCATCAGCCAAGGCGTGAATAGCTTCCTCAGCGAGATCCTGCCACTGCTGCCGGCCACTTCGCCGACCACGGTGACGATCGGCGGCAAGACGTACTCCACCAGCTACAACGTGGCGGTCGGTCTCAACGACGGCAACGATTTCGTGCTGCAAGCGGTTGCTGCGACACGGGTGTGGGACGGTCGAATCGACAACAGCATGGTGAATGTCAGCAACGATTGGACGCTGGCCACCAACTGGGTCGGCGACGTCACGCCGTTTGCCGGCGACGATCTGGTTTTCAACGACGTTGGTCTGGCGAACGGCAAGAACGCGCCGTTCAATAATTTCGCCGCGGGAACCGACTTCCGCACGATCAACTTTGGAAACACCACGGGCACCTACACCATCACGGGCAACAGCGTAACGCTGAACGCCGCGAGCGGCGGTGTGACGAGCGACAATGCGACCGATGTCGCTGTTACCAACAATCTGAACCTCGCGCTGGTTACAGCAGCCAATCCGCAAACGATCACGATCAAGGATGGCAGCACGCTCAACCTGGGCGGAGCGATCACGCTGGTGGCAGCCGGTCCGCTAACGGTGACGAACGGTGCGGGCGTCGATGCGGTGGGCTCTGTCGTCTTCAACGGCACGATCAATGGCGGTGGCGCGCTGACGGTGAATATGGCCGGCGCGACCAGCGATGCAACGTTCAACGCGGCGATCGGTGGTGTCACGCCGCTGGCTTCGATCAGCGTGACGTCGGTCGATGACCTGATCTTCGGCAGCACGATTGCCACGACCGGCGACGTGACGCAAACGGCAGGTACCGGCACCACAACGTTGAATGGTGGCAACGTCGGCGGTCTGCTGACGATGACCAATGAAGTCATCGCTCTCAACGGCGGCACGCTGACAGTTGTGGGCGTTGCCACGCTGACAGCAACGGTCGGCAGCATCGTCGATGGTAACGGCGCGGCGAACAACATCACCGCTCCGAGCCTCGCGGCCACCGCAGTCACCGGCATCGGCACGGTGGGCGATCCGCTGGAAACGACGATCGGCAACTTCGAAGCTCAAACGACGACGGGCGGCGTGTTCCTCAGCAACACCGGCACGCTAAGCATCGGCGGTGTGAATGGCACGCTCAGCGGCGTGGACGTAACCGGCGCGAGTGGCAACATCAGCCTGGTGGCAACAGGATCGATCAACGTCTTGCTCAACGCACAAGACGTGCGCGGCCCGGCAAATATTACTCTGAACGCGCAGGGAGCAACGAGCAACGTCAACACAGGTGGCGGCGCAACCGCCGTGCAAACGACGGGAGCGGCGGCGTTGGTTTCGATCACGGCTGGTCAGGACGTAAACCTGGGCACCGCGACCTTGGGCGATTTCGGCGATGTGCTGAGCGCGGGGAGCATCCTGGTAAGTGCCGGGCGGGATTTCAATATTCGGCAAGCGACGCACCTCGATGTCACCGGCACCGGTACGAACACCGTCAATGCCACGCGCGACATCATCGTCATCAATGACTCGACGGCCTCGCGTATTTCGACCAATGGTGGCTTGCTTAACCTGACTGCCAACCGCAACATCGTGGCCAATTCTGGTCAGAACACGGCCACGATCGACTCGACACGAGCGGGCACGACGCCAGCCGGCGCCAATATCACGCTGACTGCGACGACGGACTTCATTAGCCTGGGCGATGCGATCAACGCAGGTACTGCCGGCAACGTGACGCTGAGCGCTGTGACGAGCAATATCACCGACACCAACATCAACGGCAGCACGCGAGTTTCCGCCAACGGCCTGACCGCCACAGCAGCCACGGGGATCCTCCTCGAAACGGCCGTGACGACGGCGACGTCGGTTAATGTTACCGGCGCTGGCAATGTCGATCTGCGTGAGCTGGACGCGATCACACTCGCTAATGTGACTGCCGCGAATGGCAATGTCTCGGCTACCGCGGGTGGCGCGGTTGTTCTCGCTACGGTGACGGCTGCGAATGGCAACATCATCGTGAATACAACCGGAGCCGTGACGAATACCGCTGCCGCCGTTGTTTCTGCGAGCGGCAATGGCAGCTTTACTGGCAGCAGCGTCACGCTGGGTAATCAGGCCGGTGATGCGATCAACCTGGGAACGCTGACGTTCAACAGCGCGGGCGCGGTGAACATTGCGGAAGATAGCAGCACGCAACTCGGCGGAACCAGCACGGCGAACAGCCTGGTGCTGACTTCAACTGGGGCAATCAACAACGCGGCCGCTGCGAGCGTCACCGTGACCAACAACGCCAGCTTCAGCAGCCCGAGTTTGAATCTGGGAACTGCCGCTGGCGATCTGGTGAACTTCGGCTCGCTGACGTTTGTGGCCTCGGCAGGGAGCGCGATTGTTCAAGAAAACTCGGCGCTCGATCTGCTCGGCGCCAGCACCGCGACCGGTGCGATCGACCTGACCAGTGTTGATCTCGCTTCCGCCGGGCAGAACATTACGCTGCCGGTGGGCGCTTCGCTGGTTTCGAGTGGCAGCAGCGTCACGCTCAATGCCGGTGATAACGCCACGATTAACGGCAATATCACGAGCGCGCTCAGCACGACAATCAACGTCGACGCGGGCGATGCGGAGAGCAACGGCGTGATTGAACTCGTGACGGGCTCTGGCGGTTTGCTGGTGATCACCGGTGTGATTACGACGCCCGCAGTGGGCAGCGGCGGTGGCGCGTTCATCAACGGCAACGATGATGTGGACACGTTCACGTTTGCCCCGCAGATCACAACCGAGTTCCGCGTCAACGGTTTTGCTCCGGCATCTTCTGATTTGCCAACGAACTTCGACACGCTGGCTCTGGACCTGAGTGGCACGACGAATCCGAATCTGACCGTGCCGGGGACGATCGCTCCGTACAACGGCAGCGGCTCGGGCAGGTTCAACTTCACCAGCGCACATCAGCAGGTGCTCTTCACCAACATTGAAGACACCGCGCCGATCGGCTCGTTCCACTTGACTTACGACAATAGCGTCAATCCCGTCGGCAACCTGTTTGTTGTGCGCGATTCGACGATGACCAAGGTGCAGCTGCGTGACGGCGCGAACAACGGCCCGCTGGTGTACCAAGGCAACCTGTCGACGATTCTGTCGCTGCGAATTCTGGGCAGCGCCGGCAACGACATTGTCACGGTCGACGACATTTACACGTTGCCCGATTTCAGCGGCACAGTGCCGGGTGTGACGAACAACCCGAACATTCCGCTCGCTGGCGAGTTCCTGTTCGATGGCTTGGGTGGCACCGATTCGTTGGTGTTCCATATCGCGGCGACGCCGGCTTCGCAGATTTATGCGATTGGCAATGGCACGGGCACGGCTGGAAACGAAGGTGAAATCCAGAGTGACGCGGCGGGTGTATCGCTCTTGAGTTACTTCCAGAACGTCGAATCGACGCTGCGAACCGGCGGTACCGCCGGCAGCTTGTCGGTGCTCGGTGATCTCAGTGCGAATACGATGAGCGTCGCCCCGAATGGCGCGCTCACGCGAATTGCCGCGGCCGGCGGTTACACGCCGTTCGACTTCAGCGGCAATAACTTCAGTGATATCTCGGTGAGCGGCGGCCTGGGGACCGATGATCTGCAACTGTTCGGCTACGGCACGGGTCAGACCAATCCGCTCGCGACCGCGCTCAACGGCGATGCCAATGCCGACACGCTGCGAGTGCATAGCACCACCGGCAACACGGGCACGGTCACGCTCAATGGTGGCGCGGGCAGCGACACCTTCCTGCTGGCGAACACGCTCAACACGGTGAACGCCATCGTGGGTCAGGTGGTGGTTGACGGCACGGATGGCAATCTCGGCGGCAACACCGACACATTAACCATCATCGACACCGGCGATGTCGGGCCGAACAGTGTCTTTATCAACACTGTGAATCCAGCCGTGACGGCCGACTACCGCATCGAAGGTATCACGACGACCAGCGGCGACGATGTGATCTTCCGCAATGTTGACGTGCTGAATTACACCGGTACGCAGGGGAACGACACGATCGACGCGCGGTTTGAAAATACGGTCCCGCCGCACGATTTGAACATCGTTTCTCTCAGCGGTTGGACCGGCAGCGACCAGTTCCTGCTGTTTACATCGGATCAGCTCGGCGGCACGGGCATTGGCGTAACTCCTTCGGGCATGGCGAGCGGCGTCAACACGATCAATCTGTATGGCGATGCTCCGGGCAATCCGAATGCTGGGGATCTCGCAGACTTCTTCGGTCAAACGCCGCCAGGATTGACCGGCACCGGAAGCAATCAGGTTGGCATGGCCGTGGCCAGCACGGTCCGCATGATTCGGCCGAGTGTGAGCACCGCGATCTCGATCGACGGCGGCGAGCCGAGCGGTCCGGCGTTGCCGCTGGGCGATGGCCCGGGCGACGTTCTCAACTTGGATGTGACTGGCATGCCAACGAGCGGTTCGCTGGTGATCTCGGCGGTCTCGCCAGGATCGTTGAATGCAACGGGCATTCAACCGCTGGCCTGGACGCAAATTGAAGACATCAATCTGGTCAACAACGGCATCCTCACCAACGTGCAAATGGGCGACTTGTTTGCTCGGACCACGGCTGGCAGCGACCTGGTGCAGTTCAGCCTCAACAACACGCCGACCAATCCGAACCAGGTTCGTCTGCGCATCGGCACCGCGATCACCAATCACACGGTTACCGGCAAAACCGTGGTGTATGGCGGCGGCGGCGCCGATACGATCACGCAGGCAAATCTCACCATTCCGGCCGAGTTCTACGGTGAAGATGGCGACGATTATCTCACTGGCGCGATGGCCAACGACTGGCTCGTCGGCGGCACGGGGGCCGATCGGATCAACGGCAGCGGCGGCGACAATGTGATCTGGGGCGACAACTCGGCGACGACGCCTGCCGATCCAACGCCGCAGGACGGCAATGTCGGCGGCAACGATATTTTGAGTGCCCTGGGCGGCAATGACGTGTTTTATGGTGGTGCAGGCGATGACCAGATCACCGCTGGCGCCGGCAACGACTATGTCTCTGGCGGCCAGGGGAACGATATTGTCTCTGGCGACGATGGCGACGATCGGTTGTACGGCGGCACAGGCAACGACACGCTCGGCGGCGGCAATGGCAACGACTTGCTCAGCGGCGAAGCCGGTAACGACACGCTCTTGGGCGGTACGGGTAACGACGTGCTGTTCGGCGGCAACAACAACGACATCATCGACGGCGGCAACGGCAACGACCTGCTCATCACAGGCATGGTCGACAACGAGCACAGCACCTGGACATCGGTAGCCAGCGTCGGTAACTACGGTGCTGCGACCTACACGAATGTCGCTGACAACGACGCAGCTTTGCTGGCTTTGCTCACGCTGTGGGGTAGCTCTAGCAACAACTCGTTGCTCGGCACCATCACGCACGACGGGTTCCGCGACAGCGTGGTGGGAGGTGTGGGAGATGATGATTTCTGCTGGGAAACCGTGGACGTCGCGCCCGGCCTGGCACCGAGCGACTTCAACGCTCTCGGCATGGGCACGGATCAACGCATTCCGCCGACCTAAGTTGGTATAAAGGAGGAATGCCAACTCCTCCTTCCATTTCCAACCCAATATCGAGCGGTACCGCAGGCCGGCCGGTGGCAATCGTCACCGGCGGCAGTCGTGGCATTGGGCGCGGCATTGTCGAACGCCTGGCTGCCGACGGCTGGGCCGTGGCGATTAACTTTCACAGCCGGCGCGATGCTGCCGATGAACTGGCAGCACAGCTGGCCAGCAGCGGCGGCGATTGTTTGGTCGTGCAAGGCGACATCGCCAGTTCGGCCGATCGGCAGCGTGTGGTGGCCGAAACGCTGACTCGCTTTGGTCGAATCGATTTGCTGGTGAACAACGCCGGCATCACTTCGCCGGGTCGTAAGGATCTGCTCGAAGCGACCGAAGAGAGTTGGGATCAGGTGCTAGGCACCAATCTTAAGGGGCCGTTCTTTCTCGCGCAAGCGGCAGCGCGGGAAATGGTTCGACTCGTGGAAGCGGGCACGATCGACCGCGGCACGATCATCAACGTCTCTTCGATTTCGGGTTTTGCGGTCTCGACCAATCGCGGCGACTACTGCATTGCCAAGGCCGCGATGCAGATGATGACCTGGCTGTTTGCCACCCGACTCGCGGATTCGCGAATTCTGGTCTACGAAATTTGCCCCGGCGTTATCGCCAGCGACATGACGGCGCCGGTGCAGGAAAAATACGACAAGCTGATTGCCGATGGCTTGTCGCCGATTCGCCGCTGGGGTCAGCCGGGCGATGTCGCAGCGGCGGTCAGCATGCTCGCCAGCGGTGCGTTGCCGTTCAGCACCGGCGAGCGAATTCATGTCGACGGCGGATTTCACATTCAGCGTTTGTAGAGTGGATGAGTGCGATGCGGTTAGCGCTATTGGGCTGTGATTCCGAGTGGAAGACATTTCTGCGCGATTTGCCGGCGGGGCATGAGGTCGTCGCCGTCTGCGAAGCAGCCGAGCATGAGTTGCCGCTGTGCGCGCTCCTGCCTGCTGTGCAGCGCAGCGAATCCTGGGAATCCTTGCTGATTCGCGACGACATCGATCTGATTTTGGTGGCCAGCCCGCAGCAGTTGCCGGCTCGCGCTGACGGCTTCGATCCGCAGGCCAATCGCGTCGATCAGTTAAAAAAACTCGCGCAGGCGGGACGTTCACTACTGCTTTCCTTTCCCGCGACCGAATTGCTCGATGCCTACGAAATCGAAATGCTGCGGCGCGAGGGCAACGGCTGTCTGGTGCCATGGTTTCCCGGATTGAATCATCCCGCCTGGCAAGAATTGCCGCGATTACCGTCGACGGCGAACGCCAGTGTTGCGCCGTTGCAAATCACGTGGGAGCGGCGCGTCGATCACCGCAGCCGCAATCAAATCCTCGCCGCCCTCGCGCGCGATTTGATTTTGATCGAGCGAACCGTTGGCAAGTTAAAGCGCGTCACCGCCCTCGGCGGGCCCGCCGACAGTCACTCCGCCGATCGCCATTCGCCGCAGGATTGGCATTCATTCACCGTTCAATTGGAAGCCGAAGATCGCTCGCTAGTGCGTTGGTCCCCTGCACGACCGAGCGCGACATTCGCGTGTCGCGCGGTCGTTGAGGAAGGGGCGAATCCTTGGGAGTTGCAAGCGCCGGTCAACACATCCGAGCCGTGGCTGTTGCGCGAGCGCGATTCGAACGAAGACTCCACTGCTGGATCGGGTTGGAGCGACATTGAAGCGACGCTGGCGAATTTCGCCCGGATCCATGCCAGTCCCACTGCCACAGCCAATGCCTGGGTCGACGCCTGCCGCATTTTGGAGATCCGTGCCGCGGTCGAAAAGAGTGTACAACGCTCACGCACCATCGAGCTGTCGCAAGCTGAACAAACCGAGGAATATCAGTTCAAGGGTGTGATGGCATCGACGGGCTGCCTGATGCTGATGCTCGTTCTATTTGCAGTGTTTGTTGTAGCGCTGGTCGAGGGTTTTCAACTGCCGCTGCGAAATTCCGCAGTCTGGCGACTGTGGCCGATCGGGCTGGTCATTTCGCTGGCTATTTTTCTGGGGCTGCAGTTCCTGCAAGCTGTTATTCAGAAACCGCGCAATTCTCAAACCGGACGCGACTTTGCCGGCTAGGCAACCTCTGCGGATTGATTCAACTCTGCGGCCGACAATTGCCGATGCAAGCAAAGGGATTACTGCGCACTTTCTTGGGTCTAGCATGTCGCTCCGCTGGCTAATCATTGCTGCCGTGCTCGCCGTTTCGACGGCTGGGTGCTGCAATCCATGCTGTCAGCCAGCATGCCGAAACTGCGCGCAAGGTTGCGGTCCGGCCATGCAATGTGGACCAGCGCGCTGTGCTCCAGGTTCGCCGTGCGCAGAATTGCGCGGGCACGTGGGCTGGTTTCATTCGCTGTTTCAGCCGCCAAGAGCTGTGGAAATCACGCCGCCACAGCCACGTTTTCATCCGGTTCCCGCGCGGCCTGTGTTCGAAATTCCGCCCGCCGATCCGCTGCCGCAGCAGCCGTAATTTGCCAGCGACGCTGGCAATCGCGTGCCACTGAATCGCTACGGCTTCACTACTCTTCCGATGTGAAGCTGGGACGAGTGTGCGTTGAATGGCAGGCTCCGTGAAGCCATTCGCGTGCCGGGACCGATCACACTTTCGGACAGATGCGATTTGCACATGCCTGGCGCTGTCGTTGTTTTTCGCGACTCGTTTTCGCGGCAACCAACCAGCAGCCGATCGCGTAGTGAAAACGTGTTCGCTCCACGGCCATGTTCTGCCGCCGCGATATCGCGGTTCGTTCCAGAGCTTGCCCACCGGCGTTGATTGACCCGCCCCACGCGCTAGACCCGCAGCGACGAGCCCGCAATGCCCGTATCTCATTCACGCCAGAACCAGCCCGCCACGAGCAGCATCGCTCGCCGCCGCTGGTTGCAAGGTCTCTCCGTTGCCTGCGCCGCCGCTGCTTTTGGCAGTGGTTTGCTCGCGCCTGCCGCAGCCTCGGAAGCTCGCTTCACGCCCATCGTGCGGGCCATCGAAGCGGCTCGCCCCAGCGTCGTCAATATTCACGGCCGCAAAACCGTGCGGGCCGAAAACGCCTCGTTCGGCAGCGAAGGTGGCGTGAAGCAAGTCAACGGCATGGGCACCGGCATCATCTTCGATGCTCGCGGCTACATCATCACCAACTATCACGTGGTTGAGGGTGTCAGCAATATTCAAGTCACGCTGCACAACGACCGCAATGCAGTGGCCAAGCTCGTCGCCCACGATCCCAAGACCGACCTGGCCGTCATCAAGATCGAATCCGACTCGCCTCTCAAGGTGGTGCACTTCGGCACCAGTTGCGACCTGCGAACGGCGGAAGAAGTCGTCGCGATGGGCAACGCCTACGGTTACGAATACACCGTCACTCGCGGCATCGTCAGCGCTCTGCATCGCACGGTGCAAGTCAGCGACGAGCAAAAATATCAAGATTTGATTCAGACCGACGCCAGCATCAACCCGGGTAACTCCGGCGGTCCGCTCTTCAATATCGATGGCGACGTCATCGGCATCAATGTCGCCGTTCGCGTCGGTGCTCAGGGCATCGGCTTTGCGATTCCGATCGACGAAGCTCTGGAAGTTGCCGCGCGACTGATGAGCATCGAACGGCTTGAGCAGCAAAGCCACGGCATTGTCGGCAAGACGAAATGTGATCCCGCCCAGCGAACATTTGTGGTGAGTAGCGTTCGCCGCGAGAGCCCCGGTGAGCGGGCCGAACTGCAAGCCGGCGACATCATCACTGCCATCGGTGGTCGTAAAGTCGAACGGGCCCTTGATGTCGAGCTCGCGCTCCTCGGCCGTCGTCGCACCGAAGATCTCAACGTCGAAGTGATCCGGGCCGGCAGCTCGGTGACAACCAATCTCGTCCTCGCGCCGGCCGCTGGTCGCAGCACTGGCAAGGTTGCGCTCGCCGATCGCGTTTGGGAAAATCTCGGCCTGCGTCTCTCGCCCATGGAAGACCAGGAATTCAAACAACTCAACAGCCGTTATCGCGGCGGCCTGGCCGTGCAAGCGGTTCGGCCCGACAGCCCGGCCTCGGCCCAGGGCATTCGCCGCGGCGATGTGCTCGTCGGCATGCACGTGTGGGAAACGGTCTCGCTTGACAACGTTTCGTACGTGCTCGACCGCGAAGACTCCAGCCGCCAAGAGCCGGTGCTCTTCTACATCCTCCGCGGCAGCGACACGCTCTACGGTCATCTCCGTCTTGCCGAGCGTCCGCGCTAGGCCGTCCGTCGCGAACGCTACTTGTCTTTCGCTTCGCGCAACTCGATCACGCCTCCCCCGGGCAGCGCATCAAATTTGATTGCGCTTTCTTCTACGCGAACGTCACTCGCCTTGTCTCCTTGGCTGACTCGTGCGAGCTTCCACGTCGCTGGCACACGACTGATCAGCGTCAGTGGCAGGTCATAGAACTTCGGATCGGCCTGCGTGGTCAGTTCGAGACGAATCGCCGCTGCATCAGTGCTCAGCACTTTCACGGCAGCCGTGCTACGTTCCGTTTCGTACTGATGCTGCGAAATGTGATCGGTGATCCACAAGTCGCCCTTCTCGCGGCGCTGCTGCAACCCATCGAGCACGTTGAAAAAGATTTCCTGCTTGAGCGGCCAGAAGTCCTGGTAACCCCAATCGGGCTTGATCCGTTCCAAGCCGTGAATGACGAGGTACTCCATTCCCTGGTTTGCGATCGCCTTGTCGGCCAGCTTCAACATCTCTTCCGACGTCTTCCAGTGATACACCGCGCCGTGATCGTTGAACGGCGGACGGTCGATCAGGTTGTGCTTCTTCAGCAGCTCGGCAAGTCCCTCTTTCGATAGATTCCAGGCTCCTTCCTTCACGCCCGGCAGCGCAAAGGAGACGAGGCGATCGGGCTTGCCCGGCGTGATCTTGCGAATGATCCGCGCACACTCGCCGATCTCCCAATCGGCGTCGGCAGCATCCTTCACTCCCTTGTGCGTGAGCGTGTGATTGCCGTAGACCATGCCTTGCTTCCACAGCTTCTCTTCCCATTCCTTGGCGAACTTTTCGTACTCCCCTTTGCCCGGGCAGATATAGAATGTGCCGGTCATCCCGCGCTTCTCGAGCTCGGGCGCCGCCACCTGAAAATGGCTCGGCCAGCTGTCGTCGAACATCAGCAGAAACACTGCCGTGCGATCGTCTTTCCACTTCGCCACGCGCGTGGCGCCCACTTCTGCTTTGTCTTCCGCGTCAGCCGTAGAAAACTGCCCAGCCATGCATAACAAAGCAATGGCGATCACATACAGACAACAGCCACGAGCACGAGTCGGCACTTGTATTCCCCTTGATGATTTTTTGTCGTTCGAGCGCTGCTGGCCGCTCGTTCCGTTCGTCCACTATCATCCGCAGTCAATTGCGGGACAATAAGTGTTCCAGGCATTGCCGGGAGTTAGTTCTTTGACTTGCCCCAACGCGGCCTCCCACGAGGAGTAGGAATTTGTCCGATTTAGAGCGTTATGGCAAGGAGAAGCAACAGTGCGTCGCCGCCCGCAATGAATATTTAGAGCTGGTGCAAAAGCTCGAGATGCAGGTCAAGGCGTTGTTGGTCGTGGATGAAGTCCAGATCACCGACAATCGCATGGTGGGCATGGACTCGCGCTCCGATTCGAAATGCACGATGGAGGCCCGCGAATGGCCCACCATCGACAAGATCATCACTTCCCTTCGCCGGTTCAACGACGCGCGGAAAAAGCAACGCGGCACGTATGAAGCGCTGGAAAAGTCCGTGCGGGCTGGGGCCGAACGTCCCCTTTAGGCGATCGCTGTTTTCCTGACACGATTTGCAATCTGGCCGTTAATCCTTCGCAACAGTCACGGTTGAAGCTCCGGCAATCAACTCATACTTGTTGCGGAGGAACTCATGTTCAGCGCACATTTGCGATCGGGCATCGCGCACGTAGGTTTGGCGTTGCAGACGCCAGAAGAATTTGCGGTGGCTTGGAACGATCAAACGGCCCGCTATCGTTGGTGGGTCTGGGCCTCACTACTCGCCACGGCCATTCTCGGCACGACAACCTACGGCATGACGATGGGTCTGCTCGGCGGCACGCAAGACGTGCTCTACAAAGGGCTGGCCTGCACGCTCGCGGCAGGTTCGGCGTGGGGCATATCGCTCCCCGCTCTCTACATACTGAATAGCCTGTCGGGTTCGCGATTGCCGGCCAGCAGCACGCTGCTCGCCGCGCTCGTGACAACCAGTTGGGGCGGCCTCGCCATGCTGGCCTCGATTCCCATCAATTGGTTTTTCTCGGTCGCTGTTCCGCATCCGACCTTTGTACTCGCGGTCAACCTCGTGGTCTTCGCTGGCGTGGGCGTCGCGATGATGGATGTCTTTCGCCGCGTGATGAGCAGCCTCGAGC
The DNA here is from genome assembly GCF_024256385.1 of Anatilimnocola floriformis. Lineage (NCBI taxonomy): Bacteria > Pseudomonadati > Planctomycetota > Planctomycetia > Pirellulales > Pirellulaceae > Anatilimnocola > Anatilimnocola floriformis. Next base: position 2,777,137 of record NZ_JAMLFW010000001.1, read on the forward strand.
CATCGCGGCCTCTCGCGCCGATCTGGTGGCTGCTACTCGTCGGCGTGATCGGCGCTGAACTGTTTTACTTCTTCCAGTTGTTCAACTTCCACACGGTTTCGTAGCGGCATCATGCCGCGGGAGCGCACAGCCATGATGACCGTTGATGAAGGAATCGATTTCGTGAACTACGCCGCCAAAGTCGACGCGGCCGGCGAGATGCCCATCACCGAATACATTGTTGCCGAGGAAGTGCCCGACACGATGCCAATCAATACCAACCTACTGGGCCTGGTCGAACTGATTCTCAAGCGGCCCGATCGTCTGGAACGTGTGATTCGCGAACCGGCCCGCAAAGCCGATTTGTTGCCGCGATTCCTGGCTATTGCACTCACTGGATTTGTCTTCTTCGGCGTCGCGTTGTCGCTGATCTTTACCTCAGCTGGACAATGGCCGAAGCTGACGCCCATTCGCGATCTCGTCGCTGGTGAAACAACAACGGTGATCGCGTTTCAATCGCAAACCGCCGGGCAATCGGCAGCAACGCGCTGGCTCGATGGTTCGGCGCTGCGGCTTATCGCTGCGTATGCGATTGGCCTGGTCGCGGCGAGCGGCATCTGTCTTCCCAGCCTTTATTTCTACGGCCTGTTATCGGGAATTCGCATGTCGATGCTCGACGTGGTGATTCAAACGCTCAAGGCCAAAGCCACAGCAGCCGTCGCGCTGGTCGGCATCTTGCCTATCTATGCCGCGCTCGGCCTGGGCATTTTGATCTTCGACGCGCCGCAACTGGTTCGCGAGGTGATGTTTTGGCTGGGACTCGTGTTGCCATTCATCGCGGGGCTATTTGGCACTTACTCGCTTTATCGCGGCCTGGGCACATTTGCCGATACGCTGCTGCCCGAACGACGCGGTCTGCGAGAGAGCTTCCTGCAGCAACTCGTCCTCTCGTGGTCGGCCTGCTACACAGCCGTCACGCCGATCATGATTCACACGCTGTGGGTCGCGCTGGCGAAGGTTTGATACTTGAAACAACGACTCGAAATCCAAGGAGAACCGTCATGGGCCTGTTCCGTCGCTTAACCGACATCTTGTCAGCCAACGTCAACGAACTACTCGAACAGTACGAAGATCCCGAGCTTCTGCTCAAGCAAGCGATTCGCGAAATGGAAGCCGCCGTCGGCACGGCCCGCGAAAACGCAGTGAAAGTTGTTGCCGAAGAAAAGCTACTCGCGCGGCAACTCTCCGCAGAGGAAGCGGCGGTTGCCCTCTGGCGCGAGCGAGCAACGACCGCGGTCAAACGGGGCGATGACGAAGTGGCACGTAGCGCGCTCGTTCGCAAACGCGAACACGAAGCCGTCAGCACTGCCCTGGCGAAGCAACTCGAAGAAGCGGCAACGCTTGGTCAAACGCTACGGCGGCAAATCGAATCTCTCCGTTTGCGGACGGAAGATGCTCGCCGCAAGTTGGTGTTGCTCACCGCTCGCCAGCAGGCAGCCGTGGCCCGTCAGCGACTGCTCGTCGAATTCAGCGCCGCGCCGATCGGCGAACATGCGTTTCAAAAGTTCGAGCGACTCTGTCGCAAAGTCGAACGAACCGAAGCCGAGACCGAGGCGTTAGCGGAACTCAGCGGCGACCTCGCCAGTCACGACTTCACTGCCGAACAAGATGCGCGTGAAGAGATCGAAGGTGAATTGTCGGTACTCAAGGCCCAATTGAACGCCTGAGGCCGCAGATTGTCGGAGGCATGCCGTGAACCTTCCTACTACCTTGCTGTTTTACTTGCTTATTGGCGTGGCTGTTGCCGTCGCCGTGCATCTGGCCTGGCAAGAGACGGATCGCCGCAACCGCTGGTTCTGCACCTGCACGGCCATTCCATTTTGGCCGTTGTATCTGCCGGTGTTGCTGCAACGGACTTCGAAACCGAACGCAGAAAATCGCGAGGCTGCCGCCGCAGCGCCACCCATCCGCGATGAGTTATCGACCGCCATTCAGCAAGTCCAAGCGGAATTGGAATTAGCTCTGCGCAGTCTCGACGGCTGGTCCGATGCCGCCCTCGCTCGCGAGCAGGGGCGCTTCGTCGAACTGCGCAAAGCCTGGAACGCACAAGCGGATAAAATCCGTGAACTCGACCAACTGCTGCAACAACCGTCCTTCGCCGTGACTGAAAACGAAGAGCTCTTGACGCAACCGGATCTGCCCGCCGCCAACAGCGATCGCGGTCGCCGGGCCAACATCGCCCGCCTGGCCGCCGTCCGTCGCCGTTTGCACGACGACCTGACCAACACGCTGGCTTGGGTGCGCGAACTCGTCACCATGATCCACCTCGCCAAGTACACCGGCGCCCCGGCCTCGCGCGCCGAGGAACTGGTCATGCAAATCGCAACCAGCGTCGAAGGCCTATCGGAAGTCGCGTCCTGGCGTGGAGAGGAGGCGACAGCCACCGACACGAGGGGGTTATAAAAGGTTATACGTCGCGCTATGCTATTTCCTTTAAACCACTGGCGTTAAATCAGTTACGGAAATTTCAAAATGCAATAACCTGTTATAATATGCCATCCCTAGATGGGGGCATTGGAGGCTATTTGCTGGCCCCCTTCTTCTCGATCGCCACCCATAGGGCGTCGGCGATGGCTTGCATTCCTCGGTCGCCAGGATGGGCGGCAACTCCGGCATGCTCGATCTTGCGCTCAGCGCGGGCGTAGTTGGCCTCGTCGGCGCCGAGCTTGCGGTTGTCGACAAAAATGCCGCCGGCATCCTCGCAAACCGACTGCAGAATCTCGTCTTTGGCGGGATTAGCCCAGAACGAACTGCGAACGAAAATCGTCGGGCTGCCGTCCTTTTTTAACTCTTGCAACAAGTCTGCAAACGCGGCTTTGAATTTTGCCTTGGCTTCATCCGTGTTCAGCGCAGCCACGTTTTCACCAATCGCAATGACGATCAAATCGGGCTGCAGACTGAGTTCGTCCTTTAATCCTGCGCGGACATCGTACGTGCTGTACTGACGTTCGAAATCGGCAATGTTTCTGATCTTCACTTCCGGCTGCCCACCGGCCGCCGTGGCGATTTTGCTGGAGAGCAGATGCACAAAGTCCTTTTCCTGAGCAGTGGCTGCCATGCCCCAGTTTCCCTCCCAGCCGATCTTTGGCGCTGGACCATGCAGGGTGATGCTGTTGCCGAGAAACAAAACTTTCCCGACTTTCAACTTGCCGATTTTCAGCTCTTCTCCGCAGCCGACCGAAAGCGAAGACATCACCACCACCGCGGCGAGCAAACCAGAGATCACCTGAGAACGCTGAAGCATCGAAGTCTTCCTAGTCTAAAAGAGCGTTTAACGCAGTTCCGTTCACAACGCCCCATCTTACATCCCGGTTCACGCGCGGCGGATCAAACCAACTACAATGCACTTTTTTCGCTGAAAGCATTTCATGGAAAAGCGGACGCAGATTCGGTTCGTGTACGTGCCTGATCTGAATGCTGAAATTGGTCCGTATGATCCCACCGATCACAATCAATATCTGGTGCGGACAGACTACCTACCTCGCGAAGGCGAGCAAGTGATTCTCTCGGAGGACTCGGAAAATCTCGTCGTCGGAGACGTGTTTCACCGCATCGCAAAGCTGAAAGACGCGGAAGGTTATGCCGTTATTGAAGAGATCATCGTGCTGGTCATGCCGCTCGACGTCTACGAAAGCCTGCCCGACGACGAGGAAGACGAAGATGATGAATAGCCGCGTTCGGATCCTGAAAGTGCCCGTGATTTAACCGCCTACCAGAAGTACAATCGCTGTTCCGGACATGCCGCGCGCTGCCACTCTGCGGTCTGCAATTTCGGTAATTAGGTGAGGAAAGCACCCAGTAATCCCGGGCGTTTCCCCCTAAATATTACAGAGCCGAATGTTTCAGAATGACACGAGATGACGACGGCAACCAAATTGTGGCTAGGATTCGGCGCTCTGTTCGCCATTCTTGCTTTTTCCAGCCTGGCGATTTATCTGCGAGTTCGGTCGATTGAAAAAGAAGTCGCCGAACTTGGAAGTTCGGCCCGTACTCGGGGCATTGCGACGCGGCAATTGAAGTCGCGAACGTTGAGTTTCTACTTAGCGGTTCAAGCCCATCTCCAAGGGCTAAGCCAGAAAGCTGTCGCCGATGCAGAGGAAGATGCAGCCCAACTAGAACGAAGCCTTGACGACTACGAACGGACCGCCGAGACGCCCCTGCAGCGAGAAATGGGGCAGCGATTTGCCACCGAATGGCTGGAATTGAAAAGTCTGGGCGATGAATTGCTGGCGCTAAAAGACCGGCCAGCAACCCCGGAGCAAGTTTCCAGATTTTACGCTTCACGCGTTGAAATCGAGAGGCTCTTAGACAACGAGTTGCAAGCAGACGCCAGTGCCAATTTCACCGCCCATCTGAACGCAGCGCTGCAAGACTCCCGCTCGATCCGAAGCTTCACTATCGTCCTGTTGCTCAGCGGAACGATTGTCGCGCTAGCGAGCAGCGTTGTTGCCAGCCGTAGCATTCTTCGTAACGAGCGTGATCTCGATGAGCAGCGAGAACGTTTACGCACAACGCTGGCCAGCATTGGCGATGCCGTCATCAGTACGGATGTCGACGGCAACGTTGTTTATCTGAATTCAGTCGCTGAGCGATTAACAGGATGGTCGAACCAAGACGCCTTTGGCCGGCCGCTTGAATACGTGTTCAAGATCGTGAATGAGACCACGCGAGAAAAGGTGGAGAATCCCGCAGTTCGCGCGCTTCGCGACGGAGTCATTGTGGGCCTGGCCAACCACACGATTCTAGTGGCCAAACACGGTTCAGAAACGCCCATCGATGACAGTGCTGCTCCCATTCAACGAGCGGACGGAAAAATCGTAGGTTGCGTTCTGGTTTTTCGCGATGTCACCGAGCGCCGCAAGTCTGAAGCGGCCTTGCACGCGGCAAAACTAAGACGCGACATGATGCTGGTCGCTGGTGAAATAGGCACCTGGGAGTTTGACATTGTCGAGAACCTGGTACGCGCCGACCACAATCTGGCGGGAATGTTCGGCGTAACCACCGCGGAGGCGTTGGGAGGCCCGCTGGCTGCTTACACGAAGGCGATTCACCCGGATGACCTTCCCCGAGTGCTGGAGATGATCGGCAGGGCTCTCGACTCTCAGGATAAATTCGAAGCTGAGTATCGGATTCTGAAGAGTAACGGCAACATCATTTCGGTTATCGCGAGAGGCGCCATCGAACGTGATGCCGATGGCAAAGCACTGCGAATGCCTGGAGTGATTGTCGATATCACCAAGCAACGGATGGCAGAAGAAAGGCTGCGGGCGAGTGAGCTACAGCGTCAGCTTGCGTTGGAATCAGGTGAACTTGGAACGTGGAACATCGATCCAGCAAATAGAGCATTGAAATCCGATGAGCGCTTTCGAGTGATTTATTCGGGACGGTCGAACGATCTGACCTACGAGCAGGCCTTTGCTTGTATTCACGACGATGATCGTGAAAAAGTTCGTGAGGCGGTTGCCGCGGCGATAGACATCGATAATCCGGCGCCCTACTCCAGCGAATATCGAGTTGTGCATGTCGACGGCAGCGTGCGCTGGGTTGGCGCCAAGGGACGAGCTAATTTCGGAATAAGGGACGGCCACAAGACGTTGCTGAGTTTCGATGGCGTCGTCGTCGATATTACCAGCGAACGACAAATGGCCGATGAGTTGCGCGAATTGGCCGCGAATCTTTCGGAAGTCGACCGCCGCAAGAACGAGTTCCTGGCGATGTTAGCGCACGAACTTCGCAATCCACTCGCACCGATGCGCAACGCTTTGCAGCTGGTCAAAGTGTCGGATGGTCACCAACTACAGGTCGCAACGGACATGATGGATCGGCAAATCAACCAGATGGTTCGCCTGGTTGATGACCTGCTCGATGTCAGCCGAATCAGCATGGGCAAGATTGAACTGCGCCGCGATCGAGTCTTGCTTGCTCCAATCATTCAGCAAGCAATTGAATCGTGTCGCCCGTTAATCGACAGTGCGAAGCACCAATTGTCTGTTCACCTGCCGACGCAGCCGATCTATCTAAATGCTGACGCGGTGCGTTTGACGCAGGTATTCACCAATATTCTGAGCAATGCCTGCAAGTATACCAACGCGGGAGGAGAGATCGCAGTTTTCGTCACCTTGGGCGAAGCGGAGGTGGCGGTTGCGGTGAAGGACAGCGGTGTTGGAATCTCCGCGGACATGCTGGAACGTGTGTTTCAAATGTTTACGCAGGTCGACGAGTCGTTGGAGAAGTCTCAAGGCGGACTCGGGATCGGACTGTCGCTGGTGAAGACGCTAGTCGAAATGCACGCCGGTTCTGTCATTGGAAAAAGTGAAGGGCCCGGAAAAGGAAGTGAGTTTATCGTTCGACTGCCGATTCTTTCTGGAACATTCGGCTCCAGCGAGAAGGCCGCGCCACCTGCTGCATCTCATGCCAAGGCCTTGCGAATCTTGATTGTCGACGACAACCGTGATGCTGCCTCATCGCTCGCGATGCTGCTGAAGATTACCGGCAATACATTACAACTGGCCCACGATGGTGAAGAGGCGGTTCAAGTAGCCGAGGCCTTTCGTCCTCAGTTGATACTACTCGACATCGGACTTCCCAAAATGAACGGTTACGAAGTGGCCCGCATCATTCGCAAGCAACCGTGGGGACGCGATATCAAGCTCGTCGCGTTAACTGGCTGGGGACAAGAGGAAGACCGCCTGAAGTCAGCGGAGGCGGGATTTGACGTTCATTTGGTAAAGCCAGCTGACTACGAAGTCTTGAAAAAGTTGCTCGCGGAAACGGCCGAAGCGAAAGTAACTTGACCGCCTCGCTATCGTTTTTCTACGGCGTGCGGATTCAATTCGCACCATTCGTAGCAATACAAACTCCCAGGCTCCCTTCGAAACCGCTGAGCGACGCGATTTGCGAGTATTCGCTGCCTGAAGCATTCTGCAAACTGACGACAGGCAGCGAAAGTTGCGATGGGCTGGGGAGCAGGCTCTTGAGATTGCCGCCAATCATGTTCGCGAGTTCGGCAGCGACTTCCAACTCGTCGGCGTCTGTGACCTCGTCTGGCGATAGTTTCAGCATCCGGCAAGCGGCGTTGCGCGCGAGCTCGGCAGAAAATACTAACGCGACGCTGCCGCTCCAGGCGCCGTCGATGCGAATCGTCGCCCACAGGCCGTCACTCGTCACGGTGTTTTCACCGCGCACCAGCTCGATTTCGAGCATGATCTGAAAAACGCCCTGCGCAATCTGGTCAATGATTTCGTCGTCGATCATGGGGTTGTACTGCCTATTTCAACGGAGCTATTTCAATTTGTAAAAGACTTGGTTATCGACCTGCACGCGCACAAACGACGAATCGAGATTCATCGTGGTCTCGGCCGCACCGAGAAACAGCACCGCGTGAGGGGCCATCACCGCGCGGACCTTTTCGAGAATCTGCCGTTTGGTCGCCGGGGAAAAATAAATGAGTACGTTGCGAAGAAACACCACATCCATCGTCGGCAGCGGCGGCCAGTGCTCGATGAAGTTCAGCTTGTTGAACGAGACGAGTTCGCGCAGATTGGACGTTATTTCCCATTGCAGGCCCTTACGCTGGAAATAGCGGGCCAGCAAGTTCGCGGGCAAACCACGGTTCATTTCGATCTGCGAGAAAGCCCCGGCCCTGGCTCGGGCCAATACTTCATCGGCAATGTCAGTTCCGAGAATCTGCACCTTCCCAGCGCACAGATCGGGGAAATTTTCCCGCAGCAGCATCGCTACAGAGTAGGCTTCCTGCCCCGTCGAGCAGGCGGCCGACCAGATGTTGAGCTTGCGGTTAAGCGATAGCTTTTGCAGTGCCGGCAGGATTTGTTGCCGCAGCGCTTCGAACGGATGGATGTCGCGAAAGAAGCTCGTTTCGTTGGTGGTCATCGCTTCCACCAACTGCTGCTGAATCGTTTGATTCGGCTTGGCGCGAAGGTTCGTCACCATCTCGGCTGCCGAGGTAAAACCATTCTTCTTGGCAACTGGGCCCAGGCGGGCTTCGATCAAATAGGCCTTGGCATCGTCGAGTTCAATCGCCGAGCGCTGCCGCACCAACGTGCAGACAAATTGCAAGGCATCGGGTGCTAAACAAGCTGTTGTCATCGTGCTGCTCCTGCTGTCGCGCGAACTACTCGACCGCGAAATGCTGCTTCTTCAAGTGCGCCGCTGATTTCATCCAGCGGCAGCACTTTATTGGCCAGGCCCGCTTCGACCACGGCTCGCGGCATGCCCCACACGACGCATGTATCCTCGTTTTGCGCGAGGACATTGCCACCGTGATCCACAATCTCTCGCGCACCGCGGAGGCCATCTTGCCCCATGCCGGTGAGCACGACTCCCAAGCAATTTCCGCCGTACACTTCCGCTGCCGAGCGGAAGAGCACGTCGACCGCCGGCCGGCAGGAATTCTCCGGCGACTCTTGCTGCGTCACGACGCGCACTTGCGTGCCGACTCGCTGCAGTTGCACGTGATAGTTGCCGGGAGCGATCAACACCAAGCCGGGTTGAACCAGGTCGCCGTTGCGGGCTTCGCGCACTTCCAGCGAACCCTCTTGGTTCAAACGGTTGGCCAGGTGATTGGTAAAGACCGGCGGCATGTGTTGCACAACGACGATCGGAACCGGCAAGTTCTGCGGCAACGAACACAAGACATTGGCGAGCGCCTGCGGACCGCCTGTAGACGAGCCGATCACGATCGCATCGGTCCGTTGTAGACCTTTGCTCGCAGGGCGACAGGTGATCTTCGGCGCAGCCGCCTTGCTTGCCACAGGAGGCGCGCAAAGGGCTTTGATTTTGGGAATCAGCTGATCTTTGACGCTTTGAATGCCAGCCGCAACGCTGCCGACGTTCGCCGGCTTGGTCACGTAGTCGGTCGCACCTCGCGCGAGCGAATCGAGCGTGGCAATGGCCCCGCGCGCCGTGAGCGTGCTGAACATGATGACGGGCAATTTAGGAAAGTTCTTCCGCAGTTCAGGAAGCGTTCCCAACCCGTCCAGGTCTGGCATTTCAATATCGAGCGTCACCAGGTCGGGATTGAGCTGCGGCAGTTTGGCGAGGGCAATCCGCCCGTTCGGCGCAGTGCCGGCAAGCTCAATTTCCGGATCGCTGCTGAGTGCTTCCGTGAGTAGTCGACGAATCACGATGGAGTCGTCGACTACCAATACGCGAATCTTGCGCATGTCAGTTAACCACTCCCAGCAGACGCAGCTTGTCGATCAGGCCGTCCTTCTGAAAGGGTTTCATCAAGTATTCGTCAGCGCCGGCGCTCAAAGCCCGCAGCATCTGATCGGTTTCGATCTCGGTCGTCACCATCAGCATGACGATGCTTTTGAACCTCGCTTCGCCGCGAACTGCCTTGATGAACTCGAGGCCGTTCATTTCCGGCATGTTCCAATCGACGAGAATCACCTGCGGCAATTCGCCTTCCTGTAACCGGTCGAGAGCTTGCCGGCCGTTGCCAGCCTCGACGGTTTCGAACCCGAGTTCTCTGAGGATGTCGCCTTCGATCCGACGGATCGGGCGCGAATCGTCAACCACCATGGCTTTCATCTGCTGCTCACCTTTACGCATATAAAAAACAAGTGCAGAACCGGCCGGGGGGCGGACTTTGCCGGCTCTGCACCTGTTGTGTTCTCGAATTCGGAGTGGCTTAAGCATGCGACGTGCTATGAACCAATTCCGATGTGTTTGCACGCGACTTGCCGTTACGCGACAGGCTCACTTTTTCAGCCGCTTCGGTTCCGCTCGTTTCACCGGCGCCCAACTGTTGCAACTCGGCGGCCATGCGAGCGAGTTCGCTGGCGGCTTGTTGGCAATTGGTTGCACCTTGCGTGGTGTTCTGCGCGGCTTGAGCAACCGAGGTGATGTTCTGCGCGATCTCGGCAGTCCCCTTCGCAGCTTCGGCGACGTTGCGGCTCATTTCGGTGGCCGTGGCAGTTTGCTCTTCGACGGCACTCGCGATGGTGTTCGAAATGTCGTTGATCTGGGCGATCACTTCGCCGATCTTGCGAATCGATTCCACCGCGCCACGGGTGTCGCCCTGAATGGCTTCGATCTTGTGGCTGATATCTTCGGTGGCCTTGGCGGTTTCCTTGGCTAACTCCTTCACTTCATTCGCAACCACAGCAAACCCCTTGCCTGCTTCGCCAGCGCGGGCGGCTTCGATGGTGGCATTGAGGGCGAGCAAGTTCGTTTGCTCGGCAATCGAAGTGATCACCTTGATGACCTTGCCGATTTCGGCGCTGCTGTCGCCGAGCTTCGAGATCGTCGTGTTGGCGGTGGCTGCCGTGGTCACGGCTTGTTGAGCAACGCGGGCCGAGTCGGTGGCGTTCTTGGCGATTTCGCGAATCGCCGCGTTCATCTCTTCCACACCGGTCGAAACGGTCTGCACGTTCTTGCTAACTTGTTCCGAAGCAGCCGAAACCACATTGGCTTGGGCCGAAGTCTCTTCCGCGTTCGACGCCATCTGCGTGCTGACGGCGGTCAGTTCTTCAGCCGAAGAACCGAGCGTGCCGGCGCTCGAGTTGACTTGGTCGAGAATGCGGATCATTTCTTGCCGAGCTTTCACGGCCGCGGTGACTTCCGTGGCGTATTTCACCACTTTCACGAGCTTGCCGTTGGTGTCTGGAATCGGGTTGTACGAAGCTTGAATCCAAACTTCGCGACCACCCTTGCCGAAGCGTTGATATTCGCCGGGCAGGTTTTCGCCGCGGTTCAGGCGAGTCCAGAATTCGCGATATTCGGCCGAGTTCTTCAGCGAGTCAGAAGCAAACAGGCTGTGATGGCGGCCTTTGATTTCTGCGAGCGAGTATCCCATCGTATTGCAAAAGTTGTCGTTGGCATCGACGATCGTTCCATCCATGGTGAACTCGATCACGGCTTGAGCCTTGCCGATGGCAGTCAGTTTGGCGGCCTGATCGGCATTGGCGAGAGCGCTGGCGGTGATGTCGGTCGCAAACTTCACCACCTTGACCAGGCGACCCTGAGCATCGGCGATCGGGTTGTAGGAAGCTTGAATGACGATCAGCTTGCCGCCCTTGCCGACGCGGCGGAACTCGCCGACGAGGCTTTCGCCACGATTCAGCCGAGCCCAGAACTCGCGGTAGTCAGGCGAGTTCTTCAATGTTTCTTCGGCGAACATGCTGTGGTGCCGGCCTTGAATCTCGTCGAGCGAATAGCCGAGCGTTTTGCAGAAGTTTTCATTGGCCGTGATGATCGTCCCGGTCATTTCAAACTCGATCACGGCTTGCGCCTTGCTTATGGCCGAAATCAGGTTGGTGAGTTCGGTCAACTTCGCCGTCGAAGTTGACTTGGTTTTGGTTGTGGTCTTCGTCTTGGCTTTCGACTTAGCGGCAGGCATTTGAGCGATCCTTGAAAAAAGTGGAGCGATTCAGATTGGGCACTATTGAGTACGAGAAAATTAGCGAGCGAAGCGCGAGTCACCGGCGACGCACAGGTCGGATTCCGCCAGAGCTCGGCTGCAATCGAGCACGAGCAGGAGTTGATCGGGCAATTTGTAAGCGCCGGTGATCAGATCGCGCAAACTGGCACTCGCGGTGGCGGGCGGCAATTCGAACGCATCGGAGGTGACCTGGATCACATCACCGATTTCATCCACCAGGAAGCTCACGACTTCATCGCCGTCGCGGACGACGACATTCATCGGGTTCCGCTCCGGCCCGCGCGGCGGCAGGCCGAGTTGCTCCCGCAGGTCGATCGCAGTGACGATCTGGCCGCGTAAGTTGATCAAGCCGCTGATCACCTTGTTGGCGAGCGGCACGCGAGTCATCGCCTGATACCGGATCACTTCTTGCACTTGCTGCACCTCGACGCCGAGCAACAAGCGATCGACGCGGAAGGTGCAATACTGACGGGCGGTTTCGTTCATGGCAGCTTCCTAAATTGAGGTTTGCAGAGAAGGAGTTCGCAGTTGCCGACCTATTTCTTGCATGTCGATGACATCGGTTACGCGCTGCTGAATCACACAAGTGCCGAGCAAGTGCGGCGTCGGCTGTTCGGCGGCATTCGCTTGCTGCGCGACTTCGCAGGTATCGAGAATCCGCCGCACCACGAGGCCGAAGGAATGTCCCTGCTGGTCGTAGACCACTACCTGCAGTTCGTCGGATTGATTCTCCGTCGCAGCCCGGCCCACGATTTCATCAAGCCGCAAGAGCGGCAGAATCTTGCCGCGGTATTGAATCACTTCGCGACCATTGGCCAGTTCGACCAGCGAATTGGAGATTTTTTCAAGCCTTGAAACCATCGAGATCGGCAAGGCAAAGCGGCGGGCATCGCCCACGTCGACAAGCAGTACGGATTGAAAGGACTGGCGGTGGCGTTGCGTTTCGAGGTTCTCTTCTGCCCCAGAGCGAGACCTCAATTCACCACTCAGCCCCGACGCCACCGCCAGACCTTTAACGTCGAGAATCAAAGCGACGCCGCCGTCGCCCATGATCGTCGCACCGGCATATTCGCCGATCTTCTTCAGTTGTTTGCCGAGCGGCTTGACCACGATTTCTTCGGTGTCGTTCACCTTGTCGACGATCAAGCCGAACTGCCGATCGTCGGCTCGCAACACTACGATGTTGTACGCAGCGTCCACTTGCTGCTGACGCGAACGGATCTGATCGCCCGAGACCAAGCCAAGTCGTTCCGAAAGATAAACCAGCGGCAGCAGTTTGCCACGCAACCGGTAGACCGGCGCGCCGTGCATGTATTCAATACTGCGCTGAGCATCGGTCCCCTCGAGTCGCACAAGTTCCAGCAAGTTGATTTGCGGAATGGCGTAGCGATCTCCTTCGGTGGTGACGATGAGTGCCGGAATGATCGCCAGCGTGAGAGGAATCTTGATTTTGACCGTTGTTCCTTCGCCCGGTGCGCTTTGCAATTCGATGATGCCGCCGATGCGCTCGATGTTGGTCTTCACCACATCCATTCCCACGCCGCGGCCTGACACGCTCGTCACTTGCTCCGCAGTGGAAAAACCTGCCGCAAAGATCATTTGCGAAAGTTCGCGATCGCTCATGCGGGCGGTTTGATCGGCAGAGAGCAAGCCGCGCTCGATCGACCGTTTGCGAATCCGCTCCAGGTTCAGCCCCGCGCCGTCGTCCGAAATCTCGATATTGACCTGACCACCTTCATGGTAAGCCCGCAGCACCAGGCGGCCCTCGGTCGGCTTGCCGGCTGCTTGCCGCACACTCGGCGATTCGATGCCATGGTCGACAGAGTTGCGGATTAAGTGGGTGAGTGGATCCTTGATCGCTTCGACAATGGTTTTGTCGAGCTCGGTGTCCTTACCTTCCATTTCGATCCGCACTTCCTTGTGCAATTGTCCGGCCAGATCGCGTACAACGCGGGGAAACTTGGCCCACACATTACCGATTGGCTGCATCCGCGTTTTCATCACGCTTTCTTGCAACTCGGTGGTGATCAAGTTCAGCCGCTGAGCCGTGCTGTGAAAGGTGGCATCTTCCAGTCGACCGGTGTATTGCACGATCTGATTGCGGGCCAGCACAAGTTCGCCGACGCGGGTCATCAACTTATCGAGCAGACCGACGTCGACGCGAATTGTGGTGTCGCTGCCGCTGCTCGACGACTTTTCGCTGACGGGATGTTCTTGTACGGCGGTTTTCGTTTTCTGTTCCGGCTGTTGTTCGCAAACGCTGGCAACCGGCCGTGATGATTCCGCCGCGATCGGCGTCTTCTTCCCTTGCGACAACCGCTCCACAACCGCGGCCACGGCAATAGTCGCTTCGCAGTCGCCATTTTCAACCGCAGTCACAATGTCACGACATTTGTCGACGGCAGACATGAGGGCAGAGATGGCGTCGGTCGACACAGGGTTAGCTTCATCGCGCAGCTGGGTCAGCAACCGTTCGGTCGCTTGAGCAATGCTTTCCAGGTTCCGCAACGAAAGTAAGCCGGCGCCAACGGTGACCGTATGCATCGAGCGAAACAGGATTCGCACAATCTGCGGCGAATCGGGGGCTTGCTCGAGACAAAGGAGTTCCTGGTCCATGCTGTCGAGTTGTTCGCAACATTCGCTCAGGAACTCACGCACCGACGGACTAAGCTCGATTTTGTGAGCGACTGTCGCTTCTACCGGCGCGGGCTGTTGGCTCGCTGCTGCTTGTTGGTGCGGCAGATATTGCTGCAGTTCGGCAACGTAGTCAGTAATGTCGGCTTCATTCGAAGTATCAATGGCCTCAATCAGGCCTTTCATGAAATCCGAAGCACGTAGGATGGATGTTACGAGCTCAGAGCTTGTGGCAATTTCGCGATTTCGCATGTTGTCGAGGACTTCTTCTAGCCCATGCGCCAAAGCGCCGATGCGATCGAGTCCCAGGAAGCCGGCGGAACCCTTGATGGTATGCATCGTGCGAAACACGCCATTGACGAGTTCCACATCCTGCGCGGCGCCGGCAGATTCAATGGCCAGCAACTGCTGTTCGATATTCGCCAGTCCTTCTTGCGACTCGACGACGAACTCGGCGATCAAATCGGAATCAAAGTCGCTCATGGTTTGTCCGCCAAAAGGTATGCGAGGATTAGGAGCAAGCGATTGCGCTGCACTGCGGAGCCGCCTTCGGCTCCTGAGCATTGCGAATGATGCTTGTCAGGATGTGTTGCAAATCGGCGAGGCCCCGTTCGGCCACTCCCTGGTCTTGGATCAGGCACTCGCTCAGCGAACGACGTTGCCAGTAGGCGAGCAGCGTCAACTCAGCGATTTGCGGCAACGTGAGCAGATCCAACTGATTGGCGCAGGCTCCAAAGGTCTCGCCGGTCGAAGCCTGCAGTTGCAAAACCGCCGAGGCTTCGCGAACAGACAGCATCCGACTCGAAAGCGAGACTGCGCCCATCCATTGCGGACCGCGCCACCGTGCTTGCCAGGCCTCTGCCACGGTCGCGGCAGGCAAGCAACCCGATTCGACGAGAAAGTGTTCAAACACCTCGTCGAATTCGCAAACCAGCCCCACGCGTGTCATATTCGCTCTCACTGCCCGCAGCACGAATGAAAAACTTACCCAGACATACATGCCTTACCGAAACGGAAAAGCCAGTGCCTCCCCATGCGGATGGTTCGTAGGTAAATTCCTTAGCTGTGCGCCGCAGCAGCGCGCAAAGTCCACCAAATGCTCAACGCGGCGGTGGTGAGAGTGGCAGCAGAATCGAGAACTGTGTGCCGCCGCCAACAGCGGGTTTGCAGTCGATTTCGCCGCGATGCGCGCGGACGATTGTCGCGCTGATCTTCAATCCCATTCCGAGGCCGTTGGCCTTGGTGGTGAAGAAAGGAGTGAAGAGTTGAGAGACTTCGGCGGGTGAAATTCCCGCCCCGTAGTCACGGATCGAAACGCAGCAATGAGTCGGCGAAATTGCCGCCGCGGTAATCTCCACAAGCCGCCCACTTGAGCGACCGTGGCCTCGAGAGCATTGCGCAGGATATTGATGAACACCTGCTGCAGTTCGATCGTATCGGCAAACAACCACAGCGGGTCTTCCGGCATCGCGACGCGGCATTGAACGCCGGCGTTTCGGTATTCGTGACGCAGCAGTTCCAGCGAAGCGGCCAGAATGTCACGCAGGTCCTGCGTTGAGCGGCGGCTTTCTCGCTTGGTCGCAAAGGCCCGCAAGCGGCGAATGATCTCGCCGCAGCGATTGGCGAGTTCGCCGATCTGACTAAATTTTTCGATCAAATCCGGTTGCGACAGCGCGCCGGCGTTCGCCGCGGCGGCACATCCTTCGGCATACAGGCTGATCGCTGCGAGCGGCTGATTGAGTTCGTGGGCAATGCCCGCGGCCATTTCGCCCATCGTCGCAATCCGTCCCGCATGCGCCGCTTGATTGCGCAGAGACTGAACTTCCTCTTCCGCCTGCACATCCTTGGAGACATCTTCGGTGAAGAACACCAGGCCACCGATGTTTCCTTCCGCGTCGCGCCAGGGCTGAATTTCCCAGCGCAACCAGGTTGCGGTACCGTCAGCGCGTTTGAACATATCACGTTCGCAGCGTTCGACGGCGCCTTGTAAACAACGGTTGTGAATTTCGCGCCAGCGCGGCGTAATTTCAGGAAAGACTTCGTAATGCGAGCGACCGAGCAGATCCTGCCCCTCAAGTCGGTAATCAACGAGCCAGCGCAGGCTGCAAGCGATGTACTTCAAATCGCGATCGAACATCGCGACGCCGGCAGGCGCGTATTTGAGCAATAGTTGCAATCGCTCGCTGCTTTCGCGCAGCCTGGCCTGGGCTTGAGTCTGTTCCGTCATGTCGACAGCCAGACCCGTCATTCCGATCACTTTGCCGTCAATGTCATGAATGGGCTCATAGTGCGAATCAAAAAAGACTCCCTGACCTTCGGCCAAAAAATTGACCGATTCCCCAGACAAGGCACGTTCGATGGCGCGCAAAGATGGCGTCGCCGCAGGATAAACCTCCGCAATCGTCTTGCCGACGAGTTGACCAGGACGCAATCCCACGCGGGCGAGACCGCGCCCCTCTGACGCAGTCACGCAGCCATCGCGATCGAGTGAGAACAAAATGAGCGGCGCCTTGTTGATGATCATCATCAACCGATCGTGCGCAATCTGCCGTTCTTGTTCGGCTTCTCGCCAGTTCGAGATCTCACTAAAGAGAACCGCGAATTGCAGCGGTTGCGTACGATACGCCAACACAATCCATTGCCGCTGCGTCTTCGGATGGACGTATTCGCTGCGCAACGGCTGACCCGTGAGCGCGACCTGTCCGTAGGTTTTGACCCAGAATTCGCGATCATCGCTAGGAAACTCAGAATGCAGCTTGCCGATGACATCGGCGCGGCGCACATTCATCAACGTTTCGAAGGCGGGGTTAACGTCGAGATAGCGGTAATCGATTGGCTCTCCCTGGTCGTTCACGATCAGCTCGTGCAGCGAGAATCCTTCGGTCATCGTTTCGAACAGTTGACGATAATGCTGTTCGCTGGCCTGTAACGCCTCCTGAATCTGCAAACGCTCCCGCATGTGCCGTTTGCGCTCGGTGATGTCGATCGTCGAAGCCATCAGCGATTGCGGTTGGCCATCTTGATCGCGAAGCAAGGTCGCAGAGACAAGCAACACAATCAGGTTGCGATCCTTGCGAACAAAGTTCAACTCGCCGACCCAGGCATCGTTGGCCAGCACGGTCTCCATCACGCGTGCGCCGGCAGCTGGATCCTCACATAAATCTAAGGCAAACATTCCCAACATTTCTGTCGGCGAATCATAGCCCAGCATTTGCTGGAACGATTCATTGACAAAGGTCAGCCGGGCTTGCATGTCGGAGATCACAATGCCGTTGATCGATTGCTCGAGCGCGCGCTGCTTCAGCCGCGAAGCTTGCTCGGCATTTTCACGCTCGGTGACATCCAAGCCCACGCCGACCATCCAGCCCGAGTTGTTGCCAGGTTGAAAAGCCGAACATCCGTTCCACTCCAGGATGCGAATCTCACCGGTAGCGGAACGAATGCGGGTCTGCACCGTTTCCATCCCTTTGGCCAGATAAGAGTTGGCCATGGCCGTCTGAATGCGCGCCTGTTCGCTCGGCTCCAGAAACTCCGTGACCCAATCCTTCTCCTGGAGTTCTTTCAGAGACCATCCCAAGAACTCTGCCGTGCGCCGGTTGACGTAATGCAAATCACCGGCGTGGTTCAGAATCACAATGAAGAGCGGAATGGAATCAACCAGGTCGTTCGTCATGAACTTCCGCAGTTCCTCCTCCGAAGAAGGTTCCGCTGGCTTTGATTCACAACGGCAAGACGCTACCACTCGACCCGCTTGCCCCGACGGCAGAACGCCTCCCTGCAGACGAATTCTCCAGACCGCGCTGGCGGTGCCGTTCAGTTCGAATTCTTCCGCCAACGGCGCACGAGATTCGACCGCCAGGCGCGCGGCCGCCAGCAAACGACTGCAATCGGCGGCGCTGAGCACACTTAGCAGCGAAATCGGCTTTTTCTCGCCGCGAACAACCGGGACTGCTTGCAGAAATTCCTGCAGCGCAACATCTACCCAATCCCGTTCCGACGCGGGGTCACATTCCCATATTCCAATGAAGCCAGCCTCTTCGAACATGGCAGGTATCCGAAGTCAATCATCGCAAATTCCAGAGACCTCGTAGGCTACCCAGTATGACGGCATCGCGAAAGGCCTTGGTGGGTATGGCTTTTCGGCGTTCTTGCCGTGCTGCGACCGAATCGGGATTTTCCTTAGTCGATTTTGTATGTCATTTTTTGACAGTAAATGCCGATGTTCGCCTTACGATCATCACTCGTTTGGGGGCAAACGAGGGGTGATTTGCTTCCATTTTCACCGTTGAAACTGCAACTTCGATTGAGGCCGCCCCCATGAATTCGCTTGCGGATGATTCGGTTCTTCTTCGGGACGACCTGGGATTTCGCCGGAACCAACCAATTCATGTTCACGTAATCGACGACGACGCCGATGTGCGAGCCTCGCTCGAGTGGACGCTGCGATCCGTCGGTTATCCCGTTCAGACCCACGCCAGTGTGGCCGAGTTTAGCGACTGCAAATCTGTGCAAACGCCCTGCTGCGTGATCGTCGACCTGATCATGCCAGGCATGACCGGCTTGAAATTCTGCCGTGAACTCGCATCTCGCTCAGGTTGCAACTTCGTCATGCTCACGGGTCACGGCGACATCGCAACAGCCGTCGAAGCCATGAAGCTGGGCGCGACCGACTTTCTCGAAAAGCCTTGTCCACGGCAGAAGCTACTGAGCGCCGTGCAAAGAGCACAGCAATCACTGCTGGCGGAACTTGTGGAGCTCAAAGAAGAAGAACTCACGCGACAACAGATCGAGCAACTGACGACGCGCGAGAAAGAAGTCCTGGAGCAAATGGCCCAAGGCCGAGTCACCAAGGAAATCGCATCTCAACTCGGCATCAGCGCAAAAACAGTCGACGTTCACCGCTCACGCATCTCTCAAAAGCTGCGTTTCGACTCTCCCACCCAACTCGGCAGGTTTGTCGCCGTTGAATATCGCCGCCAACAACGCCTCATCCGGCAGCAACCGCAAGATTAAAGACTGCAATCGATCCTGCTGAGCGTTAGCATCTCATCGGGGTGCTTACTTACGGCGCCAGCGACTTCAAAAAAGCTCGTCGACGAGCTTTTTCTTGGAATGACAATCGTGGTAAGTCCTTGCGCAGAATGGTACTCCAAGAGAGCCTGAACCTCCAACCTTCACTTCCGCAGGACTTTTTAAATACCTGCCGAAAAGCTTCTTTCCCCCGGGCTTTCCGCCTCTGGGGCCGGTTCCCCCGCACAGGCATAAAAAGCTATCTCAGTATTGGCTTTTCGGCCCGTCCGTCGGTATATTCCGATCTATCGCTCCAGATTCCGTAGCTAGCCTTACTGCTACTGCGGGCGCTTGGAGGTGGCCTCTCTCGACCCCTCTCTCACTCTGTTTTGGTACCTCTCCATGCTGAGCCGTACTCGGGCAATGTTTCGTCGTTTCTTGACGCAGCGCAACAAACGGTCGTCACAAGCTCCTTCTGCCAGGCGGCGCGCGTTTCTCGAAGCTCTCGAATCACGCGTGGTGTTGCACGGCGACGACGGGCCGCAATGGTTCGACAATCCCACTGCGGAAGTCAACGGCTTGGGCCTAGTCATCAATGCGGCGAGCAGCCCGATCTACAACAACAAGTTGTCGATCACCAACGACCTCGAAGGCAACGTGATCATCACCGATGAGCTCGTGCCGTTCACCAGCACGAACATTCCCGGCGCGGAGCTGAGCGACGACAACCATCAGCTGAAGGTGCCGCAGGCGGTCATCTTTGCCAACGCCATCTATGTGATCGGCGGCAACGGCGACGATACCCTGACGGTCGACTTTTCGCAGGGCAATCCGATTCTCCCTGGCGGTCTGTTCTTTCAGGGCGGATTGCAGAACAGCACTAATCCAGGCGATCAGATCGTGCTGCAAAACGGCACGGTCGATAGCGTCGACTACACGTTCGTCAACGAAAACGATGGCGCGATTGCGGTCGACGGTCGAAATATCAACTACACGGGCCTCGAGCCGGTCGTCGACAATCTCTCCGCGGCCACACGCAGCTTCACTTTTACCGGCGCTGCCGAAACCGTCACCATCAGCGACAACATCGCTGGCGATGGCATGACTCGCATCGACAGTACGCTGGGCGAATCGGTCGATTTCACGGCGCCGACGACATCGCTGACGGTGATCACCAACGGCGGTGACACGGTCAATGTGAACAGCTTCGATGCCGCCTTCAACACGCCGCTCATTTCGCTCGAAGGAACGACCAGCACCAATACGTATAACCTCGGCACAGGCAACGTCATTCCCGATGCGACCAATTTGAATCTAGCCGGCAATGCTGCGCTCGTCCTCAACGCCGCGAACGGCGAAACGATCGGCGCGCTCTCCTCGACGAATACGACGCCCACTATCGCGCTGACCACCGCTGGCCAAGCGTTGACGCTGGGCAATGCTACGAGCACGGCTTTCACTGGCGTGATTTCGGGTGCGGGTAACATCATTAAACAAGGCGCAGGTACGCAAACGCTCTCGGGTGTGAACACCTTTACCGGCAACACCACCATCAACGCCGGGGCCATTGCCGTGGCCGCCGATGCTGGGCTCGGCGCTGCGCCAGGCGCAGTCGTGGCCAATGCGATTGTGCTCAACGGCGGCACACTGACAACGACGGCCGGCTTCACGCTGAATGCCAACCGCGGCATCACTCTTTCCGGAACCGGTGGCACGGCGAACGTGACGGGTGGCTTGACCTACAACGGCACGATCACGGGCGCATTTCCCTTCACGAAAACGGGGGCCGGCGATCTCATCTTCTCGACCGCAGCCATCGTCCATGGTTTTAGCACCCTGACGATCAATAACGGCCGGCTGTTTTATGTCAGTCAAAACAACGTGGGCAGCGCCGCCATTCCAATCTTGATTCAGAACGGCGGCATTCTCGATCTGCAGACCAACGCCTCGACCATCGGCAATCCGATCACCGTGCAATCGGGTGGCGGCATCAACGGGCGCGCGGCGCTGACTCTCACGGGTGTGGTCACGCTGCCGACGACGGGCACTGTTATTTTCAATCGTGACGACGGCGCGACGACGACGATCGTTATGAACAACGCCGCCAATGCCGTGGCGATGACCGGCGCGCTGACGATTCAGGTCGGCAACATCAACGCGACCGTCGGCACGGTGACGATGAACCACTTGATCAGCGGCGGTTTCGGGCTCAACAAGACCGGCACCGCCGCGGTGCTTTTGAGCAACGCCAACACCTACACGGGTGTGACCAGCATCCAGGCCGGCACGATCATCGCGGGCAATGCGACGGCGCTGGGAACGACGGCTGGCAATACGGTGATCACCGCCGATGCCTCGCTCGATGTGCGTGCCAACATCGGCACGGAAGGGATTTCGATCATCGGTGCCGGTGTCGGCCGCACGGGCGCTCTTGTGACTGGTGCGGGTAGCACAGGAACCGTTGGCGGGACCGTCGCGATGACCGGCCCAACTTCGATCGGTGGTGCTGGCACATTAAATATCGACGGCGTGATCTCGGGCGGTTTTGGCGTTACGAGGGTCGGCGCTGGCAATACTGTTTTGACCGCCACGAACACCTACACCGGCGTAACGAATGTCAAAGCCGGTACGCTGACGCTTTCGGGCGCAGCAGCCACGCTAGGCACGGCGGCTGCGGGGACGATCGTCGACAACGGCGCAGCACTCGCTTTGCAGGGCGGAGTGACGGTCGCTGGCGAAAGCTTGTCGTTAACTGGAACGGGCCCCGGCCCGGGTGCGTTGCAAGGCGCGCTGATTAATGTCAGCGGCAATAATTCGATTGCGGCTTCGAGCCCGATCACTGCCGATGACGTGAGCCTGGGGGAACTCCGTTTCTACTCGCAAGCCAATACGTTGACGGTCGATGCTCCGATCAATCTGCGCTACTCCAAGCTGACCGTAGCCGGTCCGGGCAATACGACGATCAACGGCGTTATCAGTGGCGTGGGAACATCGGGAACTGGCGTGCCAGTCGAAAATGCAGCCACCAATACGCAGTTGTTCAATCTCGTTCCCGAAGCGAGCAGTTACTCGCTGATCTACGAACTACCGATCTCGAACGCACTCGATTACGACGTCAGCCTCCCTTATTCGATCAACAACAACGTCGCCTTCACGGCGCCGTTCGATCGCATCGGTTATTACCTGGAGTTGTATAGCGGCGGCACGGGCCCCTCGTATGTCTTCGTGACGATGGACGCATTCACCACCAACGACGCCCAGATTGGCGTGCCCAACGGTGGTTGGATGTTCCAGCTTCCGGTGGCCAACATGAACGTCACGTCGAACGTGGCGGGTGTGGTCAATGGCACCAACATCGCGACCGGCAATATTGAATTCTGGCCTAGCAATTTTGGGGCGGCGCTCAACACGACCGTTACGCCGCCGAACCAGGCCGCCAGTCCGACGAATGCCAGCGCCACGCTGTATGACTTTGGCGACAGCGGCGCATCGACGGCAGCCAACGGTCACGGCTCGATGCAGATCCATAACTACGATCTCGACGGCGCAGGTCCGTTGACGGCCGGTCAGACCATTATGTCGGTCACGCACTTCAATACGGGAACTGCGGGCCAAGGAAGCATCGGCATTGGCAACAACCCGACTGGCAACCCGGATTACACGTTCACGGAAAACGTTTCCAGTTACACGATCAAAAACCTCGTCGTACTCGCCCGGCAGACAACTCCCACGGTCTTCAACGCCGATAACAGCGTCATCAAACAAGGAAGCGGCACGCTGACCCTGGCCGGGGCCAATACCTACAACGGCAGCACGACGGTGAAGGGCGGCGTGATGCTGTTAAGCGGCGCTACGGCGGCGCTGGGCGACGGCACGGCGGGAACTTTTGTGGAGTCCGACAGCACTCTCGCACTTGCGGGCGGCGTGAACATTGCCAACGAAGCCCTGCGCCTCGACGGCGTGGGAGCACTCGGCCAATCGGGTGCGCTCGTCAATGTGAGCGGCAACAACACGATTGCCGCCACGAGCCCGATTACGGCCCGGCCGATCAATCTTGGTCAAGTTCGGCTGGCTTCGCTGGCTGGCACGTTGACGGTCGACGCGGCGATTAATCTCAACTCTTCCAAGCTCAGCGCTGATGGCGCTGGCAACATCGTTCTGAACGGTGTGATCTCTGGCGCTGGCGCGAATGTCGGCACGGCTTTACCGGCAGGCGTTTCGGGCGTTTACGCCAATGTGCCGGAAGCCAGCGCGTACTCGCTGGAGTATGAATTGGATATTCCCGCCACGGCGAACTTCAACACCGTCGCGCCGACCTACACGGTCGACAATTCCGCCGCCATCACGTCGAGCTACGACCGGATGGGCTACTACGTCGAATTGCAAACCGCCACCGGCGCGCTGCAATACGTGTTTGTGTCGATGGACACCTTCCAAGCCGACGACACGCTGATCAACATTCCGAACTCCGCGGCCAAGATTGCCCAGCTGTTCGTCAACAACATGAACGTCGTCTCGAACGTCTCAGGCGTTTACAACGGCGTGGGGCTTGCGACGGGCAATGTCGAATTCTGGCCCAACGACTATGGCGCTGCCAATGCGAACAGCGTTCCCAATGCGAACGCCGGCAACCTGGATTTCGGCGATACGCGCTCGGCCGGCGGCAACCACGGCTCGATGCAGATTCACAACTTCGATGTCGATGGCGTGGGGACGGGAACTGCTGGCCAAACGATCTTTGCCTACAACAATTGGGGCGCTGGTGGCACGGGCGGCGCGCTCGGCATCGGTAATGACCCCAATACTGGTCGTGGCAACTACAACCCGGACTGGACTTTTGCGGCCAATGTCGGAACGTACACGATCAAGCGGATGGCCGTACTGGTGAAGGAGACGACACCGACCTTCCGCCAGACCGACAATAGCTTCGTCAAATTGGGAACCGGCACCGTCACGTTCGGCGGCGCGAATACCTACAACGGAACGACCACGGTCAACAGCGGTACGCTGTTGCTCAGCGGAGCCACGGCTGCGCTCGGATCGAATGCCGCGGGCACGTTCGTGGAAAATGGCGCCACGCTGGCCGTGCAAGGCGGCGTGAATATCAACGGCGAAACGTTGCGACTCGACGGCGTCGGCGCTGCGGGTCAGCTTGGCGCACTCGTCAACGTCAGTGGCAACAACACGCTCACCGCGACCAGCCCGATCACTGCTCGCCCTGTCAGCCTGGGCGAACTGCGCCTCGCTTCGTTGGCCGGCACGCTCACGGTCGGCGGCACGATCAATCTCAATTCGTCGCGCTTGTCAGCCGATGGCGCTGGCAACATCGTTTTGAACGGTGTGATCTCGGGTACTGGGGCCGATGTTGGTGTAGCGCCGACAGCGGGTGTCAGCTCGATTTTCTCCGACGTTCCCGAAGCCAGCCGTTATACGCTCGCGCTCGAGAGTGGTAACTTGCCGTCGAGTGTGAATGGCGCCGTAGCGTTTCCCTACACGCTGAATAACACGGCCTCGATTGGTGCGTTCGATCGCATCGGCTACTACTTGGAACTGCAAGGCGGAACGTTTGCGCCGACGCGGCAGTATGTGTTTGTGACGATGGATGCCTTCACCAGCAACCTCGGCCTGATCGGCATTCCGAACGGCCCGTCGCTATGGATGTTCCAGCAGTACGTCAGCAACATGAACGTTACTTCCAACGTAGCGGGCGTGGTAAATGGCACGAGCATCAACACCGGCAACATCGAGTTCTGGCCCAGCAGCTACAGCCAAGGAAACACGCTCGGCGTTCCCAATGCCAGCAGCGCGGCGACCGAACAGGCCTTCGATTTCGGCGATGGCGGATCAAACACGACTCTTGGTTACGGCTCGTTCCAGATTCACAACTATGATCTCGACGGCGCCGGGCCGCTGACTGCCGGTCAAACCATTCTCGCTTACAACGACTGGCGCAACGCGACGCCCGATGCGGGCATCGGCAACAACCCGAGCACTCGCGGCACGGACTACACCTTCCAAGCCAATCTCGCGTCATACACCACGATCAAGCGTTTGGCCGTGCTCGTGCGCGAGACCAATGGCCCGAGCTACCGGCAAACGAATAACGCCCTGACGAAGCTCGGCAGCGGTTCGCTTACGCTTGGTGCAACTAACACCTACAACGGCGCGACGACCGTAACCGGCGGCACGCTGGTGGTGAATGGCTCGATTGTCACGAGCCCCTCGGTGACCGTGCAAACCGGCGCGACCATTTCGGGTTCGGGCACCACCAGTCCGCTGACTGTGAATGCCGGCGGTACCGAAGCTCCGGGCACGCCGATCGGCAAGCTAACGACGACGGGCAACTATGTCGAGAACGGCGCGCTGGCGATTCAGATTGGTTCGCCCTCGGGTAGCGTGGCTGGCACCGATTACGACCAGGTGGCCATTCTCGGCAACGGCAGCGTGACGATCGGCGCGGCGGCGACGTTGGCCGTGACTTACACCGGCGCAGCGGGAACGTTCGCGCCGACGCCAGGTCAGGTTTATGTGATCATCAATAACGACGGCAATGTTGCTGGCGACACGACCGGGACGTTTGTGGGACTCGCCGAGGGCGCCACCGTCATGGTCGACGGCAAAGCTATGACGCTGCAATATCACGGCGGCGATGGCAATGATGTGGTCCTTGTCGCGCCGGCAGCTTCGGCCCTGTATGTGAATAATCAATTCACGGGGAGCGGCACCGTCGATGGCGACGCCGAAACCCCTGGCATGCAAGCAGCCGTGATCGGCACGAGCGCCTTCGCGAGCATTCAGGCAGCCCTCACTGCCAATCCCGGCTACAGCGGCGTGATCATCGTGAACGGTGGCGATTACTCGGCGACCACGGCTTCGCTGGCCGGTGGTGGCGATGTCGAATTGCGTCTGGTGCAGGATCTGGCCAACAACGAACTCAACGTGACGCTGGGCGCGCTGACCGGCAGTGCGGGTGATCAGATTGTGACGCGGTTCTTTAACTCGGCAAATGCGAACCTGATTGTCACGAGTGGTTCGTTCCCGGGGGTGATCAGCGGCACGGGGAATGTGGTGAAGAGCGGCACCGGCGCGGTGACGCTCAGCGGCACGAATACGTTCAGCGGTTTGACCGACGTGCAGGCCGGGACGCTGCAGATTTCGAATGCGAGCGCGCTCGGTACGACGGCGGGGGCGACGCAGGTGGCGAGTAATGCGCAGTTGCAACTCAATGCCGTGACGGTGACGGGCGAGACGATCACGATCAATGGTACGGGTGGCACGAACAGTCAGGGCGCGCTGCACGGCTTTGCGGGCTCGAGCACTTGGGCTGGCCCGGTGATCGTCGGCAACGCGGCGACCAACAATCGCGTGGGCGCGGCGAACACCGCGACGCTGACGTTGAGTGGTGCGATCAGCGGTGGACAAGCCGGCGCGATGGGTGGTCTGACGGTGCGCAGCGACACGACGGGTGTCGTCGTGGTCAGCGGCGGCGCGAACACGTATCTCGGCGATACGACGGTGGTGGTTGGTACGCTGCGACTTGCCGGTGGCGCCGATCGGTTGCCGGTGGGAACGAAGCTGGCCCTTGGCAACAACGCGAGTGTTTCGCCGGCGATTGTCGATCTCAACGGTCAGAATCAAACGGTGGCCGGGTTGTACTCGGTGACGGGTGCGAACGTGACGATGCAGGTTACGAGCACGCTGGCGGCGACGCTGACGGTGAACCTGGCGAGCGGCACCGACATCTACACGGGCGTGATCAGCGGCGCGGTGAGCTTGACGAAGAGTGGCGCGGGAACGCTGTCGCTGGCTGGCGCCACGGCGAACACGCAGACGGGCACCACGACGGTTTCGGCCGGCGTGCTGAATCTGAACAAGACGGCGGGCGTGAATGCGATTCCGGGTCAGCTCGATATCAACGGCGGCGCGGTGACGTTTAGTGCGAACAATCAGATCGCCGATACGGCGAGTGTGAATGTGAGTGGCGCGGCGAGCGTGTTCAACGGCACGTCGTTCAACACCGGCACGCTGCCGAATATTCAAGAGACGTTTGCCAACCTGACGATGACCGGCGGTTCGTTCTCGACCGGCGCGAATTCGAATTGGAACATCACCGGCACCGGCACGTTCACCGGCGGCGCGGGGAACACGATCTTCCTCGCCAACAGCAGCACGACGATTGCGTTCGGCAACCTGGTGCTGACGAACATGAACGCTTCGCCCGGTTCGACGCCGCAGGCGAACAACAGCTTTGCGATCTACGGCGCGAGCCCGACGATCGGCACCGCTACTGTTGGTTCGCTCACGCTGAACGACAGCGTGCTCAACCTGCGAAAGAGCCTCACGGCGGGCGATGCTGGTTCGCGACTCGTGCTCAACGGCAACGTGACGTCGACCGGTACGTCGTCAATCATTGTCGAAACGGTCAGCGGTACGATCGGCGCGAGCAACGTCGAACTGAGCGGCACTGCCGGCGCGGCGAATCGTTCGTTCAATGTCACGGGGACACTGACCGTGAGCGCGCCGATTGTGAATGGGGCGGCGACTCCGGGTTCGCTGACGAAGACCGGCGCGGGAACGCTGGTGCTGAGCGGCGTGAATACTTATACCGGGACGACGAATGCCAATGGTGGTGTGTTGCAACTCAGCGGTGGCGCGGCGGTGCTCGATACTGCCGGTGTGGTGAATGTTGGGCTCGGCGGCACGGTGCAACTGCTCGCGAATGAAACGGTGTCGAGCTTTGCGGGTGCGGGTGATAACGTTGGCACGAATGATTCGACGCTGGCGCTTGGGGCGTTCACGCTGACGACGACGGCCGGCGCGGCCATTGCCAATGTGACTACGAGTGGTGGTTCGATTGTAGCCGGCACGAGCATCACGGATGCGGATGATGATAATAATGTGACGGGCACGAGCATCGTGCTGCAAGCTGCAACCGGTGTGGGCACGAGCGCGGATCCGATTGAGACGACGCTGGCGAATCTTGAAGCGAGCGGCGGCAGCGGTGGGGTATTTTTGGCGAACACTGGCAACTTGATCATCGGTGGCGTGAGCGCGCTGGTGGGTGTGAGCGCGACGGCCAGCGATGTGAACGTGAGTGCGACCGGCAGTCTGACCGTGAATGAAACGGTGAGCACCACGACGAGCGGCAATGTGACGCTCTCGACCATCGATGCGGCGGGTGTGGGGCAAGACATTGTGCTGACGGCAGCCGTGAATGTGAATTCGGCTGGCGCGATCACGCTGAATGCGGGTGATAATGCGACGCTGAATGGCAATCTCGTGAGCGGCACGACTACGACGGTGAACATCGACGTCGGTGTTGCGGACGCCGGAGTCGGCGGTGTGTTCGCGCTGACGGGGACCATCACCGCGCCGAGTGGAGCCGTGCTCAACGGCAACGGCGACAACGATACGTTTAATCTCGCGCCGCAAGCGAACGCTGCGGTGACGGTCAATGGTCTCGCGCCGCACATGACGCTGACCGGCGACGTGCTCAATCTCGATCTGACGGCGACGACGAGCCGACAGCTGACGCTCGGCAGCATCGGCAGCGGCGTGTGGACTCTCAACAGTCCGCTGAAGAGTGTGACGTACACGAGCATCGAAGAGATGAACGCCAACGCGCCGTTCCATCTGTCGCTCGATGCGAATCTCTCGGCTTTCGGCAACACGGGCGTGCCCGACTTGATCACGCTGCGGCGCAGCGGTGCGAATCTGGTGGTCGAACGGACCGGTTCGGCAGCAGTGCCGGACAACGACGACGTCGGTGTGATCTTCCAAGGAGCCAGCGCGCAGATTCAGTCGTTTACTTATCTCGGCTCGAGCGACGATGACACGCTGACGATCAGCGACGTCGGCGGTTTGCCGACGTTCGCCGGCAGCGCGCCGAGCATTCCTGATAACTTGAATCTCGCCGGGGTCGGCTCGGTGTTGCTCGATGGCAACGGCGGTGCTGATAAGTTGCTCTTCAACTTGACCGGCGCGAATGCGGCTCTGTCGTACGCGATCGGCAACGGCACCGGCGCTGCCGGCAACGAAGGCGAAGTGCTGGTTGCTTCCGGCGCGGCTTCGCTGCAGGCCTACTTCGTGCGGACGGAATCTGCCGAGCGGACCGGCACCGGCGCGACTCCCGGCGCGCTGCAGATCATCGGCGATTCGGCCGCGAATGTGTTCGGCATCAACGGCAGCGGCGCGAACACGATCGTGAGCGCCACCGGCTACACGCCGCTCACGTTCAGCGGCAATAACTTCGGTTCGATTGCGATCGATGCCCTCGCGAATGCCGACACGATTGACCTCGCGAGCTTCGGCAGCGGTCAGACGAACAACCCGAGTGTGACTCTCATCGGCAACACGGGCAACGATACGATTCGCGTCTTCAGCACGAGCGGCAACACGGGCACGGTCACGCTGCTCGGCGGCACGGGCAACGATTCGTTCGTGCTGCAGAGCGCCGCGGGCGGACCGGATGACGACATCGTCGGGCCGGTCATCGTCGATGGCACCGATGGATCGCTCGCCGCGAACAACGACACGCTGACGATCATCGATACTGCCGACGCGACGGGCGACACGGTGTTCATCAACGCGGTGAATCCAACCGCATCGGCTGATTATCGCGTCGAAGGTGTGAACGCAGCCGCTGGCGACGATGTGATCTTCCGCAACATCGACACGCTGAATTACACGGGCACGACCGGCAACGACACGATCGACGCCCAGTTCGTGAACACTTCGCCCGCGCACGATCTGTCGATCGTGTCGCTCAGCGGTTGGCTTGGCGCCGATCAGTTCCTGCTGTTCACTTCCGATCAACAAGGTGGCACCGGCCCCGCGCCGACCGCGACGGCGAGCAGCGTTTCGACGATCGCGCTCTACGGCGACGCGCCGGGGAATCCGAACCCGGGCGACGGCAACGATGTGTTCGGTGCGACCGCGCCGGGCATCGTCGGCACCGGCTCTGGCAACGCGGGACTCACGGTTGCCGACAGCGTGCGCGGCATTCGTCCGAGCGCGAGCACGGCGATCACGATCGACGGCGGTCAACCGACCGCGCCGATCGGCACCATCGGCGACAGCGTCGGCGACGTGCTCAATCTCGATCTCAGCGGCGTGCCGCTCGGTTCGTCGTTCGTGCTCGCAACCCTCTCGGGCGTGATCGCGAGCCCCGGTCTCCAGCCGCTGAATTACACGCAGATCGAAGATCTCAACTTCATCACCAATCATCAGCTGCTCAACCTGCAACTCGGCGATACGCTGGTCCGCGGCTCGAGTGGGCCCGACACGATTATCTTCTCGCTGAACCCGTCGCCGACGCAGCCGAACGGCGTGCGCGTCCGTTTGAACACGACGTTCGTCGACTTCCCGATGAACGGCAAAACGCTGACGTACGCCGGCGATGCGAACGACTATGTGACGCACTCGAACGTCACCTTCCCGATGGAAATCCACGGCGAAAATGGCGACGATTACATCTCGGGCGGCATGGGGAACGACTTCATCGTCGGCGGCCTCGGTAACGATCAGATCAACGCCAGCGGCGGCGACAACATCGTCATCGGCGATGAAGAACTCACCGGCACGTTGCCCCTCGCGCAAGATTCCGCAATCGGCGGCAACGACATTCTCAGCGCGCTCGGCGGCAACGATGTCTTCTACGGTGGCGGCGGCAACGACCAGGTGAGCGCCGGCGGCGGCAACGATTATGTCTACGGCGGCGAGGGTGACGACACTGTCGACGGCAGCACCGGCGACGACCGCCTCTACGGCGGTGGCGGCAACGACATACTGAGCGGCGCGGTCGGCAACGACTTGCTCAGCGGCGGCGAAGGGAACGACCTGCTGCTCGGCGGCGACGGCAACGACGTGCTGATCGGCGGCGGCGGCGCCGACAACATGAACGGCAACGCCGGCGACGACCTCTTGATCAGCGGCCGCCTCGCCAACGAATCGAGCAGCTGGACCAGCCAAGCCGTGAACGCAACCTTCGGCGCCGCGCTCTACAGCCGTTCCACCGACAACGACGCCGCGCTGCTGATCCTGCTCAATCAGTGGTCATCGACCAACGACCGCAGCTCACTCGCCGCGATCACCAGCGACGCGATCTTCGACCAGGTCTGGGGCTACACCGGCAACGACGACTTCAGCGTCTCGGCAGGAGAAGCCCAAGACTTCAACGCCAACGGCATGGGCAGCGATGAGTTGTTTTAAGCGATCGGTCGCTCTGAACCGCAAAGGCTGTTAGTAATTCAGCCCCTCTCCCCAACCCTCTCCCCGGAGTACCGAGGAGAGGGAGTTAGGAAATCGAATATTTTCAAAATTTCCGCGCAAAACTTCTCCTGAAAGAGGCTCCAGATCCCCAGGTGGCTGCATGAACGCGGCTGCCGCACCATCAATGGGGATGCCTCATGTCCGATCTACATTGTCCCTGCGGCACGAATATGCCGCTTCCCCGGCATACGCCGCCGGCGTTGGCGCGGTGCCTGAACTGCGGCCGAGATTTGTCCGCGCAGGCCACGGCCGAGCTAAAACGCCAAGAGCAAGAGCGTCTGGCCGAAGAGCCAATCATGGCCGAAGCCGTGCCGCATTGGTCGCAGCGGATGTTGAGTGCGCTGCTCGACCCTCGGAGCATTCAATGGATGTTGCTCCTTGGTGGCGGTTTGATGGTGCTGGGCCTGGTCGTGTGGCTCGTCAGCTCAACGCTATTCGAAAACAAACTCGTGGTAGCGGCAACGCTGACGACGGGGAGTTTGCTGGTGCACTTTGCCGGCTGCGGCGTGGCTTTGAAGACGCGTTTCAAAACAGCTGGCCGATCGCTGGCCTTCCTCGGCTGTTTGTTGTTGCCATTGAACCTGTGGTTCTACAACGCTCACGATTTACTGACGCTCGAAGGACAACTCTGGATCGGCGGCGTGGTCTGCTCGGCGCTTTACATCGCGACGGTATTGCTCTTGAAGGATCCGCTGTTTGTGTATGCCGTTGAGGGGGGCATTACGCTCACGGCGGTGCTGCTGCTTGGTCAGCAAGGTGTGGTGGCCGACGCGACCTGGCTCAGCGTGATCTTTATGGTCCTCGCGCTGGTGTCGATCCACGGCGAACGAGTCTTTCCGCCCGCCGAAGAGACATTCAGTCGCAAGCGGTTCGGCTTGCCGATGTTCTGGTCGGGGCAGGTGCAACTGGCCGCGGCAGTTGTGTCGCTGCTCGGCAGTCAGCTGTTTGCAATCATTCTCGCGCCCGATCAAAAATGGTTCGCCACGCCGTGGCTCGGCAATTACCTGACACAGCACGATTGGCTCGCGGGTGGCCTCTGGCTGGCGGCCGCGTACGCTTACGTCTACAGCGATCTCGCGGTGCGGCGGCTCGGTTGGTATTTGTATGCCGCGGTCGGCTGCTTGATCGGCGCCGAATTGACGATCATTGGCCATCACTTGGATGCCGAGTGGATGATTGCGATGCCCGCGCTCACGGCGGTGATCATTACGCTGCTGGCGAATCAGACGGGGAAAGATGCTGCCGATCAAGGGATTGCTCGGCGGTTGCCGCCGCTGGCGATGATTCTTGCGGGAATCGCCGTGCTCGCGGGTCTCTGTCAGCATGTGCTGGCGACCAGTTTGCTCGCTGCCGATTTGAATTGGGATCGGCCGACCGGCTGGGCGTTTCTCGGCACGATGATTTTCGTTGCTGTTTGTAATCGAATTATGAGTGTGTTGTTGCAGCCGCAATCGCAACGGGCTGCCGGAACGCATGTGTTCTTCTCGGCGGCGAGCGTGCTGATCGCTGCGGCCAGTCTGGCTCGGTGTCTGCACATCACTTCGTGGACACAGCAAGCGCCGTTAGTGATGCTCGTGCCCATGGCATATCTCGCTGCGGCCCGCTTGTGGAAAGGTAGGAACTGGGAACATCCCGTGGCGATCTCGGCCCAGGTCGGCGCGGCAGTAATTCTCTGGCACGTGTTGTTCAATACGGTTCTCTTTCGAGTCGGTCAAAACACGAACCTCTTCGTCGAACCAGTATTTAACTCGCTGGACAACCTTTGGCTGGGCTTGGTCTTTGGCGAAGCAGCCATCTTCTATGTCCTCTACGCCGTATTCTTTCGGCAGAGTGTCAATATCTATCTTGCCACGGCTGCATCCTGTGCGGCGGTGTGGCAGCTGGCGAATTTCTACGGCGTGCCAGATGCCTGGTACACCATGGCCTATGCCAGCCTGGGTTTGATCGTGCTGGCCGTGGCGCGAGCGATTCAACCGCGGGATACGTTTCCTGTTGCGGGCGAAGCACCGCAGAGCAAGGAGTTCACGACCGCCACCGCGGCATTGCACAGTGCGAATGGTCTGCTCTCGCTGGCCTTTATCTCGGCGATTCTGCAAGCCTTGTCGCGGCTCGTAACACAGCAGGCCGGCTGGCAGTTGCTCAGTGCGATGGCGCTGACGACTCTGGCCGGATTGGTTGCTGTGGCTCTCGCACCGAGCGCGGCCTGGCGGCGTATTTATGCGACGTGCACTATCGTGCTCGCCGGACTGGCCTTCATTCTGCTGAACGTGTTGATCACGCTCACCGCATGGGAAAAGGCCGAGTTATTTGCGGTCGTCGTCGGTTTGGTGCTCCTGGTCGCCAGCTACATCGGGCGATTTGTAGAACGGGAAAAAGAAGAGACCGATCACATCACGCTTGGACTGTGGTTCGGCAGCGTGTTGCCGGTGATCGCGCTGTTCAGTGCCGCAATGTATTACCGGTTTGAAGTGCACCGGGTCTCGCTGCACGATGAGATGGGCTTGCTGACTGTTGCGGTGTTGATGCTCGTCACGGGCTACGCCTGGCAGCTGAAGTCGCCGGTGATCGTCGGCGGTGGGGCGCTCGGTTTATACCTGCTCGTGCTGATCGGCATGCTGGCCTACTTCCCCAATGTGGCCATCGGTTTCTACCTTGCCATTGGCGGCGGTTTGCTCTTCGCCTGTGGTGTGGCGCTGAGTGTATTCCGAGAACGACTGAGCGATCTACCAAGGAAAATCAGCGAAAGGGAAGGAGTGTTTCAAGTGCTGAACTGGCGATAGATGGTACATTTTCTCATATTCATCGTTTGCAGAGCGAACGATGAATATGAGGTAAAGCAATCGCTCGGCGACAATAGGAAAACTGATGACTACATCTCCGCCTGACGAACTACTGGAACTCGCGCTCGCCGAGTTCCTGCAGGCAGAGGAGAGCGGTCAGCCGATTACGCTGAGCGAATTGCTGGCGAAGTATCCGACAGTCGCCGGGGAACTCGCGGAGTTTTGCAACGCTCACGAATTGCTCCGCTCAACTGCGGAACCGCTACGGCAATCGGTGCAATATCTGGTGCAGCGGTGGGACCACGGCGGCAACGACATCGATCAATCCACGCTCGATGTTCCGCGAATTTCAGTGCTCGGTGAGTTACGCGAACCTGCGCAGTTCGGCGATTATGAATTGCTTGAGGAACTTGGCCGTGGCGGCATGGGGGTCGTCTACAAAGCACGGCACAGGCGACTCAATCGCACGGTCGCCTTGAAAATGATCCTGGCCGGTCGCTTTGCCGACGAAAGTGATCTCTCGCGATTTCGCGCCGAGGCGCAAACAGCGGCGGCGCTCGATCATCCCGGCATCGTGCCGATTCACGAAGCGGGCGAAGTCGACGGCATGCCCTATTTTTCGATGAGCTATGTCGAAGGGACCAGCCTCGCCGATCTGACGCGCAAGGAACCCTTGCCGGCAGCTGATGCTGCACGATTGATTCGCCGCATCGCCGCCGCCGTGGCGTATGCTCACGAGCAGGGCGTCGTTCACCGCGATCTGAAACCGGCGAATATTTTGCTCGCCCGCGATGCGAGTGGGCGGTTCGATCCCAAGATCACCGATTTCGGCCTTGCGCGGCGAATGGATGTCGACAGCCGATTGACGACCACTGGCCAAGTCCTCGGCACGCCGAGCTACATGTCGCCCGAACAGGCCTCGGGCCGGCCGCACGATGCCGACGCTGCGGCAGACATTTATTCGCTCGGGGCGATTTTGTATGCGGTGGTCGCTGGTCGGCCACCGTTTGTTGCCGACTCGCCGATGGACGTGTTGCTGCAGGTTCTCGAGAGCGAACCGCCTCCCTTGCGTTCGCTGAATGCGACGGTGCCGCGCGAGCTCGAATGGATTTGTTTGAAGTGCCTCGAAAAGCGCCCCGCCGACCGCTACACAACCGCCGCTGATCTAGCCGAAGATCTTGACCGCTTCCTGCGACAAGAACCGCCCGAAGCCCGTGGCGGCGCGCTCATTCATCAGCTTCGCCGTTGGGGCCGCAGAGAACCAGTCTTCGCTGCGCACATCATCGGCTTGTCGTTGATTCTTCTGCTGACGCAATTCATTTTTATCGGCCATCCCGACCGCGACCTCGATTATCACTGGCCGATCTGTCTACTCATTCTTTGCTGGCTCGGTGCGAGCGGAGTGCTGCAGCTCATTGCCCGACGGCAACTGGCCAGCGAAGTGACTGCCGTGCTCTGGAGCGCCGTGGATGTCGCGTTTCTTTCTGGCTTGCTCGGTCTTGTCGTCGCGCCGCGCGGCTTGCTCTTTGGCGGCTATCACGTGTTAGTTTGCGCCGCCAGCTTGTATTTTCACACGCGCGTGGTGATTGCCACCACGCTCCTCGCGATGGCAGCGAGCACGCTGTTATTAATTTTCCGCAACGACGCTGGTCCGTGGCATTACGGTGTGTTTCTCGAAGCTACGCTCGCGCTAACCGGCTTCTTCGTCAGTTATCACGTCTGGCGACTCGGTATCTTGCGCGATTATTACGAAGAGCGCCGGCCACGCTGGTAGTTGGATTTCCCACCTACGCCGCCCAAGCCGGCTATCCAACGAACAGCACTGCACTGGCGAATTACGACATTGCAACCTAAACTGAAAGTAGTACGCCGCAATGGCATGCGGCAGGTCTCATCATCGAGCGAAGCGGAGCGCCCATGCTGACCACGACCGAGCAGGAAGTCTCACCCACGATCACGCAGGGTGGGGACATTACCCCCAAAGAACCGAACGAACTGATCAGTCGGTATCAAGAGATCGTGAGCGAGCAGCGGCTCAACTGGACTTCGCACCTGCATCTCAACAAGCGACTCGGCGCCGGCGGACAGGGTGTGGTGTATCTCACGCAACTGCGCGGCACCGACGAATTTACGCTCCCTGCCGCGCTGAAGATTTTTTCGCCCGAACGTTTCGATGATGCCGCTGCTTACGACGATGCGATGACCCGCGTCGCACGGTCATCGGCCCAGATCGCACAGATTCAGCACGACAATCTTCTCTACGTCTATAACTTTGTCGATCGCCGCCGCATCCGCATGCTGGTGATGGAATGGATCGACGGCTACGACCTGCAAGACCTGCTCACGATGCGAATGTGGGAGCGGATGCGCGATCGCAGCAGCCAACGCCGCTGGGAATACATCAACCGAGTGATCTTCACCGCCGGCCCGACGCAGCCGCGGCTGAAGCCCGGCATGGCAGTCGCAGTGATTCGCGACTGTCTTAGTGGTCTCGCGGCGCTCCATCGCCACGGCATCGTCCATGGCGACATCAAGCCGTCGAACATCATGCTCAAGCGCACGGGCATCGCGAAGATCATCGATATCGGTTCCGCCTTCGAATACAACGCGCCACCGAAGTATCGCCCCTGCACGCCGGCTTATGCGGCCCCCGAAGTTCTCGAAAATCGCGAGTGCACGCCGCGGAGCGACTTGTGTTCGCTCGGTTATGTACTGATCGAAATGCTTGCCGGTTGCTCGCCGGTCGCCGGGGTGAATGATCTTCGGCAACTCCTCGAAGTTCGCCGAAATCTGCCGGCCCGCTTGCCGGAAATTCTGCCCGAAGAAGTGGTCCGCTGCGAACTGCTGCTGAGTTTCATTCGCGGCATGATCGCGCCCGATCCCATTCGTCGTTTCCCCAGCGCCGAAGCGGCTGATCTGCTCAAGGAAGGCGCCGCTGCCTTTCAACGGCAACTGGTCATCGGCGATCTCGCGGCCGAATATCCGAACGAGATTCGTGAGTGGCTTGATGAACTCAAGGGCATGGAAGCGCACGACGTCGCCCAAAATCTTTCCAGCTGGTAATCGCCGGAGCCTGCCGTTATGCAACGCTTGTCAATCTTCGCCGCTGCTGCCGTTCTGTTCTTGAGCCAAGCCGTTGCCTCTGCGCAAACGCGGGTCCAGTTCGAAAAAATGCGCCAGCAGATGGTCGACAAAGTGCTGGTTGCCGGCGGCATCAAGGACCAGCGGGTGCTCGATGTCTTCCGGCAAATTCCGCGGCATGAGTTCGTCGCGGTCGAGCACCGCCAGAAGGCCTATTTCGATATGGCCATTCCAATCGGCGATCAGCAGACGATTTCGTCGCCGTTCATCGTGGCCTACATGACGCAGTCACTCGATCCCAAACCGACCGACAAAGTGCTGGAGATCGGCACCGGTAGCGGCTTTCAAGCTGCCGTGCTCAGTCCGCTCGTTAAAGAAGTTTATTCGATCGAGATCGTCGAGCCGCTGGCGAAATCTGCCAAGCGCACGCTGGAGCGGCTGGGCTACAAGAATGTCATCACCAAGGCCGGCGATGGTTACCTCGGCTGGAGCGAACACGCGCCGTTCGACAAGGTGATTGTCACTTGCTCGCCCGAGGAAGTGCCGCAGCCGCTCGTCGATCAACTCCGCGAGGGTGGACTGATTGTGGTCCCCGTCGGTGAACGCTTTCGCCAGACGCTCTACTTGATGCGGAAGAAAGACGGCAAACTCGAGCGCGAAGCGCTGCTGCCGACGCTCTTCGTGCCAATGACGGGCAAAGCCGAAGACACTCGTCAGGTGAAACCCGACCCAGCCAATCCGCAGGTCGACAACGGCAGCTTTGAGGAGAAAGCCTTCGAATCGGGCGGTCAGCCCGGCTGGTATTACGAGAAGCAAGTCACCTGGCAAGAGATGTCGAACGCTCCCGATGGGAAGCACGCCATCACGATGCAGAACACGACGCCGGGCCTGTCTGCTCACATTTTGCAAGGCTTTGGCATCGACGGTCGGCAGGTGAAGAATCTCGAGGTGTCAGCCTGGATCACGACGAAGGACATCGTGCCGGATCTGAAAAAAGACGAAGCCCCGCTGATTGCGGTGACCCTTTACGATTCGCAGCGCCGCGAACTGGGCCATCAACTGATCGGGCCTGTGGTTGGCGACACGGCCTGGCATGAAATCAAAAAGGTGATCAAAGTGCCGGAGAACGCCCGCGAAGGGATTCTTCGCGTCGGCATGTTTGGGGCTACCGGGACGACCTCGTTCGACAAGATTCAGTTCAAGAAGGTGGATCCGAAGTAAGCAGGCCTTCGAGGTCCTTTTTTCGCTAAGCCGCTCACCTCGCCAGCACGCAGTTGCCACTATTTCGTTCAATCTTCTGAACAAACGAACCTTTCTTGGCCGAGTCGCGTCTAAGATTACAGCAGCGACCTCCGAATTACTCGGATGCGGCCGCGGCTCCTACCTCGCACAACGACCAGGGCCGTCCGAAACGCGGCTCACGCCCATGCAACGCTCCAAGCTGCGAAGGCAAATCACCTTCGAAGCGGCTCGTCTCATGTACTCGCGGGAAGAATCGGAATACTTCCGCGCGAAGCAGAAGGCCGCTCACCGTCTCTGCCAAGGTTGGGTCAAACCCGCCGATCTCCCCAGCAACGCGGAAATCCGCGACGAAGTGCAAGCCCTTGCGCGCTTGCACGAGGGAGATCGGCGCACGGACAATCTCCGCGAAATGCGGATCGAAGCCCTGCGCATGATGCGACTCTTGGCGCGCTTCCGCCCGCGACTGATCGGCAGCGTGCTGACCGGCCACATCCGCGCTGGTAGCGATATCGACCTGCATGTCTTCAGCGACAGCATTGAAAGCGTGTCGCACATTCTCGATGAACAGGGGCTGATCTACGACGTCGAACGGAAGCACGTGCGTAAGGACAATGAAGAGCGGATCTTCACGCACTTCCACGTGCAAGACCGTTTTCCGTTCGAGCTGACGATGTATCCGAGCGACAAGGCCCACTACGTTTTCAAAAGCTCGATCACCGGTTCTGCGATTGAACGGACGAGCATCAACGAACTCGAGCAGTTCCTCGAACGAGAATATCCCGAACTCGACATCAACGAAGCCGTGCAAAGCGCCGCCGATCGGCCCGATCGGTTTCAAGTCTATCAAAGCCTGCTGCTGCCGCTGGAAAATGTAAAGCAGAACTTGAAGTATCACCCCGAAGGCGAAGCCCTCTATCACAGCTTGCAGGTCTTCGACCATATGCGCGACGAACGACCCTACGATGAGGAATGCCTTCTCGCCGCGCTGCTGCACGACATCGGCAAGGGGATTGATCCACACGACCACGTCCGCGCCGGACTGGAAGCGCTCGACGGTTTCATCACACCACGCACGCGGTGGTTAATCGAGCATCACATGGACGCCCAGCAAGCTCTCGACGGCACCCTCGGCCAGCGAGCTCATCGACGCCTGAAAGAATCCGAAGACTACGACGATCTCTTGGTCCTAGCCCAATGCGACCGCGCCGGTCGGCAACCCGGCGCGCAAGCGCCGGAGCTCGAAGAAGCGCTCGACTACATTCGCGAACTCGGCGCGACGTTTGGCTAAGGCAAACAATGCGTACAATGGTGGCTCTCAGTAGCCTTTTATCTTCCTCCGGAGATTCACCATGTACGACAAAGCCAACCTCAAAAAACTGAAGAAGATCGGCCAATTAGCCCCGGAAGCCTGGAAGGGTTTTCTCGCCTTCGACGAAGCAGCGTTCAAAGACGGCGCGATTCCGGCCAAGTACAAAGAGTTGATCGCGGTGGCAGTGGCCGTGACGACGCAATGCCCTTATTGCATTGAAATCCACGGTGATCGCGCCAAGAAGGCCGGCGCTACCGAAGCCGAACTGGCCGAGGCTTCGTTGGTCGCCGCCGCGATTCGCGCTGGCGGCGCTGTTACTCACGCGACGCATTTGTTGGAATAACTAGCGTCGCAAATCGCTGGGCCTAATTGGGAAAGGGGCTCGGCAGCTCTTCTTCAAACGACACGAAGGATTGCGTTCCTTCGATGGCGTCACTGTACTTGCCGTCGTGCCCCGCGCCGCCGTTCCAGAGCGAATAGACGGCGTCGACATCGCGCGCATACAGCGTGTCGTCGCCGCCATTGAGCGCGACGTTGATGAACGCCGACTTGAGCCGCATCGCGTAGACCGTGTCGTCACCCGCGCCCGACGAGATCTGGATTCTGCCGGGCAAGTTCGGCAGCAGGCCCAACAGCGGAAATGCCGCCGTAAGTTCGGGGCTGTTGCCTGTCGAGACCTCGTCGAGAAATACCAGATCCTTGCCGCCATTCGTGTTGATCGACAGATTGGTGGCCACCTGCGTACCAGTCGCCGAAACGTTGTCGTCACCGTCGCCGGCAGTCACTGCGAACGAACCCCATAGGTTCGAGAACGTTGAAAGGCGATTCGCTCCGCCGCCCAGCGAAACATTCCCGATCGCAACCTTATTGACCGACAGGACCATCTCATCGTCATCGGTCATGCCACCGGTTGTGGTATCCGGCCCGGTGTCAATCGTCAGGATCTGCGCTTTCAATCCGCCGATCTGCAGATTGTCGTTGCCAGCGCCGGAACGCACCGTGATCGCCGCAGCCGAGCTGTTGCCGACGACGATGTAGTCATCGAGCGCACCGGCAACATCCGTGGCCGCGGTCGGCGATGTGTCGACCGTGATCGACGCAGCAGGAAGCGATTGCGTACCGTCCCAACCGCCATCGATCGCCACAAGGATTTGATTCGCGCCGGTGCCGCCGTTCACTCGAGTTGAGCCCGGGATATGCGCCTGCGCTCCAGGAAACGGCAGGTTCGTTTGCGCGCCGATGCGCACTTCATCATTACCATCTCCCATGTTTACGGTGAGATTGCGAATGTTCAAATCGGTTGCGGGGCCGGTAATCACTTCGCCATCGTTGGCGATGATGTTGAACAGCCCGTTCGGTTGTTGATAGATCGAGATGTTGTTGCCGGCAGCATCTCCAGTGACCGTTACGTTGCCCCCCGACAACGAAACCGTCACGTTTCCAGCCAACACTTGCCGTTGCTCCAAGTTTTCCACTTGCAAGAATCGAGAACGTCGCATGGAAGAGGCCTTTCTCTGTAAGAACCGAACAATGCAGAAACACTGCATGGCAGGACCAGTAGATTGGCAGGACGAAAGTTCGATCCTAGAACAAGTGGGCAACCGGCTGACAACCGTACGACAACATGTCCATCAATACATCAAAATCCGTGCTGACATGTATTGGTGCAAGACTACTATCAATTCAACACAGCAGCTAACGCTTAAGCTTATGTTTTGCGGTAATCATTCACGCCAGCGATGCTGTTGCGGCGGGCGACGAAATGGCGAGCCTCCTGCGAGCCGTGGTGCAGTGGCCAACAATTTTGGAACAACCTGAACCCCCCTTTCATACCCCCAGAATATAACAGGTGATGCGAAAGGCAATTTCATCCACAAGTCATTTCCAGGCAATATCTTAGGACAAAAATCGGCTGCAATATCGGGGCTCCAATATCACACTTTATCACCATTGAGCGGAGCGGTCGCAACTGAGTTCGAACAGACAACGCCTGCTCGTTTCGCTTCCACTTCCGCGACTAGCGTAAACGTGAACCTATCACCCAGCTCAATATAGACACACCAGCGCGGACAACTTAGGTCCGGCATAATTCTGGGATCTGGAATCTGGAATTTATGTAGAGAGCAGGCTGGGCGGCAGAACCCAAACGCGAGAAGGCTCTTCGCCCCGCCCTTCGAACGTGCAGATATATCGTTTGAGTTTGAGCGAGTCGCTGGCGTACCAATTCAGAAATGCCTGCGCCCGTTCGGAAATTCCTGGAAGTTTTAGCGCAACTTCGGGCAGGTCGACATACTCGCGCTTGATCGCCGTAATCACTTCACAGGTCGCCCCGCACATCAAATCGGGAACTGCCACGAGGTCTTCTTGAAGTAACTGTTCCGCGCCATCTTTCGTCGTGTTGTAGCGCACCTCTCCGATCGGATGAGGCTGAAAGAGGCGAAGCAGCGCGTTGAATAGCCGAGTCGTGTCGCTTTCGATCGAAGCGTTGGCGAAAACGGGGTCTTCATCAGACAACCAGTGAATCGCCTGGCCCGGGTTCGACAATCCCGCGACCAGCAAAGCCGTGCAGGAGGCGACGCGGAACATGTTCTCGAAGGTTTGCGGCTTCCAGTTCGCGGTTAGCCCCAATGTTTCTCGAAAACGAGTTGCTCCTTCGGCTGGCAGTTGGAATGCCGAGTCTCGATGATACGCCAACGTGATGGCCAGGCCGTTGATCTGACTTGCGGCTTCCAAAAAGGGAAAGAACGCAGCTTCGCGTTGTTTGTCGCCGGGGAGTTTTTTCCAACTCATGCTCCGCAGATCACGCAGGTATCGTTGCCGCACCGCATTGCGCTGCTGGTACCAATCGCCCATGCTCGCCGGGTCGGCCAGCAAGAGCCCCACGGTCTGAAAATCCGACTTGGAATTATCAAAGCTGTAGTCGGTCGCAACCCACAGCATGTCGCCAGTGAATGTCGGCAGCGGAACCTGCTGCAGCAAGCTTTCCAACGACGCCATCCAGGGGATAACGACGTTTCGCAGCGGTTTCCAACTCATCGATAGCTCCGTTCATCCCGTTCCTGGCAACGAGCCAGATTCTTTGCTCCATCGTACTCGCAGCCAGCGCCGGGTTGTTCGTCGGCAAACGCAATCCTTGCCAATCGCATTCTGCCTGCGGTACGATCACGCAGATATTCTGCTCCCATCCACAGCCAAAGGCAGCCAGTTGGTACCGGAGCGTTCCAGTCACAGGGGAACGTCAATGGCTCGCACTTTGATCGGCTTGGTCGCTATCTGCACTCTATTTATCGCCGTCTGCACCGCACACGCTGCCGGACCGAAAGCTCCCGAGGGAGAATGGTCCGTGCAACTCAAGCCCGCACCGGGCAACAGCCTCAAGGGGACGACCGAAGCCTATCCGGACACGATCACGATCAAGGACGGAAAACTCAGCACCGAGGTCAACACCAAGTACGGCTTCGATCCGGTCGAGTGTACGGTGAAAGTTCAAAAGGGAAAGACGCTGGTCCTTGCTCTGCTGAACGACGAAAAGCACGGCAAGAGCGAATACCAACTCACCTTCAGTGGCAAAGACGGCAAGGAAGTAGTCGGCCAGATGCGCTGGGGCAAGCAA
This sequence comes from Anatilimnocola floriformis, assembly GCF_024256385.1. Taxonomy (NCBI): domain Bacteria; kingdom Pseudomonadati; phylum Planctomycetota; class Planctomycetia; order Pirellulales; family Pirellulaceae; genus Anatilimnocola; species Anatilimnocola floriformis. The sequence goes on from NZ_JAMLFW010000001.1 coordinate 2,820,519, forward strand.
GGCGAAGACGGCAAGCCGAAGTATGCGGAGTACAGCTTGATGGGGACGAAGAAGTAGCTCTTCGGAATAGTCACGCTTCGGGAATAGTCGCGTCTTTGCCTCTGCAAAGGCGAACCTTTCCCTTCTTCCGTCACTCACTAGCGTGTGCTATAGTTGAGCGCACAACCGTTGGGGCGGTAGCTCAGTTGGGAGAGCGCTGCGTTCGCAATGAAATCTGTACAGATTCCAAAGTGAATTCCACACCGTGAATCATGCGGTGAACTCAACACCGGGGTTGTACAGATTGCCTTTGTACAGATTGCCTTTGTACAGATTGCCTTTGTACAGATTGCCTTTGTACAGATTGCCTTTGTACAGATTGCCTTTGTACAGATTCCAGTACAGAATCAGGAATGAAGTTTGGGCGTGTAGCTCATTTGGGAGAGCATCCGGTTCGCAATCGGAAGGTAGTGGGTTCGACCCCCATCACGTCCACTTTGAAAGCCACGGTAAACACCGTGGCTTTTTTCGTTGGCTTCCCCCGCTAGGGTTGTCCAGAAATCCGGCTGCTTTGGAATCTGCGTGAACATTCCGATGCACCTGCTATTGGCGTTTCCAAGGGATGCGGAAACCATGAAAGGGCGAACTAACGGACACCGGCCAGTGTGGCGTGTTGTTCATCTTCCCGCCCCTGGAGAGTTCGCATGGCCAAGTACGTCTCAGAGAAACCAAAGCACGCAGTCACCATCCACACCTACAAAGAGTTCCGGGAAGACGTTCGCCGGTTCGCCGATGGGAAGTTCAACTTCCTGATTGTCATCGGCACCGCAGGGCTAGGGAAAACGGAAACTGTCAAGGAGCAGGTAGAGGACTACGTGGAATTCTCCGGTGGTTGCCGGGTGGAATGCCACACTAAGATTCAAGTCGCCCGGATCTACCGAACCGCCAAGGAAGGAATCATATCTATCGCCGAGCCTGCTCACCGGAGCAGTCGCCTTGCTGTTTGATTCGCTCATGCCGGGGTCAAGCAATGACAAGACGATGGGCGAACCACCACCAACTGGCACGAATGAGAAAGTAAAACCTAAACCAATTCTGTCTGATACCGACATGTTGCTCCTTATACGTTGTTACGTTTAGTTATGTATGATCGTGACATCCAAACTGCAAACATGACTCCCGCCATCGGGCTGCACTTATTTAGCAATCCGTTGTGATATTTCTTTCCAACGGTCTATCTGTTGTCGAGTTCTTTCCGCTGCGTCTACTTCCGCACGCAGCAACAATTCAGCCGAAGTGCCGGGATAGCATGGCTGAAACACCGGGCCAAGTTCATAGAGTTGTGTGGCTTTGGTCAACGTCCTGATATATTTGTCACCATCCCGCTTTACAATGGAGCGGACCATAGCTTTAAAGCTGGAGCCTTTGAGTTTTCCACGCCGCTGATATTGCACTGCTTTGACATGGTCAACGTAGGTTGGATCAATTGGAATCGAGTAATGGATTCCTTTTGGATCTTTCCTGAGAAAGAGCGTGGCATCCTTAGTTTCGCCGAGTTGCCAATCTTTGTTGTGGTCAACCCATGAAACAACATTATCACCACGCAGAAGACATTCATCGAATGAGTCCGCATTCACCCTTTCATAGCAGTTGCCGCCAAGATGATATTCGGAGCCGGGGTTAGCTTTGTCATAGAACAAGACTGCGTAACCTTCGATGAATTGCTTCTCTCCTTCGGAGCGAAGGATAGGTGTCTCTTCCGTTGTCAACCACTTTAGGGCAGCTGATTCATTATTGATGTCGTATCCCATTTCTCGATTACCTCTTTGCGTTGCTCAGGCAAAACCGCTTTGACTTCCGCTTGCAATGTATTTAGTTGCGTGATGGTTTCTTCTACGTTGAATGTTGGCAATGACTCCCTGATGACTGCTTCGTGTTCTGACAAGTCGGTGTTGCCTGCTTCAATCGCTTTGACAATCCTTCGTTGCAAACGTTGCAACGTCGCTAGCAAGAGTTGCTTGGCTTTGTGATTGGCTTCCTGGAGATCGGCCACCGGAACCGGGTCAGCGCCGTAGAACGTTGGTGATGGTTCTACTGGTTCGCTACGTTGGACATCTTCCGCTTGACTTCCATCCTGGGCAGGATCACTTCCAACCACCGGGGCCGGAGAAGCTGGAGCCGGTTCCGGTTCGTCGGTGGATTCGCCAAGCTTGTAACGCATTTCCAGATAGTTGATGGCCCCTTGCTTCCATTCGTTGATGACGGTCGATCTGAATTCCGGGTTGTTGGTAAACATGCTGCTGCGGTCAAACTCGATTGAGTGCGTGTCAGGATCATCCACCAGCTTGAGCGTGAGTTCGGTTTGCTTCCACAGTCCAGAACGTCGGCTCACCGTTCATTGAAGCAATCTCCGAAAACGAGTGACTGGCAATCACAGGAACAATTGCGCACGGGTTCCCGACTAGGCGAGTGAGGGCAGCAAACCACCAAACCGTATTCAGTCGGTCGAACCACTCGCTCGGCTTGAACTCAACCGGCACGAACAATTCCGCCGCCACGTCGATACTCAACCCGCCGCTGACAGCTTTCCAAGGCGCAGGATGATATCCGCCCGGCGGGGCCGGAGCAAAAGCAGCCATGAAGGGCGCGAAAACATGGCAGTAGGTTCGCCGCAATACGATTCCTTCACCAAAGTCGAATTCGTCCGAGGGCAAGTCGACGCCAGCGATTCCTGCATGAAGCGGTGATTCTAGCGGGTCAATACTCATTCGATTCCCTTGCTATCTATCCAAGAAAGTAACGAACAGCCTAGCAAAGGTTCGCGCCGCAGGTATCTTGGTTGCTCGCGAACTTATTGCCGGACAATCGCGTCGTTGACTTATCAACCCAAGCGAGCAACCTGCCAATGACCGACACGCCTGCCGAATGGAAATACGAACCAGTCCCACCAGCAACCACGCCGCTCTATCGAATGCTGTGGCAGCTGGAAACTTGGTTCCGAACGATGGCCTACGTTGAGTTGAAGGCAGCGCGCATCGATTGGGAAACGCCGATCAAATCAAAGGTCAGCAAGTGGCCGCCCAAGTCGCTTTCAAGCGACAAGACTCTTCACCACATGGCCACGTCGCATCAAGAGGGTATCTCTTATTTGACGTTTGGAGAAATTTGGTCCGTAATGTCCGACCCGGCAAATTGGCCGTTATTCGAGCCATATTTCCCGCCGGAGAAAAATACAGTCGTTCGTATGGAAGAGGTGAAAACGATTCGTAATCGCATTGCACATTTCCGCGAGCCTCACCGGAACGATGTAAAGCGTCTTGCACTCTTCATGGAAGATATGGAGGACGGTATCAAGCGGTTCTGCTGCCGATATTGCGAAGGCAAGCATCCGCGAGACCACGCTGACGAACCTATCTTTGAGAAGTTAAAAGCGGCTTGGCCCAAGATTGGCTATGGCATCGAAATGCTGACTCCGGCGGATTGGCTGTATGAACCCGGACACCTCCGGGACAATCCGCATATGAACGCAACCTTGCAACTACTGACGCACAAGAACTACGCCAAGGGTTCACTGCAGGGGGTGGCCTACAAGCTCACGTTTAGTCCCAACCGAGCGAAGCAGTTTGACGTGGGCCAGTTCATTCTCAGAACGCAAAAGCACCACAAGAACATCATTCACATTTTGTTGGCGGGCAACTCTCACCCGCCAGCTGTAACCATCCCGGCAATACATGGAGTCGATGCGACTGTGGAGCTAATCGGAGAGTTCCTCAGCGCGGCGCTCAATTCGCAGCATGGTGATGGCAGGAGTTTGGACCGGGATTCACTCAACTGGCCCGAATACATTCTGTGGCCCGAGCATATGCTGACATTTTTCAGCGACGAAATACGAGAACCGATCCTGCTGATTGATGGCTAGACCAGGGCCGGCGAATTTACCGGCCGCTTTTATTCAGCAGTTTCTATTTCGCGATACAACTACCAGGCGTATTCCAAACCCACGTTCACACCGTGGTAGAACATCGTGCCGTTGGTGCTGAGGGCACCGGCGCCGGTGTTCACGTTGGTGGCCGCGAGCTGGTTTGGCGCGAGGGCCAGGCCGGTGACCCACAGCAGGTTATAGCCTGCGACAAATGTCAACCGATCGGTCAAGCGGCGGTTGGCATTGAAGCCGAGCTGGCCGACGAACGACGTTTGATTGCCGTTGAAATTGATCAGCGCCTGAGCACCAGGGAAGCCCGCGGTCTGCGTCACCTGCTCGCCCGAGTTGCTATAGATGCCTGCCTTGCCGACGGCGTTCACGTACCAGCAATCGCCATCGAACAGCACCGCATCGAGACCAACCTGGCCGCCATACAAGCGGTTGCGAGTCGCCACCGTGTGCGTCGAAGCGCCGGCGTTGACGCTGGCCGTGAGGAGTTCATCAACGTTCAGCGCGCGGAAGCCGACGAACCAAGTCACCCAGTCGTTGTAGGCGCGACGGCCGTTCACTTCGAAGTTTTGCAACTCCGAGGTGTAAGTCATTTGCAAGGGCGCGGCTGCAAACACGAGCGGCGGAGTGGTGAGATAAGTCGTGGCGCCGGCCACCGTCTGCGTCCCGCTCCAGCCGTTGATGCCGAAGTACGAAACTTCGAGATCCCAGCAGCTATCGAAAATGCCGTGCTTGATCGCCGTCAGCCGCGGCCCGGCGCGCCAGCCGCCATCCAGATCGGCAGAGTTCACCGCGACCGGAGCAGCGATGAGAGGCACGCTGGTGCTTCCCGCCCGATCCCAGATGATGGCTTCGGCGCGAATCGTCCAGTTCGGAACGCAACTGCATCCGCACACTTGTTCGGTTACACCGCAAGCGTTGCCGTTGTCGTAGGCGCCGCAACTAGGGCTCGCAGTGTACACGCCTTCGTCATACACGCCTTGTGCGCAAGTGGGCGCAATGCCCATCGCACAGCCAGGCGCATAGACCGGCGGCAGCGATTCAGGATAAACGGCCAGCGGCGATTCGATTATCGGCATCGGATCTGGCGGCGGGATAGGTATGGGCTCGCGCCGCTGCGGCGGGAATGGGATCGACGAGTTCGGTTGATAGACAATGTTGTCGCGCCCATCGAGATCTTCATCGACGGGAGAGTGCACCGTGGGCGCTGCCGACAGCGGTTCGATGGTCACCGGTTGCGGTGATCGGCGAGCGCGACTATCGAGTTCCACGCCGTCGGTATCGACAGGTGGCCGCGGGGGCTGGAACAACTCCACACCCAGGCTCAGGCCCGCCGAGCAAACGACGCCAGCGAGAGGCAACATAAAACGACGATACAGCCACGCGCGTTGCATGGGAGAGGTCCTCCTTGAACCTGAGATAGCAGAATCCGATTGCGCTGCCGCAGAGAGTGAATGGCTGACAACTGCGACTACCTGGAGCGGTTAGAGTCGCAGTGCTGGCGCAGTCACGCTGGCATCACGGGTGCTATCGGGTGGCTGTCTTGCGTCAAACGAGAAGAAACAAGTCGCGCGGTGCTAGCCCTAGGACAGCATTTGCCAGCACTTGAGGATTCCCGCGCGCTTTCGGCGGCGTCCGTACGACGCGCGCTCACGGATTTCGAAGCGCAAGTAGGTTTTTCCGTAGAACAGGAATCGAGTTGAGAGCGCGCGTTTGCTACAGACGGTAGAGTTTTCCCGAGCGGTAAACTTGCGGAAGCAAAGGGCGAGAGGGCGAAGCTGCTTCGCCCTCCCGGTAATCGCACTTGCTTAGTAACGGTTATCAATCACTTCGCCGTCGTTCATTTGCACCAGGCGGCGGAGATCTTTGCGATCGATCGTCGCAGGGAGTGTGCGGACGCTGCCGTCGCAAAATGCGGTGAGGAACTTTGTTCGTTTGCCGTCGAGCAAACCAGCCGCAGGATCTTTGGGATCGAAGTTCCAATCGTCGGGCTTGGTCCAGATCACGGCAGACTCGGCGGGTAGCGTGACGGTCATGATCGTGTTGCTCGTGCCGTCGACAATGCTCGCAAACTTGATGCCTCCCGGAACCGAGAACGCCGACTTCTCGCCGACCGGCACGGCGTAGATTGTTTTGCCTACTACGGCGATCTCTGGATGCACGGGATCGAGATAAATCTCCGGCATGAAGGGGATCAGTTTGCGGTTGTGTTCGCTGTCCCATGGCTCGTCGAGGTGAAACTCCTTGAACAGCGCCTCCTGTTCAACGAAAGGCAGAATGTGAACTCGCCAGGAGAGTAGCGGCTTGCCGTCTTTGCTCAGCGACGCCGCACCGGGGAACTTGCCGTTGGCATCGGCATAGTTATGCATCGCCAGCGCGATCTGCTTCAAGTTGTTCATCGATTGCGCCTGGCCCGCCGCTGATCGCATGAGCTTGAGCGGTCCGGCTTGCAGCTGCTTGACGAGGGGCTCGATGTCGGCGCCAGCGAGATTCAGTTCCAGGCGATCGCCTTTCACGGCTGGAGTCAGTCGGATGGCGAGTTCGGCGAAATCGGGCATCAGCTCTTTCAGCTTCGCCTGGTCGCCGGCCAGGTTGATGCCGGCGAGAATCCGTGGCCGCAATCCGGCAGCAGCCGCTTCGGTCTTCGATTGAATGGTCCATTTCAAACTCAGCTTCGGCGGCGGCTCGAGCGCGACGCTCATCCATTGCAAAGCATCGAGCAGATCCTGTCCTTGTCCACCACCAACTTCGGGCGGCAGCTTGCCGACAAGTTCACGTACTACACGCTGCACATCGGCGGGAATGGCCGCGGCAATTTGCACGGGCGCGCTGGCCACGTTTGTCATCGCGGCTGCCAGGTCGGGACGTTCGACCGGCTTGTTTTCGCGCACGCGTTCGATCGTGCGCGCCGAACCGAAGATGAGCAGGTTCTTCTGTCGCAGTCGATGATCGTAAGGGGCAACCGTCAGTGGCTTGAGATGCGTGGCAAGTAAATCCTCATTGCTGGCTGCCGGCTTAAGGGTGAGTACGATCGGCGGCGGACTCTCTGGAAAGTCGGCCAGGCTGAGGATGACATAGGCGTCTTGGGCACCATACTCCCGCAACGTGGCGAGAAAGCCTTGCGCCTTCGGAGCAGTCGCTTTGATCTCGTCGGCGGCATGACCTTCGCCGACAACATTGGCTAAGAACTGCAGCGCAGCGGCGGCATCGATCTTGCCGAGGTCCACTCGCAATACAGCGCAGGTCTGGGAATCGAGCAGTGGAGCCACGGGAGCGAGCGGTGATTCTTGCGCTGTAAGAATCGTCGGTATCAGGAACAGGAAAACAGAGAGCCACTTGTGCATGACGAATGTCCTTAGGTTATGGAAGAGGCTGATGAAGTCATTTGACGAGGCGAATCACGTATCGTTTGCCGGCATTGCGAGGCTGCTCATCGGCGAGCAGCGGAATCTCGAGAACGGCTTCGTTGTCTTTGACTTGATAAGGGTAAGGTTCGCGAGTGATGGGATTGAGCGGCACGGGGACGACCGTGATTTCGGCGAGCGTGGCCGGAAGTTTGCCGTTCGTCGCCGCGTGCATGCGGATTGCTTCGATGGCTTGCAGCGCGGCGAACTGCCGTGGGCTGCGGATCTCGGCTCGTTTCACCTGCAGTGTGCCGGGCAGCAACATCTGGGCAATCGGCAGTCCCTGCGTGCCGAAGAACACGGTCGCCGACATGCGTCCCTTTAGCGACTCATCGACGCGTACGGCCATCTTCAAACTTTCGGGATAAGGAAGGAGCGTGACCTTGTAGACATCGTCGTAGGCTTCACGGGTTTTGCGGGCCGTTTGAATTGCGACGACTTGGGCCACCGACATGGCTTCGACACGCTGCGGATCCATCCCTTGCTCGATGAGTTCTTTCTTGGCGAGCGGATAGGCTTTCGCCAGCATCAATGTCATGCCGGCGTGCTGCAGCCAATTTGGCGTTTGGGCGTTGGTGAGTTGCATGTCGTTCGAGAGCTTGCCGATCTCGTTGACTGTTTCCTCCAACACGCGCTGCCATTCCTGTGGCGAACGATCGACGGTTTCGGCATCCTTGAGGAAGGGAAAAATCTGTTCGGGAAAGCCCCGTTCAAATTCGAGGGCTCGCCGCACATCGACCAGCGGCTGCGGCAGGGTGGCGATGGCCCAATACATATTCGGTGCGCCGGGAGCTTTAATCAGCTCAGTCAACTGCTCGGTCATAATGGCCGAGATGGCAATTCCCACCAGGTTGCTGATCAGCAGCGGCTGTTCGGCACAATCGTGGGCCAGGCGATAACCCCAGCGAAGCGTTTCGATCGCATCGTCGTAACGCCGCTCGGCGATTTCAATGCGGGCTTTCAGTCGCAGTACGCGAGCTAGGGTGCGCGCGTCTTGCATCTCCGGCAGGAGAAAGCTGATGACACTGGTCCCTTTCAACCCCTGGAGCTGCAGGTCCCAATCGCAGTGCTCGCGATAGACGGCCGTCTTCAACTCGCCAAGCGTGGTGCCGAGCGGATTGAGCCACTCTTTCATCGCGGCAAGTTTTTTGTCGTCGAGCGGTTCTTCGAGCCAGGCCTTGTCATTCTCATCGAACTGCTTCCAGTGCGTATCGGGAACGAACCGCCGAGCCATGAGCGCCCGGTAATAAAACTGCGCCGCATTGCCCGGGACGCGCTCACGCAGACCGATCTCGAGGCTGTACTTCAGCGCCGGCCGCGGTTCGGCAGCGGCGGTAATGTTCATTTCGATCCGCTGCGGTTTGTTCGGATCGGGCTCGGCTTCGTCAGCAAAGACGAAGCCTGCGCAGTGCAAGCACAACGCAGCCACAAGGACGCGTGCGATATTCATGAGAAGAACCAGAATGAGGAAAGAATGAAATCAAAGAGATGAGTCGGGATTTTGCGGCGACTCGCGCAACTGTTGCCAAGGCTCGATCGGTGACAAAGGTTGACCGGCCGAAGTGCTGGTCGCGTGTTCGCTAGGAATGGCGTCGACCCCGAACCGCAATGCCATGTTGCGCATCTGCAGCAACCCGCTGGCGGGAAATGAAGACGGGAACGGCGAAGCATTGTTGGATTTTGCCTGCGCGATCACCGGCACTGGCGGCGTTGCGGCGGTGGTCTCAGCTGCCGGCTGAGGCACGTGAATTTCGCGGACGACAATCCGCTCGCGCGGCGGCTGGGCCAGTTGCAAACCAAGCGCGATCGCAAAGCAGGCGGCCAAACCGGTCATGGCAAAAGTGGAGGCGGGCCACAGCCAGGCGGCGCGTGTGCTTGATTGCGACGGCCGTTCCGATTCGCGGCCGGCCAGGAACATTAGCCGATCGCGGTCGAGATTCGCCCGCGGCGTGAATTGTTGCAACGACTTTTCCAGCGAGTCAGCGGGTTGATTTATTTCTTTGCTGTCCATGGAACACCCAATTGTGTGCGCAGAGCTTGCAGCCCCGCTTCGTAACGTCGATGTGCAGTGCTCAAACTCGTGCCGATCAACTCAGCGATTTCCTCGAATCCCAGATTTCCCCAGACGCGCGCGACCACCACTTCCCGCAGATCGCCATCGATCTGCTCAAGGGCAGCCGTGACATCGGCGGTCGACCATTCCGGTTCGCGGCCTTTGACCTCGAAGGCGACATCGCGGCTGGCCGCAGTCTCGTGTCGTTTGCGGCGCTGCCGGGCGCGGGCTCGCGCGATCGCCCGATTGCGAGTGACGCGAAACAGCCAAGCTGGCACATTCGCAGGCAACTCACGCTGGCGAACGAGTTCCAGCAGTGCTTCTTGCACGCAATCGTCGGCGGCGTCGGTCCACTGGCTGGCGTACAGCGACAACACTCCCCCATGCTCGTCCAGCAAGCGACCAAGATATTCCGGATCGGCAGCGGGGTTCATGGCGAGAGTGAGAAGAGGTACGAGCGTCGGCGATTGTCACCATGACGCGCGCCGACCTCATTTTTTCCGCCCGGCGGAGAAATTCTAAGAGAATCTTAGAAAATAGCGGGCAGCTATGTGAGAGTACATCTTCTTAGGCAGTGCGATGGTCCGACCGCGATTGCCGCTCGGCAAAAAGTTGCGGAACCAAACCGCCCAGTTGTTCGCGGAATGATCGCGACGGCTTGGCTGTCTTTCGGTCGTGTTCGGCCACTTCCGCTGGAACTGGTTTAACGACGCCGTGATTTTCCGCCGCTTCGTCTGGCAGATAGGTTCCCATCCAGCGATCCCACACGTTGAAGAACGAACCGAAGTTTTTGTTGGGGTGGGTGTGGTGCAGATCGTGATGCGTGACCGTATTGCAGCCCTGAAACCAAGGGCTTTGCCTGATGAATCGCGGCACGAGTTCATAGCCGGTATGGCCTGCCGTGTTCACCTGCGCGTCGATCCAAAAGAAGAGAAGCATTCCCAGCGGATGGAGCGGCACAATCATGATGACGACGGCAATTCCCAAAAATTGCAGGAACGCTTCGGCAGGTTGAAACGCATAGATCGCCCAGGGCGTGGGACTCACCGAGCGATGGTGGCCCAAGTGCGTGTACTTGAAGACGGGCCGCCAGTGCATGAAGCGGTGCGTCCAGTAAAACCAAGTGTCATGAACTGCGAGTGCTGCGAATACACTCACAAACAAGAACCCGTACGGGTAATCACGCAGATTCCAATAGATGTTTGTGTAGCCCGCTTTGTAAAGTTCGTAGAGAGCCGTGGCCATCACCGAAAAGATCACAACCGTGCTGATCGAGAGTTGCACTTCGCGGCGGATGTCTTTCGCCGTCGGGCGCCGATGTTGGATCGGGTCGAGGTGACGGTCTTCGGCGTGAACGTGAAACAGCCAGTAGTACGCGCCCGCTGGTGCCAAATAGCCCAGAACGAGCACGATCGCGAAGATTATCGCGAACTCAATTAGAAGCGTCATCGCATCCATGGCAGTACAATTTTAGTGACGAGCTGAATCCCTGCTTGTCGGAGATTTGCAAATGGTATGCCGTTCGGCGGAATCAGACAATCGCGAATTCGGGGGTGACAGTTTTTGGCCCTGCTGCTCGCCCTTCGCAAAATAAGACACTAAAATCCAATTTGTCTCGTGAAGAAGCCGTGAAGGGGCCGGAATGTTTCACTCGCGACTGCTCAGTTTCGTTTCGTTGGCAATCGTCATCGTCGGTTCGGCGGCAACGACTGCACAAGATTTTGAGCAAGAACCGATCGCCTACAGCAAACGCCAGCCAGACAATCGCGTTTCACGTTTGATCGAACAGATCAAGCAGGGCAGGCAGAAGCTGAACTACGACGAAAAGCAGGGCTATTTGCCGGCGCTGCTCGACGTCCTGAAGGTGCCGCGATCTTCACAAATGCTTGTCTTTTCGAAGACCAGTTTGCAACGGCAACGAATTGCGCCGCGAACTCCGCGCGCCATCTATTTCAGCGACGATGTTTACGTTGGCTATTGCCACGACGGCGATGTCCTGGAAATCTCCACGGCTGACGATCAACTCGGCGCGGTGTTCTACACGTTGGCTCAAGACGATCAGCCGCCGCCGCGCTTCGTGCGGCAAACCGACAGCTGCCTGATTTGCCACGGCATGTCGACCTCGTTGCGAGTCCCGAGTCATGTGGTTCGATCCGTCTACAGTGACCCGCAAGGTTTGCCCATTCTCGCATCGGGTTCCTATCGCACCGATCACACCAGCCCTTTCGAACAGCGCTGGGGCGGCTGGTACGTAACAGGAACGCACGGCGAACAGAAACACTTGGGCAATTTGATCGTTCGCGGTCGCGACCGGCCCGAAGCAGCCGATAACTCCGCTGGTCAAAATGTGACCGACCTGAGCAAATGGCTGGCAACCGAAAACTATCTCACGCCGCACAGCGACATCGTTGCGCTGATGGTGCTCGAGCATCAGGCTCTCGTTCACAACCAGCTCACGCACGCCCGCTTTGCTACCGAGCAGGCACTCTACTTCGATAAGGCCTTGAGCGAGCAATTGAAAGAGAACTCAGCAGACTTGCGCGATAGTACGAAGAGTCGAATCAAAAGCGCCTGTGAACCACTCGTTGAATGTCTCCTCTTCAGTGAAGAGACGCCGCTAACAGAAAAAATCAGCGGCACGAGCGAGTTCGCCGCGGACTTCATCAAGGCCGGCCCGCGCGATGACCGAGGGCGGTCTTTGCGCGAGCTTGATCTCACACGGCGGATGTTCAAGTATCCATGCAGCTACCTCATTTACTCTTCGAGCTTTCTCACTCTGCCGCAGCCGGCAAAGGAATATGTCGTGAAGCGGATGAAGGAAGTCCTCACGATGGCAGCGCCCGGCAAAAAATTTCAGCACCTGTCGGAGTCTGATCGGGCCAATGTGCTGGCCATCTTGGAGGCGACCCATCCGGACTTCAAACGGCAGTAGTTGGTGTTTTTGCTGCGGTGTGCGGCTATGATGCGGCGATTCACGCTTCTAACGGAAGGCGATCGCTCATGCGCTGCATCTTGTTCCTTTTTTTCTTTGGCAGTTTGTCGGCTGTGGCTCATGGTCAGGTTGGCGATCCCACGCTGCGAACCGATCATCCGCAGTACGCTGGCGAGGGCGCCTTTCAAACGGCTACGGACTGCGTGAAGTTTGCCCTCGGCGACCAGAAACTTACTGACCAAGAGAAAGCCCTCGCCATCTACAACTGGCTGCTGACGCATCAGTGGCACCTGCTGTCGCCGCAAGAGAATTGCGTCCCCGGCAAGCAGGCCGATGCGGCGAAGACGCAGGAAGATCTGATTGTCTACGACGCTGCCCGCGCACGGTTTTCATACGGATATGGCTTGTGCGGCACCGTGCATGCGTGGAACGAGCCCTATTGGAAGGCTGCTGGCTTCAACGCGCGACGAAGAGCGTTTCCCGGGCACGCCAATAGCGAGATCCTCTACGGCGACGCCTGGCATGCGTTCGACACCGATATGGCCGGACTTCTCTTTCGCAAAGACGGCGTTGTCGCCGGTTATGCCGACATCATTGCCGATCCGTCGCTGGCCACTTCGGTGAAGCCGCCGTTTCCGCACTATCCATTCGCCTGGCCCAGCGATTTTCAATCGATGAAATCCGGTTGGCAAGAAGTGGCGAAGAACCCGAACAAGTGGTTCGCCATGTACAACGGCGGCTACGAATGCCAGCCGGGCATTGTGAACCTGCGCAAAGGCGAAACCTTCACTCGTTGGTTCGACCCCGATCATTACGGCGGCCCAACGAAGCGCCGCTTCTGGCACAACTTGAAAAACGGGCCCGTGCGTGATTGGACCTTCGCCAACAACGGCGAACCACGGCATGATGGCAAGGATCACAACGCCCGCGGCAACGCTGCGTATTGCAATGGAGAATTTGTTTGGCAGCCTGATCCGAGCGAAATCTTGCCTCCCAGGAAAGGACGCGATTGGGGAAAGGATCACGTGCTGCCAGAGATTGAGTTTAGACACTGGTCGCCATATGTGATTTGCGGCGATCCCGAAGACGACGCCAATCCCATGACCGGCAAAGCGACCAACGGCTTCGTGGTGGAAGGGGATGCGACTGGCGATGTGTTGATCAAGATTACGACCGCTCGCGGCACCAAGCAACTCGATCACGTCACGTTTCCGCTCGACCTGACGGAGTATGTGAAAGGGGAATACGGCTGGAGATTAGCCGTCGCTTGGGACGGACCAGAGAGCGGCGTGAAGGATTTGAAATTTACGACCACGACGCAAATCAACCAGGCGATCTATCCCAGGCTGAAACCCCAGGGAAGCACGGTGAACTATCGAGCCACGAACCAGGCGGTTCTCGAGCAATTGCCCGATTTTTCGCTCCCCGAAGAAGAGACCAAACGTTTCGAACGCACCGAGATGCGGAGCAGCAATCTCGCTTATCGCGGGCGTGGCGCGAACTCGCGATTGGCGTACGAGACCACCAATAACAAGCCAGCGAGTGTCGTTTTTCCGGTCACTTATGAGGGGAGCTCGCTCGAGGAGGTTCGTGCGGCCATCCGTTATCAGGTGCGTGTTCCGCCACCGGAACAACACGACTATCGCCTTGATGTTTCGTGGGACGATGGCCAGACTTGGCAAACATTCGCCAAGGCCGAGATTCCCAAGGACAACGAATTCTCCAGCGGTTGGTTGGCCGGTTCGGCAAAGAGGCCGAACAAGAATTCGGGGAAAGCACTCGTCCGAGTGACGCTCTATGCCGGCGGTTACAAGACTGGCTTGATCGATGCGCAGCTGTATGGCATCTGCCGCGCGGCTGAAAAAAACGGTCCGCTGCTGATCACTTACGGTTGGCGAGAAAATGGCGAACTCAAAACCGCCGAACAAAAACTCCCGGCCGGTGTGAGCGAGCAGACTTGGAAGATCGCAACCGGGGCAAAAATCCGCGATGAGTTTGTGCGGATGACGGCGAATTAGCAACTCATCGACCCTTCGGTTACAACGGAACCATTCAGCCACGATCACGGAGTTTCTATGAAGCGATCTCCCTTTCTCTGGGCTTGGACTTTACTCTTCACGATTATCGGCGCTTCCATTGCCGCCGATTTGCCTTGGCCGCGCTGGCGAGGGCCGCAAGACAACGGGAATGTCACTGAGGGTGAATATCCAGACAACCTGCTCGATCAAAAGTCGGTCGCTTGGAAAATAAAGCTTTCGGGCATCGGCTGCTCGACCCCGGCCCTACTGCCGAACCGCATTTATTTGACCGGCCCCGTCGATGGTCAGAACGGCGTGATCGCGCTCGATTGGCAGGGCAAGGAACAATGGCGAACGAAGCTCGCCGGAGAACGCCGCGGCAAACATCGCAACGGCTCGGCCGCAAATTCGTCACCGGTGACCGATGGCAATTTGCTATTCACTTATTTCAAGAGCGGCGAACTCGCGGCGCTCGATCTGAGCGGCAAGATTTTATGGACCACGAATCTGCAGGATCGGTTTGCCAAAGATACCCTCTATTGGGATATCGGCACCTCGCCGGTGCTCACCGAGAAAGCGGTCGTCGTCGCCGTGATGCATACCGGCGAGTCGTATCTCGCCGCGTTTGAAAAAGCCAGCGGCGAGCTTCTCTGGAAGGTTTCGCGCAACTACAAAACGCCCGTTGAAGGTGATCACAGCTATGCCACGCCCATCGTCATTCGTCGCGACGGCGAAGAGCAGATTCTGGTGTGGGGTGCCGAGCATCTGACGATTCACTCGACGGCCGATGGCAGCAAGCTCTTCGAATGCGGCGGTTTCAATCCCGATAAGAAGGGAAATTGGGTGCAGGTTGCATCGCCGATTATCGCTGGCGAGATGGCCGTCGTTCCCTACGGCCGCGGCGCAAAGATCGCCGGCGTCAAACTGACCGGCAGCGGCGACGTGACGGAAACGAACCGCATTTGGACCCGCGATGACCTCGGCTCGTTTGTACCGTCGCCAGCGGCAGATCAAAGCAAGGTCTACGTGGTGCGTGACGAAGGTGAAGTTGTGTGCCTCGACATCAAAACCGGCGAAACGCTCTGGACCGATCGCTTCCCGAAGAATCGCAACAAGTACTACGCCTCGCCACTGCTCGCCGCCGGCAAGCTCTACGCGCCACGCGAAGATGGCGTCGTATTCGTCGCCGATATTCGCGACGGCTTTAAGCTACTAACTGAAAACGACATGGGTGAGCGAATCATTGCTTCGCCGGTGGCGGTCGCAGGAAATCTCCTGATTCGTGGCGAAGAAAATCTCACTTGCCTGCGCAAAGCAGCAGCTCCCTAGGTTTGCTGTTACCGGAAAAGACAAATGACGAGCGAAATGAATAGACTTATTCTCACGATCGTTTGCACCCTTTCCGCGTTGTTGTTCGTCACCAACGCGAAGGCGCAATCCATCACTGCCGAGACCGTGGCTTCCAAGGTTCAACCGCCGGCCACCGATGGCAAGCTGCGGATCATCGTCTTCGGCGCGCACCCCGACGACGCCGAGTTCAAAGCCGGCGGCACGGCATCTTTGTGGGCGAAGCAGGGGCATCACGTCAAACTCGTCTCCGTCACGAACGGCGATATTGGTCATTGGCAAATGGCCGGCGGCCCGCTCGCCAAACGTCGCACGGCGGAGGCCAATGCTGCGAACGCCAAGTTCGGCAGCACCAGTCAGGTGCTCGACATTCACGACGGCGAATTGCTGCCGACGCTGGAACATCGCCAGACGATCTGCCGCTTGATTCGCGACTGGCGAGCCGACATCGTGATTGCGCATCGGCCGTGGGACTACCATCCCGATCACCGCTATGTCGGCGTGCTCGTGCAGGACGCGGCGTTCATGGTCACCGTGCCGTTCTTCTGCCCCGATACTCTGCCGCTGAAGAATAATCCGGTCTTCCTTTATTCAAGTGATGGTTTTCTCAAGCCCTACGCCTTTCGCCCCGATGTCGTTGTGGCCCTGGATGATATCTTCGATCAAAAGCTCGCAGGGCTGCATGAGTTGACCTCTCAAGTTTACGAAGGAGGCGCTAGTGGCAGCGAAGAGTTCGTCAGCAAAGTTCCTCCCGAGCGCGACGTTGCCGGTCGCAAAGCATGGCTCCGCGAAAAGTGGGAAGACCGCCAAAGTCGCGAAGCCGATAAATTTCGCGATCAACTTGTCAAACTCTACGGCGAAGAACGGGGTAAAAAGGTTCGCTTTGCCGAAGCCTTCGAATTGTGCGAATATGGTCGGCGGCCCACGCCCGAAGAACTCAAGAAACTGTTTCCCTTTTTCGACTAGCGTTGTCTTTCGCGCCGCGAAAGAACGCGTCTCCCGCGAGGTAGCGATGCGACTTCCCGTTTGGTTCTTCTTCGCCCTCGTTCTGTGCACGGCGAGCACTCGTGCCGAAGATGCGCCAGCTAAAACCCATCGCCCCAACATTCTCTGGTTCATCGTCGACGACATGTCGGCGAACTTTGCCTGCTACGGCGAAAAAACAGTCGCCACGCCGCACGTCGATCGGCTGGCTCGCGAAGGAACCAAGTTTGACAACGCCTTCGTCACCGCGCCGGTTTGTTCGCCCTGTCGCTCGGCGCTGATCACCGGCATGTATCAAACGACGATCGGCGCGCATCATCATCGCAGTGGCCGCGGCGTAGAGAAAATCAATCTGCCCACCGGTGTGCAACCGCTTCCGGTGTTGTTTCAGCAAGCCGGCTACTACACCTGCATCGGCAGCGGATTGGCCAATGTCAATCGCAGCGGCGAAGCGCCAAAGAAGAAGCAAGCTGCCGCGGCGACGGCTTTGGGAAAGACCGATTACAACTTCGAGTACGACGAGAAGATGTACAACTCGGCCGATTGGTCGGGGCGCAAGGAAGGTCAGCCATTTTTCATGCAGGTGCAACTGGCCGGCGGCAAGCTTCGCGGCAACAATTCGGCCAGCTGCCAAAAACTAGCTGAGCGTGCCAAGACGGAGTTTGGCGCGGCAACCGATCCAGAAAAAGTAACGCTCCCTGTCTATTACCCGCGTGATCCCGTGCTACTCGAAGATTGGGCCGCGTACCTTGACGCGGTTCGCTTCACAGACGATCACGTTGGCAAAGTGCTGGCTCGCCTCGAGAAGGAAGGGCTGCTCGAGCAAACGCTTGTCATTTTCATGACCGATCACGGCGTGAGTCACGCCCGCGGCAAGCAGTTTCTCTACAACGAGGGAACGCACGTGCCGTTAGTGATTCGCGGGCCCGGAGTCGCAGCGGGAAAAGTTCGCGGTGACTTGGTTCAGCACATCGATCTCGCAGCCATTTCGCTCGCCGCCGCGGGCATTGCAATTCCCGCGAAGATGCAAGCGAAAAATATTCTCGCCGCTGACTACCAACCGCGCGACGCCGTCTTCGCCGCCCGCGATCGTTGCGATGAAACGGTCGAGCGACTTCGCAGCGTACGGACCGAGCGTTTCCTCTACATTCGCAACGGCTATCCGCAGCGGCCTCATCTCCAGCCGAATGCATACAAGGAAGGAAAGGCGATCTTGCAGCGATTGCGCGCGATGCACGAGGAGAAGTCGCTGACTGAACTCCAAGAAAAGTTGCTCTTCTCGCCAACGCGCCCCGCCGAAGAACTGTACGATTGGCAGGCCGATCCGCAGCAAGTGCATAACCTGGCCAGCGATCCGAATCACGCGGGCATGCTGGAAAAGTTGCGTGCGCGTCTTGACCGCTGGATCGAAGAAACGGGCGACCAAGGTCAGCGACCAGAAGCCGAATCGCGTTACGATAGCGACATGGCAGAATACCTCGGCAAGGGAAATCCCGTTGTCGAAAAGAACATCGCGCTCATGAAGCAGTGGGCGAAAGAAGGAAAGTAAACGCCAGCGATGGAACTGCCGGTTATTCGGACTGCGGGTGAAGAGCATTGGGATTGCCAGAGCTGCGGCGTGTGCTGCCGCGGCTCGCTCATTCTGCTGAGTGAGCAGGATCTGCATAAGCTCCGCGAGCAACAATGGGAGAACGATCCGGAGTTCCAGGGAAAAAAGTTGCTGCTGCGCGACGCTCGCGCCGGCAGCGGACAACGCCTGGCTCAGCAGGCCGACGGCAGCTGTGTGTTTCTCACTGCGGCCGGTCGCTGCCGCGTGCATGAAAAGTTCGGCGCCGAGAGCAAGCCGCTCGTCTGCCGCGTGTTTCCCTTGCAACTCGTGCCGCGTGAGAAACAGGCCATTCTCACGCTCCGCCGCGCTTGTCCTTCGGCGGCCCTCGACACGGGCCGCGAGCTGAACGAGCATCTGCCGGAAATCAAACGTCTGGTCGCGGCCGGCGAGCTCGAAATCTCGCTCCCCACTGCCGAAACGACCGCGCAGCCTGCCTGGCAACAAGCCAATCGCGTGATGGCTGCCGCGGCCCGCATCTTTGGCGATGAACGTTTCCCGCCGGTGCGACGCGTCGTGCATGCACTGCTGTTCGCCAGGCTGCTCGATCGGGCTCGCACCAGTCAACTCGACACAGCGAAGTTCAGCGAGCTGATTACCCTCCTTGAATCGGGCGTGGCCGCCGAAGCATCGTCGTATTTCAGCGATCGCCGACCACCGAGCGCGCTGGGTGGATTGCTGTTTCGCTTAACGGCTGCAGAGTACGTGCGGCTGCATCCAGACTATCTTCCGCCTGGCGGCGTCTTCGCGCGATTGAAGTTGTTTCGCGCCTCGGTTCGCATGCTCCGCGGCCATGGCGAATTACCGACGCTCCATTCAAACTTTCCGCGCACCACCTTTGCCGCGCTCAATGAGCCTCTCGCGACGACCAATCCCGCGCTCCTCTCCACCGATATTCAACAGCCGCTCGCGCGCTACCTCGCGACTTCGGCGGCTTCTTATCAATATGCACTCGCCGGCCGTAAGCACTGGTCAATCGTGCAAAGCATTCGCGCGCTCGCGCTGACCTTTCCCATGGCGATGTATTTGCTGCGGTGGGCGACTGCGGGAAGAGAGCCGACGCGGGACGATGTCGCCCGCATCGTCACCGCGCTCGACCGCGGTCAAGGCTTTTCTTCGCTATCGGGCCCGCGCTACCGAATGGTGCTCGGCTTGCTTGATTTTCAAAACGATCTCGAGCGAATTGCCGTGTGGTATGCCCGTTAGTCGCGCGCGAGCTGAACTTCATTAAGATGCAAGTATGAACAAGGCCTTTGTCCGCGAACCCGATGGCGACGATGTTCTGTGTCCGCGCTGCCGGTCGCTAGGCGAATCGGTGCTCGCCAGTGCGTTCGCGGCCGCCACGACGGTGGAGCAGCGCCGGCAGTTGGCTGAGCGAGTTTTCTTTTGTCCAGCTGCGAGTTGCCCGGTGGCGTATTTCGATGCGCTCGAATCGGCCATCGAAGCCACTGCGCTGCCGCAGCCCGTTTATCCCAAGGATCCTACGGCGCCGCTGTGCGGTTGCTTCGGCCTCAAGCTCGAAGACATAGAAGACGACCTTGCTGAAGGAGCTCCCCGCCGCATCCGCGAACTGCTGGCCAAATCAAAATCGCCGGCCGCTTATTGCGCCACCGCCTCGCCCACCGGCCGCTGCTGCATGCCAGAAGTGCAGCGAGTTTATTTCAAACTGCGGGGCGGCACGTCTTGAAGGCGAGCACACGGCGGCACGGTTTTGCGGCCTGTAACGTTCGTGCGAGCCTCAGCTGCCCATCTGGGCGAGCGAACCTCTCCGGCGTAAACTATCTCCATCCCACTGCCGATAAGCAGTGAGCCACCGGGAGGGTAAGCGAATGGCTAGCGGCCACACTGGAAATGTGGTGCCCCGCAAGGGGTTGCGAGTTCGAGTCTCGTGCCCTCCGCTCTTTTAAAGCTAGGCGTTGCAATATTTTGCAACGCCTTTTTTATTGGCTTCGTTTGCCGATATTACTTCCCGCCAGACAAATACGATCCGCTGTTGTGGCGTCCTGCTGGCCACCAAACTTGGCCGGCGAATCCAGGAATGCGGAAGGCGCGGATTTGGGCCTGGGTTTCGGGGGCGATAAGGAAACGCTCGAAGGCTTTGGCGTCATCGGCATTCACGCCAGCGACTTTGTCCGGCCGAACGAGAATCGTGACCATCAGTCGTTGGAATAGCGCATCGTCTGACTTCAGGGCTTTCATTTCAATCTCGGGGTGCTCTTCACAATACTTCAGGAACGGCACGAGCCCCCACAGCGTGTAACCCTTTTCCTCGATGGCTGCTTTGATGGCATCTTTGGTCTCTGCCTGATTTCGCAGACCTTTGTCTCGGTACCAACCGGCTCGGTCAGGTTTGTCAGCTGCATGCCAGAGTACTTCGGCGAGGTACTTTTCAGTCTGCGAATTGTTCACGACGAATGGCGATTTCGTTTCCGCGATGCGGCGAAACGCGTCCACTGCATCACGGGCATCGGCGATTTTTGCTGGATCCGACGCCGGTCCAATGAGTGCCGCCTGATTCGAGAAAACCGGCCGAGGCCAAGCTCCCAGGCCCTCAGTGAAGAATTCTTCCGTCCCGCGGTGGCCATAATGCGAGATGACCAAATCGGCTTTACCATCGCGAGCCAAGCCGAAGACATCCTGACGACTATCAATCTGAACGGCCGTGCCGGTTTGCTTCTCAAACTCGGCGGCGAGTTGCTGCAGCAACCCGCTGCTCTCCGGCGTAATTACAGCCGCGACCCGCACAACACGCTTCTGCGGCGGATCTGCCGCAAATGCAGCAGTGGAACATACAAGTGATGCCAGCAAACATGCGCGGAGGAAACTCATTTGGATCTCGATGGCAATGGTAGTCTGGCGAAAAAATTCGGCCGCCTTTGCTTCGGCGGCGACAGGTTTTGTTTTACTCGCTGGCAGCGAATGACGGTCGTAACATTAGCTTGTTGCTCACTTCAGTTCTCGGTTTGTTCACCGTCGCGGCTACTCGCATTCAGCAGCTGTAATCGTTCCACTCGATGAGCAATTGCCGGCAAGATTTCCAGTTCGGTATAGAACATCGCACTGGGATCAATTCCCAGCCGCTCTTGCTGCTGAATGTGCTCGCTGACGACCGGCTGGCGGCCAATCAATGGCAAGATCACAAGCCAAACGACCGCCAAGCCCGCGATCGCGAGCAGCAATCGGCTGAAGCCCGCCAACGAACTCGGCTTGCTGGATGTGGTCATTTGGAAAGCGCCTCAGCCGCATGCGGAAAGACTTTCTCGAACATGACCCAGGCCATCAGCAACGTCAGTGCCAGATTTAGGGCTTGTCCACAAACATACAGCACGAGCGGCTTACCACCTTTCATGTACTGCGAAAGTTCGCGGAAATTGGTTTCCAATCCAATGCTGACAAACGCCAGGCAGAAGAACCAACCGCGGAGGATTTCCGTCGTGCCGCTGATTGTCGACTCGGTCAACGATTGGCCAGCGAGGTCGGTGGAGTAGATTGCAGAGAAGACAATCGACGCCCCAACAAAGCCCAAGACGAACTTGGGAAACCGGAGCCAGATTTCAGAAATGCCGGGACGCTGGCGGTCTTCGGACTTTTCGACATACATCACCCAATACACGGCAACGCCGAAGGCCACGGCGCCGATGAGGATGTTTTGAATCATCTTGACTGTGGCAGCCACTTCCAGCGCCGTGGGGCTGATCATGCCGCCGGCTGCCGCCACAGCGCCGGTCGAGTCGATCGTGCCGCCGAGCCAAGCGCCCGCCAGCACGTCGTTCATGCCCACCGCGCGAATGAACATCGGCATGACGACCATCATCACGACGGTGAACGCCAGCGACAAACCGATCGCGAGCGACAGTTCTTCTTTCTTTGCGCGACAGGCCGCCGCCGTGGCAATTGCTGCCGAGACCCCGCACACCGACATGTCAGCCGAAATCACCATATTCAGCGAGCGCGACGACATCCGCAGAACATACTGCCCGAAGGCGTAGGTCGTAATCAAGGTGATTGGCGTGACCACCCAAGACACAAAAATGCCGGGCAAACCGAGCACGAGAAGCCGGCTCAACAGGATCTCGGCGCCGAGCAACACGAGTCCGGTCTTGATGTAAAGTTCCGTGCGCAGCGCCGGCTTGAGGAATGCGGGCGTGCCGATCGTATTGCTGATGATCATGCCGATCAGGATGGCCCAGAGCGCATATTCGAGATTGTAGTTCTTGATGACTTCCTGGCCAGCGAGCACGTACGAGATCACCGCAAAAGCAAATAGCACGATAAAGGCTGCCGAAAACTTCCACGGATTTTCGCCGTTCAGTGCCGCGCCGATGCCGAATACGGTCATCGACGCCAGCGCCGCGCCGAGCAGGCCGTAATAAATGGGCTTGTTGTCGCGGAAGAAAGCCGCGCGCGGGTCATTTTTCCACGAACCGACTTTGGCGAGCGCATTTTTGAACGGGTTGGTATGCAGGCTCTTGAAAACCGACTCCAGCTTCTTTTCGGCTTCTTTCGTCTGCTTTTGTTTGGCAGTCTTTTCCTCGGCGGTGTTTGTCACAACCGCCTTTTCATCGGCCAGCGCTAACTTGAGGCGTGCATACTCGGCGGCTTTGGCATTGAAGTCAGTAGCGCGGCCCCGATAGGTGGCGACCAAGGTGACGGTCAGAATCAGGCCGCCAAGCAGGACGGCCAACCAATCTTCGGATTTGATCAGGGCCCACCTATTTGCTACCGCCACTTCTTCTTTTTCCGCCTCGCCCATCACCGCCCCTTTTTTGCTCTTGCTGCTCGTGGTTGTCCAATTGCCGCGACATAATCATATCGTATAGTGACACGATCATGTCGCAGCGGATGATGCAAACCAACGGGTAGGCGCCTAATGGCGGCTCGCATTTTCGGAGACTAACTCATGTCCCAGGCAGTTCTTGAACGTTCCACTTCTCCCCAGGTCCGGCTCACGAAGCTATTCATCAACAACGAATGGGTTGATTCCGCGCAGGGGCAGACGTTTGAAACATACAACCCAGCCACGGGCGAAGTGATTGCGGAAGTCGCTGAAGGAACTGCCGCCGATGTCGATCGCGCGGTGAAAGCAGCTCGCGCGGCACTGGAGAAGGGGACCTACGCCAAGATGGACGCTGCCGATCGCGGGCAGCTGCTTTTCAATCTGGCGGACTTGGTGCTGAAGAACAAAGCGGAACTCGCCGCGCTGGAATCGCTCAATTGCGGCAAGACGATCACCGATTCGCTGGGCGATATGCAAGGCGTGGCTAATTCGCTGCGCTACTACGGCGGCTGGGCTGATAAGGTCGAAGGGCGCACTCCGCCGGTGCGTGGCAGCTTTCTGACGTACACACTGCGGCAGCCAGTCGGCGTGGTTGGTCAGATCATTCCCTGGAACTTTCCGCTCGCGATGCTGGCTTGGAAACTCGGTCCCGCGATTGCTTGCGGCAACACGGTGGTGATGAAGCCCGCGGAACAGACTCCGCTGACTGCACTGCGCATTGCCGAACTCGCCATCGAAGCCGGCTTCCCGCCAGGCGTGCTCAATGTCATCAACGGTTTTGGCGAAACGGCTGGCAATGCACTTTGCGTCCATACCGATGTCGACAAGATTGCCTTCACCGGCCACGTCGACACAGCGAAGATCATTCAGAAGGCGACAGCCGACACGCTGAAACGCACTTCGTATGAGCTGGGTGGCAAGAGCCCCAATGTCGTTTTTGCTGACGCGAACATCGACGAAGCCGTTGACGGTTCCTTCCATGCCATCTATTTCCATGGTGGTCAGTGCTGTACCGCCGGCAGCCGGCTGTTTGTCGAAGAAAAGATCAAGGACGAATTCGTTGCCAAGCTGGCTGCGAAGGCCAAGGCTCGTCGCGTCGGTGATCCGCTCGATCCGAATACGCAACAAGGGCCGCAGGTTTCGCAAGAACAACTCGACAAGATCCTGGGCTATGTCGATTTGGGGCGCAAGCAAGGCGCCAAACTCGTTGTGGGCGGCGAGCGCGTCGGCGGCAAGGGTTACTTCGTCGAGCCGACGATTTTCGACGGCGTGCGCGATGACATGGCCATCGCCAAGGACGAAATCTTTGGACCGGTCGTCAGCGTTCTTCCCTTCAAGTCACAAGACGAAGTGTTTGAACGAGCCAATCGCACCAATTACGGTCTGGCTGCGGCGATTTGGACCAAGGACATCGACAAAGCGCACCTCTACGCCAAGCACGTCAAAGCGGGAACCGTGTGGGTGAACTGCTACCACGTGGTCGATGCGACAACGCCCTTCGGCGGGTTCAAGCAATCGGGGCATGGCCGCGAAAACGGAGAAGCCGCACTCGAACTCTACACCGAAACTAAGACCGTTACGGTGAAACTCGGCTAATTGGAAAGGCGGAATATGGACGCGGAACGAAGCGTTTTGGTGCTGCAGCACGTCGCGTGTGAGACCCTCGGGACAATCGAGGGAACATTACACGCAGGGGGTTTGTGCCCGCAATACATTCGCGTCCATGCCGGCGAGCCAGTTCCCTCGCAGATCGGAAACGCTGCAGGACTGATCGTTCTCGGTGGGCCGATGAGTGTTTACGAGTACGACCGCCTGCCGCATTTGATGCAAGAGATGCGGCTGATCGGCTCGGCACTCGGCAGCCATCGGCCTGTGCTGGGCATCTGCCTGGGGAGTCAATTGCTCGCGCATGTGCTTGGCAGCAAGGTCCGCGCTGGCCCGCGCAAAGAAATCGGCTGGGACGACGTCACCCTAAGTGAGTCCACATCCGTTGATCCGCTCTTCAGGACAGCTCCTGCGCGCTTCACGGGTTTTCATTGGCATGGCGATGTGTTTGATGTTCCCGCGCAGGCAACTTGTCTCGCCTCGTCGGACATGACCGACTGCCAGGCATTTCGCTATGGCCAGAACGCTTACGGGATCTTGTTTCACCTCGAAGTGACCGAGCCGCAGATCGACAAGATGGTGGCGGCTTTTGAGGACGAATTGACTGCAGCCGGCGTCAACGTTCCGGCGATGCTGTCCCAATCGAAGACGAACTTGCCCCAACTCACTGCCCTCGGTCAGCAGGTGTTTGGTGAGTGGGCGAAACTCGCTGCCGGCGTTTCGATCGCCTAGGGAGAATCCATATGAAGCAACGCGTAGTCATCGCAAACCAGCAGTATTTTTACACGCGAACCGAAACGCGTTTCTATGGCGGTCCGCGCGATGGTGAACTTCTGGCTTGCCAAGATGACACCGTCAGCATGACCGACGCTGACGGAATCCTCTGGCAAACGAACGGCGGGATGCCGGGCGAGTTCTATTTCACGCTCAGCGAATACGGCAGCCAATTCTTGAATCGCCGCTTGCCGAAGTCGCATTGTTACCAGGTGACGGCCCGCTGGATTTGCAAGGAGGCGCTCTGCCTCATTCTCGCCTATCGAGGTCTAGAAAATGTGGGCGAAGTTAGCGACCGCTAGTTCCGCTTGTCGATTTTCGCTGGAGGCATTCGACTAGGGATTGGTCTTTTACCACCGCCTCTCGCTAGAGATTCATCATGGAAAACGTGCCACATCCCCCGATTGTCTCGCAAGCCGAATGGCTCAGCGCACGCAAACACCTGCTGGCTGCGGAAAAACAACTAACGCAGCAGTCCGATGCAGTGAATGCCCAACGCCGCCGGCTGCCGATGGTGAAGATTGAAAAGGAGTACGTATTTAACGGACCGCTCGGCCAGGTTCGGCTGCTCGATCTGTTTGAAGGACGACGGCAACTTATCGTTTATCACTTCATGTTCGATCCCAATTGGGACAGAGGCTGCGACGGCTGCACTGGTTTGGTCGATGCCTTTGGCGACCTCTCGATGCTCGCCAAGCGCGACACCTCGCTGGTGCTTATCTCGCGCGCACCGCTCGAGAAATTGGAGCGATACAAACGCGACCGCGGCTGGATCTGGCCTTGGTTTTCATCCTTTGGCTCCGATTTCAATTACGACTTCCATGCCACGTTCGATCCCGCAGTTGCACCCATCGAGCATAACTTTCTCACGGCTGCCGAAATCGAACAGAAGAACGGCAAACCTTGGACGTTCAAAGGCGAGTCGCACGCGCTGAGCGTCTTCTTCCGAATCGACGTCGACGTCTATCACACGTATTCCAGCTTTGCCCGCGGCTGCGAGTCACTAACCGATTCTTATCGCTTGCTCGATTGCACTCCCTTTGGTCGGCAAGAGGATTTCGAGGATTCACCGGATGGTTGGCCGCAAAAGCCGACGTACGGCTAATATCGCCGTGAGGCTTGTTCAAAACGAATGCTTAAGGTGACCTCACAGTTGCTGCATTGATCTTAGTTTTGCGGCCAGTTCTCGCAGGTCTTCCTCATTGATATCGACAAAAGAGTCTATCGATCGAATCGCAGCCAGTACGCTGTCGTGCGTCTGGCCTGGGCTCGGGACTTCTGGTGGGATCGAGTGCCTGTTGAGGATCGAAGGATAACGCCGCCAGCGTAGCAGGTTGTTGATGATGATGGCCAACAGCACCATGATCAGCGCGTTAGCTAGGACTGGTTGACTTACAAAGCGGAATCCCATCTGACGAATCCCGCTGCCGCCGATGACCGCGGTCAGGGCAGTAGCGCCGCCGGGTGGATGAATGCACTTCAACTGAATCATCGCAGCAATAGACAACCCTACTGCGATAGCCGCCGCGGCATTTTGATCGGGAATGTACTGCGCACAGGCGACGCCGATTGCTGCCGAAACGATGTGCCCTACCAACACAGGCCAGGGTTGAGAAAGTTGCCCATGCGGTACAGCGAACAGCAGGACGGCACTGGCTCCCATCGAAGCGACGATCGCCATCGTTTCTTGCTGTGGCACAAAGTGTTGGGTGATGAATGCGAGCGCTAAGATGGAGAGCCCACCGCCGATGCAAGCCACAAGTGTCTCGACGCTACTGACCTCAATTAACTCAACTCCAACCAATCGGCGAACTACGTCCAGAATCATCAAGTGCCCCTACGATCACGGTCTTCGATCAAAGCTTCAACTGCCATGAGCAACGCCAGTTCGGTTGCAGATTACGGTTGGGATGATTTTTTGAGCGGAATGGTAATCGACAATCCTGCCTTGCGATCTTTGTTGCTAGTCCGGTTCGGCGCATGACATTTCAGGCAATCGGAAGTCAAAGTAACGAGGCCGACGTAGCGGAACACATCGGACTCGCTCTGGGCGAATTCTGCCTTCCCGGACGCTAGCGCTTTGGCGGCTTCCTTTTCAAAACTGCTGCTGGGACGGTTGTCGGCATTCATTGCATCCAAGTCGATGGATAACCATTTCAGTTTCACCTTCTGCCGATTTTCCAGCTCGCGAAATACCTTTTGCAGCGACACGGCGGGGATCGCTAAGCGTTCGTCCTCGCGGTAGTAGTCCGCATGCACAACGTGCAAAGTCGCGTGCAGCGCTTCGTGCAGAACCCGCGCTTGTTGTTTGGCTTCTGTTTCCGTTAATCGTTCTACAGCCGTTGCGGTTTGCTCTTCAGCAGGGAGGCGCTTCTGCGACCAACCGATTGCCAGTAGCAGTGCAACGATCAGGGGCGTGCAAATGAAGCGAACTAGTTTCATGTTCAGCTCGGAATATTTTCGTGGATACGCGACGGCATTACTCAGCAGCGACGGGCACGCCGATGACGAGCGCTGCAAAGCGCGGTGACTTCGGCGAATCTTTGAAAAAGCCGGTATGGCAGGCAACGCAACCTTCGCCAAGAGGAATGGCTGCAGCCCGCCAGTAGTAGCCATCCCGCGTTTCTTCGACGGCCGTCTCTCCTGCGGAAATCTTGGTGGCAGCGTGTTTTTCGAAAGCTGACTTCGGCTCGTGACCAATACTCATCGCCTTGGTATTGACTGCGATCCAACGCGTCTTGAGCTTAGAGTCTCGTCCAACTTCGGCGAAGACATCCTCCAGAGCGCGGGCGGGCACAATCGCTCGTTCGCCGTGAAAGTAGCGCTCATGCATCACATCGAGCGTAGCCGCATAGATCTGATGCATGAGCTTCGCGCGATCACGGGCGACGGCGACCGGTACCTGAGTGTGGCTATCGGATTGATCGCTTCGAGCGGGTGGTTCTTCCGAAAAACTGCGACTCTGCAAGACGCCGCAGGCTAGGCTCAAGGCGCCGGCAATCAATATCCCGGCAAATGCGAATCGGCAAACAGGATTCAAGATTCTATTCCTTTCGGTTAATGACTGACGGCGTCTGTGCGAGCAGGCCAGCCGGACCAGTTGGATTGAGACTGCAGCGATACTCTTCAATCGCGTGGCCAAGTTGCGCAATCAAGGCCCCAAATAGTCCGCGATGCTCCAAGAGAAATATTTCGGCTTGCTGCAGTTCGTCGGGCGAAGGGTAATGTTCTGCAGAGAGCGGTAGGCGAATCGCCTTGAAAACTGCGAAGGGCGCTAACAGCAATTGCTGCAGGCCAGCCAGGCAACACTGGATCGCTTCGCTCTGCGGTGTCCAAGCCAGTTGATGCAGTCCCATGGTGCTTCGCGAACCGAGCCGATTGGGCTTGTTTGTTTCGACTCGATAGCGATTGAAGAGCGCGGCCGACAGACATTGCAGTTCGAAGGTCTCACAGCGCTCGTGCCCAGGGAGCAACCACTCTCCGACACACTGGCCGTGTTTGTAAACCTCAGCGGCAACTTGCAGCGGGTCGACTTCGGCCACCGACTCGCGCGCTATCCAACCCGGCGGCGAAACTTCGATCCAGTAAGACATAGGCCGCTGCTCATGCCGCGAGTGTCGGCGCGTCCGCTCACCAGCCGTGTCCACGATGATGCGAAGTTTCGCGCCCACGACAGCCACGCTGGTGTTGGCTTCACGGCAGGCTTGCTCCAGAGATTTGCCCGCGCAGAAATAATCAATCGAAAATTCTTCGAAGACTCTCATTGACTCGGGGTAATCGATCACCCAGTCAACTACGGAAGCAATGATGTCGACCTCGGGCAAGTGCATGTGCGGCTCGCGCTGGAAAGTGCAGACCGATTGCTATCTCCGCTGACGAAGTCGCCTTGTTGAGAGGATAGGCCCTTACTGATGTTTGGACAATATATGTTTAAACGTCTATTGTCAAGTGATTTGCTGTAACGTCGTTTGTGAGGTGGAATCGCTTCGGCATACCAGCAGCGATAGTCGCGACGAGATTGACTAGGCGCGCATTTCCTTCAATTGCTTGGTTGCGATTCCAATCGGGCGGTCCAGCGGAATGCCGGCGCAGGTGAGTATGGTGGTGAGTAGGTCGCCCTGATTTCCGCGGGTGTCTGGCAGAAAGCGCCCCGTACGCAGGGAACCGCCGCCTTTGCCTGCGAGGATGAAGGGCAGGTTCTCGCGAGTGTGCTTGTTGCCATCCTCCAGGCCGGAGCCCCACATCAAGATGCAGTTGTCTAGCAGCGTCCCTTCGCCTTCGCGCAAACCGTGCATTTTCTTCACCATGTACGCGAACTGCTCGATATTGAAGGACGTGATCGCGGCTACTTTGCGGACCATCTCCGCTTCGTTGTTGTGGTGGGTTTGCGAGTGATGTTGGTTATTGAATCCGAGTTCGGGATAAGAAACGCCGTTCGGCGTCGAGCCGATGTAGGTAAACACACGAGTTGTGTCAGTCTGCAGCGCCAGCACGGCGAGGTCGCACATCACCTGCATGTACTCGCTGCGCTTGTCTCCCTCTGGAATCTTGATTTCGATGGGGGGCGAATCGGAATCGTTGCGCCGGCTGGAACGGACGCCCGCTTTCTCCAAGGCGGCATCTTTCTGGCGCGATTCGATGGCCGCAATCCGCCGTTCAACTGAGCGAACGCTGTCCAGGTATTCATCCAGTTTTTTCTGGTCGGTTGACGGCAAGGTGCGCCTGAGATCCCTCGCGCCTCCCAAGACCAAATCCAGCATGCGCTGATCAAGAGAACTCGTCCCTATTGGACTCTGTTGACTCGAGCCGCCGCCACTCGATTGTTCCTTCGTGCTGAACAACCGCTTGAGCACATTGCGCGGATTGATCTCGGCAGGAACAGGTTGCGTCGGCGATTTGAAACTGCAGTGCGAGTAATAGGCCTCGTTCAATCCTTCCTGGTTTTCCTTCCACGTCTGCGGCATCGTGGCGAGTTCCAGAGACGTCAACGTCGTGGACGCTCCCACGTAGTTCGCGGCAACTTGATCGGCAGAAATCGAGATGTCGATCTCATTTCGCCTGGCCGCGTTCGGCAGCGCCGCCGTCAGCCAGGTTGATAGTTCCAGGGCGTGAGGTGCACCGTTGAAAGGAGCAATCGGAACGCCTGAGATTCCCTTCATCAGGAGACATTGGTCGAGCACAGGCTGCAGCGACGTCAGCGCTGGTGGTGGCGATGACAGAAAACTCTCCGCATCGGCGGGCCAGAACTGATCCATGATGACGCCGTGAGGCATGTACATGAATCCAAGTCGGACCGGTGGCTTGTGCGATTTACTGTCGCCTGATTCCGCTGCCATGGTCTCCAAGAGAGGCAGGGCCAAGGAGAGGCCCATTCCTTGCAGACAGGCACGACGACTCAGAATGTTCTTAGTCATTGGAAATCTTCTTTTCAGGTCCCGCTGCAGGGATTCGACGATGTGTGAAGGGATAACTGGTCACAACCGCGCTAATGAGGGTTTGCATGCGATATTCATCGGCGGCGAAGTCCTGCATCAAACCATCAACCACAATTTCGTCATAGCCTTCCAGCTTTCTGCACAACGCATAGGCCAATAGCCGTTCTACCAGGTTACGTGAAAAATCTTCCCGGCGTTCGCTGATGATCGCCTTTAACTCTTTCGGGCTGGAAAAGCGTTTGCCACCTGGTAGCTCACCCGACGCATCGATTGCCGCGCCGTTCTCTTCCCGCTCACGCCAGCGGCCAATCGCGTCAAAATTCTCCAGGCCAAATCCGATGGGGTCGAGCATCTGATGACAATTTGCGCACACCGCATTCGTGCGGTGCAGTTCAGTGCGCTGGCGCAAGGTCAGGTTTGCGACCTTCGACTGGTCCTGTTTCTCTAATGCCGGAATATCCGGCGGGGCCGGCGGCACGTGATCGCCTAGAACCTGCTCCAGCACCCACACACCTCGTTTCACAGGGCTCGTGCGATTGGGAAACGATGTTGCCGCAAGCACGCCGGGCATTCCCAAAATGCCGCCGCGATTGGCATCGGTTAGTTGAACTCGCCGCATTTCTGGTCCCGCGACCTTCCCTTCCAAGCCGTAGATCTTGGCCAGCGGCTCATTAAGGAAGGTGTAGTCGGCATCGATAAAATTCATTGCATTGCGATTTTCACGCACGATGCTTTCGAAGAAGAGCCGGGCTTCGTCATACATGGCCGAACGCTGCTCCCTGGTAATCACAGGGAACTGCGCAGCGTCGTAGGTCTTGCCCGCGAAATTTTCCAGGCCCAACCACTGGGCCCCAAAGCCGTCGAACAGCGCGCGCGAGCGTGGATCCTCCAGCATGCGCTTCACTTGCGCTTTTAGAATCGCCGGCTCGCTCAGCTTTCCGTTGTCCGCCAACGCCATGAGCTGATCATCGGGCATCGTTGCCCACAGCAGATAGGACAAGCGTGAGGCGAGTTGATAATCGTCCAGACGAACGACTCCCGCGCCCGGCTTAGCTTCTGCGGGAGTAATGAACAGAAATTGCGGCGAAACGATTATGGCCTTGAGCATCAACCGCAGCGACGCGGAATAAGCGAGCTTATTTTCCCGCCCCAGATCGAACACCTTCAGCAGAACATCGAGCTCGTCCTGCGAGGGAGGGCGACGATATGCCTTGCGGGCCAGCGAGCGGGCGACTTCTCGCGCCGCTGCCCGCTCGTCTGCTCCGGAGGGAGGTGGCTCACCAAACAGCCGACGTTGCATTTCGGTCGGCTTCGCATCGTCCGGCGATACCACCAGATCGAGTGCCTTATTGGCGATTGCGAGACACTGCTCCAGTTGCAAGGGCGAAAGAGAATTCAAATATCCAGCGCCACTGACCTCGTCTGGCAACTCGCCAGCAATTGCGGGATCGACACCCAGCAAGTCATGCAACGTGTTCGCGTATTCGGTCTTCGTCAATCGCCGAATGACAAAGAGCCCTGGATCCTTTGGACTAAGAAACTTGATCTTCGTCAGCCAATCGACGAACATCTGCCGATCCGCATCGGCGGGCTGATTCTTTGCGTAGTCCGGCGGCATGTCATGCGCCTTGGCCCGCGCAGTTGCCTTTTTCCACAGCTCGCTGAACGCCGAGTGGCCAGGACTGTTTAGCGCCGGGGAGAAGTTGACTCCGGCTTCGGTCGGTCGCTTATTGGAGTGACACTCTAAGCAATAGGTTTTAACAAACGGTGAGACGTGATCGCGGAAGTATTTCTCGGCGTCGGCTTTGCTGGCAACTTCGCCATCGGCAGCAGGCTGAGCGAAGCCCTTGAGTGGCAGCGCGCACAAAACGCCGAGGACTGCCATGGCTGCCAAACCACCGCGAAAACGTGCTGCTAACATCGCCACCCCACTGGCCAACTACACCAATCTCTATCGAGTTGCTCTAAGAGATCCATTCTCGCTGGCTGTTGGCTATCCAGCAACCTACTGATGCCTATTGATGCGAGATTGAACTGCATCGGAGCGAGCGGGGCGAGCCAAGTGGCAGGCAACGCGAATGCGTTGCCTGAGAACTTTGCAGTGCAGAGAGCCGTCGGCAATCGCCGGCCGGCTCGTAGGTGAGAATTTACCGCTGAAGACTTACTAGTTTCGGCGGTCGCCATTGGTGGCGTTGGTGTTCAGGTCCCAGATCAGGTCCTGCAACGCGTAGTCGACGATCCAGTCGCGGCCGTCGTTGCCGTAGATCGTGTCCACGGCATTATCGCTGGTCACGGTTGTGGAGTTGATCTGGCCCGCGAGGTTGGTGATGCGAGTGGCAAACGGCTGGTTGGCAGCCCAGAGTGCCTGAATCGCCTGCAGACCCGACAGGTTATTGGCCTGAGCAAGGTTGCCGCCGATCAGGAGATCTTCGCCGCTGAAGCCATAAAGCTGATCGCGTCCGGCGCCACCGTTGAGCACATCGTTGCCGAAGCCGCCCCAGATGAAGTCGTCGTTGTCTCCACCGAGAATCACGTCGTCGCCATCATCCCCGTACAGGTAGTCGTTGCCGCTGTCGCCGAAGATGAAGTCGTTGCCGCCGCGGCCTGCGATGTAATCGAGACCTTCGCCACCACGAATCAAATCGTTGCCAGCACCACCGATGATGATGTCGTCGCCCGCATCGCCGTTGATGGTTGTCGGCTTGGTGAAGAGCGGATCGATCACGATCCGATCGCTGCCAGCAAAACCATTGATCAGCACGCGATCGAAAGCGCTGTTGTCGAAGTAGCGAATAATGCCGCTGAGCGGAACCAGCACGAGCGTGCGATCGCCGACGCGAGTCACCGTGATCGCGTCGATCTTCGCCGTGCCATTGATCACCAGCAAGCGGCCGCCAGGATTATCCGGATCGGGAACGATATCGACGAGCCCGGGAGTGTTGATGCTGCCGGAGACCGTGACCGTGAAGGTCCGAGTCACTGTGTTCACGCCGCCGTTGGCGGTGCCGCCGTCGTCGGTCACGGTCACGGTGATGACCGCCGTGCCTGACTGACCTGCGACGGGTGTGAAGTTCAGCGTGCCAGTTGCGTTCGGCGACGTGTAGGTCACCGTTGGATTTGCGATGAGCGCCGGATTGCTCGACGTCGCGGTAACGGTCAAACCCTGGGTCTCGCCGCCGCCGGCGGTGATGCCCGTGAGGCTGACCGTTTGAGCTCCGGCGTTCAGCGGCAGTGCAGCAGGATTGCTGATCGCTGCCAGCGTCGGTGCGTCGTTGACCGCGTTGACGGTCAGCACGAAGGTGTCCGACGTGGTCGTCGTGCCATCGCTGACGGTCACCGTGATCGTCGCCGTGCCTGACTGATTGCTGGCCGGTGCGATATTCAGCGTACGGTTGGCTCCGCTGCCGCCGAAGGTGAGATTCGCGTTTGGAACCAGCGTCGTATTGCTCGACGTCGCAGTGACGGTGAGGCTGGCCGCAGCCGTTTGCGCATCGCCGACCGTGAAGGCGATGCCGTTCAGCGGCGTGTCTTCGCTAGTCGTCTGATTGGCGATGTCGGAGATCGTCGGCGGCGTGTTGTTGCCGGCAGTGTCATTGTCGGTGTTGGTGACCGAAACATCGGCAGCGTTCAGGCCGCTGTAGTTCACATCGGTGCTGGTCGCCGCACCGGTCACGATCAAGTAGGCGATGTTGCCATCGACAAGCGCGTCGTCGACACCAGTGATGGTGATCGTCTGCGGTACGTTCCAGTTGGCCGGAGTGAAGGTAACACTCGCCGCCGAAACGGTTCCTTCGGTCGTGTCGTTGCTGCTGAGCGGAATGGTGACATTCGAGGTCGGCTGCGAGTTGAGCACGATCGTGAAAGTGGCCGTGCCACCGGCTTCGGTCGTGGTGAGCCCGGCAGTCGGGGTCACGGTGATCCCCGCCGCTGGAGTTGCGACTTCGTTATCGTAGTTTGTCAGCGAGACATCAGTTGGGTTGACGCCGGTGTAGCTCGCATCGGTGCTCACGGCTGCGCCTGTGACGATCGAGTAGGCCACGTTGCCGTCGACGAGGGCATCGTCGACGCCAGTGACGATCACCAGCTGCGGAATGTTCCAGTTCGCCGAGGTGAAGGTCACGTTCGTTACGGTGATAGTTCCCTCAGTCGTGTCACTGCTCGACAGCGGGATCGTGACATCGGCAGTGGGTTGCTTGGTGAGCACGATCATGAAGGCAGCCACGCCGCCAGCTTCGGTTGTGCTCAAACCCGTCGACGGGGTCACGGTGATTCCGCCAGGAATCGGCGCCTCGTTGTCGTTGTTGGTTACCGTCACATCTGCGGCATTGAAGCCGTTGTAGCTCGGATCGGTGCTGGTGGCCGGGCCGGTGACGATCGTATAGACGATCGGACCGTCGACAAGCGCGTCATCGGCACCGGTAACGGTGACCGTTTGAGCCACGTTCCAGTTGGCTGGAGTGAACGTCACGCTACCTGGCCCGACGGTTCCTTCGGTAAGATCGCTGCTGCTGAGAGCAATCGTGACGTTCGCGGTCGGCTGCGAGGTGAGCACGATCGTAAACGTGGCGGTTCCGCCGGCTTCGGTCGTGATCAGGCCGCTGGTCGGAGTGACGGTGATTCCCACCACTTCGGCAACGTCGGTCAGATTGATGGTGATCGTGTTGCTGGCCGACAAGTTGCCGGCGTCGGTCACGCTGACCGTCAGGCTGAAGGTCGGAATGGCTTCGAAGTTGAGCGCCGTGCTATTGGCCACCGTGATGGCGCCGGTGCTGGCGTTGATTGCAAACGCGCCACCCGTGTTGCCGCCCGTGATGGCGAATGTGCGGGTATCACCGGCGTCGACATCGTTGGCGAGCACCGTTCCCACGGCAGTATTGTTCGCAGAGTTTTCGGCAACGGAGAAGGTCTGCGGAGCAATCGTGGGAGCTTCGTTGACGTTCGTCAGATTGACCGTGATCGTGTTGCTGGTCGACAGGTTACCAGCGTCGGTCACGCTGACCGTCAGGCTGAATGATGGAGTCCCTTCGAAGTTGAGTGCGGCGCTATTAGCCACCGTGATGGCGCCGGTCGTCGCGTTGATCGCAAACGCACCACCCGTGTTGCCGCCTGTGATGGCAAACGTCCGCGTGTCGCCCGCGTCCACATCGGCAGCGACCACCGTACCAACAGCAGTAGTGTTGGCCGAGTTCTCAGCGACGGAGAAGGTCTGCGGAGCAATCGTGGGAGCTTCGTTGACGTTCGTCAGATTGACCGTGATCGTGTTGCTGGCCGACAAGTTGCCCGCGTCAGTCACGCTGACCGTCAGGGTGTAAGTCGGAGTTCCTTCGAAGTTCAACAACGAACCATTGGCCACCGTAATGGCGCCGGTGCTGGAGTTGATCGCAAACGCACCGCCGGTGTTGCCATCGGTGATGGCAAAGGTCCGAGTATCGCCAACATCCACGTCGGCAGCCACCACCGTTCCCACGGCAGTGTTGTTGGCCGAGTTTTCGGCAACGGTGAAGGTCTGCGGAGCAATCGTGGGAGCTTCGTTGGCGTTGACCACCGTAACGAGCAGCGACTGGCTGTCGGTCAGACCAGTGGCGCTCGGCACGCCACTGTCTTGGGCCGTGACGGTCACTTCATAGACGTTGTCGCCGTTGGTGTCCGTTGGGCTTTCGAAGTTGGGAGCCGTGATGAACGTCAGGACGCCATCGGGAGTAATGTTGAACTTGGCGGCGTCGAGACCGCTCAAGGTGTAGGTCACAAACTGCGTCGGCACTTGCGGGTCGACGATGGTGACGGTCGTCACAGCCGTTGCATTTTCAGTTGCCGTCGCAGTGCCGGTCGCGCCCGCTCCGTTGCTGGTGATTCGCGGCGGAGTGTTGCCGAACCGAAACGTCGAAGTCGCTTCATCGTCCTGAACCGGATTACCCGGCGTGCCATTGTTGGGCGTGGAATCGCTATCGGTTTGATCCGCAGCGGTCACTTGCGCGAAGTTAACGAGCTTGAAGGGAGCGCCAACGCTGAAGGCCTGGGCCGCGCTGGTCGCGGTTGGATTCCAGATCGTGTCGACCGAAACCCGATCCAAGCTGAACGACGATTCGCGAGCTGCGAAGTCGATGGTGTATTGGTCGGCATTGCCGGGCACCACAAACTCGAAGGCCCACGTGTCGCTGGCCCCCATGCCGCTGCCCGTGCGAGCGATCAACGCGTATTCGGTCGGCGAAACGGTGCCGTTGAGGAAGATGCTGTCCGGGTTCAGTTCGGTACCGCCGTTCTTGACTTGCACCAGAATGGTTGTGTAGCCGTTGGCATTGTTGCCAGCGACGCCGTCGATATTGTTCGGCACGACGATGCGCGGAGTAACAACTCCCGTCGGCGAGTAAATGTTACCGCCGCCGGTGACGAATGCGCCATCGGTTGCTGCTGTAGTATCGAACGCGTTAGCCGTGCCGCCTGGGTTGATCGGTGCCCAGCTATCGCCGGTGGATCCACCAAACGCTGGTCCGGGGAGAGTAGCTCCCGGTGCATTCGGTCCGCCAGTGGTCGCGAAGACTTCCCAGCCTTGGTAAGTGGCGTTCGGATTCGGGTTGGCCGCAGTCGGACGATCCCACGCGCCGTTGGCCGTGGTCGGGGCGATGAATCCACCGGCGAGGGCGGCGGAAACTTGATAGGTCAAGTTGATCGAACCGCCGGAAGGAATAACCAGGCCGGTCCACTGCACATCGTTGCCATTAACCACCGTTCCGCCGTTGCTGATCGCCGTTGGCGTGCCAAAGTAGGCAGGCACCACGTCGGAAACGCTCACGCCAGTCGCGGTGTTCGGGCCGGCATTGCTCACCGTGACGTTGTAGGTCGTCGGCGTATTGACCGTCAGGAACGTGGAACCCAGCGAAGCAGCGCTGTTATTGTTGTTGCGAATGCCGTGCAGGAAGGCGTTACCCGAGGTGTCGTTCTTGCCGGTCAGAGCAATCACGAGTTGGGTGTTCGAGCCGTTCGCCCAGTTCTTCACCAGGTTCGTTACGTCGAAATGGATCTGGCCGAAGTCTTTGACAACGGTCAGCGCGGCCGGGTCGGCTGCGAGGATGTTGTTGTTGTAGAAGTCGAGCCAATTGATTGGCCCGGTGGGGTTCGTATTGTCGGTGATGCTCGTGAACGGATCGGCGTTCACGGCATGGGCCGAAATCGTGAAGGGGTTACCTGGGCTGGCATCCGCGCCTTGGCCGCCCGGAATGCTCGTGACCGTCAGAATCGCGCGGTCAATCGTGCTGCCGAGGGCCGCGATCTGGGCAGGGCTAAACGAGATATAAACCGTCTCAGCGCCTGCTTGTCCGAATGGATTATCCGTCGACACGCGGAACGTCGCCCGGTTGAGGTCGCCTGGGTAGCCGCGAACAAGGTCGGTACCTTGGAAGAAGCCCGAAGTCATCACGTCTTCGAGCGGAGCCAGGGTATGCACATTGGCGCCCGTCTTGGTGATCGACAGGTCAATGATGGCGGGGCCATCGGTGACAGTGATCGTGAACACCTCTTCGAACGACGCTCCACCCTGGTCGGTGCTGCGAACTCGGATCGAATAAATGCTTTGCGTATCGAAGTCCAAGCTGGCTGTGGCCCGCAGCGTGTTGCCGCTGATGTTGAACGCGCCGTTGCCCGTACTGCCCGTGCCGGGTACGAGCGAATAGGTAAACGTGTTCCCGGTATCCGGATCGGTCGTCGTGAAGTTGCCGACCGTGGCGTTCGCGCCTGCGTTCTCGGCGATCGTATTCGACGACAGCGCGATGCCCGTCGGAGCTTCATTCACGTTGGTGACGTTCAGCGTGAACGTCGTCGTCGCGTCCGGCGTGCCGCCGACTGCCGGGTCATCGACGCGCACCGTCACGGTGTAGGACGGCTTGGCCTCGAAGTTGAGCGAAGTGCCCGCATTGAGGAATAGCTGATTGCCAACAATCGTAAAGGAAGTGGCATCGGTGCCCGCGAGCGTCAGGTTGTTCGTTCCGAGGTTGTCGTCGGTGACGCTGATCGTGCCCACCAAGAGGTTTGCTGGAATCGCCGTGTTCTCGGCAATGGTTGCCGGGTTGGGCGTAACGCTGACCGCCGTCGGAGCCAAGTTGCCGTCCGAGACGGTTACCGAACCATCGACATTGGCGTCGTTTGCGGCGGCAGTCGCTGCGGGAGCGATGGTCAAATCGTTCGTGTCGTTGTCGCTTGCACCCGCCGCGGTAATGTTGAGCGCCGAAGTACCAATGGGCGCCGCAGCCAGTGCATTCAAAGTCACGGTTGCCAGCAGGCCATCAAAGCCATTGGCGAGGCTAGGGCCTGATTCGCCGGCATACACCAGCCGGATCTGGCCGGGAACTCCGGTGTTGGTGCTGTTCGAGAACCCGAGCCCTTCGATGACCGAACCAGCGAGCGACACGCTGCCGAGGGTGAATCGAGTTGTGTCGTAAGTGAAATTGACGTCGAAGCCGGCCAGCGAAATTCCGGCCGGTTCGGTGACGTTGATCCGCACAGGCACTTGCAGCGTCGCGCCGGGCAACACCGAAAGACCGGTCGGAATGTAGATCCGTGGATCGGCGCCAGTTGTCGGCGTGAGCCCGGTTGGCAACGCAGGAATCTGCGGAAATCCGCCCGAACTACCCGAGATGAACCGCAACAGACCCGTTCCATCGCCCGTGGCCAGAGCGCCGTTGTCGTTCATATCGCCGGCGAGTGCGGGATCAACATTGTTGAGGATGGGGAAGCCGGTGGTGTTCAACGATCCGGAGATTGCCCGCAACAAAGCCGTCACATCGCCCGTGGTGATCGAGTTGCTGTTATTCAAATCACCTCGGTAGGCCGCAATCTGCACGCCGTCGTCACCGACCGACGGCAGGTCAGCCGTGCTGACGTCGGAAACATTGACGTTCGTCAGATTCAGAAAAGCCTTCGAGCCAAGCGGAGCCGTGTTCGGCACTGTTGCCGTCAGGTTCACAATCGTGAGGGCGCCCGCAGTGGAGGTAAACGCGGTGGCGCTGCTCAATGCCACTGTCACCTGTCCAGGGACACCGGTGTTGACCGAGATCGAGGCACCTGGAATCGGCGTGGTGCCGCCCGTGATCGTGAGTAGCGCGGGATCGTAGACGAGCGTGAAGCTTGCTCCAGCAACGTTGACGCCCGAGCTCAAAGTGATTGGAATGCCGTTCGTGCTGTTTGCCGGCAGGTTCACCGCCTGGCCAGCGCCACGGACGAAATCGCCCACGCCGACCGTGATGGTGCCCGCTTGCGGCGCGGCTACCGTAACGGTTGTCGAGAAGTTATCGCCAGGCGTGCCATCGGAATTGCCATCGAGTTGGGCACCGCCGACGAGAGCTACGAAACCGTTCGCTGCGCCGCTACGGAGCGTTACCGTGTAAGTGTCGGCTGCGAGCACACCACCCGTCTTGATGAATTTGAAGCCTTGATTGTCGGCATCCATCACCAGCGAGCCGGCCACTGCACCGGTGGTAGCGCCGACGATCGTGACGTCACGCGGTCCGAGAGCATTGTTCGAATCAAAGAGATTAATTTGTGCCGGATCAATCGGCTTGCTGAGTCGGACCGCAATGTGCGATGGGCCCGAGGTCACGCCAGAAACGAACAGCGTGGTGACCGCTCCCGCTTCGGTAACGGCAATCGTGAACACTTTGTCGAACGACAAGCCGCCCTGGTCGGTGCTACGGACGCGGACCGAATAGCTGTTCTGCGTAGCGAAGTTGAGGCTCGAGGTGGCTCGCAGTGTGTTGCCGCTGATGTTGAAGGCGGCGTTGCCCGTATCGTCCGTTCCGGTCACGAGCGAGTAAGTGAACGTGTTGCCGGTTTCGGGATCGACCGACGAGAAGGTGCCGACCGTAGCATTGGCTCCGGCGTTCTCGGCAACCGTCGCCGACGACAGCACGATGTCTGTCGGCGCTTCATTCACGTTGGCGACGGTGATGTTGAACAATTGGCTGTCGCCCAGGCCAGGCAGTAGCGTGCCGCCGGCACCTGGGCTTACCGGCACACCGTTGTCGCGGACGCTGACGAACACCTGGTAGATGTTGTCTCCATTGGTGTCCGTCGGGGCCTCGAAGTTGGGCGGCGTGATAAACGTCAGCACACCCGCAGGCGAAATGTTGAACTTGGCGGCATCGTCACCGCTAAGGCTATAGCTCAGATACTGCGTCGCATCGGCGTCAACGGCAGTGACGCTGGTGATCGCATTCGTGCTGTTTTCATTGAAAGAAACGCTGGCCGAGCTACCACCGCCATTGCTGGTGATCCGCGGTGGGGAATTGCCAAGCCGATAGACGGAAGTTGTTTCGTCGTCCTCGGCCACGTTGCCCGGCGTACCGTTGTTGGGAGTGGAATCGACATCCACTTGGTTCGCGGCCGTCACTTGGGCATAGTTGACGATCTTGAAGGGAGCTCCCACGCTGTAGGCTTGCGCGGCGGTGGTGGCAGTTGGATTCCAGATCGTATCGACGGCGACGCGGTCGAGGCTGAAGGACGATTGGAGCGAAGTGAAGTCCATGGTGTAGACGTCGGCATTGCCGGCTACCCGGAACTCGAAGGCCCACGTGTCACCCAGCGCCGAGCCGAAGCCCGGAGAAGCAGTTTCCAGACGCGAAGTGAGGGCGTATTCAGTCGGGGCAATCGTGCCGTTCAAGCGCACGCTATCTGGGTCGAGGGCGCTGCCCGTCGAATGGACTTGCAGCAAGATCGTGGTGTAACCGTTGGTGTTGTTGCCGGCAACGCCGTCGATGTTGTTCGGCACAACGATCCGTGGCGAAAGGGGCGCGGAGAACGAATAGATGTTGCCGCCGCTGGTTAGGAACGCGCCGCTAGTTGCAGCCGTGCTGTCGAAGACGTTGGCAGTGCCGCGCGCATTGACCGGATCCCAAGTCACGCCCATGCCGCCACCAAACGAGCCATCCAGACCCGGCAGAATGTTCGGTGGAACCGGAACGGTTTGCGGGGCATTCGGGCCCGCTGCGTCAGCGAAGTACTCCCAACCCTGGAAGGTGGCGTTGGGATTTGGATTGGCGGCAGTCGGGCGATCCCAAGCGCCGTTAGCGACACTAGGAGCCATGAACGAGCCTGGATAGGCTTCTGAAACTTGGTAGGTCAGGTTGACCGATCCGCCGGCAGGAATGGTCAGCCCCGCCCATTGCAGGTCGTTGCCATTAACAACGGTGCCGCCGTTGCTGATGTTGGTCGGCGTGCCAAAGTGAGCGGGCACAATGTCCGATACGCTCACGCCAGTAGCCGTATCCGGCCCGGCATTGTTGACGGTCACGATATACGTCGGCGGTGTGGTTACCGTGAGATACGTCGAGCCAATCGGCGTCGTCGTATCGCTGTTGTTCTTGATTCCCTGGAGGAATTCATGACCGGAAGTATCGTTCTTGCCAGTCAGGGCGATGACGAAGATGGTGTTCGTACCACTTGCCCAATTTTTCACCAGGTTGGTCACATCCAACCGGAGCGAACCTAAGTCTTTGGTGACTGTGACTGCGGCGGGGTCAGCAGAATTGATGTTGTTGTTGTAGAAGTCAAGCCAATTGATCGGCGCGGTGAGGTTCGTATCGTCTTTAATGCTCGTGAACGGGTTGGCATTGACGCTATGGGCCGAGATTTTGAAAGGATTCGCTGGGCTTGAGTCCAAGTTGAAGCCGCCGGCTACCGTTTCGACAGTCAGAATGGCTCGGTCAATCTGACTTCCCAGCCCGGCGATTGAGGCGGCGTCAAACGAGATGTAGACGGTTTCTGGTCCAGAAGCAGCATTCGAGACGCGGAGCGTGGGCCGGTTGCCTTCACCTGCGTATCCTCGGACCGTGTTGTCGCCCTGGAAGAACGCAGAAGTCATCACGTCTT
Organism: Anatilimnocola floriformis; assembly: GCF_024256385.1. NCBI lineage: Bacteria > Pseudomonadati > Planctomycetota > Planctomycetia > Pirellulales > Pirellulaceae > Anatilimnocola > Anatilimnocola floriformis. The sequence continues at coordinate 2,863,220 of NZ_JAMLFW010000001.1, forward strand.
CGAGAGGCGCGATGGTATGAATGTTCTCGCCGACCTTGGAGATCGACAGATCGACCGCCATCAGCGTCCGATTTTCCAGCAACTCCACCCGAGCCTGGCGCTTCTTGGCTTCGGCGCTGCGAGCCTTCAGCTTCCGCTTTTGATTCTTGCTGATCTTGCGAAGCCAAGCGGGTAGAGCGACAAACATGGAGCGATCTCCTTAGGAAACTGAAAGAAAGCGAGAATTTGGAAAGGCGTCCCAATCGGCGGGTCAAAAGCCGTGTCGTTTAAAAGCCTTCCGGTACCGCTCGGATTACGAACGCACCGAAGCCATGCCGTCCGTGGTGGGGCCGCTACTCAGGTGGATGGAAGCGGCTGCGCTTGCCATACCGAGGAGGATTGAAAGCAGTTAGCGACTGCGTGGCTGGAGGCGAAGCAAATTCGCCTCGTGGCGGAGCAGGCTGGTGGGATTGCGCTGGTGAGACTGAATCTCAGTGTCGGGACGAGTATAAGCACCCACACGGCAAGGTCAACCAGGAACCCCGCAAAAAACAGATAAGACCTGCAATTTCTCTCAATTAGAGAATACCCCGGCCTAACTAGGGCCGGCGAGTCTTCAATTTGCCCTCTTGGCGCAGCACTTCGTCGTTCAGATCTTTCAAACGCTGATCAGCTTTCACGGGGTCGCCTGGAGGAGGCGGGGGCGATCCGCAACCTACGCAAACACCAATCGAGAACAACAAGAAGAAAAGTCTCGCGAAAGCTCTACCAGTCATATTTCGCTACTTCCCCGCCGTTACGAGTCGCCAGCGCCCTAAAGGTGGGGCCGGCTGCATAGGGATTAGTACCGCTCAGCGGTGGCGGGACTGCTTCCGGAACAGCGTCGACGTTGACGTTTTCCGAAAGGAAGCGAACCGATCCATCGGCCAGGGCGAAATTGCATCCCACTGGATGGTCGCTCCGGAACGAACCCAGTCCGCTGGTGCGGATCGGATTTAAGACGTGCTGCTTGTGGTTGAGCTTGTTATAGGCCGAGCCATAACTGCTCGCCGGATAGCCGAATGGCCACGACGTTTCGCCCCCCGTCAATCCTGCGGTGGGATAGTCCTTCAACTGATAACCTTGCTCGCCAACAGCTAGCGTGTTGGACAGGCCATCAGTAACGTCTCGCAGGGCGATTTTCTCGGTAACCGCAAAGAAGCCATTAATCGGCGTCGTCGTGAATATGTCCCAGTTGTAGCTGCTGCCGACGCTGGCCACGTAACTGCTGTAAGCAGTAGAAGTTGCGCCAGGTGGCTTACGCATGGACGGGCAGAGATAAGACTTCAGTGGGAGCGAGCTGATGGGCAGGTTCGCAGGATCTGTCGGAGCTTTCGTCGGATCATATCGCCGAGCCATGCCCTCTTGTTCCAAATAAGGAAGCACGGAAGTGAACGGGCTGAACAGGGTCGTGCCCGGTTCTTGGTAGGGTATATAGCCCTTCGAGTCGTGGAAATTGTGAAGCGCTAGCGCAGTCTGCTTGAGATTATTGGCGCATTGAATGCGACGAGCAGCTTCGCGGGCAGCCTGCACGGCGGGCAACAGGAGCGCGACCAACGCCCCGATGATGGCGATCACCACCAGCAATTCGACGAGGGTGAATGCGTTTCGATGTCTCCGCATGACGGGTACCTGCTGATTCATAAATTGGATTGCTCCAAACTCGGAGTCCTCGATTTCAGGCACCGAAGAAGAGGGAGCAAAGCGACCGCTGGCTGGTTTTGGTAGGAGCAAACTGCGAGGAAGTTAGCTGGCGGAGTCAGCGGCTTGGGTGGTGAGATTGGTTCTCAGTACCAGCGAGTATACGGACCTGCGCGTCGTAGTCAAGCATCAGCACCTCGAAGCTCGGCAAGGTGCCGTTCACGCTGGCACTGATTTCGGGAGGGCGAGATACCGCTGAGCCGCGCCGGTTGAATGCAGTCGCCAGCGGCCTTCGCAATTCCACCTCGACGGCTCGGTGGGAGCCTCACACTCCCGTCGCTCGCCGCGACAGGTTGCTGGCGTGAACAGTTACTCGGCAATCGGCAAGAGAAGTGCGGACCGGAGTTATCCACGCGGGGGTGTGTGTCTATTAGATAGATGCCGGAGGTTGGGTGATGGCGTGACGCGCGAGGGGGTGATTGCTATGGGCCAGAGCGAGGTGCAGCGACCTGTTCAGGCGATTTTCGAGCCACCCGTTTTGGCTAGAATAAATCGCAATATTGGAACCCCCGATATTGCAGTGGATTTTCGGCGTAAGTCTTTCGGGTGAAATGTTTTACAGGGAATACAAAAAGTTGCGTTACCTGAAATATTCTGGGGGGTATGAAAGAGGGGTGTTCAGGTTATTCCAAAATTGCTGGCCACTCTACCGCGCAGCTCGAAGCCGAAGAGAGTGGTACAGCAGCGATTTGGTTGACATTCGCAGTGGGCGATACCCCAGTTGCAATCCGCCGCGGTTTGGGAGACCTTAATACGACCCTTCCCTGGTTTGCGGCCAGCCTTCCAATCCCTCGATTTAAATGAGTCTCATGAGCATTTCGAAGTTCGCCCTTCTTACGATCACGGCATTGGCCATGACGTTGCCAGCATTGGCGCTTGCAGCCGATTCGAAGGTTCCGACGACCAAGTCGACTGAGCACGGAATCGAAGCCCACACACCGGCGGTCACCAGCTTTGGCGCCGTCATCGCTGGGAATCAGCTCTACGTTTACGGCGGCAACATGGCCGGAGCTCACTCTTATTCCAATAGCGAGCAAGGCCGAAATCTCTATTCCGCAAATCTGAAGGGCGGAGCTTGGACCAAGGGCGAAGATGGCCCGCCGCTGCAAGGTTTGGCCTTGGTCGAACACAAAGGCAAGCTCTATCGCATCGGTGGCTTCACCGCGCAGAACGCCAAGGGTGAAGAACACAAACTGGAATCGCAGGCCGGGGTCGCCGCTTACGACATTGCTACGAAGAAGTGGACCGATCTCGCGCCGCTTCCCGAACCTCGCTCCAGCGCCGATGCTGCCGTCATTGGCGACACCATCTACGTCGTCGGCGGTTGGAATCTCAAGGGAGGCCGCAGCGGTGATTGGCACAAAACGGCTTGGAAACTCGACTTGACGCAAGCCAAGCCACAATGGCAATCGCTGCCCGAACCGCCCTTCCAACGGCGCGCTATCTCGGTCGCAGCTCACAACGGCAAGCTCTACGTCATCGGCGGGATGCAGCCGCCGGGCAGCCCCTCTCGGCGCACCGACGTGTTCGATCCTGCGACTGGCAAATGGACCGAAGGCCCAGAGCTCCTTGGCGAAGGCCAGATGACTGGCTTCGGCAACTCGTCGTTCGCAACCGGCGGCAAACTCTACGTCAGCACGATCAACGGAGATCTCGAACGTCTCTCGGAGGACGGCAAGCAATGGGAAATCATCGCCAAGATGCCGACGGCTCGCTTCTTCCACCGTATGCTGCCCGTCGATGACAAGCATTTGCTCGTCGTGGGTGGCGCCAACATGGCCGAAGGCAAATACGACCAGGTTGAGATCATTGCGATCCCCTAAGACCTCCAACTCAACTTTACGCAAATAGGACCCCGTCATGAATCGCCGCTTGTTGTGCATCGCCGCGCTGCTTGGAGTTTTCTTGGCAACGCGTGCGGCCGACGCCCACTTCCCGTGGTTGGTTGTCGATGACGCCGGAAAAGCCAACTTCTACTTTGGCGAAACGCTCGCCGAGCGGGCGTATAAACTTCCCGCTTCCTTGGAAGCTGCTGAAGTTCAAACCATCGCTGCGGACAATCCAGCCAAAAAACTAGCACTGGCGAAAGTCGAAACGGATGACTTCATCGGCTTGAAGTCGACGGACGCCGTGGATCGCAACTCGACTCTCACGTCGAGCGTCACTTTCGGCATCTATCAGGGAGCACGGCTCAACTACTACACGATCCACCAAGGTGGCAAGCTGCCAACCGAGCGCGAATCACTGCCGAAATTGCCGCTCGATCTGCAAGCTCGCGTTGTCTCCACCGATAAAGGCGCCGACGTTTTTGTTCTTTGGCAAGGTAAACCATTCGCCGACCAGGAAGTCCAATTGTTTGACTCCAAAGGCAAATTGAAGGGTAAGGTCAGCACCAATAACGATGGAAAAGCATCGTTCTCCAGCGAACAGCTGTCGTCTGGACTCAACGGCCTGATGCTTGGCCATACTGTCAAAGGTGAAAAGGGAGACTTCAATGGCAAAGCCTATGAGTCGGCCGCTCACTACCTGACAGTAACGTTTCATGCGGCCTCGAAGTAGAAAGACGGCTGGCGCGCCGCTAATCAACCATAGGCGGCGTGACGCGGAGGTAGCAGAGCTCAGCGTACTGTCGCTCAAAACTCGGCGGCAACGTGTGCCGCCCCCACCGCCAATCGCTGCCGGGGAATTTCACCAAGCTGACCTCTGAGTCGCACCAAGCTACACAGCGGCCACTCGCCAGTCCATCAGCGCCACGCGGTTGCACGAGCACTTCGAGTCGCACTTGGGCCGGCCCTTGCGCTGCCGCCACCAGCACCGTCAGTTCGACGGCCCAGATTCCCTGCTGCTCCAAGAGCCAGGCCCGTATGCCGTCGCTTTCGAACACCTGACGAAAATCATCCCCAGCCATCTACCGCTCCCTCCGATCCGCCTGCATAGCTTCTCTTCTTGAGGAAGTGCGGGCAGATTTTTTTCTGCGGGTTCCAACTTTTCTTGCGCCAGCCGTCGAAGTTCATGCGTCGGGCATTGGCCGATTGAGCTTGCATTGCCTGCGCCAGTTCAGGTATACCCCGCCGGTCATCCGGTTATTGCGCCTCGAAACCTGCCATCACTAAAGGCACTACCGATGTCCACTACGACATCTGCGCCGGTACCTTCTCCGTCCGGCGCCGGCTGGCGTTCTTGGGGATTCGCCGTTCTGCAATTCGCGACTCGACGTCGCATGGCGTTTACGACGGCTATCTTTGCAGTGGTGCTCGGCTGCAATCTGATGATCTGGCGAACACGGCCTTGCAATCTGATCGATTGGACTCAGGAAGCCACGATCCTCGGCGAAGCGCTGCTGCTATCGGGACTACTGCTCCGTGCGTGGGCCGCGGGCACTCTAAAGAAGCGCCAACAAATCATCACCACCGGGCCGTATCGTTACGTACGGAATCCACTCTACATCGGCTCGTTTCTGCTCATGCTCGGTTTCAGTATCCTGCTCCGCGACTGGCTAGCGATAGGAATGGTGCTCGGCCCGATACTCGCGATGTATCTCAACAAAGTACGCCAGGAAGAAAAATATCTGGCCCATCACTTTGCCGAGGAATGGCAGGCCTACGCGCGCAGCACTCCTCGCTTCATTCCGGATGTATTTGCCCGGCCTTCACTGAGCGGCTTTTCGCTCCACCAATGGGCCCGCAACCATGAGTACCAAGCACTAGTCGCGTCGATCGCCGGACTGCTGCTGCTCTTCGCCTGGCAACGAGCTTAGCAGCGATCACCGCCGCGCATAAAAAAGACGGACCAAATGGTCCGTCTTGCCGGCACAGCCTTAGCTGTTCAAATTCTTCAGCGCCCCAGTGCTGTCGCCCAGGAATGGCAGGCGAACATCCATTCGCTCGAGCATCGACAGCCAAAGGTTGTTGAGCGGCGTTTCGTTCTGATACTTGATGTGGCGACCGGTCTGAATGGTGCCGCCACCACGGCCCGCCAGCAGGATCGGCAGGTTGTCGTGATTGTGGGCGTTGCCGTCGCTGTTGCCGCTGCCGTAGGCAATCTGGCAGTTGTCGAGCAGCGTACCGCCACCTTCCGGAATCGACTTCAACTTCTTCAGCAGGTAGGCGAGTTGCGTGGTGTGGAAGGTATTGATGTCGCGAATCTTTTCTTTCTTCTTCGCGTCGTTGCCGTGGTGCGAAAGATCGTGGTGGCCTTCCGACACGCCCACGAACGGATACGGCTTGTTGCTCCCTTCGTTGGCGACCACCATCGTGCAGACGCGGGTCACATCGGTCTGGAACGCAATCACCATCAGGTCGTACATCAGGCGAATGTGCTCCTGGTAATCCTTGGGCACACCAGCGGGAAGTTCCATTTCCGGCGCCTTTACTTCTGGCAATGAAGCGGCACGGGCGATGCGCTGTTCGATGTCGCGCACGGCAGTGAAGTATTCATCGAGCTTGCGAACATCGCTGCCGCTCAACTTGCCGTGCAGATCCTTCGCATCTTCACGGACGAAATCGAGCACGCTCTTTCGCTTGCGGTCGCGCTCGACCCGTTCCTTGGCCGGCGTGGTTGTAAACATCCGCTCGAAGAGCAGCTTCGGATTGATTTCCTTCGGCAGCGGTTGCGTCGCCGATTTCCAAGCCATCGTTGAAGAATAGACGCAGCTGTAACCGGAGTCGCAGTTGCCGGCCATCGCGCCGGCCTCGCAACCCATTTCGATGGAGGCCAGCCGAGTTTGATCGCCGACTCGCGAGGCAGCGACCTGATCGACCGAGACGCCGGCGCGAATGTCCGTGCCGTCGGTCTTGCGCGGTTGAGCGCCGGTAAGGAACGCGCCGAGTGCGCGAGCATGATCGCCGCCACCATCGCCGTGCGGACGCGCCTTGTCGGCAGTCAGGCCGGTCATCACGTTGAAGTCGTAACGAACTTCTTCGAGCGGCTTCAAAATGTGCGGCAGTTCGTAACTGGTCCCTTCGGTCGTCGGCGTCCAGTCGGCCATGTTCTTGCCGTTCGGCACGTAGATAAACGCCATCCGAACCGGAGCCGTGCTCCCTTTCGCGCCGGCATCGGCAGCCCACGCAGTTACCGGGCCCATCGCTTCGAGCCACGGCAAGGCGAGCGAGACACCGAGGCCACGCAACAGTGTGCGGCGAGAAATCAGGTTCGAGTTGGCAGCATGCGTCACGGGGTGGGATCCTTTCCTCGACGGTTACGGAAGGGGTCGCTTTTGGCGATTTCGATAATCAGGCGGGAGAACTTGTAATCGTCGGCTGCAGTTGCGGCGACGATCTTCTGCACGGTGGGACGGTCGTAGTATTCCAGGCCGCGGCCCAGACCATACGTTAATAGTTTCTCTGACAAGTTGCGGGCAAACAACTCTTTTTTGCCCTGAATGATCTTTTTCAGCTCGGCTGGCCCGGTGAAGGCCTGCCCATCCGGCAGGGTGCCCGCCGGGTCGATCTTTTCCTTGCCGTCTTCATTCCGAAAACGGCCGATGGCGTCGAAGTTCTCAAACGCAAAACCGATCGGGTCCATCTTGGCGTGACAGTTTGCGCAGGCCGGATTGGCCATGTGCTGGGCCATCCGCTCGCGCAGCGTGCCCGTCAACTCGGCACCTTCCTTCAGCTCCGGCACGTTTGGCGGAGGAGGAGGTGGCGGTGTGCCGAGGATTTGTTCGAGAACCCAACGACCACGCTTCACGGGCGACGTGCGGGTGGGATTCGAAGTGACCGTCAAAATGCTCGCCATCGTCAGCAACCCGCCGCGCAAATCGTTACGATCCGATTCGGTTGCCAGTTGCACCCGCTCAAACTTTTCGCGATCGATCTGCCGACCGCGCGGACGTTTCTTTTCCGTCGCCCAGGTCGTGCCGGTCACATCGAGAATGCCGTAATGGCGAGCTAAGTCGAAATTCAAGAAGGTGAAGTCGGCCGAGATCAAATCGAGAATGCTGCGGTCCTCTTGCACGATGGCCAGGAAGAAGAGCTCCGTTTCCTTGAGCATCGCCTGCCGCAGGCCGTCGTTCCACTCTTTAAACATCGCCTTGTCGGGCGCATGGGCCGACAAGCGGCCGAGCTGCAGCCATTGCACGGCGAAGTTCTTGTAGAGCGAAACAGATTTCGGATCCTTCAACATCCGCCGAACTTGCGCATCGAGATTGCTCGTCAATTCGTTTTTCGCAGCGAGCGCCGTGAGTTCGTCATCCGGCATCGAACTCCAGAGGAAATACGACAGTCGCGAAGCCAGTTGAAACTCACTGATTGCCCGCGGCTCGTCCGTTTGCGGCCGATCGTCGAGCTCCAGCCGGAACAAAAACTTTGGCGACACCAGAACCGCCTGCATGGCGAGCTGCATCGCGGCTTCCCACTTGTCACCATCCGCGATCGCCTGCTCGGCGAGTGTGCATACGCGATCGACTTCTTCCTTCGTCGCCGGCCGACGATACGCCTTGGAAACGAATCGTTGTAAAACTTCGCGCGACTGTTCGGCTTGTGGCTTGCTCGTATCGCAAGCGAGCAGCTTTCGTTGTGTCGCGGGCCGCGTGTCTTTCGGACCGGTGAGGGCAAAATGCTCGACGTGCAGTTTTTGCAGAGGTTCACTTTCAGGAACTTTTAACAGACCCACGGCAATGCGGCTCATGCCCGCAGGCATGGTGAACTCGACTTCGAGATTCTGAGCCTTTTTCTCTTCGCGGGCTTCGACCGTCAGCACTTTCAGCACCTTGAACTTGCTGGAGGTGAGGAACTGCGTGGAACCCGCGATCTTATCGGCCGCTTCTGGCGCGTCGCCCCCTTCGAGACTGCTGCCAACTGCGATCACCGCGATTTGCACCGGCTCGCTACCCTCGGTCGTGGCATGGGCGCGAACGCGAAAGGTGTACTCACCTTCCGGCAGGTTCGAATATTGATTGTGCAGCGGTCCGGTGAATTGCGGCGGGTCTCCCGCCTTCGGCGAGATGTCGCGAATCTTTTTCTGCGGCACGTTGCCACCGGCCGGCTCCAGATACTGCCCACCCTGCCAGCGCGACGGCGACTTCGGCGGATCAACGATGATGGCCCGCTGCATGATGCTTTCCGCCGCGGCCAGATAGCGCTCCATGAGCACCGGCGACAACGTCAGCACGTCGCCGATGTTATCAAAGCCATGGCCCACATCATCCGAGGGGAAATCCTCTGCGGGATTAAAATCGACGCCGACGAGATCGCGAATCGTGTAGTTGTATTCGGTGCGATTCAACCGCCGAACCGTCACGCGACCCGGATCGGGTTTCGCGTTTTGATCGGCCTTCAAAAAGACAGACTTCACCGCCGCGAGGAAGGCAGTTGTCTCGCTTGCGTTGGGCTGCGGCTTATCTTTGGGCGGCATTTCGCCGGCCTCGACCATATCGACGACGCTTTCCCAAACCTTGCGTCCCTTGATGATGTCGAGCTCGTTCTTGAACTTGTGCAGCGCGACGTCGGCCTTGGCTTCTTTCTCGCCATGGCACTTCAGGCAGTTTTTCTCCGCGTAAGCGAAGAGGTCCTTCGCCAAGTCAGGCGCCTTCTCTTGCGCAGCAACGATTCCCATCGAGAGAAAAAAGGAAGCCAGCGCGCAGTAAACAGCAAAACGCATGCGACTCACCAACAGGCGTGAAAAAGCGGGCGGGACCGGAGCAGGAGCTACCGGTAGCTTTCATGATAGCTGTTGGTAACGGGAAAGAGAAGTTCGCTGCAAGTGGTACCAGCACCAATTGGCGTGTTAGCCACCGGCTTCAGTCGGTGGCCACGTAGAGAAGAGCGCCTGGCTATATTGCCACCGACTAAAGTCAGTGGCTAAGGATAAGTGATGGAATAAGCTGCTCAGAAATTACTTCAAACTCACGCTCATCAAAAACTCCGCATTGCTCTTCGTCTTTGCGAGCTTTTGCGTGAGCATGTCCATTGCATCGGGCGGGTTTTGATCGGCGAGGACTCGACGCATCAGGCTGACCCGTTTGTATTCCTCGGGGTCCATCAAAATTTCTTCGCGGCGGGTGCCGCTCTTGTTGATGTCGATGGCCGGCCAGATCCGCTTGTCGACCAGTTTGCGGTCGAGGTGGATTTCGAGATTGCCAGTGCCTTTGAACTCTTCAAAGATCACGTCGTCCATCTTGCTACCGGTTTCGACGAGCGCCGTGGCGATGATCGTCAGCGAGCCACCTTCTTCGACCTTGCGAGCCGAACCGAAGAAGCGTTTGGGCTGTTGCAACGCATTGGCGTCGAGACCGCCGGTGAGCAGCTTGCCGGACTGCACGCATTCACTATTCCAGGCTCGGGCCAGCCGCGTGATCGAGTCCAAGAAGATGATGACATCAATGCCGCACTCGACCAACCGCTTGGCTTTTTCCAAAACCATGTGCGCGACTTGTACGTGACGGGCGCTGGCTTCGTCGAACGTGCTGCTAACGACTTCGCAGTTGCGGCCTTTCACTTGCCGCTCCATATCGGTGACTTCTTCCGGTCGTTCGTCGACAAGTAGCATCATGACGTAGGCATCGGGAAAGTTCTTCAGCACCGCCTTGGCCATGCGCTGCATCAAGATCGTCTTGCCGGCGCGCGGTGGGCTGACGATGAGTCCGCGTTGACCAAAGCCGATCGGCGTGACGAGGTCGACCACGCGTGTGCAAACATCTTCGGCGTCATGCTCCATCACAATCCGCTGATCGGGATGCAACGGAGTGAGATCATCGAATGTCACCCGGCCCGAAGCTAGACTCGGATCCTGAAAATTGATCGCTTCGACGCGCAGCAGCGCGAAGTAGCGTTCGTTTTCTTTGGGCGGCCGAATCTGGCCCGCGACGGTGCAACCGGTTCGCAAGCCAAAGCGGCGGATCTGGCTGGGCGAGACGTAGATATCGTCTGGGCACGACAGATAGTGGTAATCAGGGCTGCGGAGAAACCCGAAACCATCGGGCAGAATTTCGAGCGTCCCTTCGCCATACATCAAGCCGCTTTGCTTGACCCGCTCCTTGAGAATGCGAAAGATCAAATCCTGCCGCCGGACGCCGGCCACTTCTTCGAGCTTTTCTTTGCGAGCTTCTTCCATCAGCTCGCTCATCGTCATCTTCTGCAGATCGGCGATTTGAAAGCCGCTCTTCTTCAGTTCTTCATATCGCTCCTCCGTGCCGGCCTCTTCCCGGTGATGAGCCATCATGTCGGCCAGTTCTTCGGCCATCGACAACGGCTCGCCCTCCTGCTCGATCTCGCGCAGGCGTTGGACGTGCTTAGGAAGATTCGGATTGCCCGGCGAATTGGGAGCACCGTCGCGGGGAGGACCAGAATCGGAACGAGACGAATCGGACCGACGATCGCGGTCGCGACGGAAGTTTTTGAACGTGGCCATACCTGGCGCTCCTGATGAGCGAATGCTATGTGCGCGCGAATGGCGCTGGGGTGGGAAAGCGGGCTTTCGATCCTTCTGCGAGGCGAAAGTGCAATCGCGCCGAATGAACATCCGGCCGAAAGGCCAACGCACCGCAAGTGTGCATGTCTCACAGGCGGGGAAAGTTGCCCGTGATGTTCCGTAAACGAGGAGTTAGTGAGCAGACTCCGCCATTATGTTCCGCCGCGTGGGCTGGGGAAAGGGCGGAAATCAAAAATGTCAGGTAGGAGCTAAAATGACACCGCAGCGTCAGGTGACATGAATCGACGCTGCTGTTGCTGAAAGAGATCAACCAACGTCGATTAGCAGCCGCCGTGGGCCGCCCGTTCACAGGCCGAAATCTTGTCGACGCGCGTGGCATGGCGACCACCGTCGAAGGTCGCTTCCAGCCAGGCTTTGACCAGCGTCGGAAATTCCTTGATCTGCTCTTCCGAGAGAGCGAGCACGTTCACGTTGTTGTGCTGCACGCACAGCCGAGCGACTTTTTCATTCGGCACGATCGTCGACCGCACGCCGGGAAACTTGTTCGCCGTGACTGCCATGCCCACGCCGCTGCCGCAAACGAGAATGCCGCGGTCGACTTCACCACGCGAGACTTTGCCCGCAACAACGGCAGCATAGTCCGGATAGTCGACGCTGCCGGCCTCGTTGGGCCCTTCGTCGGCAACTTCGTGCCCCCAGCTTCGTAGCAGCGGCACGAGTTCACTCTTGAGGGGCACGCCGCGATGATCACTACCAACGGACAAACGCATTTCAATGCCTTTTGATGTAGGGTGGGCCTCACGGAGTACCGTTCGCCCCACCGTACGAAGAATTACTGTTCCAGATCCAACGTCGCCACCCACTCGGCCAGATATGCGTCGATCTGATCGGCGCACTTGCGATACAAGTCGGCTGGCCCGCCGATGGGATCGGCGACGTCACCGCGATTGCGGCTGAGGACAAAGGTCCGCGGCGCCGCATCAGGCCAATGATTGACGATGGCTTCGCGATGGCCGCGGGTCATGGTGATAATCAGATCGGCATAGCGGACCAGTCGATCGCTCAGGGGTTGGCTTTCGTGCTGCGAAAGATCGAGGCCGCGCTCATTCATGATCGCGATGGCTTCGGTCGCAGCGCGTCCACCAGGTGCTGCAGCGATACCGGCCGAGAGCACCAGCACGCCATGGTCTTCCAGCTTATCGGGCATTCTGCCGAGCTTCTCCGCCAGTCGCTTGCGGAGCAGTACTTCTGCCATGGGACTGCGGCAGGTGTTGCCGGTGCATACCACCACAACCATCCAACTCGCCATCCGTTTTAGATTGGCTTCGGTAAACATGCCGCTGCGAACCACCTTCAATTGATTTCCCTCGATGCGCACCAGCGACGATCGTTGTCCGAATCGGCTTCGACCTTCGTCGATCAGCAAATCGACTTGCGAGCCGAGTCGCTCTAGCGCTTCTTTGCCGGTGATCGTATCGGGATCGTCAGGCCGGCGCGCGCCGCACATCACGAGCGGTCCAGCGACGAGCCGCAACACTCCCAGCAATAGATCATGCGCGGGAACTCGCATCCGGATCCGTTTTTCCGGCGCGACGAGTGTTTGCACTTCTTGCGGCAAACGTTGAATAACACTCTCGATTTGGGCGTCTTCCACTTCCAGCGTCACCGGCCCCGGCCAGCATCGGCGGGCCAGGCGTAAACCGAGCGGCGGCATTTGCGGCGCGAAATCGAGCGCGTCGTCAGTGCTGCGAATCGCCAGCGTCAGTGGCTCGTTAGCCGGCATCTTGCGGATGGCGGCAAGTCGCTGCACTGCCATTGGATTAAGGGCGCTAGCCGCGAGGATATAGACCGTCTCCGATGGAAACGCGACAAGTTTCCCTTCGACGAGCGCTTGCACCGCGCGATGCACCACATCGCGTGGGTCGTCGGTCTGTTTGACATCAATGACGAGAGGAGCCGGCATTTCGTCCCAAGTATTTCGACCAATGGCCTGAGTGCGAAAGACGTAATTTCTTATTCTATGCGGGGTTGCGCGACGTGGCAAGGATGCAGGTCTTTCGAACGGTGGACCAGCATGACTTTAAACTCTGCATTTTATTCCGCAAATTCTCTCCTACTTCTCCCGTTCGCCAGGCACTTACCCCGAAAGGCGTGATGCAGCGACTTCCGCCTCGCCGATGAAAGAAAGGCATCGGATACTCTGCGCCGTCGGGCAAGCTAGCGAACTCATGCGAGCTTGCTTGTTGGTAGCAGAATACCCGGCAAGGGAATGCCGGAACGATGCAACTTCGGGGAATGAAATGATTGCAGGCGGAGGGAGCCGTATGAATCGTGTAACGCCCATGTTGGGCGGACTCTTCTTGATGTTGGCCATGTGCCTTAGCGCGGCCGCCCAACAACCAGGGCCGGTCCCGGGCAATGTGCCCCTGGCGCCTGCGGTGGAAGCTCCTGCCAAGGTTCCGAAGAATCTGCTGCAAACATTTTACGACGGTGGGCCGCTGATGTATCCCATCGCGCTCTGCTCGTTTCTCGTCGTCATGTTCACGTGTGAACGGATTATTACGCTGCGCCGGAGCCGGGTCATTCCTCGCGACTTCGTCACGCGTATTTTCGAACAGATCCGCGAAGGACAACTCGATCGCGAAGATGCAATTGCACTCTGCGAAAAAAACGGCAGTCCCGTGGCCATCGTGCTCGCTGGTGGCCTCAAAAAATGGGGCCGCCCAGCCGTTGAAGTAGAACAAGCTATCCTCGACTCGGGTGAACGAGTTTGCAATCAGCTCCGCAAATATCTGCGACTGTTCAACGGCGTGTCGCAAGTCGCGCCGCTATTTGGATTGCTCGGCACCGTGATGGGCATGATCTCATCGTTCCAAGGCATTTCTGGTTCGGCTGCCGCGGGTCAACGCGAATTGATGGCGGGCGGCATCGCTGAGGCGCTGATCACGACGGCCTCGGGCATGTTCGTAGCAATTCCCGCACTGTTGGCTTATCTCCACTTTCTCAGCCGAGTTGACTATCTGGTCACGGAGATCGACTCCGTTGGCCAGCGCCTAGTCGATTTGATTTCCGCCGACGGCTTGGAACGCGCCGCTCGCGAACGGGCGCCCAAGAAGAAAGCTGCGTAGCAGCGCCAGGTAGCCCGACGCACAAGCGAGGAAGAAGCGGGTACACACCCGCAGCCGGAGATCGATCATGCCTTTGAAAATGAACAACGACGAGCTGCCGATGATCAATCTTACGCCGATGATTGACATCGTTTTTCAGCTCATCATTTTCTTTATGGTGAGTGCCCAAATATCGGAGTCGGACAAGCAGGTCGACGTCAAGGTTCCTTCCTCGAATCAAACAAGTTCGCTGCCGAGCGCCACTTCGAAAAACGTTGTGCACGTTCATCGCGACGGCCAGCTGACGTTGAACAACAAGCCGGTGACGATCGATGGGCTCACGGCCCAACTGAAACAACTTCGCACCACCACTGTCGACATGAACGTGATCGTCCGCGGCGATGCCGACGGCCCGTTGCAGAACGTCGCCGTTGCTCTGGCCGCCTGTCGCGCCGCCGGCGTGTCCGATGTCGGCATCGCGGTTCGTCCTGCTGACCAAGGAGCAAACCGCCGGTGAGCTTTGGGTGCCATTCCATCCTCGGTGCAATCGGGCCGGACTACACCTTGCAATGGGTGTTGTTCGCGGGGCTCTCGATTTGGACCGTGCTCCTCATGATCCTCATGTGGACCCGCTGGGGGCAGGCTCGACCGCTCGTCAAATGCATCGCGCTGTCGTTCTTCGCCCACATGCTCCTATTTCTGTTCATGTGGGGCACGCGCGTTTTGAATTCGCTGCCGCCGGGCGAATCGTTGACGGGCACCACGCACGTGCGGCTGATCGATGAACCTGGCAATAGCGATCACTTCGCCGGCCCTGACGGCAGCGAAGGAGTCCTGCCTGGCGATTCCGTGGAAAAGCCGATCACCGCGCCCGATCTCTTGCCCGCGCCGCCGCCCGAAGAAACCAAGCCGGCTGTCGAAGCGGTCGCTCAAAACGAGCCGCTGGCTCCCGCGCCAATGCCGGAGCAAGGTGCAGCGCCAGTTGAACCGCCGCTCCCCATGGATCCGTCCATGGAAGCCACGCCGCCGGAAAACCAGCTGCGACAATCGCCCGATCAGCTAGCCGGCAATCAACTCCGCGAACAACCGCTGCCCGGCGCTGGAACAAACGAAACGGCTGCGAATACGCCGCGGTTCCTCGAAGATCCGCTCAACCCGGCTCGGCAACACATGCCTGTTTCGCAACCGGCTGCCATTCCCCGCCGTGCTGCCGATGGCGAAGCCATCGCGCCGCAGTTGCAATTGCGCATGCGATCTGATCGCTTCGAACGGGCCCGCCAATTCGGCGCAACCCCAGACACCGAGCGTTCGGTTCAGCTCGCTCTCAAGTGGCTTGTCGCCAATCAAAACGCCGATGGTCGGTGGATCGCAGCTGCCCACGGCGCGGGTAAAGAAACTCGCGCACTTGGGCAGGATCGTCAGGGCGCCGGCCAAAAAGCCGACATGGGCATCACCGGTCTGGCGCTCCTCGCCTTTCTCGCTTCGGGCCAGACGCATCTCGAGGGCGAGCATCGCGAGACCATTCAGCATGGCCTCGAGTTTCTCCTCGCCAACCAGGCCGAGGACGGCAATCTCTCGGGTGAAGCGGAACTATTTGCGCGGATGTACTGCCATGGCATCTGCAGCCTCGCACTTTCCGAAGCCTACGCGCTCACGGGCGATCGGCGTTTGCACGAACCGGCTCGCCGCGCGGTGCAATACACTATCTCGGCGCAACACGTCGGCGGCGGCTGGCGGTATCAGCCGCACGACGCCGGCGATCTCAGCCAGTTCGGCTGGCAGCTGATGTCTCTCAAATCCGCTGAAATGGCTGGTATGCGCGTGCCCGACGAAACCCGCGTTCGCATGATCCGCTTTCTGCGCAGCGTGACAGGGGGCCGTTACAAAGGCCTGGCCAGTTACCGCCCCGGCGAACAAGTCACTCGGCCGATGACTGCCGAAGCGCTCGCCTGCCGTTACTTTCTCGATGCCGAAAACAGTCCTGAAACCATCGAAGAAGCCGCCACCTTCATCAGCCAAGAATTGCCCCGCGGCGACCGCGTGAATCTTTACTATTGGTACTACGGAACGCTCGGACTGTTTCAAAAACATGATGCCGACTGGGTGCGCTGGAACAACGCCATGCAAGCCGCCCTGCTACCGAAGCAACGGGGCGACGATCAGTACCTCGGCAGCTGGGACCCCGATCAGGTTTGGGGCGGCTACGGTGGCCGCGTTTACAGCACGAGCCTCGCTTGCCTCTGCCTCGAAGCCTATTATCGCTACCTGCCGGTGTACGCCGATCCCGTGGGCAGCGACCGTTGGACCGAAGTGCCGGGCCAACCTGCTCGGCCTCGGTAGTGCTCGGCGAATCACTAGGCGAGCTTCCAGATTTGAATCATCCCGGCGATGTCTGCCGCAGCAATCATTTGCTGATCGGGTGAAATGGAAACTGCGGAGAGCCAATCTTTGAACTGACCACCGCGCGAACTGCCCAGCGCTGCGACTTCTTTGCCGTCGCTGACTTGCGTAATGCGGACCGTGGTATCGCGCCCCGTGCTGACGAGCAGCTGGCTATCGGCTGAGAATTTACAATCAGTCACGCCGTATTGGTGCCCCGAGATCTCACGCAGAACCTTGCCGCTCTCGACTTCGACGATATGCACTTTGCCTTTGTCATTTTCGCCCCCTTGGCCCGCAGCCATCAGCTTGCCATCGGGTGAGAATTCAAGGCAAACGAGGCCGTTCGAAAAGAACTTGCGCCAGGTCTGGGCCGCATCGTAGCTGGTCTTCGCCGTATCGATTTTCGGCAGCTGGATCTTGGCCACGTCGTGCTTCAGTTCGCCGGTGCTGACATCATTAATCTTGAGAGCCGCGGCGGGAATATCGAAGTCGTCGCGCTTGTAACTGAACTCACTTACGCCGGCGAGCTGACCATCGGGGGACAAAGCAGCCGCTTGAATCCAGTTCCAGGCAAAACCTTTCCAACGAGTGATCTCTTTCGCGGTCGCTGCATCCCAAGTAATCACGGCTGACTGTCCGTCACCGCTGATGAACCGCCGTTCGTCATCACTCATTCCTAGCGACATGACCCAATCTTTGTGCGCGTCGAGCACCGTCGCTGCCGTCATCGTTTCGATCGTCACGCCGGGAGCGGTGAGCAACTCGGGCTTCTTTTCACGCTTGGCTTTGCTGCGGCGAGCATCCATATCAAGAATGGCATCGGCTTGGCCGGCGGACGCTTCGAGCGGTTTCCAAAAGCGAATGCTGTGATCAAGACTCGCCGAAATGAGCAACTTGCCGTCGCGCGTGGCTCGCAACTGTGTAACGCCATTCGTATGACCATCGAGTCGGCGCGATGGAGAATGATTCGGCGCTTTGCGCTCACTGTTTTTTTCGGCTTCAAACTTTTCCGGCGGTTGCTCCGGCAGATCCCAGACAAACATCTGGCCGTCTTGGTTCGCCGCGGCCAGCTTGCGACCAGAACCGAGAAACGCAACCGCGCTCGGCCAATTGCCTTCGAAGGTGAGTTGCCAGAGAAGTTTCGGGTTGTCGATTTTCATCTTTGTCTTTCTCGCACCTGCAACTCGCCGCTTCGGATCAAGAGAGAAGGTCACTCACCACCTTGGACCCAAACGGCGCGAGCGGAATCGGTCTTACGCCGGTGTAATTCTCAATCTTCGGATCAATTCCGAGGGCTTTGTAAATCGTGGCGAAGAAGTCCCCTTCGGTCACAGGATTGTCCTTCACATCGTGCCCTTCCTCGTCGGTCGAGCCGTACACGAGACCACCCTTCACGCCGCAACCGGCCAGCGCTGTCGACCAGGCGCGAACGTAGTGGTCGCGACCCGCGCGGTTGTTGATGCTCGGAGTCCGGCCGATTTCACCCGCCCAGACAATCAGTGTGTCATCGAACAATCCACGCTGCTTCAGATCGGTGATGAGCCCTGCCCAGGCATGTTCCATAGGCGGTAGCAGTCCCTTGTGACCAGTGAAATTGTCGCCGTGCGTGTCGTAGCTGCTTTGGCCCACTTCGACAAACGGCACACCGGCTTCCACCAATCGGCGAGCGAGCAACATGCGCCGGCCCATCGCACTGTCGCCATACAGCTCGCGATATTTTTCCCACTCGGTGTCGATCTTGAAGACGTCTTTCACCGCGCCGAGGCGGCGGGCCGCTTCGTACGATTCGCGGTGCATCTTGGCCACTTCCGACTTGTGATTGGCCGCGAATTGATCTTCGAGAAACTGCCGCACTTCATGCCGTCGCAACTCTTTATCGGGCGCCATCCCCGAACCTGAGAACGTCGGCAGCTGTCCATCAGGACTGAGAGCAAACGATTGATAACGCGGCCCGAGAAAACCCGCGCCGGCATCGCCATGACCAAATATCTTGATAAAGTTTGGCAGATCGGTCTGTTCTTGGCCTTGATACTTGGCCACGATCGCACCCATCTCCGGAAAGCGGACGTTCGGCGTCGGCGCATAGCCCGTATGCATCAAATAAATGCCGCCGGGGTGATCGACCTGGCTGGTTCGCATCGAACGGATGACGGCGATGTTGTCCATCTGCTGCGACATCTTGGGCATCAGCTCACAAACCTGCGTCCCGGCGACGTTTGTCGAGATGGGCCGGAATGGCCCGCCGGTCGGCCGCCCGACTTTCATGTCGAACGTTTCAAATTGGCTGCAGCCACCATTCATGAACAGATAAATGCAGTGCTTCTTCGCTTTGGCGACTTCGGCTCCGAGCGCTGTCTGTGTCAGTCCACCCCAATTCATCACCACGCCGCCGCCGGCCACGCCGAGGGCCCCCTTCATCAGCGCGCGACGCGACATATGTTCTGCGGGAGTGCATTGTCCGAACATGGCTTGTCCTCCGTATTTCACAACCCGCGGCGTCAGCCTAGGGTTTGGCGAGGGCGGGTAGATCCGTCAAAGTCAACTCAATGATTGAATCGAAACTCACTGCAAGTAATCAGTGACCAAACCAAATCACGGCGAATGTCTTCCGTTTTTTCACCACTCGCCATCAGCGGCTCGAAACGTTCGCGCTCGGCAGCTGACGGGAGTCGACTCAGCGTTTGCAAAAACAGCCGATCGATTTTCTCGTTCGCCGCTTTTTCTTTGTCGCTAAGGGTTGCAAACAATCCACCGGCCGCCGTTGAAAATAGGCTACTCAGTTGGCCATTGTTCAAATACAAGTGCTCCGCCAGACCACCCTGAAAATCACCAGTGCCGTTCGTCGGCGTGCCGAAGTAGCGCACGACATAATCGCGAGTGAGAGGATGGAAACGGCTTTTGTCTTTTTCCTTATCTTTGCTCGATTCCTCATACCCAGTTGCCAATCGCCAACTCTCGGCGAGTTCTTCGGCCGATAGCGGCCGCGTTCGGCCATGCTGAAACCACAACGGAAACGCCTCGCCGTTGCTGCCTGCGCTCGACAGCTGATAGGTATTGCTATTGAGAAACTCGCGCGTCAGCGCTTTCAGATCGAACTGATGCGCGACCAGCCAACCGGTGAGCGTCTCGAGTAGCGCCGGATGACTCGGGGCATTTGCAGGGCTCAGATTGTCGACGGGATGCACAATGCCGCGGCCGAAGTACTGGCCCCAAATCCGATTGGCGATTGCGCGGGCAAAGTACGGATTGTCGGCCTTCGTAATCCAATCAACGAGCTGATCGCGCCGCGAAAAACTCGGCGTCGGCGGCAACTTATTCCCCTCGACTTTCGGCTCCTTGAAACCATCCGGCAGCGCCGGCTCGGCGAGCGCATCGCCATGCAAAAACTTCGGCTTGATCGGCTCACCCTTCTTCCCCGGCGCCTGGTCCTTGGCCGGGCCGGTAAAAAGAACTTCGCCGGTCATCTTCTCGCCGACAGCGTACAGTGTGAGGTTGTCCTTTTTGCCGACCTCGGCGACTGTCAGACGAGCGAAAAACGCTGCCATGCCGAAAAAGTCGGTCTGCTTCCAATCGTCAAACGGATGATCGTGGCAGCGGGCGCATTGCAACTGCACGCCGAGGAATGTTTGCGTCACTTTCTCATTCAGATCCTCCGGCTGATTGCGATATTGCACGTAATACATCGCCGGACCTTGCTCGACCGAGTTCCCCTCGGCCCGCAGCAATTGCTTGATCATCTTGTCATAAGGTGCGTTCGCCGCGAACTGATTTTTCAGCCAACCTTGAATCCCCTCGCGCCGCTCGGTGCCAAAACCTGGTGGATTGCGGCCGAACAGGATTAAATCCCACAGATCAGCTTGATGGAGCGCGTACCGCGGCGAGTCGAGCAACTTATCGATCAGCTTCTGCCGCTTGTCGCTGCTTTCATCCTTCAAAAACTCTGCCGCTTCGGCATACGTGGGAATCACACCGGTCAGATCGAGGTAAACCCGCCGCAAAAATTCCGCGTCGCTGGTCCGTTGCGTTGGCGTAACCGATTGCTTCAGCCAAGCCGCCGAGATCTCCGAATCGATGATCTCGCGAAGGACCTTCTCCTCGGCCTTTGCCTGGTCGCAGTAGGAGAGCACGCCCACAAGGGCAATTGCGAGCAGCCGGTGGAAGGAGAGATTCATAGCAACCTCGGCGGGAACACACTGACCGCTCGCAAGGTGATTCGGCGGGGTGCAAGCGACATTGGTACTATCGGCAAGCGGCCACGCGGAAGCAAGCGATTTGACGCTATGACAGGCGGATTGTATATGTGTAAATGAATCAACCTCCCATCGTCGAGCCGATGATCCAGCATGGCCAAACGCTCCGCCAAATCTGACGCCAAACTTTTGTCCTTCACTCCGCCGCCGAGCAGCGACATGCCGCGGCTTGATCGGCCGTTGTCTCTCTCGGCGCAGGTCGAACGCTTGCTCCGCCAATCGATCGCCGAAGGAAGGTTCGCCGGCGGCAAATTGCCGACAGAAATCGAACTGGCCGAACAACTGGGCGTGAGTCGCGAAACGGTGCGTCTCGCCGCGGAAGTGCTGCAGCGCGAAGGACTACTCGTAAAAATCCGCCGCAAGGGAACCTTCACGCGCGAACAGCCGAGGACAATGCAGCTGCGCGGACCAGAATCAACGGTCCTGGCATTTCTGCAAGCGACTTATCCCGGTTCGCTTGGCGCGGAAGAAGCAGTCACCTCCGAGATCAACGCGCTGATGCTGCACGGCGCTGTCGCCGAAGCAGGCACTGCAGGCTGGGAACTGCTGGTACGTGAAGCAGCCAGCGAGCAGATGCGGCCCGCGTTCGAGCGACTGAAACAAAAGGTCGTTCTTAGCGGCATCATCTTCGCCTCCTTCGGTGAGGAAAAACTGCTCCGGCGCGTGATGGGACTCGGCATTCCGATCGTGCTGCTCGATCACGTGGCTCATCTGCCGCAGATCAGTTCCGTGGGTGAAGACTCGACCGGTGCAGCGCGAACTGCCGTGCAACATTTGGTCGAGTTGGGGCATCGGCGCATCGCCATTGCTTATTGGCGGCGGACCGATCTCAATCCCTGGCGACTCGAAGGTTATCGCACCGGCCTGCGCGACGCCGGCATTGCCCGTAAACGCTCCTGGGAAATCCCCGCCGAACTCACTGAGCGAGGCGCGAAGCTCGTCGTCAAACAATTTCTCGATCTGTCGCCCCGGCCCACTGCAATCTACTGCTTCAATAACACGCTGGCCCACCGCATCATCACCGCCTTCCGCGCGCAATCGATTCGCATCCCCGAAGACATCAGTGTGCTCGGCGGCGGCGGCGAAGAAGTCGGCGATCTAACCTGCCATCAAGCTGACTGGCAACAGATGGGTCGGCAGGCTGTGCAGTTGCTGATGAGTCGTGTCGATTCGCCTAGCGCGAAAGAACCAGAGCAGTTGCTGTTTCCACATCAACTGCGGGCAGGGACCACAACTGGCCGAGCAGAGGCGTGAACATTCAAGTGCCGTAGATCAACGTTGGAGCATCGATCACCGCTGCCGCAATAACCAGAAAGGTTGCCAGCACCCCAAGCAGACCATTCACGAGCGCCCGTCTGCTTTCTGCTGCCGCGAGAAAGATCGATCCGTGCGTGAGAAAGATCACCACACGCGCGAAGGCGATCAGAACTACCAAAAATGCAACTATGAGCAACAGCCCTTCCGCCTTAAGGAGTGGACTGCCGACGTAAGCTTCGTGATCGCCAAGCTGTGAGCGATGCAGCGCAGCAAACAGCAACAAGAGCAGTGGTTCCCCCAGCAGAAACATCTCCAAAGGCCAATCTCGCCACGAAAAATTGGACTGATCTGGCTGGTCTTCCCCGGCCGGTGATTCGTAGGGGTTCGGCTGCATGTGATAATCAATTCAGGGGCGAGCCGCAGGAAAACCAGTTGCTCGAGAACGCCGCAATAAAACTTTGGGCTGAACGCGAAATAGCTTTATGACCAAGCCGCGCAGCAAACGCCCGACACTCGCCGACCGCTATCCAGCACTCCAAAGTTGGTTCGTGCCACTATCGATCCTGCTCGTTGTCGGTTTGCTCATCGTCTTCATTCACGCTGGCTGGTTCAAGTTCACGATGATGCCGGCCAATGAAATTCTCGTCTTGGTCGGCGCGCTGAACTTCTTGCTTTATTGCTGGGTGCGCGGGTTTTCGGCCTGGCCATTGCAGTCGCAGATGATCGCCATCACCACTCTCGTGGCAACACAGGCGGGCGCACTTCAAATGGTGCGTTTAGACGGCTTCGCGGGGGACGGCAGACCGATCTGGGAATGGCGATTCAAGCCCACGCCGCGACAGTTGCTTGAGGAGCATCAGCAAAAACGACGCGATGATCCTGAGCCCGAGAAAATTGATCTCACGCGGACCACGCAGTTCGACAGCCCCGGCTTTCGCGGCGAGTTTCGCGATGGTGTGGCCCGGAACGAAGCCTTTGCCATCGATTGGCAGGCGGAGCCACCCCGCGAATTATGGCGACAGCCGATCGGCAGCGGTTGGTCCTCATTTGCCGTCGTCGGCGAATACGCGGTGACCATGGAACAACGGGGCGAGGATGAAACTACGGTCTGTTACGAAATCAACACTGGCCGGCAAGCATGGGAGCATCGCGAGCGGTCACGATTCTACGAAGTCACCAGTGGCGAAGGTCCCCGCGCCACGCCGACCATTCACAACGGCTGCGTCTTTTCGCTCGGCGCGACCGGCATTCTGAATTGCCTGGATGTCGCCACTGGCAAGCCAAAATGGACCGTCAACATTCTGACCGACAACCAAGCCGAGAATCGAATCTTCGGCGTGACGGGTTCGCCGCTGATCGTCGGTTCGCACGTCATCGTCAATTCCGGCGGCCGCGATAGTTCGCTGTCCGCCTATGATCTCGCGACCGGCGAGCGGGTTTGGAAGGGTGGCGCTTCGCGGGCATCCTACAGTTCGCCGCAGCTCGCCAATTTTCTAACTAGCCAGCAGGTACTCGACTTCAACGCCGATGGCCTAGCGGCGCACAATCTGGCCACCGGCGAGCTTCTCTGGCAGGTACCCTGGGTCAGCAATCCCGCCGAGCGAAACAACGTCTGTCAGCCCGTCGTATTGAATGAAATTGACGGCCGGCGTGGCGATTTCATCTTCATCGCCTCGGGCTACGGCATGGGTTGCGCATTGCTGGAGGTCACACAGCACGCCGGAAAATGGCAAGCCGAAGAACGCTGGCGCAACCGCAATCTAAAAGCCAAGTTCAGCAGCGTGGTCGTTCACGACGGTCATGTGTATGGATTTGACGAAGCCATACTCACCTGCCTCGACCTGACAACAGGTCGCCGTTGCTGGAAAGGTGGACGTTACAACTACGGTCAACTGCTGCTCGCGGGTTCGCACCTACTCGTGCAACTCGAGTCTGGCGAAGTCGCCATCGTGCAAGCCGACCCAGAAAAATTCACGGAGCTCTCGCGCTTCACGGCACTGCGGTCGCGAACGTGGAATCATCCCGTGCTCGTTGGCCGCCGACTTTTAGTTCGGAATGATCGCGAAGCGGCCTGCTTTGAACTGCCGATCGCTCGCAACGCGGCGATCGAAGAATAGACTTTCCAATCGTGGGAGAGAATCTTTGCGTTTCTCCCACGATCGACTTTGACAACGATATCTCGCTAATTACGCACTGCTGAGCCCACGCTCTCACCAATACCACGCGTTCCCGAGCTGTTGCTGTTACCACTGCTCGGCTTCGGTGGAGCTGTCGGGCTGGTGCCAGATGAACCGCCACTCCCCGTGGATCCGCTTCCAGTCGAACCACCCGACGATGGATTCGTCGGCGCGGTCGGTGGCGGTGGAGGCGGTGTTGGTTTCGTCGGCGGAGTCGTGGGCTGCTGAGGAGCAGTCGGAGGCGCCGGCGGCAACGTCGGCGTCGTCGGTTTGGTTGGTGTCGTAGGAGTAGTTGGCGGCGGCGGTGGTGGAGGAGCCGGCGGGGTCGGCGGGGTGGGAGTAGTTGGCGTCGTCGCCGTTCCTTGCGTCTGACCGAAGTTCACTTCCGTGATCCGTTGATCGCCGCGAGTCAGGCGAATCGCTTCCTTCGGCGCTGCGGTTTCCGTCCAACCGCTCGGCGTGACTTCACGAACCGTATATTCGCCCA
The DNA here is from genome assembly GCF_024256385.1 of Anatilimnocola floriformis. Lineage (NCBI taxonomy): Bacteria > Pseudomonadati > Planctomycetota > Planctomycetia > Pirellulales > Pirellulaceae > Anatilimnocola > Anatilimnocola floriformis. The sequence continues at coordinate 2,887,968 of NZ_JAMLFW010000001.1, forward strand.
GACCCAACCCACTCTGCACATCAAAGCGATAGCGACCAGCCGGATCGGTGGTCGCCTGCGCGATTACCTCCAGCGTGTCGGAATCGACGAGTTCGACCGTCCGCCCCTTCAACCCAGGTTCGTTCTTCGTCAGCAAGCTATCGGCGTTGGCGTCGTTTACCACGCGGCCGGAGATCTCGACCTTGAAGACGAACACGTTCTGCTGCACGTTCGTCAGGTTCGTATTGCGACGAATGACATCGGCTAGCGTCGTCTTTTCCACATCCTGCAGTTCCTTGCCGCTCAGCGATCGCTGGTACCAAAAGCGATCGCCATCCCGCACGCGGCTGAACTGATCGGCAATGACTCGCTGCACTAGCGGCCCGACGCTCGCGCCGCGAACATGATCCTCGGCCAGCATGCCGACCCAGGCGTCGATATTGTCGACCGTGCCATACAGCGATTGAAGCTTCCCCTGCAACAGCGGATCGGAAGTGATCTGCGCGAAGTTCGCCACCTTCGGCAATCCATAAGCAGCCCGCAGCGAGTTGTAATCGGCCAGGCCGTGATCGCGGCCGCGCTGAATATTCAAACTAGCTAGATCGAGGCCACCAGCGCCGGGTGGTCCGAACAAAAAGTTCCGCACACTGCCGACCACCTGGTTGTCGATCTTCGACGAAGGATCCGAAGCGAGATACTTAAGAATCGGATCGATGTTGTTGTCTTCAATCAGCGTCGGATTGAAGAAAGCCTCGGCTAGCGACACTTCGTCGCGCACTTCTTCGCCGTTGTTATCGAGAAACTCGATGTCGTCGCCGAGCATGCTGTGTCCCAGCCGAAACGCCGCCGTGGCAAACTCATTAGCGATGCTCGGATTCACCGTCGCGTCGTAACCCTTGTACGGACGAATCGCATTCGTCCCCAGCAGCGTCGGCAGCCATTCCTTATAGGTAATGACCTGCACTTCACCGATCACGATGTTACGGGCCGCCTGATACAGCTGCTCGTCGGTCCAAGTCGGATTCTTCTGCGCTAGGTCAGCCGCAACTCGATTGTGCTCGCGCACAAACAGCGTTTGCAGTGAGCTGAGCTCCGGATTTTCATTCGCCCGCACATCGCCGGCCATGAAAAAGCCCGTCGCGTCCGTCGGCAGCAGCCCGTCTTCTCCTTGCAACATTCGACCGCCGGCAAACTCGCGCAGGCTGGCCGCGGTCGCATCATCCGAGCCATAAATCATCGAGCCATCGATCCACGACGTGATGCTCGTCACCTGCTCGCGCGGATTGCTCGTGTCGGTTCCCGTGGTGGGATCATATTGCGAGCGCGTCAGCGAAATCGTTTGCGTCCCCGTTCCGTTCGGATCGAAATACGCATCGCCTGTCGGCACCTTCACCGCGAACGACTCCGCCGGTGTCGCCGTGTTCGTCAAATCCAGATCGTGATCGATGAACTGCCCCCAGGCGTACATCATCGCCGACAAGCCGCGCTCATCCAGATCGCGCACACTCCCTTCATTGGCCAGCGTGTTGCTGATCACCCGAGCGCTCGGCCGATCGGCTCCAGCGGGCGTCGAGACTCCATCGCCATAAGCGACCAAATCGTCCTTGCGAATGAATTGCTCGCCCGTCGAGCCCCATTCGGGATTGGTCAGATTGTTGCCGGTTCCGTCGAACGAGCGGATGTCAGCCGCCATCAACGTGCGAGTTTCCAAGCCTTCCAAAAACAGCCGCCGCTGCTTGATCTTCTCAGCCGCTGCGGCGCGGGCTTGGGACTTCTTCGAGGCGGTGAGCGAAAACCAAGATACCTGAAACATGAGCTTGCCTCCTCAATGTGCGGCGATCAGTCCGCCGCGATGACAGGTTGCGAGCAGGCACGAACGTCCCGCCGCGCTCAAGCAGCTGCAGCTTCGGAATCGCCCTTTCCCAAGATGAGTTGGAAAGGCAGCGACCGCCAAAACCAGGCTCGCAGAGGCGGCTGTGAAAGGCCTTGTTCCGAAGACCTGACGCACCCTCCGCCCGACTGCCACCAACAGCTGGCTGGTTCTGCCAGCCGCGGCAACTTGCTCGTTGGGGCAAAATTTAATGCCACCAAGCTGAAGAGAACGTGAAGAGCGCAGAAATGCTCAGAATCTTTGAAAAATCTCCGCCCGGCATCTTCCTTACTCCCTCTCCTCGGTACTCCGGGGAGAGGGTTGGGGTGAGGGGCTGAAGTGCTAACGGCCTTTGCGGTTCAGAGCGACCGATCGCTTAGAACAACTCATCGCTGCCCATGCCGTTGGCGTTGAAGTCTTGGGCTTCGCCCGCTGAGACGCTGAAGTCGTCGTTGCCGGTGTAGCCCCAGACCTGGTCGAAGATCGCGTCGCTGGTGATCGCGGCGAGGCTGCTGCGGTCGTTGGTCGATGACCATTGATTGAGCAGGATCAACAGCGCGGCGTCGTTGTCGGTTGAACGGCTGTAGAGCGCGGCGCCGAAGGTTGCGTTCACGGCCTGCGATGTCCAGCTGCTCGATTCGTTGGCGAGGCGGCCGCTGATCAAGAGGTCGTCGCCGGCGTTGCCGTTCATGTTGTCGGCACCGCCGCCGCCAATCAGCACGTCGTTGCCGTCGCCGCCGATCAGCAGGTCGTTCCCTTCGCCGCCGCTGAGCAAGTCGTTGCCGACCGCGCCGCTCAGTATGTCGTTGCCGCCACCGCCGTAGAGGCGGTCGTCGCCGGTGCTGCCGTCGACAGTGTCGTCACCCTCGCCGCCGTAGACATAATCGTTGCCGCCGCCGGCGCTCACCTGGTCGTTGCCGCCGCCACCATAGAAGACATCGTTGCCGCCGAGCGCGCTGAGAATGTCGTTGCCGCCGATCGCGGAGTCTTGCGCGAGAGGCAACGTGCCGGTGAGTTCTTCATCGCCGATGACGATGTTGTCGCCGCCGCTGGCGTTGATCTGATCGTTGCCGAGGCCGCCGACGATGAAGTCGTTCCCCATGCCGCCCGAGATGTAATCGTCGCCATTTTCGCCGTGGATCTCCATCGGGAACGTGACGTTCGAGTGCGTCACGTAATCGTTCGCGTCACCGGCGTACGTCAGCGTTTTGCCGTTCATCGGGAAGTCGACGAACGTCGTGTTCAAACGGACGCGCACGCCGTTCGGCTGCGTCGGCGACGGGTTCAGCGAGAAGATGATCGTGTCGGGCCCGCTCGAACCACGCACCAGCGTGTCGCCGAGTTGCAGATTGAGCAGCTGATGATTGGTGATGAAGTTGAGATCTTCGATCTGCGTGTAATTCAGCGGCTGGAGACCGGGGCTCGCGATCACGCCCGAGAGGGTTGCGAGCACGAACGACGAACCGAGCGGCACGCCGCTGAGATCGAGATTGAGCACGTCGCCGACGCTGTCGCCGATGGTGCCGATCGGCGCGGTCGGTTGACCGCCGTCGATCGTGATCGCCGTGCTCGCGCTCGGACGAATGCCGCGCACGCTGTCGGCAACCGTGAGTCCCGCGTTGCCAGAGCCGGTGCCGACGATGCCCGGCGCGGTCGCGCCGAAGATGTCGTTGCCGTCGCCGACATTCGGATTCCCCGGCGCGTCGCCATAAAGCGCGATCGTCGAAACACTGCTCGCCGTCGCGGTCGGCGCGGGGCCGGTGCCGCCCTGTTGATCGGAAGTGAACAGCAGGAACTGATCGGCGCCGAGCCAACCACTGAGCGACACGATCGACAGATCGTGCGCGGGCGAAGTGTTTACGAATTGGGCGTCGATCGTGTCGTTGCCCGCCGTGCCCGTGTAATTCAGCGTATCGATGTTGCGGAAGATCACGTCGTCGCCAGCGGCTGCGTTCACACCTTCGACGCGATAATCAGCCGATGCGGTTGGATTCACCGCGTTGATGAACACCGTGTCGCCCGTCGCGTCGGCAGTATCGATGATCGTCAGCGTGTCGTTGTTCGCGGCGAGCGAACCATCGGTGCCATCGACGATGACCGGCCCGACGATGTCGTCATCGGGACCGCCGGCGGCGCTCTGCAGCACGAACGAATCGTTGCCCGTGCCGCCGATCAGCGTCACCGTGCCCGTGTTGCCACTCGTGCTGAAGACGCGAATCGTGTCGTTGCCCGTGTTGCCGATGAGAGTCACGCTCGGGTTGTTCGTCTGACCGCTGCCGAAGCTCGCGAGGTCAATCGTGTCGGCATTCGCCAAGCCGTCGATCGCAATCGAACCGAAGTTATTGCCGCTGAACGTGAGCGGCGTGTAGCCGGTGGCGCTCACGATGGTGTTCGCGCCGCTGCCGTTGATGCCGATCACATTCGCGGCCGAATCGCCGATGATCTGCAGCGCGCCAGGAGTCGCGCCCGTGCCGGTTCGCTCGGCAGATTCCGTCCGCACGAAGTAGGCTTGCAGTGAAGCCGCGCCGGAAGCCACCAGCACTTCGCCTTCGTTGCCAGTCGCGCCAGTGCCGTTGCCGATCGCATACGACAGCGCCGCATTCGCGCCGGTCAGATTGAAGAGCAACTTGTCAGCACCGCCGTTGCCATCGAGCAACACCGAGCCGACTCCCGCGAGATTCAAGTTATCAGGAATGCTCGGCGCGCTGCCGGCGAACGTCGGCAAGCCGCCCACGTCGCTCACGGTCAGCGTGTCATCGTCGCTCGAACCGAGATAAGTGAACGACTGAATCTGCGCGCTGGCGCCTTGGAAGATCACACCGACGTCGTCGTTGTCCGGCACTGCTGCCGAGCCCGTCCGCTCGACCACCAGGTTCGCGCCGTTGCGGCGCACCGTGATCAGATCGGGCACGCCGGTGTTGCCCCACGCTGCCAGGTTCGCATCGAGCGACAGATGGAACGGCGCGTTGGCGTTCATCTCTTCGATGCTCGTGTACGTCACACTCTTCAGCGGACTGTTGAGAGTCCACACGCCGCTGCCGATGCTGCCCAGCGTCAGCTGCCGGCTCGTCGTCGCCGACAGATCGAGATTCAGAATGTCACCGGTCAGCGTCATGTGCGGCGCGAGACCGTTCACCGTCACCGCAGCGTTCGCTTGCGGCGCGAGATTAAACGTATCGTTGTCGCCGTTGCCGTTGAGCACGGCTCCACTCGGCGCGGTGATCGTTCCCGTCAGCGCGAACACACCACCGACTCCGGCGTCCGCAACACCGACGTCGATGTTCACCGTCGTCGTGGTCGCGCTCACGAGATTGCCAGCGAGCGTCGCGTTATCACCGGCATTCAACACGATCGCGCCAGCCGAATTCACATTCACGGCTGCCGTCAGCACAATGTCTTGCCCCACACCCGCCGCATCGATGGTCGACAACGTCACATTGCCGCTTGTCGTAGTGCTCACCGTTTCGTTCACGGTCAGACTGCCGGTCGCACTCAGATTCACATCGCTGGCCGTCGCGCTCACACCCACCAGCGCGCTCACGCCACCGATGATCAAGTTGCCAGTGTTCGCCAAAAACACCCCACCGCTGCCGCCGGCGGCTTCGACATTCGCCAGCGTCGTCTCAATCGGATCCGCGCTCGTTCCCACACCGGTCGCGGCTTGCAGCACGATGCTCGTGCCCGTCACATTATTATCATCATCCGCATCCGTGATGCTCGTGCCGGCGACAATCGAACCACCACTCGTCGTCACATTGGCAATCGCCGCGCCAGCCGTCGTCGTCAGCGTGAACGCGCCAAGCGCCAACGTCGAATCATTCGTGCCGACGTTATCACCCGCACCGGCATAGCTCGACACCGTCTCATTCGCGAGCAGCTGCACCGTACCGCCAAGCCCGACATTCACCGCACCAGCAGTATCAAACACCGCCGCGCCACCGCTGAGTTGCAACACCCCCGCGTTAGCATTCGTCGCGCCCGTGTAAGTATTCACGCCCGAGAGCGTGAGATTCCCCGCGCCGATCTTCGTCAGCGCGCCCGCTCCACTCAGCACGCCGCTGAGCGCGACATTGAAGCCGTTCGTATCGATGATGGCCGGGCCTACCGCGTTCGTCAGATTGAAGTTGAGAATCGACGACCAACCTGCCGTGGCTCGCAGCGTACCGCCACCGAGGTTCGCCGTGTAAGGCCCACCGCCGCCGTCGGTCACGATGCCGCCGTTCCCCAGATTGAACACACCGCCGTTAAGCGTGAACGTGCCGTTGCCCGCGGTTGCGGCGCGGCTGTTCAAATCGATCTGCGTGGCATTCGCCGTGCCGCCGGTCTGCAAGAACGTCCCCGTGCCATCGGTCGCCGTCGACAACGCAAACCCACCGTTCACGTTCAGCGTGCCATTGCTCAAGTTGTAGAACGTCGTCGCCTGCGGATAGTGCCCCATCCGCACGCCGTTCCCTTCGCCGGCATCGCCGGTCGTCGTCACCGTGCCACCCGTCTGATTGATCGTGCCCGTCACCGTGCCGCCATCGGCATTCCCCATCAAGATGCCAGCCGCCGTCAGGCTCCCGGCGCTGACGTTCAGCACACCGCTCGCCGTGCTGCCCGTCGTCATCCCCGCAATCTCGTCCGAGCGATTCGAGCCCACCACCACCACGCCCGTCGAGGTGACGTTCGCGCCATTGATCGTTGCCGTACCACGGCCGACGCGTAGCGCGCCGAACGAGATCACGCCCGTCGAAGTAATCGTCAGATCGCCACCGATCGTCCCAGCAGTGCCGAGCGTTACCGCGCCGCTGACATTCACCGCGGCCGAACCGCCGATGCTCAGCGAGCTATTGACGAACTGCCCAATCGCAATGCTGCTCGCCGTGACGTTCGCCGTGCCAGCAATCGTCGACGTCGTCGAGTCGGCGATTCGCAAGCCACGAGCGCCGATCGTGCTCGTGCCGCCAGTGATGCTGAACGACGCATTGCCGGTCGCGTTACGATGATCGACCATGATGCCCGGCACATTCAAAATGCCGCCGGTCTGGCTGAACGTGCCATCGCCGTCGGTCGCAATCGCGATGTCGGCCGTGGGGTCGGTGAGCTGCAGCGTGCCGCCCGAAAGCGTGTAAGTGCTCGTCTCGTTACCCCAGTGACCGAGGCGAATGCCTGCGTTTTCGGTGGAGTTGCCGGTCACCGTCACGGTGCCGCCGCTTTGATTCAAAAAGTTCGTCTGCGCCGGCCCGCCGTTGTTCTCGCCGAGATGAATCGTGCCGGTCGAGATCGTCGCCGTCCCTTGAACATTCAGCGTGCCGCTGCCGCCGCCGAGAATGAACGACGGATTCGCGCCGACGCCGATCTGCCCCGCCGTCACCCCCGCGTTGCCGCGGATATTCGTCACACCGCCGGCAGCGTAGAGCGTGCCGATGGTCGTGGTCGAACCAGTATCGAACGACAGCGCACCCGCGCCGATCTTGCCGAGAATCTGTCCGCCGCCGGCAACAGTGCCGGTCAATTGCAAATCGCCGGCCGCATTGGTCACTTCAATTCGCGGCGAGCTCGCCCCCGCCGACGCCGTGAGATTAATCGTCCGGTTCATCGCATCGGCAGCGCCGCCCGTGAACTGCAGCACGCTGTTGCCGCTGATCGTCACGCTGTTGCCACTGCCCAGGTGACTCGCCGCGCCGCTATTCGCCACATCGGCCACGCTCAGCACACCGCCGTTGATGATCGCCGCGCTGGTGAACGTATTCGCGCCCGAGAGCGTGACCGTTCCCGTGCCATTCTTGATCACACTGCCGCTACCGCTGATGACCCCCGGGAACGAACCACTGGTGACAATCAGATTCGCATTCGCCGCATTCAGGAACCGCGTGACAATCTGATCGCCCGCGCTGCCGGTGAGCGCGCCGAGGATCACATCGACTTCACCCAGCGTCAGATCCTGCACGAGTCGCAGCGTCACATCGCCGCCACCGGCGAGCGCCGCCGGCGTGGCCGAGTAATCGCCACCATTCACAATGATCACACCGGCGTAACCGGGCAGCGCCGTAAACAACGCGGCCAACGACTGAAACGCCGTCGTCCCCATCGTCGCCGACTGCACCCCGGGAGTCTCCCGATCACCATCGACCACACCCGAAGCCGGAAAATCATCATCGACATACAGCGCCGCGATCGGCGCCAGCGCGACGAGCACCACATCATTGCCATCGCCCGCATGATATTGAATCTGCATCGGCTTGCCGTCGACGGTCACCGTGGTCCCTTCCGCGAGACCGTTGAACGTTCCCGTCGTGTCGGCTGCCGCCGAACCATCGTTATCAATAATCCGATAAATCGACCCGACCGTCGGATTGAATGTTCCAGGAGTGCCGGTGTAATTCACGGTCAACGTGCTCGTACCGCCGAGCGTCAAACTGCCGCTGCCCGTAATCCGCAGCTGATCAAAATCCGTCCCCGCCGTCGTGCCAGCAATCGAACTGATCTCGATCGTCAGCCCACCGTTCTGCACGTAGTTCCCCTGCACGTTGCCGAAACCAACAGCTGTGCCGACGCCCGGTTGATGCACGCCGCCCGCATTCACCGTCACCGGTCCCGTCGTGCCAGCGCCCGTGAGCGTCGCGCCAGTCTGTACCGTCGTCGCGCTCGGAATGTTCGACCCCGTCACACGCAGCGTGCCACCACTCACCGTCGTCGCGCCGGTGAACGTATTCACGCCGAGAAGATCCAAAACACCCGCCGTGGTCTTCGTCACGCTTCCCGCGCCTGAGATCACTCCGTTGAAGGTTCCTTGCGCCACAATCAAATTCGCATTCGCAGCGTTGTTAAACCGCGTCACAATCGCATCGCCGGCATCGCCCGAGAGATCATTAAACTGCACATTCAAATCCGCCCCGCCGGCCACCAGATCCTGCACCAACCGCAAAGTGACATTGCCACCGCCAGCCAGTAGCGCCGAAGCATACACACCACCATTCACCACGATCGTGCCCGCGAAACCCGGATACGCCGCGAGCGCCGCAGCGATCGAAGCAAAGGCGTTGACTCCCACCGTCGCCGTCTGCGTGCCGGCCGTTTCCAGATCGCCATCGACGTTGCCGGTGGTGAACTGATCATTCACATACAGCGTGGTGATGTTCGGCGCGACGAGTACCACATCGTTGCCATCGCCGCCGTGATAGTTGATCTGCAGGGCCTTGCCGTCGACGATCACGAACGAGCCATCGGCGATGCCCGTGAACGCGCCGGTCGTATCTGCCGCTGCCGTGCCGTCGTTATCGATGAGCACATACGTGGCGCCGACGGTCGGATTGAACGTTCCCGCTGCGCCGGTGTAGTTCACCGTCAGCGTACCGCCGAGAGCAACGCTCCCCGTGCCCGTCACGCGCACCTGATCGTAGTTCGTCCCCGCCGTGGTGCCGTTGATCGAGCTGATCTCGATCGTCAGCCCGCCGTTCTGCACGTAGTTGCCCTGCACGTTCGCAAAGCCCACCGCCGTGCCGACGCCAGGCTGATGCACGCCGCCCGCGTTCACCGTCACCGGCCCGGTCGTGCCAGCGCCAGTCAGCGTCGCGCCGGTCTGCACCGTGGTCGCGCTCGGAATATTCGAACCGGTCATTCGCAGCGTGCCACCGGTCACGGTCGTCGCGCCGGTGTACGTATTCACGCCCAGCAACTCGACCTGCGTCGCGTTGATCTTCGACAGCGTGCCGCTGCCGCTGATCACGCCGTTGAACGTTCCCTGTGTGACGATCAACCCCGCGTTCGCCACGTTGTTAAACCGCGTGATGATCGCATCGCCGGCAGCGCCCGAGAGATCGTTGAACTGCACATTCAGTTCGTTGTTGGTCAAATCCTGCACGAGTCGCAGCGTGACATTCCCGCCGCCGGCCAGCAGGGCCGAAGCATACACACCACCGTTGACAACGATCGTGCCGGCAAACGTCGGGTTCGCCGCCAGCAGCGCCACGATCGATTGAAACGCCGTCGTTCCCATCGTCGCCGTCTGCGTCCCCGCCGTTTCCAAATCGCCATCGACGGTCCCACTCGCCGGAAAATCATCGTCGACATACAGCACCGTCGGCGCCGGCACGGTCAGCACCACATCGTTGCCATCGCCACCGATGTACGACAGGATCAGCGCCCTGCCATCGACGGTCACGGTCGCCCCTTCGGCCAAACCGCTGAACGTGCCAACCGTATCCGCCGGCGACGTCCCATCGTTGTTGATCAGCACATACGAATTACCCGCCGTCGGATTAAACGTCCCCGCCGCGCCTGTGTAACTCACCACCAGCGTCGCCCCCGCGCCGATCGTCACACTGCCAGAACTGAGAATCCGCACCTGGTCATAATCGGTCCCCGCCGTCGCGCCGCTCACCGAACCAATCTGAATCTGCAGCGCGCCATTCTCGACATAGTTCCCATTAACCGTCGTCGTCCCCACATTCGTCCCCGGCGCGTGCGTGCCGCCCGCATCCACCGTCAACAACCCCGTGGTCCCAGTCCCGGTCAACGTCGCCCCAGTCTGCACCGTCGGCGCACTCACCATCGTCCCTGTCACCGCGAGCGTCCCACCCACAACCGTCGTCGCCCCGGTGTAAGCATTCACCCCCGCAATCGTCGCCGTCCCAGCCCCCGTCTTCGAAACCACCGCCCCATCGTTGTACTGAGCCAAATTCTGCAACGTGCCCGCCGTGAAGACGAAGGCGATCGGAGCCGCCGCAGTGCCGATGTTCTTGGCGGTTGCATTCAAGGTGCCGCCGCTAAGGTTGATCGTCGAGGTCGTTGTGCCACCACCTTGAGTAATGTTTGCGTTGGTGGTGAACGTGCCGCCCGTAATATTCAGCGTCGCAGTTGCAGCACCAGCAGTCGCTTGCGAACCTAGGATGAGGGCCGTGTTCACCGTGAATGTGCCGCCGCCCACTTCCAGCAACCCAACCGACGTGCCAGTGCCTGCTGCCGTCTTGGGAGCAACGGTCAGCGTGTCCACCGTAAATGTGCCTGCATCGAAGCGGAGAGTGCCCGATGTACCGCCGGTGCTGCTACCCATGTTCAATCGGCCCAGCGTCACTGCGGTAGCAGTGACCGTCGCCACGTGTCCACGCAGGTCGAGCGTTCCCACAGCGCCACCCGCCGTCGCCGTGCCGTTGTTATCACCAATCTGTACCGATGCGACAGCACCCGAGCCGGCAGCGTTGTTGATAGTGACCGTGCCCGGACTGCCGGCGGTTTGCGAAGCAAACTTCACAATGCCCGTACCGGTGTTCTTGCCACGGCCGATGTTCAAGTTGTCGACGCGGAGAACGTTCGTACCGGTTCCCAGTGTCAACGTGCTAGTACCACCGCCATTATTTCCGCCCGTATCACCCACAGCCAGCGTGGTCGCGGTGATCGTGTTCGCTGTATTCGACAGCAGAACGTTACCAGCGCCAGACGAAGTGCCACCCACGCCCAAGTTGAAGTTCGTTACCGTCGCGGTGAAATTGCTCAGTGCCGTGACATCCAGGGTGCCGGTGTTGGTCCAGGCCACATTCGTGCCGGCTTGGTTCACGCCGATCGTGACGGTGGTGCCCGCAACGGTCATCGCGCCGCCGCCATTCACCGTGAGCTTGGTTTGCGTCGCAGCGCCAGCAGTATTGGCGATACCGATCGTCATGCCGCCGGTGACGTTCAGCGTCTTCGTGGGGGCGACAGTGATGGTGTTGACGGAGGCACTGTTGCTGAGCGACGTCAGCGACGTGAATACCTGATTGAACGTTCCCAGATTGAGCGTGGCCACAGTCGTCCCTGTGCCGATCGTCAAGGCTGTGTTGGGAAGGGCGTTGTCCGCGCCGGTCGTTACCGTTCCTTCGCTCAGAGTCGTCGAACCGGTGTAATTGCTGACACCACTCAGCGTCAATCCGCCCGCGGTGGTCTTGGTGAAGTTACCCGTGCCAGAAATCACACCGGCGAAGTTACCTTGCTCGACAATCAGATTGGCGTTGGCCGTATTGAGATAGCGACTGGCAATCAGATCGTTGCTGTCGCCAGTCAAATTCTGCACAGTGACGTCAAGCTCTGAGTTGGTAAGATCCTGCAGCAGCCGAACCGTTACGCTCCCACCGCCAGCCAGCGGAGCGGAGGCGTACGAGCCGCCATTCAGAAAAATGATGCCGGTGTAGTTGGGATATGCCGTCAGGGCCGCGCCGATCGAAGTGAATGCGTCCACGCCCAAGGTGGCGGTTTGAACGCCGGCGGCTTCCAGATTGCCATCGACGGTCGTGCCCGTGAAGTCGTCGTCGACATAGATGAAGACGGGAGCTCCGGCCACCGCCGATAGCGTGACATCGTTGCCGTCACCGCCCACGTACGAGAGTCGCATCGCAACACCATCGACCGTAATCGTGGTGCCTTCTGCCAAGCCGTTGAACGTGCCCACGACGGCGTCTGTTCCGTCGTTGTCGATGAGCGTGTACAGCTGCCCGTTAATTCCAGAAAAAGTCCCAGGCGCGCCGTTGTAAGCTACGCTGAGGGTCGAAGCCGCGCCCAAGGTGACGGTGCCTGTAACCTTGATCTGGTCAAAATCGGTTCCCGGTGCTTCGCCGGCGGGAGTAGCGATCTCGAGATTCAACGCGCCGTTCTGCACGTAGTTGCCCGAAACAATCTGCGCGATCGTGCCCGCCAAGCCGGCAGACAACGTGGCTCCCGCATTCACTGTCAGCACGCCTGACGTGCCCACCAAGAACAAAGAATTGGCTGCCACGGTTATCGGGCCTGGAATGGTGCCAGTGAGGTTGCCATTCGTGCCTGCCGCCTTGGTGATGGTTCCAGTGCCGTTGTAATCGTCGAGGTTCAGCAGCGAACCACCCGTGAAGTTGAGCACAACCGGCGCGGCTGCCGTTCCGATGCTGTCGTTCGTCAGGTCGAGTACACCGCCGCTGAGGTTGATTGTCCCCGTGACCGTGCCCGCACCCTTGAAGAGGTCGGGATTCATCGTGACGGTGCCGCCAGTGATATTCAAAGTCGCAGTCGCCGAGGCCGCATTCGCCTGCGAGCCAAAAGTAACCGCGGTATTGACCGTGAAGGTGCCGCCGCCCACCGTCAACACGCCAGTGATGACGCCGGTGGCGCCACCGGTCTTGTCGGCGAAGATCAGCGTATTGACTGAAAATGTGCCCGCGTCGAAAAACAAATTGCCCGCAGCGCCGCTCGTGCTGGCACCACGATTCGATCGTCCCAACACAACGGTATCGGCTTGCACTGTGGCGACGTGGCCACGCAAGTCGATGTTGCCGATAATACTCGCGCCCGTGTCGACTTGAGTGTTGATGCCCACGCTGATGTTGGCCGCGCTAGCGCCACCGGTTCGCCCCGTCAGCAACAATGTGCCGGGACTCCCTGCCGTCTGCGACGCGAATTTCAAATCTCCGTTACCTTTGGCCGCACCGACGAGCAGGTTCGTCAATTGCAGCACATTCGTGCCGGTTCCCAGTTCGACCAAGATCGGCGTGCCAGCGTTGTTCGTTACCGAGTCGCCGATCGACAGTGTGTCGGCAGTAATCGTGTTGGCCGTGTTCGAAAGTCTGACCGTTGCGGCAATGCGAGAATTCCAACCGACGCGAATGGTTTCGGCGTTGATGGTCACATTGCTGAGCGCGGTCATGTTCACATCGACCGAGTTCTGCGTCGCGTTCTGATCGGAGTTTTGAATGCCGAAGACCGCGATCGTACCGGCGGTCGCATTCGAAACATTGAGCGCACCGCCGCCGATGAAGTTGACGTTGGTTACCTGCGCGGTCGTGCTGGGAACACCGATCGAGAGCGACGTCGTGCCGGTCACGTTAAATGTCGTGCTCGGCGCAATATCGATCGTGTTGTACGACGCAGTGTTGCTGCGAATTTGCAGACCGCCGATCGTTTGATTGAAGTTGGAATCGATCGTGCCGACTTCGGTGAGCAGACCGAGCGTAACCACTGTCGATGCTGGTAGCGCGTTCGCGGCTTCGAGGGCCAAGACACCGGCGCCACCCGTTCCCGTGATGGTGGTCGAACCACCGTACGTGCTTTGGCCGCGCAGCGACAACGTCCCTGCTGTCGTCTTAGCGAAATCGCCAATGCCCGAAATGACGCCGGAGAAATCCCCTTGCTCAACCGTCAGGTTGGCATTCGCTGCGTTCAAAGACCGCGTGACGATCGTGTCGCCCGCCGAACCCGTCAGATTCTGAATCGTGACGTTGGTCTCGGCTGCCACCAGGTCCTGCACCAAGCGCAGCGTGACATTGCCACCGCCAGCCAAGTTGGCCGAGGCATAGGTGCCGCCGTTCACGACGATGATGCCGGCGAAGCCAGGGAGCGCCGTCAGCGCATCATCAATCGTGGCAAACGCAGTCGTCCCGATGGTGGCCGATTGCGAGCCCGTCGTCTCGCGATCGCCGTCGACCGTGCCACTTCCGGTGAAGGTTGCATCCACATAAATGATCGGCACCGCGGCGACTGCCGTTAGCGTTACATCGTTGCCATCGCCACCGACGTAAGAGATCGCCAGACTGCGGCCATCGATCGTCACGATCGCGCCTTCGGCGAGTCCGGCAAACTTGCCCACTGTATCGGCTGCTGCCGTGCCGTCGTTGTCGATCAATATGTACGACTGACCCAACGGCGGATTGAAGGTTCCTGCTGCGCCGGTGTAGACAGCGTTCAAAAACGAAGTAGCGCCCAGAGTCACGCTGCCGCCACCCGTCACACGCACCTGATCGTAATCGGTGCCGGCCACATTTCCCGTGGCGCTGCCGATTTGAGCGGTCAGCCGACCGTTCATTACATAGTCGTTGGTCGTCGTAAACGTTCCGACGGCCACACCCGGAGCCAGCGTGCCCGCAGAATTAACGGTCAGCAAGCCAGTGGGACCGGTTCCTGTCAGCGTCCCGCCGTTCACCGTGGGCGCACTGACCAAAGTGGAATTCACTACCAGCGTGCCCGCGGAAACCGTCGTTGGGCCAGTGAACGTATTACCGGTGCTGTTGATGGTCCACGAGCCAGCCCCCGCCTTGGTCAGGCTCGTGGCACTCGTCGACTCGTTCGTGATTCGCTGTGCGAACGTATTCGCGCCGGTATTCGAGCCCGTCAACGTGAACGTGCGAGTGCCGGCCGTGTCGAACCAATTCGTATTCGCGGCGCTGTAGGTAAACGACAAAGTGCCGCTGCCAGTCCCCGAGGCGTCGATCGTGCCGCCCGTCGTTTGCACGCGAATCTGCCGGTCAGTGCTCTGTGCCGTGGAGCCCGTGTATTGCAGCGTGCCGCCGCGGAACACCAAGCCGATGCCGTCGCCAGTCGCCGTTTCTTGTGCCGCCGTGCGGGCACCGAGCGCGCTCGCTGCGCCGTAGTTACCGATGGAGGTGGCATTCAAAATACCACCGCTAAACGACGTGACGCCGGTGTAGGTATTGCCGTTGTTGCTGAGAACAAGCGTGCCGGTGTTGGTCTTGGTTACGTTGCGCGCACCGCCCGAATCTGCCAGCAAACTGCTGACGGTCATGGTGTTCGAATTGATCTGGAATGTTACGTGATCGTTTAGCGTGATCGGACCACTGATGGTGGAATTGGCGGCGGCCGTGATGCCGATGCGTTTCACGCCGGTGCTACCCGCACGCAGATTGATGCCACGGCTGATCGTTAGCGCGGCGTCGGTGAAGAGGCCAGCGCCAGCTGTGCCGGTGGTGTCGCCAAGGAGAATCGGATTGGCCGAGTTGCCGAGGTTGCCGTTCGTCGAAGGGGCGATATTGCCGGCGACGAGCAGCGGGCCTTCCAAGATTGTGGTGTCGCCGGTGTAGGTGCTCACACCACTCAAACGCAGGTTGCCAGTGCCGGTCTTGATGAGACCAAAGGCGCCATTGAAGACATGGTTGACATTCACCTGACCGACGGTGGCGTTGACCGTGCCGACTTGAATGGTCAGCGCGCCTGTTAAGTTGGTGGTGTTGGCGCCGCTCAGCGTGATGGCCGCCGTCGCGCCGTCGTCACGATTGAAAATTACCGTGCCTGCCGTGGGCAACGTGACCACGCCGGACAGCGTCAACGCCACGCGCGCGGCAATGCCGCCCCCCGACTCGACCGTAATCGGATTTTGGATCGTCGAAGCCGTGGTTTGCAGATCGAGCGTGCCGCCACTCTGAATGAGAACTGGAGTGGTAGTAGTGCCGAGGTTCGTCTGACTACCATAAAACAACCGGCCGTTATTGATCGTCAAGTTGCTGAAACCATGGGTAACAGCTGCTGTGTTGAAAATCAGATCGCCAGCACCAGTTTTCGTAAACGGCGCCCCGCCCGTAATCGTGCCGTTGTAGGTGAAGCTGGCCAGAGCCGCGGTGTTGACATTGATCGTGCCGCCCGTACCCGCGAGCGTGATCCCGCGGTTGGCATTTAGCGTAAAGGCCGCCGTCGTCGTCAGCGTGCCGCCGTTGAGCGTGATCGATGCCGGTGTCACCGCGCCAGGAGCCGCACCGATGTTGAGATCGGCGCCGATGCTGATCGCACCACCGTTGATCGTCGTGCCGCCGGTGAATGTATTCGTGGCCGAGAGCGTCAGTGTGCCGGCGCCCTCCTTCACCAGTCGGCCGTTGGTGCTCGAGATCACGCCCGAAAACGTGGTGTTCGATCCGTTGCCGGTGGTCAGAGCTTGGCCGTTGAGGTTCAGCGTCGGTGTTGCGTTCGTCGACGACAGCGCGCCGATGGTTTCGCCGTTGGCGGCGTTCAAAACGAGCGCAGCATTCCCTGCCAAGTTCAGATTGGTTGCATCGGGAATGACGTTGCCCGTGCCGAGGTTGTATGTGTTGGTGCTTGTCGTTCCTTCGAGCGAAATGAGCGGCGTATTGAACGCGGCATCGAAGCTAGTGACATTCACCGTGTCACCACCATTGGTGATCACCGTCAGCGACGTCGTTGGCGCGGTAAAGTCGACCGATTCGCCCAGCGTGCTGTTGATGCGCGTCAAACCATCGCCCGCGATGTTGTCGGTAATCGCGACAGTTTCAGCGGCACCAGTGAAAGTGAAGCTACGGGTGGTTGCGGAAAGGTTATCGGTGACCGGTTCAAGACCCACGTAGCTGAGGTTGCGGCCATCGACCGCAATCGAGCCATCGTTGTCATTGATAAACGTGTAGTCGACGCTATCGACCGTGCCGTTTTGCAGCACGATCTGATCGCCCGGATCTAGGCTGTTTTGGTCGCCGCCATAGAAAAACAGACCGTCGGGCAGAATGGCATTGCCGTTCGAAAAATCGAGCGTGAGCGTGTCGTCGCCATCGCCGCCGTATATGTATAGCTGCTGCGACGGCAACAAGCTGGCCGGAATCCTCAGCGTCTGCAAATCGGCCAACAACTGCGCGCCAGGAATCCCCACGGCTTGGAATGGCAGCAGACTGTCGGTGATCAGCAGATTGCCATCGGCATCCTGGCTGACCACAATTTGGTTGTTGTGCGCAGCGCTGGTGGCGGCATGAATCTCAAACTTTCCATCGGGACTGAGGAAAGCGACCGGGTTATCCGGCAGCGGAAAGATCGGCGTTACTTCGCCGTGCAGCACCAAGCGCGGTTCCAACGATTCCAAAAAGCCCCGCCGACGAATTTTCGCTGGCTGCGCTGGCTTGCGAACGGAAGTGCCCAAGAAACGACGACTGGCAGACCGAAGTCGGTTGCGCATGGAGAGAGTAGTGGGTTGAAGGGGAGTGGCACGCGCTTCGTCAACCCGAGCGTAAGATGATGTGAGAGCGCATCATCTCCGGAAACAGCCTGGCCGACTATTCGCGTGAGGGAGATTATTCAACTAGGGCGGAGTATAACGTAGGCAAAATGAATTTCCAGCTATTTGCGAGAGATTTAGCTGGCCACCTACCTCCCAGCGTGGGGGAAACGCCTTCCTGAGGCGATTTCCCCGCTTTTTGGCCTGTTTTGGCTCGATTCGGCCACGCTTACTGCTTGACCCGGACCAGCTTCATGATGCGGCCGTCGGTATTCCAATCCTGGATATAGAGGTTGCCGTCCTTGTCCCAGTACGCCCCGTGGGTGCCGCTGAAGACCCCTTCGACCCACTGATCTTGCTTAATGCCGAAGTTACGACCCTTGTTCGGATCGGGGTTCTCGCCGAGGACCGAGATGACCTTGTTCTCCTTGTCAATGATTGTCAGCTTCCCGGATAGATCGGGAATGGCGACGTAGTCGCCTTGCACGGCAGCCGAGGTGGGCATGCCAAGACCTGTCACCACTTCGCCCAGGAAATTGCCGTCGAGATCATAGTGCACCAACCGGCCCTTCGGCGTGTGATTGCGATCGCAGATGAGTAGGCGCGGTGGATCGTAGCGGGTGTCGAGCACCATGCCATGCGCGGTGTTGAACTGCTTGAGATCGTTCCCCTTCTCACCGAAGTGCTTCAGGTACTTGCCGGTCTTGTCGAACTTGAAGACGTAGTTGCTGGCATAGCCATCCGACAAAAAGATGTCCCCATTCGGCGCGACGGTGATCGCGGTCGGGCTGAACTTCGTCAGGCCCAGACCCGACTCCTTCGGAAACGGCAACTTGAACGCCACCTCGCCGGTGTGCGCGTTGAACTTGATGCCCTCGGCATTGTTATTGCGTGCGCCGTAAATGAACTCGCCCTTGTCTTCGGCGACGATCTTCATGTCGTGCAGATTTGTGTAATCGCCACCCAGGTATTCCTTGACCACTTTGCCATCGGGCGAAAAGACTACCACGCCCTTGGCGGCGCTGGTGTAGATGTTTCCTTCCTTGTCGATCACCACACCACCGTGCGTCGAACCGAGCGACGATGAGCCATCGGGCCGCAAGCCCCAGCCCGGCACTGTTTCGAATGTCATCACACCAGTGCCCGTGCGCACCGGCGCTTGCTTATCTGCGGCGAATGAAAGCGAACCAACAAGGAGCGCGGCAAATGCCAACCAGCCAGTAACAATCTTCATGGCGATTCCTGAATCGAGGCAGCCAGGGGAGGAATGAACCGGACAGTATCCGGTTGGCCGCGATCAATTTCAACTTCCTGTAGCTGAATTCGCCAGAATTCAGAACGAATACAAAAAAAGGGACCGTCTTTCGACGATCCCTTCGGTTTACTCAGCGTGTTACGCACTCAGCAGCAATTAACCCTTGCCCGTGTACTCAGCAGCAAAGAACTTCTTGCTGTCGTTGACCGTCGGCTTGATCGTGCGCGAGCCTTCCTTCCAGTTGGCCGGGCAAACTTCGCCGTTCTTTTCGAAGAACTGCAGAGCTTGAACCATCCGCAGGGCTTCTTCGACATTGCGGCCGAGCGGCAGGTCGTTGATCAACTGATGGCGGACCTTGCCTTCTTTGTCGATCAGGAACAAACCGCGGAGGGCGATGCCGCCAGGCAGCAGCACATCGTACGCCTTCGAGATTTCCTTGTTCAGGTCGGCGACCATCGGGTAATTGATCTGGCCGAGACCGCCATCGGTCCGCGGCACGTTGCGCCAAGCGAGGTGGGTGTAATGGCTGTCGACCGACACGCCGAGGAGTTGCACGTTCAGCTTCTCGAAATCTTCGGCGCGATCCGAGAACGCAATGATCTCGGTCGGGCAGACGAAGGTGAAGTCGAGCGGCCAGAAGAACAGCACGACGTACTTGCCCTTGTAATCGGCCAGGCTGACCGGCTTGAACTCGCCGTTCGGCATGACGGCCGTGGCTTTGAACTCTGGGGCGGGTTGGGTAACCAGAA
Source organism: Anatilimnocola floriformis (assembly GCF_024256385.1). Lineage (NCBI taxonomy): Bacteria > Pseudomonadati > Planctomycetota > Planctomycetia > Pirellulales > Pirellulaceae > Anatilimnocola > Anatilimnocola floriformis. The sequence continues at coordinate 2,907,524 of NZ_JAMLFW010000001.1, forward strand.
CGCTCATCAAAGACTCCTTGTATGGCAATGAAAAAACTGTTGAAGTAGCAAGGACACGGTGCTTGTCCGAACTAACTAAGCTACCGGTTTCAGCCCCATTTTGACAGGGGATAGCAAGCGCCCGATGACCGCCGTTCTTCACGCCATCTTGATCTCGCTCGGCATCATCTGGGCTGCGCCCTGGACACTCCTTGGTTGCACGCTCGGCGTCATCAGCCTGGCAACCGGCGGCTCATTTCAACTCCGCGGCCGAGTGCTGGAGTTCGAAGGCCGATTCCTCTCCTGGCTCCTCTCGCGCGCACCACTCATCGGCGGCGCATCGGCCATGACGCTGGGCCACAGCGTGATTGCCCGCAGTCGTTACGATCTCGACCGCACGCGCGCCCACGAGTTCGTCCATGTGCAGCAATATGAACGCTGGGGGCTGCTCTTCGTCCCCGCCTACTTCGCCTCGGCCTGGTGGGTGTGGTGGCGCGGCAAACATCCCTATTGGGATAATCCGTTCGAGCGCGAAGCCTACGAACGAGCTCCCTAACGTTGCGCAGCAACGAAAAGAAAGCCCGAGGCGTGAGCCGAAGGTTTGGGCAACCGGACTCCACGTTTGCCCTCGTGCGGCAGCACCAAAAGAAGCGAGTTGGAATCAACTCATCAAACCGGCTCGCTTAAAAATCATACTGAGCCCGCATCCCATACCCAGTCGTTTCGCTCTGCACACCTGTGCGAGCATCGAGCCAGCTGTGCACGCAGTTGAACACCACTTTGCAATACGGATTGCAGTACCAGTTCACCCCCAGCGTGGCGTTGCTCATCTGGCCGCCGACGATGTTGCCGTCGTTCAAGTCGATGTACGACCAACGGGCCGCCACTTCCCACGCACCCAAGCCGTAGCAATGCGCGCCGTCGGTGCGGAGCATAAAGAAGTCTTCGAACGGCTTCACCCGATCGATGGCCCCTGCAATGCGATCGTAAGGCCGATGCTCGCCGGTCAGAAAGTAGCCGACCTGCATGTAACTGCCCCACAGCGTCGACGTGGGACCGCCAATCTGATCGACCACGGCTGCCATCGCTTCGGCTTGAAACGACAAGGCTCCGTGAACAGTCAGGTTTTCAGCGCCGAAGGTGTGTACGTTGCCGGCGAGGATCGGCAGCGTATCGACAAAAAACGGCGTGCCGTTGATCGGTCCCGGCAGTGCCTGGCCCGATGTGCCAACCGCGCCCGCGCCGTTTTCGCCGACGAACAGTTCGGGAATGGACCGAAAGCGAGTTAAGTCGCGCGGCGGTGAGTTGTAGTAATAAGCGCCGCCGATGTGGCTGTAATAACGACCGTCGGCTGGCTCGTCATACCAGAGCAAATGCGTCAACCGCCCGACCACGCCGTTGCCGCCGTTGGTGCTCAGCGAATCTCCAAATTGGTCCTGCCCGGTGCGAATTAGCGACGCCGCCCAGGTCCAATTCAGATCTTCCGAGTGATCATAAAAGCCGATGCCCATGTGCCGGAACGGCGTGAAGGCTTGAAACAGCGACGAACGTTCCATGAACGTCGTGTAACGAAAGCTGCTCACCACTTCCAGGCTGAAGGGCTGCTTCCATTGACCGACGCGCACGTTGCCGAGCAACGGCAGCTGCGTCCACTCGACCCACACGTCGGTAAAGGTTGGCCGCCCGGGAAAAGCGAAGTCCATCTGAAAGAAATAGTTCATGTTGTCGGCGATGGCGCCCTTGGCGCTCAATCGCGCGCGGCGAAAGTCAGCACCGTTCTGAATCGGGCCGCCTTGGATCGGATCGAATGTCGCGCGACTCGCGGCATCCTGACTGAACGCCACCGCATCCATCTGCGCTACACCGTTGATTGTCACGCTCGGCAACTTCTTTGAAGCGGCCTTCATCGCGGCGACTTCTTTTTCGAGCGCCGCCACCTTCGCCGTAATGGCCTCATTTGGTCCAGCGGCAGCATTGCTCTCCAGGAAGTCGTTGGCCGACATCGTGGCGATCATCTGCTCCGGCGGCACCGGTAGCCGCTCTAGCAACTGCTCTGGATTCACAACCTGCTGAGGATACGGCTGCGGATATTGTTGCTGCGGAAACGGAGCCTGCGCCGGAGGAGGTTGGGCTGGATAAGGCTGGGCAGGGTGCGGTTGTGGTTGTGGAAGCTGAGCTGGAGCGAACTGCTGCGGCGCGTACTGGGGCGGCAGTGGCAGCGTTGGCGCTTGTTGTTGATAAGCGGCTCCCGGCGTCGGCTGCTGCATGCTCTGGGGAAAGATGCCCTGCGCGCGGGCTAGCTGAGCGCTAGCCATGATCGCGAGGGCAGCGCCCAGAAAGCAGAGTTGCAATCGCTTCATGACAGCACATTTCGTCGATGGTTCGCAGCGAAACTAACACAAGTGTCACCCTCTATCGGCAGGAAAATCTTCACAACTGATATACACCGCGGAATTGTAATATTCGGCGCAGCCGCGCCAGTTTGACAGACCGGCAAAGTCGATGATCGGCTGCTCACGGCAGCACTAGCTCCAACGTTTGGTCGCTAGCGGTCCAAGTTCTCCTCAGCGGCGAGTGCTGCGGGTGCGACATTACCGGCGGCAAGAAAATAGTCTCCGGACCGGTCGCTTCGAGCGTGAAGACATACTCGCCCGGCTCCAGGTGCAACGCGCCTTGTGCGCCGGGCTGAAACAGTTCGAACTCCCCACCCTCGCGCGTCATGCCGAAGCCGATCGATTGCATCTCGCCGGCGCGATAGACGTTCACTTGCACATCGCGCAGGCCGCTCTCGCCGCGACGAAGAACACCGCGCGTGCCTCCCGGCACCGATCGATCGCGCGAACAACCGCTCAGCCACGCGCTGCAGCCGAGCACCAGTACCAACAAAATTCTGCCGCTCACATTCGCCTCAATGTCCCGATGACTCGCCAATGGTTTCGATCTTCGACGGCGTGCCGCCGACCTTAAACGTGCCGACTTGTTCCCACCGCCGCACGCGCAACAACCCGAGGGTGCCATCGCCGGGGTTCGAATAAATCGCATGCCGCGAGTCGCCGACAAACGCCGCGTCGTGATGCCCCGCGTGGCCGTTCACTTTGCTTTTGCCAACTGGCATTACCTTCACCACGCGAGCATCGTTGAACGCGCCGTCGAGATTCGGATCGAGCTCGATCAGCGAAACCTGCTCGCCTGCATCGGTAGCCGAGTTGTCATGAAACACCAGCGCCATCGGACAGCCACCAACGAGCAAACTCGCCATCGGGCCGACAGGCCGACTGCCATCGCTCAATTTCAACTCCAGCTTCGTCGGCTGCGGCGCGGCTGCCTTCGCCGGCAACGTATGCAGCGCCGCGTGCGCTCCTTGACCTGTTACGAAAAGGACATGCTCGCCAAAGGTTGAAAAAGCTCCGGTCCGAATCGGCTTATCGCTGTCAGGTTCTTTGCCGAGCGAAAGATGTTGCACCTTCACCGCATCCGCGCCGAGCGCGCCGGTTGCGTCACCTTCGACCCAGCAAATGCCGTCCGTCGGTGCAAAGAAAACTTTGCCGCCAAGTGCCGTGGCCCCGTGAATGCCACCCGTCGGCAAGCGGAGCGAATAGCCGATCTTGCCAGTCGCGAAGGGCGTCACATCAACGCGCCCGGCGTTGTCTCCTTCGCGATCAATCCAGCTGGAGTAACCCACCGCGCGATTGAACGCAGCCAGCGTGATGTGGCCACCGCCGCCGGGAATAAACTTCGCTTGCTGGCTGACGGCAGCAGCGTCATCGGCGGGTCGAATCGCGGCAGGATCGATCCGCGTGTAGCCCCCGAGTTTGTCGTTGGCCAGATAAAAGATGTCGTCGTAGACGTACAGGTGCGCCGGATTCCCTTGCTTGTCGTCGAGCACTTTCGCCCGAATGCGCGGAGCCTGCGCGTACGTCGAGTGCGAATGATCGCCGTGCCCCTCGGAGCCAACGCCCGAATCGATCAAGATCCAGCCGCTCTCTTTCTTGCCGTTTTGTTCGTCGCGGACGCCGACCAGCAGCATGCCACGGGCCGCCCCCATTTGCACCAGCGATTGCTCTTCGACGTCGAGCTTCGGAAAGCCTGGCACGTCTTGCACCTTTCCCAACGTCGGCGGCGAACCGGCATACAAATCGGCCCACCGCAGCGAGCGGGCGTCGTCATCTTGAAAGAAGACGCGCGTCAAAATCACGCGATCTGTCTCTTCAGCGTGACTCATGCCGATCCAAACCGTGCTCAATAGCGAACAGCAGACTATCCACCACAATGTTCTCTTCATCAGACAACTCCAGCTCGAATACGTTTCAGAAAATCGGCAACGCTTAATGCACGGCGACCACTTCACCGCCGTTGATCGAAAACAGTGCCCGCTGCACCGTGCGATCGGTGGCTTCACTGAGCGTTCGCACGCTGCCGTCGATCAGCGCGACGTTCGCGCCGCCGGGATGAAAGCTCCGCGGGCCGAAAAAGCCCGTGCCGTGAATGACGACATCGGGAATGCGGCTGTTCGGGCTGTTGTAGCCGTTGGTCAGTACGTTGTGCGCGAGACCGCGCAGCCACGAGATGCCGCGGCCTGTTCCTGCCTGTCCGCCGCGCCAGTTCGTTCCCGCGGCCGCCACCGCGCTCAAGTCAGGATCGGCAATGATGCCCGACGGCCAACCAGCACTGCTGCCGGTGTAACCGGGGCCCGCGCCCGGAGAAGTGCCGCTCGGACTGAGAATCTTGCGATAAGGAAACGTCGGGAACATGCCGGCAGCGAGCGTAAGATCCTGGCCATCGCCGCGAATCGCTTCGGCCGCAAGGACCGAATTGGAAGTCCCATCGACCACATCGGCCAGCCGCAGCGCGGAGCCCGTGAAGACCACGCCGTCGGTTTGAAAGCGATCGTCGTAGTTCGTCCCCGCGCCGCTGCCGGTGCTCAGCATGTAGTTGTTGCCGGCAAAACGATACGGCTGCGCGGGACTGCCGAGCGGCACGGTATAAACCCGCGGCGCGGGGTCGCTCGGGCACATGAACATCGGCACGACCTTGTCGAACACGCTCAAGTACGCCGCGTTCGGCACCTGGCTGCCACCGGGGCCCGTGTAAGTGGGCTGCGAAAAGTCGAGCAGGTCGTACAGATTCCCTTGCTCGAGAAACGGCAGCAGCCGAGCATGCGGCGAGTAACCAGTCGAGCCGGTGTTCATCGGCAACCGCCCGTGGGAGCTCTCGTAGTTGAGCACGGCAAGCGACAACTGCTTGAGATGATTCAAGCATTGCGTTCGCCGCGCCGCTTCGCGTGCCGACTGCACCGCGGGAAGGAGCAGCGCCACCAAGACGCCAATGATGGCGATCACCACCAAGAGTTCGACCAGTGTGAAACCAACTCGAGCCGTCTTCATCGTCCCATTCTCCGGAAGTCGCTAATGCAATCAAATTGCAATAATGACGTTTTACGCAAATGCAATTGACTTGCAATAGCACTGCCGGAGAAATTTGCGTGAGGACAAAGAAGATCGCGAAGGCGCAAAGAAGTAGCTGAATTCGCCAGAATTCAGAGGCGGCTAGCGAAGGTCATCATCTGAATTCTGGCGAATTCAGCTACTTGGGGAGTCGCTACTCTGCGGTGATCTGCAGTTGCGGTTTGGGATAGCGATCGCGATGCGCGGCCCACCAGCCGCGCCACTCGTCGAGGGCCTTGGCTTGATCGTCGTTGGGTTTTTCTTGCCAGGCGTTGGGGCCGAGATTCATGTCGAGCGCGGTCAGCCGATGGAGCGCGACGGCGGCTTGGCGGCGGACGGAGGCATCGGGATTCTCGAGCAAGTCGATCAAATCGGGAATGAGCCAGACGGGCGCAAGATCGGCGACAATCTCCATCGCCGCCGAACGCCGCGTGGGATCCTTTTCACCGAGTGGCGATTGAATGAAACGGACCAGCGGCAACACGCCGTACTCGCCCAGCGAGCGAATCTCTTGTTCGTAGAGCGTGGCGATCTTCGACTGGCCGATCTGCGCGAGGAGCGCATCGACCCGATGCTTCAACTCGGCGTCGTCAGGACCGCGACGCATCATTAGCGGTTGCATCCAGCGAGTCGACAACATCGGATCGACATGCCGCACCGGCTTGATTTCGCCGCCGGAAATTTCCGCCACCTGCCCCGGATTCAAACGCTGCTCTCCCGCCGTCGTGCGAAGATTGATTTCCCCTTCCGCATTCACCACCTGCACTTCGCCCGCGGGTTGAATGCCGGTCATCACGCAGGAGGGTCCGACGCACCACATGGTTGGCAGGTCCGATTTCTTCTGCTGATTGTTGGCGGGATTGGTGACACGCACTTCAAGCTGCGTTTCGCGAGGCGAACGGCACCAGACTTGGCCTTGCGATAACTCAATCGAACTGCTGCCGCGCAGCGTCACTTCGGTTTGATCGTTGAGGCGAATCACACAGCCGTCGCCGGTTTGCAACTCGCAGCGCACATCGGCAGTCGTTCGTACGCGCGAATCAGTCGGGCAAGCAAAGTAATTGATTTTGTTTTTGGAAATAGGCACCCAGTTCTGCTGCTGCTGATCGAACATTTCGACCGTTCCCGTCGCGGCGACCAAATGCGCGACCGGAGCCGGAGCGGGAATGGGCTGAGCGATCGACGGCGCTGGATCGTTCTTTTTCTCAGGCCGCGGCAGCACCAGCAGTGCCAACAAGAATCCTGCCACTAGTGTTAGCAATGGCGTGAGCCAGGTGCTCCACGCGATCGTGCGCGCGGCAACTGCTGGCGCAATCGTCGTTGTCGAGAGGCGTTCCATCACGCGCTCCGCGACTCGCGCTGCAGCTTGCGGTTCGGCGAGCGCGGTTTTCAGTAGCGGCAAATCTTGGGTCTCGGCGTTTTCGCGTTCGAGCAGCGCGAGGCAATCGGCGCATTGATTCAAATGCGTTTCGAGCGCGCGGGAGACCGTCTCGTCGGTTTCGCCCGCGAGCCAGGCCTGCAACTGAGATTGAAACTCTGCACAGTTCATCGCAACTCTTTACCCAAGTTCGCCACCGCTCCCAATCGTTCGCGCAACATCGCGCGGCCCTTGGTCAAACGCAAATTGATCGTTGCCCGCGAGGTTCCCTGCAACTCCGCGAGTTCCTGATAGGTCAATCGCTCGCAGTAATACAGCCACAACGTTTCGCGATACGCTTCCGGCAACTCAGCAACCGCGGCCCGCAACCGCTCGCACTCTTCGCGCCGCTCAGCCACCGTTTCGGCTGTTTCGCCGTGGCCTGGCGGATCGAAAACTCCCGCGCCGTTATCGAGCACCGAAAACGGTTGCTGTCCGGTTTGCTTTGCCTTCCGCCAATCGAGACAAGCCCGCACGGCAATGCCGCGGAGCCACGGCCCGAATTTGTTTTGATCGGTGAGCGTCGCCAGTGCCTGAAACGCCCGGACGAGCGACTCCTGCGCGAGGTCCTCGGCCATGTGCCCTCGTCCCGTATGCGACCGACAAACCGCGAGGATGGGCGCAGACCAGCGGCGGACCAACTCGGCGTAACTCGCCAAACGGCCGGCAAGCGTCTGGCGGACCAGTTCGCCGTCGGTAATGTCGCAATAATCCTGCAAGCGGTCGATTCTCCGCCAGGCCCACCTCGGCGCGTTTCTCCCAGGCCACAACCTGCTGCGTCATTCTAAAGACGAGTGAGCGGTGAATGGTAATAGTCAGAATTTGCAGCCGGGAGCCTCGCCCGCCTTGCGCTCCTGGTGGACGTTGGACCTGAGTTGTCCGAGCGCCGGGAATAATGAGAGACATCCCTAACTCGGGCGCGAGGTACGCGCGGCTGGAGCTAATGACTGCTGCGCGGATCGAAACTCAGAGCGATGAGAGGACGGGTGATCGAATGTTTGTCGCGAGCGATCAGGAGGTTATAGGAGCGGCCGAGAGGGGTTATACGAGGGTATATCGGTGTGATAATGCGTTATTGGACGATCGCCAGAACTTAACGCGCAAGTCGTTTCTAGAAAACACGTTAGGTATTCTTTCTAGCCAATCAAATTCGGGCGCGCTGTTATAATATTTTCAGGCGTCTTTGGCGTAAGTCCTTTAGCGGTAAAGCTTTTCACCGAAAACAAAATTGCCTGAGGTGTTATAAATCCATCGGCTGAAATGGGGGCAAAGGCTGGCGATTGCTGGCTTATTAACTTCGGCGGGTCGGTCTACTTCCTCCCAGGGAAAGTTTCGCGGTTCGAAGGGTGGGCAATCACAGGAGTGCGAACATGAAACGCTGGGTGCTAGGGGGATTGGGAGTCGTGTTGCTGGGGGCGATGGTCTGGTCGTTCAGCGGAGCGGCGGAGAGCGTCTTGCCGAGTCGCAATTCCACGCCGAACGACGGCCGGGCGGCGAACCTGGGAGATGATCCGCTCGTCGTGCATGAGTGGGGGACGTTCACCAGCTACTCGGGCTCCGATGGTGGGCGGCTGGAGTTTCGGCCGTTGTTCGACGACGACCTGCCTCACTTTGTGCAAGACCGGAGCACGGGTTCGGGCTTCGGCGTGTTCTCGAAGGTGAGCTACCGGTCGCTGGTGCGGATGGAAACGCCGATCACCTACTTCTATACGAAGCAGCCGCGCGACGTGCGCGTGAAAGTCGCTTTTCCCGAGGGGTTGCTGACGGAGTTTTATCCACCGGCTGCAATCTCGCCGCCGTACAAGGGTTACACCGAACCGCAGAAGAACTCGGCGCTCGACTGGGGTACCGTCCGGTTAATTCCTGAAGACTATCTCGCGCCGAAGATGGACGATGCACGCTTGGCCAAGGTGATTGCCAAGCGGACCGCTCAAGCCCTGCCGCCGCATGCCGATTACAACAATCACTACGCTTACGCGCGACAAACCGATGCGGCGCTGGTTCATCTGCAACAGCCGGCACTTCCCAAAGCGTTCATCTATGAGCCCGTCGATCACTTCGAAAAATTCTTGTTCTATCGCGGCCTCGGTAATTTCAAGTTGCCGATGAAGGTGCAAGCGCTCGGCAAAGGCAAAGCACTGGTGAATAACAGTGGCGCCGAACCGATCGCCTGGATGATGCTGCTCGATGTGAATGGTGAGGAACTGCGGTTCGCTTCGTTCGATGGCGTGGGCGCTGGTCAGCAGCGCGAGGTGGCGTTGCCAGCGAACGTCAGCACGATCGATGATCTGGCAGCCGAACTAACGTCTGCGCTGGTGAGCACTGGGCTGTATGAAAAAGAAGCGGTGGCGATGGTCAACACATGGCGGTCGTCGTGGTTCGGCGAGCAAGGGACGCGGCTGTTGTATTTCGTGCCGCAATCGCTAACCGATCAGCTGTTGCCACTCACGATCGAACCGAAACCGGCCGAGACGATTCGCGTCCTCGTCGGCCGATTGGATTTGATGACTCCCGAACAAGAAGCGGCGATCACCAAGCTGGTGAAAGAGAGCGCCGCAGCCCGTCGGGCTGGCCAACAAAAGGCGAACGACGAAGGCGTGGCATTTCAATATCAACTGCCTGATGCGGTTCGCAAGCTCGGCCGGTTGGCGGAACCTGCGCTCACTCGGGTGCGACACGCGTCGACCGATACCGCGCTGAGCAACGAAGCGACCACGCTGATTCACGAACTGCATCGCGACCTGGAGGAACAGAAAAAGTAGTCGCCGGCTTACTTGGTGAGTCGCAACAGACTCCACGCGAAAGGTGACTGTCGGCATTCTTTCCTGGCGCAGCGCGGGCAGTTACACTGGCCCGCGTTCCGTCAGCGACGATAACACCTTTCCCAGCGTGGAGTTTTTCATGCGTTCGACTTCCTTGCTCAGTTTGTTCTTTTGCGCACTGCTGGCCATCGGTTTGCAAGCGGCCGAGCCGAAGCTCAAAGCCCTCATCATCGAAGGGCAAAATAATCACGGCAATTGGCCGCAGACCACGAAGATGATGAAGAGCTACCTGGAACAATTCGGGCTCTTTGCTGTGGATGTGGCTACGACGGCGGCGAAGGGAACTGACCCCAGCTTCAAGCCGGAGTTCGACAAGTATGCGGTGGTGGTCTCGAACTACAACGGCGCCGATTGGCCGAAGGAAACGCAGCAAGCGTTTGTCGATTATGTGAAAGGTGGCGGCGGGTTCGTCGTCGTACATGCAGCCGACAATTCCTTCGGCAACTGGCCCGAATATAACGAGATGATCGGCCTCGGCGGTTGGGGCGGCCGCAATGAAAAGAGCGGCCCGTACGTCTACTTCAACGACAAGGGCGCCGAGACTCGCGACGAGTCGAAGGGGAACGGCGGCAGCCACGGCGCGCAGCACGCTTTCCAGATCATTACGCGCGACGCCGAGCATCCCATCACCAAGGGCCTGCCGAAGGCCTGGATGCATGTGAACGACGAACTCTACGACCGCTTGCGCGGCCCGGCCACGAACATGACGATTCTCGCGACTGCTTATGCCGCCAAAGGCAAGGGCGGCACCGATCGTCACGAGCCTATGCTGATGACGCTCAACTACGGCAAGGGGCGCGTCTTCCACACCCCGATGGGCCACGGCAACGACTCGCAAGAATGCGTCGGCTTTATCACCTGCCTGCAGCGCGGCGCCGAATGGGCCGCCACGGGCAAAGTGACCGTGAAAGTGCCGGAAGACTTTCCGACGGAAGATAAGACGAGCCAGCGGAAGTTTGCAGGAAAATAGAAAGTTCTTAAGTAGCTGAATTCGCCAGAATTCAGAACCGCACCCGCACGCAAGACTCCACCATCTGAATTCTGGCGAATTCAGCTACATTTTTCGAAAGTTCCTCACCATGAAATATCTCTCCCTCCTCCTCACGCTCCTTCCTCTTACCGCTTCGGCGGCTGGCGTTGTTTATGAAGGGACTGAAGGACCCGGCAAGGGGAAGCACATCGTGCTGATTGCTGGCGACGATGAATATCGCAGCGAAGAAGCCCTGCCTCAGCTTGGCCAGATTTTGGCGAAGCATCACGGCTTCAAGTGCACCGTACTCTTTCCGATCGGCAAGGATGGCACGATCGTTCCCAACGCCGGCGAGAGCGATATCCCTGGCACCGAAGTGCTCGATACGGCGGACTTGATGATTCTCGGTCTGCGGTTTCGCGATTTGCCTGACGAGCAGATGAAGCCGATCGCCGATTACATCGAATCGGGCAAGCCGATCATCGGCCTGCGGACGTCGACGCATGCTTTCAATATCAAGCCGGGCAAGACTTACTCGAAGTACACCTGGACCAACGGCGACAAGGAATATTCGAAGGGTTTCGGCAAGCAGGTGCTCGGCGAAACTTGGGTCAATCACCATGGCGCCCACGGCAGCCAGGCCACGCGCGGTATCTTCGTGAAGGGTGAGGAGAGCAATCCGATTTTGAAGGGAATCGCCAGCGGCGAGATCTTTGGACCGAGTGATGTCTACACCATCAATCTGCCGTTGCCGGGCGACAGCAAGCCGCTCGTCATGGGCGAAGTGGTGGCTGGGATGAAGCCGGAAGATAAGGCCCTTGAAGGCGCCAAGAACGAGCCGATGATGCCGGTGGCGTGGACCAAGACGTATCAGACATCGAGCGGCAAAACGGCTCGTGTTTTTACGACCACGATGGGGGCTGCTACCGACCTGACCAACGAAGCGCTGCGTCGGCTGGTGGTGAATGCCAGCTTTTGGTGCCTGAAGATGGAAGAGAAGATCCCCGAGAAGGCCAACGTCGACATCGTCGGCGAATACAATCCTTCGCCGTTCAAATTTGGCGGTTTCAAAAAGGGCGTGAAGCCTGAGGATCATGCGTGGAAGAAGTAGTTGCTTCGCCGCAGAAACCGGCAGCGAGAAAAAGACGCTGGCTGCGGGCAATCCTCCTGCTCGGCGGTGCGCTGATTCTGCTCGCCGCTGGCTACGTCCATTACTGGCTGTACCTGCCGATCGGCACTGGACCGGCAGGTCGAGCCGTGCCTCTCGAGCCGTTTCAGTCGCCGTGGACCGACCGCAAAGTCTTGCTCGTCGGCGTGGGCGACAGTGTAACGGCAGGCCTCGGTTCCACGCCGGGCCGATCTTATTTTCAACGGCTGCACGACCCTCGTCCAGATGATTTTGCGGACGTGAAGGGCCGCACTCTAAAGGCTGTGCTGCCGAATCTAACCACGCTCAACATCGCCCAGTCCGGCAGCAACTCGCTGCAGCATGTCGAACAGGTTGAGAAGAAATTGCCGCTGCAGCCGGCTGATGTCTTTGGCCTCGTCGTGATGACCAGCGGCGGCAATGACTTGATCCATTGGTACGGCCGAACACCGCCCAAGGAAGCGGCCATGTATGGCGCCACGCTCGCGCAAGCCGAGCCGTGGATCGCCAACTACGGCCAGCGGATGAATGAACTCTTCACGCGGATCGACGAGAAATTCCCCGGTGGCTGCTTGATCTTTGTCTGCGATATCTACGACCCTTCCGACGGCTACGGCAATCCCGAGAGTGCGTACCTGCCACCCTGGCCCGACTGCGTTCCGATTCACACTCGCTACAACGAAGCGTTACGAGCATCGGCCGCCAAGCATGCAGCCGTGTGTCTTGTTCCCATGCATGCGGAGTTCCTCGGCCACGGCATTCACTGTCGCAAGTTCTGGTCCAAGCACTATCGCTCGGCCGATCCGCATTACTGGTACTTTGAAAACCTGGAAGATCCGAACGACCGCGGCTACGACGCGGTTCGGCGGCTGATGCTGCTGCGGATGGTTGAAGAGCGCGAGACGATTGCTGCGAAACAGGGGAACTAGAGGGATCGACCTGGTGTGAACGACTGCCGTCAGTACTGGCCGAGCGCCTGCAGCAGTTACTGGACAACCCAGACGGTTAAGCAGTACGCGGTGCTATTCGCCAGCGTTTGGCAATCTCCACTACTCGCGCCTCCAGGTCGGCGAACGAACCATCGTTCAGAAGGCAGATGCTTGCGCGTTGGCGTTTAGTTTCCAGTGGCAGTTGCGTTGCTTCCCGGCGGGCGAGTTCACCGGCATCCCAGCCGCGGGTGCGTGCGCGGGCCAGTCGCTGTTCTTGGGGTACGTCGACGAATACGATTTGGTCGCAAAGCTGGTCCCAACCGGCTTCGAGTAACAAGGCTGCGTCGACGACTGCAGCGGGAGCGCTCGCCTCGCGAAGTTCGTCGAGTTGGGCCTTCAAACGCACAGCAATCCGCGGATGACTCACGCTGTTGAGGAATTGCCGCTCTGTCTCGTTACCCGGCGCGAAGACAATTTTGGCGACAGCCGAACGATTGATTTGACCCGAGTCGGTGAGAATGCCACGGCCCCAACGAGCGACCAGCTGAGCGATGACGGCGGGCTCGTGCAGCACTTCGTGGCCGGCCTGATCGGCATCGAGAATGACAGCGCCCAGTTGCGCAAAAAGTTTGGCTACGGCGCTTTTGCCGCTCGCTACGCCGCCGATCAGACCAATGGTGAGCATTCCCACAGGATAATCGAGTGAGGCGCCGACCGGGATGGAGGGGCAGCTTCCAGAGCCCGGCAGGCGCCTCGAGTGCTAGCCGGCGAAAAGCAGTGTACTGGAGGCGGAAGAATTTATCGCACGCGAACCAAATGTGAGTAACGTGAAAAAATCACCCGGCTGGGCCATTGACAGTCTACTGACACACATCTGTCAGCCTCCGTCAACCAAACGGGCAGGAAAGCTAATCGGAAGTTGAGCGAAACCGGCTACTTCGAGGGGCCGGCCCCGAGGATCAAGCGGACTAATTCGATGTCGTTTTCGACCTTCAATTTCTCGAGCAATTTGCTGCGGTGCTTCGCGACAGTTTGGATGCTCACATCGAACTCGGTGGCGATCTGTTTGACCGTGCGGCCCGCGACGAGGCGGTCCATCACTTCTCGCTCGCGCTCGGTCAGCGTACTGAGCAGCGGCGACAAATCGGGCTGCCCGCGCGATGCCTTGCGTACCGCCATATCGCGGGTGAGCGACGTACGAATCAGATCGAGCAGGGCCTGATCATCGAGCTGCGTCTTTTCCAGGAAGTCGACCGCGCCGTCGCGAAAGGCCCTCCGGCAGGCGGCCAGATCGCCGTGCGCGGTCAGGAAGATGATAGGAATCTGCGATCCTCGTTCGCGCAGAATCTGTTGCATATCCAGTCCGGTCAATTCTGGCATGCGAACGTCGGCGACCAGGCAGCCTGAACGCTCGAGGTCGAAACGCGTCAGAAATTCGCGCGGTGATTGAAAGCTCTCGACGGCCAAGCCGTCAGATTGAATGAGGAATGTCAGCGAGCGCAAGGCGCCCGGATCGTCATCCACCAAGAACACGGTTTGTGCGATCGACTCTGGCGTCATCAAGCGGATCCTCAGTCAATGGAATAGAAAAGTGAAAAGCAGCGCCCACGGAAAGGTCTTCGGCTTGCAGCATGCCGCCGTGGGCCTCGGCGATCGAACGACTGATCGATAGCCCCATCCCCAGCCCTTCGCGCTTGGTAGTAAAAAACGGTTCGAACAAACGGCGGCGAACTTCGCGGCTAATGCCAGGCCCCGAATCCTGCACCAGGCAATGAACATCTCCCGCACCGAGAAAAGTCGAGATGGTGACGTGCCGTAGCGGCGCTGGCAGGGCCTCCATCGATTCGATGGCATTCCGCACCAGGTTGACCAGCACTTGCTGGATTTGCACCAGATCGACATGGACCTCAGGGAGCTGCTCCGCGAGCGAGAGAATGACGTGTACCTTATGTTGCCGCAGCTCGCTGCCGAGCAGCTGAAGCACTTCGCGGACGATGGTGTTGAGCGAGATAAAAATTCGCTCGCCGATTTGCTTGCGGGCAAATTCACGCACACGGCGGATAATGACCGCGGCCCGCTGCGACTCGAGTGCAATTTGCGAGATGACCTCGCGCAACTCAGGGCGGCAATCCTCGGGAGACGACCAGCGCCGCAAAATGCCCGCCGTGTAGTTCTGAATGGCAAACAAGGGCTGATTCAATTCGTGAGCCAGACCGGCGGCCATTTCTCCCATCACGCTCAGGCGCGAGACGTGGGCCAAGTGACCTTGTTGTTGCTGCAGTTGCTCCTCCGCACGAGCTCGCTCGATCAGCAGTTGCTGCAATTGCCGGTTGGCTTCCTGCAGAGCAGCGGTTCGTTCGGCGACGTGGTGTTCCAGTTCTTCCTTGGCGCGTTGCAGCGTTTCGGTTGCGCGGCGCTGATCGGTAATGTCGAAGCAACTTCCGATAAAGCCGCGAAATTCGTCGCTGCCGACGAGCTTCGGAGCGCCGGTAAGATGCATCCAGCGATACTCGCCGTCGGCCCGGCAGAGTTGGAATTCGAGCGACAGCTCCGACTGACTTTGCTCGGCTTCGACATAGTCCCGGAGAAATTGCTCACGGTGGTTCGGGTGTACGCCGTCCAGCCAGCCGTGATCCAGCTCTTTTTCGAGCGAACGCCCGATGAACTCCAACCAGGCCCGATTGCAATAAGTCAGGCGGCCGTCGAGTGTCGTCGTCCAGATCAGCACCGGCGCCGAATCGGCCAGGCGGCGAAACCGCTCTTCGCTCAGCTGCAACTCGATCACCGCTCGCTTTTGATCCGAGATGTCGATGACGTTTCCCAGATAGCCGGTCACGGCTCCCAGATCGTCGCGAATCGGCACTGCCGTGCCATAGACCCAGGTCACGCCGCCACTGGGCGTGAGGTAACGATACTCCATCGCGAACGGCGCTCCGGTTCGGAGCGTTTGCGCAAATGCTTCGTTGACAGGCACGCGATCGTCGGGATGCAGAGAATCGATCCAGCCTTCTCCCTCGCCGCTTTCTGCCGGCCGGCCGGTTAGTTCGGCCCAGCGCGGGTTAAGATACAGCGTCAAGCCGTGCCGATCGGTTTCGTAAATGCCGACGTTCGACGAAGTCACCAGCGTGCGATAACGGCGTTCGCTTTCCGAGAGGGCTTCGACCTGCTCGATCCGCTGCGTGATGTCGCGCGAGAGGCCAATCAAGCCGATCATTTCGCCGGCTGCATCACGAAACGGGCTCTTCGTCGTCAGCATCGTAAACTTGCGGCCTTCGTACTGACCGCTTTCTTCATAAGTGAGAGCGTGCCCCGCGGCGAAGAGCAATTGATCGCGCTGCCGCGCATGGTCGGCCTGTTCGGGCGGCAGCACTTCCACGTCCCGCAGCCCGATGATTTCGTGCACTGGTCGCCGGGCGAGCTCCGCACCGGCGCGGTTCATCAGCAGGTAGCGGCCGGCACGATCTTTCACGTAGATCAAATCGGTGGTGTTATCCATCACCGTCTGCAGAATGCTGAGATTCGATCGCAACCGATCCTCGGCGGCCCGTTGTTCATCGATGGCCGTGGCAAACAGCAGCGGCGTGAGCATGGTCACCAGCGCAAAGGACTGCAGCGACATAGCCTGCAACTCCGGCATGCCCGACGCCAGGGCAAACAGACCGTCGCCGCGCGTGGTGTGATAGATGATGATCAGCAGGATGTTGCAGGAGGCGATTGCCGCGCCCAGCCGGCGAAACCGCAATCCGGCCCAGGCCAGCACCGGAACCAGATACAGCAAGCTGTTCAGGTTCCAGACCAGTGAATTCGTATAAGGACTGAAGGCTCCCCACGTCGCCACATTCAAGCTGATGAAGAGCAACACGGCCTCGAGGGTGCGGCCGTAGCCGGAGAACGACGGCCTCGACTCGAGTTGCAAAATCCTCGAAGCCAGCGTGATTTGGACCGGCGCGATAATCAAAATGCCGATCGAATCGGCTTGCCACCACAATTGAAATATCTGCCAGTAATTCGTGGTCGGCTCGATCAGCTTCACGCCCGCGGTGCCAATGACGGCGCCGAGCAGCGGCATGGTCAGCGACAAGGCCGCGAGCACGAGCACATCGCGCATCTTGGCAAACTGAAATGCGCCGATCGACCAGCGCTGCAAAACCAACGCGCCGAGCAGCGCTTCGATTGCGTTGGCCAGTACGAAGAGCAGCGACGGCAGCATCGACTGCCGATATACCAGCAGCTCCATCGAGAGATTCAGCACCGTTGCCGCCAGCAGGTACTGCCACCACTGTTTTTTGGGCGTGAGGGCCAGTGTGGCCAGAAACACTCCGGCTGCGGGCCAAAAGGTGGCGAAGGCGAGCGACTTGAACGACAACAGGTGGCCCGCAACCACGGCGCAGCAATAGCCGAGGGCGAAAAGTATTACGAGGCCGAACTGTCGCGCACCCGAGGATGTCCGCACGAAATCGACTGCCTGCACTGATTGGCTGAACCGCTGGCAGGCGGGTCTGAGCTGGCCGGGCGAAGGTCAATGAATCCGCTACAAGATACAAGCCGGCAGCTGGCTCAAATATGTGAGAATATCACCCCCCACGCCAGATTGTCGTAGTGGATTGAGAGGTGTTAGCGGCAAACCGCCGTACTGAGATCCCCGGCGGTTCTACTGACTTTTGCTCGAAACTACTTCGAGTCGTCCTTGTCGGGCTTCTTCTTTTCGAAGAACTGCTGCAGGTCGCCGAAGGAGCGCATCGGGGCCCGGCCGTCTTGCTGGGCCTTGGTGAGAGGCTTGTCCACCTTGGGCTTCGTCGGTGGCCGTTCGATGATGCGTGGTTGTGGCGGTTCATCGCGACGACGATCGTTACCGCGACCACGTGGCGGACCAGAACGTTGTCCTTGCGGACGATCACCCATTGGCGGCCGATCGCCGCGGGGCGGACCTTGTCGATCACCGGGCGGGCGATCGCCTCGGGGCCGGTCACGACGGTCATCTCGTGGTGGACGATCACCGGCAGGCCGATCAGCACGCGGTGGGCGGTCACCACCAGGAGCACCTGCGCCGACCGGTTGAGGACCACGGCCTGGACCTGGCGCGCCTTCCTGCCGAGGACGACGCGGACCCCGTTCGCGCGGCGGACGCTGAGGTTTTTCGCTTCCCGGAGCGATCGCGGTGAGCGATACGCGGCGGCGGTTCTTATCAACTTCGACGACCCAGACCTTTAAAACGTCGCCCACGCCAACCACTTCGTGTGGATCGCGAATGTAACGATCGGCCAGGCGGCTGATGTGGATCAAACCGCTGTCGGAGAGGCCGATATCGACGAACACGCCGAAGTCGACCACGTTGAGGACGGTGGCCTGCAACTCCATGCCAGACTGCAGATCCTCGAGCTTGGTGATGCCCCGGCGAAACAGCGGCGGCGGGAACGTATCGCGCGGATCGAGGCCAGGCCGTTTGAACGAATTCAAAATGTCCTGCAGCAAGTGCACGCCAATCGCCAATTCAGCGGCGATTTGCTCGACGACGATTTGCGCGGCCAACTCTGCAATGCGATTCTTCACCGGCTGCGGCGAAAGTGCTTCCGCGGCCGAACCAGCCGAGGGCTGTTCCTGCGAAGGAGCAATCGGCGTCAATGTTTCCGGCGTCGCCAAGGAAGACGTTGGCGTTTCGCTGACGGCAGGAGCAGCCGGCGCTTCGGTTGCCGGAGGCGAACCTGCGGTTTCTACGGCACCTTCCGCGGCAACGGCAGCGGGATCGATCACTTGCACCGGAGCCGGCGTTGGCGTTGGCTCGGCGGGCTTTTCTTCCGGCAGCGCTCCGAACTCGCTCTTCACCGGTTTCGGCGGCGGCGCGGGAACGATCTTGGCCAGTTCCGTTTCGTCCGTACCCATCTTTTCCAGCACGCTGCGGGCGATGGTGTAGCTTTCGGGATGGATCCAGGTGGCATCGAGCGGATTTTCGCCGCCGATGATCTTTAAGAAGCCTGCCGATTGCACGAATGTCGCCTCGCCGAAGCCGGGGACATTCTTCAGCTGTTCGCGATTCTTGAAAGGCCCATGTTCGCGGCGATATTCATACACGCGGCGCGCGGTCAGGGCGTTCATGCCCGACACATAACGCAGCAGCGCGGGGCTGGCCGAGTTGACGTCGACGCCGACGAAGTTCACGCACGATTCGACGACCGCGTCGAGCGAATCCTTCAAGTGCCGGGCCTTCATGTCGTGCTGATAAAGTCCGACGCCCAAGTTGGCCGGATTGATCTTCACCATTTCCGACAGCGGATCGAGCAGCCGGCGGCCGATCGAGATGGCGCCACGCTGCAAGGCATCGAAATGCGGCAGTTCTTCGCGACCGAGCGGGCTGGTGCTGTAGATGCTCGCGCCGGCTTCATTCACCACCGCGTAAGCGACGTCCCGGCCTGCAAGTTCCGACGACAGAACGTCGGCTACCAGTTGTTCGGTTTCCCGACAACCCGTTCCGTTGCCGATCGCAATGACCGAGACGTTGTATTGCTTGACCATGTCGGCCAGACGCGTGCGGGCCTTTTCGTGCCGCTCGTCCTTGCCGATCACATACATCATGCTGTGGCCCAGCACGTTGCCGAATTCATCGAGGGCCACGAGCTTGCAACCACTCTTGAAACCCGGATCGACGGCGAGCACGCGGCGGCCGTGGGTCGGCGGTTGGAGCAGCAGCTTGCGGAGATTGCGGATGAAGACATCGACGGCATGCTCTTCGGCATGATCGGTCTGTTCGCGGCGAGCTTCGCGTTCGAGGCTCGGCAGAATCAGCCGCTGGAGCGCATCGCGGACACAGCCCTTCAAAAACACGGCGTGCGGATGATCGGCGGGGACCAAGAATGTTTCCGCTTCGGTCGCCATCGCCTCGACATCGGCTTCGAGCTTCACGCGGATCGCGCGGGCCCGCTCACCGCGATTGATCGCCAGGATGCGATGCGGCGGAATCTTGCTGATCGGCTCCGAGTAATCGTAGAAATCCTTGAAGGCTTGTTCGGTGACGACCTTCTTCTTTTTCTTTTTCTTCTTCTTTTCGGTCTTCAAGCTCGGCGCCACGATGGGCATGGCGGGCTTTTCGAACAACCGACCTGCCGGAAGAGCTTCGCCGCTCGCTACAGCTTGCTCGCTGCTGGCGACAACTTCTGCTGCCACCGGAGTGGCCGTGGGCGACGTTTCTTCGACGGCGGCCGGTGCAATGGCAGGATCGACGGGCATGTCGCCGCCTGGTGGCGGTTGCTGCAATGACGCGGTGGCCGTGACGACGGGAGTCGCCGGTTCGGCAGGTGCTGGAGTTGCGGCCGGCAACGATGAAACTTCGGTTGTTTCAACCGGCGCTTCAGCAGCCTGGGCCTCGCTGGAACCTTCGCCCAGATTTTCGGCAGCAATTTCACCAGTGGCCGCAACTTCGGTCGCGGGCGTTCCTGGCGGAGGCGCTTCGATCTTCGTGCAAACCAGCTTGCCGGTCCGCTGGAAGATTCGCCGCAGGCGGCCGCGCAGTTCCGGGTTTTCGCCAAACTTTTCGGCCAGCAAATGGCCGACGCCCAACAGCACGTCGCCGATGGAGCTCAATTGCTTGTCGGCCGAAACAAAGTCCGTGGCCCGTTTATCCAGATCGACGGCAGCTGGATCGGCTTCGAGAATTTCCTTGGCGAGTGGTTCGAGACCACGTTCGCGGGCCACCGTCGCCAGCGTTTGCTTCCTCGGCTTGAACGGCAGATACAAATCTTCGAGCCGTTTGGGCGTGTGCGCCGAACGGATCTGCTCGGCCAGTTCGGGCGTGAGCTTGCCCTGTGATTCGATCGACTTGAGGATGGTCGTCTTGCGCTCGACGAGCATCTTCATTTTCTGAAAGCCGTCTTGGATCGCGCGAATTTGTTCTTCGTCGAGTCCTCCGGTTTCATCTTTGCGATAGCGCGTGATGAACGGAACGGTGTTGCCGTCCTCGAGCAGCGCGACAGTACGCTCGACTTTGTTCGCGGGCAAATTGACGTCGCGGGCTAACTGACCCAGGTCGACGCGTAAGGGCTCGATCATGCAAAACTCAACGAACAATAATTCGAATACGGATCGCGGCAGACGTAACCAAAAACCAGACACAACTTTATGCGCGCACGCCTTGCGCAAAAAGTAAGCCGCGCAATCTAGCGCTGCCGTGGCATCTTGTCAAGGTTCGGACTAGAGTTGCGACCACTTCTGGGGCCCAACTTACTTCGCCAATTCTTCACCAACCGTCGGTTCAGCCACGCCGACGGGCGGAGCATCGCCGCTGTTCTCGAAGCTTTCGACAAAGGGCTTACCGCCATCCCACGTCAGATCGATCCGCAGATCGCTGGTGGGCTTATCGACTTTAATGGTCAGTCCCGAAGTATTCACATCAGAATACTTTTTCGGAATCAACCAACGATTGCCGCGTGGCAAGCGTTCGGTCGAAACAATCTCAATTGGATGCTCGCCGGCAAACACACCATCGTCGACTGTGCGAGTGTAGAGGCGAAACTTTCCCTCTTTGTCGATCATCGCCTGCGCCGAGCGAGTGTGCGCGGGAATCACCCGGATGTGTCCACCCTGCACCGGCTGACCGTCGATATACACAGTGCCGGCAATCGGAATCGGCCGTTCCTGGCAACCGGCCAAGACGCCCAGTCCGCCCAGCACGATGAGTAAAAGTAATGTTCGCATGAGATGTCGCAATAAAAATCAGGGCTGAGCAGTTTCGCCGCCGCCTCGGGTCGAAAGAGCTCGGTAGAGCGTCAGGTTGATGTTGTCGCCGAGGAACTGTACGTGTCCGTCGCCGAACGCAAACAATCCGCCACGCGGATGCTTGCTGCTGAAGGCGCCGTTGACGCGCAAGTCATAAAGATCGAGATAAATGGGCGCACTGACCGGCGTGTTGAGCGGATTCTCGGTCGACCGCAAGCTGTCGCAGTGCCGCGAGCCAATCATCCACTGATTGCTGTTATTCGGGTTATGGCCGTCGATGACTTCGCCCAAGAAGAATGTATTCGACAAGCCGTCGGTCACATCACGCGGCTTGATTTCGGTGCGATACATAAAGACGCCCGTGTTGTAGTGCTTCAAATTTACCTTGTCGGTGGTCGAACTCGCGCCATAAGTGCCGTGGTTGAAGGCGTAGCTGCCAATGCCCCAGTTGCCGCTGGAAACTTTCTTCGCCGTGTTTGAGGGACACACGACCGACTTCGGCTGCATGGAAAACAACTGCGTGAGGCCCGTGCTCCAGCCGGCGGTATCGTCGGTCACTCCATCACAACCGGTCGCCGGCGCCACGGCCCCTTTCTTGAAGCCAAGTTGATCGTGCAGCCCTTGCTGCTCCATCTGCGGCAACAGCAGCACGAACGCGCTCGTGCCAGGTCGCGTCGACGATGGTCGTGTTCCGCAGACATCGCCAGTCCAGCAGTCGCATCCCATGCGACCCGTGGGATAGATTCGCAGCGCGTCCTCATAGTTGGCCACCGCAAGGGCCCACTGCTTGAGATTATTCGTGCACTGCGACCGCCGGGCCGCTTCGCGAGCAGCCTGCACCGCAGGGAGCATCAGTGCGAACAGCACACCGATGATGGCGATGACCACGAGGAGTTCGACGAGCGTAAATGCGCGGCGGGAACGAATACGCATGGGAAAACCTGGAACGGGGGAGAGCAGGCAGAGAGAGCCATCCATTCGGGCTGCATTATGGATGCGCAGCGGGCTCCCGCCAAGAGAAATCAAGCTTCAAAAAGCGAGACTCATGCCCTTCGCTCCCGTAGCAGTTCTCGACCCGCGCGGTGGGAATATATAACCAGTTATCAAAATTGCAGCGATTCCTCCAACCCCTTGCCAGCCATCGCCTTGCCGCCAAATCAGGCGGTTATATCGCGCCGGAGTTATAACCTTTTTATAACCGTCGCCAATCCTTCGAACACGATTCGAATGCCTCGGCAGCCGAGCGTCGTTCGCGCGGTGCCTGTTGCTGCCAGTGCGCACCGGTAGCGCAATCCGCTTCACGGATTCAAAAAACAACGATCGCAGTGAGAAAGAATGCGAGTCAATTAGATGGCAGATAGTGACAACTTAGGTCAGAAGTTTTCACAAGAGGCAAGTGTCCAAGCTCACTCACTCTGCCGCGTCATCAGGCGCAAACCAGCCGTCGACTTCAGGCCGATCCTGCTTAAATTGCCTGCCCCCCTCGCGTGTGATTTGCGAAGTTACTCTCTCGGTTGTGTAGGGGAGCGGGCGGAAGATGTAGAGATTGATATTTAACCGCCGGAGCGGCTTTGCGCTGCGCAGGGGATCGAAAACGCGATCGGTTAAGGCGTTGGAAACGACCGAGAGCTCTTGCAGGGCAGGAAGTTTGCTGACCGCGGCGATCCCTTCATCGGTCAGCTCATTCGAGCGAATGTAGAGATCGCGCAGATTCGGCAACGTCGCCAGATCGGCGAAAGCGGCCTCGTCCAATTGATCGGCCTCTAAGTGCAGACGGGTCAGTTTTGTCAGCCGCTTGAGTTCGGCCAACTCGGGACCGAGCGTCTTGGCGACCAGGCTCAGGCGTTCGAGCGTGGTGAACTTGGCGATCGTCTTCAGATCGTCACCCGTCAGATTGGTGCTTTCGATCTCGAGCGCAGCGATTCGGTCTTCTGACCTAATCAAAGCCAGCGCGGCAGCAGGCTGCGCTCTGGCCGGCAGCAAATTTTCGGGTCGCAATTTTGCCGGCCGCAGGAATGCTGGCTGATTTGGGTGGTAGAGCGTGAGATGCAACTGCTGTGCGGCTGCGCTTCCTGTCAACGAAGGTTGCCAGCCGGACTGAAAAAAACGTTGCGCAATTTCCAGTTGCTCTTGCCCATACTTCAGTTCGGCTCGCCGCTGTGTTTCGATTTCCGCGGCTCGCTGGCGCATCCATGCGACCCAAAAGCCACCACAGATCGCCAGCAGTGCTTGGGCGAGGATCATTCCACGCAGCGAGAATCGCCAGTATCCATTTTCAGTTGGCGACGTTCCTCGTTCGGTTGACCTTGGCGTGCGATTCCACCATGTGGCAACGCCTCCCGTCAGGCAGCAAACAGCGAGCGTCACTAGGTACCAATCCAGCCAGCGATACATCTGGTCGCCGGTGATGTAGAAGTAGTTGCCGGCGCACCAAGCAGCTCTCATCAGCAGATAAGCGATAAAGCCCCAGCCCACGCCGCGCCACAGGTGATTAGATACTTGCGGACCGGGATCAATCGCGTCGATTCGAACCGTCATCACGACTACGATGACGATGGTCATCAAAAAACAGCAAGCTAGTCCCACCACTTCGACAGGAATGGCCAGCAAATCGCGCAGCGCGAAATCGAACATAGTTTCCTCAAATAGCATCGCCGAATTTTAAGGCTGCTGCCGACATATCGCCAACTCAATTATGAAGACGACGTAAAGCTGCCAATTGTTACCGGCTGGCCACCTGCCCCTGATCGGCTAAAATCTCGGCTTGCGAATTGCATGGAGTTTTCGCACTCGGTTCTCGCACTTGAACCCGCACTAAGTTCTGCACCTCGTTTTTCCGCTCGTTCGGCCACAAGAAGTTGGATCGCATGACTGCCACGCCAGAGAATCGCTGCTGGGTCGGTTTTGACCTCGGCGGCACGAAGATGATGGCCACCGTTTTTGATGAGGCCTTCAGGCCTCTCGGCCGCAAACGTCGCAAAACCAAGGGGGCCGACGGCTCGAAGATTGGCATGGAGCGGGTGCTGGAGTCGATTCACGATGCTCTGCGCGAAGCCAATCGCTCGCCGGAATCGGTTCGCGGCATTGGCATCGGTTGCCCGGGAACGGTCGATCTCGAAAAAGGGCTGATCATCGATTCGGCCAACCTGGGTTGGAAAAATGTCCACGTCAAAGAAATTCTCGAGCGCGAGTTGCACGCCCCGGCCGTGGTGCTGAACGACGTCGATGCAGGCGTCTATGGCGAGTATCGGTTTGGGGCGGGAAAGGGCGCACGCTGCATGATCGGCGTGTTTCCCGGCACCGGCATCGGCGGCGGCTGCGTGTACGACGGCGTGATCATTCGCGGCAAGACACTCTCTGCGTTTGAGATCGGCCACGTGCAGGTGAATCCCACCGGTTTGCAATGCGGCTGCGGTCGCATCGGCTGTCTCGAAACTGAAGCCAGTCGTCTGGCGATTTCTGCGGCGGCTGCCATGGCTGCCTTTCGCGGTGAGGCTCCGCATCTCTATCAAGCGGTGGAAACCGATCTCAGCAAGATCCGCAGCAGCGCGATTGCGGCCTCGATCAAAGCGGGCGACAAATCGATCGAACGCATCGTCCAACGAGCTGCGCGAATGATCGGCCAGGTGGTAGGCGACACTGTCAACCTCCTCGCTCCTGAAGTGATTGTGCTCGGTGGCGGCCTGGTCGAAGCGATGCCCGAGTTATTCGTGCAAGGCGTCGAAGAAGCTGCTCGCCTGCGCGCCGCACCGCCGTATGCCAAGGGATTCAAAGTGGCCGTCGCCAAATTGGGCGACGACGCCGTGACCCGCGGTTGTGCGGCCTGGGCCGAACATTCGTTTGCCGAAAAGAAGGCGTGAGCCGTCCTTAGAAACGATAACCATGTCCACGACGCTTGATCCGGTCATCTCTCCCACGCCCCGCAGCGTGAAACCCGTCGCGGTGATCGATATCGGTACGGCCGCAATTCGCATGGCCATCGCCGAAATCAAAAGCAACGGCGACGTGCGCAATTTGGAGTCACTGTCACAAGCGGTTGGCCTCGGTCGCGATACGTTTACCCGCGGTTCGATCAGCAAAGCCACGATCGAAGACTGCGTTCGCGTGCTGAAGAGCTACCGCCGTATTCTGCGCGAAAATCTGATCGATTCGCCCGATCAGATTCGCTGCGTTGCCACTAGCGCCGTTCGTGAAGCGAGCAACCGCCTCGCCTTTCTCGACCGCGTCTACATCGCGACCGGCCTGCATGTGGAACCGCTCGATGAGTCGGAAGTCAATCGCGTCGCATTCCTCGGCATTCAGCCCCTCATCGCCCGCGACGAACGGCTGAGTAAATCGCATGTCGTGGTTGCGGAAGTCGGTGGCGGCAGCACGGAGTTGCTGTTGCTCAAGGGCACCGATGTGGTCTACGCGCACACCTATCGCCTTGGTTCGTTGCGGCTGCGCGAAACGCTCGAAGCCTATCGCGCGCCGACGCTCAAGCTGCGTAACATCATGGAGAATCACATCCAGCGCACGATCGAAGAGATCACCGAAACGGTGAAGCCGCAGGGCTCGCTGGAATTGATCGCCATGGGTGGCGATGTCCGCTTCGCCGCACGAACGCTTCAATCAGGCTGGGATGGCAAGGATCTGGCCCGTTTGAAAGTTTCCGCGCTCGAAGACCTCACCAACAAACTGCTCGGCCAATCCGAAGATCGCCTGGTAACGAAATATCACCTCACCTACCCCGAAGCCGAAACGATCGGTCCGGCGCTCCTCGCGTATGTGATGCTCGCGAAGCAATTGCAGCTCAAAGAACTGTTGGTTTCGAACCTCACGCTCCGCGACGGCCTGCTGATCGAGATGGCCGCCGGCGCTGGTTGGTCGAAAGAGTTCAGCAAGCAGATTGTGCGTTCGGCCATGGATTTGGGAGTGCGTTACAACTACGACGATGTCCACGCGGGACACGTGGCCGCGCTGTGCTCTTCGCTGTTCAACGAGCTGCGCGAGGAACATCAGCTTTCGCCGCGACACGAAGTCATCTTATGCGTCGCCGCGCTGCTCCACGAGATCGGGCTGTTTGTGAGCAACCGGAGTTATCACAAGCACTCGATGTACTTGATTCGCAACAGCGAACTCTTCGGCCTCGGCCGCAAAGATCAGCTTCTCGCCGCGCTCGTCGCTCGTTACCATCGCCGCGCTTCACCACAGCCGACGCACGAAGGCTATGCGACGCTCGACCGTGACGAGCGTGTGGTCGTCTCGAAGCTGGCGGCAATTTTGCGAGTCGCTATTGCTCTCGATGAATCGCGGAGCCAACGGATTCATCAGGTCAGCTGCTTGAAAGAAGACGGCCGGCTGGTGATTTCAATTCCCCTCGTCGAAGATCTCGCGCTCGAGCAGCTGGCCCTCAAACAAAACGGTTCACTCTTCGAAGAAGTGTTCGGCCTGCCGGTGCTGCTGCGCATGGCCAA
This sequence comes from Anatilimnocola floriformis, assembly GCF_024256385.1. NCBI lineage: Bacteria > Pseudomonadati > Planctomycetota > Planctomycetia > Pirellulales > Pirellulaceae > Anatilimnocola > Anatilimnocola floriformis. The sequence goes on from NZ_JAMLFW010000001.1 coordinate 2,934,394, forward strand.
AAAATAGCCAAGATAGGTTCTGCCTCTCATGACCGAATCGCCCACGAAATTTCTGAACCGCGAACTGAGCTGGCTGGAGTTCAACCAGCGCGTGCTGGACGAAGCGGCCGACGAAACCAACCCGCTCCTCGAACGGCTGCGATTTTTGGCGATCACGGCGTCGAACCTCGACGAGTTCTTCATGGTCCGCGTCGGCGGGCTGAAGGTGCTGATCGAACAGGGCATCGTCACGCCTGATCCCTCTGGACTCACGCCGCAGGAACAGCTCACCGCCATCAGCGCGCGGGCTCACAAGTTCGTGCAGGATCAGCAGACGATTTTCAAAGAAGTCGAAGCCAAGCTGCAAGAAGCCAATGTTCGTCGGCTGCGCGGCAACGAACTTTCCGAGCGCCGCTTGAAGGCGATGGAACAAGTTTTTGAAAGCGAGATCTTTTCCGTCCTCACGCCGATGGCGATCTCGACGGAAATTGAGTTTCCGCTACTGCAGAATGTGCAACTACAGCTCTGCGTGCAGTTGAAGCCCGATCCAGCCACTCCGCAGCAGCCGCGATTCGCGCTCATTCCGCTCGGCCGAGCGCTGAGCCGGTTCTTGACCGTCGGCGGGCCGGAGCGCGGTTATGCTTACGCGCTGCTGGAAGATGTCGTGGCGAAATTCCTCGATCGCTTTTTCCCGGGCGAAGTCATCGAGTCGCACGCCGCGTTTCGGATCACGCGAAACGCCGACTTTTCGCTCCGTGACGACCTCGCGCCCGACGTAATGGCCGGCATGCAAGGGATTCTCACCGCCCGCAAGCACGGCAGCTGCATTCGCTTGGAAGTGGCCGCCGATGTGCGCCCCGAGATGCTCGCGTTTTTGCAGCAGGCGCTGGAGGTGGGCGATGATGAGGTCTTTCGGATCGAAGGGCCGCTTGAGTTGTCGACCTTCATGCCGCTCGCCGATCTCAACGGCTTTGAAGCGCTGCGAAACGAAGCCTGGCCGCCGCAGCCATCGATCGATATCGAACCGGGCGAAAAGCTGTTCGACATCATCGCCCGCCGCGACGTGCTGATGTATCACCCGTATCAAACCTTCGAGCCGGTCGTGCGCCTCGTGCAAGAGGCGGCCGCCGATCCCGATGTGCTGGCGATCAAGCAGATTTTGTATCGCACCAGTCGCAGTAGCCCGATCGTCGCCGCCCTCGCCGAAGCAGCCCGCCGTGGCAAGTATGTGACGGCCATCGTCGAACTCAAAGCTCGCTTCGACGAAGCTCGCAACATCGAATGGGCCCGCAGCCTGGAAGAAGCTGGCGTGCAGGTGATCTACGGCGTGAAGGGTTTGAAGACGCACGCCAAGGTCTGCATCATCGTTCGCCGCGAACCGCACGGGGTGCAGCGCTACGTGCACTTCGGCACGGGCAACTACAACGAGATGACCGCCCGCGTTTACAGCGACGCGAGCCTGTTCACCAACAACGAAGAGCTCGGCGCCGATGCGGTGAGCTTCTTTAACGCCATCACCGGTTACTCTCAGCCGCAGCGTTATCGCAAGATCGAAGCGGCGCCGACTGGCTTGCGCAGTCGCTTGCTGGAACTCGTCGAAGGCGAAACGCGGCGGAAGAAGGAAGGACAAAAAGCCCAGATCGATGCCAAGATCAATTCGCTCGTAGATCCAGAATTGATTTCGGCTCTCTACGCCGCGTCGCAAGCCGGCGTGAAGATACGGTTGAATATCCGCGGCGTCTGCTGTTTGAAACCGGGCGTCGAAGGACTGAGCGAAAACATTTCCGTCATCAGCATTGTCGATCGCTACCTTGAGCACGCTCGCATCCTCCGCTTTTTGCACGGCGGTGATGATCTGGTTTTCATTTCGAGCGCCGACTGGATGCCGCGCAATCTCGATCGACGAATCGAGCTTCTCGCGCCGATCGAAGACTCGCATTGCAAGCAGCGGCTGATCGAAATTCTCGATATGTACTTCGACGACAATGTGAAGGCCCGCCAGCTGAAAGCCGACGGTTCGTACGTTCGCGCCAAGAAGGGAAAGGGCAAACGCCGCCGCGCTCAAGAGCTGCTCTACGAGCAAGCTCGCGACCGCGTGAAGGAAGCCGAGCAATCGCAGCGGACCACGTTCACGCCGCATCGCTCGGCAGCGGCCGGCGGTTAATTGATGATCTCGCAACCTGCTTCTTTGAGAAACACCATGCTGACTTTGTTGCTCCTCCGCCATGCCAAATCGAGTTGGAAAGATTCCGACCTCGACGATCACGACCGTCCGCTAAATAAGCGTGGCAAGCACGACGCGCCGCGGATGGGCCAGCTGATTCGCGATGAACAGCTGCAGCCCGACTTAATCGTTTGCTCATCAGCCAAGCGGACGCGGCGAACGGCTGAACTGGTCGCCGAAAGCAGCGGCTATCGCGGCGAAACGCGAATCACCGGCGACGTCTACGAAGCCAGCGGCAGCCAGCTCCTTGCGCTGATTCAGTCATTCCCCGAATCAGCCCAGCGGATCATGCTGATCGGCCACAACCCGGGCTTGGAAGAGCTGCTCGAACGGCTGACTGGCGAATATCGGCCACTCAGTACGGCCGCCCTCGCCCGACTGGAGATTCCGAGCGAAAAATGGTCGGAAATTAATGCAGAAACACGGGCCGAATTGCAGCACTTGTGGCAACCGCGGGAATTAGAATAAATCCAGCACTTTTGCTGCGATACCTCGACTCCCCTCCCGCCCATGTCCAAGCCGGCCCGCATTCCTGCTGCTGCTCAAGCCGACGCCGCCGCGCCGCAACTCGCGCGCAAGGTAGTCAAGCAGCGCGTACAGGCCGCCGTTTTCTACTGGGAACGCGTCGCCAAACGCGACAAGCCGCGGGTTGAAGACGTGCATCAACTGCGCGTCTGGTCGCGTCGCTCGATGGCTGCCGTCGAACTCTTCCTGCCGTTTTTCGCAGCCAAGCCCGCCGCCGAATTGCTCGGCATGCTGAACAAAGCTCGCAAGCGCGCCGGCAAAGCGCGCGATTGCGATGTGCTGCTGGCCAAGCTCGACAAGCGGACGCGCGAAGCGCTCGCCGAACATTTGGAAACGCTGAAGACCGGCCGAGCTGAATCGGCAGAGAAACTTCAGTCCGCCTATCGCAAAAAAGTTCGCAGCGGGAAAGTCGCCGATTGTCTGGCCGACTTGCAAAAAGAATCAGCAGCGAAGAACCATTCAGCGAAGAGCAACGGCCACGTGCCGCCGCAGGCTCAATTCGGCGTGTGGTTTCTCACGCAATTCGCCGCGAGCTCGGCCGATTTCATTCAGCAACTGCGACCGGCCAAGGCTTCGCTGCGGCGGATTCATCAGCTGCGGATCGACGGCAAGCATGTGCGCTATGCTCTCGAAATCGGCCTGCCAGCGCTGCCGAAGGCGGCTGGCAAACAGCTGTATGCTTCGCTCGAAGCTCTGCAAGAACAGCTCGGCGAGATCTGCGACGACCTCGCCTTTGCAGAGAGATTTCGCGAGTTGGCCGCAGGTCTGAAAGAAAAGCAGCAAGCTCGACTCGAAAAGGAAGCCGCGCGTCACGACGAACAAGCCCAAGCCGGCTTCGAGAAGTTCAGTCGCTGGTGGCGGGCCGCCAACGGCCGCAAGAAATTGCAGCGGCAGTTTGCAGCCATCTTCGCACCGCTCGCGGACATCAAGCCACGCGGCAGCAAACCGGCTCAGCGTCGCAAGAGCCAATAGAAATAAGCACCGATGATGGCGGCTCCGGCGATCAACAGCATCAAGACTCGCATGGCCCGCGAGTGATCTTCCGGTGGCGGTTCGTCTGGCGGCGTGTACCCTTCGCCAAAGTCGTGACCGCATTTCGTGCACTCACGAAAGTACTGCAACTGAGCAACGTCGTCGCACGACGTGCAGAACCGCAACTCGCCGGCATTTTCATCGGCTTGAAAGGCCTGCGGAAAGAAGTCTCGTTCGGCGCCGCAGAGCTGGCATCGCGCACAGCGCGCGGTTTGGCACTGAGGGCATGTTGGCCAGACATCAATGATTTCGGACGTCATATTGCTCGCTTAAAGTCGCTGTAAAAACTAGCTTCGGCCCCTCACCCCGGCCCTCTCCCCGGAGTACCGAGGCGAGGGAGGTAAGAGGAATCACGACAGATTCACAATCGCCCCACGAAAGAACCCACTCGACTCCGGCGATTGATAGCGAATATCGAGGGCGGCATTGGCAATGGTTTCCTTCTTCTCCGCCGCGGCCCGGCAAGCAAAATCGAGAATCGTCGAGGTCAACTGCGTTCGCTCCACAGGATACTGCGGTACGCCACTACGCAAAAAGCGTTCGATGTGCCAGGTCAGCGGATTGAAAAACGCAGCCCCTGGCGGCGCGGGGAGATAGAAGCACGACGAGATCGGCTCGGCCACGTTTTTGATTTTGCCGGCGAAGGCGAACTCTGAAACCTGCTCGATCAGATTGAACGCGGCTCCGCGGGTGCCGTCGTTGTATTCGACCAGAATCGCCTGCGGATGGCGGACGTTTTCCTTCAGCGGACCGACGTTGAAACTGCTGCAACGGCGCATCGCTTGATCGAGCAACTGCCAAGACCAGCGGCCGGCGTCGCCCGCTTTCCAAACTGCATCACCTTCGAGCCAGGTCACGCTCTTCACGCCGGTTTCGCCGCCGGCGCGGCGCTCGAGCATGCATTGCAGGGTTTCGAGCGCGTGAAAGAAATAAACTTCCGGCACGCCGCGGTCGAAGCCGAAGACGCAAACTCCTTCGCTGAACTTCGTCCCCAGCGGCGGTTCGATCTCTGGCATCCGCCACGTCACCGGCAGCGACGAGCCTGCCATCAGGCCGAATTTCAGCTCCTTCGCCGTTCGCACCATTTCGGCTGCGTGCTCGTGGTCGTAGCTCAAGTGCTTATCGACAAACACCGGCACGCTCCTGCCGACCTTACGAAAGACCTTCACAATCTCCTGAAAGTATTTGTGTCGTGGATAAAGGATCTGCTTCCGGTCGTTCACCGGATAGTCGCCGTGCTCGATGATCAGCACCACGCCGTCGACGTCGAGTTGGCCATCCTTCAGCAGTGTTTCTTCGACGGTCTTGCACAGTTGAATGCCATGGTCGCGGCAGAAGCCCGGCCCGAGGTCTTCAGCGGGGGACTGATCATCGAGCATCCGCACCACCTGCACGTTCGGCTGATGATGAAAGCCATCGACCGGATAACCGTGCACGAGTCGCCCGACGATGTGATACGCATGCGAGCGCAGCCGAAAAATCGAATTAATCGCCGCAACCCGCAACGGTTTCGGCGGCTGCGATTGGTCGGCTGCAACGGCTGCTGCGGGAGCGACCGGCTGCTGCGCAAGTGTCTCGTTCGCGACCACCGTCGCCACGGCAGAACCGGCCACCGCGGCTGAAGACATCGTTAAGAACCGCCGGCGAGAAAAATCAGGCGTAGGCATGGGTAGAACTCCAAGCGATCGTAGGCCGGCAACAAGCTGTACTCAGTGCAGTTCCGGCAGGGGCCGCTGTTGGATGATAGTGATTCGGTACTCTCGCTTCCACGCCGTGCCGGAACGCAGAGTAGCTTGTTCTGGCCCACACTCGTCGCCGACACGACAAATCACTGACAAAATCCCGCGAAACAGCGTCGCCGCGGTTGCTCTTTCCCGCAGGGTTGCTTAACATTCCGCCGTCCCTCCGACGTTTTGTCGCAAACCGCCGCTGCCAACCGCTCAAGATCACAATTTGCCTGCATGAAGCCCGTCAAATTCGACGATCAACTGGCCCACTTCCTGAAACTGGCGGCCCGACTCTGCCAGGAGCAGGAAGCCGTAGCCGTGCTGCTCCTCTTGCCAGGACCGACCGACTGGGACGCAGTCAAGCACGAGCTCGACGGGTTGAAGATCGTGATCACGGCGGACAAGGAAGAAGAAGTCGCCGGAGCCAAGGAAGCCGGCCTGGAGACCATCCTGCTCAACATGGAAGAGGCTCCGACCTTCGAGCGCCTCACGCAGGCGCTCCTCTCGGGCGTCGCTCGCGAAATCCTGGCGCCGGGGGCTGGTGTCGTCGTTGCTTACTCGGGCTTCGATGCCGAATCGATCGATTCGCTCAGCTTCATTCGCCTCGACGAACACCTGGGCAAGCTCACCGCCCGCGATCTTCGCCAGCTCGAAACCAGTGTGCCGCTTGATACGCTGAAGGTCGTCGTCGACCTCGCCGTCGAAATCGGCCGCGAAGGGCGCGAAGGAAAAGCAGTCGGCACGATGTTCGTCGTCGGCGACACTCGCAAGGTCCTCGCTCACAGTCAGCCGGCCGGTTTCGATCCGGTCCGGGGTTATCCCCGGGCTGAGCGCGACCTGCACGATGCCCGCGTCCGCGAAGCCATCAAAGAAGTCGCCGTGCTCGACGGCGCGTTCATCGTCAGCCCCGAAGGGCTCGTCGAAAAAGCGGCCCAGCTCGTCGATGCTCCTTACGCCGACCTCACCGTCTCGAAGGGCCTCGGTGCTCGTCACTGGGCCGGCGCGGCCATTAGCAAAGCGACCCACTCAATTGCCATCGTCGTCAGCCAGTCGAGCGGCACGGTCCGCATCTTCCAAGCCGGCGAGGTCGTCCTCCGCATCGAGCCCTTCCGCCAGGCCATGAAGTGGAAAGAGTTCGAATACGAACGGCCGCTTGATGGAGACGACTAATGGCCGTCCGCCTCGCCGACTTGCACGACGCCCAGGATGCTCGCTGGGTCGTCGATCTCCTCGATATGTACTGCCGCGACGAATTCGGCGACGGTGCGCCATTGTCCGCGAAGGCTCGTGAGAATCTCATTCCCGGCTTGATCAAACACGGCGGCGCGCGAGTCTATCTCGCCTTCGACGATGCCGGCGAAAACAAAGAGCCGCTCGGCGTCTCGATCTGCATGCTCGGCTTCTCGTCCTTCAAAGGCGCACCGCTCCTTAACATTCACGACATCGCCGTCTCGCCGCAGGCTCGCGGCAAAGGGATCGGCGCTGCTCTGCTCACGTTCCTCGAAGCCGATGCCAAGGCGCTCGGCTGTTGCAAGATCACGATGGAAGTCCGTAGCGACAACGCGCGAGCGCAGGCTCTCTATCAGCGGATTGGTTATCGCGGCAGCGAGCCAGAGTCGTGGTTCTGGTCGAAGGGGCTGTAGCCACGATCAGGTGTCGGCCCGCCGGACTTTATCGTCCAAACGTCTCAAACTCATACCACGAAATTCGTCCATCCTTGTTGGCATCCATGTCAGCAAACGTGATGAGTTCAAAAATCCCGGGCAGCCAATACGTCGCATAAAACGACCGACTTTGCGGCAGAATCTGCTTGCCGCTTTGGCCATCACGATATTCCTGCTCGACCGCATCCCATTCTGCGAGTGAGATGAAGTTGTCGCACTGCAGAAGATCGATCGCACCGAAGGCAACGCCGCGGCCAGTCGCGCTGCGGTATTCCTTCCACGTCACCCGCTGATCCTGATTGCGGTCGAGTCGGGCGAAGTGAGTTCGTTCCCGTTCGCTGCTTTTTTCACTCGTCGTCCAAATCGTGCCGGCAAAGTCTGCGAGTATCAGTTTGCCATCTTCATCTTTGTCGGTCCCAACGAATCCTCGCGCCAGATTTTCGCCGGTCTGGATGAATTCCAAAAACGACAGCGATTGGTTCCCATCGAGATCGCGCAGGCGAAAGACATTCTCTTCCATCGTGAGATAATTTTTGTCGAACCGCTGCGGATCGCGGGCATGCGCGAGAAACTCTTCGCGGGAAACGGCTCCGTCGAAATTCGCATCCACATTCAAAAACGCACCCAGCGCATTCATTCCTTCGTAAGTGAGCGGTGGCAGCATCTTTTCGAAGGCGACCTGCTCACTCCAAGTCAGCCGCTCGTCGCTGTTTTGATCGCGCAAGACAAACTCCAGCGCCAGTCGCCGGCGTTTGCGTTCTTCGGCTACAGGATCCACTGGCTCGGGGCGGGTGAAAGGATCTTGTTCGTATTCCGGCTTTTCCGGCGGCGCTGTCACAAACTCTTGCTGTGTGACCTGGCCATCGCCGTTTTGATCCCAGCCGCCAAAACGCGCAAACTCGTGCGACGAAAACCCCAGATACTCGTGATGGAACGAGATCAGACCATCGCCGTTGGTGTCGACCTGTGCGAACTCAGGAAATTTAGTCCGCGCGCGTTCATCCCACGCCAGCAGCTTTGAAACTGACGACGGCTGATAGCTGTGGGCTTTGATCAAACGCTCGGCTTCGTCGATCGCTGCTGGAATATTCTGTTCGAACTCGAGGCGCGAAATCTTGCCATCTCCGTTCGCGTCCAGCCGCGCGAATTCCGCTCGCAAATACTTCGCCGCTTCGCCATTTCTAGGCGCTGGACGTGGCGCGCTACAACAAGCCAACAGTTGCCCCGCGAGCCAGGGCAGAACGAGTGAAACAACCAATGCCGATCGGCGGATTAATTGCGCAGGCATCGTTTAGAGCTCCAGTCTGGCCGCGAGGGTCTACAGATTGAGACGATGCTGAGCGTCAAAGCGTTTTGTGTTGCCAGCGATGGCCCAGCGTTTTGGCGACAAGCAAGCCGAAGGCTAGCGGGCGTTTTTCGCGCGCGGATACAATGGTACGCATGATTCGCGAACCCGTCGTGCCACTCACGATCCAATCAAAAGCCAGCCAAGGTTTTGTGCCTCCAGCGCGAAGTGTTTGCTTTGAGACAGCACTTCGGCAGCAGGCTCTCGATCTGGGCAGTCCACGAACGATCGCAATCCGTGAGCTCTTTTTCACCCGTTTTCCCCGCGGGTCACCAGAAACAGGTTCGTGGAATTTTCGCGAAGGTGGTCTCAGTTTGTGAAGCTGTCTGGTGCCGCGAAGCGAAAGCGGAAGACCCGGTTCGGATGTATGTCGCCGTTCGTCTCGCGTCGGGCGAGTTACTGGAGTTAATCGAGTTGGCGACCGAACCAGGCGTCTGTCAGTTCTTCGATCGGGGCAGACGATTCGGTACAGCAATCAAACTCTCCTCGCCCACTAAAAAAGGTCTATGGTGGCAAGAGATCTTCACGCTGCAAGAACGACATACGTGGCTTGTTTCCCTGCACAATCAGTTGTACGGAGAGATTGGATTCAAGTATCCGGTAAGCAACCACTCGCGGCTCTGGATCGAATGGGATAAACATTCGCCGCTCCCCGTCAACCTAGGCAATGTTTTGTGCGATGACTGGCACAATCTCGTCGTTCCCCACGACTCGCCTGTCGTATGTGAGCCCGACCTGCTGCGTATGCACTTTCTCCTGAGTGTTTTCTTTCGCATGATGTTTAGTTTTGATTTTCGAAGTTGAGCCCGCGTCTCCAAATCATTCCCACGCGCCCGGCCTCAACTTTCGGTCGATCTTCTCGAGAGGCCAGTACACCCTGCTCAGAAGCGGATTTGCAAAGCGATAGTTAGTGTCATAGAAGCCTGGCGACGGAGTGAGAGAAACCGCATACGATCTGAAGTCGTCAGGGCCGGGTTTCACTAACGCCAAATAGCTCCCCAAGTACAGCACTGGCAAGAGCAGCAGAACGATGGCGACAATCAGCGGTACTCTGGATTCGCGTTTCATGGAGTTTCTCGTTGAGACAGTTCCCAAGTCACGTGTAAAACGACACGGCAATCATCATTGCGGTTCGTCGCACCGTCTGCCATCTACTTCACATCCGCAAGCTTGATTGCCTTCCCGCCGGCCGCTTTGCTTTCTTCCGCTGCTTTCAGCAGCGTGAAAATCTCCAGCGTTTCAGCCGCAGCCACTGGCGTGGGACCACCTTTGTAGAACTTCGCCATTTCGATCGCGATGCCTTTGTAGCCCATGTACTCATCGTTCGTCGGCACGACTCCCTTCACCGGCAAGCCGTGGCCGTAGACGCCCGCGGTCGAAACGCCTTTGTCGCCGAAGACCACCGCGCTGTACTTCACGGCTCCCTCTTTGATCCCGCGGTATGTGCCGATGCGGCCGTCGCTCCACACGCAGGTGAACTGCTCCGCCGTCGGTGACGATGTGCACGTGACGCTCACCACGCCGGAGCCCATGATCGCGTAGAGCGTTTCGATACTATGGAGCGAGCTCCAAATAAAGCCGGGCGTTTCGTCGCTCGGTTTGCCGCCGCCGTAGACATCGCAGCCGATGACTTTGCCCACTTCCGGAAAATTCTTCATGCCGCTGAAGCCCGGACTGAAGCGATGCTGCGAGCTCGACCAGCAGGGCGTCTTCGTTTCTTCGGCCAATTTGAAAATCGCTCGCGCATCCTCGAGCGAACCCGCCAATGGCCGCCCGATGTAGACGGGTTTCTTCGCCCGCAGCACCGGATCGACCTGCTTCAGGTGATCGCGGCCGTCGAGGCTCATAACCATCACGGCATCGCAGCGCTTCAGCAACTCATCGACCGAATCGACCAACTCCACGCCATACTTGGCGATCTGCTCTTTCCACTTTGGCAGGCTAGTCCGACTCTCGGCTAGCAACTCGGTGCCGATCGGCACTGCAGCGACCACTCGTACGCCGAGCAAATCGCCGGTCGCCTTGGGATCGTTGAACAGCTGGGCGTAAGCCACGGCCTGATAGTTATCGAGACCAAGCACGCCGATTTTCACGGGCGGTTTTTCGGTCTCCTGAGCCAATGTCAGGCCGCAACAAAAAAGCATCACGAGCGAGCCGAGCGGGAGAGACCAACGTCGCATGAGAATTCGCCTGATTGAAGTTACTTCGATATTTCCTGAGACACGAGATTCGACCATTCCCGCAGCCAGCCGACCACTGCCTCGGTGTTGATTTCGGTGCCGGCTTCGAGGCCGTTCGCCAGTTGAGCCCAGACGTATTGCGCCTCTTTCACCCGACCGTAGCCGATCCCTTCGAGCGCATCGACATAGCTCAGCAGTGAATCGCGAACTGCGGCGAGGTCCGCCTCACCGGCATCCAACTGATCGGCCAGCGTGCGGATTCGTTCGATAACGCTGGTGTTTGACATGGGTGCTTTGCGGCAGTTGGAGCGAGTGATCTTACGGCGAAGCCAGTTGCAGTTCAAACAATTGTTGAACGTGTGAGACGGTAGGGCAACGTAGTCTTTCTTTGCGTGTGAAACTCGACAAAAATTGACGCATACCTTTCACACCGCAGCGAGTGCAATCCATGGCAGGTTCGCAAGCAGACGGAAAACGCCCGAATGAGCAGCGCGCTGGTACAACGCCGGCAAACGACACGGCCTGCCGTTTGTCGGATGACTCGCTGGCGCAAATCGCTACGCAGTGGAGCCTGCTGCGACTCGCGCACGACTTGCAAACCACCAGCGCCGATGCTGCCAGGCAGGCGCTGCTGTTGCGCTATGGCCGTGCGGTGCGCCGGTTCGTCGGCGTGGTGGTGAAAGATCCCATCGCAGCCGACGACGTGGCGCAAGATGTGATGGTCCGCTTGATGCGCGGCGACTTTGCCGGGGCCGATGCAAATCGCGGCCGGTTTCGCGATTTGCTGAAACATGCGATTCGGAACATGGTGCGCAACTACTGGTCGCGCGAGAATCGCCGGACCGGTGTCGAGTTTGACGAACAGCAGTTCGGCCCGGTCGACGATACCCAATCGGATGCTTGGGAGCAGCAATGGACTAGCACGTTGCTCGAAAACACCTGGCGCTCGCTCGAAGAATTTCAACGCAAGACGCCGGGTAGCCTCGCGTATTCCGTGTTGCGAATGCGGACCGATGAACCTGATGCAGACTCTGAACAACTCGCGGCGCTAGTGAGTCGCGCTGTGAATAAGAAGCTCAACGCGGCAGCGTGTCGTCAGCAACTGCGGCGCGCTCGATTGCGTTTCGCGCAATTGATGGTGGAGGAAGTCGCGCGCGGCCTGCCCGATCCTGCGCCGGATGCGGTCGAGGAAGAACTCATCTCGCTGGGCGTGATGGAATATGTACGCGATTTTCTCCCCGACGATTGGCGCACGGTCGGGCAGTTGCGAGCGGAAGAAGAGTAAGAAGTGTTCCCGGCCGAGTCGTCGGATTCGCTGCTTTCCCCGCTATTTTCCTTCCGTTACACTGTTCTTCCGCCTGCGAAGTATTCCTGCCGATTTCGTTCTGACCATTTCTCTCCGCCCAAATTTTGGGGTCGTTCCTTCTGGAGTTTCACCGTCATGTCGAAGTACACGCGTCGCCAGTTTCTTGAAGATTCGATGTTCGCCGCCGCAGCCGCGGTCGCGGCTGGTTCCACCATGCCGGTGTTTGCCCAGGAAGAAAAGGGGAGTGCCAATGACGAGCTGAAGGTGTGCGTCGTCGGCGCCGGTGGCCGGGGTGGTTCGCACATTGGTGCGTGGACCGGGAAGCAAGGTCGCACGACGAAGATCACGCACATTTGCGATGTCGACAGCAAGCGCGCCGGCAGCAACGCCGAATCGATCGGCAAGAACCAAGGGGGCCTCGTGCCGAAGGTGATCGACGACGTCCGCCGCGTACTCGACGACAAGACGATCAACATCATCAGCATCGCCACGCCCAACCATCAGCACTCGATTCAAGCCATTTGGGCGATGCTCGCCGGTAAGGATGTGTACGTCGAAAAGCCGGTCAGCCATAACGTGAGCGAAGGCCGCCGCGCAGTGCAAGTCGCGCGCAAGCACAAGAAGATCTGCCAGACCGGCACGCAAAGCCGCAGCAATCCCGGCATGCGGGATGCCATCGCCTTCATTCACGCCGGCAAAATCGGCGATGTGAAGCTCGCTCGCGGTTTGTGCTACAAGCCGCGGGCGTCGATCGGCGCCAAGGGAACGTACGAAGTGCCGAAGGAAGTGAATTACGACCTGTGGTGCGGCCCCACGCAAATGCTGCCACTGACACGGCCGAAGTTCCACTACGACTGGCACTGGCAGTGGGAATGGGGCAACGGCGACCTCGGCAACCAAGGCATTCACCAAATGGACATCAGCCGTTGGGGGCTGGGTGTGAATCAGCTGAGCGACAAAGTCGTCAGCTACGGCGGCCGCGTCGGTTATGAAGATGCCGGCGAAACGGCCAACACGCAAGTCATCGTGCACGAGTTCGGCGACAAAACGCTGACCTTTGAAGTGCGCGGCTTAAAGACCGGCGACTACAAGGGAGCCAAGGTCGGCGTGATCTTTGAGGGATCCGAGGGTTATGTCGTGTTGCCGAGCTACAACGGCGGCGCAGCGTTCGACAAGGCGGGGAAGATGATTGCCGAGTTCAAGGGTGGCGACGACAGCCATCACTTCCAGAACTTCCTCAAAGCCGTTCGTTCGCGCGATCCGAAGGATCTCAACGCCGACATCGAAGAAGGTCACCTCTCCAGCGCGCTGTGCCACACCGGCAACATTTCGTACCGCCTGGGTGAAACGGCGACTCTCGCTGCGATGACGAGCAAGCTGGCCGACGTCAAGACGAACGACAACATGAAGGAAACCCTCGAGCGGACCGTCACGCACCTCAAGGAGAACGGCGTGGATCTGGAAAAGACGCCGCTGACCATCGGACCATTGCTGACGATGGATCCCAAGACCGAAACGTTCCCCGGCAACGACGCCGCCAACAAATGGCTGAGCCGCCAGGACCGCAAGCCCTACGTGATTCCCGCCGAAGCGGATATCTAATTGCAAATTTGCTAACGACTCCCCCGCCGCTGTAATTGATCATACAGGGCGGGGGACATCGGCTTTTGCACGACTCAGCGGCGGCACGCATCCGCCAGCTTCTCAATCGATAACCGCTGGCAGCGCCAGGTCCGCTAGCGGTATCGTATTCCCTGCCCAGCGATCGCTGGGTTTGCGCATTTCGCTGCGAAAGGGACAACGATGCCCACGGTGCTCGTGGTAGACGATTCTGCCGTCGATCGAAAGTTAGCCGGCGGGTTGCTTGCGCGCGGCAGTGACTGGAACGTCGTCTACGCCACCGATGGTCCAACGGCGCTCGCGCAGATCGCCGCCAGTCAGCCCGACATTGTCGTGACCGATCTGGTCATGCCGGGCATGAACGGGCTCGAACTGGTCGCAGCGATCGTGCAGCAATATCCGCAGCTCCCCGTGGTGCTGATGACTGGCAAGGGAACCGAAGAAACTTCGCTGCAAGCCCTGCAAGCCGGCGCGGCCAGCTACGTGCCGAAAGCAGCGCTCAATCATCTGCTCGCACAAACCGTGCGCGATGTGTTCGCGCTTCGCCTCGCCCAGCTCAACCAGCAAAAACTGATGGGCTGTATGCAGCAGGGGCAATTGCATTTTAGCCTGGGCAACGACGCCGATTTCATTCCGCCGTTTATCAACTACGTGCAGAATCTGCTCTGCAGCGTCGGCCTGTGTGACGAGTCGAGCGTCATCCGCGTGTGCATTGCGTTCGAGGAAGCGCTTCGCAACGCCCTTTTTCATGGTAACCTCGAGCTCACCAGCCAGCAGCGCGACGGCGATAGCGCTGTCTATCAGCAGTTAGTGAGTGAGCGCCGCACATCACCGCCTTACAGCCAGCGGCAACTGCATGTGAGCATCGAGGTGACGCCGCGCAGCGGCACGTTTGTCGTGCGCGACGAAGGGCCTGGTTTCGATCCGCATACGCTGCCTGATCCAACCGATCCCGAGAACATCGAACGCGTGAGTGGCCGCGGGCTGTTGCTGATGAAGACCTTCATGGACGAAGTTCGCTACAACGTGAGTGGCAACGAAGTGACGATGATCAAGCGCGCGCCAGCCGAGCAGCAGAGCCAGGAAATTCCCGCCTGAGCACCACGCGCTTCGACTGGCAACCCTCATGTAGGTCAGGCACTTCAGTGCCTGACCCACGCAGAGCAGAATAAGCTCGAGTTACGCAGTAAACAGCCGGTCCGTTCCCATATACGGCAGATTGAAGTCACTCAGCGCGTCGCCCGTATTGGCATAGAAGTCATCGTCGCCGGTGTAGCCCAGCAGGCTGTCGGCAGCGCCATCGTTGCCGGTCGTCAGCGACGAGGCCAGGCCGCTAGGATGGCTCGTCGTCCAACTGAGCAACATGCTGATCAGCGCCAGATCATTAGCATCGCCGGCAGTCGAGCTTGCGCTGTTGGTGGTATTTCCAGCAAACAGCAAGTCGCGACCGTCGTCGCCGTTGATGGTGTCGCCACCAGTGCCGCCGATCAGAATGTCGTCGCCGGTGCGGCCCACGAGTGTGTCAGCGCCAGCGCCGCCGCTGATAACGTCGTCGCCCTCGTCGCCGTACAACCCGTCGTTGCCGCCGTTGCCGAAGACCCGGTCGTTGCCAGCGCCCGCGCTGACCGTGTCGTCGCCCATGCCAGCATTGATGTAATCGTCGCCAGCGCCACTGAAGATCTGATCGTTCGCGCCGCCGCCATAGATAATGTCGTTACCGCCGAGGCTGCTGAGCACATCGGCGCCACCGGTTGGCAGGTCTTGTTCGCCCAGCGTATCGCCCCAGATGACATTGTTGCCGCCGCTGGCGTTGATTTTGTCGTTGCCAGCGCCGCCGATGATCAGATCATCTTGCATGCCGCTCGAGGCGTAGTCGTCCCCTTCGGCCAGATCGATGGTGGTCGGCACGAGCACGCCCGTGGCGATGACGTAATCGTTCCCTTCGCCCGAGTTGACGATCAACCGACCGGTGACCGGGTACAAGCCGCTGCCCGCGTCGGTGCGCACGAGCACGACGCCCGCCGACGCATAGCTGATGATGATCATGTCGGGATTTGGCGTGCCGATCACCAGCAAGTCGCCATTGCTGGGCGTGACGACGGGCTGCGCCCCTTGAATCGCGATGCGGACGATGCCGGTGTCACTCAGTTCGCCGTCGCTGACGCTGAACGTGAACAGATCAAGCCCGGTCGCGCCGGGGAGCGGAGTGTAAGTGAAGGCCCCGGTCGCCGCGTTGAACGACGTGATCGTGCCGAGGTTGGGATTCATCGAAATGCCGTAGATCAGCGTCGGGCTATCCGGATCGCTGGCCGTCAGGACGCCGCTAACCGGCGTATTCAACACTGCCGGCAACGTTTGATCGTTGGCTACTGGCGGATCGTTGACGGCGACGACAGTGACCGTAAACGGTTCCGTCGTGGTCTTGTCGTCGGCAGTATTCAAAATGCCGTCGAAGCCGGCGTCGCGAACGGTGATGGTGATCGTGGCGGAACCTGTCTGCCCCGGAGTCGACGAATAAACCAGCGTGCCGGTTGACGACGGCGAGGTGTACGAGATCGAGGGATTGGCAATCAGCGCCGGATTGCTGCTGACAGCGGTCACGCTGATGGCTTGGATTTCGCCGCCGGCGGTGATGCCAGTGAGGCTGACCATTTGCGGCCCGGCGTTTTCATTCACACTCACGTCGTTGACCGGATTGATCGTCGGCGGGTTGTCGTTCTGCACCGTAATGGTGAATGTCTGCGGAATGCTCAGCTCGACGCCGCCGTTCGCCGTGCCGCCGTTGTCTTGTGCGACGATGGTGATGGTGGAAGTGCCCGACGCGCCTGGCGCTGGCGTGAACGTCAGCGTGCCGTTGGCGGCGATGCTCGGCGCAACCGAGAAGATCGCCGGATTCGAATTGCCCGTAACGCTCAGCGTCACGGCCTGGCCCGCTTCATTGGCCGGACCAGCCACAATCGTGGTGGCTTGGCCAGCGAAGGTTTGCGGACCCGCAGTATTCGGCACGGTGCGGTTCGGGCCGATGGCGAATGTCGGCGCGTCGTTGACAGGCGCGACAGTAATGGTGAACGTCTGCGCCGCGCTCGTATCGACACCGCCGTTTGCCAAACCACCGTTATCTTGCACAACGACGGTGATGGTCGCACTGCCGAAGGCATTTGGTGCTGCGGTGTACGTCAGCGTGCCGGTCGGCGAAATTGCGGGTGCCACGGCAAACAGCGACGGGTTGCTGTTGGTGAGCACGTTGAAGGTCAGCGTTTGTGCGGATTCATTCGCAGGCCCGGTCGACAAGTTGGTCGCGAAACCGGCGGCAGTCTGGGCGCCGGCGTCTTCGTTGCTGGTGTGCGTCGACGTGATCGTGAACGACGGAACATCGTTGACGGCATTGACGGTCACCACGAACGTGGTCGTCACGCTGCTGTCGTCGCTGTTGCCCGGAATCAGATCGAGGCCGGAGTCGCGCACAACCACGCTGATGGTGGCGGTGCCGTTGGCATTGGCGACCGGCGTGAAGGTCAAGCTGCCGCTCGCTGCGCCGGTGGTGTAGTTGACGGTTGGGTTCGGAATGACAGCGGTGTTGTCACTGGTCGCCGTGACCGTCACGTTCTGCGCGGGGACATCGGCTCCACCGCTCACACCGCTGAACGACACGGTTTGCAACGTGGCGTCTTCGTTGATGGTGAGCGGGTTGACTGGATTGATGGTCGGCGGCAAATTGGGCGACGGCGGGCTAACGGTGATCGTGAACGAAACGAGATCGCTCGTATCGAAGCCGCCATTGTTCACGCCGCCGTTATCGCGGCCCGATATCATGATGGTGGCCGTCCCTTGCTGTCCGGTAGCCGGCGTGTAAGTCAATCGGCCCGTCGCGTCGATGCTGGGCGGTACCGAAAACAAGCCGAAGTTGCTGTTGCTGTTGACGATGTAATTCAGAATTGCCTGGCCGGCTTCGTCGGGCGGACCAAACGAAACAACACTGGCGAAACCAGCCACCGATTGAGCGCCGGAATTGAACGCAACGGTTTGATTCCCCAGCGTGGTGATGGTCGGCCTGTCGTTGACCGGCGTGACATTGATCGTTTGCGTCGTCGACGTGGTGGCGTCGTCGGCAGTATTCAACACGCCGTCGAAACCGGCATCGCGAACCGTAACCGTGATGATTGCCGTGCCAGAAAGGTTCGGCGCGAGCGTAACGGCGACACCGGCCGTCGTGGAGGGTGAGGTGTAGGTCACTACGGGGCTGGCCAGCGTGGGATTGCTGCTCGTCGCCGTCACCTGCAGCGTTTGCGTTTCGCCCGGGCCTGCTGTGATGCCGGTAAACGTGAACGAGAGCGGCGGATCGTCTTCGATGGCGGGAAAAGGATTGACGTTGCCGTTGGTAATCGTCGGCGCGTCATTCACCGGGTTGACGGTCACCAGGAAACTCGTCGTCGTGGTCAAATCGTCGGGCGTACCGGGAATCAGGTCGATACCGGAGTCGACGAGCGTCACCGTGATCGTCGCCGTACCACTGGCATTGGCAACGGGCGTGAAGCTCAAGCTTCCCGTTGCAGCCGGCGAAGTGTAAGTCACCGTGGGATTCGGAATGAGCCCCGGATTGTTGCTGATGGCCGAAATGCTGATGGCCTGCTGCGCGCCATCGGCGCCATCCGTGACTCCGCTGAAATTGACCGTGGTCAAACCGGCGTCTTCGTTGATCGTGACGGGAGTGATCGCGTTGATCGTCGGCGCATTGCCAGCCGTGTTGATCGTGATCGTAAACGTGATCGGCGCGGTCTGATCAATGCCACCATTCGCCGTGCCGCCGTTGTCTTGCAGCACGACGGTCACTGTTGCGACGCCCGGAACGCCCGTCGGTGTGAAGGTCAGCACGCCAGTGCTCGAAATGGCGGGCTGCGTCGAAAAGATTGCGTTGTTGTTGTTGCTGACGTTGAAGGTCAACGTTTGCGTTTCGCCGCCGCCGGCTGAAATCGCGGTGGCCCACGGGTTCACCGATTGCGCGGTGTTTGTGCCAAACGGCCGCACCTGATTGGCGCCGGGCGTAAAGCTCGGCGCATCATTGACCGGATTGATCGTGAACGAAACGGTCCCCGTGCCCGATAAGGCATTCACAATTGCCGCGTTCGTGCCGTTGTCGGTGATCGTGTAACTGAACGACGCCGGGCCGTTGTAATTGGGCGTGGGAGTGAACTCCACATTGGAGCCCACCTGTTGCACCGAGCCACCGACAACGCCCGTGGTGATCAACGTAAACGTGAGCGTTTGGTTGACTTCATTCGCAGCTCCCTTGCTGTCGTTGGCCAGCAGGTTCGCGACGGGAATGACCACGACCGGCGAATCTTCATTAATGGCCGGGAGATTATCGGCGACGGCAACCGGCGGATCGTTGATTTCCAGAATATTGATGTTGAAGGTATCGGTGTCGGTAGCGATGCCATCGGTCGTCGAAACCGTCACGACAACCGGCGTAGCCGGTGGATCGATACTATTGCGATCGAGCGCCGGGGTGAACACCAGCGTCGCGAGTGCCGTATTCACTTGCGCCGGCGCACCGACGAACTGCGCGGTCCGCCCGCCGTTCAAAATCGTAACGACAGCAGTTCCCGCACCAGCATTTGCAGTGAAAGTACCATCGGCCGTCGCGCTGGGAACGGAGACCGTAGTCGTTACAACGGCCCCGACATCGGGATCGGCTACCGAGATCGGCGAGGGCATGTTGATGGCCAGCGGAGTGTCTTCGGTGGCGATCCGCGGCCCCGTCGCAGTGTTGACCGGCGCGGTGTTGGCGACGGCTGAAACCGGCGCGAGGGCGATGCCGCGAAACGCCGTGTTCGTCGGCGCCGACGCTAGTGTCGTGAAGGCGCCAGTCAAGGTCCCGTTATAGCCGCTGCTATCCACCAGCGAAGAAAAAGCTGCAGGGGTGGTCTGCATACTCGTGGGAATACGCGTCGCAAACAAAGTAACTGTGCTACCGCTGACGATGCCGGTAATTCCATAGAAATTCAGGGTGCCTGTAATGCCTCCGCTGAACGTCCAGTTGCCGTTGGAACCAAGAGTGTACTTCGAGACCCCGCTCAACGTTTCTTCGGCATAATACAACGTGTCTGGTCCGGGTATACTCGGATCCAAGTCGGCCATAAAAAACTGGTTGATTGCACCCGTCGCGGGCACGTTTGGCAGGGTCGTCGTCGTTTGACCAGAAGTCGTGGGTAATCCGACGCCGACGTTGCCAATTTTAAAAGCGCTACCGCTTCCGGTTGTGGCCATCAGTTGGCCATTGACTATTTGCACCGTACGTATGTTGTTCTGCGGCGAAACACTTACTACGGTTGAAGTCGTGGAGCCTAGCGTCGTGTACTGGACGCCGGTGTTGCTTCCACCAGTCCATATGTCGATTCCATTCGTGCTGGTTACAGAACGAATGTTATTCGTAATCGTTGTCAGTCCCGTGCTGGTGTCCATGACGCCAGCCGAATCGATGCGCCCCACGACGCGCTGCGTGACAGTCGGAAGTGACGCAGCCACCCCCCCCGTTCCCGCGACACTGTTGTACCCAGGAAACATGATGTACTGGCCGTCGGCCGATCGCGAGATCATGCCATCGTTCGTCGAACTCCCGCTGGCTAATGCAGCCAGTTGCGTGCCATTCGGCGCCGTCGGCAGAGCAATGGACTGAACCAGTGTGCCTGTCGGTGTGTACTCGTCTAAAAAAGCGGCCACGGCAGCGTTACTCAACGCGGCCACGCCATCGCCCGCACGGTAGATAACCAAATTCCCCGCCGTGAACGCCGCCATCAGGCTGCGGTCTTCCAGCTGTTCCAAACTTGCCCGAAAATGCCGCCGGCGCGATTGCCGGGTCAGGCTGCGGGATTGCGAACGGGCACGCTGGGGCTGGCGAAGTTTCATGAGCCAGAGACTCCAAAGCAAGGTGAGCTATCGACGGGGTGGAACGGCTGACGCAAGCGCTGGGGCAGGTCGCAGGCGCAGCGGGAACCGGCCAACTTGCGGTTGCAAATCAGCGATTCAGCCGGGCGAGAGGTATTTGGAGAGGATTAGGAAAAGGCGTTTGCGGACCAATTGCCGAGCTGCGAGCGGGGTCGTTCATCCGTAAAAATCGTCAAAATCCTAATAGCCACGAGCATACTGTCAGAAACCCATCCTTCAAGGTGGAAATTTAAGATTCCGCCTTTTTTCCTGAACATTGCGTGTAATGTTCTGAACTTTGCCTTAACCGAAGCTTAACAAGCGGACGGCCGCCCTTGCTTACGACCCGGCCGCGAAGTGCTGCTCAAACGTGGCCTCGAAGAAACGGTCGGTCATGCCCGCCAAGTAATCGCCCACTGCCCGCGGCAGACCGACGCGCGCGACCCGCCGAAAGTGATGCGCCGGCAGCAACTCAGGCCGATCGAGATAACCCTGAAAGGCCTGTTGCAATCGCGATTGCGCCTCGGTGCGCATGGCCACGAGCTTCGGATGGCGATACACGCGGGTGTAAAGAAACCGCTCTAGCTCGCGCTTGAGCTCGGCGAGTTCTGGCCCGACACCGACACGAAAATCAAGTCGCCGCGCCTCATCGCTCGTCAGGCCGCGGCACTCGGCCAGGCGTTCGCCGGAAACGCGGAGCACTTCGCTCACCTGCCGCTCGATCAAATGATGGACCACGGCTTTGCGGAGCAAATCGCCCGTGCAGTTGGCATAGCGCTGCTTCGACGCCGCCACGGCTTCGCGAACGAGCGTGTTCTGCTCCAGTTCAGCCATCGTCACCAGCCCCAGCTTCACGGCATCGTCGGAGTCATGCGCGTCATACGTCATGCTGTCGGCGGCTTCGACGACTTGCACTTCCAAGAGCGGCCCGGCACCACCCGTCGCGGCAAAGAGGGCTGCCTTCTCGGCGCGAGTCTGTTGTCCTTCGAGCAATTCGTAAGTCAGATTCAAACCCGAAAACTCGGCATACCGCTGCTCCAGATCCTCGGCAATCGTGAGGGCAAAGCGGTTGTGCGAAAAACCACCATAATCTTGCAGCACTTCGTTCAGCGCGTCTTCGCCCGCATGCCCAAACGGCGGATGGCCGATGTCGTGAAACAGCGCGAGGGCTTCGACGAGATCCTCATTCAAGCGCAGGCAACGACCAAGCGTGCGCGCCAGGCAAGAGACTTCATGCGTGTGCGTCAACCGCGTGCGATGATAATCGCCAAAGTCGCCGGTAAAGACCTGCATCTTTCCCGACAGCCGCCGAAATGCCGCCGAGTGAATGATCCGATCGCGATCGCGCTGAAACGGCCCTCGATAAGGATGCTCTGGCTGCGGATGCTTCCGCCCGCGCGACTGCCGGCTAAACATGGCGTAGCTGGCAAACAGCGCCTGCTCGCGCTCATCGACGGTGCTGATATTGGCAAATGATTCGTTCACTGCTGGTTTCATCGACTTATGGTAGGTTTTTCGGCTCCGCATGCAAAGTCCGCTCGCAGCTAGCACGCTACCGCGACGGCGAAAACTTTCGCGTTGTTTAGAAACCGCAGCTGGCATAAAATCCCCATCATAGCCAGCAAGATGTTGGCTCCCTCCCGCACGCGTACAAGACTTAGACGAGGCACGGATGCATCGCATTGCTGAAATCACCGAACTGCACGCCCATTTGATCGCTCGCTGGCATCAGCAACCCATCGAGAACCACTACACGGGCTTTCTGAACCTGGTGTGCCAGCAGCTGACCTTCAACTATCAGTTGTGGCACGAAGAAGACTTGGCCCGCAGCAAGGATGTGCCGGATTCGACGATCGCCCAGGTCAAACGGGCCATCGACCGCTTTAATCAACAGCGCAACGATTACATCGAGAAGCTCGACGATTGGCTGACGGAAGAACTCGCTCATCGTCAGATCACGCCGCAGCCCGCTGCCACGCAAAACACCGAAACCGTCGGCAGCTCGATCGATCGCCTCGCCATTCTCGCCCTGCGGATTTATCACCTGCAAGAACAAGTCGATCGCCGCGACGCCACGCACGAGCATCGCGCCGGCGTTGCTCGCAAGCTGGAAGTCGCTCACGCTCAGCATCACGACTTGTCGCAATCGGCGCAGGAGCTTCTCAGCGATATCTTTGCCGGCCGAAAGAAGCATAAGACTTACCGCCAGATGAAGATGTACAACGACCCGACGCTGAACCCTCATCTCTATCGCGCCGCTGGCTAGCAATTTCGGCTTTCACTGCGATGAAAGCACGCGCCCGTAGGACGGACCATTGGTCCGTCCTACGAACGAGCGAAGAATCGCCACAGCCAATTTATTTTTACTCGACTGGACAAATTTGACCCGGCGTACGTAATCCCTAGTATTGTGACGTTGCCCAGCAACTCTGCGGCGGAATTCGACCGTGATCTGGCGACGGCTTGTCTTCTCATTTGCCTGTCTGCTCCAGGAGGGAGCCCCGGCGCTCGTGGCTGCTGCGTGCGAATTTCACGCGCTGCCCCGACCGCGGATCGTTAGCCTAAGATCGGCCCAGGCACAGTCCTCCCGTAGGAGTGTGCAGCCATGGTTCGTGTGCAGCGGTCTCTTCTCTTCAGTGTCGCGTTCGTATTCGCGACTTCGGCCGCATCTGCCCTGCAGGCCCAAACCCCCAACGGCCCGCGCGTGCAGTTCGACGCGCCCTATCAAATTGCGATGCGCGAAATCATCGCGCCGGTGCAAACGCAGCCGGGCGAAAAAATCGTCGAAGCTCGCTTCGATATTTCTTCGATCGTCGTCGCCGGCAACGAGCGCGATGTTACGCAGTTCGTGTTTCAACTGCAAAGCCTGCAGCGAACGATGCAAGTTTACGACTATCAGCCGCGCTCGGCTCGCGATACCAGCATCACTGGCAATGTCGCCGTGAGCGAAGGACGCGAAAGCTCGAACACGTCGGGCTTCGATCTGACGGGCCGTTATCAGGAATGGACCAGCGCCAACCTGAACTTCGGCGAGTCGAACAAAGAAAACGGCAACCGCAAGTTCGATCGCCTGCCGCCACTCGAAACGGTCGTTGCCAGCGGCACGGTCTTTCGCGGCACGGGCGTTTATTTCAAGCTCCACACTACCGACCGCCAACTGCTGGAAGGTTCGACGACCGTTTGCGTTCTCTGGCGTGTGCCGAGCAACTGGCGGGCTGACTATGTTCACCTGCGCTGTGTCGCTGAGGGGCGCCTGCGCGGCCAAAACCAGCAACGGGCTGGCCAACGGGATTTTCTGATTCCGGTTTCGCTCGCCGGTGATACTGCTGCTCAACAAGCGGCCGCTCGGTTCGCTCGCTCCGAAGCCAACGTGCGAATGGTCGCTCGCCAGAGCGCGGAAGAAATCAACAATCGCCCGCCGAATCCTTTCCAGCGAGTCTTCGTCGGCAACAACGATCAAGACGTGCCGCACGATTGGCTCGAACGGTTGCTCTATCTCCCTGCCAATCCCAGCATCCCTTCGCGACTCCCGAGCAGCGTGCGAAATGCCGCCGGTGATTTTGTCGCCGCCCGCGAAGAACTCGGACTGCTGAACGGATATCAACCGGCCACGAACGCCCAAGCCGTGAATGTTTCGCAGCCCTAAAGCAGACCTAATCGCGTACGAACCAACCAAGCAACAGCGGCAGAATAATGAGATTACCGGCCAAACCGCCGATCATGGCGAGGCTGACGAGGGCGCCGAAATATACGGTTGGAATGAACTCGCTGGTGCAGAGCACGAGAAACCCGAGGTCAAGCGTGAGCGTGGTAAAGAGCATCGCGCGGCCGACGCTACTTTGCACTTCGGCAAGCGCGTCGGCGACGCTCTTCTTGCCGTGGCGACGAGCGTGCAAGAATGTGTCGAGATAGTGGATCGAACTATCGACCGACAAGCCCATCGAAACGGCAGCGATCATCGCAGCGCCCATGTTGATCCGCAGGCCGATCCAGCCGACCAGGCCCATCACCAGAAAAATCGGCACGACGTTCGGAACGATGCCGATCACGGCCAACTTAAAGCTGCGAAACAGCACGAGAATGATGAAGCCCATCGCGGCCGTCGCGACAGCAAACGTCATCCACTGATCGCGAAGCATGCTTTCGATCAAGCTCGTCAGGAGCACAAAGAAGCCAGTCACTTCGGCGCCGGCCCGCGGATCTTCAGAGCCTTTCGGCAGCGGAAATTCCTCGAGCGCGATCGTCCGGACTTGCTCAATCAGCCAGCGCTTCTGTTCCGCCGATTGCCGTTCGCGAGCACGGAGCATGATCCGCAGCCGGCTTGGTTCCTGCGGATCTTTCGGAACCGAGCGAAGAGCCGCCGTAAAGATCGGCAGCTCTTCCATCATTTTCTGAATCTTCATCTCCGTCGTGATCGGCACGAGCGACAGCAGGCCGTCGACTTTGATCACGTCAAGGGCATCGACCAGGCTGATGACTTTCGTCAGGCCGGGCCGTGCGGCATCTTTATCCGTTTTCGGAAACTCAATCGCCCGCAGCCGCTTCTCTAAACTGCGAACCTTGTCGAGGTAAGCATCGTCGAGCTTTCGCGGGGCGGGAATCATCACATCCCACACGCCAGCGCCACCGAGTTGCGTTTCGACAAACTCGTACGATTTCACAACCTGGCTGTCGGAGCGAAAGTTGCGCGTGAAGTCGGTTTCGACATCGAGTCGCAACGCGCCAAAGGCGATGAAAATAGCCACGAGCGAAATGACGATGCCCGCCGTGACCTGCCGAGCGCGGAGAAAGTTCAAGAGGCCGGTTAGTCCAGAGTGCAACTGATCATCGATCCACGAAGTATGAACCGCCGTCGGTTTGATTTCTTCTTTCGTTTCGCTCGTCGGTTTCTTCACGCCGAGCAGCGAGATGGCCGGCAGCAGCAACGAGATCGCGGGCACCACGACCAGCGAGCCGATGAACATCATCGTGCCGAAGTCTTGCACGGGGCCGACCTTGGCCGACCAGAGCGAACCAAAGCCGCCGACGTCGGTCGCGATCGCGCCGCCGATGGGAATTGCTAGCGCGAGAATCGACGTGCGAAACGCCGTGTATTGCGGAATGCCTTCGGCTTCGAGTTCTCGGCAGCGAACGATTAGATGCACAACGCTCGCGACGCCGACCACCGTGATGATCGCCGAGAGCATCGAGCTGACCATGGTCAACTCGAGTTGCAACCAAACGAGCGTCGCCTGCGTGAGGAGCAGCGCCCAGTTCACAACCGCGAGCGGTGCGATCAACCAGCGCACGCTGAAGAAGCACACGATCACCGTCAGCGCGAGCATGATCGTCGACCAGAGCCACAATCGTTTGCCGTCCTTATCGAGCATGTCGAAGCCTTCGACGACCATCACTGGTTCGCCAGCAAGGACGCCGCCTTTTAAACCATCGGGCAGATCCTGCACGATGGCCCGCAGCCCGGCGATTGTGTTGTTTCGCTGCTTGGCATCGAGCAGTTTTCCTGCCGGCGGCGGCTCGAGCATGCAGGCGAATGCAGCTACCTTGCGATCGGGGCCGTGCGTGTAGCCTTCAAAGAGCGCGAGAAAATTCTGCGCGGTCTGATTCTTCGCGTCGACCAGCGGCGGCCCTTTCCCCTTCGGCTTGGTGAGGTTGAAGGCTTCGATCTTTTCGACGAGACCATTGATCTCGGCCAGGCTGAGAACATCCTGCACGCCGGCGATCTTTTCCAACCGATCGCGAATCTTCGCCACGCGGGCCAGGCCGCTGCCGTCGGCGTTCAGCAGATTTTCGTCGCGATACACGGCGAGAACGACTTCGTTGCCGCCGAACTCGGCTTTCAGGCGGTTCCAAGGTGCGAGCAGCGGATCATCGGAGGCGAACATCCGCTCAACACTGCGATCGAACTTCACGCGCTGCGCCGCGGGCCAGGCGATGAAGGCGATGACGATGGCGATTCCCAGCCAGATCCACCGCCCCTGCAGGTATAGATCGACGAGTCGGCTGGAGAGGCTCGGGGCCGGAGGTAGGGTCATGCGTCCGTTATACCGGCCAGCGACTAAGGTGCCATCGGGGCGGGAACAGGGTTCGCTGGTTGTTTATCCTTCTGCTCCGATGCGGGCATCGGCTTTTCAGCAGGAGCTTTTTGCGGGGTCTTTCGTTCGTTTCGTTTCGCCTGCTGCACCAGCTTCGGTACGATTTTCTGCAGCTCTTCGGCAGGAATCGCGTACGTCGTGACACGTCCAGCGCGGGCGATGTTTACCCCCACGATTTTGCCGTCGAGATCGAGCACCGGACTGCCGCAGGCTTGCGGGATGATCGCGGTATCGTGGGCGAAAACGGCGGGAAAGCCTGCACGGCGTTCACTGAGGTGGCCGGAGTATTCTTCATCTTCGTCGACGAACAGAACCAGCTGCAACTTGACGTCGAGCTCCTTGTCGGCCCGCTTCACTTTCACGCCCACTTCCTGGCCGGGCTTGGTCTTCTCCATTTGTTTGAACAGGGCTTCGGCGTCGGCGAGCTTCTTGCCGTCGAATTCGATCAACGTATCGTCGACGCGAATGCCTGCCTTCGACGCTGGGCCGCCGAAGATCACGCGTTTGATATGCACGCCGCCATCGTCAGCATCGGCGACTTCGACCTTCATCGCGCCACGCGGCGGCGAGGTCGGTTCTACCTTGGTCACGGCATTGCTCACGATGCCCAGCGACAGCGGCGAGGCATCGATATCGGGAGTGACTAACCAGGCCCCCGGTTGCGGCGCCTTATCGGCAAAAGTCACCGGCTTCAAGCGCGGCGCGTCTTCAATCTGCAGCAGGGCCAGGTCGTGCGCTTCATTTTTGGCAACGATCTTGGCCGTCAATGGTTCATCGTCGACCAGGCAGTGCAGTTCGCCTTTCAACACGCTTAATTTCGTCAACACCTGGCCGCGACGACTCACCGCCAGTCCGACGGCAACCGCCTTTTCATCGGCCAGCACATCGACAATCGAGCGCTCCAGCGGCGTGGTGAGCGATTCGACACTCGCCAATGTTTCGGCGCTGTCTTTCGCCAGGCCGTAGTAATCCGGAGCATCGATAAACCAACTGGCGATCACGTCGTACAAGCCGTAGATCGAATCGGGAATGAGATCGAGCAAGCTCGACCATTCAAACGCATCGGGATCGTAGGGCTCGCCGAATTCTTTGCTGGCGACGAAGTCATCCCACTTCTTTTGATAGATCTCGACCGGCACGTGCTGGTTTTCGAGCACATCGAGTCCGATGTTCGAATGAATGCCGATTACTTCGCCTTTGAGATTGAAGAGCGGCCCGCCGGAATCGCCGGGATAGACGGTGGCGTCGGTTTGCAGCCCGGCGAGTGGATCGGTGCCGTCGCCGACGACAAGTATGCGGCCGAGTCGCAGCGGCGGTTTGCGATCTTTGAAAATGCCGCCAGGATGGCCCGTGGCGAGGCACCACTCACCGGCTTTCGGTTTCTCCTTCGACATTTTCACATGAGGCCATTTGTCGTCGACCTGAATCTTTGCCAGACCGGCATCCCACTCATGATCCATGCCGAGCGATTTGGCTTTCACGCGACGACCATCGCTCAGTTCGACATCGAAAATATCACCGGGAATCATGATGACGTGAGCCGCGGTCAGAATGTAACCATCTTCGCTCACGATTACGCCGCTGCCGGAAGAATCTTCCAAGTGAATGCCGACCGTCGCGGCAATCATTTTGTCGAGATGCTCGCGAGTTTGCTCCTGCGCCTTTTTCAGTTCGGCCAGTGTGGGACTTTCGGCCACGACCGGCGCGACCAAGATTAATACCAACAGCAGAGAGCAACTGTGAAAAATGCCGCGCTTCATAGTGACCAACTCTCCCGGGAATGCAGGCTTCCCTGAGGAAATGAGCTGCCTCCGATTCGTAGCTCCAAAACTCGCTCCGCCTCTGGCGTGGGAGAGCGGCGAGGGCTTGTGCGAAACAAACCCGCCAACACCAGTGAGTCCATTGTGATCGCCGACCGCAAATCTGCCAAGAAGGGCGATGATTACCTATTCCTTACTCTTCCGGTCAAAAACGCGATCGGCAAAGTCCCAATAATGCTTCCAATCTTCCAGAATCAGGTTGTGCTTGCCCGGCCGCAGATGATAGTGAGCCTGGTCGCCGTGAATCGCGTTGCCGATCGCTGGCAGGTCGGCTTTGCCGAGAGCCTTATGTCCAAATAGTTCGTACACGGACGCTGCGTGGATGACGCTGAGGTACTCGCCGCGCGGGTCGGCCCAGCGATCTTCGCTCGAGCTACCAACGGCGACAGCTCGCGGCGCGATGAGCGCGATTAACTCATGTTGATCGATCGGTAGCTCATCTTCGCGATCGGTGTAACTTTTGAAATTCGAGCAGAACCAATGCGGAAAGGCCGTGGTGATCCGTGCGACTTGTTCGCGCCCCGTGAATCGCCTCCGGCTGATTGCAGCACCGCCGCAGCCCGAGTCATTCGAAACCGCCAGGGCAAACCGCTGATCCTCGGCCGCTGCCCAGAGCGCCGTCTTGCCGCCGCGCGAATGGCCGATAACAGCAACTTTTTTCGCATCGATTTGCGGCACGGTTTGCAAATAATCGAGCACGCGGCTCGCTCCCCAAGCCCAGGCCGCGATCGTGCCCCAAGAATCGGCCTGACGCTCACCTTCGTCAAGCAAGCCATGCGCGCCATCTTTAAAACCGTCGTCCTTATCCGGATCGACATCTGCGTTCAGAAACGCAGCCATCGCATAGCTGCGGGCGATTCCTTCCTCGACGGGCCAGAATTCACTTTTCTTTTCGCGGGTGGGATCGATGTTCTCAGCGCCACGATTGCAGATCAATACGAACGCCGGTACTGGAGCATCCGATTTGTTGGGAAAAAATAGATTGACGCGAATCGTCAGCGACTTGCTTTCCCGCGCAATGCGGATCTCGACCTGCCTCAGCGTCGCCTTGCCGCCGAGCGTCTCTTTATCTTCATGCGTCACATGAAACGACTGCTCGTAGCGAGTCACCGGCATGCGGCCATAGACGTGCGTGCGAAAAAGTTCCAGCACTTCGCCGCGCCGAGTTTTCTGCCACTCCTCGGGCGTCGTCACGGATTTGCCCGACTGCAGCTTCAGCACTTCCGGCAATTGATACGCAGGCATCGCCGGATCCGGTGGATACGCTTCCTCTGCATAGCAAGCGAAGCCAGTCGCGAGCGCGATCACAACACAGAACGAATGTAGATGCATTCGGCAGTTCAGCATCACTGGGTTCTCTCTTTCATAGCTGCAATCAGTCGCGTCAGTTGCGCTCGCATCTCCGCCGCAGGGAGCAGCACCTTCTGACCATGCCCCGGCAGGATCCACTCGAAATCGTACTCGAGAAGTCGCTGCATCGACAGAATCTGTTCGCCCCAAGAGTGCCAGCAGTAATCGTGCGAAGCCGAGAGTTGCTGCCCGTCGCGATCCCAATCGAGATGATCGCCGGTGAAAAGAAAGCGTTGCTGAAACAGCAGCACACAATGTCCCTCAGTATGGCCGGGCGTGGCGATGGCGGTCAGATCGGGAGACAAATCCCACGGCCCATCGCCATCGAGAATCATTTCCGCGCCAGGTTGCGACGACAACTCCTCGCGATGAATGATCCGCTGACTGCCAAAGTGCGCGGCAAAACGCTCGGCATCGGCGACATCATCCGAATGTGTCAAAAAGATATGACTCACGCCGCCGAGATTTTCCAAGCGCTTCACCAGCGGCGCGATGAACTTCGGCGAGTCGACCAGCCAGTTCCCCGCCGCGCGGCGAATGAAGTAGCTATTTCCGCCGTATGATTTTGGGGAGTTGTAGCCGCAATAGTAGACAGGCTCTTCGATGAGGAGCGGAAAGTCATTCATTACGGACTTTACATCATCGTCGCCGAGACAACCGATGGAGCCGGTGGGGCAAGAGACGAGTGCGTGCAAAGCGCGGAGGCGATCCGAGTTGTTTTGTGGCTGATTCTTCACGTAAGAAGTCTGCGCCGCTTCGCCGAAGACGGCGGGAGCGATTTGCCGACAGGCATCGCAATCGATGCAGGTCGAATCGACGAAAAAGTCGCCGGGGAAATTTTCTGCCACACGTTTGCGTTGATCGGCCACGACTCACTCTCCACTTGTCTTACAATCATCGTAGCAAATGATTTTTCTCGGGCCGGCGCGCGGTTCGCAGCATTGCTCGAGGAAAATCAGCGACTGAGGAGCTTTCGTGGCAGACACTTCGCCGCCGAATGGTGGTTTTTCGCGACTTTCGGGGCTCGGCCGGGCCCTGAGCAATCGAAATTATCGGTTGTTCTTTGCCGGGCAAGGAACGTCGCTCATCGGCACCTGGATGTCTCGGCTGGCGACCAGCTGGCTCGTTTATCGCTGGAGCGGCGACAACGCCGCGTGGATGCTTGGCGTGGTGAGCTTCATCGGCCTGGCGCCGATTTTTGTGCTGAGCCCGATCGCAGGGGTGTTTGTCGATCGCTGGGACCGCTATCGCGTGCTGCTTGTCACGCAGATTCTGTCGCTACTTCAATCGGCGGGCCTAGCTGCCGTGGCGTTCTGCGCCGATCCGAGTTGGGGCGTGTGGGCCGTTTGCGGACTGAGCTTTTTGCAAGGGCTGATCAATTCGTTCGATATGCCGGCGCGACAGTCCTTGCTGGTATCGCTCATCGCCAAGCGCGAGGACTTGCCGAATGCGATCGCGCTTAACTCTTCGCTGGTCAACGGCTCGCGGTTGATCGGACCGATGATCGCGGGATTTGTTATTGCGCTGACGAACGAAGCCTGGTGTTTTGTCTTCGACGCCATCAGCTACGTCGCCGTAGTGCTGGCTCTTCTCGCGATGCAAGTTCCTCGCGCTGCGAACAAGCCGGTGGCCGCGTCGATCGCGACGCATCTGCGCGAGGGCGTGCAGTACGCTTGGGGCTTTCCACCGATTCGAATTCTATTGCTGCTACTCGGCGTTGTGAGCTTTGCTTCGATGACGCAATCGGTGCTCATGCCGGTTTTTGCTGCGGAATTGCTGAAAGGCGGGCCGTATACGCTGGGGCTCCTCTCGGCGGCTTCGGGACTGGGTGCGCTCGGCGGCGCCCTTTATCTCGCTTCGCGACCGAGCGTGCTCGGCCTCGGCAGAGTGATTATCGTAGCGACGACGTTGCTGGGCGTGTCGCTCGCAGCGTTCTCGTGGTCGCACATTCCCTGGCTGTCGGCGTGTTGCCTGGTGGGAGTTGGCGCCGGCATGATGATCGAGATGGCCGCCTGCAACACGCTGATTCAAACGATGGTCGACGAAGACAAGCGCGGCCGCGTCATGGGCTTTTACAGCATGGCATTTCAAGGGACCGCACCGTTCGGCAGTTTGCTGACGGGGCTCCTCTCGCAGTGGATCGGCGTGCGCGAAGTGGTCTTCGGCTCGGCAGTGGTGATACTCATCGCGGCGATCACGTTCGCGTCGCAACTCCGCCGGCTGCGACAGAGTGCTCGTCCCATCTACGAGCGCCTCGGCATCTTGCCAGCCACGGCCCAGGGACTTAATACTGCGGCGGAAACGATGCCGGGACCGCAATAGCGCGAACCTGTCGCACGTCTGCCGTGTCGTCCCTGCGTTCTATCCGCTCGTGTTCTATTCCCACCATCGAAGAAATTAATTGCGCTATGGAATTGAAACTCCGCGCTGCCACGGCTGATGATTATCAACAACTGGGCGAGATGAATCGTCAATTGTCCGATGACGAACAAAGTCGCAACCCTATGAACGCCGCGCAGATGGCCGACCGGATGGAGAAATGGCTGCACGAAGGTTGGCAGGGAATTCTCTTTGAACTGAACTCAGCAATCGTCGGCTATTCGATTTTCAAGATAGGCAGCGATTACTACGATCCGTCGATACCCGAAGTTCACCTGCGGCAGTTTCTCATCGTGCGCGAACAACGTGGCCAAGGTCTCGGCCGGCAAGCGATGCGGTCGCTGGTGGAGACGGTATTTCCGCGCGGCGCGGTGATTCATCTCGACGTGCTGGCCACGAATCCGCGCGGTTTGCGGTTCTGGCAATCCGTCGGCTTTCAGCATTATTCGACGGCGATGAAATTCACCACGCCATCGACCTGAGGAACTCTCCGATGAAACAATCGCTCGGACTCGTTTCGCTCGTCGTGCGCGACTACGACGAAGCCATTGCCTGGTTCGTCGACAAGTTGGGCTTTGTCTTGATCGAGGACACATTCGTTCCGGAACAAGCGAAACGTTGGGTGGTTATCTCTCCGCCAGGCGCCAGCGAGTCTCGGCTGCTGCTGGCACAAGCATCGACACCAGAGCAGGAGTCGCGCATCGGCAATCAAACGGGCGGCCGCGTGTTCTTGTTTCTGTACACCGACGATTTTTGGCGCGACTACGAGCGTTACCGGCAGAACGGCGTGGAGTTTGTGCGGCCGCCGGTACCGCATCCGTATGGGACCGTGGCGGTCTTTCGCGATTTGTACGGCAATTCGTGGGATTTGCTGCAGCCGACAGAGCAGAATTTGTCGCAGTGAGCGTCGGCTGTAAGATCTGGCCCGACCGCCGGTAATCCTTCGCAGATGACAGTTTCAATCAAGTTTGCGAAAAGGAGCCTACCATGTCTCACATCGATAAAGTCCTGTATACGGCCAAGACCCACACCACTGGCGGCCGTGATGGCGCATCGCGCAGTTCCGATGGACGCCTCGAAGCTCAACTCTCGTCGCCCGGCACCGCGGGAACCGGCACGAATCCTGAACAACTCTTCGCAGCCGGTTGGTCGGCTTGCTTTCTCGGCGCGATGGGCGTGGCCGCGAGCAAAGCAAAAGTCACGTTGCCAGCCGATCGGGCTGTCGATGCTGAAGTCGATCTCGGTTTGGCCGAAGGGGGTTACCTGCTGCGAGCGCGGCTGAATGTCAGCTTGCCAGGGCTCGATCGCGCGGTAGCTCAATCGATCGTTGACGCCGCACATCAGATTTGCCCGTACTCGAAGGCAACGCGCGGCAATATCGACGTCGAAATCAATCTGGTCTGAGAAGCGATCCCTCCCAGCGGTGGCCTCGTCCGGTTAGGGACTACCTTCGACAATCTCACTGTCGCGGTAGCCCAGCCGGCAGGCTTTTGTTTTCAACTTGGCTCCGGTAGGGACCTCGATCGCGCCGGTGTAAAGCTTCCAGAGTGGTTTGCCCATCTGTTTGAGTTCGCCGTGCGTATACGCGATCGAAGCGCCAACGGTTTCGCAGGCGATGGTCGCTTTGTTACCAGCAAACCCGATCCTCGGCGCTGCCGTAACCGACCATTTGCCGCCAGGGCGGCGCTCTTCATTGAGAACCGCTTCTGGAATCAAGCCGAGATCGCCGGTTTCTTTCCGCCATTTTTCGTGAGCGGCGCGAAGGCGAATGAGTTCGGCCGCAAACTCTGGCTTATCCGCAAGGTTATTCACTTCGTGCGGATCTTTGTCGGTGTCGTAGAGTTCTTCGATGGGCTTCGTCGGCTGAAAGAAAATCGTCTGCGGAAAGACGAGCTTATCCGCAGCGGCCAGGCGTCGCCATTCTTGCATCGTCGGCATTTCATTCATGTAGGCGATGTCCTGCGCATACGGCAGGTCGGGACGATAGTTGCGGATGTATTTGAATCGCTTATCGCGCACCGAGCGAATGATATCGAGCGTTTCGTCCATTCGGTCGCGAGCCGCGAATACATACTCGCGCTCTTTGGCTTTCTCAGGGCCGAGAAAAACCTGCCCCTGCAAATGCTGCGGCCGTTCGATGCCGGCAAGTGCGAGGAGCGTCGGCGCGAAATCGAGGAAGCAGACGAGGTCTTCGCGTACACTCGCCGGTTCGATCTTCCCCGGCCAACGAATGACGAGCGGCACGCGAATGCCGCTGTCGTAAACCCAGCGTTTGCCGCGCGGCAAACCCCGACCGTGATCACCCCAAAAAAAGACGACTGTCTTATCCGCCAGGCCGTCTTCGTCGAGTTGTTTCAGAATCTCGCCGACTCGTTTGTCGGTGAACGTGAGGTTGTCGTAGTAATTAGCCAGGTCGCGGCGAACGATCGGCGTATCGGGATAGTACGGCGGCAGGACCATTTTCGCCGGATCATGACGTTCGCTCTCGGCGAGTTTCTCGCGACGGGCCGCCTGTTGTTTTTCGCCGAGGCGAATCTGACTCTCGTGCGTTGAGACAAGATTGATGACGCTGAAGAACGGCTGATCTTTGTCGGGCCGATTCCGCCAATGAGCGCCGGCGCGATTGTCATCCCAGGCCGTCAGCGGAGCATCGAAGTTGTAATCGGTTTTGTTATCGTTGGTGCAGTAGTAACCCGCGCCTCGCAGATACTCAGTGAAGCATTTCACATGCGCCGGCGGCACGCCCTTGCAGCGCATGTAATGCGTGCCGATGGTCGTCGGATGCATGCCAGTGATCAGACCGGAGCGACTCGGCGCGCACACACCCGCGTGGGTGAAGGCTCGCGTGAAGCGCGCCCCTTGTTTCGCCAGCCCATCAATGTTCGGCGTGAGCGCTTGCTCGTCGCCGTAGCAGCCGAGATCGGGGCTGATGTCCTCCAGGCTGATCCAGAGAATATTCGGCCGCGACTCGGCGGCGAGCGCGGTTGAGAAAACACCAAATACGATGAGCAAGAAGTACCGCAGCATGGCCATTTACTTTTTGAACTTGAGTTGAGTGAACTCGGCCACGCGATCGCGAATCGCTGGCTCGACCGGCAGCCGTTCCATGCTACTCGCGCCATAGAAACCACTCACGCCGCTGGTGTGATCGAGAATGTACTGAGCATCGGCCGGCTCGGCGATTGGCCCGCCGTGGCAAAGGACGATCACGTCGCTGCGCACTCGCTTGGCTGCATCATGAATCGCTTGCACGCGGCGAGCAGAATCTTCGAGCGTCACCGCCGACGTCGCGCCGATGGTTCCCTTCGTCGTCAGGCCCATGTGGGCAATGATGATGTCGGCTCCCGCTTCGGCCATCGCCGTCGATTCTTCGGCATTAAAGCAGTAGGGAGTGGTCAGCAGGTTCATCTCGCGCGCCTGTCGAATGAGATCGACCTCGAGGCCATAGCCCATCCCGGTTTCTTCGAGTCCTTGCCGGAACGTACCGTCGAAGAGGCCGACCGTGGGAAAGTTTTGCACGCCGCTGAAGCCAGCTTCGATCACTTGCTTCAAAAAGAGCTTCATGATGCGAAATGGATCGGTGCCGCAGACGCCCGCCAGCACCGGCGTCTTGCTCACCACGGGCAACACCTCACGGGCCATTTCCATGACGATCGCATTGGCATCGCCGTAGGGCATCATTCCCGAGAGCGAACCGCGCCCTGCCATGCGAAAGCGGCCGCTGTTGTAGATCACCAGCAGATCGACGCCGCCGGCTTCCGACATTTTGGCGCTAATGCCGGTCCCCGCGCCACCGCCGATAATCGGCAGACCTTTCGCAAGTTTGGCGCGCAGACGGGAAAGAATTTCATCACGGGAGAAGAGGGACATTGGGTTTCCGTTTTCGAGGGCTGTTGATCGTGAGCAAAGTGTAGCAGCCTCGCTTCACTCCGGTTTGCGGGCAGCTTCCGCTTCGGCTTTGATACGCGGCGAATGATTGAAATCAAACGCCGGATACGACGCGCGGTTCATGTTTGCCAGGTGCGCGGTGTCGGCGGCGGCTGTCCGTTTTTCGGTTTTCACATACCGCCAAGGGGTGTCACCATAGACTTCGGTGAGCAATGCCGCCAGCGGCTCGTCCTTGGCCTTCAACTCATTCCGGTTGCTTGCGCCACCGCTGTTGCGCGGGTTGGCACAATCGAACCAGCACTGCGCTCCTTCGGCCCAATATTCCTGCGCGTTGGTGCTGGCGTAGCTCCGGCCGTAGCTTCCCTTTTCCTTCGCCTGTTCGTAGGCCGCTTCCAGTTTGTCCCACCACGCGCGGTCGGCACGGCGAAGGCTGCTTGCCAGTGTGTGAGCGAACTCGTGGATGGTGATGTTCTCGCGTGTGTAAGGATCACCGCGCAGATTCAGCAAATTCTCTTCGGCACAGGTCGCCATCGGCAGGCCGCCGAGGCCGCGCGAACGCCGATCGTGATAGGCTCCCTTCGCCGTCATCGACGGTCGCTGGTTCTCGGGTATGTCCATCGTGTACTGCTGCACGCCGATGATCCCCATGCGAACCTTCGCACTGACGAGGGCTTTCAGCGCTTTCTCGCGACCATGCAACATGTGGTCGAGAGTCCAGGCACATTCGAGGAAGGCGTAATCGGTCACCTCGTCTGATCCGATGACAGGAATGCCGCGGATCACCAGATGCTTCTGGTAGAACTTGTGAATCTTATATTCGTCGCGCAGCGCAGCTGGAATCGGCGCGACCCGAATCGGCGGCGAGGCCACTGGCGAGTCGTCTGCCGCATTCAACGTCGGCAGCGGCGTGTAAGACGGCTGAGCGTCCGGTTTCTGCTCCGCTTGTCCGTAACCACGACTTGAAAGAAATCCGCAGAGCAATAAAACGCACAACCAAATGAAACGGCGCATGGGTAGCCTCACTTAGCGGAGTCGAGCGTGCGCGTGGGATTCACCAGCAACCAACTAAGCGACATCAAAATGAGCGCCGCGGCCGAGATGGTGAACACCAACTGCCAATTATCTTGATCGGCCAGCCGGCCGTAGTACCAGCCGCAAACGGCAGCGCCGAGATTGCCCCACATATTCGCAAAGCCGAGCACCGACCCGACATGTTTGCCACCGATGTCTTGATACGTAGCCCACAGCGAACCGAGGCCGAAGTCGATCGTATACGCAGTTAGCACCATGAGCAGCATGAACAGACGAATGTCGGCCACAAAGTGACACGCGATATAAGCAATCGCCGAAATGCCCCCCGCCAGCAGACCGGGAATGCGCCGGCCCCAGATCGGTCCGAACTGCCGGCGAAATAGGTCCGCACAAATGCCGCCACTCACGCCGCCAGCAATTGCCGCGCAAGCGGTGACCGCGGTCAGCACGCCAGCCAGCACATCTTTGAATCCCGCCGAGGCAGCGGCCCGCGGAAACATTTCTTTCAGCTGGTCGGAAAAATTCTCGACGAGATACGTCGTCAGCCAGGCCGTTAGAAAAATCCAACCGACGTTGGTCAAGAATCCGGAGACGCTGAGAATCCAGACATTCGGATTCGACAGCACAGCGATCACTGGCAACGGCTCGACTGCTCTTGTCACTGGTTCGTTGCCAATTACTGCCAGTTCGGCTGCGTTGCAGCCGCGATGTTCGCTCGGCCGATCGCGAAAGTACCACCAGAAGATGGCCGTCCAAATCAATCCCACGCTGCCGAACACTCCCAGCGCACCGCGCCAACCCTGCCCGAATCCCAACTGCTGCTGAAACTGCTGACCGACCCAGGCAGTCGTCAGAAAGGCGAGGAGCGCGCCGACGCGACCGCCGGCTGCCACCAGGCTGTTGGCCTTCGCTCGCGCGGTGAGGCTTGCCCAGCGTTTGAGATAGCCGCCGGCTGCTGGGTAGGCGCCGGCTTGCATCGCGCCCATCACAATTCGCAGCAGAATCAAGCCGACCCAGCCGTAGACGAAACCGAGCGCGATCGTCGCCAGCGACCAGGCAACAACATAGAGCGCCAACATTCGCCGCGCACCAAAACGATCGGCGAGCGCGCCGGCAGGAACTTGCAGCAAGGCATACGACAGGAAGAAGGCGAAATTTCCCCAGCCGAAGGTCTCTTTCGAGATATTGAGATCACTGCAGATCGTCGTGGTGATCGGCGCGAGAGCGAAGCGATCGAGATAGAGGACGAGTGACATCCCCATCGAAAGGGCGACGATGCGGTATCGCACGCTGGTCGGATTGCCCAGCGGAACAGCTTCTGCGGCGACGATGCCTTCGTTCGTTTGCGGCGAGGCGTAGGCGTGATCGACCAGGCGTGACATCGGCGGGCTCCTAAGTTGCCAGCCGAAACTATACACGCAGCGGCGTGAGTTCGCTCGTTTCCGTGTCGAATGTCGCAAAATAGCCGTCGCACACGGCAGCGATCACGCAAAAGAATCGGCCAGGCGCGAGCTGGATCGGCCGCTCGCCGTGCCAATCGACAATTTGCTCCGGCGTGGCCAGCAGCCATTTGTGAAAGTGCCCGGCAAACATCACGCGGTGCGGCGCGGCGTTGAAGATGCGCCAGAGCTTGCCATGCTCATCGGGGGGGCCATCGTAGTACCACAGGTCGAACAAGCTCTCGGGATTCAGCCAGGGCTCGACGTGCGAAAAATGAAAGCCGTCGATATCGAGCGACGGCCGCAACTTGCCGAAGTACTCGAACACTTCGCGCGGATGTTTTTGCTGTAGCTCTGGCGAGGGATCGACACACAGTCCGTAATCGTGATTGCCCCACACGCCCACCGCATGAGCCTCGGTCAGCAAGCGGCAGGTCTCTGTCAGATGCTCGCCGAGCAAGGCCACATCGCCGATCATCACGATCTTATCGACGCGCTCGGCCTTCAGCCGCGCGAGCGCAGCCCGCAGGTTGTCGACTTCTTCGTGAATGTCGGTAATCAGCCCGAGTTTCATGATTACTTGTCGCCCGCCGGTTTGCTTTCCGTTGACGTTGCTGGCGGCAAATAACCGAGCGACACCAAAAACGCATCGACGCGAGCGGTGGTCGCTTGCAGATGTGGCGGGCGATTGAAAAAGCCGTGGCCGACGCCCTCGACTGTCATCAGCTCGCAGCGGCAGACGAGTTTTTTCGCCGCTTGCTCATACTCTTCGCCTTGCGCGAGCAGCTTGTCATCCTTGCCATACATCAGCAGTGTCGGCTGCGAGTTCGCCGCCAGGTGTTGCGTCGGCGAAATGGCTTTTGCCAGCTGCTCATCGCCGCCGATGCGATCGGTGAGGTTGGCGACATTGAAATTCAGGACAGGGTTGTAGAGTACCAGCACGTTCGGCTTTGAAGAGATGTCTTGATTCTCTTCGGTCAAATCCAAACCCGGGCACAGCGCCGTGCAGGCAGCCAGATGTCCTCCAGCGGAACCACCCGCGCCGACGATGCGTTGTGGATCAATTCCCAGCTTGGCGGCATTCTGCCGAACCCAGCGGATCGCCGATTTGGCGTCTTGCACGCAGGCATCCGGCTTCACGCCATGGCGACTCTTGACGCGGTAATCGGCACAGATGGCCACCATGCCGCGGCTGGCCAGGTGTTTGCTCTGCGATTCGAATTGCTCGATCTTGCCGCCAGTCCAACCACCTCCAAAGAAGAAGACAATCGCTGGCAACTTCTTATCGGCCGACCATTCCGGCGGTTGATAGACATTGAGCGACAAATCGACGTCGTTCACCTTTTTATAGACGAACTTCTTCGGCGCGGTTTCCTGCGCACTCGCCAACCGACCGATGAGCAGGAGCGACAGGAACGCCAAGGAGAGGTAGGACTTCAGCATGCATAACTCTCGGAATGGTGCGGAATCGAGGTATGACCGAGGTTATTCTATCGACCGGCCATGCCGGCAGATAGAATCGCGGCTGAAGATGTCAAGTTTGGAACTTTGCCCCGTGAGAGCGTCATGAACTCCTGCCGCAACTTGCTACTCATCGGCCTCTTCGTCGTTGCTCTCGCGCCGCGCACGTTTGCTGACGAACCGGCGAAGAAGTCGCTCCCGATCTATCGCGTTGACGCCAGCGACTTCGAAGCCAGTGAAGCCGACATTCGCGCGGTGTGCGATTCCGCGGCCAAGCAACTGTGGCGACACTTTCCGGAGTACGATCTCGAGCCGTTCGTGGTCACGCGAGGCAAGAGTGGGCCGATCGTACTGTATCAGCGCAACGACATGCGCGAGATCGTACTGAAGCTCGACACCAGCAACACGTTCTGGTCGCAGTACGCCTATCAGTTCGGTCATGAGTTCTGCCACATTCTCTGCCGCTATCGGCCAAGCGACGGCAAGAATCTGTGGTTCGAAGAAACCCTTTGCGAAACGGCGTCGTTGTATGTACTGCGCAGTATGGCCCGCGATTGGAAGAAATCGCCGCCCTACCGCAACTGGACCGACTATCGCGATAGCCTGCGCGACTATGCCGACGATCAGATTCGCAAACGGGAGCACGTCCGCGAGATCCACGCGAGCGGCCTCGCCGCGTTTTACCGGTCGCACGCCGAGGAGCTGCGGAAGAACGCCACCAACCGCGAACTAAACGGCGCGATGGCCGTCGTGCTCCTCGCGCGACTCGAAGAGAAGCCCGAACATTGGGAAGCGGTTCGTTGGCTGAATGAAACCGCAGCGCCGAAGGATGAGGCGCTCACGGCCTATCTCGCGCGCTGGTATGCAGCCGCGCCGGAGAAGCATCAGCCGTTCATTCGCGACGTGGCCGAGCTGTTTGGGCACCCGATTGCAGTCGCCAAGCCTGCCGGTAACGAGTAAGTAGTCATTCCCAGCCCGCAGGGCTCGCGCTACAATGCCAGGGAGAAGTTCATTTCCCCATTGCAGGTAATCCGATGCCCATCAGCGAAGAAATCATTCGCGAAGAATTGAAAAAAGTAATCGACCCCGAGTTGTTCGTGAACATCATCGACCTCGGGCTCGTGTACGACGTGACGGCGAGCGAAACTCCCGAGGGGAAGTCGAACATCGCCATCCAAATGACGATGACCAGCCCCATGTGCCCGGCCGGCCCGCAGATGATCGCCAACAGCAAGCAAGTGCTCGGCGCTGTCGAAGGTGTCGGCGAAGTCGAGGTGCGCATTGTGCTCGATCCACCATGGTCGCCTGATCGCATGACGGAAGAAGCCCGCGATCAGTTGGGGATTTTCTAAGCTTGAGGCCGCGATGTTGCGAGTTCCTGCCCTGCTTCTGGTGCTCCTAATGGCCGCTGATTCCGCTTCTGATTGCTGGGCCCAACCGCAAGCCGGTTACGAACGGTCGGGCGATATGCGCAATCAAAGTCGCAGCGTCGTGATGGCGAAGCACGGCATGGTAGCGACGAGTCATCCGCTTGCAGCGCAAGCGGGGCTCGACGTGCTGAAGGCCGGCGGTTCGGCGGCCGATGCGGCGATCGCGGCCAATGCGATGCTGGGTGTCGTCGAGCCGATGAGCTGCGGCATTGGCGGCGATTTGTTTGTCATCTATTGGGACAGCAAGACCAAAAAACTCTACGGCCTGAACGGCAGCGGCCGCAGTCCGTACAACATCTCGCGGCAAAAGTTGCTCGATAAAGGACTGACCGAGATTCCCTTCGATGGTCCTCTCTCTTGGTCGGTGCCAGGCTGCGTCGATGGTTGGGAAACGCTGCGAGCGAAGTTTGGCCGTAAGTCACTTGCGGAAGATATTTCCGCCGCGATTGAAACGGCCGAGGAAGGCTTTCCGGTCTCGGAAGTAATCGGTACGGCCTGGCGGAGCAGCGCGAAGCATTTGCAGGAATCGCCCGACTCGGCGGCGACCTACTTAATCGATGGCCAGCGAGCTCCTGCAATTGGAGAGGTCTTTCGCAATCCGCGGCTGGCTAATTCATATCGCAAGATTGCCAAGGATGGTCCCGCTGCTTTTTACAAAGGAGACATCGCTGCCGAGATCGTGTCGTTTAGTGAAAAGAACGGCGGCTACTTTTCGTTGAAGGATTTTGCCGATCACACGACGACTTGGATCGAGCCGGTTTCGACGAACTATCGCGGCTACGACGTGTGGGAACTGCCGCCGAACGGCCAAGGGATTGCCGCGCTGCAGATTCTCAATCAGCTGGAACCGTTTGATTTGAAGAAGCTTGGCCATAACTCGGCGGAAATGCTGCATCTGTTTTTGGAAGCGAAGAAGTTGGCCTTTGCCGACCGGGCGAAGTTTTATGCCGATCCCGATTTCGGCAAACTGCCGACGGCGGAACTGATTTCGAAGGACTACGCTCGCAAGCGAGCGCCGCTGATCAACGCCAATCGCGCTGCGAGTGATGTTCCGGCCGGTGATCCGAAATTGGAAACCTGCGACACGGTTTATCTGACCGTCGTCGACAAGGATCGCAACTGCTGCTCGTTCATTCAGAGTATTTACAACGGCTTTGGCTCACAGGTGGTCGCGGGGAACACCGGCTTCGCGCTGCAGAACCGCGGCTGTCTGTTCGCGCTCGACGACAAGCACCTCAATCGCCTCGAGCCGCACAAACGGCCGTTCCACACGATCATTCCGGCAATGGTTACCAAAGACGACAAGCCGTGGTTTTGCTACGGCGTGATGGGTGGCGACATGCAGGCTCAAGGCCACGTGCAAATCCTGCTGAACATGATCGACTTCGGCATGAACCCGCAAGCGGCAGGCGACGCGGCCCGCGTGATGCACACCGGCAGTGCCGATCCGACGGGAACGCCCGCCGATGGCAGCGGCACGGTGCATGTCGAAGCGGGCGTGAGCGATGCCGCCGTAGCTGGCCTGAAGGCCAAGGGTCACAAAGTATTCCGCAGCCGCGGTGGTTATGGCGGCTATCAAGGAATTCTTATCGACTGGCAAAACGGCGTGCTGCACGGCGCGACCGAACCTCGCAAGGACGGCGCGGCGGTGGGTTACTAATCTTGCGTTACTTACGCAACTGCTGGAACTCCGCCTCATCGCGCAGCGGCGTTGATTCCAGCAATTCATTCACGCCCTTTTGATCTTTAGCCGCCGCGGCTTGCAGCAGTTGCAGGCAGTGCTCGCGGCAGTAGGCCGCCGGATCTTGGCCGTTGATTTTGTCCTGGCCTTTCACCGTGGCAGCGAGTGGAATGCACTGCGCGAGAAACCGCGCGGCCTGCAGTTGCTGATCGGCGTCTTCAGGATCGAGCGCGGCGAGTTGCACGCTGATGGGGGCTGCAGCCGAGGGTTCGCCTTGAGCGATCAGCCAGGTGGCAAAGGTTTCGAGATGATCACATAGCCGGGCGCGATAGGCGACGGCGGCCTCGTTGGCCTTGAGGGCCCGCTGTTGCGATTCGATCGCTTGTTCCCAGTACCGGCGGGCGTCGCTATTGGCGGCGCGCTTGGCGAGCAGTTGCGCGGCCGATTGCTGGAACAACCCCAGTTGGCTCCAGACGTCGGCGCGCTCGGGAAATTGCTCGGCGAGGCGTTGCTGCATTTTCAGT
Organism: Anatilimnocola floriformis; assembly: GCF_024256385.1. Taxonomy (NCBI): domain Bacteria; kingdom Pseudomonadati; phylum Planctomycetota; class Planctomycetia; order Pirellulales; family Pirellulaceae; genus Anatilimnocola; species Anatilimnocola floriformis. The sequence goes on from NZ_JAMLFW010000001.1 coordinate 2,978,016, forward strand.
GCGTCGCGCAACGTCAGCTCCGCGGTGGCTTGCTCATCGGCCTGGGCTTGTTCGTGAGCGAGTTGCGAGAGCGCCTTCGTCAGCCCCTGGCGGAAGTCGGGCGAGTCGGGCTGTTCGGCGGCGAGCAGTTCGAAGGTCTGCCGGGCTGTCTCGATCAGCGAATTGGCTTCGTCTTCGCGTTTGTTGTCGGAAAGCAAGAGAGCGAGATTCAGCTGCGACGTGGCGAGCTGTTCGCGGTACGCCAGATCGGCGGGAAAGTCGCGGACGAGCTGCGCGAGCAAACCTTGAGCCCGCGCAAACGCCGTTTCGGCGAGTGCGATCTCTTCGCTGGCCGAGAGCGCCGCGGCGCGGTTGTTTTCGATCACGGCGAGTACGGCCGAGAGCTCGCTGTTGTCGTGATGAGTTTTCAGAAGCTCGACCAGTTGTCCTTGCGCGTGGTCGAACAACTTTTGAGCGCCGGCGAAATCACCGCGGGCCATGAGCAGGTTGCCGAAGTTGACGCGGCAGGAATTGAGGGCGAGCTGCAGCGACGGCTCGTCGGGTTTTTCGCTCGTGATTTTTGTATACAGTTCGAGCGCGTGCTGAAACGCTTTGTCGGCTTCATCAAATTGACCGAGCTGCATCAGCAATCGGCCGAGGTTGTTCTGCGTGGCGGCCTGCGACAGAGTCAGATCGGCGCTTTCGGCGCGGCGCTGAGCCTGGTCCTTCCACTGCTCCTCGACTTCGCGAAACAGCCGTTCCGCTGCGGCGGTTTGTCCCTGTTGTTCGGCGAGCAGGCCGGCGTTGTTGAGCGCGGCGGCCAGTTCACGATGGGCAAGAGCGTTGCTCGCATCATGCGCCGAGATCCACGTCAGCTTGCGGATGGCGTCGCTGTAATTGGCTGCGGCGGCAGGGAATTTTCCGAGCAGTCGTTCGATGTCTGCCATCTGCCGCTGAGCTCTCGCCGATTGCAGGTGGAGCCGCGTGTCGTTGGGATTCTCGTTCTGCAATTGGCGGCAGAGAGCATACGCCCAGTCGAGCAGTTGCCGGCGATGTGGCGACGACCGCGGCAAGTTGGCGAGATGGCCGGTGCTCAACTCGGTAAGAAGCTCATCGATCGCTTGTTGCGATCCGAGCAGATTCGCTTCGGCGCGGTTGCGCTGCTCGGTCGTGTTGGCCAGCTCGCGCGACATCTGGCCGTTATGCCAGATCAGGCCGGCGACGATGAGGAGCGGAATGAGAATCGCCACGCCAATCGCGAGGGCCGCGGCGGGATGACGGCGGCTCCATTTGTATGATTTTTCCCAGGGCGTCGTGGGACGGGTGATGATCGTTTCGCCGCGGAGATAGCGTTCGAGTTCATCGGCCAACTCGGCAGCCGAGGCGTATCGCTGCCGCGGTGATTTCTCCAGGCACTTGAGGCAAATCGTTTCGAGATCGCGCGGAATCTCGGGACGCAGTTGCCGCGGCGGAGTGGCATCGGCGGTCATCACCAGCCGTAGCGTGTCCATCACGTCGACACCGCGATACGGCGGCAGGCCGGTGAGCATTTCGTACAAGATGACACCCAGCGCATGAACATCGCAGGCCGGGCTGATGTTGCGGGTGACGCCGGTGGCTTGCTCCGGCGCCATGTAGGCCGGGGTGCCGAGGATGTCGCCGGTGCGGGTTTGGTTGTCTTGATCTTGCCGCCGAGCCAGGCCGAAGTCGGTGACGCGCGGTTGCGAAGACGCGCCTTGCAGCAGAATGTTGCCCGGCTTCAGGTCGCGATGGATGATGCCCAGCTGATGCGCAAAGTGCATCGCCCGCGCGATCGTCGCGACAGTCTCTGCCGTCCAGCGCGGGTTCTGCGGCTGACCGTTGATTCGCTGCGCGAGCGTGCCGCCGTCGATGAATTCGAGCGCGAGATAACTCATCCGCGGCGCGTCGCCCACTTCATACATGCGGACGATGTGCGGATGCTCGAGGCGAGCAACCGCTTCGGCTTCGCTGCGAAAGCGGGCGATCCACGATTCGTCGCCGATGGCTGGGTGATGCAGAATCTTCAAAGCAACGATGCGCTGCGGCTTTAACTGCCGGGCTTTGTAGACCACGGCCATCCCGCCGCGGCCGAGTTCTTCGAGAAGTTCGTAACCGGGGATTTCGGGGAGCGGTTGTTCGTTTTGTTGCAAATCGATTTGTGCTGCAGCGCCGGGTTCGCCGCACACCGGACACCAGGTGGAGTGGCCGCCACCCGCGACCGTGTCTTCCGTCGCCGCGACGGTGTTCGCCGCGACAGAAACTTGCCAGCGATGCCCGTGCGGGCACTTGAGCTGGACGTCGGTTTCATCAAGGGTTGGCATGGGGATGTCTTAGTCGTTCTAACTTCTTGGACCCCACCGAGCTTGCTCGGTGGTGAAGTGATTTTGCACTAGCCTCGTTCGAAAACCATCTTCCGTCCCCGCCGACCTTGGTGGGTGGAGCGAATGATTCACCGTTGCGTTGCAATCATATGCTCCACCGAGCAAGCTCGGCGGGGGCAAAGCGATTCAATCCTCGGTACTAGTGCAGAATCAGGGCTCCACTGAGCAAGCTCAGTGGGGGCCAATCAAACACTGGCGACCTCGTGGTGTCTTCTGAATTCTGGCGAATTCAGCTACATGGAAACTTACTTCGCTTTGTTGAACTCTTCCGCGTCCATGTAGCGGATATTCACTACGCCGATCAGGTCGCCGGCTTCGACGTCGTTCCGTTCCTTCAGCTCTTCTTTCGTTTCCCAGGGTTGAACCGTGGTGCCCGAGCGAGCGGCTGTGGCGGTGTAGAACGCGGCCGTAATCAGGCCCATGCTCTCGGTGAATTCCTTTTGAGCGGCAAGCGATTTGGCGGCGTCGGTGATGACGAATTTTTTCAGACTGCCGGCAGAGCCGGTCTCGGTGACAAAGCCGCGGAAGGCCCACAGCCGCTGCGGATTCTTCGCGGAATCCAGAATCCATTCGCGAGCTTCATCGAGCTTGACGATTGGCGCGATCTCGACTGTTTGCACACCCTTTTCGCCCTTCAGCGTTTGTGGCAGCGTATTCAAACCGTCGATGAGCAACTTGACGCAGACGTTCTCTTGGTTGAGCAGCTTCACCTGCACTTCGTATACTTCGCCGTTGCGAACCGGGATGACGTAGTCATTGCCGCGGAAGACACCTTTGCGTTCCTGGCCGTTGATGACGACCGAGATGCGATAAGGAAAGCGTGGGTCCTTCATCGGATGGGCCTGGCCCGCTTTTTCATCGAGCTTGGGGATGAGCTCGCTCTCTTGATTCGACAAGCCAGGGACCGGCGGCGGACGATCTTCGGGCTTGATGGCCACGCTGTGACCGAGCATCGCCCATTCCTGTTCGCTGAGCAGAGCCGAGCCGCCGGCAGCACCGGCGAGCGATTCGGTTTCGATGTTCTGCAGCTTGCATTGCAGCGTAATCGTTTTGTTTTGCCGATGACGGAGCGTACCGCAGACAATGGCAGGCATGCCGCCCAGATCCTTCGAGAGTTTTTGCATGGCTTCGGGCGAGCCGAGCTGATCGACGGTGAACTTGTTCTTTTTCAGTGCGGCGATGAGCCGACTGCTGTCGATCACTTCGCAAGTGCCCGATTCGAGCAACGTCTTTTCCAGTTCCGCAGTGCACCAGCGGCCAAGCGAACCAAAGCCGGTGTTCAGAGCTTCGCCGAACGGCGTGTCGGCGGTGAATTGCAGCACGCCGACCTTTTTGATGCCCCGTTCTTGCATCGACCAAGACATTTGCTTGGCCATGTCTTGAATCAAGTGCTTGAGCTTGGTCGGCACGAGTTCGAGCACCACCGGCGAACCGCTGCCGCCGCGAATGATGCGGACCGGCGTTTGTGGCCGATGGAGCTGCGTCTTGGCGGTGTGGGTCACGTTTTTGAAGACGTATTTGTTGAGCTCGTCGATATCGATCTCGGCGTCGCCATTTTCATCGGCGTGGCCGGCCAGGCCTTGATTGAGCCAATAGGTGAAGAGCGATTGCTTCTTCTCGGCCCAGATCTGGCTCTTTTCGTCACCGGTCGAGCTGGCGAGCGTGACCACTCCTTCGATATCGCGGAAGGGTTCGCCGAGATCTTTTGCGCTGGCGCCCTTGATCGACTCTTCTCCTTTTTCCGTACCGGCATGGCAGGAATCGAGCACGAGGAGCTTGAATTGCGCGGGGCAAGCGGCGAGTTGCTCGCGTAGCCAGGCGACAGACACGCCCGTCGCGGCGGGATTGGCGGGATCGCAATCGAGGGGCGCGAGATAAAGGCTGCCGTCCTGCGAACGGAAACCGTGACCGCTGAAGTAAACGATCAGCCGATCGTTTTTGGTCGGCTTGCGAAGATACTTCGGCAGCATCTCGAGCAGGCTGGAACGCATCGGCTTGAAGTTGGCATCGGGCGAGCTCTCGATGAACTGAATCACCCGTTCGCCCGGAATGCCACCGCGTTCGCGGAGGATTTTGGCGAGTTGGTCGACGTCGTTCATCGTGTAGGTGAGCGGCGTGGCCTTTTGATAATTCTCGCAGCCGATGAGCACAGCCCATTGGCGCGAATTGCTTTCCGCCCGAACACTTCCGCTGGCAAGTGCGATGAGGCAGAGCAAGGCAAAGGAAAGGAGCGGCGACAGGCGAATTGACATCGGGTGGACTCCGGAAAATCGGCGAGATTTCTCGTAACTGCCCAATATACAAACGCCTGTTCGGCTTGTGACAGCAAAAAGCCAAGAGGGAATTGGTCAGCTTACGGAAACGATAGATGGCAGCCGCGAAATGAATTGAATGCGGCAGAGTGATGGCGTATTTTGAGTTCCGCTTGCGGATCGGATTGTCGGGAGCCTCGCCCTCCCGGTGAAAAATTCGGCGAAACTTGTCTTGCAGCCACCTAAGTCATATAATGCACGTTTGTCCACATTTTCGTCGGTGAGAGATTGCCGAGCGGCCGTTCGCGGTGCGCGCGGATCGAGAGGCAGTCGAAACGGTCGCCGCGGCGATTTTGGGAAGTTAAATCGAGGTTATCGAGGGTTATGGCGCTGTTATAAAAACACCTCCTGCAAGGGAGGAAAGGGTTATAGTTATTACCCCTTATAACACCCAATAATCGGCGCAAAGCAGGTCCCATCAAAGGGTTGCAGATTCGCGAAAAATTTGATTCCCGGTTATATAACACCGCTCCAAGAACGCACCGGAAAACCAACTGATCGGCCAGTGATGTGGGAAAGGCAGAGGCAGCAACGGGCGGCTGCTGTCACAAATGTCCAACCTGAGTGTACGGACTGGAAACATCCCCTGGCTTTTGCAAATTCAACGCCGGAGTTCCCATGAAACGCTTCCTTACTCGTTGGTTCACTTCACTCGCGGCGGTCGCCCTCGCTGGCCCGTTGCTGGCCAATTCGCTGTTTGCGGCTGACCCAGTGCAGGCGAACGCCGCGCCGCCGGCGATCGCCGATCGCATCTTTAATGACAAGCCTTCGTTCCTGGTGGCGGCTTCGCTCAATCGCCCGACGCGCGACTATCGCGAAGGGGACTCGCTGTCGGTCAGCGTCAACGCCGAGGAAGACGCCTACGTCTACGTCCTCTATCAACAGGCCGATGGGCAGGTCTTTCAGATCTTTCCGAACAAGATTCAGAAGAACAATCTGGTGAAGGCCCGCGAGGCCGTCCGCGTGCCGGCCGAGAGCGATCTCTTTCGCTGGGTGGTCGGCAAGCCGTTTGGCAAAGAGTGCGTGAAGGTGATCGCGACCAAAGAACCGGTCGATGTGCTCTCGCAGCCGGAGTTGCTCAAGGGCCGGTTTAATCCGGTGAGCAAGCAAGCGCTGAAGGGCATCGAAGTCGAACTCGGTAAGGACAAGCCGATTCGCTGGGCCGAGACCGATGTCGAGCTGAACACCTACGCCAATACGCAAACGCCTGAAGCCCGCGCAGCGAAGCGCGTGGGAGTGTTCTTCGGCGTGTCGGAGCACAAGTACGACAAGTACCTCGTTGCCGCCAACGGCGATAAGGCTTCGAAGAATTTGCACGCGTCGCATCGCGATGCACTTAAGTTTTCCGAAGCCATGCGAGTTTCTGGCCGGCTCGACGCCATCAAGGTCTTTACCAACGAGCAAGCGACCAAATCCAACATGCAAGAAGCGATCACGCAGTGGCTGCCGTCGGTCTCGCGGCCTGGCGACACGGTGGTCATCTATTTCTCGGGCCACACCGGCCAAATGCCCGATACCAGCGGCGACGAAGCCGACGGCTTGGATGAATTTATCGTGCCGCACGACATGCTCGGCGTGTCGCAATTCAACGCGTTGGCGCAGCTCTACAAAGAGAAGAAGCTATCGGAACGAGAAGCACAACAATTTGAACAACTGCTAAGTGAAGTGGAACAACTCGGGCCGAACCCGGAGTTGAAGATGGTCGAGGCGACCACCGTGAGCGACGACTTGATGGCCCGTTGGGTGCAACGGCTCGACGGTCGACAGGTGATCTTCATCAGCGACAGTTGCCACAGCGGCGGCTTCGTGGCGAACGAAACCAACTTCAAAGGTTCCTCGCCAGAAACGAAATTCGACTTCCTGCAAGGCGAAGCCACTCGCTTGAAGAATCTCGGCCAAGGCGAGCAGGCAGTCCTCTGTGCCGCGCACGCCAACGAAGTGGCCCACGAACGCCGCGAGGCCGACATGAGCGTGCTCACCTACTGCCTCGTAAAGTTCCTCGAACAACCGACCGGCGCCCAAAAGCTGGAAGACGGTTTTGCGTTCTGCGATGCCGAGATGAAAAACTACTTCGAGAAACTGAACAAAGACCTTGAATCCACAGGAAAACGCGTCCCGCCGAGTCATCCCTTCATGCTCAACAACTGTGCGAAGCCGGTGTTTTTGAAACCGTAAGAGCCACGCACTCAGTAAGTGGAATGCACGTCGTTTCTCGCAAGCTCACAACCAAATTGGAATATTCCCATGAACAAGTTCATCCCTTTCGCCCTGTGCGGATTATTAATCAGTGCGACGAGTTTGATGGCTCAAGAACCAACTCCTCCGCAACCACCGACGACGACTACAACTCCGGCATCCACGGCATCGCCTCCTGCAACAACTCCCGCCGTCGAACCCACACCCGGCAGCAACCTGATTCCCGCCAAACCCGCGTTTCTCATGAATGTCGCCGTCAATCGTAAAGACGCGACGTACAGCCAAGGCGAACGCTTGACGGTGCGGTTCAAAGCGGAAGTCGATTGCCACGTGTATCTGCTCTACCACCAGGCCGATGGGAGCACCGTGCTTATTTTTCCAAACAAGGCCCAGCCCGATAACAGCGTGAAGGCCAACACCGAGGTCTCGCTGCCGAAGGCCGGCGATGAATTTCGCTTTCGCGTCTCGGCCCCCTTCGGCAAAGAGGCGCTGCAAGTTGTCGCCGGCAAACAGCCGATCGCCGTGCTCGACAAGCTCGATGCTTCGGCTGGCCGTGCGGTCCCCGTGACGAAGGAAACGCAGGACGAATTGGCCAAGCAGATCAAAGCCTCGGCCGATGAATTTGCCGAGCATCGTGTGGTGATCAAAACGCACGAAGGTGGCGGCAAGCTGCCGGAACCGCGCGAAGCGAAGCGAGCCGGGCTGTTTGTCGGCGTGAACAAACTGAAGGCTACCAAGCACGGCAATGAAGTTCCGCAAGCCAGCAAATCGGCCGAGATCATGCACGAGGCACTGACGACGATGGGCGGGATTGCGCCCGAGAATGCGAAGGTCCTGACCGATGTGAATGCAACGACCGCGGCCTTTGAAGATGCGATGACGAAATGGCTGCCGTCGATCACGCAGCCTGGTGACACCGTGTTCCTCTTTTATTGCGGTCACGGCGGGCCAGAACCGACGAAGGACCCTTCGGAACTCGACGGCAACGATGAAGTGATCACTACGTTTGACAGCTATGTGGTCGACGATCAGCTTGGCCGCTGGCTGCAGGAGCTACCCGGTCGCCAAATCGTGTTGATGATGGAAACCTGTCACGGCGGCGGTCTGGTCGATGCCCGCGCAATGGCTGGCTCCATCAGCGAAGTCGGCCGCCGCGTGCACGACATTTCGGACCTCAACACCATGGTGATCTGTGCCTGCCTGCCGAATGAAACGTCGTCGTTTTCCACCAAGCGAGAGGCCGCATACATGCCCGAGTTTCTGATCAAAGCGATGAGAACTGAAATGGCCCCGCTGACGATGACCACCGCTTTTCAGAAATACCGTGAACGACTGTTCGAACGGGTCGGGACGGATCAAGAGCCCGTTTTTCAGGACAACATCGGCCTGCCGGTGTACTTGGTTCCGCCGCCGGCGAAAAAACCGTAAGCGGCTGTCACAACCGGCAAGTTCGCTGGTACTGGAATTGAATCGGCCTCAATCCGAGGCCGAAACAATCCAGAAACCAGGAACCCGCCGATGACCACTGCATCCAACCAAACCCGCCCGCTGCAATTCGAACGCTTGACTGCCCGCGAGCTGATGGCCGCCGATGTGATCTGGGAAAACAACGACGCCCCCGCCGGTTTTTCGGTGAAGATCGAAGCAGGCCGAGTGGTGATGACCGGCAGCGAAACGGCCGACAGCGTGCTGGTGGTCGACATCGTCGCCAAGAAGAACCAGAAGCAGCTCGTCACCGGCGCGAAGTACATCGAGATCGACCACTCCGATGCCAAGAACCGCCTGCGAAAGGCCTGGATCAAGCAAGACGATTCGCTGAATCTGACGTTCTTCGGCAAGGGTGGCAACGACAAGTTTCAATACATCGACACGACGGCCGATCCTGCCGAGCGTCGCCCGCGGAAGATCATTGCCGACGGTGGAGCGGGCGATGATCAACTGCACGGCTATTCGCAAAACGATCAGCTCTTCGGCGGCGATGGCAACGACCAACTCTGGGGCGAACTCGGCAGCGACTTGCTGATCGGCGGCGCTGGCAACGATCGCCTTTGGGGCGATGGCGTGACCAGCACGAATCGTAGCCAGACGACCGATGCCGATTATCTGGAAGGTGGCGACGGCGTCGACATTCTCTACGGCTGGCAGGGCGGCGACATTCTCAACGGCGGCAACTACTGGCAGGTAAGCGACGGCGCTGTCGACGAAATCTACGGCGGCTCGGAAGGAGATTTCTTCTACGTCGAAACCTTCACCGATCCGCGCAAGAAGGAAGCCAAGGATCTCTCGACCGCCCAAGGCGACCAACAACCCAACTTGGTCAACCCACTGACCCTGCCGCCAACCCGCGAAGCCTGGTTGCGTTCGATCGGCGCTTGATCGAACCGCAAAACCGCCCCCGCCCTCGCGGCGGGGGCACCGGCTTGTGCACTACTCGCCAGTCTCAACGGCGAACCAAATGACTCATCTGGCTGTCACAATTTTGGCAGCTGCCGGCACTGCTCGCAGTTATAAATACATTCACCTCAAAGTCACTCACGGCTGGAGTTTCTCATGCGTCGTACCTTCTCACTCAGCATCTTCTTCTTGCTGCTCGCTAGTGGTCTGGCCGGTGCTCAAACGCAGGAAGACTGGGATGAACGAGCGCTGTTGTCGCGGCAGTACATTCAGCTGTCGCGCTCGGGCCGCATTGACGACTCGCTAACGATTGCCAATCGCCATGCCGAGTTGGTTGAAAGTCGTTTTGCGAAACGCGATCACTTTCTCGCCTCGATGTATGTCGGCGAAGCGCTGATCAACTCGGGCAAATACAAAGAATCGATGGTGAAGTGGCAGCAGACGATTGAACGGCTCAAAGATTTCACGCCGCGGACGGAACAGGAACGCTATCAACTGCTGCTCACCCACGGCGATGCCTTGCGGAGCATCGGTCTCTGTTACGCGAATTTGGGAGACGCCGCCGAAGCCCTGAAGTACTACGAAGCCACGGCCGACTGGTGGGCGAAGGCCAAGCACGCCGATGTCACGCGGCTCGTCGTCATTCCCGATGGTCCGCTCGCGCTCCTCCCCTTCGAAACTCTTGTGGTGAAGAACGAAGGTGAGCCGGAATACCTGCTCGATGCGGGCCCCGCGATTGCCTACGCCCCTTCGGCGACGATTCTGCTGAACCCGGCCGAACGAAAGGCTTCGACCGCAACGGAGCAAAAGCTTTTTGCGCTCGGCGATCCGAATTATGCAGCGGCGACTGGAGCGGATGCCCTCGATCGCACGCTGGGAATTAGCCGGACCGTCGACCGTTTCCGCTCGGGACTTTCGAAGTTGCCTTCCACGGGCCTCGAAGCCAATTGGATCCAGCAGAACCTCGAAAAGATCGGCTTCACGACCACGAAGGTCCTCGGCGCCGAAGCCACCGAAGCTGCCATCCGTCGCCATGCACCCGGCAAACAGATTATTCACATGGCCTGCCACGGCATGGCCGATCAGAGCTATGGCAACTTCTTTGGATCACTCGCGGTTGCTCCGGGCCGCGCTGGCGACTCGCGAGATGATGGCTTCCTGTCGATGTCGGAAATTTATGAACTAAATCTCGACGGTTGCGAATTGGCAATCCTCAGCGCCTGCGAAACGAACTACGGGCCGCAACAGCAGGGCGAAGGCGTGTGGGCTTTGTCGCGTGGCTTCCTCGTCGCCGGCAGCCGTCGTGTGGTGGCCAGCAACTGGGTTGTCGATGACCTCGCCGGTGCGACGCTCATCTGCTATTTCAGCAACTACCTGGCTCAAGCCGGCAAGGAGCCTATCGATCGCGACTACGCTACCGCTCTGCTGAAAGCTAAGAGGCAAATTCGCAAAGATGCCAACTGGAAGCATCCGTTTTACTGGAGCAGCCTGGTGCTCGTCGGGCCGAAGTAATAAGTGGCCGCGACTAGCGAATGATGATGACTCGCCACTTGCCTGGGCCGTGCACGCCGGTGGTGAGTTGCAGCTCGATATCACCGGTCTTGCTGGGACCGGTGATCAGCGTGATGTTGCTCGTCAGGTTGCTCAGACCGCGTTCGTGCAGCATGTTGAACGCATCGATCAAATCGGGAATGACCTGGCTCCGTTCGACAATCGCCACATGCATCGGCGGCAACAGCGAAGCGACTCGTTCCTGTCCAGGCCGAGCACAAACCAGCAGTGTGCCGGTTTCGGCGATTGCGAAATCAACACTGGTGATGCCGATGTCACAAGCGAGTTGTGTCAATCGGCGAGTAGGCTGATCGACAGCTACAGTTTGTTCGTAGTCTACTTGCGCTATGTTTCGCTCTCGCAGGAACGTCGCCAGCCCGAGGCGATCGAGCAACAGATGTTGCCAGCAGAGTGCCGATTTCGCCTGCATTTCAGCGAGGTACGCGCCGAGCACGTCGCGGGCCTGATCGAGAGAATCAACAAGTGTGGCAACGCCGCCGACCGCATTGATTTCACTGGCCAGGTGTTCGCACAAATCTCCAGCGACGCCGACGTAGCCGATCTCGGGCGCGAGCGTTTGATGTTCGATGCGATAAGCCCGGCCTTGTTCCGTGGCTTGCTTCACGCGGGCGAGGAACGAATCACGACTCATGGCGTCCCTCCTTGTCCCACCAATCGCGAAAACGCTGCGGCGCTGGCGCCGGAAAATCCCGCTTCTGCGTCCAACCATGCAACTTGCCAGGCAGCTTCTTCAGCCAGGGATTCTTGCGATACCACCGGCCGATCGTGCGTGTCGCCAGCCAGGTAGAGAGTCGATACAGCCAGGGCTTTTTCAGCGTCTTGGCCCACATCCCGTACGCAAAGTTCTCCCAGCGGCTCTTCAGCGCCGGTTCGTGATGCAGTTGCTCGCGCAGTTGCACCAGCATTTCCGGAATCTGAATCTTCACCGGACAAGCGGCCTGGCAAGCGCCGCACAAGCTAGAAGCATGCGGCAGGTGCTGATTGGCCACGAGACCGTCGTAGAGCGGAGTCAACACCGCGCCGATCGGGCCTGAGTAAGTGCCGCCGTACGCATGGCCGCCGACACTGCGATAAATCGGACAAGCATTCAAACAAGCGCCGCAGCGAATGCAGAACAGGCTCTCGCGTAGCGGACTGCCGAGGATGCGTGACCGGCCGTTGTCGAGCACGACCAGATGAAACTCTTCCGGGCCGTCAGTCTCACCTTCGCGGCGTGCACCGGTGATGAACGATGTGTAGCACGAGAGCTTTTGCCCGGTCGCGGCCCGTGCGAGAACTTTCAAGAAGTACGGCAGATCGGCGAACCTGGGAATGACTTTTTCCATCCCCATGATGGCGATGTGCATCTTCGGCAGCGCGGTCGTGAGGCGGGCGTTTCCTTCGTTCGAAACCAGCACGATGGTTCCCGTCTCTGCCACAGCGAAGTTCGCGCCGCTAATGCCCACTTCGGCTGCAGCGAACTTCTGCCGCAACTCGGTGCGGGCGAAACCGGCGAGCGTTTCGCGCTCGACAGGCAGTTGCCTGCCGGCGGGAACGCTGAGGATCTCGGCGACTTCTTTCGCCGAAAGATGGAGCGCGGGACCAACAATATGCGACGGACGATGGCCAGCCAGTTGAATGATGTACTCACCGAGGTCGGTCTCGACTGTTTCGATACCAGCCGTTTCGAGTGCGGGATTGAGATGAATTTCTTCGGTGGTCATCGACTTCGATTTCACCACGCGCGTCGCGCCGCGCTGGCGGATCAGATCGATGACGATTTTGCAGGCTGCGTCGCCGTCGTCAGCCCAGTGAACTTGGCCGCCGCGAGCCTCAATGCTCTTCTCCAGCGTGGCCAGATGCTCGTGCAGGTTGGCGAGCGTTTCATCCTTGATTTGTCGCGCTCGCTGCCGGACGAGATCGGAGTTCGGCAGCATCCGCCAGGCCTGCCGGTTTCGTTCACCGAGCGTATCGCCCAGTTGTCCGAGGATGATCTGCAAGCTGGGAGTACGGAGCGCTTTGTCCGACGCGGCGAGAAACTCGTGATGCTTGCTGCGGAGATAATCCGTTTCAGTTTCGCTGGCCGAACTGCTGGTCGTGTTCAAGGTTCATTCCTTGAGAGAGTTCCGTCACCCGTTGAGGGCGAGCAGCAGCATTGTAGCGAGCGGCATGGCGCTAACGAACACCGCTGTCACCGTGATGGCCAGCGGTGGGCGGTCGCGCCGAATACGATGCACCGCAACGGTGAGCGCCAGGCAAAGGAGTCCAGTAACTGCCGAAGTGAGCATCATCGTGCCGGCGAAGAACGACAACAGCCGTGCCGATTGCGGCGCGAGTTGCTCACCGTCTTTCAGCCAATAGAAGACAACCGATAGCAACAGCGCACCCGCCGTTACCAAGATCGTGAGCATCCAACTCACAGTAACGGCAATCGAGGCGCGCGGCTCTTGCTCTCCGAACGATCGCGAGGAAAGGAGCGGCTGGCGCTCGACCATTTTCTTCCGCCGCTGCCCCACGATCGCCAATCCTTTTGAACGGCCTTAGCCGTAATAGTGCACTACGATGTCGCCACAGCGGTCGAAGACCACCTTCAAGCAAAAGCCGCAGGGCCAACTGTACTCGACGACCTGATGGCGAAGAAAGCCCTTGTGGCAGCAAACCGTGGGAGCGCCGGTGCAGCAGGCCGGAATGCAAACGGGCACTTCCACCACGCAGCACGCGCAGGGATCCTTGACCTGCAGGATCATTTCCATCCGCTTGCAGGGATCAAAGCAGCCACAGCCCCGGTGATTTCGGTAGCAAATGTTCCGCGGGCAGCATTTCACTGGTTCGCAAGTCGCCACTTTTACCGCAGGTGCGGCGGGCGCTGCAGCAGGAGCCGGCTGAACTGCAGTTGCGGCTTCGGCTGAAACAATTGCCGACAAAACCAAAAGGGCCGGCATCATCATTCGCATCAGACTCATGTTGAAACTCCTGGTCACTACAAACAGCACAATCTGCACAAACTTTGCCGCCTCAACTGACCTAACGATAGTTCGCAGAGTGCCCATCGGCTAGGGGGAGTGTGAGCAGAGCGGAGCCTGGAAACAGCAGCATAGGCGCTGTCACGACGTCTCTTCCCCAGCCCCTAGCTCCTAGTTCCTCGTCCCCGATTTGCCTCCTCCCGTTTCTCGACCTAGGTTTCAGGTGCGGCACACACCGCTCTTATCTGTTTGATCTATTCCAAATCCCGACCAGCATAGGCCTCACGTGGCGAATATCCATTCTCTGCCCGTTGCCAGCGAACCGCTTCGCGCGGTGGCTTCCCAGCTGCGGGAGGAGTTCACTTCGTTCGACCGCCTGATGAACGACGTCTTCGCTGACGTCGAGCAACTCCGCGATCAACTGCAGTTGAAGATCGCCGAGGTCGACGATGCTCGGCAGCGGCTCGCCGAGCGAGGCCGGCAACTCGCCGATCAACGCAAGGAAAGTGGCCGGCTATCGCATCAGCTCGAACATCAGGAAGCTCGCCTCGACGCTGCCGTCGAAGAACTCCGCCAGTTGCGACAACAAAGCGAACAAGAACGGCTTACGGCGAAAGATCGCGAAGACCGGCTGCAGGCCCTGTGCAACGAGCAGCTCGTCAATCTGAACGGCGAACGCGATCGCTTGATTGCTCGCCTGAATGAATTGGAAAGCCGGCCCGTCGTTCAGCAGTTCGAGGCAGGGCCGCCGCAGAGTGTATCACTGTCGGATGATTCACTCCTGACGGTTCTCTCGCAAATCGAAGCCGTCCGGCAGGACGTACTTTCAACGCGCACCGAAATCACCGATGCCGTCGGCCGCGTCTCGGTTCCCGTCGAAGCCGTCGCCTCGCCCGCTTCCACTGCCCAGTTGACAGATGTGCTCGCGCAACTCGAACTGCTCCGCCAGGAGCAGCGGACGCTGGAAAAGTCGCACAGCGAAGTTCTTCGCGAACGCGATCGGCTGGAAGGCGAGCTAGAACTCGTCCGCACTCGTGCTTGCGAACTGCAGGAAGTTGTCGCCGAACAACAAGATCAACTCGCGCAGCAGCACGACGATGTCTCCGACGAACTCCGTCAGCTGAAGAGCGTGATCGAGAGTCAGCTCTCTTCGATCCAGCGTAAGAGTCAACCCTTCGAACGTTTTGCGGCGGCGCCTCAGCAACAGCCGCAACCCACGGCTGCGGCGAACGTGACCCAACCGAATGTCGAACCAGCGGAAGCCCCTCCTGCCGATCCTGTCGTGAATTCTGTGATGGCCCAGTTCGCTCGGCTGCAAAAGGATGTCGCCAGCCGGCGGAAGAAGAAGTAGTCCCTGGTATTTCTGGTGCGTAGGCGCGGAGTTGCCAATGAATTCGGTGATGAACACAACCTGGCTGACGAGTTTTCCGACGTGGGCGTGGGACCAAGTCTCGCGCTTCCGCGCGAAAGATCCGCCGGCGCAACAGCCGTTGTCGATCGAGAGCATCATTGCCTCGGCTGAACAATCGGGTGAGCCAGAGACGGATCTCGTGCTGCAGATGATTTCGCAGGGTCGCTATTCGCTGCTGCTGCGGCCACAAATTGCCACGAACTTGCGGACCGATCAATTGCACTCGGCCGAGGAAGCACTCGACGCGACCATGTCTTGCGTTCCCGCCGGTCCCGTCATCATGCGGCCACGGCGGTTTGAGGATCTGGATGAACTCGAGCTCGCGCGGAGCGAACGAATCGTCGACGTCGACGGCTACTTTCTCGATCGCTATCCCGTGACGAACGAGCAGTACTTGAAGTTTGTGCAGGATGGCGGCTACGAACAGATGAATTTGTGGGACGCCACCATCTGGCCCGCCGTACTGGGGTTTACCGACAGCTCTGGTTTATCTGGCCCCCGCTATTGGAAGCATGGCAGACCGACTGATCCAAAGCTGCCGCATCCGGTGGTCGGCATCTGTTGGTATGAAGCAGCCGCATACGCACGCTGGGCCGGCAAACGCCTGGCATCCGATCCCGAATGGGTGAAGGCTGGGGCTTGGCCAATCGTCGCCGACAATGCGTCTCCGCAGCAACGGCGCTATCCCTGGGGCGATGCTCTCGATCGCAAGCTGGCTCACGTGTGGGGCAGCGGCGCTGACGATACGACTAGCACGCGCGCTCATGCGGGTGGCGCGAGTGTTGGCGGTGTGAACGATCTGTGTGGCAACGTCTGGGAATGGACGAGCACCAGCTTCGGCGTGTGGGATCTCGCCAATCTCAAGATCGAAACGGCGACACCGATGCGGAGTATTCGCGGCGGCGCTTTCGACACCTACTTTGATTCGCAATGTCACCTTCACTTTCAGAGCGGTGAAAGCCCGCTCGCCCGCAAGCACAACATTGGCTTTCGCTGCGCCGTCGGCTTCTGCGACGTCGCCAGCTATCAGACGCCCGAACAGGAGGCCGCCGCATGAGAGCGACCGGACAACTCGAACTCGATTCCTACCGCCTGGCCCAATACACCGTTTCGTGCCCCTGCTACATCTGCGGCGGTGGCAACAACTTCGACGCCGATCTCTGCCGCCATTGCTACGCGCCGATGGCGCTTGTGCATCAGGCCAACTCGCAGAAGATCCATCCGCGCATGGTTGCCGCCATCGGTTCGTCGGGCGCAGGCAAAACGGTGTATCTTGGCATGCTCGCCGACATGCTTTCCAAAGGCCGCGATGATCTGCAGCTGCTCGCCCGCGGTGCATTCTCGATCGGCTTGCAAGAGCGGACGATGGCTGCGCTCGCGCGCTGCGAGTTCCCCGCGAAAACTCCTACCGAACCCGATCGCTGGAATTGGGTCCATTGCCAGATCCTCCGCAAAAAGTTGAAGCCGGTCGAACTCATCCTGCCGGATCTCGCCGGCGAAGCGCTGCTGGAAGAAATCGATCACCCGAACACTTTCCCAGTGATTCGCGCCTTCCTCGGCAAGTGCTCGGGCGTGCTCGTGCTCATCGATGCACTCCGCTGTCAGGCCGGCGAAGCCGATGAAGATTTTCGCGCGATGAAGCTGCTGAGTTATCTGTGCGAGCTACAGGCAGACAAGAAGACCGGCTGGGCGAGCAAAGCTGTGGCGCTCGTCTTCACCAAAGCCGATCAATGCGACAACTGCTTTGACGACCCCGCGCAGTTTGCGCGGCGGCACACGCCTGGCCTCTACCTGCAATGCCGCGAACGGCTGAAGAAGCATGCTTTCTTTGCCGCCGGCGTGGCCGGGGCGTGCGGCTATCGCCTGGAAGGGCGTGGCCGCATTCATGTGCCGCTGCGCATCGAACCGCGCGGCGTCGTCGAGCCGTTTCATTGGTTGCTCGACGAAGTGGTGAAATGAAAGTCGGCTTTCACCCCGTGAAAGCGCGCGTCTTCTGACGGAATGAACTCATGCCAAACCGAGTCGAACAAGCAATCTTCACCAGCATCCGCGGCAAGCGGATGGCCGGCTATCAACTGACCTCGCGCAGCGGCGGCATTGATGACGATGTTGCCCAACAGCTCAGCAACTGGGGCCCGGCCCACGACAGCCTGGAATCTCGTCTCGGCCGAAACAGTGTGAACGTCTTTCCCATCGACGAGCAGCAGCTCTGCATCAGCTATACGCAACTCGCCGGTGCGGAATACAGCGGCCGCGCGGGAGGGCGAGTTTACACGCACTGCTTCGTCATCGATCGCGATGCCCTGGCGCCGTTTCAGTTCAATCCGTTTCCAGTGCTCCGCGCCTTTCGCAGCGCCGGCCGAACGCAGCCGCGGCGCGATCCACCGCCGACGCTCGACTCGTTTGAACTCGTCGGCCGCTCGTCGAACGGTGCCTCAAACACGCGCGTTGCTGTCCACACGCTGCTGGCCGAAGACATCTGCGAGAAACTGATGTGGGCTCTCGCGGCTGGTCAGCCGGTTTATTTGGCCGGCGACGCCGCACTCGATACGGCCGTGGAAGCAGTATTGCAATTGCTCGACGACGATCGGGCCGAAGTTTCGTTCACGACCGGACTACGGATTTCGCCGCGGCGATCGTTTCAATTGCAAGCCGTTCCCAACGACGCGGTGCTTTTGCGACAACTCCAGCGCAACGAGCATGCGGTGGTCGTGCAGCTTCCCGTTCAGACCAGCTCGCCGACGCGCGATACCAACACGATCAGCGGAACCAGACTCTTTTAGTGCGTCTTCGCCGTCTCGCGGCTTGTTGCGTGCTCCGCATCCGTCGGAACAGTCTTGCGTACGACCAGTTTCTCCGCGAACAAGACTTTCTCACCCTCGAGGCCCGTGTAAAGTAGCCCCTCGGCATGCGCCACGTCACCGGGAGCGACCAGATCGAGAGTCTTACCTTGTACGGAAACGCGCGCCTGCTCGGGGAGCAAGAATGTCAACTGGCGCATCTTGCCGGTTCCGACGTTGACGACAAATTGCAGGTGCTGATGCCGGATGACTTTGCCGAGAATCGTTTGATCGCGCTCAGGTTCGACGGCGATCGGCTCGAGGTCGGGAGTCAGAGAAATGATTTCGAGCGATTCGATGGGCTTGGCCCCCTTCGCTGATTCGTCGACCGCGCCTTGAAAGCGTGCGATCATCCCAGGGACGACTTGCTGCACGAGCATTTCGCCTAAGACCTCAACTTGGGAGACTCCCTTGGGATGAATCACCAGATTGAGCTTGGCTCCCTGAGTGCTCACCGCGCCGAGCGATCCAGGCGCGACTTGCACTATCTGCGAATCAAGCGTCACGCGCGGCAGAGCATTGGTATCGACTTGGTTGGCGGCCAACTTGCCGGTCACTCGTTTGCCAGTGCCCACGCAACTGCCAGCTTGAAAGAAGCCTTGATACTTCTGCTCCATCTTGGCCGAGCGAAAATAGGGCGGCCAATTGATCTTGCCATCTTTGCCGATGGGTGGATCTTCCTGCACGGGTGCATAAGGATTGTATGGGGCCGTTTGTGCCTGCAAGACTTGAGTGAATGCGTGCAGACAGAACACGATTAGCAAAGTGCGCAACATGGCGTGGCTCACGAGGCAGGTCGTTGGCGCTGCGATGGTTTTGGTGGGAATGAACCGAGCGTCAGTGGGAGACGCGTCACCATCAATCAGCGAATCTGGAATACGCTGAAATAAAATATGCTTAGCTGTTCGCGAATTTTCCAGTGGGAAAATAGCGCAGAGTGCGTATCTAAATAAGATGTAATTTGCTGCTAGATAACGGAAACTTAAGCCATCCGCCGCAGCGTCTCATCAAGGGCTTCATCGAGCGTGGTTAGATTCTTCAGGTCCTCGATCAAGCGAGGATGCACAAAGATCCGCACCCGCTTCACATAGTCGTCGAACTGACTCTGAGCGAGCGTCTTCACGACTGGCGAAACTTCACCGAGCGTGCGATAGGTCTTCTCTTTCGCAAAATGGATTTCTACGTTGAATTCGACTTCGCGTTTGACCGGCGGCGCGTCAAAGAGAATCTCGTGCGGCGCGATTCGCCGGGAAATGTGCGTACTCAAAATCTCGGCCAACTGGTCGCTGCACGCCGCCAGCCAAATGTATGGCCGTCGCGCAAACTGCTCATAGTATGGCCGCTTTTGAAAGAAGCTGAACTCCGCAATCCGCTTATAAAGTCGCCGTGTCTGGCCGAACAAACCGCCGAACAAATCGGCTGCTGGATGCCGTTCCGATGCCGTCAGCACATGCTGAATCCAAGCCTGTTCCGACAGGCGAAATAGCGAGTCGAGATCGAGCTCACCATGCAGCAGATAAAAACCACGCTGTAACATCGCCGTCGCCGCGCGCACCGCGTGATGCCAATAGACCTCGCTGAACATCACGTACCGCGCGAAGACCATCATCTCGGCGGCGGTCTTCCCTTTGTCGGTGAGCGCGAGACCGTCGCCAGCCTGATTCAGACACAAGCTGCCGATCAATCGCTGCGAATCGAAGTTGCGGCCGTAAGGAACGCCGGCGTGCAAACTATCGCGCGGCAGGTAATCCATCTTGTCGATGTCGATCGGTCCCGACATCAGGCTCTTCAAAATCCGTTGTCGCGTATCGCGAGGTTTTTCCGAAAGGATCGCCGTTACATCACGCGGCTGAATGTGCCAGTCGTCGCGCAAGCAATCGGCGATTTCCCCTTCCAACAAAAAGCTATTCGCAAACATCTCGTGCGACGGCACGCTCGGCAGCCGCATGTCTTCGATCGGATGACAGAAGGGCCAATGCCCGAGATCATGCAACAGCGCGGCAACGATCAGCAGCTCACCATCCTCGGCTTTGATCGCGCCGCGAAACCGATCGTCGCCGGAGAGCTGCCGCAGATACAGCAGAGAATTGCGATACACCCCCAGCGAATGCTCGAACCGCGTGTGATGGGCGGCCGGATAAACGAGCGACACCAAACCCAACTGACTGATCTTCGTCAGACGATGAAATTCCGCCGTATCGATCAGCTGCCGCACGCGCGGCGTGATCGGCACATCCATCTCATGCGGAATGCGAATGAGGCCGGCGCCTTTTACGCCGCTGCGGGAATCGAGGCCGCGAATCTCTGGGATGTCTTCGAGGCTCTGCATGTCGTCGATCCGGTGAGGCGTGGAAAGTTGATTGGCGGAATAAAAATAGATCGGCTACGATTTGCGATCCAGCATAGCACGGCATCCCCTCCCTATAGAACGACGAGTTATCGTAAGAGCCCCTCATGAGATTGGACGATGTGCGTTTCCGACAGACTTGGCTAGACTTCCTTCGCCACCCAGCCTCGCAAGAAGTACGCAATGAACTCGGCTTGTCGTTTGGAATGCGCTGCCTGACGTGGATTGTATTGATGATTGCCGCGCCGTTCCTGATCATCACAATTCGCGGAGCTCGCGAGGGTTTCCGAGCGTTATGGTCGGTCATTTCATTCGAGCCATTTCGAGACAACAGCGACAGCATCGAGCACAATCCTGACGCGTTTCAGCCTGTCATCGCGCACGGAATTATTATCGGGCCCGATCGAAAGCATGGTTTGGCGCTCAGCACTATGAAACCGTCGAGCGAGTATTCGCTAGATCGAGTTGCGCTGATTGCCACACAATTGGGAAAGCTCTATTCACAGGGGAGCAATGACCCGCGTGATGCGGAGATCTACGCACTTCTCCGTGACGATAACTACCGGCCTTACCGTCGTCGCAAGATTCCCGCTTCTCATGATGCAGGCATGGAGTTGCTGCTGCTCGATGTTGAAATCGATCTCGCACAATGTCGCCAATCGTTGCTCGGCACGATGCTGTTTGCGATGGCGTTAAAGAAAGGTGACGGCGGAGCGACAATGCAGCTGCCGTGGGCAGTTGCTGAGTCGGCCGTCACGTTGTGAGCGAAGTAAGTGGCTTAATCCTCGCCGTCGCTTGAATGCCGCGATGGTCCTTCGTCCTCATCCTCTTCCGAGCGTTCCGCTGGCACGCTGTAGCGTTCGCCGAGCCAGCGACCGAGGTCCACTTGTTTACAACGCTTCGAACAGAACGGCATCGCGTCGGATGTCGCTGGATCAAAGTACCGCTCACAAATGGAACAACGCAGTGTGCTCATGCCGCCGGCAACTAGTCTTTCTTCTTGGCTGGCTTGCTGGAACTCGATTCTGACTTGGCGGGAGCAGCGGGCTTCGATTCGCTCTTCGTTTCACTCTTGCTGGCCGAGCTATCGCTGGAAGAACTCGCCGACTCGCTCGACTTATCGGCCGACGCAGCCTTGTTGTAAGAGTCGCCGCGATAATCGGTAGTGTAAAAGCCCGAGCCTTTGAAGATGACCGCAGCGCCGGCGCCGAAGAGCCGGCGGAACTTCTTCTTTTTGCACTTCGGGCATTTTTCCAGAACCGGCTCGCTGATGTTCTGGAAAATTTCCTGCTTATGGCCGCAGGCGTCGCATTCGTAATCGTAAGTGGGCATGGCTTGTAGGATAGGCTTCTAGCCTGTCCTTCTCTTTTCAAATTTCAATTCGCACAGGCTGTGCAGCCAATGCTACGGGGAACCTGTCGAGACAAAAACTTGCGAAGGCCGCACGACGCGGTCATACAACTTGTAACCCACCTGCGCCTCGCGGCTGACAACGCCGGCCGCATGCTCGGTGCTGGCCTCTTGAGCGATGGCCTGGTGGAAATTGGGATCGAACTGGCTACCGACACCCGGAATGCGAACGCAGTTGTGCTGCGCGAGAACCGTTTGCAGTTGAGCAGAAACCAGCTTCACGCCGTCGCGAAGCGAGTTGACATCGCCAGCGGCCGAAGCTTCGATGGCGCGTTCCAGGTTATCGACAACCGCGAGCAAGTCGCGCGCGAACGGCTGGATCGCGTAGCGGCGTTCTTCTTCCATTTCGCGCTGCTTGCGCTTACGGAAATTTTCGAACTCCGCCGTTTGCCGCAGCGATTCGTCCTGGGCCTTCTTCAACTCGGCTTCGAGTTGATCGATCTTCGCCTCCGGCGCAGACGTGAAGAGAGGATTCGTGGCGTTTTCTGCCGCGGATTGTTCAGCCGGATTTTTTTCAGCTTCTGCCGTCATGGTCATTCCTCAGTCTTTTTGCCCGAAGCTTTGCCGGGAGTACCCGGGGCATCCGAGGGACTGAAATACTCCTTGATCGTTTCGAAAAATGTCTTGCGATGAGGCGTTACGTTAGCGTGTTCGAGTTCAGCGAGTTCGCTCAGCAGTTCGCGCTGCTTGGGCGTGAGTTTCTTCGGCACTTCGATAAAAGTCTGCACGTGCAAGTCGCCCTTGCCGCCGCGACCGTGTGGATCGGCCAGGCCTTTGCCGCGGAGGCGGAAGACTTCGCCCGATTCCGTGCCGTGCGGAATCTTTAGTTCATGCGGACCATCGAGCGTGGGCACTTCAAGCGTGCAACCCAGTGCTGCCTGGCTGTAAGTGATCGGCATGCGGAGGATCAAATGTTGGCCGTCGCGCTGGAACAGGCGATGGTTGCGGACGCTGACGAAGCAATACAAATCGCCGGGCGGGCCGCCATCGGGACTCGGTTCTCCTTCGCCGGCGATGCGCACTCGCATGCCATCGTCGATGCCAGCAGGAATCGCGACCGGCTTCGAGACTTTCTCTTGCACAACACCATTGCCGCGGCAGTCGGAGCAGGGATCGGTGATCGTGGCGCCAGCGCCGCGACATTGTGGACACGTCGTCTGCACGCGGACAAAACCGGCCGATTGCACGACCTGGCCATGTCCCGCGCAGTAGCGGCACATCGTCTTCGAGGAGCCCGGCTTCGCGCCGCTTCCGGCGCACGTCGCGCACTTTTTATTGCGAGGGAACTCGACCGTCTTGGTGACGCCTCGGGCTGCTTCTTCGAGTTCGAGCTTCAAGTCGGCGCGAACGTCCTGTCCCTTGCGAACGCGTCGGCCGCCACCACGACGGCCACCGCCGCCGCCGAAGAGATCGCCGAACATGCTGCCGAATGCTTCCATGATGTCGTCAGCATCTTGGAACTGCGAGCCGTAGCTCTCGCCGGCATTGTGGCCGAAGCGATCGTAGCGGGCCCGCTTCTCGGCATCGGCGAGCACTTCGTACGCTTCAGCCGCTTCCTTGAATTTCTCCATCGCCGATTCATCATCGGGATTGGTGTCGGGGTGATACTTGAGCGCGAGTTTGCGATAAGCGGTCGCGACTTCCTTCTCGCTCGCTTCGCGTTTGATGCTCAAGACTTCGTAATAACAGCGTTTGGCCATCGTCGCCATGGCTTGTTACCAAACCAGTTCAGTTTGCCGGTGAAATGAGACGCACTAGCAATTGTACGTCTCAGTCGTCCGCGGACATTTCTTATCGTTCCAAAAAACGGGCCACCTCTTATCGAAGTGGCCCGCCGTAATTTTAACCCAACGTTTTAAGACGCGTCCTTTCACGGAGTGAAAGGCGACTGTCTTAGGCGACACTTTAGCGAATGGCGCCTTCGACGCTACGCTTGGCCTTGTCGTCCTTGTCGAGCGTGGTGACCAGGGCTTCGGTGGTGAGCAGCAGCGCGGCGATGCTGGCAGCATTGCCGAGAGCGGTGCGAACCACCTTCACTGGATCGATCACGCCAGCCTTGTACATGTCGACATACTCGCCGGTGAGGGCGTTGTAGCCGGTGTTGGCTGGCTTCTCGAGGACTTCGTCGCAAACCACCGAGCCGTCGCGACCGCCGTTGTCGACGATCGTCTTCATCGGGTACGACAGAGCGTTCAGCACGATGGTCGCGCCAACCTTCTCGTCACCCTTGAGCGAATCGGCGAGCTTCTCGACGACGTCGCTGCAGCGGAGCAGAGCCACGCCACCGCCAGGAAGAATGCCTTCTTCGAGAGCCGCACGCGTGGCGTGCAGGGCGTCTTCGACACGGGCCTTCTTTTGCTTCATGTCGGCTTCGGTTTCGGCGCCGACGCTGATCACGGCCACACCACCGGCGAGCTTTGCGAGACGTTCTTGGAACTTCTCCTTGTCGTAGTCGCTTTCGGTTTGGTTCATCTGATTCTTGATCTGCTGAACCCGCTTGTCGATGTCGTTCCGCTTGCCGGCACCTTCGACGATCGTGGTGTTGTTCTTGTCCACCGAGACCTTCTTGGCACGACCGAGGTGCTCGAGCGACAGAGCGTCGAGCTGCAAACCAAGGTCTTCGCTGATCAACGTACCGCCGGTGAGAACCGCGATATCGCCGAGCATGGCCTTGCGACGATCGCCGAAGCCAGGAGCCTTGACCGCGCACACGTTGAGCACACCGCGGAGCTTGTTGACGACGAGCAGCGTGAGCGCTTCGGCGTCGACATCTTCAGCGATGATGAGCAGCGGCTTGGCCGTTTGGCTGACCTTTTCGAGAATCGGCACGAGGTCGCGCAGATTGCTGATCTTCTTTTCGTGGATCAGGATCAGGGCGTCTTCGAGGAAGCAGTCCATCGTCGCATGACGATTGATGAAGTAGGGCGAAACAAAGCCCTTGTCGAACTGCATGCCGTCGACATATTCGACCTTGGTGTCGGTCGTCTTGCCTTCTTCGACCGTGATCACGCCGTCCTTGCCGACGCGATGGAGGGCTTCAGCGAGCAGATCGCCGATGGCCTGATCGTTGTTGGCCGAGATGGCGCCGACGCTGGCGACTTCTTCCTTGCTGGTAACACGCTTGGCGAGCGAGACCAACTTTTCGGTCGCAGCTTCGACGGCTTTGTCGATGCCACGGCGAATGGCGGTGGGATTGCTACCGGCGACCACGCTGCGGAGACCTTCCTTGAAGATCGCGCGGGCGAGCACGGTGGCCGTGGTGGTGCCGTCGCCAGCGAGGTCCGAAGTCTTTTGCGCGACTTCGACCACCAGCTTGGCGCCCATGTTCTCGAAGCGATCTTCGAGTTCAATTTCCTTGGCAACCGTGACACCGTCCTTGGTGACCGTCGGGCCGCCAAAGGACTTGTCGATGATGACGTTCTTGCCGGTCGGACCCATGGTCACGGCGACGGCGTTGGCGAGCTTGTCGACGCCCGCCAGCATCCGGGCGCGAGCGAGATCGTCGAAGAGAAGTTGTTTTGCCACGACTAATTGGCCTTTTGAATTTTGTTGAGTTGGTAAGTGAGCGGCACTCGAACGACGCGCCACTGACAAAGCCAGTGGCGCATCTCAGAAAAAATTACTCGACAACCTTCGCGAGGATGTCGCTTTCGCGGAGAACCTTCACGTCGTCATCGCCGATGGCGATGTCGGTGCCGCCGTACTTGCCGTAGATCACCTGGTCGCCGACCTGGACCGACAGTTCGCCACGCTTGCCGCTCTCGAGCAACTTGCCCGGGCCAACAGCGACCACGGTGCCGCGTTGGGGCTTTTCCTTGGCCGAGTCCGGCAGAACGATGCCGCCAGCCGTCTTGGTTTCGGCTTCGAGCGGTTGAACGACGACTCTGTCATCGAGGGGACGAATCTTGAGACCTTTAGCCATTGTGTGAGTTCCTTCTTGTATTGAGTCTTATTTGATTTGTATTGGAAAAGGGAGGCGGTTGTTGCTGCACTCCCTCGCTTACGCTGCGGGATACCTGACTGCTGACGCAGTCTTACATCATGCCGCCCATACCACCCATGTCCATGCCGCCCATGCCACCCATACCTCCCATGCCCCCGCCCATTCCACCGTGGTCGTGGTGGTCATGGTGATCGTCATCGCCGCCGACCTTCGGCAGTTCGGTGACGAGAGCTTCGGTGGTGAGGAGGAGCGAAGCCACGCTGGCTGCGTTCTTCAGAGCAGTGGCGACAACCTTGGCCGGGTCGATAACGCCGAACTTGAGCATGTCGCCGTATTGGTTGGTGTCGGCGTTGTAGCCTTCGGTCTTACCCTTCAACTGACGAACGCGATTGACCACCACCGCGCCATCGAGGCCGGCGTTCTGAGCGATGGCTCGCAGCGGCTGATCGAGAATGTTGCGGATGATTTGTCCGCCTTGCTTTTCGTCGCCTTCGAGCTTCAGCTTTTCGACGGCCTTTTCAGCGCGGATCAGAGCCACGCCGCCGCCAGGAACGATACCGCTTTGCAGAGCAGCTTGAACGGCATTCTTGCCGTCTTCGAGCAGCCACTTCCGTTCCTTCATTTCGGTTTCGGTCGCAGCACCGCAGCTAATCTGAGCCACACCACCGGCGAGCTTGGCCAGGCGTTCTTGCAGCTTTTCGCGATCGTATTCGCTGTCGGTCACGGTGATTTCGCGGCGGATCTGGTCGGCGCGACCTTCGATCTGCTGCTTCGTTCCCTTGCCACCAACGAACACGGTATTTTCCGAGGTGATCTTCACCTTCTTGGCCACACCCAGGTCGGTCAGCTTGACGCTTTCCAGTTCGATGCCCAGATCCTTGAAGATCGGGGTGCCGGCGGTCAACACGCCGATATCGCCGAGGATCGCCTTGCGACGATCGCCGTAACCGGGAGCCTTGACTGCACAAACTTGCAGAATGCCGCGAAGCTTGTTGACGACCAGAGTCGCCAAGGCTTCGCCTTCGACGTCTTCGGCAACGATCAGCAGCGGCTTGTTAGCCTTGCTGACGGCTTCGAGTAGCGGGATGAGCTTCTTGTTGTTCGATATCTTTTCTTCGTACAACAGGATGTAGCAGTTATCGAGTTCGACCGAGACTTCGTCTTGATTGGTGACGAAGTGGGGCGAGAGGAAACCGCGATCGAACTGCATGCCTTCGACGACTTCAACGGTCGTTTCGGCGCCGCGGCCTTCTTCGATCGTGATCACGCCGTCTTTGCCGACCTTGAGGAAGGCGTCGGCGAGAACTGCACCAATCGTCGGATCGTTGTTGCCAGCGATCGTGGCGATCTGCTGCAATTCCTTCTTGTTCTTTTCGCTGATCGGCGTGGCGATCGAATAGATCTCTTCGCAGATCGCTTCGGCACCCTTGAGAATGCCGCGCGAGAGAGCCATCGGGTCGTAACCCGCGGCAATCATCTTCAGGCCTTCGCGGAAGATGGCTTCCGACAGCACGGTGGCCGTCGTGGTGCCGTCACCGGCGACTTCGTTGGTCTTGCTGGCGGCTTCCTTGACGAGCTGAGCGCCGAGGTTTTCGTAGGGGTCGTCGAGCTCGATGTCTTCAGCGACGGTCACGCCGTCCTTGGTCACCTTGGGGCTGCCCCAACCCTTGTCGAGCACCGCGTTCCGTCCGCGGGGGCCCAGCGTGCTGCGGACCGCCCGAGCCAGCTTCGACACACCCGCCAAGAGAGGCTGACGAGCGTCGTCATCGAAGACCATTTGCTTTGCCACGTTCGAATTCTCCTAATTGCCGTTTCGAAAGACTTTGTTTCAGAAATCCGGGAGGCGACCTGACCGACTCGACCGCGAAGGAAAAACCAAGCGGGAAAGAAAGAGTTTGGCAGCGACCCGTTTATTGTGAGATTGTTCTGAAGGGGGAGTTGCGGTGGGATTGCCAAAACCGGCAGGCGAGATGTCGCTGGGGGCACCCAGTAAAAACAACCTCAGCCCGATTTGGCAGTTCCGCCGCAGTTGCCCCGCATTAATGCAAGGACTGTGCCAAGGGCTGCTGGCTTACGGTAAGGTGCTATCAATGAAAGACTTGCGCCGCACTGATGATCGAGAGGCGCGATCTGGCAGTCACGCGGCAGGGCACCGATTGTCAAATTGGCAGCGGAGCGCGAGGCACCTTACGTGTCATATTCGCCCGAGTCCCAGGGCTCAAAGAAAGCCATATAGTTGCCCGGCTGCATTTCCACTGCCCAGACGTCGTCCTCATCTTCCCGCTCGCGGATGATCAAGCCGAACTCTGTCCCGAATCGCTTGACCGAGAACGGCGCGACTTCGACGCGCTCGTAGCTGACGTCGCCCAGCTCAGCCAACCATTGATCGCGCAGTTTCAGCCGGCGAGCTTCGTCCATGGTCGACCGGGGACCGAGGTTCTCGATTTTGGCTTCCAGCAATTGGCCCTCGGCATCGAACAAGTAGAGGGCTAGAAACTCGGCACCAGGCTGTTTCTTTGTCACCGGCTCGAACGGCGTCGTGAGAATAAACTGCCGACCATCCGGCGTGCGGCCGATGTATCGAGCGTCATACTCATCGTGATCGATCGCGATCAATTCCGGGACGCCGTCGTCCATGCAAGCAACTCCAATCGCAAATCAATAATTGGGCGTCGGCGGCCGGTAATGATTCAGATCGATCGAGCGGAACCAGGCGATGGTCCGTTCCAGGCCCTGACGCAGCGCAATCGACGGCTGCCAATTCAACTTCTCTTTGGCGAGCGAGATATCGGGACGGCGGCGGGTTGGATCATCGACCGGCAGCGGTTCGAGAATGATCTTCGACGATGAACCTGTCAGTTCGAGCACCAGTTCGGCCAGTTGCTTCACCGTGAACTCGTCGGGATTGCCGAGATTCACCGGGCCGATGAACTCTTCGGGGTTTTCCATCATCCGGATCATCCCTTCGACCAGATCGTCGCGGTAGCAGAACGAGCGGGTCTGCAAGCCGTCGCCGAAGAGCGTAATGTCTTCGCCTTGCAGGGCCTGGCGGATGAAATTCGACACGACGCGGCCGTCGAATGGGTGCATCCGCGGGCCGTAAGTGTTGAAGATCCGCACGATGCGAATGTTGATGCGGTTGACGCGGTGATAATCCATGAAGAGGGCTTCGGCGGCGCGCTTCCCTTCGTCGTAGCAAGCCCGCGGGCCGATCGGATTCACGTTGCCGCGATAATCTTCTCGCTGCGGATGTACTTCCGGATCGCCGTATACTTCGCTGGTCGAGGCTTGCAGGACCTTCGCGCGACAACGGCGGGCCATGCCCAGCACATTGATCGCGCCCATCACCGAGGTCTTCAGCGTCTTGATGGGATTGAACTGATAATGCCCCGGCGCGGCAGGACAGGCGAGGTTGTAGATCTCGTCGACCTCGAGCCAGCAAGGCAACGTCACGTCGTGGCGCACGAGTTCGAAGTTGGTGCGGCCGAGCAAGTGCGCGATGTTCGTCTTCTGGCTCGTGAAGAAGTTGTCGAGGCAAATGACGTCGTGGCCGAGCTCGACGAGGCGTTCGCACAAGTGCGAGCCGAGAAACCCCGCGCCGCCGGTGACGAGAATGCGTTTGATCATTGTTACTGCTGCGAGGGATTTTTGGGCACGTTTCACTAGTATAGGACATCGGCGTTCGTAGGCCGGACCATTGGTCCGGCTAGGGAGTGGGTACTGCGCCAAATCAGTCGCACTTACACTTCTGGACGGACCAATGGTCCGTCCTACGCGGAAGCGTCCTTTCGCAGAGGGATAGGCGGCGGTAGGTTCTAACGAATATGCCGAATAATTCAGTTGCACCTGTTGCCTATCGCGCGCGATGGATTTTTCCCATCGATGGCCCGCCCATCCCGCGCGGCGTGGTCTCGATTGCAAGAGGCCGGATCGTCGCGGTTGGTTCGCGGCCGGACGAAGCCAATCTGATCGATCTGGGAAACGTCGCGCTCTTGCCGGCGCTGATCAATGCGCACACGCATTTGGAATTCAGTCTCTTTCAACAACCGATCGGCCAGCCAGGTCAATCGTTTGCAGCCTGGCTGAAGCAAGTCGTCGCCTGGCGCCGAGAACAGCCCGCCGTGCAAGGTCAGGAGCAACTGGCCCTCGCGCAGGGCCTGCAGGAATGCGACGAAGCGGGAACTGCTGTAGCGGGCGAAATCACCACGCCGATGTTTGCCGAAGTTTGGTATCGGCAAGGAGCATTGCTGCCGCATGTGCGGTTTTTGGAATTGCTCAGCTTGAATCCTGAACGTGTGCCGGCCCTCACTGCTGTAGCCGAAGGATTTCTAAACCAAAAATCAGCGAGCCAGCGCGGCTTGAGTCCGCATGCGCCGTATACCGTGCATCCGGAGTTGCTCGCGCGGGCTGTGCGATTATCGGCAGAGCATCGAGTTCCGCTGACAATGCATCTGGCCGAGTCGCGCGAAGAACTCGCACTACTCTCGTCGCATTCCGGCGAACTCGTCGAGCTGCTGAAAATGCTCACGGCCTGGTATCCGAGTGCGCTGCCGACAGGTTTGCGGCCGCTGGATTATCTGCGCACGCTTTCGCTATCGCATCACGCGATTGTCGCGCACGGCAACTACCTTTCAGCCGAAGAAATCGAGTTCACCGCGCAGCAGCGCGAGAAACTGAGCGTGGCATATTGCCCGCGCACGCAGGCATACTTCGATCACGATCCGTATCCGTTGGCCGCGATGTTGCGGGCTGGTGTGCGAGTCGCGGTCGGCACCGATTCGCGGGCCAGCAATCCAGATCTCTCGATCTGGCGCGAGCTGCAGTTCGTGCGGCAGCGTTATCCGCAGATCGATCCCACCGATGTTTTGCGAATGGGAACAATCGCCGGCGCTGAAGCACTGGGCGTCGCGCAGGACTACGGCAGCATTTCGCCAGGAAAAATCGCCGAGTTCGCAGTGATTGAATTGCCGGCTGAAAGCAACTCACCTTGGGAATCGCTCTTCGCCAATAATCAAGCCAGCGCGAAACTTCTGCGAGGCGCGCCAACGGCGACATCGAGCTCGCCCGATTCGTGAACAACGCCGCTGAACGAGTCCGGGATCAATTGCACGATGAAGTGCGACAGCCCGAGGCAAAGTTCATTGCCGGGCTGCAGCAGCGATGATTCGATCGCGCGGCCGTTCACATAAGTTCCATGGCGCGAACCGAGATCGTGTACCACGATTTCGCCGGCGACTAATTCCAACCGGCAATGGCGGCGGCTAATCCAGCGGTCGTCAATGCGCAACGCCACGTCGACCCCACGGCCAATCTCGGCCGGGAATTGATCCAGAACGATTTCACGCGGACAGGCCAGGGGATCCTGGCTGATGAGGCGAAGTTTCACGGCTTGTGGTGGCTGCGAAGCAGCGGAGGCGGGCGAGAGCGGGGCAGCAATCAAGTAATTCGATCGCCGGTGGTTCGTTTGAGGCGGGAGGGGTCGAACCAACACTTGCTTATGCTAAGTGCTGTAACAGCAATGTCAATAGTTTGCTGGCTGTAGACGTAAAACTGCCAGATAGCGTCACTTGCGGCGGCGTGGCGAAAGTTCGCCACCGAAATTCATCGATTCTTCGCGGTTTATGCGTCCTCCCTTCATCTAACGAAGGCG
The DNA here is from genome assembly GCF_024256385.1 of Anatilimnocola floriformis. Classification (NCBI taxonomy): domain Bacteria; kingdom Pseudomonadati; phylum Planctomycetota; class Planctomycetia; order Pirellulales; family Pirellulaceae; genus Anatilimnocola; species Anatilimnocola floriformis. Next base: position 3,009,414 of record NZ_JAMLFW010000001.1, read on the forward strand.
TAATGTCCGCACCGCAACGTTGCGGCAAACTGCTCGCGCAGAAACGACTCGGCGCGAGCCCTCGCCTGTCCTGCTCACCGTTCGAAAGGAAGATTCATGTTCTGTTCGGCAATCAAGTTTCAGAAAGGTCGAAACGTCAAGCCCCACGGCTTCACGCTGGTGGAATTGCTCGTGGTCATCGCCATTATCGGCGTCTTGGTGGCGCTGTTGCTGCCAGCCGTGCAGGCCGCGCGCGAAGCTTCGCGGCGGTCGAGCTGCAGCAACAACTTGAAGCAGATCGCGCTCGGCGTGCACAACTTCGAATCGTCGCACATGCGGCTGCCAGACTCGGGCCAGTGCGATTCGACCGGCTCGGCATCGACGACCTACATGATCCATTCGACGGCGACGCAGATTCTGCCGTACATCGAACAGCAAGCCATTTACGACAAGTTCGACCACGAGTCTTCGCCCGCTTCGTTCGGCGCCACATACAACGCCACGACGCAAACCTGGACCAGCAACGGCGCGACGCTGCACATGAATGCTAAGGGCCGCCCGTACAACGACCCGGCTAATGCCAAATGGCAAGAAGCGGCCAAGGCTTACATCGCCGCGTTTGTTTGCCCCACCACGCCAGCCGTGAAGAAAGGCCGCGATCCTGATGGCTATGGTCCTTGGGATTACATGTTCATTGCCTTGACCGACGTGGATGAAGTTGCCTCTTCGGCGACCTTTAAGCAACGCACCATGCCGACCGGTTCGGCTGCCTGGCAAGCCCAAGTGACTTCCGGCATGCTCAACTGCGAAGGCTCGCGGATGTCGGCGGTCACCGACGGCACGAGCAATACCTTCCTGTGCATCGAGGATGCAGGCCGGTCGCATCCCAACGTCGCCAAGTTCGGTGCTGCCTCGAGCCGCCCCAGCCCGGTCTCGGGTGAACCCAATGCGATGCCGATGGGCCTGCGGCGCGTCTTTGCCTGGGCCGATGCCGATGCTGTGACGAATGGCTTTTCTGGCCCGCACAACTCCACGGGCTCGAAGGTCGCCAAGGTAAACAACCACAAGACACCGTTGGGCGGCCCGCCGGAATGCCTCTGGCAAACCAACAATTGCGGCCCCAATGACGAGCCATTCGCCTTTCATCCCGCTGGCGTGAATGCAGCCCTCGGCGACGGCTCGGTGCGGTTCGTTACCGAATCGGCCGACGCCTTGGTGCTAAAGGCCTGGTCGGGCGCCAACGACGGCAAGATCTTGCAGCTCGACTAAATCGCAGGCCGGAACGATCGGTACTCCGCGCTGTTCCGGCCTACGGCTACTTCGCAAATTCGAACTCCTTCGTCCGCGCTTGTGCTCGAACCGCTTCGATGATCGCCCGATCGAGCGTGTTGCCTTCACCAGCGCGGAGCTTTTTCAGCTCGGCATTTACGTGCTCCTCGCGGGCCTGGCTGAGCGTCTTGATCTTCTCTTGCACGTCCTTGCGTTCGGCGGCTTTCTTTTCGACGTACGCTTGCCGCTCTTCCGGCTTGAGCTTCTTCAGCTCTTCCGGCAGGTCCTCTTCCTTCACATCTTCCAATTTCTTGACCACGCCTTCCTTGAGGCCATCGACGAGATCCCATTCGGCGTTGCGATACAGGCCTGAAGCTTTCACGCTCGCGCGAAGTTGAGCAGCACCTGGAGCAGACCGCGACGCGTTGGCATCTTGCGCCGCTTGATTGACGGCCAACTCACGGCGTTTATCGGCGCGACCGTAGGGAATGTAAGTCTTGTTCAAATCGGCGCTCAACTGCTCGAGCTCTTTGTCTTGCGGAGAGGCCACGAGCGGCAGCACTTCGTTCTGATTGATGCTCACATAAGTGCCGTCGGCCAGCTTGGCGCCTTCCGCCCAACCGCTGCGCAGCCCTTCGCTATTGTCGCCGCAGTGAATCGTGCTGACGGTGATCCCTTTATCCGCAGCCGCTTTGCACGACTTGCGAAAATCCTTTGGGCCTTGCGAAAACGGCTCGTTGCCGGCGATGAAGATGCACTTCAGGTCCTTGGCGTGGTCGCTCCACTTCAGATCGGCGACCGCTTTCTCGATCACCCAGCCACAATACTCTTCGCCGCCGTTGGTGGTGAGGGCGAAGAGTTCTTTCGACACGTTATCGAGATCGGTAGTGAACGGTGTAACCTGCCGAATGAAACCACCTTCGGCCGGCAGCGAGCTCTTGCCGTATTCATACAGCGCGACATGCAACTCGGGCGATTGGCCGCCGCGCTTGGCCGAAGCGAATTCGTTCACGACTTTCCACAGGTGCGTTCGAGCCTGATTGATCAGCCCATCCATGCTGTTACTGGTATCGAGCAAGATGGCGATCTGAATCTGGGGCTTCGCCGCAGGCTTATCCTGGGCACTCGCTCGCAGAGGCAGCCAGGTGATTAGCCCGGCAAGAAGAAGGCACGACCAGATTTGTCCGAAACGCGACATCGAAAAGCTCCCTAAAGAGAGAAGGCTGCCCTGGCAGTCATTATTGACGTGATTCCAGCGCCTGTATGTAACTAGACGGTAACGGGCGACTGATCGATTCGAGCAGCCTTCTTCAGCGGGCAAAATTCCGTGCATCGACAACTGCTGAGTGATATGCTGCCGCCATCCGCCAGTATTTCCTTCCATACGTTCCACTCTCCAGGAACCTGCCATGCGTTTCTTTGCTTGCTGGTTTGGTCTATTGCTGATTGGCCTGGTCGCGTTCGATGTTCAGGCCCAGACGGCCGATGACATCACGAAGCTGATCGGGCAACTCGTCGAACTCGATTCGATCGATGTGGCGAAAGACATCAAGTTTCGCGCCGGGCTCGAACCGCCGCTGCATCAACTCGATGCGGACGAGTCGGGCATGCAGGTGCTGAAGAATCCGTACGAAGTGCAAGGCCGAAACCAGCCCGCCGCTGCCGGTTGGTATCGCGTCAGTTTCACGGTGCCGGAGCAGATCGGCAAATTTCCGATGCCGGTGCAGGGCTTCAATCTGGGCGTCGAAAGCAACTGCCTTGGCACTTGGGAGATCTACACCTACAGCAACGGCAAATCGGTCGGCTCGTCGATGGCCAACGGCGCATCGGGCACCTGGCAGCAAGGAACGGTGATCGGCAATTCGCGCGTCCACTCCAGTTATTGGATGAGCAACGCGCCGATTCCGTCGAAGCCCGGCGACAAAATCACGGTCGCCATTCTTGCCCATGCCAACCCACTCGGCCGCGGCGGACCAGAAGGCTTTGGCCTGCGCCATCTGCGGCTGCGGTTTGCGCTGGCACACACGTTTGCCCGCCAGCCCTTCTTCGGTCTCGTCACCGCGCCTGGAACTGGAACGGGCCTGCAAGGTGCACGAGAGATGTTGAGCACGCTAAAGGGAGATGAGCTGAGCGCGCTTCAAGGGAAGCTGAAGATGCCGCTGGAGAATATGAGTGCGGTGTTTGCCGCCGCGGATACGGGGAAGCTCGATGAGCTGACCAAAGCGATGCGGACTTCGACGGCAGAGATGGCCGCGGCGCTGAAGAAGTAAAAGTTGGCCGGAACAAGCGATATTTCGCGCGGCCCTCCTGCCTAGAGCAGCGCGTGCGCAAAAGAATGGCCGGATCGATTGCACGTCCGGCCCCTCACCCCGGCCCTCTCCCCTGAGTACAGGGGCGAGGGAGTAGGGAAATTCTAAGATCAACTAGCTTTACAGCTTCGGGAAGAGCGGGCCGCCGTAGATGGCGCCTTCGCCGAGTTCTTCTTCGATGCGGAGCAGCTGGTTGTACTTCGCCATGCGGTCGGTGCGCGAAGCCGAGCCCGTCTTGATCTGGCCGGTGCCGAGGGCGACGGCCAGGTCGGCGATGAAGGAGTCTTCGGTTTCGCCGCTGCGATGGCTGCTGATCGACGAGTAACCGTTGCGGTGAGCCAGTTGAATGGCAGCGATGGTTTCGCTCAGCGTGCCGATCTGGTTCACCTTGATCAGAATGCTGTTGGCGATCCCTTCCTTGATGCCGCGGGCGAGGCGGTCGGTGTTGGTGACGAACAGGTCATCGCCGACGAGTTGCACCTTCTTACCGAGCTTTTCGGTGAGGAGCTTCCAACCTTCCCAATCGTCTTCGCTGCAGCCGTCTTCGATCGAGCAGATCGGGTACTTCGAAACCCAGTTGGCGAGGAAGTCGACCATCTTCTCGCTCGACAGATCCTTGCCGTCGACGTTGTAGGTCTTCTTCTTTTCGTCGTAGTATTCGGTCGCGGCGCAGTCGAGGGCGATCTTGACTTGCTCACCCGGCTTGTAGCCAGCTTTTTCGATGGCCGAGATGATCAGTTCGAGGCCTTCTTCGTTGCTCTTCAGATCAGGAGCAAAGCCACCTTCGTCGCCGACGTTGGTCGAGAGCTTCTTGTCGTGGAGAACTTTCTTCAGCGTGTGGAAGACTTCGCAGCCGCAGCGCAGAGCATCGCTGAACTTTTCGAAACCGAGCGGGAAGATCATGAACTCTTGCATGTCGACGGCGTTGTCGGCATGCGCGCCGCCGTTGATGACGTTCATCATCGGGGCGGGCAACAGGCGAGCGCCACAGCCGCCGAGGTAACGATACAACGGCTGTTGCGTGTGAGCAGCAGCGGCCTTGGCCACGGCGAGCGAAACACCGAGGATGGCATTCGCACCGAGGTTCTTCTTGGTCGGCGTGCCGTCGAGTTCGATCAGCCGGCGATCGACGCCCATTTGGTCGAGAGCATCGAAGCCGATCAGGTCTTCGCCGATTGCGTCGTTGACCGCAGCCACGGCCTTCAGCACACCCTTGCCGCCGAAGTGAGTCTTGTCACCGTCGCGGAGTTCCCAAGCTTCGTGGGCGCCGGTGCTGGCACCGCTCGGCACGGCAGCGCGGCCGAACGAACCGTCGGTCAGCTGAACTTCGACTTCGACCGTGGGATTGCCACGGCTATCCATAATCTGGCGTCCGTGGACGCTGGCAATAATGCTCATTTTCAATCTCGTGATTCGGGGACGCAAATTGGATGGTGAAGCGACCATTGTGACGCTGCAAGCCAACATTGGCTAGGACCGGTTCGGCGACGTTTGAACAGGTTGCGCAACCACTATTTCGCGTCGCTGTTCAGGCCCGGCCATTGCGACACAAGTCGTTTCTTTGCAATGTGTTGAGCCTGTTCTTCGGTCGCTGATTGTGGACGCCGAACGGACTGTTCAGCAGAAAAAGTGAACAGTACCTAATCGGCGGGCGGCCAGCGTTTCGTGCCCTCTATTCTGGACCGCGAGCTCCTACTCTTCGCCACCGTAGCAGTCTCGAGTCTGCACGATGGAATATATAACGTGTTATCAAATTTCATGCGATTCCGGCAATGTCCTGGTAATTAACGACTTGCGGCAAAATCGCACGGTTATATCGGGCCCGGGCTATAACCTTTTTATAACCAGCGCTGATACTTCGCACACGAATCGATCGCTTCCACAGCAGTAGTCCATTCAGCATCGGTCGGCTACTTCAGCGCGCACCGGTAGCGCCGCGACGAATGTCGTTTTCAAAACATCAACCTAAGTGAGAAAGATCACACACCCATTAAACGCGCATGTGGTGACAACTTAGGTCAGAGATTTGCTCATAATGCAGCCATTCACGCCAGCGACGCCGTCGCGGGCCTTTTCTCTCTCCCCTCGCCCCGTTTCGGGGAGAGGGGTCGGGGGTGAGGGGATAATGCGTGAGTTTGACTCAATTTTCTGGCGAACTGGTCGGCAATCCATAGTGCGTGGTCATTAGCAGACTCTCGCTTCGGTTCACCCCTCACCCCCAGCCCCTCTCCCCGAAGCGGGGCGAGGGGAGCAGGACAGGATGCTGCCTGCCGAGCGCTCACGATGCATGCATTGCCAGCGTGAACGGTTACCTCATAACGCAGCATCCCTCGTTTGAAGCCATGCTTCGAACGAGGGATGCACGATGTGTCGTTTGATTGACCGCCATCCGACGGGGATTTTAGTGCTTCCGCCCGTGCGAAACATCTTGCCGCAGGTGGTTGAGCAGCGCGGCCTTGCCGGCGGGGGCCGGAACGGCGCGCTCTTCGGCGGGTTGCGTGATCACGGTGATCGAGCTCGTGCTCACTGGCGGATGTTCTTCGGCCGGCGCGTCGGCGGCCAGGTTACGCGGCTTGAAGACCACGCCCAAAGGACCCGCGAGCAACGCCGGGAAGAAGATCAGTTCCGCGACCACACCGGCCCACAAAATCGCCAGCATCAGGTAGCCGAAGCGTTGCGTCGGCGTGAAGGTGCTGAGGGCGAACAGCGACAGACCCAGACCGCTGATGAGGGCGGCTTGGAAGGTAGGAGTCGCACAGTGTTTATAGGCGCCGAGGATCGCTAGTTTTCGATCTTTCACACGATCGAGTTCCTCGCGGTACCAGTTCAGGTAGTGGATCGTATCATCGACGGCTACGCCTAGCGCGATGCTCGCGGTCATCATCGAACCGACGTCGACGTCGACACCGAGCCAACCCATCATGCCGAAGATGACGAGCACCGGCAGCACGTTTGGCAGCATCGCGACGAGACCACCCCAGAAGCTGCGGCTGACGAACATCAGCAAGGGCGTGATGGTCACGAACGACCACCAAGTGCTGCTGATCAAGCTCTCGAGCAAGCTCCGCTGAGCCTTATACACGATTGGGACCACACCGGTGTAAACCGCGTGGGCGATGTTCTTGTCGGTCTTGGCCAGCTTCGACGAGGACAACAGTTTGTTCGCGTCGCTATAGACGTGATTGCGAGCATCTTCGAGCAGCTTGGTCGTGCGCCGCAGATCGACATTGGCGAACGCCGCGTGATCTTTCACCAGCACGACGCAGTCGAAACCGGCCAGGTATTCATTCCAGTTGGCCGGCGTTTCGTCGACACCCGGAACAAAGGTTTTGACCTTCATTCGCTTGATGGTGAGCATATCGATCAAGCTTTCGCTGAAGATGCGCGTTTGATCGATGGGCTTTTCAGCCTGCGGTGCCGTAGCGACCACTTTCTCTTCGGATTCGACGGCAACTGCGTTCTTGGCGGCCCGCTGCGAAATATCGGCAGGGACGCCGAGGAGCAGGACCTTGCTGTTGGCAGGATACTTGTGACCGTTGCTGCGCGTGATGAGCGAATGGAGGATGTCGTCACGTTTGCGTTGTGCCGTGAGAATCGGCTCCACGACGTCCTTTAGCTCGTTGATCAGCACGCCATAGTCGACACCCTTGGTCGCGCCCACTCGCAGGCTGACGCGCCACAGTTCGGCTTCGGTTTCTTTGTCAATTCGCAGGTAATCGCTGTGGAGGAAGTCTTCGCGGTGAGCTTCAAGCCGTTTGCTCGTTGTGCCGCGCTTCAGCTGGCTGCTGTTGTCCCCCTTGGGTTCCGGCAGATCGCGGACGAAGGTGGCAGCGCTCATGGCACGACCCACTTTGTCGCGGCCTTGCAGACCAAATTCCTTTTCCACGACTCGCTGCAGGCGAGCGGCGAGTTCCATCCGCTCGAGAAACGGCATTTGCAGCTGCCGTTCGAGTTGTTGACGCTCGAGCTTGCCCAGTTCGGTGGCGATCCCTTGCTTTTGCTCTTCGTTGGCATTTTCGAGCGCGGCCGACAGTTGCTCGATCTGAGCATACTCGGCTTGCAGCTGATCACCGGCCGGCAGCATCTTTGTCTTCGGAACGCTGACGACCACTTCCATGGGCACGAGTTCGCCGAGGTTCTTCTCAAGCCATTCGTAGTCTTGAATGATCTTCGACTTGGCGCTGAACATCCGGAGCATGTTCACCGAGGTCTTCGTATACAGCACGCCGTAGCCAGTAACGGCGATGACCAGGATGCAGCCGAGCGACACCAAGGCGTGATGGCCGACGATGAACGTAGCTAGGTTGCTCCAGAAGTTGGCCAGGTACTTGTCGAGCCAGGGCTGCTCGTCGGTGCTGAGGTTGCGAGCAGCACGTTCCTGGGCAATTTTCTGCTTGCGGAGCTGCGGCCAGATTTGCAGCGCGGCCGGCAAGTAAGTGAATTCGATGAGCGTTGCCGAGAGGACGCCGAGGCCGGCATAGAAGCCGAACTTTTGAATCGGGATGAGTTCGCTCGTGACGAGCGAGAACATGCCGATCGACGTGGTGATATTGCACATCAGGTTGGGCTTCCAACCCATGAGCACGGCCCGTTCGGGCGCCCCATGCACGCCGCCGTGATCGACGGCTTCGTAGTAGTAGTTAATGAGATGCGTCGCGCCCGATAGCCCGAGCACGTACACCAGCGCGGGAAGCGACATGGCGATCGCATCGACCGTGCTGCCAAACCACCACATGCAGGCCAGGGTGAAGACGGCGCAAATACCGCCGCAGAAAAAGACCATGATCGTGGCCGAGATCGTACGGAAGCAGGCGTACGACAAGCCAAGGCCGAGGACCGCCGTCATGCCGATGAGGCGGACCAGCGTGATTGAGCCTTCTTCGTCGATCGCGACGTTGTCGACGCTCGGGCCGCCAACGCGCAGTTGATTTTCATCAATGTTCGATTCGGCAGCGAGCTCAAACAACCGGCCGCGCGGCTTGCCGAGAATGCCGCGGCCCAACACCAAGTGCAGGTTGTGCTTGGCCGCTTCGCTGAGCGTGACGACGATGGCCGTTTGCTTGCCATCGGGGCCAAAGAGCATGCCGGAGAGGCGGCGCTTGGCTTCTGCTTTGTGATCGGCAAGTTCGCCACCTTCGCCCGTCATGCTGGCGTAAACATCGGGGCCGGTCGTGACTGTTTTGAACATCTGCGCCCGCAAGCGGCGCATGTCGGCGAAGTACCAAGGACCGTCGATTTCACCGAACGAATGGACGAGTTCGCCGGTCGTTGGTTTCTTGACGAACGAACCGTAGACATGGCGGTAGAGCGAGGCCAGCGGCGCGTCGACACCATCCCAGCGATACAGGTCGCCTTCGGGGGTGAGGTAGTACCAGCATTCCTCGACACTTTCGCTGTCGGGGTCTTTGCGCCCCTTCAACCATTTCTCGCCGCGATGGCCCCAGTCTTCGTAAGTGAGGAACTCTTTCTTGCCATCGAGCGGCATGTACAAGCCGAGGCGATCGCCGATGAAGTTCTCGCGATGAACGTGTCGCGTTGGCGACGACGGAACCGGAGCCGCATCGGCAGCCACAGCATCGGCTGCGGGCGCGTCGGAAACCGGCACTTCGTTGGCAGTGGCGTCGGCGTCGGGGCTCTCAGACTCTTCGGTCGCGACGACCGGTTTTTTGGGCGCTTTGGCAGCGGCCAAGACCGACGGCGGCGTTTCGGGTTGCAGCTTCGCAAGGAACAGTTTGTAGCGTTCGTCGGTTTCGTCACCGACGCAACCCTGCCAACTGAGCACAACGAACTGCTCGCCCAAGAAATGCTGCCGGAACCAGGCGAGTTCCTTGGTTTCCTCAAAGTCCTTGGGCAACCAGTCGCGGACATCATTCTTCATCCCTTGAATGCCCAACCGCGCACCGCGCAGGAAGAAGGGAACAAGGAAGAAGACAACCATCAGCACGATGATCGCACGGCGGCTGAAGAATGTTGGTTTTTCTGTCATCGCTGCGTGAAACTGGCGGGGTGAGGGGCATCCATGTCCGGGGACTCCCGGCAATAAACCTGGCTTGCGTCGCTATGCCAGCACAACTTGCGTAATGCTGCTGCGCGGCGCAAACCCGGTTATTCTCACCTTCGGCATTGGCGGAAGGCTGGCTCCAAACAACCGTTCGAAAGCCTCCCTATTTGTCATCCCCTGCGGATTGCCGTGAGCAACCGTCACAAACTGACCGGCGGGGAGCCGCCGTTTGTCGACCGGGTCATCCTATCGGTCAAGTTTCTGGGCAACAAGTTGCAAAGACCGCTGCTTTCGGCCGGAACGATAGCAATCCGCGGGTTTCGAGCTAGAGTTGTCCGAAAGCGTCAAGTTTACGGCCCTCGGTGCCGCAGCTACCGCCCGGCCTACGTTCAGTTACTACTTTGGAGTCCACTATATGATGTCTGCCTGGCTCGTTTCGTTGGCCATGTCGAGCACGATGGTCCCTCCGGGCTATCCCGTCGAAAATCACGCGAGCGTCGGTCACTACACTCAGCCGACCGTGCAACTCTTCGAACGGAAGAGCGTCGACCGTTCGCGCCGCAACGCGTGGAACACCTACAACGCCCAACTCGATCAACTGTGGGCCGACTTCCGCGCCGCCGGCTCGACCCCGGCTGCCTTTGCCGACTACAAGTTCAAGGTCAACGCGGCCAAGACCCGCTACTTGTACAACGATCCCTACTTGCTGCCGATTATCGACGAATAATCTGCCCGCACATGCCATGCAGCCGAGCGAACAGGGCCCGTGAAAACGGGCCCTGTTTTTTTATGCGCCCATAGAGAGAACCGAGCCAATCTACGGCGATCCGGAAAATCCTACCTGCTCCTTGCGATTGGCACGCCGGAGCGACAATGTGGCAAAAGCCGCCGACGGTCACCAATTCTTCGCACAATCTTAATAATCGACTGGTAGCGTGCGGGGGATGAAACAGCCATATTACGGAACTTCCGTGGAGAGCTACCGATGAGTAAGTTTGGATTCTCGTTTGCCGGTGTTGCCATGTTGGCAACGAGTTGCGTCATTTTTGGTTGCAGCTGCAACGGTCCGTCCGCGCCCGCACCAGCCGGTGGTGGCACCGCCGTGGAAGGGCCCAAGGAAGGCGCGAACACCGACGCTCTCGTGGCTAGCTTCAAAGATTCGCAGCTCTCCGGCAAAGTCGAAGTCGACGGCTCGAGCACTGTGTTTCCGGTGACGGAAGCTGTCGCCGAAGAGTTCAAGCGCGCGATTCCGAACGTTAACGTCAAAGTGGGCATCTCGGGCACGGGTGGCGGTTTCAAGAAATTCGTCCGCGGCGATACCGACATCTCCAACGCCAGCCGGCCGATCCTAAAGGCCGAAGCCGATCAAGCCGCTGCGGCGGGGATCGAGTTCATCGAACTGCCGATTTGCTACGACGCCCTGACGGTCGCCGTTCATCCTTCGTGCAACTGGATTGCCGACGACACGATCACCATCGAACAGCTGAAGAAGATTTGGGAACCGGCCGCCGAAGGGAAGATCAAGAAGTGGAACCAGGTTGAACCCAGCTGGCCCGATGCCGAAATCAAGCTCTTCGGCCCTGGCGCCGACTCGGGGACGTTCGATTACTTCACCGAAGTCGTGAACGGCAAAGCCAAGCAAAGCCGCGGCGACTTCACGGCCAGCGAAGACGACAACACGCTGGTGCAAGGCATTCAGGGTGACAAGCACGCGCTGGGCTACCTGCCTTACGCCTACTACGAACCGAACAAAGCCAAGATGAAGGCTTTGAAGATCAAGAAGGGTGAAGTGACCGTCGGCCCGAGCATCGCGAGCGTGAAAGATGGCTCGTACGCCCTGTCGCGGCCGTTGTTCTTCTACGTCAGCGTGAAGTCGCTCGAAAAGCCGGAAGTGAAGAAGTTTGCCGAGTTCTATGTCGCCAGCGTCTCGATTCTGGCCACCGAAGTGAAGTACATCCCCTTCGAAGACTCGCTCTACACCTTGGTGAAGGCCCGCCTCGACCAGAAGACCACCGGCTCGATGTTTGGTGGTGGCGCCGAAACGCACCAAAAGCTGGACGAAGCGTTGAAAGGTGCCGCGAAGTAACTGTTTGGCCCGCAGTTGGGAGCCGCAACCTTGAGCGCTTCACCTCCTCCGAAGATCCAGCGTTTGCGCAAACGGACCGCCGCCACACAGCGGCAGCGGTCGCTGCGCAACATGCGCGAAGGGGGAATCACGGTGCTGCTCTTCAGCGCTGCCGCCCTCTCGGTGCTGGTGACCATCGGCATCGTGTTTGTTCTGCTGTACGAGTCGTCGCAATTCTTTCGCCACGTCTCGATTGTCGAGTTTCTTACCGGTACTGCTTGGACACCGTCGTTCGAGAACAAAAAGTTCGGCATCCTGCCGCTCGTCTGCGGCACGATGCTCACCACGGGGGTCGCGCTGGCGGTGGCTTTGCCGATTGGCACCGTGGTCGCCATTTATCTCAGCGAGTTTGCTCCTTTCACCGTCCGCGAAATTCTTAAGCCGTTGCTCGAGTTGCTTAGCGCGGTGCCGACGGTGGTTTACGGATATTTCGCGATCGGTTTTGTCGCTCCGTGGTTGCAGTGGGGCTTTCGGCAGGTGGGCTACGATCTGCCGACCTTCAGCGTGCTCAGCGCGGGAATCGTCATGGGCATCATGATCATTCCGTACGTCAGTTCGCTGAGCGAAGACGCGATGCGCAGCGTTCCCATGTTGCTCCGCGAAGGCTCGTATGCGCTCGGCGCAAATAAAATTCGCACGGCGATTGCCGTGGTGGTTCCCAGCGCGCTATCCGGCATCGGCGCTGCTTATATCCTGGGAATCTCCCGGGCCATCGGCGAGACGATGATCGTCGCCATTGCGGCTGGTATGCAGCCGAAGGTTTCGGTCAATCCGGCAGAGCCCGCTCAGACCATGACTGCTTTTATCGTGCAAGTCAGCCTCGGCGATGCCGCCCACGGCAGCATCGAGTATCAATCGATTTTTGCGGTCGGCTTGATGCTGTTTTTGATGACGCTGACGTTCAACATCCTGGGATATGTCCTTCGTCGCCGTTATCACCAGGCGTACTAACCATGCTCGACACAGCCAAACTGATTCGTCGCGGCAAACGCCAAGACGCGATCTTCAACATCGTCGGCATTGTGTTCACGCTTATCGGCATCGTGACGCTGGCGGTCCTCGTCGGCGATTTGCTCGTCGATGGCTTGCCCCGGTTGAGCACGCAATTCATGACATCGTTTCCCTCGCGCAGTCCAGCGCGAGCGGGGATTCTTTCGGCCTGGGTGGGAACGCTCATGGTCATCGCCGTGACCATTTGCACTGCCGTTCCGATTGGTGTGGCGGCTGCCGTATATCTGGAAGAGTACGCTCCCAAGAATTGGGTCACGACGTTGATTGAGATCAACATCTCGAATCTCGCCGGCGTTCCCTCGATCATCTACGGGCTCATGGCGCTCGGCTTGCTCGTTTATCAATTTCACTTGGGCCGCAGTGTGCTGGTGGGCGGCTTGACGTTGTCGCTGCTGGTCTTGCCCATCGTGATTGTCTCGACGCGAGAAGCCATTCGCGCGATCCCTTCCACGATTCGCGAAGCAGCGTACGCCGCCGGCGCGACCAAATGGCAAGTCATTCGTTATCACCTCATTCCATATTCGATGGGTGGTATCGCCACGGGCACGATCATCGCCATGTCGCGAGCCATCGGCGAGACAGCGCCGCTGGTGACCATCGGCGCACTTTCCTATGTCGCGTTCATTCCACCTTGGCAGGATTTCGCGACCGGCCGCTGGTTGAACAGCGGCTTCTCGGTGCTGCCGATTCAGATGTTCAATTGGGTTTCGCGGCCGCAGCCCGCGTTCCATCAAAACGCAGCCGCGACCGGTCTGGTGCTGATCGCCTTCACGCTGGCGATCAATGCCGTGGCCATGTACTTGCGCTATCGAATCCGGAAAAACCTGAAGTGGTAGCATGAGCACGACGGTCCCCATTCAGACAAACCAATCGCTGCAGTTGAAAGCCGAAGTTCGCAACGTGAACTTCTACTACGGCCAGCGACATGCGCTGAAGAACATCTCGCTGCCCGTGCCGCTGCGCACAGTCACCGCGCTGATCGGTCCTTCGGGTTGCGGCAAAAGCACGTTGCTCCGTTGCTTCAACCGCATGCACGATCTGTATCGCGGCAATCGCTACGAAGGCGAGATCCTACTTCAGCCGAGCGGCGTCAACCTGCTCAGCCCCGAAGTCGATCCCATGGAAATGCGGCTCAAGACCGGCATGGTCTTTCAAAAGCCGAATCCGTTTCCCAAGTCGATCTTCGAAAACGTCGCTTACGGCCTGCGTTTGCGGCTCATTAACGATCGTCAGGTGATCCAACAAAAAGTCGAAGAGTCGCTGCAGCGAGCCGCTTTGTGGGACGAAGTGAAGGATCGCCTGAACCATCCCGCCACAAAACTCTCCGGCGGTCAACAACAACGACTCTGCGTGGCCCGCGCGCTCGCCACAGAACCTGAATTGATGTTGCTCGACGAACCAACGTCAGCGCTCGATCCGATCGCCACGAGCAAGATCGAGGACATGGTTTTCGCTCTCAAGGAAAACGTGACAATCCTGATGGTCACGCACAACATGGAGCAAGCCGCCCGCGTCGCTGACTTCACGGCCTTCATGTACCTCGGTGAATTGATCGAGTACGGGCCGACCGCGCAGATTTTTCAGAATCCGAAAAATCCGCTGACGGAAAAGTATCTGACGGGCACCTTCGGCTAGAAACTGTAGCTGAATTCGCCAGAATTCAGATGGTCACCTGCAATCGCCGCCTCTGAATTCTGGCGAATTCAGCTACTCTGATCACTCGCCTACGGTTGTGGCTGCACGCGATCAACGACAACGACTCGCACATCACAAACGTTGGTGTGCGTCGGGCCGGTTTGAATCAAGCCGCCGACTTGTTGGAAGAACGTGTAAGCGTCGTTGCGGCGCAAATAATCTTGCGGATCGAGATTCAGTTCGCGCAGTTTGTCGACCGTCTCTGCAGAGATGAAAGCGCCGGCGGCGTCGGTCGGCCCGTCTTCTCCATCAGTGCCGCCCGAGAGAATGCACATGCCGGCCAGCGGATTGGTATTCGCATCGCAGTTGCTGAGGGCATTGCATAGCGACGCCAACACTAGCTGCTGATTGCGACCACCTTTGCCGCGAACTTCCGCGGCAGCGAGTTGCACGGTGGGTTCGCCGCCGGTGATCAGGCAATCGGGCCCGGGCAGCGTCCGCATCTGACCAGCCATGTGAATCAAATGCACGCCGATGTCTTCGGCGGCCCCTTCCAGCTCGCGCGAGGCAAACATCGCGTGCGAATAGCGGCGGTGTTCAGCTTCGATGCCGGCCGCATCTACGGCGACAGCGTTGTTGCCGATGATTAGATTGGTGACGTGTGCTGCAAACGAACCGCGCGGAGGCTCTTCGAGTCGCGATTGCAAATAGGCTGTCGCCGCGGGCGCGATTTCCAATGCGTTGAACTTTTTCAGCACAGCCAGCGCATCGTGCGGAGTCGAATGATCGGCAACGGTCGGCCCCGAAGCAATGATCTGCAGCGGATCGCCGAGCACATCGGAAATGACGAGTGCGACCAGCCGACCTGCGGTGCAAGCGCGGGCCAGTCCGCCACCTTTGATGCGGCTCAGTTGTTTCCGCACGGTGTTGAGTTGTTCGATATTCGCGCCGGCTGCACTCAAGTGCCGAGTGAGGGCCTGCTTATCCGTGAGTGAAACGCCCGGTGCCGGCGCGGGCAATAACGCGGAGCCTCCTCCAGAGATCAAACAAAGGCAGAGATCGTTCGCGCCCAACGAGCCGGCGATCTCCAGAATCTTTTCAGCGCCCTGTACGCCTTCTGCCGTTGGTTCATTCTTGCCCGCCGGTCGCGCGGCATGCAGGTGAATTGGTTCCAAGGGATGAACGCAATCGGCGGGGACATTGATCCAGCCGGTCACTTTTTTCTCGCGCAGCAACCGTTCGCCGAGAGCTTCTTGCAGACCAACTGCCATTCCCGCGCCGGCTTTTCCCGCGCCGACCACGGCGATGCGGTCGATCGCGCGGAGCGAGAGGGTCTCCTCGCCGATGCGCAGTTCATCGCCATCGACCACAACTTGGTCGCGCACCAGGCGGTCGCTGCGCACGGCTTCGACGCCGGCTTGCCAGATGGCGCGGGCATCATCGAGAAGTTGCTGGGGAGAGCGAGTCATGGCTCCTATGGTAACCGCTCGGCCGCTAGCAAAAACCGCCCTATCCCCCTTTGCCTGGGGCAACTAAAATTCGAGCAAGGGATGGTCCGTTCGGCCGTCCGGTTATTTCGTTTCTTGATCGCGGCCGCGTGTCGCAACCGATTGCCTTTCATGACCTTACGTTACTGGACTGCCGGCGAATCTCACGGCAAGGCGTTGCTCGCCCTCGTTGATGGTTTTCCCGCCGGCATGAAGCTCGATACCGCACTCATCGATCAGGAACTTCGTCGCCGTCAGGGCGGCTACGGCCGCGGCGGTCGCATGCGGATCGAAACCGACACCGTTGATGTCCTCTCCGGCATTTGGAAAGGCGAGACGCTCGGCAGTCCTATCGCCCTGCAAGTCATCAATAAAGACTACAAGCTCGAACGCCTCGGCGACCTGCAACGCCCCCGTCCGGGCCACGGCGATCTGACCGGTTCGATCAAATATCTCGGCTCGATCCGCGGCATTCTCGAGCGGGCGAGTGCTCGCGAGACAACCGTTCGCGTTGCCGCCGGCGCTCTCGCGCGGCAGTTGCTGTCGGCGTTCCATATCGATGTCATCGGTTACGTCGTCGAGCTCGGCGGCATCAAGCTCGATCCGGTCGATCTGCCGTTCGCCGAACGACTGCAACGGCGCGAGGCGAGCGAAGTTTATTCGCTCGTGCCAGAGCGCGACGACGAAGTGAAACAACTGATCGACGAAACGGGCAAAGCCGGCGACACGCTCGGCGGCATCGTCGAGGTTCGCATCGAAGGGCTGCCGTTTGGACTGGGAACGCACGCTCAGTGGGATCTGAAGCTCGATGGCCGGATTGCTCAAGCGGTGATGGCCGTGCAGGCGATCAAAGGTGTAGAGATCGGCCTCGGCTTCGAAGCCGCTCGCCGCAAGGGCTCGCAGGTGCATGATCCGATTTCGTTCGACCCCGCCGAGCGCGACTCGACCTCGCTGGGCTTTAGCCGGCCGACGAACAACGCGGGCGGGCTCGAAGCGGGCATGACCAACGGTCAGCCGCTGGTGGTGCGGGCCGCGATGAAACCAATCAGCACGTTGGCCAAACCGCTCGGTAGTGTGAACCTGGAGACGAAGGAACCGGAAGCCGCGCAGTACGAGCGAAGCGACGTGTGCGCGGTTTCGGCCGCGAGCGTGATTGTCGAGAACGTTGTGGCCTTTGAAGTGGCCCGTTCGTTCGTCGAAAAGTTTGGCAACGACAGCTTGGCCGAGATGCAGGCTCGCTTGGAATTGTTTAACAAGATGGCCCGCGAGCGATAGTCGATCGTTTACTGTCAGTCGAACAAGGATGTTCGTCATGAATAGACCAGCTCATTTCATCTGCCGCGTCGGCTTTTTGCTGCTGTGCGTCTTGCCGACGGCAGTGGTCGGCGGCTGGATCGTGCAGCGGTCGCAGCCGGGCTTTCTCCTTTCGGCCCGGCAAGAGTGGGAACAAGAGCTATCGCGGCAACTCGGCCTGCGCGTCACTTGCACGACCGTCGAATATCCACGTCCGAACACGGCGGAACTCTCGAACGTTGTCATCACCGATTCGGAAACCGGCGCCGCGGTCGCGAGCGCGCGATCGCTGGAACTGATTTACACTTCGGAGCGTTGGAAGCTCGCCGGTGCGCAGATCGTCATTGAAACCGCGCAATTGCCGTTGCTGCGGACGCAACTTGAACAGCGCATGCTGCGGCGCGAAACTTCGACGAAGTTGCCGAACTCCTGCGAAATCTGGCTGCGCGAAATCACGCTACGAAGTGAAGAGCGTGGACTCACGCTGATCGACGTCGCCGGCGAATGGAAGATGAATGAGAACGGCCCATCGTGCGCGCTGAGCTTTCGCTTGCCCGAGAGCGACTCGCAGCAACCATCGGGCCAATGGATGGTGCAGCGGAATCGGCAGACAACGCCGCCATCGACGCTGTGGCAGTTGAAAACGGGCAACACGCCCCTGCCGTGCAGCGTCGCAGCCGCGGCCTGGCCGGCGGTTCGGCAACTCGGGCCGGGAGCACAATTCGCCGGTGAACTCGAAGTGGTTCAAGCGGCCAATGAGTTCTCTGGTCAACTGCGAGGCACGTTGTTCGATGTCGATCTAGATTCGCTCGTCAGCGAACAACTGCCGCATCGCTTGAGCGGCCTCGCCATTTGCAAAATCGCAGAAGCACGCATCGAACGAAATCAACTCACGCTGGTCCGCGGCACCTGCCAGGCGAAAGATGGCAGTATCAGCGCGTCATTACTCGCGTCAGCTGCAGAGCACTTGCAACTCGCTGGTCCACCCACCGAATCGCTCGCCACCAACAGCGTCGTGCCATTTCGACAGCTCTCACTCGGCTTCGATCTGCGTGCCGCCGGTTTGCAGCTGACCGGCAGCGCCGATCCACTTCGCAAAGGCGTCTTGCTTGCCACGGCGACTGGTTCGTTGCTCGGAGCGCCGCCGCAACATCATGCTCAAGCAACCGGCTTACTCAACGCGCTCGTTCCCACCAGCGAACGCATGACTCGCCAGGGGCAATACCTGGCCGGGCTGTTGCCGGTTGCCGAAGGGCAAACGCCGCACGCGGTCGCTCGCCAACCGCAGCATTTTCCGCTGCGAATGCACCCGAGTCGCGACTCGCAAAGCCCTGCACTTCGTCAGCCGCAAATGCGCTAGCGACAACGCTTACGTTACCGATCGCACCACAGTGGCAATCGTGGGAGCCGGTGAGCGCGGCGCGGATTTCGCATCCATCTTCGCGGCCGCGCGCTTGCGGAAATCCGTTTCGACAACCCGTTTCACATATCGCCGCTGAACTCGACTTCTCACGTTCAAGGCCAGATCCTCCCATCCATTGCGGAGCAGCATGATCACGACGCCGACGCCCAAGCCGCCGCCGAGAAATGCCACGTGCCACGCCAACACGAGCCAAAAGTGATTCATAAACAGCATCCTGGGTCGGCCGAGTGCGAATCGCCGGCCAATTCTTCCAAGCGTTCGACGCAGGCCTGGCAGCGGCCAAAAGCATTCGCCGACCAGAAAATCTTGATGAGCCGTCGCAGACAACATTCGCAGGTGAGTTGCTGCAACTGACTCGGACTGAGCTGTGCGGCTTCGCAGCAGGCTCCATCGAAATCGCCGCGCTGCCAGAGGAGCGACGCCAGGCCGACGCGATAGTTGGCGACATCGGGAGCGATCGCGATGGCTTGCCGCGCTGCAGCTTCGATTTCCTCCAGCGGCCGGCCGAGTCGTCCCAGATAGAAGCCGCGATCGTAGTGCGCCGGATGAAACTGCGGCAGACGCTCGTTTACCCGTTCGCAAAGCTTCACGCTCAGGTCGGGCCGCTGGGCACTGTCGCAAACCTGGGCCAAATAAACCAGCAGCGAGCAATCGACCGATTTGAGCGTCATCACGTGTTCGGCGATGCACAGCGCCACCTGCGGCCGCCCGAGTCGCGTAAGGCAATCGGCCAGTGTTACCTGCCCGCTGTGCGACAACGGCCGCAGAAGCGTCGCGTGTTCGAGCGAGTCGCAGGCCAACGAAATATTTCCCTGAGCCCGCAGCACTAGCCCCCGCAACTCCCACAGCCGGCCGCAGTCAGGCTCGGCCGTCATATTGCTTTCGAGGACGAGCAGGGCTTCGTCATACAATCCGCCGCGAAACAGATTCACAGCTGACTCAAGAGCACGCATAAGGCGAATCCACAAGAGCGATAGAAACCGAGCGGCCAGAGACGACTGCCGTGCTGATGTTTCTAACGATATTGAGACTCGATTTCAACTATGCGATGCAGATTTTTGCTGTTTTATCCTAAACTGTTGCTGGAAAATGAATTGCAGCTGCTGCTAAGATGCCCTCTCCTGGCTGGCCACTTCAATCACTGGGGAAAAATCATGCGTCCGAACCGTCGGGAGTTCCTAACTGCTGCCGCTCAAGCCACCGCTCTGGCCGTGACCGCCGGAGCCGCGACTGCCATCGAGCCGATCCCGCGCAACGGCACGCCGAAGTTCAAATTCAGCCTGGCCGCCTACAGTTACCGGTCGCTGCTCGCCGGCAAAGAGCCGACGGCGACGCTGACCGATTTCATCAACGACTGTGCCAAATTCGGCTGCGAGGGGACCGAGCTCACATCGTATTACTTCCCCAAAGCCGTGACGCACGACTATCTCCGCTCGCTCCGCCGGCAGTGCTTCCGGCTGGGCCTCGATGTCTCGGGCACCGCCGTCGGCAACGACTTTGGCCATCCGCCGGGCGAGGAACGGTCGAAGCAGATCGCACTCGTCAAACAATGGATCGACTTTTCGGAGATCCTCGGCGCACCCGTCATCCGCATTTTTGCTGGCCATGAAAAGCCAGGCACCACGCCCGCGCAGGCTCATTCGCTGATGGTCTCCGGCATCGAAGAGTGCTGCGAATACGCTGGCCAGCACGGTGTGCATCTGGCCCTCGAAAATCACGGCGGCCCCACCGCCACGGCCGAAGGCTTGCTTCAATTTGTGCGCGATGTAAACAGCCCGTGGTTCGGCGTGAACCTCGACAGCGGCAATTTCCACAGCGACGATCCCTACAAGGAACTCGCTCAGATCGCGCCGTACGCCCTCAATGCTCAGATCAAAGTTGTGATGAGCGGCCCCGACAAAAAGAAAATCCCCGCCGACTACAAACGACTCGCCAAGATCCTGCGCGACTCGCACTACCGCGGCTACATCGTGCTCGAATACGAAGAAGCCGGCGATGTGCGCGAGGAATGTGCGAAGCATCTTGGCGACGTCCGCGCGGCGTTTGCTTAAGGCGGAGCGCGGAGAACTCGACGATGACCCTCGTGGTTGCCAATGCAACGTTTGCCGGCCCCGCGCCGTCGCTGGCAGAGATCTGCGCGGAGATCGAAAAGATCTGCGGACAGCCAGTCATTGCCAAAGACCACGGCGAACATGAGCTGCGCGAGTGGAGTGCGGATATCGCGTTTGCCTGCACACCCAATAACACCATTGAGATCTATGTTTTTTCTCCAGAGAAGCTGGCCGCGTTCAATGCTGACTTTTTCGGCGAGCTTATGGCAGCCGCGCGGCTGAAAAAGTTGAATGACAACGGCCCAAGCCGGACCGTGAATCTGCGGGGCTATCTTGGCCAAGAACTAACGCTGCTGGGCATGGCCGAGTTGGCGCTCGAAAACCTTTCGGGAAAGCTGCAATTCCCTTTTTCCAGTGAGAGGCGAGCGGAACTCAATCAGCCGATCACCGCGAAGGAACTCGTGAGTCGTCGTCGCAGGGCCGGTCGGCAATCGAGTATGACGAATCTCGTTCTCGCTTTCGCCTTGCCGATCGTGGTGATCTGGTCCATTGCCGTTGCGCTGATCAGATTGCCGTTCAATCTCTGGAGAGCATGGCGGATGCTAAGTTAGTCGCGCAACTTCAGGCCTTCGCTGTCGGTGACGTGACCAAAGAGGATCCGCAGCGAATCGGTGATACTCCAGCAGAGGAGGCCGCCGAAGGTGAAGAACATGGCGAGGCCGAGGCCGACATAGCCGAGATAAAAGCGGTGAATGCCGAACATGCCGAGAGTCAGGCCGAGGAGGACCGCGATCGGTTTGCTATGGGGGCTGAGTTGCTCTTCGGCTTCTTCTTCGTCCTCGTCATCCGCAGGCGCGACGGTTTTGATCTTCGACTTTGAACGGCGCACCACCGAACTCGCAGTTGCGGCGGGCGGCTCGGTGTGAATCGATGATTCAGCGGCTCGACTCACGATTGGCGCAGCGGGCGCGGGTGGCTCGGGGGCCGGCTCTTCGAGATCAGGATAGATTTCGCTGGCCCACTGCCATTGCTCGGTTCCTTCGAGCAGCAGTTGCGAGTCGGCCGTCATTCGCCCTTCGTCATGCCAAGCGTCGAGCGTGGCGCGATCGACGGGGCCGAACGTTTCCTCGTCCTCCCCTTTGAGAAACCACATGTCCACCGCAGGCGCGGGAGGCGGAGCGACCGGCGGGAGCTCGGGCAGTTTCGGTTTCGTGATGGGCGCTGGCGGCGGAACCGGAACAGGTGGGGGTGAAGGTTTCTTCGCCACCGGCGTCGGCGGCAACCAGTCCTTGCTGGACGGCTGCGGCTTGGGACTTTCTTTCGGCGGTTCTTTGCGCGGCGATTCTTTCGGCAGTGGCGGCGCCTCGAACGATGGCGGCGCGGGCTCTTGCGATGCAGTTCGCCAGGTCGAGCGCAGATTTTCTGCAGGTGCCGGCGGCGGAGTTGTTACCACTGCGGGTGGCGCCGATGGAGCCGGCGGCGCTGGACGAGCGGCAACCACCGGGGCTGGCGGATCGGCCGTGAGTGGCGGCACCTTGAGGGGGCCTTTGCACTTGGGGCAACGGATTTTCTTTCCCGCCGCGGCATCGGGCAGGCGAAACTTTCCTTCGCAACTGGGGCAAACGGCTTCTACGGGCATGAGAGGTGGGCTGGTGCAAACTGGCGGCGGTTCGGCAACGAATACTTATCCTGCGCACCGGCGAGGCGGTTTGCTAGAGGCAGCCGAAGTTTTCAACCGGTCGAGGCCGGCTACTTGGCGTTGGCCACGTAGAGTTCGTTCTGCGGATCGAGTTCGGCGGCGCGACGCAGGTGCTGCTGAGCTTCGTGTTCGCGGCCAGGGAACTCACTGATGAGCATGCCGAGGACATGATGGATTTCGGCCGACTCGGGCGCGTGAACGAGGCATTCGCGCAGTTGTTTTTCGGCGGCGAGAAAGTCTTCTTGCGAAGTGAGCACCTCGGCGAGACGCAGCCGAGCGTTCACATCGCTGGGCGAGCGGTCGATGATCGCGGTGAGCATGGCCACGCTCTTTTGCGAATCGCCGCGCTGCCAATGATTGATAGCCGCCTGCACTTGCGCGGCGTCGCGTTGCTTTTCGAAGGCCTTCAGCGCGTCTTGCTTGCGTCCCGCGTAGGTTTGCTTGGTCTCGGCGGGCTTCGCGCGACGCATGGGGTTGGCCTGCGGCAGCGAAGCGCAACCGGGAAGCATCGTCAGAGCGATCAGCGCGAGCAGGGTGACGGTGGTGGAGATTTTCATGACGGCCTCGGTGTTGAAAATCCAACGGTGTCTTACGGCAGGCGTGTGGCTTGTTCGAGCGGATCGGCAATCATCACGCCAGGTGGCAGACGCTCGATGGTGCTCGACCGTCCCGGTTGGCCCGGATCAGGCACGGCTTGCATTTCGGGATCGCCAAAGCCTTCGGGGTTCTGCCACGGCGAGCCTTGCCGCGAGTAATCGCGATAGCGACGTTCCCACGGACGCAGGCCGAACTTGAGGTAGTCGTGAATGCTCTCGTCCTGGAAGCCGCCGGCGGCGACCACTTCGTTGCGGAGGTTGATGGCTTCGCGGCTGAGCGGATCGAAATGCACGGCGAGATTGACCTGCCGCAGTGCTACGTCGTAGTCCTGGGCATTGTAGGCGGCGCGGGCTTTTCGCAGCCAATGGTTGCCGTAGTTGCGGCGGGCGATCGGGCTCATCTTGTCGAAGTAGATGCTTTGCCGCTGCGTAAATTCGTTGCCGAGCTTCTGACCTTCCTGGCTCATCATCGGATCGGCAATGATCTTCGGCGTGATGAGGACGATGATTTCGGTCCGGCTGATGTCTTCATTCTTCTGACGGAAGGCGGTGCCGACGTATGGCAAGCTGCCGAGCAGCGGAATCTGGTTGGTTGTGGTCGCCAGGTCTTCACGAATCAGACCGCCAATGACCACCGTGCAGCCATCGTTGCACATCACGTTGGTGGTGACCTGCGTCAGCGCTTTGTTGGGCAACGTCAGGCCTTGTTGCACGGTCACACTGCCGGTCGAGAGTTCCGGGTGAACCTCCATGCGGATCAGGCCGTCGTGACTGATGAACGGCCTGATGCGGAGGAGCGTGCCGACGTCGAGGAAGTTGACGGTTTGCGTCGAGGCGTTTTCGGTGACCGTGGTGCTGACGTAACCGAGTTGTTCGCCGATTTGAATTTCGGCTCGTTGCTTGTTGAGGCACATCAGCCGTGGCGAAGCGATGACGTTGGTATCGCCGATCGTTTCGAGGGCGTTGACGAACAGCGAGAGGTTTTGATCGAGATAGCCGAACTTCAGGCCACCTTGCGTGACGTCGATGGCTGCGAGCGTGGCGAGTGGGCTGCCGCTGATCAGGGCGACGTTGTCGTTCCCCTTGAGGGCGGCGAAGTTCACGCCCATTTTGTACTTGTCCGAAAGCTTGACGCTGAGGATCATCGCCTCGATCGAAACTTGCGTCGGCTTGCAATCGACATCAATAAAGATCTGATCGAGTTGCTTGAGAACGGCTTCGAAGTCGCGAACGATCACGACGTCGGTGGACGCCAGATTGTTGCCGCCGGTTTTGACGTGATCGGCAGGAATGTCGACTTCGGCCGGCGCAGAAACCGTGACCTTGCCGATCGCCGGCGTGAGCAGCGAAGTGAACAAGGCTTGCAGATCGGCGGCTTTGACGTAGTTCGGGCGATAGACGCGCGTCATCACGCGGTCTTCGGTTTGGTCCATGGCTTCGAAATCGGCCGGCGTGCCGATGTAGACGATTTCCCCTTCGCGACGAGCGATAAAGCCCGTCGACTTGAGAATCGCTGCGAGCATTGTTTCCAGACTCACGCCGCTCAGCGATGCGGTGACCGTGCCGGTGACGCTCTTGCTGGCGATGATGTTCAAGCCGCCCTGTTCGCTCAGCATCTGCAGCACCAGACGAATGTCTTCATCCTTGGCGTTCATCGAGAGCTTGGTGCCGTTGCCGGTGATCTGGGCCGGTGGCGACGGCAGCGGTTCGGGTGGTGGAGCCGCGGGAGCTTGTGCTTGTGGTGGCTGCGGCTGCGGTGGTTGATAAGCGATCGGTTGCGGCGGTGGATTAAGGCGCTGCTCTTCTTGCTGTTCCACCTTGGCTAGGATGTTGCTGAGGAAGCGATGATTCTTTTGCGCGTTCCGATCGAGCAGCGCGATGCTGTCTTGCAGGTCTTCGATTTGACCGGTGACTGCGCGGCGATACGCGGCAATTTCCGGCGCATGAGTTGGCACTTGCTCAAACGCTGGCGCTGGGGGCGGCTGCGGAATGACCGGCGCAGGTGCAACGGCAATGACAGCTGCTGCGGGATTCTCCGGCGTGTCGGGCACCGCCTTCGGCGCGGGCTGTGTGAGCGCGAGCGCAATGGCCACGCCCAGTCCAACAGCGGCACAGGCCCCGAGAATCAAGATTCGTAATGCGTTCGGCATGGTCGTCCCTGACCTGGTTGAACGTTCTTATTCGTTAGTTGGCTGCAGCTCGCCGCTAGCCAGCGTGGGCTTGGTTCGCTCGATGCGAAACGGTTGCCCTTCAAATTTCAAATCGACACCCTGCTCGTCGATGGCAGTGATGCGGAACTCCACCTTCGGGGCGCCGTTGTCGCCGCCGAACAGGAGCACATCGCCGACGCGAAAGAGCTTGCCGCGAATGACCGCCGAAGGGCCCTTCTTGCCAATCAGCACGCTCGACAGCGTTACGCCGCTGAGCAGTTGCTCGGCCAATTCGTTTTCCACGGCAGGTGGTTTGGCTGACAGTTGAGTTTCGGGCTTCGCTTCGATCGGTTTGATTTTTGTGTCCGTCGCAGCCGCATGAGCCAAGGGCTGAAAGGGATTTCGCCAATCGGCGTTATGCACGGCAGCTTGCATCAGGCGATCTTGCGCGAGTGTATCGCGGATGCGATCCCAGTGGGCCGTATTCGTCGCGGGATGAGCGGCAGCTTTCACCAGCACGGGGTCATCGCCGCGGATCACTTTCGCGGCAGGTCCGCTGCCGGGCTTGCCCTTCCCCTTGATGCTCTTCATGACGAGCGGGGCCCAAAAGTAGAGCGCAACGAGCAGCATCAAGCCGAGCGCGCCCGCTTTTTGCGGGCTGGCGGCTGCATCCTTCTTTAGTCGTTTGATTAGTTTATCTAGCTTCACAGTCTTACCTCAGTCGCGCCGAGTCCCGGCAATTTCTGCCGAACGCAGCGCATAGTCTGTTCATCGGTCAGGTCGACTTTGCCTGTGCGGAATTTTCGTCAAGCTCGATGAAAATCGTCAAAGTCATTTCGACTCGCAAGGTTTGTGTATTTTCGCCAGCCGGTGATAGCGTCAGGTGCGAGACCCAAACGCGATGTGGCAGCGTCTCGACTCGCTGCAAAAATTGAAATACTTGCTCGAAATCTCCCTCGAGCGCGACAGCAATCGGTTGCTGCGCGATGGTTTGCAAGCGGACCTGCGGTTCGGGATCGAACCGTTGCAAGGTCACGCCGGCCTGACGGGCTTGCTGCGTGATGCTGGAGAGCGCGCGACCGGTTTCGCTCACATCCGGGGCGTTCTCGCGCCAGGCTAGGCTGACTTGTTCGACCTGCGACTGCCGCTGGCGAGCTTGGGTGATTTTTTCGTTCGTCTTCGATCGATTGGCCACGTATTGCATCAGTTCGTATTTCTTCGACTTCAGCGCAGCCGTTTTGTGCTGCGTGGGAAGAAAGACGAACAGCGTGTAAAGCACGGCCAGGGTCGCGACCACGCCGGTCACGAGCCAGGAAGGCAAGCTGCGATTTTGGGCGGCCTTGGATTTAGTCATGGCTGGGCGTGGGGAGTGGCGTTTCGGCTGGGAGTTTTTTGGCAGCGCTGGCGTTTGTGAAGTGATCGAACTGAATGCGGGCCTGATCGGCAAACAAGCGGTAGCGAGCACTCGCGAACAGCAACACAAACGGAATCACAAAGGCCGCGAACATCGCGATGCCGAACGACCATTGCGAGACGGCCGATTCCGGCTGCGGTTCAAATGGCTCCATCGGGCAGTATTTGATTCTGTCGCGGCTCATCGCAAGTTCTCCTCATCCCGGCTGGCCGTTTCCGGCTGCGGATTGCCAGCGGTAAGCTCGGGCGCGATCGGCCCTGCCGGGCCATCGCTCAAGCCGTGGGCCGACTTGATGGTGATGTGCAGTTCAAACACAACGAGGGAATGCGTTTCCAGCTTGCGCGTTTCCATGCCGCTGAGGCGAGCTTCGGCGATGAGCGGCTGGCGGGCGAGCGATTCCAAATAAGCATGCAGCGTTTCGGCTTCTTTCACCGAGCCGGCGACATGCACGACGATGCGTTGCGCTTCGTGTGCATCGTGCAACTGCTGCAAATCGGCGACAGCGGCTGGCGGCGTGGGCTTGTTGGCTTCGACACTGGCTTCGGGTGTCGCGCCGACTGCGGGCTTTTTAGCGACGAGCGTTTCGGCGATGCGAATGCTGGTGAGCTGCACTTCTTCTGGCAGCGGCGAGACCACGGCAGCCAGGATTTGCGTGCGCGGCCAAGGGTGTTTCAAAAATGTATACAGGTTGGCGCTGTGGCTGAGGCTGGCGACCTTGGTTTCCAAGGCCAGCAGCTCTTGATCGAGCTGGCGATGCGTTTTGCATTGCAGCTCGAGCTGCGCGAGTTCGCGTTTCACACGCTGCACGCTCAACCATTGCAGGCTGGCCGTGGCGACGACGATGCCGCCGAACAAGCAGACAATCAATGCCCACCACCAGCGCACGCGGCGCTGCTTGCGCCGCTCGCGATAGTGTTCCGGCAGAAAGTCGATCGTTTGCATGTTCATGGCTGGTGGTGCTGATTTCAGTTCCGCTTACTTCATTTCCCGCAGGGCGAGACCGGCTGCGACATCCCATTGCCCTTTGCGGCCCACGTTGGGCGCGGAGGCGAAGGCGCGGAAGGGATCGCTCAATTCGCATTTCAAATCGAGATGCCGGCCGAGTGCTTCGAGCAACTGCGGTGTGGCTTCGCCGCCGCCGAGGACCAGGCGTTGCAAGGCTTGGCCGCGGAAGGTGACGCTGTGATAGCGAACGCACATGGCGAGTTCGCCGCCGAGGCGTTCGATGACGGGACGAGTCGCTTCGGCAACGCTGCGGGCCACTTCGGGGTCCTGCATGTCGCTGCGGCGATCACCGTTGTGTTTGCGGAGCAGCACGGCTTCGGCGGCATCCATTTTCAAATGGCGGGCAATCGAAGCATCGAGGTGCGCGCCGCCGATGTCGATGTATTTCACGAAGAGCATCTCGGCTCCTTGCGCAATGACCGCAGCCGTGCGCGAATAGCCGAAGTGAACGATCAGCGAGCGCTCGTTCTTGTCGTCTTCGCGGCGGAACTGCGCGGCATAACAACGGGCGAGCGCGGCCGGTTCGACGTCGACGGCCACCGGATGGAGCTGCGCACTTTCGACGAGCTGCAATGTTTGCTGCAGCACGGCGCGCTGGCAGGCGAAAACGATGACTTCGCGCACCGTGGAATCACCTTGCCGCACGTCGGCTGCTTCGACGAATCGCATTTCGGCTTCATCGACGCCGAATGGCAAACGGCCGGCCGCTTCTTGAGCCACGAGGCGATGCATTTGCGCGCCCATTTCGCGCGGCACGCGCACATTGTGCAAAAAGAGCTGCCGATCACCGAGGCAGACAACCACATCGCGGCCGCGGAAGGCGCGGCCTTCGAGGGCACGGTTCAAACCATCGGACCAGCGCTCGACATGTTGCTCGAACGTGGTGTTCGGCAAGAGCGGCGGCAGATCCCAGCGGCAAGCATCGATCAACCGCGTGAGATCGCCCGAAAACTGCACGAGCTTCAGCGAGCGCGCACCGAGATCGACTCCGATAGGTCCGCAGCGATGATTTCCCAGCCAGCTGATCATTGTTCTGCTTAACGAAGTGAGGAAAGGGCTGCGAGACCTGTCGGCGCTGTCGCGGTCATAGCTTCGACGGTTGCCAGGCCAGTGACTGCCGAGACGCGGACGGCTTGATATCGCCGGGAAGTGCCGAGGCCGGAAGTCAGCCAGATCAACGTGTCGTCGCTCGAAGACGTATTGCCGAGCGGCGTGAACGTGACCGTCGTGTGTTCGGCACTAGGAGTGCCGCGCAGCACGCCGACGAGTTTCAATTCGCCAGCGCCGAGCGGCAGGGTATCGAACCGCGTGGTTTGGGTCGTTGCGGTATCGGTTTGCAATTTAAAAGGAGAAGTCGGCAGCGTATTCAGCAGCGTGTTCGTGCCGGTGTGCGTCAGCTGATAGCGATTGGTCGTCGGCGTGAAGGTGATTCGATAGTTCGAACCATTGGCAATCGCTAGGCCGCGGGCATAGTCGACGTCGGCGACCACAATGGTGACGCCGGCTTGCAGTTGATCGACCGAGGTCGTTTCGAAATAAGGAATGACCAGCGCGGCGAGAATGCTGAGGATGGTGAGGACCACCATCATCTCGACGAGTGAGAAACCCCGCGCAACGCGAGAACTCGTCCGCAAATTGCGGAGCGGAGTTTGATCAGCGTTTGGGAGTTCCTGTTGCATCGGTTTTGGTCGTGCCGCGGAGCATGGCGTTTTGCTCCTTCAGCAATTCCTTGATCTCGCGCAGCTCGCGAACCATATCGCCACGCTGCTCGACGGAGTTCTGGAACGGCAACTGGCCACCCTGTGGCGCAGCGCCAGTCGTGCTGTAAAACCCTAGCACGCACAATCCGACGCCATTGAGAAGGACTAAAACAGACCAGGCCGGAAGGTGAATTTTCATGACAAAACCCCGCTAAACCGTGGGCAACGAAAAGGACGCAGAATCCCTACAAACGACACACACATCGTAAGCCGATGTGGTCTCGCCCGCGCAGCGCGCAATCAGGCAATTCTAGGTCGCGGCGGACTTTCGGCGTTTTGGCAAAATTGTGCAAGGGCAATGTTGGCCGCGGCCGTTTTGGCGAAATCTTGCTGTCGCAGGAAGCAGACCCTTCCGTGCAGGCCGCAGCAGAGAGTAAAACCCTCTTATGCCCCTCCGCCTGACCCAAATTGCCCTTCCCATCGAGCAACCCGAAGAAGAACTGGCCGCGGAAATCACCCGCCGGTTGGGAATTGCCGCGGGCGATCTGCAGCGCTGGCGAATTCTGCGGAAGAGCCTCGATGCCCGCTCGCGCGACTCGCTGAAGTTCGTTTACACCGTGATGGCCGAGCCGCGCGACGAAGAGGCGCGGCGGGATCGCTGGCAGCGGTTGCCGGGAGTCGAACGCTTCGAGCCGACGACCTTTCAAGACATGCCGGTCGGCAGTGAGCCGTTGCCGAACAGGCCCGTAGTGGTTGGATCCGGCCCGGGTGGTTTGCTCGCCGCGTACTATCTGGCTCAGCGCGGTTATCGGCCGCTGGTGATCGAGCGGGGCGACGCCGTGAAGGAGCGAGTGCCGGCGATTCGTTCGTTCGATGAAGGCGGCGCCTTCGACTCCGAAAACAACTATCTATTCGGCGAAGGTGGCGCCGGCACGTTTAGCGACGGCAAGCTGACCTGCCGTATGAGCGGGCCCGATGTCGATTGGGTGATGGAGCAACTGATTGTCTGCGGCGGCAAGACCTCGATCCGTTATGAGAATCGGCCGCATCTCGGCAGCAACCGCCTGCCGCTGATCGTGCGTAACCTGCGCCGGCAAATCGAAGCCTGGGGCGGCGAGTATCGTTTTCGTTGCTGCCTCGAAGGGCTGGAGTTCGTCAACGGACAACTCACCGCCGTGCAAACGTCGAGCGGCCGAATTGCCACAAATATCGCCGTGCTCGCCATCGGCCATAGCGCGCGCGATACATACGCGATGTTGCATGGCCTCGGCGTGCCGATGCAGGCCAAGGCTTTTCAGCTGGGTTTGCGAATCGAGCAGCCGCAGGAACAGGTCAATCGTCACAAATATGGCCGCGAGAGTTATCTGCAACAGCTGGGCGCAGCTGACTACACACTGGTCGCGCGCGGTCAACGCGACGTCTTTACGTTTTGCATGTGCGCCGGCGGACATATTATTCCGAGCATTTCGGAGCCGGAAATGTTCTGCACCAACGGCATGAGCAATTCGCGCCGCGACACGCCGTTTGCCAACAGCGGTTTGATGGTGACGCTCGAGCCGAGCGAGTTCGGCAGCGATCATCCGCTGGCCGGCGTCGAGATCCAGCGGAAGTGGGAAGCGGCTGCGTACCAGCTCGGGCGTGGCACTTACCATTCGCCCATTCAACGGGCCGACGATTTTGTGCGCGGCAGCTCTCCCAAAGCGGGCGACTCGCTGCGGTGCTCTTACGCCCGCGGCGTGATTCCGGCATCACTCGATGCGGTTTTGCCCCCCGTCGTGGCGACCGCGATTCGCAAAGGGTTGCCGCTGATGGATCGCCAATGGCGAGGCGACTTTCTGCGGAATGCGATTCTGGTTGGCCCCGAAATGCGCGGCAGTTCGCCGCTGCGAATCGCCCGCGATCAGGCCAGCCGGCAAACTCCTGGATTCCAGGGACTTTTCCCCGTGGGCGAGGGGGCCGGTTATGCTGGAGGGATTATCAGCGCTGCCGTCGACGGTTTGCGCAGCGCGATGGCAATCGTAGGCAGGTTCGCGCCGCTCGGTTGAATAGCGGCAGCAGCCGCGTGAGGAACGATCGATGTATCAGCAAAATCAACCTGATCCTGACGTCCTGCGGCAACGAGCAAAAGAACGCTGGGACCAAACGACCGAGGGGGCCGACTTTGCCTCACTAAAACTCAATGACGCAGCCGCTGCGTACGTTCGGCAGTTGCTGCAGAAGCAAGTCGAACTCGAATGGCAAGTCGCCGAAGAGAAACGCGTCACCGAGTTACTCTCGGCAGCGCTCAACGGCGTGCCGGACACGGTGTTCGTCAAGAACCTAGACGGCGTGTATTTGCTGTTCAACGAAGCCGCCGCCAAAGTGGCCGGCCGGTCTTGCGATGAGATCATTGGGCGCGACGATCGTCATCTCTTTGGCGTCGTAGAGTCGGAACAAATCATCGCCGAAGATCGCGCAATCTTAAAAACGTTCGAGCCGTTCATCGCCGAGCAAGAACTGGGTATCGGGGGTGAAGCTCGAACGTTTTCCACCGTGAAGTCGATCCTGCGCGATAAAGACGGCACGGTACAAGGAATCGTCGGCATTGCTCGCGACATCACCGCGATCAGACAGGCTCAAAATGAACTGAGTGAAAGCGAAAAACGTTTTCGCACACTGGCCGATAATCTTCCTGACAATCTATATCTGCTCGATCCCGATGATTGCGATATTCCGCTGAAGATTCTCTACGCCAACAAAGCTGCGGCCGAAAATGATGGCTACGTTGTCGAGCAACTCATCGGTCGCTCGCCACTCACTCAACTCGATACGCCGGAAACAGCGGCTCAAGCGATCGATCGCGTGCAGCGAGCGCTGCAGGGAGAAGTCGTCGAGTTTCAAGCCGAGCACGTGCATCGCTTGGGCTACCGCATTCCGTACGAGGTGCGGGCAGTGCGCATTCCCTGGCAAAGTCGCACGCTCGTACTCGGCATTTGTCGCAATATCACCGCGCGGCTCAAAGCCGAAGAGGCTCAGCGTGAACACGAAGCACGCCTGGCCGAAGCGCAAGAGATTGGTGGCTTGGGATCGTTCGAAATCGATCTCCCGGCGTGGCGTGGACATTGTTCGCCAGCGCTCTGCAAAATCTTCGGCTTCGAAAACGATCAAGAATTTCATGACTACAACGCGTTCATCAAAAAATACCGCCATCCCGACGATCACGAGCCCGATCAGTTAATGGCTTGTGCCACAACCGGCGACATCGAGCAACGGTTTTTGCATCCCAGCGGCGAGACTCGCACCCTGCACGTCCGGCGCAAAGTCATTCGCAACGCCATCGGCATTCCCACCAAGCTCATTGGCACCGTGCAAGACGTCACCGATCGTCGCAAGGCTGAGGACAAACTGCGGGCCAGCGAAGCGCGGTATCGAACGTTTGTCGATCACGTTTCCGACGCCATGTTTCTGCACCATGCCGATGCAACGGTGCTCGATGTCAATCAGCAGGCCTGCGATAGCCTGGGGCTCTCGCGCGAGGAATTGATCGGCAAGACTCCGATCGAATTCGATCCGGCAGTGACCGTGGAGCAGCTGGCCGCATTGCGGGCTACCTTGGATGCCGGTGAGTCGCTAGTGCTCGAGACGCAACACCGCCGCAAGGATGGCTCGACGTTTCCCGTCGAGATTCGTGGGCGTCCGTTCTGGGTCGATGGCGAACGTTTTAGCATCTCGTTGGCGCACGACATTACCGCGCGAAAAAAAGCCGAGCAAGCTTTGCGGGCCAGTGAACAGCGATTTCGCGAGTTGGCCGATGCAATTCCGCAGATCGTCTTCACGGCAGGACCCGATGGCGGTCTCACGCATACCAATGCTCGCGCCACGCAATATGCGGGAGTCAAGTTCGACGAGCTCACAGGCTGGTCCTGGGCCGACGTCATTCACCCCGACGATTTGCCCTCGACACTTGCCGGTTGGAAGGAAATTCTGACCACCGGCGTTGCCCGGCAACTGGAGTTTCGCATTCGCCGCGCCGACGGCGAATATCGCTGGCACATCGCGCGACAGATTGCCGGTCGCGATGCCGAGGGAAATATCACGCAGTGGTATGGTACGTGTACGGACATCGAGGACATGAAGCAGGCTGAACATGCGCTGCGGTCGAGTGAAGAGCGCTATCGCAAATTGTTCGACAGCATTCCGGATCCCATGTTCGTTTACGATCCGCGCACGCTCCGCTGCCTCACCGTCAACGATGCTGCCGTGGAAAAGTATGGCTACGCGCGCTTCGAGTTTGCGCATCTGACGATCAACGACATTCGGTTAGTGATCGACGAAAAGGCAGATCAGGCGCGGCATCGCAAGAAAAATGGCGATGCGATGGATGTCGAAATAACGGCGCATGAATTGGAACTGGACGGCCGGCCGGTGATGATCGCGCTGGTGCGCGATGTCACCGATCGCCTGCAAGCAGAGGCCGATCTGCGACGGACCACCGAACTGCTGCGCGTTGTCGCCGAAGGAACTCCCGACGCCGTGTTCGTCAAAGATCTCGTCGGCAGGTATCTGCTGTTCAATCCGGCCGCGGCGCGGTTCGTCGGCAAGCCGGCGGCAGAAGTGCTGGGAAACGACGATTTTGCTCTCTTCGATCGCGAGGGCGCAACAATTGTGCGGGAGGGGGACCTCCAGGTGATCGAATCACAGCGAGTGGTGACCACCGAAGAAACACTCACGGCCGCTGGCGTGACGCGCACCTATCTGGCCATGAAGGCGCCTTATCGTGACGGCAACGGCCAAGTTGTGGGAACGATTGGAATTTCGCGCGACATCACCGAGCGAAAACGAGCGGAAGAAGCGTATCGCAAGATCAGCGCACTCCATCAAACGATCATTCACACGGCGACAGAAGGGATCTGCCTCTGCACGCCGCGGATCGATGAGCAGGAATTGGAGTTTTCGGTTTGGAACGAGCAGATGACGGCCATCACGGGCTATACGCGCGATGACATCAATCGCGCCGGCTGGTTCCAAGTGATGTTTCACAATGCCGAACAGCGCCAGGCGGCGCAGGATCGCACGGCCAAACTGCTGCTCGGCCAGACACTGCGGAACGAAGAGTGGGAAATCGTGCGCAAGGATGGCGATCGGCGGGTCATTTCGTTTTCCACGTCGGTGGTCGGCAACGATGAAAACGGACAACCGCTGATCGTCGCGCTCGCGCAGGATATTACCGATCGGCGTCGCGATGCCGAAGAACTGGCGCGGCGGCAAGCGGAACTCCGGCATGCATCGCGACTCAACACCGTGGGGCAGATGGTCGCGGCGCTGACACACGAAGTGGCACAGCCCTTGGCGGCGATTTCGAACTTCGCGGCTTCGAGCAGCGCGCTCTTGAGGCCGGAACCAAGCAAAAAATCTGAGAATCTTGAACAGGTGCGCCGGCACATCGAGCATATTGATCAACAGAGTCGTCGCGCGGCTGACATTATCCATCGGCTCCGCGATTACAGTCGCAAATCCGCCACGCGGCGCGTGCCGTGCGACCTCAATGCGCTGCTGCGGACCTCTGTAGAAATGGTGTCGCTGGAACTTAGAGGGGCTGAAGTCAACCTTAGCTGGGATCTGGCGGCAGATTTACCCTTCATCGCGGGCGACCCGATTCAACTGCAGCAGGTCATCATCAATCTCCTTCTGAATGCCCGTGATTCCCTACTCGAAAGTGGTGCGATTTCGCGCAAAATAGCCCTGCGCTCGCGAGCAGACCTGGGCGCGGTGATCATTGAAGTCGAAGATAACGGCTCAGGCATGTCAGACGAAATTGCCGGACGCCTGTACGAGCCGTTTGTTACGACGAAGCCGCAGGGTATGGGAATAGGTCTGAATATTTGCCGTTCGATTTTGCAGGACCACCGGGGAGTAATCGATTACCATCAAGTAGCCACTGGTGGAGTACTGTTCCGGATCAGCCTGCCTCTGACCGAAACGATTCCTGCCGAAGCCAAGTGAAGCCATGATTTACGTTGTCGATGATGATGCTGCAGTGCTCAGCTCACTGCAGGCCCTGTTCAGTGCTCACAACTATCAGGTGCAGTGCTATCCTTCCGCAGAACAGTTCTTGCGGGAGATCTCGATCAATCGCCGCGGCTGCGTCGTTACCGACGTCGCCATGCCTGGCATGAGCGGCGTGGAACTGGTGCGCCGCCTGTACGAAGGTAAGAGCCCGCTCTCGATTGTCGTGGTTACCGGCGTGGCGACCGTGCCGATGGCGGTGGGCCTGATGGAGTACGGCGCGTTCACATTGCTCGAGAAGCCTTACGACTCGCAGAAGTTGCTGCAGGCCGTCGATCGTGGTTTGAAGATCAGCGACGAGCAGTGCGAACAGTCGCAGCGCGAACAAGACATTCAACGGCGACTGAGCCAGTTGACCGAAGAAGAACGCAACGTGATGGATCGCTTGTTGGCCGATAAGCCGAACAAATCCATTTCATCTGAGTTGCACTTGAGCTTGCGCACCGTCGACCGCCGCCGGCAGTCGGTTTTGGAAAAGCTCGGCGTGGGTTCGGTGCCGGAAATGGCGCTGCTGCTCGGACCGCTGCGAAGCGTTGAAGTGAGCCGGCAGCGAACGCCCGCGCAGTAGTACCAGCGCAGGAACGCTATTCGGCCTTGGCCTTTTCGCGCGGCTGATAGGCGCTGCTGTCGACCAGCATGTAGCCGCCCCAGAAAAACGGATGCTCGGGCTTGAATTCATCGAGCGTCGCTGGAGCGCGCAGACGAACTTCTTCCCGCGGATCGAGCGAAGTTCCGCGGAGCAGCGTAATGCTGCGGCGCTGCGCAGCCGAAGGCTGCAGGTGCGGCAACTCCTGGGCATATTCGCGCACAAAGTCGCCGGTCGTTCGGCCACCTACGCGCCAACGCGACAGTAATATCGAGCGCCCGCCCGAAGCCATCAGGCCGCAAATCGACATGAACATTTCCTCGCCAGTGCCGCCCTTCTTCAGGCCATACTCCGTCGCCGTGTGAAACGTCGGCAGCACGAGCTGCTCGGGGCAACCCCACGGCAGCATCATCCAATCGCTGAGCGAGCCACCGGGCTTTCCCTTGTCGAGCTGCAACGGCGACCAGCCGAAGGGAAGCTTATCGCCGTCTTCCATGTCGGTCAGCATCACCAGCCGATCGAATTGCGTGCCGAGCAATCCGCCCGGCGCGGGCATCGTTTCCTGCAGTACTGTGGAGCCGGGGAGCGCGCCGGCTAGCTGATCGGCAACTCCCTTGGCGAGGCCTTCGTCATCGCGGGGTAGCATTTTTCCGGCGATGATCGCCGTCCGTGACAGTGGCTTGGCGGGGCGTTTGTCGCCACCGACCAGCGACATCGTCGGCGCATAGCGAATGTTCAATTGCGTGATGAGCGGGGCACCATCGGCACTGCCTGGCATCGGCAACGCTTCGAAGGGGACATACCACAAGAAGCTGTCGGGAACGATGATCAGCTCTTTGTACTTGGCCCAGTCTTCGGGCCGCGCATTGTTGCTGAGCTTCTTCAGAATCGACGCAGCGGGCGTTTTCCAAGCTTCCGACTGCAGGTCTTCGATCGACACCGGCTGGTTACGGTCATGCAAGCCGAGCTTTTTGAGCATGTCGACCAGTTCCACTCGCAGCTTGGGTGCATCGAGCGTGAAGTACACATACTGCGAACTTGTGAAAGCAAAGGCGTGCAGATTGCGCGACGTTTGAAAAAACGCCAGCACCAGACTCCCTTCTTTGATGCCGCTTTGCATTTCCTTCACCGTCCGCAGCGGCGGAAAGGGCTGATCGGCGGCGACTCGCGCGAGCGCAATTTGGTTCAGCAACGCTTCTTGCCCACTGCTAGTGGTCCCCAGCTTTTGATAGAGCTCGGCGACTTGTTTTTTTCCCGCATCATCCGGAGGCACCAACGGCAGTTGTTCCAATGCCGCCCGCGCCGCTGCCGCCTGCGTGTTCAAGTCGGCGTAAGGGCCGAAGCGGTTCAGCAAGTCCTGCTTTTGCAGCACGGCTGCGTCATCGAGTAGTTCTTTGGGCGCTTGCAACACCCACCGCAGCGCGAGTAACCGGCCACCGAGGGGCAACGTGGCGTGAAACCGATGCCGACGAATACGATCGGCAATTTCCAACGCTTTTTCGGGCTCTTTGCGGGCGAGCGCCAATTCGAACCAATGCTCCATCGGCAGTGGATGGGGCACCGATTGGATCGCCATGACTTCGAGCGGATCGAGCTTCCAATCGCGCGGTCGCGGTTCGCGCAGCACCGTGGCATACAACGCATCGGCTAGGCGCTCGGTCACGTTGCCATTGAGAAACATGTTGTCGGCCAGAGCGATTTGAAACAAACCGTGCGAGGCCTTCTTCTGATAATTGAGGGCTGCGATCAACGATTCGCCGCCGCCCCGCCCGTTCCCTTGAGCAAGAGCAATCCGAGCGGCTTGGTAGTTCACCCGGCTGCCGAGCGTGCCGTTCGCCGCTTCAGCCCGGCCGAGCGCGCTTTTGGCCAAGCCCAGCGTGTTCGCAGCGCCGCTGAGATCGCCCGTGGCGGCCAGATTTTCGGCGAGCCCGGTGAAGAGCGTGACCTGCATCGTGCGCAGGCGTTTTTGTTTTGCCCACGCTGCGGCAGGAACGGCTGGCGCGAAAACTCCTTGTTGACCAGAGATCAAAAACGTCTGCTGGGCGCCGCGGAAAGCTTCCTCCATGAAGTCGAAGCGATCGAACCAGGCCGCGGAATATGTCGCCTCGAGGAACGAGGCATACGCGACGTCGTACTTCTCCGCATCAAAGGCAATCTTGCCGAGCTCAATCAGGGCCAGGGCAGAGAGGGGATGATCGTACACACCGCCGGCCAGCAATCCGCGCTGCAGTGCCGGAATCGCTTGCATCGGCTTATTGGCCGCGTTGAGCGCGAGTCCATATTGAATTTCAACAAAGCACTGCGACCAGTGATTCGGCGCAGCGGGCAAGCGCGAGAGTTCTGTGACCAGTTGCGAAGTGAGCGGATCGAGCTCGCAAGTCGGTCCCATGATTTCGCCACGACGGCGAATGCTAAGCGCGATGCAACGGCAGATCTCAATCACATTCACCGGCCGCAACGACGGCGGCGCAACCACGCCGCCCTGCGAAGCCACGGCGGCGTTGTCGAGCCGGCCTTGCAGCACTTGATATCGTTCCTGGAACTTGCCGATCTTCATGCCGCGCGTCGAAGCAGCGCCCCAGGTGATGGTGACGCGCGGATTGTTTTCGGGATCGACACCCGGCGGAAACTCGGCTCGTAGCATCCAATCGCGATTGGCGAGAAACAACTTGCAAGCAATGTTATGTTGCTCGAGAGCGCCGGCGAGATCACCCATTTGATACAGCGACTCGCCGACCATGGTGTGATAACAGCAGGAGTCGACCCACCGCCCGTCGACGCTGGCGAGTGCGCCACGACCCGATTCCCGAAAGGCTCGCACGCTCGACTGATAGTCGCCGTCGTAGTAGCCGCCGAACATCATGAAGAACGAATCGTTCGGAATCGTGCGCGTGCCCATCCCTTGGGCCAGCGTGGTCCGGCCGGCCAGCAGCGCCGCAGTGAACACGAGCGCGCAGGCCAGAATGCAACTCAACCGCCGATAGCTGCAGCATTTCATCGCAAGATTCTCTGTTCGGACAGGGCCTATGGGAGGAGGCCAGTCGAAATGTTCCGTCTTTGATTGTACGTCAGCGGGCAAGCCCGCGACCATTACCAAACGGAATGTGCGAAAAATGCGGGTTGCAAGGATGACACAACCGTGGCGCAGCGACGATTTGTCCGGTCTCCACTTACAACCCCTACGAAACTACGTTTCGGCAACGCTTAGTGCCCGTGTCCTAGTGATCATGGCCATGCGCCCCGAGTGCGACCTTGCCGCTGTAGCGTTGGCCGGCGATGTTCACATTGAGATTGCCGGTGGTTTTCGGGTTTTCCAGGGCTTCCAAGATCTTTTCATCGACGAGCGTGAAGCGCGAAGACTCTCCTTCTTTCTCTCCATCCTGCGGCGCGGCCGTGAGCTTGGCTTGCGTCGGCGTGCCGTCGATCACCAGATTGAGATCGATCTCTTTGTCGGCGCTCATCACTGGCGTCTTGGCGTCTTTGCCGAGCAAATAAACGGTGACGGTCTTCGAGGCATCGTCGTGCGTCAGTTCGCCGTGGTATTCCTCATTGACGCCTAACTCGATCAAGTGCCCCTTGTGCGGCCCTTCGCTGGCATGCTCATGCGCATGCTCTTCGACCTTGGCCGGAGCCTTCGCGGGCTCCGAGCCACAGCCGACGGTGAGCAGTGCAAATGCAACCAGAGACAACAGACCAATCCAATTGCGAACCATTTTCATTTCCTTCTAAAAACAAAACTTTCAACGCGTAAAGCGAACTAGACATGTTCGAGTTCGTCGACATGCTCGTCGCGCAAGTGCTGTTCCGCCTCCGTCCGGCCGAAGCACCAGAAGAGCGCGGGGTGCACGAAAAAGTCGAGCAATGTCGAACTAATCAACCCGCCGAAGATCACAGTCGCGACGGGATACAAAATTTCTTTACCGGGTTCACCGGCGGCCAGCACGAGCGGAATGAGCGCGATGCCCGCCGTCAGCGCGGTCATCAGCATCGGCGCTAGTCGCTCCTTGCCGGCGCGCTCGATCATCTCGGGCGTGAATTGCTCCCCTTCGTGCTTCACCAAGTGCAAGTAATGCGCAATGAGCAAAATGCCGTTGCGCGAGGCAATGCCCGAGAGCGAAATGAAACCGACCATGCTGGCCACGGTGAGCGATTGACGCGTGAGCACCAGCGCCGCGACCGCGCCGATGGCTGCCATCGGCAAGGCCGAGAGAACCTGCAACGCGAGATTCGTCGAGCCGAACAGCGTGTAGAGCGCGAGGAACATCGCGGCGAGCGAAATGAGCCCCAGCAGGCCGATGATTCGAGTCGCGTTTTGTTGGCTCTCGAACTGTCCGCCGTATTCGACGACATAGCCGAGCGGCAATCGGGCTTGAATTGGTGCGAGCCGTTTTTGAATGTCGGTCACCACGCTGTTCAAGTCGCGGCCAGCCGTGTTGCATTGAATGATGATCCGCCGCCGGACGTTTTCGCGATTGATCGTGTTCGGGCCGCTGCTCTTGCGAATGAACGCAACCTGGTCCAACTGAATCCGACCTCCCGCCGGCAGATTGAGCGACAGTCGCTCGATTTGATTGATGTCTTGCCGATGTTTTTCATCCAGCCGGACGACGAGGTCAAACTTCCGCTCGCCTAAAAGAATCTCCGAAACCGTCCGGCCATTCAGCGCGGTCTCGATAAACTCGTTGACATAGCCCGAGGTCAGGCCGTAGTGCGCAAGTCGATCGCGGCGCAGTTGGATTTGCAGCTGAGGAATCTCCACCTGCTGCTCGACCATCAGATCTTTTACGCCCTCGATGCCGTTCATGGCGGCTTCCATTTCCTTGGCAGTGCGGCGGAGAACTTCGAGGTCTTCGCCATACAGCTTGATGCCGACTTGCGCCTTCACGCCCGAGAGCATGTGCGAAATCAAGTGCTGCAGCGGTTGCTCGACGGCGACAACCACGCCGGGAACCTGTGTAAGCTCCTCGCGCAGTTCGGCGAGGACTTCTTCGCGATCGCGATGAATATTCGGATCGAAACTGACAATGATTTCCGATTGATTCACCCCTTCGGCATGTTCGTCGAGTTCCGCGCGGCCCGTGCGCCGACCCCAACTTTTTACCCCTTTCACCGCACCGATCCGTTGATCGACCATGTGGGCGATGCGGTTCGATTCGGTGAGCGACGTGCCGGGCGGCAGGATCACATTGACCTGCACGCTCCCCTCGTTGAACGGCGGCAAAAAGTCGCGGCCGAGTTGCGTGACCGTGACCAGGCTGATGCCCACTGCAATCGCCACGACGGTGAGAATCGGCCAGGGGTGCCGCACGCTGACACGAATCGCCGCGCCGGCGATCTCCTTCAAAAACTTCAGCAGGAAGCCGTCCTCCTCGTGCTCCATAAACTTCGCTTGCGGCAGCAACCAGTACGACAGCACCGGCGTGACCGTCAGC
This sequence comes from Anatilimnocola floriformis, assembly GCF_024256385.1. Taxonomy (NCBI): domain Bacteria; kingdom Pseudomonadati; phylum Planctomycetota; class Planctomycetia; order Pirellulales; family Pirellulaceae; genus Anatilimnocola; species Anatilimnocola floriformis. Next base: position 3,050,624 of record NZ_JAMLFW010000001.1, read on the forward strand.
GAAACAAACAGCGAAGCGATGATCGACACGATGTAAGCCACGCCGAGCGGCGTGAAGAGGCGGCCTTCCATGCCGCCGAGCGCAAACAGCGGCACGAAGACGAGCACGACCAGGATCGTGCTGAAAACGATCGAGTTGCGCACTTCGCTGCTCGCTTCGTAAACAACCACGAGCGCCGATTTCGGGTTCGCCGCGTGTTTGTTTTCGCGCAGGCGGCGGAAGATGTTTTCGACGTCGACGATTGCGTCATCGACCAATTCTCCAATCGCCACGGCCAGGCCGCCGAGAGTCATGGTGTTGATCGACAGACCAAACCACTTGAAGATCAGTGCAGTGACGACAATCGAGAGGGGAATTGCTGTGAGGGTGATGAACGTGGTGCGGAAATTAAGCAGAAAAAGAAAGAGAACGATCACCACCAAGCCACCGCCGAGCACGAGGGCTTCGACGACGTTGTAAATGCTCAGATCGATGAATTTTTTCTGCGAATAGACATCGGCGTTGATGCGAAAGTCCTGCGGCAGCGACGGCTTTAAATCGGCAATCGCTTTGAGCACGTTGTCGGTGAGTTTGCGAGTGTCTGCGCCGGGCTGTTTGGCCACGATGATCATCACGGCCGGCTTGGCATCGACGGCGGCTTCACCCCGCTTGGCTTGGGCTGCTTCTCGAATCGTCGCCACCTGACCGAGCAGCACCGAGCGATCGTTCGAGGTTTTCACCACGACCTGTTCCAGCTCGCGCGTGTCGCGCAAACGGCCCATCGAGCGGACGAGGAGTTCGGAACCACTTTGCTCCAGATAGCCGCCCGTCGCGTTGTCGTTGCTACCGGAAACTGCTTGCTCGATGTCGTGCAACGATATGTCGTACTTCAGCATCGCATCGGGATCGGCGAGCACTTGAAATTGCTTGCGGCCGCCACCCATCGTCACGACTTGGGCCACGCCCGGCACCGTCAACAGTCGTTGGCGAATGACCCAATCGGTGATCGTGCGAACTTCGATTGGATTCGTCGCGTTCCCCTCGCTCGTGACGCCGATCACCAGCACTTGCCCCATGATCGATGAAATGGGAGTGAGCTGCGGCGACACGCCTCCCGGCAAGCGATCGCTAGCGACCGCAATTTTCTCGGCGACAATTTGCCGATCGATAAAAATATCGGTGCCCCAGGCAAACTCGACGTGAATGATCGACAAGCCGACGCCTGACGAGCTGCGCACCGCCTGCACGCCGGTCGCGCCGTTGAGCGACGATTCGAGCGGCACGGTCACTAGCGACTCGACCTCCTCCGGCGCGAGACCGGGGCATTCGGTCATCACCGTCACGCGCGGACGATTGAGATCGGGAAAGACATCGATCGGCAACAGAAACAGTTCGTACCCGCCGTAAACCGTCACCACCAGCGCGAGCGCGATGGTGATGGTTCGATAGCGGAGAGCGAGTTTGATGATGGAGTTAAGCATGGAGGGCTATTTCGCCGCGGCCTTCTTTTCGAGGAGCAGATCGGCCTGGGCTCGCAGTTTCATGGCTTGGGCACTACGTAAATCGGCAGTCGAAATCAGACCGGCGTCGTGGCGAGTTTTCGCGCTGAGCTCCAGTGTTTCGGCATGCTTCAGCAAGGTTTCGCGGGCTTGGATTCGCTCTGCGGGAGTGCTGGCCAGTTCCAACTCGGCTTCGACCACTTGGCGATTGGCATGAATCAATCGCTCCAGGGTTCCACGGCCGGTGTCGTAGAGCTCTTTCTCGGCATTCGCGCAGTAGCGCAAATGCTCGAGTCGTTCGCGGAGAAGTTTTGCCACGTCGGCAGGCAAACTCGACGCGGGAGCGGCGGGGGACTGCAGCGCGCCGAAGGAAAAAACAGCGGCGAGCAGAAAAACAATCAGACAGGCACGGAACATGTCGAACTCCTACGGAGAGAGGGACGAACCGAACACGTTGTTGGCTAATGGCTGTGCCCGGCGTGCGGATCGGGCGCACCGCCGGATTTGTTTTTAATCGCCACTTGCAACTGCTGAGCTGCCGTCAGAGCAACACGATCGCCAGGAAAGAGCGCGCCATCGTTGGCAATCACGGCGTGCCGTTGGTCACGATATTCCACGTGTACGCTGCGGCGTTCCCATTGCTTGCCGTTGGGTGTGAAGACATAGGTCTCGGTGGCATCTTGCGCGACGGCATCGATGGGAAGCACAATGCGATTCGGCAGCGTTTCGACGGGAATTTCCAGTTGCACACGCTGACCCGGGCGATACTTCCAGGCGAAGAAGCGTTTGCCGTTTTCCAAGTGCTGATCCCGCTGCGCAACGTTCGGCAGCGTGACATAAAAATCGAGCGTCCGCTTCGCTGGATCGACCTTTGTCGCGAGATACAAAATGTGCAGATCCTTCACGACTTCGCTGCGGGCGCTTTCGTTCTCGAGAATTGCGGTCACGGGTTCTCGTTTATCAACGACGCGGCTGATATCGGCGACATCGCGCTCAAAGGCTTCCCCTTCGATGTAGAGCTCGGCGTGATCGGCGAGAATCGCCAGCGTAGCGCCGGCTTCGACCTGCTGCCCTTGCGCGATCTTGATGCTCTGCACCTGAAAGACGGCGTCGTCGGGAGTCTTGCTGCCGTCCTCGGTGACGTCGGGAACGGTCACGGTGAGATCCTTGAAGAGCTCCCGTTTGGTGAGGATGGCGAGGACTTGCTCTTCGTTCAAACCGTGCAACAGCAACGCTTGCCGTTTGGAACGGACGACTCCTTCCTTCTTTTCACGCTCATATTTTTGTTCGAGCAATCGCTTGCCCGCGATCGCCCCTTCGGAAGCCAGTTTTTCCAGCCGGGCAATTTCCTTGTCGATGATTTCGAGTTCGCCGGCCGCCGAGAGAAGATCGGCCTGCGATTGCACGAGCTCTTCGTGGGTCAGGCGGAGATCGAACAATCGTTTGCCCGCGGCGAGCGCTTCGCCTTCGATGGGATAGATTCGCGTGATAATGCCCGTCAGCGGCGACGTCACTTCGACAATCGACCGGCCAGGCCGTTCGACCACCATGCCGGGAATGGTGATGGTGCGCGTGAACGACTGCAACTTGATCGGCTGAATCAGGTCGTCGGTCAGGCCGATGTTTCTGCGCGCCTGCGGACTCAGCTCGATGGAGTTGGGATTGCCGTGCGCTGCATGGCTGGCCTCGTCGTGGCCGGCTGCTCCCTTGGGCTCGGCGGCAGCCGTGCCGCGGACGCGCGCAAGCCATTGCTGCGCTGTCGGCAGCCAAGCCGATTGAAAGACGAAGGCGCCGATGCCGACGGCGACAACGAGAATGATCGCGGCCCAACGAAACGGGGAATTTGTGGACGGATTGAGAGCGGGTGGCTGCGCCATGACGACGCCTTTGCAGCGTGAAGTACGGATCAAGAATGAACGAAGCAAGCGCGCAGTGCGTTGCGTTCGAGAAGAAAAAATCGCAGCCAGAAGGGCTGCTTAGAGACTGAAAATCAGTTCAAAAGTCGGCTCAGCGCAAGATGCCGCCGCAGATGCGGGGAAATCCTCTCTTGCTCGGCCAGATCATGCACAAAAGCGATCACCAGAGTTTCGGCTGGCTGCTGATCGACAATCGCCAACGGCAGCGCGATGTCATGCGCGGCAGGAACCTGAGCCTGGCCGCTCACCACATAAACACACTGCGGATCGGAGCAGGGAATGCTCGGCGCCGAATCCGAATCAGCCGGGGCTTCGTCGTCGTGATCGGCAGCCTGCGAGTGGCTGTGACCACAACAACCAGGCAGATGCACATGATGCCCGGCGCTCTCGTGCTGATGCGAGGTCAATTCTTCCGCGCCATGCGCATGATGCCAGCAACATCCCAGCAACAAGTGCAGGGCGAGGGCAAAAATCGCGATGAGGGTGGTGAAGATGCGCATCTCGGAGTTATTCCTACGCTCGATTGTTGGTCAGAAGCGGCTCTTCGTCAATGTCAGTCGCGGGAGGTATACGCGTTTAAACGGATGAGAAACCAGTATCTCAACCTCCAACCTGCACCGGGCGGATATTAGCCGTCACGGTGTCGCCTTTGCGAAATTTGCTGCGCTGCGACCCGTTGGCGATTTGTCCAACGGCTCGATCCGGGCTCGTGGTGCGAACGATGATTTCTCCGAGCAGCTGATTGCCTCTCGACACCTCCATTCGCTGCGATGCTTTTAAGCCATCGTCTGAGCCGATCGTTATTTCAACCAGATCACCATCGTTCATGGCGATAATCAGGCCCGAGACGCGCACTGCAAGAACGGTTGACTGCGCCGACTCGTACGCCAACAGTCGGTCCGCCAGTTTCGAGCGGTCGATCCACCACCGCGTGGCCACCGCGGCAACGAAGATGAGCCAGAAAAGATCTCGCAGGTTGAATCTCATCACCGCACGATCTCCTAGCGTGCTTCACTGAAAAAAGCCGCAATAGGGTTCGCATCATCAAGTTGGCTTTATAGCATTGGGCTGGAGTAAAACGCTTGACAGCCGGCAGTAGAATGTGTACAAATGAACATTATTTAATCCAGTTAGCCACCAGCTTTAGCCAGTTAATACCCGGTACAAATTTCCAAACCCAGGCAGCGTGTGATCGCCTTGGATTGTTTCCTGCTGCGCACTCAGAAAGGACGACCAATGAGCACCGAAGTCATGGTTCGTCCGTTGCGATTTTCTGCCAGATTGCCGAGGAGATCACAAGCAAGTTGTAGTGATCGCTCTAAGAAACAGTTGTGGAACTGTTGTAAAAGGGCAGAAAGTGTTGTGAGAAAACGAGGGTGCTTTTTCGTAAAGCACGGCCCAGGCAGTGGTTGCGAGGTTCAAGAAATTCGCACCACTGTTGTGAACGTCTGGTTGCGAAATGGAGATTCGCAGCCACGGGGACGACTACTGCTCGCCGGTGTCGAGCACCGCGAGGAAGGCTTTTTGCGGGATGTCGACCTGACCGATCGACTTCATCCGCTTCTTGCCTTCCTTTTGCTTGGCCCACAGTTTCTTCTTGCGGGTGATGTCGCCGCCGTAGCACTTGGCCGTGACGTTTTTGCGCATGGCTGGCTTCGTTTCGCGGGCGACGATCCGGCCGCCGATGGCGGCTTGGATGGCGACCTCGAACATGTGGCGTTCGATTTCTTCCTTCAGTCGCACGCACACGCCGCGGCCGCGGCGCTCGGCGTCGTAGCGATGGCAGATGACCGAGAGGGCATCGACGCGGACGTTGTTGACCAGAATGTCGAGCTTCACGAGATCGGCGGCCTGATAGCCGATCACTTCGTAATCCATCGTGCCGTAGCCGCGGGTGGCGCTCTTCAGCTTGTCGTGCAGATCGTAAATGACTTCGGCCAGCGGAATGTCGTAAACGATCATCGTCCGCTGCGGCGAGAGATACTCCTGCCGCACGAGAATGCCGCGGCGCTCCTGGCAGAGCTTCATCACGTTGCCGATGAACTCGGCTGGTTGGATCAAATTGACGCGCACGATCGGCTGACGGAATTCCTCGATCTGGCCGCTGTCGGGCACATCTTGCGGCTTGTGAATCTGGAAGACCTCGCCGTTCTTATTGAGAATTTCGTAGGTGACGTTCGGCGCCGTTTGCACCAGGTCGATATTCGATTCGAGTTCGAGGCGCTGTTGCACGATTTCCATGTGCAGCAGCCCGAGAAAACCGCAGCGAAAGCCGAAGCCGAGCGCATCGCTCGTTTCGGGCTCGAACTCAAAGCTCGGATCATTCATCGAGAGCTTTTCGAGGGCGTCGCGCAGCTCGGTGAACTCCTGGCCATCGGACGGATACAGCCCGCAATAAACCATCCGCTTCGGCGGTTTGTAGCCTTCGAGCGCCGGGGCCGCGTTGTCGCCAGCGATCGTCACCGTATCTCCGATGTGGACGAGCTTCAGCGATTTGATATTGCAGATGATGTAGCCAACTTCGCCGGCCTGCAGCACATCGCAGGCGGTGCGGTTGGGTGTGAATTGGCCGATTTCGAGCACTTCGTGCGTGCTGTTGGTGCGGAGAAAGCGGATCTTCATGCCGCGCGTGATGCGGCCTTGAATCAAGCGGAGATAAGTGATCGCGCCGCGATAATCGTCGTAGTGCGAGTCGAAAACCATCGCCTGCAGCACAGCTTCGGGATCGCCACTCGGCGGCGGAATGCGTTGGATCAAGGCCGCGCACAAATCGCCGATGCCGACGCCCGTCTTGGCACTGACTTTCAGCGCATCTTTCGAATCGAGCGCCAGCGTTTGTTCCATTTCCATCAGCACTTCATCGATCCGCGCATTGACGAGGTCGATCTTGTTGACGGTGGGGACAATCGTCAGGCCGGAGTTCATCGCCGCAAAGGCATTGGCGAGCGTTTGGGCTTCCACACCCTGGGCTGCGTCGACGACGAGAATCGCCCCTTCGCAGCAAGCCAGCGAGCGCGAAACTTCGTAGTGAAAATCGACGTGCCCGGGCGTATCGATGAGGTTGAGCTCGTACTCCTCCCCTTCGAACTTATACATCATGCGCACAGCGCGGGCTTTGATCGTGATGCCGCGGTCGCGCTCGAGCTGCATGTCGTCGAGAATCTGATCCTTCATCTCGCGCTTGGTGATCGTGCCGGTGAATTCCAGCAGGCGGTCGGCGAGCGTGCTCTTGCCGTGGTCGATGTGAGCCACGATGCAGAAGTTGCGAATGTACTTGCAGGGAATGGCGGGCATAGGTGTTTCAAGTCGTCAGAAGTAGCTGAATTCGCCAGAATTCAGTGCAGTCTGTTGCTGCTGTTGCTGCGGGTACGCAGACGTTTACTGCGAATACGCAGTCTGAATTCTGGCGAATTCAGCTACAGAACGTCGTCAGGCCTTTTTTCGGTGCCAGGCCAAACGGGCGATGCCGGCAGCGCCGATGTAGCCGGCTTCCCCCTCCAACAGCGCAAAATCGATGGTAGTACGCTGGGCGGGAATGGGAAAGGCGTGTTGGCGGACGATCGAGCGAACCTGGCCGATAAATCGCTCCCCCAGCGGATCGCCGGGCCCGCCAAAATTCATCGCCCCGCCCAGCAAAACGGCCCCCGGATCGATGGTGTGCATCAAACTAATCACGCCAAAGCCCAGATAAGTAGCCAATTCGTCGATCAGGTCGAGACAAAACTTGTCCCCCTTCTCGGCCTCCTCGGCGATCATTTTGGGCGTGAGAGGCTGGGCGTCGGAAAGTCGGTTGAGGAGCGAAGTTTTCGGATTTTCGGCCAGCAGGGCTTCGGTGTGTTTGAGCAGGCCCGTCGCACTGCAATAGGCTTCGAGATGGCCCCGTTTGCCGCAGCCGCACATGCGGGCCGTGGGATTGCAATCGATGACAATGTGGCCGCATTCGCTGCCGTGGCTGTTTTCGCCATCGATCGAGAGATCGCCGATGATGATGCCGCCGCCGACGCCCGTGCCCAGCGTGAGGAAGACGATGCTGTGATATTGGGCACCGCGACCGACCCAAAATTCGCCGTACGCGGCCGCATTGGCATCGTTGGCGTACGAGGTCGGCAGGCCCCACACCTGGCTAACGCGGTCGCGGATCGGAAAGTGGTACCAGTGCGGCAGATTGTGCGGTTCCAGCAGCATGCCGCGGGGAATGTCCATCGTCCCCGGCGTGGCTAGGCCGATCGCCGAAAGATCGTTCCGTCCGAGCTCGATGCCCCGCAACATCGCATCGGTCGCGGCCCGGGCGCGCAAAATGGCCGCTTCGGGCCCTTCTTCCTCGAGCGTGGCGACCTTCGTGAGAGCCAGCGTACGGCCGAGATCATCGACGACACCCAGCTTGATATTCGTCCCCCCCACGTCGATGCCGAGGAACAACGGCCATTTGGCCTCCGCTGCCGAAACCGTTTTTACATGCGCCGTCATTGCCAACCGTCCGTGTGGGGGAACAGGAACCGTGCGTCAAAGTATAGAAAGCGAGGGCCAAAGCTGCCACGGGCGGATATGCAGTTCCTGTGCCAAGGAGCGTGGTTAAAGGCTGCTGGCAACTGCGGTTGGAATAGCGATTCAACTCAAATGACTGGGAAGCTTACGACTGTGGTTGCCGCCGACATTTCTGAGAGGCCGATTTCAGCCAAGGCTGCTGCGGGCATGTCGATGCACTGGCTGCCGCTGATTGTCCTGCCAGCCGGCGTGCTGTTGCTGTTTCCAGCGAGCCAACCGCGGTGGGCGATTATGTGGACGCTGTCGGTCGCCGTTTTTGCGGGTTGCAAATGGCTGACCTGGGCGACGGCTTCGCCGACGGACGCCCCTGGGTGGCGGCAGGTCGCATATCTGCTTGCCTGGCCCGGCCTGGATCCCAACGGCTTTCTGCGGAAGCCGGATCTCGCCCGAGTCGCAGCGCCGACGAGCGGCGAATGGTGGTTCGCAGCGAGCAAGGCGGTGGCTGGGTTCGCCCTGGTGTTTTTGGTTGCGCGGCGAGTCCCGACTGCGTCGCCTTATCTAGCTGGCTGGCTCGGCATGGCGGGGATCGTTTTCTGCCTGCACTTTGGCCTGCTGCATTTGCTCTCGTGCGCATGGCGGAGCATCGGCATCGAAGCTAGGCCCCTCATGCATTGGCCGATTGCTGCGATCAGCCTTGCCGACTTTTGGGCGAATCGCTGGAACACTGCCTTTCGCGATCTGACGCATCGCAGTTTGTTCCGCCCTTTGACATTGTTGATTGGAGCACGTGGCGCGCTGCTAATCGGATTCCTCTTCAGCGGAGTCATTCACGACGTCGTCATCTCGGGTTCGGCGGGAGCTGGCTGGGGACTGCCGACGCTGTTTTTTGTGATTCAAGCGACGGGAATATTCTTTGAGCGATCAAAATTGGGAAAGCATTTCGGACTCGCTCGCGGTTGGCGCGGCTGGTTGTTCGCCGCATTGCTGCTGATCGTGCCGGCGCCTCTGCTCTTCACACCCGTGTTCGTCGAGCGCATTGTGCTTCCCTTCCTGCAAGCGATTGGAGCGATATCGTGACTACCGAAACTCTGACCAACCTGATCTTCACCGCCGGCTGGGCTCAGCTGAGCGTACTGGTCGCGTCTGCCCTCGTGCCGATCCGGTTGAACTGGAAAGAGGAGTTCAAGTCGCTGTCGCCGCTCCACCGGCAGATGTATTGGGTTTACGGCGGATATGTCGTGCTCTCGATCATAGCGCTCGGAGTGATCGCGGTCGTCAACTCGCGGGAATTGGCAGGCGGCGGTTTGCTGGCGCGGTCGGTGTGTGCTTACATTGCGACGTTTTGGGGAATTCGCGTCAGTCTGCAGCCGATCCTGCGAGTGAAGGAGCATTTAAAAACCTGGTGGCTGTTCGCCGGTTATCATCTGCTGACTGGCTTCTTCCTGTTTTTCGTCGGCGTCTTTAGCTGGGCCGCTTTTCGGCTCACGTAAGATTCGCCGCCGCTTACATCCGAACGAAGGGACTCAATGGAGGTCTCGTGGACGAGTACACGTACGAAATGGATGAGCTGTGCTTTGAAGAAGTGGGTTTCGTCTCGTTGTGGGTTGGTCAGTCGCTGGTTGAAGACGGTTCGGATTTTCTGCGGGACCAATACCGAGTTGATTTCGCCGATGCGGACTTTCAGGAATGCACAATTCGCGAGCAGGCGCTGCCGCTCGCCGAATTGCTGGTCGCCATCTCGTGGTCGGAGTCATTTCGCGAGGCCGCACTTGCCGGTGCTCAGCAGGCGGGCTTAACGGCAGGCCGCTGGCTCATGGCGCAGTTTGATTTTAAGTACGATCCAGCCGTAGCCGAGTTGCGCGAAATGCCACGCGACCCCGTGTTTATCGGAGCCTTCGAATTCAGCAAAAAGCCTGCGTAAGATTCGCCGCTGTCGCTGGTATACTCCTGAAACCGCCCGCGAACCGCAGGAAGAACGTATGCAACTCGACTATCTCGTCATCGCCCCACATCCCGACGACGCCGAACTCGGCATGGCAGGCGCGATTCTCAAATTCAAAGCCGAAGGCAAAAAGGTCGGCGTGCTCGACCTGACCAGCGGTGAGCCGACGCCGCATGGCTCGCTAGAAATACGTGCGAAAGAAACGGCGGCGGCGACGGAAATTCTCGGTCTCGATTGGCGGGGAAATCTCGGCCTGCCGAATCGAAGTTTGGAGCCCACGCTGGAAGCGCGCGCAAAGCTAGCCGGAGTCATTCGTCAGTTGCGGCCGAAGTGGCTGTTCGCGCCCTACTGGGTCGATGCCCATCCCGATCACGTTGCGGCGACGCAGCTGATCGAGGCGGCCCGCTTCTGGGCCAAGCTGAGCAAGACCGACATGCCAGGCGAGCCGTTTCATCCGCAGCGGATTTTCAACTACTACTGCGTCCATCTGAAGCAAGCCGCTCAACCTGCGTTCATTCTCGACATCAGCGAATTCTGGGAAAAGAAACTGGCCTCGATCCGCTGCTACGAAAGCCAGTTCATCACCGGCCGCTCGACCGAACCGCCGACATTCATCGACGCGTTGCGCGATGAAGCAGCCTACTGGGGCAAAACCATCGGCACGAAATACGGCGAACCATTTGCGGCCCGCGAACCTCTGGGTGTGAAAGGCATGGCGGAATTTATTTAGTTGGAGTTCTGCTTTTGGCTGGCTGCACTGCGACGAACTATTCCATCAGTTCCTTGAGCATGATGTCCCGTCGCAACAGAAACGCCCGTGTCACTTTGTAGTGCTCCGTGTCTTCGTAGGCGATCGATTCGATGCCGCGTTCACCGAAGTGGTAGATGTGCGCGTCGGGATAGGCGAGCACGATCGGCGAATGGGTGGCGATGATGAATTGCGAGCCGCGCTGAACCAGTTCGTGTAAGGCAGCGAGAAATGCGAGTTGCCGTTGCGGCGAGAGGGCTGCCTCGGGTTCGTCGAGCAGGTACAGACCGTTGCCGCCGAACCGGCTGGTCATCAAGTTCATAAAGGCTTCGCCGTGCGACTGCTGATGATACGACAGGGCCTGGCTGAACGGGCCCGCGGCGTTTGAGCCGACGTCGTCCAGGTAGCTGGCGAGGTTATAGAAACTCTCGGCGCGCACGAAGTAACTATCGCTGCGTGCGAGACGCTTGCCGCCGCCGCGGTTCAGCTCGATGTTCTTCCACAGCTCGTCGTCGTGCGAATCGCGGGTTTTGAACTGAGCATGCCGCCGTGAACCTCCCTCGGCATTGAACCCCTCGGCAAGCGCGATGGCTTCGAGGAGTGTCGACTTGCCGGCGCCGTTCTCGCCGACGAAAAAAGTGACGCGCGGATGAAACTGCAACGACTGCAGTTGGCGGATCGTGGGGATCGCGTAGGGAAAGACGTCGAACGACGAGACTGAACCCCGCCGCAATGCGATGCCGTGCAGAAATCGGGGCTCGTTTTCCCAGGCCATTCCGATTCCCGCGGTTAGGACTTGAGGAATGCTTCGAGTTGCCGCACTTGCTCGCGCAACCGAGCGACGTCGGCTTGCAGTTCGGTGACTTCCACGCGGAGTTCGGCGAAGTCATCGGCAGTCACGCCGCGAACTTGCGGAACGGTAGGTGCGGCCGGAGCGGCGGCAACTGGCGAGGAAGTGACGGGACGGGGAGCGGCCGGCGCCGGACGATCGTCTTCGTACGAACGTTCAGGGGCCACGTGGTTCTTGTACTGAGCGCGGAGTTCAACGATCTCGCGCTCTTTGTACAAATTGTGCGACACAATCTGGCCACGACCCGGCGGCGATAGTTCGACCATCAGGTTCTTCTTCAGCAGGCCGTCGACGATGTTCTTCAGCGCACCCTGATCGGCGATCGGCTCCATGCGGGCAGCGCGGGCTCGCAAGTCGCCGAGCGTTTGTTCGCCACGCAGGAGAAGCTCGGTCATGACCGAGATCTCATACTTGTCGACGCTCAGCCATTCATAAGCGTGGTGCCGGTACTTGGCGACGCGGCCACTCCCTTGCACTTCGGTCACCGCGTTGATGGCTCGCAGTTCATCGAGAATCTGCTCGACATCTTCGGGCGAGAGGGTCATCAGCGGTTCGCGATTACTTTTCTGGTTGCAACCGGTGACGATGCCGTTGAGCGTCATCGGATAGGCATCGGGCGTGGTCTTCGCTTTTTCAACCAGCACGCCAAAGACCCGCCGCTGACGCGAGTTCATCGGCTGCCATTGAGGTTTGTTCTCGGTATCGGACATGGGGAGGCTTTCTATCTCGTTTTGTTACTTGGCTTTTTCAAATCCGTCAGCAATCAGCCGTTGATATCCCGACTTGAGCGGCCGCACATCAAAGCCTTCGGCCTTCAGAAGTTCTGCGCAGCTGAGCGCGCGGTAGCCGGCTTTGCAGTGCGTATAGATGATTTTGTTCTTGTCGAGCTTCTTGATCAGCTCAGCCCGCTTCGTGGCGTTTTCGAGTTGGGTAGTCGGCAGATGGATGGCGCCATCGAGATGCCCGAGGTCCCATTCGTCGGGTTCGCGAACGTCCACCATCACGGCTTTGCCCGCCTTGAGGTTTTCTTTGATTGTGTCGATTGAGTCTTGGGAATGAGTGAGCTTTTGAGCAAAAAGTGGAAGTGAGAATGTCAGAGCGAGTACTAAGGCGATGAAGTATTTCATGGGATTTTCCCTGGGTTTGTATTTGTTCCCTCGCCACGTCACGGGGAGAGGATAGTGTGCGGGGCAGAAGTGCAAATAGAGTCGATACCGCTTCGGCCCCTCACCCCGGCCCTCTCCCCTGAGTACAGGGGCGAGGGAGTAATTCAATTCAAATGCTATTCGCTGCGACTAAAACTCTGCACTCCCCGGCGTGCGCGGGAAGGGAATCACATCACGAATATTCTGCATGCCGGTGATGAATTGCACGGCGCGTTCGAGACCCAAGCCGAAGCCAGCGTGAGGGACCGTGCCGAAGCGGCGGAGGTCGCAATACCACCAGTAATCTTCGGGCCGCAGGTGCTGTTCGCCCATCCGCTGCGTAAGAACATCGAGCCGTTCTTCGCGCTGGCTGCCGCCGATGATTTCGCCGACCTTGGGGACCAGCACGTCCATCGCCCGCACCGTTTTGCCATCGTCGTTCACACGCATGTAGAACGGCTTGAGCGTACGCGGATAGTCGAAGAGGATCACCGGCGATTTGAAATGCTTCTCGGTAAGATAGCGTTCGTGTTCGCTTTGCAGATCGATGCCCCATTTCACTGGAAAGTCGAATTTCTCGCCGCTCTTCTCGAGGATCGAGACGGCTTCGGTGTAAGGGCAGTGAATGAACTCTTTCGCGATGATCTGTTCGAGCGTGCTGATCGTTTCTTTGTCATAGTGCTCGGCAAAAAACTTCATGTCCTCGTCGCACTGGCTCAAGGCATCGCTGAAAAGTCGTTTGAGGAACCGCTCGGCGAGAGCCATGTTGTCGTTCAGGTCGTTGAAAGCTACTTCGGGCTCGACCATCCAGAACTCGGCGAGGTGCCGCGACGTGTTGCTGTTCTCGGCGCGAAACGTCGGACCGAAGGTATAAACCTTGCCGAGCGAGCAGGCAAAAATCTCGGCGTTCAATTGGCCGCTGACCGTGAGATACGCCGGCCGGCCGAAGAAGTCTTGCGACGAATCGACCTTACCCTCTTTCAGCGGCAGCTTATCGGGGTCGAGTGTTGAGACGCGGAACATCGCGCCGGCCCCTTCGCAATCGCTGGCCGTGATGATCGGCGTATGAATGTAGAGGAAGCCTTCTTCCTGATAAAAGTTGTGAATGCTGCGACTCACACAATTCCGTACGCGAGTCACCGCGCCAAAAGTGTTCGTGCGTGGCCGTAGGTGGGCCCATTCGCGCAACTTCTCGAGCGAGTGGGCCTTCTTCTGTAGCGGATAGGCCTCGGGATCGGCCAGGCCGTGGACGATGATCTTTTTCGCGAGAACTTCAGTCGCTTGCTTGCCGCCGGAAGCTTTCACTTCGCCTTCGATCGTTACGCTGCTCGCAGCGCCGAGGTGCTTCACTTCGGATTCATAATTCTCAAGCGCGGCTTCGGCGATGATTTGCAGATTGCCCAACGACGAGCCGTCATTGAGTTCGAGAAAGGAGAAGCCACCCTTGGAATCTCGCCGCGTGCGGATCCAGCCCTGCACAATGACCTGACGGCCGATGGCTCCCTTTTGCCGCGCCTGCTTCACGCTGATTCGATCCATGCTGCGTCCTTTGCGTCCGTTGTCGATAAGCCCGTTGAGCCCGCATTTTGACGCATTCGCGAGTGCCACGGGAGTACCCGGCGGCGGTAACGCAATCTGGTGTGCGCTCGTGCCTCACCAGAAAAGAACATTCTCGCGCACCCATTTCCAAACTTCACCACGGCCAGTGAAATCGTGGTAGAACGCGTAGCAGATAAATAATGCGACCGGAAGCCACAGCGGCGACCATGTTACCAGCCATTGCCATTGTCCTAGTCGTTTCATGGGATACCTCTCGCTGCATCGTACCAATGCCGAAATGGGCTGCGCAGTTGGATCGCTGTTTCGCAACTTGCGGCCCGTCAGTTTCCAGAGATAATGAACCCGGCGCAACGGCCGGCTTTTTTATTCAGCACAAATGGTTCTCGAACCCCGGTGTGCGTTCCCACCTTCCAGGAGAGTATCGCTGATGTCTGTTCCCGCCTCCAATCCTGAATCGTCTCTGCCCACGCGTCGCAACTTTTTGAAGACCTCTGCCGCCTTGGCCGTGGCCGGCTCGGTCGCCACTGCCATGACCACCGCCCGTTCGGTGCATGCGGCCGGCAGCGAAACCTTGAAGGTGGCCCTCATCGGTTGCGGTGGCCGTGGCTCCGGCGCTGCCGTCGATGCGATGGCTGCCGATAAGAATGCCAAGATCACCGTCCTGGCCGATGCCTTCGGCGATCGCGTCGAAGCGGCTCGCAACGCTCTGAAAGCTCCGCTGGGCGCTCAACTCGAAGTGAACGATGACCACTGCTTCGTTGGCATCGACGCTTATAAGCAAGTGATGGCCAGCGATGTCGATGTGGTGCTCCTTTGCTCGCCACCTGGTTTTCGTCCGGCTCATTTGCGGGCTGCAATCGAAGCCGGCAAGCACGTCTTCTGCGAAAAGCCCGTGGCGGTCGATGCTCCCGGCGTACGGCACGTCATGGAATCGTCAGAGATGGCCCGGCAGAAGAGCCTCAATCTCGTCTCGGGTCTGTGCTGGCGGTATGACCTGGGTGTGCGCGACACGATCAAGCAAATTCAAGACGGCATGATCGGCGACATCGTGGCCATTCAAGAAAACTATCTCGCTGGGCCCCTCTGGCATCGTGGCCGCAAGGCCGAATGGAGCGAGATGGAATACCAGATGAGGAACTGGCTCTATTTCACCTGGCTGAGCGGCGATCACAATGTCGAGCAGCACATCCACAGCCTCGATAAGGCGATGTGGTTGATGGGCGACAAGCCACCGAAGCAAGCTTTTGGTCTCGGTGGTCGCCAGGTTCGCACCGGCGAACAGTGGGGCAACATCTACGACCATCACGCCGTGTGTTACGAATGGGAAAACGGCGTGAAGTGCTTCGCCTTCACCCGCCAACAGCCTGGCTGCTTCAGTGAGACCGAGGATTACGTCCTCGGCACGAAGGGTCGAGCCAAGATCCTGCGGCACGAGATCACGGCTGGCGATACCACTTGGAAATACAAAGGCGCGAAGCCGAGCATGTATCGCCAGGAACACGTCGAGCTATTTGCCGCCATTCGCAATGGCACGCCGATCAACAACGGCGGATATATGTGCTCCAGCACGCTGCTGGCCATCATGGGCCGCATGGCGACCTACACCGGTCAGAACATCTCTTGGGAAATGGCCCTCAATTCCAAGGAAGATCTCTCGCCGCCGAAGCTTGAGTTCGGCGACACGCCAGTGCCGACCGTGCCAATGCCGGGCAGCACGAAGTTCTCTTAATCGCGAATCGATTATTCTGACTGCTGCGCCGGTGACCTCGCCAATGCGAGAATTTGCCGGCGACAGCAGCTAGCACAGACGAACTGAAATTGTTTCGCCACGTAGGGAGTGATACAGTCCCCGTGGCGAATTGCGCTTTTAGCGCTGCAGGAGTCTTGCTGGAAGGAGTCGGTTATGTGGCGAATCGTATTTTCAACGGTTTTGCTCGTTGGTGTTCTGCTGGTGAGCAAACCGGTCCGCGCGAACGATGAGCAGCGGATTGTGGAGCAGGCCAACAGTGCGCTGCACGAAATCATGGCCGTGCCGGTGAAGAAGATTCCGGAAACGTTGCTCGAAGATGCG
This sequence comes from Anatilimnocola floriformis, assembly GCF_024256385.1. NCBI lineage: Bacteria > Pseudomonadati > Planctomycetota > Planctomycetia > Pirellulales > Pirellulaceae > Anatilimnocola > Anatilimnocola floriformis. Next base: position 3,066,819 of record NZ_JAMLFW010000001.1, read on the forward strand.
CACGCCGTAGCGATCATTCCCGGCGTGATCAAAGTGGGTCTCGTGGCCGGTGTGCAGCGCGGTCGCGGCGTAGTGCTGATTCGCGATAAGGGGCAATTTGGTTTGCCACGATTCGTTTCGATCACTGGCGGCAGCGTCGGTTGGCAGATCGGTGCGCAGGCGACCGATTTTGTGCTCGTCTTCAAATCGAAGAAGAGCGTCGAAGGTTTGCTCGAAGGCAAATTCAAAATCGGCGCCGACATCGCGGCTGCGGCGGGCCCGGTTGGCCGTCGCGCTGAAGCGTCGACAGATTTAGAACTGCGGGCCGAGATTTATTCGTACTCGCGCAGCCGCGGTTTATTCGCCGGCGTGTCGCTCGACGGCAGTGTGCTGCAACTCGAGCAGCAAATGGAAATGAATTACTACCGACCTGGCGCGAATGGCCTGCCGACTCCCGCGCCGGAATCAGCAGTGAAGCTGCTCGATACCCTGACGAAGTACACTGCGGCTGCTGATGGCAAAGTGGTTGTCGTCGATCCACTCGGGCCACCAATGCCCGGCGCCGTCGACGATCGTGCAGCTCGCCTGGCTGCAGTTCAGCAAGAGCTCGCTCGCTCGGCGACGCAGCTCAGCGGTGTGCTGGATGAGAATTGGCGACGCTATCTGGCCCTGCCCGCCGAAGTTTTTGCGGCCGGCAAAGTGCCTCCTCCGGAAACGCTCAATGCCACACTGCAGCGCTTTGAATCGGTGGCACGCGACCCGCAATTTCGTCAATTAAACGAAAGACTTGATTTCCGCGCTACGCTCGAATTGTTGCGGGAATATTCAGCAACTCTGGCAGAAGGCGGCCAGGGAAAACTATCGTTGCCGCCCCCTCCGGGAGCGTTTCCAGCCCCGGTGGTGCGCTAACCTCGGCAGCGAATTCTGACAATTCGCGTCAAGCGTTTGGCAGGGGATTTTCCACATTTAACGCGCGAGAAAATCCCATAAAACACATGCACAAAGTGCGGCAATGTCGGCCGTAACTTTCTTGCGGATAGAAACTTGCGAATTTCTGGCAGCGATTGCATTTCTGAGCTAAAGTTCGAATGTCAGTTAACCGAACGGCTCGCAGGCCTGAGCCAGGAAGGCGATTCAGGCCGGTCCTTAAAGCAGCGTCCTGCACACGCAGCTTTGCTCCCAGCGGTGGGGCCCGCGACGAACGGAAACTGGCGACGGCGGCAGCGGAGTCTGCCGACCGCCGGCCCTGCGTTTCCCCAAACGCAGCGTTTTCGAAATACAGCGTTTTTCGAAATGCTCGGGCCAGCGCGTTCTCCCCAGGCAATGAGAACAGCAACGATTTTCACCGCTTGATGAACAGGCTGAGATATGAACTGCCAGGAACTTGCTCAAAAAATTGAATCCATGCAACCCGGCGCCGAGGCGAAGGATGTGGCCCGGCTCTGCCTCTTGCTCGCCAACTCCACGAACGACGTGGAAGTGTTGCGCGACGAGCGGCGGCTGACGGCCACTTGGCGTGAAATGGGTCTGCGGTTGCAAGCCGCCACCGACCAACACGCCGCCATGACCGAAGAACTCGAGTCGCTGGCCCGTAGCGATCCACGGAAATTCACGCCCGAGCAAATCTGGGTGCTGATCCGCGCGATCAAAGTGCAGAGTCAGATTCTGCAACTGTATGTAGGCGATGCTGTCGTCGAAGCTCAGTAAGTTCGAGCTGATCTTCGCCTTATTCTCCGCTCGCGCTTTGCAACTTCTGGTTGCAAAGCCTTCTTTTTTGCGAGCGGTGCGCTATCAGCGTGATCGCTGAGCGCTCATTGCCGTCCACCCAAATCTGCCAGCAATCGGCTCTTTACGGCATTTCTTGGTCAAAGATTCAACTCTAACGCCCGTTTGGCGTACTTCGCTGCAGCGAGGCATCGCACTTGCATTCCGGCACTGCCCACAGCTTTTGGCGAACCAGAGGCGAAGAGCATTGTCTTGATACAAGGGTACGAAAAGATGAGTTGGACGACACGAGTTTTGGTAGCTGCCATTGCAGCTCTGTTGGGGAGTTCGGGGCTGGATTCGGCAAGCGCCCAAGTGCGCGTCGAAAATCAACCTGGCGGCGTGCGGGTGCAAGCGCCGGGTGTGAACGTTCGCGCCGGCAATCGCAACAATTTTCGCCTGTACGGCCAGCGTCCCTGGTTCGGCAACGCCAACGTGCGGCGGCAATTGAAGATTGACGACACCCAATACAACACGCTGAACAGCGCCTACACGCAGTACTGGACGCCGTACAACAAAGTGGTTGTCGATGTCCCCGCGAATCCCAACGATCAGTACCACCAAAACGTCGCCACCGCTTACGGCACGTTTAACATGGGCGTGAACGGCGCGGCTGCCAAGGTCTTTACCGATGCCGATTTGCGGAATCGGTACAACCAACTAAATCTGCAATACCAGGGCTACGGCGCGTTCCGCGACCCAGCCGTGCAGGCTCGGCTGAAGCTGACCGACGCCCAGCGGCAGAATTTCGATCGCTACTACCGCGATTGGAATGATGAAATGAATACCTACGCCAACGAATATGGCACCGACCGCGAAGGGGTCAACAAGCGCTTCACGGCCAGCTGGAAGACCAACCGCGACCGCATCAACGAGACACTGACGCCAGAACAGCGAAAGGGCTGGTCGGAAATGACCGGTGAATCGTACGACTTCCCCGCCGACGTCTACTTCGACAATGACCGTGACGACCGCCGCGAAGAACGGCGCGAAGATCGTCAGGATCGCCGCGAAGACCGTCGCGAAAACGCCCCTCGCAATCCAGCACCGGCGAACCCGGCCCCTGCCAATCCTCGCTAGGCTCGATTCGTCGAATTTGCTAAACACGCCGGGGCGCAATTTCGCGCCCCGGCTCATTTTGTAGAAATGAGCACCAATTGATCGCCTTGGGGATGTTGCCTGACTGCCCGTGGATTGATAAACTGGCTCGCTTACTCAACGGCTCAACGGCGGACTCATCCGCCAGCAAGATTCCGGTTGAGCACCACGCACCCATAGCTCAATTGGATAGAGCATCGGTCTACGGAACCGAAGGTTGGAGGTTCGAGCCCTCCTGGGTGTACTAGTTCTAAGTCTTGCCGAACGCTCAAGTTAGCGTACCTGCCTATGTGACGGCAGCGCGGTCTCACGACTCGGATTCCTCCGTATTTTACGGACGAATCCCCGAGAAGGAGATTCTTATGCCGCGCAAACCCCACCAGGCCCCTCCCGCTTATTGCCTGCACAAAGCCTCAGGCAAGGCCGTCGTCCGGATCAACAAGCAGGACCATTACATCGGCCTCTACGGCACTCCGGAGAGCCACGCCGAGTACGAACGACTGATCGCCGAATTCCGTGTGGCTCAGGAGGAGCATCTGCAGCAGCGAGATGCGGAAGTTGCTGCCGCCGGCTTTACCCTGACGCTCTCCCAGGTCCTGAAAAGGTATCGGACGTTCGCGCAAGGCTATTACGTCAAAAACGGCAAACCCACGAAGGAACTTGTGGAAATGCGGTACGCTTTGCGGCCGCTTCGCAAACTGTACGGCAACACGTTGGCTCGCGAGTTTGGGCCGTTGAAGTTGAAGGCAGTCCGCCAGCATCTGGTCGACGGAAAGGAACTCTGTCGTCGCGTGATCAACCACCGGATCATGCGGATTAAGCGGTTCTTCAAATGGGCGGTCAGCGAAGAATTGGTTCCCGCGTCCGTATCGCATGGTCTGGCGACCGTCTCCGGGCTCCGGCGTGGCAAAACGACGGCTCACGAGGCACCGCCCGTGAAGCCCGTTGCGGATGTGTGGGTCGATGCAATTCTGCCGTACCTGTCCCCACAGGTCGCTGCCATGGTTCAGCTTCAGCGGCTTACCGGTACTCGGCCCGGCGAAGTCGTGATCATTCGGGCCTGCGACATCGACATGTCCGGGGATGTTTGGATCTATCAACCTCAAGATCACAAAACAGAGTGGCGTGACCATTCACGCACGATCCCGCTCGGCCCTAAGGCACAGCAGGTCATTCGCCCCTTCTTGTCGTTGTCCACTGAACAGTGTTTGTTCTCGCCGCGGGCGGCCGAGGAGTATCGGAATTCCGCGAAAGCGGAAAACCGCAACCCCAACCGCAAAACACCGATCTACCCGTGTGAACTCCGCGCACGCGAGCGGCGGCGCGCCGCTGCGAAACGCAGAAAATCAAAGCGGCCGAAACGTGATCACTACGACGTGGATTCCTACGGTCGGGCGATCAAATATGCGATCAAACGGGCCAATGTCGATCGAGCCAAGGCCAAACTTCCGCTCGTCCCCAATTGGTGTCCGCTGCAGCTGCGGCACTCGCGAGCCACAGAGGTCCGCAAGCAGTTCGGCATCGAAGGCGCCCAAGTAACCCTCGGGCATGTGCATGCCAACGTGACAGAGGTTTATGCCGAGCGTAACCTGGAGTTGGCGATTACGATCGCTCGAAAGACAGGCTAGTCATACGGGCGAGAAGTCTCGCGATTTGCCTTCCAATTTCTTAATGCGATACGAGGTCCGAAACTCCCATCCGTTCTCGCATTTCAAGTGCGGTTACTTTTTGACGAAGGTGCAATATGTCGTCGTTCAATGATGTCGCCAGTCGCAACACTGAGTTTGACTTGAACGTCCCGCAACATGCGGCCTGGGTTTTTGGTCGCCTGATTCACAAGCTCGAACATTTCATGCAGGTTACTTGGCTGACTTGCAACCCGATCGCCAGTGAAACAGTGAGCCACGTCTTTTCCGATCTTCGGCTCGCGAGTCGCGGACTCTATCCAGACGAAGTTTCGCGAATGCGACTCGTAAATCTGATTCGGGAAGTCGAAGAACTCTGGATTACAGAGATTGCTTCGGAGTGGCACGCCGACTTCTTGTTTGACGCTGAAACACGCTTGCGTAATGAGAATCAGAACTGCGGTGGATTTTCACGCCACTTTTTCGAAACTCTCTGCCAACAACTTCTTGCTGGTGTGTCCGATCTGCTGGCGATGCTGCGGAACACCGTCCTTGACTCCGTTTCTAACGAACTGATTGGATGCCTCAATTTCGCAGAGAGCGTCGACCAAGCCATTCATCCGCTACCGGCGTATCGGTATTTGTCCTGCGCCGAACAGGTTGAAGTTGCTCAGCTAGGCTGGGAAGCACAACAGTCGGGTCGTGACACTATCCCGCGACAATTGCCACAGCTGCCAGTTAGGATCGAAGCGATCCCGCAACAATTTTGGAAAGAAGTCTCGCTGCGTTGGCGTCAGTTGGGCTTGCCAGCCGACTCTCTACCATCTGCCTGCCAGACCCTCGCGCCCGCCGCGACGGCTGAACTGATTGCCATGCGTTTCAGTGCGGTATATGCAGATGGCGATTCGCAACCCGCGGAGACACAAACTAGGGCGATTGAACCAAGCGATCGTCCAGAATCGGTTGACTTATCACTAGTAAGAACATCAACCAGCCAGACTGGCGCAGATTCTGAAACTCGCCACCACCTAGGCCTGCGCCTGGAAGGTCGCTTACTTTACCGCCAAGGTTACATTGAGCCCGTAGTATTGCGAAGCCGACTCGGCCGTAAACTCATGCAAGCATTCATCGACCGCGGGAAAAACTGCCTGGACTACTCAGAACTTTCAAGCCTTTGGGGTGGCTTCGGCGGAAACGCAGACATGCCGGAAGAAAGCTCGATTCGTTCCCAATTGTGTCGTCTGCGTAAACAAATCCGCCCGCTAGAGGTAATGATCGACGGCGCCCACGGTGGAAGCTGGGCTCTTGAGGACGATACCACTGTGGCACAGGCGTTGTAGATTGCAGCGCAATTGCAACGAAAAGTGCAACCGCCCGGCAACAACGCCTCGGTATAAATCTTCGCGTAACGATGTGAATCTTAGCCATCGAACGCGAGGATCTCTATGCCCAGCGACTTGCTCAATGAAACTCTTGTCACGTTCGCCGAAGTTGCGAAGCGGATTCCGTCCCGCCGCAGGGGACGGCCAGTGCACATCTCGTCAATCCACCGCTATCGAAGCCCCGGAATTGATGACGTGAAACTTGAAGCCGTTCGCGTCGGGGGAACATGGATGACGAGCTTGGAGGCCTTCTCGCGATTCTGCGCGGCGCTTACGGCTGCAAAGGGTGGCTCCGGCATTGGCGCGACTGGTGGATCGCGAGGCGACGATGGCGCTGATCGTGAGCTGGAGAGCAGCGGCTGGTAAGCATGGCTTGCATATGAACGGTAATTAAGAACCAAAATGTCACATGAAAACCACAGAATTTAAGTACCCGATTTACTCACAGAAGTCTGAAGATGCGTCATCAATTGAATCACACGGTAGTTGAACTCAGCCGGCGCGGAAATGTCTTGAGCATCGACGCTGCCCGACAGTTAGTGGAAGCGTGTTTAGAAACGGATCGTTTGCTCTACGATCCAGTCGAGCAGCGGGTCGTTTCCCAAACGGAATCACTCATCCCCAACACCGGCCTGAGGGCCAATGCTGGCCTGGAGATGATGATCCGCTATATCGGCTTGCAGCGCGGTTTTGAGATAAACTTTGAGAACCACGGTTGCTGTCGCGCATCGCTGCCTGTCTTATCCGCCAACTCATCGTCGTCATGTGCCGTCACCGATCCGGCAGTGCTCCAGTTCGTCTACCAAAATGAGCTTGGTCTCGTGCGTGCCGGTGCCCCCGTGGACCTCGTCCGACTTGCCGCGGAAATTCTACTCGCATACAGCCAAAAGAGCTTCGTCATTGTGGTCGCGACGCGAGCAGAAAGGCGTGAGTGGCGACGACGCCTGCGATCATTTGGAGTTTCCCTCCAAGAGCATGCGCTGGATTGCTTTGGGGAGTCGGTAAAGCGGGTCGTAGTAACCACACCGATTGGCGCCGCCGAAGATGACGTTTTCTTTCACTCTCGCCACCTCGCGATCCTGCCCGATGCGATCGCTTCCCTCGGCGAGCGATTCCAGACCATGCTCCTTTGCGCCGATCCCAAAGCCCGGCTGCTTGGGTTTCTGCGTGCGGACACGAAACCATCGCCTCGTGAGCAAGATCTGCTCCGGGCTCAATTCGGGTTTGCAGAACTTACCATCCCTGCGCACGGGCAAGTTTTAGTCGATCGTCGAATTGCTCGACTACCATTCGTAGTGCAACCGTTGCCTGATCGCTTGAAAGGCCATGAGCTTCAATGCTCGGGAGTTTGGCAGCATCCAGTTCGCAATCGCTGGATCGCGAAACTGGCGAAGGTGCTCTTCTACCAGGATTGGTGTGCGCTGGCGAATTGGCAGCCAGAGCTTGCCGAACAACTACACGATGAATCGCGGCGTGGTGTCATCGTCTTAGCGGAGTGCGTGCCGCAGGCTATCGCGATCGCGAAGCGGCTGAAGCGCGTGCCAATCGTGCTCGATCACGGGCTCGATCTCGGCTTCCTATCGCCGTCTGATCGCGCGAAGGTCGAACTTCGCCATATCGGATGGGATTGTGACTGCATTGTGATCGCGACGCCGGGCGGCCTCGACCGGGTGTCGCTGCAGCACATTCCGACGATCATCTGGGCCGGTTCAGGGCCACATGTGCCACCTTTGCCGGCGGAGTACCTAATGATGCCGTACAACTCTCAACGGCGACTGACGATCGTTGATGTTGATGATCAGCATCATCCAGTCCTGCGGCTACGAAGCCAGCTTCGCCGGGCCGCCTACGCTAACGCAGGGTGGATCGCACCAGGTGTGGATTCCGAGTGCGCCAGAATTCGTCAGTTCCTCGCGAGGCGACCGATTGGAGGTTGTCGATGAGCGGATACGGTAGGTGGCCACATCGCCAATTTGCTGAGGGACGTCGGGAGCAAAGAACGCTACGCCCTTCGTCGATACCCACTGCGAGTCCCATAGGGCGGACTACCACAGAGCGGACCACGACCTTCGAGCAGGTAGTCGATCCTGAACACCTGCTGAAGATCCACTTCGACCTGAAGCGTTTTGGGGGCCCCGCTCCGGGCATCGACGGATTCAGTTACGAAGATTACTCGGTAACTGAAATTGCCGCCGTACTTCGGCTTGTTTGCAGCCGCATTCGCGTAGGCGACTATCTTCCCTCGCCCAGCTTGATCGTCCCCTTTAAGAAAGATGGTGGAAAGACACGCGACCTGCGACTTCGCACAATCGTAGACCGCATCGTCTCGACTGCGGTGAACAAAATCGTAATGCAGGCGGCGGAGCGCATCCTCCGCCCGTGCTGCTTCGCATACAGGCCAGGATTGAGCACTTGGGATATGCTGGTTGCGATCGAGATCGCCGTTTTACACCGCCAGTGCTACTTCTTCCAGCAGGATGATATTCGCAAAGCGTTCGATAACGTACCGCTCGCGCTCGCCGTTAACTCGTGCCAAGAGCATGTACCAGACGCTCGACTGCGGCATCTCATCGAGGTAATCCTGCGCGGCCACGATACCAGCCGGACCGTCGGCATTGACCAGGGCGATCCTTTGAGCCCGGTCACACTCAATCTATCCATGCACTCTGTTCTGGACTTGCCGCTAATCACAGCCGTCCAGGACGGTTCTCCGCTGTACGTCCGTTACTCCGACAACCTCGGCATAGCTGGACGCAGCGCGCTCGACGTGACCCGATGCTTTGAACTAGCCCGCCAGCGGTTGGGAGCGCACGGCATGACCTTAAAGGGAGAGGACGGAGGCCTAACGTACCTACGGCGACCTGGATCGCAGGTCAGGGTATTGGGCACCGAGATCTCCCTGGAAGGAACCAGCCTGCGATACCGACCAGCAGACCCGAAGGGCCTGCGGAAGGGACTAGACGAGGCCTGGCAGACTCCAAACCCAAGAACAACCGCACGTGAGGTTATGCGGGGCTGGGTAACGAGCCAAGGAATGTGCGTCGAGAGTGTCGGAGCTGAGGGGATGGTACGGATGGTGAGGAGAGCAGCCTGCGAAGCGGGATTGCTAGAACTACCCTCCCTACCGGAGATGTCCGGATGGGCTATTAACGCCCAAGCCCGATGGAATGGCTTCCGTAGCCGCAAGTTGAGTAATCAGCTGCAGTTAGAGGCTGCGTCAGCACCATCGAGCGATCTTGATCATCTCTCTAGGTAATTGGGGGTGTAGTTGTGGGGCCTTCAGCTTACCCCGTGCTCCGCACGCGGCCGTTTGTCGCCGGCATCGCGCGTAAGTGCTGCTGGTGAACAGGGTGGCGGTGCCGGTGAATCGCCGGTACCGCCAACCTTCTTCTTTTGGGCTACTGCCAACTCTCACAGCGACTTCGCCGGCTCGACCTTTTCGTGAGCACCGACGGATGTCGTGCTTGCCGAATTTCCGTAGCGTCTTGATTCTGGGCCAGTTGCTGCGGAGCACCTTCGCGCACTCCGGGTCCGTACCTTCGGTCCACTTTGTAGCCCGACCGAGTCAATCTACGGCGGGCTCGCCGAGATGTATCGTCGAAGTCGAGCCGGACTTGGTTGTTTGGAAGCGAGCGTTCCTGGAATACAAAGTCAGTCAGTCGATGACACACCAGGCGGCGGGGCACAGATCCGCGAAATCCATGCAGCCGCGCACATCCTACACCGCAGTTGCATTCGCACAACCACACAGCTATCGTGCGGATGGTGGCTTGATCGCACCTTTTTTCGCATTTGGAGAGACCTGTTCCGCCGCATCCGCGGCATGACTACTGAATTGGCGCGCGAGCGTCAAGTTATTGCTTCCCACGAAACGACCAACCTGGGCCGAGAGGCCCTTGCAGAAGAAGCAGTGCTTGGACCGCGCCCCCGCAAGGGGGCGTCGGCCATGCGCTGTTCTTCTGCCCCTTGGTCGGGGTCGTGGGAGCGGCCGTGGTTCGGCGCTCCTGTTTTTTTGCGCTGACACCAGGGCGTTCCCGCTCCATTGCCGCATACCGCGCGGCATCGTTCACAAGGGATCCTGCCATGGAAAATGAAGCAAAGCGTCTTGCGGAATCTGCCTCCTTGCGAAATCCGATACTTGTCGGCGCGCTCTTTCTGGTGAGCTTCTTGTTGCTGGTGCTCATCGCGCTTGTTGTTGCGAATGGCCTAGGCAGCAACACCAAAGGTTCGGGGGCCGTCGTAACTGCGCAGCCTCCACCCCCGATTCAGAACCCTGATCGAATCAAGGGCGTGTTACGCGAAGGAAAGACCTACGAACTGGTGCTCAAGGCAGGCATCTCTGCTCGGGTGGAGGACAAGGCGTACACGATTAAAACCGTGACGAACATGGTCTACCGTGGCGAGTGCGTGATGCAGCGGCGAATCGAGAAGAACGACGGTGCGGAGCTCATTGAGCTGCGCAAATTCATCGTTTGTCGCACAGTGAAACTGGAGTCGCACGTCGAGGATCTACGTTTCGATTGGGGCACTCCAGGAGATCTAGCACTAGCGAGCCTCGACTTCTATGAGCCTGGGCTCACTGCAGCCGTGAGCGAAGGGAAGGCGTTTGTACAAGCTCTATTCAAAAACTTGGTGGCCCAGCCAGCGGCCAGCGATCGTATTCAAGCCTGGCGCAAGCTCGATAGCTTGGAAGGCAAGACAATACGAATCACGTATCGAGACGGCGTCGGGGTTACTCGCTTGGAGCCGGTCGGATGCACACTGACTACGGATGAAGAGAGTTTTCTAAATCACACCTCCGCATTCGCGGACTATTGGCTTCTCCCCGACTTAAGTATGGGGAACGGAAAGGAGTGGGACGTCGATGCTGCCCATCTCGCCTCGCTAATCGACCCTTCCTTGCGAGGCGTCCCAAGCGGCCAAATTGTCCTAAAGCGCGTTGAGGCAGCCAATCAGTTTCGTTCGGATCCGGCGCACGCAGTGCTGCAGATCACCGGCGAGAAAATGATCACCTTGGATCAATCAGACGATAAAACGCAGCGAATCGGCACGTTCGTCCCACAAGGTAGCTTCTGGTTCAACACGCGAGATGAGTTTCTCGAACAAGCCCAGCTGACCGGGCACTTGGCTTTGGAACAGGTTTCCAAAAATCATCTTCTCTTTGAAACTTCGATGCGGACGAAGCCCGCGCTCGATGTGCAATACTCCTGCAAGACAATCAAGTGACGGATGCCGAACCTGTGGCAAATTACCGAGAAGAGCAAATCATCCGCATCGGCGTACGTCCGACCAGCGTCGGCCGCGCCCCGAATTGCGACATCCGCCTGCCGAACGCAGACATCTCGCCGCATCACGTGACCCTTTCCCGCTGTGGCGAGGGCCAGCCCGACTTGCTGTTGCAGGACAACGGCAGTCAGTTCGGGTGCTTTCGCAATGGCGAGCGGCTGAAGTTCGGCACGCTCCATCTCCACGATCAGTTGCGGTTAGGTAATTCGGTTGTTTACACCGTAGTGGAGCTCGGTCTGCTTCCAGCAACCGCTGGCTCGACGCCTTCTGGCGACCCATTGTCAAGCAGCGGTATGGCGCTACTGTCGCATGGCATGGAGATCGCAAAGGGTGGACAACTTCTGCTTCGAGATGTCACCTTCTCAATTCCAGCGAACAGCTTTGTCGGTATTTTGGGGCCCAGCGGTGCCGGAAAAAGCACGCTGCTGCAAACATTGGGCGGTTATCTGCCACCATTAGCCGGTTGGTTAGAAGTCGACGATGTTGCCGATGCTTACGCCGATCAAGAAATCCACCAGCGAGCCGTTGGCTATGTCGCACAGGACGATGTGGTGTTTCCCAATCTAACCATCCTCGAAAACGTGCGATATGCGGCGCGTCTACGGTACGACGCGATGCCTGCCGCTACAGAATACGATGACAATGTCGATCGGGTTCTTCGCCAACTTGATCTGGAACGTGTGGCGAACAATCTGAATTACAGCGGAGGACAACGCAAGCGACTGAGCGTTGCAATCGAGTTGTTGAAACGACCTCGCCTCCTGTTGATGGATGAGCCGACCTCCGGCCTCGATCCGGCAGCAGAAGCTGAGCTAATGTCGCTCCTGAGGAGCGTTTCGCAGGAAGGTACGACAGTCATTTGCACAACGCATCAGCTGGCGAGCATCGACCGTTTTGACTTGCTGATTCTGCTCGGTGTTCAAAAAATTGGTGAGGCGGCGGCGAGAAGTGAAGAACCATCTGATTTGAGGCAGTTGTGGGACCTGATTGGATTTCACATTGCACCCGCCGAGGCCACGTCGTGTCACGTCGGTACCGTAGCACGAGTTATTCGGCCCGCTGAATTGAAAGAGCTAATCGACTTTACATCGGAGGCTGAGATTTTTTCCGTACTTAGGGACGGCTTGTTTGACCCAGCGACCGATGAAGTTCCAAAGCAAAAACCAGTACCAGCGCCTGCACTACCTGGCGAATCAGGTGGTCTCAGCACGATCGACTTACAGGAGGGGTTCGAGCGTCTGGTAGCGAGCGCGCACACGTCGAGCAATCAACTCTACTTTCTTGCAAGTGACGCAACGGTGTGGAAACAGGTCCGCATCTTATTGGAGAGATTCTTCATCGGAGTTAGCCGAGATCGGGGATTCCTCACCTCACTCGTGGTTCAACCGGTCGCGTTATCGGCCTTGATGGTGCTCTCCCAGTTCAGATCGAGCGCTGATGCGTCAGTCGCCTTCTTCCTAGTTGTCATCTCGATTTGGCTGGGGATGAACAACTCTGTCCGCGACTTGATCCGCGAGCGCAAGACCTATGTCCGGGAGAAATTGGCCGGATTGTCGCCGCCAACGTATTACCTATCGCGGGCCGTCTCTCACGCGTTCCTAGGAGCGGTCCAGGTCACACTGCTACTGTTAGTCACTGGCATTCTGGGCAAGTTGCTTTTCTCAGTCGATACCTGGGAGCGGTTAGGGCTGGTGGGGCGGTTCCCCTGGTTGTGGTTCGTGCTGTTTTGCTGCCACTTCGGGGGCGTGGGACTCGGACTCATGGTCTCGGCATTGTCGAGGTCGGAGGAGACGGCAGTAGGCTGGTTGCCGGTCCTCATCATGCCTCAGCTTCTGCTGAGCGCAGTGGCAACTGGCCAGGCAGACGCCCCATACTCACAGCCACGGCCATTCCGGCCGTTCGTCAAACTGATGGAGTCGGGGGCTTATGAGTCAACTGCGGCCCGGGTCGCAGACGGTCTGTCACTCCTGTGTTTGTCGCGCCCGGGAGCGCTGCTTGCGGAGAGCCCAAAACGGTGGGTTTGGGTAGGCGATTTGACTCACCTGACCTTGCTTTTGATAGCCATTTGGGCAGCCGGAATCGGCGTCTTTCTGCGCCGGCAAAGGGAGTGGCACCGGGAGCTAGGTCTTGGCTGACGGGCGGTCAGATCGGCACTGGATTCTTGACATCCCGGTCCGTCGCGGCCAGCCGCCTTTGGTCGACGAAGAGGTAGTTCGGTTGCCTCCCGCCAAGCCAAGTGACCTGGTTGCGCATCGCCGCGCACACATGCTTACAGGACGGTGGCATGTGGTCGCGCACTGATTGCTTCGGTGTCGATTAGAGGAGTGATTTTGCCCAAAACTGGGTCTTACGAATGTTTATGGAACTGCTGGCAGATATGTCCAGCTCCCGTTTAAGCCCGTTTAGAAGGGGCGAAGTATTTGCGTTCCGTGCAGAGCTGGAAGGGCGACTACAACCCCATTCTCATCTTGAGACAGGCCTCCGAGGGGAATGCGGTACGCCAAAACGGGCCTCCGCAGGGAACGGTGTACACCGCCGTGACGGTTGAAGGTGCCCCTAGCAAAAGTGATAGGAATCGACGCAAGGCACTGACCAATAATCGTTTGCACCGAGTGCGGTGGGTGCTGTGGCCTCCGTTGGTTTGTCGCAGGTTCGGATGAACGAAGCAGGGAACAGTAGGAACGGGGGAGGGCAAGGCGCGGTGGACGATACCGTGTCGCTAGCTTCGGCGATTTTCAACTACCAAATGGCTTCCTCGCGTGACCCCTTGGCAAAAGTGGAGCCCCCGCGGCCATGCCTTGGGGTCCATTGGCAATCCGGTGTCTGCCGCGGCAGTGTGTCAGCGTCTCGGAGCAGAGATGGTTCACGATGGACGGACTAATCCCTTGGCAGAGGAGGATCTGGTTTCTACTGTATGCACCGGCACTCGTACATGGACCCTTGCGCAGACCTTGGCAGACGCGCTGCACAGCTACTGGCAGACGCGCCGCGCAAACCCTAGCAAACGCAATGCGTAGACGGTGGCAGATACAGTGCGCAACACTGGCGGACGCGCTGCGCCGACCGTGGCGAACGCCCCTGCGCAGCCACCCTGGCAACCACCCTGGCAGAAACCATGCGCAGGGTGTTGAACGCCACTCCGCAGGCGCGACAACCGGGGCCGGGTGAGTCGGTTGGCATAGCCGAAGTCTGTCGGATTCGCGCTCACTTCGTCGCTCGGCCAGCTCGCCTCACCAACCAGCCCGCGTACCTCGACCTCAACTGCCGCGTCGGTGCGTACGAGTCCGGGCCGGGAGCGTTGGACGAACTGCGCGGTCCTGAAGTCACTGAGCGGCCGCGATCCAATGCCTCCGTCTCATGTGTGATAGGTAAAAAAATCGGGCTGTCGCACCGCTCGGTGCGAGCGGTGCGACAGGGGGTTTGATCTGGATGCACGGTCGGTTACCAGGACTAGCGGCGGCCGCGGGCTGTCCCACCGAAATCACGTAGATCTCCCTCCTCAAAGGCGCCGCGTACCAATGTTTGCGCCCCGACGTACAGCACTCGCGCAGCAGTCCCGAGCGGCTTGATCTGCATACCGGCCCCCACCGGTACAGCACCCTCTCGCAGAGACTCATTTTCTTCGACGTCGACGGTGGATTGCACCCCTTCCGCCATGATCGTACCAACCTCAATGCCGCCCTCCGCGTCACCCGCCGTGCCATCCTCCACGACAGCCTGCCACGACTCGCTGCCAAGGCGAAACGGCTTGGCGAATTAAGCGAATCGAATCTCCCAAAACCACACTTGATGAGACTTATGATTTGACACCAGTTTCCACATCTGAGCCATGGAAGGAACTGGAGAGCAATACATTCAAAGACCCTGATGAACGGACCGTTGCGTTGTCGGCCATACTCAACAAAGCGTTCTTTGACGCGCATTTTCAAAAGGGCACTTTGATCATCGTTGAGGAGTTTGACGTCCAGGACTATGAAAAGTATTTCTCTGTTGACAGCCTAGAGAAGTCGTATCTCTATAACTACATACGGCTCAACACAGCACACGGGGACGTGCGACGGATTGGCTTTAATCTCTCGGGTTTCAGCAGTGTCGACATCAATACCGTAACTTCACACATCAGGACGCAATCGGCGAATCTTGCCTTATTTATGAACTCGGCGGCAGGATGGACACTTACTACGATTCCCGCGGGTTATCCGTACATAGCCGTTACCAAGGAAGATGAGAGCCTAGCCTCTCCATATGAAGTAAGCCGACTCCGCGATGGAAGATTCTGTTCTCGTCATGCAACTGTCATCGACCATGCTGGTCTAAAATACTCCCTGATTCTGGTAGTTGATGGTAAGCGCCGTACCATGGATCACTACAAACAGCTTGGCCGTCAGCGCAATTCTGGCTGCGGAATTACACTTTCGAGTCAACGAGGAACATTTATTTCCGCTCACGGGGTTAAAATCTGCCACTACAATGAGTTGTTCGATGCTGACGCGTTGGCTGATTTTGACGTGCTCGAAGATAATACAGAACATCACTTATTCTTCCTTGATGGTCCGTTCGAATTAGTCACAAATCGAAATGCGCCCGCGCCTAGCGCGCATAAGACGCTCACCGATCCGTCCTTTTTGGACAAGATCAAGGCTTTCTTGAACGACGTTGTCCGAAAGCGAAGTCGCGGTGAGGTCGTCAAAGGGCTCGTGGCTCGGCTAGGTGAGGAAAGAACGCACCAGCGCGAGGACCAGTACCACAAAATGATGGAGCAAGTGAAGTCAAGCCTGCCCGATCGCACAACATTCATTGTTGAGGATCTACCGGTACTTGCAGAAAGAAGGTTTTTCGAGCCTGCCCTCGGAGAAGAAAACACTGTCGGCGCCCTCTTCACGTTGTTTTCTCACTTGGTGCCAAAAGACCATGCGCTAATTCAGCACTGGCGTCGGCCGCTGACGTTCAAGTCATTCGGAATCGACGCTGTCGCGTGCAGAGATGAGAGTAAAATCATTGAATCGCTGGAGTATGTCGAATACAAGCATACATTTGCAACCGACGTTGAGTTTAACCATCCGTTTTCCATCACGTCCATGATTGTGTGTTGGGAGTTTAAAGACTGTGCACTCAATACACAAATCACCGACAACTACGATTACGTTGGATTCGTTAAGTCCTTCATTGAAAGTGATGGTATTCGTCTTGGCTTCACTATTGGCGATATTCGCCTTCGGAGTGGCTTGAATGAAATTGGCAATGTGATCACCGTGCTCAGTCTGAAACGCTTGCTCGCGAAAACCTTCAAGGTGAAGGAGAGGGCGCCGCCACCGAAACCTGCGAAGGCTAAGGCCGCGAAATAGCCGCGACTAACTTTCGCATGCGAATAACGGTAAGCGACATCATTGGGCAAATAGATGAGATAGCTGTACGGTTTTTGATCCTTTCCGGGGAGACCTGCGGCAGTTCAAGAAACCGCTTGTTTTACGCTGTCGATTAGGCTTCCGCAGGTCTCGCAGCAGATATAAACAACCGTTATACATAACCTCCTGAATCCTGCCGTCATTCGCCACTGAGGGCGAGTTTACGCATTCGGTGATAAGCAAGGGCATGACAATGGCCGACCCGCGACACGTGAAGTTTCCTGTTTTCGTCATCGTCAGCGAAAACATTCTTCCTCGGATGGTTCTGCAAAATCCCAATCGAAAATGCTTTCCGATCTTCTCGTCGAAGACCACGCTCGACATGTATGCGAATGAGAGACCGGAATTGCCTTCTCCTCCACCGTGGAATGAAATTGACAAGCCGGCGCTGGTGAAGCTGCTAACTTTCATCAAGGCCGCAAATGCGGCGGAGGCGGTAGCACTCGATCCAGTTTTCAGGTCTGATCCTCCAATGCCGGCTGAACCAATGGACATCGACGACTTCTTGCGGCATATCGCTGTCGGAACCGGATAGAATTGCCAAACACTCCGAACTACGTCACCTCCAAACGCCTCAGGCCCCTTCGGGAAAGCCCTCTCCAAAGCGCACGCACTGCATTTCGCTGAAGAGTTTGCGCAGCGACGGGATCGCCATGCTTGCTATGTGTCCGGGACCGACAACGACGGAAATCTGGCTGACCGGGCAACTCCCACTTTGCTGATGGGACGAGAGGCCGTGGCAGAAATCGCCCTGAGAAGACTCGGCGAGAGAACAGCAGTGGTGGCGGGATTTCTGAACCGTTTGTTTACCTTTCACCCGGTTCACCCCTTGGTAGATGAATTCTCTCATCCTCGACTTCGTGGTCGGGGGATCGCCAGCCATGACCCTGGGTGCAAATTCTGATGAAAAACAGTCCGCAGTATGTCCATAGTGGATCACGAGCCCTCATCGGGAGAATCGGGGGCGCTAATATCAATGGCCCTTACTCGCGGGAGTGGGAATCCCGCCTAGGCCATGTCGCACGTGGCCCGTAATGTCTCGCGACTCGGGTTGGAGGCAAGCAACCTCCACTATCCTGAGCATTTGATCGGAAAGGCGATCGTCCCGCACATTGCGTAGCACCCAGCAAACAGTAGGAATATTCTCATGGCAGATCCTGTTGGCCTTTCCGGGCAGGGTGTGGCGTCACCGTTCCCGCGCTCTCCGTCAGAAATCGTATCCCATGACAATCAACTTCGCCTCTTGGCCGACGCGCTCGTTGCGACGAATCCTACTGAAAAAATGGCACTCCGTCATTCGGGCTGATACTTTGATCAGAAGCGCTGGCGACTGGACTTAGGCGCTTAACCAGTTCGTGACTAATGTCGGATTGCCCCCACTATGAAAATGCCCCTCGTCCTCTTGCTCGCACTAGCAACGGCACTCTCGGCCGCAGACAAGCCTCAACCGGACCAAAAAGGGTTGAACTTCGAGCGCCTCAAGGCCGCCGATGCGAACAAGGACGGCCTGCTGACTGCGGAAGAATTGGGAGAAACGCTCTGGAAGCGCATCTCGCCCTACGACGCTGACGCCAATGGCAAGCTGGATGCCGCAGAATTAGCGGCGCTTGCCGCACCTAAAGGTAACGACAAGAAAAACGAACGTCCCGGCGGCGCCAACTCCTCGTTCACCGTTGACGAACAGCGGGCGAACAATGGCCAAACGCTGCGCTATAGCCTGTTCGTACCGCCGAACGCCACGGAGCCGTTGCCGCTGGTGCTTTGCCTGCATGGCGCGGGGGGCAACACCGCCGCGGCGAATCTGTTGGCGAGCCCGGCGTCGCAGAAGAAGTATCCTTGCGTCGTTCTCGCACCGGCCTGTGACGGGCGCAGCACGCGTTGGGTGGAAAGCTCATTTCGCGGTAAAGAAAAACAGCGCTCGGTCACACCAGAGTTGATGGAAATCCTGGACAAAGTCGTTCAAGAAACGAAGGCCGATCCGAAACGGGTTTACGTAACCGGCCAATCCATGGGAGGCGTCGGCACCTGGGGCCTGATTGCATCCTACCCCGACCGCTTCGCTGCCGCCGTACCGATCTGCGGCATTTGGGAACCTGCGGACGCGCCGAAGATGGCGAAGGTGCCGATCTGGGCTTTCCACGGAGCCAAGGATCCGACGGTGCCTGTCGAAGGTAGCCGCCGCATGATCGCCGCGGTGATGGCTGCCGGCGGGGAACCGAAATACACCGAGTTTCCCGACGTGGGACATGGCAGTTGGGATTCCGCGTATTCCACGGACGGCTTGTGGGAATGGGTGTTTAAGCAGCACCGCTAGCTCCGCAGCCTTCTTCAGTTCAGCATGAGTAACCATCCACATACCGCGAGTACCTGCCCATGCGTTCGGTCGTACTGATTGGCCTGATCTGGCTGAGTGTTCCCGGCCCGTCCGCAGCCCAAAAGCCCGTGGGACAAGAGCACGTCTATCGAAAAACCGAATCGCGTGAGCTGAAGCTCTACGTTGTCTCGCCCGTTGACTGGAAGGCCGAGGACCGACGACCGGCGATTCTATTTTTTCATCACGGCAGTTGGATTGTCGGCGGACCAACGCAATTCAACGAGCAAGGCAAATATCTGGCCACCCGCGGCATGGTAGCTATCCAGGTCGATTATCGCCTCCTCGATCGCAATACCAATGATCCGCCCATTCCTTGCATTGAAGACGCGCGTTCTTCGCTGCGCTGGGTCAGAGCGAACTCAGAGAAACTAGGAATCGACCCCAACCGCATCGCCTCGGGCGGCGGTTCAGCCGGGGGGCACCTGGCGGCGTTTCTCGGAATGATGGATGGCTTTGATGCCCCGGGCGACGACACGACGATCTCCGCCCGCTCAAACGTAATGATTCTTTACGATCCGGCGTTCGACAACGGGCCGGGCAAATGGGGGCACCAGCGGGTCAAGGAGCGTTACAAGGAAATGTCTCCTTTTTACAACGTCGGTCCGAAGCAGCCGCCGAGCCTGATCATCGTCGGAGAGAAAGACGGAATCATTCCGCCGAAAACCGTGCTGGCCTTTGCGGAAGCAATGAAACAAGCTGGCAATCGCTGCGATGCGATCGTCTATCCCGGCAAGCCTCACGATTTCCACAATTGGAATGCCGCCAAGCCCAATCCCGATTATTACGAGACGCTCGAACGGGTCGATCGTTTCCTGATTTCACTCGGTTGGTTGACTGGCGAACCGACGATCAAAATGCCGTCGAAGTGAAGGCCCTAAGCGCTGTGTACATTGCCTCCCTTTCGATGCAGTGCGCCGGTCAAGGAATGACTTCCAGCGAGGCAATTTTGCCCCCCGCGAGCTCGAAGAAGTACCGCAGGTTCACCGGGCTCCCCGGGAAATTACCCTCCAGCCGACACGTGACCACAGTCTTTTCAGCCTGCCGTTCAAGCGTGAGCAGCTCGGTCGTGTACTGGAACTTGGCGGCTGTGTCCGCTTTCCAGTTTTTGATGGCAGCCCGGCCGTTGTAGGTGTGCCCCTCGTCTTTGACGACGGCGTTGTTGGTGAAGCACTGAGCAACGGCGTTTCCGTCTGCCAAATCGGCTTCGAAGTAGGCAGCGATCGGCGCGGGTAGATCCAGAGTCATACGACATCCCTCCAAGTCAAAGTGAACACGGGAAAAATGGGTCAACAATTGACGCCTCTATCCCAGAGACACCTGCGGGATGGAACTGTGACAACTCTCGGGCGAGATTTGTCAATTCAAGCGCAGCGCGGCGCGAACCTGCCCGTCGTCCAGAATCCGCCGCAGCCAGGCGATCTGATCGGGGGGCTGAAGAAACGGATGCTCGCGGAAAATCTCCACGTGTTGTCGTTCCACGAGATCGTCAATATCGCGGACTGCCTCAGCCGCCAATTCCCGCACACGCTGCACCTGGCGAGGAACGAACATCAGATTGTGCGGATCAACGTGCCCGTTCTGAATGAAGCCCCGGGTCTTTTTCGGACAGCGGCAAGGATTGCTGGTGTTCACTAGCCCGCACTGGTTATTCATAAAGCTGTGGAGATCGCGCCGGGCGCGAGCCAGAATCTGACGGAAGTTATCCGGGGTCATCTCCAAGACTTCGGCGCCGACGGTGTCGCTGGCGCCGAGAATAGCGCCCAACGTGAAGATCAAGCGTTGCTTACGGTCCAGGCAGAGCAACATGCCCATTGTGCAGGCATTCTTTGTTTCCTCGACGAGGATCGGAATCTCAACCGGCACGACATTCGGATCGGGTAGGTCTAAGTCAGGAGTGCCGTTAATCGCGTCGCCATAAGCGGCAAACGCCAGCGTTTTCTCTTCGCACCTACGTCGCCGCATGTTCAAGACGTGATTGACAGCGATTCGGTACAGCCAGGTGCGGAACTTGCATTCGCCTTGGAAGGTGCTGAGCCGAGTGACAATCTTGATCAGCACTTCCTGCGTTACCTCTTCGGCGTCCTGCGGCTGAAAGACCATGCGGACCGCAATGTTGAAAACCCACGCCTGATGCCGGAGCAGGAGCTGCTCCAGCGCGGCACGATCTCCCTCCTTGGCTCGCTCGACCAAATCCAGTTCGTCGACTTCATTCTCAATGGCCTCGGCGAATGGATTGACCATGTAACGGCTCCCTTTAACCTCAGCCAATAAACGCGCCACCGTGAAAGGACACTGGCGTCTTAGACACGCGGCAATGCCAAGTGTGACAACCCAGATAGCAAATCGTCCAACGACTGGGGAAGGTGGCTGGACCAGGAACCGCCGCCTTCAAAACAGCAGCGGCTGTTCACAACTGAATGAACGCGAGCAAATCGGCATTGATTTGATCCGCATGCGTGGTCGGCATGCCGTGGGGAAAACCTGGGTAAGTCTTCAGGACCGCTCCTTTCACCAATTGTGCGCTCAACGGGCCTGAGTTCGCATACGGGACAATCTGGTCATCGTCGCCGTGCATGACGAGCGTGGGGACTGTGATCTTCTTCAGGTCCTCCGTGAAGTCTGTTTGGGAGAAGGCAACTATCCCGTCATAGTGCGCCTTCGCGCCACCAGTTCCGAATCACACCCTCGGAGGCCTTCGCGCCGGGACGGTTGAAACCGTAAAACGGCCCGGTCGGCACATCCAGGTAGAACTGCGCCCGGTTGTTGGCTACCTGAGCTTGAAAATCGTCGAACACGTGTTTGGGCAAACCGCCGGGATTCGCCGGAGTCTGGACCATCAGTGGCGGCACCGCGCTG
This sequence comes from Anatilimnocola floriformis, assembly GCF_024256385.1. Taxonomy (NCBI): domain Bacteria; kingdom Pseudomonadati; phylum Planctomycetota; class Planctomycetia; order Pirellulales; family Pirellulaceae; genus Anatilimnocola; species Anatilimnocola floriformis. The sequence goes on from NZ_JAMLFW010000001.1 coordinate 3,088,588, forward strand.
ATGAGGACTGCTTTGGCGACGCGACTGGCGCCGTGACGCGCGAGATAGCGAGTGACCTCCCCGCCGCCCGTCGAATGCCCGACGTGGACGGCATTTTGCAAGTCGAGATGCGCTGTAAGCGCCGCCAGATCGTCGGCATAGTGGTCCATGTCGTGCCCGTCGGCAACCTGGCTGGAGCGCCCGTGCCCCCTCCGGTCATGCGCGATGACGCGGTAGCCTCGACTGAGGAAATACATCAGTTGCGAGTCCCAGTCTTCGCTGGACAGGGGCCAGCCATGCGAGAACACGATCGGCTGCCCGCTACCCCAATCCTTGTAATAGATCTCGGTGCCGTCTTTCACGGTGATCGTGCTCATGCTTCGTTCTCCTGGACATACTATAAGCGTGCGTCCTAGGTCCTGGCGATGCTGTAATGCACCGCTTTCACACTCGGGACGCACTCCGTAATCTTGTAGCCGAGCGTCCGTAAGTCGAGGCCCGCCAGTAGGTGTTCCCCGGAGCCGAGCAGGATCGGCGACACGGCCAAGTGGCTCTTCAGCTAAGCGAGCCTGCAGATATTTGCGAATGGTGGCGACGCCGCCAAGGAAGCGAATGTGCTGGCCATGGGCTCATTACTCAATTGGTTTGCCGAATAACAACCAGGTTCGGCCTCTCGCGGGGATCTTAACTCTGACTGTCGCAGTGTCGGTCTTGTCGAGCTGTTGAATGGAAGGCGAAACTCCTTCCACCGACACTTGCACGCGATTCGTCAGTCCCGCGTAATGCAGCGGCACGCGAATTTCTCGTTCGATCGCTGCTGCGAGCGGGTTATAGAAAAAGGCAAGGGCTTTCTCGGTTCCTTGTGGATTGACATGCACAAACCCGTCCCAATCGCGACCATCGGGACGACGCAAGTGGATCAGGTCCGCATCGAGCACTTCGCGATGCTGCTTGTAGAACGTGATCCATTTCTTCACGAGGGCCTTGGTCGTGTCGGTGTCATAGATCCGCGGGCCGCGATAGCAGGCCTGGACGCCGGCCCCGAATAGATTGCTCAAGCGGGCTTCGTAATGGTCCAGATGCTCGTGCAGCGGTTCAATCGAAGCGGCCGCTCCGCCGCCGTGGTATTGCGTCAGCGGCACGAACATCCAGCCCATCGACGACGTCTTTTCCCACGTGCCATCAAAAATGTTCTGTCGCTCAATAATCTCCTGCTCGGCTCGTGGCAGGGACCAGTTGTTCTCCTTGTAGTTCATCGCGCACTTGTTCGAGCCGTTCAGATAGTACCAGTCGGGAATGTTGAGATAGATTCCCTCCGCGCGACACCATTGATAGAACTCGCTGATGGCCTGGTGCTGCACCCACTGCGAATCCTCCAGCCCGCGATGGAAGGGATGATCCAGGCAAGCGCAGGTATCGCCCGGATAAGAGCCATCGTGCTCCAAAATCGCGAAACCGGTGTTTTTCATAAACGATTTGAGTTGCGCGAGATAATCGTGCCCCCATCGGGCGCCGAGGCAAGGCATCACGCCGTAGCGAACCCGTCCGCCGCGACAATTGTCCGCTGCGGTCCCCGCGCCGCGACTGGCGAGCAGCGAGTAGGCGCCGAGTACAATTCCTTTGGACCTGGCATAGTCGGCGACCTCTTTATAAACCGCTTGATATTTTGGATCGCGGCTCTCCATGTTCATCCCGCTGCCGAACGAGAGAATAATCATCTCCACGCCCACTTCGGCTCCTTGGTCAATGATCTTGCGAATGGCAGCGGGGTCGTTCGAGATCAGATGCACCATCACCGGGTTTTCCTGCGTCCAGGGCGCAATGGTGCGATACATCCGCCGCTGAGCCAGGCCACGGCGTTCACGATCGGTGCCGTCGCGCAACAGTTCAAAACTGCGAATCGACGTCAACTCGTCACCGGGAGCGACATCGACATCGGGCCCAAACTCCGGCGCCACTTCGAGCAGGCACGGCGTCTCCAACGGATAGCTCACCTGCGTGCCGTAGCTGCGATCCGGCAGCCACTTCACTGCTTGCTTGTTCGCACTCTTGCCGTTCATCGCCAGGAAGGCGTAGTCGGTCTCGACGTACAAGCTGGGAAACTCCCAATTGATGTTGGGTTCCGTCGCGCTTTCGTTCTCCTGCACCTTCAGCGTTTCGACAATCGTCTTGTTCACACGGACGGGCTTGGCAGAGGTGTTTTTCACTACTAGCCATTTTTCAAGCAGGGGAATGCCGTCGTAAATTGCGTAGCGAATTTGAATCTCCGGCAGATCCTGCCTTGGCTGCGCGGCGACATCGGCCGGCTCCGCGGCACGGAACGTCACTTGCAAAATATGACTGCGGACGAGTTTGTCTCCCTTGGCATCGGGATAGTCTTTCCCATCACCGTTACGCCCAACCTTACCGACGCGAAACGTGGTTGGCTGCTTCGGGCAATCGACGACAGCGATCCGTTGAAACGGCTGCTCGCCCTGTCGCCCCTCGCAAATGGCCTGGCCTTTGTCGAGACGGATCCGCAGCGTCGCGGGCTTCGCTCGATCGAATTTGTGTTCCAGCACACTGCCGTTCACTTCGTAGCATTGTTGATTGGGGCGAACGAGAAACGTGACAGCTCGATCGGACGCGAGCAGCGCCATCCCCGGCCCCCAAGCATTCGAGAGCGTGTCGTCGCCGGCGTCGAGCGTCACTTCCACACTCGTTGCCTCAGCTGGCCAAGGTCGTTCCGCATAGACGGAGGTATCGGGAAGTGCATAAATCTCGCCCGGCTTCCCTTCATTCTCGAACGAGCTCCGCTCGTGCCTGGCACTCGCCTTGGTCTTCCAGCCATCCTTGAGCTTCGTGACGAAAGGCTCGGAGAAGACGACTCTCCCTTTCAGTTCTGCCGCACCATCCGCGGGCGGCGCAAACGACAGCACGACTTGTTTCCCTGGTGCCGGCCAAGGGAGATCGCGCGACAACCACTCGGGTCGTTTCTTCCAAGCGAAACGGGCCGCGAGGGGTTCTTCGCGCCAATCGACGAATTGATACGCGTTGGGAATCGGCCGCAGCTTGTCGATCCATTCCGCCTTGAGATAGTTCTGCAAGGGTTGGCCTTCCAGCCCGCCAATCGGAAACTCGGCGCCATTGAGCGTGACCAGGGCCTCCGGTCCCACGGCGCGGAGTAATTGCTCGCCAGTTACAAGGCTCTGGAAATCAATGGTGGTCGCGTTGGGCGTCAATCGCAGCGTCCGGCGAATCAGGCCATTCTCCAGGACCAGTTCCCGGCGTGGTATGTCTTCGCGAATGGTCGCCTTAAAGGGAGCCGGATTCACGAGCCAATCGGTCGGCGCCTGCGGGGCTACTTCCTGACCAGAAAGTTGGCAGGTCAATGGCAAGAACGCGGCGACGAACAGTGGCAGACAGTGGCAAGGGAGAAACGGCCGGAGAGAGTTGGTCATGTCTTGGTGTTCTGGAATGAGGGACGAGGTTAGTCGCGCACGCATGCGGCGCCCGTATTCTAGCCACGCGTCATGCAGCAAGATCCGCCCATCGTTAGAATGCGTCCGCTGCGAATGAATAACCCTCTCTGTTAGGATTTTCAATGACGCTCAAAACAGTCTTGGCGAAGTCGCTTGGATTTTGCTTGCTGGCGACCAGCGGGGTGCTCGCCGCCGATCCCGTCGTACCCGATTCCGTGCAGTGGGAAACTGGAATCGAGTATGCCAATCCTGACGGTACGCATTTGCAATTGAATCTTGCTCGGCCCAAGGCAGGTGCTGGGCCATTTCCCGCTGTACTCTGCATCCACGGGGGTGGTTTCCGGGCTGGCAAACGCGAATCCTATGACGCGCAGTGCCTCAAATTAGCCGAGCGCGGTTACGTGGCAGCGACCATCACCTACCGACTGGCGCCGCAGCAGAAGTTCCCAGCCGCAGTCCACGACACCAAGGCCGCCGTTCGCTGGCTGCGCGCGAATGCGAAGGCCCACAAAATCAATCCGGACAAGATCGGAGTCACGGGCGGTTCCGCCGGCGGCCATCTGGCCCAGTTCCTGGCCGTCACCGCAAACGTGCCACAGTTTGAGGGGACCGGCGGAAATGCAGATCAATCGAGCCGTGTGAGCTGTGTGGTTAACGTCTATGGTCCTAGCGACTTCACTCAATCCTATGGAAAGAGCGTTGATGCACACGAAGTGCTTCCCCTCTGGTTCGGCGGCAATCTGGAGACGGCGCGGGCGTTGCACATTCAAGGCAGCCCACTCTATTGGGTCACTCCGAATGCCGCGCCGACGCTCTGCATTCACGGCACGGAAGATAAGTACGTCGCGCACGAGCAAGCCGTTTGGCTCGTTGATAAGCTCAAGGCGGCGACCGTTGAAGCTGAACTGCTAACGCTTCCCGGCGCGGGCCACGGCTTCAAGGGAGCGGATGCCGAGAAGGCCGAAGCCGCCTTACTGGAGTTTTTTGCGAAGCATTTGAAATGACCGCAGCCGACCCACAAGCGATACAAACTCGAAACGGCCTCAGCAGGAAACCCAACAATGTGTCGCGAACTGCCGACAATTTTGATCCTGGTTGGATCCTTGTTCTGTTGGTTAATGCCCGGCGAGAGTTCCATTGCGGGTGAGCGATCACAATTGCCGGATGACCGGCCGAACGTGGTAATTATTTTCGCGGACGACAAGTAGCAACCGATCGATTCGTCAGACGCTAATTGCACCAAAACGTGGCTTAAACTGCGGTTATGCTGACCGTTCCCAGGACTACCGAATTGGTGGCAATTACCGTCGATTCAGGCGTAATCCGTTGAATTAACTACACATTGCTACAGTGCGAAGAGTTCGCAGGTTCAAATCCTGTCACCCCGACTGACATTTCCTAACAAGCCATTCTTCTCGTCGCAAACAAACGAACGATCCACGCCGTAACACGATTCCGGCGGTGTGTTTTCTTTGGTTTTAGGAATTCTCTGCCCGTAGGTCCGTCGTAGATTTCGATGGGGAGCGGCCAACTGCCCATCGTCAGTTCCCCGGCTATCGCGCGATTAACGAACTTCGGCCCCCACTTGGTCGCATTGCCGGTGAACTCTCGCTCGAATCGCAAACAGATTTAAGTTCACTGATTCTAGCTCGCGTGGAATCGCACGACATCTATCCGGCAATTTCGTAAGAGTTCAGTGCTCTTCGGCAAAAGGAAATTTTGCTTCGCAAACGATTGACGCAGCAAGAGACTTCGAGGCCATCGATTTTCGAAGCGACCGACGAAGTCGAAGCATGTATGGAAAGCCTTGCCGAGATTGAATCACTCGCTCAATCGGCGAACAGCTACGCAGAAACTTGCTGAGTGCGGAAGTCCCATTCATACTCGGTGACGTACCCATTGCTGAGCGCCGTGCGGGTGAGCCGGTTCCCTTCGTCATCGTAGGTGTAGTTGTAGATTCCGTCGGTATCGAGCTGATTGTTCGGATTGACGTGGTAGCCCGACATGATCCGGTTGCCGTTTTCGTCGTACTCGTACGACTCATCCGTCGCCGTGCTGTGGTCGGCGCCCGTGAGCTGGTTCGTGTCGTCGTGCGTGTAGTTGCTGAGGCCGTCGAGATACGAATCGATCGACAGAATCTGGCTGGCTGCTTCCTTGCGAGATTAGTCAAAAACTGCAATAGATCTAGCTATATCATCGCCTTTTCCTTTCTCATCAATCCCGTTCGGCCCACAGCTATAGATTTCTATATGCTCAGGATTTGTCTTCATTATGACGATGCGGCTGCCCCAGGCATCTTTGTCCCAGTCTGGCCGAACGGCCTCATTCTGATTGGCAGCAAGCTTGGCTTGAAGCAGTCGGTAGATTCCATCTGGATCCGCTCGAAAGGCATCATTACCCATGGATCGCAAGCTATTGCTATAGCGATTTAGCTTTAGCGTCGTCGAATACACCTCTTGTTGATATCGCGACAGCTGGATCTGCACAAAGCCAATCACTGCTGCTATTGCCGCGACTACGGCCAGCAATAGGGCACATACAACGAGCACACCAGCAGGATTATATTTGCGTGTAAAAGCCATGGCTTACTGAAAGATCCTTTTTAGTCCTGCTGGAGCTTTGAGTGTAACATCAATTCCAACGATTTGCTTAATGAGCTTCTCATAGAGGCATTTAAGCTTGTCGTGTGAGAACTTGATCTTCAACTTTTCACCAACGTCTGTTATGTCTGCATCGGTAATCGCGCCCCGATTAAACCCCATGACATACACGTCGGTTGACGAATAGCGATCCAGGTTCTTCCACGCGGAATCCCATCTTGTTTGAATGTCAAGTGGATCAGTAGCTAGCCCGTTCCGAATCCTGTCTTCAAAGTCGCGAAGCAGATTTGACTCCTCCAAAAGATGAACTCCCGCGTACGCTAAGCCCTCGATGAGCCTAAGCCTACGGTAGCCCAGCTGTGTGATGTTTAAGTACCAATTATTCTTGTCGTCCAACGCATGAATTAGCTCATGGATGACAAGACCTGGTTCGGCATCTTCAGCCATCCCATTGATTTGCAGCGTGTCATCATAGGAGGAATAGAATGCGGCAGCGCCTTGCACAAGACTGGTGCCAATTCGAGAATCTTGAACTGTAATCCGCCCGAGAACGCTTGTTGCGTTCTTGAAAAAGCCTTCGATACCTGCTGGCTGGTAGTAAAGGTATGCAGAATGCTTCCGGTCTTCGGCTACGACCTTTGCGGTGATAATTCGCTTTGCGGCAGCACGCGCTCTGCGATAGAACGCCGCGGAGGCACCAGGACGGAGTCCGTTCGGGTCTGCCATTAGCGTTGGTTGATTGCCCACATACCTCGCGATATTAGCATCGCCGGCGCTGAAACCGATCGGGTCTTCGCTGATCCATCTGCCGATAGCCGGATCGTACCAGCGGTTGAGGTTGTTTTGTAAACCAGTCGTTTCATCCAGAGGTCGGCTGGTATAACCGAAGAGAAGATCGATGGCCGAGTTTGATTCGTTGGTCAGGTTTCCGAAGGAGTCGTACTCGCGGTGGTTCGCAACTGTGGCATCGTCGGTGCCGCTGTTGTAGCTGACTAGGTCGCGCTGGGTACCGAGGTGGTCGCCGACAGGCCAGATGACATCGCCTGCGCTGCCGAGGCTGGTGACGGCTTCGTCGGCGAAGAGCTGGTCGACCTGATCACCCCACAGGTAGCGGTGGGAGAGGTCGGCGGTTGCGTTGCCGTCGAACTGCAAGGCGATCTGGCCGTTCTCGTAGGCGAAGAACGTGTCGACCGGGGCCGCAATGCCGGGGCCATCCGCGTCGAAGTTACGGCGGATCCACTGGTTGAGGGCATCGTAGCTGTTGGTGGTGACTTGCAGGATGTTATTCGAGTTGTCCTTCTCGGTCACCTTCGTCAGGCGGTTACGGAAGTCCCATTCATACTCGGTGACGTACCCGTTGCTGATCTTCGTCCGGGTGAGCCGATTACCTTCATCGTCGTAGGTATAGTTGTAGGTGCCGTCGGTATCGACCTGATTGTTCGGATTGATGTGGTAGCCCGACATGATCCGGTTGCCGTTTTCGTCGTACTCGTACGACTCATCCGTCGCCGTGCTGTGGTCGGCGCCCGTGAGCTGGTTCGTGTCGTCGTGCGTGTAGTTGCTGAGGCCATCGAGATACGAATCGATCGACAGAATCCGGCTGGCTGCATCGTAGGCATACTGATAACCAGCCAGCGGATCGGTCCCCCAGCCGGTCGGCGTGGTGGTCGTTTCCGCATGCACCAACTTGAGCAGCCGGTTTAGGTTGTCGTAGCTGTAATGCGAGCTGGCCACGAACTCCGACTGGTCGGCCGACGCGTAACGATCAAGACGCGTGTATTGCCCCAGCGAGTTGTAGTTGATTTCGATCCGCTTGTTTGCCACCGCGTTGTCGGCGCCGCTCTGCTGAATTAGCGTCGAGAGCCGTTGCAGGTCGTCGTAGGCATACGTGTTCTGGAAGTCTTCATCCCCATCGAGAATCGCTTGCAAGAGTTCACGCCGACTGGCCGAGTTGTACTGACTGACGAACTCGATCTCTGGCGTCAGTCCGGCCAGGTTCTGCACGTAGCCGGTCACGCGTCCCAGGGTGTCGTACGTGTACTCGTAGGTCGCATCAGGATCGCTGATCTCCTCCAGATCGCCATCATCGTTGAAGGTCGAAGCAATCGTCCGCACCAGGTTACTGTTGGTCAGATTGCCAGCCTGGGACTGCAGCGGCGCGAGGTTGGCACCCGAGTAAGCGCCGGTGAACGTGATCGTCCAAGGTCCGCCGGTCGAACCAGACACCGAAACGGTGCCCGCGCCCGACAACGCCTCGAGCGCTGCATCGACTTCGCCGGTGGTGGCATCCCAATCGAGCGCCGCCGTGCTCGCTCCGCCGAAGCCGAGCGTGAACGTACCGCCGGTTGTATTGCTGAGCGTGACCACCTGAACCTCGTCTACCTTCGCGCCGGTCGTATCGGTGGCTTCCACCTCTGTCCCCGGAGCACCGATTCCATTATAGACCGAGGCAGCGTCAATGCTAATTTGAGAGACGTTGGTTCCGGCCAGGGCGCCGGTAAAGGTGATCTGCCACTCTTGGTGCGTGATGCTGTTGGCGACCTTCATTACCGACACGTCACCGCTGTCGATGTTGCTGAGAGCCACCAGCGCCGCCTGCACCGTGGCTGCATTCGCGCTGTAAGGAATGGCGGAAGTCGTCTGGCCGCCGAACGTCAGCGTGAACGTCCCCGACTGGAAGGGCGTCGAATCCGAGAAGCCCACCCGCTGCACCTCGTTAGTCGTCGAGCCATCGGAGGTCGAGATGCCGACACTGGGACGTGCTCCGCCCCACCATTCTTCCGCTGTCTGCCGGTTGAGATGGTCGTACTCGTAGATCATGACTCGTTCGTTGCGGTCCGTACGCTGCCGCAGATTTCCAGCCGCGTCGTACACGAAGGAGCGGCTGTCGCCGAGTTGGTTCTTCTCTTCGACCATCCGGTTCAGTTTGTCGTAAACCCACTCGGTGGTATTGTTCACCGGATCGGTCAGGAACTTCAGGTTCCCGGCGCTGTCGTACTGGTAGGTCGTCGCTCCCTGCAACGCATCCTGGCTGGAAGTACGCCGATTCAGCGCATCGTACTCGTAGTTCGTCGCATGCAAGAGCGGATCGAGGACCTGCAGCAGGCTCCCCGTCAGCGAGTACTGATATTGGGTAACGGGAGAGGCCTGACCACCAACACCGTCTGGATCGGGTTGCGTGATCATGAGCGTACGACCGAAATTGTCGTACTCATAGGTCGTGATATTGCCGAGAGCATCCGTGGAGTTGAGCAACTGGCCTGCCGCATCATATTCCCGTTCACTGACCGGCGCCGCTAAACCGCCCACGCCATCCGGATCGGGTTGCGTGACCTTGATCAGGTTGTCGAGATCATCGTAGTCATACGTCGTGATGTTGCCGAGCGCGTCCTTATCCGTCTCTTTCCGGCTGGCCACATCGTAGGTCGCTTCCAACTGCGGCCGAGCCAAGCCACCAGCGCCATCCGGATCAGGGAGTTTCGTGACGGTTAGTCGACCCAGGTCGTCATAGATGTACTCCGTCACCCGGCTTCCTGGCGCCGTCACCTTAGTCAACTGGCCCGCAACATCGAACTCATATTCGGTCACAAGCGCAGTCAAGCCGCCAGCACCATCCGGATCGGCCGTGGTGACTTTCACCTGGCGATCGCGGTTGTCGTATTCGTAGCTGGTGACGTTGCCCAGCGGATCGGTGACCGCCAGCAGGTGCCCGGCCAGATCATACGCATACTCGGTCACCGGCGCCGTGAGCGAACCACCACCATCGGGATCGGGCTGCGTGACTCTCACCAACCGGCCAAGCAGATCGTATTCACGTGTAGTGACACCGCCATTGGCGTCCTTCGCACTGATCAGATTCCCCGCCACGTCGAACACTTGGTATATGATCGGTGAGGTCTGCAGTCCCACACCATCGGGATCAGGCAACGTGATCTTGAGATTCTGACTGAAGTTCGTGTACTCATAGGTCGTGACGTTCCCTAGGGCATCGGTCGTGGAGATCGCACGCCCCAAGCCATCGTAGGAGGTTTGCGTGATGGGATTCACCAGCTCCGCGGCCACGCCGGCCGTGTCGGTGCTCACCGAAGGAGTAGCGCCAAGAGTGCCCGTGATGTCCGACACGGTCATCTGCACCACATTCGTGCCCGCCAGATTGCCGCGGAACGTGACGGTTGCTGCCGTGCTGGTGTGGGTCACCTTGGTATTACCAGCGCCCCACAGGCTGTCGAGCGCTGTCTGCAGACCACTCAGATCGGTCAGGTCAATCACGGCGGAATTGCTGTTGCCGTTGAGCTTGAAGTTGCCAACGGTGCCACTGTCGAAGTCAATAACCTGCACTTCATTGATGGCCGTCGTTGGATCAGCCACCTCGGGCATCGTGACTTTGGTCTGCCGACCCAGCTTGTCATAGGTGTAGGTCGTCTCCCGACCTAACGGATCGATCGTCGAGGCAACTAGCCCGCGGTCATCGAAGGTGGTGGTCGTGGTGGTCAGTTCGCTATCACCATCGTGATCGGGGCGTTCCACTTTGGTGACGCGGCTCTGCTTGTCGTACGTGTAGATCGTCTCCCGATCAAGCGGATCGATTTCTTTGGTGCGGCGATTGCGCGCGTCGTATTCATACTTCCATTCGGGGCGAGCCAGTGGGTCACCACCATCCGGATCGGGCAGAGTGGTTTTGGTCAGCCGCCCCAGCAAGTCATAGTCGTAATCCGTCCGCCGCGATAATTCGTCGAGTTCATAATCGACGGTCCCATCCGCGTTGTAGTACGTGTAGGCCGTCGCTTCGTCGGCCGTACCCTCGGCATAGGTAACCGAGGTAACATCGCCCCGAGCGTTGTAGGTATAGGCCGTCACGCGCCCTAGCGGATCAGTCATAGTCTCGACCAACCCCGCCGGTGGATCGGCTGGATCGCTGGGCGCTGCAGTATACGTGTAACCCGTGACGATGTCGTCCGTTTCGAGATTGACGAGATCGTCGACTTCGCCAATCACTTGGCGCACTTCGGTGTTGAGGCCTGTGAGCGGATCAACCGTGTAAAGCGTCGTCAGTCCACGTTCATTGACATAGGAGGTGGGTACATTCCAGGTCGCATCGTATTCCCAAGTCCGCACGCCCGAGTTGGGCAACGTCATCTTCAGAAGATTCCCCTGCGTATCGTACTGATAGCGGGTGATCATCGTTTCGGGACCAGCGCCATCTGGATCCGGATCTGTTTGCTTCGTGATCCGCCCGTTAGCATCCCGCTCGTAGAGCGTCACGTTTCCTTCAGCATCCGTCATCTGCACTGGCAGACCCAGCGCGCCCAACACGTAAGTCGTGAGTTCGCCATTTTCATCCTCGGAAGTAGCCACGACGTCACTGGCCGGCTTGAGGCTCTCGGGATTTAGGGATGTTCCGTACCCGGCGCGTGGCAGCGTGGACGTCAGTGAATTTACAAATGTTTCTGTGGAACCATCTTGATTTTCGCGTGCGGTCAAGGCGCCGGCGGAATCATAGGTAAACGTCATCGTGTCGCTGCCATCGGCGACCGTTTTCAAGTAGCCATCTTCGTATGTGAAGCTAGTCACTAAGGCGCTGAGTGGGCCGCCACCGTCGGGATCAGGATAGGTGATCGTTTTCAGCTGATCATCTTCGTAGCCAAACGCGACACTGCGGCCGTCGAAGTCCGTGAGGCCAGCTAGTCGTTGATCGACATAGTCGTAGGTGAGCGTGCGGCCATCGTATTCTTCGACCTCCAACAGGTCATCTGCTTTCGAGTCGCCATCCGCATTGGTGTAAACGAAGGTCGTTTTTCGTCCCTGCGTATCAGTCTTTTCCGTTACCAGGCCCAATGAGTTAAACAGCAACTCATTTCCCCGGCGATCTGAGATCGTGAAGGTGCCATCGGAATTGTCAACCAACTCCGAGAAATCCTGATCACCCTGGGGACGCTTGAAGTTAGCTCCGTCTTTCTTAAACCACAGGAGGCGATCGCCCATATGCTGCCACAGCGCACCTTCAGGGGTGATGGTCAGTCGGTCGATGGCGGCAATCGACCAACCAGCACTGAGCAACGCATTCGAAGGACCCGAGACCAAGGAATTTCCAGTCACGTCGTAGGACACCGTGTGGCCGCCGGCGTAATTTTCGGTGATCGGGATGCTCCACTCGGCCAGCCCAGTATCGAGCGCTGTGATGTCGAGCAAATCGCTGACGCGAAATCCCTGGCCTGGTGAGATACCGGCAGTGGAATACACCTGCCCATTCACTTCCACCGTGTCTGGAACTAACGCACCTTCCAAGAAAGACATGTCCAAAGACATGACCGCCGGGCGGAACTCATTCGTCGAATAACGCGGCATGTACATCGCGGCCATCGCCGATGGACTTGGTGGCGTCACCACGTTGTTGCCAGTTTGCAGATTTTCACTGCTCTGTGAGCCGTCTGGCGTTGCCAGGCAGGCACAGACCGGGTTCGATATTTCGACAGTGACCGTTGTCTTCGTGCCGGTTTGACCGCCCGCCGCATACATCGTCACGTTGTCTAGGAAGGTTCCTAGCGTGTCTCTGTACGTCTCATACTCAGATTCAGACAGCCCGGTCAGCGCCGTTCCGCTGACATCGGCAAACTTGATTGTTGCGGTGCTGCTTTTCGCCACGAATGAAATCGTATGGGTTTCCCATGCAGTCGAGCCGGGGGTGAAAACTTCGGTATAGTTCGTGGCACCGTTGTTGACGGTCACCTGCATCGTATTGTCTTTCAAGTCGAGCCCCTCCCGAGCGGCCAGAGCGAACGACAGAACATAAGTCTGGTCCACAATCGTGGCGATCGATTGTTCAATCGCCGAAGCGCTATTTTCTCCTTCCGCACTTAGACCGCCTCCCCCGGGGCCATCTTCATCTGCATCCAACTCGATGTAGTTGTCACCGTAAGGAGTAGAAGTCACCGTTTCATGCTGGACTTCAATCCGAGGGCCCGACACCAGATTCCACCCAGGCAATCCGTAAAAGATGTTCCAGGTCGCGTCTTCCGGAAATTGACCACCACCGAGATCCTCGAAACTCCCGTTGACGACCAGATTCACGCCGTTCACCTGCGTCACGTGCACCGTGGTGAACGTGAAGGTATAGCTGCTGGTGCCACCAACCGAGATTCCGATCGTGGGAGTCACATCGCCCGGCACTTGAAACCCATGATCGATTGCGACCGGATCGCCGCCCTCACCGGGTACCAAGGTCGGGTCATCCGGATTCAGCGGATCGACCGAGTCACCCCAGTCGATCACGTAATCGATGAACGGGATGTCCGAGCTCAAAGTGAGGTTATACGAATGCCCTTGGGTCGCTGTGGCCGCTCCCGACACTTGGAACGCAGCCGGAATCGCTACTGCGAAGTACGACGTATCCACGTCTAAGCCATTGCTGGTCTCGATCTCGAACACGTAGTTGGTCGTTCCCAGGAACGTGAAGACGTTGGGATCGATGACCGTAATCACACCCGTGGAACTGATCGCCAGGCCACCCGCCACAGCTTCCGAAACGAACTGGAACGAATGGGTATCGCCATCATCGTCCAAGACGGGGACGGTCCCCAGCACCTGCCCCAGCTCCAACGGTGCCTGCACGATATACAACAGATCCTGCGCATCCAGGTCATCATCAATGCCCGACACCGTGATCGTCACGGTTGCTGTGTCGGTCTCCAGCAGCGAATTGCGCAGCGTGTAAGTAAAGGAGTCGTTCGCCGACTGCGAGCCGTTCAGCGCCTGCAGCGTCTGCGAAGTCTGCGGATAGTAATCGAAGGTTCCATTCGATCGAACGACAACCTTCGCTCCCAACGTACTGGTCAACACGGCCGGAACTGGGGTTCTGCTTTGGCCGAGGTCAGTGATGTCGTTGGCATTCAACTCAAAGCCGGTCGAAGAGCTGAAAGGATCGGCGTCTTCATTCGTTGAATAGCTGTCGTTGACTGCCTCCGGCGGATCGACGAGCACGGTATCGGTACCGCTGTCGTAACCAGGAAACGCATCGACCGCAGCACCGCCTCGCAGTGTATCGTTGCCCGTGCCACCAGTCAGCGAGTCTTCGCCGTCGCCGCCCGACAGGCTGTCGTTGCCAGCTCCGCCTTCTAACGTGTCATTGCCCCCGCCACCCGTCAGCGTGTCATCGCCGTCGCCGCCGTAGAGTAAGTCGTTGGCAGCACCACCCGTGATCGTGTCGTTCCCGGTTCCACCGTAGACGCGAATGACCGCGGCCACGTCACTATCGGTCGCGATTGTGTCATTACCGCCGTGCGTCTCGATGCGGAACTCCACACTCGACGTCAACCCCGTGATACCCGTCGTGTCGAAGTTGGTTTCGACGTGCGTATTACTCCCGCTCTTCGTGATCGTCACGGTGTCGGCAGCGGTATCGCTGCCATGAACGTGAATGTAAGTCGTCCCCGACGCGCTCGTCTGGAAGATGCCACCTTCGAAGAGCAGCTTATTGTTGGCAGTGGTGGTGTCTCCCGTCACGGCTGTATCGTCGAGCACGACGAGCAAGCGGTAGTCTGACAGGCTATTCACTCCGGTCGGAGTGACCGTTGCTGTTTGGGTGGCTCCCAGCGTCACGTTGCCCGGCGTGGTCGTTGAAGCAAGCAGTGTACCCGGAGTCGTGCCATCTGAAGTCGTATAGATCTTGAGGGGAATTGCGACCGGTGTTTGGCTCACGGTCACAACGTAATCAACCTTCCAGTTGGAGCCATCTGCGTAGAAGCCCGTCACCTCGACTTCGGGCGGAGGCGGTACGATGTACTCGTACGCGCCGATGTCGTACTGCGCTGTGCCGCTCGAATCGCCATCCTGCGGACGCGACTCGTTACGCTGATCGACACCCGGCGCACCCGATGAGGTGCCCGCATCGATGGCTGGGCTATTGCTGGCCAGCGCGTGGGTATACGTCGGACCGCCATTGTTCGCGAGTGAACCGATCTGAGGGTTAACCCCCAGCTGGTTGCCTGTCGTGGTCCCGGTGATGAACGAACTGATCGAAGAGAGGCTGAAGAGGTTGTAGCCACCGCTGTTGATGGTGTGGCCGCCCGAGCCTCCCAGGTCTGCGGACGTGCCGCTGCCTGCGGTACTCCCCGCCATGATCGTGTTCTTCATCGCCACCGATGAGAAGCCGCCCACATAGAAGGCGCCACCCGCGCCCGACGCGCTATTGTTGGCGAACGTGCTGTTCACAGACGAAGACGTCGTGTTGCCGCTGCTGAGATAAACGCCGCCTCCCGTGGCGGCAGAGTTTCCGGAGATCGTGGAGTTCGAGAAGGAGATCGCAGAAGTCGTGTTCCAAAGACCGCCACCATTGCGATAGGCGCTGTTGCCCGAAAGTGTCGAGCGGACCAGACTGAGCGGCTGATACGTGAAGATGCCACCACCTTCACCGAGATTAACGTTTGTGGAAGGAGCTGTGTTTCCGGAGATGGTGGACTCGGTTAGAGTAATCGCCGCGCTACCACCAGTCCGATACACACCGCCGCCCGTGCCGGCCGTGTTGTTGCTAATCGTCAATCCTGTAATGCCAACAGCTGACGAAGGGGCATTGACATACAAACCACCGCCTTGGCGGACTGCTTCATTGTTGGTTATGGAACCGCCAGTGATGGCAAGACTCACGCTACTCACTGCCACGCCGCCACCATCTTGGCCCGCGTAGTTATCGTCGACCGTAACTGAATCAAGTGTGAGCGAACCGCTGCCCATGTAGAGGCCGCCGCCATCGTAGCCGCTCGCAGTTGAATTGCCCGAAATCTCGGAATTCGAGATCGAAACCGTCACGCCGCTCAAATACAGGCCAGCACCAAATCGCGACGTGTTGTTATCGCGGATGATCGTGTCGGTGATCGTAAGCGACCCGCCCGACGTGGCCGCGATACCACCTCCTTGATAGCCGATATTATCCTCGATAACGCAGTCGTCGATGGTGATCGTTGAGTTGTAGCCCTGGATGCCCGCACCCGAAGGACGACTCCCTGTGGAACCACCGTTTTTGATTGTCAAATCATTAAACGTCGCGGTCACTGTCCACTACGCATCGAACACCCGTCCCGTGTTGTTGGCATCGACGATCGTATTGGCTGCCGTATCGCCTTGAAACGTGATGCTCTTTCCCATCTCGGAAAGCTGCGGCAGCGCCGACGACAACACGTAGGTGCCAGCCGCCAGGTTGATCGTGTCATTCTGGCCGTTGGAATTGGCTGCCGTGATCGCAGCTCTCAGACTACCCGCGGCGCCATCCGCTACACCCGCCGTCACATTGAACGTCGCCATCAGCGAGCGATCTTCGAGTTGCTCCAGCAACATCCGCCGCCGGGTCAGTCGTTGTTCGCCAGCGGCCTGACGCCGCCGAGATCGTTCCAGGCGGGAACCAACATCACGACGCGAAGAAGATCGATTCATGGTGCAATATCCTTATGCGTATGCGCGCGACAACCCAGTTGAGAACGCTACTGGAAAACTCAGGCACAAACCCCGAGTTACAGATGAGACAAGAACCGATTGACAACTCAGGTCAATCGAGGCGAAGAAATCTGAAAAGATCAGATACCCAGCTACCTGCTGGTCGAGTAACCATGGCGTTCACTCCCTTGGCTGTATCACAACGCAGCCTGATCCCTCAAATCGCCCCCGTGCATCTTCGATGCGGCGTAGGTTCTACCGACCATCGAGTGTAAATGTCAACTATTTGGGAGCGGTATTTCCCAAAAGTATGCAAGCAACTTGAAGCAACCCAATCACGCTGACAATCTATGTCACATCAGTGCGTCAACGTGTCGCAGCAGTTGAATCCACTTGCCGACACAAATCGGATGTCGAACTATACACGCCTGCTGCGCTGAAGGTCTTCGATTACGACTTTGTCGACCAGAAGAGGGTGGTGATTCCACGCGGAATCTACGAACTTGGTATCAACCGCGGCCAGCCGAGTCACGAGCTTTCGCTTCCGACAATTGATGTTACCGCTCCGGTTACTCCGATTCGCGCTTTGAGTAGGCCGCCGATCAGTTGGCGACTTTGGTTGTCCGCCCCTAATGCGTGCAATCGCAGATTGGGAATCATCAAAATCTTTGTTTGATCCGCGTTTGCCCCCTTGTCTGGCGCCGGTAATATTCGGCAAACATCTTCGGACCAACTCGCGACCGAACACTTAAGGGACAATCTGGAACTAGGTGCTCACGCCATCCGTTGTCTGAAGTTTCTCGATTTCTTTCCAAATCTTACTTAGCGGGATGCTGAGCGTTACCGCCAGCTTGTCCCGGCTTGGGTCAACGCAAGAGGAAAAAGCCTTCGCCAAAGTTGGTGAGGCTGTGTTGTCGATCGACCGTAGCGGAGCGCGACATGCGATTGGCAGAGAGGGCCGTCCACGCCCAAACCAATTAGAAATCAACGCTAAAACCGAAACGCCTGCAGAAGAATCTCGCCGGGTGGTGCGTTAACCGTGGGGCATTATCAGCTAGTTAGCAAAATCTCAGATCCTCGCGCGGGCTCGAAACTGCCACCCGGTTAACAGCAAGCTTGAACATAAATCACTTGCGTATTTTAGTGAATACATGACCATGACGCCGACGGTACTCGAAAACCCTTTACAATGCGCATCGTCTTGCAAATGAAAGTTTTAGGTCGAGTCGGTCTTCCAAGGCATCCAAGCCAGCCAGTCGATTATTTCACAGATGTGAAATAGTCCTGATAGATAAGAAAAAAGAAGGATGGCGGAGGCTTTCGCCCCCGCCATCCTCGCTATACATAGCTATGCAGCATCTGATCGACTATCGGCTGCATCATCATCCTGCTTCGGCGCGTCGGCTTGAGCAGTCGCGATTTTTGCAAACGCCATCGCTTTCCGGATCGTCGGTTCCGTTCTCTCAAAATGGGCTACCGCCATCTTCATAGTGACGTCCGGCCGGCTCATGAACTCAGCCACCGCCTGGGCATTAGTGCGGGACCAATTCGGCAAATTGGGACGGCTGACCGACTTTCCGTAAGCATCGATGCCGAACTTCTCCTTTGCATACTTCAGTGCTGCCCGGATTGTCGGCACAGTCTTGCCAAAGTGCTTTGCCGTGACTTCCATTGAGGCGTGATTTTTTAGGCGAAACTCAGCCACCGCCTGTGCATTTGCCTCAGCCCAGGATAATGTCTCCGGCACATCGAAATGATCCTCGGCAAACCATTCCGGCCCTAGTCCAGCAAAGCGGTCCGTATTCACGGCGAATTCATTCGCTTCAATCTCCGCTTCGTCGTCGTCAATCGCACCTTTGATGTCCAAGCGCGCCCGTCGGCGTGGCTTGGCGCAGAACTTTGCGGCAGCTGCCCCAGAAGCCGAGCCAGGCGGGCAACTGGAATCGGTAATGAAGAGGGTCAGATCGCCAGCCAGCGCACCGAGCTTACAAGTCCGAATGACCACATGGCCTGTGTCGTCGCACCAGATCGTATCGATGTGGTGCGAAAGCATCAGGTTCATCGCGGAGGCATTGCCTTCGTTCAACATCGTGGCCAGCCGCTGCAACCGCTCCGAGATTTCCTGGGGGTCGAGTACCTGTTGCCGCTGCTGCGTGCCAGCCAGCCGTGCCGCTTGTTCGGCCTCGATTTGCTGGATTCGCGTCATGGCCCGTTCCAGTTCGCCTTCAATGGAATGACGTACGATCGCTGACAGGTCACGATTGCCAAGCGATTGCTTCCAGCCGCTGCACTGATCTTCCAGATCATGCTGCTCGGCCTTCAGTGCCGCCGAAGGATCCGGCTGCAGCGCTACATGCGACTCAAGTTCGCGGCGAACCATCTCGACAAACTCCAGCAATCTGGTACTGGCAGGACCACAGTCGTCGAGCTGGAGACGGGATCGCATGAGGGATACCACGGTTTCGCGGAGCCATTCCTCAGGAATTCGCTTTCGATTGTCGCAGAGCCCCCTGCCAGCCCCGTGCAACCGTAGTGGACGTAGCGACGCACATCGCCCGAAACGCTCTGGTATTCCGAACTCGACTGGGGATTCATCCGTCGCTGGCAATGGGCGCAGAAAACCAACCCCGTTAAGGGGTACTTGAGAGCGATGCCGGGACTTGCAAGCCCGGCAATCGCGGGCAGAGCCTTGGGTTTCTTCGGGCACTTATCCCGGCGGGCTTGCCGCAGGGCTTGAACCCGATCCCAGCGCTCGCGGTCGATAATCGGTTCACAGAACCCGGTGATATGCAGCCACTCTTCTTTAGGCAGTGGATCTTTTTTGCGGACTTCATCAACAATCCCCGTGCAGCACTTGCCCCAAATGTAGTCGCCAATATGCATCTCGTTATCAAGAATCTCACCCACGGTTGCCGGATGGAATGGCTTCAGGTCGTCGGGGATCCGGGGATCATTGTTAAGAGCCTTTGCGATGCGGCTCGTGCCGTAACCCAACTCGTCAGCCAACCGAAAAATCTCCTCGACGATCCATTTCGTCGCCGGATTTGGTTTCGGGATGCGATAGGCGATTACTTGCAGGCCATTCTCGGTCTTGAAGACGGCTTCCAGGTAATAGCCAAACGGTGCAGCTCCACCTGGCCATTGCTTGAGCCGCACGGCGTCCCGCTTGCCACGCAGGACATTGTGAGCCTTGACTTTCCCATCTTCACTTGCGCGGAGAGCTTCAAATGCCGAAAGCGCCCGGCCACTTGAGGATGTCGGGTCGGTAAAGTTCGAGTTGGCGGTGAGGACCAGGACTCCGATTCTTCGCAACGAATCGCGAATCGCATCGCCGTTGTCGGCGCGCGTCAAGCGTTCGAAGGTATCGACGAGAACAAGACTGGCTTGAACAACGCCGGTTTTGAGATCCTTCATCATGCGCTGAAAATTCGGCCGCTTGCGCGTGAAGCGAGCCGAGATGAAGTCGTCCCGATAGACTGCAACGACTATCCAAGGCAAGCCCAACCGCTTCATCAATTCTCTGATGACCGCATCCTGCTGCTCGGGCGAACGTGGATTCTGACCTTCCTGCGACATCCGCAGGTAGATCACGACGCGATGTGGAATGTAAAGATCGAACTTCGTGACCAACATAACTCACCCCTCAATCCTTGCTGGGTAATGATCTCTGATGTCACGGGCGATCACTCGCGCCAAAAAGTGCATCAGATCGGCCCGCCGCCGTTGGCGAAACTGTTCGATCGCTCGTTCAAGTTCCAAAGCGGAAGGCTTACTGTTGAGGGGAATTCCGGTCAGACGAATCATCTCACAGAGTTCCGGGTTATCGAGGGGCGGATCGGAGCGCGGAAAGGAATCGGGTGGGTTGATTGCAATTCGGTTCATGGCGTACTCTCTGAAAAAAAGATGTCAAAATCGGCGAGCGGGTCGAAACAAGTGGGCCTGAGCGTCGCCAGCGGCAAGCAGGATCGGACGAATAACTTTTTGCTTGGCGTGGACTGATTCATCGGCGACATGAATCCCTGGTGACGCGGGCTCTAGAGCGCCTCGCGATAAGCAGGCGGCTTGTCCCTCAGGAAGAAGTAGCCGCGCCGCTAGCATCGCGCCGGAAAAGTTGACCGGAATTCCCCTTGTCTTGTGACGAGCCCAACTCACAAGTCCAAGGAAAGCACAGATGGCCGACGATTTCCTGCAACCGCGCGACGCTGCGCGTCGCTTAGGGATCACGGTCACGACCCTATATGACTGGCTTAGCCAATCGGACTATGGGTTACTTAAAATTCGCGGGGAGCGCGTCACCGTTGACTACTTGCAAGCAGGCCCAGCGGGCCATGGACGGATTCGCATTGCGGAAAGCGAAGTGCAGCGACTGCTCGAATTGATGCGAGTGAAACCGAAACGTATCGTGGCTCGAAAACCGCCGATTCAGCGAACAGCTTTCCCTGGCATTACGGTTCCCCTGGGCCGGCCGGATCAAACGTAGCGGTGGGTTTACGCGCTGCCCGCCATCACTTGGCCGCCGATTTGAAATCGGCGTAATCAGTGACGGCAGGCAGCGCAAATTCTCTCAGCCAGCATTTTTTCGTCTGCGTGCTCGCTGCTGTTGACACCGCGATGGGTCGACCAGGTCGCGCTTCTCCAAGGCGTTGAAGAACGACAACAGGTAATACAAGGCGACGACCGATCCTAGCACTCCCCACCAGCCAATAGCCGGGGACGCGAGTAGCGTTGCGGCGGCGATGACGATCGCTACCTGGCCAAAATGACGGGCACCGTCAAAAGGCATGTGATCACCGTCTTCCTGGCACGAGTGACCGGATAATCTGCGCCAGTGTTTTCAAGATCCCCTCCAGGCAGTCCTCCAGCCACTGGAGCTGCGGAACCGGCTGTTTTTTCAGTCGCTTGCGGTGCATAAAATCTCCGTTCATTCAAGTGAAAGGGCAAAAGACTCGCGCCATGATCCGCGGGACCAACTCCAGCACGGAGCGGCCGGCGGCGAACTCGATGCGAGGTGCGCGAAAACGGTTGGACAACTTTCTTAAGCCACGTCTTGCAACTGTTTGATTGACTCCATGGCGCGCTTCAATGACTTGCGGCTTCGCTTTTCGGTTTTGATCGTGCGGATCAGTTCGTTCACGGCCGCGAGCGTCGTTCGCAGTTGGCTACGAATTGAGATTGCGCAGTCCGTGGCCGAAGGCGTTTGCTTCGTTGCCGACGCTGGACTCAAACGAGCAGCCCGCTGCTTCGTCGCCGGTTGCGAATGTTCTGCGATTGCGGACTGGGGTGGCGGCAAATCAACCGTGGAGGAAATCTGCTTGAGTGGCGACTCCCTGCGCCGCGCAACTGAAGGTGCGTCATTGCGCGTGCTGAACGGCGACTCAATTCGGAGGGAGTCCTCGCTTGACTTCAGTGCCTCTTTGGGATCAAGCAACATCCACACGAACGTGCGGCTCGCGTCGCTCGCGATCGCCGGTGAAGCGATATCCGGAAAATGTATATCCGAAAAACCCATCGCCGCCGCTCGCGCCAGGAACTTCCGATCTGTGCAAATGCGGATGTCTTCTCCCTGCTTGCTGGAATTTCGCAAGAACATTTCCGCCGGTCGGGGCGTGCTGGGAGAAGCCGCCCGCAGAATAACCTTTCCATTGAGATCGACGGTCAGTTCGCGGTGTGTTTCACCGTTCGGCAACCGGTGCAGGTTGTCCACCAGGAACTTAGCATCGGCGGATGCCAGCTTGAGCGTCGCCTTGCTGGAATGGGTGGACGGTATCGAGCGGTCAATGTCGGGGAAACGGCCTTCCGTTGACACACCCAGCCAGTAGGTCCACGGGCCGATCTGAAACACTACCCTTTCATCGGTCTTGCCGACGCGCACAGGCTGATCGTGCGGAAGTTCTTTGCTCGCAAAGAACTTCGTGTGTTCCAGCAGCAACTCTTCAGCGAAGCCAAACGTGAAGCCCGCTTGCTTCAGCAACTGGCGACCATCGGTAGCTGCGATAATTCCATCGCTGCCACGAATCTGGATACTACCGAGCGCATATCGCTTACTTTCGACGTCCGTCGTTTCATAGGCGTCACGCAAGGCGATGAGCAACTCGGCCGAATTTTCGACGAACTGCGCTGGCAGGGTAGGAAAATGCTGCGCATCCGTGGCTGGTTCCAGGGCGTCGTATTCCAGGTCCTGGAAGACGCCTTTTTCTTGCCAACTCGCGCCGAGCACGCCCGCACGACGGCAATTTAAAAACACCGGTTCTGCTCTTGAACCCTGGACATCGTCGAGAACGCTGAGCGGAACAAACAAGAGCTCGCGGTCTTGCGGCCGAGGATCGTGGAATTGAAGGGCCTGATTGGTTCCCTGTACTTCGACAAACAGACCAGCATCGCCGGAGCGAAATGTCAGTACAATCTGCGCGGCTTGGCGAGGAATAGTCCGTTTCACAATCGAGCGGATGTGCTTGGCTAACAATCGGGTAATTTGAATCAACGCAAAGTCTCCCTAAGGAAATGGTGAGAACAAAAAAGGGTGGCAGCCACACTTGCTGCCACCCGAAGCGATTCGTTGCATCAACGCGATAGCGTCTAAGCAGCGCTACATCGTTGGTCGCGTTCTAACGCATCCCAATCGACAACGCTCGGAAGCGCATCGTCATCTTGGTCTGGATTGAATGCTTGGAGCGGCGTAAGCACGCTGAAGCCGCGGCGACGGATGGTGCGCAATGATTCTCCCGTGGCATCAGCCACGGCTTCATTCAGTTCAGTTTGGGTCACAGACAAACTCCTTGAAAATAAGAACAACGAGAAAGGCCTGCGGTGTGCGCATGCGCGCACCGCAGGCCGACGATTTTGAAACAAGGGAAGAAAACGCAGACGGTCAGGCCGTCGGCAGCAACCAGTGCTGAGATAGCCAAGCCACTTCAGCGGTGAGCGCTTCGCTACGAGAAACAAAGGGACCGAGCGTCGGTCCCGAAACTGGTGAGAGATCGCAAACCCATTGACCACGTTCATCGGGTTCGACGTGCGAACCGCGGCAGATAGTCAATGTGCCCAGCTGTGCCAGATTGATGGTCTCACCGTAAATACAGCGGGCCCGCCCTCCAAGTTCAATCAGCAGTTCCATAATGGAGGTGCCTCACTTGCTGCGGCGGAGGATGTTACGGCGTGGGCGGTCGACGAGCAGGCCATCGAGCACCGATTGCACTCCCGACAGCTGCGAAGCAACTTGCTGCCGAAGCGCTTGGTTGTCGCGCAATTGTTGCGGCTCGACGCCGCGCACCACGCGTTGCGCTTGCCCTACTAAATCATCGAGCTGCTCATTCGAGCGAATGTTGAGGTGCCGAAACCGCTCAAAGAACTCGCGAAGATTCTCGACGACAGAATCGCGGAAGACTTTGGGTTTGCCATCCTCGGCACCACCCAAACGCTCGGTCAGGTGAGAAACGAGCTTTGCAAGCTCTTCGGTGAAGGCCTGTTCAGCGAGTTCAACTGCCTCGTCAAACCGGGCGGCCACCCGGGCAGCTTCTTGCTGGTAAAGCTGCGGCGACAACTGGCGCAAATAATCCGGCGGTTCCACGCTGGGAAAATCAAAGGTCACATCAAACCACCCGCGAAGTGTCGCCGGATAATCCCCCGCGTTATACAAAGAGCCGAGCCGGCGGCGGGCCGCCGATCTCAATTCGTCGTAGCGCTCATCGAGCTTGATGACCGCGTCGTCCAGTTCGGCTTTAAGGGAGGTCAACTGCACCGTGAAGGCGCCGATGTCATCCTGGCGGATCAACCGAATGCCGCTTTCAGGATAGGGGAGGGAAACTCCTCTCCAATAAGCAAGCGCACGGTGCCGCACCGCCGTCACTGCCTTGAAGGCTGGGTGCGACGTGTCCAGCAACTTTTTGCCAGCAGACAAATAGGCCCGCTCGGCGCCGAACGTGTCGGCCGCCTGGGATTTTTGTTCCTGCGTTAACGTCTTCCGGCTACCGAGCCAGGTAAACATCACGCGCACTGCGGCCATCGTGGTTCGCAGTCGATCGGACGGCGCGCTTTGATTTTGTGTAGCCGGTAGGTCTAACAAGGCAGTCATAAAAGTCTCCATAAAGAAGCAAAGAAGTAAGTAAATGCGATGACTGGCAGCAGCACTGCAGAAGTTAGCCTTACAGGGGAAGGCCGCATTAAGGTGTCGAGCAGCCGGTGCCAGATCAGGTTTGGCCAGAGAAGCCCTCGGCGGCAACAAGAAAGTTCAAGCCACCCGATCTCTGGCGCGCCACTCAATTCGGTTCGATCTGCTCCGAAGTGTGGCGATTGGCATAATCGCCTCGCTTACTGTGGGCGACGATGCGGATTCATTGCTCGCCCGACAGAAGGCGGCATATCGGAGGTCTTGCGCTAGGGTACGGTGCTGAGATTGGCCCCCAATAGACCAACCTTGATCCCCGCCATCTGCAAGGCCGAGGTGGCGCGATTGGTGAAGACGTACATTACGGCCAAGCTGATGCAGGGGAAGAACAGCCCCACGGCAAAAAACGCAATGGTGTGGACAGACATCTCAAGCGCCCGTCCGAGCTTAAAGAAGCACCAGACCCCAAACGCTGCGTTACCGAGGAATCCCAGTATTCCCAACGGCCAAAGCCAAGTTGTTTGAAAACAATACCAAATCGGCAGTTGGCTGAGGATGGTGATCAGCAGAGCGTAAAGCAACAGTTTTTGTCGATAAGCAATCTCCTGGAGCGGCGAAGGTTCAGATCCTAGGGAAACACGGGTGGCCACTGGGGGTGGCACAACGGTCTGCGGCAAGCGAACAGCCAGCGGAAAGCCGCATTGCGGACATGCGGGTGCTTGGTCGCTTACCTGACGCTGACATTCCGGGCAGGCAATTAAAGGCATAGTCTTCTTTCTGTGAATGTGAGAGGTATTTCAGTTCAGCTATTTGCTCCGCGGCGGAAACTGAATACTCGCTGTAATGTCGAGGAGTTCCTGCTGGCGAATTGCAAAATTCTCCGCCGTCGTGAACGCTCGGATTTGATAATACGTGAGCGGTGTGTCCACCACCGTGTGTAGAAATGTGAAACGCGTACCGTCTTGACTGGCTTCAATTCGGCTCTGGACTGCCGGATGTCCGCCGACCATCAAATGCACGGCGGATGTCTGCGTTCCGTCCTGCAATTCCTTCACCAGCAAATCGCGCAGAGCTCCGCCGTAGGAATCGAGGTTGGGGAAGGAACTAGCCACGGATGCCTTCTCTTCGGCGAAGCCTACGATTCCCAGATCATGTGCTGGATGCTTAATGAAAATCGTGCTTCCGGGGATGGCGGCAGGGTCGCTTGACCATTCCGAAGTGGCGATTATTTGCACGCGTCCCTGCTCATCGGCAAAGGTCTTGAGGATCGGCGCGGAAGTTGGCTGAACGTGCGGTGCCGACTGTCCCCCAGGTTGTGCGGGAAGCGCCAGAACGATCACGTTTAGCAGCAGTAAGAAAATGACGGTGCCATTGAGCACCCACCAAATGGCCGGCGGGATGCTGAAACGGGCTCGCGCAACTGTGAAGGGTCCCGAACTATCACCACCACAGAAAGGGCAATTGCCGTTTCCAGTCGGGACCGAACGGCCACAGACCTGGCAGGTTCTTGGGGTCATCAAAACATCTCCATTGGGTGCTTAGGAATTTTTGGGAAGCGGGAGCAAGCTTTCGGCATTGATCAAAATGGACAAGTACTTCGGCAGTGTAGCCAGCGCGGGATTGAAAAGATACTCATAGTCCGTCGACCGATAGGCATCTCCCTGACCATGATTCGGAGATGGCAAAGACGGCCGACATCTTGGAGAACTTCGGCCAGCGAGTACGCTCTTTACGCACTGCTAAGGGCTGGTCGCAGGAGGACTTTGCCCATGAGTGCCAGCTCGACCGAACCTATATGGGCGGAATTGAGCGCGGCGAACGAAATGTCGCCCTGAGGAATATCCAGCGCATCGCCAACGCCTTGGGGATTTCGATTTCCGAGTTGATGAAAGGCCTGTGAGTTTGAACGCTCGGCACTAAGCCGCGCGAACATACTGAATCAGCCGGTGAGGGCAACTGCTCGAATTGCTTAACGCCCCGTTTCAATTCTGCGACGGTTCGCGCGAAACCTTACGCCGCGGCGAAGTTTCACACTTGAAAATACCAGGTCGATCTGCGCTCAAGCAGCGACCGCTGGCCCAGTTCCTCAACTTTTCAATTGCTTCGCCCGCAGTACGAGCGATCGGCACGACATGCTGGGCTGCAGCATTGAGCGGCAGATCCAGCAGAGCTG
Organism: Anatilimnocola floriformis; assembly: GCF_024256385.1. Classification (NCBI taxonomy): domain Bacteria; kingdom Pseudomonadati; phylum Planctomycetota; class Planctomycetia; order Pirellulales; family Pirellulaceae; genus Anatilimnocola; species Anatilimnocola floriformis. The sequence continues at coordinate 3,115,327 of NZ_JAMLFW010000001.1, forward strand.
CGAGCCGGCAGCAGGCGCGGATTTCTGCGCCGGTCCACTCGTCGTCAGTGGGAATTTGCTGGGCAGAATCCAATTGAAATCTTGCGATGTACATTTCCCAAATCTTTCGTCGCTGCGATTTGTCCGGTAGATCAATGAATGTCACGGCATCGAAGCGCTCTGCCCGCGCAAATTCCGGCGGTAGTCGCGAAATGTCGTTGCACGTCCCAACTAAGAAGACGTCGCTCGTGCGGTCGTTCAACCAAGTGAGCAATTGACCGAAAATCCGCGACGCTACTCCGGAATCTCCCGCGTTGCCACTGACTCCCGCCAGCCCTTTCTCCAATTCATCTGCGAAAAGCACGCACGGCGCCATCGCGTCTACGATTCTCAGCGCCTGGCGCATATTCCGTTCGCTTTCTCCCACGAGGCTCCCCAGCAGATTGCCAATTTCGAGGGTTAACGTCGGCCGGCCAGTTTCATTTCCGAGACTTTTTGCAAAGGCGCTCTTGCCACAGCCAGGCGGTGACAACAGCAACACACCGCGCGGGCGCAATAGTGGGTTTGCTTCACCTTGCCGGCGCATCGCCCGCAAGCAGAAAGCCTTTAGTGCATCCAGTCCGCCGACGTCTGCGAAGGTCTCGGTGCCGCGGTGCAGCGAGATCAGGCCGCTCTTCTTCAACATCTGGGATTTTTGTTCCCAGAGCACGTCCGCGCGTAGCTTCCCGTGCCGCACGAGCGACAAGCTGAAGGCCCCTTCAGCTTCGTACCGTGTCAACCCTGCTGCGGCGTCGATCACGCGATCGAACTCTGCCGGGGCGGGCAACTCATCGTGCTCGGTGGCAATGCCGCGGGCAATCTCTGCCAGCTGCTCGCGTCCGGGCAGATCGTGCTCGATCACCACGAAATGCTTTTCCAATTCCGCCGGTACTTGGACGATCGGCGATAAGATAACGACAAAGCTGCGGTTCTGTTTGCCATGGGCAATCTGCTTGGCAAGCGCCTGCACGATTTCGCCACTCTGCAGGAACCGATGAAAATTCACGAGCACGAACAGCGCGGGCTGATCTGAAGCCGCGAATGCGGAGAGAGCGCGAATGGCAGCCAGGGGATCATTGGTACCGGTATCCGCACCGGGGTTTTGGCCCTGCAGTTTGAGCCCTTCTTCAATATCCCAAGTGGCCAGCCGCCATTCTTCGCTACGGCAGAGCATGGCGACCTCTGCTAACGCATCTTCATGTTCGTGAGATTCAATCCACAGGCCGGTGAAACAGGCCCGAACCAATTCTGACAATCGCTCGGTGAGCGACATAGGCATTCTCCTGGAAAACGAAAAATGGCCGGTGCGCACTCCCTGGGGGATGCGCATCGGCCGTGGAATCTGAAACACGTCGGGACTTGCCGTTAGCGGGCGAGATGGCGCTCCAAGCGGGCGATGCGAGCGGACAGCCGATCCACCGTGTTGAAGGTCCGCTTGAGCCTGGTCATCCAGCGCCGCAGCGCCACTCGATCGGCTTCAAGCTGCTGTTGTTGGCGCACTTAGCGATGAATTTGCCGTGCAGTGGGCGAGCGATTGGGGTACAGGGCACAAGACTCGCCGACGCACCTAACTCATGCCTGGCCCTCCTTAATCGTCTGGTCACGAGCCTGATGTTGATGGAACTCCGCCGTGAGCTTTTCGCGCGCTTGAGCCCCTAAGGCTTGCTCGATAAAACGACTTGCCTGACGACATTCGCCGCCGACAAATCCCTTGGTTTCAATTTTCGTTTCGCCCTTGGGCGATACAATGACTTCGATGATTTTCGTCATGCGGCACCCCCAGCCACCTGGATGGTGAGTTTGATCGAACCGTCGGCGAGCGTTTGCTCGCTAACCATGTGACCCTTCTTGCGGGCCTCGATTTTTGCTAGTTCACACGCATATGCTTGCAGAAACCGATCCAGTTCCTGCTGTTTTCCCCAGCGTTCATTAAAGTTGTCAAACTTCAGCTGGCCACTGGTGAGATCGCAAACAACTGGATACTGCCATCCGGGGAGCTGGACGGTCAGGCCCTCCGCGGTGCTGGTGAAGAGCTTGGCAACCTTATGGATGGGCGGTGCTAGACCCAGCCGGCGGCAGGCAGCCGTGACGGCCGCGGCATCGCGCACCTGCGTTTGAATCTGTACGATGTGAGACAAGTTGAACCTCCTTTGACTTGAGGATTGCGGAACCAGATCGCTACCGGTCAGTGAGCATCGTTGACTCGAGCGCCAGGAGATGAACTGAGACGCGGGACGGCTGGAGAAATTTGCGTCGTCGAAATCTCCGAGATCAGGAGACTGTTGACTGCGGCTTCGTCCGGGCCACCCCGGTTGAGCGAATACAAGAGCAGCCCGATGATGAGGAAAGGCAGCAGGGCGGAGATGAGCAGCGCGACACCGCCAATCGCTTCCGCAATGATTGGATCCCGATGTCGCTGGGCAGCAATCGACTTTCGCTCGGCCTCCAGTTGCGCACGAGCTTCGTCGATCCGCTGGTAACTCTCGGCGATCTCGGATTGCAACTCTCGCCGAGACTGGGTGAACTGCTCACGGGCTTCGGCTTCTGCCTGGACCAACTCGCGCGTTGTCTCGGCAATTTGCCGGCTGTTTTCGGCGACAGCCTCGCTCTGGCGACTTTGTTGCTCAAGACTCGACTGGGCGAGTTCCGTCAGGCGTTGATCGGCGGGCCGGCAGCCGCAAGTCACTAACCCGGCCACCAGCCTCAGCAAGACTATGGCAATCTGATGAGCTTTCATGATCGTTCCTCCATTTGAAAAGGGTTCGGACGAGTAAGGTCTGCATTGCCCGCCGCAGGCGAATTTCACGTACCAGCGCCACGGTGAGTAGCAATGCCAGGAACGCGGCGGCTCCGAGCACCTGGGCACAGGGCATCGATAGCTCCTTTCAGAAAATTTGGAAAAATGTACTTTTGGTCTTGTACTCCGGTCAAAAGTGGTGCAGGTTCAAGTTTGGCGCTCAGGAGATTGGCAGTAATCGCAGCGCTCCGAATTGTTTTGGCAAGTGAAGAAGCTTGCCAAGGGTCGCGGCAAACAGGGAGGTGAACATGGTCAGCCGACTAGATGGCGGTTACTTCGGTCGAGTAACAGTACAAGAATCAACCGCCGATGCTGTGGGGCTAACGCGGCTTGCTCCGGCGACTCCGGTCCAGCGAATTTGTTGGCAAGTGCCTGCAAGGCTGGCGCGCAGTGGGTTGCCAATGAATTCACTCGAATTCCTCGGAGTCCGCGATCACTTCGGTAACTTGCGGATCATGCCCAAGGATGCCGGCGAGTTGATCAACTATTCGATACCCATCGGTGTCGAGATTCTCCGAGAAGCGAAATCACTGAGAGGCGACGAGATTTTTAGCCTGCGGGCGCATGTTCTGGCTTACCGCTGGCTGCGCGCGCGTGGAGCTAAACTGCGGCGCAGCTTTTCATCACCGGCTGATCTGCGGCTCCAAAGACCTGACCTGGTTACTGCCGATCATCGAGACGTTCTGCCAACAGACCTCGGCCTAGATAATCGCGGCCGGGGCCGCAAATGGAACATCGTAGAGCTTATGAAACATGGTCGAGAAGCGGCTGCCGAAGCAGGGATTGAACGGCCAAACAATGCTCAGATCATCGCGCACGGACTGGTGGTTGCCGCGCTACGAAATCCACTTGATTCAGCCCCAGAAAGTAGCCGGAGCTTGGTCCGAATGGCGCTCTTCGCGGCACCCGAGGGAAATGCGACGGACGACGTTCGCGAGGAGATCCGGTCGCGGTTTTGTGAGGCAATCGAAGAGCATGCTAACGATACTCGGGAAAAGTTCGACCCCTGGTACTCCGGAGCTCACAGCAACCTGCCCAAATCACTGGCCAATCGAAAAACCGAGAGGTTCGGCAAGTTGTCGATTGACGAGGTGAAGCGCGTCTTGCAAGACCTGGGATGGGAGTCTCACCAAACCATCGCGAATTGCGTGCACGCGACCATGCGCTGGGTCGAAAACAGTCTTGCCGACGCACTGTCTCCAGGTGCCCGGGGTTGGTTCGAAGATGTCTATCTTTGTCAGCCGCAGTACGGAGATCTCTCGCTCGTTATGCTCATGGATAGGGCAGTTTTGCTGAAACCGATCGTACTGCGACTTTGGGAATCGCCAAACGATCCGGCGCTGCTCGGAGCGTTCTGCCGCTTACTGCATTTCTACGAGTCGATGGTCGATACACGCCGTGCGGCAGATCGAGAATCCAAGAAGGCTCAGCTGGGCGACCGGATGACTACTTTCAACGAGAAACCATGTGACCGCAATGAGAAGCCGGTTGCTGCCGCAGACAGATTACGTGCCATCTCCGCTGTTGTCAAATGTGCTCGAAAAATCGCAAAGACCAAAGGAATTAGCTGCGCGAACTGCGGGCGGGAACTTGATTTTCAACCTGCCAATTTAGTGCTGGAAGATGCGAATTTGATCGAATGTTATGGCACGTGCGCTTGCACTTCACGGAAACAGGTGATTGAGATCCCATGGGAAGAGGCGATTGCGGCGGTGGAACCCGCGAGTCATCACGGGGACGCTTTGGCGGCGCATACGAAAGCAAGGACACATCGGCCTCGCTAAACAATCTAGCTTTCTGCGATCCCTGTCGAGTCGCTCGAAATGCTAAACCAGCCTCATTTATATATGACGCGAAATCGACCGATATTTAGCAGGGCCGCAAGTCCCGCAGCTGGATTGCGCGTGAAGTGTACCGGCATTGGCCACTACATCACGCTGCAACTAACGTGGTGGTCGAAAGACGCCATTGACCGTGTAATCAAAACAACGCTCATGCCCAGCAGCGTTCCAGAGTGCATCGAACACTGGCTTTAGCACAGTAGCGAAGTCCAATCCCTGCAACGCCTTGATTTCTACTTTCGGTAAGTCAATCCGGTTGCGATCAAAAGCCATTCCTGGGTTATGGTCGCCGAAGACGCGGACGCCACGAAAACCAAGAAGGCTCATGTAGAACCACAGCGGTGGTTGCGTGCCGAGGTTTGCCAGCGCCTTGATGTAGCTTGGCAGCCTCTGTATCAACTCGAACTCTTGGTACGTCGAAAATGCAGGATGCTTCTTCTCGGTATCTCTGACGTCGTGAAATACGTTGTCATAAGCATTGATGACTTCAATGACGCCGTTGCGAAAAACCTGAACGTATCCAGCAACTGGCGGAACTGCCGGGTTGTCGCACGTCACATATCCATCCAGTTTCGGGACGGAATACACCGCGCGGCTGGCCCTCAGTGGATGAAGGTCGTGAAACTGCGTAGCGATTTCTGAAATTGAGTGATCGACTGCCGACGAGAATGATTCCGTGGGGATGATGTGACATGCAATCGTCGGTGCTTTAGCGAGTGGAACCGGCGTGTGGCCGCTCTCTATAGCGAATATGCGGTCGTACCTGTATTTCGTAATCTCGTCGGCGAGAGATCTGGAACCGACGAAGGCTCTACGAAGCTCCGAGACGTCCATTCGGTACGCGTTCGCATCGCTCCTCGCCCAAAACTGGCCGGGCTGCTTCTGGTAGACAACGCGGTGAGGTGCAATCGTACTCTGGTGGACGCGGATGACGAGAACAATTCGGCCAGTGCTGTGGGGCACGACTGCCATCGAGACGCTGATGCGCGGTTCTAAATGCTGCTGCAGGATATCGGCGAGTTGAAGTTTCAGTCCATCAGGATTCGAATGAGTGAAACCACAAACGTCAGTCGGTACGCCGTCCTTCGCTTCGACTCCGATGATCACGTCGCCGCCGATGGTGTTCGCAAAACATGAGACATCTTTCAACAGCTCCTCGTGCTGTTTCCGCTTCTCGTCTGGATCTGCGTGATTCAGAACATAGAACGCCTTCTTGTACTCAATAACTTTGCTTTCGGGCACTGCATCGGTGACAAGCTGCTGAAGGTCGGCAAGCGTCACGTCGTCAAGTTTGCTTGGCAACATTTTTCACCTTCAGCGTCATTCACGCGTAACCCAACTAGCGATTGAGAATAGGTCGGATGTGGCTCTGCTCAACAAATCTGCAAAACGGTCCCAATTGAGTTCGCGATTCCGGGAGAGAACGGCGAACTTGGATTTCTCGCTTAGCTTCTTTCGATCACAGAGTTTTTCGTTGTGAAGGTTCATCAGGCGATCCCATGCGTCCTGGGCGAGCGGAACAGGATATCGCCCGTCCCAAATCACTGCAGCCGAGAGAATTTCGAGCAAATCTTTCTCGTGCGAGTCGTACGACACTCCGGCGAGGTCGGCCAGCCTCTTCAAGTCATGTGTTTTAGGAGGCATCTGATTCTTCTCGATGAGGATTGCCTTGAGAATTGCCTCAAGAGACATGCCACAGAGCATGAAATAGATCGATCGGCTTGGTGTGCGAATCGTCGTTTCGCCGACCGCGTTCGGCTTCGGGCTGTCAATCGCCGACCAAATTAGTGCCGCAGCGTTCCGGAGGTCCTCGGACTTATTCCACCAATACGTGGAAATTCTCTGCTCGTCTGAAAATGATCCCATGTCACCAGCTTTCGTCGCCGTAGTAGTCGGCCATGTCGCGAGCATGGTCTTGCTCCATTTCAAGTTCCCACCGCAACCCTTCCGCTTTTGCTTCTTCGAGATGATCAGCCCAATAACAACAACCCTCCAGGTGCTTGGCGACCAATTCCATTCGTTCGCCGAATACTTCGACATTGATCAGGCTAGTGTCTTGAAGGAGACGTTTGCCTTTGATGTCCTCCGGATACCGAAACGCGTCGCCGCGAGGATCTAGCTCGACGAAGTCCTTCAGAATCGCCTCAACCTCATCTAGCCCTTCGTCGCCGGCGTCCAACTCGGCTAAATAGCGGCGCGCAATTTTCCAGTTGTCGATCAAATTATGCGTGAGTTTCACTTCCGCGTCGTCATCGCACAGTGAAGGTAAAACCCGTACAAGATGCTTCAGGGCTGTTTCGATGCCGTGTCGGTAGAGCATCACGAGCGGATAGATTAGGCTGTCCACGCTGACCGAGTTTTCCTTCAAACTTGCGACCAACCGAGCGCCGGCCTCAAAATAGCCGCTCGCGTAGCGATCAAATCCCGCTGGTTCCCGATTCCTCCCGACACAGGCATTCAAGCGCATGGCGGGGCCGGGGCGGAACAAACTATTGTGTTTGGTGCCGAATGGACCGTGATCAAAGGTGGCTTTGCGTTTTGCCATAGGAATAAAGATGCCTTCTCGTCCGTTGGGTTCGCGCGCAACTTAGCGGCTGGATTTGAGCTTCCCGACAACCTCCAAAAGACGTAGAGCACAAGCCTTTGCCTTCTCGGACGTGTCGCACTCCGAAGTATTCACGCGCTCGACGTGAGCTCCTTCGTGCCCGAGCATCGTCATTCGGTTGTGTGCCTCCAGCGGCGTTTCTTTGCGAACCCTGTCGCCGTCGACTTCCACGATCATGATGATGCCATCTTTCAAAACGACGAAGTCGGGCTCGATCCGCTTATACGTTTCACCGCCCCGGACGAAGAAGGGCTGCATGCCATTGCTATGGCGCATCGAAGAGACTAGGTCCCACCTGCTTCTGCTTGTTCTTGGGCCTTTTTACATTCACCGGCCGGAGGACGGCGACCACGGAGTTCTCGCCTTTGGCACCAAGTTGTTCGGTTGGGGTCCAAAGGGGAATCGCCCAGACTCGATACGTTCCGGACGCTTGTCCTAAGTCGAGGTAGCAGTCGCCATCGGCCGGCTCGCCGGTTGCGGCGGCCTGATAAATCGGGCTGTCTCCATCAACGGACTTATCTTTTGGCAAAAAGTATCCGTCGTTGATAAACGTCGGACTTGGAATCGAGTACTCAATTCGCAAACGAATCGCTTCGCGAATTTCCTGCTCGGGTTCGATGCCGAGCAGGTTCGTTTGGTTTTGTCGTCCAATTGTTCCAAGCTGAGTCGGCTTCAGCTTCCAAATAAAGAAGACGGCAGCAACCGATTCGGAGCACGTTTCAGCGAAACGACGGATGGTAGCCTCTCGCGAAGCGTGGTAGGTCGACGCGAGTCGAGCACAGTCCGATGCTCCGGCACACGCAGCGGCATCCCGGCTAAACCACGGCTGCGGAAACAAAAGCTCCGCAGCGCCGATGTCACACAGCATCTCAAGGTAATCCTCGGGATTTTGGCGGTCACGGTATCGGGCGTCGGTGCGGCACCACGCCTTCGATGTGTAGTCTGGGAAAAACGTGTGACTAATTTCGTGCGCAACGCTGAAGCGCTGACGGGTTTCCGGCTGGTCGGGATTCACCCGCATCGTCATCCCACCCTTCCCATCAGGAACCAATTCAGCGTCGGGGCTTTGCACCGGCAACTCGGTGCTGCGCGAGATTCCTCTCAGGCTCGCGAGCACGTCCATGCTGATTGGCAACGACGGTTCGCCAAACGATGCCGCATGCACGTCTAGAAGTTCCTTGGCCTTCATCCGGATGGCTTCAGGCGCGTCGCTGCAGCCGGTTGAGCGAATCAATTCATCGATTAGATCCCTCGTGGATCGTGCCCGTTGCGTCATGACGGCTTTCTCCGAACGGTGTTCGCAAGAAACAAATACAACTGATGCCACTGGTCGGCGGTCTGCGGCTGCGCGCCGCGAAACTTCATCGCAGCCAATTCTTGAAGATCGTTGGGACTCAGCGGCGTCGACTGCGCTGCCATGCGGTCGCGGAAATCGCGCAACGAGGGCGGAAGTTCCACGGGGCCCTGGGGTGCCTGAACTGTCGCGAGGGACAAAATCTCCGCTAGTGTGGTTGAAAGTGCGGTAGCAATTCTCAGCAGCACGTCCGCAGAAGGCTTCTTCACTCCGTCCTTATCGCGCTCTAGTTCCCATAAGTACGTCTTCGAGATATTCGCCTTCGTTGCGACTTCGTCGAGCGATAAGCCTTGGTCTTCCCGTAACTTGCGCAATCGATCTGCCAGGGCCATAGCCATCACTTCGCTCGGAGAATAGGTGGACACGTGGCACCAATGTACCACGTGCGTTCGCTGGAACAAGATTCCCCGTCAGTTATAGTTGACTCCGCCCTGACGGATCGTTATGTTCGCTATAGCTAACACGACGCTAGCACGCTTCCTGCAGGAAAGTCACGATGAAACCCGCCTCAAAATCACGACGAAAGGCCTCTCCAAAACGGTCCAAAACTGCTGTTTCGGACGACACTCTGCGCGACGTGACGCGGCATATTCTGCCGACCGTGGAACGCTTGCTCTGGGGACGAGCGGCGGCCCGATGTGAGTTTCGCGGCTGCAACCAAGCCCTTTGGAAATCCCCGGTCACGCAGGAGGCCGTGAACCTCGCACAGAAGGCGCACATCTATTCATTCAGCAGCGATGGCCCCCGGGGTAATAAAGGGATTTCCAAGCGGAAGCTCAATGACTTCGCCAATCTGCTGCTGGTCTGCCACGGTTGCCACCAGAAAATCGACAAGCAAAAAGATGGCGGCCGGTATTCGGTGGACCTCTTGCGACAATGGAAGGAAGACCATGAACGGCGCGTCGAAATCGTGACGGGCGTCGATCCTCGTAAGAAGAGTCACGTCGTCCTCTATGGCGCGAACGTGGGCGACCATAGTTCACCGTTACAGTTCGCGGAGGCGGCACAGGCATTGTTCCCGACGCTTCATCCGGCGGACGACAGGCCCCTGACGCTGGGGATGATCAACAACTCGTACAACGACCGAAACCCGAAGTTTTGGGAGGTCGAGTCAGAGAATCTGTCGGTCAAATTCGAGCAGCAGGTGAGAGAACGAATTCGGTTGGGTGCCATTGCGCACCTGTCTGTGTTCGCTATAGCGCCGCAGCCACTGCTCATCCTTTTCGGAACCTTAATGAATGACATCATGAGCGCGGAGGTTTTCCAGCGGCACCGCGAGCCGCAGACATGGAACTGGCTGAAGAAGGCACCGCGCCTAGAATTCCTCGTCGAGGCACCGGCTTCGTTCAACGGGGTTCCCGCGCTCGTCCTGGCCCTGAGCGCGGAGGTGACAGACGACAGGATCACTGGAGTACTCGGCCCAGACGCAAACATTTGGAGGGTGACGGTGGCCAGACCAAACATGGACTTGATCAAAAGTCGCAAGCAGCTGTCGGCATTCAGGACGCTCATGTGCGCACTGCTCGATCGAATCAAGGCGGCCCATGGGCAAACGACCACCCTTCACGTGTTTCCGGCGACCGGCGTGTCGTCGGCGATCGAGCTGGGCCGCGTGCGGATGCCAAAGGCGCATATGCCGTGGCAGTTGTACGACCAGGTTAACGCTCGGGGTGGCTTCATCCCGGCACTCTTACTTCCTTCTTGAGAAAGAACATGGACGCACTTTCACCCGAATTCGACCGATTGCTGCAGCTTGTCGTTGAGCACATCAGCATTCCAAAATCGCTCTACGAAAAGGCCGCAGCACGACATCGCTCGCTGGGCGAATTCTTGAAACGGGACGAATCCGGAATCAAGAAGTACGACCCTGACATTCGCCCTCAAGGCTCGTTTCGGTTTGGAACCGTAAATCGGCCGCTCAACGCAGATGACGAGTACGATCTTGACAACGTGTGCGTGCTCACGAGGCTCGGGAAGGCGGATCTAACGCAGAAGCAGTTGAAGCAGCTCTATGGGGAGGAAATCAAGGCGTATGCCCGCGAACGCGGCATGCTTGCCCCCGTGCATGAACACAATCGCTGCTGGCGCCTGCAGTATGCCGACGACCTGAACTTTCACCTCGACTCGCTGCCGTGCGTGCCCGAACTTGAGGCGGTCATTCTTCGCCTCGTTGATGCAGGTGTTCCGGAGGAATTGGCGGGCCGCGCCGTCGCCATCACGGATCTTCGCCATCCGCAGTACGAAGCAATCGCTCTCACCTGGCTGAGCAGTAATCCCCGGGGCTTTGCGCGATGGTTCGAGCAGCGCGCGGCGCTTGGGCGCAGTCTCATGACGCGGAACAAATCCGTTCAGGCAACCGTCGAGGACGTGCCGCCGTACGAATGGAAGACGACACTGCAAGGAAGTATTCAAATTCTGAAGCGGCACCGCGACGTCATGTTCCAGGAGACGCCCGATCTGGCCCCCATCTCGATGATCATCACCAACTTGGCGGCACGCGCATACGAGGGGGAAGTCACCATCGCGGAAGCTATTGCCAACGTCCTCGACAAGATGCCGATGTTCATCCAGAACAATCGGCCACGAGTGTCGAATCCCGCGGATCCTGCTGAGGATTACGCGGACAAATGGGCGTCGAACCCAAGACTCGAAAAGAATTTTTGGGAGTGGTATTACGCCGCGAAGAGCGATCTGTCACGACTGGCGTCCGAGCTAGATCGATTTTCTCTCAGCCGCGAGGTCGCAAATGTTTTTGCGGTCACGCTTACGCAGTCCGAACTGCGATCGCTGCAGGGCAATGTTCCAGCAAGGGTATCTGCGGTCGCTCGGGCGGCACCAACGCTCGTCATTCCTTCGGCCCCGAAACCCTGGAGTGATCATGCCTAAATCGTTCCGGCAACGGTACGAGGCGCTGCAAATTGAAGCACTCCTCGCGCAATATCCCGGCCTAAGAATTGTGCCTTCGCAGGATGAGCGATTGGCGCTGAAAGGGACTTTGGATTTTCATGTCATCGGACCGGCGAATGAAGATATCGCGGATTCCTACGAGATAACGTTGACCGTTCGACCAGGCTTCCCGAAGGTGCTGCCGGGTGTCAGAGAGACCGGCGGGAGAATCCCAAAGGACTACCACAAGCTCCACGGAGGCGAGTTGTGTGTTGGGGCGCCCACCGAAATCCGATTGCGACTTCGCGAAGTACCGACCCTTCTCACCTTCGTAGAGGGTTTCGTCGTGCCGTATCTATATGGGTATTCCCACCGCGAAAGACGCGGCACCATCCCCTACGGAGAGCTTGCCCACGGAAATGATGGTATCCGACAGCATCTCGCCACGATGTTTCGTGCGAAATCGATCGAACAATCGGAGGAGTTTCTTCGGTTAGCAGGAATGAAGAAGCGAACGGCCAACAAACTGCCGTGCCCATGTGGAAGCGGACGACGACTTGGGCGGTGCCACAATCGAAGCGTGAATCAGCGGCGCAAGGAGATTGGACGGCACTGGTTTGCAGCCGAATACGAACAGATTGCAGAGCTCTTGAAGTTGTATGACGACGTCGAAACGCCCCTCCCTCCATTGCGCAAACACCGGCTAGCTCTTTAAGCATTCGTCCAGCGGAACCTGTCAGCGATGACGGGCAAAACGATTGCAATGGCCAATCAGAAGTGGCATTCCTTCTCGACGTAATGTTTTCGCACAAGCTGGCATGGGTGAGTGGGAAACTGAAGGAGCAGTCACTCCCTAATTTCGGCAAAGATCCTGTCCTCTCCGTTGAATCATCCGACGCCTGTCCGCTTCAGACCAAGATTCTCAGGGCATTGAGAATCAGGTTAGCGAATGCGAGAAGTTCCTGCAGACCACTATGGTGTGGCCAATGGACTTCGACTACCGCTATTTCTTGCGTCTCTGTCTGCGAGCACGATGGACAACGCCAACAGGTCTATTGTCCAACTCGCGGACAGTCTGCACGGTCTCAGTGAATCCCCATTTGAGAAGGCGTTCGAAGAGATCGAGTCCCGCAGCTCGACGACGTTCATCCCGCTGCAATGTAATTGCGATGCTCGTCAGCGCTGAGTCAGCAAGGTCAAAATCTCTCCGATGCTCATCTTCCCGTTGTGCTTCCAATTGATCCAACAGCGCGCTGGCAAGTTTAAGTACAGCGTCAGGCATGGACGCCGCAAACAGTTCAAGCATTTCGGCGAAGTGGTATGCGCTAACATCTCGAATAAGGCTTGGATTTTCAGCGGTGACTTGCAAAATGCGTTTCGAGTCCTTAGTCGGAACAAAAGCCGTGTTGAGGAAAAGTTCCGAAAGAGCACTATTCGCGAAATCCGATCCGCGCTGGGCGATTGACTCGAAAACTGAAGTCGCCCGTGAACGGCACCGAGGATTCGCCCATAGTCTTGCTGCAGCGAATGCAATGCCCTTTAGCAACGGGCCATCCATGATCGACGCGGGTTTCATCGCCTCTTCGACCTTCTGATCGACAGATTCGAAGCCGTCCAGCATGATGTAGCTGACGCCGAACAATTCGCCCTTAGCTTGTTGTGCGAATGACCAGTCGCTTTTTCCTAGTTCCTCGCAATATCTCGCATACACTTGTGCGCCGAGGAGTTTACGTATTCCGGCGAGAAGTCGCGCGCCAAATCGTGAGTCGCGAACGGACGGATATTTTGCAAACAGTTCCTCAAGAAACGCAATGGCAGCTGAACTATTGCAGTATTGGAGCATCCGCAATTCGTGGCAGAATACTTTCCAAACTCGCGCGCTCTCAGCCCGACCGACGTGGGATTGCAGTACTTCGAGCCATTCCTCACTTGCGGGTGGTTCTCTGCGAATCAACCCGTAGGCCAACGCACATAGAATCCAATATGTACCACGAGGAAGTGTGTAGGTGCCGCCTCCGTCGAATACGACGCTCCGTGTCCGTTCATCGTCGGATTCGCCAATATCGCCAGACTCATCGGTGCGAAATACCCACTGACTCAACCAGGATTTCAGCAGGTTGCAAATGTCGGCCGGTAGACCATCAGCTTGTCCGGCTCGACGAGTGCAGGAGCTCGCAACTGAATCTTGGAAGTCCTGCGAATTGAAGCCGAGACCCACCAGTTCGTGAATCAGAGAGAAATAGTCGATGGACGGAAAGGCTGTATCCCCAATCGACCGAATGACAAAAGATGCGGGTACTTGGTGATCTGTACTTCGAAGCTGCTTCAATATTTTGGCAGCCCGTTCAGGACTCGATTTGGCGAGTTCAGCCAACGCCGTCGACGCCTCCACCGTTCCACCTACCCCGCTGTGCCTGGGATGCCAGTCGGCGCCATCAGGCAATTCGTCAAACAACTTCAGAACTTGCGCGTCCTGAGCGAGGTTCATCTGCTCGGTCGACATCGGACTCAAGACTTTGCCAAATTCAGTTTCAGATGTAACTTCTTCCATTCTTTTCTTGACTGTCGGCAGTGCAGTTTCTTCTGCAGTTAAGGAAGCCTTGGACTCGCTTGAGAGCAGCTCAGTAGGAATTGATAGCTGCAGCCATAGGCGGGCCTCACGGTCCCATTGCCTTCTATCGCGTCGGGTCTCTACGTCTTCATCGGGTATGTTTGGCTGATATTCGGTCCAGTTGGCAATGCACTTTTCCAAGTCTCGCAGACGCGATTCGCCGAGTTCTGGCGAGATCTTCGCAATCAATGCACGCGTTTCGCTATGTGGTTCTTGGTAGTCGCCTACCATGAGCCGTCTGGAATCAGACATTAGGTACTCAAACGACAAAGATGCTGACTCCGGTGCCAGCTCAACGAGAGTTCGGCAGAGCAATCGTTGCACCAGCATAGAGTCGCTGACCATTGCTTTTCGAAAGAATCGTTCAAATGCTGGAAAGTCATGCTGACCTAGCTCCAACATCGCGACCAGCACCGCGCTCATTAGAGGGTGCCGCACATCGGAGTTGCTGTCGAAGTCATAGTGCACATGCGACGACCTGTAGCGGTTGATGATGTGATGAACGCCGTCAAGTGTTAAGTCGATTGCCTCAGTGAGTGCCGGCCACATTTCATTTAGAAACTCCATCGGGGCCGCTTCAGCAATCGCGGGCATGTCGTATCGGCCATCAGCGGAGTCAAGCAACTTGCAAATCGGGTTGTTGAGCCTTCGCGTAAACTCGGCGGATAATCGCTCGGCCAGATCGGCATTGTCTGGCACGGTATCACTCTGTGATGCTGCGGCAGTTCGCACTGCATTCAGTTGTCGTCGGAATTCGACTGCCACGATCCGAGGCGCTAGTTTGGGGGTGTACGCGGCGGCCTTGCTTGCGATGCTGGTAACAAACGACTCGTTGATTGTCGACCTGGCGACGATTTTGCAGATGATGGAAATTGCTCGTTCATTCCAGTGCGCAAATTCGTCGAAAATCCGGAATGTCAGTCGGTCCATATCCGGATCTTGGAGCCAATATTTCTCGATGAGGTCGAGAACGCTGCCAGGTGAATGATTAGCCGCGATTGATAACAATTGCACGATCTGCCATTCCGCACCGTGCGGGGTCTGCATCACGTCCGCAATGTGGCTGTCTCGCAGTCGATCGAACCATCCTTTACTATTCGAAATCGCTAACAGTGCGCGTCGTCGAAAGTCATCATTTTCCAGCCAATTCGTTAACCATGCTTCCTCTTCTCCATCCGGGTCCTGCAGCCGTCCAATAAAGTCGAGTAGCAGGTGTTGGACGTGTAGTCGCAGGGATTCCGAGCATAGCCGGGTCATCTGTTTTCGGTATGCATCCTTCGATGCCTCTCGTAAATAACCAAGTGTGCTCCAGAGCGTCGGGCGAATGAAAAGCGCGTGCTGCCGCTGAATTACGTATTCCGCAAAATCAGTTTGACCTTGGACGATTGCTCGCGCCCTCGCATGGCTGAGCAGAGTTTGGTGCTGGAAACCAAACTGGAAGCGGTTGTCCGAAATCTTCAAAATTCCATCGGCCACCAGCTGGTTCAACGTAGCCCGTCGTGCATCAAACTGAGCAAGTGGCAGCCAGAGCACTTCTCTGTTCGACATTTCTTCCGAAATAGCAGCAAGCAAGATAGACTTTGCGTCCGCATCCGCAGATCGTGTTACTTTTCTGTACCAGAGCTCTTCTAGCATCTGTTGATAAGAATCGAATACGCGTTGTTCAGACGAGTCGGTAAGCTGCTCAACGAACAACTTGAGATTCTGCGGGGCTCGCAAGACCTCTCTGAAATTCGCGGGCCAATTCTCAGCCTGTGTCCCGCGTTTTTGGAGAATAGCAGCGATGGTCTCCCAGCTCGGCAACGAAAGTACGACCTCCTCGGCGTTGATCGTTCGAAATCTGGCATCATGAGCGAATTCAAACGTTCGGCTCGATGCAATGACATAAACGTTTGGAGTTTCGGCCAGTTCGTGAATCAGATTCAGAAGTACGTTCAATCGACCCGACCGCAGATCAACTAGGTCGGCCACGGCATCTAGCTGATCAATTAGAACAACTACCTTTTCGGTTGCGGCCAAGGTCTTGACACAATCCGCAACGGTGCCAGAAAAATCGAGCCGTTCGGCGAGTTTCCCAAGAGTGTCTACATGCACATCTAGAGTGTCTGCTTTGATTGCCAAGCAAGTCACTCCACTTTCCCGAAGAGAAATTCCAAGTTGGGCTAGGAGTGCGGACTTACCGCTACCTGGTTCGCCGAGCAGAACGCTTACGAGGGTTGGTTTGGATTGAATGTCATTCAGGAGTATTTCGACTTCGGGGCGTTCGATCCAGATCTGCGCACCGAGAGTCCGTGGCCAACTTAGTAGCGTTTGCGAGGCGCTGGCAATCTTCTTCCGAATGTCGTGGATTGGGAGCGTTGTTGACGGAATCTCTGCAGATTGCCTATCGCTACTTTGCAGAACGCTTCGAATAGGTTCTAGGGCAATTTCGAGCTCATCGCGGATGTCGTTTCGGACATCCGCGCGGGTTGCATCAACTACTTTGCGAACTCCGAAGAAGCTGTCTAGGAGTGTGGGATCGTGGGTAAAAATGTCTTGCGTGATTGCGAGTCCACCTTGCCGATCACCAAATGGCCACCATTCGTTTGCGAACTGCAGCAGATCGTCGGAGGGGGCTTGCTTCAAGAATTTCGAGAGGTAGTCCTTCGCGTGCCTAGTCCACTCACTTTGATATTGAATTAGATCCTGTGATGTTGCCGTCAGGTCCCTGGATACGAAAAAGACGACCTCATCGGGTTGCTCGGGAATGGCTTTCGAGAACACATTGACGTACACCTTCGCCATCTCTGAGGCGACCTCAGATATGCTGACATTTGTTGCGAAGTTTTTGCATTGAATGAGCCGCGTGCGGCCACTCGTGGACACATGGATTATGTCGCGACCCATGTCCGCAGTCTTGCCGTAGTAGTAAATGCGATCGCTGGGAAACTGTTTCCGAAGGAGCAAAAAGCATAGGACTTCAAATTCGTCACCGCTCAGCTTCGAGAATGGCAGTGCGTGATCGGCCTGCAGCCAATCTGGCTTACTTCTTTGAGTAGGCAGCTCCCGAAGTGAATCATCGGGTGATTCCGTAGTTGTTCTCGACATGTAGCTGGCCCAGAGGAAAGGCAGGGAGAGATTCACAGATTCTACGGCAAATGCTCTAGGATTGGTTGCGACAACGCTGCACGAACGAGCGGGTGTGAAGGAGCCGAATCAGCACGACGGAGCGTTCGTCGGGAAGGTCAGGCGGGATTGGCCAGAGTACGCTGTATTCCGCGAACTTCACCTGATCTTCAGCCGTCTCTGGACAGGGGAAATACACATGTTCAAGAAGGATTGGCCGAAGTACCACGCTGGGTGGGCCAGCGTCGGCCTGCAGACCTGCGAGAGCTATGTAAAGATCGTCAGCAAGGTGCTCGCGGAAGAGGTGAACTGCGCGGCCTTCCAGTGTTCCTCCTGCCCGTCGGAGGTCTGGTTGAATACAAAGCAGTGTGCATGCAGGTGCGGATCGGGAATGCCTTCGACCGGCCGTGCCGTGAGATGTACGAATTCACCCCAGGCAAGATTGCCGGTGACACGTTCGTCGTCCCGGCCGCCGGTCCGCACGCGGGTTTTTACTTCCGCTTCGATGTCTTCCATCGTTTCGCGCACCGCGCCCTGGAACGGGGCCTGTATTCGCTCGTCGCCCTGCAGCAGGTACGCCAGCGAGACGCCTTTGGGCACGCTGAAGTTGAAGTCGTACCCGATCGTCCGGTCGGATTTGGTTCGCGGGCTTAAGCGGCCGCCGAGCCTTGGATCAAGATTGTCGCACAGCGCTTCGAAATCCCGCTGCTCGGTCTGGCCTTCAAGCCCCAGCAGCGCAGCACCCTTCCCGCCCCAGTATCCGGCGAGTTCCTGTCCTTCGGTGTAATAGTCGGCCTTGGAGTAGTAGCTCTTGGCACCTGCTGAAGACCGGTTCTGGATGATGCGGAGCATACTCAGTAATTAGCGCGAACCGTCAATCAATACCAGAAAAAAACTATAAGTCCTCGCCCCCATCGTAGCGATTCGATACATATCCAGTACAATTGCTGTCACTGCTAGCACCTATGGCTCGCGTTTACCTTTGTTTTGCAGCGGGGGCGATATGGAACTGGTCCGGATTCATGCCTATGAGGTAATACCTCAACGCCTCGCCAAGACACCAACGCCGCCGCGCGGCGGAGCGATTAACGCGGATAAAGACTTCGAGGCCATTCTCAACGACTATTTCCAGAAATCGAAACTGGACGCGCGGCCGATGGTGAACCTGCGCAAAGCGAGCAAGGGAAGCGGCTCGACCCATGAACTACGCGACCACGCTTTGGCGTATTGCTTTAGCTCCGCGCCGGCTGCCAAGAGCGCTGCTGTCGCGATCGCCACCCGGCTTGGAGATTCGATGGATGATCGCTCTGATTCGACGCTCCTCATGCTGGCCGCCTATAAGGATGATCCCGTGCGCCGGCTCGTGATGTGGGCCTTCCCAAAAGAAGAGCCCTTCCAGTTTTCTTCAAGCCAAGAACGGGCGCGGATCAAGGTACTCAAAAACGCTTTCAGCCGGTCCTCGTCATTTAAAAAGGGAGCGTTGCTCCAGGGCCCCAACACAAATGCGGCTTTCTGGACCGGCCGTGTTATTGACAAGCAGGGTGAAAGCGGGCCCGGCACCGCGGCCGATTATTGGGTAAGCCTGTTTCTCGACAGCGTGCCTTCGCTAAACGGCACTGCTGGAACGAGGGTGCTTGCGAAATGCCTGCGGTCCACGTTCGATTCGCTGGCCGATAAATCGGCTCGCGACCAGCTCACGCATGCGATTGTGGCCGTCCGCGCATCCACCCGCAAGCAATGGTCCCTGAATATGTTTGCCAACGAGTACCTGACGGATAAAACCAAGACGGCGTTTCTCGCTCATGCGCCTGCAGAGGCGCGCAGATCGGTTTTTACACTCAACAAAGACGAGTTTACGGAGAAGCTCCAGTACATGGTTTATACCACGCAGGACAACGTCGTCATTGCCGCGCCGTTTGCCACGATCAACCAGTCGGTAAAGATTCAGGACAAGGCGGCGCAGCGCCAGATTAAATACCAGGGCGTCGTTGTCGGCGAAAAATTGAGGGCCTAGCGTGACCGATGAACTCACTGACGCCTACCGCCTCCGGCGTCCGCTCTTGCTCGCCGCCGCGGCCGAAATCCAGCAGGAACTGGCGGAGTTCCTCGCGGATCAAAAGCTGGCTTGCCGCGCCAGCGCCACCGTCGCCACGGCCGAGGAATTCACGGCCGCACTCGCCCGGCGGAAAGACCTTTTGTCGCATCCGCTGACGGATGCGGATGACCAGATTGTTGGGCGGATCGACGTCTACGACTTCCAGAATGTCGCCGTCGCCGAAGACCTGGTGGGAAAGCTATACACCGTCCATTCAGCCGATTGGCTGGATGCGCAGGCCGGAAAGGCACCCGTTCGCCGACTCAGCTGTGTCGTCCCCCTTCAGGCCATGCCGGATGGCTGGAGTTCCAGGCGTGACGTCCCTGTTTATTTTCGCCTCGATATTGAGGCGACGCAGCAACCGCCGCCTGCCCTGCGTCCGCTGCCGCGCGTGGTATACCCTCCGGACCCGCATGCTCCACTGGCGCTGATCATGAAGGGAGGCGGCATCAAGGGCCTGGCGTATGTCGGTGCGCTCGAAGAGCTGACGAAACGCTATCGCTTCAACTGGTTCGTAGGCACGTCCGCAGGCGCGATTACCGCGATCCTGCTGGGAGCGGGATATACGCCGGAAGAAATGAAGAAGCTCATGAGCGAAAAGGACTTTCGCGACTTCTTCGACGCGTCCTGGTACATGTATCCCTCCAATTTAATCTTTCACCAGGGGCTACATCACGCGAACGCGTTCACCATCTGGCTGGATGAGTTGCTCGCGAATAAGCTCAACAGCCAGCAACGCGTCCGGCTTAAGGACCTGCCGCACCGGGTCACCGTCTACGCGTCACGCCGCGGACGCCGGACCCTGAAGTTCGATTCAATCGATGCCGACGCCGATGCGGCTTACGCCGCCCGGTGCAGCATGTCGATCCCTTACGTATTCGTTCCGCAGAAAGAGCAGGGCATCCATACCTATGACGGCGGCATCCACCAGAATTTTCCGGTGGAAGAGTTGCTTCGCGACCATCCGGGCACTGAATTCGTCAGCCTCTTCCTGGGACCGGAAATCTACGAGACGCCGAAATCCCGTTTCGTGATCAGCGACCTGCTTTCGATCTGGACGGAAGGCGCTGACATCGAAACCGTATCGCGCTACCGTGACCAAACGGTTGTCATCGATCCGCGTCCGGTGGGCACCCTCGACTTCGACCTCTCCGCCGACGAGAAAGAATATCTGCTCGCCTGCGGCCGGACCGGCGCCCTTGCTCACCTGGCGAGCGAAGCGGAATGCACCGCCGCACGAACCGCCCGTGACACGCTGAAGGCGACCATCCTGCCGATACGCACGAAGCGTTGGCGGTGGAAATGGGCTCGACGCACCCTTTATTGTGCGTTAGCCGGACTGGCCTATGTTGCCTATCGCATCTTCTTTTAACGCGGCGCTAGAACGAAGCGCTCATCGGCAACACACAGGCGGGTTCATCGGCACGGGCCGTCAGGTTGTACGGATTCCCTGAAGCGTCTGAAACGCCGTTCAAGCGATCGGCTTGTTCATCGCACTAGCTAGGCGAACCTGCCGCCATGACTTCTGCTGTGTTGAGACTTAATACAACCAGCAGGCTTGCGAACACGCTCCGCGGCAGACTGCCTCGTTTCGCTTTGGCAGACATTTTATTGCAGGCCATTAATACTCCAACGCGACCCACTTTTAAGACCGGCTGCTGCTCGGTTCCATCACACCGATAGCACCCCGCCCTCCATGGCGGCCGGGTGACTTTCAGGCTCCGCGTTCGCTGCGGTCCCGAGTACGGGACGGACGCCCGTCCCCTTCCCGCCCCCTGGTGCATGAATACCGGGGGAGCATCCCCCAGGCCGTCAAGGCTCACGACACGCTCCCTGCGCGGCTCCTCCCCGATCTTCCGCGCTCGCGGGTACGCGTCGCTTGTGCAGACCGGGTGCCCCTCCGCTGCGGTCGGCCTTGACTGCCTTCCCCCTCGGTTCGTGGTCTTCGACCCCCGGCTCTCAGGAAAGAGCGCGGGGCTCTTTTCATTTCATTCAAGAGGAGACAGAAGACCATGACTACCACTTCCAACACCACCAAAAGGGCAGACGTTTATTCACGGGTAACCGATCGCATCGTTGCCGAACTAGAGGCGGGCGTGAGGCCTTGGCTGAAACCGTGGAACGCGGAACATGCAGCCGGACGGATCACGCGGCCATTGCGATTCAATGGCGAACGCTATAGCGGTATCAATGTTTTGATGTTGTGGGCTGAGGCGGAAACCAAGGGCTATGCCTGCCCCATCTGGATGACGTTTAACCAGGCCCGCGAGCTGGGCGGGTTCGTGAAGAAAGGCGAACATGGCTCCCCCGTTGTGTACGCCTCCAAATTCAAGAAGAGCGAAACCGACGACGCCGGGCAGGAAGTCGAACGCGATATTCCCTTCCTTAAGGAATACACCGTTTTCAACGTCGAGCAGATCGAAAGCCTGCCCGACTGGTACTACCAGCTGAAGGAAACCCCGAAGCCACAGCTGCAACGCATCGAGGCGGCCGACCGGTTCTTCGCGAACACGAAGGCCGACATCCGCACCGGCGGCACGCAGGCCTATTACGCCGCGGGCAGCGATCACATCCAGATGCCCCGCTTCGAGTGCTTCAGCGACGCAGAAAGCTACGCGGCCACGCTGGCCCATGAGCTGACACACTGGACCAAGCATGCCTCCCGGCTGAACCGGGAGTTCGGTCGTAAACGCTGGGGCGATGAAGGCTACGCGATGGAAGAACTCGTCGCGGAACTTGGCTCGGCGTTCCTTTCGGCCGACTTGCGGATCACGCCCGAAGTGCGGGACGACCATGCGAGCTACGTCGCTAACTGGCTGAAGGTCCTGAAGGACGACAAGCGGGCGATCTTCACCGCCGCCAGCTACGCAAGCCGGGCGGTTGATTTCCTGCATGGCCTGCAGCCGCAGGAAGGCTAACGCCCCCTCTTCTTTGCCAGCCGCCACAAGGCGGCTGGCTTTCTTTTGTTCGCATATTCCCTAGGAATCACAATGGACCCCTATCAAACCTATCTCGACATGTTTGCCGCAATGCGCGATGGCGAATTTGAAAACGCTCGCGAATTAGCGTTGGCCCTGAAAGACTGGTTCGCCAAAGGCGGCTTCTATCCCTACCAGGTTACCGAAACGGCGATGCACGCCTATATCGCTTCTGTACTTCGCCGCACTGCCGGACATGGCCCAGCCCCTGCCTTCTCATTGGTCTGCCGCTACTGCGACGCAGGCGACGGTCTCGCGACCGAAGCAGCCGCGATCGCCGAAGGCTGGAGTGAGATCGAACTCGCCCTCGCCTTGCCGATGGCGAATTACTGCGGGCTCTGCCCAGACTGCAAGACGCGGGACCAGTAACCGCTAACTATCACGCCGCATGGCCCTGGCAACTCTGCCGGGGCTTTTTTTCCCGGAGAACGGACGCGTGTCAGGACTGCAATAATCGGGACACGCGGCGGATTACTTGAGGCATCCCTGCCTCGATTTTTAGCCCGCCATCCATGGCGGGCGTTTGCATTGCCGCGCTAATAGCGCTCGCTGATGCCCTTCTCGGACACCTTCGAGAGGTTCTGAATATTCACCCGGTTCGGCAGGTCGGGGTTGTCCCATTCGATTTCAGCAAGCAGCGTCTCTTTGCCAAGCGGTACGAGGGCCGTAACGGTTCCGCGCGCAAACGGCACGTCACCCGTCTGCTGTCCCGTGCTCTGCAAAAACTGGCGGCTGTAGCAGACTTTGTCACCGACGGCGATCGCTGGTTTCGTATGTTCCTTCCAGTTCATCGCCTACATACACGCGGCGATCCGGCCGCTACTGACTCATTACGCAATTCCGTTGCCATCATGACCTCCGTTTCCATTGGTTGCCGCTAGCCGACGCTGATGCCAGCCATCTTCCACGGTTACACCCTTTGCCTTCTTCGCGCAAGAACCACTAGCCGCATGGCACCGCCCCAGCCACGTTCCGCAGCATACTTCTGACATTCGTTCCTGGCATTCATTCCGGCCACACCCGCGACCTATGAAACGGGCACCCTAAAGCCGCCATCGGGCCGCCCCGATTCGGCGGCTTTGAATCGTGTGCCGTAAGGCCGCGATGGGCGTGGCCTCAAACAAAGAAAGGAACAATTTTATGTCGGAAGAAAACAACACGAGCACGAGCGGCAAGGCCCCGAGCCACATCGCCTACCAGGTTCGCGAACGCGAGGGCAAGAAAGGGTTTTGGACCCGCATCGGAAGTGCCTGGGCACATAACGACGGCAAGGGATTCAATCTCCAGCTGGAATGCGTGCCGCTCGATGGCCGCATCACGCTCCGCACAGCGAACGAAGAAAAATAACCAGGCGGGCGGGCTTCGGCCCGCCCCCTTAACCGAAAGGAATCTACCTATGGAACTACACATCGAGAACATCGCCGCCCACCGCAATGGAGTGCACGGCGCACCATTTTGCACCGTCAACTTCCAAGTCGAAGGCGACCGCATGATCGGAATCGTCTTCGAGAAGGCAGCACATATCGCCGTCTTCCATCTTGGAAAGCTCGCCGAGGGCAACATCACCTTCGGCGAAAACAGCTGGCGAGGTGACCAGTACGAGGCAGCACTGCGTAGTGCAATTGCACTGGTCGAAGAAATGAATGGCTTCGACGGAGACACTTATGAAAACCAGTAATCAAACCGCACAAATCTCGCCCGCTCCGTGGTCCTACGATTACAGCCCGTGGCGGCTGCAAGACGGCCGCGACCTGCCCGCCTTTGAAATCTTCGATGCCGAAGGGGATATCCGACTTGATGGCTGCATCAAAGATGTCGCAGACGAAGAAATCCGGCTTGGGCCGCCGGTCAGGTAGCAAGGGCGAGCGCGTTGTGACGGGGGCAGGCACAGATTGCCGGTCCGCGTCACCCGAAGGTTCTGGTGGGCTTGGATAATACGCGAGCAGGGGCAGTGGCTTATTCATGAGCCCGACCATTCGATATTTCACCCACCATGTCAAGCAGTTTCGATATTTCGCCCACCGCGGCAAGGCTTTCGATAGTTCACCCACCGGCGGGGACATTCGATAGATCACCCACCGACCGCCGAGTTTCGATGGTTCACCCACCTTCTTTCGATGCTTTGCCCACCATTCTTCGATAGTTCACCCACCGGGGGTTTCAAATTCATGCGGAGACTCAAAGGCTTGCCGCGCGTCATCCACAGCGTAACTCTTTTTTAACATTAGTATTTAACACTCCGGCACAACATCTCGACTAATCGGCTCGTGTGCGTGCGGCGTCCGACTTGGCCGAGGAGAGAGGAGAGGGCATACGGCAGAGGACCGGTACCGTCCAGCCAACAAACGACTTACCCCGTGAGAGACGCTTTTCATGCACTTCCGTTAGCTAAACCGAACGGATGTCACCGATTCAACCATTCAAGAAGTCGAGCACAACGCGTGACGCCACATTGCCATGTTGAAGGCGCTCAAGGACCTGATTGATCGCGGACAGCGGTTGCAGCTCGATATCGGCTTTGACCTTGCCCTCAGCCGCGAACGCAAGCGCCTCGGCCATGTCTTGGCGTGTACCGACGAACGACCCTCGGATGGTGATGCAGTTCGACACCACGTCGAAGAGCGGTGTTGGGAATTCGCCCGGTGGCAGGCCGATCAGCACGCAGGTTCCACATTTGCGCGTCATACCAACGCCCTGCTTGAATGCACCCAGGGAAGGCGCGGTGATCACAACGCCGTGCGCTCCGCCGCCGGTCCCGTTCCTCACGGTCTCGACCGGGTCACCTGCCTTCGCATTAACAACGAGATCGGCACCCAGACGCTTGGCGTGGGCGAGCTTGCCGTCATCAATGTCAATCGCACAGACATATAGTCCCATGACCTTGGCGTATTGAATCGCCAGATGCCCCAAACCGCCGATGCCGGAAATGGCAATCCATTCTCCCGGCTTCGCTCCTGTTTCCTTGATCCCTTTGTAAGTAGTGACGCCGGCGCAGATTATCGGCGCTGCTTCCGTGGGTTTTATTCCGGACGGTATGCGGGCGACGTAATTTGGATCGGCCAGGATGTATTCGGCGAAGCCTCCATTCTTGGTGTAACCGCCGAACTGTGCTTCTCCACAAACCGTCTCCCGAGCTGACAAGCAGTACTCACAATGACCACACGCCGAGTACAGCCAAGGCACTCCGACCCGTTCGCCTTCCTTCACGGCCGTCACGCCTGACCCAAAGGCGACCACAGTGCCAATTCCCTCGTGGCCGGGTATGAACGGGAGCGTCGGCTTCGTTGGCCAGTCGCCGTGCCAGGCATGAATATCAGTGTGACATACACCGCACGCCTCGGTTTTGACCAGTATCTGCCCCGACCCCGGAATGGGAATGTCCTGTTCCCGAAGCACCAACGGCGCTCCAAACTGTTCAACCACGGCCGCTTTCATTCTTCGTGACATCGTATTGTTCTTAGAAGATCTCATTTGACCCTCGGGTCGATCGTGCCGCGATCGCAGTCCCGAGTGTCTTGTCCGGCAACTCCACTTCGGTTACCCAGCGGCTCATCACGTACATTGCACATGTTCTGCAACGAACCAGACTTGCAGTTCATTGGTACGAATGACATCGGAAACGATAATGTCATTGGTTCCCAAGTCGCCTTTATCCGCAGAGTTGCGGGCCATCGCCCGAGCTTCCAAGAGGATGACCTCATGGGCGTGAAGCAAACGTAAAATCTGCGACTCCGTTCCTTCGCGGTCTTTCGGCGCGCGTGGTACGAGCGTGGCCTCGGCGATATCGTGCGCCATCGCGAGGCAGACCCCGCCCAGCGTTTGCACACGCTCGGCGAGCAGGTCGACGAGTTCGGCTTGCTCCGCAAAGTGCTTGTCGAAGAGCAGATGCAGGCTGTAGAAGTTTGGTCCCGATGCCTGCCAGTGATGTTTCTTATACAAGTCTCGGAGCGTGCAGGTGTCGGCCAGAAGTTGGTTAAGGTTGTCGATACTGCCGGCGGCTACCGATGCATCCAACGCCAGAAGATTGCGTCTCGCGACGCTAAATGCTTGCGTCTCGCCTCGCTTGGATGGTGTCACCGGTTCTTTAAGATTTGAGATGACGGGCCGGGTAATCGTTGAGTTAGACATTTGATAATTCCTTAATTGACTCGCCATGAACGCAGCTCGGTGGCGAAGTTGCCCCGAGCCGCCAAAACACTTTTATGCGATTGCAGTCGTTCCACGCGCTGTGCGGTCCTATTTGATGTTCACAGGCTTCGATGCCGGTTCGATTTGCTTGTGGGGTTCGATGTACTTGCCGAGCTTCTCGACCTCATCGCCAACCCACGTCACGCCCTTGCCGGCCTCGTCCACCGCAAAACCGCCACCTTCAATCAACTTACCGGATAAGGTGCGGACCCCATTCGCAGTGGCCATCGCTCCAGTCTCTAGTTCGCGGCCTGCCCACTTAGCACCGCTCTCGACGTGAGCAACTGCCGAGGACAAGTAATGCCCCGTCTTCGCATGATTCTTATTATTCAATGCCACTTTTGCCTTTGCCAGATGATCAGCGGCCAATGCATGCTCCGCTCGCGCAAATGCGGCCTCCATATTCTTGACCGACTTCACCTTCCCGGTTTGCGTTTCGGTAGCCAGCGTTTCCAACTCGTGTGCGGATGCCATAAGTGCTGCCTTGGTTCCGGTCGCGGCGTTTTGCGCTTCGACCTGGAGATAACCCGCTGCCTTCCGCATATCGTGGGCCGCTGCTTCATACTCTTTCTTCGTGAACCGCTCGTGGGCCTGACGCATGCGAAGCGACGGCTCATCGATAAATCGAATCCAGACATCTTCCTCAATCACAACCCAGCCGGGGCTCGATTCCGGCTCAACCTTCTTCTCGGCGAGCTTGGCTTTCTCGTCGGCAAATGCAACCAATGAAGTCGTGCAAAGCAAGGCAAAGGAAGCGACGAACAGGAGCAGACGTAACATGAAACTATTCCTTGATGGGTGATGGGGTAACTGAAAATGGAATTGCAGAACCCACGGGCCAGCTAGACGCTGGCCCGCAGTTCATTAACGGGAAGCCGACTAGGCTTTCCCGGCCGCCGGAATGTGTTTCCCGGAATCGATGGCGGTGGCTACGGTCTTATCGTCTTTGTGTGTTGTCACGTGGACGGGGGTTCCAGCCTTGAGGTCGGAAGCCTTGCTGGCGTGACCGTCGCAAGTGACTTTGGCGTCCTTTGCGACAGTGTGCTGGTGCTCTTTGCCTTCACTGCACGTTGTCGTGAGTTTGTCGCCTGCGACCTTGACGACTTTGCCTTCATGGGCCTTGGTGGAAGTGTCCTTCATAACGTTCTCCTTCAATGCTAACTTTGAAACGTAAACTCAAGCAGACGCTACAAGCGACTACCACAAACTTCTCGTTGCAAACCGGGGACGACCAAGTTCGATCGCCAGAAAGTCAGCAACCACTATGCGTAGATACCTAAACAGAAACGGTGAGGTTGTTGACTACGTCAGTCACGCCAGGAGTGCTCCATGCGGCCGATCCCGCCTCTTCGCGTTCGTTCCAAGAATGGACCGATCCCGCGAGCGTTACTTTGCTGCCATCGGCGGACACCTTGACCAGACCAGCATCGATCTCGGCATCACGCTTGAGTGCCTTCTCAATTGCATCCTTAACTGCAGTCGCCTGGACAGTTGGCTTCAGAGTGATGTTGTTAAAAACACCTTTGACGCCCGACAGGTATTTCACGGCCTCAACGGCGGCGAACCGCTCGAAGCCCCATGTGACGGTGCCGGTGAGGGTCACTGAGCCGTTTTCGACCGTAGCGTGGACTTCGCTCGGCACCCAAATATGCCACTTCAGTCCATTCGCCACCGCTTGGGCGAGTTCAGTGTCGGTACGCTTGTGAATTCCGCTCAGGTTGATTTCCATCTCTTCGGCGATGGCCTTGACCCCTTCGACACGCTGCGTCGCCCGTTCGGCAGCGCTCTTTTCGGCGTAGTGTGGAACACTACCGTTCAGCGTCACGATTCCATCCTTGGCAATGACGGTGATGTCCGTCGCAGTCACGGCTGGATCCCAGCGCAGTGCCTCCATCACGTCCGTCTTCAATTGTGCATCGGTCTTCATTTCCAAACCTTTCGTCGCCAGTGGCGATAAAAAAAGCCGACACGATCCAACACCACCGGGTGTTCAATCATGTCGGCTTACTTGTTAACGAGCCTCCCAGCACGGCCGGGTTGCCCTTTATCTAGTCTTCCAACTACTCTGCACTACTGCAATAACTTCGGATAACGTCTTCAAGCAAACGGCATGCCTCGTCGCAAGTCGAGAGGCTGCACAAACTCTCACTTGGCTTCCGATTGAGAAACGCTCAGCTTGGCTTTATTCGCACCAGAACATGATTGCGAGTATTTCGACCGCACTTGTCGGAGCAACTCTTAGAGATCATGAATCACCTTCGGTGGGAAAGCCGCTCGCAATGCGTTAAGGACAGCCAATACATCAATCACCTCCTGAGTGACAGAACCCGCTACTGGCCCCAGATGCCCGGTAGCTGCGAAGCCCATTCCAAGCATGCTAAAAGCCATCCCTCCGACGGCACTTTGCAAAGCAATAATGCGCATTCGGCGGCTGATGTGCATGAATTCATCGACTTTGGTCAACGAATTGTCCATGATGACAACTCCCGCAGCCTCTGACGTGACATCGCTGTTCTGGCCAATCGCCATCCCTACGGTAGCTGCCATCATGGCGGGTGCATCGTTGATGCCATCGCCTACGTATAGGCTCTTCGCCTTTGCCGTTTCGTTGCGAACTATTTCGAGCTTTTCTTCAGGAGTCTTTTGAGCGTAGATTTCGGTGATGCCAACTTGACCGGCTAAGTACTTGACTTCCGATTCTCGATCACCCGACACGATCATCACTCGCTGAAACTGATGTTTGGGACCGAGATGCCTAATAAATGAAAGGCTCTCGGCACGTGGCGCATCGCGGAATCGGAGAGTCGCTGCGAATCGATGGTCGATTGCGATGACACATTCTAGGCCGCCCGCTAAAGGTGGAATTGCTTCCGCACCACTGACTTTCATCGCGATCAACTTATTGCGACTTGTAACAAGAAGCTTGCGTCCAGCCACTGTCCCGCGTAGACCTTCGCCAGGGACTTCTGCAACGTTCGTCGATTCTAACAAGGAGATCTTCGCCTCGCCGGCTGCCTTAATGATTGCGGTCGCTAGTGGATGCTTCGAATAGCGTTCGAGGCTTGCTACGAGAGTCAAAATTTCGCGACCGTCGAACCCATCAACATTGATTTGCTCGGTGAGCTGCGGTTGCCCGTAAGTCAGTGTTCCTGTCTTGTCAAAGATCGCAGTCCGACACTCGGCAATCTGCTCCAGGACTATTGGACTCTTGACGATGATCGCTCGACGAGCGCAGAGAGAGATAGATCCAATAATCGCAATGGGAATCGCCAGCAACAATGGGCATGGTGTCGCGATTACCAAGACAGCCAAGAAGCGAAGCGATTCCCCGCTGATCAGCCAAGCCAAGGCGGCAACGATGAGGGCCACAGGCGTGTAGACGGCGCCAAGCTGATCTCCTAGGCGTTGCAGTCGCGGACGCTTACTTTCCGATTCTTTCATCACCTCTATGATTTTTGCATATCGAGACTCGCACGCACGTTTCGTGGCACGAATAACTAATACCGATTCCCCGCTGATCGCTCCGGAGATGACATTTGAACCCGACGTTTTAGTGATGTGGAACGGCTCTCCTGTCAAGTAAGACTCGTCCATGTCACCATGCCCCTCGGTAACCACCCCATCCACCGGACATAATTCATGTGGATAAATGACCAGCGTGTCACCAACAGCGATCTGCTCCAGCGTCACGTCAGTAGTTTCACCGCCATTTTTGCGATGCGCGATCGACGGCATGCGCTTCGCCAGTGCGGCAAGAACCGAGGACGCGCTTCGCAGTGCATAGCTTTCAAGAGCAGCGCCACCCGCCAGCATAAGAACTATAATCGATCCTGCCAAATACTCACCCAGAAGCACCGAGGTAACAATTGAAATGCCGCCTAACACATCCGAACTGAACTCGCGTTTCCAGAGCTTCACTAAAAGGTCGAAGATCATTGGCAAGCCGCCTATCACAAGCGTGGCCAGCAATGGGATACGATTCCAATCCGGTGTGAGGTGGAAGCCAAACCGCAACACTATGTGAAGCAATATCGCGGTCACGGAAAATGCAGCAATAAACGTCGTTTTGCGGGTCCATAGCTGGCGCAAATCTTCCAGGAACGCATTGTGTTGCGATGACTCCACGGGCTTAAAGCCAGGCATGAAGTGCCTCCATCGCTCGATGCATTGCATGAGCGCGTGATCGTTCTTTGTAAATGCGTATCACTTGAATGGTTATCAACTCGCAATGTGTCATCGATGCAACCTGCTATTCATATAGCCGTAGCGATCGGCTCGGCGTGAATCGTTGTTGTGGCGTATGCCTTTTCGAGAATGCCTTTGGCAAGTTCGACTTCGTCCGGCGTCCCATGTGCGACGAGGAGGAGTTTGCCGGTCTTCACTTCGGTTTCGTACTGCACCACGCTATTCATGGGAATCCCGACGCTGTAAAGCGCAGTCGCTAGTGCGCTGAGGCCACCTAGGACCACCGACTCTTCCAAGGCACCAACGATCCACAACACCAGCGGGCCCCCGACCAACACCGGCCCAATGCCCGGCATCCAGAAGAATCCCGAGCCGACTAGCAATCCCCAAAAACCGCCACAGAACGCTCCCGTTTTGCCACAATACTGGATCCGGTCGCCGATGCTGTAGTAGCCGACTACATGTTCATCCGTGTGGTAGACCTTTCCCACGATCGAAAGGTGCTTCATGTCGAAGCCTCCTTTCTCAAGTTTGCGAACCGCGCTCTCCGCCTGGTCGTGTGTCTCGAATGCCGCGACCGCTGAATTCGTGTTGCGTTGCCAGGTGTTGCGACTGTGTGACGAGTTTCTCCGCAAAGGCAAATTGCCTTCGCGTTCGGTGCGCGTTTCCGCATCGTACTTTTCCTCGGTCCAATCCGTTGTCATAAGTCACCACCCTTTCGATCGTTCGCGATTTTAAACAGCCTTTGACGCGAAGAATTCTCGGGCCTGCGCTAGTAAGTGGTCGTCGGTCACGTGATGGGCATTGATTACCAAAGAGCCCACTACGTGCGCGGCGATATCGCGGTGATTGTCTTTCAATTCGGTAAGCAACTGCTCCATCGCGCTGCTCTCGCCGGTGCCACTTCCGAAAATCAAGATTTGCTCGGCTCCCCGCAGCGTTGCGGCGATTGCTTCGTAAAAGCTCTTAAGTTCGGGGCGTCGCTTTCCATTGCCCGCCTCTGAGTTGTATCTCAAGTGGCGACCGAATCCGTGCGGGTCGTACGGCACTAATTGTTGCGGAACGGCCCCATGCGATTCCGTGCGATAGACCTTTGCCTCGCGGTGTTCAATCACCACAAGCAATTGAGTGCCCGGGGCAGTCGGCGGGGGAGCCTTGTCATCGCCCAACTGTTCCAAGAAGCGGCGAATCGCGAGCAGGTCTTCAACCGTAGCAACGTCTTTATGCTTGGGAGCATTTAGTATTATTGAATGTCCGTTGCGTGCAAGATGGAGGGAGCCGTTGTGCCCCTCCGACACCTCCGCTACGACTTCCAGGAGCGATTTTACGTCGCGCCACTGTAAGTTATGAGCCGCTGGGTGACGGAAGATCGCTTCGTAGGTGTGTCGATCGTGCTTTTCCAAATCATCCGGAGCCTTAAAGCGATCTTGAGTCGTCATGGGGATTGTCCTGTGAAATGCTTTCTGAACTGGCTGCTCCGTTTGGAGCCGTCCCTCGACTGTCGCTACGATGCTGTCTGCGAGAATCGTTGCGGCTAGAGCGGGCCGCCGTGGAGTGGTTCCGGCGTCCCGCCGTCCGTGATTTCAACGGTCAAACGCTATTGTGTTTTCTAATTCTCGATCTTGGCCGGCTTGGTGATGTACGCCAATTTGACGTTGACGTGGTACTCCGCGATCTTGCCGTCACTAATCGTGGCGGTACTGTGCAGGATATCCAGGCCGGTAACGTGGCGGTGACTTGCGCAAGCTCGTGCGACTGCCTCCTGAGCGGCAGCGCTCCAACTCTCCTTCGAAACCCCGACCATTTCGACGACTTCAATCGTTGCGGGCGATTTCGCGTGATCAATCGTTTTGGACATGACTCATGCTCCTGGAAATAATGAAATAAAAGTGGACAGGATGCCTTCAGAGTTGTTCGGTAAAATGTTAGCGGGCTCGTGCCAAGATGTACCACTTGCCTGTCCACAAGCGGATGATCCAGAAGCCCGAAATCATGACGGCAGATGTTGCGATCTGCCGTCATGATGTATCCGCGCTATGCTTAATACGAAATTGCAAGGTTGTTTTCGACTTCGGTCACGCCGGGAGCGCTCCACGCGGCCGAACCGGCCTCGTAGCGTTCATTCCAGGAATGGACCGAACCCGCCAGCGTTACTTTGCCACCGTCCGTCGATACCTTGATATTCTTGGCATCGACCTCCGCATCGCGCTTCAGCGCCTTCTCAATCGCGTCCCTGACCGCCGTTGTTCCAACGTTCGACGTAAGGGTGATGTTATTGGAAATTCCTTTGACGCCACTTTGATACCGAACGGAGTCCTCGGCGGAGGTTCGTTGGAATCCCCAAGTAACGGTGCCAGTGAGCGTGACCCAGCCGTTTTCAACGGTTGCCTGAACGTGGTTCGGCACCCATACATGCCAGCGGAGGCTGTCCATGACGGATTGGGCGATCTCGGAATCCTTGCGCTTGTGAATTCCGCTCAGGTTGATTTCCATCTCCTCGGCGATGGCCTTGACCCCTTCGACACGCTGCGTCGCCCGCTCGGCAGCGCTCTTTTCGGCGTAGTGCGGAACGCTACCGTTCAGCGTCACGATTCCATCCTTGGCAATGACGGTGATGTCCGTCGCAGTCACGGCGGGATCCCAGCGCAGCGCCTCCATCACGTCCGTCTTCAATTGTGCATCGGTCTTCATTTCCAAACCTTTCGTCGCCAGTGGCGATAAAAAAAGCCGACACGATCCAACACCACCGGGTGTTCAATCATGTCGGCTTACTTGTTAACGAGCCTCCCAGCACGGCCGGGTTGCCCTTTATCTAGTCTTCCAACTACTCTGCACTACTGCAATAACTTCGGATAACGTCTTCAAGCAAACGGCATGCCTCGTCGCAAGTCGAGATGCTGCACAAACTCTCACCTGGCTTCCGGTTTAGAAGCGCTCAGTATGGCCTTAATCGCACCAGAACCTGATTGTCTGGAACTCTACCGCGCACCAAATCGCAATCTTAACGGAAACGTCGCGGTTCACCTCGCACCGGTTGATCGATCTCGTCATGGTCACTGCGGGCGCAACCGATACAATGCGCTGCATACGGAATGGCCTTCAGACGCGCCTCGTCAATCGGCTTCCCGCACTCCTGGCAAACACCGTAAGTTCCCGCCTCAATCCGCCCAATAGCGGCTTCAACCTGCTCGAACAGCAATTCCTCGTTCTGAGCAATCGCAATCTCGACATCCAAACCTTCGACGTCTTGGTCCGCGGGATGCGTGGGTAAGTGTGTGATTTCTCCCGGCTTTACCACGTCTTGACGTAGCGATTCTGCCGCCAAGGTAGCCTCTCGCCTCAGCCGCTTGCCGAGCTCGACCAATTGCAATTTGATGTCGGCCAACTCCGTGTTCCCCATCACACGACTCCTTCAAAATGTGGTTCAGATGTGATTTCATGTGCCGCCATGAGCGGCAAGCAAACTTACGCACCCGCGGTAACCGTCTCCGCATGAATCGTCGCTTTGGCGCGTGCCTTGTCGAGGATGTCTTTGGCAAGCTCGACTTCGTCCGGCGTCCCATGAGCGACCAGGAGGAGTTTGCCGGTCTTCACTTCGGTCTCGTATTGCACAACGCTATTTTTGGGAATCCCGATGCTGTAGAGCGCCGCGCCCAGTGCGCTGAGTCCACCCAGGACCACCGCTTCTTCCAAGGCACCAACGATCCACAACACCAGCGGCCCTCCGACCAACAGGGGACCGATGCCCGGCACCCAGAAGAATCCCGAGCCGAGCAGCAATCCCCAAAAACCACCCCAGAATGCTCCCAGTTTTCCCCAATACAGCATCCGGTCGCCGGTGTTGTAGTAGCCGACCACATGTTCATCCGTGTGATAGTCCTTCCCCACGATGGAAAGGTGCTTCATGTTGAAGCCTCCCTTCTCAAGTTTGCGAACCGCGCTCTCCGCTTGGTCGTGGGTGTCGAATGCCGCAACCACTGAATTCGTTTTCATTGTCATGTGTGTGCTCCAATTTCAAGTCGTTTCCAAATGCCGCACTTTCCAGCAGCACCATGCCCCGGTCGCTACGGCGGAAAAAGTCATTTCTGAAGATTCAAATCATCATTGCCAATGCATCTGACCGTATTCTCCGCTCGCAATCGTTGCACGCGGACCGTTTCCAGCTGGAGCAGGGTTTCCATGAGAAAGAGTTCGACGGGCTTGATCAGCAACAGGTCGATACCCGCTTCGATGGATTGACTGCGTCGTTGTGCGTCGGTTCGCCATGTGATGCCGATGATGAAGCATTCACTTCTTGGAAAGTCGAGTCGTAGTTGCTTGGCGACTTGACATCCATCCATCTGCGGCAGTTCAACATTCATCAGCACGAGGTGAGGGTGTTGTTTGGCAGCCAAACGAAGTGCGGATTGGCCGTCATACGCGACACGGGGATTGTGCCCGCCGCGATGCAGCGACCAGCCAAGTTCGTCAGCCATGTCTTGATCGTTGTCAACAATCAGGACGCGCAGAGACCGTCGCCCGAGCGACAAGCTACGTGGTCGACTGAGTTCTCGCGAAGTCGTAGGCTGCCGGCGCTGAACTTGATTCGCCACCACTGTGGCAGTCGGTGTCGCGGCATCCGCCGATCCCCAAGTTTTCGTGTGCTGAGTCTTCATTTTGTCTTCCTGAACTTTGAGCTTTCCCGTTGTGTTCATTTCTGAGCATCGGCTTCGGGGCCCAGATGGAGTCCGTCGTCATCGGCCCGCTCAATCTGAATCTCTTCGACATTGTCTGGTGGCTGATCGGAGGATGTGTTCGGCGTGAGCAGAAACACTTGGACCATCGCTCCGGTGGTGAATGCGTGAACGACAATTCCAGTTGCGGTTTCAACTTCCGTGGCCGCCTCACGCACCTGACGTCCTGTGATCCGGGTAATTTCTTGTCGCATTTCCTCGACGGAACTCGCAAACAGCTGCCGGTGAAAGTCTTGCACTTGGGCCGCACCTTGCGGCGTCTGCGAAAGTGCTTTCTCCGCCGGAGTGAGCGCCTCAAGCAACGTAATGACCAAGGTGTCTTCGCTAAGAACAACCGTAACCGACTGCGGCGCGTGTCCGGTCCGCCGTCGCTGAAAATCGCTGGCGATCAGCGCGACCTGTTTCGAGATTTCCGTTGCGGATTGTTTCATCAAAGTCTCTCCGGTGCTGAACACCACTTAACCAAGCGTCGCGTCGCAAACGAGCAAAGTTTGCTCGAATGCCTCGCCTACCTTGGCTTTCAGTAGCGCGAGGCCGCAGGGCTTTGTAAGACAGGCAAAGGCCCCCGCCGCTTTGGCTTCGGAGGCCGGATACTCGTAGCCGGACAACAGGATGACTTGCAGATCTTCCTGAGTCCGCCTTAGCCGCTGCATCAATTGAATGCCGTCAAGTTCCGGCAGGCTGAGGTCGAGCAGCGCGACCTGGAACTGTTGGAAACTCGCTGCTTCCAGTGCCTGGCGCGGATGAACAACGCCGACCACGTGCCATCCGTCACGGATAAAGCAGCGAGCCAGCGTATCAACTTGGTCCGAATCATCGTCGACGATTAAAAGTGAACGGTTCATTGTGCTTCATCCTCAAATCTTCATGATCGAGCGAACTCAGTCCAAAAAAAAACCGACCCGACAAGACACTCGATAGTGACTTGCCGGGTCGGTTTACTTGTTAACGAGCCCCCTGGCATGGGCCAAGTTGCTCTTTATCTAGTCATCCGAATTACGTTTGTGTTGCCGAGTGGAGCGTGCTCACGACGCGCCGCCCGACCCCGTGTAGAATACGCCTTCTCTTTGTCGGCACAAGGGGCCTGTCACGCCATGACGTACATTTAATGTGAATCGGAGACCATTCTTGAAGACTCAGATTTTGAAGACTCAGGGAGAAATTGAAGCCGCTGTTTGTGAAGGCATTTCGCGATTCGAGCAGGAATACATGGGGCGCGGTCCCAAGCACATCTCGTCGCATTTGCTTGGCGATCTGCTGGTGGTTCGCCTGCAAGGCGTTTTGACTTCCGCCGAGCAACACCTCGTGACAACCTTGCCGCCGGAGAAAGGCCGAGACCTGCTGAAACAGGTTCGAACGCAACTCATCGAAACCGCTAGGCAAAAATTAGATGCGATGATTCAAAGCATTGTCGGCGTCAAATCGCTAAGCCTGCACCACGATATAAGTACGGTCACGGGTGAAGAAGTCGTGATCTTTACGCTCAGTGAAGTGCCGCATTATCGCGAGGCGAAGAAAAGATAAGGCAGCAATTGCAGGCCTGTTGCGAGTCATCTCTCCATCACATTCATCCAAGTGATTGATAGCTGCAGAACTGTCGCCAGTGACACCCATATGAAGTACGGCACTTGGGCGATGGCAACCCATTTGAAGTGCGGCCAAACGACGACGACACACCAAATGATCGTGGCCCACACGATCAGAATATCCACCGCTGCTAAGGGCAGGCTCCGCATCCCGAACTGAATCGGCGTGAAGATCAGATTCGCCACGAGGTTGATGGCGAAAGGCAATACCACCATCCAACCGACCTTTCCCCGAAACTTCTGCACGAACACGTACCCGAAGCTGACGAGGATGATCGGGTAGAGAATCTGCCAGATAAGCCCGATTGTCGATGGGGCGGGCGTCCAGGAGGGCTTCGCCAAATTGTCGTACCATTCCATCCAGGGCATTGGGGGGCTCTTTATTCTAAACGAGGTGAGGTAACCAAAGTAAAGACGACTACTTCTTCGCCGGTCACGGTACTGATGTCGTGGTGCATGCTCCGAACTTTTACACCCGTAACCTCGTGGACCAGTGATTCCAACATCGGGCGAGCCAATTCGACCAGTTGCTTCCGTGTCTGTTTGATGAGATCACGGCCTTTCTCTGGAGATGCTTTGCCGAGTTGCCGCTCGGCTAATGTCAACGTCCCTTGGATGCGCACAACCAAGAGATCTTTGATGAAGTGGGAGTGGATCCGCTCCGCCCGCAACCCCATGTACTCCTCTTGAAATCCAAGAATGCCTTCGCAGATCGCGGCCTGACTTTCTGCCAGTGTCAAAGCTTTCGATTCACGCTCAGACCTAATTCGCCTGGCTTCGCCGATCAGCAGGCGGGATTGAGTTTCGGGGGTTCCTCTTCCACTTCGGAGATTTAGCGACTGCCGCGAAGATACGACCTTTAATCCGTCCAAGACGCCTTCGACGTCATTTAGTGAAACCGGCTTGGCGAGTACAGCATCGAACCCGGCCTTCTTTGCCATAGCTCGGTGTCCGATGTCGGCATGTCCGGTGATTGCAACGATCTTCGTACGAGCAAATGCCGGAATCTCGCGAAAGCGACTCGCAAGAACGCAACCGTCCATATCCGGCATGGCGAGGTCGACAAGCATCAGATCAGGCCGAAATGCCGTGGCAACATCGAGCGCCTGACTCCCGCCGTAGGTCACATGAACTTGGTTGCCGAAGGCTTCTACCAACAAGCCCAGGGCATCGGCCCCGTCTCGGTTGTCATCAACGATCAGTACCCGTAATGTTGACTCGGACGGTGTCATCAGATCGCTTTCTCCGGGACAGTCGCCAGAATTTCTTTGACCTTCATGAAGTCGGCAGGTTTGACCAGATGGTGATTGAACCCGGCGTCGCCAGAGCGCCGCAGGTCTGCCACATTTCCATAGCCGGTCATGGCGACCAAAACGATGTTCTTGAGCGCGGGTTGTTCACGGATTCGCTTGGCGACTTCATACCCATCGAGGTCCGGCAACCCGATGTCCAAAAGCACAACATGCGGTCGGTAATCGAGGGTGGCCTGCAAAGCGGTTGGGCCGTCGTATGCCAATTGCACATCATGTCCCGTCGCTTCCAGCAGCAACCCCAAAGATTGTGCCGAGTCCAGATTGTCGTCCACGACCAACACTCGCAAAGCTGCCCCGTGCGATCCGGGTACGATGTGTTTGGGCGATGTCGGTGAGATTGGAAGAGTCGCCATGATCGGGAGATGGACGACAAACTCGCTTCCTTTTCCCAGTTTGCTTTCAACCTCGATTTTGCCATCGTGCATTTCGACTAGCCGTTGCACCAAGCAGAGGCCGATGCCCAAGCCGCCTTGTGAGCGATCTAGGGATCGTTCGGCCTGCGTGAAAAGATCAAAGATACGCGGGAGGAGTTCGGGGGCGATCCCAACGCCCGAATCTCGCACCCGCAGCACCGCCTCATTTCCTTCTTGCTGAACAGCAATCGCAATTGTCCCACAGTCAGCCGTGTATTTGGCGGCATTTGTCAGCAAATTGACAACGACTTGTTCGAGTCGAGTGGGGTCGGCGTAGACCCAAATGGGCTGTGATGAAAGGGAAACCTTAAGTTCATGATGGTGCTGATCCATCAGAGGGCGGGTCGTCTCGACCCCGCGTTCAACAACTCCATTCAGTCCGACTCGTTCGAGTTGAAGGTGGATTCTTCCCGTATTGATTCGAGAGACTTCCATCAGGTCATCGATGAGCCGGGCCAGTTGTCCCACTTGGCGTTCAATGATGGTGCGAGCCTGATGCTGGAGCTTGTTTTCATGCTTCTGAAGGCTAAGGAGTTGCACGGCGTTGGTAATTGGGGCCAGCGGGTTGCGAAGTTCATGACTGAGCATCGCCAGGAACTCGTCTTTGCGACGATGCAAGTCTTCTAAAACCGCCGCCTGCTCCTGCATTTGTTTTTCTAACTTGCTGCGTTCGGTGATGTCGCGAATGTTGCACTGGATAACTCTGTGGTGGTCTTCTCGGTAGGCGTTGGCGACGACTTCGACCTCGACCCGCAGCCCTTGGCTGGTTTCCAGCGGAAGATGTTCGTAACGAATGTAGCCCTTGTCTTGCAGGGTTCGCACGGCGGCTTCGTTGGCTGCTTTGTCGCTGAATAGGCCGATCTCCCACAGTTCTTTGCCCAAGAAATGTTCGTGTGAATACCCCAGTAGTTCGCTCATGAACGGGTTGGCGTCCGTGATTCTCCCGGTAAGCGTATCAAGTATGAGAATGCCGTCTTTAGCCGTCTCGAATAGTCGCCGATAACGAACTTCGGAATCCTGCATCATTGCTTCAATTCGGCTGCGTTCTGTCACATCTCGCACAATGCTGGCGACCAAGATACCGTCGTGATCGAAAATGGGGCTGAGACTGACTTCCACAGGAAATTCAGAACCATTCTTCCGCAGCCCCCACAGCTTCAAGCCCGAACCCATTGGCCGTGTCGTGGGATTTGCCAAGTAGCTGGCACGCTGCTCGCGGTGCTTAACCCTGAACCTTTCGGGCAACAAAATTTCAACTGCCTGCCCCAGCAATTCATCTCGGCTACGACCGAACATCCTTTCGGCCTGCCCATTCACTCGCACGATCTTGCCTCCCTGATCGGCAATAACCACGGCATCAGGGGCCGCTTCGAGAAAACTGCTGAACTGTCGCTGGGCCTGCCTGCCACGGAGTAAGGAGTTGATCGAGGACAGCAACTCGACCGCTTCCACCGGATGCGTCAGGTAAGCTTCATCTCCTCGTTCCCAATGTCCGGCAAACTCACCACTCTCAACAGGGCCATCCGACAGATGCAAAACAGGGATGGCTGAGGTCGAGGCATGGGCCTTCAGGCGGCAGCAAACCTCGAAACCACTCATGTCTGGCAGATGGAGATCAAGGATGATGATGTCGGGGATTTCCGTTGCAACGCGAAGCCCTTCAGCACCGTTCGATGCGTCTCGGATTTTGAAGCCCGCTTTTCGGAGGGGCTGGTCAAGCGCGTACCGCCTCCCTTCGTCGGCAATGACGATCAGCGCCGTAAGTGGTGAGGCATTAGGCAAGGAATTTCTCGTTTCGATCAGTGCGAGTCCTTCGGGCTGCTCTTGCGGCACTTGGTCGTAACCGCCGTCGCTCCGTCTTCTGCCAGTTGATGAGCCTTCTTAATCGAACGAAAAAAGCCGATGTGGTCGCCCCCGCAGGGTAATCGACCACATCGGCTTATTCACTGACGGGCCACCCAGCTTGAGCGGGTCTGCCCTTCATTTAATCTTCCGAAGAAAACGCCATTCTACCGAT
The DNA here is from genome assembly GCF_024256385.1 of Anatilimnocola floriformis. Lineage (NCBI taxonomy): Bacteria > Pseudomonadati > Planctomycetota > Planctomycetia > Pirellulales > Pirellulaceae > Anatilimnocola > Anatilimnocola floriformis. The sequence goes on from NZ_JAMLFW010000001.1 coordinate 3,156,052, forward strand.
TTCGGCGGACTTAACCAGGGTAACGCAATGCGGAGGTGAGAGGACTTGGTGGCGCGATGTGCGGCTCGGCCGTTCGCCGTGCTCCAGCCGAATAGAAAGATCGACCCGCGACATTCAGCCGAAAAGGCTCCGATCCAAAGACGACCGCAAAACCACTAGCCAGCTACGAATCAATATTGTTGTTGCCTAAGGGTAGCGCAAATAGAACCTGCGATTCCATAGTCGCCACCCAGGGCGTCCGATGATTCGCGCGGTATCACTCCGCTGTTCGCTGATTCTCGCTAAGCTCGTAGCCGATGTTTTGGATGCGGCTGAGAACCGTACACTGATCCTTTCGCGTTCGCTGGTATTGCGAGCGCAAATTGTAGGTGAAGCACTACGGTTTGCGGGTACACCAATTGGTCGTGTGCCACACGAGGCATTTGCGGTCGACGCCCCAACCCCACGGTGTCCAGATCGGACGGGTGTCGCAGAAGTGGCGTTGCTCCAGTGTCGGTTCGGACTTCCCTTTGTTGTAGCCGGCGTCGAGCAAGATCGTGTGCTTGGGATCATGTTCAGCGTAACGTCAAGCAAGCCTTTGCGATTTGCGGAGCCGTGGCAAATCCGTGGCAGGCGTGGCACAGCTAAGCCACTTTTAGTACAATGCAGGGACAACGTCTGACCGGGCGGATTTCGGCCGGAAAAGACGCAGGAATCACGCAAAGCAGCGGGAAAGTCCTAGAAAAGCCGAAGTGGCGGAATGGCAGACGCGCTGGATTCAAAACCCAGTTTTGCTTGGGAATGAATCTGAGCAACAACTTCTCATCTCAGTCGACCCCGATGGCCGTCCATAGTGGATCCTGGTAATGCTTGCCCCACTCACGACCATAGTGGGCAAACGCCACCTGGGGCGTGTTACCCATCAATTCTGCCAAGGTTTCGATCGTGCATCCTGCACCGTTGTTCCAATATCCCGACAGAAGGCGATGAGCGAAAGTATGGCGGCATGAGTAGCACGAATACGTATTTCGAAGCGGATCACTATCCCAACCAAGCGAACGCTTGATCTTCAGGAATCTCGCCACTCCAGTTACCTTCTTCCACACGTTGCCCTGCGCATTGGGGAACAGAATTGCTTCTTGATCTCCAGTTTTAAGCCGACTTGCCAGCAATTTCGAAACTGCCGAACTAATCGGAATTTTTCGGGTCTTCCGTGTTTTGGAAGAATACACTCGCCAAAGCATTGCGCCTCTCTGGACTTCGACGTTCCGAACTCGCAGTCCCGCGAGTTCGCAAAACGGCCGAAGCCCGGTGTGCAGAGCTGCGAACAAAAAGTTTCGAAAGGGTCCGTCGGTCGCACCATACATGGCCTGCTCGTCAGCGGGGCTGAGCGAATGCAAACGTGGCCGTGGACTAGGCTTTGAGAAGCCCCGCAACGGATTTCGAATACCGTAGCTTTCCCTAGCGAATTCAAACGCCGCGAGCACTGTGGTGATGTTGTTGCGACGTGTCACAGGCGAGCGCCAAGTCGGGTGTGACTCAAGCCAGTGTTCCAGATGAGCTTTCTGCACTTCGATGACCGGCAGAGCGCCACAATAACTTGCCAGATCGTTCAGAATGCGGCGCGCTTGATCACGGTGTTCGGCGCAAACATGGTTGCCAAGAAATCGTTCTGCGCAGTGCTCGATGTAATCGGAACAGAGCTTTCCCACGAGCAAAACTTCTGACTGTTCAATTTGCTTTTCCGGCGCGGGTTTCCAATCCGATATTGCTTTTAGTCGAGCTAGAGCCAGTTCCGCTGCTTGCTTGTTGGACTTCCCCTTGATTCGCCGGCCTGACGAGTCAAGCAAGGCTTCACGGCGCTTTGTGCCAGGTGGCGTGAAATACCAGCTGTCTGTCTGCCGCCAGTGCCACGCAGAACCGTGCGCTCGGCGACGTGTTTGTTTTTGGGTCGTATTATTTCCTTTCTTGTTAGCAGTCATGCATCCACCTTCTTTCGAAGCTTGACCGCCGATGGCTTCCGGCTGCTCGTTGCCTTGGGTTGTTCGCCAATGGCAGCCCACAGCGGAGCCTGATAATGTTGACCCCATTCTCGGCCGTAGTGATCAAACGCCACTTTCGGAGTATCACCAATCAGCTCGGCAACCGTCTCGATCGAACAACCCACGCCGTTCGTCCAATAACCAGAAAGCATGCGATGTACGAAGGTGTGACGGCAGCTATAGCACGTGTACTTTCCTCGCACAGGGTCGCCGTACCAGCCCAGCTTTTTTCGCAGATTCAAAAAGCGAACGACGCCGGCAGTTCGTTGCCAAGGATTCCCCTTAGTGTTCCGAAAAAGCGGCCGGCCGGAGCCGGCAGGTGCATCTTTGATCAGCTGCTGGACCAGTTTGGCGACCTCAGGCCGCACGGGAATCTTGCGAGTCTTCTTCGTTTTGCTGGAGTAGACTCGCCACATCATGCCCCTTGGCGTCTGTTCGACGTGTTCAGCTTTCACTTGGGCAAGTTCGCAAAAGGGCCTGAGGCCCGTGTGCAACGCGGCAAACAGGAAGTTGCGAAACTGCGGTTCGAGGTTAGCGTAAATGATCTGCTCGTCAGCGGGGCTGATCGACTGCAGGCGAGGTTTCGGCGTCGGCTTCTTGAGGCCCTTTAGTGGATTGGCGACGCCAAACATTTCTTCGGCCCGATTGAGGGCTGCCAGAACGACAGACAACACGCCTCGATGGGTCTCCGTACTGCGCCAAGACGAGTGCGTTTCAATCCAGGTCGTGATGTGCCCCTTCTTGAGCTGCGAAAGAGGCAAGGCGCCGCAGTACGCACAAAGGTCGTTGAGCCACGACTTCGTACTGCGTAAGTGCCCGGCCGTAGTAGTCCCTTTGGGAACTCCCCGTTCGCAATACTGGATGTAGTCGGAGCACACGCGGGCAACAAGCCATTCCGCTTCGGGAGTGAAACCCGGGTCGTTATCTGCGATCCCCACCTTAACCTTCGCCAACGCCCGTTCGGCTTCGAGTTTCTTTGCCAGGCCTTTGATCCGCCCGCCCTGCTCGTCGAACAAAGCCATTCGCTTCTTTGTCCCTGGTAACGTGTAGTACCAGGCATCCGTCTGCTTCCAGTGCCAGACGGAACCATGCTGCTGTCGCCGCACCTTTCGCTTTCGCCCCATAAGTCCGTCCTTCCTTTCTGCTTGATTGACCGCAGGTTCTTCGGCCGCGATATTGATCGCTGGCCGAACGCGTCGCCCGCGAGCCGCCAGCGCGGCTGCGATATCACTCACCGTTCCACTCGATACTTTATGCGTTTACTACACAGATTAGCTACACTGATCATTGCCACCGCCACCATGGATGCGGCATTTTCCGCTGAAAACGCCGACGAATCTAAGAAAACGGGCCGTGTACCTAATATAGTCTTTATACTTGCCGACGATCTCGGTTACGGTGATTTGGGTTGCTATGGGTCGCCAACAATCCGCACGCCGCACCTCGACCGCATGGCCGCGGAAGGGTTGCGGTTCACTGATTTCTATTCCGCTGCGGAAGTTTGTACTCCCAGTCGGGCTGCGTTGCTGACGGGACGTTATCCGATTCGCAACGGCATGTGCGGAGACCGACGCGTGCTGTTTCCCAACTCGAAGGGAGGACTCCCAGCGGCGGAAATTACGCTGGCGGAGGCCTTACGCGAGAAAGGCCACGCTTCGGCGCACATCGGCAAGTGGCATCTCGGCATCCATGAAGGCTCGCGGCCGCTTGACCAGGGGTTCCAGAGCAGCTTTGGTTTACCTTATTCCAATGATATGGACGCGCGGCCAGGTTTGCCGCGCGGTGCAACCGGTTCGCCTACGCCGCCCGTCGACGCTGGGATGTGCCGTTGATGCGTGATGGCAAGGTGATCGAGCAACCGGCCGAACAAACGATGCTCACGCAACGCTACACCGAAGAGGCCGTGAAGTTCATTCAAGAGAAGAAGGCAGCACCCTTCTTTTTGTACTTCGCCCACACCTTTCCCCACGTGCCGATGTTCGCCTCGTCGGACTTCAAAGGCAAGAGTCGCGCAGGCATCTATGGCGATGCAGTCGAGGAACTCGACTGGAGTGTCGGCCAGGTGCTGGGCGCCTTACGCAGCGAAGGGCTTGCCGAGCGCACGCTGGTTGTCTTCTCCAGCGACAATGGACCTTGGCTCATCATGGGAGATCAGGGAGGCAGCGCCGGCCTGCTGCGCGATGGCAAAGGGAGCACGTGGGAAGGTGGCATGCGCGTCCCTGGCATCATGTGGATGCCAGGACGAATTCGTCCCGGCGTTTCCAATCAATTGGCGGGCACGTTGGATTTGTTTCCCACGGCACTCGCTCTCGCCGGCGCAGCCCTGCCGGAGGGCGTGACGGTAGATGGAACCAATCTCGCCCCGGTCCTCTTCGAGAAGAAGGAATTGCCGGCACGGCCGTACTTCTATTACCGAGGCGTTCAGCTTTTCGCCTGTCGCATTGGCGAGTGGAAGGTCCATTTCAAAACTCAAACGGGCTACGGAGCCGCTCAGCCCGAGTCCCATGACCCGCCGCTGCTCTTTCATCTGGGTCGCGATCCGTCGGAAAAACGAAATGTGGCTGCAGAAAATCCTGCTGTGCTCGCGGAAATCCAACAGGCGGTGAAAACGCACGAGGCCAGCGTCGTGCCTGGTGAGTCTCAGTTGAAATGACTCCCTGACATCACGTCATCTAGGGCGCAGCCCACCGGACTGCGTTTTCAATGACGGTCAGATTTTCCGCTTGCCGGTAGACGGGATAAGTCTCGTGTCCAGGCCGAAAGTAGAAGACGCGACCTTGCTTGACCTGCCAAACGCACCCACTGCGAAATTTCTCACCCTTGTCCCAGCGTTCCTCGAAGATCACAGCATCCGGCGTGGGAACGTGAAATGGCTCGTCGTACATTTCCGTTTGCGGTATTTCCCACTTCACCGGCAGACCCTTGGCGATGGGATGATCCTGCAACAGCGAGGTGACGTGACTCGGCGCGCCGTCCGCGCGCCAGGAGGGAAAAACGCAAGCGGGCGGGGTTAGTCGCCACACACCATCGACTTTTTCCAGCGATGGGGTCAACTTAGCATCACGATTGACCAGGTTGCGCTTGAGGGGCGCGGAGAAGTCAAACTTGGCAGTTGCTCGTTCTGCCTCGGGAATCTGCTTGGGTGCGTCCGCCTTGGAGCGTTCGTACATCAATCGCATGAACGGCTCGGCAAAGTGGGCCGAGTGTAGTGCGATGAAGCCGAGTTTGCCGTCGAGTACGCGTTGAACGACCGCGTCGACCCGTTCGTTCTTGATTTCGCCATGCTTGCGGTGGCCCCACCAGACGATGACGTCTGTGGCGTCGAGCGTGGCAGCATCCAGTCCTTGTTCGGGCGAATTGAGATTCACCGATAAAGCCCGGATGCCAGGGCGTTTCCCATGATGATCCGCCAACGCGTTGCCGAGAAAGTTCTCATACGCTTTGGCTTGTTCGGGCTGTTGCTCGTCCCAAACGAGCAACCGAACCGGCTTGGGCGATTGGGCCCGAGTCGGTCCCAGAACTCCGAAAAACAGCGTCAGGGATAACAGACATCGAATGATCATTTGATCCATGATGATTACCGCAGGCAGAGGAGGAACTCGGAGCTACTTCTTCTTGGTCGCCGGTCTGGGCGGGGCGGTCGGATCTTCGGTAGGGCTACCATGCCAACGGGGCGCAATGTTCTTGGCATTCCATTGCTCCCAGTCCCGGCTGAGCTGGGCAACCAATTCAGGCTCTTTTTCCGCCTGATCAGTTTGCTCACCAACGTCGCTGCTGAGATCAAACAGCTGCCAGCCGCTATTCTTCTTGGCGTCGTGATCTCTCCAGTCCACCAACTTCCATTGCCCACGACGAACCGCTTTCTGAGGACCGAATCGCCAGTAGAGTGAGTCGTGTGGCAAGGTCTTGGCCTCCTCTCGCAGGAACGGCAGCAAGTTGACGCCGTCCAAATCGGCCGGTGAAGGCGCTCCGGCCAGTTCGAGGGCCGTGGGTAAAACGTCCAGCGTAATAACCGGATGGTCGTACACCTTTCCAGCAGGTAATTTGCTGGGCCAAGAGACGAAGAAAGGTACTCGGATGCCTCCTTCGAGAGTTTGCCCCTTGTCGCCGCGCAGCGGACTGTTCACGCCCGTGTTGTAAGCGAAGTAGGGCTTACGGCCCGAGCCGCCGTTGTCGCTAAAGAAAACGATCAATGTATCCTTCGACCGACCACTTTTTTCGAGATGAGCGGTGATGCGGCCGATGGCATCATCGAGTCCCAGCAGCAGCGAAAGATAACCGCGTCGAGCTGGATCGGTCACTTCGGCGGGGATGCGCTCTTTGTGCTTGTCGACGATCTCCAGTGGTGTGTGAACTGCGTTGTAGGCCAGGTAGAGGAACCAGGGCTTCTCGGCGTGGCGATCCATGAAACCAAGGGCCTCGTCGGTGAATAAGTCGGTGGTGTAACCATCGAGCTTCTGTACCTCACGCCCGCGATAGATCAAGTCATGCGAATGAGCACTGCCAAACACCGGCTTCGCGTCTTTGTGCAACAGGAAGTTATGCCCGCCGACCAAGAAGCCGAAGTAATCGTCGAAACCGCGTGACTGAGGATGATGGGCGTGGTCGAAGCCCTGATGCCACTTTCCGATCAAGCTGGTCGCGTAACCAGCTGCACGTAGATGATCCGCGATCGTGCGTTGGTCAAGGGGCAAGCCGAGCTTGGCTTCCTCACCGACGTGCGGATTGAACTCGTGACCGAAACGAGTTTGATACCGCCCGGTAAGGAACCCGGCGCGGCTGGGGCTGCAATAAGGACTTGAAACGTAACCGCTTGTGCAGCGGACGCCCGAAGCCGCGAGGGCGTCGATGTTCGGCGTCGGCACGGACTTACCGCCGTGCACGCTGATGTCTGCGTACCCCAGATCATCCGCGACGATCACGAGGATGTTTGGCTTATTGGCTGCGGCTGCGGCGCTGATCGAGAGGCTAATCGTAATGAGCACGGCAAGGAGTCGAGACATGCAATTTACCCGTCTTGGAAAGTCCGTCGCGCCGCCCAATGATACTGGCAACCTGCCCACTCGGCGTTGCCCACGATCATACTGTGAGCTAGCGGAGTTTACTTGAGCCGAGATGAATCAAGCAAAGGAGATCACATTGACGGACCGCGCCCGCTGGATAGGCCTCGTCATCTTCATCGCCATCTGCCTCGGTGCGGCGGCTCTCGGGGCCATCGCCACCACGCCGGAAATTGAGGGCTGGTATCGAACGATCGAGAAGCCTTCCTGGAATCCACCCGATTGGATCTTCGGGCCCGTCTGGACCACGCTCTTCATCCTGATGGGAGCGGCTGCTTGGCTCGTCTGGAGACCGGCTGGTTTCGCGGCTGCTGCGATGCCACTGACGCTTTTTGCGGTCCAACTCGTGCTGAACATCGCCTGGTCCTGGATCTTCTTTGGCCTTCATCAGCCCGGGTTGGCTTTCGCAGAGATCGTGCTCCTATGGCTAGCGATCGCGGCGACGACGGCTACATTCTTTCTGTCATCGCAAGTCGCCGGTTGGCTGATGACGCCGTACCTGGCCTGGGTCAGCTTTGCAGCCGTGCTGAACTTCGCGATTTGGCGAATGAACTCCTGAAAGGAGAAACGTCGATGCACACAGACTCGAAAGTATTCAGGCGCCAAGCTATTCGCATCTGTGTCGCCATGATGCCCGTTCTCGCATGGTTGAGTGGGTACTCGGTTGCGCACGCTGAGCTGAGGTTTGCCGGGATCTTCAGCGATCACATGGTATTGCAGCGGGAACGATCCATCCCGGTTTGGGGCTGGGCCGACAAGGGCCGAGTGGTCACGGTTCAGTTCGCCGGCCAAAGTGTTTCCGCGAAAGTGAACGACGACGGTACATGGCAAGCGATCCTCAAGCCGTTGGCAGCGAGTGACGAATCCCGGAAACTTGTTGCAGCCTGCGATAGCGAGACCGTGGTCGTCGCCGACGCCGTTGTGGGAGATATTTGGCACGCGAGCGGCCAATCCAATATGGCCATGAACGTCCAGGCAGTTGCCAAGCACTTTTCGAAGGCTGAAGCGGACATGGCAGCCGCGGAGCTCCCCACCATTCGCTTCCGGCGAATCGACGAGTCGGAATCCGCTATGCCACGGAAAGATATTCCTATCAAGGCCGGTTGGTCTGTTTGCTCGCCGAATACGGTTGGCGGCTTCTCAGCGGCCGCGTTCTACTTCGCGAGAAAATTGCAGGGGGAACTGGACGTTCCGATCGGCATCGTCGATACGTCGCGCGGCGGAACTCCGATCGAACCGTTCATCCCCCGCGCCCCGTTCAATGCCCATCCCACACTCCTACGCGAGTTGGAATTGGGAGACCAAGAAGATCTGCTCGGCATCTGGAAGCTGCCGGGCGGCGTTCGAGCCCGCGATGCGAATTGGCTGCCCGGACGGCTATTTCATTCGCGGCTTGCACCGATTATCCGGTTCGCGGCGCGCGGCGCTATCTGGTATCAGGGGGAATCAAACTGTGGCGATGGCGAAGATCCGCGCGACTACCGGCACAAGATGCGGGCACTGATCACCGGCTGGCGAACCGAATTGGGGAACGATGCTCTTCCTTTCTACTTCGTCCAGCTTCCCGGCAGCGGCGCTCGGGCCGGTTGGCCCTATCTTCGTGAACAACAGCGTCTGAGCTTGGGTCTGCCGCACACAGGAATGGCGGTGACCATTGACCTATTTCACGAAGACATTCACCCGCCGAACAAGTTCGATGTCGGGGAGCGACTCGCCCGGTTGGCTCTGGCCGATGAATACGGACGAAAGGTACCTTACAGCGGACCGCTGTTTGAGCGTGTGGAAATCGCGGATGGCCGGGCCGTTGTGTTCTTCACGCACGCGGAGAGCGGTCTCATAACGGCGATCAAGGACGGCCTGGCGGAACCCAAGGAAGATCGGGCGATCTCGCTGACGCACTTCGAATTGGCGGACCAGGCAGGAACCTGGCATCGAGCCGACGCGACGATTGACGGCGCGACAGTCATCGTCCGCAACGAGCGTCTGCCACGCCCCGCAGCCGTGCGTTACGCTTACGCAATCAATCCGCAACAGTGCCGCCTCTATAACCGTGACGGACTACCCGCAGCGCCGTTCTGTTCGCATCCGGAACTTCTCAAGTTTGAACCGGATTTGCCGCGAGAATAGCCGCTTACCATTCGGTTGCTCAGGCCGAGTTCGATGTTCAACTGGAGCTTTAAGATGGTTCGTTATGGAATTGTGATCGCTGCCTTCTTCACTATCAACCTGACAGCGTTTGCTCAGGACGCGAAAGGGCCTCTCGCCGAACTGCCCAGCAGACCAGGGGCGCACGTCGAGAATATCAAGGCGATGAGCGACAACGAATGGCTGAAACTCGGTGCGCCCGCCGCAGACCCGAAATGGGGAAAGGCACGAGGTAGTTCGTGGGGCGCTAAAGCCCTGATCCTCGCACCGGACAAGCGGGGAGCTTTCCTGTTCGGAGAGGGAGTCCACGGTTACGTGAAGCCCGATGGACACATCATGGACGATCTGTGGTTCTACGACATCAACGCTCACGCCTGGACTTGCCTCTACCCCGGTATGGACACGAAAACCTTCACGCAGCGAGTCAAAGACAAGCAGCTATTGATTGATGATGATGGGCAGTTGATCGACAACGATAAACAGCCCATTCCACTGCATACGCTGGTTCATGCCTGGGGCTATCTCACCTACGATTCCGACCGGAAGAAATTCGCCTTCCTTAGCTGGGGCACGGGCGACCAGATTCCCAGGTACTTCTTGGGCGGCGAGAAACAAATGGATGAGGGGCTGAAACTGCTTGAAGAAGAACTGAAGGAAAAAAAGAAACTGGTTCGCTCCCCGTGGTTCTACGATGTGGCATCGGGCAGATTTGAGCGATCCCTGGCAAACAATGCGATGGCCATCAACGCTGGAGGATTCCCTCAGTTCCACTATCTCCCCTCCAAGAAGCAATTCTTCGTCGTGGGGTCCGACACCGTGGCGATTTACGATCCGGCGAAGAACCAGTGGAGCGATGCCAAGCCAAAAGGCCCAAACCCCAAAGGGTACGATGCCTGTGGCTGCTACGATTCCAAGCGGAGCCGTTTCTATCGAAATGACGGTGATGATTCCAAGGGCGAAGGACTCATGGCGTATGACATCGAAAGCAATTCTTGGAGTCACCTAAAACCTACGGGAACAGCGCCGCCGCCGGCTAACACGAACGCTGCCTTCTACGAGTATGATGCTCGCCTCGACATCGTGGTGGCTATCCATTTCAAGGAAAAGTCGCCCGGCATTTTCGTTTACGACCCCAACACGAATTCATGGGCAGACCCCATTCCCTTTCCGGCAGATGGTCCCAAGTTTCAATACGCCGCCAATACCTTCTTTGACCGGGAGTTGAATGCCTACTTTTGCCACGTCGCCGGTGACAGCAGCGATAACGGCGTGATGTGGGTGTATCGGTACAAGAAATGATGTCGTCTTTCCGAACATGCGGCGGCAGGAGGAATAAACATGCAGAAATTGCTGATTGTGCTACTCATCGGTCTGCTTGCGTCTTCGGCCTTGGCTCAAGACACGCCATTGCTACCAGACCCGCTCAGTCCCGGCGATCACTCCCTCTCGTTGACGATGGGCGAGCAGAAGCGGTCATACCTCGTTCATGTTCCAAAGGATTACGATCCTAAGAAGCCTTCTCCGGTCGTAATTACTTTACATGGACTAGCGATGGATGGCTCGATGATGGTTTGGTTTTCCGGCCTCAACAAGAAGTCGGACGAAGCCGGCTTCATCGTGGTCTATCCAAGCGGTACAGGTTTGGGGCCGTTCTGCTCGTGGAATGCAGGTGGTTTCAGAAGAAAAATGGCCGAGGGCGGGGCTGACGACGTGGCCTTCATCGGCAAGCTGTTGGATGAACTCAGTACACTCGTCAAAGTAGACGAGAAGCGGGTCTACGCTTGTGGCATGAGCAATGGCGGAATGATGTGCTACCGGCTCGCCGCCGAGTTGTCCGACCGAATCGCCGCCATTGCTCCGGTGGCGGGAACCATCGCCATCGACGACAGCAAACCAAAGCGACCAGTGCCGGTGATGCACTTCCACGGCTCCAAAGACAACATCGTTCCGTTCGAGATGAAGAAGAGCAAATCTCCGTCCTTCATAAAATTGAAAGGAGTCGAGGACTCGATCCAGACCTGGGTAAAGCTCAACGGCTGCGACGAGACGCCGATATTCGAGACGATCTCCAAAGACGACGATGAGATGAAAGTGACCCGGAAGACCTACGGCGGCGGCAGGGATAAGGCTGAAGTCGTACTGGTTGTCATTGAAGAAGGAGGTCACACCTGGCCGGGCCGGCAACCGCCGGTGGGCTTCATTGGCAAGTCAGCGATGAACGTCTCGGCCAACGACTTGATGTGGGAATTCTTTCAAAAGCATCCGATGAAGTGACGCTTCAATGAACCGCCCGCCGCATGGCCGCCGCCGACTCTCGGCCAAACTGCTTCTGTGTTCGGCGCACCACCGGATAGCCAAGGCGGGTCAGGACGTGCTTCATGCGGGAGAAGGCGAGAATGTCGTAAAGAACTTCGTTCGATTCCTGATCCCATTCAACCAGGAATCGTTCCTCACCTGTCCCGGCATGTGCTGGCAAGGTTCCATAGGCAAACCCGAATCTGCTGATCGGCCCAGTCTCATCCATGACGTAAACGATGCGGCAAGCATTGAGCCACCAAAGACCAACCGCTCGTGCCAAAACGGCGACGACTTGCCCTGTTTGGATTGGAGTTTCTGTCGGCCTCGCCTCTAGCCAGCCGAGGTTGAACTGTTCCCAACGCCGCAGCGCAGCGGACGCAGACTGGAACACCTTCTCCCCCTCACCGAGCTTGATCCGAGTGCGATCCACGACATAACCAGCGGGCGGCGTCGTTGCAGTTGCTCCCACCGCGCGATACGTCAGGTCCAATTTGGCCTGTTGGTCAAGAAAGCGTTGAATCGCCTCGGTCGATGGCTTTTGCAGTGATAGCACGGTGGCTTTCCAGTTCCTCGCAAACAACGATCCTGGGCGACGAACCCACAGCGGGTAGAATGCCGCTAGTGCATGATAGGCGCAAAGCAACTCGCCGCTGGGCCGAGAGTCAGACAAAACACGATGCCGCTGCCGAATTCCGACGAATGTTCCCAACTCGATTTTCCCGTAATTCTGTTGACGGGAGCATCGGGTTACGTCGGCGGTCGGCTGATTCCTCTGATCGAACAACAGCAAGTGATCCTTCGGTGTTTGGCCCGCAACCCCGACAAACTGCGACCCCTCGTGAAGGAGGCGACACAGATCGTCCAGGGGGATGTGCTTGACCCACCCTCGCTGGATGTAGCGTTGCAGGGCGTCGAGACGGCCTATTACCTCGTGCATTTGATGTCTGGCTCGAAGAACTTCGAGAGAGAGGATCGGCAGGCGGCGGAGAACTTCGCCGAGGCTGCCAAGAAGGCTGGGGTGAAACGCATCATTTATCTCGGTGGCCTGGGAGACGATTCCGATCCAAAACTGTCGCCGCACCTGCGCAGCCGACATGAAGTGGGCGAAATTCTGCGGCAGTCGGGAGTGGAGACCATCGAGTTCCGAGCCGGGATGGTTATCGGAGCAGGCAGTCTTTCGTTTCAGCTAATGAAGTCGTTGACGGACCGACTGCCGGTGATGATCTGCCCTCGCTGGCTCTCGACACCGACACAGCCCATCGCCATCAACGATGTGCTGGCGTATCTCCTGGCGGCGAAAGACTTGCCTGTTGGCGTGAGCCGAACCTTCGAGATTGGCAGCCCGGATGTCGTGACCTACGGCGACTTGATTCGAGAATACGCTCGGCAGCGAGGGCTGCGGCGGTTGCTGATTTTCGTCCCTGTCTTGACGCCCTACCTTTCTGGATTGTGGCTGGCGCTCGTGACGCCCGCCACCTACGAGGTCGGTCGTCACTTGATCGAGGGCTTGAAGAATCCGACCGTCGTTCAAGACCACACGGCCAGCAAGGTGTTTGCAGTGCGACCGATGGGCGTGAAAGAGGCGATTCAGCAGGCTCTCGCAAAGCACGACTCCACGGTAAAGTTGACCCCATGAACATGACCCATCAACCAACGCTCCGCAAACCAGACGAGGGCCGCACCATCGCCGTCGTGGGTGACGTCTACCGTTTCCTCGCAACCGGCGAGGAGACGGACGGCAAGTACGCAATGTTCGAGGCCATCGTGCCTCCAGGCGGCAGCCCTCCTCCGCACGTTCACAGCCGGGAGGAAGAATCGTTTCTCACCCCGGCAATGTCTCGCGACGCGGGTTGAAAGCAAGCAACCTCCACTATTCAGTAAATGCCATTGATTTGCTTCCAGTCGCTGCCCAGTGCGCGGCCAGAATGCGGTCATCATTCGCGGATCCGAGTCGGCGTGTCGGACCGATGCAGCTGAGAATGCCAACGGCATTTGACAAAAAGTTGCCTGCCCGCTATTCGGTGTGTTCCAGTTAAGTGGCAGCAGCCAAACTCCGACGATGGCGATTAACTGGAATCCTCAGGATTTGGTCTGCGAGGACTGAGACCGAGTGCTGTTTTGCCGAGGATTTTGCCTTTCGCGAAATTCCGAAGGGGTCATGCTCATTGCCCGCTTAAAATACCGGGCGAAGTAGTTCTGGTCGTCGAAGCCGCACTGATACGCAATGTCGCCGATCGAGTCCGAGTTGGCCGATAACCTCAGGCACGCTTCGTGGAGTCGCAGGCGGAGAATGAACTGCAGCGGCGTCATCCGAAAGAGCTTCTCAAACTCACGTCGAAACGTGGCCTCGGTAAGCTGGCACGCGTCGGCGAGCGTCTGAACGCAGATTTGCTGCGAGAAGTTTTTCTGAATGTGGTCGAGGGCTGCAGATAGCAGTTCAAAATTTCCCATGCGATGGTCAGCGGATTCCAAGCGGCGGCTGATTCCCACGAGCCCAACGATCTTGCCGTGGCGATCACGGGCAGGCACCTTGGTGGTGCAGAACCAACTCAGCGCGCCGGCGGAAGTGATGTTCAGCTCGCACTGTTCCAGAATCGAGTCGCCATGCTGAATCACGCGTTGATCATCCTCCGCAAAGGAATTTGCAAGCGCGTTCGGGAAGAAATCGTGGTTCGCCTTTCCGTAGAGATCATCGGCGTTTCCATAGCGAAAGATCCCGCGACGGTGAACTTCGTTGCAATGGATCAGACGTCCGGCTTTGTCCTTGATGAAAAAACAGACGTCGGGAAGCAGTTCAAAGAGCTGGCGCGTCGACGCATCCAGGCGAATCTGATCTAAGGCCGGCGTAGCGATGGGCATGACGTGCCTGCAGAAATGCAAGGTTTGTGCTAACCACTGGTCGTTTTCGTGCGAGCAGGTTTAATAATGCAGCGATAAACTGCAGAAAATCGTAGCAGATCCTCGAAGCCCTTGCTGAAAACTGCCGAAGGCCAGCGTGAAAACAATGCTAGTAAGTGAATCCTCGCATCAACGATTCGTCGTGCTGTTGGTCCTCTGCATGGCCGGCGCGATCACAAGTTCATCTGCGGCGGAATTGCGACTGGAGAATCAGTTTCTGGCCAGAACCGTCATCGTCGAGAACGGACGGCTGAGATCCACGCGCCTGGCTAACAAGTTGGACCGCAAGGAATTGAAACCCACGGGCGCGGAGGAATTTCGACTGCGGCTCTCGGCAGACGTGAACGACACGCAGCCAGACGTCATGCTGACCGCGGCAGATTTTGAGGTTACCACCAGCGACGCAACGGCGGACGCAATTCGCATTGAGTTGCGCAACAAAACTCACGGCGTGAGCGTTGCGGTGTGTTACACGCTGCAACCCGGGAAGCGTTACGGCCACAAGCACCTGGAGATCGTCTCGGATGAGGCAAGAACACTGGAATTGGTCGACATCGAATCACTGGACATTGCAGACGCATTTTCGCCTTACAAAGCGAAAGAGTTGATGCGGGCCTATGGCCGCTTTCTGCCCGCACTGGGGCAGCCTCTCTATACGAACGAGACGGCGACGTTCTGGGGTGTCGAATTCCCTGCGGCATGGAATCGTCTGGAAGGTGAGACCCTGCGCTGCGGCGTTCAATACGGAGAGAGGTTGCAGCCGGGGCGGAAATTTACGACGCATCGCGCGGTCTTTGGTGTTGGCGATGATCCCGAGTTTGTCCAAGACGCCTTTCTGGAATACATCGACGAGATTCGCGCTTCGCCGGCAAAGTTAAGCGTGCAATACAACTCTTGGTTTGACTTTGGTGGTGGAATCACGCAGAAGAAACTGCAGCAGTCGCTGGACGCGCTGCATCAAGAGCTTGTGGAAAAACGCGGCTGCCGCCCGTTGGACGTGTATGTAATCGACGATGGCTGGCAAAACTCGCGGCCGCCGCGGTCCCCATTGGCGGATTGGAGCAAAGGTCTCTATCCGGTCAACGAAGTGAACTTTGACGCCGATCTGCGGTCGGCACGCGCGGCGATTGAAGCTAAAGGTTCGCACCTGGGACTGTGGGCCAGTCCGGCCTGCCTCTTTGGTGCGACCGCGAATCTTGAGGTCTTGGAGCAGAACGGATTCGAAGTTCTCGTCGGCGAGAAACATCCTAAGAGCGGGCGTGCCAAGAAAGCGATGTCGATGGCGGGGCCGAAGTATTTATCGTTACTCGAAAAGCGACTGCTGGAGATGGTGGACATGGGTTCGGTCTACTTCAAGCTGGATGGCATCTTTGGAGATATGCAAAGCCGGCTATTTGAAACCGTTCCTGATCGCGGCACTCCGGTTATGACGTCGCTGCTTCCTCCGGATGGCATGTCGGCGAACGATCCGCGGATCGACGATCCCAAGTTCGACGAAATGAAGCGCTATTACATCACCGTTGCGACGCAGCGTTTGGCCGCCATCTTTGACAAAATGCACGCGAAGAACCCGCACGTTCGCATTCTGTGCCACAACGGCGCGACGATCAGCCCTTGGTGGCTGATGCACCTCGACGTCTTGAGCCTGGTGAACTGCAATGACGGGGCCCCTGGCGACCGCACGCTGCAGATGTGCTACCGGGATGGCTTGTATTACCAATTGACGCGGCGCGATGGCAACCAGGTGCCGCTGAATAGCTTCTTCAATCACGAGCCTGCGAAGGACGGAAATCGTTTCGATGACGCAAGTCCCGAGGCGTTCAAGAACTACTTCTTTCTGGCCCTTTCCCGCGGCACGCTGACCGTCGAACTGTATTTCGTCGTGAATTCGCTCGATGCCAAGGATTTCGACGTTGTGGCCGACGGCCTCAAGTGGCTGCATCAAGCCGCGCCGGCCTTCAAGCGTGCGCGGATGCACGGCGGCAGTCCGGTCGGAGCGACTTCGGTCGACGAAGGGCAACTCAGCCTGAAGCGATTTCAACCGGCCGTCGACGCCAGCGTGTACGGCTACACCGGTTGGACCCAAACCCAGGGATATGTCTCGATCCACAATCCCAGTCAGACGGGAAAGCCCTACTCGTTCACGCTTGATCGCCGCTTTGGCCTGCTGCCGAACAGCGGCCCGTTTCAACTATCGGTCACCCATGGCGAGAGTGGGAAAGAATTGAAAAAGGAATGGAAGTTTGGCGAGACGGTAACGCTGAACGTGCAACCGCAGCAAGTCATCGTTCTGGATTTTCAGAGGAGTGAACCGCGTGAGAAATAATATGCGCATCAAGCTCGCCGTTCTGCACTTGGTGGTTGTTGCCCTGGCTGTTGCTCAAGCGACGACGACAGCTGCTGCGGAAGGGTCGTCGAAGAAACGTCCTAATATTCTGCTGATCCTCGCCGACAATTGGCGCTGGCCTAACGCTGGGATTCTTGGTGATCCGCTAGCGAAGACGCCAACGTTCGATCGCATTGCTCGCGAGGGAGTCCTGTTCACGCACACGTTCAATCCTGTCCCCTCGTGTTCGCCCACCCGAGCTTGCCTGCTGACAGGCAAATACGCGCATCAGCTGGGCGAACGAGCGAGTCTCTGGAGCGCGTTCCCCCAAGACACCCCCGTGGTCACGGACCTACTGCGACAGGCAGGCTACCAGACAGGTTTTGCTGGTAAAGGCTGGGGCCCTGGAAACTTTGAAGTCTCAGGTTGGAAGGAAAACCCCGTAGGAGCTAAGTTCGAGAACTTCGCCAACTTCGCGCAACAGCTCGACAAGTCCAAGCCCTTCTTCTTCTGGCTGGGCAACACAGATACGGCGACCCGTGGCGGGCGACATCCTTATCTTGAAACCGCACTGGCCAAGCTGGATGCCAACAAACTAGCCGTCCCCAAGGAATTGCCTGATTGCCCCGAAGTTCGCCGCGATTTGCTCAACTATTACGGCGGAATCATAAAACTTGACGAACAGGCAGCCGAGGCCGTTCATCTGCTGGAAAAAGCCGGTGAGTTGGACAACACCGTCGTGGTTTTTGCCAGTGACAATGGCTGGCAATTGCCGCGAGGATTGGCCAATTGCTACGACGCCGGTTCGCGAGTCCCGCTGGCGATTCGTTGGGGGCGCAATCTTCGCCCCGGCCACCGCGTCGATGACTTCATCAACGTCGCCGATCTAGGGCCGACATTCTTGCAAATCGCCGGCATCACGCCACCCAAGGAGATGAGCATGCGAGGCTTCCGCGAACTGCTCTTGGGAGAGAAAGACCCTTACTCGCGCGAATATGTCTTTCTCGAACGAGAACGCCACGCTGATGTTCGCCGCGAACATCAAAGCTACCCCATCAGGGCCGTGAGAACTCGCAACTTTCTTTACATCCGTAATTTACGCCCCGATCGTTGGCCCGCTGGTGATCCCGATGTGTACTTTTTGCACGACCGGCCGTATGGTGATGTCGACACGACTGCAGTAAAAGATGTCCTTCTCGCACATCAAAACGACCCGGCATTCCAGAAGTACGTCTCGCTGATTTTTGCGAAGCGTGCAGCGGAAGAACTCTATGACCTGCACAAGGATCCAGACCAACTTTCGAATGTCGCCGGAGATCCCAGCAATGCCGAGCGATTAGCAGTGCTCCGCTCCTTGGTCCAGGAGTGGATGAAGTCCACTGACGATCCTCGCATTGATCCTGATTTCGAGGGGTTCGATGCGTTCCGCTACTACGGCACTCCGCCAAAATCTCGCCCCTGATCACCCACCTGTCGCCCTTCCAATTCTCCTTGCTTCGAAAGTCCTCCTATGCAACGTCAATATACACGCTGTCTGAGCATTGCTTTGTCATTCACTTTGCTGTGCGCAGCGGGAGTAGCGATCGCTCAGAACTTGTCCGGCCAATCCGCAATGGCCGGTACGCTCGTGTTTGCAGGAACTGCGGGCCCGGGGCAAGGCAAGCACATTGTCTTTCTCGCCGGGGACCACGAGTATCGGTCCGAAGAATCGTTGCCGGCGCTCGCGCGGATTCTCGCCAAACATCACGGCTTCAAGTGCACGGTGCTGTTCAATATCGACAAGGACAGTGGCGAGATCGTGGCCGGCAACTCGAACATGCCGGGGATGGAGGCGCTCGACACTGCCGACCTCGCAGTCGTCTTTCTGCGGTTTCAGCACTTTCCGCCGGAGCAGATGAAGCACTTCGACGCCTACCTGAACCGGGGCGGACCCGTTGTCGGGTTGCGGACAGCGACACATGCCTTCCAAATCAAAGGCCAGGACCCGTTCGCGAAGTATTCGTCCAGTTACAAGGGGGCTGAATACGATCGGGGCTTCGGTCACCAGGTGCTCGGTCAAACCTGGATCGGACATTACGGGACGAATCATCGGCAAAGCACCCGAATCACGCTCGTTGCCGACAAGCAGACCCATCCGATATTGCGCGGAGTCAAGGATGTCTGGGTGCAGGCCGGCGGATATGTCGGCAAGCCGGTGGATGGCGAGATCCTGACCATGGCTCAGCCACTCAACGGAATGACTCCCGAATCGCCCGCCGACGAAACCAAGCCGCCAATGCCCTCCGAGTGGACGCGGAGTTACAAGTCCCCGTCGGGCAAGGTCGGTCGCGTCTTCACGTCGCTGTACGGCACCTCCGAAGACGTGCTCAATGCCGGTTATCGCCGGCTGCTCGTAAATGGCTGCTTCTGGGCCCTGGGGCTGGAAGACGCCATCAAGCCGGATGCCAAGATCGACTTCGTGGGTCCGTTTAAGCCAAACACGTTTGGCGGCGGCGCGTATGCCCGCGGCATCAAACCGGAAGCATACGCCGGTTTCGAGAGTCCGATTCCCGCCAACAATAACACGAAGAATCCACCTGCTCCACCAGCGGCCAAGGATGTCCCCGTTATCACCGCGCCGGCTGCGGCGCTCGTCACCGGCAAGCCGGCTCGATTCGTTCGCATTGAGTTGCCCGGCGACAAACGCATCCTGACGCTGGCCGAAGTGGAAGTGTTCAGCGCCGGCCGCAATATCGCTGCCGGCGGCAAGGCGACGCAGTCAAGCACGCATGGCGGCGCCGCCGCGTCGCGGGCTATCGACGGCAACAAGCATCCTGACTGGGGCAAAAACGGTCAGACGCACACTGCCAACTCAGGTGAGAAGAATCCTTGGTGGGAACTTGATCTGGGTGAAGCGAAAGACATCGACAAGGTCGGCGTGTGGAATCGCAGTGGGTTCGAGAACCGGCTCGAAGGCTTCACGCTCACCCTGCTCGATGTGGATCGCAAAGAAGTCTTTTCCGTGAAGGGTGTCGCGGCGCCGCAGGGACTCGAAGTTGACGTCAAGAAGGACGGCAAACTGCAGTATCTCGCGTACGATGGCAAGCCCGGCCAACCAGTCGGCGGAAAAGTTCAGCTGGCCGGTGGTGACCAAGGCGCGAAGCCGCATGAACCCGCGCTGGCCGAGGTGCCGGCCGACTATCGCGACCCAGCCCCCTTCAAGTTTCAGAAGGAGGACGTCGTTGCCATTTTGGGTAACGGTCTCGCCGATCGGATGCAGCACGACGGCTGGCTGGAAACGGTCCTGCAGAGTGAGTTGCCAGGCCAGCAAGTGCGGTTTCGCAATCTGAGCGCGAGTGGCGACCGGCCGAATTCGTATCCACGGAGCGGCGGCGCGACTTCGATGACCGAATATCTGCGGCACGTGAAAGCCGACGTCGTGCTGGCCTTTTTCGGTTACAACGAGTCGTTCGACGGCAAGCCGGAGGAGTACAAAGCTCAGCTGCTCGAATTCGTGAAGCGGACGCGCGGCGCGAAACCGAATGGCCAGAGCCTGCCGCGGATCGTGCTGTTCAGCCCCATCGCGCACGAAGACACCCGCAATCCGAATGTGCCGGACGGCAAAGCGCACAACGTGCAGCTGGAAGCCTACACAAAAGCAACGGAAGCAGCTGCGAGAGAAGCAGGGGTTGGCTACGTCGATCTGTTTAATCCCACCCGAAAACTGTTCGAGAGTGCGAACATGCCCCTCACGATCAACGGGGTGCATCTGTCGGACCAAGGCAACCGCCGCCTGGCGGAAATCATCTCGCAAGGCTTGCTAGGCAAGACGGTGAACGCCTCAGCGTCGCTGCAACCGCTGCGGCAGGCTGTGTTGGACAAGGATTTGATTTGGAACAATCGCTACCGAGCACGGGATGGCAACGATATCTGGGGCGGGCGCTCCAAGTTGGCCTTCACCAATGAGCAGACGAATGCCGCGGTGCTGCAGCATGAACTGTCGATGCTCGACGTGATGGCTGCCAATCGTGACGCTCGGGTGTGGGCCGTGGCCAGCGGCAAGGATGCGCCGGTCGACGACAGCAAGGTTCCGCAGCCCGTCGAAGTCATTTCGAACGTCGGCGGCAAGAGCAAGAGTTCGAGCGCCGTGAAGGAAGGGACGCTGAGCTATGTCGGCGGCGAAGAAGCCATCCAGTACATGGCCGTCGCCAAGGGTTTTGAGGTGCGCCTGTTCGCTGATGAGGCGATGTTCCCGCAGCTGGCGAATCCCGTGCAAATGCAGTTCGACACCAAGGGGCGGCTGTGGGTCGCGGTCTGGCCGACCTATCCGAACTGGGAGCCGCTCAAGCCGATGACCGATGCGCTGCTCATCGTGCACGATGACAATAGCGACGGTCGGGCTGATCGCGTGACGGAGTTTGCCAAGGTTCAGAATCCGTTGGGTTTCGAGTTCTGGAATGGCGGCGTCATTGTCACGAGCGCTCCGGAGATTTTGTTTCTCAAGGATACGAATGGCGACGATGTCGCCGACGTGCGCATCGTGATGTTGCAGGGCGTCGATTCATCCGACACGCACCACGGCGCCAACAACCTGGTCTATGGCCCGGATGGCGGTATCTATTGGCAGAGCGGCGTCTTCATGGTGCACAACCATGAGCATCCCTGGGGGCCCTCGTTGCAGTCGTCCGCCAGCGCCATGTATCGCTTCGATCCGCGGCGTTTCACCATTGCCTTACATGCAAACAACTCGCCGAATCCGCACGGCATTGCGTTCGATAACTGGGGATACCATTACGCTACCGACGGCACCGGTGGCCGGGCTTTTCAGGTCCGCCCGGACAAGAACGGCTTCAAAATGCAGGATCTCTTGAAGAAAGAAGTCCGCCCCGTAACGGCCAGCGAAGTCGTCAGCAGTGCGCATTTCCCTGAGTCGATGCAGGGGGATTTCCTGATCTGCAACGTGATTGGCTTCCTAGGGATTAAGCACTATCACCTGGAGCGCAATCCCGAGACCGGCAATGTCTGGGGCGAGCCGGCCGGTGATGAACTGGTCGCCGTCCGGTCGAATCCCGACGGTACGAAGTCGGAGGAAAAGTCGCGCGGTTTGCTGATGAGTGCTGACAAGAACTTTCGCCCCTCGGATGCGATCTTCGCGCCCGATGGATCGCTGTACATCAGCGACTGGCACAATATGATCATCGGCCACATGCAACACAACATCCGCGATCCCAATCGCGATCACACGCACGGCCGAATCTACCGGATGACCGCCAAGGGGCGTCCCTTTCAGCAACCGGTCGCCATTCATGGCCAGCCGATCCCGGCGTTGCTCGATAATCTGAAATCGCCCGTCGACGGAATCCGTCATCGCACGCGAGTCGAATTGAGTGGCCGCGACACCAAGGAGGTCATGGCGGAGACCAAGAAATGGATCAAGCAGTTTGACCCGACGAAGGCAGAGGACGCGCATCATCTGCTGGAAGCGCTTTGGCTGCACCAGCAGCACAATGTCAAGAATCAGGGATTGCTCAACCAGGTGCTGCTGCAATCGCCCGTGCCTCACGCGCGGATCGCGGCGGCCACCGTGAAGCACTTCTGGGAGAATGTAGACAAGACCATCCACGGCGGCGTGATTAACGAAACTCTGGCGACAACGGGGAAAAAGTCGGGCATCCTCAGCGACACCCCCGAGCTCACGACCATCCGCATCGGCACCATCCCCGAGAAGATGATGTATGACGTGAAAGAGCTGACCGTGAAGCCGGGCAAGAAAGTCCGGCTCACGTTTGCCAATGCCGATTTCATGCCGCACAACATCCTGCTCGTGAACCCGGGCAAGGCCGATGAAGTCGGGCTGCAGGCGATCGCACTGGGTGCCGGCGGCTTTGAGGTGGGTTTCGTGCCGAAGAGCAAGGACATTCTGTGGTCGATCAAGTTGGTGGACTACGGGCAGGAGGAGTCAATCGACTTCACGGCTCCGACTGCCGAAGGGGCGTACCCGTATATCTGCTCTTTCCCGGGGCACCACCAGTTGATGCGCGGGACCCTGTTTGTGACGAATAATCTCCAGGAGTTCCTGGCGAAGAACCCTCAGCAGGTGAAGAAAATCACGGAATGGAAGCTCGACGACCTGACAGCGGACCTGAAACGCGTGGGAGAGCAACGGAACCACGCCCAGGGCAAGATGCTGTTCAACACTCTGGCGTGCGTCCAGTGCCACAAATTGGGCGCGAAGGACTTTTCACTTACTGCAGGTCACTCCGGCGGTGATCATCTCGGTCACCACGGGATGGCGCCGACGCGGGCAATCGGTCCGAATCTCGAAGACGTCGTCAAAAAGTACAAGGGGGATGCGAAAGCCGTGCTGCACGAGATTCTGGAGCCCTCGCACAATATCGAGGAGAAGTATCGCACGATTTCGCTGGCCCTCGATGACGGGACAATAGTGACCGGCAACGTCGTTTCTGAGGACAAGAAAACGATTGTGCTGTATTCCCCGACGCCTGTCCCGAAGGAACATACGATTGCGAAAGAGTCGATTGATTCGCGCTTGCCGTCAGCCCTGTCGATCATGCCTGCTGGCCAGTTGAATACGCTGGACAAGGAACAAATCCTGGACTTGCTCGCATTTCTGCTGGCGACAGGAGATTCCGAGCACGCCGCGTTCAAAAAGTAGCTCAGTTTCCGCTCGACGAAGTTAATCGCCATGTTCAATTCCTTGACTCCCTCGCGCGCACTGATTTCGCTGTGCGACTTGTGTTTTCCAAGCCTGGCTACAGCGCAGCAAACCGAGCCCCTGACATTTTTGAAACAGCATGAACCTAGCCCATTGAAGTTCATCCGAATTTCGAGCCCGGTCCGGTTAGCGTCACGGCTCGCACTCCCAATGATCTTATGTAGTCTCGTGTTATTGCTCGTCGTTTCCGTTGCCGGTGCCGGCGAGCTTGATCTGGGCGCGATGGTGAAACCCGCGCCGGTGACGGCCAAGCTCTTCGATCCGGATTACAACATCTGGTGCGGTGCGCCGATCAAAGGGGTTGACGGCAAGTATCACGTGTTCTACTCGCGCTGGCCGCGAAAGCTGGGGCACCAGGCGTGGGTGACGAATTCCGAGATCGCTCACGCCGTGGGCGATTCGCCGCTGGGTCCGTGGAAACATCATGACGTGGCGCTGCCGGCCCGCGGGGCGAAATTCTGGGATGGTTCTTGCACGCACAACCCGAACATCGCGCAAATCGGCGGCAAGTATTGCCTATTCTACGTGGGCAATTATGGTGACGGTGAGATCGGCAAGGGATTGAACTGGACGCACCGCAATCACCAGCGCATCGGCGTGGCGATCGCCGACTCCCTCAACGGCCCATGGCAGCGGCTTGATCAGCCGATCGTGACCATTAGCGATGACAAGACCGCGTTCGATTCACTCTGCGTGACAAACCCGGCCGGCTGCGAGCGCGCCGATGGCGGGGTGCTGCTGGTCTACAAGGCCGTCGAGTACGTCGAGGGGAAGATTGGCGGCGGCAAGGTTCGCTACGGCGCCGCGATGGCCGACAAACCCGAAGGCCCATACACGAAGAAACCCGGGCGCATCTTCGAATCGGACGATGCCGACGCCGGCAAGCACTGGATGCTGGCAGAGGATCCGTACATCTGGTTCAGCAAACAGTATGGCAACCGGTACTACGCCGTGGCGCGGGACGTGGTGGGCAAGTTCACCGGCGCCTCCGGCGGCATCGTGCTGTTCCAGTCGGAGGATGGGTTGAACTGGAAGCCGGCGAGCCACCCGAAGGTCCTGGGCAACCGCTACCAATGGGCCGATGGCACGACGAGTTTCAGCACGATCGAGCGGCCGGCGCTGCTGTTCGACGGCGAGACGCCCATCGTCCTCTTCGGCGCCGCCAGCGACAACAAGAACCGCGACGGCACGTTCAACGTGCAGATCCTGCTGAAGTGAGCGGGAATTTGCACGAATCGAATGTTGTGGAAAGAAAAAAAGCCGCTGGCAGGCCCCAGCAAAAGCTAGGAGAAGCCATGGGCCAGACAGATGGTGGTTAACGCCGCATTCCGTCTGCTATTGGGATGTGTGTCATGCCCATTCTTGGCCTTGAAGGTTGCCAATCGCAAACTCATTCGCGCGATGTAGTCCGCCGCGGGTTGAATTGTGACCTTGGATCTGCGCGAGATCGAGTCGTGGAGCACATCAGCAATCTGCTCCACATTCAAGGCCGCATTAGCGGCCACGAGCACCCGTACAACTGGCTCACCGGCACGAACATCAAGCAAACGCCCGGCACGATCACCAATACGATCTCGATGGATCAGGTGACGGCCGCGCACGTCGGGCCAACGTACGTTTCCTCGCTCGCACTTTCGTTTGAAGATGGCGCCGGCACCCGCACGCTTTCGCGAAACGCCATGGGCGCGGACATTCCCGCGATCGGCAACTATCGGACAGTCTTCGAGCGATTGTTTCCGCCCGCGGATGCCGGCCAACTGAAGCAAGCGCAAGCTCGCCTCGACCTGGATAAGAGCATTCTCGATACCGCCCTCGAAGAGACGGGTGATCTCCGCCGACAACTCGGATCGGCTGACCGGCAGCGGCTGGATCAATACCTGGAATCCATTCGTGCAGTTGAATTGCGAATGAAAGACAACAAAGAAATCCTGGAACGCGGCCGGCCGAAGTTCGACGAAGCGGCGGTCCGCTTGCAGCCGCAGGGCAAGAACCGGATGCAGGAGCACATCGAACTGATGATGGACCTGATCGCGCTCGCGTTTCAAACCGATATGACGCGCGTCGTGACCCACAGTTTGGGCGGCGAAGGAGGCCCGAACTACGACGACTATCGCGACTGGGCTCAGGCCGCCGGCGCCCCCGTCCGCGGCGCCCACGATGTGCATCACAAGGGCTCCGGCAACCGCGGTGAGGACAATGCCGATGTGAAAGTGCTCGGCCTGCGTGATGAGATGTTCTGCGCTTGCCTAGCCCGATTGATGAACAAGCTGAAAGAAATCGAAGCCAACGACGGCACGCTACTTGATCACACCATGCTGCTCTTAGGCGGTTCGCAGATTAGCAGCCATTCGGGCGGCAACTTCCCCATGCTGCTTGCGGGTGGACGAAAGCTGGGCTTCAAGCATGGCCAACACGTCAAGTTTAAGGGGGGCACGAAACCGGCTTCGGATTTGTATCTAACGATCCTGCAGCAGATGCGCTGCCCAGTGAAGTCGTTTAAGGAAAGCACCGGCCCCATTTCGGAACTGTTGGCTTAAGAAAGAGACTCGGATGCTCAAGATTGATTGCGGTCCAAACTTGCGTATGTGCGATGGCCTTACCCGGCGATCGTTCATTCAGGCCGGCGCGCTCGGCGTGGGCGGGCTGTCGCTGGCGGATTTGTTCGCCGCTCCTCAGAGCAACAACTACGTCAAAGACAAAGCTGTCGTGCTGCTGTTTTTGGGCGGCGGGCCGAGTCAGCATGAGACTTGGGATCCCAAGCCGGATGGACCGGGAACATCCACCAGCATCGCGGGGCATATTCCCACGATTTTGCCGGGCGTGCGGTTCGCTTCTTATTTTCCGCAGATGGCTGAACTGGCGGACAGGCTGACCATCGTTCGCTCGTTCCACACACACCACGCGGAACACAACGGCGCTCACAAGCAGATTATGACCGCCGACATCACCATTCCCGATGGCAAGCCGATCAAGCATCCGGGAATGGGAGCCGTGTATGCCCGTGTCGCCGGCGCGGCCCATTCGCAAACGGGCATGCCCCGGCACGTGCTCATTCCGCCGACGCTCGATCATACGGGCGATCGCGCCGGCTTCGCGGGTTCGTTTGAATCGGTCGTCGAAGGCTGTCAGCCCGCTTACCTGGGCGCTTCATTCTCGCCTTTTGAGTTCCAGGTGCCGATGGCCGAAGGAATAGCGAAAGACGGCAAGAAGAAACGGAAGAACGACGAGGCGTCCGAAAATCCGCTCATCGGCGATCTGCAACCGCAGATCGCGGCGAGTCGTCTGAACTCGCGATTGGAGCTGCTCAAGCAGTTCGATCAGCTCAACCGGCGATTAGACAGCAGCGAAGCGATGCAGGCCGTCAATGCTAACACCGCTCGCGCCCTCGAAGTGCTGCGGGGCGGAGAAGTGCGCGACGCGTTGGATTTAGCCAAAGAGAATCCTCGCATCCTCGCCGCGTACGATACCGAACGCTTCCGCAATTATCGCTGCAACGATCAGTCGAAGTTCGAACGGAGCGGACCGTCGATCGGCATCTCGCTCGGCCGACAACTCCTGATGGCACGCCGGCTCTGCGAAGCGGGCTGTGGCTTTGTAACGGTGATTCATTCCAACTGGGATTTTCACGCCCGCAAAGGCATTCCAAACATACCGGAAGGTATGAGCATCCTCGCGCCGCCCCTCGATCATGCGGTAGGGGCGTTTTTGCGAGATGTTCACGATCGCGGTCTGGACGACAAGATCCTGCTCGTGATTACAGGCGAATTCGGCCGCACTCCGTCCCTGGACGAAAATCTCGGCCGCCATCACTGGCCGCGGTTATGCCCTTTGGTGTTCGCCGGCGGCGGGCTGAAGCATGGTCAGGTGGTCGGCGAATCGGACCGACGCGGTGGCGAACCCGCTGACAATCCCTATTCGATCGACGATTTGCATTCGACAATCATGCACGCGATGTTCGACGTTGGCAAACTTCGACTCGACACCGGACTGCCGAAGATTGTGATGGAACGCGCCAGCCGCGGTCGACAAATTGCTGAAATGTTCTGAAGAAGTTAATCTCGGGTCACTCGGTTATCGCAAATCCAGAGTGGCCTCCCACCGCGGTTGCAGTATTTCTCACCGGCGCGTTTGTCGGTGTGCCGTCCAGTGCGGCCGACTCAGCGTGGCCCGCGTCATTTTATCTCCGCGGCTGTAGAAACAACAATCGTATGCGGACGGGAGGATCGTGTCGCGTCAGTTCCGATGGCTTTGAAAATGATCGAGTGAATGCCCGGCGTTAGCGGACCGACTTCCACCTCCCACGGCTCTTCGGTAATCGTGGCCAGGTGGACGTCGCCATTCCAGACTTCGATCTTGGTCGGCTTGTCCCCGGCGATCTTGCCGACAAACTTTAGCCGCCGATCGGCTGGTTGGATCGCGAACTTCTGCCCGTCTCCCAGCCCGGCGGGCTCGGTAATCTGCACTTCGCGGCTGGCGGAGACGAACGCCTGCCAGACCGCGGCCGCGCGGCCCGAGGGGAGCCACACCGCCGAAGAACGGTCGCCCGTAAACCGGTCGTAAGGCGCAGCCGCTGGGGCCGTCGATACTGGCTTGTTCTTGACCCATTCGATGGGCCCGCTCAACCAGCCACTGACAAGGGGGAATGGTTTGAGCACGGCCCCTTCCCCCGGGTGCGCGTCGACCGGCAGACGGGTGCGGATCACGTCATCGAAGAACACGAACGACAAGTTGTTGGCCTGACCGAACTCGTGCCCGCGGCCCCACTGGACCGCGATCGCCCACCGTGCCTCTTCACTCCGCTCGCCTGGCAGTTTCTGCAACAGCTTCTCCAGCTGCGTGCCATCCTTGTCGCCAAACACAGTGAGCACGGGAATCTGCCGCGTCGCCGGCGATGTGGGCCCGACCTCCAGGCAAACAGGCGAGCTGGCAATCGTTCTGGCAGGCATCAATTCTGCCAGCTGCATGCTCATACCGCCACCGCGAGACATTCCCAGAAAACACAGCGGCATCGACGCGAGTTCACTGTGGCCTGTTTCAGTTGCAGCGTGCTTCAGTCCCTTTTCCAGCAGAAGGTACTCATCCTTCTTCACGGCGTCGAAATCGGCCTGCACGTAGGCGAAACCCCAGTGGCGGCAGGCCGCCTGCCAGTGCGGGCTGACCTCTTCCATCTTCGCGAACGGGTTACAGATGGCGCCGCGCACCGTTTTGACTCCAGCAGGAACCCAGACGGTAAACTCAGCCTTATCCTGCGGACCGCCCAGCACCGACACCCGCGATCGCGGCGTCTTAAGCGGCAGCTCTATCTTAATCTGCCGATCGTCGGCCTGAGCCGCCGGCAAGAGCGTGCCAATCAACAGCACCCATGAGCAAATCCGTTTCAGCATCGTGCGGTCCTCAGCCCCGGGACTTTCAGCGCTGCTCGTCTGCAGCGGACGCCCCATGATTGACTTGGCGAGATGCAATTGCAACTTATGCGAATCACCAGCGCATCAAAAATATGGAGCAATCGGCTCGCCGCACAGTGAACGCTTTTCATCAATTGAAATTCCAAACATAGGACCGTACGGAGGAATACGGACGAATCAGCTCGAATACTACTTTTCCTCGCAAATCTCGCTTCGCTTCGCAACGCCTTGCAAAACAGCAGATTCTCTCTAAGATCAAACTCAGCAAGGACGTGAGATCATTCGGCGGCTGGACTAGTCCCGTCTACGGAACCGAAGGTTGGAGGTTCGAGCCCTCCTGGGTGTACTTTTAAGTCCTGATATGCAAAGGACTTGCGATGCGTTTCTGAAAAGCAGTTCGGCGGGCGAATCCGGCGTTCAGATATTTTCAGAAACGCCGCCCTCTCCAGCAGCCTTCAAAGGCTTTTTTTCACCGTTTGTCGGCTGCAAAATCTGGCCCAGTTCTGCCGCCAGTTTGCCCACTAAGGACCAATCCTCTGCAACACTGGCTGCGGATAGCCGGCGCTTCAAGTCGTCCTCCGTGCTTTCGGGACGATAACCGTAACGAATGGCCACATTTTGCGGCAGACTTAGAACAATTCGGTGATACGCTCGGTTGCTCGCCTGACGTAACTGTTCTTCTTCCACCGATGTGTAATGAGCTGTCATGACCGCCTCGGTCAATTTTGCATCCTTCGCAACCAAGCGGCTTACGTCTTCACCTCGCAGTGCATGCTGGAGTGAGGTCTTTCGGAGCGCATGTGTGGTTGCTTCTTGGCGATTCGTCTCTTTCGCCCATTGAGTGATTCGTTCGTGGAACCAACTTGCGAACGCTGAGGGCGAGAACTCGCCATTAACTTGGGCAGCAATTCGTTTCTGGTCCGCTTGCAGGTAATACGAGCGCAACTGATCACTATACGAGGCGAAGACAAACGGGCTGGCAGTCCTTATCGCCTGAAGTTCTTCAATTAACCCAAGAGGCAACCTCGCCCACTTGACCATTCCCCATTTTCCCACAATCCGAAAATGCCATTCCTGTCCAATTGGCCGAGAATCATCCCAAGACAAATTGGTGAACTCGGAAAGCCGGGTCCAACTCCAAAGGCATGTTTTCACGGCTGCGGCGGCGACTGCTATCCCAGCCCATTCACCTTCGAGAAAATCAATAATCGAAAGCAGTTCTTCGTTGCTCAGGTGCCGTTTTGGCTTCTCCGCTGCGACAATCGGATTGTACTTCCGCCACGGATTGGATTGCAGTAGCTTTTCAGTCGGCACGACGCCTCTGACGCATTTCCTTCCGCCGTTGATGTTGGCTCTCTCAAACGCTGCAGCGAGTGCAGTTGACCACTTGGCCACGGTGTTCGAGCTGAGGTTGGCTACCCCATCCTTCTTCGCCTTCGGATAGGATAATCGCCAGCTTTTAGGCAACTTTAGTGCGGCCTTTTCAAACCGTGAGCAATCATCCGGGGTAGCGAGACTGACTGCCGGAAGTTTGGAGATACGCTTAAAGGCGTCGATTGCCTCTAGGCAACTCTTTAGTGACTTGGCAGATCGTAGTGCGCTACTCTTTGACTGTTTTAGGCTGAAATGATGACGCTGAATCTCTTGGAATTCTTCATCCGAAAGAATACCTTCCGCTGGCATTGGCCGCTCACCTCCATTTCGCAGCATTGTTTCAGCCACGGCCACCGCCGCCGTAAGTTCACGTTCGCCGGTACTTTTGCTGTTACCGAGTCCGGCCCAATAGACGTACCACGCCTTCATCCGCCCGCTGGGCGGATGAAGGGTTACTGAGATTGGCGACCCATCAATGACGACGGTGATTCGTTTCGGTTCGATCTTCGGCTTTCGTGGCATCGGTATTCCTCCTTTGGTTCGACAGCTAGACGCCCGTCGGACAAAAAAATCAGCGCTGTTCGATCCACCGGTCGATGCGATCACGAAAGAACTTCCACGGTTTGCCTGTCCCGGTGCCGGGAACAAGGCAGTGATGAGGAATTGCGCCTTCCCGAACCATGACAGCCACGTAGTCGGTCGTGCAGCCCAGACGCTCCGCAACGTAGGGAGTTCCGACCTTATCCGGCGGCGGCGGATCAAAATGATCGGCGATGCGAGCGAGATTCGCAGCGATGTCAGCAAAAACTGAACTTAGTTCGTCGGACTTCTTCATGGCTATCTGACCGCAAGGACTGGTGAAACAGTTGTCTCGCCCAATTCATAGCGATCAGTTCCGCACGATAGAAGTTGAAACAGGCATAGTTGTGCAATAGTGTGCAGAACTGTGCATCACAGGCCGTCGCTGAGTTCCAAGTGCGATCCGCAGAAGCTTTTCGTCACCTCTTGTGCAAACGATCTGACGGCACTTGGTAGAGGCTGCCCAGCTTTCTGTTCGGTATCTTCTGTTTCTTCAGATAATCTCGCATTGTATTCCGGTGAACGCCAATTCGATTGGCCAATTGTTCGACCGTCATGGCCTGACTCCATTCGATATCCGGCGATTCTGGGGTCATTTGACCACATGCCTCGAACGCTTTTGGCATTGGGCCACGCACCAGTTGGAATTGACCTCCTCTGTGCCTCACCCAAGACCAGCCTGACTCGCTAACAAACTCGGCGATGCGATCTGGAGACTGCGAGAGCGCAACGCAAATCAGCAAGTCGCCGTCGAGCGCACCCAGATACTCTCCAAGCAAGTTCAGTTGGTGAATCACATCAGGTGACTCGTCGATCCGCCTCGAAAACGTCCCCAGTTCTTGCCGAGGGTTGAAGAAAAAGTCCGCATCCTGAATCGATGCGACGAACTGACATCTCGATTGCACGCCACAGTAAGCCTCGACGGCATCTACAAAGTGCGCCGCTGAAACGGCTTCCACACCGAGGCGATCAGAGTAGATCGCCTCCGCCCTTTCTGAGACGAATTTTCCTGAATCGCCGAGTGCAACTGCATTTTTCCGGTCGAAAACGATGATTCTGGAATCGCTATCCTCTGCGAGCTTGGCCAGCAGTTTCAACACGTCACTCCGAAGGCCATCGAACGCTTGGCCGACGCCTTCCGGTTGGTACATCACTTCTGGCGCTGTAGTGACAAGGACGATCACGATCTACTCCGGTACGCATTGTTTGGGCTTGCCTTTCAGCAACGATTTCGTCGCTGCACAACGATGCACATTGTTGCACAACGAGTAGGAAATTGCGTAGTCGGCCACCCGTGAAACTCACACAATGCCAAGGCAAGATCGAGGCCGCTTCATCATGGCGGTACGCTCGCTTTTCCGACTTTCCGACTTTCCGCCGAAGGGGACTTGAAACCATGCCCAACGAAGCCATCCTCTAACAGATCGCCAGACGAACAGCGGTTGTCCGTGAAAGCGTGCGTGCCGTGTCGCAAGGGTATTGCCCAGCCTTCTTTCTTCACGGCCCAGCCGGACACGGAAAAAGCCATGCTGTGATCGCCCAACTTGACGATGATCCCGGCCCCAAGAAGTGGATTCACCACAACAGCCATGTCACAGCAGCGGCCCTTTGCGATGCGCTCTACTATGGCTCAGACCGAGTTCATCTATTTGAAGACTGCGAGCATCTGTACAAGGATAAGATCGCCGCCGGGTTGCTACGCAGTGCCTGCGCCGCAACATGTGGCAAGATTCGGCTTGTGACCTATGAAACGAAACGCAAACTTTACCGCTTCGCATTCGACGGCGGCATCATCATCGTAAGCAACGAGTCATTAGCAATCCAGGTCGAACGCAGGGACGAGCGACTCGACCGAGAGCGACTAATTGCAAGACAGTGCTTCGACAGCGGAAATGACACTATTGAACGACTCGCCAAATGGAACGCCGCAACCGGCAAAGGCAAACAGGCATTCTACGACCGCCTAAAAGAGATTAACGCCGATGCCTAACACCTCACTGGCAAAAGCGGAAAGCCGGAATTTCAATTTTTACTTGTAAAACATTTTATGCCATCGCACTACCGCACATGCTACTAGCAGTAATCGATATTTTGTATTGCGCCGCAATCTATTAGAACTACACTCGTCACGACGCAACATAACACACATTCGGGATTACCATAAATGACACCACAAACCTCACAAGTACGACAATTATTTCCGTGGGTAGGATCGAAATGGCGAATGATGCCACGACTCGTTCCGCTGATGCCGTATCATGTCCGGTACGTTTCACTTTTCGGCGGATCTGCAGCGGACGTCCTTCGCAAGCCTCGTTCAAAGGAAGAGGTCTACAATGACCTCGACAAGGATGTAGTAAACATTTTCTCCGTATTACAGGAACCGACGAAACGCAAGCAACTCTCTTGTCGCCTCGAATACACGCCCTATAGTCGGTTTCAGTTCGCCCAATGTATTGACATGGTTCACTCAAATGAGTCCGACCAGATCAAGCGAGCCTGGGCATTTATGGTGTGCGCCATATTCGGGTTCACCGGCAAGGCTCCGTCACTTGCGACGGCAGGTGGCTTCGCCGTCAACTTGCAGATGCCTTCCTCACACCGCTGGAGCCATATCTCCGCAAATGTAGCGGCCGTCGCCCGCCGGTTTCGTAGCATCCTGATCGAGAATCGACCTTGGGAGCAGGTGCTAAAGCGCCATGATGGCCCCGACACGTTCATCTACGCTGATCCGCCTTACGTAAGCAGCACCCGTGTTAACAAAAAGATGTATTCGTCAGAGTTCAGCGACAAAGATCATCAGGCGCTGCTGCAAGCCTTGAACCGGACAGAAGCAAAAGTGATGATTTCTGGTTATCCACACCCACTTTACGACGAACTGCTTGGCGGTTGGCGGCGGCATGACTTTGAAGTGCGCTGCACGATCTCCCCGAAACGAAAGAAGCCACGACGAACGGAAGTCGTGTGGCTCAATTATGACCAGCACGGACGCCGCCTTTAATCCCCGGAGCAATCAAAATGTTGATCAACGAAAGCGAAGTCCCTGCGGACAACTGGACACTCGACCAACTCGGAGCATACTGCGTCAGCCGCCAACCACCACGCCGTCGTCGCCCGCACTCGCAACCACGACGACGGAACAACAAGGTGATTGAACTGCCGAGGAGAAAGGCGATTGCATTTGCATTTATCATCCGTAGGATAATTTCCCCAAAGGTTTATGACAGATTTAAGAGGAAGACTTATTATCAGCAAAAGCCGTCACTCAATGCAGTTTACCGTGCAAAACCCGGCACTCGATTTGCAAAACCCGACACTCCCGCAATTGTGCGGATGACGACTTTGGAATCGTTGGTCGGCAATCGAACTTATTAATCGCAAGTCGACGCACCCATTACATTATTACCTGCAAAAGCCAGCACTCCCGCCTCGCTCACACGCAGGCGGTCATGGATTCGTAACCCGCCATTTGATCCGCCCAGCGCCGACTAGCCGCCTTCTTCTTGTTAACAACCTTTTGCAGGTTGCTTAGCAGCAGATGTCCCGAGTGCTTAACATGGGCAAATCTGCCCTCATTCCGGTTCCTCAAATGGTCTTCCTGAGCCGCCGAGAAATTCGCCAGGAAGATTGCAAAGGTCTCATCGACGCCAAGTTTGTCCGTAAGCCCCAGAACCCTTCCGATCATTTCGGACGGATAGCCGTGATTCGTCATCATCCGCTTCATGCGCTGACTATCGAAGCGGATGCCCGCCGGAAACAATTTGGCGACGACCACACCGACCTGTTGATCGGTGACGCCGACGAGGCCAAGACCTC
The DNA here is from genome assembly GCF_024256385.1 of Anatilimnocola floriformis. Taxonomy (NCBI): domain Bacteria; kingdom Pseudomonadati; phylum Planctomycetota; class Planctomycetia; order Pirellulales; family Pirellulaceae; genus Anatilimnocola; species Anatilimnocola floriformis. The sequence continues at coordinate 3,190,689 of NZ_JAMLFW010000001.1, forward strand.
TCATTGCATCGACGATGCCGGTATATTTGTTTTTCACTTTCTCTTGCGGCTTGGACTCCCGTCGTTTCGTCGGCATCGTGGGCGCTCCGCCTCGCCGGGAATAGAACAGGATCGGTTTGCCATCGACGCCGCAGTTTCGACGGCGCACTTCAAGACAGACCTTTTGCGCATCCTCAACATAAAATGGACGGTCGGTTTCAGGGTCACGATCCGGCGTTGGGAATGCCGACCCGATCAATTGGTAAAACCTCGCACGAGACAATCCGACCATGCGAGCCATCTCGGCAACGGTCACGATTGCCTTGGTTTGAGTTGAAATCTGGGCGCTCATTCGACATTCCTCCTGCAAAAGTTAGACGGATTGCTGACACGATTGAGACAGAAACTCACGGCCATCGGCGGTCAGTTCTCGAAGCCCGCTTTTTTCCTTCGTGACCAGTCCAGATCGAATCAAGAACGGCTCGATCACGGCACTGACGGTGCGAGTTGGAAGACTGAGAATCGATGCGACCACGTTCAGGCGTGTCGGCCCTGATGACAGGATTTGCAGATACTTTTGCTCGTTCGGCCCCAAGCCAAGGTCGTCGATTTCTTCAAGTTCACACGCACGATGAAGATGCGCCGCCGTGATTGTCGAGTCGCCGACAGACCGTGCAACACGGTGACACGATTGAAGCAATCGAAGTGCGAGCCGAGGGGTTCCACGAGACCGATATGCGATCCGGGCGGCGCTAAAGCCATTCACGGAGACCGACGATCCCGATGTGATCATCGAATCCCACAGCCACTGGGCTGTCGGCCACGTCAGCGGCTTCAGCGTGCGGGTGTTCAAGCGGGGTCGAGTTACCAAAGCGTTTCGGACTTACCACGAACTGGCCGAGCGCATGGCCGACTACCCGATTCTCGATGAGATGGATTACTCGAATCGGGAGTGCGAAGCCACGTTCGAGAACATCGAACACGCCGCTTGGCGACTGAAGCGGGAATATGACCTGCCAGAGAATTGGCAGGATGAGACGTACTCGTGGCTGTCTGACAATCGCCCCAACTCATTAGAGAACACGGACGATCAGGGCGGATGGCCGGATGACGATGACCTGACGGCGGCATTCGAGGCGCTGGGATATGAGCGGGTGGAGTGAGGTGGTGTAGATTCTGCGGGACGCCCAATACGTAGCGGACGACGGGCGTCACAAAAGCGTGGCCATCGAATGTGAACCCGTTGTTGGACGGCCGGCCGATGCCTGGGATGGGGCGAAGCGAAACGCAACTTTGCTTGGAGTGGTGAGGATGGAAAAAACGCTGCATCGGCGACGGGTGTCACAAAACAGAAGCAGCGGATGAGTCTGGCAGTCGCCCTCGTTCACCGTTTCATTTTTCGACTCCGATTAAATAATCCCGATTTCCCAATCGCTCAAATGTGACCGGGGACTCCTGGCTAGCCGCCTTCGGTCGCTTTCGCTTCTTAGCCGACGAGCGATTACCAGCAATCGTCAGTCGAAATACACTTGTTCTGCTGCGGTTCGTTCATGCAGCAAATTGGGAGTTGTCCAAATTGACTTGGTTGTTCTGTCTGAAACTGGATCACTTTCGTTGATCGAATGCACTCCGATGTGCGGTTGCAGAATCCAAAGTCGTTTCAATGTGAGTTTGCCAAGTCGATACTCCGTCTCTTCAATGATCGCTGCATCAGTGGGCTGATCGGTCAGATAATCGTCCCACTCCTTGTACTCCGAGTAGGAGTAGTTGCGCCGAAGTCCTCTTGCTTCGTAAGTCCATCTGTCTCCGGGCTTCGCTCCAATCTTAATCGGCCTGTACGTCTCACCATTCTCGTCGGTAATTATTACGTAGCCATCTTGTACCTTGCGTTTGATTTCGCCGAAAACGCCCGGCGTTGCCTTCTTCTGCAAGAACCAACTTTCACCGGTACGTTTCCGATATGCCTCAGTCCCTTCTTTCCATTCCTCGGGATTTCGTATTTGACAAGTGTTGCTATCCTTGAAGACATACGATGACCGGTATTGCGTATATTCCTCGCCAGACCACCGAACATCGACTTCAGCGCCCGGTTTGAAAGGGAGGAAATCAGCGGTCAAGGTGGGGCCGGGGGCGTATTTGCCCTTGGAGTTTGATCTTCTACCCGTATTGGCTCCGTTCCCGGTACCTCCTCCGCCATTGCCATCCCCATCAACAATTGCGGCCAACAGGCCGCACATACACGGCAGAAGTACAACGCAGATTGCAACTCCGCCAAGAATCAACGGCAACGAAGTGCCTTTCTTCGGTTGATCGCTCACCGTTTCAGAAATCGTCACCCATTAAATAATCCCGAATTCCCAAATAGGAAAAAACGCTCTGGGACTCCGAGCTAACCGCTCTCTGCCGCTTTCGCTTTCGTTCCGACGGGTGTCGCCAAACTGTTGGTTTCAACGGTCAACCCGCCTCGGAGAAAGTCGCATGTTCAGTCTTGGTCAAACCCTCGCAACGCCCGGCGCACTGGCTGCCTTGGAACAAGCCGGGCAAGGCCCGGCGCAGTTCCTGGCCCGTCACCAATCGAGGGACTGGGGAGAAGTTTGCGACGAAGACAAGTTGGCTAACGACGAATCCCTGAAAGACGGCAGCCGACTACTCTCGGCGTACCGGACGAAGCTCGGGACCAAGATTTGGATCATCACCGAGGCTGCCGATGATCAGGGCCGGCGAGAGGCGACGACGATTCTATTGCCGGAGGAGTACTAGGGTTTGGTTGTCGTATCAGGAGTCAGCAACTAGCATTAAGAATTGGTTTACCGGAAGCATCATTGGAGTTTTGCAGCACATGGCTAAGAAGAAATCCGCCAACAAAGTCAACAAGTCCGAACTCATTCGTGCGTATATCGCTGAGTTCCCCGACAAGTCACCGAAAGAGGTTGCGGACTTTATCACCGCTCAAGGCTATCCCGTCTCGCCGCAGTTCGTTTCCACCACGAAGTCGAACGCTAAGAAGAAGGCGGGGAAGAAACCGGGCAAGCGTGGTCCCAAGCCGAAATTGGCGAGCATCGCACCACTCGGCGGAAGCATCGTTGATAATGGTCTCGTGGCAATCGAATCAGCGGGATCGCTGTTAACGGCCTGTGGCTCGTTAGAAGCGGCCCGGAAGACGCTGGAAGCCATTGCGAAGATCATGGGGCAGCGGACGGGGAACGGGTAACAAAATCCATGCAAATGCGGTTGTTGTCGCTGGCGTCTTGAGACAGTAGATTGCGGTCATTGCGTTTCCAACTGTCGCTGCTGCCCAGGCAACTCGATGACCGAGCCTTCTCCCACGAACGTCGCAATCTTAATTTCGGTTAGCGACTACCAACATCAAAAGCCTCTCCCAGGATGCAAGAATGACCTCGCAGTAATGCGGCAGATCATCGAGCGCTCTGGGAAGTTTCATCAAACCGTGTTCATCGAATCGGATGCAACTGGTTCGAGCGTAAAGAACCGGCTGGCGAGCTTCATCTCATCGCTAAGCGGCGTTCCCATCGGCGAGTTGTTCTTCTATTACACAGGACATGGGATGACGGAAGGTGATGACTTTTACTTCCTGTTCGCTGACTACACTAACGCAAAGCTCAATCAAACAACGCTATCACACACCGACCTAGACTCGCAGTTGCGATCTCTGAAGCCAAAGCTCGCCGTCAAGGTCATAGATGCCTGTCATTCAGCAGTGTCGTACATCAAGAATGACGAAATTGTGAGCAAGTCATTTGAGGCGACGAAGCAGCGGTTTGAGCAACTGTATTTTATGTTTTCCTCACGTAGCGAGGAGTCTTCGTGGGCTGACCATCACATAAGTTACTTCACCCGCTCATTCGGCGAGGCTGTGGAAAAACATCCTCAGCAGTCAATCTTGTACAAGCATGTCGTCGACTACATCTCGGACGCATTCCGGGCGAGTTCACCAAAGCAGACCCCGATGTTCGTCAATCAGGCGAACTTCACGCATGTGTTCTGCGACATTTCTCCTGATCTGCGAATTACGATTGGGCAATTGCTGAATCCGCCCCCACTGACTTCTGCCGGAAATTCTGGCAAGATCGAAGCGGAGTCGTTGGTGGTCCCGATTAGGCCAACGCACAACGTAGCAGCCCCCCCAGACTGGACCGAAGATCAGAAGGCGGACTACATCGAGGCGCTTGTGAAAAAAGACTCTGAACGATACTGCAATCAGGAAGAGGCCGTTGCGGCGGTTAAGCAGTTTTGGTCGATGTTCAACAAGGGCCTGCTTGTTCCTGCGACTCAGAAGCTCTTCAATTTTAGCATGAGTCACCATGTAACATTTACTTACATACCGAATATGCAGGCAGTTGCGAAATGGCTCGACGAGTTCAATGACTTCCTTATCGACGTAAAGTACTCGAAGGAGGCATATCAGGAGACGGTTTGGGTTCCGAAGGAAGATGATGATGATGAGCCGGTCGGTCTTTTTACGGTTCATTCAAGAGTAATGAGAGCAGTTACGTCCGCTCTCCATCCTTCGAGTGAGACGCATGAGAAGAAGGTCGTAACCCGCCACAAGGATATTCCAATCGGCTATACGCTGACACTGGAGGACTTACAGTGCGGTGCCACGCTTAACCTGGAAAACAAGTACGAGAACATTCCTTGGTTTAGTTGCCACATTGCTATTGCCTTTACAAAATCCGATCTGCAAGTGTTTTATTCGACTGTCAGAATGAAAGAACGGACCTGGAACGAGCGTATACCGGATAGCACAACTCGCTGGAAAACATTTACTGTGGGACTAAAGGATCAGGAAGAGCAGGAAGATGCAATCGCTGATTTGATGCGTGAGTTCGAGAACGTCGCCCTGGCGGCAGTACATGAAATAGTCGGAGCAAGGGTTCAACTGCCGGAGCAAACGATCACTGTGGATGTCGAAGAACTCGAAGCCTGATCGAGGCAATCGTTCGCCGAAACGGAGTCCGCCGCAATGGCTAAAAGGAAGGCCACGAAGATCATAGACCCAGCAGAGGGAATCAGTGCTTTCTTCGATTCGCAAGCTCGGGTGATGTTGGCGCAATTTAACGACATCAATCACTTACTCGGCACCGATACCGATTGGACCCATCCCGGCACGCTCTGCGAAAACCTAATCAAGCAATCGCTGCGGAATCTCCTTCCGCAGCGATTTGCGATTGATAAGGGGTACGTGTTTGGTCATTCGCCACGCACGAAGTCGCACTGCCCGGAAATTGACTTGCTCATTCACGATTGCATTGACTACAGCCCGATCTATCGGATGCAAGACTTCGTGATTGAGCAGCCAACAATATCGATGCGCACCTCGGTATTGACTGGCTTTTTGCCGCCGTTGTTGCGATGGCCGGAACGCTTCCCAGGAAGTCGTTTCCGAATCGCATTCACAAGTACTTTCGGGAATACAGGAGCTACACGCCGAGCGGCGACCAAAATCACGGCTTATTCTCGATGCCGACGTTTGTTGGCTCGATCTCGGGGAACTTCGCATTGAGAAATGGCCGAAGTGTATTCGGCAAGTACGAAGAGACACCGCCGACAAGTACTGAGCAACGGGATTACATGGCGAACGAGATTGACGTGTGGCAGTCGCAGTCAAAAGGATCGCACAATGCTGCACTCGCTCACTTTCTTGCGACCGCAGTTGAGAGAGTCGAGCGGAAGAACCCAATGAGATTCTTTCGACCACACGGCGAGCCGCTTTACACTTTCAATTTTGAGACGGAACAAGTGAAGGCGTGAGTGAAGCCGTTGACTGGTTTCGGTGTGTCACGCTGCGATAGTGGCAAATAACGGAAGGCTCAAAAACGTCGCCGAAACACGATGCCTATCGGCAGCCATGTACCCCCGATGTCGGCGTCACATTAATTCCCGCCGACTCCTCACGGCCCACCGAACGAGGCTTGGAGCGAAGATTTGGATCATCACCGAGGCTGCTGACGATCTGGGCTGGCGAGAAGCGACGACGATTTTGCAGCCTGAGGAGTATTGAGTTGGCTGGCACTTTTTCAACCAGAACTCCATCGTCACAAATTGGAGCGGGCGGCGTTTCACGCCGCCTTTCGTTCAAACGACTTCACCAATCCGCCCACATACGATTTCACTTCCAGTTGTTCCATCGTTAACGTCTCAACTTCTGGTGGCTGCTCTCGAATTGGTGGCAGGTTTTCTCGTTCCGAGTGCGAGCGGTACTTGTTGTAGTACTCGCAGAATTCGCTCACGAGAAAATCCAAATGCCGTCTGCCGAAAATGATGAACTTGCGGAGACATTCCATTTTGATTGTGCCGATGAATCGCTCGCATCTGCCGTTCAGATTCGGGCTGGTTTTTGGCAAAGGGTTGGTCCGTACTCCTTTCTCCTTGAGCTTCGCAGTGAACTCCTTGGTGAATTTCGTATCCAGATCGTGCAGCACAATCGCCGGTTTCTCGTCACGATTGATCGTTTGATCGAGGAATGTCTCCGTCTGTTCAACGACCCACGCCGAGTTCGGGTTCGTGGTGGACTTCGAGAAGATCACTTCCCTTGACTTGATGCAGAGAAACACCAGCACGAACAGGGTTTCGATGCCACGGGCCGTGACGGACTTCACCGAAAAGAAGTCGCAGCCCCACAGCGTTGCGCCGTGGCGTTCGAGGAAGTTATTCCAGGTGTCCGAAGTGCGGTCAGGCCCCGGCTCAATCCCTTCTTCCTTCAAGATGTTGCGAATGGTTTGTCGGCTGATCTTCTTGATCCCCAGCTTTCTCAACTCACCGATGATGCGGGTGTACCCGAAGCCCGTGGTTCGGGCAATCTCTAGCACTAGTTCTCGAACTTCTCTCGGCTTGCGTTGCCCACCCTTCGGGTTCTTCTTTTCACCCTTCTTCTCTTCCTGGTGGAGCCAACGATAAAACGTCGAAGGCGACACGATGGTAATCAGTTCTTCGATGGCCTTGCCGATCATCTTGCCGAACTTTATCAGCCTTTGCCGCTCGTCCGGTCGAGTGTGAATTTGCCCAGGGATACGTGCCCGCAGAATCTTGTTTTCTTCCTTGAGATACTGGATGTACTTCGCCAATTCCCGATCCGTGGCCGAGGCGATTAAAGCGAGCAAGGGGTGGAAAATCTTGGCCGTCATGGTATTGTCGAAAGTCGTATAAAGGCAGGGAGTTGCACATCCGTTGTACACCGCTTGCTTGCCAATTTCGACGCATTTTTCTGCTCCTTTTTTTCGGCGTCTGACGGGATGGGATTCAGGGTGAAGTCGCCGCAGAAGCGAGGCGGCAACGAGCCAAAAACTCGTTTCTGAATTCAGATATTTCGGGTTCGTTCAGTCAGTTCCGCAACCCGATAACCGCCGATCTCCCCGAACTGAAATCGCTTGGAAATCGTTGCCACGTTGATAGTTATGAGCGCAAGTCATTGGCCTGATTGATCATCCGATTTTCCAAGTGAAAGACCTACGGAACCGAAGGCGATGCACCACTAGGCCGCCTTATCCAGGATTCGTTTGAAGCTGCTCTCCGACGGGAGTGCGGGCTCGCTCGTGGTTCGCGCGAGCACCGCGCGGAGCTTCGTCGCTCCCCACGTCGGATGCGCAACTTCACGATCTGGCACACCATGTCTTTACCCAACCTCTTTCACCGCCCGCAACGTAAACTCGCTCCGCTGATCCACAGCGCCACCCATGTCCTGAACCTGTAGCAGTCGATTTAGATTTTCGGGGCGCTGTGAAGCGAGTCGCTTTAAGCTACGTTGTGGCCGAACCGCAATCCGATGAGTCATCGGCACACTCACGTGGCATTCTCACCACGCGGAGCATGATGACTACACTGCGATCGGTGAATTGGTAGAACTCAATGTCGACTTACGCCGCACTTTGCATTTGCCTTTCTCTCACGAGCGCCGATCTCACGGTGAACACCGATTTCCCCGGTGGCTCGGGGACGGTCGTGTTGCTCGACCAGGCAACTCGGAGTCTGACCATCCAACCCACGCCACACAAAGACACCGGCTGGGAATGTTGGTGGTATTTTCAACTGAGCGGCGTAACTCCGGGCGAAGAGATCACGCTCACAGTGAAGAGCATGGTGTTTGGTTTGCCGCGGTGGGCGGGCGTGAGCTACGACAACAAGACCTGGAAGCAAACGCCACCTGGCAAAGCGGACAAGGGAACCGTCACGTACAAGCTGAAATTCGACCAGGAGAAAATCTGGCTGGCTTGGGGACCGCCGTTTCAAAAGAGTGATGCGGAGGAACTGATCGAGCGAACGGTGAAGAAGAACGTTGGCGCGACGAAGTTTGAGCTTGCACGAACGAAGTTCGATCGGCCTGTACCAGCGCTGCGATGGGATCCGCCGGCAAAGGAAGGCGTGAAGCGGCGCGGCATTTGGCTACAGTCGCGCCAACATGCGTGGGAGTCGGGGAGCAGTTGGGTTGGCGCGGGAATGGTCGACTGGATCGCTTCGGACGATCCCGAGGCAAAAGCCCTGCGCGAAACAACTCGCATCGTCTACGTGCCGATCATGGATATCGACAACGTCGAGATCGGCGCGGGTGGCAAGGATCAAAAGCCCCACGATCACAATCGCGACTGGAGCGCCGAGCCGGTCTTCACTGCCGTGGCTGCGGCGCAAAAGGGAATCAGTGAAATGAACGAGGCCGGCGAGTTCAACCTCTTCATCGATCTGCACAATCCCGCGCCTGATGATTCGAAGCCATTCTTCTACGCAGTGCCGGCGAACTTGCTTTCGCCGGAGCGCGCGAAGAAGCAAGGCGAATGGCTGGCGGCGGCGGAAAAATTCCTCGGCGCCGAGAAGCTGAGCCTGGCGAAAGATATCAAGGAGAGCGGCCCGGGCTATCACCCGCTATGGCGACAGATCAGCAAGACGTGGGTTGTGCACAACACGCGCGATCATGTCGTGGCTTGCACGCTCGAAACAAGTTGGAACACCCCGAACAGTACGCAGGAAGGTTATCAGGCCTACGGCCGCGCGCTCGGCAAGGCGATTCATCTCTACTTGCAACAGCCTTGAGCAAATCCAACTCTAAACCTCGACATCGAATGTCGACTGCGTGGGAGTCTTGGTCGTCACCGTGGCCGTTGCTTTACTGGTGTCGTCCTGTTTGGCGGCGTGCGTGATTTCGTACAGCAGCGCTTCCTGCGCCGAGACGGTGCCATCCTTATTCGTATCTCGTTTGTCGTAGTCGCCATCCGACTTCGAGCCGCCGCCGCCGCCTCCTCGCCCCGGGCCGCCTGCTTCTCCTGGTGGTGGTCCGCCCGCGCCTCGGCGTGGTGGTCCTTGGGCAATGGTCTTCTCAATATCCTCGTAGGCATCCTGTGCCGACTCGAGATCTCCTGAATCCAGCGCTTGGCCGAGGCTCTCGATCTTGTCGCTGAGCGGATTATTTTTGCCATTCGGCGCCGGCGCGTCTTTTTGAAGCTGCGCGAATGCCTCTTGTGCTTGCTCTAAATCTCCTGATTCCAGAGCACTACCCAGGGCTTCGAAGTCTTTTTTCACTTGAGCAAACGAATTGGCTCGGCCAGTGGATTGGACGTTGCCATAGCTCGACGGAGTTACGCTGATTTGCATCGGTTCTTTCCCATGAACGAATGGGCGACTAGAAAAATCATCGGCGTTTCTGCCACGGCAACCGGCTCCGCCGACCGCCGCAGGTTGCATTTGCGTCATGCCGTCGAATTGATGTTTGCGCAGGCGGCACGCCGCTGGCACGCGACTTCAGTCGGGCTGTGACCTTTCCGGATATGCCGGTCGCTCACACCATGCAGCCACAGCCAGCAATCCAGCGCTGGCAGCGATAGCTGGCCGATAGATAGCAGGTACTCGCCACGCGTCACACGTCGCTGCGATTTACCGGACTCTGTTCCGGCCCGTGGAGCGTGTGGCGGTTTGTGGCGGTTCCTCACTAGCCGTACCGGCGATTTACCGGTCGGCGAAGACAGCAGGATCAACACCATGGCTCTGAAAAACACCGTTCGGGTCGTTACTCGTGGCACCGACGGCACTTTGCGTATTCGCGACTATCCGAACGCTGATCAGCTGCTGCAAACGCACACTCAGATCGGCATCGACGACTGCAGCACCGACCTGGCCCTCCGCGGTTTGCCGGTGTTTCGCGGCTTGATTGGACCGATGCCCGACGGCAAGACGGTCATCCGCTACGAAACGCCTGAAGTGTTCGAATCGCTGACGAAAGAATGGTCGTCGGCCAAATCGAACCGCAAACCCCGCCGCCGCACTCAGCCGCCAGCCGATCGGCAAGAGATGCAACTGCCGAATGAGCTAGCGTAAGTGTTTACACAGACGCTTCCGACTTACTCGCAGCCAATTCACACGGCAAATTCTTCCCCGCCGGCAAAGTCTCTCTAAAGCGCACGGCCGGCGTGTGCCGAATGTGGAACACAGCGGATAGTGTTTTTACGCGCTATCCGCGGCCCTGGTTGAACCAGGTCAGCAATCGATAGCAGGTCAAGGATGACCCACATGCGACACGGCACGCTTTCTCGTCCGACATTATTCCGCGCCTCATTGTTGGCCGCGACTTTGTTCGCTAGCGCCAGCGGCTGCCGAATCTGCTGTGCGCCCTACGACTATCACTTTGGTTACACCGGCGGCGCGTGGGTTCGCGACAATCCGACTACGGGCCGCGTGGGCAGCGTTTTTGAACCGGCGGGCTACAAGCAGGCGAGCGACTCGGTCGATCCAGCCAACGGTCAACCGACGCAAGCCGATCAAGAACCAGCGATTCAAAACTTCGATCCAGACGCACCTGGACCTGATGCAGCCCCAGCTCCAATGCCGCAACCCGCGCCGGGCATGATCTCGACGCCGCGGATGCGGCCGGTACGCAACTATCTGCCGAATCAGTAAATCAGCAGCCCGGATGACCACGAATATGCTCTTTCGTGCCTGGCCGAACTCGGCTGTTTTCTTCGCCGTCGCGCTCTTGTGCGCGGCGTTTGCCGGATGCGCACCCCGTGCGCATTACATGGTCTGGCATCCGGCCGAACTCGACATCCAGGGCATCGAGCGTCTGGCCATCATGGATTTCGAAGGCGAGCAGCAAAGCGGCAAGATCGCTCGCAGCGCGCTGCAGAACCAGCTATTCGAAAACAAGTACTACCAACTAGTCGATCAGGCGGAGCTCGCCCGCGTGCGACCGGTGCTACGGCCCGATGGTTCGCCCGACATGACGGCAGCGCTCGAAGCGGCGCGCATGTTGAATGTCGATGTGCTCCTCTGCGGCCAAGTCGTCAGCTACAACGTTGCCGATGATTTGCAAACCGATCACCGCATCGACATCGGCGGCAGCAGTAGTACGACCGACAAAACCAAGAGCGGCTCTTTGGGCTTTGGTCTCGACAGCACGCAGACCCTCACGCGCGAAGCATCGGTATCGCTCGCGATCAAACTGATCGACGTTCGCACCGGACAACTCAAAGGTGCGCGGCAATTCTCCCATGCCTTCAATGGCAAACGTGTGAATGGCAACGGCGAACTTCCGGGACGCGAAGCGATTCTCACAAAGCTGCTCCGAGAGTGTGCTCAGGACACCGAACGGATGATCGCGCCGCATTATCGTCAGCAGGAAATCGCCCTAGCGCGAACGTATTACGGCAAGGGAATGGGGCAGATCCGTGAAGGCAACAAACTAGCCGCCAAAGGCAAATGGCAAGAAGCCGAACAGCAATGGCAAGCGGCTGTTCGCGAAAATCCGCAAAGCCATGTCGCTCACTACAACCTGGCCCTCGCCGCGGAAGTACGTCAGGACTACCCCGCCGCGCAAGAGCATCTCGACAAGGCGATCAAGCAATACTCTGCCGTCGACTATCAGAAATACAAGGCGAAGCTCGAAATCGATCAGCGGAAATTTCAAGCCGCGATGGCTCAGGCTCAATCACGACCAACGATGATTGCAGCACGTCAGCCAATACAGCCGCAACAACAAATCGCGCAACAGCCATTGGCGGGACCACCACCGCAGCAACAGTTCGCGCAACAACCAATGGTTGGGCCACCGCCACAACAGCAAATGCCGCCTCAGGTGATGATGCAGCAGCCGGGATATCCGCCGCCGCAACCGGTAATGCCGGCGGCACATACTCAACCGCAGCGGTAGTCAGTCTGCCTTACGGTTAGCCTCTTTGATTTTATTTTCCAACAGCATGACGTCGTAAACGTCTTTGGGGCGCCCTGCTGCCCGCTTGTTGGCGAGCAAGTCGACAAGGCCCATCACTGGAAAAAGCCGTTCTTCGATCATCGTGAATATCCGATTGTTCCACGCCGCGTCGAAATCAACGCCACTGATATCAGTCATCAGATCGATTCGCGATGGCTCGATGCCGAAGGTCAGTCCCCATCGGGGATAGCTGAGGTCTTGCTTTGTGATCTGGTTTAGCGGTGCTTTGAATTTCACCAGCGCTCGCCAGACACGTTCTGCATTTTCAGGAGTGCCGCGAAGGAACAGATCAAAGTCGCCGGTTGCGCGCGGGATACCGTGGAACGCCAACGCATAGGCGCCAACGATCATGAAGTCAGCATTCTCGTCGGCGAGCATAAAGAGCATGTCGCGGAAGTTCGAGTTCATGCGTTTGTCCTCGCATCGTCCAGGCGTTAACGGCCAATTGCCACATCATGGCAATCCGTTCTTCCGGCGTCGTCGTGGCACTTAGGTCTTCGGGGAATTGCTCCGCCCGCTGCTCTTCGAGCGTCATTTTCCTCACCGGCCAGTTAGAGCGGTCTGTGGTCATAGCTCTATTATACCTCACCGTTCGGACGACTTTGCAGTGATTACTGGCCGCGCAACTTCGCTCTGATCGCCGTCAGCCGTTCTTGCAACTCGGCTTCAAAGCCGCGATCCACCGGCCGGTAATATTCGCGCTCGACGCCCAGGTAATCCTGCGCTGCAACACCACCTTCAACGTCGTGCGAATAGACGTAGCCTTCGCCATGGCCGAGACGCTCGGCGCCATAGTAGTGCTTGTCGCGAAGCTGGACGGGGACCGGCAGGATGCGCTGCTCGCGCACATCAGTGCGGGCTTCGCCAATGGCGACCGTGGCTGCATTGGATTTAGGCGCACAAGCGAGATAGGCCACGCATTGCGCAAGGGGCAACTGAGCTTCCGGCAGGCCGATGAATTCGCAGGCCTGCATCGCCGCGACGGCCAGCGGCAGCGCGGCGGGATCAGCATTGCCAACGTCTTCGCTGGCGAGAATCACCAGGCGGCGACAAAGGAATCGAATGTCCTCGCCGGCTTCCAACATGCGCGCGAGCCAATATAAACCAGCATCGGGATCGCTACCGCGGATGCTCTTGATCAGCGCGCTGATCGAATCGTAATGTTCGTCGCCGGTCGCATCGTATTGAATCGCTTTTCGCTGCACCGATTCAGCGGCCAGCTCGCGCGTGAACTTCACCGGCCGATCATTGCTCGAGAGCACGCCGACCTCGAGCGCGTTCAGCGCGCGGCGGGCATCGCCGTCGCTCGTCTCGGCGAGAAACAGCAGCGCGTCGTCGTCGATGTCGACCGGAATATTGCCGAGGCCGCGACTCTTATCCGCCAAAGCCCGCTTCAACAAACCGGTAATGTCCTCGATCGACAACGGCTGAAATTGAAAGACCTGGCTTCGGCTGACGAGAGCGCCATTCACCGCGAAGAATGGATTGCTGGTTGTCGCGCCGACGAGTGTAACGACACCTTCCTCGACATCCGGCAGCAGCGCGTCTTGCTGAGATTTATTGAAGCGGTGGATTTCGTCGATGAAGAGGAGCGTGCGCAGACCGCCGCTGGTCAATTCGTCGCGGGCCGCTTCGAGAACTTCGCGCAGTTCTTTAACGCCGCTGGTGATCGCGCTCAGTTGCTTGAATTTCTTCCGACTCGCCGTGGCGAGTAGACGGGCGAGCGTTGTCTTGCCGGTGCCAGGCGGTCCATAAAAGATGACGGAGCTCAACCGATCGGCTTTCAGCAGCCGTCGGAGCAGTTTTCCCTCGCCGAGAAAATGCTGTTGCCCGGTAAATTCATCCAGTCGTTGCGGCCGCATGCGGGCAGCGAGCGGCTGGGCCTGGCGAAGGTTTTCGCCTTCTGCTTTTGCGAAGAGATTCATGGCTTGAGCATACCGCGCGAGTGCGCGCTTGGGGTGATCTCTCGTCAGTACTCGGAGGTTCTGCGTCAGGAAGCTCTTGCTTTTTTGCCCTTCCCGCAGTAACTATACGCACGTATAGTAATGCACGAAAGGCAGCTAGCACATGCGGTCGGCTCAAGTAAATCTCGCGAAAGCCATTCAAGCGCAATTGCCGGGGGAGACTACGTATCACGTCGACCGCCTGGCCACGGGCAGCGCTGCTCTGGATGCGATCTTGGCCGGCGGAATTCGCTGGGGCACTTTGGTGGAATGGCTAGGAGAAGACGGCTGCGGCGCCACTTCGCTCGCATTGGCAGTAGCCCAGCAAGCCTGCCAGGACGGCCAGTCGCTCGTGGTGATCGATCCACGGCGGCGATTTTATCCCCCCGCGGCTGAAAACATTCTGTCGAAGACCATCGTGACTTGGCCCGCCACGGATAGCGATCAGGAATGGACGGCGCTGCAAGCTCTTCGCTCGCCTGCCATCGGCGCGGTGTTGTGGTGGCCTGAGAAGCTGACCGAGCGTACGTTTCGGCGATTGCAATTGGCGGCCGAAAGTGGCCGGAGCCTGGGCCTGCTCGTGCGTAGCGCGGCTGTGATCGGCAAGCCATCGTGGGCTGAACTGCGACTCTTGGTGCGATCGTTGGCTGCCGAAACTGGCCGGCGGTTTCAGGTGGAAGTGGTCCGCTATCGCGGCGCGAGCGGTCGGTCGATGGAAGTGGAAATCAACAGCAAGGGCTTAATTCATGACGCGCATTCTGTGCATTCGATTTCCGAATTGGCCGCTACAGCGACTGCTGGCCATGCGTCCTCAACTCAAACGCCGCGCCGTCGTCGTGTATGAGGAACGCCAAGGCCGCCGCGTGGTGGCGTCGAACATGGCCAACATCGCGCCTGGCGTTTTGGTGGCCGAGATCAGCGGCGCAACGCTCGAGCCGTATGACTCCTACGCCGATCGCGTCACGCTCGAAAAACTCGCCGAATGGTGCGAACAGTTCTCACCAATCGTAGCCCTTGAGGAAGCGGAACGACCCGAGCGATTGCTGCTCGATATCACCGGCCTGCCGTCTTTTTTCGGTGGAGAATCGGCGCTAGCAGAACGAATGGGCCGAGCCTTGGCCCGTCGTGGCCTGATCACTCGATTTGCCATTGCTGATACGCTGGGAGCGGCCTGGGGACTAACGCTGCAAGATATCGCTCTCAACATCGCCGCCGCCGGCGATCAAGAAGCCGTGGCCAACTTACCCGTCGCAGCTTTGCGGCTGTCGTTGCCCACGTTGCAGATGTTTCGCGAGCTGGGTTTGCAGCTGGTGGGACAGCTGTTGATGTTGCCGCGCGAAAGTTTGCGCGCACGGTTCGGGCAGGAACTGCTCGATCGACTCTCGCAAATATTGGGAACCAAACGCGAGCTCATCACACCTTATCGGGCCGAGCCGGAGCTTGCCGCCGAACGCTCCTTGGAAGAACCGCTCGACAGCCTGAGCATTCTCGAAACCATCGTGGCCCAACTCGTCGACGAAGTTGCCTTTGCTTTGGCTACTCGTCATCAAGGCGCTTTGCGACTGGAATGCCGGCTGGTTGGCGAACGGGGCGAAGCGCTATTGTCGGTGGGATTATTCGAAGCCAGCGGCGACCCTCGGCACTTGTTGGAGTTATTGCGCATGCGTCTGGAGCACGCCGTTTGTCCGGGGCCCGTCAGCCTAGTTCGTTTGTCGGTGCTCGATTCGGCGAAGCTGGTCTATCGGCAGCGCGAGCTCTTCACCTCCAACCAAGACCGACCGCGAGAGCTCGCCCTATTGATCGATCGGCTGAGTGGCCGATTGGGCCGAGAGTCTGTGCTCCGCGCTCGGTTGGCTTCCGATGCGCAGCCGGAATACGCCTTCCGTTATGAGATGTTAGCCGGCGGTTCGCAGCGTCGTTTGCCTGCCGAACAGCGCACGCTGCCGGAGCGCCCACTGTTGCTCGAACCTCGGCCTATTCCCATCGAAGTTTTAGCCCTGGCACGCACGGGACCACCGGTGCAATTTCGATTTCAAGGTGAGCAACAGCGGACGCAACGGAGCTGGGGGCCGGAGCGGATTCAAACGGGCTGGTGGCGAGGCCGATACATCCGCCGCGATTACTACCGCGTAGAAAGCGACCGCGGGTGTCACTACTGGCTGTTTCGCAGCGCCGGCAAGTGGTTCCTGCATGGGATTTTTGACTGATGCCTGAGCAGCACGATCACAAACGAACGA
Source organism: Anatilimnocola floriformis (assembly GCF_024256385.1). NCBI lineage: Bacteria > Pseudomonadati > Planctomycetota > Planctomycetia > Pirellulales > Pirellulaceae > Anatilimnocola > Anatilimnocola floriformis. The sequence continues at coordinate 3,207,056 of NZ_JAMLFW010000001.1, forward strand.
TTCAGCTCCCGGCAACCAAGCCCGCCGGTCGGCAGTATGCAGAGCTCCATTGCAAAACGAATTATTCGTTCTTGGAGGGAGCATCGCACCCCGACGAACTCGTGATTCGCGCCGCCGAGTTGGGTTACGCGGCGCTGGCCATCACCGACCGCAACAGCCTGGCGGGGGTCGTTCGTGCGCATGCGGCAGCCAAAGAAGTCGGACTTAAACTTTTGATTGGCGCGGAAATCACTCCCACCGACGCCGGTGCTGCAGTGTTGCTGGCCACCGATCGTCGCGCCTATGGCCGGCTATCGCGTCTGATCACCGTGGGCCGTCGAAAGGCGCCGAAGGGGGCATGCCAACTTACTTTCGACGATGTCGCTGCTCATGCCGAGGGACTATTGGTTGGTGTGATCAATCCGGATGCGAACCTCAACCAATATCGAGAAGCATTTGGCGAGCGCTGTCATCTGCTCGCCGAACTGCATTTGGGGAACCGTGATGAAAAGAAACTGGAACACGCCATTCGCCGCGCGAAAGCGGCCCGCGTGCCACTCGTCGCTGCCGGCGGCGTGCGTTTTCACGATCCAAGTCGTCGTCCGTTGGCTGATGTGCTGACGGCCACTCGCGCGGGCTGCACCGTCGCTGCGGCGGGCGACCTGCTGCTGCCCAACGCCGAGCGGCATTTGAAATCGTCGCAGGAGTTGGCCGAACTCTTTGCGCGCGTGCCGGACGCACTGCAGCGCACCGTCGAGATTGCCGATCGCTGCAACTTCTCGCTCAGTGAATTGCGGTACGAATATCCCGAAGAACTGGCTCCAGCCGGCGAGTCGCTTCCTGGCTATCTGGCTCGGTTGACCTGGGAAGGAGCAGGCCGGCGTTACTCAGCCGGCATTCCCGACAAAGTACGCGATCAGGTCGAACATGAGCTGCGGATTATCGGCCAGCTTCAATACGAAGCCTACTTTCTCACCGTGTGGGATCTGGTCCGCTTCGCGCGCTCGCGTGGCATCCTGTGCCAGGGACGCGGCTCGGCGGCGAACTCGGCTGTCTGCTATTGCCTGGGTGTGACTGAAGTTGATCCCGCGCGCATGAACACGCTGTTCGAGCGGTTCATCAGCGTCGAGCGCAACGAAGCGCCCGATATCGACATCGATTTCGAGCACGAGCGGCGCGAAGAAGTGCTGCAGTATCTGTATGAAAAATACGGTCGTGAGCGGGCCGGCATCGTGGCAGAAGTCATCACCTATCGGCCGAAGTCGGCTGTTCGCGACGTGGGCAAAGCGCTCGGCTTGTCGCTCGATACGGTCGATCGGCTGGCCCAATTGCTCGATAGTTACCACGCCGAAAAAACAGAAGAGCGACTGCAGCAAGGAGGGCTCGCGGCGGATTCACTCGTCGGCAGGCAAGTGCGCGAGCTAGCGGGACAGCTCATCGGATTTCCACGGCATCTCGGTCAGCATGTGGGCGGGATGGTGATGACGCAGGGGCCACTGTGCGAACTCGTGCCGATCGAGAACGCAGCAATGGCAGATCGCACGGTCATCGAGTGGGACAAGGACGATCTCGACGAGTTGGCGATTCTCAAGGTGGACTGCCTCTCACTCGGCATGTTGACCGCAATTCGCAAGTCATTCGAGTTGATCAAGCAGCACACGGGCAGCGAACTCACGCTCGCCGACATCCCTGAAGGGGATCAGCCCACTTACGACATGATCGCGCGGGCCGACACGATGGGCGTGTTTCAAATCGAGAGCCGCGCGCAGATGAGCATGCTGCCGCGGTTGAAGCCGAAGTGCTTTTATGACCTGGTGATTGAAGTCGCCATCGTTCGCCCTGGGCCGATCCAGGGAAATATGGTGCATCCGTATCTGCGCCGCCGCGAGACTAAAGAGGAGGTGACGTATCCCAATGCCGAGATCGGCGAGGTGCTGAAGAACACCCTAGGTGTGCCGCTATTTCAAGAGCAAGCGATGACGCTGGCCGTGGTTGCTGCGGGCTTCACGCCTGGCGAAGCCGATCAATTGCGACGGGCCATGGCCGGTTGGCGACGGCCTGGTGTGATTAGCGATTTTCGCAAAAAGCTGATCGACGGCATGCTCGAGAGAGGCCTGACCGCCGAGTTTGCCGAGTGCGTATTCAATCAGATCAAAGGTTTCGGCGAGTATGGTTTTCCTGAGTCGCACGCGGCCTCGTTCGCTCTGCTTGCCTATGCGTCGTCCTGGATTAAATGTCATCATCCTGCGGCCTTTTGCGCCGCACTGCTCAACAGTCAGCCGATGGGTTTTTACGCTCCGGCTCAACTGGTCCGCAATGCTCAGGAGCACGGCGTGGTGGTGCTTCCACAAGATGTAAATCACAGCGATTGGGACTGCACGCTCGAGTCGGGAGCAGTGCGATTGGGGCTCCGCTTGATCTCTGGCTTGTCGCACGCGCAGGGAACGCGCATCAAGGAAGCGCGGCCCTTCTGCTCGGTCGTCGACTTCGCGCACCGCACCGCACTCGGCAAGCCAGTCATCCAGCGGCTGGCAACTGCCGACGCCTTTCAAAGCCTCACGATGAGTCGCCGACAAGCCTTGTGGCAATCGTTGGCGCAGGACCAAAAGCAGATGCCACTGCTCGCGGGGATGGAAGATGACGACGCGCTCCCCGGCACGTTGCCGATGATGAGTGGATTGGAAGAAGTGCTGGCCGATTACCGCACCAAAGGGCTGTCGCTACGGGCTCATCCGCTGTCGTTTTTTCGCGAGCGTTTGGACGAGTTGCAAATCACGCCCTCCAGCCAATTAGCTCACACCCCCGACGGTCAATTCGTGCGCGTCGCCGGCCTGGTGCTGGTGCGTCAACGGCCGAGCACGGCCAAGGGAATCACCTTTGTCACGCTCGAAGACGAAACGGGGGTGGCCAATCTCATCGTGCGAGTCGACATCTGGGAGCAGTACTATCAAGTCGCTCGCACCGCCAAAGCCCTGATCGCCGCCGGGCGTTTGCAGAACCAAAAAGGGGTAATCCATGTGCTGGTCACGAACATGGAGAACCTGACCGGCAGGCTGGGCGGAATGAAATCGCAGTCGCGCGATTTTCATTAATGTTCGCCCGGAAGTTCGCGAGTAGAACGGGCTTCGCGCTTGGTTTCTCTGCTGAACCTCCCCCTGCCGAGCAGGTTGACCGCCAAAATCACTCGGCCGATACTGGCTGTCGTTCGCCGGTCTATTCATTCACGTTGGTGATCCATGCTGCTGCAACGAAACTTATCTTCTCTCGCCACACGAATCCTGTCCGCTTGTATCCTCTGCCTTTTCCTCGGCACGGCCCATGGCGAGCCAACTTCCCGGCGCCCCAACATCGTCTTCATCATGGCCGATGACAAGTAGCAATTCGAATTACTCAGTTGCGATTTTCAGCAGGATTCTGGGATGCGAACGCAAATTGCGATAGAATCGGCTAGCGATCGCAAATTCCGTTGTATCGCTGCCAATTTCGATCGATTGCTTGCAATTAACTACACTTTGCTACAGTTCGTGTGGCTCAAGATCCGGAACTTGCAGGTTCAAATCCTGTCACGCCGACTGACATTTCCTAACAAGCCATTCTTCTCGTTGCAAACAAACAAATGGTCCCCGCCGTAACACGATTCCGGCGGGGTGTTTTCTTTTCGTTTTAGGAATTCTCTGCCCGTAGGTCCGCCGTAGATTTCGATGGGGAGCGGCCAACTGCCCATCGTCAGTTCCCCGGCTATCGCGCGATTAACGAACTTCTGCCCCCACTTGGTCGTGAACTCTCGCTCGAATCGCAAACAGATTTAAGTTCACTGATTCTAGTCTTAATGAGCCGCTTCATTCAGCGAGAGAGCCGTGTGTCGGCAAGTGGATTCGGCTGCCGCGACACGTTGACGCACTGATGTGACATAGGTTGTCAGCCTTCACGGAGTGCTTAAGGTTGCTCGCAAGCTTTTGAGAAATAGCCTCTCCCAAATAGTTGACATTTACACTCGATGGTCGGTAGAACCTACGCCGCATCGAAGATGCACGGGGGCGATTTGAGGGATCAGGCTGTGTTGTGATGCAGCCAAGGGAGTGAACGCCATGGTTACTCGACGAGCAGGTAGTTGGGTATCGGACTGGTGGTAGCGCGGCGATTACTCTAACCGAGTCCACCATCTCCGGAAACACAGCTCCTTCCACAAACGTTAATCTCGGTGAAGGTGGTGGCATCTTCACGTATCAGCCGCTCAGTCTGGTCCGCTCGACACTTTCGGGCAACAGCGCCTATCGCAATGGTGGCGGTCTTTGGAACACGACTTCTGCGATCTCCTTCTCGAACTCCACGATCTCCGGAAACTCTGCCGCCACGGGAGGCGGCGTTTATCTCAGCAGCGGCAACACGACGTCTTCGTCTGTGAACAGCACGTTCGCCAACAATAGCGCGTCGGGCGCGGGTGGCGCCTTCTATGTGGGCGGCTTCTCATCGGTGGCGATGAAGAACACGATCATGGCGGGGAGTACCGCGGGCAGCGGCACCTCCGCGGACCTGGGAGGCTCGGGCGGCCACACCATCAACAGCGGTGGCTACAACCTCTTCAGCCTCTCTTCGATCAGTTCGTTCATCACGGGAACGACGACCGGCAATCAGTTGGGGGTGAATCCGCAATTGGGTTCGCTGGCCAACAATGGCGGTCCGACTTGGACGCACGCACTGGCCAGCAACAGTCCGGCCATTGACGCGGGCACCTCCTCGGGTGCGCCGGGCGTCGATCAGCGTAACGAATCGCGTCCGCAGGATGGCGATTCCAGCGGCACAGCGCAGTACGACATCGGCGCGTACGAGTACATCGTACCGCCTCCGCCCGAAGTCGAGGTGACGGGCTTCTACGCAGATGGCTCCAACTGGAAGGTTGATTACGTTGTGACCGTGAGCCAAACACCGGTCGCAATTCCCCTCAAGATCTATACGACTTCAGATGGCACGACTCCGGGTACACTGCTTGCTTCAACGACCACGCCGGGCAACGTGACGCTGGGAGCCACCCAAACAGCAACGGTCACTCCGACCGGAGTGAATAGCCTGTCAGACTACCGCTTGCTCGTCGTGCTCGACGATACAGCCGTGACGGGAGACACCACCACTGCCAACAATAAGCTGCTCTTCGAAGGTGGCATCTTCCAGACGAGCGCGTCGGGGACGACTTACATTCACGTTCATGGCAGCGATACCGCTGCCGACACCGTGACGATCACGAAGAGCGGGAGTAATACGCACGTCGAAACCAACTTCGACACGACGGGTATCACGGGGTTGACGTCGAGTGTGGAGTTCCGCATCGAGACGCACGGCGGTAATGACACAATCGCGACCGATAACGACGTGGCCGCGGTCATTCGCGTCTACGGTGGAACCGGGAACGACACGATCACGGGTGGTGCTGCCAACGACTTACTCTACGGCGGAGACGGCGATGACACGCTGACGGGTGGCGGGGGCAATGACACGTTAGAAGGCGGAGCTGGCAACGACAGCCTGTCGGGAGGCGACGGCGAAGACTCGCTGACTGGTGGCACGGGCAACGACACACTACGAGGCGGTGCTGCGGTCGATGCGTTTCCCGATTACGACAGCGGTACCGATACCGTGCTCGTCGATCCGCCGGAGGCAGTCAACGACAGCTATTCAACGAATGAGGACGCCGATCCTTTCAGCTCTTCGACCGGCTTTGAGTTGAATGCCAACGACATCACTGACCTCGGCCAAAGCAGAACCCCAGTTCCGGCCGTGTTGACCAGTGCGTTGGGAGCGAAGGTTGTCGTTCGATCGAATGGAACCTTCGATTACTATCCGCAGACTTCGCAGACGCTGCAGGCGCTGAACGGCTCACAGTCGGCGAACGACTCCTTTACTTACACGCTGCGCAATTCGCTGCTGGAGACCGACACAGCAACCGTGACGATCACGGTGTCGGGCATTGATGATGACCTGGATGCACAGGATCTGTTGTATATCGTGCAGGCACCGTTGGAACTGGGCCAAGTGTTGGGGACCGTCCCCGTCTTGGACGATGATGGCGATACCCATTCGTTCCAGTTCGTTTCGGAAGCTGTGGCGGGTGGCCTGGCGATCAGTTCCACGGGTGTGATTACGGTCATCGATCCCAACGTCTTCACGTTCCTGGGAACGACCAACTACGTGTTCGAGATCGAGACCAGCAATGGCTTAGACGTGGATACGTCGTACTTCGCAGTAGCGATTCCGGCTGCGTTCCAAGTGTCGGGAGCGGCCACAGCGACCCAAGGGCATTCGTATAACCTCACTTTGAGCTCGGACATCCCGTTCATCGATTACGTGATCGACTGGGGTGACTCGGTCGATCCGCTGAATCCGGATGACCCGACCTTGGTACCCGGTGAGGGCGGCGATCCGGTCGCAATCGATCATGGGTTTCAAGTGCCGGGCGATGTGACTCCCACGATCGGAATCTCGGTTGGTGGCACCAGCAGCTATACCTTCACGTTCACCACGGTGCACGTGACGCAGGTGAACGGCGTGAATCTGGTCGTCAACGGGAGCTTCGAGGAAGTTGGCAGCTTGGGATTCCGTGGTTACACCTGGAATATCTTCGATGCTCTACCCGGGTGGCGCAAAGTAGCGGGTCCCAGCATTGAAGTGCAGCAAACAGGAACAGTCTTGCTAACTTCTGCGAAGGATGGCAGTAACTACGTTGAGTTGGATGCCGATGAAGATGGGCCTGGAGGAGGTGGCGGCAGCGCAGACGGAGAAAATGGTTCATCGGAGATTAGTCAATCTATTTCGACGATTGTGGGCCAAACCTACCTCCTCACCTTTCATCTCGCTGCCCGTCCCGGCACTTCGCTGGCGGACAACGAGCTCCGCGTGCAAATCATTAGCGGCTCCACAACGAGCGAGCGATTTACTCCTGCCTCCACTGACTGGTCCAGCTACACGATGTCGTTTGAGGCAAAGAGCAATTCCACAGAAATCATATTCGAAGATGTGAGCGCATTGCCTGCAGAACCGGTGTCACCAGGTGATCCACCAGGTGATCCGCGTCCTGAGAACAACAACACGCTGGGCACGTTCCTGGACGATGTGACGATGTACGCGGCGGGCGGTCAAACCGGCACGAAGACAACGGTCACCGTCGAGATATCGAACCCGGTCTGTGCCTGCCTGGCAACGCCGGACGGCTCACAGAGCAGTGAAAATCTGCAAACTGGCAACAACGTGGTGACGCCACCAAGTCCATCGGCGATGGCCGCGATGTACATGCCGCGTTATTCGACGAATGAGTTCCGCCCGGCGGTCATGTCTTTGGACATGTCTTTCTTGGAAGGTGCGTTAGTTCCAGACACGGTGGAAGTGAATGGGCAGGTGTATTCCACTGCCGGTATCTCACCAGGCCAGGGATTTCGCGTCAGCGATTTGCTCGACATCACAGCGCTCGATACTGGGCTGGCCGAGTGGAGCATCCCGATCACCGAAAATTACGCCGGCGGCCACACGGTGTCCTACGACGTGACTGGAAATTCCTTGGTCTCGGGTCCTTCGAATGCGTTGCTCAGTGCTGGTTGGTCGATTGCCGCCATCGACCGACTGACCATCACCCCTGAAGGTGCGCTGTGGCAGCATATGGGCGATCGCCTCCTGTGGTTTAAGAAAGACGGAGCTAACTTCAAGCGTCCCCAGGGTGATCAGGATTTCTCGGAGTTGGTTGACAATTCCGATGGCACCTTCACGATCTCAGATCGCCGGGGAAATGAGTTGCTGTTTAACTCATTGGGCCTGGTAACGGAAAAGACTGATACGCAGGGACGAAAAACGACCTTCGTTTACACCAATGCGGATGGCGACTCGAAAGCAGATGACCTGTTGGAGGTCGAAGAATACGATGGCCGCACGCTCACCTACGACTATGTCGATCAACGACTAGCTGGCCTCACGGACTTCGACGGCCGCAGTGTCGCGTTTGGCTACGAAGATGATCAGCTGAAAACGATCACCTATCCTGATCCCGACGGTGGCGGCCCACTCAGCGCCTTAGTGACTAGCTTCACATACGAAGATGGCTACTTGAAAACGGTCGCCGATGGCAGCGACACGATGACGTTTACCTATGATTCCGCCGGCGCCTTGACCGCACGCGAAAATCAAGATGGTTCCACAGAAACATTTGTAAATTCACTGACGTCCACGCTGCCACGCGCCGGGTACGGAACATCCCTAAATCCCGAGAGCCTCAAGCCGGCCAGTGACGTCGTGGCTACTTCCGAGGATGAAAATGGCGAACTCACGACTTACGTGTTGGGCGCGCTGGGTCTGCCAGTGCAGATGACGGATGCTGAAGGAAACGTGACGCTCTACGAGCGGGATACTAACGGGCGGATCACGAAGCAAACAGATCCGGATCCAGATGGCGCTGGTCCCGAAACGATGATCACCCGCTATCAGTACGATACACAGGGGAATCTTCTGAAGATGACGTTGCCCAACTCGGGCGTGCGGACCTGGCAATACGATGCAACCTGGAATGTCGCCACATCCTATGTCAATGAGCGGGGGCTGACGACGCTCTATACGATTGATCCGCTCACAGGTTTCAATGCCGAAGTGCGCCAAGTGATTGGCGAAGTCGACGATCTCGTCAATCTCGAAACGGACGACATCGTCACGGGTTACACGTATACTGCAGCGCCCAGCGATCCAGCCGATCCACCGGCGGGGTTGGTCGAGACTATGACTGATCCGCTAGGGCGCGTGACGGCCTATACCTACAACGCTCGGGGCGATGTTACCTCGGTTACCTATGCCGAGGGTACGGCCGACGAAGCGACGGCCTACACGTACTACAACGCGGATGGGACCGTCGATTATGAACTCGACGAATTATCGCGGCGGACGGATTACGACTATGACTTGCTGGGGCGGCTGACCAAAACCACTCTGCCCGATCCGGATGGTGGTGACCCACTGGCTCGCCCCGAATGGAAGTATGAATACGACGCGCGCAATCGCCGCACCAAAGAAATCGATCCGCTTGATCGGGAGACGATCTACACGTACGACAAGCGGAGCCGCGTCACCAAAGTGGAACGTCCCGATCACGACGGTGATAGCGAACTGACCACCACGACCACCAACTACGATGACCGCGGGCGGGTTACCTCGACGATCGATCCGTTAGGTCGTGAGACGACCTACACCTATGACAAGCTGGGCCGCCAGACCAAAGTCACGATGCCCGAGGTGGCAGATCCAACGACAGCCGTCAATGAAATTCAGGTTATCGACTTCGACAGTGGTACGGTTGGCACCTTCAAGCTCAACGGCAACAGCAATTCCGCCGTCGTGGACCTGACCGATCTGAGTGGTCTGCAGGCAGCACTCGACAGCCTGTGGGGCGCTGGCAATACCAAAGTGACCCATACCAGCACGGCAGCGACCGTCACGTTCCGCGGCAATCTGGCTGGCACGAATGTGGCGCAGATGACCGTGTCGGACATCACCGGAACGTTCGGCGCGACTCCCTCCGTCAGCACCGATTCGGCCGGCGTAACCGCTGAGCTGGTGAATCCCACAGCGCAGACCGGCTACGATGCGTTGGGGCGCGCGATCTCCATGACCGATGCCCTGGGTAATGTCACAACGTACGAATACACGAACTTCGGGCAGAATCTCAAGATCACGCTGCCTGATCCCGATGGTGTGGGGCTGCAGACCTCACCGATCATGTACCAAGTGTTCGATGTGGCGGGGAATCTGATCAGCGAGACCGACGCCAATGGCGGTGTGACGACACGTGAATACGATCTGCTTGGCCGGTTGGTGAGAGTCACGCAGCCCGATCCCGATGGTGGTGGTTCGCTCACGGCGCCGGTGACCGAGTATGCGTATGACCTGGCCGGGCACCTGCTGGCGGTCACCGATCCGCTGGGCAACGTCACCAGCTACGAATACGACAACCGCGATCGTCAGGTGAAGATCACTACGGCTGATCCGGATGGCGCTGGCGGCTTGACTGCGCTCGTGACGGCATACGAGTTCGATGCTGCGGGTCAGTTGACGAAGATGACAGCACCGGGAAGCCGGGTAACTGAGTACGTCTACGATGACCTGGGTCGGTTGACGGTCACGAAACTTCCTGATCCGGATGGCGCTGGTGGCTTGGCTCGGCCGCAGTTGGAAGCGACCTACGATGTGGCGAGCCGGAAAGAGACGGACAAGGACGCGCTGGGCAACATCACGACGTATGACTACGACGATCTCGACAACTTGATCAAGGTCACGCAACCCGATCCGGATGGGGTGGGTGGTTTACCGGCGCCGGTCAGCGAATGGGAATATGATGCAGCAGGCCAGTTGCTCAACGCTACCGATGCTCTCGGCAATACCACAACCTATGAATACGACAATCTCGGTCGGACGCTCGCCGTTACGCAACCTGATCCGGATGCTGGTGGTGGTCAAACTGCTCCGGTGACCCAGTATCAATACTCGCTGACGGGGAACTTGGTGCAAGTCCTCGATCCGCTCTTGCATGCCACGAACTACGAGTACGACGCGCTGAATCGGCGCACTTCCAGCCAGGATGCGTTGCAGGGAGCGACGACCTACCAGTACGACAGCGCCGGGAACCTGAAGTTCCTGACCGATCCGGTGAACAATATTACGGAGTGGGATTACGACAAACTGAACCGTGTGGTCGAAGAGAAGAACCAACTCGGCGACAGCCGCTCCTTCGTGTACGACGCGGCTGGAAATCTGCGGCAGCGTACGGACCGCAACGAACGAGTCATGATCTACGAGTACGACCATCTCAACCGGCAGACAGCGGAAGAATGGTGGGGCGGAGCACGTCCCAGTGTCGGCATCTCGACCTCCGATGGCTCGACGACTAACGAGGTGCAGCGGGTGGGCTTCTCGGATTCGACGCCCTTCCAGTCGGGGACGTTCACGCTGACGTTCGGCGGCCAGACGACTTCCGCCATTCCTTACAGCGCGAATGCAGCCACGGTGCAGGCGGCGCTGGTGGCTCTCAGCAACATCGACAGCGGTGACGTGTCGGTAATGAAGGTCGCCAACAGCATCACGCACCAAGAGTGGCAGATCACCTTTACCGGCGCCCTGGCCGGAACCAACGTCTCTCAAATTAGCATTGACGCTGCCTCGGTCTATAATGGAATCGGTGCTCCGGGGACAGAGGTGGAAGCCACCGATACGACCGGCGCGAAGGTAGACGAGGTTCAGGTGGTCACGCTCAGCAATACAACCGGCGGTACGTTCACGCTCGGCTTCGGCGGAGCGAGCACGGCGGCGCTCGATTGGGATGCCACCACCGGCGAAGTCGATGCAGCGCTCGAGGCGTTGTCGGGCGCGGGCACCGTTTCGGTGTCTGGTTCGACCGGCGGACCTTGGACGATCACGTTCACCGGCGCTTACTCGGGTGCCAACCTCGCGCCGCTGCAGTCCCAGGCTGGCAATCTGACCAACAGTAACCTGGTGCGGACGATTGCTTCGACCTTCAACGATGATGGCGATCTGGAGGAGATCAGCGATCCTGATGCGACCTACGAGTACACGTACGACACCCTGGGACGCGTGACCGGCTACGTGCAGAACCTGGCCGGACTGACGCCAGAGATCGAGTTCGTCAGTCAGTACAACTCGGCCAGTCGGCGTGAACTCTTGCAAGCGATTCTCGATGGGGATGAAGACTTCCAGAACACGTATGCCTACGACGACCTGCAACGGCTCTCGACGCTAATTCAGCAGAGTGGTGCTGACAACGTGGTGGCTGCCAAGCGAATCGACTTCAATTACAACTCGCTGGGGCAATACACGCGGTTCGATCGTTACGCGTCGGCCGATCAGTCGGAGTTCGTGGCCAGTTCGCATTACAGCTACGACAATCTGAACCGCCTGGTGCACGCGGAAACAACCTCCACACCGACCGGCTGGGGAACCGATCCTCTCGCCGGTTATCAGTACGCCTACGATGCTGCCAACCGGATTCTTTCGATCGATTCGTATCTCGATGGCTTGAGCACGTATACCCACGACGACACGAACCAACTCACGGGCGCCGACCACAGCACGGCGACGGATGAGTCGTACGAGTACGACGAGAACGGCAACCGAATCATGTCCGGTTACCACGTCAATCCGAACAATCAGGTCGACACCGACGGAGTCTACAACTACACCTACGACGACGAAGGGAACCGCCTCACCCGGACGGCGATTAGCAACGGCTATGTCACCGAGTACGAATGGGACTTCCGCAACCGCCTGACGAAAGTGACCGAGAAGGACAACTCGAATAACATCCTGCAGGTCACCACCAACAGCTACGATGCGCTCAATCAATGGATCCGCCGCAGCTTCGACGCGGATGGCCCCGGTGGAACCGCCGCGGTCGACACCTTCTTCGCTTACGAGAACGGCCAAATCGCGTTGCAGTTCGACGGCAACGCAGCCGCCGACCTCTCCCACCGCTACCTCTGGGGCGAGCAAGTCGACCAGCTCTTCACCGACGAAGCCGTCACCAGCCTCGGCAGCGCAGGCGATGTCATCTGGCCTGTCGGCGACCACCTCGGCACGCAACGTGACCTGGTCACCTACAACAGCGGCACCGACGTCGCCACCGTCGCGAACCATCGCGAGTACGACTCGTTCGGCAACCTGACTAACGAATCCAACTCCGCCATCGATCTCCTCTTCGGTTACACCAGCAAACCCTTCGATGAGACCACCGGCCTCCAAAACAATCTCAACCGCTGGTACGATCCGGTGGCGGGAAAATGGATCAGCGAAGATCCCATCGGGTTCGCTGCAGAGGATGAGAACTTGAGTCGTTATGTTGACAATTCACCTGAACTCTACTCGGACACCAATGGGACGATCAAGAGAACACTAGTTAAAGACTATATCAGCACTGATACACCACTCAAGTTCAACATTCAGTGGACTTTCGAATTAAGCAAAGACCACGATGCGTTTTTGAAAAAGCATGGAACTTCCAAGATTGCGTTAGTGCAGACAATCCTCGTAAAGATGCGAGGATGCGGGCACCGTGGCGTAAACGTAAGTGTCAAATATAGTGAGTTAGTTGGAGTTATCGACACATCCGAAAGCAAAGCCAAGTTCCCAGACAAAGCCAAGTTCCCAGACAAAGACACTTGGGTGTATGAGAGCGCAGCGAAATGTAAGGACGGAACGCTTATCATGACAGGCGTCACTAGAGCTTATGCATTAACAAGAGAACTGCAAGCAGAACTCGACTCGTGGAAGAAAGATGAGTCTTATTTACTGAGCGATGACAAAACAACTTGGAGTGCGGGCCACTTTCCCTCCTCTAAATCGCCCCTGATTCAACGTCGTGATAGCCTCGAACTGGAGGGAGAACGTGAGGAGCAGAGCTTCACAATCACTTGGGATGGCAAAATCAACAAGGTGGATTATGATCCAAAACACTCGTGATCATCCGCAACGCAAATCGCGATGGCCACAATTTTCGCTACGGCAACTTGCCTGTACTTTGGTAATCTGCTCGATCGGCTTCGCAATCGCAGGTCGAATTGCTGCCGACGCCAAGCGAGTGGATCTGGCGATTCGAGCGCTTGAGGACAAGGGGGTTCATGTGGCCAGAAACGAGGCTCGAGTTTTCGGCTTTGCCGCCTCGGACGAATTTGTCTGCACTTGGCCACTGTCATTTTTCGGCAAGTCGACCTACAGGCCTGTTTCTTACTTGGTCGTTCCAAGGGGAGCTGACGAGTCATATGCCAAAGTCTTGCCTGATATCGGTTCAATCGATAGCATTGATATCTACACTCAAATACAAAGCCATCAGCTCGCTTTTCTTGCGCGGGCCAAGGGTGTCAAGCAAGGTACGATTGAATGCGATTTTCCGCAGGGCACAATGGATGCCTTAATAAGCTGGAAATCATTAACAGAGTTGATGATTGGGGATGTGCAAAGCGCCAATCTTGTTGGCATCGGCAAGCTTGGCTCATTGCAAGCCATTTATCTACGCGACATACAAGGTGACATGAGCGACTTGGTCTCCGAGTTGACGCAACTACCGAGCCTGCGCCAAATCGATATTGAATCTTGTGCGCTTGACTTATGTGATGCTAAGTCATTCGAGTCACTGAAAAATGTGCGTTCGGTGAGAATAAATGCGTGCACTGGGTCGTCGGTTGCCTGCAGAGGCATAGGCCATCTCCATTCGCTTAAGCACCTCGAGATCGAGGGAGTTGATATTGATGACTCGTGTCTTAGCGACCTGGGCTGCTTATGTCCGCAACTCGAACGGATTCGCATTGGAAGCTGCAAAGCCAGTCCAGTCCGTATTCTGCAGTTTCTATCCAAATGCTATGCTCTAAAAGAACTCTACCTTACGCAGGAAAGTATTTGCGCAGTCGAGTGTCATCAGGCGGTGCAATCAATTGGCTGCTGCGGCTCGCTAGAGACGCTGCGTATCGAAGCTCTTGACAAACCGAGTGCGAAGCGTCTAAGCCATATACTGCCTAGATGTGGAATTACCGTCACCTTGAAGGGGCGAGAGCTATATCGACTACCATAAAGACCAGTGCACTCAGCGTGCAACTATTACTCTAGGCGGCAAAGGTGCTGCGTCAGCTCGCTACCATCGTCTTGGCCGGAGTAGCTATCGGCAGCCACTTGCCGTGGAATTACCCGAGTTCTCAGAATTGGAGATCGAACGGTGGTGCCGCTTAGATAGAGCCCCCCGCCGGAACGCGTCATTGTCGCGAGTGATTTTGAGCGAACCACCGACGTTGCCGCGATATCGCTTCCGTTGTACCAGAGGATGCCCAAAGATATTCGGCACGGGAGTTGCGATGGATACTTACAGTATTATAGGGCAGTCAGAATGGCACAAAAGCGGGTGCCGAAATCGAGAGCGGCCGACGACTAGTCGGCTGCGGAGCGGCTGGTCAAGCCGTTGCGGAGGCTGCTAGAGCAGATTCACCCGGCGGGTGCCGAGCGCGATCGTGCGGGAAAGCGGCGGTTCTTTTGCGATCATTACTTATCAATGATGTTGTTGTTTTACGCCAATCCCTCATTCACTTCGTTACGATCCTTGCAGAATGCTTCAAACTGGGAGAAGGTGCGAAAGCGGCTGGGCATTCCACGGGTTTCGCTGGGCTCGATCAGCGAGTCGGCGCGGGTGTTTGATTCGTCGCTGGTGCGACCGATTTTGAAACTGGTGCATGCCACCACGCCGACCGGCGCGGGACCGATCCACTGGCCGGCTACCAGTGCACCTACGACGCGGCCAGCCATTCTGTCGATTGATTTGTATCTCGACGGGTTGAGCACCTACACGCCATCCTCGGCAACACCGCGAACACCGAACCGTCCACCGCCGTCAGATTCGCGAGCGCCTCGGCCTCGCGCCCTTTGAAATGCGGCCGTGCGAACTCGGCCAACTCTTTGAGTGGCCGGTTGAGATTGTCGTGGCTGTAACGCGAACTGGCCACGAACTCCGATTGATCGGTTGACGCGTAACGATCAAGATAGGTGCATCGCCCCAACGAGTCGTAGTTGAAGTTGATTCGCTTGGCGGCCACGACGTTGTCGGCGCCGCTCAGCTGAATCAGTGTCTAGAGCCGCAAGACGCGGGCGAACATAGCCACCGGCTACGTTACCACCCACTCCTGGGATCATCGCAACCGCTTGGTGAAGGTACCGAGTTCGATGATGAGGAAGACGAACTCAGCTCGGTTACAACCAGTTTCGATGTCTTCCAACCGGTGGTTCCGCCGCTCGGTCGATGCCGATGGACCCGGAGGCGCCGATCCAGCCGATACGTTCTTTGCCTAACAGGCGCGCCGACATCCGAATCATCGCAGCAGGTAATCCCGGACGCCGCTGTTGCAACCATCGCTGAATTGAAAGGAAGGCCACCCGCCTGATCGGCTGGAGGCGTTGCGGTCTGCTTGCCAGACGGCGATCTCATGACCCATCGCCGCGGCCGTCGCGAAGCGTCGTGAGCCGACACATTGGCGCTAGAGCAGGGCTCAGTTCCATTTCAGCCATGTTGAGCCAGCTGCCGTTTTTCGGCGTGTAGATCGGACGCACGCGGCGGGCTAGTCGTCGCGCGGTTTCGGCGTCGAAGATTGAAGTACAGGCTTGCTAGGTCGTTCGTGTTGAGATTGTCGTAGGCCAGCGACACCAAAGCGGCGTCGGGATAATCAATGTCCAGCAGTTGCTGCAATTCGAGAGCCCAATGGAGACAGAGCGTGACGCCGCAGAGAAGCCAAAGCGAGAATTTCGAGGCAAATGCGAGATAGTCGTATATGTGCCGAAAAAGTAGTCGCTGCACACTTCGAGCACTATGTGAGGATGGCTCGAGCGGGGGCGTCTTTAGCAGTGTTGACGACCCTCGTGGCCATCGGCATCAAAGTCACAGCAAATCGCACCCACACCGGCGAAAGAGTTTTTTCCCAGCTCACGACGATACGGGCTAGCGCGCCTTGCCACGCCATAGATGATCGGCGGCTGGCTTCAGGCCTTGGATCGAGCCGGTGGGTCCGTTCGCCTGGTGACAGCAGGGTGTCTTGGCCGCGGCTCACTGCGATCTGGCAAGCAAACACACATGCCGTCGAGCTGCCGTCACACTTCGATGCGATCCTTCGGCTGCACGCCGCGCGCGGCGGTTGCAGAGAGCCATTTTGCCAACGTACCGTCCAGTCATTTTGTGCAGCCACCTGCTGCTCCAGCACCATGCCCACGGCGGCAACGTGACCGAGTGGGAACTTTGGAACGCGGCGACGGATTGCTCAATCAACGAACGACTGCGAGCTGACAGCCAACCAATCAAACAAGAAGAGAGCCGAAGCCACGTGTGCAGGGGATACGCCGCTAACCTCGCGACTTGTCTCGGAGCATACAGGGTTTGCCGTATTTTCCAGCGACCTTCCAATTCCCACGGCATCAAAACCACTTGATACGAAATTGCCGTCGGCACGAAGGTTCCCTTTCGGCGAGGCTGCCCATGGCCGACATTTGTTTTCTTAAGCGTCTTGCGTACGGTCTCGGGCAGACCGATTTCACAACCTTCAGACGTTTCAGCTCTGTGCACAGCAGTTGCAAGGTCCAATGATCGCGGCCTCCGGCGGAGCGATACAGGCGATGGTGATGATTTGCGCCTCCGGCGCGGTCGTCGATTACCTTGGGAATGCGAGCATCCTCGCGCGTGACGCGCACCAGCGTCGAATGCACGCCCGACTTCACATACTTTTGGCGAACCCGCACGACCTGCCGTTCGCAGAGGCCGACGCCCTCAGGGATTTCCATGTCCGTGCAGCCATCGGCAGAATCTTGGGCCAGCGACGTTTCGCCGCCCCCACGCGTCTTCATGCATCGAGTCATGTGCTCGGCGACGACCGTAGGCACAAGTGCTCTGGAGGTCTTCGTCTTCATCGAGAATCGCCTGAAATAGCTCGCGGCGATTGGCTGAGTTGTACTGGCTGACGAACTCGATCTCCGGCGTTAGCCCGGCCAGGTTCTGCATTCCGCGGCTGCAAAACTAAATTCGAATCGGTCTATCCAATTTCTGTCATTGAACGGTAGCAGGACTTCGACCGACTAATTCCATGCATTGGGCCTGATCTCTCGATCAAGGTGCTCCAGCGGCCAATATATTTGATGCCCGATGTCGCCGATGATCAGATAATGTCGCATAGTACTAATGTCCATAAAGTATTCACCATCGATAAGAACCTCATCAACAATTCCGTCAGGTCGTACGAGTGCTAAATAACTAACCACATACAAGAGCGGAAGCATTAACAGCAGAACGGCCACACAAAATGGTGCGCGAGCATTCATCTGATTTGCCCAGCTCTAAAAACTGCGTTAAGGTGAATACAGACTCAGTCTACAAAAAACTGTTCTTCTTTTCTGCCCCGTTTGACCCCGACAATATTATTTCCCGGGAGGTATTGGCTCATATGTCTTTTTATCTGGATTATACCTTTCTTTAGGGGTATACACGTTCGTTCTCGGGTCATAAACCCCCTTGGTCAATGGGTTTTTAGGCATTTCCCCAACTACGGGCGACGTCATATCGACTTTCCCAAGACCTTTCTCATGCGCGGAATTTTTTTTCAACTCGTCTTCTATGAAAGCCTGAACCATAGCGCCATATTTCTTGCTTGCATCCACCGCCTCTACTTTTGTGTCAAAAATCTCGTCCTCGTGTGGCGACAGCTTTGCAACCGCCTCGTCCAGTGTTTTTAGGGCTATGTTTATATGTTTTTGTTCATGGGCGTACGCTGACTTGATGGTGAGGGCTGGGAGACTGTTTTTCTTTATCTGATCAATATCCAGAAGAACTTGTGCGTCATACTTGACCATGAAACTGATTCTAAACCCAATTACCTTGCCGCACATTACGAAAGGTTCCGGTTTAGCGTTTACCCGCATGTTATGGAGCGTTTTACCAACGTTGCCTGCTGGAAGTTTAGTTTCGTTCCATTCTACGGAGTCCTCCGTCTTGTTGCCTCCCTCAAGGACTATCGCTTTCTCTACAAGCCCACTTGGATCCATAATCGCTATTGGATTGTTACTGGCGTAACGCGTTAGGTTCTCATCCTCTGCAGCGAACCCGATGGGATCTTCGCTGATCCATTTTCCCGCCACCGGATCGTACCAGCGGTTGAGATTGTTTTGGAGGCCGGTGGTCTCATCGAAGGGTTTGCTGGTGTAACCGAAGAGGAGATCGATGGCGGAGTTGGATTCGTTAGTCAGGTTGCCGAACGAGTCGTACTCGCGATGGTTCGCGACGGTGGCGACGTCGGTGCCGCTGTTGTAGGTGACCAGGTCACGTTGCGTGCCGAGGTGGTCGCCGACAGGCCAGATGACATCGCCTGCGCTGCCGAGGCTGGTGACGGCTTCGTCGGTGAAGAGCTGGTCGACTTGCTCGCCCCAGAGGTAGCGGTGGGAGAGGTCGGCGGCTGCGTTGCCGTCGAACTGCAACGCGATTTGGCCGTTCTCGTAAGCGAAGAAGGTGTCGACCGCGGCGGTTCCACCGGGGCCATCCGCGTCGAAGCTGCGGCGGATCCATTGATTGAGCGCATCGTAGCTGTTGGTGGTGACCTGCAGGATGTTATTCGAGTTGTCCTTCTCGGTCACTTTCGTCAGGCGGTTGCGGAAGTCCCATTCGTACTCGGTGACATAGCCGTTGCTAATCGCCGTCCGGGTGAGGCGGTTCCCTTCGTCGTCGTAGGTGTAGTTGTAGACTCCGTCGGTGTCGACCTGATTGTTCGGATTGACGTGGTAACCGGACATGATTCGGTTGCCGTTCTCGTCGTACTCGTACGACTCATCCGTCGCCGTGCTGTGGTCGGCGCCCGTGAGTTGGTTCGTGTCGTCGTGGGTATACGTGCTCAAGCCATCGAGATACGAATCGATCGAAAGAATCCGGTTGGCAGCATCGTAGGCGTACTGATAACCGGCGAGAGGATCGGTTCCCCAGCCGGTCGGTGTGGAGGTTGTTTCCGCGTGCACCAGGCGGTTCAGATTGTCGTAGCTGTAATGCGAACTGGCCACGAACTCCGACTGATCGGCCGACGCGTAACGATCGAACCGCGTGTATTGCCCCAGCGAGTTGTAATTGAAGTCGATTCGCTTGGCAGCCACCACGTTGTCAGCACCACTCTGCTGAATTAGCGTCGAGAGCCGTTGCAGGTCGTCGTAGGCATACGTGTTCTGGAAGTCTTCATCCCCATCGAGAATCGCTTGCAAGAGTTCACGCCGACTGGCCGAGTTGTACTGACTGACGAACTCGATCTCTGGCGTCAGTCCGGCCAGGTTCTGCACGTAGCCGGTCACGCGTCCCAGGGTGTCGTACGTGTACTCGTAGGTCGCATCAGGATCGCTGATCTCCTCCAGATCGCCATCATCGTTGAAGGTCGAAGCAATCGTCCGCACCAGGTTACTGTTGGTCAGATTGCCAGCCTGGGACTGCAGCGGCGCGAGGTTGGCAATGGCGGCAATCGACCAACCAGCGCTGAGCAACGCATTCGAAGGGCCCGAGACCAAGGAATTTCCAGTCACGTCGTAGGACACCGTGTGGCCGCCGGCGTAATTTTCGGTGATCGGGATGCTCCACTCGGCCAGCCCAGTATCGAGCGCTGTGATGTCGAGCAAATCGCTGACGCGAAATCCCTGGCCTGGTGAGATAAAGCGTTGTCTGAAACTCTTGCTGGCAGAACAGCAGGAACAGCTGCACCACCTCCTCCAGCAGTGCCTCCCTCTGTTGCGGGTTCAGTTGGTGCAGAAGCATCGGGGGCAGTGTTTACTGAACCAGATGCCCGCGCAATGAGCTGCTTTGCGAGCGACTCAACCGGATCCTCGCGGTCGTCCGTGATTTGCTGGATCAGCTTCTCGACGTAGCCAAGATTGCTCTTGCCGAAGAAGATCGAGAATGTGCGGTCGTAGAGCTTGTGGAGCGTGTTCGTCGCCCAGATGTGTTCCTGTATCGCCTTGGCGAGCTCTTCTTGCAGACGCCGATGCTCACGGCGTATCCGGCGAGAGTCGGAAGATCGTTCGGCATCATCTTCGGGCCGAACATCGTCATCACGGTGCGATACGGTGGCTTGCTGCCGAAATACGCGACTACACCCGCGCAGAACTTCTCGTCATACAGCGTCGGCCGTCCAACCGCCGCGACGGTTCCAGCGACGAACGCTTTCCACTCTCCATCCTGATCCGCCGGCAGCTGCCTGTATCTTGCCTCGGCGGGCTTCGCCTGCCTCCTCGATTTTGAAGCGGCTTTTTTCTTTGTCATGCCCGCACATTAGCGCGGAGTTTTCCACATTTCCACATGCTCTAATAAACAAAGAGAAACAAAATTTATTAATACGTCGTAATAGAGTAGTTGACCGATGCTCGGATTATCCGTGCGATGCCACTTGGGAAATGCCTGAGTTCGCTGCAAGCCTCTGCCGAAAAGCCCGAGTTCGCACAGTTTGCGTGTTATCCACCTCTACAGCTTGGTCTGTGGACAACCTGTGGAAGTACGATGGAGTTGTCGGGAGTTCTCCACATCCCCTGTGGACAAAGTTATCCACAGTTATCCACATTTGGCGAAGAGTTATCCACATTTGGCGAAGAGTTATCCACATTTCGTCCACATCGCTTCCACAGACTTGCGGATCGGAAATGAGACGGTAATATCCCGAAGTCGGATTACCGACGGAAAACAATTTGGCGGCACCGAAGCCCCTGCACAGCACGATTGCTGGCAAGCGGTCCCCATGAGGGATCAGTGCGCACTGCAGACACGGCTTCTTTGCCGAATTACGACGATATTTTTCGTTTGACGGTTAAGTATCGCTTGATTGCTGGCTTAAACATCTTCTCCGTATATTCTTCGTCGAATTGATACTGCGCGATGCACTTACATCCAGTGTCGCACCGACGCTTACGAATTCGGACATTGATTCCACCCAGCGACATGGCGAATCGCAGAGCGCCATACGCCATGCTGAACAAATCGACTTTGTCGGAGCCCTTAAGCTTGGGGTCATCGAGCACGATTTCCTTGAGGCAACCGCCGAACGGCAACACGCCTGGCACATTTTTGAACACGATTGAATGATCGAAACGCCCCTTCCGAAATTTGTCCGTGAGGTCCTCAACATTCGTGAATTTACGATCCGAAAGCTCGTCGTCACCGCGCCAATGATACGGATTCTCTTTGGCGACCCAGATTTTCGTGTCAGGCGTCGTCAGCAGACCGAGATCGAATACGAAAAGCACGGGGCCGTAGACATTCCAAGCATGCGCTCTACGGTGATTATCGTCGGAATCGGTGAAGATGTCGTTCCAAACACCAAAGAGCTTGTCATGCACATCCGACTTCTGTGCTGTCTGCAGTCCGGAACCCTTGGAGAGGTTTTTGCGAGAGAGCAACGCGCCGGAGCGTAGGAACTCGCAGGCTGTTAGCACGCTGTTCGCGTGGTGCAACCGTGTTACGTTCTGGCTCGCAAGGACTTTCGAGATCGTCGTTTGCCTAAAGTTCATTGATCGGTCTCCTCAAGCGGATTATACCGCTTCCAAAGAGACGCAATCTATGGATTTACCGGATAGTCTTTCGGGGTGATCGTCGTGTAACCGCAGTCCACCTTCAGTCGTCGGATGTTGTCGCTCAGATCGTGCCCTCCCCCGAGAATGAGAACGACGGTTCCCTTTTTCTTCAAGAGGTTCTTCACGATCGCGTCTTCTCGTTCCTCCATGAGCTTTTCGTCGATCTCGACCTTTCCATCTTTCACGGGATTCGCCTTCCGGAAGTCGTCTGCCTCCGCTGGCCGGACTTTGATCTTCTTCTCGACCAGCAACTGGCCCGCGGCTCCGATGTTGAGAGCTGTTTGCTCATCGGGTGCTTTCCGCTGCACCCGAATCATCGCCTCGAAGATCGGCATGTCGCCTTTCGACAGTCGTTCGATGTAGACCGTCTTGTGATTCCTCAGAATCGCTTTCTGCGACTCCTGTACGGCCTTCACCTGGCCGAGAAACTCCGCGTAATCCTTATCCAGCTCGTCGCCTTCAAGGCCCGTGTCAGCGGCGTAGTTCTCTTTGCTGACGTAATGCCAGTCACGGACGTGGATGATGTGCGTCTTCCCGTCGGGAATGGCGACCTTCTCGGTTTCGATCTGTGCGAACAGCAGGAAAAGGATGATCATGGTGGGATATTGTGGTAAACGGGCCGTTCGAATGAAAGCGTTTTCCGGGAATGCTGGGGGCTTTGGAATTCGTTCAGTCCAGACATTTTCCACAGCCAATTCGCTTCCGTGACATGCGGTATTGACGCAAGTCGTTTGGTGGCATAGGGTTATCGATTGCTTCGAGCCGCGTCTATGGGTATTTGTTATAAAGAGAGCAGCGTGACACTTCTCAGGATAGGTGCATTATGGCCCGCGGCTACGGCGACATCGCTGCATTCCTTGACTCCTTCGGCCCCTGCAAGTCATCCACGGTCGTAAAGGCGCTCGCTGCAAAAGGCAGCAGTGTCGACGCCGCTAAGAAGCGGGTCAGCCGTGCGGTGTCACTGGGGGTAGTGTGGCGGGTGCAGGGTACCGCAGTACATGAAACCGTCATCTTTGAGTTCGACGGAGAGGGCATATCGGCACTGGCAGACGAGATCGAGCAGTTCGACGAGTGACTTGTAAATGCCGGTGGTGGGCGGCAGAGTGCGCATAGGAGAAAAATGAAATAGGAAAAACGGAAGCAAGCCGGGGCGCCGGTTTGTTTCCGCTTGGCGGTGCGCGGGGCATGAAGGATAAGGTAGGGGATAAAGATGCCACGAGGATCTCGCAGGCACAGCGTTTCCAGCCCGCCCGCAAGCCGCGTCAAGGAAGCGAGCCGTAGTCGGCGTGCAGGTTCGCAAGTCGCACTGATGCACTGGAGTGCAACACGAGGCAGGTTTCTTGTTGCACTGCGATACGACAGGCGACGCCGCGAACCTCTTGCCGCCGACAGGCAGAGCGACCTTGCACGCATAGGCTGAGGACGGGCTACGCTGTGCAGACCTGCGAGCAATAAGCGCTCAATACTTGGGAAAATGATGATCTTGGCCCGTGGCAAATCCGTGGCAACCGTGGCACACCTAACCCCCAGCGTATACAATCCAATCCAACGTTATTTCGGGTGACAGATCGCGGAATAACGCAGGAAATCGTGGGTGAAAGTGAGATCAGAGTCCTGCCTGCGAGAACGGTGCAATGGCGGACCAACCGGATTCAAAACCTAGTTAGTGTCGAATCAGCCCGCTCCAATTGCTGCCCAAAGCGGATCTTGGTAACTCTTGCCCCATTCCCGGCCATAGTGGGCAAAAGCCACTTGCGGGGTGTTGCCCATAAGTTCTGCCAACGTCTCAATCGTGCAGCCCTGCCCTCCGTTCCAAAACCCGGAAAGCAACCGATGGGCGAACGTGTGCCGGCACGTATAGCAAGTGAACTGTCGGCGAACTGGGTCGTCTTGCCACTCCAACGACTTACGGATCTGGCTGAACCGCGCGCGGGCGGTGACTCGCTTCCACGGATTGCCCTGAGGATTGGGAAATAGCGGTGCGCCCGACTCAGCGGACTTCAGTCGCTTTAGAACAAGCTTCGCCAACTCGGTGCGGACCGGCACAATTCTGACTTTCTTGGTCTTTGATGAATTCACGCGCCACAGCATCCCCTGTCGCTCGACGACCACGTCCGCATTGCGGAGCTTGGCCAGTTCGCAGAATGGCCGTAGCCCGGTGTGGATTGCTGCAAACAAAAAGTCTCGAAACGGTTTGTCGGTCGCGGTATAGATCGTCTCTTCATCTTCGGCGCTGAAGGACTGAAGCCGAGGCCGGTGTTCTGGCTTCTTGAATCCGCGGATTGGATTCCGTATTCCGTGCTGCTCTGCGGCGAAGTTCATCGCTGCGAGCAGGATAGTGATCGCGTTGCGGCGCGTGACTGGAGATTTCCAACTTGGATGGGCATTGAGCCAATGCTCGACATGCCCCTTTTGCACCTCAGTCACAGCCAAGGCGCCACAAAAACCGGTCCAATCGTTGAGCGTACGGCGAGTTTCTTCGAGGTATTCCGCGACGAGGTTTCCAGAGCGATGCTTCGCCTCGCAGTGCAGTAGGAATTCGGAGCACAATTGGGCCACAAGCAGAGGCTCGTTTTGCTGATTGACCGAACCGGAACTTGGTTTCCAAAGTTTCTGGGATTGAAGTCGGGCGAGCGCCAGATCGGCTGCCGCGCGATTGCCAGGACCTTTAATTCGACTTCCGGCTGAGTCTCGAAGTGCTATTCGGCGTTTTGTACCTGGCGGCGTGTAGTACCAACCATCGGTTTGTTTCCAGTGCCAAGCAGAGCCGTGCGAGCGGCGCCGCTTGCGTTGCTCAGTGCTAGACTTTTTCTCCGTCATCGTGGCTTCCTCTTTGGCTGCTTAGGCTTGTTCGCTGGCTTCTTGGGTGGGCTTACAGAGAGCGGCTCACCGATTGCCGCCCACAATGGCGCCTGATAATGCTGCCCCCATTCCCGGCCGTAGTGCTCGAACGCGACTTTGGGCGTATCCCCGATCAGTTCAGCGACGGTTTCAATTGAACACCCTTTGCCATCCGTCCAGTAGCCCGACAACATGCGATGGACGAAGGTGTGCCGGCAGGTGTAGCAGGTGTACTTGCTTCGCGTCGAATCCAAGTTCCATTTCAACTTCTTTCGCAGTCCAACAAAACGCACGACGCCGGTCATTCTTTTCCAGGGTCGGCCCTTGGTATTCCGAAAAATCGGGAGGTTCGACCCTGGTGGCGCCTCTTTGAGAAGTGTTTCCACCAGTTTCGCAACTTCCGGGCGCACCGGAATCTTTCGAGTCTTCTTCGTTTTAGTGGAGTAAACCCGCCACATCATGCCGCGCGGCGTGCGCTCGATGTGCTCGGCCTTAAGCAACGCCAGCTCACAAAACGGGCGCAGGCCGGTATGAATAGCGGCGAAGAGGAAATTGCGGAACTGAGGTTCCAGGTTGTCGAAGATCGTTTGCTCGTCCTCGGGAGATATAGATTGCAGCCGCGGTTTTGGCGCAGGCTTCTTCAGACCCTTCAGTGGGCTCGTCACGCCGAACATTTCTTCAGCCCGATTGAAAGCCGCAAGCACGACGCTGATCACGCTTCGATGCGTTTCGGTGCTCCGCCATGTCGAGTGCTTCTCGATCCAGCTCGTCACATGGCCCTTCTTGAGCTGCGCAACTGGCAGCGCACCGCAAAAAGCACAAAGGTCATTGAGCCACGCTTGAGCAGCTTTCCAGTGCGTCACGGATATGGTTCCTTTTTTTGCCCCTTGCTCGCAGTACTGGAGGTAATCGGAGCAGACACGGGCCACGATCCACTCGCCTGGAAACACCCCATCATCGGCTAATGTGACTTTGACCTTCGCCAGGGCCTGGAGCGCGGCTGCATGGTTATGCCTACCTCGAACTCTCTCGCCGTTTTCATCAAACAGCGGCATTCGTTTCTTTGTCCCAGGCAGCGTGTAGTACCAGGCGTCCGTCTGTTTCCAGTGCCACGCTGAACCGTGCTGCTGCCTGCGAAGGATTCGCTTTCTGCCCATGCCTTACTCCCTTGGATTCAACTTGTTGACCCGGCCCTACAGCGGATCGATACTGAGCCAGCCCCTAAGTCGCCCACACGCAAATCGTCTTGGTGCCAAATGCTTTCAAACTTGCCCGCGACTCAGTACGGATATCCTCGTCGATTACTACACTCATTAGCTACACTAATCTTTGCCAATGTTCTCCTCCTTTGGCCGTTTCAGCCGGCGTTTTCGAAGGAAAATGCCCCGAAGGGCCGTGTACCTAATATAGTGCTAATACTTGCCGATGACCTCGGGTATACCGATGTCGCGACCTTTGGCAGCAAGTACTATGAGACGCCGAATATCGATCGGCTGGCGACTCAAGGGATGAAGCTGACGAGCCATCATCATTGCCAGAACTGCACGCCGACGCGGGCTGCGCTGATGAGCGGACAATACGGGGCGCGGACAGGTGTTTACACCGTTGGCGGCATCGATCGCTTTGACTGGAGCAAACGGCCGTTGCGGCCCGTCGATAATGTGACCGAGTTGCCGCTCGACCGCAGCATCATCGCTCAGCAACTGAAGAACGCCGGTTACGCGACCGGCATGTTCGGCAAATGGCACATCGGCCAGAACGGCGAGCACCATCCCGGCAAACGCGGCTTCGACGAAGCCATTGTCAGCCAGGGACAACATTTCGATTTCAATACCAGCCCCAAGACCGAATATCCCAAGGGGCAGTATCTCGCCGATTTTCTCACCGATCGCGCGGTCGATTTCATTCGTCGCAAGAAGGACGGTCCGTTCTTTTTGTACCTGCCGCACTTCGGCGTTCACGCGCCACACGATGCCAAGCCAGAGTTGATCGCGAAGTTCAAAGACAAGCTCGGTGTCGGCGGTCATAACAATCCGACCTATGCTGCGATGATCGCCAGCGTCGATGAAAGCGTGGGCCGCGTGATGCAAACGCTCGATGAACTGAAACTCGCCGACAACACGGTGCTCATTTTCACCAGCGACAACGGCGGCGTGGGTGGCTACATCCGCGAAGGGATCAAGAAGGGGGCCGGCAACGACGTCACCGATAACGCGCCGCTCCGCAGCGGTAAGGGAAGCTTGTACGAAGGTGGCACGCGCGAGCCGTTCGTCGTGCGTTGGCCCGGCGTGACCAAGGCTGGTTCGACCTGCGAAGTGCCGACGATCCACGTCGACATTTATCCAACGTTTCTGGAACTCGCCAGTGCGTCGCCGCCGAAGCATGTGCTCGATGGCGAAAGCCTGGTGCCGCTGATTCGCGATCCTGCGGCCAAGCTCAAACGGACCGCGATTTTTCAGCACTTCCCCGGCTATCTCGGCGCTGGCGTCGATCAATGGCGCACGACACCGGTCAGCTTGATCCAGAGTGGCGATTGGAAGCTGATGGAGTTTCTCGAAGATGGCCATCTCGAGCTCTACAACCTTCGCGACGATCTGAGCGAGACCAAGAATCTCGCCAAGGAAATGCCGGATAAAGCAAAAGACCTGCACGCGCAACTTGTTGCCTGGCGAAAAGATGTGAACGCCCCGATGCCGACGAAAAACGACGGCAAAGCGATGCCAGAAAAAGCGAAAGGCAAAGGAAAGAAGAAAAAGCAGGACAACGACGATTAAGCTATCACTCCACGCAGACTGCCGTCGCTAGCTCGCAATGCTGGCGACAAATTCTGGCCAATTGCTCGTGCTAGAATCGGCCCCGTATGAAATGATCGTGGCCAGCCCAGGCGAGTGCGCGCTGGGTTGGCTGCCGATCGATGAGCGGCGACATGCCGCTCGATTGCTTCAAGGAGGAAGCGATGAAGAGTTTGCTGGGATGCATTGCCATCTTTGGTTGCGTGTTGGTTGGTTGCGAAACCTCAACGCCGACGGCCACTGCGCCGGCCAGCTTTGGCCGGTTCGAAGGGGCGGTCGTTGCCTCGTGGGATGACGACGGGCGGAACATGACGCTGCGTGAGTCATTTGGCTACGTGGATGCGCAGAATCGTTTTTGGCAGGCGCCGGCCGGCTCGGTGGTGAATGGCGCGTCGATTCCGTACGGCTTTTGGTCGATCATCGGCGGTCCCTTCGAAGGGCAATACCGCAACGCCTCGGTGGTTCACGACGTCGGCTGTCACGAAATGACTGCGACGTGGCAAGACGTGCATCGCATGTTCTATGAGGCCTGCCGCTGCGGTGGTGTGGAAGAATCGCGAGCGAAAATGCTCTACTACGCGGTCTATCACTTTGGCCCTCGGTGGGAAACGGTCCATGAAACGCAAGTCGAAACGACGACCAACCCCAATGGCCAGTTGGCTCAGCGCGAAGTGACCGTGCCAACGGTCGTTCGCATCGATCCGCCGCCACCCACCTCTCAAGAAGTGGAACAAGCGACCGCGCTGATCGCCGAAGAAAACCCGGCCCCAGCCGTGATCGAACAAACCAATCGCGATGTCTTGCGGCGACGGCCGCGCGGTGGCGGCTATGGAAACAAGCCAGGCGGCCCGAATGGATTCAACACTGCTCGCCCCGGTGAAGTGCAGCCAAACTGGCAACGACCGACCGGCGCACCGGCCTGGAATGGCGACCGCGGAAATGCCGAACGTCGCCCCAACGAAGGCCCAAACCAATTCGCGGCGGGCGGTGAACGCTCACGACCAGCGCCGCAAACATTCGCTCCGCCGGCGCGCAGTCTCCAGGGCCCCGCCTTTCAACCTGACATGCGTGGCGCCGCCCTCAGTCCTCAAGAATCAGCCTGGGCCCAAAACATGGTTCGCCAGCACCTGGAACGGCAAACCGGCGAGCAACGCCCGGCCGAATACAACGTAGCGAAAACCGAACGTGGTTACCGAGTGCAGGTTCAGTATCTGCAACTCGACAGCGAAGGCCGCCCCGCCGGCGTATCGGGCGAAAGCACGCTGCGTTTGGGAATGGATGGGCGCGTGATGGAAATGATTAATCGCTACTAAAGTCGTCGAACGCTCTGCGGTCGATGAATGGAGCGACCGCGCCAATTATCGCCGAAACAGCGTCAGCGACTTTCGGCGAGGGCCGTCACAGCGCGCTGGAAATCTATCCCTAAAGAAGCTCGGCTCGCGCGAGGACTAATTCAAACGTCCTCACACCGGCAATTCACTCGCCAAAATGCCGAAAATCGCAGGCGCTCTTTCGGTGGCACGCTGCAGTTTGGCCTCGATTCATCGACCGCGGAACGGTCGACGACTTTAGGGCAACGTTGCTGGTTTGCCGTCCGATTTGCCGCCGAGCGCTTGAAAATTGTTGTGGTCGATGCTCTGCGTGATGAACGTGACCGCGCCGTCGCCAATCAAGAAGCACGCGCCGCCCGGGTGGAGTGATTTGAAGCCAAGCTCGGTGGCCCAGTTGCACGGCTGACGGCAAAAGTCCGTCGATGACGGTTCGCAGGTATTCGTATTGATCGGGATCAGCGTTGAGGTCAGGCCGTTGCCGTTGTTCGAGCTGATCCAGCCGGTGCGAACGTGGTTCGAACAGTCGCGGCGATGCTCGCCGAAGAAAATCGTTTGCGACAATCCATCGGTGATCTCGGACAGGCGAACGGCGACACCGGTGCGATGAAAGGGGCCCGCGAAAAAATTCGGATCCGACGAGGTGTAAGGAGCCTGAGCATAAGCGTTCCAGCCGGCGCCGGCGCTGCAGGTGCAAGCCGAGTTGTCGGTGTGAGCGGTCGGGCCGCTGCTGGCTACGTAGTTGTGAATGGCTCGGCCGTTCAGCAGTGAAGAGGTCTTTTCGCTCGGGCAGGTGTAGCCTTTGATGATCGTCGAGCCGAGCAGCGTGGTGGTACCGGGAAAAACCTGCCCTTCCGGCGGTTGGCTGAAATCGAATTTTTCGTACAGGTTCTTCTGCTCGATGAACGGCAGAATGTGCAGCAGAATGCAGCCACGATAGTTCGCCGCAGTTCCGCTCCAGATCGAGCCCGGCGGCAGCACCTTGAAGGTGTCGTTATAGTTGTGCAGCGCCAAGCCGATCTGCTTCAAATTGTTGATGCACTGTGTCCGGCGAGCTGCTTCGCGCGCGGCCTGCACGGCGGGCAATAACAGCGCGACGAGCACGCCGATGATGGCGATCACAACCAGCAATTCAACGAGCGTGAACGCAGAACGAACGGGCTTCGACATAACGGCACCGGACCGTGAAGAGTTGGGAGAGGAGTAGCCGTAATGCGTTGATGATACCGCCTACGCTACTTCGTCGAAAGCTTCAATTCGATCGGCGGCATGCCTTTGGTCACGGTTTGCGTCAGGCCGGAATTGCCTGGTTGAGAGTACTTTTTCGGAACAAACCAGACTTCTTGCATTTTCGAAATATCGCCCGAAGTGCCGTCTGGGTTTGTCTCCACTCCCGTTCTGCGTACGCCGGTAACGATGACGTTGTATTTGCCTTCCTGGGCACCATCGTCGAGCTTCTCCGTAGTGAGCGTGAACTTGCCCGCCGCGTCGGTGCCCTTGTTTGAATTGGCGGGACGCCCTTCCGCAACAGGCATGAACATCACGTTGGCGTCAGCGACCGGCGCGCCATCAAGCGTGACCGTGCCGGTTACCTTCACCATGGTCGGGCCGCTCGAACCGCAACCGGCGATGAACAGAACGCAAGCGATGGCAGCAAACTGAAGAGAGGTACGCATCATATTTACGGAGCCGGAATGTAGTTCAGCGTGTAATAAGCCATGTTGTGCAACAGCGGTAAACCAGCGGCCGACTTCACGCCTGCCGATTGCAACTCGTGTACGTGGCCTTCTTGCAGCCCCGTCACAAACAGCCGGGCCTTGAGACCATCGGCAGAAACTTCGACCTTGGTAATCTCGGGCGTGGTTTGATCGACTTCCGGGCTGCCGTAGGCGGCTTGATAGATGTAGGTGTAGGTCGACAACTTGTACGACTTCGGATCGGCAGCCGTGGCGGCGTCGACCTTTTCGGTGAAGGTCAATTCAAAGCCATCGCTTTTGGCGTTCATCTGCAGAATTTCGAACGGCGTTTTGCCAGTCCAGACCACGCGGTCGAGAGAATGCGGCTGCGTGCCACGCGAACCCCAACCGCGATTGGTGCCACCGACAAACAGCGAGCCGTCTTTGTTGAATAGCAGCGAGAGCGAGCCGGAGCCAATCCCCGCGCGGAACGGGAAGCAAGCGCCCTGGTAATGGTCCTGCACTTTTTCGAGATAGACCCGCATCACGGTGCTGTGCGTCTGATCGCCAACGAAGAGTTGGTCTTTGAACGGCCCGAACTTGCCGCCCGAAACATCGCAGGCGATGCCCGATGCCGATTGGCCCATCTTGTTGTAGGGGAAATAAACGGCTGGCGGTTCGAGTTGCGGAATCCGCTTGGCTTCGACCATCATGCGGCTGCCGCTCTTCGGATCCTCGGGGCGTTCGCCCAGTTCGCCGTTCGTGTCTTTGTACCAGCCGTTGCCGCCGGGGTGACCGACGAACTTACCGGGCTTGAGATGCTTCAACCCGCACGCGCCGTTCCAGGGGCCTTGGTTATCGGTATAGAACATGTCGCCGGCGGCATTCATGCCGATGCCGCCCGGCGAACGCAGCCCGCTACAAGTGGGAATGACTTTTCCTTCGGGCGTGATCCGCAGGCACCAGCCGCGGAACTTGTTCTTGCTGTCGAAGGAACCAGTGAGACAGAGAACGACCCACATGTTCCCTTCTTTGTCGAACTTCGAGCCGAAGGCGTACTCGTGGTAATCGCCGTCGATGCCCCAGGCGTCGCTCACCGTTTGAAAAATATCGGCGCGGCCGTCGTTATTCTCATCCTTCAGTTTCGTCACTTCGCCGCGCTGCGTGGCGTACAGCCAGCCATCGCGCCACGACAGCCCGAGCACTTCATGCAGGCCGCCGGCGTACTTACTGAAAGAGGCTTCCTCGGTGTTTTCGACGAGCGGCTTGTCGAGCAGGAAGATGTCGCCACGGCGTGTCGAGACCGCGAGCTTGCCGTCCGGCATCCATTCGAGGCCGCCAGCTTCCAAGCTCATGTATTCAGGAATGGGGAAGCGGAGGATCTTGTAGTAGTCGTCTTCCTTGGGGGCTTGGCCGAAGGAAGTGGTTGAGACAACGGCCAGGCAGAGGCCGCAAAGAAAGCTGGGCAAAGATCGAAACATGATTTGTTCTCGTATTGTTAGCCACCGCCTTTAGGCGGTGGTTTCGTATCTCAAAATCTCTCGGCTTTAGCCATCCCGAACAAGCGTCGAATTGATGGCTGGCGTTTGCTGCGCATCAGCCCCTCACCCTAACCCTCTCCCCTGAGTACAGGGGCGAGGGAACATGATTGACTACCAATCGTACTCAATCGTCAAATTCGCCTTACCGCTGGTGAAGGTGAGCGGCACTAGCAACTCGCTCTTGCCGTTGCTTTGACGTACCACCGCTTGCTGGCCCGAGGTGATTCTCACGATCACGCCATCGTTGATTTTAAAACCGCCGGCGACTGGTTCGATCTTGTCGCCCACTCCCGCGCGGTAATTCAAATCAGAGGCGATCGCGTTCGCCGTCAGCGTAAATTTCCGTTGCAGCACAAACGCGCCCGCTTCGCCCTTTGGCGAGGGCTCGTCTTCGATCTGAATGCCGTTCATCGAATACAAGAATGTCGGCCGACGTTTCTCGCCCAAGCGATAGCCGCCAAACTGATAACCTAGTTCCTTGGCTTTTCCCTTCGGCCAGGCTTCGGCAGCGCTCGGCAACGAGGCGAATGGCACGCCGTCGGGAAGCTTTACGACGTTGTCGCCGAGCGGCGGTTCGTAGCCCTGGCCGCGGCCGTTCCAGTGTCGCGCGGCATCCATGAAGCCGTTGTGCCAGATCATGGCGAGCCGTAGCTCGTTGGCATCGAAGGCGAGGTTCAGCTTCTCAGGATAACCCACCCCGATCGCGCGCGAGCCGGCGCCTTCGATGAAGTTGCGATACATAATCGCCTCATCGAAAGCGATGAGCTCGATGCCGCCAGTCACGAGTCCCGAGGGGAGCGTCGCTTTGTTTCCATCCGACAGATACGCCCAGATCGAACGAATCTGCTTCGGTGTGCTGCCGTCGAGAATCATCGGCAACTGCGTCTCGCCGTTTGGCCAGCCGCCGGGCATGCGGGTGCCGGGGCGATAGGCCTGCGGGTTGATCAGGTAATGATAGAACCAATCGTCGCGGAGACGCTTGGTCATGGTCGTCAGGCTCAAGGCTTGAATACCCGTCGACTTTTTATCGGCGAACGTGTGGCACTTGATGCACGACATGCCTTGCGCGCCGACCAGGCGACGACCCACGGCTTTGAACTTTTTATCCTCGTCATCAATATCGATCTTCGGCGACGGCTTGATCAGCCCTTCGTCGCTCTTCTCAATCGCTGCGACCAGTGTGTTCACATTCGAGAGACCGAACTTCGGCATCCGCGTGAACATGTAAGGCCGATCCTTCGCTCCCTGTTCCATCACGGTCTTCAGCCATTCGCTCTTGAGCTTGGCGCCAGCGCCGGTGAGGGACGGTGGAATGCGGCCTTCGTCTCCCATTTCCGGCATGTCGGATTTGAAGTGCGGGTTGCGGGCTTCTTCAACGCCGCCGAGCTCACCACGCGTGTGACAGGCGATGCAATTGAAGCGAACCATGTTCAAACTGACTTGCTGCGGTTCGGTGAGGGGAGCGATTTGCTTTTTGGCCGTCGACAACGCAGCGCCGAGGGCGGCTTTTTGCCGATCGTCGAGTGCATAGCGAGGTGACTTCGGCGGCGATTCGCTCAAGCAACCGCCGACGCCCTTCAGATCGGCGAGTGCTGTCGCTGCATTCAACGGCTTGGCTTTGACCAGCTCTTTGTCGATCGTCAGCGAATGGCAACTCGCGCAGCCGAGCGAAATGAAATGCTCGCGCCCCTTGGCGACGAGCTCCTGCTTTACTTGGAATGGCTCTTCCGCCGGCTTCGTCGACTTTGGCGTTGGCGCGACGACCAGCGTCGCTAATTCTTGCGGCGGCTTGCCCTTGGCTTCGAACAGCACCGACAGCTCTTCGCCACCGCTGTTTTCGAAGTATTCGACCACCACGCTGTGGAGCCCTGCCGTTAGCTTGAGCGGCTTTCGCTTCTGGCTGAAGGGATGCACGCCGTCGTTGTCGATCACCACCTTGCCATCGATCGACAGCCGCGAACCGTCGTCGCTGCCGAGGAGAAAGAGCATGTCGGTGTCGGCATCGACCTTGATCGTGCCATCGAAACGGAGGGCAAAGCCGTCCTTTTTCTTGGCGGGTTTCAAATCGAACGATTCGGCGTCACCGACGGCCTTCGGCGTGAGCTTGGTGAAGTCGGGAAGGTTGTTCCAGTTTCCCTCGTAGTACGAATACTGCAGGCCAGCCGCGACATCGAGATCGTTCAGCAGAAACGAAGCAACATCTCGGGCTTCCGTCGGATTCAGATTGAGATGCGGCATGCGGCCGCTCGGACGAACAGCCAGTGGATTCTCGAGAAAGTCCGTCAGGCCGGAGAGCGTGTATTTGCGCGACGGAGTGCCGATGGGAATCGATGTTGGCAGCGCGGCCGGCGGATTCTCGGCAGGCCGCGGATCGTGACAGGCGAGACAGCCAATCGAGTGATAATAAGCTTCGCCGCGAATCACCCCGCCACGAAGAGGCGCGGTATCGATCGTCGTGCCGGTAGTCGCGAGGAAGTGAACGATCGCTTCGACAATGGGCGTTCGTTCCGCTTCGGGAATGCCTGCGAGAGCGTTCGGCATCGTCGTGCCGGGCTTGATCTTCTGCGGATCCATGAGGAATTTCAACAAGTATTGCGGCCGCACACGCGTACCCACGGTGTCGAGCACGGGGGCCTGCTTCTTCTGCAGATGGGCGGCGAGCGAAGTATCTGCAGTGTGGCAGCTCGTGCAGTTGAGTTCGCCCAGCAGCAGATTTCCCGCTGCGACTGCATCTTGTGCGGTGGCGTGATAGCGCTCGAAAGGAATGACGCGCGGCGGTACATCAGCAGCGCGAAGAACCGGATTCAGGCCGGCGATCAGGAGGGCCGAACCTAATAGTAAACCGAAGCGACAAACCATCGAGCAACTCCCAGCAGGCAGCGCAAATTGGCGGGCCACGGAGACGTGCCTAACTGGTGCGTCCGTGGTGGCCCCAATCATGCGTGCCGCGCCTGCTCGATGTCAACTATGGCGGCGGAAATTTAGCTGGGGAACATTTCGACAAAATCGAGACGACTATCGTGACGACAGATGCGCTTTGAGCGCTGCTTGAAGCGCCGCGATTCTGGAGTCTGTGTCATTCACTTTAGGGGCGTGTGGCAGCAGAGCGTCCTTACCACCCATTGGCGGCTTCGCCGGAACTGCCGGAGGCAGAACTGCCGGAGGCAGAACTGCGGGAGCTGGAGCGACGGGAGCTGGGGCGACAGGAGCTGGGGCAACGGGAGCCGGAGTTTCCGGAGTTGGAATCGTCTTGAGGTAATGGTTGATGACGACAACGTCGTCAATGCGATTGTCGAGAGCGTACTTGTCTTGAAGAGCTTTCAGTTCATACCACAGCCAAGCCTGATGCTCGCTGGCAGCTACCCTTAATCCTTCGTCGTAGCGCTTAATCGCCTCTTTTGCGTCAGCGGGCAACTTCGAGGTATCCGCAGCCAGTGCAGGCTTTTTCGCCGGCGCGGTTTGGCACGCTACCGGGTAATTCACCTGCACGCATCGCCGGTGACCGAACGGCAGAGCAACCGAAGTGGCCCAAACAAAAACGAGACACAGAAACAAACACGTTGCACGACGATTCATTGATAGCTCCATCTTGGTATGCAAAGACACTTCAATTCACAAACGGCAGGGAGTTATTCCTTTTTGAGATTCTCCTCCAAGGCCTTTTTCAATTCGGAGATTCGATCGTCCGTCGGCTTGATGTAATTGGCCACGGCTTCGGCAGCTGGTTTGTTGCCGGCCGCGTCGTATTTGGTTTTCAGTTCCTCAAGAGCTTTTTGCAGCTGCTCTTGACTGTTTTTGATGACTTCCTTCGCGGTTTCTGGCAGATCACCGTTAACAAGCTCACCTTTCAAGTCATCGTTCGACGGCATCGAAGGCATCGACAGAGCGTGCAATGTCGGCAGTGCGACCGCTCCAGTGATTTTGGATTTTTCGCCACCCTTAGCGCTGCCTCCGGCGTGACGACAACCAACATGGGTGAGCAATACCAAACAGACCACGCCCAACAGACTCCATCGCCACATACCTAAAGACTCCTACGCAAGTGGAAGAAGAACCCCACACAGCGGCGATTATTAGAACAACCTGCATGATCAATGGCAAGCTAACGACTAAGGCGACGCTAGTTTTTCAACGCGTCTTTGGTTGTTAAGGGTCCTTGCACCCTTGAAGTTTCCCTGACAAATCTTTGTGCGAGCGCTATTCAATCGCCAAGGGCCTAGAATGAACCCCGCAGTTTCAGCCCGTGCATCCCCAGCCAGACCACGCCGATGAAAAATAACGACCTCGACCGCCGCGCGTTCTTGCAATCTGCCGCCATGGGAACGAGTGCATTGTCCGGTTTGGTTGCGATAAATTCTGTTTGTGGGCAAGGCGGTAATGAGCAGGCTTCTCCGCCGTCCGACATTCCGCTCCAACCACCGCCACGACCAAACTGTGATTTAGGCTCGCTTTTCCCAGCAGTGGCTGCACTTGCAAGTGAGAGTACCTTTCCACTCTCGTTCACGCATCGCAAATTCTCGGCACTCGAAGAATTCAAACGGCTGGGCGGGCCAAAGTGCTGGAGTGCTTTGGCTATCGTCCTGATGCCGTGTTGCCGCGGGCAGAGGTGCTCGCGCGGCAGGAATTCCCCGAGTTCATTCGGGAAAAGATTCTCTTCAACACGACATCGCACTTTCGCGTGCCCGCTTACTTGCACATTCCCCGAGGTTTAACGGAGCCCACGCCGGCGATTGTCGATCTGCATTCGCACGGCGGCATGTTCATGTTCGGCAAGGAAAAGGTGATCGACTTTGGGAAGAATCATCCCACCATGAAGATCTACCATGAAAAGAATTATGGCGGCAGGCCGACGGCGACGGAGCTTGTTAAACGTGGTTATGTGGTGATCACGATCGACGCCTTTATGTTTGGCGAACGGCGCTATGACGCGGGAGTAGATCACTTTCATGGGGATCGTGCGAAGATGTCGCCCGAGGAAGTTACGGAGCTCAATCGCCAATGTCGTGGCAAGGAATCGACGCTCGCCAAGTCACTGATTTATGCCGGAACGTGTTGGCCGGGAATTATGGCCTGGGATGATATGCGCACGGTCGATTACTTGATAACACGGCCCGAAGTCGATCCTCGGAGGATTGGCTGTATGGGAGTTTCGCTCGGCGGTTGGCGAACAAACTTTCTTGCCGGCTTGGATGAACGGATCGCCGCGGCTTGCGTCGTGGGTTTCATGTCGACGGTGCATCCGATGTTGGAGCGGCATATCGACACACATTCATTTGCTCATTTCGTGCCTGGTCTGCATCAATGGCTCGACTTGCCCGACGTAGTGAGCATGCTCGCTCCAAAACCGCTCCTTGTGCAGCAATGCCGGCAGGATGGCTTGTTCCCGTTCGC
The DNA here is from genome assembly GCF_024256385.1 of Anatilimnocola floriformis. Taxonomy (NCBI): domain Bacteria; kingdom Pseudomonadati; phylum Planctomycetota; class Planctomycetia; order Pirellulales; family Pirellulaceae; genus Anatilimnocola; species Anatilimnocola floriformis. The sequence goes on from NZ_JAMLFW010000001.1 coordinate 3,244,735, forward strand.
AGGCATGGAAGCTGCCATCAAAAAAATATCGGCCGCCTATGAGAAGGCCGGCGTTAAGGAACGCTTTAGCGGTCGGTTTTATGACGTGCCGCATGAATTTAATGTCGCCATGCAGGATGAAGCCATTAAATGGTTTGACGAGCAGCTGAAAAAATAACATGCGGCCAGTTAGTTGTAGGCAGCCTAACGCCGGCATACACTCTGCTGGCCGAAGTGCCCCTGCCTTAACGATGAGATCATTATATGGCTCGCTTTGTGCGTCCTGACCAATGGTTTTTTCCGTTGTCCAAAGTCAGCAAGATTCTGCTGACGACTGGCGCCGCTCTCCTGATCGGCGCCGTCGGGCTGTATTGCTACGCTTACCTGGGGCAACCAGATGATAAGTTTAGTTCCATTACCGCCGCCGTATATTTGACGGCATGTGCGACTTTTGCGGTTGGATTTTTGGTTGGCTGTTTGTTTGGTGTGCCGCAAACGATCCAGGATGCAGTAGCCACTCCCGCTGCAACGGCTGCCGGCGCGGCTGGAGCAACGATTCTCTTTCGCCCCAGCAATCAGTTGCAGCAAGTATCCGATTGGTTGGTGAAGATCATTTTGGGCGCGAGCCTCACGCAGGTGAACAAGCTTTCGCTCCTGGGCGATTACTTAAAGGACTTCGTTGGTTCGCCCGTCGCCGGCGTGATGATTTCCGTCTACTTCACGATCGTCGGATTTTGGTGCGGTTATTTCATCATGGTCGGTTGGCTCGGACAATTGATCCGCGAAGCCAGCGATGACTTGATGAGCGATCTCCGCCGCGCCGATATCGATAACAAGCTGCAGCAATCGCTGTTTGGTTCGGCGCAGGCCCAAGATGCGGCAGTCGCCAACGCAGTCGCCTATCTGCGCGACGGCAAGCAAGGGACGGCCGACACCTATGGACACCTGGCCTGCGCGATTGGCCAGAAGTACGAGCGACTGTCCGCAGACACTGCCTTCGACAAAAACTCAGCGGACGCCGAGCAACTGCGCATGGAAGTCGTCTCCTATGCCCAAGAGGCGATTCGGCGCGATCCTGAATGGCGTGTCGTATTTCGAAATCTCAATGACGGTCCCGATTTGGAAAACGACCTCGCGATCTTCAAGCAAGCAGGACAAGATCCGAACGGGACGATCAAGAAGTTCTTGGACTCGCTCTATCCCGCCGGTCCGGCGCCGGCAGCACCCGCGCCTACAGCGCCCGCCGCCTGAGCTGCCCTGGCTCCCGAGTGCTATCTGGAAAAAAAAGCCCGAACGTGCTATACCGCAGGCACGGAACTTAACGGGCAGCAGGACCTCAAGCAGAACAGCCATGGGACGAGATTTCGAAAATCGCAAGCATTCGATCATGAAGACCGCGGGCCAAAAGTCCAAGGTCTACTCCAAGTATGGCAAGCAGCTGTATGTGGCCGCCAAAAACGGCGTCCCCGATCCCGATGCGAACCCCGTGCTGCGGGCTCTGGTCGAAAAAGCCAAGCGCGATCAAGTGCCGGCTCACGTCATCGAGAAGGCCATCGAAAAAGCGAAGGGGGTGGGTGGCGAAAACTTCGTCACAGCCCGCTACGAGGGCTTTGGCCCTGGCAACTCAATGGTCATCGTTGATTGCTTGACCGACAACAATAACCGCACCATCACCGACGTCCGCAACGCCTTCACGAAGACCGATTCGAAGATGGGTGGCTCGGTCACCATGTGGTTCGATCACCTGGCGATCTTTGCCTTCAAGGGTGAAGAAGAGCCGGTTCTCGAGACTCTCATCGCTGCTGACGTGAATGTGGAAGAAATCGAGAACAAAGACGGGAATCTGACGGTCTTTGTTCCGGCCGCGGAGTTCTATAAGGCGAAGACCGCTATTCTCGCCGCGTTTCCAGACACAAAGTTTGAAGCTCAGGAAATCTCCTACCTGCCGCAAACCAGCAAGACGCTCGAAGGAGACGATCTGGCGATGTTCGAGAAGTTTTTGAGCATGCTCAACGACTCGGACGACGTGCAGGACGTCTACCACAACATCGACCTGCCACGCTAACGAGCAGTTCTAACGCCGCCAACCGATGCGACGGCCCGAAACGCAAATTTCGCCCGTCGCCAGCGCTCGCAGCACAGCTGGATAGGCTTCGCACTCCGTCGCAAAGACGCGCGCCTGCAGCGACTCCGCTGTATCTTCGTCGCGCACGGGAACAGGCCATTGTCCAACAATCGGGCCGTGGTCGTAGTGATTGTCGACGAAGTGCACCGTGCAGCCGCTAATCTTCGCGCCGTAGTCGATCGCGGCCTGGTGCACTTTCAAGCCGTACATGCCCTGGCCGCAAAAGGCCGGGATCAGTGACGGATGAATGTTGATGACGCGGTTTTCAAAATCGGCGGGAATGGTCACGTGCTTGAGAAAGCCCGCCATCACCACGTACCGCACGCCGGCGGCCCGGCAGGGCTCGAACATCTGCTGTTCGTAATCGCTCGAAGCGATTCCCTTTTTCTTTTCGATCACCAGCGCCGGGATCTTTTCATCGGCTGCGTATTGCAAGCCTTTGGCGCTCGGGCTGCTGCTGATCACCAGCCGAATATCGATCGGCAGGTCTTCGCTTTTTTTTCGCTCGATCAGATTGCGCAGCGTGGTTCCGCCGCCGGAAATCCAAACAGCAATCGGCAGCGGCGTTGTTTCTGGAGACATGCCTTCTCAACCGCGGCGATAGACAGGAAAGCCCTTGCGCCGCTGATCGCTGTAGCGCTCGAGCGCTTCCAGAATGATCGGCTTGGCGAACTCGGCTGGCTGCAGGTCGTCGACCTCGACGGTCTTTCCTTCCAGCAGTTTGTAATCCTGAAAGAAACGGCGAATGAGATTCAGCCGATGGGCTGGCAGTTCGCTGGCTTCTTTGTAGCCGTTGTATTCCGGATCATCGAGCGCGACGGCGAGCAGCTTGTGATCCTTCTTGCCGCTGTCGATCATCGTCATGAGTCCGATCACGCGCGAATAGACGAGCGTCATCGGGCTGACCGGTTCTTGGCAAAGGACGAGCACGTCGAGCGGATCGTCGTCTTCGGCCAGCGTTTGCGGAATGAAACCGTAATTGGCCGGGTAATGCACCGACGAATACAGGATGCGGTCGAGCTTGAGCAGGCCGGTGGCCTTGTCGAGCTCATACTTCACATTGCTGCCGCGGGGGATCTCGATGACGGAGGTGAACTCGCTCGGGAGATGCGAACCGGGGACAATATCATGCCAAGGGTGGGTCATTCGTTGACTCGATAGGGGCGGGATAAAATCAGCCCTATAAAAAATGGCTACGGGCCGCGGAAAACTGAATCGCAGCAAACTTTGCTTCCGCCTGAGGCTCTATCATACTGACCAGGTACTGTACGACGTAGACGGCTTGACGTCTGACACTCTGAATTCTTTTGTGAAATTTCAGCGCCGCATGACCGATCGACATTCCTCGTTGCACTCCGCGATTGAGTCCCGCACCGCCCAGATAGGTGTGATTGGCCTCGGTTACGTCGGCTTGCCGCTCGTCCGCACCTTTGTGCAAGCTGGTTTTCGCTGCATCGGCTTCGATCTCGACAGCCGCAAGGTCGCGAAACTCGCCGCGGGCGAAAGCTACATCGGCCACTTGCCCGATTCTTGGATCAAGGAGATGGTCAGCGCCGGCAAGTTCGCCGCCACCAGCGACATGTCGCGTCTAGCCGAGGCCGACGCCATTCTGATTTGCGTGCCGACGCCGCTGACCGACAGCCGCGACCCCGACTTGAGTTACGTCGAAAACACCGCGCGGCAAATCGCCAAGTCGCTGCGGCCTGGGCAACTCATCGTTCTGGAAAGCACGACCTACCCCGGCACGACGCGGCAGATTGTGCTCCCCATTTTGGAAGCAGCTGGACTAAAACTCGGCAGCGACTTTTTTCTGGCCTACAGTCCCGAGCGCGAAGATCCCGGCAATCCAAATTTTTCGACACAGCGCATTCCAAAGGTTGTCGGCGGTGCTGACCCGCTCAGCGGCGAGCTTGCGAACTTGCTCTATTCCCAAGCCGTCGTGCAAACCGTTCCGGTCGAGAATTGCGAAATCGCCGAAGCCTGCAAGATTTTGGAAAACGTCTATCGCGCGGTGAATATCGCGATGGTCAACGAACTAAAAATTCTCTTCGATCGACTCAACATCGACATCTGGTCGGTGATCGCCGCGGCCAAGACCAAGCCATTCGGTTTTCAGCCGTTCTATCCGGGTCCCGGCCTCGGCGGACATTGCATTCCGATCGATCCGTTTTATTTAAGCTGGCTGGCCCGCAAACACGAAAGCCCCGCGCGCTTCATCGAACTCGCCGGCGAAATCAATTGGGAAATGCCGCGCTACGTTGTGCAAAAAGTCAGCGACGCGCTGAACGACGCCGCCAAGCCTCTCCGCGGCAGCCGTGTTGGCATCTTAGGCGTCGCCTACAAGAAAGATGTCGACGATCCGCGCGAAAGTCCCGCCTTCCGCATTATCGAAATGCTCGAAGACCGCGGCGTGGTCATCACCTACCACGATCCACACGTCCCAGTCCTCCCCAAGATGCGTCACTACCGCGTGCCTGATCTGCAAAGTTCCGCACTCACGCCGGAATGGCTCGCCGCGCAAGATGCAGTGCTGATCGTGACCGATCATACGGCCGTAGACTACTCGCTCGTCGTCAAACACTCGGCAGTTGTGATCGATACTCGCAATGCAGCGCGCGGCACCAATGTGCGGCGCGCTTAGTTTCGGGCGTCGTCAAAACATTCCATCGTTAAACGTTAGTGATTGCGATTTCCGCGCCTGGTTTGTTGAGGTCCGGGAGCTTGTCCTTAACCGTAGCGGTGCCCGAGAGGCTGGCGAAGAAGAAATCGAGAGCCCCAGCACCGCCGTTTAGCGTGTCCGACACGCCATCGGGATTGAGTGCGCCGTCGAGATCCATGGCCAGTTGCGATGTCCGGGCCGCATACGTTCCGGCTCCCGTCCAGTGAGCCAACAGGTTGGCTAGATCGGCGGCGATCGAGTCGAAGTCGGTCGAACTGTCGATGAGCAGATCCTGCCCCGCGCCGCCGGTGAGATTGTCGACGCCAGCGCCACCAATCAAGATCGCGTGGCCAGCGTTAGCGCCGCCTGGTGGAGTGCCGCCAACTTTCAGCGTGTCGTTGCCATTACCACCGACGAGAACGGCAGGGCCGCTGCCGGCGATCAACGTGTCGTTTCCGTCACCACCAAACAGAATCGCAGTGCCGGAGCCGCTGGTCAGCGTGTCGTTGCCACCCTTGCCGTCGATTTGCAGTTTGCCGGCGTAGGCCGAGGCGTTGATCACGTTGGCGCCGGCTCCTCCCGTCAGTTCCGCGGCTTCAAAACCGTTGAACGAGATCGCGCCGCGCCCAGCTCGCGTTAGAGTCGTGTTATTCAGCGTCATCGTGGTGGCGTTGTCCGTCACAGCCAATGTGTCGGTCCCCGCGCCAGCCGTCAGGGTCGCAGTTCCGGCCCAGTTATCGATCGTGAATTTGCTATCTACTGCTCCCGCAACGGAAGTCAGGATTGCATTTTCAATCGCATTGAGCTGCACCGTCGGCTTGGCAGGGCGCTGCAACTGCGTCGGGGTGAGCGTGTAGTTGTCGCTGCCGACATCTTCGATCGTGTCGGTGCCAGCGCCGCCGTTCACCGCCAGGGCCCGCGTCCAGCCACTCACCGTGAACTTGTTGTTCGCGGCGCCACCAGTCAGGGTCGCGCTGGCAATGCCGGTCATCGTCACCGTGGAGGTCGTCGAGCCCGAGGTGCGCGTGAGGAGCGAATCCGTCAGCACAAAGTTGCCGTCGCCCGTGTACGCCACGGCATCGCTGCCACCTGCACCATCGATCAGCACATTGACTGCCAGGTTGTTGAATACGAAATAGTCGAACCCCGAGGTGCCCGTGAGCTCGATCCGTTCGATCTGCGTGTAGGCATCGGCGGACGTACCGACCCGCACGGTAGTGCTCGAAATATTCGCGCCGCCCGGCTGTTCGACGATTCTGTCGAAGCCTGCTCCGCCGGAGATGGTGTCGTTCCCCGCGCCGCCGATGAAAATATCGTCGCCGGCGTTACCCGCCATTACGTCGGTACCATCGCCGCCGATGATCGTGTCTGGGCCGCTGCCGCCAGAGATCGTATCGTTGCCGGCATCACCATAGATGGTCGTCGGAGTATTGATCGGCTTAGCCGTGGTCGATTCCACGACGATCGAGTCGTTGCCCGACCGCCCCGCGATCACCATGCGGCTGATCGACGCCAGCGAGAAGGTGCCGATTGCGCCAATACCCGGATTCATGTAGACCGTGATCATGCCCGGCGACGTAACACGGACCACGATCGCATCGTTGACGTTATCGCGCCCCGTGATCACGAGCACATCGGGGTTGGTCGGGCCGGGATTGTCGGCATCGTCGATCAGCACCGCCGTCCCTTGGGCGAAATTCTGGATCGTGAGTTGATAGTCTTCCACCTCGCCATCGTTGGCTAGACCAGTCGGCAGCGTGGAACCATCGGTGCTGATGCGGAAGCGAGCGTAGGTCGTGCCCGTGACTGCATCATCGGGAATGGCCACAGTGAGTGTGTTCAACCCGGGCGTGACTGTCAAACCATTGGCGATCTTCTCGGCAACGTCGAACACGCCGTTGCGATTGAAGTCGATCCAAGCGTCGACAATGCCCGCCGCCGTCGCGTTGAGGGTGATGTTGGTCTTCACTCGCGGCTGCAGAGTGGTCGAGCTAAACGTCACGCCGTCTTCATCATCAGTGCCGTTGGCGTCATCACCGGTCGCGGTGGCATTCGGCTGGCTCGCGGTTTCGAAATCACGTGTTCCGAGCAGCGGTCCGCTGCCGTCGTCACCTTCATAGTGCTGCGCCACGCCATAAGTGGCGGGAGCATCGCCAAAGTCATAGTCTGCAACGTTCGTGAGGTTAATCGTCACCGTCCCGGTGTCGGTATTGAAGCCATCGCTGACTTCCACCGTCAGCGTGAACGTCGGGTTGGTAGTGAACACGAGTCCGCTCGCATCCGCAACCGTGATCTGGCCGGCATTGTTGATCGCAAAAGCACCGCCGGTGTTACCTGCCGTGATCGACCAGGTGAAGGTTGAATTCAGATCGGGATCTGTCGCCGTGACGGTGCCAACAGCAGCTGCAATCGCGCTGTATTCCGGAATCGAAAACGGGCCTGCCGGATCAACGACTGGGGGCTCGCCAATCGCCGATAGAGTCACGTCGGTGGTGTAGTAGTTGATCCGCAGCTTTTCGGCGTTCAGCAGGAACTCTTCATTGTCCTCCAGGTCGACGAAGGTTCCGATGCGATTCGTCGACGTTACGATCGCGAAGGTGTCGCCCACGGTTGGTACGTATGCGCCCGTAATCGTCAGGTCGGATGCCGACAGATCGACCGAATCGGCGATCACATCCACTGCGCTGTAGTCGTTAGCTGCGGTAAGCGTCAGTTCAAGCTCTCCACGCAAGATGACCGCGCCGTCGGCGGTGAGGGTTGCATCTCCGACGCCGACACTTAGCTTGCCATCGAGCCCAATGTTGACACCGGCCGTTAACGCGACAGTCGTACCGCTAATCAGCGTGCCGGAATCTTGCCCGACGTCTCCAGTTGTCGCCGTTAACGATACCGACGCCAACGCGCCACCACTGGCTGTTTGGATCGACTCTTTCACCGTAAGGTAACCGGCAGTCGTCACCGATACGGTCGTGGCAGCGACATCGGAGGTGATGCCGCTCAGCGTGCCGACTTCGCCAATGACGAGCGTCGCGCCAGAGTCATTCTTGAACTTGATGTCCCCGGCAGCATCGTTATCCATCGCAACTGTCAAGACATTGTTGGAGCTCGTGTCGAGCGTGATGTTCGCTTGCGCTTGCACGCTCAGCGCGTCAGCTTCGATTTTGCCTTGAATGCTGGGGTTGGAGTATGACTGCGAGATATCTCCATTGACGGAGGTCAACGCAACCGCGCCGAGTCGTCCGCCGCCAGTCTGTTGCATGGCATAGTTCAGGACGATACTGCCGGTGTTCGTAAGTTCGACGGTCGTATCCGCATCATCCGAAGTGATGCCGGTGACCGAGCCGACATTGCGAAGCGAGGCCGACGCGACCTGGAGCGATGACGAGTCGTTATTGAATTCAATCGCACCTTCCGCATCGGTGTGAGCTTGAAACACGGTCACGCTGTTCAACTGATCCAGTTGGATATTGGATTCAGCGATAATGGTGAGCGCAGTAGCGTGAATCGTGCCCGCGGCGGCTTGCGACACGCTGCCGTCGGTCGAAGCAAATCCAACATGAAACAGCGAAACGCTCGCGGACCCAATCGATTGGTTCACAGCGAGATCGTCGGCCGTATTGATCCCGACGATCGTACTGGTCGAAGTTGAGCTAATTCCGGAGATCCCGTTGACCGTGCCAATCGTCAACGTACCGCCCGAGTCGTTCTTCAGGTACACACCAAAGTTGGTCTGCGTCGTAGCGGCAAACGTCGAGACATTGTCGTCGCGCCATCGAGCTCGATGCTTCCGTTCGCAGAAATTCCCAGTGATGCTGCTTCGATTGTTCCGCCAGCCGTTTGAGTTAGGTCGCCCGTGTTGGTGAGCAGCAGCCTGTTGAGTTGTCCGCCACCGATTTTCTGGATCGGCGCAGTCACACTCAGACTACTGTTGGTCTGGACAGTGACGTTCGTGGTCGTAACGCTCGACGTGATACCAGTAATCCCGCCGGCCGTCCCGATCGTCAGCGTGGTACCGGGGTTGTTCTTAAACGACATGTCGCCGCTGCTGTTCTTCAGCGCCAACGTGCCGACGCGATTGTTGGCTGTGGTGAGATCGATCGCTGCCGTAGCGTCGACGCCGAGCGAGATGGCGGTGATCGGACCGCTCGCTGTCTGCGACACGTTGCCGCCGGTCAGGAGAACAACCGGGCCAGTGATGCCAGCCGCTCCAATGCCTCGGCCGCCAACATCCACTGAACCGACCGCCAGATCGCCGCTACTAGTAACTTCAAAACTTCCGCTCGCAGCCGAACCAGCGATCGTGCCGATGCTGTTGCTCGCGCCGGTGAGCGAAACCGAATCGGCCGCAGCATACAACCGCGACGCGGTGACGGATCCGCCTGAGCTCGTCGAGATCGTACCATTTGCTTGGAGCGCCACGACGTTGTTCGACTTCAGTATGAAACCATTCGCGAAATTCGTCGCTACGCCGGTAAAAGAGATATCGCCAGTGGTGAAGACGCGCAGCGTGCCGACGGTAGCCTCGTCGAGAGCGGCCAACTCATTGGCCGTGAAATCCATGCCACCCAAGTTGAACGAGTTATTGAACGCGACATCGGTGGTCGCCAAGATTTCCACAGCCGGCGCGGAGACCGACTGCGACATCGCCCCGTTGAGCGCCAGCGAATTGGTTTCAAAACGAAGCGTTCCCGTCGACGAGTTGCCAGCAATGCTGTTGGCGACATTCACGCTCGCGCCGCGCAGCGTAATTAACTGACTGACGTCATCGCCGAGCGCCATAGCGCCCGAGACAGTGACAGTGCCGCTGGCAGCTACGGTCAGATTGGTCGCGCTGACCGCATCAAGCTCGCTGTTCGTCAGCCCAGCGCCCCCCAGCGTCAGGTTCACGCCAGCGCCGACAGTCTGCAGCAGAACGCTTTGACCTGTGATGGCCTTAGAGGCATCGAGGTCGAAGGCGTCGGCAGACAAAGTGAGCAGTTTCCCCGTTCCGTTCGCGGTCACTGCTTGGTTGACAGTGATAGTTTTTGTCGCAGCCGACGACAGGGTGACGTTGCCATTGGTTGTCGTGACACCCGAAACGGGTGTGAACGGGAAGAAATTTGTGGGAACCGTCCCCACTGTCAGGTCATCCACTGACTTGAAACTAAAATCGCCGGGGTTAGCAGCCTGTGGATCGAAGAAACCGCCGTACGCAAAGACTTTGCCGGCGATCTGCGATACGTGATTGTCTGCATTCAGCGAAACGCCCCCTCCCGCTTCCGCATACACGGAATTGGCAGTGATCACACCAGCCGAGGTTTGCGATACGGTGAAAGTATTCGTTTGAATAACGCCAGAAGCCAACGACACCGTTTGTCCAGGAGCGTTGATGGGAGCGCGCAAAATGACATTGGCCGAGAGAGGGTGGAAATTCACCGCGCCGGTGGAGTTGATCGTTTGATCGATGTCGATCGTGATACCTAACCCTTGGCTGGAAAGCGTTAATCCATTGACGGTGAGAGGTCCACCCGTTACGTCAACAGTAACCCCAAAGGCGGTAACGTTCTGGTTGGCAAAAGCGGCGCTGCCGATGATGTTGACCGAGTCGAAGACCACATTGCTGGTTTGACCTGTGTTGACAAAAACCGAGTCGAAGTCGGCCATGTTGTACTGAGCCGTCGAGAAGCCCCCCGTAATCGGGTTGCCATCGATCGTGCGATCGGTGCTCGTCAGCGTCAGCGTGCCGTTGAAAGCAGATAATGTCAGGTTGCCATTGTCGTTGGTGTCGATGACCAGCGTGTTGCCCTGGTCTGTCGCTGTGATCGCCATCATCGATCGTTCTTCGAGCGATTCCAGTCGCAACGACTTCCGAGCTGCGCCACGCAGAGAGCGTTTTGCTCGAACCGTTGAAGCGGCCTTTCCCCCCAGCAAGGACTGCTTCAGCGATTGATACCAGCGTTGGACGGAAAAGTGCATGGCGATGCCACCGATGTAGTTCATGTAAGTGTTGACAGAACTCGGGAGGGCAGCATCCCGAACGCACCGGTTCAACATCGGCATCGCGCGATGTGCAGCGTGCGAGAAACTCAGCGTTTGAAAAAAGAGGCCGCTAGAGTTCAGTGAGTTCCAAAAATTTGCCGCGCGCCTTTGAATGCGAGACATTGACAGCGCCAAAACTGGAACGGAATGAGAGGGGTGTTTTACGTTGACGTCAGTGCGCGGAACTCAACGCAATCGCAGTAGGTATTTCCCACCCAGCAACAGGTGGAGCAGCCCCTCTGTCAGACTTTGGCCGAATGCAGCGGAAGAATGTGACGCAAGCCGATCTGAGCCAGCAGCAGAACACTAAACGCAGCTGAACTGGGCAATTACCGTGCGTTCGGCGCTGCTGCGATTTGCAAGGGAAGCGGTAGAGTGGAGCGCCAGACCAGAATCTGTTGCCCGATGTTGCCACCCTCAGGAATCTGGCCGACGAGAGTGAACGCGCCTTGCTGTAACGCTGAACTCAAGCGCTCGATCAATTCCGTGGCCAGCGTGAGTGTTTGCTCGACTTCGTTTGGCTGCAATTCGCGCGAATGAAGAACAACTGCGTCCGCAGTTCTTTCGCGCGTCATCCAGACGAGACGACCGCGATCGGCCTTCAGAAGTTTGCCATCGAAATAACCGCGGCGAAGTTGGCCTGCCGAGTTGAGTTGCACGACTCGTTCGCCGCCGAAGAACAGGCTGAAGCTGCCATCTCGACGAAAACCGGCGACGACTGGCTCAGGTTCGTCTGGCAATTGAAATTCCGCGCGCTGCACGAGCGCCGTTGCCTCGCGCAGCAGATCTTCGCGGTCTGACTCTTGTCGCGCCATCGCTTAACCGCCGGTGAAGATGCGAATCGGCTCGTCGCTGCCGAGCGGGCCGAGCACGAGTGACAAGTAGTGATAAACGGCAGGCGGCACGAAGACTAGACTGTCGAAGCGATCGAGAAAACCACCATGGCCGGGAATCGCCGCGCTGAAGTCCTTGATGCCGACGTCGCGTTTGATCGAGGACAAGGTCAGATCACCGAGTTGACCGAGACCGCTAATGATCACGCCAAGGGTGATCAGTTTCGACCAATGATCCACGGCCGTTCCGCGAAACAGATAGTGCATCAACACACCGACAAGAATCGTGGTCAGCACCATCGCGCCGACGCTGCCGCTGATCGTTTTGCCAGGGCTGGTCGTCGGCAGCAGCTTCGGCCCTTTGAATGTCTTGCCGCAGCAATAGGCAAAGACGTCGTTCATTTCCACCGCCAGAATGATCGTCAGCAGCAACGGCCGAAAGCGAGGGTCATTCGTCATCAGCCCGAGATAGCCCAGCGAATAGCCAAACAGCAGCCAACCAAAGAGACCGAGCGCGACGCGCTGATTAAAACCCTTCGGTTGATCTTGATGAATCGTGCCGACCACGATCAGGCCCGTGCCGAGCGCACCGCAGGCGAAGAACAAACGATCGTAGTGATCGAAGCAAGCAAAACCGGCCATCAACGTGCAAACGAAGACGATGAAGTTAATCACGAAGTGCCCGGAAATGCCGACAGCTCGCGCGTATTCGCGATAGCAGAGCAAACTAAGAATCACGACGGCAACGATGGTGTACGCAGCGCCGAGCAGAATGGGTCCGGCGATCGCAAACAGCAACACGCACCACGATTGCCAGCGCAATTTCAATTCCGTCGCAGTCGCGGCTTTTAGTTTTCCAGCGGCGGCAGCGCCGTAAATGGCTGCACCGGAAATCACGATGCCAGCCGCGATGAAAACGAAAATGCCGATCGTCACCGGATGGTCGAAAGCCAAGCGTGGATCGAAGAGCCGCGTGAAACTGCTGTCGGCTGCGAGCATCATGCTTTGTTCTTTCGCAAATAAGCGGACATGCGCGACAAGCGACGCAGCACGGTGAAAACGCAGCCGACGATAATAATAGCCAGCGCCAAACTAATCACACCCGCGGTTGGGAATTGCTCCCACTTCGGCAACCAAGTCGCTGGCAGGTACGCCGCAACCACCGCGCTGATCGTGATCACGGCCATGCGATGTTGCTTTGCCATCGGCCCGCAAAAGTCGTTCGGAGCACCGGCCGCTTTCCCTTGCGCCCGCACATAGGCAGTCAGCACGGCCATGGCTGCCGCCCACAAGCCGAGTTCCGGCATACCACCAATCGCGTAACCAGCGCCGACGAGCGTGCCGATGTCGGAGATGCGATCGGGAACTTCGTTGTAGAGCTCGCCGACCGGCGAACGCTGGCCTGTTTCGATGGCCACCATGCCATCGAACATATTCGCGGCCAGGCGGAGTTGCACGCAGAGAGCGCCGAGCAGAAAACCGGCGATGTGAAAGCCTTCGATCCGCGTGCAGGCAAAGCAAACACCGGCGAGAACGCCAGCAAACATTCCCGCGACGGAAATGCCGTTGGGCGTGCAACCGATACGGCCGAGAAAGGAACTAATCGCGCGAGCCCAAGCCGTTTCGCGCGAAGCGATCGGCCGGCGTTCGGCGTTGGCAGGGTCACTCATGAAAACGAAGAGAATTAAAAGTAGCTGAATTCGCCAGAATTCAGAGATTGCAGTGAGACGCAACCATCTGAATTCTGGCGAATCCAGCTACCGTCGGTTGAGTTGCTCTACGGTACAAAGAGAACGTAGAGCAATGCAAACAAAATCGTGCCGACGACGGCTGTGATAATTCCCGACCAGCGTTTGCGCTTGATGTAAAAAATCAGAATCGTGCCGGTGATCGAAACAAACACCGTGACCAGCGCACTGAGATCGATCACCCACGACCAGGCCGCGCCGGTGTCGCGGCCTTTGTGCAGATCGTTGATGATCGCGACCACGCCCAGGGTGGTTTCGGTCACCGTGTATTTGCCATCTTCGCGGTTAATGTAAGCATCGGCAGTGTAGCCGGGGCCTTTGAAGATGATGGTGCACTCGCGGTCGTCAACGCGGAATTCGCCGACGGCGCCTTTGAGCCTGTGCGTCGCTCGCAGGTGCTCGACCACTTCCAGCTTCGCCACTTGCTGGGCGAAGTCGATTTCGCCGGACTCGGTTTGCGGTGGCGCGGTCAGACCGGCTGGCAGCGGCAGATTGAGCCAGTCTTTTTTGAGCTCGCCTTTATGCTCGGTGGTATGCACAGCCCCATCGATGCCGAACCACGTAGGGTGGTTCAGCGTGATGCCGGTGACTGCAAAGAACATGAGCGCGGCGAAGCCGAGGAGCGACACATAGATGTGCAGCCAGCGGACCGCGGCAGCAAACTGAGTGTTCAGCGTTTTGCCGTTGCGAGCCGTCGGCGGAGTCGCTTCCACCGGGCGAACGATCTCAGTTGGCCGCTTTTTTGGCGGCGGCACGATACTCGAAACTGGCGGACTTAACTTCGACATTGCTCTTCATTTGGGTAGTCTCGATTGGCTTCGTGCCGAGCTCGAGTGGTTGGCGGATGATTTGATAGGTTCCGTGTTCGCGGGCCACTTCGACAAACAGCGTGTACTTGCCCGGCTTCAGCGCCTTGCCGCTGTCGTCCAATCCATCAAACACCGCCTTGTACTCACCCGGGCCGCGCGAAGCCGAGGCAATTGTGTCAATCAAATTAGTTTTGTCGTCGGCGAGCTTCCGGACGTTGTCTTGTTTGTACCAGCGAAGCAGATCGCGATGCCAGCGCGGGCCCGGCGCCTTCGTGGTCATGAACAACAGGCCTGTGCGGACCGGAAACTCATCGGCATCCTCAAGCCAAACGGCGACATAGGGCCGGCGATACTGAGCGCCGGGGGCCCGAGCCAACTCAACTTTCACTTCCAGTTCCAACAATTCCGGCGTGGCCTTCTTATCGTCGGCTTGGGCGACGAGGTTGTTTTCGTCAGCCACTGCAGCGGCAAAGCGATAGAGAATCGGTTGTTCGTATTGTTCCCAGCCGGCGCTCTTGTGCTGTTCGCCGTTGCGCTCGATGAGCAGGCAAGCCGCGTTGTGCGATTCGACGAGCGCGAGGCTCTCATGAACCGGCAACACATTGCAGATGGTGGCGAGCGCGTCGGCATCGGCTGATGATTTGGCGATGACGGTAGCACTGATCACGTGATCGACCGGTTGGCCGTTGCGCGGATCGAGAATGTGCGAGTACCACTTATCGCCGATCTTCCAACCGCGGCGGTAATTGCCACTGGTGGCGACGGCGGCGTTGTTCACAAAAATCTTGGCCACGGTCGGAGCGTTCTCGGCCGCGTTCAGCGGATCGGCAATCGCGATCTGATGAACTGCATCGCCGCAGATCCGCATGTCGCCGCCGCAATTGACAACGAGGCCGTGGATCTTCGCGCCACTCTTCAGAGCTGCCTGGCAGGCGGCTTCGACGATGTAGCCCTTGGCGATCGCGTTGAACGAGATGGGCGTGCTATTGAGTGGCGTCGCGGTTTTGGCGGCAGCGTCAAGCTTCCACTGCTTCGCGGCAGCGAGCTTCACAGCGGCAGCCAACTCAGCAGCGGCTGGTGCCTCGTTGCGCGAGGCAGCGCGGTTCCACACCTGCGTGATGACTTCCGCGGCTGGATTGAAGACGCCGCGACTTCGTTCACGCCAGGCATCGGAAGTTTGCATCATCGCGAGCAACTCGGGAGAAACCGTTTGCGATTTCCCCACGTTCTGTTGCCAAGTCTTCAGTTCGCTGGCTTCATACGTACTGAAGATCTGCCGTTGCCGTTCGATCTCGCGCAGGATTCGCGCTTCGGCAGCGTTCGCCGTGGCGGCATCATCTGCCGTCAGGCGGATTTCGAGCGAAGTGCCGAGGACGTGCTCGTGGTTGAAGACGAAGTCTTCAGCGCGAGCACTCGTAAAACCGGCGATCAACAGCAGAGCGAACGATAAGGAACCAACAAAACGCAACGACATTATTTACTCCCGAGTGGGACCACGATTCGATAAAAAAGCTGCTTACGGATTGGCCTGCGGACGTGCACCTTCGCGGCCCTCGCGTCCTGGACGTCCACCTTCACGCCCCATCGGTCGGCCGCCTTCACGTCCACCTTCACGCCCCATCGGTCGGCCGCCTTCACGTCCACCCTCGCGGCCCATGGGTCGGCCACCTTCGCGCCCAGCCGGAGCCGGTTGGCTCTTCTTCACGTATTCTTCGATCTCTTCCTTCGTCGCCACGCCATCTTGGTTGGCATCGGCCTTTTCGATGATGGGCAGGAACCGCGGGCCGACTTCGTCCTTCGTGACCTTGCCGTCCTTATTCTTGTCGAGCTTCAGCAAGCGAGCGAGCAAATCGCCCACGCCTTCGCCGTCGGTGCCACCAAAGTTCTGCAGGGCCGAGACGACCGTCGATTCCGGTGTGAGGTCGAGCAGGGCGAAGTGAGCCAGCCCCGACTTCTCTTGATCGAGACCATAGAACAATAGCCGGCCGTTGTATTCCATCACCTGCTTGCCTTGCAGCGGCAGGTTCGACTGCAGCGGTTCCCAAGCATTCGTGCTGGGATCATAAACTTCAACCGTCGTTGCCGGAGCGAAGTGACCGTCGACCTTGGCAAAACCACCGGCCAGATACAACTTGCCGTTGAGAGCCACAAGATTCGGGAAGACGCGAGCCGTCTTCGGCGAAGCGATATCGGTCCATTGGCTGGTCTTCAGATCGAAAGCCGCAGCCGTGCCGACGATGCCAACTTCTGCCCCCAAACCGCCGACGACGTACACCTTGTCGCCAATCGTGGCAGCGCCCAGCGAACGGCGCGATGTAGGAATATCAGCCCCCTTCACCACAGTGGCCGGATCGTCACCGTCTGGCCTCCAAGTCAGTGTTTCCGCCGTCAGTCCCTTACCGGTGTTCACTTCGGCGCCGCCAAAGATCCAGACGGTTCCGTTCTGCGAAGCCGTGCTGAACATCGACCGCGTGCCAGGCAAGTGCTGGACGTCATCCGTCCAATTCTTGCTGCGAATGCGATACTGATAAATCGTGTCGAGCGACTGATGCTTGTCGCCGACGAAGCCGATGCCGCCGATCACATAGATCGATTGATCATTGCGCGGACCAGCGAGAAACGCACCGCCGCTACTCAGCCCGGCTGGCAGGTTAGGCAATTGCTCGACGCTGCGAGCCGCGAGGTCAAAGCGATAGGCTTCGTTCACAAACGACTCTTTGGAAAAGTCGTGCGGGTTCTTGCTCTTGTTGCCGCCGAAAGCATACAGCGACGAACCTTGCAGGAACAAAATCTGACTTTGCTTGGCCTGACCGCCGAACTCCACCGACCATTCGGCCAGTTTCGGTTGCGGCTTGTCGTTGCCGAGATTAATCGTCTCGAGACTGGCGAGGTAGCCGCCGCCACGAGCCACGCCGGCGATGGCCACGAGCCCCTTGTCGCCGGTCGGAACCAGCCGATGGAAGCTGCGCGGGAAGACCAGCCGTTCGACCGATTCCCAACCACTGCCGTCCTTCTTCAAAACGTTGACGATCCCTTCCGAGCCGTTGTAATACAGTCGGCCGCCGGTCGCAAAAGCCGAGATCGCAAAGCCCGAAAGGCTGTCATTCCCCGGCAGTTCCGGTCCCTTGCTCCAGCTGTTCGAAGCCGGATCGTAAATGTGAACTTCTTTGGTAATGCCGTTGCTGCTCTTCATGCCCCCCATCACCCACAATTTTCCTTCGTGAGCAGCGGCAGCGAGGGCCCGCGTCTGAAACGGCGGCGTGGCGATCTTTTCCCACTTGCTATCTTCCTTGGTCAGGTCGAAGGCGAGAGCGTCTTCATGCCAAGGCGAGTCCGACGAGCTGGCCCCTTGCAGATTCCAACCGCCGACCACATACAACTTGTCGCCAACCACAGCAGCGTCGAGTGACGAGCGAGCTTCAGGGAGCGGCGCGAGTTCTTTCCAGGTGTTCGACTTGCTGTCGTACTTGGCAAAGATGGCCAGCGAGTTGAATGCGGTTTCCTCGCCGGTTTGATTCGTAAAGCTCAAACCGCCGACGCGATAAACATTCCCTTTCCAAGCCACCAGGCCGGGGCTTTGCGACGGGACGTGCATCGCGAGCGATTCCCACTTGGGTTCTTTGTCACTCAGCTTCAACCGGGTGAAGTGGGGCGACAGGCCGTTCGTCGAGTTGCCGGGAATGCGGCCGATGTGCCCGCTGAAAACATACAGTTCGTCGCCGCTGACCGTCGCGCCAAAGCTGCTGATCGCTTCGGGCAACGGCGGGTATGGCATGGGGTTCAAAAAGGCATCGGCAGCAAAGGTTGGGCTGATGCAAACGGCGAGAGCAAGGCAGAACCAGCGCGCAAACATGGCAAGTTCCCGGTGGGAGATAAAACGCGACAAAGAAGGGCAGAGCGAGGAGCATCCCGCATTGCACTAAGCCTGGCATCCGCCGAACTTCTGACAATCGACCAGGGAGGGGGAAGGACGCTGGCGGGGAGCTGGCGAGCAAGTTGAGAGTCAGTCTCAGTAGCGAGTCAGTTTATGATTTGCGGGGTGGATGTCAAGTGGCGAAAGCGCGGCTTAAAGTAGCCGCGGCAAATTGAAACTATGAAGCCAAACGCCGATCACGATCAACAAACAGCTGGATGCGAACAACCCGAGCACGACGCGACCGCCCGGCGCTGGGTCAACGTAATCCCAGAAAGCGGCCGGCGCTAGGAGCGCCACGGCAAATCCGAGCACACCGCAGAAGATCATTGCTGGACCGATTAGTTGAATGCGCATGCTTCGAGTGCGAGGCAAAATACGCGC
This sequence comes from Anatilimnocola floriformis, assembly GCF_024256385.1. NCBI lineage: Bacteria > Pseudomonadati > Planctomycetota > Planctomycetia > Pirellulales > Pirellulaceae > Anatilimnocola > Anatilimnocola floriformis. Next base: position 3,263,203 of record NZ_JAMLFW010000001.1, read on the forward strand.
CGCCATAGCCGATGTGTCGTCATCTTCGCGCGCTGCCGAGTGGCAACTGCAGCGCGCAGCGGATTACAATCCTCCGCATCTGCTTATTACCTACTCTCCTGAAAGGCCCGCCATGTTGTGTTGGTTTTCTTCCCGCTTGCGAACGCTCGCTGCGTTTGCGTTTTTCCTGACGCTCGCTATTTCAGCCGCATCCGCTGACGAGTTCTTTTTCAAGGACGGCGACCGCGTGATGTTTCTCGGCGACAGCATTACCGAGCAGCATCAATACACGGCTGAACTCGAATCGTATCTCACGACCCGCTTTCCCAAGTGGCGACTGTCGTTCTTGAACTCCGGCATCGGCGGCGACTCGGCTGGCGGCGGCGCGGGCCGCTTCAAGACCCACGTGCTCGACGAAAAGCCGACCGCGGTCACCATCAACTTCGGCATGAACGACGGCGGCTACGGCAAATTCAACCAAGGTAGCTGCGACAACTTCATCAAGAACACCGAAAAGATGCTCGATGCCGCGAAGGCCGCCGGCGTGCGCGTGGCGCTGATCTCGCCCAACGCTGTCGATCGCCGCTACAAGTCGAATGGCGCGGAATATCTCGAAACGCAGAAGGAGTTCTATGCTCCGCTGGCGAAGAGCGCCGAGAAGTACGGCATTGCCTTTGCCGATCAATACACCAAGACCCGCGCTGCTTTCGAAAAGATGGAAGCCGACAAAGCCGACAACGTTAAACCGTTCGGCGACGGCTTTCACACCTCACCGCCGGGCGGCCTGCAGATGGCCCATGCAATTTTGACCGGGCTGAAAGCCCCTGCCGTGGTGAGCGATGTGACCATCGACGTCCCCAGCAGCAAAATCAGCGAAACCTCCTGCAAAGTTACCGGCTTGGCCGCCGATCCGACCGGCGTTGAGTTCACTCGTCTCGACGAAGCGCTGCCGATGCCACTGGAGCCCGACTACGCTTCGTTGTTGCCGTACCTCAATAACCTCAAGGACCTCAATTGGTACGGCTTGAAAGTCACCGGCCTCACTTCGGGCAAGTACTCGGTCGTCATCGATGGCGTGGAAGTGGCTCAGCACACGGCTGAGGAACTCGCCCAGGGTGTGAACCTCGGCAATGTCACCAAGGGCCCGGTGTACGCGCAGGCCAAGAAGGTGCGCGATGCCATCGGCGCCAAGAACAAGATTGTTCACGATCGCTTCCGCAACGTGGTGATGTACAACGCACCGGAATGGCTGGCCGATGTCGCTGCCGAACGGAAGGCCGCCGTGCTCCAAAAGAAGTCGGAACAAATCGCTGCCGCCCAAGCTTCTATCTATGAAGCCGTGCAACCGGTGAAGCACCAGTTCGCCGTCAAGGCAGTGAAGTAGCGTAGCCCTCACGCTCCGCGTGGGGTCACGCCACACGGAGTGTGGCTACTACACTGAGTTTCGTTCGCAGAGATGAAATTGAAAAACGGGGAAGTGAAATGTTGTCGTTTGAGTTTCGCGCGACTTGCGCGTTGATGTTGGTTTTTGTTGGAAGCATTTCACTTCCCGCTCAGGAACTTCCGCCGCTCAAAAAGGATATCGAGTTCGCCAAGGTGGGCGATGTCAGTCTGAAGCTCGATGCCTTTGTACCCGCCGGCGACGGGCCGTTTCCCACGTGCATCCTGGTGCACGGTGGCGGCTTCATTAATGGCACGAAACAGCACTACATCACGCCCCTGTTTCAGCCACTTTCCAAGGCTGGTTTTACCTGGTTCACGATCGATTATCGGCTCGCGCCGGCTCATCGCTGGCCAGCGTGTGCCGATGATGTGACCACGGCTGTTCGCTGGGTTCGCGAGCACGCTGCCGAGTACAAGGTCGATCCCAAACGGATCGCCCTCATCGGCGAATCGGCCGGCGGCCACTTGGTTTCCTGGGTCGGCGCGCAGAATGAAAAAGACAAGCTCGGCCTGGCCGCGGTCGTGCCGATCTACGCGCCGCACGATCTCGAATTTCAAGTGAAGTCCAAAGACATGCTCGGCAAGAGCATGACCGCGCTGCTCGGCTTAGAAGAACTGAACGACGATGCCTGGAAGAAGCTCCGCGAGACTTCGGTCACGACAAACCTGCCCGGCAAATTGCCACCGTACCTGCTGATTCACGGCACCAAGGACGAACAGGTTCCCTACGAACAATCGACTCGCTTTCAAAAGCAAACCCAGGCCCTCGGCAACCGCTGCGACCTGATCACCATCGAAGGTGGCGGTCACGGCATGGGTGGCTGGGACAAGCTGAACAGCGACTATCGCGATCAACTGGTTGCCTGGCTGAACATGACTCTCGCCCCTGCCGCCACGTCAGCACCGGCCGCGCCTGCTGCACCCTTCCCCGGCAAACAATCGGAATGGAACGAGTTCAAGCGTTACGACTTTGAAATCGGCGGCAAGAATGTCCTCGTCGTCGCGCCCAAAGAAGCCGCCGCGGGCCAGCCCTGGGTCTGGCATGGCGAGTTCTTTGGCCACAAGCCAGCGCCGGACATCGCGTTGCTGAAACGCGGCTTTCATATTGTCTACCTCAGCGTGCCAAACATGCTCGGCTCGCCGAAGGCCGTCGCTCATTGGAACGACTGCTACGCCGAGATGACGGGCAAGCACGGCTTGTCGCCGAAGGTCTCGCTCGTCGGGCTCAGTCGCGGCGGACTCTATTGCTACAACTGGGCCATAGCGAACCCCGACAAGGTCGCCTGCATCTATGCCGACGCTGCGGTCTGCGACTTCCGCAGTTGGCCTGGCGGCAAGCAACTGGGCGACAACTGGAAAGGCAAAGGGAGCCCCGGCGATTGGAAGCTGGTGCTCGAGCAATGGGGCTTCAAAGACAACGCCGAAGCCATCGCCTACACCAAAAATCCTGTCGACAATCTGGAGCCGCTCGCCAAAGCCAAGGTGCCACTGCTGCACGTCTATGGCGATGCCGACGACGTCGTGCCGTGGGAAGAAAACACCGGCGTGATTGCCGAACGCTATAAAAAACTCGGCGGCGAAATCGTCCTCATTCCCAAAGCCGGTGTGGGCCATCATCCGCACGGTTTGACCGATTCAACTCCGATTGTCGAATTCATTGCCAAGCATGGCTCGATCGCCCAGCCCGCCGTCACTTCCCAGGGACGGCGAGTCAGTGTGCAGATTAATCCGACCGGCGTCGAAGGCGAACTCGCGATGTCGGTCGACTTCAACTTCTGGGTGCCGAAGTCGTTCGAACCCATCCGTGGCATCATCGTGCATCAGCATGGCTGCGGCGTGGGCGCCTGCGAAGGTGGCCGCACCGCCGCTGACGATCTCCATTGGCAAGCGCTCGCCGCCAAGTGGAACTGTGCCCTCGTCGGCCCGTCTTACCGCCAGCAAGAATCACAGAACTGCCGCCTCTGGTCCGATCCCCGCAACGGCAGCGAAGCCGCGTTTCTCTCGGCCATCGACCTTGCCGCGAAAGCCGTCAAACGCCCCGAACTGAAAACCGCCCCCTGGTGCCTGTGGGGACACTCCGGCGGCGGCAGCTGGGCCAGCATCATGCAGGCCCGCCATCCCGATCGCGTGGTCGCCGTTTGGTATCGCTCGGGCACTGCTTTTCCCGCCTGGGAAAAGGGCGACATCGCCAAACCAGAACTAACCGCCGCCGTCTATCGCACGCCGGCCATGCTCAATCCCGGCGCAAAAGAAAACGGCGATGCCCGCTTCAAGGGAGCCTGGGACGGCTCGATTGCCATGTTCAACGCCTATCGCGAAAAGGGAGCCCCGATCGGTTTCGCCCCTGATCCGCGCACCAGTCACGAGTGCGGCGATTCGCGCTACCTCGCCATTCCTTTTTTTGACACTTGCCTCTCACTCCGTCTGCCCGCCGCCGACAGCGATGACAACAGTCAGCTGCACGACATCGACTTGAAAGCGGGTTGGCTGGCCAAACTCAACACCGACACTGCAGTCGCCGCCGCCGATTTCCAAGGCGAAGAAAAGCAAGCCGTTTGGCTCCCCGGCAAAGAGTTCGCAGCGGCTTGGACCGAATATGTAAAAACCGGTGCGGTGAGCGACACGACGAAGCCCCCCGCCGCGACCAACGTAGTCGCTCAGGAACAATTCGACAGCACGTGGCGAGTCACCTGGGACGTCAGCGCCGACTTCGAGAGCGGCCTGCAAAAATTCATCATCCTGCGAAATGGCAAAGAGATCGCTCAGCTGCCCGAAAAACCGACGGGCAAGTTCGGCCGGCCCCTCTTCCAGCCCATGAGCTATCACGACACACCAACCCCCGACGCCCGCTACGGCGCCGGTCTATCGCTGCTCGAGTTCATTGACAAGGACCTGCCGATCGTCAGCGGTGACCGCTTACCCGAATATCGCATCGTCGTGGTCAACAGCGTCGGCCTGCAATCATCCCCCAGCGAAACAGCAACCATTCGCAACAACTAACCTGGGTGCGATCTAAAAAAGTGCTCAAATTGTTGCCGGCGAGTAGGTTCAGCATCCGCGCGATACTCCCTCCTATTTTGTGGTAAAAGTTCACACTGGCAATGCATGCATCGTGAGCGCTCGGTAGGCAGCAGCCTTTCCTGCTCCCCTCGCCCCGCTTCGGGGAGAGGGGCTGGGGGTGAGGGGTGAACCGAAGCGAGAGTGTGCTAATGAGCACGCACTATGGATTGCCGAACAGTTCGCCAGAAAATTGAGTCAAACTCGCGCATTATCCCCTCACCCCCGACCCCTCTCCCCGAACGGGGCGAGGGGAGAGAGAAAAGGCGGCGACAGCGTCGCTGGCGTGAATGGCTACATTTTGTGCACAACTCTGACCTAAGTTGTCACCACATTCGCATTTAATTAGCGAGTGATCTTTCTCATTCAGGTTGATGTTTTTGAAAATGATGGTCGTCGCTGCGCTACCGGTGCGCGCGGAGAGCAGCCAACCGATGTCGAAGGGAGCGCTGCCGCGGACGCCATCACTTCGCGTTCGAATGATCGGCGCTGGTTATAAAAAGGTTATGGACTTGGTCCGATTTCATCGCCTGTTTTTGACGCAAGACGTTGGCTGCCAGGACATTGCCGGAATCGCAGAAATTTTTATAACCTGTTATATATTCCACCTCGCGGATTCAAGACTGCTACGGTGGCGAAGAGCATGGGCCTCGCCGATCTGCCAGGCGAGCACCAACTAACCAACCACTTCGTCCACGGTGAGTCCGGTAACGGTATCCTTATGAGCCCCGCACTCTTCAATCTGCGAATGAGTTTGAAATGACTGCCAAGCCAGTGTGTTCTCTGCTGCTGAGTTTTTGCTGCTTCGTGACGCTGGCACTCGGTGCGCGTCTGGGTGTGTGCGACGATGAGCGGGCCACTTGGTTCGCGTTTAATCCGCCAGTCGATAAATTCGCGGCTGATTGTCCACTCGACCTGCGCAGTCTCAACGAGAAGTTTGCCGGCGAAGGTGGATTCATCGCGGCCAAGGACGGGCAATTCATTCACAGCGCGACTGGCAAGCCGGTCCGATTCTGGGCGGTGAATGGACCGCCTGATGATCTGCACGGCGAAGAACTGCGGCGCTGTGCTCGTTTGCTCGCCAAGTATGGAGTGAACCTGGTGCGAGTCCATTCCGCGATGTTCGATAAAGATGGCGAACCCGACCCGGCCAAGATCAAGCGCGCTCAGGAAATCGTTGCCGCGATGAAGGCCGAAGGGATCTACACGCATTTCTCGATCTACTTTCCGTTGTGGTTCTCACCGCGCGCCGATCTTCCCTGGCTCGCTGGCTACGACGGCAAACAGCACCCGTTTGCGGCCCTCATGTTCAATCGAAAGTTTCAAGAGAAGCATCAAGCGTGGCTCGCCGCATTGCTGACCACGCAGGATGAAACCACCAAGCAGCCGCTGCTCGCCGATCCCGCCGTGTTCGGCGTCGAGATTCAAAACGAAGACTCGTTTTTCTTTTGGACCTTCGCCGAGAAGAGTATTCCCGCAGCGCAACTGCAGCTCATCGAGCAGCAGTTCGGCGATTGGCTTATCAAGAAATATGGTTCGCTCGACAAGGCATCGGCAGCGTGGAACAAACTGAGTTTGCCGCGCGATGCCTTCGCCGAAGGCCGTGCGGGCATCCGGCCGTTGTGGAACATCTTCAACGAGCGAACGCCCCGCGACGTCGATACGGCGACATTCTTGTTGGAAACGCAAACTCGATTCTACGAAGAGACCCGTGACTATCTGCGTAAGCTCGGTTTCAAAGGGCTCGTCACGGCGAGCAACTGGCACACCGCCAGTCCCGAGCGCCTCGGCCCGCTGGAGAAACTCAGCTACCTCGCTGGCGACTTCATCGATCGGCATGGTTATTTCGAGTGCAACCATAAGGGAGACAATGCAGCCTGGTCGATTCGCCAGGATCACACCTACAGCGATCGGAGCGCTCTGCGGTTCGATGGCGGTGAACCAGGCCAGCCGAAGCAATTCGTGCATCCGATCATGGATCCGCAGTACGGCGACAAGCCGTCGATGATCTCTGAAGTAACCTTCACCCGCCCCAATCGTTTTCGCTCCGAGGCGCCGCTCTACTTCGCAGCCTATGGCGCGCTGCAAGACAGCGATTGCATCGTGCATTTCGCCTTCGACGGCGCGCGGTGGCAAGTCAAGCCGCGATTTTGGATGCAGCAATGGACGATCGCCACTCCGGCCATGCTCGGACAGTTTCCTGCGGCTGCGCTCCTTTATCGTCGCGGCCTAATTTCTGCTGGCGATGTCGTGGCGGATGCGACGCTCAACAAAGATGAGCTACTTCGCTTGCAAGGAACGCCGTTGCCGCAAGAGGCATCGTTTGACGAACTGCGGCTGAAAGACGTTCCTCAGGGTGTCGAAGTGAAACCGGGGCAACGGCTCGATCCGCTGCTGCACTACGTCGGCCGCACGCAAGTGAAGTTCGCCAACACGCCAGCGAATGTCAAAACCGTCGATGCTGCTCGCTACATCGACCGCAAATCGCAAACCGTAGCCAGCACCAACGGCGAACTAAAGCTCGACTACGGCAAAGGGCTACTGCTGATTAACTCGCCCAGCGCGCAAGGAGCCAGCGGCGCGATTGCATCGGCAGGTAAAATTGAATTGCCGGCGCTGACGATCGAGAGCGATCTCGACCTCGCGCACATCATCGCGGTGTCGCTCGACAACGAGCCGCTGGCGACCTCAAAACGAATTCTGTTGCAAGTCAACTCCGAAGAGCAAGCGACCGACTTCGCCTCGGAACCTGCCGGTTCGGGAATCAAACGCATCACCAACATCGGCCGCGATCCTTGGCAAGTCAAACGCCTGAGCGGTCGAGTTGCGTTGCGGCGCAGCGACGCAAATGAACTCAAGGTGACGCCACTCGATTTCAATGGCTATCCGGTGGATGCTGCGGCACCCGCCAATGCGACATCGATCCGTTTACTTCCGACCACCCTGTACTATTTGATCAGCCGCTAACTCCTGGAAGAGCGGGCTTCGGGAAAAGGCACCATTGCCTCGCGACCGCAGACGGCTGCTTTTATTTGCGAGAGCACAACGTGATCTTGTGCTACGACGTACGAACCCGTTGACTCACCTGCACCGTGTTACTTCTTTTTACGCGGCGGCGACATGCCGAGTCGCATGAGGAACATGGGCACGCAGGAAGCAAGTGTCATCGCAACGGACGTCAGCCAGCCGGGAATGACGCGTGCCCGATCGTGCAACACGGCCTTCAAGGCAGTTGCAACGACGAGTTGCGCGGAAACCTTGAGGATTGCGGGAGCAGGCGCGGCATCCGTGTTGCCGGCCCGCTGAGCCACGTCGAAGAACTCCGTCGTTACCGGTCCGGGGCAAAGCGCGGTGACAGAAACGCCCGTGCCGCGCAGTTCGGCGCGAAGGGCTTCGGAAAAGCTGGTCACATAGGCCTTGGTGGCCGCATAGACTCCCAGCGTTGGTAACGGCAATAGACTGGCGACACTGCTGACATTGAGGACCGCGCCGCGAGCAGCCATCAGTTCCGGCAGCAACGCTCGCGTCAAGCGAGTTAGCGCGACGACGTTCACCAAGAGCATCTGCTCCACCTTCGGCCAATCACAATCCTCAAACAGTCCGTGATCGCCGAGGCCCGCGTTGTTGATAAGCAGCGTCACCCGCTGATCTCCCCGCGCGAGCTCTTGCAGAAAGGCTGCCGTCGCAGCGGCGTCGGCCAGGTCGACCGTATAGAGCTGAATCGTGAGCCCGGGCCGAGCCAATTCATCGCGTAAGCTTTCCAATCGCTCCGTACGGCGAGCAGCAAGGATGAGTGTCTTCGCGACGGGCGCGAGTTGCCGCGCGAACTCCGCACCGAAACCCGAAGAAGCACCCGTGATCAATACGACCGAATCGGCAAAAGTTTTCATCCGCGGATTCTACAGTCCAGCTCAGCGGTTGGCTGCACCGCCGAAGCTTGTACACTTCACTCTGCGATCCATGAGCGAAAGATAGAGGTAGCCGAGTACCTGCCCGCAGTGATCGAGTGCAGAATCTGCGGCATTCGGTCGGTGTACTAACGGTCTCCAACGCTCGTAGGCCGATGGCAATCCGGTACAGGCGAACCGGCATGGTCTCGATTGCTCGCGTGCATTACTGTGGCAAGCTATCGGTGGTCCCCAGTTTGTCTCACGTGTGTGAAGTGTCATGGAAGAGAAGTCGTTCAACTGCTTTGATTTGGATCAGACGATTCGCGAAATTGGCGTGGCGCTCGGAGTTAGTCCGGCGCAAATTCAATCCGCGGTTCAATTGCTCGACGAGGGGAACACCATTCCCTTTATCGCCCGCTATCGCAAAGAGGCGACACGCGGTCTCGATGAAGTGGCGTTGCGGCAGATTGAAGATGCGCTGGCTAAGGCACGCGAACTGGCTCAGCGCAAGACAACGATTCTGAAGACCATTCACGAACAAGGGCAGCTCACGCCAGAGCTCCAAGCTCAGATTCAAACGTGTACCGACCGTCAAGTGCTCGAGTCTCTCTACCTGCCGTTCAAACCAGAACGGCGAACCAAGGCAACTGCCGCGCGTGAGCGCGGCTTGCAACCGCTGGCTGATCTGTTGTTGCGGCAGGAAAGGCTTAATCGGCCGAAGAGCACTGTGCTCAAGCCTTACGTGAATGCGGAAAAAGGTGTCGAAACTGAGGAGGCCGCGTTGCAAGGTGCTTGCGACATCCTGGCCGAACAGTGGTCGCAGCATCCACCGTTGCGTCAGTGGTTGCTGGAGCAAGCCGGCGGTTATGGGGTGATTGCTTCGACGGTCAAGCGCGGGAAGCAAGCCGAGGCTAGTAAGTTCGAGATGTACTTCGATCATCGCGAGCCCGTGAAGCGAGTTCCTTCGCATCGGCTGCTGGCCATGAATCGCGGTGAGGCCGAAGGCCTGCTTAAAGTGAGTTTGAAGCTCGACGACGAGTTCGTGTTGGCCAACATCAAGCCCGAATTGGCTCACAATCCGCAATTCGAGTTTTATCGCGAGTTGCAAACCGCAGTGGAAGATTGCTACCAGCGTTTGCTGCTGCCGGCTGTTGAATCGGCAGTGTTCGAAGATTTGAAGAACCGGGCCGATCAGGAAGCGATCGCCGTTTTTGCGAGTAATCTGCGCGAACTGCTCCTCGCTGCGCCGGCGGGACCGCAGATGACGATTGGCGTGGATCCGGGATTTCGCACCGGCTGCAAGCTCGCGGTTGTCGACGGCACGGGTAAGTTTTTGAGCCACACGACGATCTATCCCACGCCGCCGAAAAGCGACCTGGAGGGTGCTGCTCAAACGCTGAAAGCACTGATCACCAAGTACGACGCCAAGCTGATCGCCATCGGCAACGGCACGGCTTCGCGCGAAACGGAAGCCTTTGTGGCGGACGTCATCAAACGTAACGGGCTCCAGGTCACGCAAGTCAAAGTCAGCGAATCCGGCGCTTCGATCTATTCGGCCAGCGAACTCGCGGCGCGAGAGTATCCGGATCTCGATCTGACGATTCGCGGCGCGATCAGCATCGCCCATCGCTTGCAGGATCCGCTCGCGGAACTCGTGAAGATCGATCCCAAGTCGATCGGCGTGGGACAGTATCAGCACGACGTGAACCAATCACTGCTCCGCAAAAGTCTCGACCGCGAAGTGGAGTCGTGCGTAAATCTGGTGGGCGTCGACGTAAACCTGGCAAGCGCGCCGCTGCTGGCTCACGTCGCTGGCATCGGACCGAAGCTGGCGGAAAAGATCGTGGAATACCGTGATGCCAACGGCCGGTTTAAATCGCGCGAAGAACTTGAAAACGTTCCCAAGCTAGGACGCAAAGCCTTCGAACAAGCCGCGGGATTTTTACGGATTCGCGACGGTCAGCAGCCGCTCGATAATTCGGCAGTTCATCCCGAGAGCTATTACGTCGTAAAGAGGATGGCGGCCAAGCTGAATGTTTCTACTAAAGAGTTGGTAGGCAACGGCACGCTTGCCACACGGCTGCAAGCCGCCGATTTCGTTGATGAGAAGTTTGGCTTACCAACCGTGCAGGATATTCTCGCCGAGCTCGCCAAGCCCGGGCGCGATCCGCGGAGCGAATTCAAAGTCGCCCAGTTTGCGGAAGGAATCAACGAACTGTCGGATCTCAAAGTTGGCATGGTCTTGGAAGGTGTCATTACCAACGTCACCAAGTTCGGCGCCTTCGTGGATATCGGCGTTCATCAGGACGGGCTCATTCACGTCTCGCAACTGGCGAACAAGTTCATCCAAGATCCCAGCGAAGTTGTCGCCGTCGGCGATGTGGTTCGCGTGAAGGTGCTCGAAGTCGATCTCGACCGCAAACGAATTGCCGTTTCACGCAAGCAGGCGATGTAGTTTATCGGACTCCCTCTCTCACTATCCGGTTCATCAGGACATCTGGCATGACAATCTCCCTCCACGCCAAAGTGATGCGATTCGTGGGCATTCTACTAGCCATCATGATCTGGTCTGGAGCGACCCGCGCCGAAGACTCAACATTCACCGGCGAAAAGACGAGTTGGCATGGGTTCGATCGATATGACTTCCTGATGGACGAAGTCACATTCGAGATCAAGCCGCACAAGGCCGGCGCCGACGAAGGCAACTCGGTCAAAACTCCAGTGAAGGGGCAATTGCGCTGCGTCGTGGTAACGCCGAAAACTCCGGCGGCCGGGAAGCCTTGGTCATGGCAGGGATATTACTTCGACCACGAACCGCAGACGGAAATTGAATTGCTGAAGCGCGGCTTTCACATTGGGTTTGTTTATTGCGACGCGGGTAAGCCGTGGGACGCTTGGTACAAATTTCTGACGGAGACGCATGGGCTGTCGACGAAACCGGCGTTCGTTGGCATGAGCCGCGGCGGCCGCAACGCTTACACCTGGGCCACGGCCAATCCAGAGAAAGTATCGTGCCTGTACATGGACAATCCGGCCGTCAGCCGAGAGGCAATTGCCAGACTCGGCGACCTGGCCAAGGCCGATGTTCCGCTGCTGCACGTCTGTGGCAGCATCGATCCGATTATCAACCACACTCAAATGGTTGAAGCATCTTATGTCCAACTCGGCGGCCGCATCTCGCTGATGATCAAGGACGGGGCCGCTCACCACCCGCACAGCCTGCGCGACCCCAAGACATTGGCCGACTTCATCGAACAAAGTCAGCAGCCAGTCGTCGTAGAGCCGCCAAAATTCGTGGGAAAGTCAGCCACGAAGACGTCTTTCTATGCCTCGGCCAGCGACTACCGCGAGGCGCCCAGCGAGAAAACATTCGTCGCTTGTCGCGGGCCCTGGTTCGCACCGTCGTACGATCGCTACGAGTTCCGCATCGGTAACATCCGCATGCCAGTGACCGTCATCGTGCCGCGCACGTCCGCAGCGGGTAATCCCTGGGTGTTCCGCGCCGACGCGACTGGTCGTGATTCGTTGGTCGATCTGGCCCTGCTGGCTCAAGGGTTTCATATCGTCACTGGCCCGGTGCCAACCGATACCGATGGCCCTGTGCTCGATCAATGGAATACCGTTTACAAGCACCTCACCGACGCAGGTCTGTCGAAGACGCCGGTGCTGGAGGGAGCGGGCGGAGCGGCCGGCGAAGCATACGCCTGGGCGATCGAGAATCCGGAAAAGGTTTCTTGCGTTTACGCTGAGAACCCCCTGCTGCGGAGCCGAATGTCAAAGACGCAGCCGCTGGATCGGCTGGAGTCGTTAGCGAAGGCCAAGGTTCCGGTTCTGCACGTCTGTGGCAGCAGCGATCCATGGCTCGCAAGCCAGAGCCAAGTGTTGGAAAAACGATACAAGGATTTGGGCGGTTCGGTGACGGTCATCGTCGAAGAGGGCAAGGGGCACTTTCCGACGGCGCCGCGCGACGTGAAAGCAGTTGTCGACTTCATTCTCCGCTGCCAGCCGAACCCTTAAGAGGCTATTTGTTCGAGAAGGCCTTTGTCGCCGCTTTGAGAAACGCGTCGCGGGCCGCCCATTGGTCGCCGCTCGTGCATTGCACCATGAAGACCGTGACCATGCCGGTCTTGGGATCGACTGATAAGTCGGTACCGAGCGCCCCATCGTGGCCGAACATGCCGTTGCGAAGGTGGTAACCCAGGCTGTAGTTCACCTTGGTGCTACCGGTTTGCTCTTTTCGAAGTTCATCCATGGCCGCAGCGGACAAGTAGCGTTTGCCGTCGAGTTCGCCGTCATTGGCCAGCATCAGGCCGTAGCGAAAGATGTCGTGCGTGGTGGAGAAGAGGCCGCCCCCAGCCTCAGGATGGCGGTTAGTTCGATCGCTATAGGGCTTTGTCAGGAAGCCGATATTCCCCCGAGCGAATTCGGTTTTGCTCTTATTCGGGCCGTAAGCTCCGGCCAAGCGGGCGACCTGGGCCGCGCTCGGCCAGAATGTAGTCTCCGACATTCCCAGCGGATCAAAAAAACGCTTCTGCAGGAACTCTTCGTAAGGCATCTCGCTTACCAGCTCAACCACGCGGGCAGCTATGTTCATTCCCTGATTGCCGTAGGCATACTTTTCCCCGGGCTGCGATTGAAGCGGGCCGGTCACCGAACTTAGGGACCGAACTTTGAGCGGCGTGGTGTCTGCCCCAGTCACCTGCTGGACTTCTGCCGATCCGGTCAGGCCGCTGGTGTGGCTGAGGAGATGGCGAATCGTAACGGGCCGGACTAGCGGCTTTAGCAGCACGTGCGACGCGTCTTTTTCCTCCACGACCATCCATTTGCTCAACTGCGGAATGTACTTGGTCACGGGATCGTCGAGGCTCAGCTTGCCCTCGTCCACCAGCATCATGACGGATGCCCCGGCGAACATCTTCGACATGGACGCGACCCAGAAGACGTTGTTCTCATCGATTGGCTTCTGCGCCTCGACGTCGGCGTAGCCCATGAGGTTCTTGAAATGAACCTTTCCCGTTTTGTCGGCAACGATGCCGATGATGCCGGCAATCTTGTGCTGATCCAAATACGGCTGCACAACCGCCGCGACGTCAGGGCTGGCAGGAACGGCATCGGTGGCGTGAGCGGACACAACCAAGCCGAAGAAAAGGAAACACCACGTGCCAACGGCGAGCGGACTCGACATATCTCTGTCTTCCTCAAATGGGCGAGCAAGTTGCCTTGCGCAACTGTGAGAGGAATGCACTATACCGATTTCAAACAGCCGACGAAAACGCCGCCCACGCCGCCAGGCACTTGCAGGTACATTCCTCATAACCAATCCAGTTACCTCAGGCCGCCGTGGCCGATTCGGTGTAAGATTCGCCACTGGATTTCGACTTGTTGATTGCCGACTCAACCAGAGCGGAAGAACCTCACCCACTGGTCATCCTGGGGTTTCGCTGGATATTGCCCGGAAGTTGCACCAATTATTCCGATGTTAGAGATCAGCGAAGTGACGACGCCGGGCGAGTTGCGGGCCTTCGTCAAGTTTCCCTTTCAACTTTATCGGGACAACCGCTACTGGGTGCCGCCACTGATTCGTGACGAAATCATGACGCTGGATAAGAATCCGGCCTTCGAACATTGCCTGAAAAAATATTGGCTAGCCCGGCGCGACGGCCAAATCGTGGGGCGGATTGCCGGGATTATCAACCACGCGGAAAACAAGAAGTTCGGCGGCTCGACGGCCCGCTTCGGCTGGATCGATTTCATCGACGATCGTCAGGTATCGGCGCGGTTATTTCAAACGGTGGAGACTTGGGCTCGCGAACATGCCACGCAGCACATCCATGGCCCGCTCGGCTTTTCGGATTTCGACAAAGAGGGCCTACTGGTGGAAGGGTTCGAGGAAATGGGAACCTTCGCCACGATCTACAACCACGCCTATTATCCAGAGCACTTCGAGGCGTGCGGCTACCGCAAGAGCGCTGACTGGTTGGAGTATGAAATCTTCTCGCCTGGCAAAATTCCGCCGCGCTTCGCTGAGTTTTCGCGCAAGGTGCAGGAGCGCTACGGCTTGCGTCAGTTGGAGGTAAAGCGTGCCAGCGAACTGCGCCCTTATGCTCGCGAGATCTTTCAACTGGTCAACGATGCCTACAGTCATCTCTATGGTTTTGTGGAACTGACCGACAAGCAGATCGAGTTCTATACCGAGCAGTATTTCGGCTACGTCAATCCAGATTTCGTCTCCACCATTCTCAATCAGCAGAATGAAGTGGTCGCCTTCGGACTGACCATGCCGTCGTTATCGCTGGCGCTGCGAAAGGCGCAGGGCCGGCTGTTGCCGTTTGGCTTCTGGCACTTGTATCGAGCGCTGCAGAAAAACAACCGCGCCGATTTTTACATCATCGCGCTGCGCAAGGAGTTTCGCAGCAAGGGTGTGCACATCATGATCCTGGAAAAGATCCTGACCACCTGCTTGAAGTATGGGATTCCTACCGCCGAGACTAATCCGGAGCTCGAAACCAATCTGCAAGTGCAGCTGATCTGGAAGGGCTTTGAGCGTCGCCAGCACAAGCGTCGACGCTGTTATTCCAAAGAGCTAACCGGACTGGAATAAGTTCGAAATGGGTGTCGATTTGCTCTTCGGCCGAACGACTACAGATGTCGGACGCAAACACCTATCTTTGGAGAAATACCATGCAGTTCATGATGCTGATGATCCCGAACGTCTATCGCAACAATCCCAAGCTGGACGGCTTTGCCCCCAAGCTGACAGAAATGGAAGCGATGGGCCGATTCAACGAGGAACTGGGCAAAGCGGTGAAGATTCTGTCGCTCAACGGTTTGCATCCGCTCAGCAAGGGTGCGCGAGTGTCGTTTGGTGACGGCAAGCCGACCGTGACCGATGGTCCCTATGTCGAAACCAAAGAAGTGTTCGGCGGCTATTGGATGGTGGAAGCCGATTCAAAAGAACAACTGGTCGAATGGGCGCAGAAGTGCCCGGCGCTGGCTGGCGACATCATTGAGATCCGTCAGGTGTTTACCGCCGAGGACTTTGCGATCAAGCAATAGCTGGATCAGGTATCATGCGGAACATCGCGTTGGGTCCCGCAGTCAGGAGTTTATCGTGTCGTTGTCGCCTGCCTACTCACAGTTGCTGAGGGAGCTCGTCTCGGTCTTTGAAGGCGAGCGCGACTGGATTGCGAACACCGCGAACTGCGCTGCCCTGCTGTTTCAGACGTTGCCTGATTTGAATTGGGCCGGTTTTTATTTCCTGCGCGGCAATGACCTGGTGCTAGGGCCGTTTCAAGGTAAGCCGGCCTGCGTGCGCATTCCGCTGGGCAAAGGCGTGTGCGGTACCGCTGGAATTCGCCGGGAAACGATCGTTGTTCCCGACGTCCACCAGTTTCCTGGCCACATCGCCTGCGATTCGGCTTCACAATCAGAGATTGTGGTCCCTCTGATCGTCGGCACTCGACTAATCGGCGTCTTGGATCTCGATAGTCCGATCTTGAACCGATTCTCAGCCGACGATGCCGCCGGGCTGGCAGCAATTGCTCAGGCCCTGCTCGATTGCTCCGATGTCTAAGCGCCAGCCGCCGGCTCAGCGAGCGAATCTAACTGTTCGGCGGGCGTGAAATTGAGCGACTCCGAGTTCAAGCAGAACCGCAGTCCGGTCGGCCGCGGTCCATCGGGAAAGACGTGTCCCAGGTGACCATCGCAGCGAGCGCAATTGATCTCGATGCGAACCATGCCGTGGCTGTCGTCGCGTTTCTCCAGCACGTTTTCCTTCGCAACTGGCTGAAAGAAGCTCGGCCAGCCGGTGCCGGAGTTGAACTTGGCATCGGAAGAAAACAACGGCAGCCCACAGCCAGCGCAGGTATAGACGCCGGTCTTTTTGTTGTCGAGCAACGTGCCGCAGAATGCACGCTCGGTTCCCTGATTGCGCAACACGCGAAATTGCTCCGGCGTCAAGCGCGCTCGCCACTCGTCGTCCGACAAATTCCACTCGGCAGATTCCACGGGGCCGACCAATTTCCCGCTGCGGTCGAATACATGCACTGAAGTCATTTGATTTCTCCTGCGGTTCTGCCGCACCAACTAACGTTTGGGCTTTTCAACGGTAAGCTTGCGCTTGTAGATGCTCTTACCGTTGGCGACGTACAGGGTGCTGTGATCGCTGCCCGCGAGGATGCAACTGGTCAGAGGTTGGTCCGGGTCTTTTTTCGGCAGCACGCCGCAGGGTCGGCCCGTTGGGTCGAAGATCTGCACGCCCAGTTCGCTCGTCACGTAGTAGCGACCTGCCTTGTCGACGGCCAAGCCATCCCCCTTCGAGGCAGCCACGTAAGGCGGGGCCTCGCCGAACTTGAATTCGCCCTTGGGATCGATCGGCAGACGCATCGGCATGGTCGGCATCTTGGCATCGAGCACTCCGCCAGCGTTGACGCGGAACGTCCAGGTATGTTCGCCACCGTAGTCGGAAACAGCCAGCGTGCCGCCATCGTTCGATAGTCCGATGCCGTTTGGCTTGGCGATACCCGTGTCGACCGGCGACACCTCGCCGTTTTGCGGATTGATTCGCGTCACTTGCTTGGCGCCCGTTTCGGTGATCAAGATCATGCCGTCGCGCGTGACGGCCAGGTCATTGGGCTTTACCCCTTCGGCGATCGTTTTGACCTCGCCCGATTTTGCATTGATCGAAATCACGCGGTTCTTGGAACCCTGGCAAGCGTAGAGGAGCGAACCATCGGGGCTGAACTCGAGACCGCTGACCGATTCCTTGCAGAGTTCGGTCTTCGCGCCATCGGCAGCACTGATGCGAAATACGGCAGGGGCTTTCATATCGCAGAAATAGAAGTTCCCTTCCTTATCAGCGCACAAAGCATCGGCGAAACCGAGATCGCCAGCGACCAGTTCCCACGATTCGCCAGGGATGAGCAGATTGAGCAGCGTCAGATCGCCGCCAAGATCGCCGCGCGTGTCATAGACCGGCTTGTGAACTTCTTTGCGCCATAGCCATTTCATGGCTTCCGGAAACTTCGCGCCACCGAAGTCGGCGTTGTGAGCGTAACCCTCGGCCCAGTCGAAGCGGGTGTCGTAGCCCATGTACTTCAGCGCTGACGACATCTGCTGATTCGACCAGGGCCAGCTGCCGTACATATTGTCGACGTCGCCGCTGGTATCGGCCATGTAGACGCGAATCGGTTTCGGTTCGGTCTTACGAACCCACGCTGGATAGACATTGCCGCCGCGGAGATTCGTGAAGCTGCCGACGCTGGAATAAACCTTGCGGAACTGATCGGTCCGTTCCCAGGCCGCGGTGAACGAGCAAATCGCGCCCGAGCTCGAGCCGCCGATGGCGTGCATCTCCGGATCGTCGGAGATGTTGTATTTCTTCTTCACGGCCGGAATGATTTCTTCCAGCAGGAAGCGAACGTAGCGATCGCCGAGGCTGTCGTATTCAAAGCCGCGGTTCGAGTGCTTGTTGTTTTCGCGCGGCTTCGATTTGTCGTGGCCGGGATTCAGAAAAACAGCAATCGTCGGGGGCATGTCGCCGCGGGCAATCAGATTGTCGAAGACGATCGGCACCCGCCAGCGACCAGTGAGGTTGCGCATCCCTTCGCCGTCCTGAAACACCATCAGTGCAGCCGGCTGATCGGCTTTGTATTGAGCGGGGACATAGATGGCCCAGTCGCGCGTGGTGCCCGGGAAAACCTTCGACTCTTCCCAGGGCTCCATTTTTTCGACGGTCCCCTTCGGCACATCATCCTTTGCGACCGCGTCGGGATGAGGCTCCCACGCAGGCTTGGTATTCACGATCGGAATATTGGTCGATTCGGCTTTGTCGTCCCACAGCCACTTGAGCGCCTCGGGGAGCAATTCGCCGCCGAACTTGCCGCTGTGACCGCCGTCGGTCATCACCAGCTTGTACTGATAGCCGGCGAATTGCAGCGCTGCGGCCAGGTCCTGATTGCCGAGCGGCCAGTTGCCGTGCAGATTGTTCAGATCTTCGCGGCCATCCTGCAAGTAAACCTTGATGTCTTTTTTCTTGCCTTGCGTTTTACGAACGAGCCCCGGATAAGCCCAGCCGCCGCGAATGTTCGTGAAGCTGCCGATGTGGCTGATGACCTTGCCGAATTGATCGGGCTTTTCCCAAGCGACGGTAAAGGCACAAATGCCGCTCGATGAAATCCCGCATACGCCGCGCTTGGCGGGATCGGCCGAGACGTTCAGCCCCTTCAGCGCGACGGGCAGAAACTCATCAACCAGAAACCGCGCGTGAGCATCGCCCATCGAGTCGTATTCAAACGAACGATTGCTGCGACCAGCCGCTCCCGGCATCGTCCCCGGGATGTTGCCGGGATTCACAAAGACGGCGATCGTGACCGGCATCGCCTTTTGATGGATCAAATTGTCGAACACGATCGGCACGCGAAAGCCGCCATTCGCTCCCGAGTAACCGCCGCCATCCATGAACACCATCAACGCCGCCGGTTCATCGGCCTTGTACTGCGCCGGCACATACACGCTGTAGTCGCGCACAGTCCCCGGAAAGATTTTGCTCTCCTTGAATTGGCCCGCTGTCACCTTGCCCTGCGGAACATCTTTCTGGACCACACGGTCGGGATTTTCATCCGCCAGCGTGGCAACCTGCAGGGACGCAGCGAACAGCAAAGACAATGCGCACAACAACAGCAGAACTCGTCGGCAGCGATGCATAAGAGAACTCCCCAAGACGGCGATGTGTGAAGTAGGACGGACCAGTGGTCCGTCCAACGAGCGGGTACTCGCCCAACTACTCTCCTTAAACTTCCGGACGGACCAATGGTCCGTCCTACTTAAAGACGCGACGAGGGAACTACTTCGTCCCTTCGGTGTCAGCCTTGGCTTTCTCTTCTTGAGCGGCCGAGAGGTCCGGGTTCGGCGTGGCATCGCCTTCGACCAGATTCAGCTCCCACTTGATGCCCCCGAGGAGCGAATCCATGTAGCGCTGATCAGCCCACACGGCTTCGTTGTGGCCGAGGCTCATGTGCATGGCTTTCCCTTCGCCGTAGTTCTTCACCCAAGCGATTGGAACATGGTAGGGCTTCTTCAGTTTGGTCTTTTCCATGTTCAGACTCATCAGCACGTGCACTTTTTCTGGCTGCCAATTCTTGAACTGATAGATTTCGTCCTTGATGCTGAACTCTTCGCCCCACGGCTTGCTGACGGGGTGCTTGGTGTCGTGCACGGTGACGGTCACCGTTTCGCCCGAGCCCCACGGGTGGCCGTTGAACGTGCCGCCGATCATGTCCCAGTAGGGCTTGTAGTTGTGATAGGTATCAGCGGCCGAGTGCGTGCCGATGAAACCGTGCCCCTTTTTCGTCAACCATTCTTGAAAGAAGTAGTCGAGATCTTCCGGCTTAATCTTCAGGTCGCCGGTCGTGTAGAAGAGGACGATGTCGTAGTTCTTCAGGTTTTCCTTGGTGAAATCCTTGGCCACGTCCTGGCTGCAATCGGCGCGGAAGAGGTTGCTCTTCACGCCGAGCTCGGTGATGGCGATTTCGGCTGGGGAGAGTTTTTCATCTTTGCGCGTAACGCTGCCGTGGCGGAAGCCAGCCGACTGCGTGATCATCAGCAGGCGATAGCCCGTTTCCTTGGGAGCCGAATCCGATTTGGATTCCTTTTCCTGGGCGCTGACGCTGCCGACCAGCGCGAGCAAAAGAGCGAGGAGGGAGAGAGTTCGTTTCATCGTGAATACCTGAAGGTGGGAAATGAAAACTGCGCACTCGCTGCGAGAAACGGGTTCTGGCAGCGGAAATTTCGCGCATCGGAAGTATAGCTCAGAAAAGATCATCCTGTCGTGGTAGCGCCCTCCGCGGAAGGTTTTCAAGCTGGCCAAATATTTTCGCGAGCGAGTAGAATTAAGAATATGAAATACTCACTCCGCGCTCTGCTGCTCGTTGTGCTCCTCTTCGGCCCGCTGCTAGGGTTTTGCTACTCCAAGTACAGCAGGTGGCAAGTTCAGCGAGAATTGCAACGACAGCAGACGCTCTTGGAACTGAAAAGAATCAGCTCAGAGCTGAGAGCCGGTGAGCAACAGTTTCATGGCGTTTGTGATAAATATGTTGAACTTGTCGAATACGGTTCTCCAGCCACCGATCGAATACAATCTGGTCACTAAACTAAATCACGAGCCTTCTCGATCTAATGCCCACCGCCCTCGCCATCGCCGCCCATCCCGATGACATCGAATTCCTGATGGCAGGAACGCTGTTGCGGTTGCGTGCTGCCGGCTATGAAATCCATTACTGGAATCTCGCCAACGGTTGCTGTGGTACGACTCAGTACGATGTGCAGACAATCGCCAAGATGCGTCGCCAGGAAGGGATGAACGCTGCCGCCGCGATGGGGGCGACGTTTCATGAAAGCATTTGCGACGATCTGGGGATTTTTTACGATCGGCCGACGCTGGCCAAGGTAGCTGCGGTCATTCGCGAGGTCGCGCCGACCATCGTGCTGACGCATTCACCGTCGGATTACATGGAAGACCACACCAATGCCTGCCGGTTGGCAACGACGGCAGCGTTCACGCGCGGCATGCCGAACTTTTCGACCGATCCGCCGCGGCCGCACGTGGCAAACAAAGTGACCGTGTATCACGCGCAGCCGTATTCGCATCGCGATCCGCTGGGCAATCTCATCGAGCCGAAACTGATGGTCGATGTAACGAGCTTGCAAGCGCAGAAGCGCGAGCTGCTCGCGCTGCATGTCAGTCAGAAGCATTGGCTAGATGAAAGTCAGGGGCTCGATTCGTACTTGGATACGATGTCGGCCCTCGATGCCGAACTGGGCCGCATGTCGTGCGTGTTCGACTATGCGGAAGGTTGGCGGCGGCATTTGCATATGGGTTTTTGCGATCCTGCCGATGATCCGCTTCGCGCCGCACTCGGTTCGCACGTGCTGGTCGCTGGTTCACCTTCTCCGCAATCACCCGCAGCCGAAGTATGACGCAGGCCTCATTCGACGAACTAGCGAAAGCCTTCGCCCAGGCGCTGCACGCATGCCGCGAGCTGTATGTGAGCGGCGCGCATCAATGCGTGGAGCAATGTCCGCATCTGATTGCCGGCGAACCCGAGGCGTATGTCGAGTTGCTCGATAACCTGCACCGCGGCTTGCTGGTGAAGGTCTTTGCTGCCGTGGCGACGAGCGATCGCGTGTGCTCGGTCGAAGAACAACGTCTGGCCGCGACGTTGCTGACGCATGCCTACGGCGAACCGATTACGCCGCAGCGCGTCCGCGAAACACTGCCGGAAGTGCTCAAACATGCCTCGACGCTCAGTTGGTACAGCTTGCTGCGACCCTTCGATGTCATGCCGCCGCTGCAACTGCGTGTCGCCGAACTCGAGTCGGTCGTGATGCAGGTGGCGAATCTGACCGCGAAGATCGATGGCTATGTCTCGGTCGACGAAGAAGCGATTTTGCGGACGATTCAGGGTGAAATCGATCGCCACTTGAAGCTGCTGCCAATCGATGAACCGACGACGCAATACGCCACGGCTTCGATTCCCGAGCCGAAGGCGCGGGCGATCATCGAGAAAAAGGCGCCCGAGAAACCGATCATTGTTTCGGCCACGCCGGCCAATGCGAAGTCGCCGCAAGAGATGATTGCTGACGCGCTGAAAGAGCTCGAACAACTCACCGGTCTGCAATCGATCAAAGCCGAAGTTCGCACCTTGGTGAACGTGCTGCAACTGCAACGACAACGGCAAGAGTTGGGGCTGCCGCAAACGCCGCTCAGTTTGCACCTGGTCTTCCGCGGCAATCCCGGCACCGGGAAAACCACCGTCGCACGAATCATCGGCCGGATTTATGCGGCGCTGGGTTTGTTGCAAAAGGGGCATCTCGTCGAAGTCGACCGGAGCGCGCTCGTCGCCGAGTTTGCCGGTCAGACCGGACCAAAAACGAATAAGAAAATCGACGAAGCCCTCGGTGGGTTGCTCTTCGTCGACGAAGCCTACAGCCTGGTCGCCGACGGCCGCGAAGACCCCTACGGCAACGAAGCCGTGCAGGCGATTCTCAAGCGGATGGAAGACGATCGGCATCGCCTGGCCATCATCTTTGCCGGTTATCCCGAACCGCTCGATCAATTGCTAACGAGCAATCCCGGTTTGTCGTCGCGCTTCAACACGCAGCTGACCTTTGCCGATTACACACCGGGCGAACTCGGCCAGATTTTCAAGTCGCTGTGTGAGCAGAATCACTACCACGTCACCGGTGACGGCCAAGGACGCTTACTGTTGGTACTCGCCTGGTTGCACGAACAGCGCGACGAGCACTTCGGCAACGGCCGACTCGTGAGAAACATTTTCGAGCAGTCGATTCGCCGCCTGGCGAATCGCATCGCTGGCATCGCGCCGCTGACGAAGGAGCTCTTAACGACCTTCGAGGTTGACGACATCGCACTGCACGGCACGCCTGAAACTGCCGTGGCGATCGATCAAAAAAAGCCGGCGCGCGTCGTACAGAGTTGCCCGGAATGCAAATCCGCGGTAAAAGCGCCGCTCAACTTCCTCGGCAAACAAGTTCGTTGCCCGAAATGTCAGGCGACGTTTACCGCCGAGTGGGGCGAATTGGAAACGCCTTAAATCGCCGTCATTAAGTCGCCACGTTTCCAACCAACTCAGTGATTGACTCCAGGCGGCGGAGGCGCGCCCCAAAGCGTCCAATACCACCACAGCGCCAGATGCGCCCACCGACTGTAAGCGGTGATTTCATCGAGCGGTCGCATGTACCAGCGAAAGGTCGTAACGCTGATGTATTCGTTGGACTGCAGCCAATAGATCGGCCCCGTTCCCAGCAAGTAGACAACGGGCAGAACAATTAGAACGAGCACAATCGCGACCCGCCAAGTGCGAGTTGAACCCGGTTGCTCGCGTCGATCCACGATTAACTCTCACGCCATTCCCAGCCGAGTTGAACCTTAGTGTCCTTCTCAGCCATGTCGGCCCAAGGCGTGCCGGGGTGTTCCTTGACGACGCGATCGAGATACATGTGGGCTTTCTCAGCCATCTTTTGAATGGCGCTGCCGGTCTCGATCTTGTCTGATTGCTCGATGTGCCAGGTGCGGCTTGATTCCTTTTCGAAGTTCTTGCCGCGCTTGAGTGCGGCGAGCATCGCGTTGTAACCGTCGAGGCGAACCTTGGTGGCGAGCACTCGGCCCATGGCCAGGTCGAACTCGGCTTGCAGGCGAGCGCTCTTCAGCTTGTCGCGATCACCTTCGCCCGGGGCGAGCAGTGCATAGAACTGGTCAATTTCGGGTGAGTGAACCGCAGCGAACTGCTGCGCTGTGTTCAACTGGCGGCTGAATTCGGCTTCGTTCCGCTTGGTGAAGTTCGATTGCGGATTGCCAGAGACCGTGACCGGCGCCAACTTCGACGCGGCAATCAGGCCAGACCAGGCCTTATTGCTGCCGACGGCGGCGTCGTATTCCTTTTGCGACATGTACAACGGCGTGTATTTTTGGAGCGTATCGGGATCGAATTGAATCTCGCTGCCCGTGGGCCAAGACTGTGCTCCGCCGCCACCAGCTCGGGCGACGATAAACTCGCCACCACTCGCCCGGCATAGCCGTTCGAGATGGTACGGGCCGAAGCCGGAGTCGACGAGGCCGTCGCCGCTTCCGCTGCCACCCATTTCCTGGTAACCGCCGCCACCCTTGCCGCCGCCCCACGTTTGCACATTCACCCGTTCCGGGGCAACCGATTCGGGGCCGTACGTCGGAAACGCTTCGTCACCAACTTCGGCTTGCTTCCTGGCGGGCAGGTAAGGATTGGTTTGACCCCACGGGGCCGGCGAGCCCACGACATAGACAGGGATGGAGCTCTTCTTGACGACGTCGACAATGCCATCGACCTTTTCACGATCGTCGCCGGCTTCGTCGGTCACGACCACGACGACGATTTCGCGGCGGTCCTTCATTCGCATCGGCATGTATTGGTCGAGCGCGGTCTGGATGGCCGTGAAGGTCATCTCTTTGCCGCTGGTGCCGGTTTGGATTTTATCGAAAGCGCTGTTCACGGCCTGGGCATCGGACACTGGCGGATCGAGAACCATTTCGACCTTGTCGTCGAAGGCGAGGACCGCGGTCAGCAGTTTCTTTTCGTCGCCGCCGATGGCAGCGCGAATCTCAGGCTGGTTGTAAATCGAGCGGGCTCCAGTGCCAGCTTCCATCACCAGCTTTTTGGCGCTGGGCGTGCGATCCATGATCCAGACGACGAGTGTGGGACCAACTTCCAGCGAAGCGGCTACGACGGCTGACACTTTCTTGCCGACCACTTCGTCGACCCGGCCCGATTCGAAGTTGCGGCGCCGGCTGCTGGCTGTGTAGCCACCACCCATACTGCCACCTTCGGGGTTTTCATCCCAACGCGGATTAGTCACGCGGAAGTCTTTGGGGGTGCGCTGCTCGGCGTTCTTCGCCCATTGGGCGTGCGTTTTGACGGGCGGCGTCTTGGTCTTCGAATCTTTTGTCTTGGCGCCCGCCTTGGTGACTTTCGCTTTGGTCGTTTTCCCTGGCTTGGTAGCGACGGGTTCGTCGCAACCGATGATGGTCACTGCAAGAAATGCAATCGCCAACAGCCATACCGATCGTGAAATCGCTTGCACGGCAGTAGATCCCCTGAAATTCCGTTGCTTCTGTTCCGCTTCCTATTGTACCAGCCGCGAACTGGCTTGTCCCTTGCCGAAAACCCGCAGTTGTAGCTAGCCGCTTCGGGGTCAGCAGGAGTTTTTATTCCGCTCGCGATGGCAGCATGCAATCTAACATACCTTGGTGGTTCTTCGCGTGTTCGTCGTTAGCAGATGGTAGTCATTCAAGCTGGCGCTAATTTTGGGATGGCCAGACAGGCGATGCTCCCGCCGACCGCGCCGATCGAAGGCGGCCGCCAACGGCCTTCGCAATTCCAAAGCGGATCTACGTCAGACCAGAGATGTCAGCTCTGTCGAGTCAATGTGGAGCCGGATGGTCGGTCGGCATTCGCCTGAGTGGACGTAGGGGGCGATGAGCGAAGGATTCTCCCACTCGACACAAGCCAACAACAGACCACCCGAAATGGCTACAATAAAATGTGATATTTGGGACGCAATATTGCAGGCGTTTTTTGTATCTAATCCTTTCCACATAATGACTTATGGAAGAAATCACTTCGCGCATTGCCTGCAATATTCTGGGAGTACGAAAGGGGGGTGCGCGGGCTGGGCAGAGAGGACTCTTTCGCCAAGATCTGTCCTCCAACTCCACCGCATAGCTCTTCATATTTGACCTCGACAGCATGACGCACCGCGGGTAACTTCCCGCCCTCCTCACTAACGAAAACTTTAATGATTTTTCCAGCCAATCTTTCCCGATCGGCTGCCTAACAAGCGGGCAAAGGCACGGATGTCACTGCTGAAGCGCTGGCAAGATCTGATTCTGCCGATCTCGTTGATCGCGAGCTTGCTCGTGATCCTCGTGCCACTGCCGGCCGAAGTGATGGACGTGCTGCTAGCGGGGAACATCGCCCTGTCGGTGATCGTGCTCCTCACCACGATCTACGTAAAGACGCCGCTCGAATTCAACGTCTTCCCGTCGATGCTGCTGGCCACCACGCTGGCTCGCCTGGTGCTCAATGTCGCTTCGACGCGTTTGATTCTTACACACGCCGGCAGCGAAGGCCTGGATGCCGCGGGCGGCGTGATCAAGGGCTTTGGTAACTTCGTCGCCGGCGATCATATGGTCGTGGGCATCATCATCTTTGTGATCATCGTCGTGATTCAGTTCATGGTGATCACCAAGGGTGCTACGCGTATCTCGGAAGTGGCCGCTCGCTTTGCGTTGGACGGCATGCCCGGCAAGCAAATGGCGATCGATGCCGACTTGAATGCCGGCATTATCGACGAAAAAGAAGCCCAACGCCGTCGTGAAGAAGTGGCTCAAAACGCCGACTTCTACGGGGCCATGGACGGTGCCAGTAAGTTCGTCCGCGGGGATGCGATCGCCGGTATCATCATCACGCTGGTGAATATCGTCGGCGGGTTCGTCATCGGTGTGTTTCAGTACAACATGGAACTCGCCGAAGCGGCTGAGGTCTTTGCCAAGCTCTCGATCGGTGATGGTCTGGTCAGTCAGGTGCCGGCGTTTTTGATCTCTTTGGCTGCCGGTTTGCTCGTCACGCGTAGCACACAGAAGAGCGACCTGCCGGTGCAGTTCTTCTCGCAGATTTTGAATAATCCGCGCACGCTGGCCGTCGCTGGCGGCTTCCTTTGCATCCTGATCATGACCAGCCTGCCGAAGCTGCCGCTCCTGGCGATCGGCGCCGGCTGCATGGGTCTGTCGGTTGTGCTGTCGCGCAAGGTGAAAGAAGACGCAGCGAAGCAAGTCGAAAAGGAAAAGACCGATCAGGCCGCTGCAGCGAAGCCCGCCGAAGAGCGGATCGAAGACTTCCTCAACGTCGATCCGATGGAAATCGAAATCGGCGCCGCCCTCATTCGTCTCGCCAGTCCCAAGTTCGGCGGCGATCTGCTGCCCCGGATCACTGCCGTTCGCCAGCAAACCGCGGCCGAGATCGGCATCATTCTGCCGAAGGTTCGTATTCGCGACAACATTCGCCTCGGCGAGCATCAATACCGCATCAAGATCGGTGGCAACCCTGTCGCCGGCGGCGAGGCCTTTCCTGGCAAGCTGCTCGCCATCGATTCGGGCGTGACGACGGGAAAAATCCCCGGTATCGAAACCAAAGATCCGGCCTTTCAGCAGGCTGCTGTGTGGATCGAGCCTGGCCTGGAAGAGCGAGCCCGGATGCTCAATTACACGCCGGTCGAGCCGACGGCCGTGCTCGCTACCCATTTGCAGGAACTCGTCCGCCGTCATGCCGATGAATTGCTGACGCGCGATGCCTCGAAGCATCTCATCGACGAATTGAAAAAGATCAGCCCGGCCGTCGTCGATGAACTGATTCCCAGCTTGATGAAGCTGCACGACGTGCAACAAGTGCTGCAGATGCTGCTTCGCGAAGAAGTGCCGATCAAGCAGCTCAGCCTGATTCTCGAATCGCTGGGCGACACGGCGACGAAGACCAAGGACGTCGTTTACCTGACCGAGCATGTTCGTCATCGTCTGGCGCGCACGCTGTGCACGCGCTATCGCGATGCAGAAAGCAGATTGTTCGTCTTGACGCTCGACCCCGCTCTCGAAGATAAGATCGCCGCGGGAATCGACCACACCGAACGTGGTTTGTTCGTCCGCACGCCGGCGACCACGATCGACAAGATGTGCGACAAGATCTCCGCGGAATTGCCCAAGCTGACCCGATCCGGCCATAAGCCGATCCTCCTCGTCAGCCCGCAGATCCGCGCTGGTTTGAAGCAGATGACCAGCGGCAATCTGTCACGCTTGGTCGTCCTCAGCTTCAACGAAATCACTCGCGACACCCGCGTCGAAGTCCTCGGCGTGATTCCTGATTTGGACAAGTAAGCCTGCCCTGGAACAGAAAAACAGCTAAATGGATCTCCGAACCTACCGAGCCAAGAACCTCCGCGAAGCCATGCAGCTCGTGCGCGCCGAACTGGGCGACGATGCTGCCGTGCTCCACACTCGCGAAGTCAGCTCGGGCATGATGCGCTGGTTCGGTAAAACCGAAATCGAGGTCACGGCTTCCCGAGAAGTCGATGTTCCCAGTCGTTTGCCGGCCAATTCGCGTTTCACGCACGATGTGCATGAGACGATTCCGGAACCGGACGTCAGCTACGAATCTACTTTTGAATCAAATGCAGCACCTGCTGAGGCAACTGACTATCGGTTGCGTTTTCGCGAGTTGCTGCACCAAGAAAACGACGGCGGCGATTTCTCTGTCGTCGATCGCCTCTGCCGCGAACCAGCCGAAGCGGGTGCTGCGGGAATGAATGTCCGCGGTTTGTTGCAGCAGCAACTGCACGCGGCTGGCGTCGATGAATTTACGACGGCTGCCTGGCTCGCTCAGCTCGAAGACTACATCGCTCACAAGCCGGCCGCTGTACTTCGCGAAGTGCAAGAACAGCTTCTCCGCATCGTCGAAGCCGAAATTCCACTTAGCGGCGAACTGCAGCTCCCGGCCGGTGAGCGCCGCGTGGTCGCGCTCGTCGGACCAACCGGAGTTGGCAAAACCACGACTGTCGCCAAGCTTGCGGCGGCCTTTCGCTTGAATGAACAACGGCGCGTCGGCCTGATCACGATTGATACGTATCGTATTGCTGCCGTCGATCAGCTGAAGACCTACGCCGACATTATGAACTTGCCGCTGGAAGTCGCGGCCACTGCTCAAGAAATGCGGGCCGCGCTGGCTGCTCTGTCGGATTGTCAGTTGGTGATGATCGATACGACGGGTCGCAGCCCGCGCGACGCCATGCGAATCGCCGAACAGCGGTCGTTGCTGGCGGTGGCCGATCCCGATGAAGTTCATCTGGTGCTGAGTGCCGCATCAAGCAGTGCTTGCCAGCAATTGGCGACGCGAGCTTACGCCAGCACGAACCCGACTTCGCTCATCCTGACGAAGCTCGACGAACTGCCGCAAGCGGGAAATCTCGCGGCACTTTTGCGAGAGTCGTCGCTGCCCCTCAGTTACACCACCCACGGTCAAAACGTTCCCGATGACATTCGCCCCGCCCAGCGGCGATGGCTCGCACGTTACCTGACCGGTTTGCTGACGGCGGAGATGATTTAGCTTTTCGGTTTGTCTTGTCGATTGCCTCTTCTCGTTCCACTTTTCTCGTCACTCGTCGCCCGCCTGCCGGCGTCCCTTGTCAAAGTCAGTCCCCATGCCAGACCAGGCATCACCCTTACGAAATCTCGTGCTCCGCGAAGCCAACGGCGACAGCGCGCATGGTCGCTCACGCACCATCGTCGCGGCTGGTGGCAAAAACGGCGTCGGCGTGACGACACTCGCGGTCAACCTGGCCGTTTCGCTCGCTCGGCAGGGACTGCGCGCGGTTTTGATCGACGCCGATCTGCAACGCCCGGCAGCAGCGGTTTTTTGCGGCTGTTCGCTGTCTCCAGGTCTCGGCGAAGTGCTCGCCGCCAAGCGCGACATTCACGAAGTGTTGCAACGCGGCCCGGCGGGTCTGCAGCTTATCTCCGGTATTACCAATCCAACTCCGCAGTCCGAAGCGACGGCCAAATCGCAGCAGCGGCTCCTGCGGCAACTTCATTCCCTCAGCAAGCACGTTGATGTTGTCGTTATCGACGCCGGCAACGCGCCGACCGATCTCTCGCGGCAGCTGTGGGCAATGGCCGATGACGTGCTGCTCGTGACATCTCCGGATGTAGTCGCGGTGATGGACTCCTACGCGGCGATCAAAACCCAATTCACACCCGCGACGGTCGCCCCTAATCTGCGGCTCGTCGTCAATCAGGCCGAGAACGAAGCGCAAGCGACCGACGTCTTTCGCCGCATCGATCAATCGTGCCAGCGGTTTCTGGATATCGGATTGCACCTGGCAGCTGGTCTGCCGCACGACGATCACAGCCAGCAAGCCAACCGGCACGGCGTGCCAATCGCGGTCCTCGCGCCGCAATCGCCGCTCAGCCGAGCAATCGATCACCTCGCGCACGTTTTAGTGCCCGCTGAGGATGCGTTTGATTCGGACAGCGCAACACTGCGCCGCGCTGCCTGAGTTAAAAACGCTAACGCACAATCACCGATCATTTTTAAGAATCAGTTGGAGAAAATCACCTTTCGGAATCGCTAAAGTTTGGCGGCTCCGATTGCCGAATAACTGAGGGCGTTAAAGCGCCCGTACAGGTCAAACTGTATCGTTTGCGTCAACTAATTCGGCGTGGCAAGAAATCATGGGGCGATCCTACGCGGGAATCCTCGGACCACTAGCTGGCACTTTGGTGCTGGTTCGCGGCGCGATCTCCGGCAGCGGATTCGAAATGAGCCTCCTGGTTGCTTGTGGCGCCATGTTTGGATTTGCAGCCGTCGGGTTTATCGCGGGCACCCTCGCCGAATCGTTCATCGTCGAAGGGGTCCGGCAGAAATTCCTGACGGCCATGGAGCAGAAACGCCAGGCCACTGGCGCGACTGCGAAGTAAACGGATTCTGTGACGAGTCCTTGAGCAGAGAATCTCTGCTCGGCGATTCATGACAGGATTCACCCCCACGGAAAAACACTGCACATGATGTGCGGTGAGCTGTTGGTCGCTGTGGCTATCCCCGCAGCGGACAACGTCATCACGGAGGATCGAATGACGGCTTCTACGCTTGTACTTGTTCCTGCTCCTGCAGCGGCACCTGCCCCCGCCCCCCCGTCCGAAATTGACGAAGTCTGGAAGCGCTACAAGGCAGATCAAACTTCTCAGGAACTGCGCAACCGGCTGGTCGAAAACTACCTGCCGCTGGTGAAGTACAACGGCGAACGGATTTGGGCTCGCTTGCCGGAAGGCGTCGAACTCGACGACCTAATCTCTGCTGGCATCTTCGGTTTGATGGACGCCATCGACGCGTTCGACATGAACCGCGGTGTGAAGTTCGAAACCTATTGCGTGCCCCGTATTCGCGGCGCCATGCTCGACGAACTCCGCACCATGGATTGGGTGCCGCGCCTCGTTCGCAGTAAGGCCAGCAAGCTCGGCGAAGCGACCAAAACGCTCGAAGCCAAGCTCGGCCGTCATCCCACGGTCGCCGAACTCTCGGTGCACATGGAACTGCCCGTACCAGAACTCGAACGGATGATCAGCGAAGCCAGTGCGGTGAATCTGATCAGCCTCAATAAGAAGTGGTACGAAACCGACAGCTACAAAGACGTCCGCGAGATTGACATTCTCGAGGATAAGAAGGGCGAGGATCCGACCAAGCGGATTCAAAAGAATGACCTGATGCGGCTCGTCACCAAGGGCCTCAATCGCAACGAGCGATTGATCATCATTCTGTATTACTACGAAGAACTGACGATGAAGGAAATCGGCGCCACGCTCGACCTGAGCGAAAGCCGCGTCAGCCAGATGCACAGCAGCATCGTCGCTCGTCTGCAAAGCCAACTCGGCCGTCGTCGTCCTGAGTTCGGCCACTAAGCTCGGTTCGAAAACTGCCAGACCAAATTAAAAGCCCTGTCGCAAGACAGGGCTTTTTTCATTGTTTGTCGTTTCACGGAACCGATCGACGACTACAGCGATCCCTTGGTGCTCGGAATCCCGGGCTGCCGCGGATCGGTTTCCACTGCCATCCGCAGCGCGCGAGCGGCGCACTTGAAAATGGCTTCGCTGATGTGATGCGTGTTGCGGCCGTACTGAATGTTCACGTGCAGATTGCAGAGAGCGTTCGCCGCCACGGCCTGCCAGAAGTCTTCAACCAGTTCGCTATCGAAGTCGCCGATCTTCGGGCTCGGCATTGGCGCGTTGAACACCAGGTAATAACGGCCCGACAGATCGATGGCCGTATGGCACAGCGTCTCTTCCATCGGCAGTGAGAAATGGCCGTAGCGACGAATCCCCTTCTTATCGCCGAGCGCATTCCGAATCGCCTGGCCGAGACAAATTCCGACGTCTTCGACCGTGTGGTGCGCGTCGACGTGCAGATCACCCTTGGCCTGCACGGTCAGATCAAAACAGCCATGCCGCGCGAGCAGTTCCAGCATGTGATCGAAAAAACCAACGCCCGTGGCGAGATTGATCTGGCCACTGCCGTCGAGGTTGAGCTCGAGGTGGATCTGCGTTTCGCGCGTGCTGCGGTCAATGGTGGCGGTACGAGGCATCTTCTTCTTTCAGTAGGCCGGAACAAGCTGTGCTCAGCGCAGTTCCGGCAGATCCGCAGTTAAACGAGCGATCCGAGTAAAGACAGCAGCACATCGGTCTGCTCGTCGGTTCCCACGCTGATCCGCAGGCCGTCCTTCCAGCCCGGATAATTCATATATCGAATCAAAACCTTCTGCGCTTTGAGGGCTTCGTACAAAGGCCGAGCGGGGCGCGTGGGATGATCGCACCACACAAAGTTGGCTTGCGAAGGAATGACCACAAAGCCGAGCTTTTCGAGGCCTGCGACGAGTCGGCCGCGGGTCGCAACGATTTTGCGGCGGTTATCGGCCTGCCACGCTTCATCGTGAATGGCCGCCGTGGCCGCGGCGATCGCAAAGGCGTCGCAGTTGTAAGAATCCTTCACCTTGATCAGCTGCTCGATCATCTGCGGCTGCGCGAGCAGGAAGCCAAACCGTAAACCGGCCAGGCCATACGCCTTGCTCAGCGTGCGGCTGACCATGATCTTTTCATTCTGCTGAATCAGATCGATCGCGTTGAACTCCGCAAAATCGCCATAGGCTTCATCGACCAGCAGCGGGCACGGCAGCCGATCGGCAAGTTCCAGAATGGCCTCGCGCGAGACCATCGTTCCCGTCGGACTGTTGGGATTCGGCAGAAAGACAAGCTTCAGCCCTTCGGCTGGATCGCCGAACGCGGCCGGCAACGTCCAATCGTCGTTGAAACGAACTTCCTGCCACTTCGCGCCTTGAATCTGCGCCAGCGAACGATAGAGGATGTAACTCGGATACGGCAGGCGCAGCAATTCTCCCGCGCCGACAAAAGCCCGCGTGCAAATCGTCAGCAGATCATCGCTGCCGTTGCCGCACAGCACCCATTCTTTGCCCGGCAACTTGTAAAGTTCCGCGGCCCGTGCGCGAAATGCATTCCCCATCGGATCGGGATAGCGCTGCAAACCACGGTCGAGCACTTCCTCGATCGCGCGGCGAATACCAGCCGGCGGTGGGTACGGGTTTTCGTTCGTATTCAGCTTGATGAACTTCCCCGCCTGCGGCTGTTCGCCGGGCGTGTAACCATCCATCGCGAGAATTTCAGGGCGGAAGAAAGACATTGGGGGAATTGCAGATTGAGGATTTTAGATGGCAGATTGGGGGAGATTATCGAGTTCGCATCGCGACGCTTTTTTCGTGCGCCGTGAGGCCTTCGACTTGGGCCAGGTATTCGATGTCGGCGGAGATTTCTTTGAGGGCGGCGGCGCTGTATTGGATGACGCTGCTGCTGCGGAGGAAATGATTCGCCGAGAGGCCGGATGCCCAGCGTGCAGTGCCACCGGTTGGCAATACGTGCGATGGCCCGGCTGCGTAGTCGCCGAGGGCAACGGGGCTGTAGTTGCCCAGGAACGTCGCACCGCTATTGCGGATTTTCTTCAGCAGTTCAGCAGCATTGTCGGTGGCGATGTGCAGATGCTCCGGCGCGATGAGATCAGTCAGGCGACACGCCTCTTCGGCATCGCGGACGAGAATCAAACAGCCGAAGTCGCGGAGCGACTGCAGCGTCAGTTCACAGCGCGACAATTGTTGCACTTGCTTGTCGAGTTCGGCTGCTGTGGCGTTGAGCAATTCTTCGCTCCAGGTGATCAGAATGCTCGCGCCAGGAGCATGTTCGGCCTGCGCGAGGAGATCGGCTGCCGTGAAATCAGGTCGAGTCGTTTGATCGGCGATGACGACCACTTCGCTGGGGCCGGCGATCGAATCGATATCGACTTCGCCGTAGACATGGCGCTTGGCGAGGGCGACAAAGAGGTTGCCCGGCCCGACGATTTTGTCGACCTTCGGC
This sequence comes from Anatilimnocola floriformis, assembly GCF_024256385.1. Classification (NCBI taxonomy): domain Bacteria; kingdom Pseudomonadati; phylum Planctomycetota; class Planctomycetia; order Pirellulales; family Pirellulaceae; genus Anatilimnocola; species Anatilimnocola floriformis. The sequence continues at coordinate 3,297,136 of NZ_JAMLFW010000001.1, forward strand.
AAACCTTCGATGCCGTAGGCGAGCGCGGCAATCCCCTGCGCGCCGCCGATGCGATAGACCTCGCGAATGCCGATTTCGTGGCAAGTGGCGAGCACGACAGGATTGTTAGCCCCAAACGCGGTGGGGGGCGAAACGACGGCCACTTCTTTCACGCCCGCTGCCTGCGCGGGAACGGCGGCCATCAGCACGGTCGATGGATAGGCAGCTGCGCCGCCAGGTACGCACACGCCAACGCGGTTGAGCGGCACGTAGCGCTGCGCGAGCATCACTCCCGGCCGCGTCACTTCAACGTCCTGATGCAGAATCGCCGTTTGGAACTCGAGCACGTTCTGTCGCACTCGACGAACGGCAGCCAGCAGCCGCGGATCCGCTTCGGCGTGAGCCTTTTCTAGTTCGGTGGCCGAAACGCGAATCGTGTCCGCCGTGAGTTCAGCGCGATCGAGTTTCCGCGAATAATCGAGGACAGCGGCCAAACCCGTTTTGCGAACGTCCGCACAGATCTTCTCGACGACTTGCACGGGCGACAGCGGCTCGCCGAAGACCTCGAGCGTTCGTCGCCGGCCTGCTTCGCTGACGACATTGCCGCTGGGGCTGAGCTTGGCCCGCAAGGCATCGAGCGCCGCGGTGACGTCGTCGCGGCGGGCATCGATTCGTTGAATCTGCAAAGGAATGGACATAAGTGCAGGCAAAAACCGGCGAAAGGCGGGCGGACGAAGGAAGGACACGGGAATCCCTCATTGTGTTCACGGTTGGCCGGTTGCGGAAGGGCCAAAGAACCCGCGGCGATTTCCCCTTACTACGTGCGGGGCTCTGTGTCCGCAGCGCCCCGGCCGTACAATAAGACATCCGTTCTTTGCCAAATCCGAGGGATCGCCGATGAATGCCCGTTTTCCCGCTCAGATGCCCGCCCTGCGAAAGCTGTACGACAAGCCCGGCTTGTGGCTGCAGGAAGACACGCCGCTGCCGCGGATCGGGCCGCGCGAGGTGTTGATTGCGGTAACGCACGCGGGGATTTGCGGGACCGACCGGCACATCTATGAATGGGACGCCTGGAGCAAGAGTCGCGTTGCCGTCGGCATCACGACCGGACATGAGTTCGTCGGCAAAGTTGTCCAGCTCGGCTCGGCCGTGACGCGAGCTCAGCTCGGTCAACGCGTGAGTGCCGAAGGGCACATCGGCTGCGGCGTTTGTCAGCCCTGCCGCACCGGCAACGGCCACATCTGCGAGCGGGTCGATATTCTCGGCATCGATTGCAACGGCTGTTTTGCCACCTACGTTGCCGTGCCGGAAGAAAACGTCTGGCCAGTCCATCCAAAAATTCCGAATCACATCGCCGCGGTTTTTGATCCGCTCGGCAATGCGGTTCACACCGTGATGGCAGCCGGCGTGAGTGGCCGTAGCGTGCTCATCACCGGCGTGGGCATTATCGGGTTGATGGCCGTCACGGTTGCTCGCGCGGCCGGCGCGGGCTTCATCATGGTGACCGACCGCGACGAACGTCGCCTGAAAGTCGCTCGCGATATCGGCGCCGATCACGCGTTCAATGCTTCCGACGACACCTGGCCCACAAAGGCCCGCGAACTGACGCACGACCAAGGGCCTGAAGTGCTGCTGGAAATGAGTGGCCATCCGAAGGCGATCCGTCAGGGCTTCACCGCGCTCCGCAACGGCGGCACTGCGGCGCTGCTCGGTTTGCCGGCCGAACCAGTGGCCTTCGATCTGGCCAACGACATCATTTTCAAAGGCGCGACTGTCCTCGGTATCAACGGTCGGCGGATGTTCGAAACCTGGTATCAGATGGAAAGCCTGCTCCTCAGCGGCCGACTGGAGCTCGATCAAATCGTGACGCACACGCTGCCGATGCGCGAGTTCGAACGCGGTTTTCAGTTGATGCAGAGCGGCGAAGGAATCAAGATCGTGCTGGAGATGCCGCAAGATAGTGGAGCGACTTCGCCCGCTGAGGAAGCGGTGGCGGCGAAGTAAATCGCCTATGATGTCGGCGTGGAATTCGCATCGCTTTACCGCAGTGGATCACGCCGATGAAAACCTCTCGCCGAACTTTCTTTGCCACTACTGCCGCCGTTGGTTTGACTCAACTCAACGGCGGCTCGACTTTCGCTCAAACCAAGCCCAAGATCAAAATCGGGCAGATCGGCACGGGCCATGCGCACGCGAGCAAGTTGAGCGTCTATCGCGCGTCGGACGACTATGAAGTGGTCGGCGTCGTCGAATCCGATGACAAGCAGCGGGCTCGAGCGGAGAAGGCTGCGGTTTACAAAGACTTGCCATGGATGACCCGCGAGCAGCTACTGAACACGCCCGGCCTGCAAGCTGTACTGATTGAGACGCAGGTGGCTGATTTGCTCGAGAACGCTGGCCACGCCATCGCGGCTGGCAAGCACGTTCATCTCGACAAACCGGCCGGTGCATCGTTGCCGCAGTACCGCGAGATTCTGAAGCAGGCCGAGGCGACGAAACTGCTCGTGCAGATGGGCTACATGTTTCGCTACAGCCCGGCCGTGCTGTTGATGCGGAAGTTTCTGAAGGAAGGCTGGCTGGGCGATTTGTTCGAAGTGCATACCGTGATGAGCAAGGTCGTGGGCGCCGGCGAGCGTGACAATCTTGCGCAGTTTCCTGGCGGCATTATGTTTGAACTCGGTTGCCACGTGATCGACCTGGTCGTGAGCACGCTCGGCAAACCCGATCGCGTGCAGGCCTTTGCGCGACACTCGTCCACGCGGGCCGATAAGCTCGCCGACAACATGCTGGCAGTTTTTGAATATCCAAAAGCAACGGCTTCGGTCAAATCATCGGCCATCGAAGTCGACGGTGGTTCGCGGCGGCATTTCGTCGTCTGCGGGACGCAAGGTTCGTTTCACATTCAACCGCTCGACGCGCCGAACGTCACTTACACGCTTGATCGCGACCAGGGTGAATACAAGAAGGGTCGCCACGAAATCAAATTTGGCAATTACCCGCGCTACGTCGGCGATGCAGCCGACATGGCCAAGATCATCCGCGGCGAGAAAGAATGCGATTACTCGTATGCCCACGACCTGGCGGTGCAGGAAACGCTGCTGCGAGCCTGCGACCAGAAAGTTGACTAGCCGCGGGTGCCGGTGGTTCGCAGACGTTCCACGGCGAGGCGATAGCGGCTGTAGAATTCCGCCGCAGTCCAGCCGAGATACAGGTTTGCACCGAACGAAACGAACAGCAGGAATGCGGTGAAGACCAGCCACCACCACGGTTTTTCCTGCGGCACGGGAACCGTGTTCAGTGTGTTCATGCCGCCGGCGCGAAGCTCATCGCGCAGACCAGGCCGCAGCGTGTTCGAGTTGCTCGGCAGCGAAGCCACGTGGTTGTCGCCATTGGTCGATCCGTAGCCGACGGCTTGCGGATTCATCGGGATGTTGCCGCTGTTGTTGTAACCCGTCTGATTCGGGTTGTTGTAGCCTGCGTTGTTCTGGGCAAAGTTCCCGTTCTGCTGATGGTTATTCGGCAGATTGCCGTTCTGCTGGTTATTGGGCAACTGATTGTCGTAGCCCACGCCAGGCCGATAAGGGGCATTACCGGCGGCGGGAAGTTGCGAGCCATTTGGCCGTAAATTGCCACTCTGGTTGTTGCCAAAATTGTTGGTGTAAAGATCGTTCGCCCCCGGCTGATTGCCGTAGGGTTGCGTGCTGCTGCCGTAGCCGGTTGTGTTCGGGGCGTTTAGATTCGGCCGCGGCAGATCGGTGCGAGTGGTGTCGAAGCCGCGGATGTTGTCGGTTGGCGATGGTTGAGCCGGGCCATAACCGGCGGCAGGATTCACGCGCGACGAATTGTAGTCGTTGGCGAGATCATCGGTGGCGCCAAAAGAACGGAGTGGCGTGTAGGGAGTTGGAGTGTACGGCGCTGGCGTCTTTTCGTTGCTGAGCGGCGGCGCGATGTGATTCGAATTGTAGCCCGCCGCGCCGAATGCCGGCGAAGCTGGCGGGCCGAACGAAGTGGATGTGGCGGCCGGCGGACTGGTGCTTGGCGAATTGAAGGTGCTGGGAGGGCTGAACGGCGCGGGTGCTGGTGAATACGGCGCTGGCACGGCCGCTGAATTCGTGCGGGGGAAGCTTCCCGCCAGGTTGCTGCCAGGAGCGCCGGGCAACGGCGCGGCGGCCGGCTTGCCAGGGACCTTCGGCAACTGCTTGGCATTCGAAAATACGACGAACGTATCGGTACGCCCGGCTTCAGCGGCCAGCGTCGTATAGATCTCATCGCCCGGCGCCAGTGTGCGCAAGAGCTTGGGATCGATCTGCACAAAGTATTCGAGCTGGCCTTCTTTCGTGGGTTGATAACCGTAGCGGACGAGCGTTGTTTCTTCTGGCTGGCCGAGAGCTTTCCAGAGAATGGTCACTGGTTCAGCGGCTCGCAGGCCGACACGTGAGCTGCGAAACGCTTCGCTCGGCAGCTTGCGGGCCTGCGATTGCGGCGTGATGCCCCCCTTGGCGGGCTGAGCGATGCGAATGCACAGCCGCTGCACGCTTTCGAGTTCGCTCGGCACGCTGCTGCGGATTTCGCTTCCCTCGCTGAGGGCCGGAATGAAGTCCGGTTCCACGATCAGTACGTACTCGATCTGACCATCGTCCGTGGTTTGCCAGTCGTACTCGACGCCCAGGGTGGCGGCTAATATTAGTAGCGCGATTCCATTCATCGCTTAATCACTCCCACTTCGGCGATCCTGCCGAAGCGTAAGGGGCAAAACAATCCCCACCTGACCAGCGGAAATCGCTGGCCTCGCCGCAATCATAGTGGAAGCTTGCCGTTTTGGTAAAGAGCGATGACCCGGCAGGATGCACTTGATTTGCCATCGGCGTGATAACGAAGAGAAAATAGCGAATCTAGGGGCCCGGCTTAACAAGTCGGCAGCTGTACCGTGAACTCGGTTTGCTGTCCGGGCGTGCTGGCAAAGCTGATCTTCCCTCCGTGTGCAGCGACCAGACTGCGACAAATCGACAGCCCCAAGCCGTTGCCGCCCGAGGCCCGGTTGCGCGAAGGATCGGCGCGGAAGAAGCGTTCGAAGACCTGACCTTGTTTTTCCAAGGGAATGCCGCAGCCATGATCGGCGACCGTGAGAACGGCGACTTCCTGGCCGGTTGCTTTGTCGATCTTGGTGCGGACAGAGATTTCGACCGACGAATCGCGAACCGAATGTTGCACCGCGTTCGCGAGCAAGTTGGCAGCCACGCGTGTGAGCAGCGAAACATCGCCGTGGGCGAAGACGGCTTCCTGCGGCAGGTCGCGAACGATCGCCACGCCCGCCTGCTCGCCCAGAGCGCGAACTTGCTCCACGGCTTCCTCGGCGACCAGATTCAAATTCAAGCGATGCTTGGTCAGTTCCAATCGCCCGGCATCGGCGCGGGCGAGCATCAGCAAGCCATCGACGAGTGAGCGCATCCGCTCGGTGGCTCGCAAGCACTTGGCCAACGTCGCTTGATATTCCTCCACGCTCCGCGGCCGAGCCGCGGCCAGTTCCAGTTGCGATTGCAACACCGCGAGCGGCGTGCGCAGTTCATGCGAAGCATCGGCCGTGAATTGCGTGAGCTGAGTAAAGCTTTGCTGCAAACGCTCGAGCGACTCATTGAGCACATTGCCGAGCGGTTGCAGTTCTGTGGCGAGATTTTTCGTCTCGATGCGTTCGCCGAGATTCTTGGCCGATAACCGGGCCGCTGTCGCCGAGATCGCCGCAATCGGTTTGACCATGCGCGACGAAACGAACCAGCCGCCGACGAGTGCGATCAGCAATATTCCGCTGCCGACAAAACCCATGTGCGCCGCAAAACCATGCAGCCGGGCAAATTCGTGGTTCACCGGTTTGCCGACCATGATCTGCGTGCCGAGCGGCCCGCGGAGCAAAGCAAAGGCTTCGCCGCGATGATGTTCGAAGCTGACGTGCTCACCGAACGGCGGCGGCTCATAATCTGAAAAACGCTGTTCCGTTTCGCTATCGCTGGCGACCAGCAGGCTGCCGTCGCGCCGCCAGACGACATAGAACGGCCGATCGCGCGGGTGCAATTCCAGTTCGCGCGACAAACTGCCGCGAAACTCCAAGCCGTGCAGCAAGTGATCGGGGGGCAGGCGATCGGATTCATTTTCCGTCTCCGCCGAAGCCCGCTCGAGCAGCGCCGGCGGAAAGGTTCTCAACACCGCGTCGAAATAAGTGACCGCGCCGGTCAATTGTTCCTCGACGCGAATCTGCATCTCACGATGTGCCCGGCCGTAGACGATGGCGGCAAAGGTGCAGAGGGCCGCGACAACAATCAGCGCGTACCACAATTGCAGGCGAACTCGCAGCGATTTAACCATTCAGCAGGTAACCTTGCCCGCGGCGGGTCACAATGGTTTCCTTGCCGAGTTTGCGACGCAAATTCGAAACATGCACATCGATCAGGTTCGACAGGCTGTCGTCATTTTCGTCGAACAGATGTTCGTAGATTTGTGTACGAGTCACGACCTGGCCGGGGTTCATCGCGAATAGCTCGAACAGGGCAAACTCCCGCGCCGTCAGCGGCACTAGTTCACTGCCGCGATGCACCGTGCGAGCCAAAGAATCGAACGTGAACTCGCCAATAACGATTTGCGAACTGGCCTGCCCCGCGCTGCGGCGAATCAAGGCCCGCAACCGTGCGAGCAGTTCCGCCAGCGAGAACGGCTTGATCAGATAATCGTCGGCGCCTTGATCGAGGCCGCGGATGCGATCGGGCACTCCATCGCGGGCGGTGAGAATCAGCACCGGCGTGCTGCGCGACTTCCGTAGCCGGGTAAGCACTTCCCAGCCATCGATCTTCGGCAACATGATGTCGAGAACAATGGCGTCGTAGTCCCAACTCTCGGCTTTAAAGAGTCCCATTTCGCCGTCGTCGGCTTCGTCGACAGCGTAGCCCTCTTCACGCAACGTTTGAGCGACGGCGGCGAGCAAATCGGGTTCGTCTTCGATGACCAGCAGCCGCATGCGAGGTTCACGCGCGTTAGAGGGTTGTGAGGAACCGCTCGATTATAAACTCGCGAACCTGAAGGGGAGATGAAGTTAATCGCCGCCGTTACTTGGGGGCATCGACCGCGTGCTTGATCAGGTCTTCCAGGTCGACAAATTCCAGCGCCGAGATGTGCGTCGCGGCGAGCACCACCGGCGGAGCCATGCCTGCTTCCAGGGCTTCTTTCCAGCGTTCGACGCAGAGGCACCAGCGATGTTCGGGCGTCAGGCCGGGAAAATCATAGTCGGGATTCGGCGTCGAAAGATCGTTGCCGGCGTCGAACGAAAACTCCAGGAAGTCCTCGGTCATTTGGGCACAGACCAAGTGCAGCCCGAAGTCATCGGGGCCCGTTTCGCACTTGCCGTTGCGGAAGAAGCCGGTGCGCGGCGACATGCAGCAAGGTTCCAAGGTGCCGCCGAGAACATTTTTTGCGCCCGCCATAGCGTGCACTCATCCTTGCTATTTCAGTTGACCAAAAACAAAGCCGGCTGAATCGCTCAGCCGGCTCGCTTGGTTGTTAAGGCTAGCAGCTGTAGCTTAATTCCACCACAGGCCTTCACCCGGTCCGCCAGCGACCGGTTTGGCCTTTTCACGCGTGGCTCCGGCACTGGGCGAAACTTCGCTCTTGTCGGCCGCTTCCCAGCTATTGATCGAAACGCCGCCCGAAGCGGTGATGATCCAATTGTTGCCCTTCTTCAGAGCACTGCTCTGCGTCGGTACCTTCTTCGGCGCGTTTGCCTCGCCGAGCAAAGCCTTGCCGGCCGAAGTGGTGAGTTCCGGCAGTTCGCACTTGGCCTTTGTAGTCAGGTGCTCTTTGTGAAAGAGAGCAGCGATGACGCACATGTCCATAATGTTCCGCAGATCGCCGAAGACCGGCTCCTTGAGAGCGAGTTCGTCGTACTTCGCGGTGAACTGTTCGCTCCATTTTTGGGCCGGACCGCTCGTCTTGCCGCTGCCGCGGACCGTGCCGGCGGCATTGTCAACGAGCTCGTCTTCAGTTTGCACCTTCACGCCCGTGCCACGCAGTTCCCAGGCCAAGCCATCGTCGCTGCGACCGAGAGGTTCGTAATTGCAGGCCATCCACCAGCGAGGCATCATGTTGTCGACTTTGGCCGGAGCCATATCGACGTAGCTGGACAAACCTTTCACTGGGGAAGGTTCTAGCTTCATGCCGATGCGCTTCATCTTGTAGTCGGCCGCGACGAGAACGCAGGCAAAGTGGCAGGTGGACGGCACGCCGCTGACCGTAATGGCCTGATCGCCAAAGGCTTCTTCAATGGCTGGAACGACTGCTTGGGTGAAGGTCTTCTGTGTCTTCATCAGCGCTTCGAATCGCTGCCTGCCTTCGGCAGTAGGATCGATCGAGCACGACAGCTGACCACGCCGGGCTGCTTCGACAGTCCGAAACGCCACGACCAGATCTTCGAGATTTAGCACCGGGCGGCCTGTCGTCACTCCGACCATGGCACCCTTGCCGTTCAGTTTCCAACCTTCACCGGGACCCGCGATCACAATGTCGTTGGTCTCGGGGTAGAGCAGCACATACTGAATGCGTTGAATGCCGGCGAGGTAACGCATTTCGTCGGGCAATGCGCCCAAGGTGTTCTTGCCATTCAGCTGCAGCGCTTCTTCAATCGCCTTCAGCGAAACCTTGCGCAGCTCGACGGGCTTCTTCAATGCGGCTGGCGGATTGTTGAACGCTTCCAACCGCTCCAAGTTCAACTTGGCGAGTTCGGCATCGGGCACCGAGGCGAGTTGGCCTTGTGGATTGACCCACACGCCACCCACCTGATTGCCGAAGCCATTGTTGTTGTTGAAACCACCACCAGCAAAGACAACGCCGTTGAGCGAGCCAATCATCAAGCCCACTGCCAGCGCGACCGACCAAGCACCAATTCGACGCAACACGTGATCTCTCCTGCTCTGTTCGATAAGCATTCACAACACCGCTGTGCTCCGGAAAAACCGGCCCGCTGGTGGTGAATGAGCAAGGCCGCGACAGAGAACCCCTGAGCCTGTCATAGCCCTGAACTGCGTGATGTTAGAAGCATCCGCTATCCCTATAAGATAGCCATCCTCGATTTCAGAAGCAAACAAAGTTGTAAACTTGCGACCCTTGACAAATGAAGTTCCAGCGCGCCAGTCGCCGCCTCCCGCGGGGGTGCAAATCCCGCTGAAAGTGCCGGAGATTCTGTGGAATAATATAACAGGGAATACGAAAATTGAATTTGCCGCAAGTGCTTTCTGAAGAAAGCATTACGGCATTTTTTCTGTCAAAAAAAGCCCGAGGCTATAACCTTTTATAACCTCTCGGAAAACGCCCAAACTGCCGTGCGACATTCTGTCGCGTCCCGCAGCCAAACTCGAAGTCCGGCCGCAACCGTCGCCAAGTAAAAAATCATCCGCTGCGAGCACTACGCCAGATCGGCAAAAGGCACGGCCGGCTCGACCTCCCGATGCATCTGCTATCGCGAATGACTATCAACCTTGCCGATGACTGTGATAGACTTGAAATTGCTTCTACTCCCCGCCTGCAGCCCGCCTTAAGCGTCACCCCAAAGGGAATGCACGATGTCGCATTATCGCACCCGCCGCGAATTCCTCCGCAGTCTTGGTTTGGGCGCCGCCGCCCTGCCGTTTGTCACGGGGCTGACCAGTCTCGCGCGAGCTGCTGAAACGCCGCGGAAGCAGCGGATCGTGATCATGTTCAGCCCCAACGGAGTGGTGCCGGATACCTTCTGGCCGAAGGAAGAAGGGGCCGATTTCAAACTGCCAGAAAGCTTGTCGCCGCTCGAAAAACTGCGCGAGCGCACGCTGGTGTTGCATGGCGTGAATGACAAGGTTCGTGGCGACGGCGACAACCACATGCGCGGCATTGGTTGCTTGCTCACCGGCGTTGAATTGTTCCCCGGCAACATCCAAGGTGGCTCGCACACGCCGGCCGGTTGGTCGAGCGGCATTTCGATCGATCAAGAAATCAAAAACTTCCTGCAAAAGAGCGACGCGACTCGTACCCGCTTCGGCTCGCTCGAATTCGGCGTGATGGTGCCCGATCGCGCCGACACTTGGACCCGCATGAGCTACGCCGCCGGCAACAAGCCGATCGCACCGATCGACGATCCTTACCAGATGTTCAACAAGCTCTATGGTCGGCAGAAAGATCAAGAGAGCCTGCGCAGCGTGCTCGACGAACTGCAAACCGATCTGAAGAAAATCAGCCAGCACATCAGCTCGGCTGATAAGAAGCTGCTCGACGAACAAACCACACTCGTCCGCGAGCTCGAGCAAGAGCTACAAACGGCTGGCCCGCTCACGCACGCTGTGCCGGTTCTCGAGCAAGGAATCAAGGAAGAGAACGACAACATTCCGCAGATCAGCAAGCTCAACATCGAGCTGATGATCAACAGTTTCCAAGCCGACTTTGCTCGCGTGGCCACCCTTCAATACACCAACAGTGTCGGCGGCGCTCGCCATCGCTGGCTGGGGATCGAAGAAGGGCATCACGAGATGTCGCACGAGCCCGACAGCAACGAAAAGGTTCAAGAGAAGCTGACCAAGATCAACAAGTGGTACTGCGAACAGCTCGCCTATCTCGCGCAGCGCCTCGCTGAAACGCCGGAACCAGACGGCCACGGCTCGATGCTCGACAACACCACGATCGTGTGGACCAACGAGCTCGGCAAGGGCAACTCGCACACGCTCGACAACACACCGTTCGTGCTCGTCGGCAACGGCCTTGATTTCCAAATGGGCCAGGCCAAAAAGCTCGGCAAGGTGGCTCACAACCGCCTGCTCCTCAGCTTCGCCCACGCCTTCGGCCACCGCATCGACAAGTTCGGCAACCCCGACTTCTGCAAAGACGGCCCGCTGTCGCTGTAATCGTCATTCCCTGCTGTTGCGAAGGATGATTCGATGAAGAGCCTCTTCCTCGTCCCACTCATCCTGTTGGCCGCACTCGGTCCGCGCTCCGCTGTGGCCGAAGGCGACGCAGTTGAGGGCGCCGAGGTCAGCAAGATCGAGCAGGAGTGCCTCACTTATCGCCGTGCGATCAAGAGCGGGCATGTCCTGCTCGACGTCGTACATCACTACCGCGACGAGGGCGGCGGGACCATCGACAGCCCGAGTTCCTTTGAGATCTTCTTCGAACCGGAGAAGTTGCGCTTCGATCAGCGCGTCGACGGCGATCTTCAAGGCGCCATACCGCATCAGTACCGTTGCATCATCACGCCCATTGAAGTGATATCTCGGCGTGTCTTTTTTTTCCAACCGGTCGCAAAAGTGGGCGTTACGATTCGCGATACACCTCTCAAGAATTCCGAGTTGAATGTATTCGATCCGCGGCTCCTTGGCTTGGCGCCGTGCAGCGTTCAATCGCTGGAGCGCCTCGATTTTGATAGTTGCATCGGCCAGAAGCAGCGCAAGGAGACCAAAGTTTCGCACGACAAACTGAAGGGGCAGGACTGCACGGTGGTGGAATACATCGTCGCGTATAGTCCACGGACGCGTATCTACTTTCGCGGTGCTGATGCTCGCTATGTGTTGCGAATCGAGTCCGGTGGCGAGAAGGGAATGCTCGATCGAATTGACTGCGAATACGCGGAGCCGCGCGAGGGCGAGATTGCCTTCCCGCGCAAGATCGAATTCGCTCGCCATTACGACGGCAACCCGGTCTACGAAGTTACGCACACCGTGAAGTCAGCCATGTCCCTGCCCCCCGGCACGAGCATTCACCGCCCCCAAGGCCCCATCACCGAATGGGACGGCAGCGAGGAAGTCACACTGAGGCAGAAAACGCCCTGAGCAACGCATTTGGTTCTCAGTTGACATTCGGAGCGTAACGCACTTAACTGGACGTCAGCTCGTTCCAATTTCTGTCATGGCGGCCGCGTTGGTTCGAACATTATTGGGGATTTGTCATGCTTACAGCAGGTATGCTCTACACGACAGCGGCGTTGATGGCACTGGTGGCTATCGCCTGCACCGTCCTGTGCCTCGCCTGGTCCTTCCCGGCTTGGCGTCGTCGGCTCGGCCCGGTCGCCCCTGGTGCCGGCGGACTAAGCGGCTGGCACGCCACCGTCGGCAGTGGGTTGATTTCAGCCGGGATCGCGGCTTGCGCCGTGCTCGCATGGTACGGCGTATACTGCACGCTGACCGGGGCCTGACCCCGTCTCCGAGATGGGCGAATGAAAGCCAGTTTGCCTGCCACCCGCGTAGGCCGGAACAAGCGGTACTCCACGCCGTTCCGGCATGACTTGCAGCCCCCCCATCCATTGCCGATCTATTGACGTTTCTTTTTGCGCATTGATTCGTGCGCATGGCAGGAGGGATGAAAGTCATGAAGTTCATCCGTGCCAAGGTCGTTTGCATTCTTCGCAACGCCGATCGATTGCTGCTGATTCGCGCGACGGATCCGCACGATGGCAGATCTTTTTTGATTCCGCCCGGCGGTGGCGTCGAGTTTGGAGAGACGCTCGAGCATGCCGTTCGAAGAGAGATTTTCGAGGAGGTCGGAATTGAACTCTCGCAGGTGACGCGACTGGCAATGTCTGAGAATATATTTCAGTTTGCGGGCCGTCCGGAGCACGAGCTCGTTTTTGTCTATGAGGCCCAATGCCACGATGCCGTGGTTTGCGCGCAAGACGAGATGGTCATTCGCGAGAGCAACGGCGAGACGCTTCCCGCGCGGTGGTACACGCTCACCGAGGTCATTGGCTCCGGCCTCCCCTTATTTCCCGACGGCCTCGCGGAGCTGCTGAGCGGCGAGTGAAAACGAAGATGGACGCAGATCAGGCAGACTTTCCGATTCGTTTCGAGTGGGGCGAGCACGGCGTTGATGTGCTGGGATCGCAGTGCGACGTCATTGTCCTGGTCGACGTCCTCTCCTTTTCAACATGCGTCGACATCGCTACTTCGCGAGCAGCCGTGGTGCTGCCGTACACTTGGAACGACGAGCGGGCGGAGCGATTCGCGCGTGAACAAAACGCGTTGTTGGCAACCAAGGACCGCCGGGCCGCAGAAGGCTATTCGTTGTCGCCGCAGTCGCTCGCGCAGATTCCCGCAGGAGCTCGCCTGGTCCTGCCTTCGCCCAATGGCGCGACATTAAGTTTGCGCGCTGCTAGGCACGCGATGACGATCGCTGCCTGTTTGCGCAACAGCAGCGCAGTGGCAGAGTTTGTCCAGCAGCACGGCCAAACCGTCGCCGTCATTGCCTGCGGAGAACGCTGGCCTGACGGCAATTTGCGTTTCGCCTGGGAGGATCTCGTGGGCGCCGGCGCTGTCATTTCCCAATTGAGCGGCAACCGCTCGCCCGAGGCGCAACTGGCAGCCGACGCCTACCAGCAGGCCGCAGGAGACTTGCAGCAACGGCTCGCGGCTTGCACTTCTGGCCGCGAGTTAATCCGCCGCGGATTCGCAGCCGACCTCGAATGGGCAGCCGCACTAAACGCGAGTTCATCCGTGCCACTGCTGCAAGACGGCTGCTACAGAGCTGCTCGCTGATCGCCCTATGTGTAGGCCGGAACTGCGTGAGTGCACTTGTGCCGTTCTACGTCTTACGTCGACGAAGCATGCTTCCCGTAGTGGTGCGTGCCCACTTGGCCTAACACGGCAGCCCTCGCATCTGGATCGGAGTTCTTGGCTTCTGCATTGGCGACTTGATTGCAGACTGGGCAGTACCATTCGCCGAAGTACCCGATGCTCCCCAGCATGAGACGCACCGGGTACGAAACCTGTCCGAACTTCACATAGTAGTGATCTTGTTGAATCGTTTTTGGCATCGGCGGATTGAAGTGTTGAATCTGACCGCCGGTCTACAAAGCAGTCTGAAATAACGTGTGGATCGCCAGGATGGCGTCCGCGCGCAAGTTGATGCTTGACCAATCAAAAGCGGTATCGCTGAGTCTAGTTTTGGAACAAGAATTCACGGCCCTGCCGGGGGCGCGCTCGACGGAGGGCCGACTTCTGCCTTCGGTGGAGCATCTTCTCGACGAGTTGGCGGAGTTTGCGCGGCCTTTGCGGCGTCGTCGTTGAATAGCAACTGAGCGAAGTGATAGAGGTTGTTTCGCCAGTGGGTTCCATCGTGTCCGTGGGCATCCACATTCCAGACGTGGGGAATGTCATTTTGCTTCAAGTGACGTTGCATGCGTTGGCTGATGCGGATCAAGCCATCCTTGTTTCCGCACGACAGCCACAGCAATTTGAGTTGCTCCTTGGCTTTTTTGGCATCGGGTATCAATTCTTCGGGTGCCTTGGTATTCGGGGCAGAAGAAAAACCTCCAATCCAGGCGAAGGTGTCGAGATGTGACAAACCAAAGTTCAGTGACTGGCCGCCACCCATCGACAGCCCAGCCAGTGCCCGATGTTCACGGCCTGCCTGTACGGAGAAGCGAGACTCAATTGCTGGGATAACATCGTCCAACAAGTCGCGTTCGAAAACTGCAAAGGCGGGAGCCGCCGCAAACGTGTTTCCTTCGGCGCGATCGTTTTTCTGAGCGCGGCCGTTAGGCATCACAACAATCATCGGCACCGCCTTGCCGTCTTTGATCAGGTTGTCGAACAGCCTGTCGGGAGTTGCGAAACGCTGCCACTCCGTCTCATCGCCGCCGATTCCATGCAGTAGATAGAGCACAGGATATTTCTTGTCCTGCGTGTAAGCCGGTGGCGTATAGACGTTCATCTTGCGCTTCGTACCAACGGTCTTCGAATCGTACTCGACCATTTCCAGCTTGCCCCGCGGAATGTCTTCGCGCTTAGCGATGATGCTGTTCGGCGGGTCGGCGTAGATTTGCTTGTCGTCGGTACCAAGTTCGATTGGGCCGCCAAAGCCGCCAGGCCGTTTGGGGCGATCGTTTTGTTGCGGCCTTGCGCGATTGTCAGGCTGCTGGGTTTGGGCGTCGCCTTTCTCCGGCTCTTGAGCTGGAAGTTTGGCGACGCTGCAAAGGATTAACCCGCAAATGAACATGCACTTTTGCATAATGAGCCTCAATTCTCGTTACCAATTGAAACGGCCGTCGATTGCATCGTGATGTCTGCGAGTGACTTCGAGACGCGTTCCAAAAGCTTCACGAGCAATTTCGTTTCTGCGGCACTCAAAGAGTCCACCATCTGATCGCGGATGGCTTGCCCCGCCTTCCACAGTTGCTGAAATTTATGCTGCCCCTCTTCGGTCAGAGCAACAGTTCGTGCGCGACTATCGGTCGGGTGAGCGATGCGTGTGACCAGGCCTCGCTTCTCCAGTAGGACGAGCATCGCTCGCACGGTGCTAGGATCGGATGACATACGCGCCGCTAAATCCCGCTGCGTCAGCGCATCACCTCGCGAGAGAGCCGCCATTAGCACGAACTGATCGGCTGTCACGCCGAGTTTTGCAAACTGCGCGTCCGAGCAACGATGCAAAGCCAGGTACGCTGCCCTGAGCTCAAGCGGCAATTGATCCTTCGCAGTCATCAAAAATTTCCAATTCGTCAGTGGGCTGACTGAAAACGTATGTATACGCACGATCTTGTTCGACTGCAAGATGTTCTGAACCATTTCTATTCGCCCGTAGGCCGGAACAAACGATACCCCGCGCCGTTCCGGCACAGACGCCGATTAGATTCGCGCTTTGGCAGCGGCTATATTCATCGCTGCTCGGGCGTGCAGTGTTATCGAACGGTAGATGCCCCGCGCGGAGTGTGAGGACGACGCTGATGGCCAAAGCCCGCAAGAAAAAGTTGCCGAAGGATTTCGAGAAGCTGCTCAAAACGGCCAAGCTGCCGAAGTTGCAGGCCGTGTTCGACGACTGCTTGATCGATGCCCGTGGCGGCTACAGCGAGCAGACCGCGCTGATGATGCGGGAGTGTTCCGATGAGTTGGCACGCTGGCTCGTCGCGCAAGGCGCCGATATCAATGCCAAATGTCGGTTTGGCAGAACCGCCCTGCATGAGCGCGCATTCTGGCCGCAGGCGAGTGTGAAAGTACTGATCGAACTCGGCTGCGACGTCAACGCGAAGTCGACAAACGGCACACCGCTGCATATCGCCGCCGAACGCGGCAACATCGACGCTGCGAAGCTCTTGCTCAAAGCCGGCGCCAAGATCGATGTGAAGAACGATTATGGCGACACACCACTCGAACATGCCTTGCAGCGCTGTCAGAACGTCAATATCGAAGAGATGGTTCCCATCGCTCAGCTGCTGCTCAAAGCGGGAGCGAAGAAGAGTAGCAAAACCAAGACGCGTGTCGAAGAGATCGGCAAAACCTTCGAAGCATACCGCAGCAACTTCAATCCGAAATCGCTGGCCGCCACCGATCAAGCGCTGCGAAAACTGTACAAGCTTTTCGAAGCAACGCCGGCGCCGACACGCGTTAAGTACGACGGTCGGTCGCCGATCGTGGCGAAAGCGAAGCTCTGGAACAAGGCTCACGAAGAGCTGTGGGAACTGCTGGTTCCTGCCAACGGCGCAGCGAGCACCGTGCAGGGCGAAGTGATCCGCATTTCGGGACGGATCTCGGGCGAACTCTATCGCAACGGCGGCGCGAATTGGGATCGCGAGTATCGCAAGATGGCAAACTACTTTTTGAAACTGATGGCTACTGGCAAGGCACTCAGTGACGAGCAGATCGAAGCTTGCCGCGCAGTCATCGCCGAGCTCCCCGGCCTCGACGATGCAAATCTACTCGCGGAAATGGCGGTCGCCTGGGTGAAGCTCAATCCCCAACCGGTTCGACTCGGCAAAGTGACCTACGCGCGGTGACCTCGCTGGAATCGAGTAGGCGTAGGCCAGCGAGCGGTACTCCGCGCAGTTCCGACATGACTCGCAGCGCGAGCATGCCTTTGGGGCCGAAAGCGATTTCCCGTTTTCTTCTTCTTACTCCCTCTCCTCGGTACTCCGGGGAGAGGGTTGGGGTGAGGGGCCGAAGTGCTAACAGCCTGCGCTTTTTAGAACGACCGATCGTTTAAAACAACTCATCGCTGCCCATGCCGTTGGCGTTGAAGTCTTGGGCTTCTCCTGCTGAGACGCTGAAGTCGTCGTTGCCGGTGTAGCCCCAGACCTGGTCGAAGATCGCGTCGCTGGTGATTGCAGCGAGGCTGCTGCGGTCGTTGGTCGATGACCACTGATTGAGCAGGATCAGCAGCGCGGCGTCGTTGTCGGTTGAACGGCTGTAGAGCGCGGCGCCGAAGGTTGCGTTCACGGCTTGGCTGGTCCAGCTGCTCGATTCATTCGCGAGACGGCCGCTGATCAAGAGGTCGTCGCCAGCGTTGCCGTTCATGTTGTCGGCGCCGCCGCCGCCGATCAGCACGTCGTTCCCGTCGCCGCCGAGCAGCAGGTCGTTCCCTTCGCCGCCGCTCAGCAAGTCGTTGCCGACCGCGCCGCTCAGTATGTCGTTGCCGCCACTGCCGTAGAGGCGGTCGTCGCCGGTGCTGCCGTCGACAGTGTCGTCACCCTCGCCGCCGTAGACATAATCGTTGCCGCCGCCGGCGCTCACCTGGTCGTTGCCGCCACCGCCATAGAAGACATCGTTGCCGCCGAGCGCGCTGAGAATGTCGTTGCCGCCGATCGCGGAGTCTTGCGCGAGAGGCAACGTGCCGGTGAGTTCTTCATCGCCGATGACGATGTTGTCGCCGCCGCTGGCGTTGATCTGATCGTTGCCGAGGCCGCCGACGATGAAGTCGTTCCCCATGCCGCCCGAGATGTAATCGTCGCCATTTTCGCCGTGGATCTCCATCGGGAACGTGACGTTCGAGTGCGTCAC
This sequence comes from Anatilimnocola floriformis, assembly GCF_024256385.1. Lineage (NCBI taxonomy): Bacteria > Pseudomonadati > Planctomycetota > Planctomycetia > Pirellulales > Pirellulaceae > Anatilimnocola > Anatilimnocola floriformis. The sequence goes on from NZ_JAMLFW010000001.1 coordinate 3,314,874, forward strand.
GTAATCGTTCGCGTCACCGGCGTACGTCAGCGTTTTGCCGTTCATCGGGAAGTCGACGAACGTCGTGTTCAAACGGACGCGCACGCCGTTCGGCTGCGTCGGCGACGGGTTCAGCGAGAAGATGATCGTGTCGGGCCCGCTCGAACCACGCACCAGCGTGTCGCCGAGTTGCAGATTGAGCAGCTGATGATTGGTGATGAAGTTGAGATCTTCGATCTGCGTGTAATTCAGCGGCTGGAGACCGGGGCTCGCGATCACGCCCGAGAGGGTTGCGAGCACGAACGACGAACCGAGCGGCACGCCGCTGAGATCGAGATTGAGCACGTCGCCGACGCTGTCGCCGATGGTGCCGATCGGCGCGGTCGGTTGACCGCCGTCGATCGTGATCGCCGTGCTCGCGCTCGGACGAATACCGCGCACGCTGTCGGCAACCGTGAGTCCCGCGTTGCCAGAGCCGGTGCCGACGATGCCCGGCGCGGTCGCGCCGAACACATCGTTGCCGTCGCCGGCGTTCGGATTCCCCGGCGCGTCGCCATAGAGCGCGATCGTCGAAACACTGCTCGCCGTCGCGGTCGGCGTCGGTCCGGTGCCACCTTGTTGATCGGAAGTGAACAGCAGGAACTGATCGGCGCCGAGCCAACCACTGAGCGAAACAATCGACAGATCGTGCGCCGGATTCGTGTTCACGAACTGCGCGTCGATCGTGTCGTTGCCGGTCGTACCCGTGTAATTCAGCGTGTCGATGTTGCGGAAGATCACGTCATCGCCCGTCGCGGCGTTCACACCTTCGACGCGATAATCGGCACTCGCGGTTGGGTTCACCGCGTTGATCAGCACCGTGTCGCCGGTGCTATCTGCAGTATCGATGATCGTCAGCGTGTCGTTGTTCGCGGCGAGCGAACCATCGGTGCCATCGACGATGACCGGCCCGACGATGTCGTCATCGGGACCGCCGGCGGCGCTCTGCAGCACGAACGAATCGTTGCCCGTGCCGCCGATCAGCGTCACCGTGCCCGTGTTGCCACTCGTGCTGAAGACGCGAATCGTGTCGTTGCCCGTGTTGCCGATGAGAGTCACGCTCGGGTTGTTCGTCTGACCGCTGCCGAAGCTCGCGAGGTCAATCGTGTCGGCATTCGCCAAGCCGTCGATCGCAATCGAACCGAAGTTATTGCCGCTGAACGTGAGCGGCGTGTAGCCGGTGGCGCTCACGATGGTGTTCGCGCCGCTGCCGTTGATGCCGATCACATTCGCGGCCGAATCGCCGATGATCTGCAGCGCGCCAGGAGTCGCGCCCGTGCCGGTTCGCTCGGCAGATTCCGTCCGCACGAAGTAGGCTTGCAGTGAAGCCGCGCCGGAAGCCACCAGCACTTCGCCTTCGTTGCCAGTCGCGCCAGTGCCGTTGCCGATCGCGTACGACAGCGCCGCACTCGCGCCGGTCAGATTGAAGAGCAACTTATCAGCACCGCCGTTGCCATCGAGCAACACCGAGCCCACGCCCGCGAGATTCGCATTGTCCGGAATGCTCGGCGCGCTGCCGGCGAACGTCGGCAAGCCGCCAACGTCGCTCACGGTCAGCGTGTCATCGTCGCTCGAACCGAGATAAGTAAACGACTGAATCTGCGCGCTGGCTCCTTGGAAGATCACACCAACGTCATCGTTGTCCGGCACTGCTGCTGAACCGGTCCGTTCGACCACCAGATTCGCACCGCTGCGCCGCAGCGTGATCAGATCGGGCACGCCGGTGTTGCCCCACGCTGCCAGGTTCGCATCGAGCGACAGATGGAACGGCGCGTTGGCGTTCATCTCTTCGATGCTCGTGTACGTCACACTCTTCAGCGGACTGTTGAGAGTCCACACGCCGCTGCCGATGCTGCCCAGCGTCAGCTGCCGGCTCGTCGTCGCCGACAGATCGAGATTCAGAATGTCACCGGTCAGCGTCATGTGCGGCGCGAGACCGTTCACCGTCACCGCAGCGTTCGCTTGCGGCGCGAGATTAAACGTATCGTTGTCGCCGTTGCCGTTGAGCACGGCTCCACTCGGCGCGGTGATCGTTCCCGTCAGCGCGAACACACCACCGACTCCGGCGTCCGCAACACCGACGTCGATGTTCACCGTCGTCGTGGTCGCGCTCACGAGATTGCCAGCGAGCGTCGCGTTATCACCGGCATTCAACACGATCGCGCCAGCCGAATTCACATTCACGGCTGCCGTCAGCACAATGTCTTGCCCCACACCCGCCGCATCGATGGTCGACAACGTCACATTGCCGCTTGTCGTAGTGCTCACCGTTTCGTTCACGGTCAGACTGCCGGTCGCACTCAGATTCACATCGCTGGCCGTCGCGCTCACACCCACCAGCGCGCTCACGCCACCGATGATCAAGTTGCCAGTGTTCGCCAAAAACACCCCACCGCTGCCGCCGGCGGCTTCGACATTCGCCAGCGTCGTCTCAATCGGATCCGCGCTCGTTCCCACACCGGTCGCGGCTTGCAGCACGATGCTCGTGCCCGTCACATTATTATCATCATCCGCATCCGTGATGCTCGTGCCGGCGACAATCGAACCACCACTCGTCGTCACATTGGCAATCGCCGCGCCAGCCGTCGTCGTCAGCGTGAACGCGCCAAGCGCCAACGTCGAATCATTCGTGCCGACGTTATCACCCGCACCGGCATAGCTCGACACCGTCTCATTCGCGAGCAGCTGCACCGTACCGCCAAGCCCGACATTCACCGCACCAGCAGTATCAAACACCGCCGCGCCACCGCTGAGTTGCAACACCCCCGCGTTAGCATTCGTCGCGCCCGTGTAAGTATTCACGCCCGAGAGCGTGAGATTCCCCGCGCCGATCTTCGTCAGCGCGCCCGCTCCACTCAGCACGCCGCTGAGCGCGACATTGAAGCCGTTCGTATCGATGATGGCCGGGCCTACCGCGTTCGTCAGATTGAAGTTGAGAATCGACGACCAACCTGCCGTGGCTCGCAGCGTACCGCCACCGAGGTTCGCCGTGTAAGGCCCACCGCCGCCGTCGGTCACGATGCCGCCGTTCCCCAGATTGAACACACCGCCGTTAAGCGTGAACGTGCCGTTGCCCGCGGTTGCGGCGCGGCTGTTCAAATCGATCTGCGTGGCATTCGCCGTGCCGCCGGTCTGCAAGAACGTCCCCGTGCCATCGGTCGCCGTCGACAACGCAAACCCACCGTTCACGTTCAGCGTGCCATTGCTCAAGTTGTAGAACGTCGTCGCCTGCGGATAGTGCCCCATCCGCACGCCGTTCCCTTCGCCGGCATCGCCGGTCGTCGTCACCGTGCCACCCGTCTGATTGATCGTGCCCGTCACCGTGCCGCCATCGGCATTCCCCATCAAGATGCCAGCCGCCGTCAGGCTCCCGGCGCTGACGTTCAGCACACCGCTCGCCGTGCTGCCCGTCGTCATCCCCGCAATCTCGTCCGAGCGATTCGAGCCCACCACCACCACGCCCGTCGAGGTGACGTTCGCGCCATTGATCGTTGCCGTACCACGGCCGACGCGTAGCGCGCCGAACGAGATCACGCCCGTCGAAGTAATCGTCAGATCGCCACCGATCGTCCCAGCAGTGCCGAGCGTTACCGCGCCGCTGACATTCACCGCGGCCGAACCGCCGATGCTCAGCGAGCTATTGACGAACTGCCCAATCGCAATGCTGCTCGCCGTGACGTTCGCCGTGCCAGCAATCGTCGACGTCGTCGAGTCGGCGATTCGCAAGCCACGAGCGCCGATCGTGCTCGTGCCGCCAGTGATGCTGAACGACGCATTGCCGGTCGCGTTACGATGATCGACCATGATGCCCGGCACATTCAAAATGCCGCCGGTCTGGCTGAACGTGCCATCGCCGTCGGTCGCAATCGCGATGTCGGCCGTGGGGTCGGTGAGCTGCAGCGTGCCGCCCGAAAGCGTGTAAGTGCTCGTCTCGTTACCCCAGTGACCGAGGCGAATGCCTGCGTTTTCGGTGGAGTTGCCGGTCACCGTCACGGTGCCGCCGCTTTGATTCAAAAAGTTCGTCTGCGCCGGCCCGCCGTTGTTCTCGCCGAGATGAATCGTGCCGGTCGAGATCGTCGCCGTCCCTTGAACATTCAGCGTGCCGCTGCCGCCGCCGAGAATGAACGACGGATTCGCGCCGACGCCGATCTGCCCCGCCGTCACCCCCGCGTTGCCGCGGATATTCGTCACACCGCCGGCAGCGTAGAGCGTGCCGATGGTCGTGGTCGAACCAGTATCGAACGACAGCGCACCCGCGCCGATCTTGCCGAGAATCTGTCCGCCGCCGGCAACAGTGCCGGTCAATTGCAAATCGCCGGCCGCATTGGTCACTTCAATTCGCGGCGAGCTCGCCCCCGCCGACGCCGTGAGATTAATCGTCCGGTTCATCGCATCGGCAGCGCCGCCCGTGAACTGCAGCACGCTGTTGCCGCTGATCGTCACGCTGTTGCCACTGCCCAGGTGACTCGCCGCGCCGCTATTCGCCACATCGGCCACGCTCAGCACACCGCCGTTGATGATCGCCGCGCTGGTGAACGTATTCGCGCCCGAGAGCGTGACCGTTCCCGTGCCATTCTTGATCACACTGCCGCTACCGCTGATGACCCCCGGGAACGAACCACTGGTGACAATCAGATTCGCATTCGCCGCATTCAGGAACCGCGTGACAATCTGATCGCCCGCGCTGCCGGTGAGCGCGCCGAGGATCACATCGACTTCACCCAGCGTCAGATCCTGCACGAGTCGCAGCGTCACATCGCCGCCACCGGCGAGCGCCGCCGGCGTGGCCGAGTAATCGCCACCATTCACAATGATCACACCGGCGTAACCGGGCAGCGCCGTAAACAACGCGGCCAACGACTGAAACGCCGTCGTCCCCATCGTCGCCGACTGCACCCCGGGAGTCTCCCGATCACCATCGACCACACCCGAAGCCGGAAAATCATCATCGACATACAGCGCCGCGATCGGCGCCAGCGCGACGAGCACCACATCATTGCCATCGCCCGCATGATATTGAATCTGCATCGGCTTGCCGTCGACGGTCACCGTGGTCCCTTCCGCGAGACCGTTGAACGTTCCCGTCGTGTCGGCTGCCGCCGAACCATCGTTATCAATAATCCGATAAATCGACCCGACCGTCGGATTGAATGTTCCAGGAGTGCCGGTGTAATTCACGGTCAACGTGCTCGTACCGCCGAGCGTCAAACTGCCGCTGCCCGTAATCCGCAGCTGATCAAAATCCGTCCCCGCCGTCGTGCCAGCAATCGAACTGATCTCGATCGTCAGCCCACCGTTCTGCACGTAGTTCCCCTGCACGTTGCCGAAACCAACAGCTGTGCCGACGCCCGGTTGATGCACGCCGCCCGCATTCACCGTCACCGGTCCCGTCGTGCCAGCGCCCGTGAGCGTCGCGCCAGTCTGTACCGTCGTCGCGCTCGGAATGTTCGACCCCGTCACACGCAGCGTGCCACCACTCACCGTCGTCGCGCCGGTGAACGTATTCACGCCGAGAAGATCCAAAACACCCGCCGTGGTCTTCGTCACGCTTCCCGCGCCTGAGATCACTCCGTTGAAGGTTCCTTGCGCCACAATCAAATTCGCATTCGCAGCGTTGTTAAACCGCGTCACAATCGCATCGCCGGCATCGCCCGAGAGATCATTAAACTGCACATTCAAATCCGCCCCGCCGGCCACCAGATCCTGCACCAACCGCAAAGTGACATTGCCACCGCCAGCCAGTAGCGCCGAAGCATACACACCACCATTCACCACGATCGTGCCCGCGAAACCCGGATACGCCGCGAGCGCCGCAGCGATCGAAGCAAAGGCGTTGACTCCCACCGTCGCCGTCTGCGTGCCGGCCGTTTCCAGATCGCCATCGACGTTGCCGGTGGTGAACTGATCATTCACATACAGCGTGGTGATGTTCGGCGCGACGAGTACCACATCGTTGCCATCGCCGCCGTGATAGTTGATCTGCAGGGCCTTGCCGTCGACGATCACGAACGAGCCATCGGCGATGCCCGTGAACGCGCCGGTCGTATCTGCCGCTGCCGTGCCGTCGTTATCGATGAGCACATACGTGGCGCCGACGGTCGGATTGAACGTTCCCGCTGCGCCGGTGTAGTTCACCGTCAGCGTACCGCCGAGAGCAACGCTCCCCGTGCCCGTCACGCGCACCTGATCGTAGTTCGTCCCCGCCGTGGTGCCGTTGATCGAGCTGATCTCGATCGTCAGCCCGCCGTTCTGCACGTAGTTGCCCTGCACGTTCGCAAAGCCCACCGCCGTGCCGACGCCAGGCTGATGCACGCCGCCCGCGTTCACCGTCACCGGCCCGGTCGTGCCAGCGCCAGTCAGCGTCGCGCCGGTCTGCACCGTGGTCGCGCTCGGAATATTCGAACCGGTCATTCGCAGCGTGCCACCGGTCACGGTCGTCGCGCCGGTGTACGTATTCACGCCCAGCAACTCGACCTGCGTCGCGTTGATCTTCGACAGCGTGCCGCTGCCGCTGATCACGCCGTTGAACGTTCCCTGTGTGACGATCAACCCCGCGTTCGCCACGTTGTTAAACCGCGTGATGATCGCATCGCCGGCAGCGCCCGAGAGATCGTTGAACTGCACATTCAGTTCGTTGTTGGTCAAATCCTGCACGAGTCGCAGCGTGACATTCCCGCCGCCGGCCAGCAGGGCCGAAGCATACACACCACCGTTGACAACGATCGTGCCGGCAAACGTCGGGTTCGCCGCCAGCAGCGCCACGATCGATTGAAACGCCGTCGTTCCCATCGTCGCCGTCTGCGTCCCCGCCGTTTCCAAATCGCCATCGACGGTCCCACTCGCCGGAAAATCATCGTCGACATACAGCACCGTCGGCGCCGGCACGGTCAGCACCACATCGTTGCCATCGCCACCGATGTACGACAGGATCAGCGCCCTGCCATCGACGGTCACGGTCGCCCCTTCGGCCAAACCGCTGAACGTGCCAACCGTATCCGCCGGCGACGTCCCATCGTTGTTGATCAGCACATACGAATTACCCGCCGTCGGATTAAACGTCCCCGCCGCGCCTGTGTAACTCACCACCAGCGTCGCCCCCGCGCCGATCGTCACACTGCCAGAACTGAGAATCCGCACCTGGTCATAATCGGTCCCCGCCGTCGCGCCGCTCACCGAACCAATCTGAATCTGCAGCGCGCCATTCTCGACATAGTTCCCATTAACCGTCGTCGTCCCCACATTCGTCCCCGGCGCGTGCGTGCCGCCCGCATCCACCGTCAGCAACCCCGTGGTCCCGGTCCCAGTCAACGTCGCCCCAGTCTGCACCGTCGGCGCACTCACCATCGTGCCGGTCACATTCAACGTCCCACCAACAACCGTCGTCGCCCCGGTGTAAGCATTCACCCCCGCAATCGTCGCCGTCCCAGCCCCCGTCTTCGAAACCACCGCCCCATCGTTGTACTGAGCCAAATTCTGCAACGTGCCACTGGCGAGTGTGAAATTCATCGGCAAGGCAGACGTACCGATGGAGTTGCCACTCAGATTGAGCGTGCCGCCGGCAACATTGACGAGCGGGTTGGCCACCAGCGCGCCGGTGCTCGTGCCCGCAAAGGCGCCACGAATGATGTTGCCAGCCAAGGTCGTCGTGCCGCCCGTGATGTTGAGCGTGGCGTTGGTCGTGAGCGCGGCGACATTGGTGGTGCCGGTGATATTGAGCGCTCCCATGGTGATCGACGTGCCGCTGGTCGCGCCGATGTTGACGTTGCCACCGCTGATGTTGAGCGTGGCGTTGACGGTGTGTGGCTGGGCGACCACCGTGTAGCCCGAGCCCGCAATCGAGCCGAGCGTAATGCCGTTCGCAATATTCACTGTGCCGCCACCGAGATTGACGGTGACGTCGGAAACACGCGGGATATTTGCCCCGTTGCCCGTTTCACTGCCGCGCGTGCCGATGGTCATGCTAGTGACGTCGAGCGTCCCGGTATCGAAGCTGAAGACGTTCGTCCAGGCGACGCCGCGCGACTGCGTGCCGATCGAAACTACGCCGAGCAGCAGATCGGCATTGTGGCCGGTCACGTTGAAGAGGTTATTGGCCGTCACGCCGGTGTTGACGGTACCGGTCCCCATGTTGAAGGTTGCGCGCCCGGTTCCGACTTGATTGCGGATGACCACGCTTCCCGTCGCTCCGGCGAAGTCAATTCGACCGCCATCACGGCTACCGGTCCCGATGTTGAGCGTGTTGGTGCGTAGCACATTCGTGCCATTGCCGAGCGTCAGGCGATTTTGAGCGCCGGTGGCGCTAGCGCCGATGGTGATGGTTGGGGCGATCAGTGTATTCGCGGTGTTGCTCAGTAGAAGCTCGGCCACCGCGGCAGGCCGGTTGTCGCCATCGCCCTGAATGGTGATGACTCCGGTCATCGTCAAATTCACAGCCGCTAGCGCCGAGAGGTCTACCCGAGCGGCAGTGCCCGAAGGAGCGGCGGCGGTGTTGTTGCCGATGATGAAGTTGGCCCCATTCACGGCCAGCGTGCCGCCGCCATTGATGGTCAGATTCGTCTGCGAGGTAGCCGTATTACTCCCGATGGTGACATTGCCGTTCACGGTGAACGTCCGACCAGCGCCAACGGTGATCGTATTCGCAGCCGCAGCGTTGTTCGTGCTGGCGAGCGAAGCCACCGTTTGATTGAACGTTCCCAAGTTGAGCGTGCCGGCGGTGGTTCCTGTACCGACGGTCAAGGCCGTCGTCGTCGGCAACGCGTTATCGACGCCCGTAGTGACCGTTCCTTCGGTAATCGTCGTTGAACCGAGATACTGATTGGCTGCATTCAGCGCGAGCGTGCCGGTGGTGTTCTTCGTGACATTGCCCGCGCCATAGATCGGGCCGTTGACCGTGCCGGCTCCGATGATGAGATTGCTGTTGGCCAGGCTGTAATTGCGCGTGATGATCACGTCGTTGGCGTCGCCAGTGAAGCTCGCGAGCGTCACGTCGAGTTCGTTCGGAACGGTATTGAGATCCTGCACCAATCGAATCGAAACGCCGTTGCCCCCCGAGACATTCGCCGCGGCATAAGTGCCGCCGTTGAGAATGATCTGCCCGGCGTACGTCGGATAAACGGCCAAGGCCGCTCCGAGACTGGTGAAGGCAGTCACACCCATCGTCGCCGATTGCATGCCGGGAGCTTCGGCATCGCCATCGACCGTGCCGCTGACAGGGAAATCGTCATCGACGTAAAGCATGGTCACGGCGGGCCCGGCCGTCGCGCGCAGCACCACGTCATTGCCGTCACCGCCGACATACGAGAGCGTCATCGATTTGCCATCGACAACGATCGTGGCCCCTTCGGGCAAGCCGGCAAAAGTCCCCGCCGTATCGGCAGGGGTCGAGCCGTCGTTGTCGATCAAAATATATTGCTGACCATTCACGCCATTAAATGTGCCGGGCGTGCCGGAATAAGTGACGCTCAGCGTGGCGGCTGGATCGATCGTGACGCTGCCCAGCAGCACCTTGATTTGATCTTGATCGACGCCAGGCGTGAGGCCGGCCGGCGTGGCGATTTGAATCTGCAACGCACCATTCACCACATAGTTGCCGACTACGGCGTGATAACCGGGAGTACTGAGTCCCGGCGCATGGATAGCGCCGGCGGCAATCGTCACCGGTCCGACAATCCCCGTGCCGCCCAGCGTAGTTCCTGTTTGCGCGGTGGTGGCACTGACCATTGAGGTCGAGTTTTCAAGCAACGTGCCGCCAGTCACGAGCGTCGGGCCGGGATAGGCATTCACACCGGAGATGGTTGCCGTTCCGACGCCGCTCTTGGTCAACGTGCCGCCGCCGTTGAGATCGGCCAGGCTGCGGAGTTCGCCGCCGGTGAAGGTCATGGTCACTTGATTCGCCGCAGCGCCGATCGTCTTTGCGCCCATATCGAGCAAGCCGCCGCTGACGTTGACATTGGCAGCCGCCGTCACGCCACCGGTGCTCGTTCCACCCAGCGTTCCCTTCACGATATTACCCGCCAGCGTGACCGAGCCGCCGGTGATGTTGACGTTGGCAGTCGAATTCAAGGCGGCGGTGTTCGTCGTGCCGGTCACGTTGAGCGTGGCCATCGTGATCGAATTACCGCTGGTCGCGCCGATGTTCACGGTACCGCCGCTGATGTTCAGATTGGCGGTGACGTTGCGCGGCTTGGTGGCATCGGTGAAGCCGGTTCCGCCGATGCTTCCCATCGACGTAATGCCGTTGGTGATTGTCACTGTGCCGCCGCCCAGATTCATAGTGGCGGTTTGCACGCGCGGGCCCGTGCCGTTGCCCGCTGTATCGCCCGACTCGGTGCCGAGCGTGAGACTGGTCATCGTCAACGTGCCAGTATCGAAGCTGAATATGTTCGTGAAGTTCGAGCTTCGTGGCTGCGTGGCGATCGAGGCCACACCAAACAGCAGATCCACGTTATGGCCGCGCATGTCGAACGTATTCGAGCCATCAATGCCCGTCGTCGCGGCTCCCTGGCCCATGTTGAACGTTGCCGCGCCAGTACCCGCTTGGTTGCGAACCGTTAGCGTGCCATTGGTCGGACTGGCAAACGTCACCGAACCAGAATCGCGGCCCCCCGTACCAACGCCGAAGGTATTCGCGTTGAAGACATTGGTCCCCGCGCCCAGGATCAAAAGGTTCACACCGGCGGTATTGCTGCCGCCGACGGTGAGCGTCGGCGTGGTAATCGTGTTGGCCGTATCGCTCAGTCGCAGCGAAGCCACATGAGTTGCGTCGTTATCACCCGATTGTTGCACGACAAGACTAGTCGACATGGTCGCCGTGAATGACGCCAGCGCAGACAAATCCAAACTAGCGCGACTTGAAATGTTCGTGCCGCCCGTATTCTGGCCCACAAAGAATGTCGCACCGGTTACTTCCAGCGAACCGCCGCCGTTCATCACCAGATTGGTCGAAGCATTGTCCGCGTTGTTCGAGATCACCACATTGCCGTTGACGGTCAGCGTGCGACCGGCGTTGACGGTGGCGATATTATTGGAGGTTGAGTTACTATTCGAACCAAAGCCGGCGAGCGTTTGATCGAACGTCGCCATATCGAACGTCCCCACCGTGGTGCCGCCACCGACGAGCAGCGTCGATGCCTGCGATACGCCGTTGCTCACGCCAAGTCGCAGTGTCCCCTCGAGGATGGTGCCGGTCCCGGTGTAATCGTTCGTATTGCTCAGCAACCGCAACGCTCCCGGCCCGGCCTTCGACAAACCGCCGACGCCCGTTCCCGTGCCGGTCAGCGAAAGAACCGTCGCCGCGGTGCTCACATCAAAGCCGCCCGTACCGGCGTTAACGGTGTAGTTGCGGTTGTACGTGAAGTCGCCGCCCGAATAGCGCAAGAACCCGCCGCCGAATTGCAAGTTGGCGGCCACATTCGTCGCCGCGCCGATCGACGACGGCACGCCGCTGCCGTTGACCAGCGTGGCAGCCAACAACGTGCCGCCGTTGATCTGCGTCGGCCCGGCGTAGGTGTTGGCATTGTTGGTGAACTGCAGAATGCCGGTTTGCGTCTTGATCACGTTGCTGCTGGCAGCGCCACTGATCAAGTGGTTGATATCAACCTGGCCAGGACCAGCCGTGTTGGGACCGACTTGAATCGTCAGATCGCCGGTCAGCGCGAGCGTGTTCGCCGCGTTGGTCATCCTGATCAAACCATCGGCGGTCGACTCGTTGTTGAAAATGATCGTGCCGGTCGTGGGCAACGTCACAGGTCCCGCCAGCACGAGCGAAAAGGCGCCGGTCGCGCGGCTGACAATCTTCGAACCGCTGGTCATCGTGATCGGATTGTTCACCGTCATCGTGGCCGAGTTCGACACCAGTCCAAACTGCCCCGCGTTGAGCAAACTGATCGGCGCGGTCGCGGCAACGCCGCCGACAGCCTCAACATTGGTGCTCGCACCGAAGAACATCCGCGTTCCATCGATGGTGAGTTGCGTGAATTGATTCACGCCAGCCGTGTTGCCGTTGATAATGACCGCGGGACCGATCAAGCCGTTCAGCAACAGCGGCGCAGCGCCGGAAATGCGGCCGCTCACCGTAATATTCTGCGTGCCCGCGTTGTTAATCGTGCCGCCAGCAGCGCCCAACGTAATGCCGCGATTGGCGGCCAAGTCGATCTGCGCAGCCGTCGCCGAATTGCGCAACGTGCCGCCGTTGAGCGTGATCAAATTGGCCGTGTGCGCCGTAGGTGTAATACCTAGTTGCCCGACCGCGGTGAGATTGAGCACCGATCCCGTCTCGACGGTCCAGCGCGCCGGAGTCGCGGCGACACCCAGATTCGCATTTTGTGTGAGGGTTACCACGCCCGGTCCGCTCACCGTGATGTTCGTGCCGTTGCCCCCCGTCAAATCGTTGGCCGCGTCGCTAAAGGTCAGCACGCTCGCCGCATCGGCAGTGGCGAACGTCACGCCGGCAGTGTTGGCAACCGTGACGATACCGTTCTCGCGCGCACCCGCGCCGCTGCCGCGAATCGTGCCGCCGTTGTTCAGCGTGATCGGCGCATTGTGAGTGACATTGTTAATGCCAAATGTCGCGCCAGTGTTGATGATGGTGTTGCCGGTTCCAGCCGCGTCGGCAGCGTCGATCTGCAGCATGCCGCCGTTGATCGTGTTCACGCCGGAGTAGCCCGTGCTCGCACCACTCAAAATCAGCGTGCCGGTTCCTTGTTTCGTCAAACCACCAGCGCCGAGCAGCAAACCAGAGAAGGTCGTGTTCGAGGCATTGCCGGCAGTCAGCGTTTGCCCGGTCGTGAGATTGACCGTGGGAGTCGTATCGGTCGAGGCCAGCGAAGCGATCTGCTCGTTGAAGCCATTCAGGCTGAACGCAACACTGCCGGTCAGGCTCAAGGCCGTGGCGTTGGGAATGATATCGGCTGCGCCCAGGTTGTAGTTGTTGGTCGCGCCCGTTCCTTGTAACGAAATCAACGGCGTATTGAACGCAGCATCGAAGCTGCCGATCGTCGTGACGTCGCCGCCGTTGGTAATCACCGTCAGCGATGTCGTGGGGGTCGTGAAATCGACGGACTCGCCCAGCGTGCTGTTGATGCGCGTCATCCCGTCGCCGCTGACGTTATCGCTGATCAAAACGGTTTCGGCGCCCCCCGTGAAAGTAAAACTACGAGTGCTCGCCGAGAGGTTATCGATGACAGGTTCCAGGCCCACGTACGTCAGCAGTCGGCCATCGACGGCGATCGAGCCGTCGTTGTCGTTGACAAACGAATAGTCCACGCTCTCGACGTCGCCGTTCTGCAGCACGATCTGATCGCCTGGATCGGTGCTATTCTGATCGCCGCCGTAGAAGAACATGCCTCCCGGCAGAATCGAATTGCCGTGCGAAAAATCCACCGTCAGCGTGTCGTCGCCAGCGCCGCCGAAGATGTGCAGTTGTTGCACGGGGATCGCGGATAGCGGAATGCTCAGCGTGTGCTGATCTGCAAGCAACACCGCGCCCGGGATCTGGTTGCTGGTGAAGGGAACGAGCGCATCGGTGACGAGCAGATTGCCCTCATCATCCTGGCGAACGAAGATCTGATTGTCGTGCTCGGAGCCGGTTGCCGAACGGACGACGAGTTTTCCCTGATGGTTGATAAACGCAACCGGATTCTCGAGCACCGGTGGTGAGTCTGGCGGCAGAATTTCTGGTCCGTCGTAGCCGTGCAGCACCAGCCGTGGTTCGAGCGATTCCAAAAATGCCCGGCGTTTTTTCGCCGTCGATTTCTGCCGTTCACACCGCTTTTTCTGCGATTCAGATACGAAACGGCCATACAGAGACCGGGAGAGGCTCAGCATTGGAGAGGTACCGAGATGGGAGAGGGCAAATCTGGAGGAGTACTACGGCCCCCGCCGCACAAACAGCTGTGGTTCCCCGTTCCTGAGACCAAGCCTGTCCTACCGCTGCGCTGGCGGAATCTGTAGTAATTGTGAGGAGTATAGCGACAGCCTAACGAGAAATCCAACATTCGACGGCATTTTTCGCTGCCGAACCGTCACTGGATCTGGCTATGCTTCGCGGACCGCCAGAAATGCGATCCTGAGATAAGAAGCGAGGCTCTACGAAGCCTTGTTGCTGATCAGCGTGCCGACTTTTTCGCCGCCGACAGCCCGGGCGATGTTACCCGCTTTGCGGTAATTGAAGACCAGAATCGGCATGTTGTGTTCCATGCAGTGAGCGATGGCCGTGCTGTCCATCACCCGCAGGTTCTGCTCGCGAACCGCGTTGTAAGTCAGCTCGCTGTAGAGCATCGCGTGCGGATTGCGTTCGGGATCGTCGCTGTACACCCCATCAACCTTCGTGGCCTTCATCAGAATCTGGGCTTCGAGCTCCATGGCGCGCTGCGCGGCAGCCGTGTCGGTAGTCACGAACGGACTTCCCGTACCAGCGGCGAGAATCACGATCCGACCTTTTTCCAGATGCCGTTTGGCGCGGCGGCGGATGTAAGGTTCGGCGACGCCATCCATGCGAATGGCCGTCATCGCGCGGGTCTGGCAACCGATGCTTTCGAGCGCATCTTGCAGGGCCAGAGCATTGATCACCGTGGCCAACATGCCCATGTAATGAGCGGTTGGCTCTTGAATGCCGGTGCGAGCCCCTTTGAACTGCGAGCCGCGCAGTATATTTCCTCCCCCCACCACCAGGCCGATCTGGCAACCCAGATCGTAGGCTTGCTTTACCTGGCCGGCGATATGCACGACCTCTTCGACACCAATCCCCCGCTCACCGGCATGGCTGAGGCTTTCGCCAGAGAGCTTGAGAATGATTCGTTTGAAGGCGGCAGTGGCCATAGGTAGAGATGAAGGTTTGAAGCGAGGAAGGAATGAAGAGAATCAGTAAACTGCACTGGCGATGAAGGCTCTTCGTCCCTTCATCGCTTTGTCTCTTCTTCCCTGCTAGTTAGGCCCAATCGCCCCCAGCTTCCTCTTCTTCCTCTTCATCTTCGTCGTCGTCCCAATCTTCATCGTCTTCTTCATCGTCCTCGTCGTCTTCCTCATCCTCATCATCGAAGTCTTCGTCGTCGACTTCTTCCCATTCGTCGTCGAAGTCTTCATCGGCGTCGTCGTCGTCGAGGTCGTCATCGTCCTCGTCGTCTTCTTCATCTTCTTCTAGTTCTTCGAGGTCGTCCTCTTCGTCGTCATCATCATCATCGACGTCTTCGTCCTCGAAATCCTCGTCTTCATCTTCCAGTCGCGGCGACACGGCGGTCTGCGACTGGACGATGGTCCGGGCCTTCCAGTCGGCGGCTTCTTCTTCGCCCAGCCAGAATCGATCCGGGGTCAAAACACTCACGGCGAACTCCTTCATGTGATGATACGAATGACTGCTACGTTGATTCGGTGTACGGTTCATCGGTTGCTGGTGAGAAAGAATCGACAGGCAAAGGCAGGTTTGGGTTCGCCGTCGCAAGGTGTTGCTGCGGCGACGTTTCCAAGCTGGCCGCCGCCCAGGCTCGCATTTCACGAGCCCGTGGGAGGTCGTCTAAATTCACCAGTCCGAATAATTGGAGGAACCGTTTGGTTGTGTTGTATAAGTAAGGTCGGCCTAGTTCTTCGCTGCGC
This sequence comes from Anatilimnocola floriformis, assembly GCF_024256385.1. Taxonomy (NCBI): domain Bacteria; kingdom Pseudomonadati; phylum Planctomycetota; class Planctomycetia; order Pirellulales; family Pirellulaceae; genus Anatilimnocola; species Anatilimnocola floriformis. The sequence goes on from NZ_JAMLFW010000001.1 coordinate 3,330,480, forward strand.
GAGCCGATGCGAACGAGGTCTCGTTCCATCAGTTGGCGAATCACTTCGCCGCAGTTCACCCCGCGAATGGCCTCAATATCGGCCCGCGGAGTTGGTTGACGATAGGCAATTACCGCTAGCGTTTCCAGGGCGGGTGCCGACAATCTTAACTCCGGCGGCACGTGCCCCAGCCGACGCAGCCAGGAACTGAACAACCGGCGGGTCATCAGCTGAAAACCGCCAGCCACTTGTTCCACGCGAAAAGCCCTGCCGAGCCGATCGTAGTGTTCGTTCAAGTGGCGGATTAGTGTACGGGCTTCGCTGCCATCCGCCAAGTTGGCGTATTGGGCCAATTTTCGAGTATTTAAGGGCTCGCGGGCCAAAAATAAGACCGCCTCGAGCCGTTGCCTGGCGGCTTGCCGCAAGTCGCCTGTTTCTGCCGCCGCAATCTCAGTCAAAACGCCGTCAGCTAGGACAGGCCGGGCCGCGATAGGTTCACTCTTCCACGCCTGGGGAGCACGATACCGCGCAGCCATGCTCTGCAGTTGAATGGCTGGAATGGAAGAGGTCAGGCGCATCTCGATGTTCAGCTCCGCTGCGACTCTTTCAGCTCCGCTGTGTCTTACAGGCAAGATAAGCGGGAACAAACAACCCGGGCAAGACGGGGCAACCCGCCAATCTGCGGCCGAATGGGATGTGTCATTTTGTCGCGAGGCGGACGACTTTAAAGCAACCGATAACCCACCCGTTAGCAGGTGTTATAAAAGGTTATAGCCAAACCACAATAATTCGTCGCAACCTGTTGAACAGTATCGCGTTACGTAGAAATGAAAATGTAATAACCTGTTATAAAAACCGACGCCTGCGGCGCGCTGTGATGACGAGCGGGGTTGATCGCCGCTTCTTGGTCGGTCACGCCTTACGGATGAAATGTTCGGCGTAGCTGCGGACTTGTTTGCCGTTGAGAACGTGCACCATGCGGAGTTGCTGGATGGTGGCGTCGCTGAATTGGCCGAGGGGCAGATGTACAAATTTTTTCCCGTAGCGCTGACCAAGACGTCGCCAACCGGCGCCAGGTGGAGCAGCGGAAAGAAGTGCGATTTGCGGACAACTGCTATGGAGGCAGGCCGCGGCGAGGAGGCGTTCTTCGAGCGTTTCGGTAAAGTCGAGTTCGGGGTTCGTCCAAATGTCGGGAATGTGAATCGGCGGGAAGATCATCAGTGAGCCGCCGTAGGTGGCGAGCGCGATGCCAGGGCCGACCATTTCCTTGCTGAAGTCGGAGGCGAAAAAGGCTAACGTCGATTCCTCGTTGTGCTCTGCAAACCAAGTCGACCGCCAAGGATAATCGCGCGGATCGGCGGGAGCATCGAAGAGCATCACGCAGGTATCGAGTCGGCCACGAGCCGGAGGCAAGATCTTGACGAAGATCTTTTCCTCGTACCAATGCCGCAGCGTGTCGCGAATGTCGACGCCGTCCATGATGCTCGTGGTAAACGGTTCGGTGCGAGCCAGATCGGCCCCCATCACCGCGCGGGCGCGATCGAACAGATGCGCACGGAAGGTTTCGATCTGTTCGTCTTCCGGCGGCCAGCTGCACTGCGAGTACGGATTCCAGCGAAGTTGCCACTTGTCCTTTTCGGGCTTCTTCGGTTTGCGTTGCAATTGCAGCGTGTGCCAGGTCAGCGGCTGACCACCGAGGCGATTATCGAGCGCGACGATATCGCCGTTCGGCAGCCGCGCGTTTTCGATGCCGAAGGTGACTTGCGGATCGAGCGTGGGACTGGTGAAGTCATAATCGCGGGCCGTTTCGGCAACATGTACGGCAAAGGCATCACCGCAGGTTTGCTGCGCGCCGACTACGATGTCGTACAGGCTGGGAGTGAGACGACCGCCGATCAACGAGAGATTACGGAGATACTTCAAGCACTGCCGCAGCAAATTGGGCGTGATACGGCGGCTCCGTTTGCCGAAGTCGGCGCGATAGCGATCGCGGGCGACGAGGAGCAACTCTTTGATGCCGTCGATCGAGAGGTTTTCATCATCTTCGAGTTCGGCGCGCGCTCGTTCGTAAAGCGAGGTGATGAACGGCAGTTCGCCGAGCATAAAGAGGAGCGTCGGCGCATTGACCGAGTAGCTCTCGGCTTCGCTGACGTTTTCGTCCTCGGCGATGGGCTCGGTGCGTTCATTAAAAGCATCGCGGATCCAAGGCCAATCGGTAAGCGCGCACAGGGCCAGAATTCTTTTGTGCCTGCGAGTCAGTTCGTGCAAGCGGGCGGCCATATGCACGATGCGAGCCTGATGCTGTTCCGATTGGGGCGGCCGTGTGATCGGTAAGGTCGCGGCGGCGAATTGCTCGAGCGAGACTTTTTTCAGTGCATACGGATCAGGCAGAACCGCCGTCGGCGGCTCAAAGATATTCGTCTCGAGATCAATGAAGGCCCGCGGCAGATTTTTGGAGATGGCCGAACGGAGCGCGGAAATCACCGGCTGACAGGGATCGATCGGCACGAAGCTGCAGCGGTCTTCGTCTTCACCGGCGTCGTTGCTGAGAAAATTAGAGAGCGCCGGTTGAAAGATCGCCCCCGGAACCGGCAAGCGGTCGATCGCGGTTTCCACGCCGTCCTGGAACGACGGCGGGAGCGGAACCACGAGGCAATCGAACTTTTGTTCGAGCATCAGCCGACGGACGGCAATGGCGAAATCGCCACTGCCGTGCAAAACCGGAACGAGCGTGATGTGCGGGCCGAGTTGGAGCGCGGAAGTCATACGTTCCTATTTAGCATGTTACGCATTCGCTTTGGCGATCGCTTCCTTGGCGACATCCAGGCACTGCTTCATGTCGCTGATCGGATCTTTCGGATTGGCTTCGTATTCGAGGGCCAACGAACCATCGGCGGGGAATTTGATCTTCTTTAGCGCCTTGAACAGGCCGACCACATCGAGGTGCCCCTTGCCGATGACGACGTTGCTCGACTTCGGCGTGTTCGACTCTTTTTCGTCCTTGATGTGCACACCGAACACGCGATCGCCGAGCTCGAGAACGCACTTCACCGGATCTTCGCCGCTGCGAATGAAGTGGCCGCAGTCGACGCACGAGCCGAAGTTCTTGTGGCGACCTTCGACGGCTTTCTTGACGCTTTCGAGCTTGTCGAACAGCGCGCCCGGGCCGTGATTGTGAATGGCGATGCGGATATCGTACTCGGCGACGAGCTTGTCGAGGCTGTCGTACGAGTCGGGCGTGGGATTGGCCGTAATCACACGGACGCCGATCTTCTTGGCAAAGTCGAACAGCTTGCGGTTGGCTTCGTGATCCTTGCCAAAGCCATGCACGCCGTGGCCCGAGAGCTTGATGTCGGCATCTTTGAGGAGCTTTTGCGTCTCGGCGATTTTTTCGTCGGTGGCTTTGGCATCGAGATGCTTGTTGAAGAACTCGGCGTAGTGCAGACCCATGCCTTGCAAGTGCCGGACGGCGGCGACGACGTCGAAGTCACGCAGCGAGTAGCTCTGCGCACCGAGCGGAAAACCGCCCCACGGATCATCGGCCAGCAGATTGGCCTTGGCGAGGACTTGCGGGACGTCGAACCAGGTAGCTCCGGCCGCAGCAGCGGCAGAGATGGCGAGAAAGCGTCGGCGGGAGAGGGACATGGATGTTGGCCTTGTGACTGATTGGAAAGGGAATGAACCGCCGCATTATGGGTTGCACGGCGGTGGTTCTCAATCAGTGCTAGCGGGCCGCGGCGAGCGAGTAAGAGATTTTGGTGGTGCTGGCAAATTGCGGCGACGTTCTCTCTTTGGGGAAAAATGACGATTGTAGCGGAAGTTCTGGTTTTACGCGTTGTGCCGAACCGATAGGAGATTCCGAGCCGAGATTGCGCGGCATTGGCTGACGTTGCCGATGAGCGAAATCTGGGCGGAGCAAATGCAAGCACAAAAGACTCGACGACGCGTGACGCGCGGGCCATCGCCCGTGAGTCAGAACGTGGTCAGGCACTAGGAAAATCCTATGAGCCGCGGAGATTCGCCGATGAACTGTCGCTGGGCGTGGATGTTGCCCGTGCTATCGATTTTCACCATGTTGCTGAGCGACTCGAGCGCGCACGCCCAAGGTATGCCGCCTGGTCCAGGCGGTCCGCCGCCGGGCATGATGGGTCCGGGCGGACCCGGCATGGGTCCAGGCATGATGGGGCCTAGCCCCGGCATGTACGACCCCGACTCGATGGGCGGCATGGGCATGTCAGGTCCCGCCGACGGCGGGCCTGGTATGGACTGTGGTCCGGATGGCGGCCGCATGTGCAACGGCCTGCTCGGCGACATCCTGGGCATCCTCGCTCCCTACGGCGATGGCGGATGTGCCGCGCCACGGTGGTTCGACATCGATGTCGGCGTGATGGTGCTGAAGCGTGATAACACGGGCTTCAACATACCGTTTGCCTCGGAAAATCCCGGCGTGAACAACGTCGTGCTCGACACCGACGATCTCAATTTCAATTACTCGACCAGCTTCAAGCTGACCTCGATGATTCAATGGGGTCCCGGCAGCGACGTCGAGTTCACCTACTACGGCCTCTTCGGCTGGACGTCGTTTGCCCAGGTGCAAAGCAACGGCAACCTGTTCTCACCGTACAGCCAGTTCGGTACGAATCCAGCCGGTGGTTTTCCGGAAGTCGATGGAGCCGACTTGGCATCGATCCGCTACTTCAGCACGTTCAACAACTACGAAGTGAACTACCGCCAACGTTGGCAATCGCCCAACTGCCGGTACCAAGGCTCGTGGTTGTACGGCTTCCGCTACTTCCAGCTCGACGAAGACTTCAACTACCGCACGGCCGTCGATACCGACGCCAACGGCGTGGATGACACCTTCACCCGCTCGAACGTCAACGTCAACAACGCGATGCCCGGCATGCAAATCGGCGGCGACGTCTGGATCTGCTTGCTCCCTGGTTTGCGAATTGGTGGCGAAGGCAAGTTCGCCTTGCTCGGCCAACATTCCAATATCAACAACACCATCGCTGTGGTCGATCCCGGTGGCGTGACGCGGTTCAACGACAGCCTGAAGGTGGGCGATGTCGCCTTCCTCGGTGATCTGGCCGCTTATGCGACCTACCGCATCAACTACCACTGGACGTTCAAGGCCGGCATCCAAGCGTTGTACCTTGACGGTGCTGCACTCGCCGCCGAAAACTTCAACCCGAACCCGCCGAACATCTTCCTGCCAGGGCCGGCTCCGGTTCGCCAGAATGTCGCTCACGAAAACGGCGATGTCCTCTGGTACGGTTATACGGCCAGCCTCGAATACCTGTGGTAAGCTTGCCGCTGGTAAACACTGCTAACTGAATTGCGAATCTCAAACGCCCCGCGAATCAACTCGCGGGGTGTTTTTGTTTCTTGCCACTGATGCTCGCTGGCAACGTGTAAAATGCCGGTCGTGAACCTATCGTCAAACAGTGAGGCCGAGGCGTGATTCTGCACGTTGACATGGACGCTTTCTATGCGTCGGTTGAAGAACGTGAAGATCCGCGACTCGTCGGCCAGCCGGTGATCGTGGGCGGCGCTGCCGCGGGCCGCGGTGTGGTGGCGGCTGCCAACTACGAAGCTCGCAAGTACGGCGTGCACAGCGCCATGGCTTCGGCGCGAGCTTATCGGCTGTGTCCGCAAGCCGTCGTCATTCGGCCGCGGATTGATTTCTATGCGGCGGTGTCGCGGCAGATCCGCGAGATCTTTGCCCGCTATACGCCCATCATCGAGCCGTTGTCGCTCGACGAAGCTTTTCTCGATGTCCGCGGCAGCCTGTCGTTGTTCGGCTCGGCAGCAAAGATTGGCAAGATGATCAAGACGCAGATTCGCGACGAGCTGCGGCTGGTCGCCTCGATCGGCGTGGCGCCGAATAAGTTCCTCGCCAAGATCGCCAGCGATTTGCGAAAGCCCGACGCATTTGTCGTAGTTGAGCCAGACCAGGTCCAATCTTTTCTCGATCCGCTACCGGTGAGCCGCTTGTGGGGCGTCGGCAAAGTAACGCAGGGAACGTTTGCCCGCCTCGGCCTGCAAACCATCGACCAGTTGCGCAAGTTATCCGTCAAAGAACTGACCGCCATCATCGGCAGCGCGGGTGAGCACTACTGGCGTCTTGCGCAAGGCCTGGATGAGCGCGCCGTGGTGCCCGATCGCGAAGCGAAGTCGATCTCGAATGAGACGACTTTTGCGGAAGATATTCAGGACGACGAAGTGCTGCAGGATTGGCTGGCGGAGCTGGTCGATCAAGTGGCCCGCCGCCTGCGTAGCCATGATTTGAAGGGACGCACCATCGAAATCAAGATTCGCCATGCCGACTTTCAGACGCTCACTCGTTCGTTCACCCTGCGCGCGGCGACCAACATTACCAGCGAACTTTGGGACGCTGCGAAAACCTTGTTCGCCGACAAGATCGCCGGCCAGCATCCGCCGATCCGCCTGCTCGGCTTCGGCGTGCATGGCATCGGAGAAGCTGCAGCGCCCCGGCAGCAAGACTTATTCGGCGAAGACAACCGCGACAAGCAACGGCAACTCGATCAGGTGGCCGATCAAATCGTGGCTCGCTTCGGCAAGCAATCGTTGCGTCGCGGGCGAAATGCGAACCGGCCACAGTAGGCTGACGGCTCACTCCTTGGTCAGCCGTTGAAAAGTCACTATTCTGACTGGCGATGTCAGCATCGTGTCGCGTGAAAGTTTGCCGGAGAAAATCGCTATGACGTGGCTTTGTTTGCTGTGGGCCGTGGCGGTAAATCCCACGTTGCAGACACACTTCGTCGCCGACGAACCGGCGCTCGTCATTATCGACCAAGCCGGCAAAAAACAGTCCGTCACCGCTACGGAGTTCGGCAAGCTCGCGCGTCGGAAAGTCAAAGCCACCGACTACGCCAATGCCGAAACCGAGTTCGAGGGAGTCACACTCGCCGACCTGCTGCAATCGGCAGGCGTGGTGTTCGGCAAAGAGCTAAAGGGAAAGGGAGCGGCCACAGTGGTCGTGCTCGAGGCCAGCGATGGCTATCGCATTCCGATTACGCTGCTCGAGATCGACCCTGGCACCACGGAGCAAGTCGTGCTGGTCGCGGATCAGCGTGACGGCAAACCTTTGAGCGAGAAGGAAGGCCCTTTCCGTCTGGTGATTCCCGGTGATAAGCGGCAGATCCGCTGGATTCGGATGGTCCGCACCATTCGGCTGGTGAATCTGCAGGAACTGCCGCTGATCCCGACAGCACCTAAAGACGCCGCCAAGTAGCAAGCGATATAGTTCTCTCGCGCACACAGCACCTTTGAAATAGAAATGGCAATCATGAAGTTTCGTCGACTAGGTCGGACTAACTGGCAAGTGAGCGAAATCGGCTATGGCATGTGGGGGATGGCCGGCTGGACAGGTTCCGACCTGGACGAGGTGAATCGCGCGCTGCGTTACTCCGTGGAGCTCGGCTGCAATTTTTTCGACACAGCCTGGGGATATGGCGCCGGCAAGAGCGAAGCGATTCTCGGTCAGCTCGTGCGCGACTTTCCCGATCGCAAACTTTATACGGCGACCAAGATTCCGCCGAAGAACTGGAAATGGCCCAGCCGGCGCGAGTTTACGTTGGAGGATTGCTTCCCGCCTGAGCACATCGAAAAGTATGTCACCGATAGTTTGAAGAACGCCGGCCTGCCGTCGTTCGACTTGATGCAATTTCACACTTGGGAAGACAGCTGGTTGCAGGACGACCGTTGGTATCACAAGTTGTCCGACCTGAAATCGCAGGGGCTCTTTCACGCGATCGGCATTAGTCAGAACCGCTGGGAACCCTGGAATGGCGTGGCTGCGGTGAAGAGCGGGCTGATCGACTGCGTGCAGGTGATCTACAACATCTTCGATCAGAACCCCGTCGATGAACTCTTTCCTGCTTGTCGCGAGCACGACGTCGGTGTGATCGCACGCGTGCCGTTTGACGAAGGCACGCTGACGGGAACTTTGACGAAGCAATCGACCTGGCCAGCTGACGATTGGCGCAGCAGCTACTTCGTGCCGGAAAACCTGAACTCCAGTGTCGATCACGCCGAGGCGCTGCGTCCACTCGTTCCGGCAAACATGACGATGGCAGAGATGGCCCTCCGGTTCATTCTTTCCGAACCAACGGTCAGCACCATCATCCCTGGCATGCGATCGCTGAAGAACGTCGCAGCCAACATGGCCACTAGCGACGCCGGCGCGCTCGATGCGCAACTGCTCGGCCAACTCGCCGAGCATCGTTGGGACCGTCAGCCGACGGCGTGGTCGCAGTAGTTAGCGCCCGCAGGCGGCATTAAGATAGCGGCAACCATTCACCTCTCTCAGGAAGCTATTCCGATGAAACTTTCACGTCGTGACTTTGTTGAAAACGCCATCCTGGCCGCTACCGCTGCCCTGGCGACCGGCGCGGCCAAGAATGCCTTCGCTCAAGAAGAGTCTTCCGCCGCCAAGGTCGGTCCGAACGACAAACTGCGGGTCGCGGTCATCGGCGTGAACGGTCAGGGCGGCGGCCACATCGGCGAATGGGTCAAGAATCCCGATGTCGATCTGGTGGCGATTTGCGATGCTGATCCCGGCGCGTTCGGCCGGCGCGAAGGGCAATTCAAGGACCTGAAGAACCCGCCGAAGTATGTGCAGGACATTCGCAAGCTGCTCGAAGACAAGACCATCGATGCCGTTTCGATCGCTACGCCGAATCACTGGCACGCACTGATGGCCATTTGGGCGATGCAGGCCGGCAAGGATGTGTACGTTGAAAAGCCCTGCAGCCACAACGTGCAAGAAGGCCGCGTGATCACGCAGTGGGCTCGTAAGCTCGGCCGCATTTGCCAGATGGGCGTGCAGAGTCGCAGCATGACGGGCATGCGGCAGACGCTGGAGTTCGTCCACAGCGGCAAACTCGGCAAAGTGACTGCCGCTCACGCCATTTGTTATCGCCAGCGCGACAGCATCGGTCTGGTCGATACCGAAGCGCCGATTCCCAAGGGAATGGATTTCGATCTGTGGTGCGGCCCCGCGCCACATGTTGTGCCGAAGCGGAAGAAGCTGCACTACGACTGGCACTGGGTGCGTGCGACCGGCAACGGCGACCTCGGCAATCAAAACCCGCATGAACTCGACAAAGCCCGCTGGGGTCTCGGCAAACAAGAGTTGCCCAAACGTGTCGTCAGCCTCGGCGGCCGGCTCGGTTACATCGACAACGGCGACGTCGCCAACAGCCAGGTCACCATCTTTCAATGGGACGACGCGCTGCTGATCTCCGACGTCCGCGGCCTCCCGATCAAATCGCCAGTAACATTCGGCTTGCCCGGCGGCGGGCCGTTCAAAGGCGCCGCGAACATTTGGTACGGCACCGAGGGCTATGCGGTTGGTCCCAACTACACTTCGGGAGTCGCCTTCGATTACGACGGCAAAGAGCTCGGCAAATGGAGCGGCGGCAGCTACCAGGCCCACTTCGCCAACTTCGTGAAAGCGATCCGCAGCCGCAACCACAAGGACTTGCATCTCGACATCGAAGACGGCCACCTGTCGAGCGCTCTGGCCCACCTCGGCAACGTCTCATGGCAACTCGGCAAAGCAGTGCCCCTCGGCACTCGCCCCAGCATGCTCGCCGAAGACAAGCACGTGGTGAAAACACTCACCAGCTTCGAAGAGCACCTGAAGGAACACAACATCGACGTCACGAAGACACCGTTCGCGCTCGGCCAAGAGCTGGTCATCGATCCGAAGACGGAATTGTCGACCGACGACGCGGCGAACAAGTTGTTTACGCGCGAGTATCGGAAGGGATATGACTTGCCGCGGGTGTAGCTCGAAGTTGTGGCGAGTGCATCATGCTAGACTACGCGCGCTGGTTATCGGATTCCGCCTCCTTCCTCGACGCGATGCGCGGTTTGCCGGGCGATATTCAAATTGAGTTGAATATCGCCCCGCCAGTGGAACTGAGCGAACTTGCGTCGCTGCAGAACGCATCGCGGCTCCGCATCCCCACTTCGCTCAAGCAGTTTTGGATGCAAGGTTCGCGGCACGCGCGCGGCACTTACTCGTGGGATGCACCGGCAGCATTCCGCTCTCAGATCGAAGTGGCATTCTCGAATTGGTCATCGACGCACGTTTGGGGTGGTCCCGAGTTCACTCCTGCCGAGGATGTTTGCAGATTGACCCACGACCTAGTGAGTTGGTCAGAAGGATTTGGAGAGGAATACCCTCGCGACGCTCGCCTCTGGCTGCACTCCTTTCCGTTGATTCCTGCCGGCAACGGCGATCATGTCGGACTATACGTGCGCGACGACACCGACGACCCGCCGGTCGTATTCTTATGCCACGATGGTGGCAGCGCCATCATCGCGCCCAATTTGGATACGTTTCTGCGCCGCTGGGAAGATGTCGGTTACTTGGGGGTCGAATTCATTATGAATTTTTGCCGGCCCGAGCAGCAGTTTGCTCCTGCGGCATTTTCGATCGGCCGCGAGGCGGTCAGGTCTCTGCTCATGGGAGTAGCGAGAGCAGACCTCGTAAAGCCTGGGCACGCCATGACGCTCAAAGAGTGGCAGCAGTGCGTCGCCCCAGAACGGATGATCGATTGGCTTGAGGAGCGCGGCGCGCTGCACCAATCGCGACTGCGCGTCTATGCGTGCGCCTGCTGCCGGCGATTGTGGGATCGCTTGGGTACGTGGACTCAGCGAGCTTTGGAGGTGGCGGAACGCTACACGCGCGGCGAAGCGACGGAGAGCGAACTGCGCGAAGCCCAGAAATGGCTATCAGAAGGCGACTCAGGCAAGCAAATTCAGCAGCAGTTTCCGCCAGTGGAATTGATGCTTGGCAACGTCCTTAATTTCGTCGGCAATCCGAATGCAGAGAACCCCTTGGCAGATCCTGAATACGCTGCGGCCGTTGAACGCTTTACGGGGGCCATCCGCGACTCGGCTAACTTCAGCAAGACGCAGGGCCCGCTGCATGACATTGCGCACACAGCGATTATGGCCCACTCATGGATATCCCAGCGAATTACCTCGCACCTTGACGATCCTGAAATTGCCACCGAGCGCGCTGCGCATGCGGATCTGATCCGACAAGTATTTGCATTTCCATCCTGATTGATCGAAGTTGCTCACAAGCAGTCAGGCCAGGATCGACGCGATGCATTAACGTTTACTTTGTCGCTTTCACTGCCCCGTAACCCTCTTTGGGCTTGCCGTTTTCATCGAGCTTATCGCAAGCCCACAGCAAACCGCGGGCGACGAGGTCGAGATAAACAGGATCGCGCATCGTCGCGTTGCCGTGACCCAGCGTCGTGCCGAAGACTTTTCCCTTGCCGTAGGTGTTGGTCCAGATCACCACGTGATCTTTCTTCGTGTCTTCGCCATAGGACTTAGCAAGCGGAATCAGATTCGGCCAAAGCTTTTCGTTCTTGTAGAGTTCATCCATCGGGCTCACCCAGCCATCGGGAAAGCCCTTCATCACCGGATGGTCGGCGGCGAGGACTTTGATGGTCAGGTCGCGCGACTTCTCATGGCTCATCGAAGTCTGACCGATCGCTTGCCGCCATTCGTCGGTTTTCGCCGCGCGATAGCTGTGCGTCGAGCAATGCAGCATCACAGCGGGCACACCTTCGAAGTGCGGCTTGGCAATGCGTTCTACGTACTCGACGTCTTCGATGGCGCCATAGCACTCGTTGTGCAGAATTACATCAAAGCCTTTGGCCCAATCCGCATTGGCATAAATGCTAACCTTGTCGGTGCGATCCTTCCCCTCATGTACGATCTTCCACTCCACATTGGCCCGAGCAGTCAGTCCTTCGGAAAGAATCAACTTCTGCGCCTCATAGTCATGGCAGCAACCGCCGGTGACCATGAGCACGCGAATGGGCTTCGCGTCTTGCGCGCAAACCGGCGAACCGAATTGCCCTGCCAGAAAACTTGCCAGCGCCGCAGCAAGGCACAACGATCGAAGCAACGAAGAGGTGAATTTCATTTGCGCAGACTCGGATGAAGACAGAGAGCGAATTGCAATACGACGATTGCCGTAATGTACACTCGGCGAACGCGCAAGACAGGCCTAGCTCAGCGCCTGCATCAGTTCAGCCACGCGCCGCGGATCCACCGGACTCGTCGCGCGACCATCGACCTTGAGCGCCGAACCCACGATCGCGGCCGAAGCAATTCCGCGCATGGAAGAAATCGTCGCCGCGTTGACACCGCTGCCGAGAATAACGGGACAACCTTCGGCGGCGGACTTCACTTGCTCGAGATCCTCGCGTTCGATCGCTGCGCCGGTGCTACGGCCGGTGACGATCACTGCGTCGGAATGCGCGCGGTGGACAAGGTCGGCCACTTCGTCGGTGATCGGCCGCGGCGCGAGGGGCACCGAGTGTTTCACATCGACATCGGCCCAGATCTGTACCTGCCCGGCGTTCAAGCGGCGACGTTCGCGCAATACCTCATGCGCGCCGCCTTGAATGATTCCCTGATCGGTCACGCGGGCGCCGCTGAGAACGTTCACCCGAATAAATTCGCCACCAGCCGCGGCTGCAACGGCGAGCGCCGAAACGCCGTCGTTACGCAACACATTCACTCCGCAGGGAATCGCAGGCCCTGCGAGCTCTTTGATCTTGGCAAACAGCCAAGTCAACTGCGCGACTGTGGCCGGTGGATTCGGCCCGGGATAGAACGGCGTGTCGCCGAAATTCTCGATCATCAGCCCGGGAACGCCGCCTGTGAGTAGCGCTTCCGCATCCCTCAGCGCGAGGTCGAGAATCTTAGTGAGCGGCAATTCGTTGCGCGGCGCACCCGGAAGCGGCGGCAGATGAACCATGCCGATGACCGGCAGCGGCAGGTGTTTCCAAGCAGAGAGCGGCATTCATTTTCTCGCAAGTTCGTGTGCTCCCATTGTAATGCCAGCGGTCAGCGCGTGGTCGTCGTCGAGTCACTCACCGGCGGACGCTAATTTTTTCGGTCTGCTAAACAGCCGCGATCGCGGCAGTTACGACGACAGCGTCAAATTGACAGCTGTCGCGGCATACCGGTTGCAGATGCCCCGGGCCGCCCAGTTTGCGCGCTACGATGTTTTTGAATTTCAAATGGAACGAGTCGTTATGGAAGGTTTCGCAATGACCAACCTGCCCGTTGCGGAGTTGCCTTCTCCGTCCCCAGAGAATTCTGCTCCCCAGGTAACATCTGCCTCGAACGAACCTGAAGTGAGCGATGCGGCAGGTGCGCTCGTCACCGTCGTGCTCAGTGCGGCGCAGCAGCAGGTCAACCGCCAGCAGCAGCCTGCCGCGACCTATCGTTTGCAACTCCACCATAAATTCCGCTTCGCCGATGCCACGGCCATCGTGCCTTATCTCGCTCGACTCGGCATTAGTCATTGTTACGCCTCGCCTTATTTGAAAGCAGTCGCGGGAAGCGAGCATGGTTACGACGTCGTCGACCACAGCCAACTGAATCCCGAGGTCGGCAATCAGCAGGATTTCGAAAAGTTCGTAGGCACGCTGCGGCATCACGGCTTGGGACACATTCTCGATTTTGTGCCGAATCACATGGGGGTCGCCAGCAACGACAACGCCTGGTGGCAGGACGTGCTCGAGAACGGCCCGAGTTCGCAGTACTCAGGGCATTTCGATATCGATTGGTCGCCGCTGAAATCGGACCTCATCAACAAAGTGCTGCTGCCGGTGCTCGGCGGTCAGTTTGGCCGCGTGCTGGAAAATCAGGAATTGAAATTGGAGTTTGCCGACGGCGCGTTCACGTTGGCGTATTACGAGCGGAAGTTCCCCATCGCGCCGCGGTCCTATTCGCAAGTTCTCAGCCATCGCTTGGAGCAGCTTACGGCGGCGCTCGGTGCAGAGAGTCTCGACGTGCTCGAGTATCAGAGCATTCTCACCGCGCTGAAAAACCTGCCGCCGCTGGAAACGACCGATCTCGCGCAGCGGACGGAGCGCGATCGTGAGAAAGAAATCATCAAACGCCGCCTGCGAACTCTGTGCGAGCAATCGCCGGCGGTGTTGGAGTTTATCCAGCAGAACGTACAGCTGTTCAACGGTGTCGCCGGCGATCCACGCAGTTTCGATCTGCTCGAAAAGCTGCTGGACGATCAAGCCTATCGCTTGTCACATTGGCGGGTAGCATCGGACGAAATCAACTACCGGCGGTTCTTCGATGTGAACGGCCTGGCTGCGCTGTGCATGGAACAGCCTGCCGTCTTCGCGCAGTCACACGCGTTCGTGCTGCAGTTGCTCGAGGCCGGACAACTCGACGGCTTGCGGATCGATCACGCCGACGGTTTATACGACCCAGCAGGTTATCTACGGAATTTGCAGGTCGAGCGCTGGTTGCAATTCTGTCGCGCCGAATATCAGCGGCAGACAGCGGACACAGCCGATGCCCTGCCGTGGGAATCTTTCGTGCCGCGGTTGCGTTCGGAAATCACCAACAAATATCTCACGCGCAAGGCCAGTGAAGAAGCGAAGTCGCTGTATGTGGTCGTCGAGAAGATTCTCGAGCCTAAGGAAAAACTGCCGCTTGATTGGCCCGTGGCGGGAACCTCGGGTTACGACTTTCTCGCTGATGTGAACAGCCTGTTTGTCGACACGCGTCATGAGAAAGCCATCACCGCGATCTATGAGAAGTTCATCGGCGAAAAGGTTCACTACGAGGAAATGGTCTATCGCTGCAAACGGCTGATCATGCGGGTTTCGATGGCCAGCGAGTCGCACGCGCTGGGTCATCAGCTCGATCGCATCTCGGAGTGCCAGCGCTGGAGCCACGACTTCACGCTCAACGGCCTGACGCTCGCGCTACGTGAGATCGTGGCCTGTTTTCCGGTCTACCGCACCTACATCGCCGGCGAGCAAGTTCCCGACCGTGATCGCGGCTACATCGAGCAAGCGGTGGCTCGCGCGAAGCGAAGGAATCCCGCGGTCAGCCCCGAAGTTTACGATTTCATCCGCGATTTGCTGCTGATGAAGAATCTCGATCGCGCAAGTGAAAAGGAAAAACAACTTCGCTTGCAGTTCGTCGGCCGTTTTCAACAATTCACCGGCCCGATGATGGCGAAGGCCGTCGAGGACACGGCTTTCTATCGCTACGCGCGACTCGTTTCGCTCAACGAAGTCGGCGGCGATCCGAGTCGCTTCGGCATCACCCCTGCGGCCTTCCATCAACAGAATGTCGAACGGCAGAACCGTTATCCTCACTCGCTCATTTCGCTCTCGACGCACGATACCAAGCGGAGCGAAGACGTTCGCGCCCGCATCAATACACTTTCGGAAATTCCCGAGCAGTGGAAAGATTGCGGAGTACGTTGGACGCGCTGGAACAAGCGGAAGAAGACCAAGGTCGATGGCGAACTCGCCCCGACTCGCAACGACGAATACCTGCTGTATCAAACATTGCTCGGCACCTGGCCAACGACGCCTCCGACTGGCGCGGCACTCGAGGAGTACATCGGCCGTTTGTGCGAGTACATGACGAAAGCCTTGCGAGAAGGTAAGGAAAAGTCGAGTTGGATTTCTCCTAACGATGCCTACGAGCGGGCGACGCACGATTTTATTCGGGCGATCCTTTCGACCGAGCCAGCGAGCGCATTTCGCGTTGATTTCGAACCTTTTGCCGATCTGGCGATGCGTTGGGGTTGGTGGAACTCGCTGTCGCAGACGCTGTTGAAATTGACGTGCCCCGGTGCGCCTGATACTTATCCCGGCACGGAGGTGTGGAGCCTTCGTCTCGTCGATCCCGATAATCGCCGACCCGTGGATTTTGCGGCGCTCGATCAGCAATTGAAAACGCTGGAGCGACGCGCAGCGGATCCAGGCCGAACTGCCCTGCTGAAGAACCTTGTGGAACGTGCCATCGATGGCAACTGCAAGATGTTTTTGCATCAGCAAGCACTGCAGGTTCGGCGTGATTGCCCCGGACTCTTCACAGTCGGCAAATACCTGCCGCTGGAAGTGACCGGCTCGCAGGCCGAGCATGTGTTTGCCTTCGCGCGAATCCATGAGGGCCAACAAGCCATCGTCATTGTGCCTCGGCTCGTGGCGAGTTTGGTTCCCGGCGGTCAGCCTCCAGTAGGTGAAAGCGTGTGGTTGAATGCTGCTGTGCTGTTGCCTGAAGAACTGCGCGGCAGCGGTTGGACCGAAGTGCTGACGAATCAAACGCATGAATTGACTTCGGATCGGTTGCACGCCGGTCAGGCACTGGGGCATTTTCCGGTATCATTGTGGCTACGGGCGACGAGTTGACATCCATGATTCGTAAGGAGACACCATGACGCGTCCTGCCATTTCCGCCCGGCGAGTTGCCGGCGTGCTGTGCCACATCACTTCGCTCCCCGGCAAATTCGGGTGCGGCGACCTGGGGCCAGCCGCGGAAGATTTCATTCAGTTCCTCGCTCGCACCGGTCAAAGCCGCTGGCA
Organism: Anatilimnocola floriformis; assembly: GCF_024256385.1. Taxonomy (NCBI): domain Bacteria; kingdom Pseudomonadati; phylum Planctomycetota; class Planctomycetia; order Pirellulales; family Pirellulaceae; genus Anatilimnocola; species Anatilimnocola floriformis. The sequence continues at coordinate 3,346,880 of NZ_JAMLFW010000001.1, forward strand.
AGTCTTGCCGCTCGGACCAACCGGCTACGGCGATTCGCCCTATCAGTGCTATTCGGCATTTGCTGGAAATCCGCTCCTCATCAGTCTGGAACGTCTCGTAGAGGTTGGCTTGCTCACGGCGGCCGAACTAAGTGGCTTTCCGAAATCGGCCGATGCGACACAAGTTGATTTCGACCCAGTCCGCGCGGCGCACGATGCATTGCTCCGAAAAGCATGCGCCCGATTCTCGTCGAGTTCTTCCACGCCGCTGCATGTCTCGTTCAAAAACTTCTGCAGCACCGAAGCCGAATGGCTCGATGAGTATGCACTCTTCATGGCGATCAAGGAGTCGCAAGGTGGCGGCGCGTGGACCGGTTGGGATCCGCCACTCGGTGCTCGCGAGCCACTCGCCATCGCTAATGCGAAGACCAAACTCGCAAAGCAGATTGAAGAACAGAAAATCATTCAATTTCTGTTCACTAGCCAATGGCAGGCGTTGCGCGAACGCTGTCACGCGGCAGGAATTCTCATTGTTGGCGATGCGCCGATTTTTGTATCGCACGATTCTGCCGACGTGTGGGCCAATCCCGAACTGTTCGATCTCGACTCGCTCGGACAACCTACGGTCGTGGCAGGCGTGCCGCCTGATTATTTCAGCGCGACCGGCCAGCGCTGGGGCAATCCGCTGTATCGCTGGGAGCGGATGCGCGCGACCGGCTATAAGTGGTGGCGGAAGCGGATGGCCAGCGCGCTCAAAATGTTCGACTTCGTGCGACTGGATCATTTCCGCGGTTTCGAAGCCTACTGGAAAATTCCCGCCTCCTCGCCGACGGCCGTTGGTGGCCGCTGGGCGCCGGGGCCTGGTCGGGACTTGTTCGACGCGCTGCGACAAGAGCTCGGCGGCTTGCCGATTTATGCCGAGGATCTCGGCTTGATTACGCCGCCGGTCGAAGCGCTGCGTGACGAACTCAATTTGCCCGGCATGCGCGTGCTGCAGTTTGCCTTTGGCGATGATGCCAAGTCGCTCGACTATCGGCCTCACAATTATCCGCGCGACTGCGTCTGCTATACCGGCACGCACGACAACGATACGACCGTCGGCTGGTTTCGCAGCGAAGCCGGCGAAGGAACCACGCGCGACGAAGATCAAGTGGCGCGCGAGCGCAACTTCGCACTCCGTTACCTGGGGAGCGGCGGCAAACAGATCCATTGGGACATGATTCGGGCAGCTCTGGGCTCAGTGGCCGATACCGCGATTATTCCGCTGCAAGACATTTTGGGACTACCGTCGTCGGCGCGGATGAATCAACCTGGCACCGGAACGGGCAACTGGCGGTGGCGCATGAAACCCGGCGCAATTACGCCAGAAATTGAGAAACAACTGGCAGATATGACGAAGATTTACGATCGATAGATTGTCGTCTTTCACTCCGTGAAAGTGCGCGTCTGCGGGCTGTGGAATGAGAATTTCGCGGCCCGCTGCGGACGCACTCTTTCGCGGAGCGAAAGACGACTGATATGGCGGCGAAAGACTCGCGCATGGCACCCGAGTTGCTCTCTCTGCACGGCAGTAGAGCAACCACCAGGAGACCATCATGAGTGACCCGCAATGGTTCAAAGATGCCGTTATTTACGAATTGCACGTTCGTGCGTTTCACGACAGCGTGGGTGATGGGACCGGCGATTTTCGCGGCCTGACCCAGAAGCTCGACTATCTGCAGGACCTCGGCATCACGGCGATTTGGCTGTTGCCGTTTTATCCTTCGCCGCTGCGCGATGATGGCTACGACATTGCCGATTACACGGCGATCCATCCGAAGTACGGCAACATGGATATGTTCCGGGAATTCCTGGCCGCTGCGCATGCGCGCGGACTGAAAGTCATCACCGAACTCGTCATCAATCACACTTCCGACCAGCATGCCTGGTTTCAGCGCGCTCGGCGTGCGCCGCCGGGAAGTGTCGAACGAGATTTTTATGTTTGGAGCGATTCGCCCGAAAAGTACAAAGACGCGCGCATCATCTTTCAGGATTTTGAAGTCTCGAATTGGACCTATGATCGTGTCGCGAAGTCGTATTTCTGGCACCGGTTCTATTCGCATCAGCCTGATTTGAACTTCGAGAACAAAGCCGTCTGGGATGCTCTCTATCCGATCGTCGACTTCTGGATGGACATGGGCGTTGATGGCATGCGGCTCGATGCCGTGCCGTATTTGTTTGAGCGGGAAGGAACGATCTGCGAGAACTTGCCGGAGACGCATCAATATCTAAAGGCGATTCGCGCGCACATCGATCGGAAGTATCCCGATCGCATGTTGATCGCCGAGGCGAATCAATGGCCAGAGGATGCAGTGGCCTACTTTGGCGACGGCGATGAGTGCCACATGTGCTTTCATTTCCCGCTCATGCCGCGGCTGTTTATGGCCATGCATACGCAGGATCGGTTCCCAATCGTCGATATTCTCGAGCAAACACCGGCAATTCCTGACTCGTGCCAATGGGCGCTCTTCTTGCGCAACCATGATGAGCTGACTCTGGAAATGGTGACCGATGAAGAACGTGACTCGATGTATCGTGCCTACGCGCACGATCGCGATGCGCGGATCAACCTCGGCATTCGTCGCCGACTCGCGCCGCTGCTGAGTAATAATCGTCGGCGAATTGAGCTAATGAATGGCTTGCTGTTTTCGTTGCCCGGCACTCCGGTGCTGTACTACGGCGACGAGATCGGTATGGGAGATAACATCTATCTCGGTGATCGCAACGGTGTTCGCACGCCGATGCAGTGGAGCGGCGATCGAAATGCCGGATTCTCGAAGGCGAACCCGCAGAAATTGTATCTGCCGATCATTATCGATCCGGAGTACCACTACGAAGCCATCAACGTCGAGGCGCAACAAGCGAACTCGCATTCGCTGCTGTGGTGGACGAAGCGGTTGCTCGGTTTGCGTCGGCAGTACAAAGCATTCAGCCGCGGCAGCATTGAGTTTCTCGATCCGCAAAACCGCAAGATTCTCGCGTTCGTGCGGAAGCACGAAGATGAAACATTGCTCGTCGTCGCGAACCTCTCGCGGTTCGTGCAGTTCGTCGAGCTCGATCTCAACGCCTTCGAAGGGATCACGCCGGTTGAGCTCTTCGGCCAAACGCCGTTTCCACAGATCGGCAAGCTGCCGTATCTGCTGACGCTGGGACCACACTCGTTCTACTGGTTCAATCTTTGTCCCAAGAGCGAAACGGTCTCGCAGGAACAGACGCAGCGGTTGCCGGAAGTATTTCTCCAGCCGCATGCCTCGCGGTGGGAACAGATTTTCGAGGGCACAGGCGATCTGATGCTTGCTGGAGCACTGCGGACCTACCTGCAGCGCACCATGCCGCCCGAAACTGGCTCGCGGCGAATTCGCGCGACGCATTTGCGCGACGTAATCCCTGTCGCCGAAGGCAAATTTTATCTGGCGATCATGGAACTCGAGTTCAACGAGGGTGACGCCGAATCGCATCTCCTGCCGCTCGCGTTCGAACCGCAGAGCAAGCTCGACAACTGGCCAGCCGGGCAGCATTTCCGCTTCATCGCTCGGCTACGCGGCAAGCAAGAATCCACGCACGGCGTGCTGTACTCGGCTGCCGAGGAGCCGGCATTCGCACACGCTCTGATGGAGCTGATGCAAGGTGGCAGCACGGTGCGTGGCGCGCTGGGTGGTGAGCTCAGCTCGAATCAGCGTCAGCCGTTGACGAATTCCGACCACGTGATGTTGATTCCAGATCCGGTGGCAACGGAGCACTTCAATCACTGCTATCGCTTCGGCAGCAATTGGCTGCTGAAAGTGTATCGTCGCATCGAAGCCGGCGCGCATCCGGAAGTGGAAATCGGCGAAGTGCTGAGCGCATCCGAGGCGCCGTCCCCCACTGCTCGACTCGCTGCGACGCTTGAGTATCGTCGTCGTCGTCAAGACCCGACGACGCTCGCCGTCGTGCATCAGTTCATCAATCATGAAAACGACGCCTGGCAGTACACGCTCGACAAAGTGAGCGATTTCTATGAACGTGTAGCCACGTTGCCCGAACCAGACGAAGGAGTCCGCTCGGCGACGATGGATCCACTCGCTACGCAGTTGCGCATGCCGGAACTCGCTGAAGAATTGATCGGCAGTTATCTGGACAACGTGCGGATGATGGGGCGACGGTTGGGTGAACTCCACCTCGGTCTCGCAGCGGTGAATGACCGCCCCGGCTTCACGCCGCTGGAGTTTTCGCCGCAGTACCAGCGGTCGTTGTATCAATCGATGCGGACGACGACCCTTGATGTGATGTATGCGTTGTCGCAAACGGAGAAATCACTGCCACCCGAGATTCAGTCGATGGCCAAAGCGGTTCTCGAGCGAGAAGAAGAGATTCTCGGTTGCTACCGAAAACTGATCGACATGAAGTTGCCGATCTTGCGGACGCGCGTGCATGGTGACTGCCACTTGGGGCAAATCCTGCACACCGGCCGTGACTTCGTCTTCATCGATTTCGAGGGACCACCAACGCAGTCGCTAGGCGAGCGGCGGATCAAGCGTACGCCGCTACGCGATGTGGTCGACATGCTGGCCTCGTTTGCAGGCGCGGCGATTTCGACGCTGTATGGCCTGAGCACCGGGCGAGGTCGGCCGCAGGGAACGATTCGCGCCGAAGACCGACAGCGCGTCGGACTGTGGGGACGACAGTGGTTCAACTGGGTCGCGGCCAGCTTCGTGCCGGCGTATTCGGCAACCGTCGCGGGCATGCCGTTCCTGCCGGCGAATCCGCGCGATCAGCGTTTCCTGATCACTAGCCTGCTACTCGATAAGTGGATGAACGAACTCGAAGGAGAGTTGCGTGAACGGCCCAATTGGAGCCGGATCCCGCTGCGGGGAATTCTGGCGACGCTGGAGTGGGCCGAGAGCCACGAGCGTGAGGAAGAGTTAATCGCTCGCTAAAGAAAGTCGGTCAACGAAAACGGGCCAGACTTTTGGTCTGGCCCGTTCATGATTGGAGTGAGCGGAGAGAACTAAGAATTACTCTTCCTTTTTCTCTTCAACGGGCTTCGATTCCGTTTCCTTCGAAACGGTGGCCGTAGCTGGTTCCTTCACGGCAGGAGCTTCGGCCGGTTGTTCCGGAGCCGGTTCGGGCTTCTTGGTGGCCGCTTCCACGGCGGTCTTCATTTCGGCCTGCAGGGATTCGCGGGCTTTTTGCATTTCGTCGGCGACGCTCTTCTGTGCCTTGCTGAGTTCATCGCTCACGCTCTTTTGCATCGCGACTTGCGATTGCTTCAGTTCGCTGGCGACCTTGGCGCTGTCTTCTTTCGCCTGGCTCATCACCGCGGCGATTTCCTTGGCGCATTCTTCGCGAGCCTTCACGAAGTCGGCCTTAATTTGATCCTTCAGCTTTTGCATTTCGGCGGCGACATCATTCTTGGCAGCATCACGCAAAGCCGCGACTTGGGTCTTGGTGCTTTCGGCGATCTTCTTCGCTTCGGCAGCCACCGCCTCTTGAGCTTCCTTCCGCAGGGCGGCAATTTCGAGCTTCACTTGTTCGCTCAGCTTGGCAGCTTCAGCTTCGACGAGCGAGGCCGAGTCCTTCGCCAGCTTCGACTCGACGGCGGCGATCTTGTCTTTCAGATCTTGATCCAACTTGGCAGACAGGCTGGCATTGAGCGAGCCGTACAATTCGGCCTGACGACGGGCAGCACGGCGGCCAAAGATGGCGGCGCTGGCGTCGGTCGACAGACTGGCGAAAATCGCGACGGCGATGAGCGCGGCGATAAACTTCTTCATCTCAAACACTCCGAGAGTAGGACTGGAAAGGCGGGTAGCGAGGCGACGGCGAACCGCAACGGTTCGAACCAGTCTTCCACTCGCGAAGCGCTCAGCCGTCGATGACGGCGAGGCGGGGCGTCCTGCAAAGATAACACGCGTTAGAGGTTAGCTTCGTAGGATTATTCCGTAAAGGAACATCGTACCGATTTTATAAGGTTTTTTGGCGGTTTTTCGCGGATGTCACGACTGGGAATTTTGCAGGATGTAATTTGGCGGGGTGGCAACTAGAATAAAAGCTGCTTTCCGCCGGCCCACAAAGGCGGACTTTTCAGCAGATCTCAGGGCGTGAACAGGATTCCGGGCATGACCAGCGGCGCAGCTTATCGCGGCAACACTTACGGCCTGGCAGCGGCTTTTGCCTTGCTGCTCGTTCCCGTCGCCTCGGCCCAGATCACGGCCCGCGGTTTGATCGGCCCCGAGACGTTGGCCCCTTATGGCTTGGAAATGGCCTGGTCGACGACGATTGCCGTGGATCGCGGCAGCGATCGCGTGGTCGATGTGACCCAGCACGTGAGCTACAACATCACGCAGACGATTTACGAATTCACCTTCGACAAACAGCAATACAATTTCTCGGAGCGCGATCTCGATCCGTTCGGCAAAGTGATGGGGCCCGACGGCGCCAAGAAGGCCGCCGAAAAGAAGTGGGATCAGATCAAGGCTGAATATGCCTATCAAGGTTTGCCGGAGCCGACGGCGCCGGAGATCATTGCTCGCGTGGTGCCCGAGATCACACTGCTCGCCACCACACAACGCGGCATGGTCCATTCGATCGACGGTAACAATGGCAAGACTCGCTGGTCGACTTCGGTCGGCAAGAATCGTTATCCCACCACCGCGGCCGGCGGCAGCGATAAGCTCGTTGCCGTGGTCAACGGCTCGACCTTGCATGTATTGAATGCCAACGATGGTTCGTTCGCCTGGTCGCGGCCGCTGAGCGGTTCGCCCGGTGCCGGACCGGCCGTTTCCGACAAGCTGATTTTCGCGCCGCGAATTAACGGCGCGGTCGAGCTCTTTAAAGTCGACGATCACAAACGCCCCGCCGCCATCTACAAAGCCTTTGGTCGGACGATGGTGCAACCGGTACTGTCGTTCAACAGCGTGGCTTGGCCGTCGGACGAAGGTCACTTGTACGTCGGCTTTGCCAATCAACAGTCGGTTCGCTTCCGCATCGAAGCCAAGCAAGGGATCATTTCGCAGCCGTTCTTTAGCCCGGCTGGCAAGCTGTTCGCGACTTCGCTCGATGGTTATGTCTATTGCATCGATGAAGTGCGCGGCGAAGTGCTGTGGCGATTCACAACAGGTGAGCCGATCGATATTTCGCCGGTGGCGATTGGCGACGTTGTGTATGCGATCACGCGCGAACACAACATGTATGCGATCAACATTGCCGACGCCAGTGAAAAATGGGTCATCTCGGGAGTCGGCGGATTTCTCTCGGGGACCGAAACTCGCCTGTATTGCACCGATGTGACGGGCAACATGCTGGTGCTGGAATCGCACTCCGGCGCGCAGCTCGGCCAGGTCGGAACGAGCACGATGACGCTCAAAATGCCGAACTTGCAAACGGACCGCATTTTCCTCGGCCAGAACACCGGGCTGCTGCAATGCATCCGGCAATCGAATCTCAAATTCCCGCTCGTGCATTACATGGCCGAAGGCAAACGGCCCGTAGTTCCCGGCGCTGCACCACCGGGACCTGGCGGCGTTCCCGCTCCTGGCCCTGGCGGAGTTCCGGCGCCGATGGTGCCGGCAGTTGATCCGTTCGGCGATCCAGGCGCCATGCCAGCGCCTGCCCCGGGACCGAAACCAGCAGCGCCTCCAGCTGATCCGTTTGGTTAAAAGTGTCGTCTTTCGCTCCCGCGAAAGAACGCGTCTTCTTGATTTTGCTTCTTAAGATCGAAGTTCCGTGAAAGGTCGCCGTTGCAAGATGCGTCCTTTCGTGGAGCGAAAGGCGACTATGGCGAGGTCCACAGCTTGCCTTGCCAGGTATCGCGCTGTTCGAACTCCTGCGCGAGAGCATTGAGCATCCCCGGCTTGTCGAGCGTCCAGTTCGGCCCCACCAAGTAATCGGGCGGAGCGTCGCCGCTGACGCGTTCGACGATCATCGTCGGCGGCAGCAGCTCGAGAAAATCAACCACCGTGCGAACATACTCAGCTCGCTCCATCAATTGCACTTCGCCGCGCGCAACTTGATCGGCGAGCGGCGTACCTTTCACGCAGTACAAGTTGTGGATCTTGATCGAGTCTGGATTCTGCCGCGCGAGCTCGCGGGCCGTGGCCAGCATGTCCTCATGCGTTTCGCCGGGCAGGCCGAGCATCACGTGCGCGCAGATCTCAAAGCCGCGGCCACGACTGCGAGTCATCGCGTCGGGGAAGCAGGCATAATCATGGCCGCGGTTCATCCAGGCTAGCGAACGATCGTGAATCGTCTGCACGCCGTACTCGACGGCCAGGTAGGTGCAGCCGGCGATTTCTTCGAGCAGATCGAGCACATCGTCGGGTACGCAGTCAGGCCGCGTGCCGATGGCCATGCCCACCACCTGTGGATGTTCGAGGGCCCGCTCATAGACCGCGCGCAGCCGCTCGAGTTTGCCGTAGGTATTCGTCGCGGGCTGAAAGTAGGCGATGAACGTATCGCAGTCGTAGCGAATCTGGAGACGCCGGATGCCGTCGTTCACTTGCTCGAGAATGTCGCGCCGCTTGATCCGTCGACTCGGACTGAAGCTGCGGTTATCGCAAAAGGTGCAGCCGCCGGTGGTTACACTTCCGTCAACATTCGGACAAGTGAAACCGGCATCGAGGCTGACTTTTTGCACGCGGCGGCCGAATTTATTGCGCAGAAAGCGGTTGTAGCTGAAGTATCGCAGGCCGGCGGCGCGCCAATCGAACGTCCCGGCGGCTGTTGCTGCTGCGTGTTCGCAGGCGGCCGGCCGGTTGTTGATTGACGTCATATTTCGCCTGCATTAAAGTGTTTTTTTGAGCGCTGTCAATTTGTCGGGGATCGTCTGCCCCCTTCCGACTTCAGCCAGATCACAGCACTCAAGTTAGCAGAGAACAGGAAACAGAGAAATGTACGGCGAGCTCATTCCCCTGGGCGGCGGTGATCCAATTCCCCTGCTCAAAGAAAGCCTGATCATCGGTCGGCGCGACGAAAAGTGCGACATCGTGCTGCGCTTCGGCAATGTTTCGGGCCAGCACTGCCAGCTGACACTCGAGCACGGCTACTGGTACGTGCAGGATTTGAACAGCAGCAACGGCGTGAAGGTGAACGGCACGAAGGTGACGCGCAAGCGCGTCGATCCCAACGATGAACTGACCGTCGCCAAGCACAAGTACAAGATGACGTACAACCCGACCGAGCTCGGCGCCAGCGGCCCGCCTCCGAGCGACGAAGCCGACTACGCCAACATCATGAGCCGCAGCTTGCTCGAAGCCGCCGGTTTGCAAAAACGGAAGCTCCCCGAAACTCGCCGCTTCGACGTCAACAGCGATGATCCCGATCAGCTGAAGCGCAAGAAGGGCCTCGAATAAAGCGGTAGGCCGGAACAAGTGTACTCACGCAGTTCCGGCAGGATTGGCAATGGGTCGTTGCGCTGCAAGTCTTGCCGGAACAGCGCGGAGTACCGCTCGTTCCGGCCTACGCCTACTTTCTTCGAGGAGTTTCAGATCGCGATTAATTGCAATGGGCCCGAGTCTTCGGACTCGTAAGGGACGGTTCGCCGAGACCTGCCGAGTTCATCCGTCATGTGATCACGATGAAAACTCCTCTTCCCTTTTCCGATTCCGTCGAAACGATTCCCGCTGATGAAGCGCAGCAGATCGCGCGGATTGTCGAAATCGTGCAGCAGACGCAGAAAATCCACTTCGATAAGACGGGCGAGTTGCACCGCGATGTTCACGCCAAAGCGAATGGCTGCGCGCGGGGAGAGTTACGCATTTCGGCCGGCCTGCCTGCGGAGCTTGCACAGGGGCTGTTTGTACAACCCGCCACTTACCACGCTGCGGTTCGCTTTTCGAACTCGGCCCCTTGGTTTCAAGCCGATCTGGTTCCCGATGGTCGCGGCCTGGCCATTCAGGTCGAAGATGTTCCCGGCGAGCACGTTGACGACGGGGTCACCACGCAAGATTTTGTAATGGTGAATCATCCTTGCTTCATCACCGCCGATGTGCGGGAGTTTTTGGAGATCGAAGAAGCTCGCCTCCGCGCAGCCGATGATCCGATCCAGCTGGCCGCAGTCCTCGCGAGCAAAGAATGGAATCCGCTGAAGTGGAACTGGCGTGAAAGTCTCGCGCTCGCGCAGTTGGTAGCGCAGCTGCCGTCGCATCCGGCTAGTTACACGTACTACAGCATGAGTCCGATTCGCTTCGGCAACTATGTTGCCAAGTATCGCCTCCAACCCGCGGTCGATTTGCCGAGTTCCACGCTGTGGTCCGCGGCACGGGTCGCCACCGAACGCGATGCCATGCGCCACATGCTCGCCGAGACACTGCAAAGCCAGGAGCTGACGTTTGAGTTCCAGGTGCAACTGCGCACTGCCGAGGAGTCGATGCCCATCGAAGACGCTTCCGTAACTTGGCCGGAAGCCGAGTCACCGTTTCGAACGGTGGCTCAGTTGGTCCTGCCTCGCCAGGACATTTCGGCGCCAGAAGTTTCCGCCGCCGGCGAACGTCGCGCCTTTAGCGTCTGGCATGCACTCGCGGCCCATCGACCGCTCGGCGGCATCAATCGCTTGCGACGCGCCGTGTATCCCGCGTCGGCGAAATTTCGCGGCGCGTAACGCCAGCGTCATCCGCTCATGGCGACTCGCTCGGCTGCAAGTTATCATACTGCGCAACATCCCGAGCGATTCTGATCTGTCTGCGGAGATCCTCCATGCGTTGCCGAACAAATTCTTTCTGCCTGTGCGTTGCTTTGTTTTTTGCATCGGCATTTTCGCTGAGCGCATTCGGCCAGGACATTGCCAAGCACAATCGCTGGACGACAGCTCTCACGTTTACGAACGGCGGCAAGCAACTCATCATCGTCGGCGGCGAAAGCCTGCAGTATCGGCCTGGCGATGTACGCATCTGGGACACCGCCAATGGCGCTCAGGTCGCAGCGTTCGAAGGTCATCCGACCAATGTCTGGGGCGTGGCCGCGTCGGCCGATGGCAAGACACTAATCACCACCGGTTACGACGGCAAGGTCATCGTCTGGGATATCGAGCAAAAGAAGCCGAAAGCGACGCTCGACAAGCATAAAGGCTGGGTTCGCGCGGTGGCACTGAGCAAAGATGAAAAGCGTTTCGCCACCGGCGGCGAGGATGGCACGGTCATCCTATGGGAAGTCGACGGCCCAAAGGAAGTGAAGTCGTTCAAAGCCCACGAGCAAGCCATTTATGCTCTCGCGTTTGCGCCCGATGGCACGCTGGCCAGCGGCTCGACCGATAAGTTTGCCAAGCTCTGGGATGCCGCCGAAGGAAAGGAAAAAGCCAAGCTCGAAGGACACGAAGACGCCGTCTGGGCCCTCTCCTGGTCGGCCGATGGCAATTGGCTGGCCACGGCGGGCGCCGATCGCAAGATCAAGGTGCGCGATAAGGAAGGGAAAGAACAGTTCGCCCTCGAAGGCCACAAAGATTGGGTCAGCGGCGTGGCGTTCTCGCCCGACGGCAACTGGCTGGCCAGCAGCAGTCACGACAAAACGGCCAAGCTGTGGGACGTGAAAGAAAAGAAAGAAGCCCATACCTTCGGCCCCGCTAAGAGCACGAACTGGTGCGTCGGCTTCAGCCCCGACGGCGCCCTGCTCGCCGTCGGCTGTCACAATGAAATCCATCTCTACAAAACGGCAGACAAGAGCGAGCCCTTCCCGCCCGCCAAGGAAGAAAAGCCGGCCGAGAAGAAGTAACCAGGAAATGGTTGAAAGCCGGGCGCGATGCACTCTAAACTAGGGAAGCCCACCTGACTCGTTTCCCACCATTCGCGCCCTGCGAACCTTGCAGAGGGTACACCCTGCATGCTGATTCGTTTCCCACGCAAGATGCGTTCTCTTTTCGCAATCATCGCAGCGTTGCTCTGCTGCGCGCCCGCCTTCGCCGACGACGCCGCCACGAAGGATGCTGAGTTTTTCGAGCAGCAGATTCGGCCGCTGCTGATTGCACACTGCACCGATTGCCATGGCGATCGCAAGCAGGAAGCGAAGCTGCGACTCGACAGCCGCGAGGCCCTACTCGCCGGCGGCGAATCGGGGCCGGCGCTCGTGCCGGGTGAGCCCGAAAAAAGTCTGCTGATCGCAGCCGTCCATTACAAGGCCGACGTCGCACAGATGCCGCCGAAGGGAAAAATGGATGATGAGAAAATCGCGAAGCTGACACGCTGGGTACAAAGTGGGGCAGTTTGGCCGGTCAGCGCAAAGCCGATGCGAACCGACGCCGCGAGCGGCGACAACAAATGGAAACTTCGGGCGCAGGATCGCGACTTCTGGTCATTCCGGCCGGTCGTGAAAACGACGCCCCCCGAATCGCCGTTGTCTGCCGAAGCACACGACGCGCTCGATCTCTTCATTCAGAAAAAACTAGCCGAGCAAAATCTCTCTCCTGCACAACCCGCCGACAAACGCCAACTCATCCGCCGCGTGACTTTCGATCTCACCGGCTTGCCGCCGACGATTGCCGATGTCGACGCATTCGTCGCCGATGAATCGCCGGATGCTTACGAGCGCGTCGTCGATCGTTTGCTCGCCTCGCCGCGATTCGGCGAACGGGCCGCGCGGTTGTGGCTCGATGTTGCTCGCTTCGGTGAAGATCAGGCCCACACGTTTGCCGCGCGGCGATATCCACAGGGATTTCGCTATCGCGATTGGCTCGTGCAGCAGATGAATGCCGACCTGCCCTACGATCAATTTATCAAGTTGCAAATCGCCGCCGATCTGCTCGCTGCTCCTGACGAGCGGCAACACTTGCCTGCTCTGGGCATGTTTGCCTGCGGCCCCGTTTATTACGGCGACAAGAACGATCTCGATCAATACGCCGATCGGGTCGATACGCTGACCCGCGGTTTTCTCGGCCTGACGGTCGCGTGTGCTCGTTGCCACGATCACAAGTTCGACCCGATTCCGACGGCCGACTATTACGCGCTCGTCGGAGTGTTTGCGAGTTCCGACTATGTCGAGTCCCCGCTGGTTTCGCCCGCTGAGGTCGAAGAATTTCAGAAGCAGCTGACCGAAAAAGAAAAGCAGATGAAAGAAAAGGAGCGTCCGAAGAAATATCCCTTCGCTCACGCTCTGACCGATCGCAGTCAGCCGAAGACGATGAAGGTGCATATTCGCGGCAACCCAGACACACTCGCCGAAGAAGCGCCGCGGCAATTCCTCGCCATCCTTTCGCCCGACAATCGCGAAAGGTTCGCCAAAGGAAGTGGCCGGCTCGAGCTGGCCGATGCGATCGCCGATCCGCAAAATCCGCTCACCGCTCGGGTGATGGTCAATCGTCTTTGGCAGCAGCACTTCGGCCTGGGACTTGTCCGCACGGCGGGAAATTTCGGCGCGTTGGGCGAACAGCCGACGCATCCCGAACTGCTCGATTACCTGGCCGCGACGTTTGTCGAACAAGGTTGGTCGCTGAAGGAGATGCATCGCCAGATGGTGCAATCGGCCACCTACCGGCAAGGGACAACCAATGCCGCCGCAGCCGAGGCCGATCCCGAGAACCGTAGTTGGTCGCGCTATGCCCGTCGCCGTCTCGATGTCGAATCGTGGCGAGATGCAATGCTCTCGGTCGGCGGTCAACTCGATTCGGCCATGCTCGGTCCTTCGCACGACTTGGCGAACAACAACAACCGCCGCCGCACAATCTACGGCATGGTCAGTCGCCATGAATTGAATCCGCTGCTGCGACTATTCGATTTTCCCGATCCAAACATCACCAGCGATCAACGGCTGACGACGACCGTGCCGTTGCAGCAACTGTTTGTGCTCAACAGCGAGTTCATGACCAACCTCGCCAAAGAAATCGCTCGCCAGGCGCAAGCCAACGGCGCTGACGACAGCGCGCGGATCAGCGAACTGTATGAACGTCTTTACAACCGCGAGCCAACATCGGGGGAACTCGAAATCGGTCGGCGGTTTGTGACCAGCACCGAAGCCACCCCCGGCACGCAATTGAATCGCTGGGAACGGTACGCCCAGGCGTTGCTGGCGGCGAATGAGTTTTTGTATTTGGATTGAGGTCGGGGACTGGGGGGCTAGGGGTTAGGGACTAGGGAAGAGCAATTCGGTTGCGTTCTGGCCGCTCAACTCTGTACTACAAGAAACACCATCATGGATATGAACCTTTCTCGCCGATCGCTCCTCAAAATTGGCGGCGGCTTTGGCGCGATCGGCCTCGCGGCAGCGCTCGCCGGTGAGCAATCGGCCTCGGCAGCACCGTCGCCAGCGATGGTCAATCCCCTCGCGCCGCGGCTTGGCCATTATCCCGCGAAGGTGAAACGTATTATTTTTCTGTTCATGAATGGCGGGCCGTCGCACGTTGATTCGTTCGACCCCAAGCCGGAACTCATCCGCCGGCATGGGCAGAAGCTTCCCGATTCGTTCGTCGGCAAGAATACCCGGCGGCGCGACGGCAAGCTGCTGCAGTCGCCGTTTCCCTGGGCACAGTATGGCGAATCGGGAATCGAGGTCAGCGATCTCTTTCCGCATATCGCGAAGCGCATCGACAAGCTTTGCGTGCTCCGCAGCATGTGGAGCGACAACCCGAATCACGAGCCCGGCCTGCTGCTGATGAACACCGGCAACATGCAACCGATCCGACCGAGCATGGGTTCGTGGCTGACATACGCTCTTGGCAGTGAGAATCAAAACCTGCCCGGTTACATCGTGCTCTGCCCGGGCAAACCGGTCGTCGGGCCGTATCTCTGGAGCAACGGCTTCTTGCCTGGCGTGCACCAGGGAACGCAGATCAATCCGAAGAATACCGATCCCAAGGCGATGATTCGCGACGTGCAGAATCGCTGGCAGTCGACGGCGGCCCAGCGCGAGCAACTCGATCTGCTGCAGTCGCTCAATCAATTGCATCTCGAACAGCGCGAGAAAGACGCTAATCTCGAATCGCGCATTGCTTCGCTCGAAATGGCTTATCGCATGCAGGGCGAAGCGCAAGAAGCGTTCGACCTCGGCCGCGAAACGGCGGAGACGCGTAAACGCTACGGCGAGGGATCATTCGCCAATTCCTGCTTACTCGCGCGGCGACTCAGCGAGCGCGGCGTGCGAGTGGTGCAGCTCTACTACGGCGACGGCCAGCCGTGGGACGATCACGGCGACATCAGCAATCATAAGAAACATGCGCTCGCCAGCGATCAACCGATTGCAGCGTTGCTCGACGATCTGCAGGCCCGCGGCTTGTGGGAAGAAACACTGGTGATCTGGGGCGGCGAGTTCGGTCGCACGCCGATGACCGAAGGCGAGAAAGGGCGCGACCATCATGCGTCCGGTTTCAGCATGTGGCTGGCCGGCGGTGGCGTTAAGCAAGGCTATGTTCATGGCGCGACCGACGAATTTGGTTTCTCAGCGATAGAGAAGCCGATGCATGTCTACGATCTGCATGCGACGATCCTGCACTTGCTCGGCTTGAATCACGAGAAGCTGACGTTCCGCTTCAGCGGCCGCGACATTCGCTTGACCGATGTGCATGGGCATGTGGTGCAGGATATTTTGACGTAGCGCGGTCTTTATCGCTCACGCTCGTCTACCCGGGCTTCACTGCCGAAACGCGAATTCATACAGCGAGCAAATCTCCGCCGCTGTTTTCGCTCCGATCGTGCTGAATCGCTGATACAGCGCGGCCACATCGGTCACTGCATTCTCTGTCAGCCGCTCAAACTTCGCCGCGAGCAACGTGGCCAGATGCGTGCGCTCACAGCGGGCATGCCCTTGCGGATACATCACCAGGCCGCTGCTCAGCGTTCCTGCCGTGGCATGTACCAGTTCGATCGTCGTCGGAATGCCATCGGGATATTTCTGATCATATTCCGGCCCGCCGTGGACAAACTCGATCCGCTGCATCAGCTCGCGCGTGATCGGATGCAGCAGCGCCGCATCGTCGTAATCGGCAGGGAGCAGCACCAGGTCCTGCCACAGCGTGATCTCGTCATTGGGTCGCGCCGGCGACGTGACTGTGGTCGCTCGTTCGATCGCCTTGCGCAGCAGCGTGGCAATGATATAGACCATCGAATGATCGGCGCTCTGCCGCGTACGCGGATCTCTTTTGTGTGGATCGCCGATGATGCTGAAGGCTGGTTCGTAAATAGTGATGCGGATCTTGTTGAGCTGCTGCCAATCAGCGGCGACCTCCGGATGCTGCGCGAGCAGCGCGAGCAACCCGCCAATCGCTCCTGCCGATTGATGCTCGTACAAGCCAAGCTTGAAGTGCATGCCCATGATCGCGAAATCATGGCCACCGGTTGCCAGTTCCAAATCGAACGGGCTCTCGTCTTTTTTCGTCGGTTTCTCGAATAAACAAAACACCGCCTGCGGATTGCGAAAAATATCGGCCGGTCCCACAAAACCGTTCATCGCCCGCCGCATTGCAGTAACAGCCATCTCCGCTGTGATAGCCGCCGACGCTCCCTTGCTATCCGACAATTGATGCCCATGTCGGATTGCGCGGAACGGCACGTAATGCGCCACGACCATTCCGATCGCCGATTCGATCTGCTCTGCCGTCGCACCCAGGATCGCGCCATACACGGCCGCTGAAGCAATCCCGCCGTGCAGCACGTGATCGATCTTGTAATCCTTCAAACCAAAGCACTCGGCCAGGCGGCCGCGAATTTCATCGAGACAAAGCATTGCGAGCAGCGTTTTTCTTCCATCCCAGCCAGCAATCTGCGCCGCGGCAATCGCGACTGGATAAAAATCGTTGTGGCCGAACTCGCCGCGGGTGTAACCGGTCCGCGGGTTATAGCCGAAGTTCGTGCCGTTCGAATCGAGTTCGCGCACCGCCGAGCTATTCGCGAGCACGGCCTTCTCGGGCTGAACTGCTTGCGACGAACCGAGCACCGTCGCCCCTGGGCCGTTGACCGGATAGCTCAACGCCTCGTCGCGCAGCAGTCGCGGAGCATTGGCTCCGCAGGCCAGCGCCGCCACGCCGCAAGCGATGCTATCGGCATGAAATTGCTCGACCCGCGCGAGCACTTCCTCGCTCGGCCCTGGATAGCGATCGTTCAAAAAGTCGATCGCATACTGGCCGATGCCGCGGGCCTGGTTGGTGTTCTTCGGCAAAACGAGAAAGGAATCCATGATTGACTTCGCACAACGAGTGACGCTGAGATGATCGATTCAGATGGCGTTAATCTATCGTCGCGGATGGGGAGTTGTCACCGGAGCCTCGGTTTGTGACGATCAAACGCATGACAGAATTAATCGTCGATCATGTTCGCAAGGAATTTCCCACGCGGGGCGAGCCACTCGTGGTGCTCCGCGATGCTGCCCTCAACCTCGCCGTGGGCGAGAACGCGGCCATCCTTGGCCCTAGCGGCAGCGGAAAAAGTACGCTGCTGCACATCATCGGGGCTCTCGATCAGCCGACGAGCGGCAGCGTCACGCTCGCGGGCCAAAATCCCGCGAAGCTCGACGAAACGCAGCTCGCCAAATTTCGCAATCGCCACATTGGGTTCGTTTTTCAAGATCACTACTTGCTGCCGCAACTCTCGGTACTCGAGAACGCCCTGATTCCCGCCCTCGCCGACGGCACGCCCTCGGCAGAAACCGTCGCGAGGGCGAAACAATTACTCGATCGCGTCGGCTTGTCGCAACGCCTCGATCACCGGCCTGCCGAGCTCTCCGGCGGTGAACGTCAACGCGTCGGCATTGCTCGAGCGCTCCTGCTCAAGCCGGTGCTCCTGCTCGCCGATGAGCCGACGGGAAATCTCGATCGCACCAACGCCACCAGCGTCGGCAAATTGCTGTTGGAACTGCAGCAGCACGAAAAAAACATGCTGCTCGTCGTGACGCACAGCCTCGAACTGGCTTCGATGATGAGCCGCCGTTACGAACTCGACGATGGCCGTTTGAAAACCAATTTAAAGGAGGAGTTTTCGTTATGAATTTCCTCCGCCTGGTTATTCGCAGTTGGCAGTTTCACGCAGCCAAACACTTCGCCGTGATTCTTGGTGTGCTCGCAGCCACAGCCGTGCTAACCGGCGCACTCGTAGTCGGCGATTCCGTTCGGCAGAGTTTGCGCGATTTGACGCTCGATCGTTTGGGGAAAATCGATCACCTGCTGCTCGCCGATCGTTTCTTCCGCACCGAACTTGCTGAGGAACTAAAGAAGACGCCGGTCTTTGAGCAAAACTACGCTGCCGCCGTTCCCGCCATCATTATTCCGACGGCCACGGCAGAGCTGCCGCGCGATAACTCGCGCTCGCTCGCTTCGGGCATCAATCTGATCGCAGCTGGCCAGGGCTTTTGGGATCTCGATAATGCAGCCAAGAAAATCACGGCGCCGAAAGACGGCGAAGTCATTCTGAACGCCGCGCTCGCCGAAGAGCTGCACGCGAAGCTCGGCGACACGCTCATCCTCCGCATGGCCAAGGCCACGCAGGTTTCCGCCGACAGCCCGCTGGGCAAAAAGACGGAACGGCTGACAAGCCTCGCAGAGTTGAAGATTCGCGAGATCATTCCCGCCGAAGGTCTCGGACGGTTCAGCTTGCATCCGATGCAAACCGCGCCGAAGAATGCTTACGTCGCTCTCGCGCCACTGCAGGATTCGCTCGAGCTAGACAGCAAAGTCAACTCGCTGCTGATCGCCGCCAAAGACGAAGCCCTCGGCCTATCGCCGGATCTAACCAAGGAACTGCAAACCGCCCTCAAGCCGACACTCGGCGACTATGGTCTGACGATCAAGCATGTCGAGTTGAAGTACGGCACCGAAGGTGAATCTCGCGACATCATCAATTATTTCAGCCTGACGACGAATCGGATGCTTCTCGACGAGGCGACCGAGAACACCGCCAAGTTCGCCTTCGCGAAGTACCAGGCCTATCCCGTTCTGACCTATCTCGCCAATTCGATCGATCACGTCGGCGCGCCCGCCGGAACGAAGGGTGTGCCGTATTCGACGATCGCGGCCATCGATCCCGGGCCGGATGGTCCGCTCGTCGATGCCGAGGGAAAAGAGTTGCCGCCGCTCGGCGAGCACGACATCGCCGTTACCGATTGGCTGGCCGAAGATCAGAAGCTGAAGATTGGCGATGAGCTGCGGGTGACTTATTTTGAACCGGAAACAACGCACGGCGATGAGAAGGAACTCTCTGCCGTGTTCACGATCAAGGGAATCGTGGCACTCACCGAGCCATCGGAGCCTTACTCGCGCCGCAAAGGGCCGCAGTTCAAACAGCCGCCGACGCGGGCCAACGATCCCGATCTGACGCCCGAAGTGAAGGGCGTGACCGACCAGGCTTCGATCTCCGATTGGGATGCGCCGTTTCCGTTCGAATACAAACGGATCCGCGCGCAGGATGACAAGTATTGGAACAACCACCGCACCACGCCCAAGGCTTACATCAGTCTCGCGGCGGGGCAAAAGCTGTGGGAGAGTCGCTTCGGAAAAATCACGTCGTATCACATTCCGGCAAAAACCGGGATGACCGAAGAAGTTCTCGCGGCGGAGTTTCTCGCGCAGCTGCGCACCGACAACGAATTGCTCGGTTTCGAAATCGCGCCGATCAAAGCCCGCGATCTGAAAGCGTCGTCCGGCACTACGCCGTTCGACGTACTGTTTTTGCTCCTCAGTATGTTCATCATCGGCGCCGCGCTGCTGCTCATTTGGCTGTTATTCCGCCTCGGCATCGAGCAACGGGCGAGCGAAATCGGCCTCGTCCAAGCGCTTGGTTGGCGACAACGACGAACGCAGGAATGGCTATCTGCCGAGGGATTGCTGATATCCGTTGTTGGTGCAGCGGCGGGTGTGGCTGCCGGGATCGGCTATGCGGCGCTCATGATTCACGGCCTGCGAACGTGGTGGGTCGGCGCGATTTCGTCGCCGTTTCTGACGCTCCACATTTCCTGGCTGAGCTTGGTGCTGGGGTTCGTCATTGGCCTCGTTGTGGCACAGCTAACGATCTACTTCAGCTTGCGACAACTCCGCAAAGTCTCGCCACGACAACTCCTCGCGGGTGAAACTTCACCGCCGTTCACCGCCGCTGCCGGTAAGGTTGCAGTATGGAAACGTTGGTTGCCGTACGGCTTCCTGTTTCTCGCGGTGCTCCTCGCAGGTTTGGCGAGCGTGCTGACCGCCGACGCGCAAGCCGGGACGTTTCTCGCTTGCGGTGCAAGTGTTTTGACCGGCCTGCTGATCCTGATTTCGCAACTGCTCGGCAGCCGCGATCGTGCTGCGACTGCGGTGCGACCTTTTCGTTACGTTCTTCCCGAACTGGCCGTCAATAACATCGGCCGCGCGCGTGGCCGCAGCATCGCCACCATCGCGCTCGTCGCGAGTGCCTGCTTTCTCGTCGTCGCCATTAGTTCGTTTCGCTTGGCTCCCACCGAGCAAGGGATCGGCGGGTTCAATCTGATTGCCGAAAGCTCCGAGCCGATCTTGCCGGACCTCAACGATGCAGCCGGACGAAAGGACGCACTCGGCAAAGATGCAGCCGTGCTCGATGGCTCCGAAGTGGTGCCGATGCGCATGCGCGGCGGCGACGATGCGAGCTGTCGGAATCTCTACCAGGCCCAGCAGCCGCGCGTGCTCGGCGTGACGCCCGCGATGATCAAGCATTTTGATCAAGCCGACGTGACGAAGTTTGCTTTCGCCTCTTCGGCTGCATCGTCGGCCAGCGAGAAGAACAATCCCTGGCAACTGTTAGCGAGCAGCAAGCCGGACGAACCGATTAGCACCGTGCTCGACATGAACACGGCGCTTTACAGCTTGAAGCTCTACGGCGGCATTGGCCAGGTTTTTGAAATCGATTACGGCGACGGCCCGCCTTTAAAATTCCGCGTGGTCGGCTTGCTGTCGAACAGCTTGCTGCAAGGAAGCCTGCTGATCGGTGAAGGAGATTTTAAGCGAGTCTTCCCGCGAGTCGCCGGTTATCGATCGTTTCTCATTCGTACGCCCGCCGACGAAGTCGCCGCCGTCGAAAACTCGCTTACCGACAAGTTCGGCGACGAGGGGCTCGATATCACCGAGTCGCGCAGCCGCTTGCGCGATCTGCTCGCCGTGCAGAACACCTACATCAGCACCTTCCAAGCCCTCGGCGCGCTCGGCTTGCTCCTCGGCACGTTCGGCCTCGCTGCGGTGCAACTGCGCAACGTCCTCGAACGCCGCAAGGAACTCGCCATGATGCGGGCCATCGGCTTCCCGCCGGCCCGAGTGGCTGCGATGGTGCTACTCGAAAACGGCCTGCTCCTCTGCGGCGGCATTTTCACCGGCGTGATCGCAGCCCTCCTTGCCGTGTTGCCGCATATGTTCCTCGGCGGCGCAACCCTGCCCTGGCGCGACCTCAGCGTGATGCTCGCGGCGATTCTCATCATCGGCACGTTGGTGGGACTCATCGCCGTAAGGGCGACATTGCGCGCGCCGATTTTGCAGGCACTGCGAGGAGAATGATTCAGATAGTCCGAGTTGCTTCAGCAACTTGGGCGGCGCAGCCGCAAGAGGCATCGCGATCACCGCCCGACGTTCGCGGCAGGTAACTATTGAGATGTTCGCTTCTCTCGCAGCGTGACTTCACTAAGGATGCCTCCGGGCCGCTGCGCGGCAACGATTGCTGGCGCAATCGCTGCTATCCGTGTAGCGGCGATGATATACTTCGAATATCGAATCCGTTTCTTGGAGTGTATGAAAATGAGCAGTGGTGCTATCTACACCGAGCCACCTGATCCAAGCCATGCGCCAGTCATCAATGAGCCAGCTTGGGATCTCGCGTTGCTTTACCCAATGCAGGGTCATTGGTCGCACGAGGATTATCTGCAACTGACTGATGGAACCAATCGGCTGATTGAGTTTACTCGCGGACAGATTGAGGTGCTTCCGGTGCCGACGATCGAACATCAGCTGATTATGAAGTATCTACTCAAAATTCTGGATCAGTTTGTCGATCAACGGCAACTGGGAATCGCTTTGTGCGCAGGTACGCGCGTCTACCTCGAACCGGACAAGTATCGTGAGCCTGATATCGTCTTCAACTTCGCCGCAAAACACGCTCGCAGCGGCAAGAGATACTACCGAAGCGCCGACCTGGTAATGGAAATCGTTAGCGACGATCCAAACTCCAAGACTCGCGACTGGGAAAAGAAGGTCGCGGATTATGCAGCCGGAGGAATTGCCGAATACCGGGTTGTCGATCCGCAAGCCCAGTTGATTGTTGTCCACACGCTTGAAGGACATTCCTACAAAGTACACGGAACATTTCGCGACGGAGAGTCTGTCACTTCAAAGCTTCTCGAAGGTTTTGCGGTCGAGGTTGGTGCAGTGTTTGCCGCGGGGCGGGTTTAACTCACTCTTCCAACAGTCGTCGCAGCAAAAACTCGCACAGGATGCCTC
Organism: Anatilimnocola floriformis; assembly: GCF_024256385.1. Lineage (NCBI taxonomy): Bacteria > Pseudomonadati > Planctomycetota > Planctomycetia > Pirellulales > Pirellulaceae > Anatilimnocola > Anatilimnocola floriformis. The sequence goes on from NZ_JAMLFW010000001.1 coordinate 3,369,210, forward strand.
CGGGCCGCTGCGCGGCAACGATTGCTGAAGCAATCGTTGCTATCCGTTCGAACGTTGTGAAACTACCGGCGCGGTTTATCCCGCCGCACGTCTTCCTTCGGCGGCAGCAGCGCTTTGTCCGAAATGTCTTTGCGGCACCAGGCTCCCGGCCAGCGGATGCACTTCACTGCGGTGTAGGCCTGCAGCTTGGCAGCCGAGAGCGTGTTACCGAGAGCGGTCACGCCGAGGACGCGGCCGCCGGTGTTCACCACGTTGCCGTTGACGATGTCGGTGCCGGCGTGGAAGACCTTCACGTCGGGAATGGCAGCCGCTTCGTTCAAGCCGCGGATGATGCGACCTTTTTCGTAGCTGCCGGGGTAGCCTTCGCTGGCCATCACCACGCACACCGCGTGCCGCGGGTCCCACTGCAGTTGGCCGAGCTCTTCTAGACGGCCGTCGATGGTGGCTTCGATCAAATCGACGATGTCCGTCTTCAGCCGCATCAGCAGCGGTTGGCATTCGGGATCGCCGAGGCGGACGTTGTATTCCAGCACCTTCGGCCCTTGATTGGTCAGCATGATGCCGGCGTAGAGCACGCCCTTGAACGGCTGACGCGAACGCTTCATCGCGTGGACGGTCGGCACGAGGATGTGCTCTTCGATCCAACCCATCATGCGGTCGTCGACAACCGGCGCGGGGCAATAAGCACCCATGCCGCCGGTGTTCGGACCGGTGTCGCCGTCGTGAGCGCGCTTGTGATCCTGGGCGGGCGGCAACATGACAATAGTCCGCCCGTCGGTGAAGGCGAGGATGCTTGCTTCCTGGCCATCGAGGCGATCTTCGATGATGAACTGCTTGCCGGCGTCGCCGAACTCGCGTTTGCGGGCGATGCGATCGATGGCGTCGAGCGCATCGCGCCGGCGATTGCAAACGATCACGCCTTTGCCCGCGGCCAAGCCGTCGGCTTTGACGACGACGGGGACGGTTTCATCCTCGGAAGGATAGCGATCGAGGATGAACCTCTGCGCCGTCTCGGGATTTTTGAAGACATGAAAATCAGCCGACGGCACATCGGCATGGCGGAGCATTTCTTTACAGAAAATCTTGCTCCCCTCCAGCTGTGCGGCGGCGCGACTGGGGCCAAAGACCCGCAGCTTGGCAGCTTGAAAGGCATCGACCACGCCGTCGACCAGCGGGCCTTCGGGGCCGACAACGGTCAGACCGATCTGGTTGTTCTGGGCAAATTTGATCAGGCCAGCGATGTCGTTGGCCTGAATGTTGATGTTCTCGCCTTCCTCGGCAGTTCCCGCATTGCCGGGGGCGATGAAGACCTGACTGACGCGCGAGCTCTGCCGCAGCTTCCAAGCCAGCGCGTGCTCACGTCCGCCATTGCCGATCACTAGAACTTTCATCGCCATTCCCCCGTCGCGTGCCACACTGCCAACAAGCGTTCAATATAGAAAACCGAGGCCAAATTCGTCAGGGGATGAAATGGCCGCAGTTTACGCGAGAATAGCGGCACGGCAGCCGCAGAATTGACCAGCCTCGGCCGTTCCCTTCTATTGATTTCTCGCGTTGCTTCTCACCTTTTTCCTCACACTCGTATGACCAATCGCCCCAGGATTCGCTGTTGGCAAGTCGACGCCTTTACCAATCGGCCCTTCAGCGGCAATCCGGCCGCCGTCTGCTGGCTCGAGAAGGAAGACGACCCGCAGTGGATGCAATCGGTCGCCGCGGAAATGAACCTGGCCGAAACCGCTTTTGTTCGTCGCGTCGGTGGTGAGTACGAGCTGCGCTGGTTTACGCCGACGATCGAAGTCGATCTTTGCGGACATGCCACGCTCGCGTCGGCACATGCGATGTGGTTCGCTGGAATCGTGCCGGGCGATTCGGCAATCCACTTTCAAACTCGCAGCGGGGTACTGACGTGTGCGCGGAACGGGGATTTCATCGAACTCGATTTTCCCGCCACTCCGCCGACGCCAATTTCACCGCCGCTGGGCTTGGCTGCAGCCCTGGGCGCCGAGCCGCGCGAAGTGTTGCAGACCAAGTTCGACTACGTTGCGATTTTTGATTCAGCCGAAGTGGTTCGTTCGCTGCGGCCAGATTTTCGCGCGCTGGGGGCGTACCCCGTGCGCGGCATCGTGGTCAGCGCACTTGCAGATGACTCGCAATTCGATATTGTTGCTCGCTTTTTCGGGCCGGCGGCGGGTATCGACGAGGATCCGGTCACGGGTTCGGCCTACTGCGGTTTGCTCCCGTACTGGTCCTCGATCTTGAATCGCAACGAAATGACCGCCTACCAGGCATCGCGTCGCGGCGGCATGATTCGGCTGCGACAGAATGGCGACCGCGTGATTCTGGGCGGCCAAGCCGTCGTCATCTGGCAGGGCGAATTGCTCTGACCACCGGTGCCCCGGCCGCACGGCAATGTACAATCTGTTCGCGGCGATTAAGATTTCAACGCCTCATTCATCTTCGAACCTCCTCACTGAAAACAGCCATGGCATTTGGATTCGGCATTGTTGGTTGCGGCATGATCTCCCGCTTTCACGCCCGCGCGATTGCGGACATCAAGGGCGCCAAGGTCGTCGCCTGCTTCAGCAAAACGGCTGAATCGGCGACGAAGTTTGCCGCCGAAATCCCCGGCTGCACGGCGTACACCAACCTCGACGAAATGCTCGCCGATCCCAAGCTCGACGGCATTGCCATCTGCACGCCGAGCGGCGCGCACATGGAAGCCTGCGTCGCTGCTGCGAAGGCAGGCAAGCATGTGGTTGTCGAAAAGCCCCTTGATGTGACCCTGGCCCGCTGCGATGCCATGATCAACGCCTGCGAAAAAGCGGGCGTCGTGCTGGCCACGATTTTTCCCTCGCGGTTTCACGAATCGGCACAGCTGCTGAAGCAAGCCATCGATAAAGGTCGCTTCGGCCGGATGACGCTCGGCGATGCCTACGTGAAATGGTTTCGCACGCAGCAGTATTACGACAGCGGCGCCTGGCGGGGAACGTGGAAGCTCGACGGCGGCGGCGCGCTGATGAACCAGGCCATTCACAGTCTCGATCTGCTGCTGTGGTTCATGGGCCCGGTGGCCGAAGTGACTGCCGCGACAGCAACCCTGGCGCACGAACGGATCGAAGTGGAAGACGTCGTTGTCGCCACGATCAAATTCAAAAGCGGCGCGCTGGGCGTGATCGAAGCGAGCACGGCGACTTTTCCGGGTGAACTCAAGCGGATCGAAATCCACGGCAACGAAGGCTCGGCCTGCATGCGCGAGGAAGACATCATTCGCTGGGAGTTCGCCAAAAAGACGAAGGCCGATGAAGACCTGCTCGCCAAGATGGCCGGCAAGACACACACCGGCGGCGGCGCTGCCGATCCGAAAGCCATTGGCCACCACGGCCACACGAAGCTCTTTCAGGATTTTTTGAACGCCGTGAAAAAGGGGAAGCAGCCCCTCATCAACGGCCACGAAGGCCGCAAGAGCGTCGAGGTGATCCTCGCCATCTACAAGGCAGCCGAAACCGGCAAGGCCGTTCAGCTGCCGCTGGCAAAAGATCCGACCTGGACCAAGCGGACGCTGAAGAAGTAACTATCCCTTCTCCGTCATACGCTGGATGGCTGCCGCAAAGTTATCAGCAAACGGCTCGAACGATTCCGTCTCGTGATCGAAGTGGAACACGGGGTAGTCTTGCTCCGCGCCGCGCAGATCAAAACAGAACGCATCGCCGTTAATCGCCACGGCGAACAGCAGCCCGTCGGGCTGCGCTTCTTCGCCCTCTTCAGGCGGATCACGCCGATACTCGCGCGCGTCGAGGCTCTTGGGGCCGACTACACGCACGCTGTAGCCCTCTCGGCCAAATACATCGCCGAAAGAATGTCGGCCGGCAGTGGTGACGAAGTCGGCGTACGATTGCGGCAGCTGGATGCTGTTTTTCTTTTCCCAAGCAGCAATTCCGTCCGCAGTTGCGAGTGGCTTTTTCGAGGCCTTGGATGCGAGATAGTCCTGGAACCACTGCGTGGCATTGGCTGGCTTCTTCGGAGTCTGTTCAGCGGCCGGCGCCGCGCGCATCAGTTGCAGTTTCTCGGCAATCCAGGCTATATCGGCTGGAGTTGGTTTCTGATTTCCCAGAAAGTCGTTGTACGAGATGCCTTTGAATTTCAACTCGCGCGCGAGAAACAACAGTCGCATCGAGAACCAATACTCACGAGCCAGAAACAAGCGAATCCATTGATGCGACGGAATCTTGCCGCCTTGCGCTTTGTAATACTTCTTGGCCAAGCGGTCGTCGCTTTTGATCACGCCGTTATTTCGCCACTCTTGCGACTTGAAGACATCTGCCGTCGTCGCGATTTCGGCGAGCGGAGTCAGCTTGCTCACCTCTTTCAGTTCACCACACTTGGGACAGCGCGCGGAGCTCGACGTAACGGTGTACGCCGAAACGACCGTTTGCGGCACGGCCAATTGCCAATGGGTGGGCTCCTTCGTTTTCGCGTCGACGGTTGGATAAAACTTGACCTCGCCCGGAACCGCGGCTTCGAACATTTGCCTGGCTCGCGCACTGACGAGCAGGTTGCCAAAAGCGGCTCCCGTAAAGTCGCCGGCCGCTTCGTGTCCACGCACGAGCACATAAGGCTGAGGAACGGCATCGAGGTCAGGGAAGGAGCAGTGCTCGCACTTCGTGGGAAACTGATTCGCCGTCAATTGGCCGTGCTCGAGGACATCGAGTGCGGAGGTGCGGGTGTAAACCCGCACAGGTGGACGCGGCGCAACTGCCGCTGTCGCGATGGCTGCTTTCTCCTCATCGCTCGCCATCAATTCCCACGCGCCGTTGTGTTGTCGATACAAGACCAGACCGCCGGCCGGTGGCTTGCCGCGCGCGGCAAAGGCCAGGTAGTTGCCATCGGCCGACCAGGCCAAGCTGCCGCCGCAGGTGTCTTCGGTCGCATGCTCGATTGTCTGCACTGTCTTCCGCGTCGCGTAATCAAAAATGCGAATCACATGGTCGTTGCTGGTGATGGCGTATTGAGCTCCCGTCGGCGAAATCGCCAGACCAGACACGCCGCGCGAAATCCTCTGCTCGCCGACGAGTTCCAATTTCTGCAAATCCCAAAACAACAGGCACGAACGGCTTTTAAGCTCGGTGCCAAAGCAGGCCCATGTTCCGCGCGGCTCAACGCTCACCGTCCGCGGCTGGTGGTCGATGTTTGTCGACTTCACTACTTCTCGTTTAGTCCAATCAACAAGTTGCAACTTGCCTGAGGTCTGACCTTTGTCATTGATCACCCTCAGCCCCACGACGATGTGTTTGCCGTCCGGCAAAAAAGCGGCCGCTTCGGCGCTCGTGTAGTCGTGCGTCGTCAGCTCGATCTCGATGGCTACGTTCCCAGTGTCAGCGTCGTAGAGCTTGAGCGTTTTTCCGCTCGGCGAAACAAAGAACTTGCCGTCGGGAGAATAAACGAGTTCTCCGCTAAGGAAGTCGGTTTTGGATTGCCGCAGGAACTGACCACTCGACGAAAACACCAGCACGTCGCGCATCGCATGGGCGGCCACTTCGTTGCCGCCGGGTCGAACGACAACCGTGCCGATCAGATCATTGCCTTTCTCATGCACACTCCACAGCAGTTTGCCGTCGGGCAGACTCCAGGCCGCCAACTCGCGAAACTTTTCGTCGATCGGCCTTTTCGGATGTGGCATGCTCGCTCCGCCGCCAGCAATCAGCGTTTGCGACTTTTCGTCAAAGGCAACACAAGCGAAGCTGCCCGTCGTCGTTGCAGGGAGTTGCACGGAGCGAGTTCCTGGAGAATAGATTGAGACGTGCCTGTTGTTGCAGGAATGGTAACGATCACCGATTGGGGAATAAAGCTAGTAGGCCAAAAATTGACGGCTCCACTGACCTTCAGCAACAAAAAAACGACGCGTGCAAGCGGGAATCAACTTCCCACCTTCACGCGTCGCGATTGACGACAAGATTGTTGTCAGAAACTACTTGGTCGCGGGCAACAGAATGAGGGCGCCTTCGACGAAGGTGGCTTCGCCGGGTTTGCCGTTCAGTTTGTATTGCACCTTGAGTTTCTTATCGCTGCCGGGGGCGGGATCGCCGCCGAAGCTCTTGTTGTAGGTCGTTTCGGGCAAGGTGATCAGCGGCAGGTCGGTGGCCCGCTTTTGCAGGATGGCGGTCACGTCCTTCTTGCCGGAATCGCTGCCGTATTCGGCCTTCACGATTTCGACCTTCGTCTTTTCGATGCCGGCCTTCGACAGCTGATCCTTCACGTCGACGCCCTTGGCTTGCAAGCTTTGGGCGACCGAGAGGACCGTGGCGAGAGCGTCGTCCTTGATCTCCGGAACCTTCAGCGCGTTGAGCGCCATTTGGAACGTCGTGTTGTTGGGATAACGTTGCAGCACGACAAGGACGAGCTTCTTATCGGCTGAAGCTTTCGCCGTGTCCATCGCCTTCTGGGCCATGTCGTTTCGCACATCATCGGGCAGGATGAACTGGCGAGCGATGCGGATATAACCCTTGATCGCGCGGCCGTGATACTTATGGCCAGGAATCTTGGCCAGATCGAGCAGCACCGGCGCGGCGTCGTCGGTCGTCCATTCACCAAGGAGCTTGGTGCTGGCGTCTTGCAGTTCTGGGGTCGTGCTCTTGCCGGCAGCACCGACAGCGGCGAGGGCCTTCTTGCCGCCGACCGCGCCGACGACTTCGAGCAGCTTGATCTTGGTCTCGAGCGACTTGGCGCTGTCCATGGCAGTCACCAGTTCCGTGGCGCAAGCTTCACGATCGGGCATGCGAATGCTCGCAGCGAGGAGAGCCTTTTCGGCGGGGACCACATCTTCGGCCCGCTTGGGAGCCGTGACTTGCGTGATGAGAACGTTCAAGCCCTTCTCATCGACGGTCTCGCCGAGCGCGGCGAGGGCAGCCGTGCGCACGGCTACGTCGTTGCTATCGAGAGCCTTGAGCAAGGCGGGCGTGGCGCTGATTCGGCGTTGACCGACGAGGGCGAGGAGCAGCGACAGCTTCTTGCCGGTCGCGCCAGGAAGAGCGGCGGCGATTTGCGAGTTGACTTTTTCTCCTTGCAGATCGGCCAGCGTCGCTTTGGCGGCGTCGGCGAGTTCCGTGTCTTTATCGAGCGCGGTTTCGAGCAACGCAGTTACCGACGAATCGTCGCCGACGCGGCTCAGCGCGGTGATGGCGGCGATGCGGACTTCCTTGGGACCTTCGGCTGCCGCTTTAACGATGGCGGCAACTACGACCGTCTTCGGCCGATCGGCCATGGCGGTGATGACGAGCGCGCCGCGCTCGGCGTTCAACTTGCCAACTTCTTCGGCGAGCGCCTTATCGACTGCGCCACCCGAGATCTCGCGGGCGGTGGTCAAGGCGAGTTGGAACAGCGGCTTTTCGGGCGAACGGAGTTGCTCGAGGAGCAGCGGAATCCCTTCGTCCTTACGGGCGAGGATGGCGCCGCGAGTCGCTTCGAGGAAGCGCGTCTTCGGCACTTCGGCGCGGCGAACTTGATCGTAGATTTCGATCGCTTCGGCCGTCTTGTCATTCAGGCGTTGTTCGGCGCACAGGATCAAACCTTCGGCGATGGCCGAGTTCACCGGCTTCGGGCTGTCGGCGAGAGCGTCGCGCAGGGTCTTCGTGGCAACGTCGTTGCCGATCAGGCCGAGGGCGACGGCGGCGGCCGAAGCGACATCGGCGTCTTTGGCGGCGAGGTGCTTGGCTAGTTGTTCAACGGCTTTGGCATCGCGGCGATTGCCGAGCGAATTGACGACACCGATCAGGAGTTTGCCTTCGAGCGAGCCGGCAGCCGTGCGGAGCGCGGCGCTAGCCTCGTCGCCGGGAATGGCTTCGAGAGCGATACGAGCCCACGAGTGAAGTTGCGGATTGGTCAGGAGCTTGGCCAGTTCGGGCACGGCAGCGGCCGAGCCGTCGATGGTCAGCTTTTTGCAAGCGAGCGCCTTGTCAGCAGCCGGCGCGTCGGATTGCAAAACGGCGAGGGCTTCTTTTTCTTTTTCGGCCGAGACCTTGACCGGATCGGCAGCGAACAGCGCGGATGCGCAGAACAAAAACAGTGCAGAGTAAAGGAAATGTTGAATTCGCATGGAGAAACCTAAAGGTGTATGAGTGAGTTTTGGCAAACGGAACCAGACGGCGGCGCTTAGAGACGCCACGGTTCGCGGAGGGCTTCGGAGCGCATCCGGTTGGCTGGTTCGTCGTCAACGAACATGGTGGTCTTCAGGTCGTATTTCACCTGGCGACCGAGCGCGAGGGCGACGTTCGCGGCGTGGCAAGCGATGTGTGCATTGCAGGCCGCTTCGGCGTTCCCCTTCGGCTTGCCGCGGGTCTTCACGCAATCGAGGAAGTCGCGGACGTGGAAGGTGGCGGGATAACCGCCGATCTCTTCGACATTGCGACCAGCGAGGAGCGTCGGCGAGCTGAGGACCATCTTGCCGCTGTCGCCGGCCTCGACCCAACCGGTTTCGCCTTCGAAACGGACCGGGCACGAGCCGAGCGGAATCCAGCCGGTCTCGCGGAAGATCAGTTCGCAACCGTTCTCATACTTGCATACGAGCTCACCATTCTTCGGCGGATTGTATTCCACCGGCGGCGGACAATCGTTGACGGCCCATTGGCACAGATCGACGCAGTGCGAACCCCATTCGAGCACGCCGCCGCCGCCGAACGCGCCGACCAGGCCGCCACCTTTTTCAAAGTTGAAACCGTTGAGGAGCGCCTGGTTGTAAGGACGATAGGCGGCTGGTCCGAGGTAGATGTCCCAATCGACCACTTCTTTTTCCGGCACCGGTTGTTCTGGCAGCCAGGCGCTCATGATGGCCTTCATGCCGGCCGGGTGAGCGTAGACTTTTTGAACCTTGCCGAGCTTGCCAGTGCGAGCCAGTTCACACGCGAACGCAAAGTGCGGCAGGTTGCGGCGTTGCGTGCCCGCTTGAAAGACGCGGCCGGTGCGAGCCATCGTGTCGCGCAGAATCAGGCTCTCGACGATGTTCTTGGTGCACGGCTTTTCGCAGTAGATATCCTTGCCGGCTTTGGCGGCGTGCATGGCCATCAAACCGTGCCAATTGGGGCCGGTGGCGATCAGCACGGCGTCGATATCGGTGCGGTCGAGCACTTCGCGGAAGTCGCGATACATGTCGCAGCTGGCGTTGCCGTACTTCCCATCGACTTTTTTCTTCACTTCCTGGCGACGCGATTCCTTGATATCGCACACCGCAGTGAACTGCACATCCTTCTGCTCGAGAAAGCAACCGAGGTCGTAGTTGCCGCGATTGCCGATGCCGATGCCGCCGACCACGACGCGCTCGCTCGGAGGAGTCGCGCCGTCGCGACCCAGCGCGGAGCTCGGAATGATGGTGGGTGTCATCGAAGCCACGCCGGCCGCGATCGCGGTCTTTACAAAGCCACGGCGTGAGAGAGGAACTTTCTGAGACATCTTTCAACTCCTGGTTTCAATCTACGGTTCTGCAATCGATTGCGGTTGACTAGCCCGACCGTCAGCCGCCGCTCGCCTCAGCGGCAGGGACATGCGGGAAGCCGACAGCATACTCTTTCCAAAAGGGAGTTGCTGCTAGATAGGAGCGAATATGCATGCATCGTGAGCGCTCGGCAGGCAGCATCCTGTCCTGCTCCCCTCGCCCCGCTTCGGGGAGAGGGGCTGGGGGTGAGGGGTGAGCCGAAGCGAGAGTCTGCTAATGAGCACGCACTATGGATTGCCGACCAGTTCGCCAGAAAATTGAGTCAAACTCACGCATTATCCCCTCACCCCCGACCCCTCTCCCCGAAACGGGGCGAGGGGAGAGAGATAAGGCCGCGACGGCGTCGCTGGCGTGAATCGCTACCTGGCGGGTCTACGCCGGGCCGGAGTTGTCAGCTCTGCCGTGTCTTTGTGGAGCCGGATGGTCGGTCAGTGTGATCGACCGAGATGACGCAGAAGAGGGATGAGCGAGGGATCTCGTGTTCCCACAAGCCCATTTGAAGCCACCCGGATTAGCGAGAATAAAGTGTGATATTTGCGAGGCAATATCACTTGCGTTAATTGCCTTTAAGTCTTTCTTCGCAAGCACTTGCGCAAGAAACGACTACTCGCATTGCCTGTTATATTCTGGGGTATGAAAGGGGGGCTGCGTTATTTCTTCGGCTTGCCGGCGATCACGTAGCCGAGGTTGCCCCAGATCGAATGGATCTTCCAGTCGACGAGGGCGTCGGCGACGAGCGGCTCGATTTTGAGATCGGTGTTTTCCAGAATCACGTCCGACATCGGGCCGAGGAAAAACATCTTGGCCAGGATCCAGCGCTGCAATTTTCGCAGGCCCAGTTTGTGCGCGATCTGGCGGTTGGGCAGATCGGGAATTTCGTCGGCGACGACGACCATGCCGCCGGGCTTCACGACCCGGGCCATTTCCTTGAGAGCACGGCCCGGGTCGTTGACGTGGTTGAGCGCGCCGAGGCTGAACATGTTGTCGAAGGTCGCATCCGGAAACGGCAGTTGTTCGGCTTCGCCCACGACGAGCGTGGTGTCGTGCTGAGGGAAGTCGCGCTTGGTTTTTTCGAGCAGCACGCGCGAGATATCGACGCCCCACACCTGGCAGTCGAGCGGAATCTGCGGCATGTTGCGGCCGTCGCCCATGGCGACGTCGAGCAGCTTGGTGCCCGAGAGGCTGGGCAGGTGTCGCAACACTTCATTGCGGGCTTTGCGCTCGCCGCCGCGGGGCATGTGAGCAATCCATTCCCAAAAGCGGAACTTCGGCCAGAGCGAGCCGTTGTAGTAATCGGCGGCGATGGCGTTGTTGCCTTCAAACTTTTCGGTGACGTGCAGCACCTGATTTTTGATGGCGTAGGTGTGCGAGCAAGAGGTGCAGCCGAGCGCCTCAGCCGACTTGTATTGCAGGGGAGCGTGGCATTCGACGCACCGCAGCATCGACACTTGCGTGTCCCACTTCGTAACGTGGGCCGGCGCGGTTGAACTTGCTGACTTCGATCCGGTCCCGGGAATAGAAACGGTAATCATTGCATCTGCTCGGCAATAGAAAGTCGAGGTAAACCGCTCAAATATGCGGTAAAATCTATAGTGCCACACTAATCTCAATCGGCAGCGATGCAAGAAACCGCCTGAGCGAGGCACGGTGGGCGGCACAATCGCTACGTTCGGAGCGATCAGAAGAGTTTGGGTGCGCCGAGCGTTGAATTTTTCAGCGCAAGTCGACCGTAACGGGCCGATGATCCGACCCGAGCTTGGGTCCCACGCTCCGCCGGACCACTTCGATCTCGGGCGAGACGAGGCAGTGGTCGATCGGAACGCTGAAAAGAAGCGGGATTCGCGGCGACCAGCTGGCCTGCACGCCGATGCCCTGCCGGCTGTCGCGCAGATTGCCGCGTCGCAGCAGATCGTGGAAAAACGGGGAATAGCTGGTGATATTCAGATCGCCGGCGACGATGAGCGGGCCTTGGATGCGCTGGCAGTCCTGAGCGATCCGCTGCAATTGCTCATTGCGTAACTCTGCCGCCCGCCGGTTGACCGGCGGCAGCGGATGGGTCGCGATGATCGTGCAGGGCCGCGGCTGCGCGCCAAAGCGGGCGATGATCGAGGGGGCATTAGCGGTGCCGTAGTCGATTTGCTCGATCGATTCCCAGGGGACGCGACTGAGTAACGCAATGCCGCGACTGTTGCGCTGCGGCAGCACCAGCTGATGTGGGTAGGCGTCGCGCAACTGCGGCAACTGCTCGCCCCAGCCGTGGCTGACTTCATAGAGCAGTACGACATCGGCTTTCTTTTCCCGCAGCATGGCGAGGACATCGGCATATCGCTGGTTGCCGGCCCAGACGTTGAAGGAAACGATCCGCCAGGTCGGTTGCGTCGATTTCACAATCGGCGCCGGCCAGTAGATCGGCGCGACGAAGGCGAAGTTGATCACTGCGCCGATGATGGCGACAACGGCAAGGCTTCTCGTGCGAGTCAGCCAGAGAGCAACGGCCGCGAGCACCAGCAGCCAACCGTACTGCAACCGAAAATGGCAGAACTGCTCGGCCCGCCACCACTGCCGTGCGAAAAAACAGCCGAAGGTGAGGAGCAGTACGAACAGCATCGGCGTGGCGATGAGCAGAACCAATGCGCGGCGAGAAGAGAAAGTCGCGGCAGAGTTCATGGTTTCGGCCATCGCACGCTTGCTCTAGTGGATCCCTAGCAACTGATAGATCCGCCGATCGGCGAGCGTATCGGCGATGAGCTGCGCACCGGTGAAGTCATGACGGCGGCTGTGATCGCCGGGAACAGCCACGGCGTGTGCGCCGGAATCGATCGCGGCGCGGCAGCCATTGTGGCTGTCTTCGAGCACGAGCATCGCAGCCGGCTCGATGCCGTGCTGGGCGGCAGCTTTCAAGTAGATCTCAGGATTCGGTTTGCCGTGGAGGACATCGGCCGAGGTGAGAATGAATTTAAACCGCGGCCGCCAGCCGAAGTGGTCGAGCATGCGATAAACGACCGGCGCTCGGCTGCTGGTGGCGATGGCTTTGGGAATGTGGTTGGCTTCGAGCGCGTCTAGCAGTTCTACCAGTCCCGGCATGGGGGCGAGTTCGCGGTCGAGCAGGTCGAGAAAGATCGAATCGGAATCGGCGTAGATGTCTTCGACGGTTTCTTCCAAGCCGTGCCACTCGCGGAGAATGCCGAGGGCAATGATTCCGGGGCGCCCCATCATTTTATCGAGCAACTCTTGCTGAAACGGCTTGCACCGTTTTTCCAGCAGTTGGCGCATCACGCGCTCGTAGAGCATCTCGGTATTGAACATCAGGCCGTCGAGGTCAAACGTGACGGCGGAAATAGCTGATGGCATCGCGCGATCGATTTCGTGGAGGGAGATTAGAACAGCGGCGGTTTGCCTAATTGCCGGCGGACCACGGCCCATTGGCCACAATGCATCAGCCAGTGAGTTCCCTGCATGGCGAGTTGTTCACCTTGGGTCGGGCAGTAGGGAATGCCGGTTTGATTGTCGAGATCGGCGTCGCTGATGGCTTCGAGCGTCGCGAGAGTGACGGCCCGTTGCTCGGCGGCGACGCGGAGGAGTTCTTCCTTGGTGCAAAAGGCGGCGGGGTCGTCGTTGGCAGCCGCATCTTTGCCATATTTTTCGGCGAACCCAGCAGGGAGCGGCGGCATCTTTCCACCGGAGACCATGTTGCCGTAGTGATGCTCAGCAGCGATCAAATGGCCCAGTTGCCAGTTGATGTGATTCACCCCGGGAGCGGCCCGCAACATGAGGTCAGCATCGCTCAGATCGGCGAGGTAGCCGTTGCAAATGAAGTGACCCATGTTGATGGTGGCGCGGATGATGTCTTTGGCGTTCATGGTCCTGGCTTGTTGCTGGGAATGTAGATCGAAGAATTGCGATGGTACCCGCTTCGTCCTCGCTTACGCGTCGGGCTACCTAGTAACCGCTCACCGCGCCGGCTTGGATACCGGTGATGGGGGCAAGATTCAGGCGGCGGCGGACATCGTCGAGCATTTCCTTGGTACGACTAGCGCCGCAGCGAGTTGCGCCGGTCTCGCGCACTTTCAGCAGGGTATCGACATCACGCACGGCGCCGGCGGCTTTCACTTGCACATGCGCGGGGGAGTGCTTGCGCATCAGCATCAGATCTTCGATCGTCGCGCCCCCCGTGCCGTAGCCGGTCGAAGTCTTTACCCAATCGGCAGCGACTTCGCCGCAGATTTCGCAGAGCTTGATTTTGTGCTCATCCTTGAGGTAGCAGTTCTCGAAGATGACCTTCACCTTGGCGCCGGCTGCGTGGGCACAGTCGACAACACCCTTGATGTCGGCCTTCACATAATCCCACGCACCGCTCAGCACCTGGCTGATGTTGACGACCATATCGAGCTCGCGACCGCCGTCGGCGAGGGCTTGCTTGGCTTCGGCGATTTTCATCGCGGTGGTGTGGCCGCCGTGAGGAAAGCCGATGGTGGTGCTCGGCACGACCGTCGAACCGGCGAGGAGTTCGGCGCACCGCTTGAGGTAGTACGGCATGATGCAAACGCTGGCGCAGTCGTATGCCACGGCCAGTTTGCAGCCGGCTTCCAGATCGGCGACGGTCATCGTCGGCTGGAGGAGGCTGTGATCGATCATTTTGGCGAGATCGGCGTAGGTGTAGGTCATGGGATTGCAGATTTGAGATGTCAGATTGCAGATTGGGGAAGACGTACGCTAGGTTTCCTTTGTTGTCATGCAGTTCTGTGTTGTTGGCAAGTGGATGCAGGCGATTCATGCCCGATGAACTTTTGCTGAAGACCGAGCGCTTTTCCGTGGTCCGCGATTCGTTTGTGACCAGCAGCGGAAAAACGAAGAGTCGAGAGATTGTCCGTCATCCCGGCGCGGTGGTGATCGTGCCGCGATTGGCCGATGGAAGCGTTTGTCTGATTCGTAATTTTCGGCTTTCAGTGCGCCAAACACTGATCGAGCTGCCGGCAGGAACCCTCGAGGCGGGCATTTCGCCGCTGGAGCAAGCCCGGCGAGAACTGATCGAAGAAACCGGCTATCGTGCCGGCGCGATCAAGGAATTGCACTCGTTTTATCTCTCGCCCGGAATTCTCGACGAGCGAATGCATCTGTTCCTCGCGACGGATCTCGTGGCTGGTGATACCGCGCTCGAACTTGGCGAAGAAATCAGCAACCTCGTCGTGCCCTGGGAAGAGGCCATCGCGATGATCTTCCGTGGCGACATTCAGGATGCGAAGACCATCGCCTCGCTGCTGTATGTGCAGCATGCGGCGAAGGAGTAGCCCAGCTAAGCAACGCGATTACTCATGCCGTGAGGTTTCGGCAATCGGTTTGAGTTCGCTGCGGTTGCCGACGCGAACGCGGATCCGCATCGTTTGCATATCTCGGATCAGCGTGAGCTCTACTTCTTTGTTGACCGGCGTGAGACTGACGAGATTGATCAGGTGATCGTCGTCGTCCACGTGTAGATCGTTGTATTGCAGAATGACGTCGCCGAGCTGCAGCTTGGCTTTTTCGGCTGGCGAGCGCGGAGTAACGCCGGTGACACGAGCGCCTTCGGGTCGCGATAGTCCGGCCGCGGCGGCCTCTTCGCGAGTGAACGTCGCATCGAGTTGCACGCCGAGATAGGCTCGCACGACTTGACCGTGCTCGATCAGCTGATCGGCGACGACCATCACCATGTTCACGGGAATCGTAAAGCCGATCCCTTCGTTGCCGCCGCTGCTGCTGGCGATGGCAGTGTTAATGCCGATCACCTCGCCGCGGAGGTTCATGAGTGGGCCACCGCTGTTACCGGGATTGATGGCGGCATCGGTTTGCAGAAAGTCTTGATTCGTCACGCCGTCGTCGCCCAGCTGCAAATCGCGACGCCCCTTAGCCGAAATGATGCCGTAAGTCACCGAGTGACTCAAGCCAAACGGGCTGCCGACGGCGAGGACGAAGTCGCCGATCTCGAGCTTGTCGCTGTTGCCGATGATCGCGGGAACCAGGCTCTTGCCGTTGATCGCGAGAATCGCAATGTCGGTTTCGCGATCGGCCCACACCTGCGTGGGCGTGAGTTGCCGGCCGTCGGAGAGCTTGATTTTCACATTGCTAATCGACGAGTACTTGATGACGTGGCGGTTCGTCACGACATAAAACTTGCCGCCATGCTCGATGACAATTCCCGAGCCAGCTTCCTCGACCGATTTTTGCGAGATCCGCGAGTCATCGTCGCGTTTTGCTTCGATATGTACAACCGAGGGCGTGGCGAGCTTCACGGCTCGCTTCAGCAAATTATGTTGCTGCTCGAAGACATCGACATCGCGTGCCAACTCAGCGTGCAGTTGCGCGCGAGCATCGAGCGAAACCGGCTGTGGCTGCTGGTACGTAGGTTCTTCGGCGAAGGCGTGAGAAAACGTGCCGCATCCCAAGAGAGCCAGACCGGCTGTGTGAGTGCGGAAGATTCGCCAGAACGAAGCGCGACCGGATGCAGACATGGCCGGGATCCTTCCTTGGATTGACCAGTGTAGCGACCACACTCCGTGTGGATGATGCGCCGCGCAGCACGCGGCGACTACACTAATTTCGCAGCAAAAAAAGCCGGTGAAGAACATTCACCGGCTCCATTAATCTCGGCTCAGCCGCGCAGTGGCTGCGGGCTATTTTCGGTCATTACGAAATATCGATCTCGACGTCGCCGGTCGAGGCATCGCTATCAATACCGAAGTCGAACATTTGCTTTGAACCTGGGTTGATCACATCGCCGTTCTTTTCGGCTTCGCGTTGGCAGGTGATGCACATGGTGGCGTAGGGCAGAGCTTGGAGGCGGGCCAGCGGAATGCCGCAGCCGCAACCTTCGCACGTGCCGTAATCGCCATGACGCATCCGCTCGAGAGCGACGTCGATGTGAGCCAATTCGCGGCTTTCGACTTCGGCCAGCTGCGAGCTGATTTCGTCTTGGGCGCTGTCCATCGCGGCGTCCATCATGTCGCCGGAGGTTTGTTGGCGGAGTTCCTTGAGCGAGCTCAAGTCACCGGCCAGGGCCTTTCGCAGGGCATCGCGCCGGCGAATGAGGATTTGCTTGAGTTGGGTTACCGCTTCTTTGCGTGCCATGTTCTTCGTCTCCTGCCGTTTGACTTGTCCGCCTTGACGTTGCTCGCTTTTGTCCGCTTTTCGCATGGTCGGCCGCCTCAAACGTTGTGAATCGTCGTTGCCTCAGTGGATTCCTGGTAATGCTGTCCAGCTTGCAAGCAGTGTGCGTAAGTGCAGGCATCCGCCCTGCGTAACCCCGCAACAAAGACTCGTGCTGTTGCCCAATCCCGCAGCAATAACCGAAATATAGTACGCGTGCCGGCTACTGCTTTTAACAAAATCACGGACTTAGGAATCCTGGGCCGGAGCTGTGTAGTGGACGCAAGTCCTTGAGCCGGTTGCTTTTCAGGCGAGGTAACGCGTGTGTCACGCGGTGCCAGGTGTCCTGACGCAGACATTCGGTCAATTCAACAGCTGCCGCCGAGGTGGAGATTTGCCGGGCCGCGTGGCTGACGAACCGAAAGGCCCGCCGCTCACTCGTCCCGTCCATCACTATTCCCCGCCGCACTCCGATAATCGGCACAATTGGCCGCGCTTGCCGAATGAATCTCGTCAGAATCGGCAAAACGTGCCGAATCGTCCGACCTTTCCGATTAGGCGAGCGCCGAGGCTGTGTGGGCTTTTGACGACAGGTGGTTTGCAAGCTACATGCCCGTAGCGATTCATAGCGGGCAGCTTAGATCGGCAATCCCCGAATGTCCTTCCGCTGAAAGCACACAAGCATGCAGGCCACGATGAACCCCACCTTATCCGCCCCCACCGGATTGCTCGGCGCTCCGACCGGCGAGCTCGTGCTGAAAATCTGCGGCGGCGAACACGACGGCCGCGTTCTGCGACTCACGGCCGCCAAGTGCCTGATCGGTTCGGCCCCCGGCTGCACGCTCCGCTTGCGAGCCCGCGGCATTCGACCGGTTCATGCCCTCATCATGCGCGGCACGGCGGGAACTATCATCCGCTCGTGGTCGAACGACACCCAGCTCAACGAGCGGGCCTTTGCCGAAGCGCTGCTCGAAGCAGGCGACAAAATCCAAATCGGACCAATCACGCTGTCTGTCGACGAGCTCGCGCAGGGAACACCGTCGCCGCGCGTGCTGCCACCGAGTTCACCTGAACCGATTGAAGCTCCGCCCCGCCGCAGCACCCGCAACCGTCGCAAGCAACTCTTCGGCGCTCTCCGCCAGGAACGTCAACAGCACGTTGATCTGAAGACCACGATCAACAACCAGCGCGAGCAGCTCGCCTCGTTCGAACAGCAGATCGAGAAACTCCAATCGGCAGTCCAGAACGCCACGACCAACAGCGGCGAGTGGGCCGTTGCGCAGGCGATCGAAATTCCGGACGATGCCGATCGTTTGAACCAGCAGTTGGCCAAGACCATCGCTCAGCTCCGCAAGGAACTCGATGCTGCCGCCAAACGCCGCACGATGGAACAACAAACGGCCGCTCGCCAACGGGCGACAGCCGAAGAACAACTGCAACAGCGCCACCAGGCCGAACTGGCTGAGGTCCGCGAACAGCTGAAGTCTCAACAGCAGCTCGAACTGCAGGCCGCCACTGCGAACGCCAGCGAAAAACTTCAGCAGCAGCTGATCGCCGCCGAACAGCAACGCGCCAGCCTGGCTCGCGATCTGGAATCGCTGAAGGCCGCCCTTGATGCCAAAACAAAGAGCGAAGAACTAGGCCGGCAGGCGATTGCTTCACAACTGGAACAGCTGTCGCAAGCCTATGACCTCGTCAGCCAGGAGCGCGACGAACTCTTCGAGCGATTGCACGCCGAGCAGCAAACATTCGATGGCCAGTCGTTCGATCTGCAGTCGCAGCTCGCCGAAGTCCGCCGCGACGCGAGCGCCGAAATCGCCGAGGTGCAAACCGCGGCTCAAGTGCAGATTTCGCAACTGCGGTCGGAATTCGCCCGCCGCGAACAGCAGTTCGACGAAGAGCTGATTGCCCGCACCAGCAGCGAAGGGATGCGCAGCGCCGCCGATGCCGAGCGAATTCAAGCACTGACCGCCGAGCTTGAAACCATTCGTAGCGAAGCCAAAACCAACGCCAGCTC
Organism: Anatilimnocola floriformis; assembly: GCF_024256385.1. Classification (NCBI taxonomy): domain Bacteria; kingdom Pseudomonadati; phylum Planctomycetota; class Planctomycetia; order Pirellulales; family Pirellulaceae; genus Anatilimnocola; species Anatilimnocola floriformis. Next base: position 3,387,827 of record NZ_JAMLFW010000001.1, read on the forward strand.
GCAATCGCAGCAGCAAGAAGGCTTCACTCAAGCCCGCAAACGGCTCGAAGCCGAAATCGCCGCGCTCAATCAGCGTCTGAAGCAGAGCGAAGAAGCCGTTCACGAAGCTCGCGCTAATTCCGGCCAGTTGCAATCGGCCGTTCTCGCCGAAGCGGAACAAGCCCGCGCTCAACGCGACGGCGTCCGCGAGCAGATGCTCCGCCAGCAGCAAGACTGGACCGAGTTCCGCAGCCGGCTCGAACTGGCCGCCAATGAAGAACGAGATCTGGCTCGCACCCGTTACGCTTCGCTCGAAAAAGAGTTCGAAGCCGCTCAGGAACAATGCCTCACGGCCAAGGCCGAGAGCGAATCGCTTCAAACTCGCCTCGGTCAGTTGCAGATCGAACTCGAGCAGAGCCAGGAGGCGCTCTTCGCCGCCGAGCATGGCGTGAATCAACGCCTGCAGCAGATGACGGTCAGCATGGAAAGCCTCCAGCTCGATCGAACCAGCGAACAATCGCAGCTCGATCAGGAGCGGGCCGAATTCGATCGTGAACGCAATGAGCTCGCCCAGTGCGTGACCGACTTGCAGCACGAAGTGACTCGCCTCACTGCCGAACTGCAGACCGTCGCTCAAGCTCAGGCCTCGCAAGCCGATGATCAGCTGCAAGTCGCGCAGGCTCAACTGGCCGAATGGCAAACGACGGCTGAACAAGCTCGTGAACAAGCGGCCGAGCTGTCGCAGGCCGTTACAAAGTTCCGCCAGCAGGAACAGATCTGGCAGCTCGAGCGCGAACAGCTCGACTTCCAGCAACAGTCGTCCAACGAACGTCTGCAACAGCTCGAAGCTTCGATCACGGAGTTGCAACAGCAGCTCGACGAAGCCCAGCGGGCCGTCGCCGTGACTTGTCCGCCACCTGCTATGGTTGCGCGTCAACCGCAGCCGCAGGATTTCGGCGGCACGATCAATATCAACAATCAAGACCTGGCCGCCCTTTGCGAGCAAGCCAACGAAGCCGCGCCCGCTCTCCTCGCGCCGCGACTGAGCGAGTCCCTCGATACGAACAAGTCGGCTGCGCTCCAGGCCCGCGAGGAAGCCCTGCACGCGCAAGCCCAAGAGCTCGCCGAACAGCAGACCAATCTTGAAGAAGAGCAAGCCATCGTCGCCCGCCAGCGGATCGAATTGGAATCGTTCCACGCGTCGCTGCTCGAACTCGAACGCTCGCTCACCGAACGGGCCGAACAGCTGTTGCATCCCGCTCCGCTGCCAGATCCGAACGCGAGCTACGTCAGCGCTGATTTCCACGATCACAGCTACGGCGCTGGTCCGGATCGGGAATCGAATCCCCTTTCCGAGAGCGAAGCCTTTGCCGCCATGGCCGATCAGGTCGCGGCGCTCTACAAGCCAGAAGTCGAAGCAGCTCCGGCGCTCCTGCATGGGCCCGAAGACGTCGTCGAAGAACACGCCGAAGAAGAGTTCTACGGAAACATCATTCCGTCGAGCCCGGTTGCCGAAGACTTTGCCGCCGAATCGCTGATCATCTCTTCGCCCACTGCAGAACAAGACGAAGCCTGCCAGCCGATTGCAGAACTGCCGACGGAAGCTCCGGCCATGTTTGAATCGGTGCAGCCAGAATCGGCTGCAGTCATCGCTCCGAGCGATGCCGATTTCGATCAGCAGCTCGAAGCTCGCATCGCCCGCGTGATGCGCCGCGAACGGACCGACTGGAGCACTCCCACCGCGGAAGCCACGCCCGAAATCAACGCCCCTGAATCGGCCGAAGAAACGCCGCCGCCAACCCAATCGCAAGCGGTCAACAGCGTGCTCGATCGGCTCAAGGAAGCCGGTCTGTGGAAGGGTGAAGGTACGGCCAAGGCTGATCAGCTTCCCAGTTCCAGCCCGCCGATCGATGAGGGTGGTCCAGGTCTCTGCCGCTTGAGCCAAGTGGGACCGATCGGCGCCGAATTGGCCGATCAGGTTCACAACGAAGCTGCCGATGAGGAAGAAGTACAAGAAGAGGAAGAGGCCGACAATCTTTCGCTGCTGTCGCGTCCGAGCCCGACTCGCGCGACGTTGGCCGAACCGCCAGCGAAGGAAGACGAATCCGACGACTCGATCGAGTCGTACATGTCGCGTTTGATGCAGCGTTTGAAGACGACCTCTGGCGAGGAAGAACCCGCACCGAAAAAGCAGAGCGGCGGCAACGCTTCGCGTCAGCCAGCCGCAGCCAAGCCGGCCGCAGCACCAACTCCGGCACCCAAGCCAACCGATTCGAAGCCCCTCACCAGCCTGTCGGAAATTGCTCCGCGCAGCCAGGCTCCAGAGCTGAATGCCAATCTCGCTGCGATGCGTGAACTGGCCAACTCTGCCGCTCGCGGCGCGATCGAAACGCACCGCACGAAGAACAAGCAACAGCGCGTGAACATGCGGACCATCAACACCCTAATGGCGTTGCTGGTCGCGGCTGGCTTCACGTTTATGTGGACACGCACCGGCTCCTTCCTGGCTTTGGGCGGCATTACTTTGAGCATGGTCTGGGCCGTCGGCAGCAGTGCGATGGCAGGCATGTCGACGCTGATGCTCCGCCAGGAAAAGCGCGATGCCGCCGCCGCCGAATCGGCCGACGAAGACAAAGCCGAAGAGCAAACTGCCTAGTATCTGCTACGGCGCGCAGTAGCCCGCGCCGGCCGTTTGAGCGACAATGGTTGCACTCGCATCTTCGCGGTGCAGCCTCATCTCTCGCTCTGGATCGGCACGTATGGCCTTGGAACGTTTGGGTCCCTATCGCCTCGAAAAAACACTCGGCCGAGGCGGCATGGGGGCAGTTTTTCTCGGCATTCATCAAGAGACCCTCGAGAAGGCCGCCGTCAAAGTTCTCGCCACGCACCTGGCCGACGATCAGGTTTTTCGCGAGCGTTTCAAGTCGGAAGTGCAAACGCTCAAGCAGCTGCTCCATCCCAACATCGTCAAGCTTCACGGCTATGGCGAAGAAGATGGCCATCTCTATTATGTGATGGAATACGTCCCCGGCCGCAACCTGCAGGATGAAATGGCTGCGGGCAGGCGTTTCACTTGGCGCGAAGTCACTCGCATCGGTGTGCAAGTCGCGCAGGCGCTGAAGCACGCCCACGACCGCGGCATTGTGCATCGCGACCTGAAGCCGGCGAACCTACTTCTCACTGACGACGAGCAAATCAAGCTCACCGACTTCGGCATCGCCAAGCTCTACGGCGGCACACACGTCACTGCCGATGGCAGCGTGATGGGGACGGCAGACTACATGAGCCCCGAACAGGCCCGCGGCAAACAGGTCACCAGCCGCTGCGATTTGTACAGCCTCGGCAGCGTGCTCTATGCGTTGCTCACCGGCAAGCCGCCGTTTGCTGGGAAGTCGCTGACTGAAGTCATTCACAACCTGATGCAGGAAAAGCCCATCGCGTTGCGACGGTTGGCTCCCGATACTCCGGCCGAACTCGAATCGATCGTGCTGCAGTTGCTGGAAAAAGAGCCGCAGAACCGCATTCCCACAGCGATCGCCGTGGCCAATCGTTTGAAGGCGATGGAGCATGCGCTGTCGCTCGAAACTCGGATTGAGGTGCCCGGCAAGGAAGGTACTTCGTCGCTCGACAACGACGACTTCGAACTTCAGCCACTCGATGATTCTCGTCCCGCGTCGCGGCTAACAGCTCGCAACTCGAAGGCGAATGCCACGGTCGATATTCTCGGCAGTGACGGGCTGAGCGCCCTCGAGAATCCATCACCACTCCACTCTGGCGAAATGCCGACGATCATTACCGGCCCGGCGCCGAGTCCGCTCGCCGGCAAACCAACGCAGGCCACCGGACTGAACGGCGTTAGTCCGTCGGCCGTCACCAATGTGGCGGATCCCGATGAATATATAGTCGCTCCGACGCCGCCGAAGTCGACGCATTTCACCACCATCAGCGATGCCGATCTGCGTGGCACGCGGGCCGGGCATGATCACAGCGAATCATCGCTGGCAGAATGGGCCAAGATCGGCGGCGTGATCGTTGCCGCCCTGGCCCTGATCGGCGCGATGGCGTTTTTTCTGACGCGTGCACCATCTGCGAACTCACTGGCAGCAACAATCCAAAAAGCAGTCGACACCAACGGTAACGACGGCCTGGTCGAAGTCGATAGCGAGTTGCAGCAGTTCCTCACTCGCTTTGCCGATGACCCGCGGGCGGAGCAGATGCGCGGCTACGCCCAAGAAGTCGAGCTGTATCGATTGCAGAAAACCTTCGAACGCCGAGCCCGCCGCGCCAGCGAGGAAAAAGGGCTGCTCCCCGTCGAACGACTCTATCTGCAGGCGCAGAAAAACATCACGGCCGATCCGGCGACGGCACTCGCACAGTTCAAAGCGATCGTGCAAATGCTCGCCGGAGACCGCGACCCAGCGGCTTCACCCACCGATCAACGGGCCGCTGAGCAATGCCTGCAACTCGCCGAGAAACAGATCTCGCAACTGGAAAAAGTGGTCGAAGTCACCGAGCGTCAACAGCGACTGCTCATTCGGCGGCAACTCGAGCGGGCCGCGAAACTGGCGACCGACAAACCGGATGAGGCCGAAGCCCTGAAGCAAAGTATCATCACACTTTTCGGCGACAAACCCTGGGCCGCCGATTTGGTGGAAGAAGCACGCAAGCCGTAGCTGCCATCTGCCGTTAGTCGCCCAATCGCAGCGGCGTGGGAAACTCGAGCGTGAACTGCGTGCCGCGGCCGGCTTCGCTGTGGACGTCGATGCGGCCGCCGTGAGCTTCGATGATCTTGCGAGCCGTCGGCAATCCCAAGCCGGAGCCGCCGTTCTTGGTCGTGTAGAAGGCATCGAACATTTTCATCGCGGTTTTGCCATCCATCCCGCAGCCGGTGTCGATCAGGTCGAGCGCGACGCCGCTGCGCGTGAGGCGTGTGCGAGCGACGAGTTGCCCGCCGTGCGGCATGGCTTCGAGGGCGTTCTTCACCAGGTTGACGAGCGCGGCTTGCACCGTTTCCGGTTCGATTTTCACGCTCGGCAGATCGGGATCGAGCAGGCGCAAAATTTCCACGCCCGTTTCCGCGGCCTGGGGCGCGAACAAGTCCAGCACGCGCTCGATCTGCTCGTTCAAACTGCCGAGTCGCAGTTCCAGATTCCGCAGCCGCGAGAAGCGAAGAAAGTCATTGAGCAAGTTCTCGAGCCGCGTGCATTGCCGCGTGACCATCTCGATTTTGGCCAGGGCCCGCCGTTCTTTGGGAGTTTGCGGATCGGCAAAATCCTCGGCGAGCAACTCCATGTTCATGCGAATCACGGAGAGCGGATTTTTGATCTCGTGCGCGAGCGACCCAAAGAGCTCCGCCAGTTCGGCGTACTGCGTCCGCAACTCATCAATGTCAGCCGTCAGCGGAATTTCGTCGGCCATCGCCGGCCCTTTTTTGCGTGTCACTGGCTCTGCCAGCTGACCGGCAAGTGACGCAGCACCTTGCAAACACGGCCGAAAGGCAGAGACTATTTTGACACAAGGAACCCAACCAGCAAAGAGCCACGCACCCGGTAAGCTTACTTCAACTTCGCCGGCGCGTTTTTCGACTTGGCTTTCTTGGCGACCGGCGCCGTGTGTTTCGGCCTGATGAAAAGCAGCCGCAAGAAAGCTTTGGTCTCGCTGCCAATCCCGGGCGAAGTGCTTTCGCGCGGGCCGGCAATGTTCAAAATCAGAATCTGCTGTTTGCACAGCCAGCTGCGAATATTTCTGAGCTGCGCCGTGCTGCCCGGTTTCAACTGCACGCAGCGATAAGTCTTGCGCAGCCGCTGCGCATACTTGCGCGTCAGCGATGAGCCTCGCGTGAGTTTTCCTCGATAGAGAATGAGCGTGCCGTCGGCATAGTCGACATTCTTCTCCGTGCGCACCCAATAATCAGCAGACGCCGTTTCTTGCAAACGAAAATGAGTCGCGATCGGACCATCTTCGGCGAGTCTTCCCTTCGGGCAAAAGCCGCCGTGGGGAATACCCAGTTCGATTGCAACTTCCAGCGCTGCGCGATCGACACCGGTTTGGCCGCCGGAGACAATCATTTTGACGTAATGCGGCAGCAGCGGCGCAGCTTCTGTTTCGATAGCGGCGGACGGCTTACTCTTCGCTGCCTTGGCCATCGCCTCATTTCCTTTCGGCAACGCGCAGCTTCGCACTGCGGCTGCGCGGATTGGCGGCAAGTTCTTCGGGCGTGGCGGTAAGCGGTTTTTTGGTCAGCACATTGAGGCGATCGTCGTTACGAAAAGCCTCCTTCACGCGGCGGTCTTCCAGCGAATGAAAGCTGATCACCGCAATTCGCCCACCCGGCGCGAGGAGCGCCGGCAACTTCTGTAGCGCCTTCTCGATTCCCTGCAATTCCTGATTCACGGCAATCCGCAGCGCTTGAAAGGTGCGCGTGGCCGGATCAATGCCGTCGCCCGAACGGGGCACGCACTTGCGAACCAGCGTAGCCAATTGCTCCGCCGTTTCGATCGGCTGGATCGTCCGCGCGGCCACAATTTGCTTGGCAATTCGTCGGCTGAGTCGTTCTTCGCCGAATTGATAAATGAGATCGGCGATTTCGTTCTCGCGCAACCGCATTAGCATTCGCGAAGCCGGTTCCCCTTCGGTCGGATTGAACCGCAAATCGAGCGCGCCGCTGCTGTTAAAACTAAAGCCGCGGTTTTCATCGGCCAATTGATCGCTCGATAGGCCCAGATCGAGCACGATGCCATGAACGGCGGTGACGCCCAATTCTTGCAACAAATCGGGCAACTCGAGATAGCTCGCCGTCGCCACTTTCACCGGCAGCCCGCGGAGGTTCTGTTCCGCCGCCGCTACGGCAGCCGGATCGCGATCGACGGCCAGTACATAGCCGGAGCCGTGCAATTTCTCGGCCAACAAGCGGGTGTGGCCGCCACCGCCGAGTGTGCCATCGAGAATGATCTGGCCGGGCTGCGGCCGCAGCCACTCGACGATTTCGGCCGGTAAAACGGGGATGTGCAGGGGCAATGATTCCATGCCGCAAGATACTGTCGTCGCCCGCTCCGCGAAAGGACGCGTGTGCAGCGGCAGTTCGGGGGTATTCGACCAAAGGAGATGCTTCCATGCACCTCCAACTGGGTCGAACCCGATCCGCTCTCGCGGACCGCTGCGGCAGAGGACTTCTTGCCCTCCTTGACTGGCGGCCGAGTTACGGGAATCTCGACGGCGAGTGCAATCGGTGGCCGCTCATTGCACTCCCTTTGCCAGTGCCGTTCACGAACAAACTACGCAAAAATTTCGTGACAAATCAACGAAAAATAATTCAATAGTAAGAAGCAAAACCTGACGAACAATTCGAATGTTTCTGTGATCTGTTTGAGATAAGCGGTCACCAACCGTCTTGTGCTCAACATACGAATTCAGTCGAACCCGTCAACTGAACGAATGGAGAGTTTGCCGGTCGTGCGGGCAGTTTGGCCGCCTCAGTCACGCCGCAAATCCAGGCCTGAAAAGGACAAGGGACTTCAGAATGCCCCAAAGAGAAATTTTGGGAAATCTTAAGAATGAATTATTTGGCTGTAAATCGTTTCATAAGCACTCGCTAGCAATGCTAGCGAGAATTGCTCGCGAACGCGCTGCTGATTGAGCTCGCCGAGGCGACTGGCAGCCGTCGGCTCGGAGGCCAGTGCTAGCGTCGCATTTTGAAAGGCAGCGGCGTCGTTTTGCTGCGTTAGTTGTTTCTCAGCGAGCGGGCCTAAGATCTCAGCTGCTCCTTCGACATTGGTGCTCACAACAGGCAGCCCCGCAGCCATGGCTTCCAGCAGCACGTTGGGCATACCCTCCCAGCGCGACGGGAGCAGCAGAACATCGGCGAGCTTCAGCAGACCGGCCACTTGCGGCTGCCAACCCAAAAAGTGAACGCGGTTGGCAATCCCGAGTTCGCCCGCCTGCTGCTGCAACGAAGTTCGCTCAGGACCATCGCCGACAATCAGCAAATCGTGACTTGGCCGCTCCGCGAAAATCCGCGGCAGGAGCGGCAGCAGCCAATCGAACCCCTTTTGCTTATCGAGCCGGCCGATGCAGATGAAAAATCGTTGCTGAGATGGCAGCCCGAGCGCCGCGGCATCGGCGGGTGCAGCATCGGCGAATTTTGCCACATCGACGCCGTTGGGAACCACACATAACTTTGCACGCGGCAGCCTTGCGGTGTTCGCCGAGAAATCGGCCACGCTCTGGCTGACGCAAACAAACTTTTGCACCAGCGGCTCGATCCACCAGCGTTCGGCCCGTTGCCGCGCACGACTGGGATCGGCCACGCGGATGCCAGCAACCACTTTTACCCCGGCCAGTTTCCCGGCGAGCGCAGTCACCACATTGGCATGAAACAAAAAGCTCTGCGCGATGGCTGGCCGAAGCGTTCGCAGCCGGCGCGAGAGTTTCCAAACTGCCGAAGCAAATTGCCATTTGCTACGGGCATTCAAAAATTCGACCGGCACATCGGCTGCCGCGAGTTGGTTCACCAAATCGCATTTTTCTTCGCGAGGCCGAGGCTGCAGCGAGAAGACGTGCGGCAGAAATTTCGCTCGATCAATCCGCAGGGCCAGTTGCGTGAACGCGCGTTCGGCGCCGCCGGGCTCCAACTCGGTGATCACAAGTGCCAGTGGTTGCGGGCCAGATTGCATGCGGTGGGGCGGGTGACGAGTGGCGATCGGCAGCGACCTCCTATGTCGCGGGCCGCAATTCCCCTATACTCGCCCGCGAGGCCAGCGTGGGCAAGTCGAACTGCCGCGGCTGTGCCGATTTCGCGACTCATTTTTGCCGGCCTGCTCGCATTTTCCGCACGCATGACGCAACTCTCCGATTACGACTATGAACTGCCGCGCGATTTGATCGCGCAGCAACCGCTGGCGGTTCGTAGCGACGCGCGCCTGATGATTGTCGATCGGGCCCGCAACACGATCGATCATTCCTACATCCGCGATCTTCCCGACTTGCTGCACGCGACCGATTTGCTCGTCGTGAACGACACTCGCGTGATTCCCGCGCGGCTGGTCGGACGTCGCGAGCGAACCGGCGCTCGCTGGAGCGGCTTGTACCTGCAGAGCGATGAACACGGGGCGTGGCAGATTCTGAGCAAGACTCGCGGCAAACTGGAACCCGGCGAAGCGATTCAGGTTCTCTCGTGGGACCTCCGCGAGCAGATCCGCCTGCGCCTTCTCTCTCAGCTCGAAGGTGGAGCCTGGGCCGTTCGTCCCGAACCAATGGGTGAACCGCTCGAGATTTTGAAACGCGTCGGCCGCGTGCCGTTGCCGCCGTACATTCGCGATGGCGAAATGACCGACGAGGACGAAGCCGCCTATCAGACTGTCTTCGCCAAATCAGCGGGCGCTGTTGCGGCGCCGACGGCTGGGCTGCACTTCACGCCCGAACTGCTCGCGAAGCTCGAACAGCGCGGCATCCAAAAAACGGCCGTCACGCTGCACGTCGGCATCGGCACCTTTCGCCCCGTGAGTGTCGAGAAGCTCGAAGATCACTTGATGCACTCCGAATGGGCAACCGTCAACCAAGCCACCGTCGATCAGATTGCCAAGACACGGGCTGCGGGAAATCGCGTCGTCGCCGTGGGAACGACGGTCGTCCGCACGCTGGAGTCAGCCGCCCAGAGTGGTACGCTGCAACCGTTCGCCGGCCAGACGAATCTGTTTATTCGCCCACCGTATCAGTTCCACACGATCGACGCGCTGCTGACGAATTTTCACTTGCCCAAGAGCACGCTGCTGGTGCTCGTGCGGACATTCGGTGGCGACGCGCTCATCAAGCGCGCCTATAAGCTTGCAATCGAGCAGCAGTATCGCTTCTTTAGCTACGGCGATGCGATGCTGATTGTCTAACGTTCACCGACCGGCTTCCACTTGCGCTCGGCCACGCCGTTGTAAATGGCGCGGGGGCGGATCAGGCGGTTGTTGTCGAGTTGCTCGATGGCATGAGCGCTCCAACCGACGACGCGGGCCACGACGAACAGCGGCGTGTAGAGATCAATCGGCAGGCCCAAGTAGTGATAGAGGCGGGCGCAGGGCCAGTCGACGTTCGGCGGCAGCTTCTTTTCGTTCCGAACGATCGTTTCGATAATCTCAGCCGTTTGCTCCATATCGTCGTGGCCGGTTTCTTTCGCCACTTCTTGCGTCAGTGTCTTGAGAAACACGGCCCGCGGATCACCGTCCTTATAAACGCGATGGCCGAAGCCCATGATGCGGCGTTTGTTGGCGAGAGCGTTGCGAATCCAGCCTTCGGCTTCGGCGGGCGAACTGACTTCCTGCAGCACTTCCATAGCCCGTTCGTTAGCCCCGCCGTGGAGCGGACCTTTCAACGCGCCGATGCCGGCGGTGATGGCAGAGTGCAAATCGGAAAGGGTCGAGACGACGCAACGAGCCGCGAAGGCCGAGGCGTTGAATTCATGTTCGGCATACAGGATGAGCGAAACATCGAGAGCTTTCACCTGGCGAGCGCTCGGTTTTTCGCCGCGAAGCATCCACAGAAAATTCGCCGGCAGGGGCAACTGCGGATCGGCGGCGACGGGTTCTTTGCCATCCTTCAAGCGTTGCCGGGCCGCAACGATGATCGGCATCTTGGCGATCAGTCGTTCGGTCTTGCGAACGTTGGCTGCGTGGCTGTTGTCGTTGACTTCCGGTTCCCAGTGCGCGAGCAAACTGGCCGCCGAACGCAGGACGTCCATCGTCGACGCGGAATGCGGAATCGAACGAAGTGTCGCGATGATTTCCGCAGGGACAGTCGCGGCAGCGCCGAGACGCTCACGAAATGCTTTCGCTTCGGCAGCCGTCGGCAGTTCGCCGTGCAGCACGAGGTAGGCAACTTCCTCGTAATTGGAGTTCGCGGCGAGATCTTCGATGGTGTAGCCGCGATAAGTGAGGCCCGTTTCGACGGTGCTGACAGCGGTTTCGCCGGCGACGACGCCTTCGAGGCCGGGAGAGTAGGTTTCGCTCATGTTACTAGTCACAGTTGAATGGAGAGGTTTGTTGCAGCTCGGCCCCTCACTCCAGCTCTCCCCGAAGTACCGAGGAGAAGGAGTGTGAGAGATTACTGACCGCCGAAGTGAGCGCGGTCGCGTTCTTCGAAGTCTTGATAGTCGAGCAGGTCGTACAGTTCTTCGCGCGTTTGCATGATGTCGAGCAGCGAGGCCTGCGAGCCTTCGTCGGCGATCACAGCGAGGGCGGCTTCGGCGGCTTTCATGGCCACGCGCAAGAGCGTGACGGGGTACACCACGGCAGAGTAACCCATCCCCGCGAGGTCGTCGAGCGTGAGGATCGGACTCTTACCAAACTCCGTCATATTGGCCATCAGTGGCACTTCGATCTCGCGCGCAAAGAGGTCGAATTCCTCCGCCGTGGCGAGTGCTTCCGGGAAAATCCAATCAGCGCCGGCAGCGATGTAGGCTCGCGCGCGGGCAATCGCATCTTCGATATTTGTCACGCCGCGGGCATCGGTTCGAGCGATGATCACGGTTTCTGGATCACTCCGGGCGCCGACGGCAGCGCGAATCTTCGCGCACATCGTTTCGGTATCGACGAGCGTCTTGCCCGAGAGATGACCACAGCGCTTCGGCAGGACCTGATCTTCGAGCTGAATCGCAGCAGCGCCGGCGGCTTCGAGCTCGACAATCGTCCGTTCGACGTTCAGCGCCCCACCGAAGCCGGTATCGGCATCGACAATCACAGGCAGCGTCATCGTACGAGTGAGCAACGTCGTCTGCTGCGCGAGTTCGGTAAGCGTAAACAGCCCGACGTCAGGCAAGCCGAAGACGCTCGCGGAAAAGGCAGCCCCCGACAGATAAACGGCGTCGTAGTGCATCCGTTCAATCAAACGGGCGAACAGCGCGTTCGGCGCGCCGGGAATTTGAATCGTCGATTCCTCGACGAGCAGCCGCAGTTGCTTGCCGGGCGAAGCATAGTCGAGCGGGCCAGACGAATCTTCGTGGTCATGGTCGTGGCCGTCGTGATCGTGGTCGCAGTTTTCGTGAGCCATGGGGAATGCAGAAGTGAGAATGCAGAAGTGAGAATGCAGAAGTGAAGAGGACAGTTTAACGATTAAGTTCCCCGCCCGGGGCCAAACCATTCAATATGTTTGCGCGGGCAGAAGTGAAAGCCCTGGCGCTCGCAGTACGGTATCAGCCAGGCCGAACGCTGGGCTAGTTCGCCGGGTTCGACACCTTGCGGCATGAGCCAGACGCGGTCGGGCGGGATAGGCGCGAACTCGCGCAGCCAGTTTTCCACGTCGGTGCAGTCGGTTTCGCTGTCGATGACGAATTTTAGTTGGTAGTCGTATTCTTCGAGCAGGCGGCGAATGACGGCGGGTTCGTTGCGGTCGCGTTCGTGGCGCGTGGTCCACGCACCGGCATTGATGGGTGTGGAGCTGGCGAGTTTTGGGCTGATCGACATCAAGTCGCAGATCACAGGCAGATATAAAGTGCCGGAGGTTTCGATCGTGATGTGCCAACCCCGCTGCCGGAATTGCTCGGTGAGCGGGATCAGCTCGGCGTGCAGCATCGGCTCGCCACCCGTGAGAATGACGTGCTGCAGCGTCGCACTTTCTCCGGCGGGCATCTTCGCCAGCCAAGGGCCGGGGGTGGTCTTCAGATTTTCCACGACCGACAGGATCTCAGAGACGTCTTGATCCTCTCCTTCCGGCCGCCAACTGGTGAAGGGGGTGTCGCAAAACCAGCAGCGCAGGTTGCAGCCGCTGGTGCGCACGAGTGCGCTCGGCACGCCGGTCAGGCGTCCCTCTCCCTGCAAAGAGGAGTAAATCTCAGCGATGCGCACGTGACTGCGGTTCGGGTCGTAGGAGGAATGCGAATTGTGTGAAACGTTGTCGCAAAATGCATTCTATCGAGACCAGCGTCTGTGCGGGGCTGGCGTAGCGAAGTCTATGACATTGTCCGGCCGAGCGCCGGTTGTAACGGTTCTCGCACTGCGGCAAGGCGCAAGGATTAAATTTCAACGCATCATCCCTGGCGGTTGTGACCTACTTTTTGGAAAGAACCAGGAAGACTGCGCCCGTACCCCGGGTGCGGCTACCATTTCCGTCCCCTCTCCGCCGATCAAGCCGTGAATCAATTGCCCCGCAACATTCCGACCATGCCCGTGCTGTTTCTCGCAGCCACGCTGACGGCGATCGGCTTGTATTGGTGCGTCGACATGTGGCTGGGATCGCCAGCGCCGATCCTGCGTGTTGCATTGCTCACCGGCGGTGCGGCTCTCGCGGTGTTGGTGAGCGGATTGAGCGCCGAACGCCACTTGGCCGCCAGCCAAACCGCACGGCGGTATATCGACATGCTCTGTCAGCTCGATGCCAGCGCCTGGTTGTCAGGCAGCGGCGGCAATATGCCCGATCTGCCGACCTCGAATGCCTTTCGACCGGTGCTCAGCAGCGTGCGCAAGTGTTTGCAGCAACTAGCCGAGCGCGTGGAAGAAGCCGAACATCAAAAGTCCGCCGCCGAAGCCCGTGTGCATCGCGTGGCGATTGAACGCGACCAACTGAAAGAGATTCTCAGCGGCCTGACCGATCCGGTCGTCGCTGTCGACTCTTACGGCAGCGTGATCCTGGCCAACTCGCCTGCCACCAAGTTGCTGCATTTGCCGGCGACCGCCGAACATCCGGCGCTCGAACAACTGGCCCGCTGCGAAGAATTGGTAAGCCTACTCACGGAAACTCGCAAACGGCGTTGCAACAACAGCCGCACGACCGAAGTGAAGCTCGATGACGATGCGGGCCGCCAACACTGGTTCCGCATCAGCTGCCGAACGTTTGCCGATGAAGCGGGTGCAAACTCAGCCTTGCCCGCCAGCCAAGGGGCCGTCGCCGTTCTCACCGATATTACGCACGAAAAGGCGATCCAAAAGCGGAACGCTGAATTCGTCTCAAGCGTCAGTCACGAAATGAAAACGCCGCTCGCCAGCGTGCGGGCTTATGTCGAACTGCTCGCCGATGGTGATGCAGAAGACGAAGCCACCCGCGAAGAATTTCTCGGCGTGATCCACAGCCAGACCGAACGCCTGCAACGGCTGATCGATAACCTGCTGAATTTGTCGCGGATCGAAGCCGGCGTGGTCGACGTCAACAAGGCGCCACGCTCGCTCAACGAACTGCTCGAAGAAACCGTCAACCTGTTGCAGCCCGCAGCCGCTCACAAGCGGATGGAACTGGTCACTGACCTCAGCCCGCTGTACCTCGGCGTCTTGGCCGATCGCGACACGTTGCTGCAAGCGGCAATCAACCTCGTTTCGAATGCCCTCAAATACACCCCCGAAGGTGGCCGCGTGACAGTTCGCAGCCGTCTGGCTGACGAGAGCGTGGTCTTTGAAGTGCAAGACACGGGCGTCGGTCTGAATGCCGAAGACAAGCAAAAGGTGTTCGAAAAGTTTTATCGCGTCAAGAAAGACCAGCAGATGGCCGCCGGCACGGGCCTCGGCCTGCCGTTGGTCAAACACATTGTTGAAGACGTGCACTCCGGCCGGATCGAAGTCGACAGCGAACCGGGCCAGGGGAGCATTTTCCGGATTGTTTTGCCGAGCATGAACGCTCGGGATGTTTGAGCGAGCAATCGCAACTCGCAGCGATTGAATCGCAGCGAAGACATTGAGGGAACAACATGACCAAGAAGATTTTGCTCTGCGATGACGAGCTGCACATCCTCAAAGCCGCTGAATTCAAGTTTTCTCGCGCTGGTTACCAGGTAACTTGCGCGAACAACGGCGAAGAAGGTTGGTCCAGCATCGAACGCGAATGCCCCGATGTCCTCGTTACCGATTGCCAGATGCCGCGGCTGAACGGCCTGGAATTGGCAAAGCGAGTGAAGGACCATCCCGCCACAAATCACCTGCCGGTCATCATGCTCAGTGCAAAGGGCTTTGAGCTGTCGCCCGAACAGCTGCGCGAAGAGTACGGCATTATCCGCCTGCTCTGCAAACCCTTCAGCCCGCGTGAATTGTTCGCCTTGGTCGAATCGCTGCTCGACGGCGGTGCTGAACCTTGCGCTGTCGGCATTTCGACCATCACTGCCGTCCCCTCCGCCGTGAGCCGCTGGTTGTAACGACCGCGCGCACGCCGACCGCTCCCTCCCACCCTGCGCACCCGCAGCAAAATCTCGCTCCCGCCCATGAAACTACCCACCGAAATCTTTGGCAACGTGATCGTGGTTCACACGCCCGAAGAACTGAGCGCGGAAACCGCCGGTCAGTTCGAGAATTTTTTGACCAGCCTCGATCGCTCGCAAGTCGTCATCGATCTCAACGGCAGCGAAACCATTGAAAGCGGCGGTCTCGAATCGGTGCTCGACGCTCAAGAAGCGCTGCGTGCCATTGGCGGCGACGTGAAGATCTCGACCAGCAATCACGTGAACCGCAAGATTCTCGAAATGACCCGCCTCGACGAACAGCTCGAAGTCTTCGAAACCGTGATCGACGCCGTCAAAAGCTTCGCCTCCTAACCCCGCCTAAAGCACGCATCATGTTCAATGGCAATCAACCGCCGCGGCTGGGAAATATTCTCGTCGAGAAGGGCGTGCTCACGCTCGAGCGATTGCAGGAAGCTCTCGATCTGCAGAAGCGTTCGAATGGGACGAAACTGCTCGGCGAAATCCTGATCGAGCGCGAATTCGCCACCGAAGACCAGGTGACGGAATGTCTCGCGCAGGTCTATGTCCTGCCCTATGCCAAGCTCGAACCGCGGCTGGCCGATCCGAAGATCGTCGAGGTATTGCCGCGCGAATACATCGAGAAAAATCTGGTTTTTCCGCTGTTTAAGATTCGCGGTGTGCTAACGGTTGCGCTCAGCGAACCGACCAACTTGTTCTTGCTCGATGAAATGAGCCGGGCCACGAACCTGCAAGTGCAGGTGGTCGTCGCTTCGCCTAAAGACATCCGGCGGATGATCACGACGCTGCCGGACAGCAAGACGTTTGTCATCGACGACATCATCGAAGATCACGATCAGAGCGAAGTGACGCTCATCGAAACGGCGATCGACGACATCGGCGATGCCACCGAAATCGCCGGCCAATCGCCGATCATTCGGCTGGTGAACTACGTCATCTACAACGCGGTGAAAGAAGGCGCCAGCGATATTCACATCGAGCCCGCCGAACGTTGCATGCGGGTCCGTTATCGCATCGACGGCCGACTTTATAAGTCGCTCGAAGTGCCGCTGAACCTGCTCAATGCAGTGACCAGCCGTATCAAGATCATGGCGTCGCTCGACATCAGCGAACGTCGCTTGCCGCAAGATGGTCGCGTGCACGTGATGCTTGATGGCCGCAAGGTCGATCTGCGTATCAGCACATTTCCAGGCAATCGCGGCGAAAAGACGGTAATTCGCGTGCTCGACACGCGCAGCGTTTCGCTGAATCTGCGCGACCTCGGTTTCGCCGAAGATGTGCTCGAACCACTGCAAGCCGGTATTCGTGCGCCGAACGGCATCATTCTCGTGACGGGCCCGACCGGTAGCGGTAAGAGCACCACGCTCTATGCCGCGCTGAACGAAATCGCCTGCATGGAGAACAACATCTGCACGGTCGAAGATCCGATCGAGTACCACTTACCGCTGATCAACCAGTTTCAAGTGCAAGAGCGCGTCGGCCTGACGTTCTCGAAGGCCCTGCGTACGCTGCTACGGCAAGATCCCGACGTGATCATGGTCGGCGAAGTTCGCGATGAAGAAACGGCCCGCACTGCCATCCAAGCCGCTCTCACCGGCCACCTGGTGCTCAGCACACTCCACACCAATGATTCGCCGTCGGCGATCACGCGACTCGTCAACATCGGCGTGGAACCATTTTTGATTTCCGCCGCGTTGAATCAAATTCTCGCGCAGCGACTGGTTCGCCGCGTTTGTCCGAAGTGCCGCACTGCGTATGAGCCGCCGAGGCCGCTGCGAAAATCGCTCGAGCGGATGGGCTACGGCATGGACACATTTTATAAGGGCGCCGGTTGCAAGCGCTGCCGCAACACCGGTTACAGCGGCCGTGTCGGTGTGCATGAATTGCTGATCATCGACGATCGCATTCGCGATGCCGTTGTCGCCGAAGCCTCGGTGACGGAGTTGAAGCGGATCGGCCTCGACAATGGCATGGTCACGTTGCGGAAAGATGGCTTTCGCAAAGTGCGCGAAGGTCTGACGACGGTGGAAGAAGTGATTCAGATCACTGGCGAATCGATGGGCAGCGATACCGAAATTCGGGAGGTCGCCGCTGCACTTGTGTAAGCGGTGAATGAACATGACGGCCACTCTCACTTTCGAATACACGGCTCGCGATCCACTCGGCGCAACGCAAGATGGCACCGTGGAAGCCGCGTCGCGCGAAGAAGCCATTCAAAAGCTGCGCCGCGACGGCTTGCAGATTGTCGAACTCGAAGAAGAGAGCGACGCCGGGCCGTTGCTGGCTCCGCGTGTCCGGAAGAACGACATTGTTTACATCACGGGTCAGCTCGCGGTAATGGCCGATACCGGCATTACGCTGTCGGTCGCGCTCGAAAGTATCGCCAAGCAAGAAACCAATCCCACGCTCAAAAAAGTCCTGCTCGACCTGAAAGCCAATGTGGAAGGGGGCGAGGATTTTTCGACAGCCCTTGCGCGGCATCCCAAATATTTTGATCGAACCTATCTCGCACTCATCCGCGCGAGCGAAAAGACCGGTACGCTCGCTGAGATGCTCGAGAACATTTCGCAGTACATGCGAAATCAACTCGAGACGATGCAGAAGGTCCGCGGCGCGCTGGCCTATCCCACGGTGATGCTTGTCCTCGCGACGGGTGTGACGATCTTCTTGCTCACCTACGTGCTGCCGAAGTTTCAGCCGTTATTCACCCGTAAGGGAATCAAGCTGCCGCCGATGACGGTAGTGCTGATGACCGTTTCGAGCGCGCTGCTCGATTACTGGTGGGCCTGGCTGATCGGCGTGGTCGTTTGCCTGGTGATTTTTCTCGTCGGCCGCAAAACTCCGACGGGCCGGTCGATTCTCGATTGGCTCGCCATTCACACGCCGATTATTGGACCGCTGTGCCGCAAGGTGATTTTGAGCCGCAGCGTGCGAACGCTCGGCACGATGGTCGAAAGCGGCGTGTCGATGCTCGACGCGCTGAAGCTGGCTGCCGATGTTTCGTCGAACGTCCATTACGAAAAAATCTGGCTGCACGCGCTCGACCTGGTTACCGAAGGCAAAAGCATCAGTGAATCCCTCTTCGGCAACCCGCTCTTTCCCGGCCCGCTCGTGCAAATGATCGCCGCCGGCGAAGACACCGGCAAACTCGATCACGTGCTCCGCAAAGTCAGCGGACATTACGACAAGGAAGTCGACATCGCCATCAAATCGGCGACGACAATGCTCGAGCCCCTCATGATTACCGTTATGGGTGTGGTCGTCGGCGGCATCGCGATGGGCCTGCTCTTACCAATTTTCTCGCTCAGTCGGGCTCCGGCAGGCTAACCGCCTAGCGGCGCGATGTGACTTCAAATTTCAGATCCTTCAACCCCGCGGCAGGCACATCCTGCTTGAAGGGCGAGTTGGGACCTGAGAACTTGGGATCGACGATGTTGACCTTCACCCGCTCGGTGGGATCCATCGGGTGAGGCGGGCCATCGACAGTGCTCAAAACGTCGATGCGATTGGCGCCGACAAAGACCTTGCCAGTGAAAGCGCCTCCGCTGACAGGCAACGTGATTGGGGGCTCGTTGCCGACATAGCAGCGAAGTTCGCCGGTCATCGGCATCCCATCCAGCGTCACCGTGCCGGCAATCTCGGCTTGTGAGGGAAGCTTATTTGACCCCGCGCCACAGCCGACAATCGCCACGATGGCCATTCCAATAACCAACGAGACAAACGACTTCATGAATGCGACTTTCGATCCTGAAAGAGAAATGCCGACTCTCGGCAAGAGATCGGGCGCTGCACTTCTCAGCGCCCGGTCAGAAACGTCCGTGCGATGCGGACAACAAAGCTACTAAGGATTGGTTTCGCCACCGTCGCGCGTGCAGAAGGCGTGGATGACGGTGGTGTCGGTCGAATCGGTGAAGACGCGGTTGCTTCCGTCAGCGAGCAGCACCACGGCGCCGCCCGGGTGGTAAGAGCTGATCGGGAAGTTGGCACCCACATCATCCGAAGTTCCGCTGGCGGCGTCGCCAGCGAACCCAACCTGGTTGATCCGATAACGGACTGCCGTGCAGTTGAAGTGTCGCTTGTCACTCCAAGTAGCTTGAGTCTCAGTTGCACCGACTGCCGAACCCATCGTCCAGCCATATCGGCCACCGCTGTTGCCAGTCTTCTGCCAGCTGTTAAACGGAGCAGTGACAGGTTTTTGGCTGGCGTCGAGCAGGTGGCGGCTCTGCTCACCAATCATCCACGTATTGCTCGAGCCATCGGTGATCGACGAAAAGCCGGTTTTGCTATTGGCATAGAAGACGCCGTTGTCCGACGCGAGCGATCCCGAGGCTGTCGCGGTGCAGCAGCCTTGCGGATAGACGCCAGTGCCTGATGTGTTAATCGCCGAGCCCGAGATGCCGGTATATGAAACGATCATCTTGCGGGCCGCCGCACCACCGGAGGTGAAAAACTCGGGCACCGCGCTCGATGGACAGCGGTAGACTTTGATCTTGAGATCATTGACTGCCGCAGCGTTATTGGCGTTCGTGTAGCCGCTGGACGACACGAACTGCCACTTGTTGTAGACATTCGCTTGCTCGACGTAAGGGAGCATGTACACCATCCACGAAGATCCCCAGCCAGTCGTAGCTGAGGTGCCGAACTCGTTCATGTCGTTGGCTGAACCAGGCATAAACCGGTTGCCATAGGTATCGTGGAAATTGTGAGCTGCCAAGCCGAGCTGCTTCATGTTGTTGCTGCAGCTGCTGCGGCGAGCCGCTTCGCGAGCAGCCTGCACAGCTGGTAATAGCAACGCGACCAGCACCCCGATGATGGCAATTACCACGAGTAGCTCGACCAGGGTAAATCCTTGGTTACTCCGTCTGCCCATCTTTAACCTTGCGACCATTGCGTTCCCTCGGCTCGGCTAGAAAATAAAAAAATCGAAATGGAGGTGCTGCATGCATAAGGGGCGTTGAACGTCCGCTATCCGGCTTTAAAGGTCGTCGCCGGCGCACACTCAGTCAAGACAAATGCAGCAAAATTATGCGGATTGTCGCATTATTAGTTTTCACTGCGTCAAAAGGGCGCAGTTGGCACGCGACTGTACGGGTGCGAACCATCTCAGATGGCCGTGGTGCGGGGTCGAAGCGGGGTCAGAAACGCGGCCTTAAAAGCTGGGGAATATGAGGATCATACCAGCAAGTTCTGCCTATCGTTTAGGCACGCGCCGCTAAATGCCGCGTCAGTCAGGAATATGCGCAAACCGCAGAGAAAAATATTGCGAGCAGTGAACCTGCTGCAACACTTTATTCAGAAATGACTTGTGCTTTGCGTCCAATTCTCGGCGTCGATTGCACTTCTCGATTGGCACAGCGCGTGCAATATGCTGGAAACGTCAGCGACGAAGACGAAAGAATGAAGAAGTCAAACCTTCACACTTTCTTCCGATGTGCTGAATACACATGAGACAAGATTTGCCCGTCAGCACAATTTCAGTGGAGTTGGAACTGCAGCCTGCCGGTTGAGATTCTCAGCCAGTGCTCCTGTGGTTGCCACACACCAACTGAAACGCACCGAATCGCCCGTTGCTGCCCGGCATCTGAATTTGGGGGAGGGAGAGGCCTTCAAGTTCAGATGCCTGGGCGCACACGGCCGCTGAATCAGCGAGTGCCACGAGCAATTCAACCATATCGCCCGTTGCTGTCCGGCATCTGAGTTCGAGGGAGGGAGAGGCCCGCGAATTCAGATGTCGGACGCACAGGCTATCAGCCGCGAACACGCTGGCTCCTACCGCACATCACCGAAATTTTGATATCGCCCGTTGCTGTCCGGCACCTGAATTTGAGGGAGGGAGAGGCCCGCAAATTCAGGTGCCCGGACGCACAGGCTCCTGCGAAACGCAGGACAACCGCACAAGCTTTGAGTTAGCTACCCGACATCGCCCGTTGCTGCCCGGCATCTGAATTTATGGGAGGGAGAGGCCCGTAAATTCAGGTGCCCGGGCGCACCGGCCCAAGACAAAGATTGAACATAGGCTCGAACGATTCGAGTCTACGGACTGATGAAATTGACAAGAAGTCGCCAGCTAATCGCTGGAAAGCAGCAGTCCTTTTTGTATCGCCCGTTGCTGCCCGGCATCTGAATTTGGGGGAGGGAGAGGCCTTCAAGTTCAGGTGCCCGGGCGCACACGGGGCGCTTTCTTAAAAAGTCGTCGAACTCTTCGCGACTCATGCTCCTTACAACACAGCATCGAACAATCGGCACTTACTACCCTGCAGGCGTTTTGAGTCCGAAAAGCATGACTACGGAACGGCCGACAACTCGGTAGCTCTTTCCTGCGTGCGCGGGAGCATCTTCCCAGCGACAAATATCGAGCGGTGAATCGAGCGACGTGTCGATCCAACGCCGCCAAGGTGTGCCTTTCAAATCGGGAAGTTCGAAGTCCAGCGACTCCCAGTATGAATTCAGCATGATATGGAAAACCAACCCGTCGGCTTTGAGCTCACCGCTCAGCGCCAAACTGCGGGAGTCATCACCCCAATCGGGTTGAGCGAGTTTCACTCCATGCCACGACTCGTTGGCCTCACGCAGCATGGCATTGATGCTGACCCGCTGCTGTTCATGATCGACCTGGCGCAGCGCTCGCCGACTGCAAAGGAGGCTGACAAATCGATGCACATCGGCGTGCTTCTCCAAGAGCGACCAATCGAGCCAACTCAGTTCGTTATCCTGGCAATAGGCGTTGTTGTTGCCGTGCTGCGTTTGGCGTAGCTCGTCACCCATGAGCAGCATAGGCACGCCTAACGCAAGTAAGTTAATCGTGAAAAAATTCTTCACCTGCCGATTGCGAACGCGTTCGATCGCCAAATCGTCAGCGGGCCCCTCCACGCCGCAGTTCCAGCTGCGATTGTCGTTTGCACCGTCCCGATTTTCTTCGCCGTTGGCCTCGTTGTGCTTCTCGTTGAAAGAGACCAGATCGTTCAACGTGAAGCCGTCGTGACAGGTCACAAAATTGACGCTCTGCTCGGCTTCACGCTCTTTGTGACCGTACATTTCCGGGCTGCCAACAAGTCGATCGGCCAGTTTACGAACCGCTCCCGGTTCGCCTCGCACAAAGTCGCGGATATCGTCGCGGAACCGACCGTTCCATTCTCGCCAAGCATCACCGACGAAGTTCCCCACCTGATACAGTCCCGCTGCATCCCAGGCCTCGGCCAGAAGCTTGGTACCTGCCAGCACCGGGTCGGATTCGATGTCCCACAGCACGGGTGGATTTGGGAGCGGAATACCAGCGGCATCGCGCGTGAGAATCGAGGCGAGATCGAAGCGAAAGCCGTCGACGTGCATCTCTTGCACCCAGTAGCGCAGGCTATCGATGATCATCCGCCGGACGATCGGATGATTGGCATTGAGGGTGTTGCCTCAACCGGTGTAGTTGGCGTAGCGCTCGCCGCCTTGCTCGAGCGTGTAGTAAGTCGTGTTATCGATGCCTTTGAAACTGAGCGTTGGCCCGCGCTCGTCTCCTTCCGCGGTGTGATTGAACACCACATCGAGAATCACTTCGATTCCCGCGCGATGCAGCGCTTTCACCATGTCACGAAACTCATTGATGGCCGCCAGCGGATCGGCCTTCGAGCTGTAGGCGGGATGCGGCGCGAAGAACGAAATCGGCGCGTATCCCCAGTAGTTCACCTTGCCGGGTGGGCAATCCTGCGAATCGAAATGAAACACCGGCAGCAGTTCAACAGCGGTGATCCCCAGCTTCTGCAGATACGGAATCTTCTGAATAAGCCCTGCATACGTGCCGCGTAAATCTTCGGCGACACCGGAATTCGGATTGCGAGTGAACCCGCGGACGTGCATTTCATAAATGATCGTTCGCGCGGCAGGACGTTGCAGCGGCTGATCACCTTCCCAGTCATACTGACTTGGATCGACGACCACATTCTTCATCGCTGGTGTTGCACACTCACCTGGCTGGCAGGCGTCCAGCCGCGAATAACCGCTCGGCACGACAACTCCGCGACCATACGGATCGAGCAACACTTTCGCCGCGTCGAACCGCAAGCCGCGCTGCGGCGTGATGGGACCGGTGACACGATAGGCATAGAGCTGCCCCGCTTTGAGCCCTGGCACGAACAGATGCCAGTAGTAGTACGATCGCTGTCGTACCGGATCAAACGCAATGACCTTGCTCGGCGAGACGTCATCCATGGCGTCGAATAGCAGCAGTTCAACCCCGGTCGCATGACGAGAAAACAGACTGAAATTCACTCCCTCGTCGTACACCGTAGCGCCCAAGGGAGAGCTGAAGCCCGAAGTGGAGTCGTTTGCCATTGGATGCCGAATCGCCTCGTTGCGCCGAAAGTAAAACGAGCAATATAAGAGCTGTCGCATGCTGCGGCGATTATTGTTCGCCCACTTTGCAAAAGGGGCACTCCTTGGCTGCATCGACGGCGGCTGAGTTCAGCCGTAGACCTTCGCCTGGAATCCAGTCCAACCGCTGCCAAAAACTGGTGCGGAGTGTGCCCGCCAGTAAATCGAGCCAACTACCGATGCCCGCCGATACTGTTGCGGCATTGATGGTGATCAGGCTGCCAGCTCGCTGCTCGGACCAGGCCGGCATGGTTCCTCGCTGCAGTGTGTTCGGGGGCGCAGCCAGACGATACAGAATGCTTTCACGTTCCTCCGGCGTCAGAGGAGGCGTGCAGGCACAGCAGCCATGACGCGGCAGAAACAATCGCGAGTCGCCGATGATCGCATGTGGTAATGTCGGACGATTGGAAACGCTCGTGGCAATGTCCAAATGTGCGACATTCATTTTCTTCGCAAGCAACCCCGCCGCAACCCGAGCGGCATCGTCGTCTACGCAGGTCACCACGAGATCACACGATTCGCCGAACAACGCTGCGGCTTCTGGACTGAGTACCGAGTAATTTCCGCACGTCACAGCGAGATCGTCGCGAGCACGCAGGATGGTATCGGCAACAGCTTCCGCCTTGGGACGACCGATCGATCCCCGGCTCACGCCTGGCATGCCATCGAGGTTCTCGGGCTGTAAAAGATCTCCATCGCACAAGCGCAGCCGAGCGATCCCAAGCGACGCAAGCATCTGCGCGCACAGAGCTCCATTTCTCGATGCGCCGATCTGAACGACAACCGCACGTCGCAATCTTTGATAAACGGTCTCACCCACGGCGCCGCGCAGCCGGCTGAAGAGTCCGGTTGAATCATGTTCCGCCAGCGGCGCTTGTTGAGAAACCTCCACTGGCCCGGGCCCGGTGATGCGAAAGCCACCAAGTGAATCGATCTTGCCTTCGAGAGAAACCGCGCCGTCCCAATGCCCCAGAGTCGTCGTTGAAAGAACAAGCGTAATCGCCGCCTGCGAACTCTGGGGGCGCACTCTGCGCATCAATTCGACCGCCGAGCTGGCGAGTCGTTCGCTATTCTCGACTCCGATGACGAGAAAGTCATCGAGTGGAGGCCGGTCGCCGCCGCGGGGGACCTCGGCCATGATGTGCGCCACGTCCACGAGCGCCTCAGAGCCCGACCTTGTTGCCCGCCAACGAATTTTCGCGACGAGAAAACGCTGGTGATCGTGGAGAAGTTTTTGCACGCCCCGCCAGGCATCGGCAGAAATCGTCAGTCGCACATCACGCATGATGGTAGTTCGTTCACGAAAACGAAAGTGTGGCGAGCCGCTCGCCGTGCGAGCGGCAGAAATGGCGTTTGCTCTGAGCTCAGTCGTATCGCGCGCGTTCGCGCTGCTGAGTCAGCTCTACTTGGCGATCCCGATCACGAACGATCTGCTCTTCCCGCTGAAGTCTCCTCAATTCAGCGGCGAGTTCCGCATCATGATTCGCTGGCAGATCGGCTGGCAGATCGGCTGGCAAGTTTGGCGGCGAAATAGTGCGTGTCGGCGACATAGAGATGCTCCTGAGAACGTAACTGCGGCTCAGCAACAATTGCGAGCCTGGTAGTTAGAGGGCACATCGCCGTTCTTTTTTCTCCGTATTCGCCTTTCGCCAAAATTCCCGCACAAAGATCATTGCGGGGAGACAAACGAGAGAGGTGAATTAGCGTTGCGCTCCCAACTGCTCATCGCCACCAAGGTGAGTCAGCAGCTTTCCCTTCGCTTGGTTCAGAAAGTTCCCCAGGGTTCCCATGGGAATGCCTGTTATTTCAGAAATCTCTTTCAGCTTGAGACCTTCGAAATAACGCAATTGGAGCACTTCTCGCTCCTTTTCGCTGAGTTGATTCAGAGCATCCCGCAAGTGCTCGACATCTTGCTGCCGTTGAACTTCCTCGCTGGCTGTCATGGTGCGGGAGTCAGGCCAGTTTTCGACGATCCCAACAGATTCGGTTTCATTCGAAGTGGCCTTCGAATCAGAATTCAACATCGCCAGGAACGGATGGCCGAATTTTGGCTTGGGTCCGGTTTCGGCGGCATTCGCAACTCCTCTCACTTTCCGATAGCCACTCATCCTGCGAGCGGCGCGCGTCATGATCACGTTGAACCAACCACCGAAAAACAATTTGATCTGCTCCATCGGCCTTTTATTCACAAGGCTGGTGAAGCCCGTGAAGGCATTCAGCGCAGCTTGCTGCAGGATGTCGTCAGCCGGAGCTGGCGGGGATGCCAGGTAGTTCGCGAATGAATGGGCGGCGGGGTAATGGGATTGAAAAAGTGCGTTGAATGCAATTTTCACCGCTCGGTCATCCGCCGAATGTCCGAGCGGCCCCGCCGACGCAGACTGCCCTTGGTCCGTGTAGCGTAAGAACATCGTCTGCGATGTTTGTGTCGCCAGTAAGGCGTCCAGGCGAACTGCGAATTTGCCTTCGCCCAGCAATTCGAGCGGTAAGGCTTCGTTGGACCCATGAGATAGGAGTTCGTTGACCGTATCGGTGTCGAGTCTGCTGAATTCCTCTGGCGTCAGTTCGCGCGCAGTAACCAGCTTGAAGCCGAATTTTGCTCCAGCGGGAAATGGAATGTCATACACGGCAACGAGCTTGCCCGGGTCTGCGGGCGCCGCACTGAGCACTAGGTTCTGTTGGTGAACCACCTTGGCGCCGTTGATGGTGAATTCGACCGCCAGCGAAACCGCTCGCGCAAGCTCACCCTCGGCTGCAGTGGCTTGCACTTCTACCGAATTCAGCTGGAGATGATTGAGCTTGAGGTCCGCAGGGGACCTGGTCCGATCTGACGATTGACACGCGAGGGAATCCACCATTTCCGCCAGATGGGCGGCCGGCTCGGTTCGGGTAGCTCGGAGAACTTTCTCCTCCAACGCTTCTTTCGGCCATTGCAACGGCAGTTCGGCTTGGACCAGTTCAGGAAAACGAGTCGGTGCGGAAACCGCAGCAAAGGTGAAGTTCAACGGCCGCAGCTTACCGGCCAGCCCGTGGAAAGTGACCTCACACACGCCGTTTGGCGCGGGAGAAAACTTGCAGTTGGCCTCTTCGAGGCCCGCGATCTCGACAGTGATCGACCGACCATCGTGCAGATCGCGGCGCTGTGAATCGCTCAACTCGAGGCGAGCAATTCGAGACGTTGATAGATCTGCCAGGAGCTGCTGCAGCCACGTTTGGATCTCTGACGGTGCCGCAGACGCGTCACTCCATTCCTCGTCGCTACCTAAGAGATTTGACCAAACGCTTGTCAACGAATCCTCATTAGATTGCCGCAAGAGCCAGCTTAGCTCGGTCGAATCCACGATTTCACCACGCTCCAAGCGGATCAAATCGCTGAGACTGACTCGTCGATTGTGCTGCGAATTTCCTGTCATTTCGTTCTCCATGAACAGATGGCTGATATGGGGGCCCAGATGTTAGAGGCCGCAAGTCGCTATTTTTTTTGTCATTGAGGAAAAATTTTCGGGGATCGAGCATTTGATATATTCGACTCCGGGGATAAGCCGCCCCGCTAATGACGTTTTAGCCCCTCATTTACGATATTGCTCGCATGTCGCAGCTTCCTGCTTCCTTATTGGCGGCCGCTGGGCTCATCCAGGCGCCAAACGCCGGTTGGAATTCGGACGTTTTTTTTCAGGCCTGGCTGCGTGGGCCGTGCTGGATCCTGACAGACGCTCGCAATCGAAAACTGAACGAGGGCGAGCAAAAAGCCCTGTCCAAACTTTTAGAAGTGGATATCAAACGTCAGCTCGCCCACGCCTGGACACAGTCCCGACTGGGGAGCGAGCCGGAGCTAGAGCAGTTTGCCGCCTATGTCCGCGCCCTGACGAACTCGACTTTAGCAGCTCATGAAGGACACGATTGGAGTCCGCAGCGGGCCGTCGCCCCGCCGGCAAAGATGTTGGAATATGGCGCAGCCGCACTAGATGCGTTTTCGCAATTCTGGGCGTTTTGTCGAACAGTGCTGATTGAATCGCGGCTGGGCCGGGATCCCGTCGGCGATCCTGCCGGGCATACGAAATCCTTTCACGCGGTCGACGCTATCTTCCAAGGCGTTCGAGGGCAGTTTCCCGTAACGCTGGGAAGTTGGCTCATGCTCCGCCGTACCCTGAACTATCTGTGGGAGCGTCAGGATATGCCCTCGGCGGGAAGTTCTCGATCGGTCTCGGCAACCGACTTGCCTAAGGAGATCTGCTTCTTAGGAGATACCAGGAATGGCGGGCAGGTCGGCAAGCTCAGGGCGGCTTGTACCCTGGAAACCGGCGGAGCCTATCTGGATCCAGTCGACAGCGGCTTCGTGGCCTTCGACGACGACATGACGAGCAGTTTGAATCTCGCTTGGCGCACGTGTCGTGGATCGATGGAAAGCCAACGGCCAAAAACGGAGGCCGACCGGCTGACGCTGCGTCTGACACTCGTCGACAAACGGGCGATCGCGCTGAAGGGCAAGTCGGCCGGCGGCATGTTTGCCTTGGGTATGATCGCTGCCGCGAAACGGGTTACACCCGACAAGGATTGCACCGGCACGTTTTCACTGCAGTTGACCAATTCGGGCGGCGACGATGGCGAGTCGCCGCTGACGATCAACGATATCGGTGTTGGCCCTGTCGACGGTGAGAGCTTGTTAGGCAAAACGCAAGCTGCCGTGAACGCCCAACTGACTAGGATCATGCACTTTGCTGGTCAGACGGATCCTTTCAGCGCCTTGAATGCAACTCACTACGAGCAGCCTCCAGTTTTTCTGCCGATAACTTCGCTCTACG
This sequence comes from Anatilimnocola floriformis, assembly GCF_024256385.1. NCBI lineage: Bacteria > Pseudomonadati > Planctomycetota > Planctomycetia > Pirellulales > Pirellulaceae > Anatilimnocola > Anatilimnocola floriformis. Next base: position 3,416,120 of record NZ_JAMLFW010000001.1, read on the forward strand.
ACGCCTGGCAAAACATCACCACCGAGAATCGCAAACCGCCTCCGGCTAGCTTGTTGCCCTACCTGCGGTCGCTGATGCGAACTTATGGCCGCCTGAAATTAGAAGGTATTCGGGAAGCGGAATCGCTGGAAATCGATTTGGAAAGAGTCTACATCGCTCTCAAGGCAGACCCCGATACGAACTACGACATGCAGAATGAAGCGGAAGTTCACGCGGTAGAGGTCCAGGAACAGGCGGGGGTTTCGTCAGTCAGCGAAGTTGATCCTGGACTCTTGGATCAAATTGAGTCAGGAAATATCCGCCGCAAGATTCGCCCGAAAAAAGAAGCCGCCAAACGAGCTGCCGTCAAAGAGGTGCGAACCCTGGGAGACGTGTTCCGTCAATATCGACGCGTGGTCATGCTCGGCGGGCCCGGAAGTGGCAAATCGACCTTAGGTCACTGGCTGGCTCTCCAATTTGCCAGAAGCTTTCAAAAGCAAGTAAATCAGCGCAAGCCACAATTTGTGCAGGTTCCCTTAGCCAAGCTCGAGCCTGATCCCACCTTGGTGAAAGACTCCAACGCTACCGTCAATCTGGGGCCAGCGCGGCTCCCCATTTTTCTGCGAATTGCTCACTACGCCAAAGAGCTGGCACGGCGTGAAAAGCAGGAATTACCGGAGAAACAACTGATCGAGTATCTCGGGTACGACAAAGACTCCGAGGCCCTCAATGATAACTGCACCGCCGACGAGCGAAATGCGCTCTTCAAGACGTACATCAAGAGCAAACAGGCAGTCATCTTTCTGGATGGCTTGGACGAGCTTCCGGAAGGAAATCGCCATCTGGTGCTGCGCAAAGTTCAAGAGTTTATCCACGACCACGTGGATGAGAGTTCAAGCGACGAATCCCAGTTCCCCGCCAATGCGGGTGGCAACCAGGTGATCGTGACCAGCCGCTATGTCGGGTACAAAGCGCGGCCCTTGCGCGCATCGTGTGCTCACTTCAACATTCTCGATATGCAACGCCCTGCCGTCGAGCAATTCGCAAAACTGTGGACTGATGCAGTCAATCCCAGACTACTGGAGGGAGAAGGCCCTGGCATTGTGGCCGACGATTTGATTGCGGAAATTTACAACGATCAGCGACCCGCAGTGCGAGAATTGGCGACGACGCCGCTGCTGGTAACAATTCTAGCCATCGTCTTCTGGAAGGATCGTCACCTGCCAGATCAGCGTGCCGGTCTGTATGCCCGCGTTGTTGATAACCTGATCGAAATCTGGCGAAAGCGCCCACCGTGCCAGGAATATCAGCTGGAGTCTGACGAACTCTACGCCGCGCTCGAGCCGCTGGCCGCAAAAATGCAAGCCGATGTGACCAACAATGGCTTCGTCGGGCTGCAAGAGATCGGTGAAATCATCGACTTACCGTTGACCATGTTTCGCGGTGAACAGCGATCGCGGTCCGTCCGCAAAGGGATGCTCAGCACGATCGGAAACCACGTTGGCCTGCTCGTGGAAGCTGGTCCAGACAACTACAAGTTCTATCACCGCCAGTTTCAAGAATTTCTTGCTGCTCGCCATCTCCTGGCGAACAAGAAGACCGCGGCGGGCGAAGTCATTCAGCGGCTTGACGATCCAATCTGGCGCGAGCCTCTGTTACTGGCCTTGGGTTTCGTCATGCTCGATGAGTTGTGGGGGGCCAAGGAACGGTCGGCTTTGCTGCGCGCGATCTTGTCGGCCGATGGTCCGGATGCGCTCATCCCTCAAGCAGCGCTCCTCGTGGTTGCCGCATTCCCCGACATGCGAGATTTGCCCGCAGAAATTGTCCGGCAAACGGCAATTCAGTTGTTGACCTCCTATGCAAACAGCCTGAACCAGCAACACGCCGGCGCGGCATTGCGCGAACAAATCGAGCGAGCCTTCTCAGTTTTGCGAGCGGGCGCTCACGCTCAGACTGTCGCGCGAACCATTGCCGAATCGATCGGCGACAAGACGGCTCCTAAATCGTTAGCGCCAGCGGCTGCCACTCTCCTAATGCATTTCGGCTGGTTTACACCGGACCAGATCCGTTCTTTGCTGTCTGCTGTTCATGAAGATCGTCGCACCCACGATTTCCCTGTTCATCGCGCGCTGTTGATGGCGCTGTGCGATCGCCCCACGGCATTTCCTTGGCTGGAGCCTAGAGAAGCTATTTCGAGCGGCACTTTCGCCAGCGAGTTGCCGATGCGGAACTTTCTGGAAGGCCATCCCGATATTGTCGATCACATTCAAGGTGACAACGACTGGTTGTGGCTGATGATTGCGTTGTATGGAGGGTTGGGACATGTGCAGTTACTTGACCGACTCAAAGCCAGCCAGCAGCAAAAACTGCGAAATGCAATCGCTGATGAAACCATCCAATCTGGCGAACTCGCGGCGGTATCGGAAATTCCCGCGATAGAGATTCCTATCGGGCCCTGGCTCGCTTTTTCACCCCGCGACATCGTCCATGATCTCGCCGACAAGGAACTAAGTCACCAGATCCAGACATTGCTGTCGGCGAAGACAAAAAATGCTCGCGATTTAATTCCCATATTGAAGAAGAAGTGGGATGGAGCGCAGCCGCCGCTGAAGCTGGCGGAGTGCGCTGAAGCGCTGGTCGGACTAGCCGCGCTGGGAGAAGACGTTCTCCCGCGACTTTTAGACGCTGCCAAGCGGAGCGACAGTGATGCGATGGTGCGGAGCGCGCTGGACCGATTTGCCTGGCTCAATCGATTTTTGCAGGAGCCTCTGGTCCGTTCTGCAGAAACAATCCTGCGCACCATTCCGGAGCGCGCCGCGGAATCGCACCAACTCGATCTCTTGGCCGTCGCTCAAGAAATACTCCTGGCTAGCGGCTGCCCTCCACTCAAGATCAGCGATCGCTGCGCAGGGCAGCGGTTTGTAGCGGCAGCCTCCCCCGCGGCGCGGGCGACGCTCGATGCCGAACACTGGTCCTATCTGTTTTCGGGAGTCACCAGTGACGCCGATGTAGCCTGCCAGTGCGCTCAGATGAGCCAACCTGTCGAAGCCATGATTGAAGCCTTGTCGCAGATTGGGACTGCGCGAAACCATCTGGCGCAACATCGCATGGCATCATTCCAGACAATTCTCCAGCCGAGAGCCAGGAACCTCGTCGATCAATTCCTGGCGTTGCTCGATTCGGTGGCAGAAGCTCCCAAGGAACTCCAATTTCTGGCAGGAGCCGCACTTGGGCATTGCCGTAAGTTTGTCAAGAAAACCCCCGATCTCGCTTGGGAGACGCTACTAGTCATTGCCGGTCAAGGGCCTGATTTCCTGGCAGGCTACCGTTCGACATTTTCGCGCAGCAAAGCACGTAGCTGGGTCGAACAGCCCACAGCGTTTCTCAAAAAAAGGGGAAGACGCCTCTGGAAGCATATCGAGAATATCAAGAACCCGTTTCTTCGCTTTCGCGCCGAGTGGCGGTTCGAATATTTGTCGGATTCCCTGCCAGGGGAGGCAAAATTTCTCAACGCAATTCTGGGACGTGGCATACGCGACCGGGAAATTGACCTACTCAAAGACCAAATCGTCAGCTCCGTGACGATACGATTGGCGCGGATCACTAATCCCCACGAGAAGCTACTTGCTTTAGAGCGGGTATTGACGACATTTCCGTCTCTCTTCCCAAACTTCTGGAGCAATGTTCGGTCAGCGGCCGACAAAATTGATCCCGAAAATCGCGCTCGAACCCTCTGCCGCTTGGCCTTATGCGCTGGAGATCAGGAAGCCCTACTGCGAGATGCCATTGAAGCAATCTATTTGATACCCGAAGAAGATCGTCAGGCTGAGACTATTCGAGAGGTGAGGCTGTTATGGGGAAGCTTGCCCGGAATTCATGATGAATTGGATAAATTGTCTGCGGTCATTCCAGATGTCTGGCTAAAAAACAAGTCTCAGCTGCGCAACTCGCGCTTAGTGCAAACGTATCGACGTGCTTTCGACGAGGGAGCTCTGGTCTGGAGACTGCCCCACTCGGCGCCAGGAAGCAACGGTGTACTTCGTCACGCGTATCCAAACGGCTCGCTCCCGTGGGGCTTAATCTATTTGTCGGCCACAGCCAGGGAGATCGAATCCACTGTCACCGCCCAAGCTGGAGGTCACGGGGACTGGTCGGAACTTCTGGGAGACGAATGGCAAACGGCGCTGGCAGGCCTGGTCGCAGGCGGAATGGAACGCGGTATCCGGATCGGCGCACGTGAGGCCGGGGTGATTGACCAGCTTCACCGCAACGAGCGCGGTACCCGAATCGACAGTCTGTGGCAGCATCTTGATCAACCCGATTTGGTGCCAGCGATTGCTCGCTGGGAAGGACGTTCGGATCGTCCTGGCCAATGGTTGGCGCTCGTGCAAATGGAAGGAGGGCGGATTACGGCCAAGAATGTATCGCTCGTGGTCGACCTGCTTGAGACTTCGACGGATCGCTTGCAGTTGCGGGCGGCGATTGCGTTGCATGGCCAAACACCTTCTGTGCAAAACACGAATCGTCGCTGGTCAGTTCGCCGTGTCGGTGGTGATGCGATCGACGCCGCCGCGCGCGGTGCAACAACACGCGGTCTTCGGCCAGCCGCCAGTTCCGCGCTGGACTGGATCGCTCATGACATTCACCACGATGACTCGTCGGCATTAGCACGTTGGCTGGAAGTGGCCGCGACAGCCAGCCAGCCGGACACACCCGAGCTGTGGATCTTGAAGAAAATGGAATCGATCGAAAGCGACCTGGTTCCAACCTTGCTCACTGCTCTGCGCTCGGGAACAACGCCTTTCAAGCAAGCGTTGCTGCGTGGCCTGTGCAGGATCGCGCATTGTTCGCGCAAGTCTCTAACGCCCCATCGCGACCTTATTCGCAGCGTCATTCAGTCGGTGCCTGAGTACGAACGTTCTGCGATTTGCGATTTCCCCGGCGGCCCCCAGGCATTACTTGAAACCGCTCAAGCTGCTGTCCGAGCGAGCAAGGGACCGAGTCGTTTGCAGTTCGTGACTCGAATGTTCCAGAAGTCAACGGTTTCGCTGCGCAATGTCGATGACAACGTCGAACAAACCATGGTCCAGGTTGGCGGCGAACTACTCGTCGACGTCTTGAGCTACTGGAAGAACGCTCGTGAGAGTGCATCACTGGTTAATGATGTTGATGAGGTATTAGCATTGCTTTTGTCCTGGTTGCAGGCCGAACGCAGCAATCCTGGTCAAGTCGATTTTCTTCACCATCTGCTCACGGCCATCGACTCGCTGGCTCGTTTGCATCCACTGGCATTTGCAAAGTTTGCAGAGCCGCCCGAAACATGGGAACTGATTCTGGCGGAATATGCCGAGAGCGCGCCCCACTGGGCAGCTAGGACAGCGGCCATAAGTCTTTTGGGGAGACTAAGACGAGTGACTAGCCGAGTGGCTCGCGCACTGCATTCGACCATGAACGACGTGATCTATGTGCAGGACGCTGCCAATGAGGCTGTCCTGGAGTTTCGCTGTGCGGAAGGCAATTTTGTTCCGGATCTGTTGCAACTCTTGGGCGATCCCAGTGCCGGAGTGAAATCCGCGGCTGTCCGATTGCTGGTCAATATCGCCCGCGCGGAAGGATCGTTTGCAGACCGCAAACAGATTTTGAACGGCCTGAAATCTGCGGCCGTAGGGGTGGTAGTTCCCAATCCTGTCTATCGAATGTTCGAAACCAGTGCGGATGGAGCATTCAATATTCGTTATCTGGATCAACTTGATCGTTTGCTGATTGGTGGCATTTTCGAGCTCTATGGAATGTAGTTGGCGATCGGCCTGACAGAAATTAGTCGAGCGCCGCCAACTTTTGACAAACGCCCTTCTGGCAAACCATTTGCTCGTCGCGACCGAGCGCGCGAAACGTCTCGACCTTCTCCCCAAACAAAGCGGCAGCTTCGGCAACCGTAGAAAACTGCTCATTGATTCGGATCAGTTGTACCGCACTGTCGTTCAATACCGTTGGCCAACTTTGCGGGAACATATTGCGAAACTGGCTGATATCTTGGCAGAAGTTCCAGACTTGGACACCATATTCCCTGCTATGAGTGATCGCGGATTCGAGAGCCGGAAACATCGGAAAGTAGGCGCTCTCGTCGAGCAGGAAAAGAGTCCGTGACGCGGCAGGATTTCTGCGACGCATTTGGCAAGTGATAAGCGTTTGGAGCCAAAGCCGCAGTAAGTGCGAATAGCTGCGAAGTTTATCGTTCGGGATGATCAAGTACACGGTGAATGGCCGACCTGAAACAAGCTCATCCATTGGAATGGCAGGCTTACTGAGCGCCTTAACGATTTCCGTCGGCATGTAAGGTTTTAGTTTTGCGTTCACCGTAAATAAGATGCGACTGCGTTCCGCGTCGGGGAGGCGTAAAAAGTCAGCGATCTCCCTGTATGCGAGCTTTGGAATTCTTTTGCCGATTGTGTCCAGCACAACGGCCAGGTTATAGATCACGTCGTCGCTAGTAAAAGTTTCCGAGACGCTGCCGAACCCTTTTTTCTCTGGAACGGAAGCAAGATAACCCACAACGCCGCTGAGTAATCCAAACGCAGCGCATTCCTTCATGGAAGTTCGCGGGATGACAAAATCCGCCACCGTTTGACATTCAACGTCGGCGTCCGCCCCTTCCAGGAAAAGAAGGTCGAGCGGGTTGATCGCATCCGATTCCGGGCCGACAACGTGACATGGATCTAGGCGATAAACGGTCTGGCCCATCGCGCGTCTGGCATCGGCGGTGGCGTTATAGGCTTCACCAGTTGGATCAACGACTACCGCCGGACCCTCATAGTTCAACAAATTAGGAATGATGGCCGCTCTGAGTCTATCGACTCCACTAGGTGCAATCGTGAGGACGTGAGCATCGCCGGGAAGCGTTACGACTTCTCCGTTCGAGAGTTGCCGTCCTACCAAGATTGACTTTCGATAGCTCATGTTGCCCCGCTGGAAGGAATCTTGCCCGTTCGCCAAGCAGGTTGTAGTTCAGCACAACCGAAACCATTCGGCAAGTCGCCAAATCATCGTCCCTGGATCATCGAATCGATCACGTCAATGTCGACTGAAACGCAATGAAGTTGCCTAGAGCAAACCGCCGATGCGCGCAAAGAGCCGCGTAAGTTGGCGCGAACGGCTGCAACTATTGCAACTGCTGGCCGAGCGAAAAAATTTCCTCGGCGTCGAGCACGAGGCTATTCGCGGTAAAGAGTTGTTGGATGGCGGCGCGGTGGATTTTCATCTTCGTGCCGCCGACGCCGAAGGCGCCGTAGCAGATCACGCCTGCCCGATCTGCGGCCTTATCGCCAGCGTCGATTCCCGCAATGCCGACGGGAGGGACCGCGTTGAGGTCGATGGCAACTTTCAAGGAATTGGCCGCGTTGAGATTTTCGTGCGACATGAGTTCCACACCAGCAGCGCCGGCGGCGATCACCAGTTGCGAACCGGCAATTGCTGATTGAACTTCGGACGAATTGCTGGTTTGCAAGGCCGCGAGGTTCGCCTGTGGCAGCTTTTTGCGAATGGTTTCGCAAACGTCGGCAGCACGATCAACCGAACGTGAAGCAAGTTTTACTGACGCGCCTTGGCCCGCCAGCAGTCGCGCAACGCGCTGTCCCACAGGCCCCGTTGCAGCTAATACGGTCGCGGTTGTCTCGGCCAAATTCAGATGCCGCGCCGCAGCAATGACTGCAGCTGCAGCCGTTGTGTTCGCGCCGTTTGCATCCAGCAGCACCGAAACCCGCATCGGTCCGAAGAAGCAATCTTTCACCGCGGCGAGCAGTTCCTCGCCACGGGTCACATTACTGCCACCAATGAAGATGGCAGTTTGATGCAAATCCTGCGGCCCGCGCGTGAACATCGCGCCGTGCGTGAGATCGCGAACCTGCGTCAGTTCGATCCCGCCGTATTGCAGCAGCTGATCGACACCCGCGTCGATAGCGACCACCGCGTCAAAGACGCTGGCGTGAGTGTCGCTATCGAATTGCAGCAGGATTTTGGGTTTGGTCATCGGCACACGTAGGGTGGGTCGAAGGAACTCCTAAGACCCACCATTTGCGCAGCTTGGTGGGCCTCGCGGAGTGACCGCTCGACCCACCCTACGGCATTAACTTAGAAACCGCGGAACGGGTGAGCGGCAGCTTCCTTACCGGCGATCATTTCGTCGACGGTGGGCTTGCCGGTCATCGCGTTGGCGATTGAGAGCATCGTGGCGTCGTAGTTGTACTTGTAGATCTTCTTGTCGTCGTTGGCGGCCGGGTGAATGAACACACCGCAGACGATGACGAGATCTTCGGCCTTGCCCTTCGGAATCACGCCATTGGCGACCGAGTCGGCCACGGCCTTGGCCACGGCGGCTTGAGCTGGGCCGAACATCTGGACGGCTTGCTTCATACCCTTGATGGTGACCTTGGTAATCATCACGGTCGCTGGCTTGACGGCCAAGTTCGGCGTGAGAACGGCCAGCAGATTGTTGTGGCCGGCGCTTTGGGTGGCGAGAGCATTGGCGAACGCGTTACCCACCGGACCGTCTTTGCTGCCGATGAGCAAATCGATGTGCGCAATTTCATTCCCTTCTCCCGACAATCCTTCGCCAATGAACATCGACATGCGTTTTCTCCCAAGCAATGTGGTTGATAGATCAGTTCCGTTGCAATCGCGAAAGGGTACCAGACCAACGCTCAATTGCAACTGGTCTGGCCGGTGAGATGCATCGACGGGAGTGATCTCGTCCAACTCGCCGCACGCCATCCGAAACGGCCGCGAACCCGCATTGCAACGGCCGCCCACATATGGGATATTCCTGGCTTGGCGAGTGAACCTGAAACGAGTTTTCGGGTCCATTCTTCATCGGGGTGTAGCGTAACCTGGCTAGCGCGTCTGCATGGGGTGCAGAAGGTTGCAGGTTCAAATCCTGTCACCCCGACTCACCTTTGTGAACGAAACGCCCTCGTGGCGGCATAAAGGAACGTCAACTGAAGCCGTTGGTGGCGAAGTAATATCTTCACCACCAACGGCTTTTGTGCTTTTCGGTAGTTCGGCTGGAGAATCTTCCGCCGGGTTCCGTGATTCTTCGGAACTGGAACTGTGTTGGCAATTGTCTTTGCCATGAAGTGGTATTGGGTACGGTGTGGAACCGAAGTAGAGAGCGCCGCCAGCGAGCCGACGGACTTTCCGCTTCTTACCCTTGATTCCCTCTACGAAGTTGAGCCCGGCACGCATATTCATCAACTTGATAATGTCGATCAGTTGCTGGCGGGCGTTTGGGTCGGCCAGTACCTGTTTGAACTGATCGAGCAAGTGCATGGCTGCCTCCACTCCGCCGTCAACGTCGCGTTGATGTGGAACGGTCAGTGAAGACTCGCGGATGCACGCATCAACGTCCGCTAATTCGGTATTGATCGCCGCAATTTGCTGCGTGACCATTTGCCGAATCTGGTCGTCGGGGGCCAAGGCAAAATTCCGGCCGGCCATCTGCAGGTCGCGTTGCAATTGCGACTTGCGGATCTCCAGTCCGGCCAACTCATTTTGGGCAAGCAAAGCGGCTTGAGGCGGTCCGGCATCGACGAACTGCTCCAGTCTCTTGCGAATCTTTTCTCTGCCGCCAGCAACGTCGATCAATTGGCGCATATACCCAGTCGCCATGGCCAGCAAGGCTTCGCCGTCAACCTCGTTGTTGCTGCAATCGGAACCAGATGTTCGCATGTATCGGCTACAAACATAAACTCGTTTGCCGCCGTGTTCGCGACCGTACATGATCGCGCCGCAACCGTCCGTCAGGTCTACGACTCGTGTGGAAAGCGGATACTTTGTAAGGTCTTTGGCCCTAGGAATCCCGCGTTGGCTTTTACCTCGCTCTTCGGTTTGACGCTGAATCTCCTGCCACTTGGCAGGGTCGTACAGTGGCTCAATCTGGATGCTCCGCTTGATGAGTTTCTCGTCCGAGTTTTTCACTAGGCGAATCGCATTTTCGTCGAGGCGGTCTGACTCGTTGAGAATCCGGTGTTTGTCGCCGTCGAAGCGGCGAAATTTGCCCTCGCTTCGCTTGCCGTAATCTTGCATGCCGATGATGGCGGCATTGTCACAGAGATCAAGAACCGTCGTGTGGTTCCATTTCCCAGTGACGTAGTGCCTGACGCCCTGGTCCTTCCGCGTACGACCTGCGTTTGGACTAGGGATGCTAGCTTTGTTCAAGTGATTTGCAATGCGTTTGCCTCCCCATCCTTGGTGCTTAAGTTCAAGGATGAGTAACCATACCCGAATCTTTGCTTCGTCCTTGGGTTTAATCCGTACATGACAGCCGGGCTGGCGTACGACTTTCCCCTTCGGCAATTCCTCGAGTTCCTTGCCATTGCTGTCCACGAGCACACGAATAAAGCCGTATGGCGGAACGCCGCCAGTGCGAAAGCCATCCATCGCCCGATTGCGATGGCCGTCAAGCACGCGTTCAGCGAGCGCGATGAGAAACTCACCGCTTTGGTAGTATTCGACGTACATCTGCATATCGTCGGCAATGTCTGGACGGCCTCGTTCACGTGGCGGCGCAATTCGGTTGCTGAGGACGAGCGTCACGCCGGCCTCCCGGACGCGACGTTCGAGGCTCATCATTTCGCTGGCGTCTTCCGGGCGAGCAAGGCGGTCCCGACGATAGGCGAAGATGTGTGAAATGGATTTGTTCTTGGTCGCATCCGCCAACAAAGCACAGAATCCAGTTCGATTGAGGTCCGATCCGGTCACGGCATCGTCGATACGGAGAGACTTGTAGGAGTTCATGCCGCAGGCCAGCATGTGATGTAAGTCCTTGATCGAAGCGTCAACATGGACTTTCAAATCCGCCGCCTGCTGCAGAGCCCAGTTCAACTGGGTTTCCATGCTCGCTTCCTGGCGATTGCTACTGCGGCGAATGTAGATCAGGCCTTCGTTTTGATTGCGTACTGGCAATTTATCCCTCAGTTTCTGCAAGATGTCGGTTGTCCCAAAGTAGGCGGGCGAACGCATCGAACAGCAAGTCGACGTCAAGTTCGTCCGAGCGGATGGGTGTTCCGAGGATTCGGTGGGCATCCCACACCGACTCCTCAAACCACACCCGTGCAAGGTCCTGCTGCAGGGCCGTAGGCACCCAAGCGGGATTGGGATCGGATAATCGATCGAGTGCCTGGCAAAGCACTTGGTTCCACATTGGGTAATTTCGGAGCCGCTCCGGAACCGAGCCGGAGAGTTGCCAACTTCGCAGTTCGAGTGCCGCGCCAGCGTCCAGCAAATAGCTCGGCGGCCAATTTATTGACCGTTGAATACGCGCAAGACGGCTCGACTCTCGAAGGAATACCGCGGTCACGTCGGCCCAATACTCGGACCTGCGATGATACGCAACGATGACCGACCGAATTGTAGCGAGTTGATCAGCGGTCAAGTTGGAAACTTCCGTGCTCATACGATGTCAGTCGCTGGCTTCAAGAGTAAGGGGTCAGAAGTCGCTGCCTTAGCTCGAATGGCCCAAGTTGGTATACGGAGAGCGAGGCCGACGATTCCTTTCCGTCGTCCGCACTGAGGAGTAGGTTTTCGTGCCAGCCGGAAAGCGGAACTAGGGGCCGACACAGCCATCCGTAAAGCTATTTTTAGCTTTATCGGGCGGTTGTCAAGCGACGCGTACAGTCGCAGCGAGAGATGCCGCTGGTTATTGCGAGCGATAAGCGTAGTCAGGGCCGCCGCTACTTAATAACGGCTGTTTTCCTGGCATATCTTCCTGATGGTCGGTTAGGTCTTCGCGCACTTTCGTCGTGGCTGGCACGCTGCTCGCCTCAGCGCTCGGGCCGCCGTTCTTGGAGTCTACTTCAGCCGCGATACGCGTTTGCCTACTTCTCGATGCGGCCGCCTGCCGCGAAGCCTGACAGCTTCTTCGTTACCGTCGTCCGCCGCATGTTCGAGAAGCCAATGCCGTTGCTGATCACGTATAGGGGAAACCTAGTCAAACGCCGACGTCGAATCGGCGATCGCCTGCAACTTTCTTTCTTCGGTCCAGTTTCGGGCCAACGTGGCGATCGATTGTTGGTCACTCAAGAGCAGTGGCAGCAATTCGGTCGCGTTCAATTTGTCACGCCATCTGGGAAACCTGACGCCCGACGGATGTCAGTTTCCTAGCCCTATTACGTCTGTGTCGGATTTCCATTCAAGAGAGGAATGCACATGTCGAATGCCAATTCTGGTTGTCAACTGAGCTACAACACGCGCAAGTTGATTTCTCAATTCTATGCCCAGCAAATCCCCGAGGATCGCTGGGAGCCAATGGCTGATTGCGTGGGTCTTACTTTTCGACCGGGGGGATTCGCCAACAGCTTTTCAGCGCGAAGTATCCTTCCGGCTGGAACGGCTGTTATGGTTCAACTGCAATACGAGTTGGAGAATGACCGCACGGGAAGACGGCGGCTACGAATCCCTTTGAAGGGAATCCGGGGCCGAGACCTTCCCGACGGCGGAGTGTCCTATGATGGCCAGCCTCCCTGCGTGCAGGTCGATTTATCTTGGCGGCCGCGCGCTGGTGCACGCGGGCGAACCATTGATCCCGAGCGCAATCCGAGCCTGCTCGAGACATCGCTTCGCATCGACAAGGCCTGCCAACGCGCGGCTAACCAGCGCAGGAAACTGCCGGCGGTACCTTGTTATCCGCGCGTCCTTCTAAGCATTACTGAGAACCAGTTACCGCACTACCAGGACTCTCCGAGGCTGCGCGTTCTTGCGGCGCGGAAGTTAGGTGAACCGGTCCACACGCTCGGCAGAAATGGAGACGTTCTCCTGGAAAGGCTTCTGAAAGAGACATGGGACAACTCAATTCTTACGCCCGACAACCCAAGGAACTGGACGGGCACATACCTTGTCGAGGCTGCCTTGTGCCCCACGATGCGGAGCTTTGTTCGTATCTACGAGGATTTCAGCGACCTTTTGGGAGAACCCGTATTCAATCCTGCTCGATCGGTTGCATTCGAGCAGTACGCAAATCCGGCGAAGGGAGTCTTGAAGGAAATGGGACTTGGTGACAACCCTGACCTAAATCAACCTTTCAGTGACGAAACCGTCGCGCGAATGGTTGACTTGATGCGCACGCATCTGGCAGATCAATCGTTGCTCTTCACCGAGGGAGACTTGTTTGACGGATTGACCGAACATCACCTTCCTCTTATCGCGTGGAGTAGCTTACTGCCGAAGTTACGTGCGCAACTCAGCGTTCATTCCAATGAATGCTGCATGGACGACGACCTGAAACTGGCTGCACGGCGACCAGCAGAAGCGCTGTGGCTTCGGCATGCCTGCCGTGTTCAGGTCGTCAAGCGTCGGCCGATTGCGGCGCTAGATAGTGCGACTTCGTTGATCCGTGTCGAACCACAGTCCAACCGTAACGAGTCTGGGTGCGGTGAGGGGGTACCAGAAATAGCTTGCTGATAACTGGTCTTGCTCGATCAATCGGTCACAAGGCAAGACAGGGCCGTCCCATCAGGGGCGGCCCTGCGAGCCTTTTTTTTAGCTATTCCAACCTCGAAGCATTCTCTTTCCGCGTGCCGTCGCTAATCCTATTTATCTCGGCGTCGTCTCGTGGCGTTTGAGCAGAACTTCTTTGCAGCGTGGCCGGCTTGCAGGCATGCTAAGGACGATGTGACCGAAGCAGTTTGGAGCCGACATAACCGACGGACCAAATTCTTCCACTTGGTTGCCGCAGCTATCAGACCAAGCCCGAGTGACACACTACGCAACGCATGTGAATTTGACCCTCAGTTTTCAATCCCGCGTGAGCAACGCCATAGAACAGCAACTGCCATGCCTCTTCTAGCTTTAATCGATATTTCGTCGACTTCTGCGATCTGGTGCCTAACGCCGACAACGAATTGCCGTCTCAGACTCATTCACATCTTGTCGATATGAGCAGCATCGAGGATTGGCTGCCCGATTTTCATGGCGGACTGTCGGGGGAGGCGAATGGTAAACGACGTGCCGTTTTCCGCAGTTGAAGCCACGTCGATACGTCCGCCATGGGATTTGGCGACTTCTCGGGCAATATATAGCCCCATCCCGATGCTGCCCGGTCGATTGCTTCTTGGCCGTTCAGCACTGGAGCCGCGGATGAGCGGATCGAATATCTTGGGAAGCTCGCCTGAAGGAATCGGCTCGCCGCCGTTGTGAACGTCGATAACGACGAATGCCTCCTCGCCACGGAGCGAAAGTGTAATGGGAAAATCAGGTGAGCCATGCTGGAGGGCATTTCCTATCAAGTTTGAGACAGCCTGTCGGATGCGATCAGAATCCCATAGGCCATTCAGATTGCCCTCGGCTTGGAGGTCGATCCTTCGGTCAGGGTGGCCGGATTTGAACTCTGCAATCAGTTCTTGGGCCAGTGCGGCTAGGTCTAGCGGCGCAGGGTTAACGGGCATACCCGCGCCCAGCCGAGTACGCGTGTAGTCAAGCAGGTCGCTGATCATCCGTTCCATCACCGTCACACTTCGGGTGATCCGATGGCTGCATGCCAGGGCTTCGGCGGATCGTTCACCAAGAGCGGCACCATATGGGCTGTCACTCCGATGGAGTTAAGTGGATTACGCAAGTCGTGGCTGAGGATGGCGAGAAACATGTCGCGGGCTTGGTCGACTCGCTTGGTGTAGCTGGCTACCGCTTTAGAGAGGGACTGGTCGATCGATTCATTGAACCGGGTCAGATCATCTACATCACGCTCATCTGCGCCGGGAGCGCTATCGTGCCAAAGCTGAAGTACGCTGGCGCGCAAAGCGCGGTACTCGCTCATCACTTCCAGCATGTCAAATCCCAGGCTAAGACGATCGACCGCGTGGGCATCAGATGCGCCGTCGAGGGCATCGTTTTCACGCGGCTCTTCCTGCCCCTTCGATTTCTTTGCCCGCTCCGCCACGGTCTGGGGCAACTTCATGTCCCGCGCGGTAGCCTGCAGGATTTGCCCGGCATGGTCGCGCAGGGTGAGTTGGTCAAGATGCTCGCCAGCGCCGATGCTCCGTGCGAAGACTTCCCAGCCAGTCAGGATAGGCTCAACGTTCGACAGGATGAAATCAGCGAGCCGCATTCAATACTCCGGGACAGTTTTTCATTCTCACTTCCAGCGAGACGAACTGTCCACTTTATTGGACAACCTGTCCACTTTATTGGACAACGCAACGTATTGTACGCCCCACCGCCACTGCCTCACAGCGTGCCTTAAGCGGTTAATCTCAGGCCGGTTGTCGAAGCGCGGACCCAATCTGTTGATTGTCTTCTCGCGAGCTACAGTCGGCTCCCCGCGATGTACACCAAGACTCCGTACCAATGGCAGAGACTTCCGCCGATTACGGCGAGGTGCTAGAGGCCGTGACTGTGGTTTTCCCGATTATCCCAGCGATGAAAAATGGTTTCCGCGCTATAACAAACTCCACCGGCGAAAACCGTTCCCGAAGCGGCCAAGGGAAGAGAAGGAAGGAGGGCTGCCATCGGTATCAGAGCTAACCAGCCAAGCAGCAAGTACGACCAGAGGGTGGCTGAATCGATACGGTGGGCGAGCACCAACTTCGACACAGTGCCCACAGCAAGAACGTCCTGGCCCTATGGGATCAACTTCTCGCGGCGCAGCCGGTCGAATAGATCGGTAAAGCTGTCGAGAGTAGGCTGGTAATCCGTGAACCCGAGCCGGCGGCTGTGAGCCATGTCCGCCATTACCTCCATCGGACGACCGAGGTCGGCGTCGGTGTGCCACGCTGAGACTAGACGGCCCAAGTCAGGTTCGACCAGCCCGTGCTTCCGTACCAGTTCTACCCACGGTTCGGCATCCGACTTCATCTGTGCTTCCAGAGGCGTCGCACTGCCAGGGTAAGGTACGGCTTGCACCCCGAAGTACGAGGCCAGTCGCGGCCACAGCCACCGCCAGCGGAACAGGTCGCCATTAACGATGTTGAACGCCCGATTGGCGGCCGCGGGCGTCGTTGCAGCCCACGCGAGTTGGCTGGCCAACAATCGGGCATCGGTCACGTCGGTCAGCCCGTTCCACTGCTGCGGAGAGCCGGGAAACAGAAATGGGCGACCGAGGTGCTTGCATAGGGATGCGTAGACGGCCAGAGTCACGCCCATGTTCATCGCGTTCCCGATCGCGTACCCGATGATCGTATGCGGTCTGTGGACGGTCCACGCGAATCCGTCGCGGGCGCCGCCTGCGAACACCTCATCTTCTTGTGCGTAATAGAAGTTCTCGACCGCAAGCCGCTTCTCATCTTCTCGGAATGGCGTATCGGGCAGGTTTCCCTTCCCGTATGACTCAAACGGCCCAAGGTAGTGCTTTAGGCCGGTGACCAGGGCGACGTGCCGCACGCTGCCGGAAGTGCGGACAGCATCGAGGAGGTTGCGGACCATCGCCGAGTTGACCCGGATGTTCTCGGCTTCGGTGTCGTGCCGCATCCAGGTGCTGAAAAACACATGGGTGAACTCTTGGCCCGCCAGCGCTGCGGCGAGTGAGTCCGGCTTGAGCAGGTCGGCCGCGACCGGGCGTAGTCCTTGCGGGTGTGCAACTGCCTTCCGGGCGAGTCCAGCGACCGACCACCCGTCGGCGAGAAGGCGGTTAGCAAGGTTATTACCGACGATGCCGGTGGACCCGACGATGAGCGCGCGATGCGGTGTAGTCGCTGACATTTTCACCCGGTACCTGAGGAGGCCGTTTCGACCGGACCACATGGCCAGCACGGAAAACGATTTCTGGAATTGCATGTTCGCCTTCTCGAAGTAGGCGATGTTGCCCGTGAGAGCCGCTGCGACCGCTGGCTTTTCGCGCAACTCTGGTTGCTTATCAACCAGCACCTTGAATCGGTGTTCCCGGTACGGGCCGCCGGCAGATGCATCTTCCAGCGACCATCAAGAATTGCAACCCCTGCATTCTCGTTACTCGTCTTCCACAAGAGTGGCTTCTTGCGCTCGTGCGTCCGTTCACCCAGCCAGGCGGGCGCTGCCCGCAGACTTCTCTCACACCGTTTGCTGTGGTACCCTCGGCAGATCGAAAATCTGAACGCCTGCCTTGAAATGGAACTTTGGCATCCCAACTTGCATCGAGGTATCGTACTGGCATGCAAGTGCTTTACCGGATGTGACCTGACCCGACCGGAGGAGCGGTATGGAACATGCGTCCCGACATCCAATGGAATTGGAGTTGCAGGAGCGAGTTCAGGAACCCAGCCTCACTCAAGAGCGACTGCGTTCGGCCCTCAAGCATTCGAGTCACGCAATAGTCAGCACGGACTCTGATGGTGTCATCCGTGCTTTCAATCCGGCCGCCGAGAGGTTGTTCGGCTACGCCTATCAAGACGCCATTGGTCGCAACATCTCACTTGTATTGTCTGAACCGCTGCACGCGGGATTCGACACTTTTCCGACAAGTCACTTGATTGCCAGCCAAACTAGAGAAGTCGTCGGGCGCCGAAACGATGGCTCGACCTTCGCAGCGGAGTTGACAGTTGGCGTGTCGCTTTCTAGCAATCGACAAACTTTTACCGGTTCTGTCCGTGATATCACCCACGAGCAACAACAGGCGAAAGTCAGAGATGCGATGCTCTCTCGCCTTTATTCCGAGAAGGTGCCCCTCGCCTATGTCCTCTTCGGCCCCGACTTCCGCGTCGCAGACTGGAACCTCGCGAAATCTGGCAGATCGCCGTTTCTCTCCAGATCTGACCTTAGCTGCCGTATCTTTTGAAGCAAACGGGCGTGGTCAAGCCTCAGCTTTTCAACACGTGTGGGGACGGAACCTAGTGCAAGGTCTAGTTCCGCGAACAGTCCTCGTTCACCTTCGGCGGACGCGATGTGCCGTTGTAAGCTCTTCTCAACCTCGCTTAACTCGCTCGCTGCTCTATTCGCCCATACTCGCTCCCGACCCGGCGCCGGTGACGCCAGCGCGGCCTCAAGTCGATGAATGCATTCGATCAAGTCGTCGTGTTCCAGCCTTGTCCGTTCTGAGAGTTCTACTTGGTACGAGTGAATTACAGGCAATCGTTTTTCGTGGTTCGGCTTGAGTGACATGATGGTGCCTCCATAGCGACGGCGAGCGCAGAGTCGCGCTCGCCACGACTCGAATCTCTTTTGATCTACGTGCGGGATGATCCGTACCCCGCCAACGTGGAATCGATGAGGGTAAGGTTGGGAACGAACCACCGCCCGGAGAATGCTGGCCACACGATCATCAGCGGCACAGTACGGTGATAGAATTCCGGCCTTCGCCTCATCGATTCCAGCGGCGAAGCGCTTGTTACCCGCTCTTCACGGCAATCCGTCGCGGCAGCACGCTAGGATGCTTGGGCAATGTTAGCTCAAGCACGCCGTCCTTTAGGACTGCATCGATGCGGTCGCCGTCGATACCTTTATCCAGCGAAAAGCTGCGGTAGTAGTCGCCGATGCCGTACTCCTGCGCCCAATACTCAACCTCATCCTGCCGCGGCGGTGCCTTCCCCCAGATTTGCAGCTCGCCATCCTTGTATTGAATTTCGAGATGTTCGGAGGAGACGCCTGGCAGATCACCCGTCAGATGGAAGGCGGTTTCGTCTTCCCAGATGTCAAATCGCGGAGTGTAAGTCAGCGTCGAGCGCTCGTTGTTAGTGAAATCTTGGGTTTGTCGAACTTGTGTGGTTGTGTTGGACATGATTCTGTTCTCCTGTTTACAAACGATGTCTTGTCGAGGTCAGTTGGCTTACTTATCCCTTCGCGACCTCGATGCGGCGCGGCTGGCTCTTCGCCGCCTTGGGCAACGTGATGAGCAGCACGCCGTCCTTGAAGTTGGCCAAAACCTGGTCTTCCTGCACAGGCTCGGGAAGCATGATCTGCCGTTCGAACGAGCCGAAGCCGCGCTCGCGGCGGATCCATTTTCGTTGTTCGCGCTGCTCGTCGATGGTGCGTGAACCTTGAATCGTCAGGACCTGGCCATCCGTCAGGCTGATGTTCAGCGAGTCCGCAGCGAAGCCAGGGAGTTCCGCTTCGACATAGTAATTTGCCTCATCGTTCCAGCCATTCAGAGGCGGGAAATTCGAGTGCGAATACGATGGACGAGCCGCCCGGCTCAGCTCATCGATGAGACTGAAGGAACGCTGCATCTCGCCCAGCAATTCCAGCGGTGAAACACGATTCAGCAACATTGTACATTCCTCCTTTCGAGATCGATTTGAAACGAATGAAAACTGGCTGACCGTCGGTGAACAACCGGCTTCGGTAGATACCGCTCAAGCGGTGAAGCCGGTGACCGACGAGATTGTCAGCCGATGTCTGATTGACATTTTCATGCCTTTAATCGGCAAGAAAGCAACGGCCGTGCCAAACCAATGTGGGCAAGCGAAAGGCTTTGGGCCGAAATGATTTGCGCAAAATCAACGGCAGAAGAGCGCAGAGCCCACTGGCATGCACTGTCATTTTGACTCAGCGAGTTGGCTTACGACGCCGCAACTCAGCGTTACTCGGCCGCTTGCCGGCTAATCCGCTTTTCGAACTGGTAACGCCACTCCCACTGAACATCCTTGAGTAGAGCTGGATCACGCTTTACCTGATAAGCCAGACGCAGCCGATCGGCGGAAACCTCGACGACAAAGAAACCCTTCTCAGTTTGCCCTGTGTTCACCACGTCGAGAAATTTCTCCTCACCCTCTGACTTCCATTTGCGCACGCCGGTCCCCGTGTGACCGTGTAGATAAGTGATCACGTTGTAGGGCTTCACGGCGCGGTAAAACTCAGACCAGTCTTCGACCACCCACCAATCCGTATCGAACCCGCAGTGCGCCATGATGACTACCGGCCGGCCACTGTCGCCCACCGTTGCGGCCAAGTCTTCTTTGACGAAGGTCAACGCGTCCTGCGGATCGTGCCAGGGGAGCGAATAGCGCACCTTGGCATTTTGCTTGTCCGCGGGATAAAGATTGGCCTGAACGAAATGAACGTCATTCCAATCCCACGAGTAATGCAGGCCGTTCGGTGACACGCGGGAGATTAGCTTATTTTCCAGACGCAGCTGATTCCGCCGTTTGATCTCCGTCTGCACGCTCACGCGCTGCTTAATGTACTTTTCCGGCGGACCATCGTGATTGCCCCAGCCTTCAAAGACGGGGAACTTCAGCGCCCCGTCAGTCCCGTCCAATCCGAAGTGGTCGGCGAAGTGCTTCCACTCGATGTCGGTCTGGCCATTCTTGTCACCGTCATCGATCAGATCTCCCAGCGCCAGCACGCCGCGCGGCTTGCCGATCAGTCCGCCCCCTAGTTTGTCTGGCCAAGCCTCGCCGGGAAGCGTATTCATTCGTTCGATCGTGATCAGGTTGCGATCGTTTCGCTCGACGCGCTCGATGGCTTCGTAATGAGAATCCGAAGTCACGAAAAACGTCAGGGGCTCTGTCGGCTGCGCTGCCCCAACAGCAGCGAACCAGATGAAGCAGAGCGATAAGAGCCTGCGCGAAAGAACTGGGAACTGGGTCATATCCGAAGACTCTCGTGATGAGTTTCAAGTGACTACGAGGGGAAGGCTGGAGTGTGCGCCGAGCCCATCAGCGGCATTGTAAACAGAACGCAGATCCTAGTTCACGGCGACGGATTACTTTAAAAAGTCAGTGCTTCCGATTTAGGTGCGGCGAACCTATGTTCAAGTCGGAATGTGGCGCACAGCCAGACACTTTTCCAAAGACCTATTCACTGGCTCCCGAACAAGGGATCAAAACATGCCAAAAGTTTATTGGGGGTTGATTGCCGGCATTGTGTTTGGCGCGGTTTCGGTTGCGATGATGCTGCCAATGCCATTTCCCGACAAGACTGCCGCACTGCTGGGAGCTTTCCTCAACCGCTTCGGCATTGGGTTGGTAATTGGCTGCGTGAAACTCCCCTGGCCGGGCTGGGCAATCGGCCTCGCCTTCGGTCTGCTGCTGAGTCTGCCCGAGGCGATTATCACCAAGGCTTACGCGCCGATCTTGATTGTCGGGAGTATTGGCGGCCTGCTGATCGGCGGGCTGGTTCATGGGTGGCGGTAGGTCATTTCTCCTCGCCGCGAGTTTGCGATGCGCAGCGTCACTTTCCCAGGTCCCTGAATCGTTCGTAGGACTGATTCAGTGGGTGCGTTTCCTTTCTCCCTTCAATCATCGTCGCGCTCCACTCGGCCAGACGCAAACCAAGTCGGCGACAGGCATTCAGTTCCCGATCTTCCTTCGGTTGTCCAGCGACAATGGCGCCGTAATGAGCCGAGAACTTGACGCCGGTATAATCGGTCAAGCCAAAGACGAGGAAGCCGTAATTGATCAGAATGGACATCAGCGCCATACACGTCCACTCCTGACCGCCACCCCAAGCTCCAGCCGAACTGAACACGCAGCCAATCTTCCCATCGCGTTTTCCCCAATTCTCGATGGGTTGCTCATCCCACCACCGTTTCATCTGCCAGCTAACGCTGCCGTAGTTGGTGGGCGATCCCAGAGCGATCCCATCACACCATTCCAGGTCGCGGTGATCGGCCTCGGAAGTGTTCTTCAGACGAACCTCTGAGCAATCAACTTGCAGCGCGCCTTCCGCGACGAGTTCAGCCATCCGCCGGGTATTACCAGTGTTGGAGTGGTAGAGCACCAGGATCTTGGCCATTGCAGTTTGTCCTGCCGAATCGGAAAGAAATTGGTCGAAGTGTATCGAGTCATGACGGAAGCTTGGGCAAGCTCCTGGGATTCTTCAACAGAATAGCAGTCGCTAAGTGGCCCCCACCATGTGCCTAGACCGGTGGATAACCAAAGTCCGATTATGCCGACAATTCGGCCTTGTTTGTTTGCTCGCGGGTGAATGCAATTCGGCAACGTCACGTTTGGTTCGAGGTCTGGCCTATGCTTTCGGAGTACGATGAGTCGTCAGCGGCTCTCGGTAGTTTCCGGAGATCAAAGGGGCCAGCTTGTGATCAGTAATTCCATTCAAACAACCACACTTGGGCAAGGGAACTCAATCGGGGCGACGAATCCAGCAAAGCACGCCACGGCAAGACTTTGGCAGTTGATCTACCTGAGCGTCAGCAAATACGACTTTCCAGAACCCGAGCTGCGGTCGCTACTCGCCAAAGCTAGACAAAATAATCAGCGGCTCGACGTGACCGGGATGCTTTTGTATCGCGAGCGTTGCTTTATGCAGGTCCTGGAAGGCCAGTGCTCGGTTGTCGAATCGCTTTTTAAAAAGATTGGCCAGGATCCGCGTCACGAGGAAGTTTCGATACTAATGAGCGGACAAATTCCTGAACGGAGCTTTGGCGACTGGCGGATGGGTTTTGTCAATGTCCATCAGGCCCAGACGCTTCCCGGTTTTACCGACTTCTTCGGACCGGAGTTTTCGCTGAAGATGTTCGCTCACAATGGGACCTTCGCCAGGAACACACTGCTCACATTCCGCGACTACCGCTGGCGGCAGGACGGTGACGGTAGCCCGCTTGCAAAGCGTGGCTGTTAGCAGATTGTGGACATCAACTAACTCACCATCTCAGTTGCGCTTGAGATGAGCAGCGAGATACGCTGCCGTGCGGCTCCCTTTGGCCTGGGCAACGTCAGCTGGCGTACCTGTGGCGACGACCCGCCCACCTTCGTCGCCAGCGCCTGGTCCCATGTCGATCACCCAATCGCTGCTGGCGACAACGCGCATTTCATGCTCTACCACGATCACCGTATTGCCGGCATCGACCAACCCCTGCAACTGCATGACTAGCTTGTCGATATCGGCTGCATGCAGACCCGTGGTGGGTTCGTCCAGGATGTAAAGGCTGTTGCCCCGACTCGCACGCTGCAGTTCGGTCGCCAGCTTGATCCGTTGGGCCTCTCCGCCGGACAACTCTGTCGCCGGCTGCCCCAGCCTCAAGTATCCCAGGCCAACTTGCAGCAATGTCTGCAACGCGCGGAGGAGCAGAGGGTCTTCCGCAAAAAACTCCGCTGCTGCCGCGACGGTCATCTGTAAGACATCGGCAATCGTTTGACCGCGCAGCTTGATCTCCAGCGTCTTGGCGTTGTATCGCGCGCCATGACAGGTTGGACAAGGAGCGTAAACGCTCGGCAGGAACAAAAGTTCCACGAACACGAAGCCTTCACCTTGACAGGTCTCGCAACGTCCCTTCGCCACATTGAACGAAAACCGGCCCGCATCGTAATGGCGGTTGCGAGCTGCTTTGGTGGCAGCAAACTGTTTGCGGACCTGATCGAACAGTCCGGTATAGGTCGCCAGGTTGGAACGTGGCGTCCGGCCAATCGGCTTTTGATCAACCGTTACCAGGCGGGAGATCCGCTCCAGGCCCTCCGTGATTCGGCCTCCAATATCTTCGGCACGCAACTCCACCTCATCGTCTTGCTCCGCGCGGGCGACGTGATGCCCGAGATGTCGCGCCACTAGCTCCACGAGAACCTGGCTCACCAGGCTGGACTTGCCCGAGCCGGAGACCCCGGTAACCGAGGTCAGAACGCCGAGTGGGATCTGAAGGTCGAGGTTGCGCACATTGTTGTGCGTGACTCCTTGCAGTCGAAGATGTCCCGCCGCGCTCCGCACCGCTCGCGGCTGCATCTGAGCCCGGCGAAAAAGATAGCGCGCGGTATGCGACTCCGTGACCTTCGCCAAACCGGGCGGCGGACCGCTGTAGAGAATTCTTCCGCCGTGTTCCCCCGCCTCGGGTCCGACATCGACAATCCAATCCGCCCGCCCGATGACATCCAGGTCATGTTCGACGACAAACAGAGAATTGCCGGCCGTCTTCAAACCTTCTAGTGCGGTCAACAGCGCTTCCGTATCAGCTGGATGCAGTCCCGCCGACGGCTCGTCGAGCACATACACCACGCCGAACAGATTCGAGCGAACTTGCGTGGCGAGTCGCAGTCGCTGGAGTTCTCCGGGCGAGAGAGTGGGAGTGCTGCGATCAAGGGACAGATAACCGAGCCCCAGGTCCAGCATCACTGCTAACCGGCTTTGCAGATCGCGGGTAATGCGTTCGACAACCACCGCCTTCTCGGGATGCTCGGTCGCTAGTTGACGCCAACCGGAAGCGGTTCCCTCGCAATAGGGCTCAAGCATTTGCGCCAAACGCTTGAGCGGGAGTTGCGACAACTCGGCAATATCCAGGCCGGCAAACTTAACCCCGAGTGATTCCGGCTGCAGGCGTTTACCGTGACAAGTTGGGCATTCGCTGCTGACCAGGTATTGCGCCACTCGTTTTTTCATCGCCGCGCTTTCCGTGGTGGCAAACGTCTGCAGGACATAACGCCTTGCACTCGTGAAGGTCCCTTGATAACTGGGCTCCTCTTTGCGCTTGCGAGCCTGGCGAACCTCCTGCAAATTGAAGCCGGCGTACACCGGAACCGTCGGTTGCTCCTCGGTGAATAGCAACCAGTCGCGATCCTTGCGCGCGAGCTGTCGCCAAGGGACGTCGATGTCGAAGCCGAGCGTCGTGACGATGTCGCGCAGATTCTGGCCATGCCACGCCGGCGGCCAGGCCGCAATCGCTCGCTCTCGAATCGTCAAGCGATCATCCGGAACCATCGAAGCTTCGGTAGCGTCGTACACCCGGCCCAAGCCGTGACAGGTTTTGCAAGCCCCAGCGGGTGTGTTGGCCGAAAACGCTTCCGCATCGAGGTGTGGCTGATTTCGCGGATAGTCGCCCGCTCGCGAGTACAGCATACGGAGCAAATTCGAGAGGGTCGTGACACTCCCGACTGACGAACGCGTCGTGGGTGAACCTCTCTGCTGCTGAAGGGCCACAGCCGGGGGCAGGCCTTCGATTTCATCAAACTGCGGCACGCCCAGCTGATGAAACAGTCTCCGTGCATAAGGCGCGACTGACTCTAAGTAGCGACGTTGCGCCTCCGCGTACAACGTGCCAAAAGCCAAGGAAGACTTTCCCGATCCCGAGATGCCGGTGAAGACGACGAGCTGATGGCGAGGTATATCGACATCAACGTTCTTTAGATTGTGCTCGCGAGCTCCACGAACTCGGACGAATCCAGTAGGTGAGGCCTGCGGTGGCTGCTCATGCTTTGAATGCTTCACGACAGTTCGGACTACTTCGCCCGCCTTTTGACCGCGTATCCGTATGGGATCGGCCATGACGGCTCTTCCCCGAGTTCAGACTGAGCTTTCAGTGCCCAATACGGTTCCCGCAACAGTTCGCGGGCGATGAATACCAGATCGGCATCGCCACCCGTGATGATTTCGTTGGCGTAAGCGGCCTCGGTAATCAGCCCCACGGCTCCCGTCATGATCCCGGCTTCGTCCCGAATCTGTCGGGCCAGCGGCACTTGGTAGCCCGCGCCGACTGGAATACGCGCCTTCGGACTCAGCGCGCCGCTGGATACATCGATCAAATCGATTCCTAAACCTTTGAGGCCCGCCGCCAACACCACAGACTGCGCCGCATCCCAGCCACCCTCTATCCAGTCAGTCGCCGAGATTCGCACGAGTACCGGCAGATCAGCAGGCACAAGCGCCCGAACTCGACCGGCCACACGAAGCGTTAGTCGCATGCGGTTCTCCAGACTGCCGCCGTAGTCATCGGTGCGGTGGTTGCTCAACGGAGATAGGAACTCGTGCAGCAAGTAACCGTGTGCGGCATGCACTTCGATCACCTGGAAACCCGCGGCCAAAGCGCGTCGCGTTGCGTCCTCGAACGCACCCACAACGCCGCTAATGCCGGCTTCATCCAATTCAGACGGCGGTGGATCACCCTCATAGAACGGGATCGGGCTGGGTGCCACGGGGGTCCAGCCTCCGGCCGCAGGTTTCAATTGAGTTCCACCCAGCCACGGTGGTTCGCAACTCGCCTTTCGCCCCGCATGAGCCAATTGAATTCCTGCGATCGCGCCCTGCGACTGTACGAAGCGAGCTATGCGGGCGAGCGGCTCAACGTGCTGTTCGCTCCAGATGCCCATATCCTTGGGAGTGATGCGACCCTCAGCCGTAACGGCTGTCGCCTCCACCACGACGAGTCCGACCCCGCCCGCCGCTCGGCTGCCGAGGTGGACCAGGTGCCAATCGTTGGCTAACCCATCGTCAGCGCTGTACTGACACATCGGCGACATCACGATCCGATTCCGGAAGGACACGCCTCGGATCGTCAGCGGACTGAGCAGATCGATGTCGGGCACCTCCCGATCATGGTCCACGCCCGATGGGCAACCGTGCGCCGTTCCCAAACGATTCGTGACGGGGAAGTCGCCCGGGTGATTTTCAGTAGCCATGTGTCATTCCCCAGAATGTGCGAGTCAATTCGCGATGATTAGGATCCGCCGCCGTGCGCGTCGATTGCCCCGGCACGCATTGTTTTCTGTACGATTGCGGGGCTGCTCATTGCTTAGGTCCTTCGCCGAATCCGGGAATGTGGTGGGAGCCTACGATCAATCGTTCGGCAACCCGGGGAAGAGCGAAGAAGACATATAACATCAGGACGGGAATTAGACTTAGCCGTACGCTCCAAAATGCCACGAGCAGTGCCGAAAGATGCAAGAGCGGAGCCACAGCGTGCTCGATGCTGAGCGCCCTCAACAGTCGGGCGTCTAAGCAGTCCTCGATCAGGCCGCACCGGATGGCATAGTGCCAAA
Organism: Anatilimnocola floriformis; assembly: GCF_024256385.1. Taxonomy (NCBI): domain Bacteria; kingdom Pseudomonadati; phylum Planctomycetota; class Planctomycetia; order Pirellulales; family Pirellulaceae; genus Anatilimnocola; species Anatilimnocola floriformis. Next base: position 3,442,687 of record NZ_JAMLFW010000001.1, read on the forward strand.
CGGCATTGTAGCTCACCGAGGTGAGCAGCAGCACTCCGTAGAACACCATTGCCGCCGTACGCTCTCCATCTTTGCCAATGTGTTCGGCCAAGAGCGCGGTGGAAAAGGGCTGCAAGGCAATTCCCATCAGAAACATCAGATTGAGGATTAGCATCATGTGGTTCGTTCGGCGAACGTAGTTGAACATGTCGTGGTGGGCCGCCCAGGAAATGCCGATGAAGAGAAACGAGACCGCAAACGCAAGGTACGACGGCCACTGTTGGACAAGTGCTTCGAGCAACGTCGTGCCGCTTAGAACATCGGCGCGAGGCGCTTTTAAGTCGACCGAAAGCAACGTCGCAGCAATTGCGATTACCGCATCGCTAAAATACTCCAGGCGTTCAGTTTCTCTTTGGGGATTGACCATTGCGGTATCTCTCAGGCGTGCATTGCCGACCGAGCGATTTACTCCACGTCATTCTTTCTAGGGTTTATCTGCATCGGTGTTTCATTCCGTTGTTCGAGAATCGGACGGCGAATCAAAGCATTTCAAGCGGCCGAGGCCCTGTCGGCGGCGGGAACAGGCGATCCAACTCGGCAAGCTGCGGCGCCGTCAGCGGATGGTCGAGCGCGCCGAGATTCTCCTTCAATCGCTCACGGCGGCTTGTCTTCGGAATGACGATGACATCGTCCTTGGCAAGCAGCCAGGCGAGTGCGGCCTGCGCCGGCGTCATACCGTGCCGCGTCGCGAAATCGGCCAGTTTCGGGTTGTGGGAGAGTCTGGCCTGCTCGATGGGCGAATAGGCCATGACCGGAACGTGCTTTGCGCGGAGCCACGGCAGCAAGTCCCATTCGATGCCGCGGCGCGCAAGATTGTAGAGCAGTTGGTCAGTCGCCACGGCCGGGCCTCCGGGAACCGACCATAGCTCCTGCATGTCCGCAAGATCCAGGTTGCTGATGCCGTAATGCCGAATCTTGCCGGCCCTTTGCAGCGCCAGGAAGGCTTCCATCGTCTCGGCCAGAGGCGCTTCGCCACGCCAATGTAGGAGATAAAGGTCGAGCCGGTCGATATTCAGTCGATACAGGCTACGCTCGCAGGCGGCGACGGCTGCCTGGCGGGACGCATTCTGCGGATAGACCTTGCTCACCATGAAAACCTCATCACGTCTTCCGTTGATCGCCTCGGCAATGAGTTGCTCCGACTGACCCTCGCCATACATCTCGGCTGTGTCGATGAGGGTGAGGCCCAGGTCAAGACCGAGCCGCAGGGTGGCAATCTCTTCTGCTCGAGTTGCCGAATGCTCCCCCAGGTGCCACGTGCCCTGGCCGAGAGCCGGCACACGCTCACCCGATGGCAGTAGAACTGTCTTCATGCGCTGGTCCCCAAAGGTTTCTGCGGAAGTTATCCCGGAAGCTTAGCCGCGAGGACATCGACCTTCTCGATGGTGGGCGGCTGCGCAAACAGCTCGGAACCCTGCGCGTTCAAGGCAGCAGCAATCCATCAAGCAATAGATTATTCCATGCCGCGAACACGGTTGCCACAATTTCTGCCTGCTGCACGCTCATTGTTACCATCCATTGCAACAATCCCTCGACCGCTTCCAAATGGCTCCCTAATGCCGCACGAGTCTTTTCAATGTGACGATCGAACCCTGTCAGTTTGCTGACTTGATACTTGCCGCTGGACGTTCGCTTGAAATCAAAGAATTTGGCCATGCGGGCTCGATGCTCAACCTTCGTCAGGTGGTTGAAATCATTGGGGCCGGCGGCATCCTTCACGGGTGTGCGTCCCAGTTCGATCCCTAGCCGAGCCTCGATCATGTGGGCAATCTTCTCGGCCTTCACATGGGTGAACTCGCCGACCTTCCCGGCCACTTCATGAGATTTGCAGGACATCGCGAGAATGCCTGCGTGCAGATCGGTTGTGCTGATGCCCGCGATCTCGATTGGGAAAGTTGACAGCGGATTGGCTGCGACGACTACTCGCTCGTCCCGCATCAACTGCCCGTTGAACGCCTGATGCAGCAGCGACCTCTTCAACGCGTCGAGGGCGGCGAGCTTTTGCTCGTACACCACCCGTAGTCGTTCGACGCCCGATCGAGCGGCATCCAGTACTGACACGATCCGCTGTTGCTCCGCATTCGGTGGAAACGCCAATGGCAAGCTGCGAAGTTTAGAGCCCTTCATTCCGACTGCCGCTGCGCCGGTCGCGTTGAGTTTGACAAGGTTCTGGAACGGTCGCGACAAAATGAAGTATAGAAAGAACTTGGTGTTCAGTGGACAAATCGGCTGAAGCGTGATCGTACGTTGAGCCAACGCGAACCGATCACTTCGATCGTTTAACGCGGCGAAGCCCATCGTATGTCCTTCGGTTACAAAGAAGATGTCGCCGGGCATCGGATAGCCTCGGACCATCCATTTCTTGTAAGCCTCTTCAGACATGTACTCGACTGGCTCGTCGGACAGATAGCCACGCTTAATGTTTTTCGCTGTGATAAGTCGCTTGCCGCTAGTGGTCTTTTTCGGCGTCTTTCCGCGATAGTCGATGAGCCTAAAGATCTCGTCGATCGCGACGAGTTCCCATTTCTCGGGTACCATTGATCGCAAAGAATCCCGCCCTTTTGTCGGTTCGCTCTTGCGGTTTACTTTGTAGTCGATCGCTTTGATTTCCTGCTGCAGATTTCTGCAATCTTCCGCGGCGGCGTCGTGCGGCAGCGTTGACCGCATGTCCTTGGTGAGAAGGCCAAGAGCGGCTTGCTCGATGAGCTTTTCGAGAAACTCATCGGCGTTGCGGAGGTTTTTTTTCGGTGTTGGCCTTGGCGGTTGCAATGTCTACGAACGCTTCGTCAAGGATGCCGACGATCCGCTGTTGTTCGGGGAGGGGAGGAATCGGAACAGGAAATTGCTTCAAGTCATCAAACTTGAGGTTGTTAATGTTCGCTCCGTCCGAGAGCCCATCAATAAATTCTTTATACTCCCCTGAAGTCATCAGGTGGAATAGATAGCGAGGTAAGATTGACGCTCTCGGCGTGATCATTCCCATGAAGCCGCCGAACGCGTAACCGTAGTCCTGGTCGATGTACGCAATCTTTCCGAGATGACTCTTGCTGCCGCTCGCCGTGCAAACTATGAGCGAGCCAAGTTTTACTTTCTTGGCAGCCGGGACGTCGACCGTGTCGCTGATGTAACGCAGCTCAGCGAAGGTGAGCAAGTTAGTGTTTAAGTCAACGTTCGTCGCTCGTAGCACAACGTTGCCCGACAGGTTGACCTCATCGCCTTTCGCGTACGTCAAACCGCGCTGAAACTCGCAGACGTCACCGAGCGTTATGATTGGCCACGTGTTCACAGCCGCCCCCGAATTTCCGCCAGCACTTCTGCGCTCTCGGCGTCCAGCGCCGCGATCTCGTCTATGATTTCCAGCGGCGTGCGGTGGGTGATCGCTTCGCCGCCGTTGGGGTTTTTGACGGAGAGGTCGAAGGTGGCCAGGTCGAGGGACTTGGCGTCGATCGACCACGACTTGTCCGAGTCCTTCTGCTTCGGCTGGAGCTTGAGGAAGTCGGCAAGGTCGTCGTCGTTGAGCGGGTTGGTCTTCCCCATGTTGCGGCCGGGGTCGAGCTGGTAGCACCAGATCTTTTTCGTCGGCGCGCCCTTGTCGAAGAAGAGCACGACGGTTTTCACGCCGGCGCCTAGGAACGTTCCGCTGGGACAGTCGAGGATGGTGTGCAGCTCGCACGATTCGAGCAGCATCTTCCGCAGGCTGACGCTGGCGTTGTCGGTGTTGCTGAGGAACGTGTTCTTGATAACGATCGCCCCCCGGCCGCCGGCCTTTAGCATCTTGATGAAGTGCTGCAGGAACAGATACGCCGTCTCGCCGGTACGGATCGGGAAGTTCTGCTGCACCTCGGCCCGCTCTTTGCCGCCAAACGGCGGGTTGGCGAGGATGACGTCGAAGCGATGCTTTTCCTGGATGTCGCCCAGATTTTCGGTAAGCGTATTTGTGTGAATGATCTCTGGCGCCTCGATGCCGTGCAGGATCATGTTCATGATCGCGATGACGTAGGCCAGCGACTTCTTTTCTTTGCGACGAACGTCTTCTCTTGCAGCGTTTTGATGTCTTTGGTCGTCAACCCTTTCTTGCTCTGCAGATAAGCGAATGCTTCGCACAAGAATCCCGCGCTGCCGCACGCGCCGTCATAAATCCGTTCGCCGATGGTCGGTGCGACCACTTGCACCATCGCCCGAATGAGCGGCCGCGGCGTGTAATACTCGCCGCCGTTTCGGCCGGCGTTCCCCATGTTCTTGATCTTGGCTTCGTACAGGTGCGAAAGCTCGTGCTTCTCGGCATGTGATCCAAAACGCAGTTCATCAATATGGTCGATGATCTCGCGGAGGTTGTACCCGCTTTGAATGCGATTCTTGATCTCACCAAAAATCTCGCCGATCTTGTACTCGATCGTGTTCGGTCCGCTGGCCTTCTGCTTGAAGCCTTGCAGGTACGGAAACAGCTTGCGATTGACGAACTCCGTGAGGTCATCCCCGACGAGCGTTTTGTTGTGATCGATCTGGCCGCTCTTATCCTTCGGCGCAGCCCATGTTTCCCAGCGATAGGGCTTGTCAAGGATCGAGCTGTACTTCTTGCCCTCTAGCGCCGCCTCGTCCGCTTTTTCGCGTTCCAACGCGTCGAGGTACTTCAGGAACAACAGCCAAGAGGATTGCTCGGTGTAGTCGAGCTCGGTCGTGCAACCTGCTTCCTTGCGCAGAACGTCATCAATGTTGCGGAAGGCTTGTTCGAACATAAGCGAGAAACGATCGGAGTTGCCTGGCGGGCCGTGTGCGAGAGGGACAAGCATAACCGCTGCCGGTGCGACACAAAAGCGCACTGAGTGCCGGTCGTGCTAGCCCCTCGGATTTTGATCGAGCGCCGGAGCGAGGATAGGTGGTACCTGGAATTCGGAGGCCGGGGGAGGTCTGGTAAAAATTCCGGCGACCTCGAAAAAAACGTAGCGACTGTTTTCAGTCCCCGGGACTGCAAGAGGTGCCTCGACTTGGCTGCCGCGGATTGCCTTGGTGCAGGGTGACACGACGCTACGTAAACGATCCGCGATTGGCAACCGCCCGCTGCTCGCTTGGTTTCGATTTGTTCTGGAGGATGCTGCGTTCCCCAATCTGGTCGCTTCGATTGTGTAAACAGTGGATATTCCGCTCTCGACGATCGCGTTTTGCGGGAAAGTCGGTGGTGGCTTTACCTCACAATGCGCAACACGTGAGTTTTAAATGACAGCTGACACTTTCGCCGATCTTCGTAGAATCAGCCAACCAACAGGAGTTCTACGTGCCAACCGAAAAACATGTGGCGATCTACCTGCGAGTGAGCACCAAGCGGCAGGACACCAAGTCTCAGGAACCAGACCTGAAGCGATGGGCCGAAGCCAACAGCGATCAGACGGTTGCCTGGTACCGCGACAAGTTCACCGGGAAAACGATGGACAGGCCGGGCTGGAGCAAGCTGCAGGGGGCGATCGACCGCGGTGAAGTGTCGAAGGTTGTGTGCTGGCGATTGGACCGCCTGGGACGCACTGCCAAGGGGCTGACTGCCTTGTTCGCCGAGTTAATCGAACGAAAGGTGAATCTCGTCAGCTTGAAGGACGGCCTGGACCTCAGCACGCCTGCAGGACGATTGATGGCGAATGTGCTGGCCTCAGTCGCTCAATTCGAAACTGAGTTGCGGGCGGAGCGCGTCCTTGCTGGCCAAGCGGCCGCACGAGCGTCTGGGCGGACCTGGGGCGGATCCGAGAAGGGCAGACTAATCTCTGTGACGCCCGAGCAGATTGAAGTCGTTCACAGCATGGAGGCGCAACGTGCCAAGATCACCGCGATCGCACGTGCTACGGGATTAAGTAGACCGACAGTGTATCGGCTGCTTGCGGAACACGAACCGAAATGACTGCCTCTGTGTCATTTGTTCATGCACAGAGGGGGTCAAACAGCATTTTTGCTCAGGCAGCGGTTGGTGGCACGTACTTACTAAGTACTCCCTAAAAAATCTGAACTCGCGCGAAGAATCTAGCCCGGGGGAAGCTGCCTATTCCCCGCCCCAACACCTCGGTGGATTCGCCGCGAGGCGAATGTCAGTCGACTGGTCACGTTAGGCGTAGATAGTACACGCGTGACCTGAGCTTCAGTCGATGTGATTCATCAGCGAACTCCGCTTAGCGCGCATCGTCTGCGGACACTCGCCAAACAACATTTCCCGGCTCGTCACACACGAGTAAGCTGCCATCGCGGGCCACAGCAACTCCAACCGGTCGGCCGTAAACTTCGTCCTCGTTGGCAATGAACCCTGTGAGAAAGTCCTCTGCCATTCCTGCCGGTTTTCCATCTTTGAACGGCACGAAAGCGACCCGATAACCGACAAACTTCGAACGATTCCAAGACCCACGCTGACCAATGAAAGCGCCGTCGCGACACTTGGCCGGAAAGGCCTTATGGTCATAGAAAGTCAGCCCAAGCGAAGCCGTGTGCGATCCGAGATCGAAATCGGGAACGATTGCCTTCTTCACGAGATCTGGACGTTCCCCTTTCATTCGCGGATCGGCGTTACTGCCGAAGTAAGAGTAGGGCCAGCCGTAGAAACCGTTCTCTTGCACGCTCGTGAGGTAGTCAGGAACCAGGTCGTCACCCAACTCATCGCGCTCATTGACGACCGTCCATAAATGACTGGACATCGGATTCCAGGCCATTCCCACTGGATTTCGTAAGCCGCTCGCAAACACGCGCAACGCGGTGCCGTCTAGGTTGACTTCTAGGATGTTTGCCCGCAACATTTCTTCGGCGGTCCCGTGTTCGGCAACGTTGCTGGCCGAGCCGACGGAGATATAGAGCTTGTTACCATCGGGAGTGGCCAACAGATTGCGCGTCCAGTGATTGTTGTAGCCACCGGCCGGCAGATCGAGAATTTTCATTCCTTCGCTGCTGATGCTCGTCGCGCCGGTTTTGTAGGGAAACGCGTGAACTCCATCGGTCGTTGCGATAAACAGTTGATCTTTGACGAGCGCCATTCCAAACGGCTGCCGTAAATCTTTCAGGAAGGTCTCGATCTTTTCCGGTTTGCCATCTTGGTCAGCGTCGCGCAGCAGCGTGATTTTGTTAGGGGAGTCGCCGGTGACCGTTTTCGCTTGCTTGGCTCCTTCCTCTTGTTTCTTTTCCTTCGAGGATTTTTCGTTGTCATCCTTTTTCTTATCTACGGGCTTGGGCAGCGTCCGTGATTGCGCAATCAGTACATCACCATTGGGCAGGACATAAATCCAGCGCGGATTCTCCAGTTCGCGCGTGAAAGCTTGTACGCGAAAACCCGTCGGTGCCTGGGGTGTTTTGTCCTTCGGCCAGCCGATCACCTTGGGATGCTTGATCGTCGATTTGGTGGCGAAAGGCTCGGGAAGATCTCGGGAAGGTCGCTCCTGGGCACTTGAGATCGAGATAGCCAAGAAGACGAGCGCGATGACGCGAATGACGAGCATGAATAACTCCATGTGAACGCGATGAAACTTCTGGTTGTCGCGTGCAGCAAATCTTAGTCCCGCGTTCTTGCCATGTCGCGCGCGGCCCGTTCTCGCAGTGCAGAGCACGCCACTTCTGCGAATCAGCGACCGTTCGCTACTGCTTCGACTCGCAATTCCCTCTGGCCGTCAGGCTGTCACCCTGAACCGCCGCCGCGCGGTTCGATGATTTGCACGCTGCGCGGCCGCAACTTGCTGCGGCGGGAAACTCTATGAAATCTCTCGGTATTCGGGCTCATTTCAGCAGATTTGTTACGAAGCCTACCTTTTTCGCATATGTCGCGCAGATTGGTATGCAGCATGCGTTAGGACGCGCCCTTCCCTCCGCCTCTGCGGATCTCGGCTAGGCAAAACGACTCTCAAAGGATGGCTCTCCATGTCCCAGGCAAAACGTCACGCTTCCGGTACGCGCCGCTCGCAAATGGCTCGTCGTCAATTTCTGCAGGTCGAGCAACTGGAAGAACGTGCGCTCCTAGCGGGCAACGTGACCACCAGTAACAGCAGCGGTTATCTGTATCTCTACGGTGACAGCCAGTCGAACAATCTGTCCTTGACGCGCGTCGGCACGAGCGCCGTGCTAATCACGCCGCGCGACGGAACGACGATCAACGGATCGACGACTCCGCTCACGATCAACAATATGAGTGCCGGACTGTCGGCCTATCTGGGCGAGGGAGACAACGTGCTCGAGCTAAACGGCTCGACGACGACGAATCTGCGGGTATCGGGTTTAACCACGATTCTCACCGGTGGCGGGAACGACACGATTCGCTTTGTGAATTATTCCAGCGGTGGCGGGCTCATCCTGTTTACTGGCGACGGCGACGACACGGTGAGCAGCTCGCTAGATCCTGCGGCTCCGACCATTACGTCAGGCGGGCTGCGTGTGAATGGCTCAGCCGCCATCAACACGGGGAACGGCAACGACAATGTCTCGCTGCGGAACTCGGCGTTCAACAGCGCGTTCCGCCTGGACACCAGCCTGGGCAACGACACCGTTGATATTCGTAATTCGGAGATGCGATCGCGTTCCACCGCGATTTATGACGTTCTCGGGACCGACACGCTCAATAGCGCCGGCAACACCTTCTCTTATTCACCGCTTATTTACGGCTTTGAGACCCGCACGTCGACAAGCGGCCCGACTGCCAACAACGATACCGTGACGATTGCCGAAGGGGGGAATACGTCGATCAGCGTGCTGACGAACGACGTGGCTTCCGGCGGCGGCACGCTGAATACGGGCAGCGTGGCGATTATTGCGGGTCCCACGCGCGGTACCGCGGTGGTCAATTCGGATGGCACGATCACCTATACCAACGGCGGTGGCGAATTCGCCACCGACTCGTTCACCTACACCGTTCGTGATAGCCAAGGCAATATTTCGAATACGGCGACGGTGAACGTCGCGATCACCAACGTCAACGATCTGCCGGTGGCCGTCGCCGACACACTTACCGCGAATGCCGGAACGGCGACGACGCTGAACCTGGGCGCGAACGATACGGATGCGGAAGGGCGATTGAATCTGGGCTCGATCGTCATCGTGCAGCAGCCGACCAACGGCACTGTGACCGTCGGCACGAATGGCAACGTCATCTATACGAGCACTGTGGCTGGAGCGACCTCCGATTCGTTCACGTACACGATTGCTGATCTCGATGGGGGCACGTCGACGGCTGGGACGGTGAACCTGGTGATCAGCAACGCTCCCGCTGGCTCGCCTACGATTGCGCCAATTGCCAATCAATCGACGACCACCAATACCGCTACCACTGCGATCGCGGTGACGGTCAACGATTCGCAAACTCCGGCTGGTTCGCTGATTGTGACGGCGACATCGAGCAACACGACACTCGTGCCGACCTCTGGCATCGTACTCGGCGGATCGGGCAGCAATCGCACGCTCACGATCACTCCGGCAGCGAATCAAACCGGCACGTCAACAATTACGGTGTCAGCGAAGGATGGCGACAATAACACCACGACGACAACGTTCGTTCTGACGGTAAATGGGCAAGGTGGCCAGAACACGGCGCCCACGATTGGCACGATTAACAACGTGACAACCAATCAAAACACAACGACCGCTGCAATTGCTGTAACTGTGAACGATGCAGAAACAGCGGCCGGTTCGCTGAATGTCACCGCGACCTCCAGCAACACCACGCTGGTGCCAAACGCAAACATCATCCTTGGAGGATCGGGCAGCAATCGCACGCTCACGATCACTCCGGCCGCGAATCAAACTGGCGCTACGGCGATCACAGTCACTGCGACCGATGCAAACAATGTGTCGACGACGCAAACCTTCGTCGTAACTGTGAATAGCCTGAACACCGCACCCACGATCGGTGCTATCGGCAATGTATCGACCAATCAAAACACGGCGACCAGCGCGATTGCGGTGACAGTGAATGACGCTGAAACAACCGCTGGTTCGTTGACTGTCGCAGCGACATCCAGCAATACCACGCTGGTACCGAATTCGAGCATCGTCCTGGGCGGTTCTGGCAGCAACCGCACGCTGACGATCACTCCGGCGGCCAATCAAACAGGGACGTCTACCATCACGGTCACGGCTACCGATGCCAGCAACAGTACCACGACTACAACCTTTGTACTGACCGTCAATGCGCCAAACACCGCGCCGACGATCGGTACGATTTCGAATGTGACGACGAATCAGAACACAGCTACTAGCGCGATCCCAGTGACGGTGAACGATGCCGAAACTGCGGCTGGTTCGCTGACCGTGACCGCGACATCGAGCAATACGGAACTCGTGCCGAACTCCGGCATCGTGCTAGGCGGTTCGGGCAGCAACCGGACGCTCACCATCACTCCAGCGGCCAACCAGTCGGGTGCAACCGCGATCACGGTCACCGTGACCGATGCCAACAATGTGTCGACCACCAGAACGTTCGTCGTGATGGTGAATTCCCAGAATGCGGCTCCGACGATCGGCACGATTGCCAATCTTTCGACGAACGAAGACACGGCAACTGGCGCGATTGCTGTGACGGTGAACGATGCGGAGACTCCCGCAGGTTCGCTGCTCGTAACTGCCACGTCCAGCGATACGACGCTCGTGCCGAACGGGAGCATCGTTGTAGGTGGTAGTGGCAGCAACCGCACGCTCACCATCACTCCCGCTGCGAACCTGTCGGGCACTTCTACGATTACCGTGACGGCCACCGATGCGAACAACGTGTCGACGACTTCCACGTTTGTGTTGACGGTTACTCCGCAGAACGACCTGCCGACCATCGGCACGATCGCCAATCAATCGACCAACGAAGATACGGCGACGAGCACCATCTCAGTCAACGTCAACGATGTCGAGACTGCAGCAGGCTCTTTGACGGTGGCAGCCACTTCGAGTAATACGACGTTGATACCCAATGCCAACATCGTTGTCGGTGGCAGCGGTTCCAATCGCACTCTGATCATTACACCAGCCGCCAATCAGTCTGGTACGGCGACGATTACCGTTACCGCCACTGACGCCAACAGCGGGACGACGACTTCGACGTTCGTGCTGACTGTGAATGCCCAGAATGATGTGCCCACCATCGCAGCCGTAGCCGACATCTCGACCAACGAAGATACCGCGGCAACGCCGTTCACCATCACGATCGGCGACATCGAAACGCCTAATGGATTGACCGTCACTGCGACCTCCAGCAACACCAGTGTCGTTGCCAACTTGGGCGTGGGTATCACGGGTACGGGCGCGACGCGTACAGTGATCGTAACACCCGTCGCCAATGCATCGGGACAGTCGACAATCACGCTGAATGTGTCCGATGGCACCGCAACGGCAACCAGGACCTTTGTGGTGACGGTGATCGCGCAAAACGACACCCCCACCATCACTGCCGTCAACGACACCACAGTTGCGGCGGGCGCGGCGATCGCTCCGGTCAACTTCACGATCGGTGACGCCGAGACGGCCGTAACTGCTCTGACCGTGACTGCGACTTCCGACAATCAAGGCTTGGTTACCAATGGCGGTTTGCAAGTGACCGGAAGCGGTGCTAGTCGCGTTCTAACGATCACTCCCGTAGCGGGTGCGAGTGGGACGGCTAACATCACGATCCGTGTAGCCGACGCCAATGGCCTGTTTGCGAACGAAGTCTTTGCCGTCAACATCGACGCGCAGCCGACCATCAGTGCGATCGCTGATCGGACGATCAACGAGAACACCGCAGGCGCGTTCAACTTCACCATCAACGATGCAGAGACAGGCGGTGCTTCCTTGCTGCAATTTGACTTCAACGGAACGGGCACGACTGCCGCATCAACCGGGACCGGTTCCAACGATCAGTCCAGCTTGAACTTCATCGCTAATGGTGGAGCGGCTGCCAACTTGCGGGGAGCGGCCGGTTCGGGCGTGTCGGGACTGGCCGCCGATTTTGCGTTCGACAATTCGGCCAGCGACGGTCTGTTCGGCGCTAGCCGCGCTCAACAGTCCGCTGATTTCAACGCAATCGATGGCTTGGATTCCTTTACGCTGTCTGGGTTTTACAAAGTTCCAGCCGGATCGACCGAGAGCATTGGCCGGCAAGCTGCTCTGATCGAGAATGGTACGATCTCGACGAACGACCAGCCGGCCGGATTCCGGCTACGCGGCGGCGATGCTGCGAACTCGAGTACGCTTCAACTCACGGTGAATCGCGACTTCACGGTGGAGTCGTCGCCCGTCTTCACCGAGATTGGTCAGTATGTCTTCTTCGCGGTTACCTACGACGGAACTCAATCGACGAACAACGTCAAGTTTTACAAAGGAACGACCGCGAGCAACGTGCAATTGGTCGATACCAAATCGCTCGCCGCTGGAACGGTCAACGATGAGAGCATTCCGCTAACGCTGGGCACGACACAAACGAGCGGCCTAACGCTGAATAGCTTCAAGGGGTTGCTCGACGACATCCGCATTGATGATTCGGTTTCATCTTTGCAACAATTGGAGGCTTACCGCACGCAGGCTCTTACCAATACCTCGTCGCCGCCCGGTGCCGCTGCCAATCTGACGCTGGTCGCCACGTCGAGCAATCCCAGCTTGATCCCGGTTGGCAACATCATCTTCAGCGGCACGGGCAACAATCGAGTCGCGACTGTCACGCCGGTGGCAAACCAGACGGGTACCTCGACCATTCGAGTGACCGTGACCGATAATTTCGGGCAGTCCTCGTTCGAAGAGTTTGTGGTAACCGTCAACGACATCCCCACACTCTCTGCGAGCCCTGACATCAACGGCACTGAAGACACGCCGATAACGCCGTTCAATATCACCGCTGGTGACGGAGAAACGGCCGCCAATTCGCTCACCTTCACCGCAACCAGCGACAACCAAGCCACGGTGGCCAACAGCGGCATCGCCATCACCGGTACGGGTCCAACTCGAACGGTGACGATCACGCCGGTGGCCAATGCTTCCAGCACTGCGAACATCACCATCACAGTCAACGATGGCAGTGGCGGCACTGCTAGCGATACCTTTGCCGTGAATCTTACTGCCGTCAACGATGCGCCGGTGGCGGTCGATGACAACGGCGATCTCGATTTTCCCGCGGCATCTAACATCGCCCTCATGCTCTCGGGCAATGTGCTGACCAACGACACCGACGCTGATACCGGCACGACGCTGAGCGTTAGCAGCCTGGGATCGGGAACCGTGGGCCAGCCAATTCAGATGACCTATGGCGATCTGACCATTAACTCCAACGGCTCGTTCAGCTACACGATCGATCCCGACCTGGTCGATCAATTCATGGCTGGCCAAAATCTGCTGGAAACATTGGCTTACAACGTTTCGGATGGAGTCCTTTCGGACTCCGGCGAGCTGACGATTGATCTCCACATTACCTAACGAAGAATTGCGTCGCAGCCATCCATTGATGGCAACATCCCGGGCCAAGAGTCACTTGGCCCCAGTGGAAAATGGGGTAGTGCTGGATTAAGTGGACCCGCAAAATAAGGCTGGAACAACCGCCGCTAATTAGGTCCCGCCGTAGGTGGCGATAATGCAGGTTCCAATCGCCCAATACCAGAAGTAGATCGCGAACCCGACATTCAAACCCAGAAGCGGGCGACCGAACACCATGCCAACTGCAGCAGGAAGCAAAACAAAACGGACGCTACCAGACACGATGTAAACGAAGTCAGGAAATCCCCTGAACCAGAAGGCATCGATTTGCAACGGCTGGAGCTGTCTTAAGCCAAAGCCGATTGCCATCAGCAAGGCCTGGACGGTTGAGGAACTGCTAACCGCGATTGCAGCCTAGTTCGGTTGGCAGTTTGGCCCCGCGAAACCTAGCGGGGCTTTTTCGTGCGCGGTAGAACGGGTTAATGGACGAAAAGCCTAACCGCCCTTGGCAAATCTCTTTAGCAAATGTCGCGAGACAATAGTGCGGAGCTTCTTGTGTCCTGCCGATGGCTCCAATGGTCGGATCATGGGTTCACCGTTCGGCTGCACGAATTACGTTGCGAGTTCCGGCAGTGGCTTGATCGACGGTGGTAATCTCGCGACGGCCGATGGAGTGTTCCTGCTTGGCGTGCCTCAGGCAGATCGCGACATCACCGACGGATTGTCTCAGACGATTGCATTTAGCGAACGAACGCTTGGCTTAGGCCAAGTCGGCTCGACAACACTGGACATACAACGCTCCATGCGCGAGTTCCCCGGCGCCGCCTCACCCACTAGCAGTTTGTGTGATTCGACGAGTAGTAGAACCTGGAATAGCGAGCGAGGCGGCAAATGGATTTTGGGCAACTACGGCAACACGCTTTACAACCATTCGTACCCTCCGAATGCCGCGGCCTGGGATTGCCTTAACGCGACTCAACAAAAGGCTCTAATGTCGGCCCGTAGCCAACACGCGAATGGAGTTATTGTGCTGCACTGTGACGGCAGCACTCATTTCGTCATGGATTCGATTGAACTTTCGACCTGGCAGGCGCTGGCCACGCGGGCAGGCGGCGAAGTCGTGGAGTAAAACGATCCTTGAGCCGGTCTATCTGGAAGCCTTTCGAAGTGCTCGTGCGGTGGTCGTAGCTTTTCGATGCGGAAATCGCATGTCGCGAGAAGCACTACGTCAGTTGCTGACAACCGGCTCGACTTTCGGTGCCGAGATTGGCATTTACGCGCACGGTTTGCCGCATCTTGTGTGCGATGGCTTCTTAAATCGCAGCGACCTCGTAGGATGGCTGACACCACGTCATTCCTGCCAGAAGTCGTTTCTCGCAGGCCCACCATGAATGACCGCTACACTTGGCAGGCGAAGGTCGCCCCCTCTCGCCACGAACTAATTGATCGCGTCTCTTCTAAGGCAGTCGCGATCGTCGTTTTTGATGGCGAGTCGCAGATTTGGGAGTGGACGCGTTTCACGACCAAGTACCTACACGGCGCTCCGCCAGTTTGCGGTTCGACCAAATTCGGTCTGCGGGACGCGAAATCGCAGGTGCTTGATGGGCTAATTGATGGCGCCGCGCCAAGTGAGATCAAATAAAATCCGCAGCTACCTCTGATAAGTAGCTGTAAATGATCGGTCAATGCCGGTTGAGATAGTTCGCCAGGTATTTCGCCGCCCGACTCTCTTTCGCAACTGCAATCTCAGCTGATCGGCCGGCAACGACAACTTGCCCTCCTTCATCGCCCGCAACGGGTCACATGTCGATTACCCAGTCGCTGTTGGCGACGACTTGCATCTCGTGCTCAACCACAATAACCGTATTGCCCACAGCCACCAATCCTTGGAGTTGCGTTACTCAAAAGGTACAGCTGTTGGAAGTAACTCGGACTAGCGATTCACAGCACGCTGCGGACCGTTGTATGCCATTTGATTACCAACGTCGGCATGCAGCTTGCTGCCAGTCGCGACCGTACACCAATGCAATTGGTTGCTGGAGCGCGACGATTCGATCTATTTTTAAAGAGTTAATGCAATGCAAAGTCAGCCGAAGTCACCCCTTCCCGCGCAAATGCAAAGCAAGCCCGGCCTTGATTCGGAAATGACGCCCGAGCCGCGTTATCTAGCCCCACTCTACAAAGGGGCCGGCAAGCTGAACGACAAAGTAGCGCTCATTACGGGCGGCGACTCAGGAATCGGCCGGTCCGTTGCAGTGCTCTTCGCGCGTGAAGGGGCAGCTGTCGCGATTGTCTATCTTCCGGCGGAGCAATCAGATGCCGAGGTGACTGCTCAGGCGATCGAGAAAGAGGGAGCTAAATCTCTGCTGCTCCCAGGCGATGTGACGATCAGAGCGTTTTGCCAAAGTGCCGTCGAGCAAACGGTGCGGAAATTCGGCCGCCTCGATATCCTCGTAAACAACGCGGCATACCAGCAAACCAACCAGGACTTCGCTGACATTTCGGATGAGCAGTGGGATCTTACGTTTCGCACGAACATTTCGGGCTACTTCTACATGGCTCAGTCGGCCTTGCCACATCTGCGACCGGGCGCTGCGATCATCAATACCGGCTCCATTACCGGCTTTGAAGGGAGCAAAACACTCGTCGACTACGCGTCGACGAAGGGTGCCATTCATGCTTTCACAAAATCACTTGCGCAGAATCTGGCCGAGAAGCGAATTCGCGTAAACTGTGTCGCGCCAGGACCTATATGGACACCACTGCAGCCTGCCTCCAAGCCGGCCGAGCAAGTTGCTGAACACGGTGCCGACACTCCGCTAAAGCGCCCCGGTCAACCAGAAGAAGTCGCCCCCGCATTCGTGTTTTTCGCCTCGGAAGCTGATTCGAGTTACATCAGCGGCGAAGTCCTGACCGTGCTGGGCTGGGAGACAAGTGCAGCTTAGGTTCGATGCTGACCTTTGCTGCGATTCCTGCCAATGCGAACGATTTGCGATCCAATGCGCGCACTCAGGCCCAGTTGCTGCGTGCAGAAAAGCCTGACTCTCTAAGTCGGTATTGGCGGCATGACGATTGCCTACCCCGAACGTTCGCACGCCGCGGATTAGGAAATCGCTCACGTCTTGGGAAGTAAAACGATGAAGGCATTGTGCTGGCACGGAACTGGTAAAGTTCAAGTTGATAACGTCCCCGAACCAAAGATCCAGGACTCACGGGATGCAATCATTCGCATTACCGCCTCCGGGATTTGTGGCTCCGACCTGCATCTACTCGATGGCTTCATCCCAACGATGAAGTCGGGCGACATTTTGGGCCATGAACCGATGGGCATCGTCGAAGAAGTCGGCTCCGGTGTGACGAAGCTAAGGCGGGGCGATCGAGTTGTCGTTCCCTTTACCATTTCCTGCGGCAGTTGCTTCTTTTGTGAAAAGCAGCTGTTTTCCTGCTGCGATCGGTCAAATCCCAACGCCGAAATCGCTGCCAAACTCATGGGGCATTCACCGGCGGGATTGTTCGGCTACTCGCACATGCTCGGCGGATTCGCCGGAGGCCAGGCAGAATACCTGCGTGTTCCGTTTGCCGATATCGGCCCGATCAAGATCGAATCCAACTTGCCGGACGAAAAGGTTTTGTTCCTCTCCGATATCTTCCCAACGGGATACATGGCCGCGGAAAACTGCGACATCGAGCCTGGTGATACCGTCGCGATCTGGGGATGCGGTCCAGTCGGGCAATTTGCGATTCAAAGTTCCTGGATGTTCAAAGCAGGACGCGTCATCGCAATTGACCGAGTTCCCGAACGATTGCGCATGGCCGAGCAGCATGGCAAGGCGGAAACAATCGACTTCAGCCAGGATGATGTCTATACGCGGCTTCAAGAAATGACGGGAGGCCGTGGACCGGATCGAGTAATCGATGCCGTCGGCTGCGAAGCTCACGCGGCGAGCACCTGGGGAGTGGTCGTCGACAAGGTTTCGAGCACCGTGATGCCGTCCGACCAATTGCACGCCCTCAGTGAAGCCATCAAATGTTGCCGCAAGGGTGGGACCGTGTCTGTCCCCGGCGCATACGGCGGATTGGCAGACAAACTTCCACTCGGAGCTTTCATGAACAAAGGCCTGACGATGAAGACAGGCCAGACGCACATGCAGAAATACATGAAGCCGCTCCTCCAAAAAATCGAGGACGCGGAGATCGATCCTTCATTTGTGATTACGCATCGCGTGCAACTGAAAGATGCCGCCGACGCGTATTACACGTTTCGCGATAAGAAAGACGGCTGCATCAAGGTTGTCCTTGCTCCGTAGGGTGCCGCCTGCAAATTCGCGACTCGCTGAAATGAATATTGCTAGTCACTCGGCACAGGGCGTGCTGCCGTCTACCTCTGTTGCATACCCGCTCTACTCTGTCCGCTGCGCTCTCCCACTTCCTGGAGTCCCAACATGGCCAAACGTACCTCAGCTCGTGCTACGAAAAACAACAATCGCGATGATTCGCCAAAAGTTGCCGATCTCCAAATGGAAACTGAGGACGGTACAGGGCAATTGTTGACGAGCAACCAAGGCGTGCCGGTCAATGACGATCACAATTCCCTCAAGGCAGGTGATCGCGGACCATCGCTGCTGGAAGACTTTCTGCTGCGGGAAAAGATTACGCACTTCGATCATGAGAGAATTCCCGAGCGCGTGGTACACGCGCGAGGCAGTGGCGCACACGGCTACTTCGAGCTTGACCGCTCGCTGGCGAAGTTCACCCGCGCTGCATTCCTGCAAGAGGCTGGCAGCCGCACGCCAGTCTTTGTGCGGTTCTCCACCGTCGCGGGCTCACGCGGTTCGACTGATCTTGCGCGCGATGTGCGTGGTTTTGCAATCAAGTTTTATACGCAGGAAGGGAACTTCGATCTCGTCGGCAATAACATGCCTGTGTTCTTCATCCAGGACGCGATCAAGTTCCCGGATTTGATTCACGCCGTTAAGCCCGAGCCGCACAATGAAATTCCACAAGCCGCCAGCGCCCACGATACGTTCTGGGACTTCATCTCGCTGACGCCCGAGTCGGCCCACATGATCATGTGGCTCATGTCCGACCGCGCTATCCCTCGCAGTCTGCGCATGATTGAAGGCTTTGGCGTTCACACATTTCGTTTCGTGAACGCCAAAGGTGAATCGACGTTCCTGAAATGGCATTTGAAGCCGGCGCTCGGCATGAAATCTGTCTTGTGGGACGAGGCACAGCGAATCTCCGGATGCGATCCCGATTTCCATCGTCGTGATCTGTGGGAAGCAATCGACTCCGGCAACTTTCCCGAGTGGGAAGTCGGCGTACAGCTCATTCCCGAGGCTGACGAGCATAAGTTTGATTTCGATCTGCTCGACCCTACGAAAATCGTTCCGGAAGAGTTGGTGCCGGTGACACCGATTGGAAAACTCGTTTTGGATCGCAATCCATATAATTTTTTTGCCGAGGTGGAACAGGTAGCGTTTCACACGGGGCACGTGGTGTCTGGTATCGATTTCACGAACGATCCACTGCTGCAAGGGCGACTGTTTTCCTATACCGATACGCAGCTCATTCGCTTAGGCGGCCCCAACTTCCACGAGATTCCGATCAACAGGCCCATCAGCCCATTGCACAATAACCAGCGTGACGGGTTCATGCGTCAGATGATCAATCGAGGCGTGACCTCGTACGATCCGAATACACTTGCTGCTGGTAACCCTCGCCAGGCGAAGATCGCTGAAGGAGGGTTCGCGTCGTACCAGGAACGCATTGGAGCGGCAAAGATCCGGGCTCGCAGTCCGAGCTTCAACGACCATTTCTCTCAGGCGGCAATGTTCTTCCATAGCCAGACAACCGTGGAACAACGGCACATGATCAACGCGCTGCGCTTCGAGCTCGGTAAGTGCGCACACCAATCCGTTCGTGAGCGAGTTCTCTATCTGCTGTCTCAAATTGATGATGGCTTGGCCGCCGCGGTCGCTGAAGGGCTGGGAATCAAAGTGCCCAAGAGACTCGACGACCATCTGAATCAGAACTATGGCGCCAACGCGGATCCGAAATCAGTACAACCGAAGAAGTTCACTGGAAAACCGATCGACTCGCCAGCGTTGAGTATTCATCGAATGGTAAAGCCTGGAATGCAAACCGCCAAGATCGCGATTTTGCTGGCGGACGGTTTCGATGAAGCGGGCGTCAAGGCGATTTCTCAAGCTGTATCCGCGGCCGGTGGCTTGGCAAAGATCATCGCGCCGCACGGAGGAACAGTCGCCGGCGACAAAGGTACGGAAATGGCAGTCGACTTCAGTCTGCCAACAGTTTGCTCTGTATTGTTCGATGCGGTTTATGTTGCTGGCGGCGAAAAATGCGTGAGAACCATCGAGAGCAATCCGCGTGTGCAGGAGTTCATCGAAGAGGCCCACAAGCACTGCAAGGCCATCGCGGCCGACGATGCCGCCCATGAGTTCTTGAAGTCAACGCGTGTGCGCCTTTCGATTGAAGCTGGTGACCCAGCTGTCATCGTTGAAGCCGGTTCACCGAAGCAAGTTGCAAACGCTTTCATTGATGCGATCAGCAAGTATCGAAACTGGAAACGCGAAGAGTTGACACTCACACACGGGTAGTCGTAGTGGCTATCTAGCAAATACAGCGGCTCATCCCGCCGTTGTAAACCATAGGAGCACATAATCGACGGCGTCGCTCAAGAGCATCAACGCGTGGGCCTTGCGTGATGCACCAGCTCAACTGGCCCTGAGACAAGTTGCGCAAACTTGGCGGCTTGATGTTAGCTTGGAATGAACTGATCCAACTGGCCTGTTTCCGACAAGCGCATCTAGCCACGTTTGGCGATTACATCGCGAGGTATCTTGGCACAAACTGCTTGCTATCGCCAACTGGCGTTGGGGCTTGACCTTACTCTACAATACAGGTCCTACAGACGTCTGTCGCCCTGCTGGCGATCTGGCTCTCAGCAGCTTCCTCGCTGTCATCCCCCGCTCCCTTCTGCGCAAGCTACCAGTGGCATTTTCGAATGTCCTGACCACCTTCCAGGCAAGAAATCCATGGCCAAAAGTCAATCCAAACTCGCTACTATCCTGCAAAAGTACGAAGATGATCTGCTGAAAGAGTGGATCAAAGAAATGAAGTCCGGCGGCTCTGCAAAGGAAGCCCGCATCAGTGAAACGGAGGTCAGTTCGCAAGCTAAGGAGTTTATCAGCCTACTGCAGCAGGCGGCTCAAAACGGCAACCTGACCGACACCAACAAACCCGAATGGGCTGCCTTGGGGCAGTTTATCGACAGCATTTCGCGATCGCGCGTGCTGCAGGGATTTGCTGCCGACGAAACGGCAACTTTTGTCTACTCATTCAAAAAGCCGTTTTTCAGCCGCTTGCGAGCGGAACTCGGCCGCGACGCCGATGTGCTGGGCGAAGAAGTCTGGAATGCCACACTTTTGCTCGACCAATTGGGCCTAATGTGCGTGCGGTCGTTCCAAAAGAGCCGCGAGGAAGTGATCAACCGCCAACAAGAGGAAATGTTGGAACTCTCCACACCCGTCGTGAAACTGTGGGACGGCGTGCTGGCCCTGCCGATGATTGGCACCCTCGACAGCGCCCGCACGCAGATTGTGATGGAATCACTGCTGCAGCGGATCGTCGACACGGGATCGGAGATCGCCATCATCGATATCACGGGCGTGCCGACGGTCGACACATTGGTCGCCCAACACCTGCTGAAGACCGTGACGGCCATTCGCCTGATGGGTGCCGATTGCATCATCAGCGGCGTACGACCACAAATCGCTCAGACGATTGTGCATTTGGGCGTGGATCTGGCAGGCGTGACGACGAAGGCTTCGCTGGCCGATGCACTGCGCGTCGCGCTCCGGCAATCTGGCTTCGTTGTTACCAAGCTGGTCGCCGAGAAGCGGAGCTAAGATGGAACGCATTCCAATTTTGAAGCTGGGCAACGTGCTGCTCGTGACCATCCAAGTTGATCTACACGATCAAATTGCGATGGCTTTGCAAGACGATTTGACCTCGCGGATTGAGAAAACGGACGCAAAGGGTGTGCTCATCGACATCTCGGCGCTCGAGATGGTCGACTCGTTCATCGGCCGCATGATTGCCAACATCTCGAACATGTCGAGGATTCTTGATGCGCAAACGGTTGTGGTCGGTATGCAACCTGCCGTGGCGATCACGCTGGTCGAATTGGGACTGTCGCTGCGAGGCGTGAAGACCGCGTTGAATGTGGACAAAGGGATGGCCTATTTACGCAGCAAGCTCTCCACCGATGATGTCGTGACCGACAGCGAGGAGAGTGGCGATGCCAGTGATCAAGACTGAGACGTTGCCCGTCCAGACTGACCAAGACATCGTCTTGGTTCGCCAAACCGTACGAAAACTGTCGCAACAAGCGGCCTTTAGCCTGGTCGATCAGACGAAGTTTGTCACCGCAGCCAGCGAGCTCGCTCGCAACACCGTCATTTATGGCGGCGGCGGGACGATGCAATGGGAAACATTTACCGAGGGGGTTCGTAATTGCGTTCGCCTGACGTTTGTCGATCAAGGACCGGGCATTGCGAATCTGGAACTCGCGTTGACGGATGGCTGGACATCGGGCCGGGGTATGGGCATGGGCTTGTCTGGTTCCAAACGGCTGGTGAATGAATTCGACATTCAAAGCGCGCCGGGCAAGGGAACGCGCGTGATGATTGCGCGCTGGAAATAATGGCAGAAGGTTCGAATACATTATGTACTGCCACGCTGTATTCCCGGTGATCGAAATCACGCAAGTCGGCGAAGCTCGTCGCCAAGCCGCGCGCTTGGCGGAAGCCGCGGGCCTCAATGAATCGCTGATCGGCAAGATCTCGGTCGTGGTGTCGGAACTCGCTACAAATCTGGTGCGTTACGCCAAGAAAGGTGAGATTCTGCTTCGTCCTTTGAACGATGCCGCGGGGCCGGGGTTGGAAGTGATTGCGGTCGATCATGGGCCGGGCATCGTGAACACGGGCCGCAGTTTGGAAGATGGCTACTCCACGGGCGGCACTGCGGGCAACGGCCTCGGCGCAGTCAAACGTTTGTCGACCGAGTTCGATATTTTTGGTTCGCTCGCCAGCGCGACTCAGCCAGGCGGCACGGTGGTTTTCAGCCGCATGCGGGCCATTCCAGCGCACAAAAGATCAATGTTCGAATGGGGCACGATCGAAAGGCCCGCACCCCACGAAATCGAATGCGGCGACACGTGGAGAATTGTTGAGCGCGGCCATGAACTCAGCATTCTGATGGTCGACGGCTTGGGACATGGTCCGCAGGCGGCGGAGTCTGCTGCCGTCGCCGCGGAGGTCTTCAGCGTGAATCCCTTCGCTGCCCCGACCGAGTTGCTGCCGATCGCCGATCGCCGCCTGCGTGGAATGCGCGGCGCGACGATCGCCATCACTCAGATCAACGCGTGCGACAACAAACTGACCTACGCGGGCGTCGGCAACATTGCCGGGCACTTGCGCTCGCGTACCGGCGAATGGCGCAAAGGCCTGATGTCGCACAATGGCACGGTTGGTGCGGAGATGCGAAAGGTGCAGCAGATTGAGTACGATTATCCCGAGCAGCCTTTGTTGATCCTGCATTCCGACGGCTTGCAGACCCGCTGGCTGTTGGAAAATTATCCAGGTTTGATCAATTGCCATCCCGCCGTGATTGCTGCCGTGCTGGCGCGCGATTTCACCCGCGGCCGCGACGATTTAACCGTATGCGTCGTTCGCTCGACTTCACCTTTCGCAATCTGATTTGGAATATGTCACTGGAAAAAGAGATCGCCGAAGCGCGCGAAGAGAACCAACAACTGCATGGCGATGTACAAAATTACGCGCGGCAGATTGAAGCACTGCGCGAAGAGTTGGCAGAGACCAACCAAGGCGTGGTCGCACTCTACGCGGAACTTGACAACCAGGCCAATGCGTTGCGGGAAGCCACCGCGCTGAAGAGCAGATTTTTGTCGTACATGAGTCACGAGTTCCGCACACCTCTCGGTTCGATTCGCAGCATAGCGAGGTTATTGCTCGATCGCCTTGATGGCGAATTGACCCCAGAGCAAGAAAAGCAGATCCGCTTCATCGACAACTCGGCGATCGAGTTGACGGACATGGTCAACGACTTGCTCGATCTCGCTCGCATTGAAGCTGGCCGCGTGGCGATTTCCGCCGAGTGGTTCGAAATGGTAGATCTCTTTGCCGCTCTACGCGGCATGTTCCGTCCACTCCTCGCCAACTCCGAAGTGAAGTTGATACTCGAAGAGCCGATTGATCTGCCGCGAATTTACACGGACAACAAAAAACTCTCGATCATTCTGCGCAACTACATTTCGAACTCGATCAAGTTCACGCCGACCGGCGAAATCCGAGTTTCCGTCGGACGTATCGACGACGAGCAAGTGCAGTTCAGCGTCAGCGACACCGGCATTGGCATTGCACCCGAATTTCAGCACATGATCTTCGAGGACTTCACGCAAGTCGATTCGCCTTTGCAAAAGAAGTGGCGTGGCAGCGGCCTCGGCCTTTCGCTCAGCAAGAAACTGGCGACACTGCTGGGCGGCTCGGTTAGCATGACGAGCGAACCAAATGTCGGCTCTATATTTTCCGTGGTAATTCCCATTCAATTTGCCGAGGAAGCTCCTGAGGGGACAAACTCCGCAGCCCTGCCGACTCGTAACGAGACTTAGTCATGTCGCTTGCCAATTCGCGCATTCTCGTCGTCGACGACAATCCCGCGACACGGTATTCCACCACGCGCGTGCTGAAAAGCGCGGGCTTTCACTTGCAAGAAGCAGGCACCGGGACGGAAGCTCTAGCTATCGTCGCGCAAGGTGTGGACCTGGTCGTTCTCGATATCAATCTGCCGGACATCGACGGCTTTGAAGTTTGTCGCCAGATTCGCGCTAGTGAGCGTATGAGCCGGTTGCCTGTGGTTCATCTTTCGGCGACGTTCGTCAAAGACGTCGACAAAGCTCACGGCCTTGACGTGGGCGCCAACGGCTATCTGACGCATCCCGTAGAGCCGCCAGTGTTGATCGCCACCGTTTCGGCGTTTCTGCGCGCGTGGCGGGCCGAACAAGAACGCGAAGCGCTGCTCATCAGCGAACGCGCCGCTCGCGAAGAAGCCGAAAGCGCGAATCGCTTCAAAGACGAATTCTTAGCGACACTCTCGCATGAACTTCGCACGCCGCTACAAGCAATTATCGGCTGGACGCAACTGCTGAAGACCGGCAGTCTCGACCCTCAAGATCTGGCCGAAGGCATTCGCGTGATCGAGCGCAATGCGCAGCTGCAAACGCAGTTGATCTCGGACTTGCTTGATGTGGCCCGTATTACTTCCGGAAAACTGCGCCTAGATGTTCAGCCTGTCGATCCCGCGACGATCATCGAATCGGCGCTCATCGCTGTACTGCCCGCCGCACAAGCCCGCGGAATGCGCATTCAAAAAATGCTCGATACGTCGACTGGAACCATCAACGGCGATCCCGCCCGGCTGCAACAGGTGGTTTGGAATCTGGTCAACAATGCCGTTAAGTTCACGCAGAAAGGTGGCAAGGTCGAAGTCACGTTGAGGCGCATCAATTCGCATGTCGAGATCGTCGTCGCCGATAACGGACCAGGGATAGCCCCAGAATTGCTGCCGAGTATCTTCGATCGTTTTCGGCAGGGCGATTCGACCATCACGCGTTCGCACGGCGGCTTGGGTCTAGGTCTAGCCATCGCCAAGCAATTGGTTGAACTGCATGGCGGGCAAATCAGCGCGCACAGTGATGGCCTCGGGATGGGTGCCAAGTTCAGCGTTGTGCTCCCGTTGGCGGTCACCAAGTCATCCGCTGTCGAAAATTTTGCTGCCGCGACGGCGGGGCGGACGGACGATTCTGCTGCGGACACCGTCAAGCTCGATGGAGTGCGAGTGCTCATAGTCGACGACGACAACGACAGTCGGAACATGCTCGTGCGGTTACTCAAAAACTGTGGTGCCGAAACGCGCGACCTGAATGGTGCGACCCAAGTCGTCGCTGCGGTGAACGAGTTTCAGCCGCATCTGTTGATCAGCGACCTGGGAATGCCAAGTGTGGATGGATTTGAATTAATCCGCTCGATCCGCTCAGGTGGATATGCAGTTCAGACGCTGCCGGCAATTGCTCTGACCGGCTTTGCAAGCTCTGAAGACCGACGGAAAGCGTTGCTTGCGGGATTTCAAGCGCATATGGCTAAACCCGTTGACCCTCGCGAACTCACCGGTGCAATCGCTACGCTTTTAGGTCGAACGGGACAGCCTTGAGTTACACGCTCAAAAATTGCAAGTAGCAATTGTTATTTGCAGGTCTCTCCTTTCACGTCGGATGACGATGTGACCGAAGCGAGCAGTTCGAACTAAGATCGCGAAACCTCTGGCACTCTTGGCCGTGTAGGTCGGCGAGTCTCGATAGGCGATACTGCATTCCGCAGTCCATCACGATGCCGCCGAACGTTTACCTGGGTAGAATCCTTGGTGGAGTTGCAAGACTGATCGTCATGAGGCCGACGGAGGATTCGTCCATTGGGAATGCGCATTGTTTCCGTCGCAATGGCCGCACCTTCGAGCATTCAGACGGCCGATGACTTGGCTCCGCTCATCGGCCGTAGTGCCGAGTGGATCCGAGAAAGCACCGGCGTGTCGTGCCGGCGGATTGCTGCCGATGACGTTTCGCCTTCTCAACTCGCAGCCGAAGCGGCGCGGAAAGCTTTGGCTTCGACGGGGCCCCCGGACCTGATCCTGTATGCAGGCGCCCTCGCACAACAAATCGTGCCCGACACGGCTGCGTTCGTGCAGCGCGAGTTAGGCCTCGAACGCGTCCCCTGCTTTACCGTCAATCAAACTTGCTTGTCGTTTGTCGTTGCCCTGCAAGTTGCCAATGGACTGCTGCGAGCGGGGACTTACCGACGAATTCTCATTTGCACAGGCGAATTGGCCTCGCGCGGCAGGAGCTTCGAAGAAGCCGAAGCGGCAGCGCTGCTGGGAGATGGCGGTGCTGCCGCCGTTGTCGAGTTGTGCGGCGATTCGAGCAGCGATTTGATTTACTCACAGCTGGAAACCTGGTCCGACGGACTCGACCTTTGTGCTGTTCGAGCGGGGAATCATCCGCGGCCGCGGCTCGAGACTAATTACGACGACCTGTTCTCCTTTCACATGTCAGGCCCGCGGTTGTATCGCTTCGTCCGTCCCCGGTTGAAGAGCTTTCTCACGACATTCCTTGAGAGCGCGGGTTCGAGCATCGAAGAAGTGAAAGTAGTCGTTCCGCACCAGGCATCAGGACCGGGTTTGCGATTGCTGGAGCAATTTGGCTTTTCAACCGATCGCATTGTGAACATTGTCGCGGACTACGGAAATTGTGCTGCCGCCTCCATCCCGATGGCTTTGGCTTTGGCCACTGAGGCTGGCCGAATCGATCGCGGCGACGTGGTGCTATTGGTCGGAACCGCCGCCGGCGTTTCGATCGGAGCCGCATTGCTCCGATGGTAGATCCCAGAGTCGTTGAAGCGGTTCGCGAGCTACTGCGCGATCGCCCGCTACGCATTTTGATCACTGGCGGCACGGGCTTCGTTGGCTCGCGTGTGGCCAGTGTTCTCGCCGAAGCCGGTCAGCAAGTGACGGTGACTGGTCGCAACTTTTATCGCCAGGGACGGGCTCGTCATCCCAAAACCACTTTTGTTGCGTCAGATCTATGCGATCAACCCGCCATCGAACGGCTTTGCCTCGACCATGACGTCGTGATTCATGCGGCAGCGCTGGCGGCGATTTGGGGCGATGCTAAAGCGTTTGAAGCGATCAACGTCAGAGGCACGCAGATCGTCGCCGACGCCTGCAGGCAACGGCCTGGAACTCGCCTGGTGCATGTTTCTTCCACGGCGATTCATTTTGATTTCATCGACAAGTTACTTGTGGAAGAAGACGCCGCGCTACCGATGCGTTTTGCCAACGAGTATGCCAAAAGCAAAGCCGATGCTGAGGAAGTCATTCGCCGCGCGGTCGCGGCTGGGGTGAATGCTGTTACCATCCGAGCTCGTGCGGTTTTCGGCCCTGGAGACAACAGTCTGCTGCCACGCTTGCTCTTGGCAGCAAGTAAAGGGCGGCTGCCGCAGATCGGCGACGGCAGCAATTTGGTCGACCTGACTTATGTCGACAATCTCGCCTATGCTCTCTGTCTTGCGATCGTTCGGGGGGAGCCTGGCGATGTTTGCACCGTTACCAACGAGTCGCCGGTTCTACTCTGGCCGACACTCCAACACATTTTTCAACACTTGAAAATGCCGGCTACACGCCGCAAAGTCTCGTATAAAACGGCATTAGCGATCGCCAATCTCGCGACCTTCTGGCATCGCATTCGCCGCCGCCGTGGCGAACCAGTGCTGACAACCTACAGCGTGGGGCTGCTGGCGAAGACTCAGACATTTTCCCCCGCCGCCGCCCAGAAGATGTTGGGTTATCGCGCGATCGTGTCGATGGAGGAAGGGCAACAGCGTACGCTGGAATCATTGACCGCTCGAGACGAGTCCGCGGGCACTTGTGCGGTTGACGTGAAGCTATTCACGACCGGCTACACGCCCCAGCCGTACTATCTGGCGGAACGCGGCCAGGGAAGAAACATCATCCCTTTTCACGCTACCTGCGCGCTGATTACGCATCCGCAGTTTGGACACTTTCTGTTCGATACGGGATACGCGCCGCGATTCCGCACTGCGACCGCGCGATTTCCTTACAGCATCTACGGTCGGCTGAGCCCTGTTGTGTGCAGCGAATCGCTCACGATTCGAGCACAACTGCAAGAGCTGGGGATCGACTCCCGCGACATCCGCGGAATCATCCTCTCGCACTATCACGCCGATCACGTGGCCGGGCTGCGTGATTTTCCCAGCAGCGATTTTATTTCGTCGCAGGCCGCTTGGAGCGATGTCGCCGGTCGCAGTGGTTTCGCCGCACTGCGAAGAGGCTTTTTGCCGGCGCTACTATCCGATGACTTCGCGAAGCGACTGCATACGATCGAATCCTTTCATGATCCAGGGTTTGGGCCATTCTCTCAAACGCACGATTTGTTCGGCGACGGCAGTGTCAGGCTCATCCAACTTCCGGGACACGCGCGCGGGCAAATCGGAGCCATCGTGCAGCAAGGTCCGGCAAAACGAACGCTGCTGGCAGCCGATGCCATTTGGACCCTCGGCTCGCTGCGCGCGAATGCCTTGCCACACTGGAAGACTTTCAGCTTCGTTGATTCCGTCGCCGACATGCGGACGTCGCTAAATCAATTGCATGAATTGTCGCAGCAGCATCCTGCCATCGAAATCGTCCCGACTCACTGCCCAGAAATCGCCGATCGGTATTCATTCGGCAGCATCGTGAAAGCGCGCCTGCCTGGGAGCGCCGACTAATGCGAATTCTTCTTACGGGAGCTCGAGCACCGGTAACGCTGGATCTCGTCCGGCACTTCCATCAGGCCGGGCATGAAGTCTTTCTGGCTGACAGCATCCGCCTGCCGCTCGCACGGTTCAGCCGATTTGCGCAGCGTACGTTTGTCGTGGCGAAGCCGGCTTTAGCGCCCACCAGGTTTGTCGAGGACCTGGCCGATATCGCAAACCGACACCAAATTGACATGGTGATTCCAACGTGCGAAGAGATTTTTTATATCGCTGCGAAGTTGCACCTCTTCCCGCCTACGGTGACCGTTTTTTCCGAACCCCTGTCTCGGCTTGAGCAACTGCACAACAAGTGGACGTTCGCTAGTTTGGTGAAGAGCAGTTCGTCTGCGATTCAATCACCCGAAACACATCTCGCAGCAAGTCCAGCCGACTTGCAAGCTTGGATTGCTCGACAAGACTTGGTCGACTGGGTCTTCAAGCCGGTCTATTCTCGGTTCGCCGCGCGTACGCTCGTTGGGCCGAAGCCTGAAATCGTTTCGACGCTTCGGCCGAGTGCCGCCGATCCCTGGGTCATGCAGAGGCGGATTCGCGGCCGGGAGTTTTCGACTTATAGTGTGGCCCACAATGGCGTTTTGCGCGCGCATGCTTGCTACTATTCCAAATACCAGGTGGGGATTGGTTCCGGGATTTACTTCATGGCGGTCGACGATGAACGCATCCGCTCGTTCGTCCAAGAGCTTGTTGCGCGACTGCATTTTACTGGGCAACTCGGCTTCGACCTGATCCAGTCCGATGACGGCAAACTCTACGTGCTGGAATGCAATCCGCGGGCAACCAGCGGCCTGCACTTGCTCAAGTCGCTACCACTTGCCGAAGCGTTCCTGCATCAGAGCGGGGCACTGTTGGAACCTCAATCGCCGCCGCCCTCGATGCTCGCAGCCATCGTGCTTCTCTTTTCACTTCCCCAAGCGATCGCCAAAAGAAAGTTGGCAACGCTGGTCGCGGACATGCGAGAAGCCAGGGATGTGATGTTTGCTTGGAATGATCTCGGCCCGAGTCTTCTTTCCCCGATCTCTCTGCTGGAGGTGATGGCGACCGCACTTCGCCGCAGAAAGCCACTCACGAGGGCTGCCACCTTCGATATCGAATGGAATGGGGAACCAATCTGATGGCCGGTGCCGTCACTTTGATCGACGAGCCTTTGCAGGTCGCCCCCGAGGAATTGCTGGCAAGCGGCTGCGATGCCGACTGGATTGAGCTGCTAACGTCTCGTCCGGCTAACTCATTGGTTCGCAACTTGGAAACTCGTTGGGCCGTGTTGCGCGTTGACGATGCTCTGATGCCGGTCACGATCAACGAACTGGAGTACGACAATTCCTACGTCTGTTCTCCGTATGGTGGGTGTGTGCTCTATCCGCAGTCCGAGGTGAAGAAGGTTGACAACTTCTTCGTGCGGGGGCTCGTGCGCGGCTTGACATTTTCGCTCGCACCCCTGCTGCGAGCCACACAGATCAACCGAATTGTGTGTGTCAACAATTGGCTGCTGTCGACAAATCTTTACCCGCCGTTTGACTGTGGACATGTTTCTGACCTGACGCAGATGCTTTCAGAGCGTTTTCCGAGCCACGCGATCACCTGGCGATCACTGAACGACGTCACCAATCCCGACCTGCTGCAAAGGCTCGTAGCCGAGGGCTATCTCCTCGTTCCCAGCCGCCAGGTCTATTTCTTCGACGGCGAGGATGGAGCTTTTCTGCGGAAATCAAACAATGTTTGGGATCGCGAACAGCTGCGCAATTCTGGCTTGCAAATCGTGACACACGACGAGTTGCAGGCCAGTGATGCGCCGAGGATTGAGCAGTTGTATCGCTGGCTGTACGTCGATAAGTACTCTCCACAGAACCCTCAGTTCACAGCAGAGCTCATCAACGAGTTTCGCGCACGTCAGTTGCTCACGATGTGGGGACTGCGAGATTCGTCGGGTGAGTTGGTCGGAGTGGCTGGAGCATTCGAACGTAACGGCGTGATGACGGTTCCGCTGGTCGGGTACGATACGTCCCTGCCGCAAAACCTGGGGCTCTATCGCAGTTTGATGTCCATCGTTCTCCACGAAGCCGTTCGGCGAAAGGTGAAATTGAATTTAAGCAGCGGAGCGGCGCACTTCAAACGCTTGCGTGGCGGCGAGCCGTGCATCGAATACACGGCCGTGTACTGCCGGCATCTGTCCTTTGCCAGCCGCTTAGCGTGGAGATCGCTAGCCGCCCTGATGCAGAAGGTGGGAGTTCCGATTCTGCGAAAGTACCAACTATGACCACATTGGCCGACCGCCTTGGCCAGCATTGGCTCGTCTGCTGCGAAGCAGCGCAGCTCGGCAGAAAGCCCTTGTCTGTGAACGTGTTGGGCACGCCGCTGGTTGTCTTTCGTTCGTCGACGGGGATCATCGTCGCCGAAGATCGCTGTCCACATCGCAACGCTCCGTTGTCACTCGGCCAGATCGAGCGTGGCGAACTCACCTGCCCGTATCATGGCTGGCGTTTCGGAGAAGCGGGACGATGCGTGGCAGCGCCAGGAATTTGTGCGGATCCACCCAACGTCACTCTCCGTTGTTGGCAGGCTGACGAGTTCGATGGCTGGGTCTGGGTCGCGGCACCTACGTTGACTTCTGCCCGAAGAATGTATCGTTCGAAGCTGGCGGAGAACGCCGATTATGAGAACTTCAACATGACGGCAGCGCTTGATTCGACGCTGCCAGACGCCATCGAAAACCTGCTCGACGCGACTCACACTCCCTTCGTGCATGCGGGGCTCATTCGCAGTGCCAAAGCGAAGCAATCATTCACCGCCGTCGTGCGCCGATCGAACGATCTGGTCGAAGCAGAGTACCGCGGAGAGAAGCGGCAACATGGTTTGATCTCGCGTCTCTTCGAGCCCGAACGTGAGGTTAGCTTCGGCAGGTTTATACCTCCATTCACGGCCGAGCTTGAGTATCGATCACCAGCGCGAACCGAATTGCTCGTCGTTTCCCATTTCACTCCGGCTGACACGGGCAAAACGAATGTGTTCGTGAAGGTCTACTTACCGAAGGGCCGGCTTCCATCCTGGCTGCGATTGGCAATTGCGAGGTTATTCTTCTGCCGAGTGCTAAAGCAAGACAGCGAAATACTCGCCAGCCAAAGTCGGAACATCGCGCGATTCGGAAAACAGGCGTATACTTTTTGGCAGGCCGACCTGCTAAGACCATGGATCGACGCCTGGCTGCGAGATGGTGAATTCCCCGCGCAGGCCGCTGGTCCCGAGACCGTATGCTTTGAGCTGTAGGTCGAATGCTGGCAGTCTTTTAAGGAGTTGCAGATGCCGATGGTGACCACTTTGATGCGAACTATTGTAGTGCTGATTGCCCTGGCGGCTTCGTTGGCGAGTGCGGGGCAGAATGAGCCGGCCAAAGAGCCGGAAAAGGTCGCGACGGGCGGTGCGCGGGCGGAAGCAATTCACGATCAACTGCGAGCCGTTCGCGAAGAGTTTCTCACGGCGTTTGGTAAGCAAGATTTCGATGCT
This sequence comes from Anatilimnocola floriformis, assembly GCF_024256385.1. Taxonomy (NCBI): domain Bacteria; kingdom Pseudomonadati; phylum Planctomycetota; class Planctomycetia; order Pirellulales; family Pirellulaceae; genus Anatilimnocola; species Anatilimnocola floriformis. Next base: position 3,475,074 of record NZ_JAMLFW010000001.1, read on the forward strand.
CTCGTGGCGTTGCTCGACGAGAATGTTGTGTTGACAGCGCAGGATGGCAAGGAGTTGAAATCCATCCGCAGCAAGCAAGGTGTGCGCGAATATCTCGATCGCATGTTGGTCGGGCCCAAACGTGGCATCGAAAGCATGACGATCAAGCCGACCGTCGACGAACTGTCTGCCCTGCACAACGGCGACACGGCAGTCGCGACGGGAAGTTCGCTCGACCACTACAAACTGAGCGATGGCAACGAATTCGACCTGAAGACGCGCTGGAGCGTGACGCTGATCGACAAGAATGGCAAATGGCTTATCGCCAATCTGCACGTTTCGACCAGCTTGTTCGACAATCCCGTGATTTCGGCAGTATCGCGTGCTGCCACTTGGGCCGCCATTGGAATTGGCGCAGTCGCACTGCTGGTGGGCTTTGGCGGCGGAATGCTCATGTGCCGGAATCGTTCGCTATAACGGAATATGGGTGCGCATCCGCTGCGGACATGAATGCGAGCGCTGTCGTGCGTCATCGGAATTCAAGACAGACCGAATAGAATGCTTCGGTTTGACACGCCGAAGGCGTCTCGTCGATTCGCAAGGCCCCGCGACCCAATGAGTCTTTAGTTTGCCATTTACGGCACTTGCTCGGCAGACATCGCCACGAGGCAGCAGCCGCTGGCTGAACTCGGTATGTTTGCGAATTCAACAGATTGAATCTGCTTGTTCGGATAGGGATTGACCCAAGTAAACCGATTAAGGACGAGCTTACAGCCTGAGGCGTCGGCCTGCGGATTAGTGCCTTCCCATGCAGTTTCGGCATAAGGAAGCGGATGACGAGTATTTGTTTTGTGCACCCACCAATCCGAAATATTGAGTCCGTAGACGATGGGTACGATCAACTCTGATTCGTCGGTGTATCGCACCAAGTAACGACCGACGACCAGGCCTTCGTGACTTCCCGCCCAAGTGGAATGCAGGAAATGAATTCGGTGGGCATGCAGGTCGAGAGGGATCGCCTTCGTCGATTTGTTCACTTTGACATCCCAGCCGCCGGCCAGATGGACATAGCGGCTGCCGATAATGAACTGGCAACCGTTGCAGCTAAAGGATCCTTGAGGAACTGCTTCGAGGTGATTTTCGCCGGTGCCGATGCGGGTCTTCAGCAATTCGTTGGCGAACGGTGAAAGATCGATTGGAATGAATTCGCCTTCACCGGGGCCTGCTGCAGATTGTTGCTGATACATGCCGCTGACCGTAGCCAGAGCTAGATGATACTTCCAGGGCGGATTCCGTACTTGCAATGACCGCAGCGATTCGGCTGCAACCAGTTGTCGTACTTCGGCAAACTCGAGTGTGTTATTCCAGCCAGGATCGATCAGGCTCAGAGACTGAGAGACAATTCTGGTCAGGTGTTCGTCGCTGGTGAGACCGCGAACCAACTCTGGGATCGCTTCTCGGGCGGTAGGGCCAATACGTCCTAGGGTCTGCGCGAGAGTGTAACGCTCGTCTGCTCTGCCGCGGAATGATTCGAGCAAAATGGGAACGGCGGGCTGCGCTTTTGCCCGCAAATGCCCGAGAACCCGGAAGGCGCGCTGCATGGCTTCTCTTTCTGCCTGCGTCATTTTTTGCGATTTGCCAGTCAAGCGGCCGAACGCTTCGGAAACCATGCCAGGGGGTGGCGGAATCTCCTTGAGGCATTGCGCCAGAATTTGTTCGGCGACTGCGTTTTGCTCTTCCAATGCCTTGCCAACCTGCGCGGAGGGCGCTCCCCACGGATCCAACTTATTGACCGTGTTCCAAAGCAACTCGCGGTCGGTCGCACTCAAATCGTTGCCGACGACGCGCGAGAGCAACGTGGGAAGCGCATCTGCGCCGTCGGGGCCGAAGTTGCCCAGGATCGGCGCAGCCGTTCGCCAGCGACTGCGCTCGGCGAGGCATGTGCGCAGTGCCGGCAAGACGCTGGCGGGCGTTATTCCGAAGGCTGGCAAATTGCTGAAGTAATGCAATCCGAAAATTGCCGGCGACTCGGTTGGCCGTTCGGCGAGATCGCGGCACCATTGTTCGACTTGTTTCTGCACCGTTGGATTCGCCATCAATTTCGCGTCTTCGCGAATCGCGGCATGAAAGTACCGCGTGCGCAGCTTTTCGTCCGCAGTGGCCAATCGTTCCAACGTGGCAGGGAGCGCGGCGACGCCGATTTTGGCGAGCGCGTCTTCGGCGGAAGAAGCAACGTAATCGTCGTAATTCGCCGATCCTTGGGAGATGTAAGAATCGAGTAGCGCTTTCAAGACCGCGGGAGTGGCGAGTTCCATTTCGCCGATGAGATGAGCGGCCGAGCGTCGCTGTTCGCGCATGGCTTCTCGCTTATCACCTACCGAGTTGGTCCCCTGAAAACGGTCTATCAAGACTTGTTGTGCGTTCTGCGAAAGCTCGTCGCACAAGTGCAGCGCGCTTGCCGCGCGAGCCCATTCTGCGGAAGCTACGCCCTGCTCAAGCTCGGCCTGCCATTGCTTGCACGCGGCGGAGGTTGCGCTGGCTTCACGCCAGGCACGGTCTTGATGATCGAGTAGTTGCACCAGATCCTTGCGGGCTGGGGAGCGCGGCAAGGTAAGCAATGGCAACAGATTTTCGAGGTCGAGCGCATCACCAACTTCTGCGCGCAATTCAACTACCGACAGCGGGGATTGGTGCGCACTGAACAATACGCTTTGCATGGTCGCTCGTGAGAGTTCGCCCAATGCACCGGGCTCGCGGGCTGCTTTCGTCAGCACTGGCAAGAATCGAGCACCTCGCCAACCGAGCGCGGCTATGATTTTGTGAGAGGCACTGCGGGCATACAAATTGTCTGCATCTATCCCCGTCGACAGGTCGTCGAACAGCTCCGTTTCGTTGTCGAGAATGAGCGGCAAGTTGCACACTGATACCAAAATTGTGTTGTAGTTGCCGTTGTAGTAGCTATCGCTGCGACTGAGGGCGTGCAGAAATGCGGTAATAGCACTGCTGAGGTGTGCGCGAATCGATGGATCCTCACGCCACAGGGGATTCAGCGAGTCCAGCGACTTGCAGGCCACTTCACCAACGCTCACAGGGCCCGCGGTGGGTTGGCCTCGCACCAGTTCATAGATTGGCCTTTGCGCCAAGACGCTCTCAACGGAATTGATCCGCTTGAGCAGCTCAACCTGTGCCGCACGGTTCTCAGTGCCAATTTTGCCGAGCAGCCAACATAGATTTGCGACGCGAAGCGGCGGCTGATCCTGTTGAAGAGCGATGAGCACCGACGGAACAAGTTCGCGAACGAACGGGGATAGCTGCCATTCTTTTTCCAATTGAACTAGGGCTTCCAACGCTCGTTCGTCGGGAAGGACTTGGATCAGGCCGACAATTGCCGCCTCACGGTCTGCGTCAGACAAGCTCTTAAGGGCGAGGGCAAAATCGTGTGCGCCGATTGGCTTTCCGGTTGGCCTTTGCGACTGTTCACGGGCCTTTAATTGGGCGTCGTTCATCACGCCAAACTCAACGGGATAGCTCGCGATGACCTCGCTCAGCAATCGCTTCGCTTCCGCCGTTTGTAGCCAGTTTAGATCAATCGCGGCCAGACCGGCGGCCCCAACCATCCGTGGTAAATCACCTTCTGCCAACATCTTTTCTAAAGCGGGCCGAGCTTGTTTCGCGCGCGGGCCAAGCAATTTCAAGATGTCATATGCGGCCCATAACGGCTCGTATCTTTGATTTGGTGACTGACGCCCCTGCAATCGCATACCGGCCAATAACTGGGACTGCTGTTCGAGATGTGACGCCAGGAGCGGCACGGCAGCTTCCGCTTCCTTAGCTGACAACCACTGGGGATCGATGCTGAGCAGCAGATCATCTACTGATTTAGCACGGGCCTGCAGACCTTCACGTGTTTCCGTGAACGTTATGCCTTTGAGAGCAAACACAGGTCCGATTGCCTCGCGCGCTTCCGGCGAACTTCGCCATTTCGGATCGATGGAGTTCAATATCTGGAGAAGCCGCTCTCCATTGTTCGGCCCGGCCTCTGCGTAAGCCACAATCAATTTAGGAATCGCTCGTCTTGCGCCCGGTGACTGCGACAGCTTTGGCTGAAGTTTCGCCAGCGTTAGACGTACGTTATCAACTGCCGAGTAGGACTGCCGCGGAAAATACTCATCCGCATGAGGTTCGCCATCGCGATTGTGGATTGTACGATCTATCGCGGTGCCTTCGATTTCCAGTAGCGCTCGAATGAGGTCATTGCTAGGATCGATTTTGGCTGCAGCGAAGATGGCTTTTTCATCGTGACGCCGAACGCTCACGGCTAAGAGGTCCGCATCGTTCATCAAGACAGCGTTTTCCAGACTCAACACCAAATCGGCTGGATGACGTGGCAGCTGCTCAGTTTTTCCCAACAGAGCGGTTGCCACATGGTAATAACCCAGTCGCAAGGCAATCTGGCATTGAATGCGAGTGAGCGTTGAATTCCAGGCTTTGTTCTGGGCTTGGCGAAACGCGAAGTGCGGCCGGCGCGACTCGGGGAGGCAAACTTCCTTCAGGGCAACCTCGGGGCCCCGCGCGCGCAACGTTGCAAGTGCTCTCCCCACCGCGAACTCTTCGTAGTGAGGCTGAAAGTAATCTCGGCGGGCAAAGAACGCGCGGCTAGACTCGGCATCTGCTACGGTGACTTGTTCCGTGAGGATTCGGCTCCAAGCCTGCTGAGCTCGCCAGCGTTCCCAGCCGATGGCTAACACCAACAGCAAGAGTGCTGCCACCGCTGTGACGAATGGTCGGCGGTTGCGCCTCGCCCACAACAACGGCTTACGCCAGAAGGCGTCTGGCCGAGCCTCGACCGCGTGGCCGCTCAAAAAGCGTCGCAGATCGGCGATCAACGTTTGTGTTGGTAATCGCCCGCGATAACGATTATAGGGATCGGGCGCGAGGGCCCTTTGGCAGATCGCTTCGAGGTCGCGATCGATGCGGCGATTCCATTCGCGCGGCGGTCGAAACTTTCCTTTGGCGATCAACCCCCAGAGCGCGAAGTCGTTGTCAGCTTGATAGAGCGGTTGGCCGGTCAACATCACGTAGAGCAGGACACCGATGCCGTAAACGTCGATTCGATGGTCGATCGCCGAGCTAAAGCCAGGCCTTCGTTCGGGCGCTGTGAAGGAGGTGAGATTTCGCGGCAAGATGTCGGCCGCCTGAAATCCGGTCAATCGCAAACGGCCATCGCGACCGATAAAAATGTCTTCGGGCCGAAGGTTTCCATGCCGAACGCCAGCTTGATGGACCGCGAAAAGGGTCTCTGCGAGCTGGCGTGCATATTCCGCGGCGAGTCGATTATCGAGCGGCCCGCGCACAAGCTTGTCAGCGAGTGTTTCGCCATCGACACTGCCCAGCGCAAGATACGGCACGCCTTCCCATTCGCCGCTGCCGACCACCGGCAAGATGCCCGGATGATCGAGCTTGGCCGCTGTCTCGGCTTCTTGATGTAAGGCGGCCGCCAGTGCCTCCATTTTGGCAGGATCGGTTTCCAGCTTTGGCGACTTCAAGATCACCATGCGATTGAGTTGCGTCTGCCGGGCCTTTCGCAGCAACCATGGACCGTCGTAGCCGATCTCGCTCAAGATTTCGAACTCACCGAACAACTCACGGGCCGTAGTCGGTGCCTTATCGACAATCGGCAAAGTCGCGGGCAATTCGACAAGTCCGAGCGTGGTTGCCGATTCCTTGCGAATTTTCACCAAGCGTTCGATGACGGATTGATACTCAGGAAAGCGATCGATGTATTCGGTCGCAGCAAACTCCTTGCCGTGTCGAGCTCGCTCTTCCCACTCAATGGCGAGCAATTCTTGAAACGCAGCGAGGCGTTCTGGCGGGGAACATTTCGCTAACCAAGATTCCAAGCGGCAATTAAGATCGCGTCGCAGCTCTTGCTCGAATTCCGCGCACAGCCGATCGATGTGCAATGCCGTTTCGAGTCCCAACTGCGAAATGCGTTCGGCATCGACGGGAAGCGTCTTCTCATCACCGTGACTGCCCGGCTGCTCGAACGGCAATGTTGGTTCGTTGGAGGTCATTTCGCTACCCTCTCGCGCAAGAGCCAAGAGACGATGGCCGTCACTAGTAACATAGGCAGGGAGAGCAGGAAAAACTTGCTAAAGAAAATGATCGTCCACGTCGGCAACACCGGCAACCCCGTGAAATCTCTAAAGACTTGCTCGGCGTGCGTGAGGAGCGGCCCAGGACCGCAGTAGCCAGTGAGATCGAGCGCGATTCGAGTCTCGCTGAACGGAATGAGTGCAGCCACCAGCAGTGTGGAGCAACCGGCGCAGGCGACCGCCGTGGGAACGAATAATCGCGCCCACTTGCCGCTCGCGCCGCGAAGTCGCGTGATGCGAGCTTGCATCCGCTGCAGCAACGCGCCAACAGAAATGGCTAATGGCACGACGATGAGTAGCGCCGGCACGAAGCCACCATCGCGATTGAACCACGTCCAAAACATGTTTGTTTTGTCGAAATTCGAAGAATGACGAGCCGTGGTTGTCATTACATAGACTACGATAAAGCCAGCAATGGCAAGCAGCAGTGTGCCTCGCCAATACCAGCGCAGCGATTCCGATTTGCCTGCCACGGCTTCGCCGCCAAATGCGAACAGCATTCCCACCGGAGCGCCAACAAGAGCACTGAGCAGCGTGCAAATATTCACGGCTGGCTCATTGAAATTGATAAGCAGTTCATCGGTTGGCACATCCCAGGTAGCGTGTTTGAACATACTCACGATGGGGCCCACGATGCTGATCACGCCCCAGATCATTCCAGAAGCCAGAATCTGCGGCCAGTTGGGCCCAGGCGAAACGGTTCTCATCATCGCGATCACGATTGTGACGAAGATTGCTTCTTGCAAATTTCCCAACAGGAAAGCGACGCCGCCCGTCGCTAACGCCAGGACCTCGGGATACGCCACATCAAACCGCCGCAACTGCTCTAGCCAGGTCAGCCGCGCAGCGCGGGGCGTGTGTCCCTGCAACCAACGATCTAAATCGGCGGCAAGTTCGGTTGCTGACGCATAGCGATCGGCCTCCTTTTTCTGAAGGCAGCGAATACAGATCGCTTCCAGATCGAAGTCGACTGCTGGATTGAGCGAGCGCGGCGTAGGAGGGTCGGCTTCGATCAGTAGCGTCAGGGTCTCCATCGCATTTTCGGAATGAAACGGAGGACGCCCCGTCAAACAGACGAACAAAACTGCGCCGAGTGCCCAAACATCCGCTGGCGGGCCGGCGCGCTTGGCGTCCAAGGCTTGCTCCGGCGCCATGTACGCCGGCGTGCCCATGACTGCGCCGGTTTGAGTAAGGCGGCAAACCGTTTCGTAAGTGTTGAGGAACGGAAAATCGAGCGGTGCTTCGCTGTCGGCCTCGAGTACATCGAGCCGCCGCGCGAGTCCAAAGTCGGTCACTTTCACGCTGCCATCCCGGTCGAGCAAGATGTTGCCCGGCTTGAGATCGCGATGCACCACGCCGCGTTCGTGCGCAAAGGCTGCCGCAATAGCGGCCTGTTGCACAAAGTAGGCTGCTTGCCGGGCCTCGATTGGTCCCGTCGCAAGTCGCTGAGCTAGGCTCTGGCCTTCGATATAGGCCATCGTGAAATACAGCTCTCCTTTTGCACTGCCGAACTCATACACGGGAACGATCGTAGGATGATCGAGGCCTGCCGCGGACTCGGCTTCTTCCTGAAACCGTCGCATCGCGCCACCGTGCGAACTCGCGCCGGTAAGAATAGTTTTCAGAGCTACCACGCGACCGAGTCGTTTGTGACGCGCTTTGTAAACGCGTCCCATGCCGCCGCGACCGATGACATCCAGGATTTCGTACTGGCCGAAATCAATCTCGGCAAAACTAGTGGACGGCTTGCTGCCTTCCGTGGAATCGATCGTTGCCGGCAACTCTACCTGCTGTCGGACTTCGACTTCATTGTTTGTTTCTGCCAAGCTTTCCGAGACCGTCGGATCGGCCGCATTCCAACGGTCGACTGCATGTTCCAGTGTGCTTTCGTATTTCATCACCCCACGCCAGAACCACACACTGAAGATCCGGATGCCTACGCCCAGCGGTGCCGCCACAGCAAAGGCGAGGAGCCACATCCCGCCCCGCACTAATGCGTCGCGCGGACCAACATCGGCGAGCAAAGAAAGCACGAACAACACTCGTTGGTCGAGGGGCAACGCGCGATAGGCAATATTGTTACCGGACCCCAGCGCGAACAGACCGGGTCGAACCATGCGCGTGATCGGCGGCCACTCGCCGGAAAAAGCGGCAAAGCAGCCCCACAACACAATCCCAGCCACTAGCACGCATCGCCAACGCTGCTTCAGCACGTACTCGCGCAGCTCTGTACTCAAGCCAATCATGAGCAGCAGCAACAGCACCGTGCTCTGCGGAGCAATGATGAATCCAAACACCAGGAGCGGCAGACCTAGCCAATTCCACGAGCTGAGGCGCGTGCCTTCTTCGGCTTCCAATTCGTTGGGCCGCAGAATGTCGTAGGCAGTTACCGAAAGCAACTGCAACAGCGATCCCAAGGGAAGCGCCATCAGCAGCAACCAGAGGTGTCGACAGATGGCGATTCGAATCGACGCAACATCTTCGGATTGATCCATCGAGGTGAAGGCGACCAGCAGACGCGTCAACCCAGCATCTTCGGTGGCATCGCCACTCTCAAAGAAGTTGAAGCTGCCAGGAACGAACGAGATACCCGTCAGTAGCTGGTCGAATCCAGGAAACGGCGAGCCCCGTTTGGCGAGCAATTGAGTCAAACTAATGAAGGTTGCGAGCACGACTGTTGGCCACCAACCACCCCAGAGAAAGCCGAAGTCTTGGTCGTAGTCGTACAACGAGCGGCCAAACATGAAGGCAAGCACCAGGCACACGCCGATGCCAAATATGCTGTTGAGCATCTGCAAGTCGGATGACTCGGTAAACAAGATCAGCATCACACTGCCGATCAGGAGCGGCACGACAAACCGCGCGTCTGAATCAATTCGCGCCGCAAACCTCACCGGCAGCAAAGTGCCGCAACCGACTACCAGCCAATACGAGCAAGCCGCGAACTGCCCCATGAGAAACAAGACCAGCGACAGCGAGAAAGCAGCGATGGCAACCGGATAAAACATCATTAGGTCTGCTACTGATCCTGCTGAAGGACACCGCAAGGAAGTGACGAATAACTAGCCGGTCAATGACCACAACGGCGGCAACACAATCGCCGCGATCAAGATCGCGCCAAAAGTAAAACCGACCAGCAGCCAGCCTTCGTTGTCTGCCCAAGACTTCGTCTGCTGCGATTCATTTTCGGAACGCAGTGCGAGTCGCCATCGTGGCGGCAGACGATTGACAATCAGGTGCGCCACGACGCCTACGCCTGCAATGACAACCAGCATTGGCAGCAGACGATACGACCAGAGCAGATCCTGCTCGATGCGTGTCGCAATCAGATACGCCACTGCCGTTCCCAATGCACCGCCCAGCAGCACAATCGCCAATGTCGGAGCACGCAGGCAAACTGCGAGCAACAGCGAGCCAAACGTCGCGCCAGCAATCAGCAGGATTGTGGGCACTGGGCTCGATGTAAGCGATCCAGCAAGCCAACCCCCAGCTGGATCGAACGCTTGACGTGGAGTGAGCGTGGTGAACACAAAAAAACTGCTGCTGGTAGGAATCGCGGCAACGGGCATAGTTCGCCAGAGCAACGTTACAGCTAGTACGCTCAATAAGACCATTAGCTGCGCGTGTCCGGGAGCTTTTCGTTTCATTCCGCTCATCGATTGCGCTGCGTCGCTCAAAAAACTTCCGAGCGGCGGCGTGCATGCGGCGCCAGCGAAGAACATGGTAACTCTGCGGCACCAAAGAAGCGGTGTTCTGAGGTCTGGGAAGTCTTGCACAAACAGAAAGAGCCAATACGAGAGGAGGTAGCACACAACGGCGGCGGCAAACCACCATCGCCATTGGCTACGCCAACGCGCATCGCGAGTAGACAGCGACGACCAGCCGATGCCCAACAGTCCTCCGATCAGTGGCATCCCGATCAAGGAAATCCACAGCGGCGGAAGGAAAGCAGCCAGGCTTTGCAGTGCGGCTCCCCACGACGTCTGTAACTTGCCGGCCGAAGTGCTTGCCACTACCGGCAAGAGCAGGCCCGTAAGCAATCCATATCCGCAGCCCACGCACGCGCCGATGAGCGTGGGGAACTTTTGAATTTGGAGTTTGATGAACGCGCCGAGGATGAGGCCGGTCAGCGCGCCCGCCGGTGCGATGGCTTCGAAGTGCCAGCGGCGCGAGTTCAATGGAAAATTGTGGAACGCGATTTCCGGGCTCAGTAACAGCAGCACAACTGCTACAGCAGCCAACGTCACAAACGCATACGGCGCATCGGCAAACACCGTCGCCGCTGCTCCCAGTGGTCCCAAGGTGCGCGAACGGATTGTCTCCGCACGCTCGCAGCGATCTAAATCTTCACCCACCTCCGCGACAGTTGCGTATCGCTCGGAAAGCGATGTCGCCAAGCAGCCTCGACAGATTTCGGCCAGATCGCGAGGCAGGTCCGGCCGCAGTAAAGCAATATCAACGATCGAATGCGGCGATTTTCTCACCGGCGCCGGAGCTTGCCCCGTGAGCGACGCGTAGAGGATGCCGCCAAGGCGATAAATGTCTGCTTGAGTTGCGTCGTCATTGACGGGAGGAGCATAGGGATCGTCAATGCGCTCGGCAGATCGCGGCCAACCGGCATCCAGGATGTAAACCGTATTGTCTTTGGACAGAAGAACGTCGCTCGGCTTCAAGCTACCGTGCGTGCGACGTTGCTCGTGCAATGCAGTGAGCGTAGCCGCAACTTTTCGAACGATTTCAATCGCCTGTTGATTCGACCTTGGGCCCGAACTGCGCAGGGTCGCCGCCAGGCTGGTAGCTTCAATCCAAGGGCTGACGAGTAAAATCTTCTCAGCTACTTGATGCACTGCGATTAAGCGAACGTAGCCAGCGACATCAGTCGGTAACGGCGGATCATGCGGGTTTGGTTTTTGATTCAAAACCTTGATCGCCACCGGTTCGTTGGTCGCCTGGCAACGTCCGCGATAAACCGGGCCAGTTTCTCCCAATCCAGCCAGTTCGGCGAAGGAGTAGCCCAGGCTTTTCAGCTCAGTTTGCAACTGCTGCTCGATAGTTCCTGCCATAGAAGTTAGCTACTGTGCCTCCGCCTGTTCCCAGCCCCAGCCGAAGGAAAACTGGGTCCAAGACAATCGCCACCAGCAACGAAACCAATAGTTGCGCTGCTCTCGGTACCACGTCGAGTTGTCGGCAGGCTCGGCATCAAGGCGAGGTTTCATTTCAACCTCGATCTTTTCATCACCAATCTCGAGCACGTGTTGACCAAGCAGCGGCAGGCTGCAGGAAACGCGCCGGCCGTCACAACGCGTGCCGTTTTGCGAATTCAGATCTTCGACGAAGTATTGACCAGCCACCGCAAACAGCCGTGCGTGCCAACGACTGGCGCCGCGACCAAGCAGAGCGATTGCGTGGCGAGATGATCGGCCGATGACCACTTCCTGCCCAACGAGCGCCAGGGAACGGCAACCTTCGCGGTCTCGCCAATTAATGGTGCCCAGCATCAGATTCTCACTCTTCGACAGGCCTTGAGTTGTGCGACGCCGCACATGTCCTGATCTAAGATGTGGAAAACTCCACCGGCCCCGCCAGGCAATTAGCAAATTACGCGCGCAATTCGGTTTATGCTACGCATCCGCAAAGACGCGGAGTTTTCTAACGAAATCGTCACTGATTAGCAGGATACTCTTGCCAGCAACGGCGAATGAGGCCGAGGCGTCGCTCCAACGTTCGCAAGCTGCAACCCAACCGATCGCTTAACTCCGAGTTCGACAGCCCTTCTAGCTTTCCACGCGCAACAGGTTGCAGTTCTGGACTGAGCAAGCCCAGCAAATAATTGCACTGCTCTTCCATCTCCACCACAAATTCGGGCGAAGGTTCGTTACCGATGGCTTGCGCCAGGAGGTTAGCTTCTTCATTCTCCCCAAAGTCGGCCTCTCCAACGACTTTCCCAGCGCCGCGTTTCTGCGCCGCTTGTTTGGCGGCGTGCTTGGTCACTTTGCGAAAGGTCAAAACCATGAGAAGCGGCCACAAACTATCGTGACCATTCAACTCGGGAAACTTGCCATTCTGGATGCCACGGCAGAACGTATCGAAGACGCTCAGCGCGACATCTTCTTCGTCCACAACTTTTCGCAGTCGCGAATTCAATCGTGACTGTGCCAGCTGGGCGAGCCGCGCATAATAACGGTTCCAAAGTGCCTCGGGAGCGTCCTTGTCACCTCGTCTGAGCAGGCTTATCAGATTTTCAATCGTGGATTGCGAGTCCATTTCTCCCTCGTCACTTTAACTTTCGGCGGATGCAGGATCACGGGCATGTTGCTGCTACGCTCCTCCCCGCCCGCGACTTTTGTACTTGGACATATCTTCGAAAGGCCGAACCTGCCGGAGAAATTCCAGATTTACAAGAACTCGGAGCTAAGTTCGGGAATAAGCGACCCCAGGAGGGTCAACAAGTAGGCGTTCCGGACGGGCACCTTGAACCGGAAGGGACGAGCCAAGTACTGACGCTCGACACGTTCCTCGACGGTGCGATCGCTCGTCAGCCACTCGGGCCGATCGCCCAGGATCCAAACCTTGCCCAGGCCCTCGACAAAACGTTCCGCGCTCCGCAGGGTATACCGCAACTCTTCATCGCCATGCTGGGAGTGGCGGAAGAGAACAAGGACATCGGTCATATCACCTTGGTAAACTAATTCATTTTCGCAGCCACACATCGACCACGCCAGGAGGGCCGTTGAACGTAAACTTGTACTTCGTCATGGGGATCGGCTTATAGTCCGATTTGTCCAAGACTGGGACTTTGCTTCCGTCCTCAGGAGGGCTGCTACCTCCGGTCCACTCCACGAACTCGAGCTTCATCCGGTCCGATCCCTTCCCCTCCAGAAACACGCCTGTGTTGTCTCCGAAATCGGCAAGGCCGGCAAACAGAAATTTGCTGGAAACTCGCCGGGATGTCGGCAGTGTTTGTGGCACGCCATCGATGAGCACCATCGCGCGCGGATCCGACGAGCGAATTCTGAGCAGCACCGTCGTCCGCATATACCACCACTTCATCGCGACCACGGAGACCGCGATGAGTGTGATCGCGATGAAGACAAACTTCAAACTGAATGCGAATCTGGGGAAGTACATGCGTTACCTTACTACGGGCCAGGCGGCACGCCCTGCTTGAACCACACATACGTCCCTCCACGGGACGGCCACTGCCAGTGCCGCTGCCCGAATCTCCACCACCGCCACTACCGGAACCTGATCCACTGCTGCCATCGGAACCAGAGCCGCTGCTACCACCACCAGAGCCGGACCCGCTGCACCCAACCTCAACAAACCTCGTTCGTGATCAGGATCATCTACCCCGTCGCGCCACAGCAGGATGTGATAAGGAGCTAGTGACTTTATTTCCGCCGCAACGACTGTCTGGTTGCGGTCCGTTAGTCCTTCCTGAAATACTTCCGGCACATCCCGAAGGATCTGCAACTTCGATTTGTGAACGGCCGCGGCCTGAGCCAAGACATTGGCGTGCGCAGCATCAAGCTCTGCACCTTTGAGTCCTTCGACTCTGCCCAATTCTTCCTTACTGACGTAATGCCAATCGAGCACGTGAATGATCAGATTGCCGCCGGGAAGTACTCTCTCGACTTTGGCAACGCCAGGATTCTTGGCCAGCGCGTCGAGGTCAACGCTAACGAGAAGCAAAAGCAAGATGGCAGGCATCGTATCTACGGCGCAGCTATGCACTCGGCTCCTTCGTTCCGAGAATTATTGACAACCTTACTTACCCGTCGTGCAGACATGCCGGTGGTCTCGTAGGGAACCAGCGGAATCTCGTCCCCCGCCAACCAGGCTTGCCGATCCTCGGCATGGACTATTACGGGCATGCGGTCGTGGACCTCTGCGGCCAACTCATTGGCCTCGGTCGTGATCAGTGTAAATGTCTGAAGCGGCAGTGCACCGGCGACGGCCGGATCGGTCCAGGTCTCCCATAGACCAGCGAGCGAAAACAACTTGCCGCCACCGAACTCGTACAAGTACGGCAGCTTTTCTTTGCCCTCGCGCAGCCATTCGTAGTATCCGTCCGCGGGCACCAAGCACCGGCGCGACTTGTACGCTGACCGAAAGGCAGGCTTGGTTTTCACGGTGTCGGCCCGAGCGTTGAGACAAGAGAACGCGATCTTCGCGTCCTTCGACCAACTCGGGATGAGGCCCCATTTCAGCTGCACAATTTCACGCTGGTCGGCCCCGCGAATGGCAAGGACAAACTGGCCGGGTGAGACGTTGTAGCGTGGGACGGTCTCAAGTCCCGGGAGCGGAGCCTGGAGCTCGTTGGCGATGGTGTGAATGTTCGTCCGTAGCGTGATGCGTCCGCACATGCTGTTATTTCACTGGAAAGGGGGCTGCCTGCAATTTACCCCAGCTGCTCCACGGCGGCGACTTCAGCGGCCGTGAGGCAGAACTGGTGAACGGACAAGTCGGCCTGCATATGGGACTGGTCCGCCGTGCCCGTTAAGGGGAGCATTCCGACATCGATTGCAAACCGGAAGATGACTTGCGAAGGACTACAGCCATGCTTGCGCGATAACGCAACAATCTCGGGATGACCAAGGACGTGGCGATTGGCCGTAAGCAGCGAGAAGCCTTGATACTTGATGTTGTTCGCCACGCAAAACTGTCGCACTTCCCGATCCCAGCCCCGTGCGGCGTAGCAGCGATTCTGCACGAAGGTCACCGGTGACTCAGCTTGGCTCACCAACAATTGCAGCTGATCGAGTGCCACATTGCTGATTCCCAGGAACCGTATCTCGCCGCGCGACTGTGCCGCTTCCATGGTGCGCCAAGCAGCCCAATCGTCCGCACCCAATCCCACCCGCTGGCTAGGGCCGTGTAGGACGTAAGAGTCAATTCGGGTGGTGTGAAGATGCTTCAGAGAACTAGCCAAGGACTGCTCGACTTGCTTAGCAATCGGAGCGTGTGGATCGTAGGGCAACCGCTGATCCTGACCGCCAATGAATGTGTACTTCGTCTGCAGGAACAGTTCGTCGCGAGTTACCAAGCCTTGCTCAATCGCAGCCGTGATCGCCTGGCCAACCGCTGCTTCGTGATAGTGCTTCCGCTGGTTTGCAGTGTCGATGCCACGGAAGCCTTGCTGCAGCGCCATCAAGGTGAGCTGCTGCGTCGCATCTTCCTTCCAGGCCGTGCCGTAGAGAAATGAAAGTTCGTCTATGTTGACCATTGGCTGTACCCCGCTATCCCCGCCCACCTTCGCAACACGTTTCGCAGATGCGATGGCAACGCGAGCATTGGAACTTGGCTCGGATTTCGATGAGCTGGCCGCCACAGACCGGGCAAGCAGGCTTGCTATCTGAGGGTGATTTAGAATCCGATTGTACTTCATTCTCTTCGTCCGCCATGTCGATCCTCGTTGGTTCAATAAGTCAGCGCGATCACTTGAAGCGGATACTCAACCTCGGCAATGAATTGCATCGTCACCGTATCGAACAACCAGTACTTGTACGGTTCTTCCTTATCATCATTGACTGGCACCCTTCGGTAACCGGCTGCATAGCACATCTGATCGAAATGTTTGCTAGGATCGTGCGGGGTTCACGAGGATGTCAAGGGACGAAGTTCCGTCGCGCCAGCATTCAAGTTTAGCCCCAGAAATGAGCAAGATAGGATGACGCAACGACGATTTCAGAGTCCCTTCGCTCTATTGGTAATACTACTGACCCCGTGCGCAGAACTGACTGCTCAACCTGCAGCCGACAAACTATCTGCCACAGGCACGGCAGCGGAAGGTGCCAAGGCAGTCATCCCCGCAAACCTCTTTGTCGACGATGACAATACTGGTGCTCAAGACGGCAGTGCCCTGCGGCCGTATCGGACTGTGCAGCAGGCCATCGATGCTGCGAAGGACAACTCCGTTATCGCCGTGGCGGGAGGGATCTATTCTGCGAACATCCGCGTGCAAGAAAAAACGGTCCGACTCTATGGCGGTTACATCGGCGGCACTAAAGCCGATTACGCTGGTGGAACCGGGGGCAACTTCAAAGCGCGCGACCCTGCCGCCCATTCATCCCACCTCAAAGGGAACGGCAAGGACTCTGTAGTGACGCTGTACGAGGCCGGTGCGAGCGTCGTCGATGGTTTCTTGATCACTGGCGGTGGGCCCAGTTCGGTGGCTGCACCCTCAAGGCTCGGCGGCGGGTTTTACGTCTACCAAGGGACGCCCACAATCTCGCACAACGTGATTGAGAAAAACCAGACATGCCCACCCACCAAGCCAGACGAAGAGGCTCGCGGCGGCGGCATTTACGCGAGCGGCTCGGGCGTCAGCCTCACGATCTTGAACAACACCATCCGCAACAACGTCTCGGGCCGTGGGGCCGGCATATTTTCGGATGGACCGAAGCTGGTCATTCGCGGCAACAAGATTCTGAACAACATTGGCGTCGGAGACCATGGTGGCGGGGCGTTCCTCAACTCGCCGAATGCAGAGATATCCAACAATCGAATTGAAGGGAACGAGATTGCTCGGCTGTTAGGCTATGGCTGGGGCGGTGGGATGATCGTGGTTAACACTGGGAGCCATTACAAACTCTCACGGAATGTTTTCGCCGGCAACTACGCCCCGTCGCTGGGCGCTGGCTTCTTCGCCGATGAGGGGGCCACGGCCTCGATGGAGCACGATCTCGTCTACGGCAACAAAACCAAACCGGACGGCGAAGGCGCGGCAGTCTACGTCGATGGTAATGAGGACGGCACCTCTTCGACCCTTACTCTGAACCACGTCACGATCGCCGACCACACTTCCACACCGATGGCGAAAGGTAACGCCGTCAAGGCGACTTGGAACTCCAAGCTGGTCGTCAAGAACTCCATCCTGTGGAATAACGGTGGCGATGACGTCGAAGCGGATGAGAAGAGTAAGGCCGCTGTCACGTACACACTTTCCCAAGAGACGATCAAAGGGACCGGCAATCTGTCGAAGGATCCGCTGTTCGTGAATGCTGCCGGGCAGGATTACCGACTGCGGCCAGGCAGCCCCGCCATTAACGCCGCCGAAGCAGCCGCGAACGGCGCTCGGGCCAATTTGGGGGCCGATGAAAAATCGACTCCGGCAAGCGAGGACAACGGCGTTAAACAGACAACTCCCGTCGTACAGCCGAAGCAGGCCGAAAAGCCACAGGCGGAAACGGACAAGAAAACGTCGAACACTTATCTCCTACGCGGGACCGAAGGCGAACTCCCGTCAGAGGTAGGAGACGACACCACCAAGCTAACCAAGGTCGAATCGCCGGAACTCGGCGGCGCGGCGGTGCAGATCGACGTGATCGATACCTTCGGCCAAAAGGTCTCGCGGGTTGCGGATTGGACACCCTTCGAGACGCTCCGTTTGGACATCATCAACAAGAGCGCGAAGGAATTTTCGATCGAGTTCAACCTTTTCCATTCCGAGACAAAGGCCTTCGCAACTCGCGTCGTCGCTCCGTTCGTCTTGAAGCCGGGCAAGAACGAAGTCCGCATCTCCGTCCCAGGGCTCAAGAACACTAACGGATCGCCCGCAAAGCTGTCCGAAGTGCGACGTTGGTATGTTGCGAGCGAAACTCCGGTCAGGCTGCTTGTCGGCGATATCTACCTCGAAGGCGAAGGTGGCGGTACATCCGCTTACACGATCAAGACCGACCCCGCTCGCCTGGAGCGGATCAAGTCGACCAAGATGCCGGCGATTGCCAAGCCGATTCCTTATAACACCCCAGAAGCGGACGCCATCATGTCGGCAGCGGAGATATTTCCTGCCAACAATCCTTGGAATACGCTCGTTGAAGATTGGCCAGTGCACCGTAACTCCGCGGCGATGATCGCTTCGGTCGGTGCCGCAAAGCCCCTGCGCTATAACCAGGACATGGCGTTCGTCATCGTGCCGCTGGCCCAGAAGAAGGTAGATGTGAAACTCATCTTGGGGCCCGACGAATCGGACGCAGGCCCCTATCCCGTCGCCGACAATACGCCGATCGAAGGTTGGCCCGCTTCCTTCCAGCAGGATCCGCTGCTGAAGAACTTAACCCTGAATGATGTGCAGCGCGGCAAGCCCGACCTGGAGCAAGATCGCCACGGCATCGTTTTCGATCCAGTAGGCCGCAAGGTCTACGAGTTCTATCGACTGACCAAGACGGACGCCGGTTGGCACGCTGATGGAGCAGCCATTTTCGATCTCGCTTCGAACAAGCTCAGACCCGACGGTTGGACTTCATCGGATGCCGCAGGCCTGCCAATCTTGCCCGCCATCGTGCGCTACGATGAGATTCAGCGCGGCGTGATCGATCACGCGCTCCGTTTCACCGTCACGCGTTCGCGCCGCGCCTACGTTTACCCTGCGACGCACTTTGCCAGCAAGCTGACCGACGAGAACTTACCGCGTATGGGCGAACGGTTTCGTCTGCGGAAGGACTTCGACACCTCAAAGTTCTCGCCCGAAGCGCGGGTGATCCTCGAAGCCCTCAAACGGTACGGCATGTTCATGGCAGACAACGGAATGGACTGGGGCTTGTCCGTCTCCGGGGACGAACGACTCCCGGTCTTCCACGAAGAGCTGCGAAGGGTCAAAGGCTCGGACTTCGAAGTCGTGACCCCGCCGCCGGGCTATACGGCGCCTTGACCTTCATCTCAAAGCCCAGTGGCACACTAGAAAACTCCGTATCCATGGCCGCTGCGAATGTTCGAGGGAAAGGTACGAAACGCGAATAGGGGACGCAGTTGTCTGCATCCCCCTTCGCGATTCATTTGCGAGTTAAAGGTTGGCGAGCGCGACTCCACCTATTACCGCATGGTCATGCGGAGGAAGCCGGCGAGCTTGGCTCCGTAGCCATAGGTTTTCTTGGTATTGAAGCTCGCCACGGTTTTGCCGTCCTCCCTTTTCAGCAATTGAGGCGGATGGGTGACCATGACCTGGGTTTGACCCGATTGGGCGCCGGACAGGTACCGCACCATGTGCAGTGAATCGTCGTCGAGCTGTCGAACAAACACTTTGTCAACTTGTCCTGTCGATTCGATCGTAACGGTGCCATCGAAGATGAAATCGGGCCCAGGCCGCCGGGTGAGTTGGATCCGAGCGTCAAAGCCGCACCAATTGCTGCGGAAGGTGCCGTTCCGCAGGTCGATATCACCGGCCTGGCTGGCCCGCGGTGTCAGTGACAGACCCAGCCCCACAGCGGCCAGGAGGGCGAAGTTGATCAGGCACCGACGAGCGAAAGGCCGGGTTGAGCCTTCGCCAGCTGGAGCGGAATTCGATTGGCTGGTGGCCACATTCAGCTGGTATTTTGGGTAAGCGGTCATGACTATTTTTCCTGAGTAGAAGGTTGGTGAAAGGAGCGATGCTTCGTTGAGCGAAGTTCGCCGCGATTTGTTACGGTGTAAACGAGAAAAAAGTGCATGCCTGGGTTTGCTGCTGTTTCCTGGGTGGCACGGGTTCATCCCGTGTCCGCTAGCCACTCGTGCGAGGGAGCGCGGCAGCGTCGGGTGGAGAACAGGCGCTCCTGAGGTAACGCCACGCTGGCGGCTGAGGCGAACTTGAGTTGGTATTCCTACTGGCTTGGCGAGTAGGCTTACCTCAGCCAAGTAGTAGCGCATCCCCGGCGCGCTGAGAAGATCCGCGAAGCGTACTACAACGCGATCGGCGGACTCCGCACCCTAATGACCGCGCTGGAAGTGGCTGACTCCGAATGCTCGACGCCGGAGATCGATCAGTTGCTTACCGAACACCTACTGGCCGCTCAGGCGCTGCAGATCATGAACAAGAGCCAGCTCGGACTGGTGTTGTAACCGCGAGCTCTACACGCCTACGTCGACCCGATAGGTCTGTCGACGGAACCCGCAGCGGCAAGATGCCAACGTTCATGTGCGCACTCCTTGGCAACGGTAGCTAGGAAAAAAATTGGGTTGCGCGGGTCGCGAATTCAAGCGATTCCGTTCCGAAACTAAGCGCCGGTAGAGTTGCGGCATGAAGGGAATGTGCCAAGTCAAATAGGGATGCGTGACGCGAGAAAAGCCGGACTTGAATTGAAATAGCGAATCGCGCTGCCCTCCCATGCCGCCACCCAAATGCAAACAATGATTGCCTCGTTGTTGAAAATGCAGCGCGGCCTGGTAAACCAGCAACTTCGTTGCCGCACATTCGAGCCCGCAGCGAGACGTGGCCTGCCAGTGGTGCTGCACCGTGCCGTGATACTCCAGAAATGCGCCGGCAGAGACGATCGTTCCCTGCCCGGTTTCCACGGTAGCCAGTTTCCAGCCGCCGACTTCTTCCCAGCGCGCTACATCGGCCGGCGTAAGAAAGCAGCACTCGTCGGCCCCTACTCGTTGCATCGTCTCTCGGTACAACCGCACAAAGTCTGACCAGGGAAGTGCTTCTTCATGCAGACGAAACCGCAATCCGGCTGCCGTCGCAGCTTGAATGTCGCTGCGATATTGACGGCGCACTTGCGGCCATAAGTGATTCGCAGGGTCTCCTAGCGCAAGCGAAATCGTTGTCCCGCGATGGCAGAAATAGCCTACGTCGGCAGATTCCAGCCCGAAATTCTCACTCAAGGGGTCTAAGCGAATGAAGCCAGATACGACGTTGCGTTCCTGCATCCTTCTCGACCACAGCTGCAACGCGCTGTGAAGAAAGGGTTCGTTACGGGAGTGTAATAACGGTCCACCATAACCACTTGGTGATTGCAGGTCCCACATGGCCTGCCCGCGATCGCTGCTGGGCAAATCTTCCACGCGTCGCAAGACGTAAGGAATGAACAAGAAATCGTCGCCATCCGACAACAACACCGCTTCAGCATGCCCGCCTGAGATCGCGGCCTCCACGGCCAGAAATCGCGGAGTGTGATAAATCTGATGAGGCACGCGTGTGAGGGCCGCGGCCCAGCACGGATTAACTGTTCGCCAGAAAGCGATTTTCATGAGAGTTTCGCTTGCTGCGACATGATTTCGCCGATCGAGAGGTTGCGCGCTGACTCGTCGATGAAATGATGTCGGTCGCGGCTGAACCCGAGCTTAAACGCCCCGCCAACTGCCAAGAATGAAACTGGAGAAATTCCCCACGAAGTGGCGCACCCATGCCATGCCGCTGACACTAAAAAAAATCCGCTCTCGGAAAATTGCCCATTGCAAATGTTCTGGCGGCGGACATTGAAGTCACATGAAACGATTCTGGACGATCAACACCGCTGGTATGAATCGATTCTGCCGCAGTGACTCTGGCAAGCTCACGAAAATGATCAATGTCGCTGCGTTACGAAAATTAAACCTCGTGCGAGTTGAACGACGACAGAGAGCACTCAATACTCAAACACAAACACAAACAGCCCACGGCTGAACTCGAAGTGCCTCGATGCGCCTCCCAGCCCCATGATCAGCGCAAAAATGCCATTGATCCGTTCTCGACTTTTCTTCTTCGACGGTTTCCAGTTGTCCGCCGCGTCCGTTTCGAGTGAGACATACGCCGCCATCCATGCTACCGACTCAAGTCATTCCGTCGGCCTTCGTTGACGTTCGACTTGGTCGATGTCCTCCTTCTTGATTGTGCCCGCATCGTACTTATCGAATTCACCTGGCTCAGGTAAGTGGATGACGAGTGAAGTGCACTCATCGAAGCGGAGCAACCCGCCTTCGAACTCGCAGGCGAGTACGTGTCCACCGATCGTTTTTTCATCGTTCAAGAAATGCCAATGATATCCCGCGACGTTGAGCGTCCCGATCCAGGGAGGGCAGCGAAGACCGACAAGCGTGCCGCGCACTTTGTGGTGTTGCCAAGTTACTTGGTGTTTGACGACGTTGACCAACGGCTGATAAGGCGGTGACTGGGCAGGCACGCTGCGGAGAGTGAGTTCTGCGAAGTCCCCGTCAATTCGGATCGCATAAGGCGCGTTGCGGCGAGGCAACTTGCGATCGAGTTGTGAGTCCAAGTCATCGAGTGTGGCCGCAGCAAAGTTATCAATGCGGCCATCTTCATCAAAGAACGTTACTGCAGCAAACGGTGTCGTGCCATCAAGGTCTGCGGCGCGGATGGTGCCATCTGCGAGCGCTTGGTACACCTTGCCCTCCAGCACGATCATTTCGCCATCGAGTCGGCTGAACGTACCTATGCCAAAATCGCCGCCAGCAAGCACTTCGCGGAGTGGTGGCCCGCCTACGTAGTCGCCCGATGCGAGGGCGGCAACCAAGGAGAATCGCACTAGCGCGTCGTCCACTTTCAGCTGAGGGGCACGCGCATGTTTTACTGCCGGCTCAGGCGAGGACGAGCAACCTACACCGAGCACCGTCATGATTACGATCCAACTCGCCATCGAGCCAAACATTGGTGAAAGGCACGTGATTTCTCGATCAATTGTGGGTGTAGAGGTAGCTTCGTGCATGAGACATTTCCAGTCTTCGAAAATCTGCGGTGGTTCAGGCGACTGTGAAAGCTAGCCGAAGCTCGCACTTGCCGAATGGACATTTCTACCGTCGCCCGAGAGCACACTAAGTTACTGTTTTTTTGTGAACTCGCTCCAGAACGATCACTTTGCGCGTTTGGCAAACTGCCAACCAACCGCCGAAGCTCAACGTCAAAAAGAACGAGGCGTATCCAAGCATTGCAACTGGCGTTGCTCCCGGAATGTTCTTGGTGGCCAGTCCATAAGCCTCGAACATCAGATAAACAGAGAGAACCAACGCCACTGGAGCAGCCAGGAGCATGCCAATTACCGCGGAAGCGAATGCTGGGCGTCGCTGCTGGATGTAATTATCCGCCCCCATGAGAACGCAAAAAATGGCGGCGACTCCGACCGAAACAGCGGTTGGCACTGCGATCGAGCGCGCACCGATCTCTGCGAAGAAAGTGACGGTCGCAAAGAACATCGCTCCGCCGAGGGCTGCGGATGACGGAATGACGAAGGTGGACGCTATGGCCGGAACAGGGTTGGGCTCTCGAACACGATAGTCATCTGCAATTCCGCGGGGCGATTCATACGGATTCGGTAACATTCCAAAATTGTAGCAGGCCTGAAGTCAATGCAGCTTCCCAAAACCCCAAGGATGTCTTCTCCGGATAGTAGCGCACCTAGGCGGTTCAGGTGGGTCTCGGTGTGCCTTCGTGGTGTTTTTGAATTTCGACGACCGGTAGTAAAGAACGCGGGAAGATAAATCAATGAGGCTCTGTCACACTGATGACTCTCAAGTGTCCAAGGAGGACGCAGGCATCTCGTTGCCATTCGAACCGTGAGTCAAGGAGTCAGTCATGTTCAATCCCTTCACAGAGATCACAGACGGATCGGACGATGCCGATTTGGTGAAGAAGGCCAAGGATGGAGGACGTGACGCGTTAGAAGCACTCATTCTTCGGCACCAGGCATGGATCTATAACATCGCGGTGCGAATGGTCTTCCTACCTCAGGATGCTGAGGAGGTGACGCAGGAAGTGCTCATCAAGGCCATTACCCGTCTCAGCACGTTTCAGGGCGACAGCCAGTTCCGCACCTGGCTGTATCGCATCACGACGAACCACGTGCTGAACATGAAGCGTCGTGGCGCGGAAGCTCAGCCGCAGACATTCGCCTCATACGCCGCCGCCATCAACAGCACTCCCGATCTGGATTTGCCCGATCCGAAAAGCATGCCTGTGGATGTGCCTCTGCTCGTTGAAGAAGCCAAGATCAGCTGCACGACGGGCATGCTGCTGTGTCTGGATCGCAAGCAGCGGTTGATATTCACGCTGGGCGAAATCTTGGGTGTTAGCGATACCATCGGGAGTGAGATATTAGAGATGACGGCTGACAACTTTCGGCAGAGCCTCGCTCGTGCACGCCGCGACCTTTACCAGTTCATGAACAGTCAGTGCGGACTGGTGAATGCGAATAACCCCTGCCGATGCTCAAAGAAGACGAATGGGTTCATCAACGCTGGTCACGTTGATCCTAACCACTTGTTGTTCGTTCCATTGCGCGTGCAGCGGGTCAAGGAAGCCGCTGCCGACACAGTGCGCAAGATCGACAGTATCGTTGACGGTGACTACGCAGCTATCTATCGCGATCACCCATTTCTTCAGCCTTCGGACCAAGTCCAATCACTCCGGCGAATTCTGGATCGACCGGATGTCCGCACGGCGCTGCACCTCGCCTAAGAATTTTCATATCGATCTGTCACAGTCCGCCTTCCGACGTGTCTACGGGATTGTGTGAGTAATCTTCGTAACTCGTGTGGAGGTAGAAATGATGTCGAACCTGGCAGGCAAAGTCGCACTGGTTACCGGTGCGTCAAAAGGAATCGGTGCTGGAATCGCAAAGGGGCTGGCATCGGCGGGGGCGTCGGTCGTGGTGAATTATGCGACCGATCGGAAAGGGGCAGAAGCCGTTGTTGACGCGATCAAAAAGTCCAACGGACGGGCTGTTGCGATTCAAGGTGATGTTGCCAATTCAACCGACGTGGCGCGGATGTTTGCCGAGGTCAGTGCGGCCTACGGAGTGATCGACATCCTGGTGAACAATGCGGGGGTCTACAGGTCCATGCCTCTTGAGTCGATGACTGAGGAGGAATTCCATCGTGAGATGAACATCAACTTACTCGGCCCACTACTAACGATCCGGGAGTCGCTCAAGCATTTCGGCGCGAAGGGCGGAAGCGTCATCAACATTGGTTCCGCAGCATCATCAATGCACCCACCGAACTACTCGGTGTATTGCGCGAGCAAGAGCGCGTTGGACGCGGTCACGGGCGTACTAGCGAAAGAGCTGGCAGCGAGGAAGATTCGCGTGAACTCAATCAATCCCGGGGCCACGCTCAGTGAAGGAACTCAGGCAGCAGGAATGTTCGGAGTCGGAAGTGACTTCGAGAAACAGTTGGTCGCCATGACGCCGCTGGGACGTGTCGGCACGCCTGCCGACATCGCCAAGATCGCCGCCTTTCTCGCCTCGGACGACTCCTGCTGGGTGACTGGTGAGATCATTATTGCATCCGGCGGGCTTCGCTGATTCGCGTTCCATCTGACTTCGAAGAAAACAGGAGATGCCAATGCCTGCATATATCGTGTTCACGCGTGAAAAGACAATCGACCAGTCAGAGCTAGAAGCCTATTGGTCCCAAGCCCCTGCTGCGCTGGAGGGCTGGCCAATCAAGGTCCTCGCCGCCTACGGGCGACACGTGACGCTCGAAGGTCCGGAGGTTGAAGGTGTGGTCGTCGCCGAGTTCCCATCGGTCGAGGAGGCTCGCGCTTGGTATTACAGCCCGGCTTATCAAGACGTCGTCCAATACCGCTTCCGGGGAGCGGTATACCGTGGCCTAATCGTCGAGGGCGTTTGATCGTACGCATTCTCGAGAACGCGGAATACGGTTCGAGCCTGACTTGAATAGATGCTGTGGCAAATAATCAGCCGCATGACTGCTGCACATTAACCGCTTCGGTCCGACACACGTCCGACACACCGAGGTAGAAGATTAGGTCAGTGTGGCTACCCCGACTTGGTAGTGCTGGATTAAGTGGACCTAGGCGGGGAAGGCGGAATTAAGGGGAATGACTAGCGCGAACCGAGCCGCAGAAGGTTAGTCGCAGGATCGTTCCACGACTCAGGTCTCAGTTTCCGGTCGATCTGCTCCAGCGGCCAGAAAATTCGCTCTGCGTAGTCGTAGCCCATTCGGTAGTTATTGAACTGGCCCGGGATGTGATACCCTGGCACCACCAGCGCCAGATAACTCCCCACGTACAGCACCGGCAAGAGCAGCAGAACAGTGGCGATGATGGGAGCGGCGTGTTTCCTCATGAACCCACGCCTTGCTATTTTTTCGTGAGGAAGGCGGCGATTTCCTGCGAGTCCTTTTTCAGCTCCTCAATCGTTTGCAGGAGGGCGGTCGGGTTCTGCGTTCTACCGATATCCAGTTCCGGCCCGACCGTTTTCGCTTTCGTGAAGACACGCTTCAGCTTGCCGTCTGTGCCTACCAGAAAAACGGGAGGCGTTTCGGTCGCATACTCCTCGCCGTTGATCGTCAACTTTTCCGAGGTCAATTCCAACGTGTTCTTGTCAGACTTGTAAGCGTAAGCCATGTCGATCACAAAATTCCCCATTTCGTATTTCCAGGCAATATTCGCGTGATCGGGGGCTTCTGTGATAACGTTCCCTTTCCCAAAGCCAAAAATCTCGGCTTTCGGAGCGTCGGGGGCAAACAGAAGGATGTACGTGTAATGTGTCTCGCCACTCGGTCTCTTCTGAGCTCCAAAGCAAATCGTCGGACGCTCATCCAGGAACACCATCATGCAGCCGATGAACCCGCGCGACGTGTCGTTCTTGGGACGCCCGGCCATTCCAACGCTATGCGTCATTTTGGGGCTCTGGGCGAGAGCGAGGGCTGCCGAACAAAAGAGCCACAGACAGCAAGCCAGACAAGTTCGCATGTTCATGACGTGCTCCGCGAACGAAAGGAGAAACCATTTGCGGCTGATTTTCTGCCATGCGCGATAACGATGCAACTAGAACCAGCAGCACGACGGCGACGATCAGGGGTGCGCGGGATTCGCGTTTCATGGCGCGGTTTGGCCGGTGAGGAATTGGGGGTTCATTCTGTCGAACCTTGGACCATACTGCTTCAGCAAAAAGTGGGCGAACCACGAATTCGCGCTGGCTCTGCACTTCGCGCACTTCAATTTCTGCCGCGCTCACAAGACGCTGAGCAAGGGAAAGAATCAACCGCACACGCCAGCGATGGCCAGCGGATTGGCCAGCACGGCCTGGACGGTTGAGGAACTGCTAACCGCAATCGCCGCCTAGTTCGACTGGCAGTTCGGCCCCGCGAAACCTAGCGGGGCTTTTCGTGCGCGGGTAGAATGGAACCTAACCCATACGAATCCCCGTCCGACGCGCCGGCTCCAAAAAGGCACTGGCATCCAGCAATGGGAATGGTGTGGCTGTTACTTCTGGTACTCGGATTCTTTATTGCGATTGCCGTTTTGCACGCGATCTATGTCCAGCTTGTCTTCGGACCATTTGAAAAATAGCGGCGTCGATTCACGCACTAAAAAGCGGGGCCACTTAATCCAGCACTACCCCCGAGTTCAGGACGGATTACTGCCGCCGAGTGCCAACTCGGTGCGCACCTTTCGATGCCGAAGGCTAGTGCGTTTCACAATCCATCTAGCGCCAGCTAGGTAAGGTCGGTAATTTAGAGACCATCTCCAGGAGGTGGTCTGATGGAACCAATTGCGGTGGAAATTCGCGCGGAGATTCTTGCCGCGTGTGATGCGGGTGAGGGGACGCGTGTCGTGGCGGTTCGCTTCGGCGTGTCGGAATCATGGGTGCGACGCGTGAAGCAACAGCGTCGCGAATCGAATCAACTCGCGCCAAAGACGGCAGCGTCACGACAACCCGAGTGGAAGGAATGGGCCGACTGGTTGGTGGCGAAGGTCACTGCTCGGCCCGACATTTACTTGCGTGAGCTGCAGGCGGAACTCCAAGCCGAGCGTGGCGAAGAAGTTTGCTTGACGACGATCTGCAACGCATGCCGTGCGCTAGAGCTCACGCGAAAAAAAAGACGCTGATTGCGAGCGAGCAAGATCGCCCCGATGTTGCGGAGAAGCGTGAGCGATGGCGCGCCGAGCAGCCAAGCATTCCGCCGGAGAAAGCCGTTTTCATCGATGAAACGTGGGCCAAAACGTGCATGACGCGGACTTATGGTCGTTCGCTCATCGGCACACGACTGATCGAAAAAATCCCCAGCGGCCGCTGGCAAACGACGACGTTTCTGGGCGCGATGCGAGCCGCAGGATTCATCGCCCCGCTGACAGTGGATGGTGCCATCAACGGCGAGTTGTTTCTCGCTTGGGTCCGCAAAGACTTGGCTCCTGCACTACGGCCTGGCGACATCGTCGTGATGGATAATCTCTCGAGTCACAAAGTCGCCGGCGTGCGCGAAGCGATCGAAGCCGTCGGCGCTGAGGTGCGTTACTTGCCACCGTACTCACCCGACCTGAACCCGATCGAACTTGCCTTCGCGAAGTTCAAAAAGCTCTTGCGCGACGGAGCACGACGTACCGTAGACAAACTCTGGGATCTGTGCGGCGCACTCCTCGAACTCTTCAACGAGGAGGAGTGCCGCAACTACTTCAAACACTGCGGCTACCGCTACACCTAAGATGGAAACGCACTAAACATGGCCGTTGCGAGCACTTCCCACAACGGTAATGCTCAAACTTGCCGGCCCAGAATTTGACGTTGACGGTGTGTGCCGTCGCGCTAAAAGCCAAGTAGACAGCGTACTGCCGCCGCCCAAGGCGTGCTGCTCGTATCGAGCCATCGAGGCGACGCGAATAGTTCTCTGAAGCCCACGTACACGTGATACCATTCTGATACCAAGACTGCTTGAATCGCAGTGTTTGGCTGGTAAAGTGAGGTAACAAGCATGCGATTTTCTCGTGGAAAATCGCATTTCAGGAATTGCAGCGTATCATGGGGTGCAGAAGGTTGCAGGTTCAAATCCTGTCACCCCGACTCCGACCTGCAAACGGCTCTTCGGTATTTGATACCCGAAGAGCCGTTTCTGTTTTGGTGCCAATACTTTGTGACTGAACAGAGAAGTTGACCTCCAGGTTCAAGTAGGCCGTTGAATTTGGCATGCTGTCCCAGGCTCCTGATGCAAGTCTTGATTGGGCATCGAGTTATTGAGTTCAAATCCGGTCACTACTCACCACTCGATACTTCCGCAGCGTGCTGATTTTGAACTTCCACGCCACGCCTCCTCGCGACTGGCGAAAGGCTGCTGAACCGTACATAAACCGAATTTCGGTTTGGCAGTTACCGTTGCGGCGCCGGCGGCGGTAATTCCTCGCGGCGAAGTTCGGGCAGACGGACCGGCGGGGTCATTTGAAAGAAATCTTCTGCCGGTCGCTCGCCGCTAGGGTAGCGCTCCGCGTTGGGTAGCGGGCCATTGCGCGCAGGATACTGCACTGGCCGCGCGAGTCGGCCCAGTGGTCCGATCGATCCATACCGCTCCTCATAAAACCAGACGCCGTGGCTTTCGAGGATGGTGCCAGTTTGACGTTCCAACTCGGCGAGGAGTGTGTTGTACTGCGTCAGCGCCGTGGCTTCATTGCGGACGGCATTGCCCCAGTCGGTGATTGCGAGCAGCACATTCAAATAGCTGAACGTTGCGTCGAACTCGCCGCGGAAGATGCCTTCTTGAATCTTCAGATTCTCCGCCGCCGCAGCGCGGGCCTCGCGATAGGCCAGGTACTGTTCATAGGCTCGTTCTAAACTGCGCAGCGTGGTGGCCAGTTCATGCGAAGCCGCGTGAAGCCCTTGTTGCAGATTGGCCTGATCGCGGGCGAGGATCAACTCTCGCTGCCGCAGTTGCGATCGCTCGCGGCGTAGGCCGAGCGGCATCGAGAAGTTCACACCCAGGGTGTAATCGGTGAATTGCCCTGGACCTGAAGAGACTCTCATTCCTGCGGGCGTTTCTCCCTCGAGACCATTCCAGCGATAAAGGGCCACGGCATCGAGGCGTGGACGAGCGGTGTTGTTGGCGATGATCAGCTGCTGCTCATCGGCCTCCAAAATCAGCTTGAGTTCAATCAAGTCGGGCCGTTGCTGAGCGGCCAATTCGACAATTTGCAGCCAATCGGGCTCAAAGCGTTCGCTGGCCGGCTCCGTCGTTGGCGTTAGCTGTACTTCGTCCCACGGCGGCAAACCGAGCAGGTTCCGTAGCACCGCTTCGCGCTGCAGCACTGCATTGCGCGCATTGATCAGATTGGCTTGAAAGTTCGCCAGCGAAGTTCGCGCCTGGGCCTGATCGGAACCGTTGCGAATGCCCACTTTGAATCGCTGTTGGGCAAACTGATGCGCGAACTTCGCTTGCGCCACCTGCTGTTCTGTGGCCCAAACATCGATGCGCGCGGCAATCAAGCTCCAGTAGGCTTCGATCACGCTCCGCACTTGCGTTTGCACTGCGTCTTTCAGCTGAAAGTACGACCGCTCGGTATCGATCCGCGCGAGCACCACCGGCGCGAGATTCGCGGGCCGGCCGAAGCCTTGCAACAGCGGTTGCGTATACGCGATGCTGGCCGAAGACGTGTTCTGGGGATTGAGCGGAAACACGCCAGGCTGAAACCGCTGACTGACTGTGTTCACGCCCGCGTCGAACTGCCCGCCCAAGGGATTGATTTTGGAAACACCCACATCCAACCGATGCTGATCGGTGCGAAAGCCGCCGATCAACGTATTCGTCGGATCGCCCGGATCGGGAAACGCCGTGGGCAGTTCAAGGCGATCCCAGTTGTTGTTCACGGTGAGGAACGGATTGAAGCGGGCCGTGCGCTGATCGATGACCGTGTTGGCAATCGCGACGTCGTAAATCGTCTTCCCACTATTCACCGCCGTTTCGCCAGCGAGTACCCGCACGACGCGATCGTTTTCGAGCGCAATGCGAATGGCATCGTCGAGCGAGATTCGCTGCGGTGTGAAGCGATCCGGTCCTGGTTTGGCGACCGTCGGCGGTGGGGCCGAGGGTGGCAGTGGTGCGGAGCGAAAGTCGGCAGGCTGCCGGATCACGGTTGACCGCTGCTCGAGATGATAAGAGCGATAAGACAGCGGCTGCGCTGTGGCATCCGATTGCGATAACGCAACAAACAGCATCGCTAGCACGCCGGCGCAGCAGCGACAGCGACTGAACCGTTTGTAATGAAAAGACACGAAGTGCATAGTGTTCGACTTCGGCCGATTGTGCCGTGTAGTGCGCACAATCTCATTCGTCCGGTTGAGCCTCGCTAAGCGGTTCACCTTCTCCTTCCGAATGTAGGGCTTGTAGCGCCTGGTCAAAATCGACCGTGTCGCAAACCACTTGCCCATCGCGCAGCACCACGACTCGCCGGGCATGGCGGGCCACATGCTGGTCATGCGTTACCAGAATCACGGTGATCCCCTGCTGTTCATTCAGCTCCCGAAATAAGGCAATGACCTCGCGACTCGTCCGGCTATCGAGGTTCCCCGTCGGTTCATCCCCCATGATGATGGCTGGTTCGTTGACCAGAGCCCGGGCAATGGCCACGCGCTGCTGTTGACCACCGGAGAGTTGACTCGGGTGATGATCGAGTCGCTCGCCCAACCCAACCAGCTTCAGCTTCTCGATCGCTCGGCGTCGGCGTTCTCTGGCGGAAATGCCGCGACAATAGAGGAGTGGCAATTCGACGTTCTCCACTGCTGTCGTCCGGGCGAGGAGATTGAAGTTCTGAAACACAAACCCGATTCGCCGATTGCGGATCACCGCCCGCTCATCGCGCGACATCGTGGCGATCTCTTCTCCCGCGAGTTGATAGCTGCCACTCGTCGGACGATCGAGACAGCCGAGCGTGTTCATCAGCGTCGATTTGCCACTCCCCGAAGGCCCCATCAAAGCCAGGTATTCGCCCGGTTCAATCGTCAGATTCGTATGCTGTAGTGCCTTTACCTGCACTTCGCCCAAGTCGTAGGTTTTGCAAATATCGCGCAGTTCAATCAGGGCCAAGTGATGAGTTCCCGTATTCAAATAGTCGCTAGCGCGGAGCGAAAGATGATGATGGCTTGCTACAATCAAAGCTCATCAACTTCCGCCTCAATCAGCCAGTAGCCCATGCGCAGGTTTGTCACGATTGCGGTCATTATTCTAGTCCTGGGTGGTGCAGCCGTCGCCTGGCAGCCGCTGAGCAACTACATGCAGTTGCGTAGCGTCCCCAAATGGAAGACCGCGAAGGTCACCGAGGGAAATATCTCTGCCGTCGTCAACGCCACCGGCACGGTCAAGCCCGTGCTCCAGATTACCGTGGGAGCGTTTGTCTCGGGACCGATCGCCAAACTGCACGTCGAGTTCAACGAGGAAGTGAAAGAAGGCCAACTGATGGCCGAGATCGACCCGCGCATCTATGTCGCTGGTGTGGCCCGCGACGAAGCGGCGCTGGCCAATCGCCGGGCGGACGTCGAGCGGGCCAAAGCGCAGTTGCAGCAAGCGATTCGCGACGAAAACCGCGCGAACACGCTCCGCGAGGACGATACTGCTTTCATCGCTCAAGCCGAAATCGATCGCGTTCACTTTGCTCGCCTGTCATTGCAAGCGATGGTCAAGGTGGCCGAAACGGCGGTCGACCAGGCCCAGGCTCAACTCGACAATTCCAAACTGAGCCTCGAATACACCAAGATCAAAGCTCCCTGCGACGGCATCGTGATCAACCGCAAAATTGATCCGGGGCAAACGCTGGCGGCCCAGTTTCAAACGCCTGAGCTGTTTATCGTCGCCCCCGACATGCGGAAGAAGATGTATGTGCATGCCGCCGTCGATGAAGCCGACATCGGGCTAATCAAAGTAGCTCAGGAGAAGAAAATGCCGGTGACATTCACCGTCGATGCCTACACCGACCTGTTCACGGGCACCGTCGAAGAAATTCGCCTGAGCGCCACGACCACGCAAAACGTTGTCACCTATCCGGTGCTCGTCGGCGCTGCGAACGAGCAACTCAAACTCCTCCCCGGCATGACGGCGAACCTGTCCTTCGAAGTGGCCCGGCGTGAAAAAGTACTGAAGATTCCCAACTCGGCTTTGCGGTTCTTTCCCGCGAAGCAGCACGTTCGCACGGAGGATCTTCAGCTGCTGGAAGGGCAAGTGAAGGAAAACAACATCGACCCCGGCGACGTGCAAGAAACGGGTCTTTCGGCAGAAGAACGGGCGGAAATTCGCAAGTCGCGCAAAGTTCGGCACGTCTGGGTTTCGGATGGCCTCAAGCTGCGCGCGGTGGAAGTAGTCGCTGGTCTTTCGGAGAGCCGCTACACCGAACTGATCTCGGGCGATCTGAAAGTTGGTGATGTCCTCGTCACAGGCATCGAGCCACCGAAGCCGTGGGGAGGCTGAATGATCAGCGGATTTTTCATTACGCTGCGAATCGCCACGCGGGCGTTGGCCAAGAACAAATTGCGGGCCGGCCTCACTGTCCTGGGGGTGGTGATTGGCATTGCCGCCGTCACGGCAATGGTCTCGCTCGGGCAGAGCGCTAGCCAGCTTGTGCAAGGTCAGTTGCAAGGCTTAGGGACCAATGTCGTCATCGTCTTTCCCGGCAATCAAAAGCAAGGGGGCGGTGTACATGGCGCCGTGTCTTCGCTGACGGCAGCTGATTCCGAGGCCATCGTCGAGCATTGCCACACGATCATTGCCAGTTCCCCGATCGTCATTACTCAGGCCCAGGTCGTGTACGGCAACGCCAACTACCAGCCGCGGGAACTGGTCGGCGTGGGGGAGCAATTCCTGACGGTCCGGAATTGGCCAGTGCGGCGGGGCGGCTTTTTCACCGATGGCGACATCAATTCTGCCTCGCAGGTCTGCGTCATTGGCCACACGGTCGTCAGCAAGCTGTTTCAAACGTCCGACCCGATCGGCGAGAAAATTCGCGTTAAGGGCGTGCCGTTCGAAGTTGTCGGCGTGTTGCAAACCAAGGGGGCCAACATGGTGGGAGAGGATCAGGACGATGTGATGCTGTTCCCCTACACTTCCATGCGCCGCCGACTGCAGGGAAGCGAGTTCGACAACGTCAATGCCATCATGTGTTCCGCCCGCTCGCTGACCGACATGGCTGAAGCCGAAAGCGAAATCAATCAACTGCTGGCCGAACGGCACAAAATCAACCCCGGCGAACCTTTCGATTTCGACGTGGGCACGACGGTTGAAATCGCCAATCTGTTGGGCGTGATCATTGGTACGTTGACAATGATGATCTCGTCGATCGCCGGCATCTCCCTGGTGGTCGGCGGCGTGGGCATTATGAATATCATGCTCGTCAGCGTCACCGAACGAACCCGCGAAATCGGCATCCGCATGGCCGTCGGAGCCCGCGGCCGAGACATCCTCGCGCAGTTCCTGATGGAAGCCATCCTACTCGCCTGCCTCGGCGGTATCGTCGGTTTTGCCCTCGGTTGCGCCGCTTCCGTCGGTGTAACCATGCTCATCAACTCGCTCACCTCTGGCACTCGGTGGCCGATCGTGATCAGTTTCAACGCAGCGATCCTCGCCTTCTTCTTCGCCGCCGCCGTGGGAGTTTTTTTTGGCTACTACCCAGCACGCAGGGCGAGTCAGTTAGACCCGATTGAAGCCTTAAGGTATGAGTGAATTGGTTTCAACAATGCGATGTCAGTAATTCGCAGCACGATGGTGACAGAAGGCGGGCGCTCTAGGGAAAAGGAAAATACCATCAATCCTGCGTCTCGCGTGGGCTCGTCGGAAACCGAACTGCCCCCACCACGTCGGTGGGGGCTTTTGGATCGCAACCCGCTCCGTTTTGCCGTGATAATTCTCGATTGGCGCGGTGGCGTTCCCAGAAGTAAGCACACCCGCGACGGCTTTCCGCACTGTGCGTTTACTTCCCGAAAGAGCTCACGATAACCGGTCACGCTGCTTCAAGCGTAAGCAAAACGCCGTTAAATGGCTGGCTCACGCTACCACAATTGGCTTCTTTTGCAGTTCCGCAGTCGGTTGATCCAATGACGGATAATCCGTGTAGCCTTCGGGGCCCGAGCCGTAGAACGTTTTGGGGTTCGGTGCGTTGAGCGGCGCATTAAGCGCGAAGCGATGGGGGAGATCGGGATTGGCGATGAAGAGTTTGCCGAATGCCACAGCGTCGGCTTCGCCTGACTCGATGGCCTGATTGGCGCTTGCGAATGAGAAGCTTTCATTCGCAATGTAGATGCCGCCGAACTTTCGTTTCAGTTCGGGGCCGATTCGGTTTGGGCCGATTGATTCACGCGCCATGATGAATGCGATGCGCCGCTGGCCCAGTTGCTCGGCTACGTAGCCGAACGTGGCGGCTGGGTTGGAGTCGCCCATCGAATACATGTCGCCGCGCGGCGAAAGATGCACGCCGACGCGGTTCACGCCCCACACCCCGATGACTGCGTCGGTCACTTCTAACAACAGTCTCGCGCGGTTCTCGATCGATCCGCCGTACTCGTCGGTGCGCTCGTTCGAACTGTCTTGCAGGAACTGATCGAGCAGATAGCCATTCGCGCCGTGCACTTCCACGCCGTCGAAACCGGCTTCTTGCGCATTCACCGCGCCTTGTTTGTAAGCGGCAACGATGCCAGGCATTTCGGCGAGTTGCAGCGGACGCGGCAAGACGAACGGTCGTTCGGGCCGCAACAGATGAACGTGCCCAGCCGGTGCGCGAGCGCTAGGAGCGACGGGCAATTCGCCGCCGAGGTACGACGGATCGGAAATGCGTCCGACATGCCACAGCTGCAACAAGATTCTTCCGCCCGCTTCATGCACCGCGCGAGTTACCAGTTTCCAACCTTCGATTTGCTCGCGAGACCAAACGCCCGGCGTGTTGGGATATCCCACTCCCATCGGCGTGACGCTGGTGGCCTCAGTGAGCATCAGCCCCGCGCCGGCGCGCTGACGATAGTATTCGGCCATCATTGCGTTGGGAACACGGCCGGAACTCGCCCGAGTTCGCGTCAGCGGCGATAACACGACGCGGTTAGGGAGTTTCCAATCACCGATAACCAGCGGATCGAGCAGCGCAGTCATTTGAGCTTCCTTTTTTAGTCACTAAGAGGGCCACGATTTTCCACCACGCCTAGGGCCGAGTCGGCTTCCCGCCGGCACTTCGCAGAGATAAAGCGTGAACGATGGACATCTCCAATTCAGCGAACGGAATGCGGCGCAATTGCGTGCTGATGATGACGAATCTTTTCCTGCGAACCAAAATCGGTGTCCAGGCCTGACGCTTCTTTACGTGTGACAGAGATGGAATGCAACGCCGACCGCGGCTACACCATTTCTAAGATTCTTGTCCAGACATGAAGGCTTAGCGCGGAGAATTAGCATGAGCGTGCGAGGAAGTCTGCTGAAGGGACCGCTGGGTTTTGGGGCGGCGCCGCTGGGAAACATGTTTCGTAACATTCCCGATGCCGAGGCCGAAGCTACGGTCGACGCGGCCTGGCAACAAGGCGGCCGCTACTTCGACACGGCCCCCTTCTACGGAGCCGGTTTATCCGAGATTCGTCTTGGCCGAGCGCTCGCCAAGCATAACCGCAATGACTACGTTCTCAGCACGAAGGTCGGTCGGTTGATCCTCGATGAAGTCGAAACCGGCAAGCGCGACTTCGGTGAAAAATCGGGCCTGTTCGAATTCGGTCGGCCCAATCGAGTCGTCTACGACTATTCCGCCGATGGCACCCTGCGCTCGATCGACGACAGCTTGAAACGTCTCGGTGTGGAGCGCATCGACTTCGTGTGGATTCACGATGTCTCGCGCGACTTTCACGGCGACCAATGGCTTCACTTTTTTGAAATCGCCCGCACCGGTGCTTTTCGGGCACTCACCAAGCTGCGTGAGCAAGGCGTGATCAAAGGTTGGGGCCTCGGCGTGAACAGCGTCGAGCCGTGCGAGCTGACGCTCGATATGACCGAAACCCAACCGGATGGATTTCTCCTTGCGGGCCGCTACACGCTGCTCGATCACGAGCGGGCGCTGCAACGGCTGATGCCAGCTGCGGCCGCGAAGAAAGTCGATATCGTCATCGGCGGCCCTTACAGTTCCGGCGTGCTGGTCGGCGGTGCGCACTTCGAATATCAAAAGGCGCCGCCCGAAATTCTCGCGAAGGTTGAACGCATCCGCGCTGTTGCCCAGCGCTACAGTGTTCCGATCAAAGCGGCGGCGCTGCAATTCTCGCTGGCTCATCCGGCCGCGGCTGCGGTGATTCCAGGCGCAAGTCGTCCAGAGCGTATCGCCGAGGACCATGCTGCTTTGGCCTTCGTTATTCCAGGCGACTTCTGGCGGGAGCTACGCGAGCAAAAGCTCGTCGCCGCGCAAGCGCCGCTGCCGATCGATCGGTAATTCTTCGGCCCCCTTCCATCAGAAAAACAAGAAGAGAGCCGGCTGCGCAACCGCGCAGTCGAAGTTGGAACGCTGCTGCGCAGTCATAAAAATCTTGAGGAGCAGAAAATGCAGGTCAGCCTATCGGAAGCCCAGCAAGCAATCGCCGCGGCGATCAGCGAAGCCGAACGAATTGGAACGCGGATGTGTATCGCGATTCTCGATTCGGGCGCCAATCTGAAAGCTTTCGTCCGCATGGAGGATGCGCACCTCGGCTGCATCGATGTGGCGACCAAGAAGGCGAAGTCTGCCTGCCTCTTCGGCATGCCGAGCGGAGAGATCGGCAAACTTTCGCAGCCAAGCGGACCGCTGTTTGGCATCGAGCATTCCAACGCGGGGCTCATCACGTTTCCAGGCGGACTGCCGATTGTGAATCGCGACGGTGAGCTCATTGGCGCAATCGGCGTCAGCGGCAGCACGGTGGACAACGATTTGCGCGTTGCCACGGTCGGCGCTATGGCAATTGGTTCGACCGAAGTTCCCGAACATCCTTGGCGAAGTTAATTGCGTTCGTTTTCCAATTAGGTGACAGCTCATGGCAACCGCATCTGCCTCGATCGAAATCTCAGCGCCACCCGAACAGGTCTGGCAACTCATTGGCGGCTTTGGTTCGCTCCCCGATTGGCTCCCGTACATCCCTCAAAGCGAGCTGAGCGAAGGGGGCCGTGTGCGGCGACTCACCAATCCCAATGGCGACACCATCGTCGAGCGCTTGATTGCTTTCGATCAAGCCGCCCGCAGCTACACCTATGCCATCGTTCGCGCTCCATTTCCCGTGACGAATTACCTTTCCACGATCCGCGTGAGTGAGACCGGCGGCGGTCGGTCGCGCGTGGAGTGGTCGGGCGAATTCACTCCCAGCGGCGTGACCGAGCAATTCGTCACGCAGTTGTTTCAGCGGATCTACACCGACGGCGTGAACGCGCTTGCCGCTCGATACGCAGCGAAACACTAGCCGTTTTCTCGAATCTCTCTGCCGATCGTTTCCCGTCACTATTTGTTTGGAGAATTCCGATGTCGAAGATTCTGTGTGTGCTTTATCCCGATCCTGTGGGCGGCTTGCCAACTTCTTACGCTCGCGATGGCTTGCCCCAACTGACTCACTATCCTGATGGCCAAACCCTGCCCTCGCCGGAAGCCATTGATTTCACGCCGGGCGAACTGCTGGGCTCGGTGTCGGGCGAACTCGGGCTGCGCAAGTTCCTCGAGGCCGCGGGGCACGAGCTCGTCGTTGTTTCTGATAAAGACCGCGCGAATAGCGCGTTCGATCGCGAATTGGTCGATGCAGAAGTCGTCATTTCACAACCCTTTTGGCCGGCGTATTTGACCGCCGAACGAATCGCGAAAGCACCGAAACTAAAACTCGCACTCACGGCGGGCATCGGCTCGGACCACGTCGATCTGGAAGCCGCGAGCCAGGCCGAAATCACCGTTGCAGAGGTTACGTACTGCAACAGCATCAGCGTGGCCGAACATGCGGTGATGCAGATTCTCGCCCTGGTGCGAAACTACCTGCCGTCGCACGAATGGATCGTGAAGGGCGGCTGGAACATCGCCGATTGTGCCGAGCGTGCGTACGATCTCGAGGGCATGCACGTCGGCGTGGTGGCCGCCGGCCGGATCGGTCTGGCGGTGCTGCAGCGACTGAAACCATTCGGCGTCAAGCTGCACTATACGCAGCGCCACCGTTTGCCCGCCGCGCTCGAACAAGAGCTTGGCCTGACTTTTCATACGACACTCGAATCGCTTACCAAGGCCTGCGATGTCGTCTCGCTGCACTGCCCGCTACACCCCGGCACTATGCATATGGTGAATGAGCAGATCCTGCGAGGGATGCGGCGCGGCTCGTACATCGTCAACACCGCGCGGGCCGAACTTTGCGATCAGGCCGCGATCGTGCGGGCGCTCGAGGGAGGACAACTCGCGGGCTACGCTGGCGATGTCTGGTTTCCTCAACCGCCGCCGGCCAACCACCCCTGGCGAACCATGCCGCATCAAGCCATGACGCCGCACGTGTCTGGAACCACGCTCTCAGCGCAAGCCCGTTACGCTGCCGGTACGCGAGAAATCCTCGAATGCTGGTTCGCCGGCCGGCCGATCCGCGACGAATACTTGATCGTGGCCGGCGGCAAGTTAGCCGGCACCGGCGCTCGCTCGTACACGGTGAATGCCCCCAGCAAGGTACTGGCACACACTTGAACAGCGGCCGCGTCATCCTTTCATCAGTGCGACACGCCGATGCTAAATTGGCTGTCGCAGGCTTCGCCACTGACCCGTTGCAGCGCGACTCCACCCGAGACGCGAGTGCTGTACGTTACGGCACATCAAACCTGGAGCCAATCGTTTGAGTTGATTGGAAATCAGATTCTTCCAGCTTGCGGCGTTGGTCGAAGAGCTGAAATGCTGCGATCAGAACGACGGGAAAAATGGCTGCGTGGCTGGGATCGACGGCAACTTCAATGGCTTGGAACAAACCTACTTCGGCATCGATCACGCGGCGAGTTGGTTGAAAATCGGTCGTCGTTCTCGCGATGGCCGCGGACTGGACTGTTCTTGCCGTTACTAATTCGACGAGTCCACCTTCATCAAATTCCGATACGAACTCTGGTGCAAACGTTACCTCACTGATGTCGGGTGAGTGCAGAACACTGGGGCTGGGGCCCGGTCGGTCTGCAATGTTCAAGCGGCGACTCGCATTCACAATCGCGCTGTGTCGGTCCTGATGAGCAGAGATGTTGGTTGCTTGCGTGCGTGCGATGGGCAACTCGAGCAGTTCAGTTGCTGAGTCGCCGTTTGTCGGTTGGCGATCATCAGACAACCCCATCTCATCACTGTCCGACTCGACTCCGTTCAAGCCCGCTGTCGATGTGGCCCGACCTTCGTGACGACTCACTTCGGAGTGATGAGACGAATGTCGCAGGGCCGTGGTGATCACACTCGGCGAATCATGCAAATCAAGCCAAGGGAGACGTCGGTCGTCTGAACTTTTCGAGGTGTCCGGCGCTGGTTGATCGGGAGGCGTCGATTCCGGCGCCGAGTCGAGCGGCTGACCGATCGGATCGCTGCTGACGGCATCGCCAGGCCCGTTGTCGCTAACGGAATCGGGAGGACCATCGATGGTTCCCCAACCGGGCTCGGTGTGGGTCTGATCCGAATCGAGATTGATATCTTGCAAACGCGTGAGCCAGGGCGCACGAATGAGGGGCATATTATCGGTCGAGCGGAAATCGATTTGGCGCAGGTCGAGCTTGGTGAAGTCGGCGATCTGAATCGAAATCGGCCGGACCGCTTCGCCGGGTGTGCTTTGAACTACTTCAATGCGATTCACGTTCGTGCCGAAGTGCCCAGAGGTCGGACCCACGATCTGATAATTGTCTTGTCGGTGCTCGCCGAACGAAGCGATTGAGGATTCCGTGCGTGGTTCGACTTCGAGATTGTCCGGCATCCCGATCATGGCCGCGAGCACGGAGCGGCCTTCCAGCTTTTCAACTTTCAATCGTCGTGGCTGAGAATTGTTCATGTCGGATGTCGGAGAGAGGAGTGACTTGGGTTCTTGATTCATGTTTCGATTCTCACCGCGATGTGAGTTGGGCGAACGTTTGCGCTGCCTTCACGGCGGCAAACGGCTTTCGCTGGTACCAATGCTCCGGCGGTTGAAAGCCGGTTTGCAGCAGTTCTTGAATCAGCAGAAGTGCGTCATCGCAGTTCTGCCTCGCTAGGTTTTGATCGGCGGCCGGTGTTGCTTCGGCGGCGGCGGCGAGCACGACGAGTTCTTCGGCGACCGAAAACAATCGCTGCTGATCGCCGGCCCACAACTCTTTGCGAGCCAGCACGATTTGGCGAGCGTCAGCAAACTTTCCCGTCTGTCGCAGGATGCGGGCGAGGTTGTAGTAATGCTTGCTCAGCAGCGTGCGATAGCGAGCAACATCTTCCGCTCGTTCGCAGGCGATTTTTTGATGCTCGATCGCCGAGCGGAACGCGACTGCGGCATCTTCACCGCGGCCTTCGTCCTCCAGGATGATTCCCTGGTTGTTGTACACACCGCCAATGCTGCTGCGCAGTTCCAGATTGTCGGGCGATTGAGCGATGAGTTCGAGGTGATACTGCAACGACAGCGCGAACGAGCGCTCGGCCGCCGGGAGTTGCTTGAGACGCGTTTGGGCCAGGCCCAGGTTGTTGCAACTGACGGCCAAGTTATGTCGGTACGACCTTTGTTCTGGCGCTTGATTTACGAGTTGCGTTTGAATAGCAATCGCTTGTTCATAGGCCTCGATCGATTCCACCGATTGATTGAGGCGGGCGCGGGCGGCGCCGAGGTTATTCAGAGTTAAGGCTAGTTCGCTTTGCAGACGCAGGTCGCGAGGCCGATTGTCGACGGCCGTTTTCAGCTGGTTGCGGGCCGCGAGGTGATATTCCACGGCACGGTCGGCGTGAGTATCAAGCAGGGAAGCGCCGAAGTTGTTATAGACCGCGCTCAACTTGCACAATGCGTTTTGATCTTCAGGCTGCTCGCGGAGTTGCTCTTCATACAGGCGAATAGCTTCGCGATACGCGCTGCGATCGGCATCGACTTGATTCGTCTTCGCCTGCAACAAGCCGAGATTGGAAAAGCTGGCGGCCAACTCCGGCAGAACGTTGGGATGCTTACGTGCGATCAGCTGTTGTTGCAGCTTGATCGCCTGTTCGAAGCAGCGCTGCGCATCGGGCGATTTGCCAGCGCGAGTCAGGGATAAGCCGAAGTTGTTGAAGCACACCGCGAGACGCTGTTGATAATCCAAGCGTGCGGGATGAGCGGCTACCAGTTCTCGCGCCAGCACCAATCCGCGTTCATGCGCTGCGAGCGCTTCCTCGGGCGTGCCGATCTCATCGTTCAGGACGCCGATCTTGCTGTAGGTCAGCGCGAGGTCGTCTTGCAGAGTGGAATCACCCACGGCGTCGCGGGCGAACTCATGAAAATAATCAAGCGTGTCCTGCAGCAACTCGCGGCGGACATCGGCAGTGCCGGGGATTCCTTCCAGACGTTCGGCCAGTTGCGTACCAAAGCGATCGACGACTTCCATGGCGCGCGCGAGATGCTTTTCGGCGCGTTCTTCGTTCTGAACGGCTTTGCTCTTCTCTTGCGCAATTCTGAAATTTCCGATCGCCAGGCCCACGCCGAGGAGAAGTGTGATTGCGGTGGCGACAATCGCAATCCGCTGATGCTTCACACTCCAGCGAGCGAGGCGTTCCCACAGCGAAACGGGCTGCGCGAGAACCGCCTGCCCTTCTACCACACGCCGCAAGTCATCTGCAAAATCCTGCGCTGTCGCGTACCGATCGTCGCGGCTGCTGCGCAGCGCTTTGAGAATGACCGTTTCGAGCGCAATTGGAATATCAGGCCGATGGCGCCGCAGCGGCGTCGGTTCAAAGGAGTCGAGCGGGCGGCTGGCATGTGCGTCGTCGTGACTGACGACGGGTTCCAGGGTCAGCAGTTCATACAGCGTGGCCGCGAGCGAGTAGATATCGGTGCGATGATCGACGAGCGCCGATTTGCCGGTCGCTTGTTCGGGGCTCATGTAACGAAACGTGCCGATCACGTCGCCAGTTTGCGTGAGCGTTTTATTGTGCCGGCAGCGCGCTAGTCCGAAGTCGGTGATCCAAACCTTGCCTTGCTGATCGACCATCAAGTTCGAAGGCTTGATGTCGCGATGGACCACGCCATATTCGTGCGCGGCGTGCAGTGCTTCAGCGGCGGCGATGCCCAGGCGCGTGATGGTCTCGTAGTATCGCCGCTGATGCCGCGCTGAATCAGTCAGAAACGAGCGACATGTGGTCGAGCAAATTTCATCGAGAGCGCGGTCGACGGAGTTTTCGCCGGGCTGCTCTTCGAGTTCTTCCACGGTCAGCCGAGCCTGCCGGCGGAGATCGCGAATCGCGCGATCGAGCGGCAAGCCGTCGATGAACTGCATGGCGTAATAGTGCACGCCGCGCTCCGCGCCGATGGCGAACACCGGCACGATGTGCGGATGCTGAATCTGCGCGGCCGCTTGGGCTTCGTTCTTAAAGCGGGCAATCTGTCGCGCATCGAGCACGGCAGCAAACGGCAGGACTTTGATCGCCACGCGCCGGCCGAGTGAGATCTGCCGTGCTTCGTACACCACGCCCATGCCGCCGCGGCCAATTTCGCAGCCGAGCACAAAATCGCCGAGACGCCGTTCGTTGTCGTGCGCTTCACTCTTCGGCTCGACCGTTGCGGTCGTATCTTGGAAGCCGGCCGACATGCCCTGCAGATTGGTGAGGCTGGCGAGATAAAGTTGCAGGGCTTCGGCGAGGTCGGGATGCTCGCTCAGGATCGCGTGCGGATTGGCGGGCACGCCCTGCTCGAGCTGCGACAGATAATCGTCGAGGATCCGCGTCAAACGTTCGCGCTGCTCTTCGGTGAGCGCGCGCAACGCCGGCGATTCACCATGGCGAGTATTCAGCTCTAGCGTCGAAACATCGGTCACGCGCGATTTACTCCCAAGGTTCAAAGACTTGTTTGAAATGATCGATCGCCCGCAGCCAAAGCATCCGCACCGCACTCGGCTTGCGGTTCATCCGCTCGGCTACTTCCTCAAACGGCAACCCTTGCAGGTTGCGAAGCACAATCACGTCTCGATAGTCGGGCTTGAGCTTGGCCAACTGATTGGCGAGCAACACACTTCGTTCCCGCTGCCGAATCTGAGCACTGGGCGAAGGACCGGGGGCAGCGAGCACATTGGCAAAGTTCATGACCGACTGATCGAGCGCGGCGCTCACTTGCTCGATCGAAATCTCTCGTCGCATGTCACGCTTTTTCGCCTGCAAATGCATTTCGAGGGCATCGTGCAGCGAATTGATCAAAATCTGCCGCAGCCAGCCGAGCAATTCGCGTTCAGAGCCCCCCT
The DNA here is from genome assembly GCF_024256385.1 of Anatilimnocola floriformis. Classification (NCBI taxonomy): domain Bacteria; kingdom Pseudomonadati; phylum Planctomycetota; class Planctomycetia; order Pirellulales; family Pirellulaceae; genus Anatilimnocola; species Anatilimnocola floriformis. Next base: position 3,519,005 of record NZ_JAMLFW010000001.1, read on the forward strand.
GAAATTGCACGAAGTTCGCCTGCGCCGCGAGCATGGTTTCCTGCACCAGATCGGAGGGCGCCATTCGCCTGCGAAGCATCGGGCTGATCTGCGTGGTCGCCAAGACTGTCAGATAGTTGCGATACAGCTGCAGCAAATTGCCCAACGAATCGCCCCCTCCCTCGCGGGCTTTCGCCAGAAGGTTAGTGACCGAATCATCGGCGTTCTGCGGTGCTGAAAGATCGACGACCATGCAATTAACGCGTCACCGGGCTTTGATGCGAATCGTAGGGGAAACAGAACACCGCTTAGAGGAGAAAATGCCAGCAACAGTTCCCTCCAGACAAGAATACGCTGGTTCCGTCTGGCTGGCAGTCGCTCCTTTCTTTCTAACCACCGAAATGCGCCAGAGAAGCGGTGCGGATCTTGGAATGCGCGGATCGCACCAGTGATTTGCCTTCATTGCTGGCGCCGCAGTGCGACAAAGTGACGTCCACCAGTGGCGGAATCCCGCGTCGACCTTAACGATCGGGGGAAAATTAACGATTGTGCCGATTGTGCCCGATAAAGACGTTAGCTCCGATCAGAACGTCCTTCAGCAAATCCCATGGCACGTTGCTTCCTCATCATCGCTGTGCTGGTCACCACGCTGGGAAGCGCGGTCTGCGCCCAAGATGCGGGCTCCCGCCAACCCGGGGTCTGGTATGAGGGTCGACAGCTGGGATACGTTCCCGGCCACCTGCGGCAAGCCACCGCCCCGACCCCTGCCAACCGGCAGATGGTCGCGGCTCCACAACAACTCGAAGCCGTTCAGCCTGCCAGTTATTACGAGCAGGAAGCATTCGATTCGTATCCCGAGCCAGCGATCAACAGCAGTTGGGATCCGCCCAACTGCGGTTATCCCGCCTGCTGTGGGCCGCCGCCGTTCTGGGTGCGGGCCGAATTGCTCAGTTGGTGGATCGACGACATGAATCTCCCCGCGCTGGTCACCACCAGCCCGCTCGGCACTGCTGCCAACCAGGCCGGCGTCCTGGGTCAGCCCGGCACCCGCGTGCTGTTTGGCAATGACGATGTCAACGAATCGCCGCATCTCGGCGGGCGGTTTACCTTCGGTCGTTGGCTTGATCCGTGCGAAAGCGTGGGCATCGAGCTGAGCTACTTTTTCGTCGGCCAAAACAACAGCAACTACTCGGCTGATAACTTCGATCATTCGATCCTCGCTCGTCCCGTCTTCAGCACACAGACGATGGACCAGGCTTCAATGCTCGTGGCCTATCCCAACTTGCTGAATGGTTCGATCGACATCAGTGCTTCCAGCCGCATGCAGGGCTTCGATGCTCTCACTCGCTGGCAGATGTGCAACAATCCTTGCTCAAACTGGAACTTCCTGGCCGGTTATCGCTATCTGAGTTTGAATGAGCAACTGCTCATCAGCCAGAACTCGCGGTTCATCGCCGCGCAAGGCAACATTGTGGTCGGCACCGAACAACGGCTGTTCGATTCCTTCGCCACCGATAGCCAGTTCAACGGGGCTCAGATCGGCGTGAGCCACAGCATGCAACGCTGCTGGTGGACGATCGACACCCAAGTGAAGCTGGCCCTCGGCAACACGCACTCGCAGGTCGATATCGATGGCCGCACGCGGACCACCGTCCCCGGTGGCGGCTCGGCAACCTTCAACGGCGGCTTGCTCGCTCAGCAAACCAACATCGGCCGGCATACGCACGACGAACTGGGCTTCGTTCCTGAGTTCACGCTCACCGCCCGCCGCGACCTCGGTTGCAACATGCAATTCCTCATCGGCTACAACCTGATCTACTGGACCGGCGCCGCTCGCCTCGGCAATCAGATCGACACCGCCGTCTCGCAGTTTCCGCCCGAGCCTGCCGGTGGCGCTGGCCGGCCGCGGTTCAACTCCGACACCAGCGGCGTACTGCTGCAAGGCTTGCAGTTGGGGCTCGAAGCCCGCTTCTAAACCGCCGCTCGCGTCGCGGAATACCCCTCTCCGCAAGACCCTACCCCTCCGCTTACAACACTCGTGCGAGTTTTTTGCGCCGACTTCGTAAGCCCAGCAACCCCAAAGACTTGGCCTGCAAAAAGACCGTTGTGAAGCCGTTGTTTTTGCCCTCGGCCACAACGACCACTTCAGGGGGTTTTGTTGTGAAGATACGACAATCTTGTTTCGATTGTCCTGATATATTCCAGGAGAAATCAGGCGCACTTTCTACCACACTGTAAAAGATCTTTGGCGATCTTATTGTACAGTGAGCGACGGACAACTTTGGTCAAGTTGATCGTCGCCGAGCAGCCAATCACGCCAGCGACGCTGTCGCGGCGAGCGACGGGAGGGCGAGGCTCCCGCCGAGCCGCCGAGGTGGAATTGCGAAGGCCGTTGGCGACTGCTTTCGACCGGCGCGGCTCGGCGGGAGCCTCGCCCTCCCGAAATTAGCGCCAGCGTGAACGGTTACGTCGCCGAATATTCCATATTCGGTGGTGGCGGCGAAAGGCAGTGGCCTGCTGGAATGAGCGCTAGCGATATTCCAGCATTCTGCGCGTAGACGCTCAAGCGGTTGTGTCGCGATTCGGAATAGTTCCGCTATGCTGCGCGCCGGCGTACGCGTTGTTCCTCGGGGCTGAAGATCAGCGTCCAGGGAGAGGCAACCGCTTGTGAGGTTGCTGGTTCGACGGTCGCGACGGTGGCAACGTCGCTGGGGGCTTTGATTACCGGCAGCAATCTGCGAGGCAATAGCGACAGCGGGCCCATTGGCGTGTTGGGGTCACGCGTCAGGCGGAATTGTTCGTTATCGCGCTGGTGGTCGTGCGACATGCGCATGACGGTCGAATCTTTGCTCGGCAGGGCGACGGTTGCTGGTGGCGATGTTTGGGCTAGCATGGCGCGGACGCGCGGATTGATGTAGTCTTCTTCGTCACCGAGATCAGCTACTTCGCCAGAATCGTCTGCCCCGCACAGATCGGCCGGGATCGAGCCTTCGTTGAGGCGGACCGATTTCAACTCCACGGTGGGGCTGTTGGTGGCCGCGTCGTCAACCGTGGGGTCGTGCGGCGAGAACTCCAGATCGACCAGGCTCCCTTGATTGGCTGGCAGGTCTTCGGCCGCGAAGACAAAGACCGTGATCTCGCCGGCGGCGGGATCGACCTTGGTCATTGCTGCGCCTCCCTGTGACCAAGCGCTCCCCGACTTGATGGCGGCGGGGTCGACGTGCCAGGCGGCGGGATCGTAGCGGAGGTGGATTTCCGCGGCGCGAACGCCCGAGGCATCGTCGATCGTCACGGGAACGACGCGGCGGTTCTCAACCAAGGTTTCGGCATCTGCACCGATACCGACAACCGCGTAGAGGTCGCGCGAATCGAGACGTTCGAAGTCCAACCGGCGCTCGTGCATGGGCAATCCTTTGCCTGCGAAATGGCGTTGAAGAGTCGGCACCATCCTCGCGAGAGAGCGCCAGCCTGCGCCGCCGTTGTAGCTCGATCGGCGCGCCAAGCCAAGGTCAAAGGAGACGGATATCGCCCGCTTTCATGCGTCAAACCGCCACTTCGCCGTCACCACTCCCCTCTTCGTCGGAGCCATCGGCTGCCAGCAGAGCGAGCAGCACATCATCCTGATCTGCAGGAGGCACCGTCGCATCGGCGTCGACGAATGCTGCGTCGTTCGCAGCCGAATCGTTCAAGCTGTCGACGGTTGCGAGCAACGCGGCATCGGCGGAATCAGCGGTGGCCTCGCCAGCTGACAGCGGCGCGTTGTTGGCCATCACCGTTTCGACAGATTCCCCGGCCGACGATGACGAATCGGCATTAGCATCGACATCGTTTGTAGTGGTGGTCGTCGTCAAGCTCGTCGAGGTATCGCTCGTGCTGCTGGCCGCGGAACTTGCCGGTGGCGTGACGCGGAGAGCGCGGACGATGCCAGCTTCGGCTTCGGCCACGATGGTGGTGACCGTATCGGTCCACGCCGTGGAACCCACGGGCATGACGAGCGACGTGAAGAGGCGGTTGTAAACATACTCGGGCTTCAAGCCGAGCTCGCGGAAGTTCTGGTCGGTAAGGGACTGGGCTGCCGTGATCGTCACCGAGAGTTCATTCACGCCGCCGTTGATGAACGCAGCGGGCTGTTTCTGCTGAATGCGGTATGATCCCGCCGCGAGATTGGTGAATTGAAATTCACCGGTCGCGGATGTGACGACCTGCGTTTGTTCGTTGGTCGCGGTATTGATGAGCGTGATCGTGACGCCCGGAATACCTTCGGTCGTGTCGGCCAGATTGTTCAGATTGACGTCGGCATAGACTCGGCCAGAGATATTGCCGCTGCCACCCGACGAACCGCCAATCGTGATCACGCCATCGGTCGCATCGGCGCCGGCCTGCGGTGCAGGATTGACGACGATGGCCCCTTCGTTGAGTCGGACGGTGGTCAAGTCGAGCGTGGTCGTGCTGCCCACCGTGGCGCCGGCCTTCACAGTGAAGTTGAAGTTCACCAGGCTGCCGCTGCCGCTCGGCAAGCCATCGGCGCCGGAGATAAAGACCGCAATCACGCCATTCACCGCGTCAATGTTGGCGACCACCTGTACGTTGGCGTCGCTCCCCCACACCGAACCTTTGACAATCTGCGAATCGCTGATGTCGAGCACCGTGGGATCGTATTTCAGCCGGATCTCGGCAGCGCGAATGCCGGCGGCATTGTCGATGTTGACGGGGCTAGCAACCTGCTGTTGCGGCACGCCTTGCAGGTCGTCCGGAATGTCGACGACGGCGAGCAAGCAGCGTGTTTCAAACGATTCAAACGATAAACGTCGGAGCAGGCGCATGCGAAATCTCGTACGAGCGTAATAAGTGGACCATTGGCCGCGGCAGAGGGCGGCGTATTCCTGGTGAGTCGGGAAATGCTGGCAAAATGCCACGCAAAAACAGGAGCGGGGTGAATTTCGGAAAACAATTGGAAAAGACTTCGTTGCCGAGTGGCAACGTGTGGCAGAAATCCGACTGGCAAATCAGCGAGAGGGGTGGTGTCGTTTTTTGACCCCGCCAGTTCGCTCCTGGCGATGGATTGCCTGGTGGTGGCGCAGGGAAGTGCGGTTGATTGAGTTTGCCTAGAAAAATCTCTTCCACGCGCTTTCGCAACCAGGTACCGAAGCATGAGCCGACTGATTCGCAATTCTGCCTTTTCGAAAAAGCCCTCTCGTCGCCCTTCGGATACTCGCGCACTGCGGCCCGAACGTGATCTCCGCCGCCGACTGTTCTTGGAATCGCTCGAAGAACGGCAGGTGATGACGACGTTTGTCGAAGCCTTTACGCCGACGACGAGCGGTTTTGTCGTCGACTTTTCGGCGCCGATTCAAACGAGCAATCTCAATCTCTATGACGCGCAGAACGGCTTGCTCGGTGCTGCCGACGTGGTCGTGCAGGGTGCGACTTCCGGCGTGGTGCATGGTTCGCTGGTCGTCGTCGGCGACAAACTGACGTTTGTGAAAACCGGCGGCCCGCTCGCCGCTGATACCTACACCGTGACGCTTCGCAGCGCCGCCAACGGCTTTGTCGATCAAGCCCTCGGCGAGCTGCTCGACGGCGAATACAACGGCACGTTCCCCTCGGGCAACGGCACGGCTGGTGGCGATTTTGTGTTCACCTTTACGGTGGCTGCGCCGCAGAATCTGGTTGTCAGCCTGCCTGACTTCGCTCGCGGTCCAACGCAGGCATTGCAATCGCCGGCGACTGGCAGCGGCGTGGCACTGACGGCTGGTTTGCCGATCAAGTTCAGCCAGGCCGCTGGTGTGACGTCGTTCACCATGACGATTAACTACGACCCGGCGCTGCTCACAATTACTGGCGCGGAACTCGGCAAAGATGCGCCCAGCAACGCTCAAGTCATCGCCAACACCAACACTCCCGGTCAGGTGACGCTGGCCTTTTTTGCCATCGATCCGCTGGCCAGCGGCGCAGCCGAACTCGTCAAGTTGATCGGCACGGTGCCGGAAGATGCCACTTACGGCGCGACGCAAGTGCTGACGATCTCGGCTTTGGAAGTGAACTCCGGAGCGATTCAAGCGACGGGCGATGCTGGTTTGCATGTCGTCGCGTTTCCCGGCGATGCGAACGGTAATCGGCGTTACGATGCCGAAGATGCCCGCTTGATCGCACGGGCCGGCCTCGGTCTCGATTCCGGCTTTGTCTCGTCGCAGCCGACGGGCACGACCATCGTGAGTGGCGAGCGCCTTTATCCCACGGTCGATCCGTTGATCATCGGCGATGTGACTGGCGTCGATGGTTTGAGCCCGCTCGATGCCAGCGATGTGCTGCGACGCGTGGTCGGCCTGACGACTGCGAATATTCCCGCGCTGCCGGTGGCGCAGAGCCCAACGGGCTTGTCGCTGTCGGCGGTCACGGTCGGCGAAGGCTTGCCCGTCGGTACCACGGTGGGAACATTTGCCACGACCGATCCGGACTTGAACGATACGTTCACCTACTCGCTGGTGACCGGCGACGGCAGCACCGACAACAGCTCATTCACGATCGAAGGTGGCGTGCTGAAGACGGCTGGCGTTTTTGACGAGAGCGTGAAGAACAGCTACCAGATCCGCGTTCGGACGACTGATTCGACGGGCCGCACGCTGGAAAAGACGTTCACCATCAGCGTGACCAACGTGAATGTGGCGCCGACGGCGGTGGCCCTTTCGAACGGTACCGTTGCCGAAAATTCTGCAACAGGGACCGCTGTCGGCAATCTGTCGACGACCGATGCCAACTCCGGCGACACGTTTGCCTACACGCTGGTGAGTGGCACGGGAGATACCGACAACAGCGCGTTCACGATTAATGGCAATCAGTTAGTGGTGAATAGCACCATCAATTACGAAACGAAGACCACGTATACCGTGCGAATTCGTACGACCGATCAAGGCGGTTTGTTTACCGAGCAATCGTTCGTCATCGGAGTGATCGATGTCAATGAAGCCCCCACGGCGCTCGCGCTCAGCAACAACCACGTGCCAGAAGGGATGCCAACGAGCACTGCCGTCGGCACGCTGTCGACGACCGATCCCGATGCCGGCGATACGCACACCTACGAACTCGTGGCTGGCGACGGCGACACCGGCAACGCGTCGTTCACGTTGAACAACGGTCAGTTGTTGACGAACCAGATCTTCAGCCGCGCAACGCAAGAGACCTACAGCATTCGCGTCCGCACGACCGACGCCGATGGTTTGAGCTTTGAGCAGACGTTTGTCATCACCATCACGGCGGCCAATACCGCTCCGACTGCCATTCAGCTCGACGACAGCACGATCGACGAAAATTCGCCAGCCGGCACCACGGTCGGCGGGCTGACGACGACTGATCCCGATGCCACCGATTCGCATACTTACACCCTGGTTGCCGGCGACGGCGACACCGGCAACGCGGCCTTTGCGATTGTCGGCAATCAGTTGCAGACGACGGGGAGCTTGAACTTCGAATCGCAGTCGAGCTACAGCGTGCGGGTTCGCAGCACCGATCCGTTTGGGCTGTTTGTGGAGCAGGTCTTCACCATCACGGTCAACGACCTGAACGAAGCACCGACCAGCATTCTGCTGAGCAACAGCACGATTGCCGAGAACAGCGCGGTCGACACTGCCATCGGTCAACTGACGGCTGAGGATCCCGACGCGACCAACACGCACACCTTCTTGTTGGTTTCCGGCGATGGCAGCACCGACAACGGACTCTTCACGATTGTGGGGAACGAATTGCGAAGTGCGGCATCGCTGAATTTCGAAAATCAGGCGACCTACAGCATTCGGGTACAAGTCACCGATCAAGGTGGCCAATCGTTCGAGCAAGTGCTGACGATCACCGCGACCGATGTGAACGAACAACCGACGGCTTTGACGATTTCGGGGACGACCATTGCTGAGAACGAATCGACGGGCACCGCGGTGGGGACGTTCACCACGACCGATCCCGACACCGGCGACACGTTTGTCTACACGCTGGTTTCCGGCGACGGCGACACCGACAACGCTTCATTCACCATCGACGGCAATCAACTCCGCTCGGCTGAGATCTTCGATCAATCGACGAAGAGCAGCTATTCGATCCGTGTTCGCACGACCGATCAGGATGGTCTGTTTGTCGAGCAGACGCTGACGATCACCGTCACCGAAGCCAACGTCGCCCCGACGGCGATTGGTTTGAGCAGCAACACAATCGATGAAAACGTTGCGGCCGACACCGTCGTCGGCAACTTGAGCACGACCGATGCGAACGCGGCAGATACGCACGTCTATTCGCTCGTTGCTGGTAGCGGCGACACCGACAACGGCGCCTTCACCATTGTCGGCGGCACGCTTCGCGTGAACGGCAATGTCGACTTCGAAACGCAGTCGAGCTATAGCGTGCGAGTTCGCAGCACCGATCCGTTTGGGCTCTTCACCGAGCAGACCTTCACCATCACGGTGAGCAATCTCAACGAAGCCCCGACCGCACTGCAGCTGAGCAATGCCACGGTCGCCGAAGATGCCGCAATCGGCACGGCCATCGGCACGCTGACGTCGACCGATCCCGACAGCGGCAATACGCACATCTACACGCTGGTGTCGGGCGACGGCGATACGGGCAATGCCTCGTTCCAGCTGGTCGGCAATGAATTGCAGTTGGCGACGTCGTTGGATTTCGACACGCAATCGAGCTACAGCATTCGCGTGCGGACCGAGGACCAAGCCGGATTGTCGTTCGAGCAAGTTCTGACGATCACCGTGACGAACGTCAACGAACAACCGACGGCGGTGCTGCTCTCGACGAACAGCGTCGCCGAGAATCAACCGGCCGACACGCTCGTCGGCCTGTTGTCGACGACGGATCCCGACAGCGGCGACACTCACACGTATGCACTCATCGCCGGCACAGGCGATGACGACAACGGTTCGTTCACGATTGTCGGCAACGAACTGCGGACCGCGGCGAGCTTCGACGCCGAAGCCAAGAGTTCGTACACGGTTCGTGTTTCCAGCACCGATCAGGGTGGCCTGGTGACTGAGCAAGTGCTGACGATCACCGTGACCGACGTCAACGAAGAGCCGACGCTGGTATCGCTCTCGAGCAATACCGTCGCCGAGAACCAGCCGACGGGTACTGCGGTGGGCACGCTGTCGACGACCGATCCGGACAGCGGCGATACTCATCTCTACACGCTCGTTTCGGGCGACGGCGATGCTGACAACGCCTCGTTTGCGATCGTAGGAAATGAGCTGCAAACGGCAGCGAGCTTCAACTTCGAATCGCAAAGCAGCTACAGCGTGCGAGTCCGCAGCACCGATGCGGCAGGCCTGTTCTGCGAACAAGTGCTGACCATCAGCGTGACCGATGTCAACGAAGCGCCGACCGCGATCAACCTCACCAGCAACAGCGTGGCCGAAGACGCCACCGTTGGCACGGTGATTGGTCTGCTGTCTGCCATCGATCCAGACGCCGCGAACACGCACACCTTCACCTTGGTGAGCGGCGATGGCGACACGGGCAACGGCACGTTCCAAATCGTGGGCGATGAACTGCAACTGGCGACTGCCGTCGACTTCGAAACGCAAACGACGTATTCGATTCGCGTGCGAGCCACGGACCAAGGAGGTCAGTCCTTTGACTTTGTGTTCGAGATCACCGTGACCGACATCGCCGACTAAGTAGGTAAACGATGACCACGCTGTTGCCTGGCGACCCCGCCCCTTGGTTCGTCGCCCGGTCAAACGTCAATCCCCGCTTCCAGTTCGATTCGGCAGCGGGGCGGTATCTGGTGCTGACGTTTTTCCACTCCGCCGAAGATCCGGCTGGTTGCGACTTTCTGGACGAGGTCGACAAACACGCCGGACGGTTCGATGTCGAGAACGTGTTCTTCATGGGAGTCAGCACGACTCCCGGCGACGAAGATGTTTCGCGACTTCGATCGCATCGGCCGGGGATGGTTTACTTCTTCGATTTCGATCTGGCGATCAGTCGCTTGTACGGAGTCGAGGCGGGAACTGCTCCACGGCGACTGACCTTGCTGCTTGATCCAGCCCTGCGAGTGTTGCGCGTCATTCCCTGGAACGGCCGCGCGGCCGAACACATGGCCGAGATTCTGGCCGTGCTGCAGCAATATCCGCCGATGAGCACGTTGCAAGGTTGCGCGCCAGTGCTGGTGGTGCCGAATGTTTTCGAGCGAGATTTCTGCCGCACGCTGATTCGGCAATACCAAGCGCACGGCGGTTCGGAGTCGGGCTTTATGCGCGATATCAACGGCAAGACCGTGTTGCTCATCGACCATGCGCACAAACGGCGGACCGATTTTGAATTGACCGACGTCGCGACGATTCAGAAAGCGCAACTAACACTGCGCCGGCGATTGCTGCCCGAGATTGCCAAAGCCTTTCAGTTCTCGGTGACGCGCATCGAACGCAACCTGATCGCTTGTTACGACTCGGCCACGAACGGACATTTTCGCGCTCATCGCGACAATACCACCAAAGGAACTGCCCATCGCCGTTTTGCGGTCACGATCAATTTGAACTCGGAGGAATTCGAAGGAGGCCAACTTTGGTTCCCTGAATTTGGCCGTCGCGCTTACAAGGCTCCCACCGGTGGCGCCGTCATCTTCTCGTGCTCGTTGCTGCACGAAGCCCGTCCCGTGACCAAGGGCGTGCGCTATGCTTTCCTGCCGTTTCTCTATGACGAAGCCGCAGCTCACATTCGCGCCGAAAACCGCCATTTGGTCGATCTCACGAATAGATCGTAGGTTCAAAGGCTGCTCAGCAGGCCGTGGCCAACTTGCCGGCGGGGTTGTTGGCTTCTCCAACGCGTTCATCAGAAGCAAGAGATGCCGAACGACTAAAACTTTCCATCGGTCGTTTGAAAATGCGTTGGCTTGCCGAGGCTTTCGCCGCCGCGGCGAATCCAGTCGGCCGTCCATGCGATCATTTGGGTGGCGGGGACTTGAGGTTGGCCGAGAATCAAATGCCCCGCGCGGCCGTCGTTGAGCAAAGCGTTTGTTCCTTCAGTTCCGCGGATGGTTATTTCGCGTTGCAGCAGCGTGCCAAACTGCTCGGCGGTCTTGCGCAGACTGAGAATCTCTTCGCCGGCGAGGTTGATGACTCTTGCTGGTGAATTGCAATGCGTAAACGCGCGCAGCGCCAGGCGGTTGGCGTCGGCGAGCCAGATGACGTTGACGCGCGACATGCTCACGTCGATCGGTCGACCGGCGGCGACGTCGTGGGCCAGATCGACCAGCACGCCGTAGCGCAGCTCGGTTGCATAGTTCAGTCGCAGCAGTACCAGCGGAATGTTCAGCGTGCGGCTGAAGTGTTCGTACATTCGCTCGCGGCCGACGGCGGTCATGGCGTATTCGCCGTCAGGCTGCAGATGATCGGTTTCGGTGCTGCCGTGATTGACGTTTCCGTCCTGATCGATGATCGGCACTCGGCCGTACACGTTGCCGGTGGAAAAAGCGACGATGCGGCTCGCTCGATATCGTTTGCAAATGATGGCCGGCACGTGGCAGTTCATTGCCCAGCTGTAGCTCGGATTTTGCGTCGCGCCGAACTTGAAACCGCTCATCGAAACGATCAAGGGAGCGTCCGGAAGTTGCGCGACGGCATCTTCGTCGAGCAGATCGCAAGCATGCGTTTCAATTCCCCAGCTATTCAACTTCGCTCGCAACTCAATGCTGCCGAAGCGAGATACACCGATGACTTTTCGTTTGCTGCCGGCTGCATCGAGTGCGCGACGAGCCATGCGGGCCATCGTCGGCCCCATCTTGCCGCCGACGCCGAGGAACATGATGTCGCCGTCGAGAGCAGCCAGCGATTCGATCAACGCGGCGTCGGGCTCGCTGAGATTCGCTTCGAGTTCGTCAACCGATTGCGGGGCAGGAGGATATTGGCTCATCACAGAATTCTGTCGAATTCGATTACGATAGCAACATGCCCAGCGAACCCACTTACCTCGAACAACTCACGATCCGTGTCGCCGAAGGTGTCGGACTGCTCAGCGACGCCGAGCGGCAACTGCACACGCGTTATTTTCTCGCGGCCCAAAAACCGGATGGCGGCTTCGCTGGCCGCGAAGGTGGCAGCGATTTGTATTACACCGGTTTCGCCCTCCGCGGTCTGGCCGTGCTCGGCGAACTGTATGGGGATGTGGCGAATCGCGCCGCCACCTTTTTGCAATCGCGACTCGGTGGCCAGGAATCAGTGGTCGATTTCTTCTCGCTGATTTACGGCGCGATGCTGCTGAAGTCGACAGCCGGCGTTGATGTCTTTGCCGCGAGCTCGCCGAACTGGCGCGAGCAAGTCGCTAGCTGGCTCGAAACCCTCCGTCGCGCGGACGGCGGTTATGCCAAAGGAATGGAGGGGCAAGCCAGCAGCACGTATCACAGTTTTCTGGTGGTGATCTGTTTGCAACTGCTCGAGAAGTTGCCGCCAGCGCCTGAGAAGTTGCTCGCGTTTCTTCGGTCGCAAATCGCCGAAGAAGGTGGCTTTCGCGAGATCAAAGTCGGCAAGCGAGCGGGGACGAATCCAACGGCAGCGGCGATTGCGACCTTGAAGATCCTCGGCGCGCTCGATGAAAATACGCGCCTCGATACGATCGACTTCCTGCTCGACATGCAAACCGACGAAGGTGGCTTGCGGGCCAACACGCGGATTCCGATCGCCGATCTGCTGAGCACGTTTACCGGGCTGACAACGCTCGAAGATCTCGGCGGGATTGGTGAAATCGATCTCGCCGCGGCAGAACGTTTCGTCCGCTCATTAGCCCGCGAAGAGGGCGGCTTTCATGCTGCCGCGTGGGATCCAGCCCATGATGTGGAGTACAGTTTTTATGGACTGGGCGCGCTGAGTTTTTTCGCGCGCAGGAAAGCGTAAGTTTTTCCTTCGGCTTGTTAGAGCTGTCCCACTACAATTGGTCCTCATGTTGAGCCATTGGTCAGCTTTGACAGCATTTTGCGAGAAGCACAATTTAGGGTTTGGCGCCTTACCGCGCGCCTTCTTTCGATTTCGGCTGCGTACGTTGCTAATCGTGACAACACTGCTGGCGGTCATTTTGGGGATTGTTGGTAATTACTTGATTCATATCAGGACGCAATCGGCAATTGCGGCCCAGATCAAGGCTGTCGATGGCTGGTATTCGTTTGAAAATCGATACACCGGCATTTCCGGTACCGAGTTGGAATGGGATCGGTGGAACCGCGAACATTTTGGTGAGCATACCTTCCGGCACATTCGCGATGTCCATCTGTCGTCTGCAGAGGCGGACAACAAGGTGCTGCCGTTGCTCCATAGGTTGTCTCGGTTGGAAGCATTGGAGTTATCGCCAAAGGAGCTGATGGCGGAAAACTTGCGTCACGTTGCCCGCTGCCGGTCGCTGCGAACCTTGGTCATCTATCAAGAAGGCGAGTGCGCGAGTTTGCTCGAACTACGCCAACTTGCAAATTTGCGTCAGCTTTGGCTGCGAAACTCTGACGAAGGTCGGCTGCTCGAAATTAGCATGCTGCCACATCTGGAAGAATTATCGCTGAGATCGCCGCACACATCGCTCGCGGTGATCGCCGAGCTGAAACGACTACCAAAGCTGAAAACACTCGAGATCAGCAGTGCTGTCGATGTAGCCCAACCCGAAATCTGCACCATGCTTGTGGGGCTCGATCAGCTGGAAACGCTCGTCTTGGATAAGGTTGCGCTAAACTCGCATGATTTAAAAAAACTGACCGAACTTCCCCAGCTCCGGAAGCTCTTCTTATGCGAAATCCCCGAAGTAAATCATGAGTCCACGACCGTATTGCGACAGCTAGACAAATTGCAGTACCTGAGGCTGCCCAAGCATCTCACCGACGAAAGCTTAGCAGCCTTGGCCGGTATGCCTCAGCTCGAATTCCTGAATCTGAACGAGTCTGACATCACTGACGCGAGCATTCCGATGCTGCATCAGTTTCCGAAGCTGCGCGAGTTACACATCGTTAAGTCAAAGTTATCAGCCGACGGAATTATGAAACTCGCCGAGGGAAGTCTCATCCGCGAACTATGGGTGACTCGAAACATACTTTCGCAGCAGCAAGAAGATAAATTGCGCAGCCGCAAACCGCATATTTCCTTGAACGAGCAATAGAGAACTCGCAATCGGGGCGCAGATGATAGCGCGCGAAGAACGGATTGCGAGAGCGCTTACCGCGCATGCGGAACTGGCTGAACGCCAGTTCCGGGAATCTCAGAGACTGAGATTTCGACGAAGGGGTGCGACCACGTTACTTCGGCAACAGTGCCAGGACCGCAGCGCTCGGCCGGGCGATGACGTGGCCGGCGATCAGTTTGCCGAGGGCGCCAACTTTCGCGGTGCCAGCTTCGACGGCGGCCTTCACGGCGGCGACGTCACCCTTGACGATGACGGTGATGTAGCCACCACCGAGCTTTTCCTTGCCGAGCACTTCGACGTTGGCGGCCTTGCAGGCGCTGTCGATGGCTTCAAACACGGCCGTAAAGCCTTGCGTTTCGATAAAGCCCAGAGCAAAGGTATCGGCCATGGTTCTCTCCTGCGCGGTGATCACACCGAGCGCTTCATAGTTGGGATTTTTGACGGTGGGCTGCTGCAGCAGCGGACTGGATTCGATCGGGCTTTCGAGGGCCTTGAGGGCTCGCTCATCGGGCCGCGGCAGGACGGTGCCAACCGGCTTGCCGTTCATTCGCAGGGCCACTTCCTTGCCCGCTTCGATGGCCGAGGCGACCGCCGAAACGTCCCCCTTCACCTTCAGCACCATGCCCAGCCAGTCGTTCGACTCGGCTTGAACCAGCCGCACGCCGGCGGCTTTTTCCATGGCGTCGAGTGCAGCCATCGCCGGGGTGAATCCGGTGACTTCCAAAATGCCAAGAGCTTCGGCAGCCATAGGGAGGGTAGTGGTTGTAGGGAAAGTGGCGAACGGGCCGGCGGCGCTGCGACGAACGCAAAGCCGCCAGCAAACAGGCTCAGCCAGTATAGCTTGCGCAGTTTAACAGCGAAGGGCGGGAACGGCTTTTTGGCGGCAGAATTCGCCAGATTTGGCGGCTGATTACTGATTTTGCGACTGGTGCTGCTGAATCACGGCATGGACGAGCAGCATGACCTGCCCGGGAGAGGTGCCGGAATTGAGGGCCGTGGTTTCGCACAGCTGCTGCAGATTTTCGCCCTGGTTGAGACGCTCGAAGAGAGCATTTAAATGTGGCATGATCCGCTGAATGACGTCGTCGGTCAGCTGCGGCGGTGCGGCGCCGGGTGGAACGGCGGGCATGGTGAGACAGAAGGCATAGCGGCCGATGTTATTGAGCAGCAGAAACGGTGTGATGATCAGCGAGATGGTGCCCCACCAACCGAGGACTGCCGTCGTGCCGGTCATGCTCCAAAAATTGCTGTGGATGCACGACTTGCAGAGGTTGCCTTCGATCGATTTGGAAAATCGCATGACAAGCGCGCCGATGTTCTGATGAAACGACACGTACTTCGTGGGCGCTTCGACACCGCAAGCCTGGCAGATCATGACAACCTCTTTAGAGCGATAGATGCATCCGTTGCGGGTGAGTATATACTCCCCGGCAACTAGCTCAACGAAAATTTTTCGTTAAGGTGAAACGGAGTTCGCGGCTTCACTTACGGATCAAGGACCGGCATGTACATCATTCGCTCGCGCTCGCTTCGGCGAGTGATCAATTTTGTCAAATCGACGGTCGTCGGCGGCATCTTTGTCCTAGTGCCGTTGGTCCTGCTGTGCGTGGTGCTCGGCCAAGCCGCGACGTTCGCTTACGAGATCATCCACCCGGTCATTCTGCTGATGCCAGTGCACAACGCGAGCACGGTTTCGCTGGCGTTTGCGATCGCCATCTTGGTGGTCGTGCTGGTTTGTTTTCTCGCCGGGCTGCTCGCGCGAACGGCCGTTTCGCAGTGGTTCGTTGGTTCGCTCGAACAGGTGATCCTGACTTTTGTGCCGGGCTATGGCCTGATGAAGAGCATGGGCCAAGGTTGGGTCGGCATCCGCGGCGAAGAGCCCCATCAGCCGGTGCTGGTCCAGTTCGACGACTCTGCGCAAATCGGCTTTCTGATGGACACGCTGGCCGACGGCCGGCAGGTGATTTTCGTGCCCGATGTTCCCACGCCTTGGTCGGGCACGCTGGTGCTGATGGCTGCCGAACGCATCAGCCCGTTGCCGTTCAGCACCAAACAAGCGATCGACTGCCTGCGGCAACTTGGCGCCAATTCGAGCAAGCTTCTAAGCAAAATGCGGTGAGGGATTCACCGGCAGAGGAACCGCCGTCGAGTGACTCGGCGCATCGGGCGTGAGTTGCGATTCGACCATTTGCCGGTAACGACCGCTGCGAGCCATCAGTTCGGCGTGAGTGCCCGTTTCGGCGATCCGGCCCCCATCGAGCACGACAATCTTGTCGGCGCGAGCGATGGTGCTCAGTCGGTGGGCAATGACCAGCGAAGTGCGGCCGCGCATCAGGCGTTCCAGGCTTTGATGGATCAGCCGTTCGCTTTCGGTGTCGAGATTGCTGGTGGCTTCGTCGAGAATGAGGAGCCGCGGATTGGCCAGCAGTGCGCGAGCAATGGCCAGCCGTTGGCGCTGCCCGCCGCTCAGTCGCACGCCGCGCTCGCCGATCAGCGTGTCGTAGCCTTTCTCAAGATCGCGAATGAACTCATCGGCATTGGCAGCCACGGCGGCAGCGTGGATTTCTTCCGGCGAAGCACTCCGCGCGGCATAGCCGATGTTATCGCCAATCGTGCCGTCGAACAAAAACACATCCTGCTCAACGATGCCCAGCAGGCCGCGATAGTCCTCGACCGGCAGTTCGCGCAGATCGACGCCGTCGAGCAAGATGCAGCCGCGCGTCGGATCGTAGAACCGCGCGACGAGGTTGCACATCGTCGTCTTTCCCGCGCCGCTACGGCCGACGAGCGCGACCACGGTTCCTGGTTCGATCTGCAGATTTACTTCTTCCAATGCTGCGTGCGGCGCCGTTGGATACTGAAAGGTCACGTCGCGAAACTCAATCGCACCGCGAACTGCTTCTGCTTTGAGCGAAGTTGTCGGCGGCGTGTGTTCCGTTTCGAGCGGTTCCTTCAAAAGGTCAAGCACGCGATCGAGTCCGGCGAGATTGTTTTGAAATGTCGTAGCGCTATTGGCGAGCACCTCGAGCGGCCCAAGGAGCATCGTGAGATAGACGAGGAACATCGTCACATCGCCGATCGTCAGCCGACCTTGCAGGACTTGCGAGCCGCCATAGATGAGGAGCGAAATGGAAGCCAGCGGAATGATCAGATCCCAGATCAGTTCGATGACTCGCGTCCACCACCAAACGAAGAGTTGCTGCCGCGCCATCAGGTGGTTGTTCGTGACGTAGCGCTGCGTTTCGCTCCGCTCACGGCCATAAGTGCGGACAATGCGAATGCCGCCAAAGGCTTCCGTCGTCGAACCATCGATTCCTTGCCGCAGGTTGCGAATGTCTCGATAGAGTGGCCGAATGCGGCTGATCCAAGTGCGATGCGTGAGATAAACGGCGGGAAGGAGCGCCAGGCCACCGAGCGTCATTCGCCAATCGACCCACGTGAGCACGAGCAGACTGCCGATGAGTTGAATCACCGCGCGCCAGGGGTTGTAGAGCATGCTGAAGACGAGTTCGGAAATGCCGCCGGCATCGTCGCGCAACAGACTCGCCGCGCCACCGGATTTTAATTGATAGACGCGATGCAACGGCAAACGAACCGCGTGCGCAAAGACCTGCCGACGAATCGAAGCGTGCAATCGCTGGACAGTTTTGGTTGCCAGGTAACGGCCACTCAACGAAATGGCGGTCGCCACGAGCGACACGCCGACGACGAAAGCGCCAACGAGATACAGCAGCTGATAGCGATCGGCCGGCAGTCCCCACTGACTGCTCCACGCGGGCAGTGGTTTCTGCGTGAGAATGTTGTCGATCACGAGCTTCGTCGCCAGCGGCGGCACCAAACCGAGCAACGTCGCGATCGTCAGCGTGCCGAGAGCAAACACAATGGCGCTGCGATGTCCGGCGAGCAGATTGAGAAACTCGCGAAAGAGCTGATTGAAGTTTCGCGACCGCGGCTTTTTATCTTTCTTGTCATCATCCTCATCGGCGGGGGAATCGCCCCGATTGCGGGCCTGCACCTTGCGCCGATACTCGACAAACCGCTGACTGCTGCTGGTGCTCGACATTTACTGATCCGTAGCTTTGCTGAAATCTCTGACAGATTTCATCATACGCACACGGGCTTGCGAGCGTCCGGGAGTAGCATCATTGCTGCAGCAACATCGCTGGCGACACCTTGACGCATTCGCGCACGGTTTTGCCGCGGTGACACTATTACGAATCTTGAATCTTCGCTGAAATTGCTTGATTGCGGGTTCTACAATCTCTAAAATCACGAGCCTTGTCTTTGGTCAGGATCGGCAGAGGCGTGCGATAGGATTTCACGCTGATTTGATTGACCACCTCTCTGGTAAGAAGTGCGTGACGGAGCCCGCAAATGGCAATGAAGAACTTTTTCTATCAAGAATGCCCCGTGTGTGGTCGGCATTTGCGCGTCCGCATCGAGCACCTCGGCCGTCAGCTCGCCTGCACCCACTGCCAAGGGAGCTTCGTCGCCCGCGATCCCGAAATTCCTGCTGCTCCCGCGCCCGAAGCTCCCCCAGCGCTCGCTGCAGGTACACAGTCCGACTCGCTTTCGTTTCCAGAGCTTGAGTTGCGCTCCGAGATTCAAATCGGCCTGCCTCGCTGATTGTCGCAGTCTCGGCTTTTGCCGGTCTTAACCGCTCTGAACTCGCTCGCTAGCTGCTGCTGGCAAATTCGCCACTGTTAAACCTTGCCGGTGCGCGACACTCTGGCGCTTGCGACGCGCCTGCCGCTTGTACCGCTGGTTCCGGCTGTGCCGGGCGTAGGGGCCGCTCTCAAAATCATGGTTGTGCGGCCGGCACCCGGCCGATTCCTATGTGTACCGGCGAACTGGTTGCCCGCTTGCTTCGCCGGCCCCACCAACACATAGCCCACCCCTCGCTCGGCAACCGGTCATCGGCCGGTGTATCGACTATCCCCGTGTCGATCATTGCTTGAGCACCTGTGAAGGCTCGGTCGTTCCCCGCGACCGAGCCTTTTTCTTTTCTTGCCTAACGATTTCTTTGGCAGCGATTTCTTTGGCAGCGATTTCTTTGGCAGCCCGTGTCACAAATGGCGCGCGGGGTTCGTCTTCATTTCCGGAAGCACAACTTTTGGAAAGGGAGACCAGACATGTTCAATTCTCAACAGGAAACCAAGCGAACCGACGTCGCCGTCGTCGGCGGCGGTTTGGCCGGAATGATGGCCGCCACGAAACTGGCCCGCGCAGGAAAGTCGGTCGTCTTACTCGAGCAGAGTAAGCACCTCGGCGGCCGTGCGGCGACCAATGATGTGTCGAGCGTTCAATTCAATCTCGGGCCTCACGCGCTGTATTGTCATGGCCATGCGTTTCGCTTGCTCCGCGAAATGGAGGTGCCATTTAGTGGACACTTTCCCAATCCGGGGACGGGGCTCGCTGTCTATCGAGAACGCAACTATCGCCTGCCGCGCGGCTTCAAAGACTTGCTGCTGACGGGATTGCTCAGCTGGCGCGATAAATGGCGGCTGTCGTCGTTCTTCAGCGAGTTGCCGAAAATCGATACGAGCTCACTGCAATCCACCAGCGTGCGCGAGTGGGTCAACGACCGCTTCGGCCGCGGCACGTTGGCGGAATTCCTCTGCACGATGTTTCGTCTGACGAGTTATGCCGCCGACATGGAGCATTACTCGGCCGGCGCCGCGCTCGATCAGTTCATCATGGGCCTGGGCAACGTGTGGTACATCGATCACGGTTGGCAGACGCTGATCGACAACTTGCGAGCCGTTGCCGTAACCGCTGGTGCGAAGGTTCGCTCGGCCGCGCACGTGGTTGCTGTTCGGCCCGATGCGAATGGCGTGAGCCTGCAACTGACGAATGGCGAAATGCTTTCCTCCGGCGCTGCGGTGCTCGCCGTTGGTCCGCAGAAAGTCGCCGAGCTGCTCGCGCTGCCGAAGGAACATTCGCTCTCACAGTGGACGGCGAATGCCCGGCCCGTTCGCGCGGCCTGTCTCGATATCGCACTCACGAAACTACCACGGCCGCAGCATCGATTCGCGCTGGGCGTTGATCATGCGTATTACTTCTCGGTCCACTCGGCGGTTGCCGAACTTGGCCCGGAAGGTTTGGCAGTGATTCACGTCGCGAAGTATCTATCGGCGGGTGAATCGGGTCCCGTGATCGAACAGGAACTGGAGAAGTTTCTCGACCAGGTGCAGCCGGGTTGGCGAAGCCTGGTTCACACGCGGCGCTACTTGCCGTCGATGCTCGTCGCGCCGGATGTGCCGCAGGCAGCAGTGGGCGGACTGAAGGGCCGGCCTGCCGTCGATGTGCTGGGAACTCCCGGCGTGTTTGTCGCCGGCGATTGGGTTGGCCCGCGCGGCCAACTCGCCGATGCCTCGGCTGCGAGCGCCGAAGAAGCCGCCGACCGCGTGTTACAATTTCAACCGAAGCCCGCTCCAGCGAAGTTGCAATATGCCTGAACTCCTGACTGATTTCGAAGAGCAGCGCGACCATTTGTCGCGCCTCGCCTATCGCATTCTCGGCACGCGCGCCGATGCCGACGATGTGCTGCAGGAAGCGTTTCTCCGCTGGAACCGCACGGAGCGCGACGACGTTCGTTCGCCGCGGGCATTTCTCTCGACGATGGTCACGCGGCTGTGCATCGACCGTCGGCGCGAGATCGAGGCCCGCAAGGAAACGTATGTCGGGCCGTGGTTGCCGGAGCCGATTGTGGAATTCGACCTTGGCCATCCGGAGCCTGTGGAAATGGCCGAAACCGTCTCGCTTGCGCTGCTGCACGTGCTGGAATCACTCTCGGCGGCCGAGCGGGCCGCGTACTTGCTGCGCGTGATGTTCGATTACGACTACAGCGAGATCGCGCGGATTCTCGAGAAGTCGGAACCGACTTGCCGGCAACTGGTCAGCCGAGCCCAAGCGCACGTGCAAGCCGAACGGCCGCGCTTCGAAGCCTCGGCCGACGATGTGCAGCGGATCACCGATCAATTCCTCTCGGCTTGCTCGACGGGCAATCTCGATGGCCTCGTGCAATTGCTGCACGACGACGCCGTGATGCTCAGCGATGGCGGCGGCAAAGCCACAGCGGCCCTGGCGCCGATTCTTGGCGGCGATCGCATCGGCCGGTTCTTCCTCGGCATCTTCCGCAAAATGCCGGCGAACGCACGCGTGGCCCTCTGTCGCGTCAACGGCATGCCCGGCTATGCGATGTATGCCGATGACAAGCTGGCCACGATCATGGCAACCGACATTCGCGACGGCCGAATCCAGCGCATCTTCATGATCCGCAACCCGGATAAGCTCGCCCGGGTCAGCTCAAATGCTCCGGCGTAAACCAGGAAGCTTGGCGAGAATACGCCGACGCTGCGAACTGGGCAAGGAATCTGAAGAACCTTGCAACCCACCCATTAGTGGGTGTTATAAAAGGTTATACGAGAATCGCAGTTATTCGGCGTAACCTATTCAACAATAGATCGTTACATCGCAAATGAAAAGCAATAACCTGTTATAATATAACCCAGGGCTCCGTTGCCTGGAGATGACGAACGGAGCCTGTCGCCGCTGCTTGGCCGGACCAATGGTCTGACCTACGAAGAAAGCTATTCCCACTCAATCGTCGCTGGTGGTTTGCTGCTGATGTCGTAGCACACGCGGTTCACGCCCTTCACCTCGTTGATGATCCGCGTGCTGATGCGGGCCAGCACTTCGTACGGCAGGTGAGTCCAGTCGGCGGTCATGAAGTCATCGGTGTTCACGCAGCGGAGGGCGACCGTGTTTTCGTAGGTGCGGGCATCACCCATCACGCCCACGCTTTGCACCGGCAGCAGCACCGCGAAAGCCTGCGAGGTGGTTCGATACAGCCCCGCCGCCTTGATCTCTTCGATCATGATGGCGTCGGCTTCTCGAAGCACATCGAGCTTGGGCCGCGTCACTTCGCCGAGGCAACGAACCGCCAGGCCAGGGCCCGGGAAAGGATGCCGCCAGACAAGATCTTCCGGCAAACCGAGTTCGAGCCCGAGGCGGCGAACTTCATCCTTGAACAAATCACGCAGCGGTTCGACCAGCTTAAAACCTAGCTCGGCTGGCAAGCCACCGACGTTGTGATGCAGCTTGATCGTCGCGGCGGGACCATCGACGGCGGCGCCGCTTTCGATCACGTCAGGATAGAGTGTTCCTTGAGCAAGGAACTCGACATCTTTGATCTTCGACGCTTCGCGCTTGAAGCAATCGATAAACGAATGGCCGATGCGGCGACGTTTTTCTTGCGGTTCGGTGATGCCCGCCAGCGTCTGCAAAAACTCCGCTTCTGCTTCCACGACATGCAAGTCGGTTTTGAAGTGCCCGCTGAACTCAGCGATCACGGCGGCCTGTTCGTCTTTGCGCAGCAAACCATTGTCGACCAGGATGCACGACAGCTGCGAGCCAATCGCTTGATAGAGCAGCGCTGCTGTAACGGCCGAATCGACACCGCCACTCAAGCCGCAGATCACTCGGCCATTGCCGATTTGATCGCGCATCTTTTGGATGGTTTCGCGAGCAAAGTCACCGAGCTTCCACGCGCCGCTGCAGCCGCAGACGTTCATCAGGAAGTTGTGCAGGATGTGACTCCCCATCGGAGTGTGCGTCACTTCCGGGTGGAACTGCATCGCATACACCGGCAGCGAACGATGCCGCACGGCAGCGATGGGGCAAGTGCTTGTCTTCGCCAGCGGAATGAAATCGTCCGAGACGCGGCTGACTTGATCGCCGTGGCTCATCCAGACATCGAGCGAAGCCGGCACGCCGGCAAACAGATCGCCATGCTCGGTGATCTGCACGCGAGCCCGGCCATATTCGCGGGCTGGCGCTGAGTCGACCTTGCCCCCGAGGGTATCGCACGCGAGCTGCATGCCATAGCAAATGCCGAGGACCGGAATGCCCAGCTTGAAGAGTTCCGGGTCGCACTTGGGCGCGCCGGGCTCGTACACGCTGTTTGGTCCGCCCGAAAAAATCAGCCCTTTCGGATTGTGCTTTCGCACCTGCTCCGCGGTGATATTGTGGCGAACGATTTCGCAGTAGACATGATTCTCACGAACCCGCCGGGCGATCAATTGGGCATATTGCGACCCAAAATCCAGCACCAGCACCCGTTCGGCCGCAATACCCGGAACGCCGGGCAAACCCGCGGCGGAAGAAGTGGTAGACATCGGCACCCATCAAAATCGAGGAATGGCGAGCAATTCGGTATTGTAGCAACGCAGCGGCGGGCGCTTAGGGGGCATCGAACGGGCCGCGGCAGAAGGAGATCCAGGCGTTGCCAACGAATCTCAGATTCGCGGTCCGGGAGTTTTTGGCGAAGGCAGGCTCCGCGTTCGTCGCTGCGATGGGGGGCTTGTCGGCATGACGGGCAACCGCAATTTTCTCGGCGGTGAATTTTGACGACTCCGTTGCAAGATGACAAAGGTTGTCTTGCATCCTCTGCGCCAAAACCGCACAGCGAACAAAATTCTGCTCATTTGATTATTAGAGGATCAAAATTACAGGCGGAATGTAAAGGTATTTGAATGATCAAACGGTTCTAACCCAATTGCTCCTCGCGTTCCGTTTGAAGGGACTTGTGTGCAGCTCCCTCGCCACAGCTGATTGCTCTTATATGCCTACCACCCGATTGACCAATAGACCGAGTCGCTGCTTGCTAACTACTGTGGATTAATTACCCGTATCACGTTGGAGTATTAATCAAATGGTCCGCAAAGCTAACTCTGGTAACAAATCCGCCGCCATCCGCGACTACAAAGCTGCGAATCCAACCGCCAGCCCGAAAGAGATCGCCGAAGCATTGGGCAAATCCGGTTTTGAAATCTCTGCTCAATTCGTCAGCACCGTGTTGTCTAACGCCAAGAAGAAAGGCGGCAATATCGGCAAACGAGGTCGCAAGCCAATGGCAGTTCCCGTCGACAGTCTGCAGCAACTTATCCAGGTGAAGAAGTTCGTGGATCAGATCGGCGGGTTGGAAAGGGCGCGGGCCGCGGTGGATGCGCTGTCGCAGATCTTGGGCTAGTACGAATGTCGTGGCAAAGGTCAGGGACGGAGTGCCGTACCTGACCTGCGTGGACTTGCTTTACAATGCGTTGCGCATTGGTCCCGATTCATTCATAGAAAGTCCGCCATGACTCCCACCGAAAAAGCTCAGTCGCTCGGCATCACGTTTACCGAGCAGGCACCTGGTTACCTCAACATGTGCATCAAGACCGGCAACCAGCTGATGACCTCGGGTCACGTGAGCGATACCAAGGGCGTGCTCGGGACCGGCTTGACCGTGGATGAGGGCTACAAGGCGGCCCGCGAGTGCGCGGTGAAGATTCTCCGTTCGGTGCATCAAGCCCACGGCACGCTGAACGGCTTGCGTGTGCTCAAGGTGCTCGGCTGCGTCTATTCGGCGCCGAGCTTCACCGACCAACACCTGGTAATCAACGGCGCATCGGACCTCTTCCACGAAATCTTCGGCAAGACCACCGACGGCTATCACGCCCGCTCGGCGCTTGGATTCGCCGCACTGCCGACTGGTGCGGCTGTTGAAGTGGAAGCGATTTTTGAGATCAAGAGCTGATCGTTCTCCCGGCGACTCTTCCATGATTCCGCTACGTAGAGCGGAATTATGAGACAGCCGAAGAGCGTGTACACGCCGAACCAGATCAAGTGGCAATAGCGAAGGTGCATCCCGCTGGTTGTGTGCGTGAGCCCGTTTTGGATGCAGTATTCTAGGTTGTAGGCCAAAACGCTCGTTGTAAACGCGTAGCCGAGCGCGAGGGCCAGCAGCGTGTGCCAGGGATTCAGCTTTTGCGGCTGCGGCGGTTTTCGCGGAGTGAGAAGTTGGTAGTACTGCTCCGCCCATTTTGGTCCGAATTCAGCTTGCTGCTCCGCCGTTAGAAACTGGCTGCAATGCTCGACGATGGCTGCGCGCTCAGATCCTCGCCGCGAGAACCAGCCCAAGCGAATCGTGGCCGTCTGAGCTCCGGCGCGCAATTTGATTTGATTTCGAAACTCATCAATGCAACCGCCTACGATCTCGGGTTCGATGAGCAAGATATTCCGCCGCCAGGTTTTTAATCGCACAGCTCCAGGGAGCAGGTGCAACTCGAAAGCAAGCCTGGAGCGTAAGAGCAATTCCATTCCAACGGTGCCAACGACCCACATTCCGCTGAGCCACAGCAAAGCGCGCAGGCGTTCTACGGGCGTCTGTGCCTGAGTGCCAAAGGCGACGCTGGCCGCGATTAGAGCGACATAAGCACTAAAGATAAGTTGCGCATTCCAGCGCATCCCCGGATGCTGCCTGAGAAGTTCGTCGAAACGAAGTTGGCGGCCGTGAGACATGCGAGGTTGTGGTTGAATGCGGAACTTGCTGTTCGAGGTTAATCGTTAACGAGCTTCTTCGCTGGTCCCGGCAAGCAAAAATGGCATCGTGTCAAACCGCCGAAGAAGAGGCAGGCCACGAGCCAGCCCGCGTAGGCCCAACGCAAATGATGTCCCTGCGGACCAGTCGTAGCACCCTGGGCGACGACATATTCGATGTAGCTCATCAAAACGACCGAGCCGATCGCAAACACGATCGTATAGAAGACAAGCAGGTGATAAGGATTCGTCGGTTTTCGGCAAGTTAGCAACCTGTGATAGCGAGTTGACCAATCCCTGCCGAATTCAGCTTGTTGTTCGTTCGTCAGAAATTGGCTGCAGTGCTCGACGATCGCGGCCCTTATTCTTCGATCGGTAAACCAACCGAGACAGATCGTCGCTCGCTTCTTCCCCTCGCGGAGCGTGATTTCGTCAGTTAGCCGAATTCGACCACCGACAACTTCAGGTTCGATGAGCAATTCGTCGCGCCACCAGGATTTGAGGCGGACTCCGCCCGGCAGAAGTTGCAGCTCGAAGCTCTGCGAGAACCTCATCGACAGTTCGGTAGCCACGCCTACGAGCACCCACAGGCCGCCAATCAGCACGAGCAACGGCTCTTTGGGGGCTTCTCTTCCGGGGGCGGCCTCGCAAAAGAGGATGACCGCCATCAAAGCACCGCACATGCAGTGAAAGAAGAGAGGCACCTGCCAGCGAGAGGCAGGATCTCGTCGCAGGGCGTGATCTAGCCGGATTTTTCGACCAAATGACATGCAGTTGGATTCGCTCCGCACTGCCGATTCTTGTAACATCCGCGTCACGAATTCGTCCCAGAAGAGAATCAGCCCCTAGAATGTGGCTGTCCCACACGGCTTGCCGTAATTCGCCAGCGAAGTGCAATTTTGCGATACTTGCCGGCGTTGGGATGGTTCACTCCGTTGCTGGATCGTATTGTCTCCCCACTCACGAGGCCCTTATGAATCTCGATCTCTTTTCCTCGCGGCGGCGTTTTTTGGCTCAGTCGGCGTTTGCGGCGGCGATGTTTGCCACGCCCGGGGCGTTTGCTGCCGAGTTGCAACCCACGGCAGGAATGATGGAAGGGCCCTTCTATCCCGATAAGCTGCCCCTCGACACCGACAACGATCTGCTGATTATCAACGATGCCATCACCCCGGCCGTCGGTGAGATCACGCACCTGCAGGGGACGATTGTCGATTCGTCGGGCGAGCCGATTCGCAACGCGTTCATTGAAATCTGGCAGGTCGACAACAGCGGCGCTTATCTCCACTCCGGCACCGATAACTCCGCCAAACGCGATAAGAACTTTCAGGGTTACGGCCGCTTTCTGACCGACAGCAAAGGTGGCTACTACTTCCGCACGATCAAGCCGGTCGCCTATCCAGGCCGCACCCCGCACATTCACGTCGGCGTGAGCCGCGGCGGCAAACGGGTCTTTACCTCGCAGCTCTTTATCGACGGTCATGCCGGAAACGCCCGCGATGGTTTGTATCGCAGTCTGGATGCTGCCGGCCAGAAGTCGGTGACTACGGCGTTTACGCCGATCAAGGGTTCGAAATTCGGTGAACTGCTGGCCAATTTCGATATCGTGCTTGGTCGCACCGCGACCGAACCGGAAGCAGCCGACGCGCTGAAGGGCGTGGGCAAATCGGATCGCGACAGCGGCGGTGGTCGTCGCGGTCCTGGACCGGGTGGCCCCGGCGGACAAGGCCCAGGTGGACCTGGTGGTCCTGGCCCTGGCGGCCCCGGTGGTCCGCCGCGCCGGCAGTAAGAAATGCAAAATGCAGATCGCAGAATGCAGAATGTGTCGAAAATAACGGCATTCTGCGTTCTGCATTCTCACTTCTGCATTCAGTTCTGCCTTTCGCGCATTCGCCCCCTCGGTTATGCTAGGTGGTTTGAACGAAGTAACACGTACCTAGCGGGTCTGCACCGCACAACACGACGTTAGGCGATGAAACGCGAAGCGGTGATCACGGGCATCGGGATGGTGAGCCCGATTGGCATTGGTCGGGATGCGTTCTGGGCTGCGCTCGAAGCAGGTCAGAGCGGCATTCAACTCGTTCCGGCGCTCGCCGATGCTCGCGAGGTTCCGCTCCGCCTCGCTGGTCTCTTTACCGACTTCGACGCCAAGCAATACGTGCAGCCGCGGAAGACCATCAAGGTGATGTGCCGCGAGATTCAAGCGGCTTATGCGGCGGCCATCATCGCCATGCAGGATGCCGCGCTCATCAAGGATCAGTTCGATCCGCAGCGGATGGGCGTCGTTCTCGGCAGCGAAATGTTCTACGGCGACATGGATGAGCTGCTCGACACCTATCGGCACTCGATGCACGACGGCGTGTTCGACGCGGGCGATTGGACGCCGAACGCGATGAAGGACTTGTTTCCCCTCTGGATGCTCAAGTACCTGCCGAACATGCCGGCCTGCCACATCGGCATCGTCAACGACGCCCGCGGTCCGAACAATACAATCGTGCAGGGCGGCACGTCGAGCCTGCTGGCCATTCAAGAAGCGGCGATGGTCATCGAACGCGGCCATGCCGACGTGATGCTCACCGGTGGCAGTGGCGCCCGTGTTACCTTCAGTGGCGCACTGTTCCGCGGCTGGAAACATCTCAGCACATGGCAGGGACCACCAGCGGAAGCCCTCAAGCCGTTCGACCGCCGTCGTGACGGCAGCTTGTACGGCGAAGGAGCCGGCCTGCTTGTGGTCGAGAGTCGCGAGCACGCCGAGCGCCGCGGTGCAAAGATTCTGGCCCGCATTGCCGGCTTTGCGAGTCGCAACGAACCAGGCACCTGCGGTCGAGTGGTGACAGGCGCTGCCATTCGTTCGTCAATCAATGCCTCGCTGAAATCGGCTGGCTTGTCGAAGAGTGATATCGGCCATGTGAATGCAAACGCCGGCGGCCTGATCGATGGCGACCAGATCGAAGCCCAGGCAATTCACGCGGAACTGGGCAATATTCCCGTTACCGCGCCGAAGAGTTACTTCGGCGATCTCGGCGGCAGCAGCGGCGCGGTGGAATTGATCGCCAGCGTTCTCGCCCTGCAGCATGGCCGGGTGCCGCGAACGCTCAATTATCAAGAGGCCGATCCCGCTTGCCCGGTGAACGTCGTGCGCGATCAATCGCTGGCGGTGGAGAAGAAGTCTGCCCTGATTCTCAGCCAGAATGAATTCGGCGGCGCAGCGGCCATGGTCCTCGCCGGCGAATAAGGCGAATCACACCAAGCCATCGCGCATGGCCGCCGCCACCGCGGCCGAACGGTTGTTGACGTGCAACTTCTGATAGATGTTGCGCAAGTGCGAATCGACGGTATGCGTGCTCAGGTCGAGCTTGCCCGCGATTCCCTTCTTGGTTAACCCTTCCACGACGAGCCGCAGCACTTCTTGCTCGCGTTCGCTGAGCTCTTCGTCGGCAGGCTTCTTGCGCTGATTCGTCAGGGCATCGAGCACTTTGCGGGCGATGTCGGGGTTCATCGATGCGCCGCCGGCCGCTACTTCGCGAACCGCTTCTTCCACCCGGTTGATCGAAGAGGTTTTCAGCAAATAACCGTCGGCGCCAGCACAGACGGCTTGAAAGACGCGCTCGTGATCGTCGAATACGGTGAGGATCACTACTTTCGCCGCCGGCGCAAGCTGCTTCAGCTTCGGCAAACCAGCGATGCCACTCACGCCGGGCAGACCGATGTCGAGCAAGATGACGTCGGGCTTGGCTGGTTGCTCCAGCTGCGCGAAGGCCGCTTCCAGGCTCGGGAAATCGGCCGAGCAATCGATGCCGGCCAGAGTTTCCATCGAACGCCGGAGGGTGCGGCGAAATCGCTCGTTGTCTTCGACGAGCCAAACGCGAACTGGTTTGTCATTGCTCATGCTTTGCTCCCGCAATCACTTTAGCGGCACGCGCAATTGAAAGGCCGCGCTGTCGCCAGCGGCCGAAGTCACCTCCAGCGCGCCACCGAGTTCCTCGAGTCGTCGCCGCACGCTTTGCAGCCCCAGCCCGCCGCCGCGATTCGGCGACTCACCAAAGCCGCGTCCATCGTCGCTGAGATCGATGACGAGCGTCTTTCGCTCAACCCCGATTGCCATCTTCACTTCCTGAGCACCAGCATGCTTGGCGATATTGTGCAGCAATTCCTTGAGCGACAAAAAGACATTTCGCCGCCAGACGAGCGACACACGCTGCGCCGGCAAGTTGTCGGCACATTGCAATTCGAACTCTTGCTGCGGCAGCAACCGCGGCGCGATTTGCCGCAACCGCACGATGAAGTCCTGCAGACTCGTTTCGCGTGGCCCCATGATCCAAATGATGTCGCGCATCGCATCGCCGGTTTCCACGGCAATTTCGCGAATCTCCCGCACCGTTTCAACTTGCTCAGAAGACAGCGGCTGACTGGCGAGCGACTCGCACAGGAGTGCGATCGTTCCCAGATTGCTGCCGATGTCGTCATGCAGGTCGCTCGCGATCTGCGTGCGCAGCCGAGCGGTTTGTTGGCGGTGGGCGAGTCGCAAGCGAAAGTGATAAGCGCCCGCCGTACCCACGACCACCGCGAGCAACGAACCACTGCCGAGCAGAAAACGTTGCCAGATCATTTCCGCAAGTTTTGCGACTTCGCTTTGAATGTCGCGCGAGCGCAATTCCAGGGTGCGACGTTCTTCGATTAGCGACAGCCATTCCGGTAGCTCGATCAATTCCCGCCGACTGTCGAAGCCATCGGTTGCATAGGCCAATCCCCACCGCTTGCCGTGGTCACGATCGACGCTGCTCGCCGTCACCGGTTTCCCCGCCGCAACGTTCTTGCCGCCCGCATACACTTCCACCTCGGCTAGCGCGAGCACATAAGGCTGGCTACGGGTATCGTGACGCACCACACGCAGCCGAACATAGCGAGCCGATATCGGGTCCACCGGCAACTCGGTGCGAGGATCTGTGGCATGCAGGCTGGGCGGACTCGGCGAAAAATAAGCCCGTGATCCAACCGGCACCACGAGCGCGCTGTGCAACCAATGTCGCAACTCGCCGCGCGAAAAATCATAGATCGGCTGCGGTTCGGGATCGTCCTTTCCTCGCAGCAGTTCCAGCACAAAGCTCGACGGAAATCCCCAGCCCGGTGCATCGGGCTGATCCTGCGGCCGGGCGGGATACATTCGCACTTCATCGATCGGCAACACTTCGCCCAGGTCGATCTCCAGCCAGGCCGGTTCATCCACCTTTTCGTGCGGCGCCGACAAATAACCATCGGTCGGGCTGACCGTCAAACCGCTGGGACTCGGCAGCGCGGAAATTGCATCGACAAGATAGGTCGCAC
Organism: Anatilimnocola floriformis; assembly: GCF_024256385.1. Taxonomy (NCBI): domain Bacteria; kingdom Pseudomonadati; phylum Planctomycetota; class Planctomycetia; order Pirellulales; family Pirellulaceae; genus Anatilimnocola; species Anatilimnocola floriformis. The sequence continues at coordinate 3,549,815 of NZ_JAMLFW010000001.1, forward strand.
TCCACCGCAGATCGGTTTCGATCGCACCTGATGAAGCGACCGGCCGCCAACAGGCCAGGTTGCGATTCTGCCCGATCACCATCAGCTCGCTCAGTGCGAAAAACCAATTGCCGTCGTACGAGGCGAGCTTGGAGCATGTGACACGCACGTAGCGCGCGGAAACCTGCGTGGTAGAAATGAGTAGCGGATAACCGGCGCGCTCTTCCACGACATCATTGCGCGAATCAAACAGCACTGAGATTCGCGGCAATCAAAATCCTGCGCCGCTTCGACGCGAAACTCGGCGGGAAAACCGAACGCCGGCATGCGTTGGTCTTCGACCTGCACGCAGGCCGGAATCAGCGCGATTTGTTCGATCGGCATGTTAGCGCCCAGGTCGACTTGCACCCACTGCACTTCAGCGGGCGACTTGGCATAACGGCTGTGAAATCCCGCGCGCAGATTGTATTGCAGATCGAGTTTCGGCAACCGCGACAGCCGTTGCTGGATCTGGTCATTGTCGCCGAGCAAGTTCCGCACAGTCGGACTGAACGTTCGCGAGAATCGCTGCGCGATATTGGTCGAATTGGACTGAGCGAACGCGACATTGCCCCCACAACAGAGCAGCAACGTAGCGCCGAGTGTTACGAAATCTAGCTGCGGCCTGGTCATGAGAGAGATCGCTACCGCGGAGAGAGGAGCCGCGAAAAGCTGCAAACGCAGCGTTTTTCGCTGGGTTTCATCATACGGGACGCGCGAGTGATTTGCAGATCAGCCCTTTGGGAAAAAATATTGGCGGCAGTCACGCAAACGCGTGATTGGTCATTTCTGGGGGAGTTCTACATTTAAAAGCATCAGATCGAACTTTGTACTTTCTCTTCCTCGGAGTTTGCCATGCATCGGTCCTCTCCCTGCCGTCGCGGTTTTACACTCGTCGAGTTGCTGGTCGTGATCGCCATTATCGGTGTGCTCGTCGCGTTGCTTCTGCCAGCGGTGCAAGCCGCTCGCGAAGCGGCCCGTCGTGCTCAATGCTCCAACAATATCAAGCAGATGGGCCTGGCTCTGCACAATCATCACGACACCCGCGGCGCACTCCCCGGCAATGGTTTCTTTGCAGGCACGGCTGGCCTTGCGTTTCACGTGCACATTTTGCCATACATCGAGCAGACCTCGCTGTATGAGAAGTTCGCGATTCAAGAGAGCTATAACAGCGCGACGAACCAAGCGAACAAGAACGGGATGCCGAAGTTTTATCGCTGCCCCAGCCAGATCATGTTGAAAGCGACCGGCGCCGATGCGGGTTGGGACTGCGTGGGCTACGTCGGCAACATGGGGCCGCACGGCAATATTCCGGGCACGACTTCGCCCTATGAGTGGACTTCGAATGCCTCCACGGGTGGTTACTCGAAACAAGGCGTGCTCGGGCCGGGCGCGGGTGTGTCGTTCCGTGAAATTACCGATGGCACGAGCAATACGATCATGGTCGGCGAACTGTCGTGGGGGAAAGCTGCCAACGCTACGTTCTATCGTGGTTGGAATCGCGGCTGCGGAAACGACTCCAGCACGTATGGCTGCACCAGTTGCAAGAACATCGCCAACAGCATCAACAATCAGGCCACGGTGAATGCCGGCACCGATGTCGCCATGGGAAGCCATCACCCGGGCGGCGCTCAGTTCGGCATCGTCGATGGCAGCACGCGGTTCATCACCGAGAGCGTTGACCTCACCGTGCTCTACAGCAGCTCGAGCCGCGACGGCGGTGAAGTGCGGGTCTTCGAATAATCTTCAAATCCATCAGCAGACGGAGAATAAACAAATGAAAACGGCTTCTTCTTTTTCCTGGCTCATTGCTCTTGCGTTGCCGTTGCTCCTGACGGGCTGCGGTCAGAGCGGTCCGAAAACGTATCAGGTCAGCGGCCTGGCGACGTTCGCCGGCAATCCAATTCCGGATGGTTGGGTGATCTTCACGCCGAACAGCGCCGAGCAAAACTCCGGCCCGCAGGGACGGGCTCGCATTCAAAGCGGCAAGTTCGACACGCGCGTCGAAGGTGGCAAAGGAGTCACCGGCGGACCGACCATCGTGCGAATCGAAGCCTACGACGGAAACGGCAACGACGCAGCGCTCAATGGCGCGCCGATCATGGCTCCCTATGAAATGAGCGTCGATCTGCCGAAGCAAAAGACCGCGCAGGACTTTGAAGTTCCCGCGACCTGGGCTCGTCAGCGGTTTACGATGCCCCCTCCGTAGTTACTGGGGAGTTGGATTTGGTTGCCGCGCGAGTTGATCGACGCGGCGCAGCAGATCAGGAATGCGATAGGGACCGGCCATCTGCCGAATGTATGCAGCCGCCAGAGCAGCTTCGATGCCGACAGTCGTGATGAACAGCGGCGACTGACTTTCGCCGCGGAGAATCGAAACCGGCGCGGCGCCATGGAAGGCCGTTTTTGCCACGCCGATGATTGGTGTCTGGTTGGCAAGTGCATCCCACAGATGCCGGCCCAATCCAGGGCGGTCGCCCAGATCGACGAAGCCGTCAATCAGGATGGCTTCCAGCGGCGATTGAGTTTCTTTCAGCACCGCGAGCAAGCAAGGCAACTCGCGGCGGAAAAATTCGCCAGGAACGTACGGCTGCACGTGCTCGCAAAGAATGGTGTGTTCTGCGATCGACGAAGCTGCGGACCATTCGCGAAAGACCACGGCAGCAGCCGTGGCTTGCTGTTTTTCATCCGCGTACTGAACGTCAAGGGCAGCGATCATGCTGGTAACGACGCGCGATTGACGCAGTGGGTTCGCTGTTATCGCAGAATTGGCACCACGCTGGTTTGCAGCTCACCGCCGGTGACGTGCACCTGGTAGTTGGCGTCGACAAAGACATCGACTTCGCTGCGGACGCCGAACTCGGGCAGGTAAATGCCGGGTTCAATCGAGAAGCAACAGCGCGGCAGGACCAGGCGGTCCTCGCGCGTTTCCAGGCCGTCCATATTCGCGCCGTTGCCGTGAACTTCCTGGCCGATACTGTGGCCGAGGCGGTGAACGAAATAGTCACCATAGCCGGCGGCAGTGATAACTTCGCGGGCGGCAGCATCGACCTGCCAACCAGCGAGAGGGTCGCGGCGACCGACGTGATCGTGAACCTTGGCGATCGCAGCATCGCGAGCAGCGGCGACGATTTGAAAAATCTTCTCGTACTTCTCGGGCACCGTGGTTCCGACAAAACCAACTCGCGTAAGATCGCTATACACAGCCCGTGGCTGATTCAGCTTCGCCCAGAGATCGATCAAGACGAAATCACCCTCGCGAATCGCAACATCGGTGGCCGCGCACGTTTCGAAGTGAGGATCGCCGCTGTGAGCGTTCGCGCCGACGATCGGCGGATGATAGGTCGTCAACCCGTGCTCGGCGAAGTGATCCATGATGAGCTGTTGGACGGCAGTCTCACGCACGCTGCCGTGCGAGCGCACTTCACTGGCGATGAATTGCCACGCGCGGTCGTAGGCGCTGTTGGTATGCTTTGCCGCTTCGAGATGCATGCGCCATTGATCGTCGTCCCAGGTGGCTTCGAAGAGCTGGATGAGATTGCCGGAGGAAACGACTTCGGCGCCGGCAGCACGGACTACTTCGAGCGTGCCGGCATCGACTCGCGATATGTACGGATTGCAATTGCGAGGCGAATACTCCATCGCAATCCGTTTGCCCTGCGACGCGAGCTGCGTGACACCGGCGTCCCACTCCTGCCATTTCAGATAGATGGTTTTATCGCCCGGCAGATGATCGAGCATCGCCGATTCGATGCGATGCACGAGCTTGCGAGGTTCACCGCTGGCCGGGATGAGATAATGCCAGCGGCGAGAGCCCATCGTGTCATCGGGAATGCCCAGGATCCGCCGCGCGAGAATGTTGCTGCCGCGAAAATCGCCGAGCAACCAAGCGTCGAAACCAAACTCGCGAAGTGCGGCTTGGATTGCGGGAATATTGGGCATGGGTGAGCCGAAAACTTGGGTAACCGGCAACTAAGGAGCAAAGCCCCGCATGCCAGCTGGATTGAAACCGCCGGGACCGCCCATGCCAGGGGCACCAGGACCGCCGCCGGGGTTGCTCGGAATGATCTGCTTAATGCCGTCGGTCTCGAGCTTGCGGAAGGCGTCGATGCCGTAGCCTTCGTCCTTCGCACCGCTGGCTTCCTTGATGATGTCGGCCCGGCTGAGGTGGACCTTCTTGTACACATCTTCCGAGATGACGTAATACCAATCGGCGAAACGAGCATTGAGTTCGTTAACGCGGCCGGTCGCCTTCTTCTTGCGATCTTCCCACTCTTCCATCTTGCGGCGGTTTTCCTTGCGGATCTTGTCGATGGCGGCTTGAGCCGGATCGACCATCGGCGGCGGGCCCGGCTTGGGAGTATCCGTCTTCGGCGGATCTTGCACCGTCGTTGCGGGCGGCGGATCTTTCGGGCCGTCAACTTTGGGCTCTTCGGCCTGGTCTGCACCGCCACCACCCGACTTGTTTTCGGCTGGCTTGGGTGCTTCTGGTCCGGCAGGTTCGGGTTGCAGCGTCGGTGTGGTGAGAACGTCCGGGGCCAGCTGAGCACTGACGAACAAATAACGGTTGAGTTGCCCCTTCACCACGCTGGCTTCATCGCTGGAGACATTGCCGAAGCGGAGGACGTATTGCACGCCGTCCTTCATGTCGATGATGACTTCGCCATTGGCGGACGCGATCTCCAGCTTGCCGTCTTTTTCGCCGGTCGGGAAAAAGCCGAGCTCTTGCAGAGAGACCAAGCCGTCGCGGTTGTTCATCAGCTCCTGACTGATCGTCAGGGTGCTGTCGATGCCGGCGGGCTTGCGCTTGACGTTGACGATTTTCAGATCGTCGAGGGCGGTCTTTAGTTCATCGAGCTTCGTCTTGTTGAGCTCTTCTTGCTCTGTCACACCATCGGGAACGGCTTTGCCTTGGGCGTAGCGCTGAAGTTGTTCGAGCTTCCAGATGCCGAGCTCGGGGTTCCAGGCAACGGCAGCTTCCATGCGTGGGAAGATGCCGTAGCGGCCGTCACCTTGCGGCGAAAGGACGTTGTAGTCCTTGAGCGTCACCTTGCTGACGTCGAGAGCGTTGAGCTGCAGCAGATCCTTTTCGATCCACTGATCGAACTCTACGGGGAGCTTCGTCATGTCGATATCGGCCACCCAGACCACGTCTTCGCCTGGCTTGCGGACAAACCGCTGAACCGAAGTTCCCGTGTCACCTTCGGCGGCGGCCTTTTTGCCGACGATCAGCTTGAAGATGTCGTCACCCTTCTTATCACGCACCAGAACCAGCTCACCAACGCCTTGGTCACCAGCCTTGGTCTGTCCCTTCACCGGCTCCACCACGCCGTACAGTTGATGGTCTTCAGCAACTTCGCTCGCCACGCCGATCGACTTGAGATCGATGAGAGTGGAAGCGACATCTCGGAGCCGATCTTTCGCATCGGCGGGGTAGTTCGATTGCGAGGGGATTGCCCAGCGGCCTTTAACTTCAGCCACTTCGAATTCTTGCATTTGGCCGAGCTTCTCATCGAACTTCACGATCTTCAGGCTTTGGGCTGCAAGGGGATCTTTGAAGTCGGGGAAAAGAGTCGCGCCAACCTTTGGCCCCGGTGTGTCGGTGCCGCCAAGGTTGCTTCCCACCTCATAGGCCACCAACAGGCCGACCACTGCGGCAATGGCAACATGAATGATCGTGCGATTTTGTTCGTTCATGGGAGTAGGAGGGAGCTGGGAACTAAGAGCTGAGATCTGGGGAATTGCCGGAACGAAACGTTAGTAACGGAGTCGCGATTTCGACACGCCTTCGCGTTCGCGTACGCGGCGCTGGGCGTAAACCGACAAGCCGATGAGGAGCGGGAAAATCAGCGGCAACACGGTCGCAGCGATCTTCACCGAGTTCTGTGTCGATTCGATGTCGCGATCGCCTTTACGACGGAGTTCGTCGGCCGAACGCTCAAGCTCTTGCTCGAGCTGCTTCTTCCGCACGCTGATCCGCTGATCGATGATCGTTTCCTTGACATTCGCCTGACGTTCTTTTTCGCGGAAATCAGCAACTTGGGCGGCATCGAGCGTGCCTTCGGTTTGCTTCTTCCGCATCACTTCGAGTTCCTTCTTGAACTCGGCGATTTCCTTTTCCTTCTCGGCTTCGAGATCTTTCACGCTCTTGTCGAACTGCTCTTGGAATTTCTTGAGCGTGTTCGTTTCCTCATCGCGGGTGCGTGAAACCTTTTCCTCGATCATCCGCAGCGTGCTGTGCTGCGGCTTGCGGATGCGAATGCGAAGGAAGCGGTCGTCGCCGGCCGCCTGATCGATGGCGTTGAGGGCGAAGACCACATTATCAAAGCGGAAGTTGAACAAAGCGTTCGGCATGTTGCGGTTCTGCAGAAAGAAGCCGTCAAGCATGTCGACGTCGCACACATACACGCAGTGAATGTGTCGAGGCTTTTTCTTCTCTTCGGTGGACTTTTCGTCCTTCTTCTTGTCGTCGTCACCCTTGGCCGAGGTGGATTTCACTTCAGGAGTCGCGGCCGGCGGATCGATATCGGGACCGATGATTTCAGCGGCCAACGTGTAGCGTTTGTCGGACTGGGTTTCTTCGAACTTATTCTCCAGCGCGCGACGCCCTTGTTGTTGCAAGCGGCGGAGCTCTGCTGAATCGAGCATGCCGGTATTGCGACTGGCCGTCGAGACGAGCGGCGTGAGCTTCGTCTTAGCGCCGATCTGTTCTTCGATGGCGCCTGGAATCAGAAGCAACAGTTCTTCCATACCGGCGACCATCGTCGCGTCTTTGTTGAATACGTTGTTGGCTCCCGGCGCTTCCTCGCGAATGAAGACCAGCTCAGGGCCGAGCCCAGTCCGCGTAAACCGCGGATAAGGGTTATAGGCCTGCCAGACAATGTTGCCCGGCGGCTTGGCGGCGGGATTGCCAGCGTCACCAATGGGCTTGATGCCGAGAACTTCCCACAGGGCGCGAATGTCGCCCTTGGGCGGCGGCGGACCACCACCCATGCCCATGAAGCCACCTTGCGGCGGCTTGTCGACGTTGGTGCCGACCAGCGTGCCGCCAGCAAAGATGCTGGGCATCGGATCTTCGAAAATCGCACAGGGCTGCCCCTGGCGAACTGCATCGACGACGTTTGAAAGTTCTTGCGGGCCGAGGCTGGATGGTTGGACAATCAGCAGGGCGTCGTACTTGCCCACTTCGATCGGCGAGGTCGGATCGACTTGCTCAACGCGATACTGCTTTTCCAATTCGTCGATAATCGGCTGCTTGGGAATTTGCCGCGGCTGCATCCCTTGCATCGAGAAGCCGCCGTACATCTGAGCGTCGGTCGTTACCACGCCCAGTTTCTTCCGATCGCCCTTGGCCACCGTGGCAATCGAACGGACCAGTTCATATTCCACCGGCAAGCCATGGCCGAAGAACGGCACGACGACTTTTTCCAGACCGCACGTGAAAGCAGCCCCCAGGATCAGTTCTTCCTGGCTCATTTTTTCGCGGCTTTGCAGCTGCACGGTCTGCTTCTTGATGCCGAAGCGACTTTCGGCGCGGGCGGCTTCTTCCGAGAACATTTCCAGGTTGTCGTGCATGCGGACTTTGATTTTGCCGCCGCTGTAACTGGCTAGTTCCTTCAGGCTTGAAATTAGGTTGTACCGAGTGCGGATAAAATCCTTCGGCATGTCGGCGCTGATGAAGGCGTCGATGGTGACTTGTTTCTTGGGATCCAAATCACGAATCAATTTGATCGTATCGGGCGACAGCGAACTGACGCTGCCGTGCGTCATGTCCTGACGAAGAATTTCGTGCCGCGAGAGATAAAAGCACAGGCCGAGGCCGGCGATGATCAAGCATTCGACCCGCAGCATGAAGTGCCCGAGCATGCCGCCTTGCATGGCATTGATGATCGCGCTGGCGTTGATGGTGAGCACCGACAGGATAAGGAGAGCAGCCCCCGACCACTGAAGCGCGAGCAAGAACCGCGGATGATTCACGAGCGTAGTACCCAGGAAGCACAGCAATCCCAGTAACACGAGGCCGAGCGAAACGCCGATCGTCAACGTAGTCAACTCGGATTGGGTTTGATCGCGGCCACGGCCCGACCAGTGTCGTCGGCCGATCAGGATCACACTCACGTAAATGCCGATGGCGAGGATCGACGTGAAATACAAAATCGAGGCCAGGCTGATAACGCCGCGGCCAAAGTCATCGAACTGCGACCACAGGCTCCACCGCATCGCGCCGTTGGCAACGGCGGGGGCGGCAATCGCGTGATCCAGCCAGGCAATGGCGACCAACAGCGAATTGAGCAGCATGCCGAGCACAAAGCTCACGGTCATGTTGTTGGTGAGGAACGAGCCAATCATGCCCAGTGCGATCATCGCCAGGCCCATCAGCCAGTAGCCAACGTAAGTGGTAAAAATCAAACCGATATCGAGTGAGCCCAGCGACAACATCGCCAGCACCATGAAGCTGGAAACTTGTGCGAATAGCAGCGAAAACGTAAAGATCGCAGCCGCGGCCAGGTATTTGCCCCAGACGATTTCGGCGTCGGTGGCTGGCAGCGTGAGGAGCAATTCATCGGTGCCGGAGCGGCGTTCCTCGGACCAAATACTCATCGTGATGGCCGGCACGAACAGCAGCAGAATCAGCGGCATGTAGCTGCTGAGAACATCGAGGTTGGCCAGATTGGCCGTGAAAAATTTATCGGGCCAAAACGAGCAAGCCGACGTAAGCAATACGAACAAGCAGAGGAACACATAGCCCGTCGGATTGCTGAAGTAACCGAAGACGTTGCGTTTGACCAGCGCAAACGAAGCCTTGTTGAAAGAGGCCAGTGGCACGAGGAGCAAGGCCAGCAGGCCGATAAACGCCACATCAATGATGAGGAGGATGATCAGTTGCAACAGGATGGTGCCCATGAATATCTATCCGTTCTGCCAATCAATTCGCTGAGAGTTGCTTGTATTTGGTGCGTCGGCCGGACCCTATTGTTGATCCGGCGGACCAACTAGCCTTCCGTTGCCGCGGTGCGCGTCAGCCGATGGAAAGCGGCATCGAGTCCTTGACCATCGCGATCGAGATCCTTCACGCTGCCGTCGTAAACCAGGCGGCCTTCGTTGATCATCACCACGCGACTGGCGATCGCTTCGACTTCTTGCAAGATGTGCGTCGAGAGGAGAATTGTCTTCGTCTCGCTGATTCGTCGTAGCGTCCGACGCACTTCCAAAATTTGATTCGGATCGAGACCTGCCGTCGGTTCGTCCATGATCAGCACATCGGGTTCGTGCAGCAGGGCCTGAGCCATGCCGACGCGTTGGCGGAAACCCTTCGATAATTTGCTGATCGGCTTGTGTACGACGCTCGACAAAATGCAGAGATCGATCACCGCATCGATGCGATCGGCCTTTCGTTTGCCGGCAATGCCGCGAGCATCGGCGAAGAACTCAAGCAGCGAAAACGGAGTCATGTCGGGATAGAGCGGGCCATTTTCCGGCAGGTAGCCGAGCTTTTCAGCGCCGGCGAGGCGATCGGTCGCCATGTCGTGCCCAGCGATGCGGCCCACGCCTTCGGAGGGCGAAAGGTAGCCGGTGAGGAGCTTCATCGTGGTGCTTTTGCCGGCGCCGTTTGGCCCGAGAAAGGCAACCAGTTCCCCCTTCGCCACGCGAAAGGAAACGTTGTTCACGGCGGCGAACGCACCATAGAACTTGCTGAGACCAACGGCCTCGATCATCGCAGGCTCGCTGGCTCGGCTCTTCGTTTGTGGGTCAGTCATCGACCTGTTACCTGACAACCGGGGGGAGGAAACGAACCGTTGCGGTCAGCTGGCTGGTGGATTTCCAGTGCCAGCTTCCAGCTGTGAATACACAGTTGCCGCGACGATTGGCGGGAGTTGCGTCCCTGCTTAAAGTGCCACAGTATAACGGCTTGCTGCCGCCGCTCAACCGGCTTAGTAGACAAAGCCGGCCGGCATTGCCCAGCTTAACGCGTGCACCGCTATGCTTGGATTACGACGCTGGCAGCCCGTTGGTTCGCTCCGAACCTGCTACCGAGGCCGCAGTTGTCTCTTTTCGCTGCGCTTCGTGAGCGATCAACCCACCCAATCGCCGGCCACGCGCTGATCGACAATTTGCAGCCGTTGTTCCAACGTTCGCTCCAGATAGAGGGCATCGGCTGGCTCTGAAATGCTCGAAAGCAGGCTCATCCGCTCGCCGCTGTTGAGCAGGACGTTGAGGTTATAGCTGTACGCGTAGCCGTGGTCGCGATGGTGGCACTGCTCAGTAACGAACAGCTGACTGATCTCGAAGACCGAAATTCGCTTGTTGCCCCAGGTCGGCAATGGCCCTTGATACACGCTTAATTCGCCGCTCGCGATTCTTACTTCCGTGCGGTTGATGAACGTGACCAGGATCCAATAAATCATGCCGATGCCGGCAAGGAGATGCAGCATTGGAAAGACGATTGGGATCACCGCGAACCAGCCTCCTCCTTTTAGGAACGCGCCGATCGCGAACGTGTACCACGCGAGCAAAAAGCCGTTCCAAAAAATTGCGAAGAAGACGAGGAACCAAATGGCGTGTGTGTACCACCGCCAGCCGATTGACAGGTCGGGGCCAAAATCATCAACCCGCCAATGCCGCGGCGCCGCGATGGGGAGACTGCTCCGCAAGTTGATGATCGGCCGGCCCGCTTGATCGACGAGGCTGAAAACCGAATTGCACGACAGGCACTTTCCCACGCCGAGCTGAATGTTGACATCGGCAGCAGGAACCGGCTTCAGGCAATCGGGGCAGGTGAGTTTCATGCTGACTATTCGTTCCTCGCTCGCAAAGATTGCTGCCGCTAGTCCATGCGACCTTCTTCACGCAACCGATGAAAGTCGTGAATCTGTTCCCAGGCTTCCAGCGGCGTCTCGGCGTATTGAATGAGCTTCAAGTGATGATCGGCGATCACCCCTTCGTCAGCGAGCGCTTGGAAATTGATGATCCGATCCCAGAACTTCCGGCCGAAGAGAATGACGGGAATGTTCTGCATGCGGCCGGTTTGCTTGAGCGTGAGAACTTCGAACAACTCATCGAGCGTGCCGAAGCCGCCGGGAAAAGCGACGAGGGCTTTGGCGCGCAGCAGGAAGTGAAACTTCCGCATCGCGAAGTAGCGAAACTGAAAACAGAGTTCCGGCGTGATGTATGGGTTTGGAGCTTGTTCCTGCGGGAGGGTGATATTGAGGCCGATGCTTTTGCAGCCGATGTCGTGTGCGCCGCGGTTGGCGGCTTCCATCACTCCTGGCCCGCCACCGGTAACCACGACATAGTTGCAAATGCCGCCGAGCTGGCAGGTGGAAGAGACAATCCGCGAAAATTCGCGCGCGAGCTCGTAATACTTCGCCTTCTCCACGACTGCTTTTGCCCGTTCAACATCGCGCTGCCGCTGCGGATCACCGGGCTGTTCGGCGAGCGCGTTCTCAGCCGTTTGCAAACGCAGATCGGCCGCGGCCTGTTCGACGATGGCCGTGCCGCCGAAGACGACGATCGTCGACTCGATCTGATTTTCCGTCAACAGCATCTCTGGCTTGAGCAGCTCGAGCTGCATCCGCACCGGCCGAAGCTCGGGGCGTTCGAGAAACGGAATGTCTTCATTCGCCAGCTTGTAACTGGGGCTGCTGAGAATCGCATCGAGCGGAGAATCGGTCATGAGAGGGTAGGCTCGTCGGGGGAGGGAGCAGATACTTCGATTGTAGTTGCGTCGTCCGGCAGCGGCGCAGGCGGCGTGGGTTGAAACGCTTCATCGATAATCGGCAGGGGAAATGCGTATTCGCGGGGCAAGCGAAACGTTGCAACGGAAAGAAGTGCGATGGCGAGCAACGTCACTAGGCCATACGCACTCAGTTGACCAATCAGCGACGGATTGATGACTTGCGGATAAACGGCGATCCACCGCCACGTGAGCATTGCCAATAGCGTGACAAGGGCCAGGTCACGGATGGGATGAATCGACAACTTTTCAGCATCACCCGAGATGCTGATTTGCAGGATCGACCAAGCGGCGAGCAGCAGCGGAATGAGTTGCCAGCCGAAAACAACGCCGATGGCAATCCACAGCAGCGCGATAATGCTGCCGTAGCGCGACCACAGCCATTGTCGCGAACCAATCGTGAACTTGATCAGCCCAGCCGCGAGCAAGCCAGCCATTCCGCCGAGAGCGATATCGATTAACGGCGACTGCAGGATCCAGCGGCTGGGATTGGGCAAATCCACGAAATGCAATCTGTGGGTCGCGTTGAGCAAGTCGAGCGCAGCGATCGGATGAAGCGCGGGCCAGGTTAGCGAAGCAGCAATCGCGAACAAGATCGTTGGCAAGGCGAGTCGTTTGGGAATCAGTTGGCGGTCGAACTCGATCAGTGCGCCGCAAACCAGCGTGGCAATGAGCACGAGATGCATCGCCGCGGCGGCGCCGAGCGGTTTCGATTCGAGCGTGGTTAGCACATTTCGCGCAGTGCCCGGCGTGGGCCGCGGAAAATTCAACCCGTTGCTGAGCACTTCCATTCCACCGACGATCAGAAAGATCACGCCCAGTAGAAATTCCACGCGCGGGTAGCGCGGCGAAATGGGCAGTTGGCAATCGGCGCAGCGGCCACGGAGCATCAGCCAGCCGAGAATCGGCAAATTGTGTTGCAACCGGATCGGATGCAAACAGCGCGGGCAGCGCGAGCCGGGATTGCTCAGGCTGAGACCGAGCGGCAGGCGATAGACAACGACGTTGAGGAAACTGCCGACCGATGCGCCGATCGCAAAGAACCACAAAGCCAGCAGGGCTCCGCCGATGGCCCAGATTTGTTCGGCGGACGGAAACGGTTCTTCAATGACCGGCTTGATTCCCGCCAGCAGCGACACGATGAGCATGCGTTCCCTGCACTACGCGGCAATTAGAATCGGCGATGAGAAAGCTCAGCTCACATCGAGCAGGCAACCAGCGAATTTTCGCAGGTTGCCTGCAGAGCGTATAGGCCGTCTGTCGGCTTTCGGCTCTCGCTCCCGCGAAAGCGTGCGTCTTTCACCGAGTGAAAGGCGACCTTAGCGAGCAGCGACTTCGCGGCGGATCACATACGGATTGATGATCATCTGCGGCTGCACGGAAGAGTTGTCGCCAGCGGCCGGGCCAACGCGCGGGGGCGGCAGTTGCCCACCACCATTCGGCTGGGCATAAGGATTGATGAACACCGTTGGATCAGACGCAGCCGACGAGCGGCTTTCGATCATCTGTTGACCGAACTGCGGATAAGTCGGCGGATAGGCGTAGGGGCTGTAGCCGTACGGACGGCGAATGATCTGAGCGCTGTAGTACACCGGCGGATGAATCGCGTAGTAGGGAGGCTGCGGCACGAAACCGACGCGCGTGCCAAGGTAACCCCAACCACCACCCCCGCCGTAACCGCCCCAACCATTCCAAGCAGCGACATCGCCACCGTAGGGAAACTGGGCCTGAGCGACATTGGCAGAAACGAGGGCGAGCAGCAGTACGCTGCAGAGCAAAGCGAAGCGGCGAATCATGGGAGTATTCTCAAAGCGGGGAGCGAAACAGGGTCTAACTCCACACTAGTTACGCGGGCACCTGGTTACAAACTGCGCCGTCGATTCTAAAGCGCCGTCAACCCCCCAGCCAATACAACCGGCACAACCCTTCTTTTGCACTCGCGCCTGAATTGCTACGGTGGCAGCATGGGACGAGTTACTACAGGACGACGCACGGTTGCTGCCCGCAAGTCTGCCGCCGCGCCCTCGCTGAATCCGCATGCGGCCCGCGTGCGTGGTTTGTTCATCGCCGGAACCGACACCGGCGTGGGAAAGACTTACGTAGCCGCGTCGATTGCTCGCGAACTCGCGCAAGTCGGTTGGCGAGTCGGTGTATACAAGCCCGCCGCCAGCGGTTGTCATCGCGATGGCAAGCGAACACTCGTCTCCGACGATGCCGTGGCGCTCTGGAATGCAGCCGGTCGACCTGGAAAGTTATCCGCCGTTTGTCCGCAGCGTTTCGAAGCGCCCCTCGCGCCGCATCTCGCGGCCAAAGAGGAACGGAAGGAAATCGACGCCGCGCAACTTCGTCGCGGCTTGCAGTATTGGCTCAAGCGGAGCGATGTCGTTATCGTCGAAGGAGCCGGCGGCCTGATGTCGCCGGTCGGCGAAGAAGACTACGTCGCCGATCTTGCTCGCGACTTCGGCTTCCCGCTCGTTATCGTCGCCGCCAATCGGATTGGCACGATCAATCACACACTACAAACGCTGATCGCAGCCCAAGCCTTCGGCTCGGGATTGCCAGTTGCCGGCATCGTCTTGAACGACGTCTTGCCGCCGGACGGATCCGACCCCAGCGTCCGGTTCAATCGCTGTGAACTCGAACTGCGCTGCGTGCCGCCGGTGCTCGCCCAGCTTGGCCACTCGCAAGAGCACTTCGACCGCACGGTCGATTGGCTGCAACTCGCGCAGCCGGCGCGAGTGATTAGGAAATAGCCATTCCAATGGCTGCTAGCGGCTGCAATTCTCTCTAGCCCGCTGCGATTCACCTTGCTAAAGTCCCGCCGCTTGTAATTCCGTACCGCCAGGGATGGCTGTGTCAGAGGGCTGGGTCATGAAGAAATCGAATCAACCGCGCGGGCTGTGCGTGGCCATCATTGCGCGCGACGCGGCGATGCTTATTCATCAAACGCTCGAGAGCATTCGCGATCTTGCTGCCGAGGTCGTGGTGCTCAACACGGGTTCGCACGATACGACGTCTGAAACGGCGGCGCTCGCCGGGGCACGGGTCATCAACTACCTATGGGATGACAACTTTGCCGGCGCTCGCAACGCGCTGCTGCCGCACATTCGCTCACCCTGGATTTTGTGGCTGGATGCGGGTGAAACGCTGCTGCCCGGCGATGCAGCGCTCCTCAAGCAGTTTGTCGAAGACTATGCCGACGACGGCCGAGCTTACTTTTTGCGAGTTGCGACGCCGCCGGCCGCGGGTCAGATCGGTGGCGAGCAAGTGGCTCGGTTGCGGCTGCATGCGAATCGGCCGGGCCTGATTTTTCATGGCCGAGTGCGGGAATCGCTGCAGCGGTCGCTGACGGCGTTCAACATGGAAGCCGAACATTTGCCGCTGACGATTCAGCGGAGCAACCGCGAGCACAATCCACAAATCAAAGCCGATCGGGCTCGGCGAAATATCCGCCTCGCCGATCTGCAAATCGCTCAAAAAGGCCCCACGGCCGACATGCTCAATTGCCTTGGCGAAGCGCATCAGGCTCTGCAAGAACATCCGCAGGCGACTCAGCATTTCCGCCGGGCCCAGGAATTGGCCGCGGCGAATTCGACCGAAATGCTCGAAGCGTACTACGGCTTGCTGACCAGCATTCCCGGCCCGAATGCGGTGATCGAACAGATGCAGCTTTGCCTCACGGCGATCGAGCAGTTTCCCCTCGATGCCCAGCTGTTGTGCGCACTTGGCGGCTACCTGCAGAGTACGCAACGCATGGAGCTTGCCATTCGTTCGTTCGCTGTCGCTGCCGAGCACGGCCAAGTGAACTCGCAGTTGTGGCATCTGCCCGACATTCGCGAGATCGCCATCTCTTGCCACACGCAACTGTTGCAGCAGCAGGGGCAAATCGAAGCGGCAGCGCGAACTCTCGAACAAGGCATCGCGCGCTATCCGCAATCGCAGCGGTTGCTCACCCAGCGGAAGAAAATGCATAGCTCGCAAGAATCGGCAATCCGTGTCGATGTGCTCGAGAATGGCATGCAGCAACGGCCGCACGCGGCAACGGTTGGCCAGCTGAGCAGCAAGCGGTAGAACGGTCTGCGAGTGATGTTCAAATTGGCTGTTCCGAGTTTTTCGGAACAGCTTTTTTGTGCGCTCACATTCTCGTTAAGAACGGCCTATCACTAAGCAGCGATCGGTTGCAGTTGCCGGCGAGTTGCTCGCAGGACTTCGTGGCAAGCGGCAGTCACTTGTTCCACGGTGACGGCCCGCATCGCGATGTTCTCGGCCTCGCGACGTTCACGCGAAGAGCCCGTCTGCAGAAAGGCTTGCACGGTTCGATGGTGCGGGCCAAAAGGTCCGCAATCGGCAGGATCGGTCGGGCCATAGATGCCGACGCAGGGAACTCCGACGGCGGCGGCCATGTGCAGCGGCCCCGTGTCGGAGCCGACGAACATTGTCGCGTGACGAGCGAGTTCAGCGAGATCCGGCAGCGAGGTGCTGGGGGCGAGAATCGCGGCGCCGTTCGACTGCGCGACGATTTGCTTGGCCCATACCCGCTCCAGTTCACCGGCCCAAACAACAACGGTCCGCAGGTCTTGTTGGCTTTCCAGGTAGCGCGCCACCGCGGCGAAACGATCGGCGGGCCAAAGCTTTGAATCCCAACCCGCGCCGGGATTGATCAACGCCATGGGCTTGTCAGCCAGATTTTGCGAATACAACCAAGCCGCAATCGACCGTTGATTTTGCACCGGCCGCGGCAGATCGAAACGAACGGGCGGCAGGTCCACATCGAGTCTGGTCAGCAGTTGCCGGTAGCGACCAACGACGTGGCGCTCAGTGGACTGGATCAAATCGTTGTTGAACCAATGCGAGCGTTCGCGACCAACCGGCGGACGAAAGCCGATTCGCCGTTTTGCTCCACTCAGCCAGCCGAGGACCGAGCTTTTGAGCAGGCCTTGTGGATCTAGCGTAATATCGGGCCGCAGGGCTTGTAGCTCTTTGCGCAGCGTCCAGAGTTTGCGAGGCGACTTGAGCACGCCTTTTGGCGCGATGATGACCTGATCGATCGCAGCATGTCCTTGCAGCAGCGAACCGCCGGCTTTCTCGGCAACCCAGCCAATCCAAGCGTGGGGGAAGGCATCGCGCAGGGCACAGGCGAGCGGCATGGTCAGCACGCAGTCGCCGATCGCGCTAAGGCGGGTAATTAGAAAGCGGGGTTGGGATTCAGCGGTCATGTGCATTCCTTTGCAACGTCTGACGCATCAATTTCGACTGCCGGCCACTGCTGCAGCGGGATTAGCTACAGGAGAGGAGTTTTGCGGTGTCAAAATTCGAGCAGGTATTTGTTCATCGCGAGCTAGCGCTCGCTGAAAAGTTTGCGGTTGAGAAAAACTGGTCAGGCCGCGCGGCATGGGATTGGGCGTCCGCATACCAGGAGCGGGAGACGAGGTTTGCACCTGGTCGTAGATGCGCCCTTTTTGAAACGGCCCGATACCGAGCACCCACAAATCTTTTGCCGTGCTGTTGCCCGTGGCGATGCCCGCCTGCCACACAGGCTCACGAGTCGCGCGGTCATATGCCACGACACCGATGCGCGCGGCGCCGAGTTGATGATTTCGCCGGCCCAGCGATAGATCGGGCAGTTGCGGCAACGAACTGCCGCCGGGAGTTACCGCCGCGGCTGCCGTGTGCAACATCACGCCGGTCGGTACACCATAAGTCTGTTCGTCGCTATCGGCGCTCATCGCGCCGAGTCGGGCTTCGACGATGATGTCGGCGTCGTCGGCTTTGTCCTGCAGCAGGCAGTTGTAGGCCAGCATCTGCTGCCGCAGCGAGCCGATGACGTATCCCACGTTGCCGTTGATGATGGCCGGTTTGTCCGGAGCACTCGCCGTAGGCAGCATGCTTTTATCGAGATACACCCGACGGCCCGACAGCGGGCTGAAGTCGATCTGGCTGACCGCGTGATCCACCGCATCAGAAATCACCAGCTGCTCGGTCGCCAGGCGCGACTTCGTCACATTGCAGCCGCAGGCTGCAATCAGCAGCGCCGGCAACAGCAGGCAAGTCATCAGCGTCGGTGGAGAGTTCCGCAACATGGGGAGCAGTTTAGCCCTGCTGCCCATTCTGCCAAAGATGAGTTTTCTTCTCGCGTGCTAGCAAGCGGCGTTGATGCAGTATGATTCGATACTTCGAAAGGTGTGGTCGAGGCCCCCGGAAGTAATCCCGTACCAGCAGAACTCAACCAGCACCGCTGGCAGGGCCAATTAAAATCTCTGGCGGCACCGAAAAATCACCATCAGTTCGTTACCTTTGCCCAAAACGGATGCTGCCGGTCGCCGCGCGTCCGCACATCTTCCAGTAGCACCGGCAAGTCAGGTTGCGGGTTCAGCACCCGTTTGCCTTTTTTCAAGACGACGAACGGCTTGTTGTCGAAATCGATCATTTCGGGCGACAGCCAAACGGTGATCTTGCCCGCCGAGGTATCGGCCGAGATGCCGTTGTTCGGCAAGATCGCCCCTTCGATCTTCGTCGGCAGCGTGCCGCGCGGTGGCGGCCATTGCACCGGATCGACCACGCTCTTGTCCGACATCTGGTCGACTTCGACAAACCAGAAGTAACGATCCCAACTTCGCAGCACGTTGGCTTCAAACTTCTTGGGGAAGAAGTTGCGGCGATGGAGATTCATCCATTCAAAAATGTTCTGAATCTCGTCATGAAAGTGTTCGTGGCCGCGGCCTTGAAACTGAACGACCATCGAATCGTAGCCGACGTACTTCAGATACTTTTCCCAGTCGGCAGCGTTCACAAACCATTTGTCGCCGTCCTTCTCGCCGCAGACAAAATACATCGGCAGATTGCGACCGTTCTCTTGGTAGCGGGTGATGTACTTATCGGCGCGGGCCACGATCGGAATCACGCCGGCCCAGTGATCGGGATGGGCCAGGCCGATATCCCAAGCGGCATCGGCGCCCATTGAGTGGCCGCTCAAAAAGACCTTGTCGGTATCGATCGAAAAACGGCGAATAGCATCGCGCACCGAATACAACACAGCGGCATGTTCGCGGGCCGTGAACTCGTACTCGCGCTGATGATCGCGCGTCCAAACCGGCGCAATCACGATATAGCCATGCCGAGTCGCCTGGCCGTAACGCATACCAGCCTTTGCTGAATGCGGGCCGGCCCACCAATCGACTTGCTGCAACGCGTTGGTCCCAGCGCCGTTGAGCGTGACGATGCAGGGATAACGCCGATAAGGATCGTATTCGGGCGGCAACTGCACGTAATAGTTGATGATCGGATCTTCGCTGATGCCGGGCGTCTGCAACTGCAGCAAGCCATTGATGCCTGCATAGGCGGGCAAGTCGCCGATCGGCGAACCGTCCTTATCGACGGGCGGCGGCAACACCACTTTGTTGGCCTTGATCACTTCGGCCGGCGGCGGCGCGGCGGGCAACTTGTCATCGAGCAAACCGCCCGGACCCTTCTTTCCCGGCGCGATTGGAGCTGGCGGCGCAACCACCGGAGCTCGAACAGCCGGCGGCGCAACGGCGGGGCCAGCAACCGGCTCGGCTTTCTTCTCCGGGATGGCCGGATCCGGTTCTGGCCCTTTGATGACCGCAAAAGTGGCCATCGGCGGCTTCATGTGAGCGATGAGCTTGGCCACCGATTCCGGCGTGCTACCTTCCAAGCTGTTGAGCGCGGTCAGGGCTGCATCCCGTTCCGGCTTGCGCTTGGCAAGGAGATAGTCGCGCACGCGGTCCCGAACTTGCGCGAGCGCCAGTGCCACGGCCAAGTTGTCCGTGCCGTTGCCGCTCCCCATCAACCAACCGCTGATCGCCAGCGACAGCTTTTGGTCCGGCGTCATTTTGGGATCGTTCTGCAGCCGCAGATAGTCGGCCATGCGATTGAGCGTGTGGATGTTCATCTCGGCCGCGATTTCCTGGCACAGCGGCAAGGCTTTTTGGCGAGGTCCATCCAGTTCGATTTTGGAATGATGTTCTTTCATCAATTCCAAGACGAGGTCCCCCTTGGCCTTGATGTCTTCATATTCCTTGAGCGTATCGGTGGCTTGCAGCTTCATTTCGCCGCCGACGCCTTCGCTGGGAAAATTCGTGAGCATGTCGATGGCCAGGCGATGCTGCCCGGCTTCGCGACGGAGTTCGATTTCCTTAAAGAGCATGTTGCTGCCGGTGGCTCGCAAGCGGCCGACGAGTTCTTGCAGATTGCCGAGATTCGGAAAGTCGCGAATGACTCCTTCGAGCTCCGCGCGAGCGTCTTGAACGCGCTGCGCCTGCAAATACAACCGCACGATGCTCAGCCGTTGTTCCGCGTTCTTCGGATCGATCCGATGCATCAGGATTTCGCTGAGCGTCTCGCGCGGGATCGAGCTCGTGGCGATCCGCATCGACCAGACGTATTGATAACTGCCGCGCGTGAGGGCTTCGACCTTCGTAAACTTCGGCGTGATCTCGGTGATCCCCTGAATGACGTCGATGTTTCCCTTGTTTCCCGCCATCGTGAAAGTGCGACGGCCATACTTATCAAACGGTTCGACCTTTACGATCGGGCCCACCGAGGCGATGCCAGGCCCTGCCGAAGCGACGGCTTGCTGCAACTTGATTCGCTCGAAGGCGCTCATCTGCGAATCGCCAAACGTCTGCACGCTCTTCTGGCCGACAAACACGCGGCGCAAATCGTCGTCGATGATCACGATCTCTTTGACCGCGACATCGCCACCGCCGGCTGCTCCCGCCGCAACGGCCCCATCGAGGCTGCCGATCTTGCCGACGCTCCCCTCAATCCGCATGCCATTCTTCAGCGTGATGACTTCAGCGAAGGCGGGCTGAGTGATCAAGAAAACGGAGAGAACCAGCCAGCGCAGGTAGTTCTGCGCGCAGAGATGTCGATACATTCCAGCCTCCTGTTCCGACCGCCGAGAGTTCGGCGTTGAAAAGCCCGCACCGTTTCATTGTGACGGAGTGCGGGCACAAGTCAACAAACTCCGATTTCTGTTCGCTCCGGTCAACTGCTACCAGCCGAACGACCAGTGTAAATATGCGAATTCCGCGACAGAATTATAACCATTATAACCGTTATGACGATTTTTAAATACATGCAAAGCTTTACTGCAAAAAGCTTTGCGCGAAATGGTCCCGAGATGTCTATAACCCCTCGCCCTTGATTTCGACTCTTCGAAAACCCGCGACAACTCTTTGCCTGGCAATGACTTCGGAACAACATTCTGACAAGTGTCCAATAACGGGTTATAACCTCGGTATAACCATTCCTATAACACCTCCATAACCGCCTGTTAGATCTTGGCAACGTTTTCATAACCATTCCCAGCTGACCGATACCTTCAACCGAACCGCCCGATTTTGGCGCCGCGCAGCAGTGACTAGCTTCGGCCTCGCACAGCTCACGAGTGAATTGAGGTAATCTCATTCCGGCGTCACCGGTGTTACTCGATTAGACAGCGACCGGCGACAACTTAGGTCTGCGCCGTTTCGGGAGCTCTCCCTCCCGAATGCGCGAACCATTTCGTACCCACTTTGCTCCTTTCCCTTCGAGCAACCATGTTTGAAGTTTTCGAACACACAGCAGACTTAGGGATTCGCGCGCGAGCAAGGTCGCTGGAGGAGCTGTTCGCGGAAGCAGCGCGCGGGTTGATTGCACAACTGGCAAATCTCGACGCGGTGCAGCGAGTCTCTGAGAAATCGATTGAGCTAGCGAGCGATTCGCTGGAATATCTGCTGTTCGATTGGCTCAGCGAGTTGCTGTATGCATTTGAGGAATCGCGATTGCTGCTGAGTGAGTTCGACGTGCAGATCAAACAAACTGGCGAGGAGTTCAAACTCCGCGCTGTAGCCCGCGGCGAAGTGGCCGATGCGGCGCGACACGAATTGGATCACGAAGTGAAAGCGATTACGTATCACGGCTTGCTTGTTGAGCAGCAACCGGGCGGCGATTGGCTCGCCGAAGTGATTGTCGATATTTAGGAAGCCCGTAGCGTCAGCGAGGGAGTCCACCGGAGGCCAATGTGCCACGCGATCCAAACATGAAAATGCCAAAGAAGAACCACACGCCCTCGCTCACGCTACGGGCTACCTAAGGACAAGACGATGCCTAAGGGCGGATTTCACGGACCGATTGAGAAGGTCAACGATTATCTCTGGCGGATTCCAAAGTCGTATCGCGAGGGAATGCGCGTCGATGGGCTGATCTTCGCCGACGAAGAGTTGATGAAGCTGATTCGCGCCGACCAGGCCGCGGAGCAAGTGGCCAACGTGGCGTTCTTGCCCGGCATTCAGCACGCCAGTCTGGCCATGCCCGACATTCATTGGGGCTACGGCTTTTGCATTGGTGGCGTGTGTGCGACCGATCCGAACGAGGGTGGCGTCATTTCGCCGGGCGGTGTTGGCTACGACATCAACTGCGGCGTGCGACTCGTGCGGTCGAATCTTTTCTATCAAGACGTGAAGCCGCATCTGCGTCGACTGATGGACACACTTTACACGCACGTTCCCGCTGGACTCGGTCAGGATGGTAAGTATCGCTTCAATCCGCGCGAGTTGAAGCAGCTGATGGGCGATGGTGCCGCTTACCTCAAGCGACGTGGCCTGGTGACGGCGAGTGATCTCGAAAATACCGAAGCGGGCGGCTGCCTGGAAACGGCGGATCCAGAGAACGTGACCGATCGCGCGCTGGAGCGCGGCGGCAAACAGTGCGGCACGCTCGGCTCGGGAAATCATTTTCTCGAAGTGCAGGTCGTCGATGCCATCTTCGATGCCGAAGCCGCCGAGGTGATGGGGCTCGAGAAGGACATGGTCTGCGTGATGATCCATTCCGGCAGTCGCGGCTTGGGCTATCAAGTTTGCGACGATGCCCTGCGCGATCTCCGCAAAGCGCCGACGAAGTACGGCATTGATCTGCCTGACAAGCAACTCGTCTGCGCACCGGTTCACAGCGAAGAGGGCGAGCATTATCTGGGCGCGATGTCGGCTGCGGCGAACTACGGCTTTTGCAATCGTCAGCTGCTGATGTGGCAGGCTCGCGAGTCGTTCGAGCTGACCTTCGGCAAAGGCTGGGAAGCGTTGCAGATGGGGCTCATCTATGACGTGGCGCACAACATTGCGAAGCTCGAAGAACACACGGTCGCTGGCGTGAAGAAGAAAGTCTGGGTCCATCGCAAGGGCGCCACGCGGGCGTTTCCGGCGGGCCATCCGGAGATTCCCGCGCAGTATTCAGCCATCGGTCAGCCGGTGATTATTCCCGGCGATATGGGCCGCGCAAGTTGGGTGCTCGTCGGTCAACCTGGCAGCATGGAGCAATCATTCGGCACGGCCTGTCACGGCGCGGGGCGCGTGATGAGTCGCACAGCAGCCGTCGCGCATGCAGCCGGTCGGCGGATCGATCAAGAGCTACTCGCCAAGGGAATCGAAGCCCGCGCGCGAAGTTGGCGCGGCTTGGCTGAGGAACAGCCCGATGCCTACAAGGATGTCGACCTCGTGGTGAATGTTGTGCATCAAGCCAACCTGGCGAAGAAGGTCGCGCGCATGCGGCCGATTGGGGTCGTGAAGGGATAATTTGTTTGACGCAACAGCGCCGCAAAAAACTGGCTTTGGCGTGCTTAAGTTGCCTACAATCATCGACCATGACCATCAAAGTAACCTGCCGTTGCGGACAATCGTTTGCGGCCCGCCCTGAATATGCTGGGCAGACGCTGGCCTGTCCGGTTTGCCGTCAACCTCTCACGGTGCCACAGCCCGATGATTTTGGCTTGGAACCACTGCCCGACTTTTCGACTCCGGTTTCCAAATCGCTCGCGCCCGCGCCCATCAGATCGCAGAGCGGTAGTGGATTGAACATGCCGATGCTCCTCATGCTGGGTGGCGGCGGCTTGGTTGCGTTGATCGTGCTGGGAGTGATTGGCAGCTATGCGTACTACGCGTTTTCCCTGGTTCGATCGGCATCGTCGCTCCCAGACAGCGTCGCCGAAATTCGGGAGATTACCGGGCAACCTGCCGGTGATCTGACGCGCGAAACGGAGAAGGTTTTTGGTGGCAAGAACACACCGGTCACCGGTGCCGCTCCGCCGGGCGGCGGCTTGCAGAGCTTTTTGCCGCCAGCCACGCCAGCAGGCATGGTGACGCACACCATCGCCGGAGAGTATTCGATTGCCGCGCTGCCGGAATTCGAGTGGGTAGACATTCCCAAGAAGGTGTTCGGGGATACGATGGCCGTCAACAGCACCGGCAAGAAGCCGGGGGAAAAGGTCGGCGACATCATCATGGTGCATCTCGAAGAGAGACCCAACGCCTCACACAACCACCGCCGCGCCTACCTGCAAATGCAACACTCGTTCATCCATCTCTTCGGCCAACTGCGGCCGGTGAGCAACATCAAAGGTTTTGAACTCCCGGATGAAATTCCCAACGTGGTGAATTTCTCCTACGACTTTGACAATGCCGGCACCGTTGGCAAAGGCGCGGGCAAGATCATCTTCAGCACCAAACGTGTTTGCATCTTGAGCCTCCGCGTCATGGATTCCAAAGACGCGCCGCTGATGCACGCCTCGCTGAACAGTTTTCGCGAGTTCTAATCTTGCTCGGTAATGTCAGCCCAGGGTCGGGTCTATTTTCGGGCCATTGAAATTCCCGTTCTCGCGCGCCGTTGCGATCAAGGGGCCGGGAGAATTTTCCGGCCAACGTGAACTTGCCGAAATTGTCGCGCTGCCGGAAAACACTCCCGACCCCGGATGGCAGACGCTGCAAATTCCCGCAATTGAGGCATTTTTTGAACAGAGTGTGACAAATTCGTGCGCACCTGCTATTGCCGAAATTGAAATGTGGAAATAACCTTAACTTAGGAGAGGTAGGAGAATTGATTGGCAGGGATCAGCCTGGCTCCGGCATTTGTACGCTGGCGTGCCGCCCTACCACTCTGCTCGCCTCTGACGGAATGCTCTTTTGCATCTTCTTGGGACGCAGCGACTCGCGGTCGCAATTTAGCGTCGGCATTCTTGCCCGGCATCTTCTCCCCAGCCGGTTGCAACCTACCGACGTTTCGTGCTGATCGCTCCCGGTCGCTAGGCGCTTTAGCCAACTCTCGGTGACAGCCAGAGTCGACTGCTGCGCACTCGGCAAGGCATCGCTACGAAGTGATGCGTGCTGGCGAACCCAACGGCCGCAAAATTGTCACAACTTCAGACGCGCGGGCCATGTTGAATTCGGAACAACCTGCGTAGTCGCAGCATCCAAGTTGCGTACTCGCAGCAAACACATCGCGGCCGCTCACAGGGCCCGCGACCCTCGTGGTAAGCGAGGGCCATGGGCACCGAATGTGCAGCCACCGCGCACGCCAAGCGTGCGATTTGAGGAGGACGGTGCAATGACGGCAGGCAAAAGCATCATCGCCATGATCGGCGGTCGGCAAGATCTCGACCAGTTCCGCAAGAAGAGCTGGGTCGGCACGTTCGAGGAATATCTCGATCTGGTGCGCGAAACGCCAGCGGTGACCCGTAACGCGTTCGAGCGCGTCTACGACATGGTCATCTCGTACGGCACGAACGTGTACGAAGAGTCGCGCGGCGTGAAGCGGACTCATTTCAAATTCTTCGACGACCCCGACAACGGCGGTCGCGACGCGGTCTTTGGACTCGACGAAACGCTCGAGAGCTTCGTCAACGCGCTCATGTCAGCCGCCAAGGGTTACGGCATTGAGAAACGCGTGCTGCTGTTGCACGGCCCGGTCGGCAGCAGCAAAAGCACGATTGCGCGGATGATGAAGCGCGGCCTTGAACGTTATTCGACGACCGATGCCGGCGCGGTTTACACGCTCGGTTGGGTTGTCGAAGGGAACGAAGACGTGCTGTGGTGCCCGATGCACGAAGAGCCGATGCACCTTGTGCCGGAACGCTTTCGCGATGATGTGCTCGCCGATTTGAATGCCGGCAAGGACGATCAAGATTACAAAGTGCGGATCGTGGGCGAACTGTGCCCTTACTGCCGGTTCATGTATTCCGAGCGGTTGAAGAAGCACGGCGGTGACTGGACGAAGGTCATTGAAGACGTGCGTGTGAAGCGGATCACGCTCAGCGAGCAGGACCGTTGCGGCATTGGTACGTTCCAACCCAAGGACGAAAAGAACCAGGACAGCACCGAGCTGACCGGCGATATCAACTATCGCAAGATCGCCGAGTACGGCAGCGATAGCGATCCACGAGCGTTCAATTTCGACGGCGAATTCAATGTCGCCAACCGCGGCATCATCGAGTTCATCGAAGTGCTGAAGCTCGACGTCGCGTTCCTCTACGACTTGCTGGGCGCGAGTCAGGAACACAAGGTCAAGCCGAAGAAGTTCGCGCAAACTGACATCGACGAAGTGATTCTCGGTCATACGAATGAGCCGGAATATCGTCGCCTCCAGAACAACGAGTTCATGGAAGCTCTCCGCGATCGCACGGTAAAGATCGACGTGCCGTACGTCACTAAGCTGAGCGACGAAATCAAGATTTACGAAAAGGACTACAACAGCGGCAAGGTAAAGGGGAAGCACATTGCCCCGCACACCATCGAGATGGCCGCCATGTGGGCGATTCTCACGCGACTTGAGCCGCCGAACAACGCCAGCCTCACGCTGCTGCAAAAGCTGAAGCTGTACAACGGCCGCACGCTGCCGGGTTTCACGGAAGAAAACATTAAGGAGATGAAAGAGGAAGCCGTCGGCGAAGGCTTGCACGGCATCAGCCCGCGGTATGTGCAGGACAAAATCAGCAATGCTCTGGTCGCCCACCTCGATGCGAAGTCGATCAATCCCTTCATGGTGATGAACGAACTCGAAGCGGGGCTGAAGCATCACAGCTTGATCACCAGCGAAGAACTGCGCGCGAAATATCGCGAACTGCTCGGCGTGGTGAAGGAAGAGTACGAGAACATCGTGAAGAACGAAGTTCAACGGGCAATTGCTGCCGATGAAGATGCCCTCAAGCGATTGTGCGGCAACTACATCGACAACATCAAGGCCTATACACAACGCGAAAAGGTACGCAACAAATTCACCGGACAAACCGAAGATCCGGATGAACGGATGATGCGGTCGATCGAGGAAAAGATCGACATTCCCGAAAGTCGCAAGGACGATTTCCGCCGCGAAATCATGAACTACATCGGCGCGCTGATGATCGACGGCAAGACGTTCGACTACAAAGCGAACGAACGGCTGTACCGAGCGCTGCAATTGAAACTGTTCGAAGACCAAAAGGACACCATCAAGCTCACGAGCCTGGTGTCGCAAGTGGTCGACAAGGATACGCAAGCCAAGATCGACGTCGTGAAGAGCCGGCTGATCCGCGACTTCGGCTACGACGACGAAAGCGCGAACGACGTGCTGCATTACGTGGCCAGCATCTTTGCCCGTGGGGATGTGAAGCGCAAGTAGCGCGGAAGGAAACAGGTGCTGTCATGTCGATGAAAATCGATCGCGATAACAACCGCTTCAAAGAAATCGTGAAGGGGAAGATTCGCCAGAATCTGCGGAAGTACGTGACGCACGGCGAGATGATTGGCCGTAAGGGAAAAGACCTCGTGTCGATTCCGCTGCCGCAGCTCGACGTGCCCCACTTCCGCTACGGACAAAACGGCCGCGGCGGCGTTGGTCAGGGAGAAGGCGAAGTCGGCCAAGCCCTCGCGCCCGGTGAAGACGGCGAACCAGGGCAAGGCAAAGCCGGCAGCGATGCCGGCGAGCATGTCATGCAAGTGGATGTTTCGCTCGACGAACTCGCGGCGATTCTCGGCCAGGAACTCCAATTGCCGCGGATCGAACCGAAAGGAAAAGCGAACATCGAGCAGGACAAAGTTCGCTACACCAGCGTTCGCAAAGTCGGACCGGAGTCGCTCCGCCATTTCCGTCGCACCTACGTACAGGCCCTGAAGCGGCAACTTTCGGAAGGGAGTTATCGTCCCGCCGATCCCAAGATCGTGCCGTACAAAGACGACCGCCGCTATCGCTCGTGGGAAACGG
The DNA here is from genome assembly GCF_024256385.1 of Anatilimnocola floriformis. Lineage (NCBI taxonomy): Bacteria > Pseudomonadati > Planctomycetota > Planctomycetia > Pirellulales > Pirellulaceae > Anatilimnocola > Anatilimnocola floriformis. The sequence goes on from NZ_JAMLFW010000001.1 coordinate 3,577,572, forward strand.
TTTCCGAGCCGGTCGCAAACGCGGTGATCCTCTACATCATGGACGTCAGCGGCTCGATGACCGATGAGCAGAAAGAGATCGTGCGGACCGAAGCGTTTTGGATCGATACTTGGCTGCGGAGTCAGTACACGGGCCTCGAGCGCCGCTACATCATTCACGATGCAGCCGCGAAAGAGGTTGACGAGGAGACTTTTTATCACACCCGCGAAAGCGGCGGCACGCGGATCAGCACGGCGTACAAAGTGGCGCTGCAGCTAATCAAAGAAAAGTTCGATCCGTCGCAGTGGAACATCTACGCCTTCCAGTTTTCCGACGGCGACAACTGGGGCGAAGACAACCGCCAATCACTAGCGATGTTGAAGGAAGAGATCCTGCCGATCTGCAATTTGTTCTGCTACGGCCAGGTTGAGAGCCCCTACGGCAGCGGCGAATACATCCGCGTGCTGGAAGAAGCTTTTGGGACGGAGCACGAACAACTTGTATTGTCGGAGATCGCCAGCAAGGAAGCGATTTACGAATCGATCAAGACGTTTTTGGGGAAAGGCAAATAGGGAAATCGAACATGCCAGCCCTCCATCGTTTTCGCAATTTGACCGAAGAGCTCACCGAGATTCAGCGGCAGATTGAAGCTCATGCCCGCAACTACGGCTTGGATTTCTTTCCGACGATTTTCGAGGTCGTCGACGCCGAGCAGTTGAACGCGGTCGCGGCGTACGGCGGCTTTCCGACTCGCTACCCGCACTGGCGGTTCGGCATGGAGTACGAACAGCTCGCGAAGGGCTATTCGTACGGCTTGCAGAAAATTTACGAGCTCGTGATCAACAACAACCCGTGCTACGCCTACTTGCTCGGCAGCAACGGCGTGACCGACCAGAAGCTGGTGATGGCCCACGTCTATGGCCATTGCGACTTCTTCAAAAACAACGCCTGGTTCAATAAAACCGACCGGCGCATGATCGATACGATGGCCAACCACGGCAATCGGATTCGGAACTACATGGATCGCTTTGGCGTCGAAGAAGTCGAGAATTTCATCGACTGCTGCCTCAGCCTGGAGGACTTGATCGATATCTATTCGCCGCACATCAAGCGACGTGATGATGCGCCGCCCCCTGTGCGTCACGATGAAGACGACGACGATGACTATGTCGACCCGACTGCGCCGACTCGGTTTCAATCGAAGGATTATCTCGATCGGTACGTGAACCCGCGGAAGTCGATGGACGCTGAGCGGGCTCAACTGAAACAAGACATGGAGAAAAAAGGGAACTTCCCGCCCGAGCCGATGCGCGACGTGATGCTCTTCCTTTCGGAGAATGCGCCGCTGAAGAACTGGCAAGCCGATGTGCTCGGCATCGTCCGCGAAGAGGCCTATTACTTTGCGCCGCAGGGGCAAACCAAAATCATGAACGAAGGCTGGGCCACTTACTGGCACAGCACGATCATGACCAAGCATGCGATGGAGGCGAAGGACCTCGTTTGCTACGCCGATCACTGCGCGGGCACGTTGGCCGGTTCGCGGACGCGATTGAACCCATACAAGCTAGGTGTCGAGCTCTATCGCGATATCGAAGATCGCTGGAATCGCGGCGCCTACGGCGAAGATTACGACAACTGCGAAGACTGGCAGGAGAAGATTCACTGGAACAAGCCGACGATGAAAGGGCGCGAAAAGATCTTCGAAGTCCGCAAGATCCACAACGATCTGACGTTCATCGACGAATTTCTGACGCTCGACTTTTGCCGCCGGCACAAGCTGTTTTCGTTCGGTTATCAGCAGGAGTCGGGGTTCTACGAGATCGAGAGTCGCGAATTTCCCAACGTAAAACAGCGACTTCTCTATAATTTAACGAACATGGGTCGGCCGATCATTTATGTAAAGGACGGCAACTACAAGAACCGCGGCGAGCTGTTGCTGGAGCACCGCTTCAGTGGGGCCGAGCTGCAACAGAACTTCGCGCAGGACACGCTGACGTCGCTCTACAAGCTGTGGCGGCGGCCGGTGCATATCGAAACGAAGCTGGAAGGGGCCACCGTGCTGTGGTCCTTTGACGGAACGTCGCACACGAGTTCGGAAGACAAAAAGAAAGGGTGATTGGCAAGCGATTTGCTCCCAAGATGGGACAGGCGGACAATGATGATGAACATCAAACAAGACATCGCGCTCGAACTGCAACGGCTCTTCCCATTGGGAGGCGAGCTGGAGGTTCGTACTTCCACTGGCCGGGTGATAGGTCAGTTGGAATCGGTCGATAATATCGGCGCGTCGTTTACGCGTTTCGATTACCAGTCGACCAACCTGGCCGCCGCCACGGTCGATGGCCTGAAAGCCCTCAGCACCAAAATTCAGCAACGGCTCACGTATTTGCTTGAGCCGATCTCGCTCCTCGAAGTCGACTCCGAGAGCGTGTCGATTCAAATGCGATCAAGCCCGCCGCAGGTTGGAGACGATGGCCGTAGCTACTACGAGCTGCTCGTCCGCCGCGGCGGCGAAGTCACCCTCCGCCGCTATCACAAAGCGGCTGGCCAGCCCCGGCAGATCGTTCCCGCCAATGTCACCCGCGAGGTTCTCGCGCGGCTGGCGGACGACTTTGTGGCGGTGATTGGGTAGCGGTCATTAAAACTCTCGGGAGTCCCATTGTTCTGCTGGGATCAACTCGTAAAGCCATTGAAGCTCATTAGGCGACTTGGCCTGCACCATCAAAGTGTACGCACCTGCCAAGTCATGGACGGTCGCATATACGCCTCGGCCAACGAAGAAGCCGATGGCAAATTTGTAAGCAGGATCCCACGCCGGCCAGGGTGAAATCGGCAGCCGGGGGACGTTGGCGGTGAAGGCCGCCAATTGCGATTCTTCAATGTCCGCTAACCCCCAATATTCGCTCTGTGCTTCAAACACACACAGCTGCATTAACAATTCGAGCAAGGACATTCCTTCGCACTTCCACTCACCGTCGTCTCCCCCGTTCCAGTCACTCTGATAAATCAATGGATCTTCGCCAACCGCCGAAACGGTACGGTGAAAGACTCCTTGGTTCTCTGACCAAATCCAGAGTCGACCAAATTCATCGGCCGAGAGGAGATGCTCTACGGAGGCGAACACTCCATCACCTGAAACGACTTCTGTGCGTTTGCCCGCCCACGAATACCACCACCGCAATGCGCGAGGTAGTTGTAGTTCTGCTAATTCCGCGTCGGCGTATCCATCGGCTGGAGTGATCTCGCCGTGCCAGTACTTCACCAACGCTTGAAGAGCGTTGATCTTCGTTTCGAACGAGGAATCTTGGGCCAGCTTCTGCAATGCGAGGTCAAGTTGCGCAGCGTTCATTTTCAACACGTCCCTGGTCGATTTGCAGAACGGCCACAAATTCATGACGATTAGGGTAGCGTCGGCAATTTAAGCCGGCACTACGCATCAAACAACTTTGATTTTTTTCAATTGAAATCCACCTCGGGCTCCGGGATACTGCGCCCAAACCAGGAGGTGACTATGAACGAGTTCGAGACGAACCAGTTCGCGATGAATCGGCGGCAGGCCCTGATGGTGGGTGGGCTCGGCGCGTTGTCGCTGGGCATGCCAGGGTTGGTGCTCGGTAAGGATAAGACCGACGCCAGCGGCCAAGCGGTGCGGGCCGAGAAGTCTTGCATCTTTGTGCTCCTCTGCGGCGGACCGAGCCATGTCGATACCTGGGACATGAAGCCGGACGCGCCCGACACCATTCGCGGGCCGTACCGGCCGATCTCGACCAAGGTGCCGGGGATGCGGCTGAACGAGATGCATACCGAGCTGGCGAAGCTGGCCGGTGAGTTCACGCTGATCAACTCGATGACGCATCCGGGGAGCATCAGTAACCACTTCGACGCGATGCACAACCTGCTGAGCGGCCAATCGGCGAAGCGGGTGCAAGAAGGCGTGATGGACGATCAGCCGTACCTTGGTTCGTTCGTCGCGAAGCATCGGCCGAGCAAGCGGAACATTGTCTCGAACGCCTGGCTGATCAAGTGCGTCGGGGCGCCGGTCTTTTGCGCGCCGAATATCGGCATCGGCGGTTATCTCGGTTCTGCACACGCGCCGGTTTTTGTTGGTTCCGAAAAGAATCATCCGGCCATGGAGAAATTCACGCCACCGGAGATCTACGATTTGGGAGATCCGGCGCGACTGGATGATCGGCGGCAATTGCTGGCCAGTTTGGAAAGTCGCGCAGTGAAGAAAGATGCGCGCGGCGCGGATTGGGATGATCTGCGGGCCAAGGGTTATGAAGCGATGACGCGGCCTGAGGGGCGCGATGCTTTCAATCTCGATCAAGAAACGCCGAAGATGCGCGAGCGCTACGGCAAGCATCCGCTGGGACAGAATTTGCTCCTCGCGCGGCGCATGGTCGAAGCCGGCGTGCGGTTTGTCACGGTCAACGGTTGGTGCGGCCAGGCCCCGCACGATACGGCTGGCCCGCCGAGCAGCAGTTGGGATATGCACGGCGGCAACATGGGGATGGGGAACGCGTTTGGCGAAGGTTCGTATGGTATGAACTTCTGCTTGCCGCGACTCGATCAAGCGGTATCGGCGCTACTCAGCGATCTGAAAGAGCGCGGCATGCTCGAGAACACGCTCGTGGTCGTCACCGGCGAATTTGGTCGCACGCCGACCATCCTCACGCAGATTCCGCCCGGCCGGCAGCATTGGCCTGCGTGCTTTTCTTCGATCCTCGCGGGCTGCGGCATCGCCCGTGGCCAGGTGTATGGCAAGAGCAACAAGCACGGCGAATATCCGACGCAAAATCCGGTTCGGCCTGAAGAACTCGCCGCGACGATTTATCACGCGCTCGATATTCCGCTGAATGAACCGCAGAACAACACCGGCATCTCGCGCCCGATCACGACGGGCAAGCCGATCATGGAACTGTTTGGTTAGCGCGGCTGCGAAAGGTTGCAGCATCGGGTAAACTGACAACATCCAGGATCCATTTGCCCGATGAAATTATTCGACAATCATCCGACGACCGAGCATGAGATTTATCTCCGGCTCTTCATTACTTGCGGCGGCGGCCTATAACGCGGTTCTTGCGCCATTCTGGCGATTATTGTGCGGTTACCGCGAAACCGCCTCGCATTTTGCGCGCTTCGAACTTGCGCAGCTTTCCTACCCGTCGCAACGAAATAACTCTGGAAATATCTCGTGGATCATCATCACTTATTGCATTATTTGAGCCTGCTCGTCGTGATGCTCGCCGGGGCAAAAATCGGCGGCGCGCTCCTGCAGCGCATTGGTCAGCCGGCCGTGCTGGGTGAACTGTTGGTCGGCGTCATCCTGGGCGCGTCGCTCCTCGGCTGGGTCCAGGCCGACGATGAGATCGTCACGCTATTCAAAGAACTCGGCGTGATCATTCTGCTGTTTGAAATCGGTCTGGAGACCGATCTGAAGAAGCTGCTGCAAGTAGGCGGCGTTTCGACCGCGGTGGCACTTGCTGGTGTGGCGTTTCCATTTGCCTTGGGATACGGCGTGACTCGGGCGTTAGGTCATTCCGATATCGTTTCGATCTTCACGGGCGCCGCGCTCACGGCAACCAGCGTGGGAATCACAGCCCGGGTGCTGTCCGATCTCGGCCGTTTGCAGGATCCTGAGGGACAAGTGATTCTCGGCGCGGCGATTATCGACGATGTGATCGGCCTTGTGATTCTTGCCGTGGTTTCTGGAGTGGCATCGGGGCCCGGTTTCTCGCCGCTGCTGGCCGCGAAAACGGCGGGCATTGCTTTTGGGTTCCTAGCGGTCACGCTGCTCGTCGGTCGCTGGCTCGTGCCGCTCGTGGCTAAACTGCTCGCCAAAGTTACTTTGCCGGGAACTCCGACAATCCTGGCGATCATCATTGCGCTCGGTCTCGCGTGGCTGGCCGATCGCGCCGGCTCGGCGCTCATCATCGGCGCATTCGCGGCCGGATTGCTGCTACGAGAGTTGCCGCAGCACGAGCAGATTGAAAAAGGAGTGGCCAGCCTCGGCCACTTTTTCGTACCGATCTTTTTTGTTGCCGTGGGCGCTGCCGTCGATGTGCGCGCGTTCAATCCGCTCGATCCCGCGGCGAGGCCGACCTTGCTGCTCGGCGGTTTGCTCGTCGTGGTCGCGATCATCGGCAAATTCGCGGCTGGCTTTGTTCCGTTTTGGTTTCGCGGCAACAAGTACGTCGTCGGCGTCGGCATGGTGCCGCGCGGCGAGGTCGGTTTGATCTTTGCTCAAAAGGGACTCGACTTCGGCGCATTCACGGCCCCCATGTTCAGCGCCGTTGCACTGATGGTGATGGTGACCACCTTCATCGCGCCGCCGCTGTTGAAGCTGCTCCTCAGGCCACTCCCCAAGCAAAAATCGGATACGCAAGGAATCGAGGATTTGGTCGTCGGTCCAGAACAGAAGGCGTCAACCGCAGCGAAAGGCGAAGCTTAATCCCCCAACTGCGATTTGCGCCGCAGCTGATGGTGATAGTGCTGGGCGAATCGGTGGGCTTCGTCGCGGACGTACTGCAGCAGTCGCAGCGCGAAGGAATGCTTCGAAAGGCGAATCGATTCGGATTGGCCCGGTAGAAAGATTTCTTCTTCCTGCTTCGCGAGCGAAAGGATGGCCGGCGGCGTGATCTCTTGATCGCGAAACGCGGCGAGGGCGGCACTGAGTTGGCCTTTGCCGCCGTCGATCAGCAGCAGATCGGGAAAGACTTCGTTTTCGTCGCTCAGCCGTCGATACCGCCGCGATACGAGTTCGTGCAAGCTGCGAAAATCGTCAACGCCGTCGACGCTGTTGATCTTGTAGCGGCGGTAACCAGGCTTGAAAGGCAAGCCGTCGAGGAACTGCACGACGCTGGCCACCGTTTCGCCGCCGGCGAGATGGGCGATGTCCATTCCTTCGATGGTCCGCGGCGTATCAGCGAGCTTTAATGCCCTTTTAAGCCCGGCCAAACCCTTTTTCGGATCGATGTAGAAAACTTCAGGCTGGGCGTGAACATCGATATCGCCGCGGCGATCGAGCGATTCGAGCATCTTGATTTCGTCGCGCAACCGGGCCGCTTGCTCGTAAAGCTTCTCCGCCGCCGCGGCTTGCATTTCCTCGCGCATCTCTTTGAGGAGCTTTTTTTTGTTCCCCTCGAGAAACATGACGAGTCGTTGAATGTCGTGCTTGTACTCATCCTTGCTGATCCGCAGGTTGCACGGCGCGGTGCATTGCTGAATGCTCGCGAGCAGGCACGGCCGAAACCACCGCCAGCGTTCGTCGTTTTCCTCGATATCGAGGCTGCAGGTCCGAAACTTAAAGATCCTCTGCAGTACCTGCATCGCGCCGCGCAGGGCACCGGCGCTGGCGAAGGGCCCAAACAGTCGCACGCCCCGATCGGGCGGTTGGCGAGTGACTTCCACGCGGGGAAAGTCTTCCCCCTTGGTGATCATCAAGTAAGGGAAGGTCTTATCGTCCTTCAATTCCTTGTTGTGCTTTGGCTGAATGTCTTTAATCAGCCGGGCTTCCATCAGCAGGGCGTCGACATCGCTCTCGCACTCGATGTAATCGGCATCGGAAATGTCGAGCACCCAATCCGCCGTTCGCCATTCGCGTTGCGCGCCAATCAGAAAGTAACTGCCGGCCCGGCTGCGGAGATTCTTCGCCTTGCCGACGTAGATCGTGACGCCGGCGGTGTCTTTGAAGAGGTAGACACCCGGCGTGCGGGGGAACTCGCGCACCTTAGCCGCCGCCCGGCGAAAGGCGAACTCATAGCGGGGAATGTTCGCATCGGCGGCGGGTTCATCGGCGACTGCATTCAGCGCGGCATCGACCTCTTCATCGGATGGCAGCGGCAGCTCTTCGGCTTCCGCCGTTTGCGGATCGTCGGCCGGCATTTCCGGCGTATCAAAATCGTCCCAGTCGTCGGCCATTTATTTTTCTTGCTAATCGCCCCCGCCCTGCCGGCGGAGTTTACGGACTTTTACACTACTCCCTCGTTAATTCATTGTAGCGCAACGCGATTGATCTTGTAGGTCACTGGCTGATTCCTTATACGTCAAGTTGTCTGGCCAGGGCATTGCTAGCGTGTGGTTCGGAAACCGCCTGCCACGAGCGATGTCGTCACGCCCAGCAAGGAGGATTCGAGGGAATGTCAGCCCCAGAGCCTATTCGCGTACCACGTCCGCACTTTATCTCAAAGACAACATCGCCCCAGCCGCAGGCTGAGAATGCCCAACCAGCAGGGCTGACCGAGGCGATTCAGCAGACGAGACAGTGGCTGCTCGATCAGCAGCAGCCGGCCGGTTTCTGGTGCGCAGAGCTCGAAGGGGACAGCATCCTGCAGAGCGAGTACATCCTGTTACTCGCGTGGCTGCGACGTGAAACCAAGCCGATCGCGAAAAAGTGTGCTCAGCGACTGATCGACACACAACTGCCGACCGGCGGCTGGGCGATGTATCCCGGTGGTGCGCTCGAAATCAGCGGCAGTGTGAAGGCTTACTTTGCGCTCAAGCTCACCGGGCACGACAAGGACGCCGAATACATGGTGCGGGCCCGCGCGGCGATTCGCGCAGCCGGTGGCGCCGATGCGGTGAATAGCTTCACGCGGTTTTATCTCGCGCTGTTGGGCCAAATTTCGTACGACCAATGCCCAGCCGTGCCGCCAGAACTGGTGCTGCTGCCAAACTGGTCGCCGATCAATCTTTACAAAATGAGCGCCTGGTCGCGGACGATCGTCGTGCCGCTGTCGATCATGTGGGCACACCGCCCCGCGCGCCAATTGCCGCCCGATCGCTGCATGAACGAACTGTTCATCAAACCGCCGCACGAATGGGCCGAGCTGCAGTGCCCCGGTTTGCAGGAAGAAAAAGGTTGGTTCCGCTGGAGCAACTTTTTCCGCCGCGCCGATCAAGCGATCAAATGGCTCGAACGCCGCCGCATCAAACCGCTGCGCCGGATGGCGCTGAAATCGGCCACGCAGTGGATGACCACACGTTTTGCGCACAGCGACGGCCTGGGCGCGATTTTTCCGCCGATCGTTTGGAGCGTGATTGCTCTGAAATGCCTCGGCTATGACGACGATTCGGCCGAAGTTCGCTACAACTACGAGCAACTCGCCGGGCTCACTATCGAGGAAGAAAACTCTGCGCATCTGCAGCCCTGCTTGTCGCCCGTTTGGGACACCGCAATCACGGTGCGAGCGCTCGCCGCGAGCGGCCTGACCATCGGCGATGAACCGCTGACGGCTGCTGTCGATTGGCTACTCGAAAAGGAAGTGACGCGCACGGGTGACTGGGCGAACAACGTCAAAGCCTCGCCGGCTGGCTGGTTCTTTGAGCATCACAACGATTTTTATCCCGATGTCGACGACACCGTGATGGTGATGATCGCGATCAAGGAACTGCTGAAGCATTCCGACAAAGCCGCGTTCGTCGCCAAGCGAAAATCGTCATCGCAGAATCCTCGGCCCAGCAGCGATATGCACGTCGACGAAACCGAAACGCGCAAGCGTTCGGCGCTCGCCGCTGGCGAACGCGCTCGTCGCTGGGTGCAGGCGATGCAGAACAAGGACGGCGGCTGGGGAGCCTTTGACAAGGACAACGACAGCGAGTTTCTCTGCCGCGTACCGTTTGCCGATCACAATGCGATGATCGACCCGAGCACGCCCGATCTCACCGGCCGCGTGCTCGAAGCACTCGCGCTGTGGGGTGCGAAGCCAGGGCAACCGACAGTCGATCGCGCACTGCACTATCTGCGAAAAACGCAGGAGTCCGACGGCAGTTGGTTCGGCCGTTGGGGCGTGAATTACATCTATGGCACGTGGCAAGTCCTCGTCGGTTTGCAAGGCATCGGCATCGCAGCCGATGATCCGATGCTGCAGCGCGGCGCCAACTGGCTGTTGACTTACCAACAAGCCAGCGGCGGTTGGGGTGAGTCGGCCGATACCTACGAAAAACCTGAGCTCCGCGGCCAAGGGCCGGCGACTCCGTCGCAAACCGCGTGGGCGCTGCTTGGTTTGATCGCGGCGGGGCTAGCTCATCATCCTGCCGTAGAACGGGGCGTGGAGTGGCTCGTCGCGCAACAGCGCGAGGATGGCACTTGGGCCGAAGAGGAATTCACGGGAACCGGTTTCCCGCGCGTGTTCTATCTGAAGTACCACGCCTATCCGATCTACTTCCCGCTGCTAGCGCTCGCCACATACGCTCGGGCCATTGGCAAATCGCCGCCGAATGTGGAACATGCAGCCAATCAAGCGCGGCTGCGCGTCGTGGGATAAAGTCGCCTTTCACTCTGTGAAAGGACGCGTCTTGTTCCAAGAGAGTGCCACCGCGGGGTTGCCGTCCGAGTCATGAAGACGCGTGCTTTCGCGGAGCGAAAGCCGACAATGGAGTGAACATGCCCGTACCGATCAGTCAAATGTGGACCGTGGCCAGCTATGTGCTGCGGAAAAAACTCACCGGCGTGAAGCGCTATCCGCTCGTGTTGATGCTGGAACCGCTCTTTCGCTGCAACCTGGCCTGCGCCGGCTGCGGCAAGATTCAATTCCCCGCCGATATTCTCCGCCGCGATCTCTCGCCGGAAAAATGTTTTCAGGCCGCCGATGAGTGTGGTGCGCCGATCGTTTCGATCCCCGGCGGCGAACCGCTGATGCATCCGCAGATCGACAAGATCGTGGAAGGGCTCGTCGCGCGAAAGAAGTACGTTTATCTCTGCACGAATGCATTGAAACTCGTCGCCGCGCTGCCCAAGTTCAAGCCGAGCAAGTACCTGGCATTCTCGGTGCACATGGATGGCCCGCGCGAAGAACACGATCACGCCGTTTGCCGCGAAGGCGTTTACGACATCGCCGTCGAGGCAATCCGCGCCGCGCGAGCCAAGGGCTTTCGCGTGACGACCAACAGCACGCTCTTTGCCGGCACCGATCCAGAACGGATGCGTGGCTTCTTCGACGAGATGATGAAGCTCGGCGTCGAAGGAATGATGGTTTCGCCCGGCTACAGCTATGAGAAGGCGCCGGATCAATCGCACTTTCTCGCCCGCGAACAAACATTTCGTTTGTTCCGCCAGATGCTGAACAACTCACCGCGGCGGTGGCAGTTCAATCAAACGCCCCTGTTCCTCGAGTTCCTGCAAGGGAAGTTCGACCTCGAATGCACTCCCTGGGGCAGCCCGACCTACAACATCTTTGGTTGGCAAAAGCCCTGCTACTTGCTCAACGACGGCTACGTGCAGTCGTTCAAGGAGCTGATGGAAACAACCGATTGGGACGCCTTCGGTCGCGCGAGCGGCAACAGCCGTTGCCAGGACTGCCTGGTCCATTGCGGTCATGAACCAAGTGCCGTCGCCGCCACCTTCGGCACGCTACGCGGCTTTTTGCGAACGGCCAAGGTTAGCTTGTTCGGCTCTTCACGCAACGCCGAAGAAGTCATCGAACCGACCGAACCAAGCCGTCCCTCCAAGATCCCCGCGCCGCACATCGGTCGACCGGCAGCGAAACCACTGCTGCAGATCGAGCGAAAAACGGTCGCTCGGTAACGCTCTTCCACGCGACGCCATCAAGAAACAAAAACTCCCTCGCACCAAAAGGTCGAGGGAGCTTTGGGTTCTCTCAAGCGGTCCTAAGCAATCATTCTTAGAACTGATATTCCGCACCGAAGCTCAAGCCTTGCAGCCAGTGGTCGGTGTTGCGGAACTGGAAGGCCGGCAGCGGAGCACCAACCAGCGGGTTGCTTTGGTTGACGCGGGGGTCGATTTGATCGCCGGCCCAGGCCACGTCCTTCCAGTACATGAACGAGTAGCCGAGCGAGAAGTTCCAGTTTTTGTGCTGGTAACCGAGCGTGAAGTTGGCTTCGGGAATGATGGTGAAGACGTCGCGGGAAAACACACCGCTGTTCGTGGCCCGAGCGAGCAACCCTTGCGGATCGTTCGTCGCAGGCCCCACAAGCGGAGTGAACGTCGTGTTGCCGTTGATGGTGGCCGTCTGGTGTTGGTTACCGAAGCCGACCTTGCCGAGCATTTCGAGGCGGAAGTTGCCACGATAGACATCAGTAGCCAGACCGATCACACCACCGTGGAATTCGTTGCGAGTCTTGAACGAGTCGCGAATCGAAACCGCGGTGCCCGGGGCAATGATGCCGTTCGGATCGAGCACGACCGTTTCCGAGTTGCGAATGTCCAAGCTGTCGTCGAGCCGGCTGAATTGATAACCGCCGACCAGGTCGACTGTCAGGTCTTCTTCGCCGAGCACCATGTGCCGGACAAGAGCGTCGACGCCGAGCATCGTGCTCCGCGAGCGGACGTCGATCACGCCGTTTTCGACGAAGCCCGGGTAAGCGACGAGCAAAGCATCGTTCTGCAGCAACACGGCATTGAAAAAGGGCCGGGCCAGGATGGGATCACCAGCGGCCGACTCGGCATGGAAGCTGTCGCTGCTGTCGCCGAGTCCGTAGAACCGTCCAACAGCCATCCATTCGCCTTCTTTGTCGAGCACGCGGCCGACCGTCAAGCGAGCACCGCTCCGCCAATCGGTACCGATATCGTTACCACCATACAACACGGTGGTGTTGGGTTGACCGAGCACGCCGGCATCGGCGACGGGCGTTCCTGCAAAGGCCGAGGTGACGAGCGGCGGCGTCGAACGACCGCGGCCCCACCACATCAAGTATTCGATGCGGGCAAAGTTCCGCGTCGGCATGCATGGGCAGGCATCGCCATAACCTGTGTCATTGCAGCTGTCGCAGTTGCAGTTGCCGCCGCCGCCACCCATCGCACCGGAGTAAGCCGGGCCAGGTTCATCGACAAAGGGCGGAGGCGTGACGCGATCTGAGGGCGACGAGCCGTTTTGCAGCAAGCCGGGAGCCGGTGGCGGCTGTTCGTTTTGATCGTAGTAAGAGGCGAACTTTTCTTTCTTCGAACTATCGACCGTCGAATTGCTGACGGCGGTCGCTTCGGTCTTGGCCGCTTTGGCTTGAGCGGTCTTACGCGAAGACGTTTGTTCGGTGGACGAATCGACTTCGGTTGCCGAGGCCGGCGTTACGGCTTTGCTGTCGACCCACTCGTCGATCGAAGCAGGCAGTTCCGTGGTCGGCGCCTCGTATTCGGGCTTGATGGCAGGCGTTGGTGCGGCGCCCGGCAGGTGCGATTTCCAGCTGCGCGGGCCGTAGCCTTCGGCCACAGCCTGGTTCGCCAGCAAGGCGGTGAGCATGAGCGTTGTCGAGACTTGCCAAAAGCGTTTCATTGCCGCCTTCTCCCTGCCAGTGTTGTTGCATTGCTGCGAGTGCGCAGTTTTTGCCAGCGTGTCGTTTCGCGGTTAGAACTTCCGCCCGTAACGACTTTGCTGCCCCTACCGATTCTCCGGTGTCTAACACAAGATTCGGCTGTACCGGCTGTGACGGATAATCCTCTTGTAGGGATTCCGGTCATAGAAGATGCGCAAACTTTTCCAGCTAGCGAGCGACCGCTGCGTCGCGATTGCTGGCAACCGCCGCGAGCAGCCGCAATCGGGCAGAAAGCCTATTCGCATGACGTAGATTGTTGAGGCGTAAGGAATTAGTCGGAGTGCAGCGCTTGATCCTGTTCGTGCTCAGCATCGCAATCATGAACTTCGGCCTGGGCTATGCGCTCGCCGTGATGCTGTCTGATGCGCCGTTGCTACCAGCCGATTTCCTGCAACGGCTGAAATCTGCCGCCCTCGGCGGGGAGCAAGCCGAGCCGCCGCCGCCTACCACGGCCAACCTGGAAGACATTCCCAATGCGTGGATCGAGCAGCTCACTGCGGCCCATTTGCCGCCGGGCAGTTTTTGGGAAGCGCTGCTGCTGAAACTCTGGATCGAAATTACGCCGCTGCGCGAGGAACTCCTTTCGGAGGAGGTTCGCGCCCGAATGGCAGTCAGCTCATTGGAAGCCACGCCATCGGGGCAACTGCTGGATGACGTCAAGCATGCCCTGTCGCGCTGGCAGTTGCTGCTCGACGAAGTCTATCTGTTGCTGTTGCCCCGCCTCGATTCGCTCGGCAGCGACCAGGCCGATGCAGATCGGCTCGATCAGCAGTTGGAAATGCAACTGGGGCATCTGACTCAACATCTGGCCGTGCTCGCCGACATCGATCTCGAGAAAGAGCGCGAACTCGGGCTGCGCGAATTATTGACAGTGCTGCGCGAATCGATCGAGCAGCTGCATGACCATCGCGACGGCGTGCAGGCGTTGCTCGGCAAGCGGCTGCGCGGCAGCGAGTTGATCGGCTCCGGTCAGCCGTTGTATCTCGATCCCCTCACCGGACAGGTCAGCCGGATGGGGCTCGAGAATCTGTTCGAACTCTGGTTCCGCGAAGATCCGCAGCGGCTGCGACTCGTCAGCTGTGCGCTGGTCGATATCGATCGCTTCGGCCGCCTGAACGATCGCCTGGGCCTTCGCGCGGGAGATCGCTTCCTCTCCACGATCGCCAACCTCGTTGGCGCCGGCATTCGCACCGACCGCGGCTTCGACCGCATGGCGCGCTATTCAGGCGAACAATTCCTGCTGTTCTTCGGCGATACCGGGCCGCGGAACGCAGCGAGCGCGATGGAGCGGATCCGTCAATCGCTCGAAGCCGTGACGCTCGACTACGAAGGGAACGAGCACGACGTGACGATCAGCGCCGGCATCGTTTCCATCCAGCGCGGCGATACCATCGAAAAGCTCTACGCCCGTTTGGAAGTCGCACTGCAGCGAGCCAAGACCGACGGCCGCAACCGCACTGCCGTGGATGAAGGCGAAGGCCCCGAGACGCTGTTCGAACCGCAGCGTTATCCCGTTCGGGCAAAGCATGTGCGGATCGAGACGCAATAGTCGCCATTCGCTCCGCGAAAGAGTGCGTCTTTAAGTAGGCCGGACCATTGGTCCGGCCAGAACTGCACTTCGCCTGATTTCGCTGGTACCCGCCTCTTAGACGGACCACTGGTCCGTCCTACGGCGACATTACTTCCGCTTTGCCGTGACGATGCGTTTGTGACCGGCCAAGTCCTTGATAATCGCAGCGGGCTCGTAGTTGCCATTGGCATTGAGCAAGGCACCGACTTTGTCGGCGATCATGGGGCTGACTTCGAGCGCGAGCAGCCCGCCGGCGTGAAGATGTGCTGCCGCTTGCGGAATGAGTTTGGCGATCAACTCTGTTCCATGTGGCCCAGAGACGAGGGCCGATTTTGGTTCGAAGTCCTTGACGGTCTTGTCGAGTTGCTCAAATTCAGCATCGCTGACGTACGGCAAGTTCGCTGCCACGGCGTGGAACTTTTGCTGTGGATCCACGCCGCTCAGCAGATCACCGAGGACAACCTTCACGCGGTCGGCGACGCCCAATTCAGTCGCGTTTTTACGAGCGACCTCAGCGGCTCCCTTACTCGCGTCGATGGCGGTTACCTGAGAAGTCTTCGCTTGCTTCGCCACCGTGATCGCAATCGCGCCGCTGCCAGTGCCGACGTCGGCGACTTGCAAGGCAGAGTTCGCAGGCCAGGTCTTCAGCGAATCGAGAATGGCGATGACGAGGTGTTCGGTCTCAGGACGCGGAATGAGCGTGTCGCGCGTGACATTGAAGTTGAGCGAGTAAAACTCTTTCTTCCCCACGATGTACGCGACGGGCATGCCGGCTACGCGGTTCTTCACGAACTCGCGAAACTTCGCTCGATTTTCGTCGTTAACGATCTCTTCGAAGCGCGTATAGAGCGCGATTCGCGGGCAACCCAGCGCATAGCCGAGCAGTACTTCCGCTTCCAGTCGCGGCGATTCCATCTGCTGCTTCTTGAAATAGTCAGCCGTCCAAGTCAGCAGGCGATTGATCGTCCAAGTTTCCGCAGTGCTCATCCGTGCCTCGCATCCCGTAGGGTGGGTCGAACGTACTCGTGAGGCCCACCACGATCAGCAGGTTTCGGTGGGCCTCACGAGTACGTTCGACCCACCCAACAATCTGCGAATTAGTCGAGGCCACCCATCGCACTGCGGAGTGCGTTGCGATCGTGCTCGATCAGCGCGTCGGTGACGGGTTGCAGTTCGCCCGCGATGATTTGATCGAGCTTGTAAAGCGTCAAGCCGATGCGGTGATCGGTCAGGCGGTTTTCGGGGAAGTTGTAGGTCCGAATCCGTTCGCTGCGGTCACCGCTGCCGATGAGCGACTTGCGTTCGGCAGCCCGAGCAGCACGGTCGCGCTGCTGATAGATGTCATACACGCGGCTCTTCAGAATCCGCATCGCCTTGGCCAGGTTTTTGTGCTGGCTCTTTTCTTCTTGCATGAAGACGACCACGCCCGTTTCGAAGTGCGTGAGCCGCACAGCGGACTCGGTCTTATTCACGTGCTGACCACCAGGGCCGCTCGCGCAAGTCTTGTCGATGCGGTAGTCTTCCGGCTTCAGGTTGACTTCGACGTCTTCCACTTCCGGCAGCACAGCAACGGTGGCCGCCGAGGTATGCACGCGCCCCTTCGCTTCGGTTTCGGGGACGCGCTGCACGCGATGGCCACCCGATTCGTATTGCAGCTCGCGGTAGCTTCCTTCGCCTTCGATCGTCAGGATGATTTCTTTGAAGCCGCCCATTTCGGTTGGGTAGGCTTCCATGATTTCGACTTTCCAGCCGCGCTTGTCCGCGTGCCGCTTGTACATCTGGAACAAGTCGTGGGCAAAGAGCGCACCTTCGTCGCCGCCCACACCCGCGCGAATTTCCATCACGCAGCGCAACCGGTTGGCGTCTTCGCCGCCGACGGTCATGTCGAGGAGTTCGCCCCAGAGTTGTTCGCGATGTTCACGAATCGAGGGGAGTTCTGCTTCGGCCAGTTCGCGCTCTTCCTCGCTGGGACTGGTCAGCATCTTCCGCAGCTCTTCGATTTCGGCGACAAGCTGTTTGAAGCGGCGATACTTGGTCGCCACTTTGGCGAGTGTGCCGTGCTCGCGTGCGATTGCGGCTAGCTTCGCACCCTGGGCCAGCACCTCCGGGTCAGACATCTGCTTTTCGAGGTCTTCGAACCGGACCAGCTGTTTTTCTAGATCGTCACGCATGATGCACCTGTTTCAGCGAGAAAGCAGGGGCAGAAAATACCGCGGCGGAATGTCAATAAATGCCGCGTTGCCGGCCGCCCAAATCTGGCGCCGGCATTTCCGCTTGCCCCAACCCACGGACTGCAAAAAGAGGTGCAGTCCAATCCCTTATACGACTCTGCGTGCTCGCGGCAAAACCAGCGTGCACGCAGCAACAATCCGGGTGGGGGCTGGCCGCTACTCGTCGGCGGCGGGAACGACCTTCTTCTTCGGCTTGCTCGTGAGGCTGGCGTATTGGCCGGCCTGGAACTTGTTCTGGAACTTCTCGATACGGCCGGCGGTGTCGATGTACTTCAGCTTGCCCGTATAGAACGGATGGCAGGCCGAACAGATATCGATCTTCAGCTCTTTCTTCGTCGCCCGCGTCTTGAACGCATTGCCGCAGCTGCACGTAACCGCGCACTCGACATAATTTGGGTGAATTTCGTCTTGCATGGCTCTCAAAATCCTATTTTTTTGGCGGCACGCACTACCCTGGCGGCCCATAGCTCCGCTGGATGCTTGCAGCGGAAACATGTAATGATACAGGGCTTAGAAAAAGGCGACAAGGGCTGCTTCCACTCGACCAAGCCTGTCTGGCGTTGAGCTCGGGAGGGCGAGGCTCCCGCCGAGCTGCGCCGGTCGAAAGCTGTCGCCGGCGGCCTTCACAATTCCACCTCGGCGGCTCGGCAGGAGCCTCGCCCTCCCCACGATAGCGTGGCGGATTTACGCCGGACCAGAGATGTCAGTTCTGCCGCGTCGATGTGCTGCCGGATGGTCGATTTTCGCCTTCAACAGGCCAATCTAAAGCCACCCAAATTAGCTACGATAAAGTGCAATATTCGAGATGCGATATCGCAGGCAATTTTTGCCATTAACCATTCCTTAGCAACGACTTGCGAAAGAAACGGCAGTTTTCATCACCTGTTATATTCCAGGGGTACGAAAGGGGGGGCGATTAGCGGAGAGCTAGAGCATGTCGTCGGACGAGCCGGCCGAATTTTTAGCCCCAAGAGTTCAATACTGAACCGGATTGCCATTTCCCTTGGCGATGCTCCCCGGCCGGCCACCTTCGTAGATGCTGAACTCGGCCCACACCGGCAGGTGATCGGAAACTTGCAGCGCTTGCTCGAGCGACAAGTTGTATTGCCGTAAAAAGTCAAACACGCCGCCGCGGCCGCTGAACTCGGTCGTCGAGACGCGGCTGAAAAGGATGTTGTCGTACTGCTTGTCGCCGCGCGTGTTGGTGTGCGTGTTATTCACGACGCACACCAGGTTCGGCAGTTGGCCGAGCTGACCCAGTCGCGTGTTGTGAGCGTTGAAGTCGCCGAGCATGATCACGTCGTCTTCATGGCGCTGGTCGTCGCGCACGGCGAGAAACACATCGTCGAGCCATTCGAGCTCGCGATCGACTTCGTCCGGATCGGTGTGGACATTGACCAGCGAAAAAGTGAACGCATCTTGCGGCTGTGGTCCGCGAGTGCGAAACCAACCGACGAGCGGCGGCCGATGCAGATAGCGATTCGGATCGTCGACGGTGTAAAGCTGATTCGGATCGACCTCGACACTCGCCATGTCGAAGATGTACGCGTATTGCTCCTTGCTCACCGTGCGGCCGAGTCGCGGGCCGACGACATAGCTGTAGCGATACTTGCCGTCGGCGTTCAACATTTGCACCAGTTCGGCGCACACATCGCGCTGCGCGCGAATCTCTTGAATGGCAATCACGTCGAAGTTCTTGAGGATGTCGACGATGATCGGCATAACCTCGGGGTTGTTGATTTTGCTTTCGCCGAAGACCTGAATGTTGAACGACGCGATCCGAATCGTGCCGGTCGAGTTAATCCGCGGCGGCGGCGGTTGGGTCCAAGTGGTGTTCGTCGTCGGCAGCCCATTCGCAGCCGGCAGATTCTTCAGCAGGGCTTGCAGCGGTTCCTTGAAAAAGTAACCACCGCCGAGCAAAGCGATGATGACGAACAGCAGCGAGGTGTTCTTTTTCATGGGAGGGGGCTGAGGTCTAGGAACTAGGAGCTAGGGAAATTCGCGCGCGGGAGTGTAGAAGGATCCCGCCAATGCGCGAAGTTCAATCCGCCCCTGCTAGCTGCACGCCCCATCACCCATCACCCATCACCCATCACCCATCACCCATCACCCATCACCCCATCACCCAACCTCCTGTCCTCGCCTCCCGCCTCTCGCCTCCCTCCCCCCGCCTTACATCGAAGTAATTTGTCTATTTCGCCCCAACCGCAAGAATGATGGGTGTAAGTGTCCGCTTCGCTTCGCCCATCCCAGCCCGCGAGGCCGGTTGGGATGGCGACTTCTTTTGGCTCGCTGAGGAGCAGGGATCATGGACGCCAACAATCAAGGTTTTGGCGGGAGTATGCAAGGGTTTGCTGGCAGTGCCCAGAGTTTTGCTGGGAGCAACCAGGTTGCGTCGGAGATTCGCGCGGTCGATGAAATCGTCCACGCACTCAAAGTCACGATGAGCGAAACGGCATGCCAGCCGTCGCTCGATTCGCTCAACTGCGTGAAGCATGGCGCGGAGTTTCTCGAAGATCATCTACGGCGACTCTTCCGTCTGGAAGAAGATCACGGGCTGCTCGAGATACTGCTCTACATTCACCCGGAGTTCGCCCACGAAGTGGTGAGGCTGCAGCAGGAACACGAAGTCATTCGCTCGGAGGCCCACCGCCTGGTGTTGCAACTCGAAAACGCTTGCCGGCCGAGCGACGCCGAACTGCACGACATTCTCGAGCACCTGCGCCTGCTGATCATCAAGATCGTGAACCACGAACATCACGAAACGGCAGTGCTCGTCGAATCGGTGAACCGCGACGAAGGTGGCGAAGGCTAGGCGGCGGCGGTCACAAGCCTGAAACGCAAGCGAAGGGTTCACTCGGGCCCCTTCGCTTGCGCTTCAGGCTTGTGGTCGATGATCTCGCAGTCGCGGCTTGGTGCATTTAGAATCAACGCACCGCCGAGTTGCCCGATCCTCTCCCGCTTTCCGTATCGCCCATGACCGCCACTCCCTCGTCCGCCATCCGTTTCATCATGCTCGGCGGCTTCCTCGGCGCCGGCAAAACGACCACGATCGGCCGACTCGCCCGGCATTATCAAGATCAAGGCTTGAAGGTCGGCATCGTCACGAACGACCAGGCCACCGACTTGGTCGATACCCAAAGCTTGCGAGCCCAAGGCTTCGATGTCGGCGAAGTCCCCGGCTCGTGCTTCTGCTGCAATTTCAATGCGCTGACAAAGACCGTTGGCGAACTGAGCGCTGACCAACGGCCCGATGTGATCCTCGCCGAACCGGTCGGCAGCTGCACCGATCTGGTCGCGACCGTTGTTCGTCCACTGCAACAACTCTTCGCCACGCAGTTCGATGTCGCGCCGTATGGCGTGCTCCTCAAGCCGAGCCACGGCGGACGGATTCTGCGGAATGACCCGCGGGCCGGCTTCTCGCCACAGGCCGCGTACATCTTTCGGAAGCAACTCGAGGAAGCCGATTTCATCGTCATCAACCGCGTCGATCAACTCTCGCCGGCAGAAATCAGCGAACTGACGGATCTGCTCGAACGCGATTTCCCCGGCACGCCCGTCCTGCGACTCTCGGCGAAAACCGGCAACGGCTTTGTCCCGTTTCTAGAAATGATCGACCAGCGTGGGCGCTTCGGCAGTCGCCGCATGGAAGTTGATTACGACGTCTACGCCGCCGGCGAAGCCGAACTCGGTTGGCTCAACAGCAGCTTGAAAATCACCGCCGCCGAGCCCTTCTCGCTCGACGATCTACTGCTCGACCTGGTGAAAACCCTCGCGCAATCGCTCGCCAGGCAAGGAAGCGAAACCGCCCATCTCAAAACCATCGGCTTGGCCGACGGGGTTTATGCGGTGGCCAATCTCGTCAGCAGTTTCTCACCCCCGGAGCTTTCGCTGCCGTCGCGAGCCCAGGTGAAATCGGCCCAAGTCATCGTCAACGCCCGCGTGGCCATGCTCCCCGCCGACCTGACGCAGCAGGTTCACGCCGCTCTTGAGCAAATCTGTCAGAAATACCACGCCCGGCTCGAAATCCAGCAGACCCAATCCTTCCAACCGGGCCGACCGGTCCCGACCCACCGCCTGCTGGAATCCACGCCGTGAAGCAACCGATGTAAACACCTTGCCGAAGCTGCCGCCGTGTTGTAGATATACATGTTCGCGGCAGTAATGCCCGGAGGGTATCCGAATGGCTAGGAGACTGATTCGAAATCAGTTGCCCCGCAAGGGGTTGAGGGTTCGAGTCCCTTGCCCTCCGCTTCGCTGTTTGCAGTCGTCTTAACTTGTTTGCTGGACTTCTTTTGCGGCGACATGTTTGATTGCCCCAGTCGATTGGGGCAATCAGTGGGTCAATCACGACTTCGCCACACTACTCTTCAACGGTCGGCTGGTTGGCTTTTGGTTTTGGTGCAACCCCGATTAAATCACCAGGAGGTTGCTGACTGGTGTCTCCGAGAAGGACCAACTTCGCCATCTGCTGCCGCGACTCAGCGTCGTGCAGATGGTAATAATGCCGAACCATCTCACTGTCTGCATGACCGAGCCACTCCATTGCAACGCGCTCGGGCGTTCTTTGATTTGCGCACATTGAGGCAAAGTAATGCCGAAAGCTATGGAGCCGACCATCGGCGAATGACTTCTTACCGGCTGTGCTCGGGAAATGTTTCACAAGCGGTGTGAGGACGTCCCGAATTAGGATGTTGCGGACCGTGTCGGGCTTCAGCTTTCCGCCGCGCGGACCGTAGAAGACAAGGGTTCCGCGTCGCGTCAATTTCTGCAGGTCGATACTTAAATCGGTGTGTAGGGGTAGAGATCGGCTGCGACCGCTCTTGAGTTGGCGATTGCTTTTGGCGCTCCCCCTGCCGCTTTCGTCGGTTAGCGTGAGCATTCCACGTGTAAGATCGATATCGGACCACCGCAACGCGGCAAGTTCTGAGATCCGCAGGCCGGTGCAAGCTAATCCGGTAATCACACTTGCCATCCAGTCGAGGTCGCTTCGCTCCCGGCAGTGGGCGACCATTGCAGAGACCTCGGCGGGTTCGTAGCAATAAGCTCGCTCACTCTCGACTTTTTTCAGTTTTAGTTTCGGCGGCTCGTATCCGGTAAGGTGTTCTTCTTCAACCAGCCATCGAATCGCCTGTCCTAGCGTCGTTAGTTCGTTGCGAAGCGTCTTTGTCTTGTAGTCGCGGCTCTCCAGATGAGCCGCGTAGCGGTTGAGAATCCGTTTATCGACGTCATTCCACGCGGTTACGTTGTTGGTTTGCGCAAACTCCAAGAACTTGTCAAAAACTGTCTTGTAGCGCTTCTTCGTCGATGGTTTTACACCACCGCTGATTCGAGGTCGGCCCAGGTATTCCTCGTAAAGCTGTCGACCGGCAAGGAGAGTGAGCGTCGTCTTAACCGAGTGAGTTGGGGCCGGTTTTGCGAGTCCAAGGTCGATTGCACGAGTAGTGTCGAGGGCGGCAACGTTTTGCTCAGCCTCGGCGCGGATACGTGTCCCCAATGAATGGCGACCAGGATTAATCTCGTTCGTTCGGCCGTCGGCGTACCACACGCCTCCTCGCTGAAAAAGCGTCCAGGTAAAGTTCTGACAACGTATCAGATCGTACTTTCGATCTTTTGGCATTATTGCTCCTCTGTTTTGGATGGATTCTTCATCCAGCGCGGGGCTTTGCCGCTGCGCACTGGCTGAACTATGTTTTGGTTGGCTTTTGAGGCGGTGACCGCTGCCTGTTGATCACGCGTTTGCGAGCAGAGCGCGCTTAACGGAATCAAGACACGGCAGCGTTTTCCGCCATATTGCTTTTTGGGAAGGGTTCCATCGGCAAGGCGGCGATGGACCGTCGCCAGAGAAAGGCCGGATAGCTCCGAGAACTTTGCGGGCGACACATGCCCCACACCGTTGATGTTGATGTCCACCGACATTTTCGCCCCCCGTCGCAGATGAACGCGAGATTGCGGTAGACGACCGCAACTGCTTGGGGGTTAGTGTTGCAATTCCGAATAATTCGGTAAGGGAAAACGCGTGGAAGCGTTTTCCCCGCCGGCTAGATACATGCCTACGGATGCCTAGTTGGAGCCGAGCTTTGGCCAGGACCTGCTAAGCTTATTACGCAGAAATTGTAGATCCTTTTTGATACTGTCGTCGGTCGTGCCTAGGAAGTCGGCGATTGCTTCCCGTAGTCGGGTAATCTCCCCTTTCACGTGAGCTTCGTGTCTTTCGAAGAGCAGTTCCCAGTAATGCTGAACTTCAAGCAATCGTGCAAATCTGGCAATTGGAGCCTTCGTGAGATTGTTGGATTGAGTAATTTTCATCCACTCACTCAAATACTCCGGTTTTGAATCGCGAACCGCCTCTTCCAGCATCGAACGAAGAGCGTCTCGACTTGGAATAGGATAGATATCGGGTAGGTTGAACACCCCGCCAGCTGCAATGAGTTGGCGAAGAATAGACGTCGGAAAATCACCGCTCAACATTGGCCGCATGGGAATGGGAAGCCGGATACCTGCCATTCCCAAAAGGCGCCATCGAACTAAAAACTCTTGGGCAACTTTCGGCAACGAATCGCCTGATGACTCGGAGTTGGCGTCAGGCATAAGACTCACAACTCTCGGGCCGGATGCGAATACTTCATCCCGCTCGCGCCGGAATTCCGCGTTGGTATTCAGCCACCCGGCATACCCACGCGCGATCGTATTTATCCACGTCGACCGCTCATCGAGTGTTCGGTTGACTTGGCCGATCTGTGCCACATTAAGTTCGTTCCAGCCCAGATTGCGGGCGAGTTCAGCCGTCAAGCCGAAAGGTTTTGAGGGACGCAACAACGAAAAATGAAGCGGTTGAGTCTGCTTGAAACCCACCTGATGTGAATGATCATTGCAAACTGCGGCCAGGCTCTTTTCCAGCGGCCACAAATTGTTCTCTCTGGTTACTTGCGTTGCGTGTCGTTCGATCGACTGCAGTAGTCCCGGCGGAAGCGTGTAGAAGGACTCTCCCTTAATCAACGGATGGCTCGTAAACTCATCTGGCACCATTCCGCTGTGCGTGCCGAGGGGTGGTAACAGCGGCAGTCTGCCAAGCATTCGAAAATGGTCAGGTAGCGGTTGCAGCGTCAGTTTGTTCTCTTCGGATTGAGCGAGTTGCTGCAAATGCTGCTTCACAAAATCCGGAAGGCGGTCTGTCTCGTTTACTTCGCTGGGCGTGGCAGCCGCTGAAAATTGCTTCTCCGTTGAATTCGATCGATTGCTCTTCGCTGAACGCTTCGAGTTACTCGCCCTCTTCGCCATTATGACACGCAATCTTGGAATTTTAAGGAACCCATTTATCGTCACCTGATTATGACACGATTTAGACAAGAATTTAGGCGATCGCTTGAAGCAGGGCGATTCAGAGCAACTGGACGCACATCGGCAATAGCTATATTGCCCTCATCTGATTATGACGCGTTTTCGCCGATAATTTAGCTGCTCGGACGCCGCGCCGGCTATAAATTGCATTCGAATCAGCTGGCTCAATCACTCAGCAGGTGACAAAAGCAGCGAGCAGCACATTGGCCCCCTGGAACCAGCTGCGCATCAATTCCGACGCCCACTCTTAGCCTGGAATGGTTGCTGCCGTATCCTCGTGGAGGCCGCTACCGTGCCGGGCACACGCAGCCATGCGATAACACGAAGGGATGTATTCGATGGACCTGTCGCCAGGCCGGAAGTTCTTTGCTCACACGTTACCTTGTCGGCCACCCGAGGAATGGGAGTCGCTGCACGTTCATTTGCGAGAAGTTGCCGAATTAGCAGAGAGATTTGCGAGCAACTTGAATGCATCCGAATGGGGCCGGCTGGCGGGTCTATGGCACGATCTGGGCAAGTTCAATCCTGCGTTTCAAGCGTACCTTCAATACACAAACAGTTCTGACGATGGCCATAAAGAAGAGCTCAAGGGCCGGATCGACCACTCCACCTTCGGCGCTCAATTCGCAGTGCGGCAAACGCCGCAGCTAGGCCGTCTTCTCGCCTATTGCATCGCAGGTCATCACGCCGGTTTGCCGGACAACGTGCGTGATGACTCTGGGCTCGAGCACCGCTTGAAAAAAGTGTTCGACTTTGACTTCGCTGACAAAGATTTTGCGAGCCAACTGCCGGCTCCCGAACTGAAAGGAGGCGGTGGAAGACAGCACCCAGGTTTCACCATCGCCTTCTTTGTGCGGATGATTTTTTCTTGCCTCGTCGATGCCGATTTTCTCTGCACCGAACGGTTTATGAGTCCCGAACGATCGGCATTTCGTCCTGATTGCCTCCCTGCGCCCGCCGAGTTGTTGATGCGACTCAATGATTTCTTAGCGAAGAAGGAAAAGACGGCAGATCCCACACCTGTCAACGAAATCCGCCGGCAGGTTCTTACTGCTTGTCGCCAAAAAGCTGCGTTCGCCCCGGGGTTCTTTTCGCTCAACGTTCCGACCGGCGGTGGCAAGACTCTGTCGTCGCTGGCATTTGCCCTCACTCACGCTGCAGCTCACAATCTGCCGCGCGTCATCTATGCGATTCCCTTCACGAGCATTATCGAGCAAACGGCTGATATCTTCCGTAGCGCCCTCGCCGATGAGAGTAGCGACAATTCGTCAACCTGTGCAGTGTTGGAACACCATAGCAGCATTCCCATCGACGATCCCGAGCGCCAATCGCAGCAGACACGCCTCGCGGCTGAAAACTTCGAAGCTTCGCTGGTGGTGACAACCAACGTTCAACTATTTGAATCGCTCTTTGCCAATCGCACCTCGCGCTGTCGCAAGCTGCACCGACTTGCTCGAAGCGTGATCATTCTCGACGAAGCCCAAACACTACCCGTTAATCTGCTCCATCCGACGCTTGCTGCGCTCGATGAGTTGGTGCGTAACTACGGCAGCACTGTCGTTCTATGCACAGCCACGCAACCCGCGATTACTGCTCGTGAGGATTTTCCCATTGGCATCGAGGCCGCCGGAGTTCGTCCAATCATCGACGCACCACAGCAACTCCATGACAGCCTTCGCCGCGTCCAGGTTCAATCCGCAGGCCGACTCGATGATTCGACACTAATCGCTCAGCTCCTGGCCCGACCGAAGGTTCTCTGCATCGTCAACTCAAAGAAGCACGCGGCAGAACTCTATCGACTCCTCTCCGTGCATGATGAGGAGGCGATTCACCTCAGCGCTCAACAATGCGC
Organism: Anatilimnocola floriformis; assembly: GCF_024256385.1. NCBI lineage: Bacteria > Pseudomonadati > Planctomycetota > Planctomycetia > Pirellulales > Pirellulaceae > Anatilimnocola > Anatilimnocola floriformis. The sequence continues at coordinate 3,603,811 of NZ_JAMLFW010000001.1, forward strand.
CGCGCATCGCAGTGAAATAATCAAGCAAGTCCGCGCCCGAGTCAAGGATTCACGCACCCTGACCTGCCGCGTAATCAGCACTTCTGTAATCGAAGCCGGCGTCGACGTCGATTTCCCCTCGGTGTTTCGTGCAGCAGCAGGCCTCGATTCGATTGCCCAAGCCGCCGGCCGGTGCAATCGCGAAGGAAATTTAAAGAACGGCGGCGAGCGGTGCCTGGGCGAACTCGTGGTGTTCGACTACGACGAAAAACTCCATCGGCCGCCAGCATTCACCGCGCAGGCCACCGGCAGTTATCGCGAAACTCTGCCCGATCATCGCCAGGATCTGCTTTCGCCAGCAGCGATTGAGCAATTCTTCAGCCTGCACTACTGGAAGAAAGGAGGTGACCAAGGCGAAGGCTGGGATCGCGGCAAAGATAAGCAGCGAATCATGGACTGCTTCGGCGGTCGTGAAGGTCGCAGCCTGCTGCATTATCAATTTCGCACAGCTGCCGAAGCCTACCAAATAATCGATGAGGCCCAGACTCCAGTTCTTGTTCCGTATGGCCAGGGGAAGCAGCTAATCGAGCAACTGCGCCGCCTGCCCGAACCGCCCTTCGGCGGCTTCGATCGCGCCGCGCAGCGATATGTTGTGAACGTTCGCGAACGCGACCTTCGCACGCTGCTGAATAACAGCGTGCTCTTACAAAATCACGATCGCTATTACCTGGCGAATGACAGTTGTTATCACCCATCACTAGGCTTGGTTTTTGAAGGTGTGGGCTTGGATCCGGAAATATTAATCGGCTGACAAAATACTAGTTGACATTTCGCGATTTAGTGATATTTTGTCCACATTTATACAATTGCTTGGTTTGGTTATGAATTGCTCAATCTGAGGTTCACTAAAATGGCCAAAGGAATTCGTTTACACGTGTGGGCCGAATACGCCCTATTTTCGCGACCTGAAATGAAGGTAGAGAGGGTCTCATACGACGTAATAACACCATCGGCTGCGCGCGGCGTCATCGAGGCAATCCATTGGAAGCCCGCGATCCGTTGGCGAATCAACCGAATCCATGTGTTGAACGAAATTCGCTTCACTTCCTTGCGGAGGAATGAAGTGGCGTCAAAGATACCTCGGGCCAATGTCGCCAAGGCGATGAAGGCGGGACGGGGCGCGCTGGCTCAGTTTATTGAGGAGGATCGTCAGCAGCGGGCCGCGACCATCCTCCGCGATGTGGCTTATGTGATTGAAGCCTCGTTCGACATCGTCGATCCCCAGGACCATCCGGGAAAACATCTCGATCAATTTAACCGTCGGGCCCGTGCCGGGAATTGTTTTCATCGCCCGTATCTCGGCACGCGCGAATTTCCCTGCCATTTCGCGCTGATCGAACCCGACGAGGAGCTTCCGACCAGCTTTTATACAAAAGAGTCCTCCCGCGACCTGGGCTGGATGCTGCACGACATCGATTTTGTCGCTGACGAAAAGGGCGGAGTCATCGCCTCGCACAACGACCAGCGATTCCGAGCCGAGCCGCGATTCTTTCGCGCCACGCTCAAGCACGGCGTGATCGACGTCCCCGCTCTCACTCCCGAGGAGGTCGTCGCATGAGCACTACCACTGCCTCCGGCGGCGGTCCGCTCGCCGCGCTCATTCGTTACTACGACAGGCTCCGCGAAGATTCGAAAAGCGGAATCGCCGAGTACGGCTTCAGCCAGGAGAAGGTCCACTTTGCCATTGTGCTGGAGACCGATGGAAGTTTTGTTGCCCTCGAGGACGTTCGCGAAACGAACGAAAAGGGAAAGCCGATTTTTCGCCCATTGATCGTTCCGGACGGTGGGGGACGGTCGGGAACTTCCGTTCAACCTAATTTCTGCTGGGATAACACCGGCTACGCGCTTGGCCGGGATAACAAAGGCAAGCCTGCTCGTTCCAAAGAGCTATTCGAAGCCTTTCGCGATTTGCATCTCTCTTTTCGCGATGAGTTGGAGGGAGACAAAGGCTTCGCCGCAGTGTGCAGTTTCCTGGAAGCTTGGAAACCAGCGCAGGCCGAGAAGCTTCCCAATTGGGAGGACGCGGCGGGAATGAACGTCGTGTTCAAGCTCCGCGGCAAGCCCGGTTATGTCCACCAAAGCGCTGTCGTGCGCAAGGCCTGGCTAAAGCGAGCCACGACGAGTAAAGCTGACGCCGTCGAGGAAAAGGACAATGAGCCACCGCAGCGCGGTTTTTCGCTGATCTCAGGTCAGGTTGACGAGCTCGCGCGGCTTCACCCGCTGATTGGCGGTGTCGCCGGCGCGAACACGATGGGTGCTGCCATCGTGTCGTTCAATCTCGACGCCTTCGAAAGCTATGGCAAATCGCAAAGCTACAACGCGCCTGTCAGCGTGCAGGAAGCCTTTCGCTATACCACCGCGCTTAACCGGCTCCTCAGCGATGATTCTCACCGCGAGCGCATCGGCGATGCGACTGTCGTTTTCTGGACCGATTCACCGGCTGCGGAGGAGACCTGCTTATGGTTCAAGAGCCTACTCGCCGGTGCTCCGCAAGCGACCGAGGATGCGCAAACCGTCGACCAACTCCGTAACTTCCTGCAGGCGACCCGTGATGGTCGACTGAGTGACGTCAGCGATCCTCAGGCGCCGTTCTACATCCTCGGCCTCTCGCCCAACGCCAGCCGGCTCAACGTACGGTTCTGGCTAGTCGCAACGGTTCAGCAGTTCGTCGATCGGCTCCTGCGTCATGATCGAGAGCTCGAAATTGTCGGACGCGAAGGTGAGCCGCCTCTCAGCATTCGCAGAATCCTGTGGGAAACCGCCCGCGAACCTAAGGACATTCCACCGCAATTAGCCGGTGAAGTTGCCCGTAGCATTTTCGGCGGCTGGCCTTACCCACAGTTTTTGTTCAATGCCATCGTCCGCCGCATCCGTGCCGACAGCGAGCTCAATCCGCGGCGAGCGGCTGTGATCAAAGCCTTCCTTATTCGCAATTCCCAACTGGAGGTTCCCGTGTCCCTCGATCCTCAACATACCGACCAAGCCTATCAATTGGGCCGGCTATTTGCGGCGCTCGAAAAGACGCAAGAAGACAGTACTGACGGCAAGCTCAATGCCACGATCAAAGACCGCTACTTCTCCGCTGCGGGAGCGACGCCGGCCAGTGTTTTTCCGCTCCTGCTAAAGCTTCATCGTCATCACTTGGCAAAACTTGATCCGCCAGGCCGCCGAATCAACCGCGAAAAGCTGATGACCGAAATCATGAGTAACATTCGCCACTTTCCTGCCTTTATGTCGTTGGAAAAACAGGGGCTGTTCTACATCGCCTACTACCACCAACGACAAGAATTTTTCACGAAGAAAGAAACCACCTCTCAGGAGACCAACAATGAGTAATGAAGCCAACGGAAACGCGCTGAAGAACCGCTACGACCTCGTCTATTTCTTCGACATTACCGATGGCAACCCCAACGGCGATCCTGATGCCGGCAACTTGCCGCGGCTAGATGCCGAAACCGGCCAGGGCTTGGTGACCGATGTCTGCCTCAAGCGCAAAGTCCGCAACTTCATCGGGCTCGTCAAATCAGAGGCGGAGAACTACGACATCTACGTCAAGGAAAAAGCCATCCTCAATCAGCAACACGAGCGGGCCTATGCCGCACTGAAGATCGATCCCAAGAAGCGAACCGCCAAGGGAAAGGACAAAGCCGAAGAAGATCGCAAGCTGACGCAGTGGATGTGCAACAACTTCTTCGATGTTCGCACCTTTGGCGCCGTCATGACAACCGAAGTGAACACCGGCCAAGTTCGCGGGCCCGTGCAATTTGGCATTGCTCGCTCGTTGCATCGCATCGTGAGTCAGGAGCACTCGGTCACGCGCTGTGCGGTGACCACCGAGCGCGAAGCCGAGAAACAGGATGGCGGCAACCGCACGATGGGCCGCAAATTCTCGGTCCCTTACGCGCTTTACCGTGTGCATGCCTTCATCAGTGCCAATCTTGCTAGTGGGAAAAACGGCACGGGATTTTCAGGTGAGGATTTGGAGCTCTTCAAACGCTCACTCAATGAAATGTTCGAGCACGACAAATCGGCCGCGCGGGCCAACATGCGGCCGGTGGCCTGCATCGCCTTCAAGCACAATGACGCTTGTGGCAACGGCCGAGCCGATCAATTGTTTTCGCGCGTTAGTTGTTTGCCGAAACCAGGCGTCCAGCCCCTTCCCGATCAGACGCCCAACGGTGACGGCGAAGGTCGTCCGCCTCGCTCCTTTGCCGACTATGAGTTGACCATCGAAGAGTCCGGCATGCCCGCGGGCGTGTCGGTCGAACGTTGGATTGATTGGAAGTAGCTGCCGTCAGTCGAGGACACCATGCCCGAATTGCTCCCGCTATCAGCATTGCAACACCTGCTGTTCTGTGAACGGCAAGCAATGCTGATCCATGCGGAGCAATTGTGGGCTGAGAATCGCCTAACGGTCGAAGGTCAACACCTGCACCAGAAGGCCCACTCATCGACCAGTGGATGGCGGAACGGAGTCTATATTGCTCGCGGCTTGCACCTGGCATCCGAGCGGTTGGGCTTGGTGGGAGCGGCCGATGTCGTTGAGCTAACTCCTCCGCTTGGCGACTCGCAGGTATCGCAGCCACTTCGTTTGACTTGCGCCGAGCTATCTCGATGGTCAATCTTGCTAGTTGAATACAAGCGTGGTCGTGCTAAGAAAGACCACAGCGACCGAGTACAACTGTGCGCGCAAGCGATATGCCTGGAAGAAATGCTGCAAGTTTCGATCGGCCGAGGATCGCTGTTCTATGGTGAAAAACGCCGGCGTGTCGAAGTGTTGTTCGATGTCGAGTTACGAACTCGGACTGCGGATGCCGCAAATCGCCTGCACCAATTATTCGCGGCGGGAGTGACTCCACGTGCTCGACGCGAGTCCAAGTGTGACTCTTGTTCTTTGTTGCATCTTTGCCTTCCCGCTGCCGCCGCCCGCGGAAACTCCACCTCGTCATTTGTCCGCGAGTCATTTCGCAAACATCTGGCTGCGGAAGCGCCTGCCACCGACCCTCAGCTGTAGCAAAGCATCCCTCACATGAAACAACACTTAAACACGCTCTTCGTGACGACGGAAGGAGCCTACCTTGCCAAGGATGGGCAGGCTGCCGTTGTCCGCCACCAAAAGCAGGACCTGCTCCGGGTTCCTCTGCATAACCTCGATGGGATTGTCTGCCTGGCGCGAGTGGGGAGGAGTCCCTATTTGATGGCCGCGTGCGCGGCCGGCGGGGTTCGTATCTCTTTTTGCAACACGCATGGCCGCTTTCAAGCAGCCGTAATCGGATTCCAGCCTGGCAATGTGCTGCTGCGTCGCCAGCAGTTTCGCGTTGCCGACGATGAACCAGCCGCGTTGGCAATTGCAGCGCCGATGATTGCCGCCAAAATCGCCAACTGCCGCAGCGTCTTGCTTCGGGCGATCCGCGACAGCCCAAGTGTGAATGATGTGTTGGAACCGATTACGAAACGCTTAGCCTTTCAGATCGACTTTGCTCGCGGCAGCAGTTCGCTGGATCAGCTCCGCGGTATTGAAGGTGATTCGGCTGCTTCCTATTTTGGCGTGTTCTCACATTTGATGACCGCCAAGGACGTAGGTTTCTCGTTTGGCAATCGTTCGCGTCGGCCTCCTCTCGACCCCGTAAATTCACTGCTTTCCTTTTTGTATGCCATGCTGGCTCACGATGCACGATCGGCCTGCGAAGCGGCTGGCCTCGATGCTGCCGTCGGCTTTTTGCACCGGGACCGACCAGGCCGTCCGGGGCTCGCACTCGATCTAATGGAGGAGTTTCGACCGTTTCTTGTAGATCGGCTGGTGCTGTCACTTATCAATCGCCGGCAGTTGTCGCTCAGTGATTTTGTCACCACGGCTTCAAGCGCTGTTCACGCGGGCGCGGATTGAAACGCGCGCAAAGCCGCGATCCCGATGCGGCGCCGCTGTCGCCCGTTCACGCGGGCGCGGATTGAAACAAATCAAAGCGCAACTCAATGATGAAAAAGGGCGGTCGCCCGTTCACGCGGGCGCGGATTGAAACAACATCAAGCACCCCAAGGCAACGGAGTAGAGCACGTCGCCCGTTCACGCGGGCGCGGATTGAAACTTCGCCGTCACTGGAATGCGTCTTGGCGGCCTGCCGTCGCCCGTTCACGCGGGCGCGGATTGAAACATCTGAGCACGATTCGCCTGCTGAGTTGGAATACGGTCGCCCGTTCACGCGGGCGCGGATTGAAACATAGAGCAACTGAGCTGCTGTGCCCGTTTGTCCGGGTCGCCCGTTCACGCGGGCGCGGATTGAAACGCTATGGTCTGTGATTTTTCTGTTCGCCATCTCACCGGTCGCCCGTTCACGCGGGCGCGGATTGAAACTTCGTCGTCTTCTCGATCAGCTTTCGATTGCGGGGTCGCCCGTTCACGCGGGCGCGGATTGAAACTGCTTCATCGCATACATCCCGGTCAGTGTCCTTGGGGCGTCGCCCGTTCACGCGGGCGCGGATTGAAACTAAAAATCGACACTCTGTCGCGGCAGCATTGCGGGTCGCCCGTTCACGCGGGCGCGGATTGAAACATTTCGGCGGCTTGCATTAATACAACGTGAGCCACGTCGCCCGTTCACGCGGGCGCGGATTGAAACGCTCTGGCAATGATTCGAAGGCCCGCATCACGGCGTCGCCCGTTCACGCGGGCGCGGATTGAAACATCAAAACGTCAGTCGCTTCCACGGGTGTGCCAGTGTCGCCCGTTCACGCGGGCGCGGATTGAAACTTCTCTAAGAGGAACCAGGCGTAGAAGTCACCCGCTGTCGCCCGTTCACGCGGGCGCGGATTGAAACTATGAATGCTTGAGCCAGCTACCGCAGCAAACGACTACTGTCGCCCGTTCACGCGGGCGCGGATTGAAACTATGAAGGGCTAACGGTCGAGAATCTGAGCGACGTCGCCCGTTCACGCGGGCGCGGATTGAAACACAGTCAACCCCGTGGCGCCGAGCTCTCGGCACGCAGTCGCCCGTTCACGCGGGCGCGGATTGAAACACCTTGTCTTTGTACTTGCTGTACTTGAGTCCGATGGTCGCCCGTTCACGCGGGCGCGGATTGAAACCGCGTAGATTGCGTACATCTTGTTCGCAGTCTGTTGTCGCCCGTTCACGCGGGCGCGGATTGAAACCACCAAAACGGCGATGTACGAATCGGGATTTTGGTCGCCCGTTCACGCGGGCGCGGACTGAAACATATTAGCCCGAAACTTTTGAGAATAACCAGCAGGTCGCCCGTTCACGCGGGCGCGGATTGAAACTTCTCTGCCGCTTCGGCTGCCGCCGCCTCTCGCGTCGCCCGTTCACGCGGGCGCGGATTGAAACTTCATGTACCTGTGGATCCGCTCGTTCTTGCAGGTCGCCCGTTCACGCGGGCGCGGATTGAAACAGCAATTCGCGTTTTCTTCGGACGACGACGAAGAGGGTCGCCCGTTCACGCGGGCGCGGATTGAAACACTTGCTTGAACACCTTGGCCAATTCATCGCCGTTGTCGCCCGTTCACGCGGGCGCGGATTGAAACAGCAATTCGCGTTTTCTTCGGACGACGACGAAGAGGGTCGCCCGTTCACGCGGGCGCGGATTGAAACAAGTTGCTCGTGCGCCTTGAGATAGCCAGCTTTGAGTCGCCCGTTCACGCGGGCGCGGATTGAAACGTTTTGCGTGTTGGTGGCATGCCCTGGTGGTCCACCAGTCGCCCGTTCACGCGGGCGCGGATTAAAACATTTTCGGCGGCCGTCAATGAAGTGGTGCAGACACGGTCGCCCGTTCACGCGGGCGCGGATTGAAACTTCGGTGGCGTGCCGTAGATCAACCGAAATCGCCACTGTCGGGCCGCGTGCGAGCTGTCGCCCGTTCACGCGGGCGCGGATTGAAACCTCGTCATCTCCTTCGACAGCCCGAAAGCCGGGGGCGGTCGCCCGTTCACGCGGGCGCGGATTGAAACACCCCATCGACTAGTTACAGCTCGATGAACGACGTGGTCGCCCGTTCACGCGGGCGCGGATTGAAACCAGCTGTTCGTGACGCTGAATCGCCAGCCGTGTTGTCGCCCGTTCACGCGGGCGCGGATTGAAACTGCCCCTGGAGCTTTGCAAGAGCCTCGGCAACCCAGTCGCCCGTTCACGCGGGCGCGGATTGAAACCGGTCATCGAACCGCTGCTGGACGCCAACAGCACAACGTCGCCCGTTCACGCGGGCGCGGATTGAAACATTTAGGGCTTGAGCACGATCGAATTGACGGCCCATGTCGCCCGTTCACGCGGGCGCGGATTGAAACCAATAACGCCCCGCTAGAATGACCTGAGCATCACGTCGCCCGTTCACGCGGGCGCGGATTGAAACTGCCGCCGCGTCGTTTGTGAGCGATGAACATCTCGTCGCCCGTTCACGCGGGCGCGGATTGAAACTCTCACTCTGGCAACCAATGGCTCGCCGTTCAGCGGTCGCCCGTTCACGCGGGCGCGGATTGAAACTCCTGCTGATCTTGCTCACCAGCAAAACGCAGACGTCGCCCGTTCACGCGGGCGCGGATTGAAACAACCCGGCCTGGAACTATTTGTTTGAAGTGATCTAGTCGCCCGTTCACGCGGGCGCGGATTGAAACACACTGTCGGATGGTACGCGCTGCGAGCTGTATCACGTCGCCCGTTCACGCGGGCGAGGATTGAAACTTCAACGACACCGAGCACGCGCCCGAGGAAATTCCGTCGCCCGTTCACGCGGGCGCGGATTGAAACTTTCGTCGTCGCCGCTGCTAAATCTCTAGCGAGTGTCGCCCGTTCACGCGGGCGCGGATTGAAACCACTGATCGTTCGTCGCGTCGTAGTTTGCGGCGAGTCGCCCGTTCACGCGGGCGCGGATTGAAACAACAAAGGCTACGAGAATCAACGCGAGGTCGAAGTCGCCCGTTCACGCGGGCGCGGATTGAAACCAGTTGATCGCGATACCAACCTGCGTCGGCGTCCGTCGCCCGTTCACGCGGGCGCGGATTGAAACTTAGTGAAAGGGTTTTGTAAAATGGCAGTCGAAAAGTCGCCCGTTCACGCGGGCGCGGATTGAAACTTCGATGCTTCTGGAATGACGATGGATCAATGTCAGGTCGCCCGTTCACGCGGGCGCGGATTGAAACATCAGCAGCCATTCGTAACGATGGGTAGTCGGTGGTCGCCCGTTCACGCGGGCGCGGATTGAAACATCCCGCGATCATTGCGGAGCGCGTCGAGGCCGTCGTCGCCCGTTCACGCGGGCGCGGATTGAAACTTCCGCCCCTGCAGTCGATGTCTCGGCACTGGCGGTCGCCCGTTCACGCGGGCGCGGATTGAAACCGTTGCCAGATCGGCAATCGGCAAAACGAAGAAGCCGTCGCCCGTTCACGCGGGCGCGGATTGAAACGCAACTTGCGGCCGCTGTAACTGCGCCGGAAACCCTGTCGCCCGTTCACGCGGGCGCGGATTGAAACATCTGGTTTCGGAAGCGATCGGCACTGAATGACGAGTCGCCCGTTCACGCGGGCGCGGATTGAAACATTGCCACGACGAAGACCATTGCCCAAAGATTGTGTTGTCGCCCGTTCACGCGGGCGCGGATTGAAACTTACAGAACTTCGCGAGTCCGCAGTTAAGCTTTCTGGTCGCCCGTTCACGCGGGCGCGGATTGAAACCTGAAAGCATACGCATCGTTGGCGATGTCTGGTGTCGCCCGTTCACGCGGGCGCGGATTGAAACGCTTTCGCGTGCTCTGCGGTGCTGCTGGTCGGCTCGTCGCCCGTTCACGCGGGCGCGGATTGAAACACCTTCTGCGGATCGAAGGCAATGGCGCCGGTGGCTGTCGCCCGTTCACGCGGGCGCGGATTGAAACTCTTGCATTGGGCTGCCTCGGCTTTGGACCGTTTGGTCGCCCGTTCACGCGGGCGCGGATTGAAACGCTTGACTTACGCAGCTCGCACGGACCTGTCTGACGTCGCCCGTTCACGCGGGCGCGGATTGAAACAGCAACATCGGCGAGCGAAAAGGCGAATCTGACCGTCGCCCGTTCACGCGGGCGCGGATTGAAACTGTGCATAAATCTCGGACAGCCTCAACTTCTTGCGGTCGCCCGTTCACGCGGGCGCGGATTGAAACATCCTCAGCGCTGAGGCCGTTAGGGTCATGGTCCCGTCGCCCGTTCACGCGGGCGCGGATTGAAACTGTCTGCCACTTCTTTAAACGCGTCCGACGAGTGTCGCCCGTTCACGCGGGCGCGGATTGAAACATAAAGTGGCCGAGGCGGGAGTCGAACCCGCTATCGTCGCCCGTTCACGCGGGCGCGGATTGAAACATTAACGAACCGGCCGCCGACTATCACGCCAAGCGGTCGCCCGTTCACGCGGGCGCGGATTGAAACTCGTCATCGATGGCCGCGACGAAACGAACATCAAGTGTGCCCGTTCACGCGGGCGCGGATTGAAACGCAGCGACGTCGAGGCGCTCGACCGAAAATCCCCGTCGCCCGTTCACGCGGGCGCGGATTGAAACTCAATGACTGCCTTGCCCTTTTTCCGCCTGTAGGGTCGCCCGTTCACGCGGGCGCGGATTGAAACACTTCCTCCGTCGCGGCGCGCTCGACGTCTGCCTGGTCGCCCGTTCACGCGGGCGCGGATTGAAACAGATTGATGATCTGCGTATTGCGTTGCGACAGTTGTCGCCCGTTCACGCGGGCGCGGATTGAAACTTCATCGGGAGCGGAATTATCATTGGCTTCGACGTCGCCCGTTCACGCGGGCGCGGATTGAAACACCCCGCAGAACTCGAATTAGGTCGGAAAGGTCGGTCGCCCGTTCACGCGGGCGCGGATTGAAACCTCGAATACGTCGAGGGAGACGGCTTCCTTGAGCGTCGCCCGTTCACGCGGGCGCGGATTGAAACCAAATGCTGCTGTCAGCCCCGCTCTGCCAACTCCGTCGCCCGTTCACGCGGGCGCGGATTGAAACATCCAGAAGATGTTGAGCGATATTTGGCCGAGCCGGTCGCCCGTTCACGCGGGCGCGGATTGAAACCTGTTCGACGAGCTGGTTGTTGAGGAGGATCTGTGGGGTCGCCCGTTCACGCGGGCGCGGATTGAAACTGAATTTGCGGGCGCGGCAAGTCTTCACGGGCAGCGTCGCCCGTTCACGCGGGCGCGGATTGAAACATTTCGGGCGGCTTTGCTATTGGCGGCCCGGATGGTCGCCCGTTCACGCGGGCGCGGATTGAAACTTACAACACAGGAGGCTAATTCGGTGAAATCAAAGTCGCCCGTTCACGCGGGCGCGGATTGAAACATCTCGTAACCAGCCGGCACTTTGAAGACTTGCGTCGCCCGTTCACGCGGGCGCGGATTGAAACATATTCAGCAGTTGCTGGCCTACAAAAATCAGCAGTCGCCCGTTCACGCGGGCGCGGATTGAAACTTCCGCGGGATGTGGATGAACGCGAGAGCCGCTTGTCGCCCGTTCACGCGGGCGCGGATTGAAACGATGAATTGACAATTGAGGAGGACCTGTGGGGGCGTCGCCCGTTCACGCGGGCGCGGATTGAAACAGCGATAGCGGGACTACTGCCTGTCGCTGCAAGGTCGCCCGTTCACGCGGGCGCGGATTGAAACAAATTGCAGCGTCAACAACAACACACTAACGGTGGTCGCCCGTTCACGCGGGCGCGGATTGAAACTGCGTAGTAGGTCAGTTTGAGCCGATCCAGGCCAGTCGCCCGTTCACGCGGGCGCGGATTGAAACATACAACACAGCAGGAGAGTTCGACGCATGAAAGTCGTCCGTTCACGCGGGCGCGGATTGAAACCTTGTCGGGACCGAACTTCAACTCGGACTCTCCCGTCGCCCGTTCACGCGGGCGCGGATTGAAACATCCCTGGCGGCGGCGGAATGCTCGATACAACCGGTCGCCCGTTCACGCGGGCGCGGATTGAAACACCCGTATGCTTGGCCGTTCTTTCCCTCTGACCAAATCGTCGCCCGTTCACGCGGGCGCGGATTGAAACTCAGTAGACAGCAGTCTTGGCGACGCCCGAAACCTGGTCGCCCGTTCACGCGGGCGCGGATTGAAACCTCAAGACGCTCACCGCAGAGACGCCGGCCCGCGGTCGCCCGTTCACGCGGGCGCGGATTGAAACGGTCTTGTACGCAGCCTTGCCGCTGAAGTCGTACGGTCGCCCGTTCACGCGGGCGCGGATTGAAACAACAACTATGTGCAGATCGTGCCCGTCACGAAGTGTCGCCCGTTCACGCGGGCGCGGATTGAAACATGATCCAAGCGGCTGGATGGGATATGCAATTATGTCGCCCGTTCACGCGGGCGCGGATTGAAACTCTTGGCGAACGCCTTTGCTCGCTCGGGGTCGGGTCGCCCGTTCACGCGGGCGCGGATTGAAACACGATCTTGTGACAGATGAACAGCGGCAGCAGCTTGTCGCCCGTTCACGCGGGCGCGGATTGAAACATCCAGTACAGCGGCCACGGTACGCAGGTGCCGAATGTCGCCCGTTCACGCGGGCGCGGATTGAAACATTTTCTCCCCGCTAAATGTGTCCGCCCCAAGCGGCGTCGCCCGTTCACGCGGGCGCGGATTGAAACCAGATATCGCTGTGCTTGTCGAGCCAAACTTGAGTCGCCCGTTCACGCGGGCGCGGATTGAAACTGTTCGACCAAAGCCCAAGGCGTGCTGGCGGGGATTGTCGCCCGTTCACGCGGGCGCGGATTGAAACAAGAAGCCAGCGATCGCCGCTGCGGCGCCAGTCGCCGTCGCCCGTTCACGCGGGCGCGGATTGAAACATGTCAGCCATCGCCTTGTCGTCCTCGTCATAGAGTCGCCCGTTCACGCGGGCGCGGATTGAAACATGTCAGCCATCGCCTTGTCGTCCTCGTCATAGAGTCGCCCGTTCACGCGGGCGCGGATTGAAACACCGAATACACAACCCGATATTTGTCGCCATCGTGTCGCCCGTTCACGCGGGCGCGGATTGAAACACCTGCAAAAGCGGCCAAGTGATCAACGCCCCCGAGAGTCGCCCGTTCACGCGGGCGCGGATTGAAACCGCTATGTGTTGACGTCGATCACATCGACCTGCAGGTCGCCCGTTCACGCGGGCGCGGATTGAAACTATTCGGTCTGCAGTTGATAACGCGTGCCTACCTGTCGCCCGTTCACGCGGGCGCGGATTGAAACATTTCATCTGCCCCACAGAAGCATGAACCAAGCCCGTCGCCCGTTCACGCGGGCGCGGATTGAAACTCTGTATTCGTCGCCGTAGGCATTCTCTGCCCACGTCGCCCGTTCACGCGGGCGCGGATTGAAACCTCGCTTGGGCCTGTTCGACCCGGCGAGGGTGTGGCGGTCGCCCGTTCACGCGGGCGCGGATTGAAACACTTGGCCGTGAGTCCTTTGACTCGTCACCTTCGGTCGCCCGTTCACGCGGGCGCGGATTGAAACACCTTTGACGATGACCAGCAGAACCGCGACACGTTGTCGCCCGTTCACGCGGGCGCGGATTGAAACCATCACATGGCCGATCAGAGCATGGCCCCTTACCGTCGCCCGTTCACGCGGGCTCGGATTGAAACTCCTGGTCAGCACCAGTGAGAATCCAGATACCAATGGTCGCCCGTTCACGCGGGCGCGGATTGAAACTAAATATCGACACTCTGTCGCGGCAGTATTGCGGGCGTCGCCCGTTCACGCGGGCGCGGATTGAAACACCTTCTTGAAGTGAACTTTGCCGGTCGAGTAGTCGTCGCCCGTTCACGCGGGCGCGGATTGAAACTACACAGACATGGTTTACGGCCCAATTCCCAGCCGTCGCCCGTTCACGCGGGCGCGGATTGAAACCCCTTCTCGGCCTGCTCGCTGGTAGTTCGCATGGGTCGCCCGTTCACGCGGGCGCGGATTGAAACTCGAAGTTGTCGTCCCAATTAACGATCCGCCACGTCGCCGTTCACGCGGGCGCGGATTGAAACAGTTTGGGGTCGGTGTACTTATAAGAAACGCTCGGTCGCCCGTTCACGCAGGCGCGGATTGAAACACGGAATGGGCAAGGCTGGTCACTTGGAGGTAACGTCGCCCGTTTACGCGGGCGTGGATTGAAACATCGACATGCTGAGAAGAATGAACACACTACCAGTCGTCGCCCGTTCACGCGGGCGCGGATTGAAACAAGAATGTCGCGCCCTCGGGAAGTGAGGCGAGCGTCGCCCGTTCACGCGTGGGCGCGGATTGGAACTTTCAAAAGAAACATCATCAAAACAAAAGACCGTGGCCGTCGCCAGTTCTTCACGCGGGCGCGGATTGAAACGCCGCGCGACGCCGCTAGAGCTTGGTCGCCGCCGTGTCGCCCGTTCAAGCGCGCGGATTGAAACGCGGTATCGATACAGCAGGCCAAATCGAGGTAATCGGTCGCCCGTTCACGCGGGCGCGGATTGAAACTTACTTCTTTGGCCATGCAGTTCTTGCGGCACGTGGCGCCCGTTCACGTGGGCGCGGATTGAGACTTTTTTTGCCGGCGATTTCGCCGCACAAAAACTTGAGCCCGTGGGAACTCGCCCGACTATGTGGACTGAAAAGGCGTCAGGGTAGAGTATTTTTCGAATTCTCATCTCGCGAACACTTACGCTTGTTGGCGCAAGCCATTGTAAGGCCATCACTTGGATTGAAAACTTTGCGAACGAATGATAATTGCTCTCTTCAGAGAGCGTTTACGATACCTTGGCCGCGTTTTCACGCGAAAAATCTGATTGCTGCGTGCATCTAGCGCTGATCTCTCGCGTTCTTTGGCGTTTCGCTCAATTCTTTTTCCAGTCGAAGAACGAACTGGACTAGGTCGGATCCTAGTGCTTGGCACACGGTCCGTAGCTCTAGAACGTCCAAACGTCGCTCGCCGGATTCATATTTGCTCACGAACGATTGTGGGCGCCCCAGGAGATCGGCCACGTCCTCCTGCCGAAGATTGGCGGCCGCACGGAGACCCTGCAGTACTCTGCAAAGCACTTTTTGTTGCGCACCGTGAATCGTCTTGCTGAGCCGCTTCATGCAGCGAAGAGACTAAATCCTGATTGCGAATATCCCAATTTCGGATATTCTTTATGCAGTTCAGTGTGCACTGGTTGTCGATTCGTCCCAGGAGGAGACCGCGATGGGAGCACGAGACTTTCTGAGTTTTGGGATTCTGGTACTTTCTGCCGCGTTGTGTGGCTGCGGAATCGGTATCAAAAGCGGAAATTGCCCGAATTGTTCAGGAACCGGGCGTATTACGGGTGCCTGTGCCGTTTGCAATGGAACCGGCTCCCGTGTGTCGAGCCCAAGTCAACCGATTACATGCCAATCGTGTGGCGGCGCTGGCTCCGCATCGATTATCTGCGCTCGATGCGGCGGCTCCGGGTCTGTCAGTGATGAATTCCCAAAAACAGACGGCAACCAAAGGGCTTCAAACTTGTCGCCTTGATTTTTGGAATGACTAACAACGATTCACGAACTGGATCAACCGCAACTGTGCGACCATCTCGATGCTGGCTTGAGAGCGATTATTCAACACCAACGCCTGCTAGTGCGTCCGACGGGGGCGCCTACAAGCTGGCTCTAGGCGAGTGGGAGCGATTCCGAAGTAACCAGGTAGTCTCAGGCCGATGCCCGTAGTCGCCGAACATGACGTTCGCGGTCGTTCGATTCGCACGACACTACCTGAATGAAGAGAATTTAAACCGTCGAGCCAGCGTCAGCACCGTGCCAGAAGCTTACCAGCAGTTGAGCTGGCGGAACAATTCGGCAGTTGGGGCACGTTGAAGGGATGAGCGTTCGTGCTTGCTCACGGTTGGCTCAAGTCGATCTGAAAACCATTCTGGAACTGCTGTCGGTTGTCGGCCCGCGCTGTTAGTCGTTACTTGAAAACGTGATTCGCGGCGTGGAAGTGAAGGATGCACAGTGCGACTAAATTTGGCAATTCGTTTACTGCAAGCGCCGCACGGCTGCACGCTTGGAACCGGAAACCGGCCACGGTGGCCCCTGCGGTGATTCGTGGTGCTGGACGGTTGTTGAACGCCACACCAACCTAGTTCTCGCTTGGCATATGGGCCGTCGCGGTGAAGCCGATGCCGACGTATTCTGCGCCAAGGTTCGCACGGCAACCGCCCCCAAGAAGTTTCAAATTTCAACTGACGGCCTGCGGAGCTACATCTACGCCATCGCCCACAACCTCGGCGAACGCGTTGATTACGGCATGTTGGTCAAGATATACAAGGGTGGCGACAACAACGGCGGCCGCTAAAGCCCGGCACAGATAGTCGGTGCGAAGCGGGAAGCCATCCACTGCAGCCCGGACAGCGACAAGATTTGCACGAGCCACACCGAACGCAACAACGGCTCGATTCGCTGCTTCACCAAGCGTATGGGTCGCCTGACATACTGCTTCTCGAAGAAGTGGCAGAACCACGAATGGGCGCTGGCGTTTCACTTCGCCCACTTCAATTTCTGCCGCAAGCACAAGACGTTGAAAGCGACTCCCGCGATGGCCAGCGGATTGGCCCACGACGTTTGGACGGTTGAGAAGTTGCTGCACGCGATTGCAGCCTAGATCGTTTGGCAGATTCGGCCCCGCGAACTCTTGCTGGGCTTTTTCGTGCGCGGGTAGCATGAGCGTATGAAAATCAACCTGCGTGATTTTTTCTGGTTGGTTCTGGTCTGTGCCCTGGCGCTTGGTTGGTGGATCGAGCGCAGCTCAGCTCGGACGCGGCGAAGTACCGCAATCTGGACAAAGCGAGTAAGGACCTGGCTGATCATTTTGCGAGACTCAAATGCTGATTGCCTCGTCAGTCACTGGCGGGGCTTTTTTTCGTGCATAGTGGCTTGCGGGGCGGATAGGATTTCCGGCATGAGAAAGATAATTGCCGCCACTCCGGTTGTCGCGTTATTGCTAGTCCTGTCTGTTACCGCTTACGTGGGGATATATTTCGCGTTGGTGGTTCCGGGTGGCATTCCCGAAAAGGCGGTCTTGAATTTTGAAGCCTATGGCGTTTCACCACCAATGCGCCAGGTCACGGTCAGCAGTGACAAGTTTTACAGGTTCGGATCAAAGACACGCATCATTTCTGTCTTTTGGCCCTTAGAGTGTCTTGACCGAAGAATCAGGCCAGAAGCGTGGGTTCCCATCATCGACACTCTTGACATCATTCCGGGAACTCCCGTCCACGATTTGCCCACTAAAGCCAAATCCGATTGACGCGAATCTTCGCGGCAGACGACGCTCAACAGTCGCCTCGATTCAAGCCACATCGGGTTGGTCCTTCTTTGCTGCTTCATTTCGCGCGTAGACCCTGGACCCAACGACGCCACCCAGCAGCGCGAATAGCAAACTGAACCACGACTGGCCTACCTGCATGAATTCGATTTCAGTTGGAAAGCGGGATTTGTTGGTGCGCTTACCTTGCGTATCGAACTCTGGCTCCGCATGAACGAGCGGCAGCACATTGAAGTATGCGACTTGCAAAAGGCGCGTCGTGGCAAACGGTGGCCCACTGCCTTCCACGCGCCATGATCGGTGCTGCATGTTGTCGGTGTCTAAAATGGGTGAGCACATCAGAAGCCAGTATCCCCATCCCATCACCACGACTCCAAGCCACATGGCTCGCCGTTGGCCATGCGTCACGATTGCGAAGAGAACGGCCAGCATAAACAGCATCACGCTGCACGAGAACACTACGCAGCCCCAGAATGGAGTTGCGTAGACCAGTGTGAAGCAGGCGACCGCCGCGAATGTGGTAGCGAGCAAAAGTTGCTTGATGGAAAATTGCATGGCCGCTTCGCGCGGGACTCGCGTCGGTCTGACTTTCTACTTATTGACTGCTGGCATGTCTGGGTACCAGGAATTCGTGCTCTTGGACTTATCCATGTACCATGTTTGACCAGTTTGCGTATCGAGCAGCAACGAGCTTCCTTGCGCTTGCTGATAAAGAGAATACCGCCCCACGCTGTGTGAACGAGAAAAATAAAACGCGAGAATCACCGCAATGATTGCGATGATTTCAAGTAAGGAGCGAAGGCTAAGTTGTGGTTTCATCGGTTTGTCGCCGGTCAATGTGTCCATCGAATTTTCATTTCTCGGCTTTCGCTGCTTTTGCCACCGCTGCTTCGACTTCCGCAATGACGAGATTCGTGATGTCTATACTCTGATTGAAATACAGCGGTCCTTCACCGCCGCGAGGTTGGGATGGCAGAGCCAAATCAATTCCTTCCCGGTCGCACACTGCCTTAACAGCCTGACGTATTTCGGAAAAAGAATCGTAGCGCGGAGGGCGAGGTTGACCTTTGCTAATGAATTGATTTCGTGCTGACGAGAGCTTTGAAAGTTCTAGCTTCAGCTTCTTAGCTTCGTCAGAGGTGGGTTCTAGAGCCTTCCACTTTTTAGCAAGCTCTTCGATTTCGTCGTCTCGTTGCTTGATGCCTTCCTTCCACTCTGCTGTCTGCTTTTTCTCCACAGCGGCTCTGTCCTTGCGAAGTGGGTGTGCTTGTTCCACATCGTCTTCGTTTACGATCCCGATAACAGCAGGCTTGTGCGTCTTTGCTTCCTGAGCGTGCAGTGCTGGGACGACGACAAGTAGACTCAGGCAAGCAAACGATAGGCGAAAGACCATTTGTTAGCTCCGACGATGATTGGGTGCAGGTGCTCGGCATAAGGTATCGCGCGCGAAACGGCGCGGCTAGTCTCGGTGCATGCCACTACAGAACTACGGCCCCACCAACGATAGCTGTCAGTGGGCAACCTGCCGATCTTCATCGGCCAATGTGCCCAGCGCAGCCCGTTTGCCCCGCGCTGGGCTTTTTCATGCGCTGACGCTACGGCGTTTGCCGATGAATCAATAGACGCCATTCAGTGACGCTGGGGGCAGGCGCGTCACGGGTGGCGTTTTCTTTGTCACCGCTTAGCCCGCTTGAACACGCTCTGCACCGCGTCGCGGTGGACATATGAGTTCACCAATTCCCAACCCTCATCGCCGATAGCATTCAATCCATTGACGCTCTGATCGCGCACGACTCGATATTCCCATTTCTGTGCGGCAGCCTTCTCCCCTTGAGCGCCAGCGAATTGCCAAACGCTGCCAACTAGCAGCGCCGCCGCAACAGACAACAACACCACAAATTTCTGTGCAGCAGACACTGGGGATCTCCGTAAGACGAACGGAATTAAGACTGGAAGGCCATTCAGGACGGGGGGTGCCTGTACCCTGACACTGTTGGCAGCGGAAAGCAACTCCTAGAATAGCTCAGATGAAACTCATTTGCGCGATTTGTTCTGGTCGTTGCCGTCTGTGCAGGATGGTTCGCAGATCGTCGCAGGCAACAAAGGGAACTTGACGATGCTGCTTCCCGATACGCAAAGCTGGATAACAGCTTTGAAGGCCTTCGCAACGCATACAGAACAGTGCGGAAGCAGAACGCTGCGATGGAAGCACGAATTGAGGCTGGCACGAAAGAAGATTAGAGAATTACACCGCGTGCCGAGGTTTTCTTCTCTTTGCCCAGATGCAGACCGATGCCAACCCAGCGTAAAATGCCCGAAGTGCGGCGCAGACGAAGGCAGACGCGCCGCCGTACTGCCATCGTGTTCGCTTCGCTTGAGTCGATAATACCTAAAGCAGGGCAGTTAGAATGAAACGTGAGTCCCGCGCGCCGGTGATCGTCGCCATCCTGCTGCTGCTCCTGCCGGTGCTGTACGTGGGGAGCTATGCCGTGCTTGTGACTCCAGGCCGGCAGGTCCATCGGCAGGTCTCGCCGAATCGAACGGAAACGATCGGCTACACCTACCGAATCAACAGTTGGTGGCCAAGTAACATTTACTGGCCGCTGGAACTGATCGACCGGCAACTGAGGCCAGGACTTTGGGGATTGGCCGAACAAAGTGAAAATCACCACCCGTAAATCACCGAATTTGAGTAGGTCCACTTAATCCAGCACCCGAATTTCAAACTGTCCCACTACCAACCAGAGCCCTGGAGTGAGCCCGAGCCAGTTTCCCCTTAATTCCACCTTCCCCCGGCTTTGACCTAAGTTGTCATTCAAAACCGGACACTACCAACGGGTAGTTGCCTATCGCGCCAGCTAGTGGGATACTGCAGCCACACGGGTTTTCTTCCGACAGTCCCAAGGTCTAGTCACTTAACACAATCTAATTCGCTGCGGGCCGCTGATTCGTATTTGGCCCCTCGCTCCGAATTCCCTTGCGGAGTCGAGCCATGCAGCGCTATCAGTGGCGTAAGCCATCTACATTGCCGGATCCGAGTTGAGCTAATCGACGGCATCACCAAACAGGTCATCGCTGCCATCGTCAGCGTCGGTCGAAATTGGCAATGGAACCGCAACACGACCAAGTTGCTGCACGGCGCGCCGCCAGCGCAAGGTGTGTCACCTGGACTCACGCAAGCCAAGGTAAGCGTGCTCGACGGTTTGCCCGCATAGCATCCGTGTCCGCCGCTTGAGCCCCAGCGACTCTGGAATGACCGTCTCGCCACCAGTCGTTCGGCGGACGCCTTGTATTCAAATCAAGGAGGAAAGTTCATGGACCGACAAACCGAGTTGTTTGAAATCATTCAGCAGGCGCTGTCGCTCGGTGGCTCTGACCTTTCGCCAGACGACTACCGAGAGCTACTGGAAGATTGCGCCCGCGCGATTGACTTGCGCATCCACGCCCTGCTTCAGCTTGCCGAATAAACTGCCGAATGGATGCAACCACGGACCATCAGAAAGCGCCACGCTGCCCGAAATGTGCATCCACCGATGTGTGCGTCTTCCCCGTAGAGATTGAGAGCCATCAGCTAGTCGGCGTTGCGCAATGTATTCCATGCGGCGCACTGTTTACGTTTCTCTTGCGCGACAGCCACGGCGAAAGCTCTCACGGCGAAAGCTCTGAAGAATAGGTCGGTCAGAAGCCAAATCGGTGATCGTTAGCCGCTATGCGGCGGGTTGGCCGTGCTTACGGTCTAACTCACCCAGTATCTGCTCTGTCGAGACATCGCTCTCAAGTTCTTCCAGGTCTTCCTGCGGCGGCAGATCGACTTTCAGATGCTTCGCCATCGCATCGACCACCTGCAAGATACGGGTGATTTCGCGCTCCGAAAGCAGGTCGATGTGCAAGTCTAAGTCGGCGCGTCGATCTGACAACGCTGCCTGTCGGTTTTGGCTGACCAGCACGAACGTGGATAGAAAAATTGCTTCGAGCGACACGATGGTAGTAAGCATCCCAAACGGGAACGGGTCAAACTGTGTGAGGCCGAACCACGTCACGTTGGCTGCAATCCACACAGCGAAGAACACGACGTGTAAGTAGACGAACGCCATGCTGCCCGACCACTTCGTAATGGCGTCGGCAACGCGGTCTGTCGTCGTCTTGTGCTTCTCATACCGCTCACTGGCTTCGAGTAGGGCGTCGATGTTCTTCTGAACGACGCCCGTTAGCTGCTGTTCTTCAGGCATGGCTTCCCCTTTTTGGGGTTCACCGTGGGCAAGCCACGCGCCGTGAGCCGGATTACATCCCATTTATCTATGGACCATGCCTTCGCGCTGCTCTCGCTCGACCGAGTGATTTTCGGTTCACGTCATTCTCATCCGCGAAGTGAGAGAAAGCCGTGTTCCTGCTTAAAATCGCATTGGGCATCTGAGCGTTGTTCGACAATTTCGTGCATCTCGATACTAGTCAAAAGGCCCCGCCTGGAATGATCTCGCCGCCACTCTTGGTCACGATCGAAGCGAAGATTTCTCGATCAAGGCCAACGGCCAGCAGGTGAACGGAGCCATCCACGAATAACACGTTAGCGCCGCTCGGATGAAACGAATAAATGCCCCAGGAGTTGTTGCAGTTCACTGTGCACGCGCCGCCGTTCACGGTCAAACCATCAGCGCTCCATGTTCGATAGATCGACGATTGATACGATGCCCACGGTCCCCACCAGTTGGGCCATTGCAGTGCCGCGTTACTGTCGGCTCTGCGTCCTTTGATCCAATTGTCGGGCCGGCCCGCCATCTCGGCGACCAGCAACGTCGAAGATGTTCCATCGGTGATTTCCGCTAGGCGCCGGCGAGCGTTATCTGCCAAGGCAGGGCACTCAGCGGTATCGGCAGCCGCTGCTTTTTGGCCCGCGGGCCACCAAACGGCATCAACGCTGTTAGCAGCGAAATAGTCACCTGCTGCACCGATCGCACCCGTGGGATTGTTCATCTGGTCGATGACGGTAATTTCGCGATTCTGCGATGGCGCGCTGGTGCAGACGAAGACTGGCAACTTCACTCGAATTAGCGGCGCGTTGGCGGCGTCGTAAAAGTTCTTGTCCAAATCGTATTTGTTCGAGATGGCCGTCTGTTCCAAGTAAGGCAGAATGAAAGTGCCCCAACCTTGAAACGGAGTAACGGCCTGTCGCCGAGGCGGCAAACCGACGCGGGCATTCTCGAAGTTCAGCGTCGCGATGCCCACTTGCCGCAGATTGTTCTGACATTGAATGCGGCGGGCCGATTCACGAGCAGCTTGAACCGCCGGTAACAGCAAGCCGACGAGCAAGCCAATGATGGCAATGACAACCAGCAGCTCTACCAACGTAAATGCTAGGCGGTTTGACTTCATGGCAAATCCCCTTTGTCCGCAGGTGACCGTGCATGGCTGTTACGTTGGCTAGCGCGCGATAAGATACCTGCAATTCCTGGTTAGACCAGCGCACTATCGTCGCAGCAAGGCGTCATGGATGTGGCTCCAGCACAGAAGATGAATGGGAGTTCCTCAGATGAGTAGACGCGGATTCTCGATCACCGATCTGCTTGTCGTAGTGTTGCTCGGCGCCCTAGCTCTTGCGCTCGGTCTCCCAGCGCTGCAGCAGGCCGTAGAAGTTTCAGACCGCACGGTCTGTGAAGACAACTTGCGAATGCTCGGCGAAGCCTTCCACTTGCATGCTCGTGATCAGGGCGGTTTCCCGGGCCGGCGAAACGGTTACGACATCACCTTTAAAACCTACGGCGGGTGGGGCTCTAACCTGCTCCCTTATATCAACCTGGAATTGGAGGAGAAGTTCGATCGCGACTACGACTTTTTCGATCCGGTCAATCAGAAAGTCTCCGCGACCACGATTCCGACATTCGTTTGTCCCGCAGCTCCGCGCGACCGCAAGACAACCGTCGTGTCGAATGCGTCAGGCAATTCCAAGAATCCTGACAAGGATACGATTCATACGGTGCATTGCGGGCCGAATGACTACCTTGCTTCGAACGGTCTGTTTCTGCCGACAGCCGGCTACGGCGCCATCATTTCCGAAGGCATGCGCGCTCGCACGCATCAGGTGATGACCGACAACGAGAACATGCGCCTCACCGAGATTGTCGATGGGCTTTCTTGCACGCTACTGATTATCGAGCGGGCCGGTTCCACAAACCTCAGCAGTTTGCCCTGGCGCACAACACTCGCGGCACATGGGCCGGTTGGGGTTCGTTGTTTTTTGGCGTCTATAACTCCGATGATCCCACGGCCCCCGGCCGAGGTGATGGCCGCGATTGCGCCGTGAATTGCAATAACTTCTACGGCATCTACGGCTTCCACGAGAAGGGCGCGAATGTCCTGATGTGCGACGGCTCGGTCCGTTTCATCGGCTTGAAATTGAATGGTCTCACGCTCGCCCGCTTAACCAATCGCGATGACGGGCAACTGCTGGCCGATGACGACATCGTCGGCGAATGACAGAAAGTTTTCTGAAAGGGCCTGAGAGAGACATGATAACTGCTGCATTGTTGATCCTCGCTGTTTGCCAAGTTCACGCGGAGGCAGCGGCATCGTTTCTGCGAACCACACAGCAGCCAAACGGCGGATTCATTTCCGACCAGCCCAAGCCCGGCGAAACCGCCAAGCCGAACCTACGCACCACTCGCACCGCGGTGCGAGTGTTTCGCTTGCTCGACAAGGACATTCCCAATCGTGAGAAAGTCACCGAGTTTCTGTGGGCCTGCTACGACGAAAAGTCGGGCGGGTTTGCAGCCGAACCGGGCGGCAAGCCCGATCCGATCAGCACTTCCGTGGGCTTGATGATAGCGCAAGAATTGAAACTCCCGACCGAGAAATACCTGCAGCGCGGCCTGAAGTTCATGGATGAGCAAACGGAGGGGTTTGAACAGATTCGCATGGTAGCTTCCTCGCTGGAGGAGTTTGAGGCGACGGTTCCCAGCGCTGCCAAATGGGTACGCGAGATGGAAGCCAAGAAACTCGCCAATGGCTCGTTTGGAGAAGGCTCCGGCGCGGCGCGTCAAACGGCTCTGTTCGGAGTCGCCATTCAGCGGCTGGGGGGCAAGATTGATCGAGATTCCACGTTGCGGATCTTACGTGCTGGCCAGCGCGCCGACGGCGGCTTTGGTAGCGATGCGCCTGATGTTTCCGACCTAGAATCCTGTTATCGAATCGTGCGGTTGTTTCATCGTCTGGAGGCAACGCCGGAACGGGTTCACGACTTGCGCGGTTTTATCGCACGCTGCAAAAAAAGCGATGGTGGCTACGGACGAACAACGAGCGAAACGTCGTCACTGCATGGCACTTACTACGCCACGATCATTACCTCGTGGCTCGATGAACTGGAACAAGCCGACGTAAATGCAACTCGCCGCCGCTGGCAGTTTGAAGACGTACCGCTGGATGAGTTGCCGAAGGATTGGACTATTGCCAATGCGTTGCCGGCGCTCTCAGCCAAGTGGGAAGTAGTGGAGCGCGACGGCGTGAGAGGCCTCGCGCAAAGCTCCAGCGCTGGGGCATACAAGCAGTTCCATCTTTGCTTGTCCGATTATCGCTGCGTCAATGTCGATATTCGCGTTCGGCTCAAGGCCATTGCTGGCGAACTGGATCAAGGAGGTGGCGTCGTTTGGAGATACACCGATCCCAAGAATTACTACATCGCCCGCTGGAATCCGCTGGAAGACAATTTTCGAGTTTACAAAGTTGTCGACGGAGTTCGCTCGCAATTGGATTCGGCCAAAGTGCCCCATCGCGCCGACTGGCAGACACTCCGCATCGTCACCTACGGCCGCAACATCCGCGGCTACCTGGACGGCAAACTCTTGCTCGAAGCCGAAGACGATCAATTCACTCAGCCAGGCTTTATCGGCTTGTGGACAAAGTCAGATGCCGTAACTCAGTTTGCCGACCTGCAGGTTGTCGCAGCATTCAAGGGAGACGTCGAAGAATTGGCAGCACCGTCGACTAAGTGACCAGTTTCGTATATCTAAAGTTGTGCTGCTTTAAGATGTAAACGCAGCCCTATGTTACGTTTCTGTGCCTGCATTCGCGGGCCAGTATTCTGTTGAAAACACGAGTGACCGATGCTTAGTCACTATTTCGCCTACCCTGCGTAACGGCTTCTTGGGCATGACGTTCGGCGCGTTCGGCATTCAGCTTTCGAAGACCTTCGCCGCTCGGCCAGTCCCAACTTCGCCAGCGTAACTTGTCAGCCCTCGCCTCTTCCAGCGATTCGCCTATTTTCGTCAATCGCTGTTCTAGATCGTACAGATCTGACTTAGCTTGGTCGGTAATAACATGCTCGTCCATGCGATATCTGACAACGATGTAAGATAGCTTTTTATTTTGATCGTCCCAATATGCCCTAGGATCCGCGCCTAAGTCGAGCAGCCGGTTCGCGACATTGAACTGTGCGAAGAACTTCGCTGCTTCCATGACTGCGGGGCAGCCGTCTGAGCTTTTTTGGTTTACGTCGCCCCCCTTGTCTGCGAATAGCTGCGTGCGTTCCACACAATCTGGCACTCCGGCGTGAATCATCACAATCAGCAGTCCGTGCTTGGAGACCGGATTAACAAGTTTCGGGTTGCCACCATGGTTCATCACACAACTGAAGTATCCGGGAAAACGAGTAGCGGCCGCTAGTTCCGTTACCGACTGTCCCGGCATGAATCCATTTCCCTTCGTGTTGAAGTCGCTTTCAAAAAAGACATTTGGGTCCGCCCCGAGTTCGAGCAGCCGCCGAAATCGGTCCAGCTTATTGCCGGGGAACGACCACATTAGTGGAGTCATTCCTCCTTTTCCTAAGGAATTGACATCCGCGCCTTCGGCGACAAGACGCTCAATTTGGGCGATATCGTTCGATTCAATCGCGCGGCACAAGCGGATGACTTTGCGATCAGTGAAAGAGTCCTCCGCGGTCCAACAATACTTTTGGTGAATTGGCTCGCGGGTCGCGGGCTCCTGAATTTCGTTTCTTGGCGCACATGCTGCCAACATGAATAGAATCATCACGATGGAAATACGATTCATGATGGCAGCCCTGTAACGCCGCTGTAGATGCCAAACGCGGTACGTGATCATTCGCGAATCGGTGTCGAAGCAGTCATTTCGCTGCAATCGGCAATGCATAATCGCCTTTCGGACCTTAGTACCTCCGACGCCATCCTGACACGCACAGCGGACCTGGAATTTGGCATAGAACCAATCATCTGACGAAATGTGCGTCCCGCCTCAGTATTCTCGGTTCGCCTTAATCTGATTAGCGCGCTGCTAAAACAAACAAAGACGCAAAGGCTCACTTCGAAAACCCGGAGAATTGAAAATCTTCGCCGCCATGGCCTTCGACTGCAATCACGGAATGGGTTCGACTGGAGTCAGGATTGTCTTTTGCGCTTACAATTTCGACCTTCTCCTCAATTTTCAACGTGTAGTCCACCTTTCGCTCCGTATCCCGCAGAACAAGTTTTATTTTGCGGTTCGGTCCACGTTCACCAGTGTAAATGTAGAGAAGATTGAATCTGCGATTGGGCTTGTCGCTAACTACTAGCGATCCATTTTTGTCAATCACCACGTATTTGCCATCCGCCGATAGCGGACCAGCCAAGTTCCACTCGCACTTGTAACCAAAGCCAATCGATGTCTCCTTGTCGATAGGACGCTGTTCGACGAAACGGATGGTCCCGTCTTGTGCCATTGCCAGGCAACCTTCCGTTCCGTCGCCCAGGCGACTCTTAATTAGGACGAATTCGAGGTCTAACAACGGTGGCCGACGTTCGGGCATAGCACCCTCGGAAGCGGCTGGGCGTGACCAAGCGCCGTCGAGTACCACGAACAACGTGATAACAGCGAGAAGAAATCTCAACCGCATGCCGAAATCGCAACCAACAGAACACACAGCCGACAACTTATTCATTTAGCGAAGTCGGAAAACCATGGCGTAGGAGTTCTTGAAAAAACACGAGTGACCGATGCGGGATCACTCTTTCGCCTTAGCTTGCGCAGCAGCTTCGCGCGAGTGACGTTCTGCTACTTCCGCCGCCATCAGTTTTCGCCCCACGCCGCTCGGCCAATCCCAACTACGCCAGCGTTTCTTATCGGCGGCGGCCTCGTCTAGCGACTCGCCAACGTTCGTAAGTCGTCGTTCCAATTCAGTAAGATCAGACTTTGCCTCTTCGCTCAGAGAATCCGCCTCGTTGCGAAATGTGACGACCATGTGTGCTAGCTTTTTGTTCTCGTCTTCCCAGTATGCCTTGGGATTAGCTCCTAGATCCATAAGTCGCAAAACAGCGCGAAACTGGCCAAAATACTTAGCAGCTTCCATGATCGCTGGGCAACCATCTGACGACTTCTGATTGAGATCCCCACCTTTGCCCGCATACAGCTGAATGCGGTCTACCACATCAGGGACGCCGGAACGCAGCATGGCAATTAAAAGCCCGTTCTTAGTAACAGGATTAATGAGTTTGGGATTACCCCCATGATTCATTACAAAATCAAAATATCTAGGAAAATGACTGGACGCTGCCAGCTCTGTCACCGATTCTCCCGCAAGGAAGCCGTGCCCCTTCGTATTGAAGTCGCTCTCAAAAAACACGTTGGGATTTGCCCCGAGTTCGAGGAGCCGGCAGAATCGGCCGAGCTTCCGCCCAGGAAACGACCACATTAACGGCGTCATCCTGCCCTTACCCTGCGCATTGATATCAGCACCATCTGCAACTAAACGCTCTATCATCGCGATGTCGTCGGCTTCGATCGCATGACAGAGCCTAATGACTTTCGGATCGGTGAAATAATCTTCAGCGTTCCACTGGTACTTTTCATGAAACGCCTCGCGCGGAGTGGTTGCTTGTTGGTTTTCCATGCGAGCACATGCGGAAGTCGTCACCAAAATAGTGCAGATTAAGAGCTTATCCATTGGTAATATCCGATAAACTATAGCCCAATGCGTCGTCACCGAAATTCTCCTCGTACATTTCAAAAAGGCCGTCAAACACGGCATTTATCTTGTGCGAGTTGACCATGTCCTGAATCTTGGGGAGGGCTTTTGTGAAAGTGCTCCAGAGTGCTGGGCGTGGCGTGGCCGTGCCCTAAGTCGCAAACTGAGTGATATTTGCTGCGGAAGAAGCGATGCTTATGGACCGTACAGGAGCTTTCTAGTGCCATAAGCTTCGGGCAAACGAGTGTTGTCCTGAACTGCATTCAAAATGTCGATTGTAACAAAGTAAGCGGAGACCTGTGTCATGCGTGCGGGGATCGCGGTGCTTGTTTCGTCAAGCAGCTCAAGCAATCCAGCGTATAGTGACTTAGGGTTGCTATGTTCAACTAGTTCGACTTTGCCGTTGGCATCATGAATTGCGAATGTGTCGCGATTTAACCCGGCTGCGTTGAACGTGTACGCATCTCGGTTACCTTCTGGCACGACCAGCGCGAAGTAACTCCCAGGTACAGCACCGGCAGGAGCAGCAGCACGATTGCGACGTCGAGGGCGCGGGATTCGTGTTTCGTAATATTAGGTCGATTCATCGCGGTTCCATCGTCTTCCGAAAGGTTCAGTCAGGTTGCTTTCGCGTTCGCCTCACATAGGCAACCGGGCGTTTTTCCCAGAGGCCGGGGCGCAATCGACGGTCCATCTTGTGGATTGCTATCGTGATTTTTGTTTTCCCGATCGAGCGATTCGTGCGCAAATGAAACGGCAGCTCGAACTCGCGCAAAAACTGTGAAGTGTCACGGCTGCCCGCGCAATTTCACGGTCCAGTGACTCAATTTACGGTTGCGATGAAATTCCTCAGGCAAGGCCGCTACGAAGCCGTTGCAAAATCATCGCTGACTCGTAATCATCCTCGGAAGATTGAACTGCTCTTCCACCAACTCAGAAAAACTCGCCATGAAAGTCTTTGCCTTAGTTCTGGCAATCATCACCCTAATCACATCTTCATCGGTACGGGCGGCCGATAGTACGACCGGCGCTAAGCAGTTGCCGAATATCGTGCTGCTGCTGAGTGACGATCACAGCTATCCGTACTTGAGCACTTACGGCAGTCCGAACGTCAAGACTCCGGTCCTCGACAAGCTCGCCGCTGAAGGGATGAAGTTTCATCGCTTTTTCACGGGCGCGCCGCAGTGTGTGCCATCGCGGGCCACTCTGATGACAGGTCGTTCGCCGGTGGCTGCACGAATGACGCGTTTTTCCTCGCCGTTGCCGCGCGATGAAGTGACACTACCGGAGTTGCTGCGGGAGAAAGGAAACTATTACACGGGTGTGTGTGGTCGGAACTTTCATCTCGATGGAGCAGCCCGAGCTGGCGCCGCCATTTCAGAGGTGTTCAAAGACCACAACCTGCAAACTTTCAAAGATCGCGTTGATTACTTGAATACGGGTAGCGATGTTCAAGTTTCCGGTCAGGTCGAGGAGTTCCTTGCCAAGCGTCCTGCCGGCAAACCATTCTTTTTGTGGGCCAGTTTCAGTGACCCGCATCACGTGTGGAACGCCCCCGCTGAATTTCGTCCCGATCCGAAGACGCTTGTCTTGCCCGCCCACTGGCCTGATTTGCCAGCATTGCGCGAACAATTGGCTGATTACTTTGCCGAGATCAATCGCCTCGATCAGACGATCGCCGGTGTGCTGGCGACGCTAAAGAAAAGCGGTGGCCTCGAAAATACGATTCTCGTTTTCTGTGGCGATAACGGCGCCGCCCTACCGCACGGCAAAGGTTCGCTCTACGACCCGGGCTCGAATGTCCCGTTCTTCATTCATTGGCCTAGTGTCATCAAGGCCGGTGGCGACTCGCGTACTCTGTTGAGCGGCGAAGACCTCGCACCGACGCTCTTGGCCGCAGCGGGAATCGAGCCAGGCAACAAGATGAGTGGCCGGAGCTTTCTGCCGTTGCTGAAGGGTGAGAAGTACCAAGCGCGCGAGCATGTGTTCGTGGAACGCGGTCCGCACGGATCCGCGCCAGTCACCGTCAACATGACGAACGCCGGCTATGATCTCGGTCGAGCGGTTCGCAGCGATCGTTACAAGTTTATTTACAACTGCACTCCGTGGATTCCGTATTCGCCGGTCGACTCGGCAGGTGGGGCGGGTTGGAAAGCCATACAGGAAGCGAACGCAGCAGACCAACTTGCGGCTGGACTCCGTGCCACTTACTTCACGACGCCTCGCCCTGTTTACGAACTGTACGACCTTAATGCCGATCCGTCGGAGTTAAGCAATCTGAGCGGCAAGCCGGAAGTTGCCGAAGTCGAACGAGATCTGCGCTCGGCCCTCGCCAAGAAGATGATCCTCGATTTCGACTATTTGCCGCTCCCGGCGTTGCTGGGCGACGATGGCCTGCCTGCGAATAACAAAAAGAAGGGTGGCGGCAAGAAGCAGGGCAAATAGTTTTTCGTTTCGTTCTATTGGGTTGACTGGAGTCTGAAATCATGGCCGACAAAAAGTCAGGGATGATCGCAGTTCTGCTGCTGTTGGTTCTTATTCTTCCGGCATTCGGTCAAAAAGCCGCGGAAATTAAGTTGTCCGGTCAAGTTGTGGGCGAAGATGGAAAGCCGGTTGCCGGCGTCAACGTTCGCTCGACAACTTGGCCGATTACACGCACTTCAATCGAAGCCGATCGAGAAGGACGTTTTAAGATTCCAGCCGAGATCGGCCAGACAGGTATTCACGCCTTAATTTGTTTGGCCGAGTCGACGGACGGTCGTTTGGCATACGTCGCGGTCCGCCAATTGAACCCCAAGCCAATTCGCCTAGTTCTCAAGCAACCGAAGCACCTCGCAGTCGAAGTACAAGATTCCGAAGGAACGCCTCTGTCCAGCGCACCGGTGGAGTTCCTCGCGGATCTGTACACGCTCGCTGTTGGTCGAACGGATGCCAAGGGCCGAACGCTGCTTAAGGTTCCCGAAGACGCGAACGATTGGTCCGTGATTTCTTACCGGGCTGGTCTCGGGTTCGATTACGCAACTGCGAACGGCAAAGAACGAACCAACAAGCCACTGCCCGATCAAGTCACGCTCAGGTTAGATGGCGCACGCACGGTTCGCGTTCGCGCAATCGATCGAAATGACAAACCCCTAGCAGGCATCCACGTTTTTCCTTGGTACTTTCGCAAAAAAGGATATGACTCAGACATCAACTTAAGCGGTCGCACGTCAATCGACGTCCAGACGAATGAGCAAGGGATAGCCGTGCTTGGCTGGCTGCCGCAGAGCTTCGAGGAAGTTTTGCCGATCGTGGCACAGAGCGACGAATATCATGTCTTCGGCGATTTTGTTTCTCTGTCAGCTGCGAATCCCGCGGAGGAAGTGACGCTCAAGCTGCTTCCGCTGGAAGAACTCTCGGGACGAGTCCAGTTCGCCGATGGTCAACCCGCAGCACAGGCCAAAGTAAGGATTGTCGGTCATGCGGAACATTCATACTTCGATCGCACGATTCTGACCGATGCGGACGGACGCTATCGCCTGAAGGTCTATGCCGAAACGCCCTACGTTTTGGAGGCGAGAAAAGGTAGCGCCGTTTCATCGACTCGCAGCGACGTAGTGATACGCGCCGACAAGCCAGCGAAGGGCGTTGACCTCGAATTGGCGCCGGGCGTGAGGCTGCAAGGAAAAATTATGTCTGGAAAATCGCAGCAACCAGTACCTGACCACTATATCTCGGTCAACTCGACACACGCGATCGCCCCCGAACTGATGGCGGAACGTGCTGAAAAATCACTCAATTCGACAACCTTCTCGCGCGTACTTCAAACGTCGGCCGACGGAACTTACGAAGTCTTGCTCGCTCCGGGTGAGTACCAGCTGCATGGCCCTGGGCCAAACAGGATTGCCAAATTGGAGATTCCCAAAATCGGAGCGGCTGCGGAAATCGTGAAGGACTTCCAAATCGCAAAGCCTGGTAAGGGACCACTAGCGGGCAAAGTGGTCGATCAGGATGGCAAGCCGGTTCCTGCTGCGCTGGTGCAAGGTCGCTATGCATCGCGGGACGTCACGGCAACGCTCGACAAGTTTAACTGTGATTCTAACGGAGAGTTTCTACAAACACGTCGCTTCGCCCCACTCGTCATCTTTTCACATTCGGCCGACGGAAAATTAGCGGGTGTTGTGCGGAGCGAAGAGGAAGAGGCCGAAGTGAAACTGACGTTGCGCCCGGTCACGACGGCGTTAGGAGTGCTAAAGGACGAGGAGGGCCAAACGCTCGCAGGAAAAACCGTCCAATACGGGATTCGCGTTTATTTTGGTGAGCCGCGGCGCAGCGGATTCAGCGATAGTTTCGGCGGCGAATCAAAGACTGACGAGAATGGCCGATTTAAACTTGAGGGGCTTGTTCCGGGCGAAGAGTATCGCGTCAGTTTGCAGCTCAATCCTAGCACTTGGCTTGAACTTACCGCGCTGACCGCCAAGGATTCGGCGCCAGTCGAAATGGGCGTTTTTTCGGTGGACCCTGAAGCAGACGACGAGCGAGATCTACTTGCGCCAAGACATTGGTCGATCCAAGCATTTGCGAATCAGAAAAACCTTGCGCCGGAAAAACGAGTTGATGTGTTAGTGGAAGAGGCCAAACGCGAACACACACGTTCGCTGTTACTATTTGGCGATCCGCTGGATCCGGCCTGCATTAACCTTTATGCGCTGTGGGTTCGTGGTGCAGCGCAACTTGACAAGTCAAGTGCGGGCACAGCGGACTACACACATCCTAGTGAACTACGCTGGGAGTTTGAAGTCGCAGCGTTGAATACGGACCGCGTCGAAGTTCGTGATTTGGCCAAGCGACTGAAGGCCGATGCGGGCGCAAAGCAACCGTGGCTGGCTGCTCTAGATGAGGAAGGCCGATTGACTGCGAGCTATTCACTAATTCAGCAGGACGACAAGCTTGACCCACGTAGTCTCAGTGCGTGGCTTGAAAAACAGAAATTGCCGCAGCGCGACGCTCAGAAAATGCTTGATACGGCGCTGGTTCAAGCGAAAGCAGACGACAAGAAGGTTTTCCTCATTTTCTCGGCATCCTGGTGCGGTCCATGCCGGCTGCTGTCACGATTTCTCGCGACTCACAAAGTCGAACTCAGCAAACATTTCGTCTTTGTGAAGCTCGATGTCAGCCGTGATGAAAACGCCGAAGCATTGCAAGAGCGTTTCCCCGAAAGCAAGACAGGCGGGATTCCGTGGTTCTGCGTTCTGGATCACGACGGCAAAGAGATCGTGAACTCTAACTTACCGAAGACGACAGCCGACAGCGAGAACGCCAACATCGGCTTCCCTACCAAGGCAGAGGAAACGTCACACTTTGCCGAAATGCTGAAGACCTCAGCGCCACGATTGTCTGAAAATCAACTGAAGTCAATTGTTGGTGCGCTGAAACAATAGCTCTCGTGGTATGTGTCGCGAGGATTGCTCTCAGCTTCAATCGTTACGCGAGAAGGCCCGCGCGCTATTCTATAGGCTAAATTAATTAAGTCACTGCCGAAGGACGCCTTCTTGACACGTAGCGAAGGTCGCGGCTAGTTTCCTGGAATAACTAATTTGCCGACCGGAACACCGGAAGCCAACTCTTCGCCTTCGCGAGCAGTTGGCTTTTTTTGTCTATCCGCGTTGGTTCCTAGCGCTACCCCCAAAGACCGACGTTCGCAGCTACTCGCTCGATGGCAGATGGAAATCAATTCCGTTGGAGGACCACATGCTGGAGTTGAATGATCCACTGGGGCGACTGGTGCGCAAACTAGATGATTTGCGCCCTGATCCCTCGCTTATCAACCTCGCCGCAGCGCTAAAATCGGCAAAGCTCACAGCAGCCGACGTCGCCGCTTTCGCGCAGACGTCTCCGAAGAGCTATCACCGATCTTTGGTGGTTCGCCGCGACCACTACGAGCTGCTGGTTCTCACGTGGTTGCCTGGACAAGGAAGTGTGCCGCACGACCATGCTGGCTCGGTTTCAGCGATGCTCGTTTTGCAGGGAGTCGCAGCCGAGGGCTGCTGGCGGACTGCTGCCGATGGTTACGTCGATCTGGAATACGAAGCGCAAGTGTTGCCGGGTGAAATTACAGCCTGGCAGGACGCGGGATTGCATACGGTTCGCAACGCTTCGCCCAACGGTGAGCCACTTGTGACAGTTCACGTTTATGCGCCGCCGCTGCGTGATTTTCGCAGATTTGTGCCTCGGCCCACACGGGTCGCGGTGTCCCAAGATCAACAGCGACCTGTCCAAGATATTGTAGTCATCGGTGGCGGCTTTAGCGGTTCGATGACTGCAGCGCAGATCTTGCGGCAGGCCAGCCATCAAGCGACACCGGTTCGTGTCCATCTCATCGAGCGGCAAGGCGCCATTGGTGAAGGGCTCGCTTACAGTACGCGCGACCTCGCGCATTTGCTGAACGTACCTGCTGGCCGCATGAGCGCCTGGCCGGATCTTCCTGATGACTTTCGCCAATGGGCCGACCGGAATTACGGCCCTGTCCAAGCAGGAGATTTTCTGCCGCGTCGGTATTACGGCGAGTATGTCCGGGAGACACTACTCGCGGCCTCACAAAAAGCGAGTCCGCATGTACAGCTGCTGGTTCACTTCGACGAAGTGCGACGACTGGCTCGCCACCCGGCCGGTGGCTGG
Source organism: Anatilimnocola floriformis (assembly GCF_024256385.1). Taxonomy (NCBI): domain Bacteria; kingdom Pseudomonadati; phylum Planctomycetota; class Planctomycetia; order Pirellulales; family Pirellulaceae; genus Anatilimnocola; species Anatilimnocola floriformis. Next base: position 3,638,725 of record NZ_JAMLFW010000001.1, read on the forward strand.
ATGGTGAACTTCGCCCGTGGCACTTCTCTGCCTGCGGCTGCCGTGGTACTCGCAATTGGGCATCGCCCGCCACCAGATCCGATCGGCAAATTGTGGAGCGGTCCGCGCGAGCGATTCATCGCCGATCCCTGGCGCCCCTTCGCAACCAACCCAATTGCGCCGTCGGATCCTGTTGTCGTTCTGGGCAGTGGACTAACTGCCGTCGATGCCGCGCTGTCGCTTTCGACACAGCCGCGCAGCGCTTCGATCACTTTGGTATCACGTCGCGGTCTACTGCCTCAAGCCCACGCCGCCGCGCATGGCGCTCCACCTGATTTGACCGAGGTCGTGAACGAGCACCTGCAATCGCCAGCAGGGGTGCAGGTGAAGTCCCTTTTCCGACAACTGCGCGAGATTGTTGATCGAGTGACGCAACAAGGTCAAACCTGGCGAGTAGCAATCGACGCACTTCGGCCGCACACCGCCGATCTCTGGCGAGCCGCAAATCCACAGCAACGCCAGCTTTTTTTGCGCCACGTCAGGCCTTTTTGGGAAGTTCATCGGCATCGTATGGCTACTGGTGTGGCGGAGCGTTTCCACGGATTGATGAAGCAAGGCATGGTGAAAGTTATTGCTGGGCGGGTCTCAGCTGCGCAGGCCAGTGAGGAATCTGTTCGACTCTACGTTCGCGACAAGGGAGAGGAGCGGCTGCGCGAAGTGACGGCTCAGTGGGTGATTAACTGCACCGGCCCTTCGGCCTCGAACAGCGCGGAATCGAATCCGGTAATTGGCTCGCTGTTGATCCACGGCTGGGTTCAGCCTGATCCTCTAGCGCTTGGTCTGGAAACGACGGTTGACGGCGAAATCGTGGATTCGCAAGGAACCACTGCCAGCAATCTCTTCGTCGTCGGCACGCTTCGCAAACCAATTTCTTGGGAAAGCACTGCAGTTCCTGAATTGCGCGCGCAGGCGGCAACAGTTGCGCACAAGGCGATGCTGGCGGCACTGGGTACCAGTAACTGCAGAACTTAGCATTCCCGAAAAATGAACCCGCTCTAACTATTCTTTTTTTTGCGAGCTGGAGTCATCCGCTCGCTGCGCTGGAGTTGCACAACGACACCGTCTTGAACAACGATCTCGATATTGCCCGACTCCAATCCCTGCAATGCGTTCCGCAGTTGCTCAATCATTGCTTGCTCTTGAACGCTTGGGCTGGCCACAAAGGACTTAAGTGGAGGTTGGGCACTACTGCCGGAATAACTTGGTCGATGTCGCATAGCAGGTTCGCAAGCGGTGAAGTTTTCTATCTGGCCGTAATATCTTCTGGCTAACCCGCCAGCTGTCACGGGCGAGAGCTAACTCGCCGATCACGGCAAACTCTTTACTTTGCCCTGCTTCGTCAGTGCTGGACTTTTTGAGCTGGAACGAGAGTTCGTTAGCACGCGAGTTGTTCTGGCACGCAAATCGCAAGCCAGAGCGATGCCACGACGGATCGCAAGTGGCTGCCGAACAGTTTGAACATCGGATGGTTCGGCAAATGACGGAGGCTTACCAGACTCTCTGGAGGCCAACCCAAACGGTCTGAGTTGAAACCATCAGGGCCGTCCGCTAACGAAGCCACTCGAAAGCGGCTTCGCAATTGTGGCAATTTCCCTGTTGTAAATGTTTTTGGGGATTTGAAATGAAACGGTTCACTTGCTCCGCTGCCTGCCAGCGTCGCTTTGGTTTCACACTTGTCGAGCTATTGGTGGTGATTGCGATCATCGGTGTGCTTGTGGCGCTCCTATTGCCGGCTGTCCAGGCAGCCCGCGAAGCGGCGCGACGCATGCAATGCAGTAACAATCTCAAGCAGATTGCGCTCGCGTCGCATAATTTTCACGACACTAATCTGTTCCTGCCGCCAGCCTTTTTGGGAGACAACTCCGATACGCCCAATGGTTGGGCTACCTGGGGTGCCATCGTGCTCCCCTTCGCTGAAGGAAACAATCAATACAACCTGTGGAACATCAAATACCGCGTCGCCGATCAAACGCCACAGGCCTATCAAAGTAAGATCAAGATGTACTACTGCCCTTCGCGGCTGCCGCATGTTCCTAGTGTCAGCGACTTTGCGAATCCGGGTGGTTCATTGACCGACTATGCCTGCAGCTTTGGCACGGCGGCCGACTACACCGCTTCCAATGGCGCGATGATTCCGAACATGCCCGACGTCGGCGTCGAGGCTTCCACGGGCCGAGACTATCTCGTCTCGTGGCGGGGGCAGCTCAACCTTGCCAGCATCACTGATGGCACGTCGAACACCAGCTTCTATGGCGAAAAGCACATCCGCCCGGCTTCGCTCCGTGGCAAAAACGAAGATCGCAGCGTTTTCAGCGGCGTGCGCAATACGCATCGACGAATGATGGGGACGGCTGCCAACGGCGATGTGCGCCCGCTGCTACCGCCGACCGCCAACACCGCGGTGGCCAACAGCAGCTTCGGCAGCTCGCATCCAGGCATCTGCTTGTTCGCGTTCTGCGATGGCAGCGTTCGCGCTCTGCAATTGCAAACCGACCTGACGACACTCTCGCGTGTGGTGCAGCGAGCCGATGGCGAAGTCATCAGCGGCCTGTAGTCATCAATTACCAGATTCGCTCACGGAATATTCCAGCACGTTTGCTGGAATCACCCGTGGGCAGTTACGGGTTCGGCGTGTTCTGTCGCAGAACTCGATCGATTGTCTTGAAAACAACTGCAAAGCACGCCGAGTTCTTTCCAAAGATCATTGAATTATTCAGCTTGGCACAGCACTCGCATTGGGCCGCGACCATCGGCGGTCACGCACTGCTGAGTTGAAACATCGCCTGTCCATGTTTGCCCTACGAATCAGATCCATGTACCAGCTCAACTCCCGCCCCCTAATTGCAGCTATCGCGCCGCCGGACACCCACATCGCCGCTCTCCGCAAAGCTTTGCAGCAAGCCATGCGAATGGAACTACGTTGGCGGCAGTCTCAGGCAGCCCGCGTCTTTCGCTGTAACTAGCTCCTTCAAAACACGGAAGTTTCCTCACCAATCGTCATTCACTCACTGCGGTTGCCTACTGAATTCATCAGAGGCTTCTGCTGACCTGAAAGCTTGGCTTCCGATTGCCGTGGTGGGCGGTCGGTGCAGCGGACCCTACACCGTTGTTATCCATGCATTCAGGTAGAGGCCCTGCGGTAAGCGGCCGGCGGAGAGGCCTGCCGCTTACCCAGGGCGGTTTTATCTCGAACTCCCGCCCAAATTTTTTAAAGCCGAGCAGTCGATCTGCAGGTGGTCCGCGCTCACCTACTTGGCGTCTGCGCGCAGTCGCCCACTGCTCGAAGGTATTCCCATGTCTGTCGTTTTGAAAGCTCGTCGTCCTCGGCCCTCTGCCTCTCTTCGCCGTCGCAAGCTCCTCTTAGAATCGCTCGAAGATCGTTCGCTGATGGCCGCCTTCACGCCTGGCAATCTGGCTGTGCTGCGGATAAGCGATGGCGTGTCCACGTTGACTCGCTTTGGCAACGCGGTGTTCATTGATGAGCTCACTCCTGCGGGTGCGCTGGTGCAATCCATTGCGTTGCCCACCACGGCAAATGGACTGCAGAAGCAATTGATCATGCAGGGCGGAAGCGGCCAACTCGAAGGAACGATGTCCCTCTCGGTCGATGGTCGTTATCTGGTGATGGCCGGCTATGGCGCCGATCTCGGCGGCACTACGAACTTGAACGCCACCTCGAGCGCGGTGGTGCCGCGCGTCGTCGGCAGGGTTGGGACTGCGGGCGATATCGATACGTCGACGGCTATCGCCAATTACGACACTACGGCTGGCAGCGGGCAGATTGTACGGACCGCGACATCGATCGACGGGAGTGCGTTTTGGTTGGCCGGTGCGGGCGGAGTTCGTTATGCAGCGCTCGGGGCAACTACGAAGACGACGATCGTCGGCAACCACGATGTTCGTAACGTTTCAATCTTTGATGGTCAGCTCTATCTCGATAACGAAAACAACACGACGGGCGCCCCGAGCGGCTTGAAAACCGTAGGGACAGGGACGCCGACGACAAGTGGCCAGACAGCGACGTTTGTTCCTGGACTTCCCACGGGCGATGGCACTACGACAAACGTGTTCGGCCCCAATGGTTTCTTCTTTGCCGACTTGGATCCGAGCGTTCCCGGCGTTGACACTCTTTACGTCGCCGAACAATCGACGACCACTGCTGGTATTCAAAAGTACTCAAAGGTGGGCAGCAGCTGGGTGCTCAACGGCACGATCAATTCGGGGAATGCTAACAACCGCGCCATCACCGGCGTCGTGACTGGCAATACGGTCACGCTCTACTCGGCCCGTGGTTTTTTGAATGTGGTGAAGTTCACCGACACGGCTGGCTACAACGCCGCTCCGACTTCGACATCGTCGGTATTGCGCAGCATTGCCGGAGAAGTGCTGTATCGTGGCATTACCTTCACTCCCGATGACGGCATTGGCGCGATTGGAGCATTGGCCGGGACGACGAATTATTCACCGGGCGCTCCTGCGACGACTTTTGCTAACGCTGCAACGTTTAACGACGCTTCGAATCTGGCTGGTGGATCCTTGAGGATCACCTACGCGTCCGGCGGATTGGCTGGAGACAACCTGGGGCTGATCGATGGGAATGGCATCGTCGCTGGCGCGGGGGTTGTGACTTTCAATGGAACGCAGATTGGCACCTATCCGACGAGTGGCGCAGGGAGTGGTTTGAATAACACAAGCCTGGTGGTCACGTTTAATGCCAATGGCTCGGCGAATCCAGTGCTGAGTGCGGGGGTGCAGGCGTTGCTGCGGCAGGTGACGTTTGCGACCAGTGCGGCGGCGGGGAATCGCGTGCTCAATGTGGCCATCGCGCAGAATGGTGGATTGACCGCGACGACGACGCAGACCGTGGCGGTGACTGCCGGTGGGCCGCAGGCGCCGGTGAATAGTGCGCCGGTGGGGCCGATTCTTTCGACCGAGGATGTGGTCGTGAGTTTTGTCGGCGGGAATGCGATTAGTGTGAGCGATGGCGATGCCGGGGCTTCGCCGATTTCGACGATTATTTCGGTGCCGGTTGGCGTTGGTACGTTTGCGGCGACGAACGGTGGCGGCACGGCGACGATCAGCGGTGGGGGCAGCAATTCGATCACGATCGCTGGGCCGCAGGTACAGATCAATCTCGCGCTGGCCACGTTGCAGTTCACACCGGCGCTGAATCGGAATACTCCAAGCGATGGCGCGACGACGGTGACGATCGTCACCAGCGATGGCACGCTGACGGACACCGATTCATTCAACATCACCCTTGTCGATGTGAATGATGCGCCGGTCGCTACGGCGGATTCGCTCGGTGTATTAGCCACCGAAAACGGCCCGGCCTTTACGATTGCAGCCGCCACGTTGCTCGCGAATGACAACGCTGGTGCGCCGAACGAGAGCGGGCAGACGTTTGCGATCACGTCGGTTGGTTCGCCGGTGGGCGGCACCGTTTCGCTCGCGGGAACGACGATCACGTTCACGCCAGCTGCGGGCTTTAGTGGCACGGCGTCGTTTCAATACACGATCACCGACAATGGTTTGAGCGGTGGGATTTCATCGCCACAGTCCGGCACGGGAACCGTTACGTTCACGATTGCCGATATCAACGATCCACCAACGGCGACGGCGGACGTGCTGTCGAACATTGCCGAAGACAGCGGCGTGCGGACGATCGCGTTCAGTGCGCTGACGGGCAACGATTCGGCTGGGCCTGGCGAAAGCACGCAGACGTTGACGATCATCAGCGTGAGTTCGCCGTTGGGCGGCACGGTGGCGATCAGCGGCACGAATGTTCTTTTCACGCCAACGCTCAACTACAACGGTCCGGCGTCGTTCACCTATGTCGTGCAAGACAGCGGTTTGCCGCCGCTGACGGCGACGGGGAATGTATCGTTCACCATCACGCCCGTGAATGACGATCCGACGATCAGCGACATCGTGAATCAGAACATCGGCGTGAACAGCAGCACCGGCGCGCTGAGCTTTACGATCGGCGATGTCGAAACGGCGGCGGCGAGCTTGATCGTCACTGCCACGAGCAACAACGCGACACTTGTGCCGAATAATGCGGCGAATCTGGTGCTCGGCGGCAGCGGCGCGAGCCGGACGATCAACGTCATTCCTGCCGCTGGCCAGACCGGTTCGGCCATCATCACAGTGACGGTAAGCGATGGCACGACGACGACTAGCGATACGTTTACCGTCAACGTCGCAGCCAACACAGCGCCGACGATCAGCGATGTGCCGAATCAAACGATTGCCGAAGACGGCGCGCTTTCGGCCGTGGCGTTCACGGTCGGCGATCTCGAAACGGCAGCGGCTTCGTTGTCGGTTGTCGGCAGTTCTTCGAATCAAGCCATCATTCCCGATGCCGCGATTATTGTCGCGAGCACTGGCGGTGGTGGCCGAACCGTTTCGATCACACCGGCTGCCAACATCAACGGCAGCGTGACGATCACGCTCACCGTGACCGACGGCGCTGGCTTGACCTCGGTTGATACCTTCACGCTGAATATCACCGAAGTGAACGACGCGCCGACGGCGAACAACGATTCGCTTACAAGCGTGAACGAAGACAGCGGCGTGCGGACGATTCCGTTCAGCGCGCTTCTCGCCAACGACTCAACCGGCCCAACGAACGAAAGCGCACAGACGCTGACGGTCACCAGTGTGACTGCGATCGCGGGCGGCACAGTAACGATCAGCGGCACGAATGTGATCTTTACGCCAACGGCAAACTTCAACGGCGCTGCTTCCTTCAGCTACATCGCGCAGGACAACGGCACGACGAACGGCGCTGCCGCGCCGCTTTCGACCGGCAGCGCGACCGTTGGCTTCAACATCGTGGCCGTCAACGACGCGCCGTCATTCACCAAGGGGGCCGACATCAGCGTGCATCTCAGCGAACCGGCGCAAACGTTTGCTGCTTGGGCTACGGCGATTTTGGCCGGTCCTGCCAATGAAAACGGCCAAACGGTGACGTTCAACGTTTCCAACAACAACACGTCGCTCTTCGCCGTGCAACCGGCGATTACTGCGAATGGCACGTTGACGTTCACGCCGCAAACCGGCGCGAGTGGCACTACGACGGTCACAGTTTTCGCGCAAGATAACGGCGGTGTGGCGAACGGCGGCGTTGATGCCAGCGCATCGCAGACGTTCACAATCACGATTCTGCCGACTCCGCTGAACGCGCTGCCGACGATCAACTCAATCGCCAATGTCACACAAATGGTCGGCGTCGCCGGGCCGATCGTGCAGCTCAGCGGCATCACGGCAGGTCTTGGCGAAACGCAAGCCTTGCAAGTGACGGCGACGAGCAACAATCCGTCGATCGTGGCCAATCCGACGATCGGTTACACCTCGCCGAATGCCACCGGCACGCTGACGCTCGCATCGGCGACTCAGACCAGCGCGGCGACGATCACGGTGACGGTGCGTGACGCCGGGCCTGATGGTTCGTTCCTCACGAGTGACGATGGTGTGGTAACGACGCAGTTCAGCGTGATTGTTGTTCCTTACAACGCACCGCCGGATGCCAACGATGCGACCCGCTCGACTGTCGCCGGCACGCCGATCAGTGGTGTGTTGTCGGCGACCGATGTTGACAGCCCGACGCTGACTTATTCGATCATCACGCCGCCGGTGCTTGGCACGCTGACGGCATTTAACGCAACAACCGGCGCGTTCACTTACACGCCGACTCCCGGCGCATCGGGCCTCGACCTGTTTCAGTTCCGCGTGACCGATGGAATCAGCAGCGATACGGCGACAGTGCGGATCGTGGTGCAAGGAGCAGCACCAACGATCACGCAGAGCGGCGGCGATTTGATCGTTGTCGGCACGCCGAGTCCCGATCAGCTCATCGTGTCGAACCTGACGGCGACGACGGTGCGCGTACGCACGCAATTCGGTTTTGGTGATTTCGCGGTGACGAATCAGCTTGTTATCAACGGCGCCGATTCGAACGATTACATCGTGGTCGCCGGCGTGCTGACGCCAACGACGATCGATGGCGGCGCGGGAGATGATTACATCTCGAGCGGCGTGCAGAACGACACGATCATCGGCGGCCTCGGCAATGACCGGGTCAATGCCAGCGGCGGCAACAACGTGGTGTGGGGCGACAATCTCAACGAACAGGATTCGCCGATCGGCGGCGACGACGTCCTGAGCTCGCTCGGCGGTCTTGACCTGCTGTTTGGCGGCGGCGGTAACGACCAACTCTTTCCCGGCGACGGCGACGACTATGTCTATGGCGGCGCGGGAGACGATGTGATCGACGCCGGCAGCGGCAACGATCGCATCTATGGCGGCGAAGGACTCGATCAACTTTACGGCAGCGACGGCGACGATGTGATCTCCGGTGGCGCGGGCAGCGACGCACTCTACGGCGGCATCGGCAACGACCTGCTGATCGGCGGCGCGGGCGCCGATTCGCTCGAAGGCCAAGACGGCAGTGACCTGCTGGTAGGCCGCGAACTCACCATCGGCAGCAGCACCTCGATCAGCGACGCGGCCGACAATGCGTTGCTTTCGCTGCTGAACAATTGGTCGAGCTTCCACACACCCAACCTGCTCGGCGCGCTCCTCGCCGGCAGCGACAATGCCCCAGACCAACTCTCCGGCGGCACTGGTGATGACGACTTCTATGCGGAAGCGAATGACTTCACCAACGACTTTAATTCGCCGTTCTATGGCAACGACCGGCGGTACTAGACTATCTTCGGTGCGCCCCAGATTGTGATCGCGCCCCAGGGCGTCGGGAGAAGGAATGATACCAGGCGTCGGTAGTGCTGGATTAAGTGGACCCGAAAAATAAGGCGGGAACAACTGCCGCTATTTTTGGTTTTGTCCCGTTGCCTTGAGTCTCGCAAAATGGTCAGCAAGGTCCCTGCTGGCTTTACCCAGATCGCGATACTTCGTCGCATCCGAACTGAGCTGCGCTCGGTCAATCCACCAGCCAAGCGTCACAGCACAGACCAGCACCAGCCAGAACAAATCTCGCAGCGTAAATTTCATCTCCCCATTCTACCCGCGCACGAAAAAGCCCCGCTATGTTTCGCGGGGCCGAATCTGCCAACTGAACTAGGCTGCAATCGCGTGCAGCAACTTCTCTACCGTCCAAACGTCGTGGGCCAATCCACTGGCCATCGCTGGAGTCGCCTTGAGGGTTTTGTGCGTGCGGCAGAAATTGAAGTGAGCGAAGTGGAGAGCCAGCGCCCATTCGTGGTTCGCCCACTTCTTCCTGAAGCAGTAAGTCAGCCGGCCCATACGCTTCGTGAAGCAGCGGATTGAACCGTTGTTGCGTTTGGTGTGAGAAGTGCAGATTTTGTCGCTGTCTGGGTTGCCGTGGATGGCTTCGCGCTTCGCACCGACTATCTGGGCAGGGCTGTAGCGTCCACCGTTGTCGTTGCCCTTGTATATCTTGATCAACATGCCGAAATCGACCCGCTCGCCGAGGTTGTGGGCAATCGCGTAGATGTAATTCCGCAGGCCATCGGTGCTGATCTGAAACTTCTTGGGAGCCGTGGCGACGCTCACCTTGCGGCAGGAACGCCTTGCAGCGTGGACCGACAACGGCGAGCAATTCGAGAATGGTTTTCTGATCGACGTTGCAGAATCGCGAAGTGGCCCGCAAGCTCATCCCTTCGGCGAGCAGCGTGACGATTTGCACGGCCTTATCCATGCCGATCCGCATGCCGCCCAGCGTGTTCGTGCTGTGCGTGAACCGCTTGCCGCATTCCAGGCACTTGTAAAACGTGACGGCGCAGGCCGGAAAGCCGGGGCCGAAGGGAAGGCGGTTTTAGTGACCGCCAGCGTGCCGAGCGAAGTGGCGGAGCAGTTTGACAAGCTGCGAGAAGCGAAGGGCTGGACGCGTTCCTATGCGGTTAGTGAAGCCATTCGCGGGCTGCTAGGCAAAGAGTCCTAGCGGAGAGAAGGGGAATCGAACCCAGCCGATACCGGCACCCTAGCGCGGGTTATAAATCCGCTGCGCGGCCAATGCGCGGGCTGCTCTCCAAAAAAGGAAAGCAGCGTTGTTGATCAAAAGGTATTCGCATACCAGAAGGACGCGAAACTTAATGGCTGGTTCACGCCACAATCGCGCTTAGAAACTCGTCTGGGCGCGACCAAAAGCAAACGTCGGAAATTGACTCAACAAATTTGAAGTCCTCTTCTTTCCAAACGTCAGCCGTATCGTCAAACAGCGAAATGAAACGAGTGCCATTTCCCGTTGAGGCGCGCAGGTGGCTGAGGTCATGAAAGAGACTTACAACATGCTCTGTCATGCGATTGCTGGCATCTTTTGTCCCGCTCGTCAGAACTTGCACAAGGGAATTTTTGTTTGGCGACTTGGTATGAAAGTCAATCGTCCAAACACGACCAGACCGCCCGGGGCGTTTCTCGCCCTGCTGAAACTCGACCTTGTTTTCCGTAAGAAATTGCGCCACCTCTTCGGTCACAGTCTCTCCAGCGCGTGAACGCATCGTGAACCATACGTCGGACACACGCACACACCCCTGCCCGAGTCGCGTGAGAGCTTCCGCGATGTCGTTTACGTTATCAACCCGAATATTCAGCGCACCCTTAAAAAACTCGATTCCAAGGGTTGAAACGATGTCAAAAATCAAACTAGTCTGCCTGGACGTGCGCTTTGACACGTTTGTCTGCATGCGCAGCCAGCGTGTTGTTTCACCCAGATCGGTAAGCGTGTGAAAGTTGCCATCGTCGCGAAGGAACAGATCGATCACATCGCCATCTGGAAGAAGATAAGGCGTGTGAATTTTCGTGTACCGGCCAAATGATTCGCACGTAAAAAGCTCGCCATTTCGCTGATTGATAATTTCACAAGGGTTGATCATTCGAAAAATCCTGGCTGTGGAACTGGCGAAGGAAAGTCTCCTTCGTGCTTTAATCCAGCCTCCACACAAAACTGCTTCCAAACCGCCGGCGGATCAGTTGCAGGTTCAGTAATGTCTTTCGGGACGTAGGCTTCTTTGTCCCGATTTTCTTCGCTCCATCTATGTTTGTGCTTCTCTCCGACTAGTTGTCCTGTTGATGGATTGCGGTGGTCCTTACCTAAGTCCAGAGCGTAAACGCGCCCTGTTCCCTTCAAAATCATGACATAGGAGAGGGCTTTCGCTTCGTGGTTGTAACTGCCGCGAACGAACAATGGATGGCCTTTCGAAGTAGCCACATCCAGCGTGAATTCCTTTGCTGGAGAGTGATCTTCGTCATCGCACCACTTAACATCGCCAGCTACAATTTTGTCTGGATCAGACAGCAGTTCTTCAAATTCTTCATTCGTAAACGGCATTTTCGTCACCCTTTGCAGTCGGCAATTGTGCCTGCGCGTGGTGACACTTTCAATCCAATTATCTGACTTCACTGGCGAGAAAAGTAGTACCCGTGAGGGGGGCTCTAGCCCCCTCATTGCAATCGTAACCACCGCTTTGACAACTTAGGTCCGCGACGGCAAATGAACCCCCAATTCCTCACCGGCCAAACCTCGCCATGAAACGAGAATCCCGCGCACCCCTGATTGTCGCCATCGTGCTGCTGCTCCTGCCGGTGCTGTACGTGGGGAGCTATTTGGCGCTGGTTGTGCCAGGGGGCGTAAAACGGCCAATCCCTACGGGGGTGACCGCCAGACTTAGCTGGGACCGTTACCGAATTGGTGGCAATTGGTCAGTCATCATTTTCTGGCCCCTGGAGCAGATCGACCGGAAGTTGAGGCCAGGGGCGTGGGAGTCATTTGAAGACCGGTTGAAGTCCCGCCGCCTTTCCCCTTAATTCCACCTTCCCCGGCTAGGTCCACTTAATCCAGCACTACCCAGGCGTCTGTGGGCTTAACATCGCGTTCATTCGATGAGTTCGCCACAGCCGCATGTGATCATGGCGGCGAAAGTTCGCACGCTGATGGTGTCGGACAAAAATCGGACGCTGCTGTCCCCCAGCACGATGCTGATGCCGCCAGGATGAAAGGAGTAGGCCTCGTTGTTGTTTGTGCAATTCATCACGCATGGTCCGGGGCAAGTCAGACCGTTGACCGCAAAGCTGTGGGGCGGGATATCGCTGGCGGGATCAGCCCACCCGGCGCCTTTTACTCGGCCATCCACGACATCGGCGTTACCACAGCCATCATTAGTCGAAGCCGGACCGCGCTTACCACGCAACCAGAACTCAGGCCGGCCGGCATCTTCCAAAAGCAGGATGGTGTTGGAAAGTCCATCGGTAACTTCAGCCATTCGCGTGCCGGCATTCCCCGAGATGATCCCTCTGGTGTCGCCAGCCGCTGGCAAGCCATTGCCCGTATAAAGTGCAGGGGCGACGTTGCCTGGAATCGCATAGTCGGAAACTGCTGCGAATTTGTTGGTCACCACCGTGTCACGGCGATTGGCGCCAGGCGCGGATGGGCAAACGGCGATCTTGATCTTAGTGGTAACCGCCGGCTGATTGTCGACGTGCTGCCAGTTGACATTGAACTTGTAAATCGCGTGCAGATTTCCTTGTTCGATTTGTGGCAGCATCATCGACATCCAACCGTGGTTCGGCTCTTCTAGTCGCTGAGGCGGAAAGACTCCGTGCGTGTCGTGATAGTTGTGCAGCGCAATGCCAAACTGGCGCAGATTGTTCTGACACGACATTCGCCGAGCCGCTTCTCGCGCCGCCTGCACTGCGGGGAGCAACAGCGCAACAATGACGCCGATGATAGCGATGACGACCAGCAGTTCGACCAGCGTAAACGCACGAAAAGCGGGCCGTTGTGCCTGGAGAAACATTGAATTGATCCTTCACAACCAGTTGATCCATCATCGATAACGGCTCGCCAGTAAATAACCGGGACAACGAGGCGCTAATCCGCTGGAGGGGAGGCAATCGCCGCGGTTCGCGGCAGCAATGCAATAACAATGCCTAACTATTTCTTCTCCGCATAGATCTGGTCGTAGACGCCGCCATCGTCGAAGTGCAGCGCTTGCGCAGTGTCCCAGCCGCCAAAGACTTCGGCGATGCTGAAGAACTTGATCGGAGCGAATTGTTTATTCTGCTCGCCTTCGATTAATTCCGGAAACGCGGGGCGATAGAAGTGCTTCGCCACCAGTTGCTGCCCCGGCGCTGAGTAGAGGTACTCCAAGTAGGCCTGAGCAATTTCGCGAGTCTTTCGCTTGTCCACGACTTTATCAACCACCGCCACTGCCGGCTCGGCCAGAATGCTGATGCTGGGGGCAATCATTTCGTACTCGGCACCCGGCTGTTTCAGCATCAAAAACGCTTCGTTCTCCCAGGTGAGCAAGGCATCGCCGATGCCGTTTTTGAATGTCTGGGCCGAGCCGCGCGAACCGGAATCCAGCACGACCACTCGCCGGTAGAGGTCGCCCACGAACTGCCGAGCCTTTTCGTCGGCTTGCTTCACCTCGGCAGCGCGGGCCGGATCTTGGAGTGCTTTCCAATCTCCCAGTTCACGATGCAGGGCAAATCCCCAAGCCGCGAGATAGCACCAGCGCGACGCGCCGCCGGTCTTCGGATTGGGAGTAACCAGTTCCACGCCCGGCTTGGTCAGATCACTCCAGTCGCGCAGGCCCTTGGGGTTTCCCTTCCTGACCAGGAACACAATCGTGGAAGTGTACGGGCAGGAATTATTCGGCAGGCGCGCCTGCCAGTCTTCGCTCATTAAGCCTTTCCGCGACATGGCATTCAGGTCGTAACCGACCGAGAGCGTAACTACATCGGCTTCCAGACCGTCGATCACCGAGCGAGCCTGTTTGCCGGAACCGGCGTGCGATTGGTTGACGGTCACCTCCTGGCCCGACTTTTGTTTCCAGTCGTCTGCAAAGGTTTGGTTGAACTCGGAATAGAACTCGCGAGTGGGATCGTAAGAGGCATTCAGAATTGTCACCGCGGCTGGCGCTGGCTTCATCGGCGTAGCGGCGGGCGCGCTATCTTTCGGCGAAACTTCGCTGGGGGCAGTCGAGCAGCCCACGATCGCGAGAATGGAGCAGGTAAAGATGCGCAGGCTCCAGGAGGTGTGCAGGCTCATAGGTAGAAGACATTCGTTGGGGTGAGGTCTGACAATTCGCTTGGGCGATTATCCACATGGTTTACTTAAGCAGAAGACGTGCCCAGCAATCTTCGAGTTGCCAGGGCGTTGATTCAGCATCCTTCACGGCTTAGCCGTTAGATCTGCTCGCATGCTGGACCCGTGTGCCGTGAAATAATATCGCAGGACCTGAAAAAAGCCTGATTTGCGAGCGTTTTACTTCAGTTTTGAGGTTGGCACACGGCTAGCCATGAGTTCTGGCCACCTCTCAGTCCATTCGATCGTTGCGCCATCGCAGGCAGATTCTAACTGAGGGGTTCGATTCGCTCTGTGGGAGATTTCGCCACAAAATCGAATGGCACATTTGGAGCGACAAGACTTGTTTCGCATCGACTGTCTCATCGGACCGACAGCGCGCTCGCTCCGTTTCGTGCAGGCAGAGTGGCAGCGCTGCTTCGTCGCCCGCTTACTGGGCTGCCAGAGCTATGCAAAGCGGAGTAACCGGCGTCGTTCGAAAGGAAATCGACGGCTGCGCTGCCGCACCAATGATGAATACGTACGTCGGAGTACGCCCCGCACAGCAGTAACCCCGGGAAAACGGCACGTAGCGTTTTTGCCGATAGACAGCACCTCAGTGGGTGCGTCATGCTGCGTTGATAAAATCTATTCGCTGCGGGCCGCGGAACTTTTTGGCTCCTTGCCCCGGATTCTTTGCGGGAGTTGAGCCATGCGGACGACGAAGCGGGTGACGTTGACCGAGACCAGACTACGCTACCACTGGACAAAGCCGTCCGATCTACCAGAACGGTTGGAGCTTATCGACCGAATCACCGGCCACAGTGTCGCGGTCATTCAAACCGTGTCGCGTCAGTATGAATGGAAACGCAGTACCAGCGCGATCATCCACGGCGCGCCGCCAGCGGAAGGCGAGTGTGAGACACTTTCAGATGCAAAGATCCAAGTCGAAGCGGGTTTGCCTAACGAAATGTAACGCGAAGCCCCACCACACGGGCCGTACAAAAGCTGCCAAATTCACGAGCAAATGCCACCCAGCGACGCGTCTGCCCCACTCGTCTAAATAATCATCCCGTTCTTGGTGTTCTCTTACATTGATGCGTCTGACGCTGGCCGTCCTTCTGGCTACAGGACTCGCTACGTCATTACACACATCTAAAAAGGGCTAAGGACCAGAGACGCTGTAGCGTCAAAGTTAAGTAATAGCTTCCGCTCGTTGCTCTTATTGCCGGATGGGGCGCGACGATTGCTCTCTGCTCTCTGCCAGCGACTTCACGAAAAGCGAAAATAGACATGAGCAATATACCCAACTGCGACTACTTTCAGCGATCGATTCCACTCACGGCTCCCGCATCGACCGGTGTGCAGCAGCCCGTTTCGTTGTGGGCACGCTTAGTTCTACTGGTTGCTGTGATCGTTCCGTTCCTGGGCTTGGTTGCAGCCGTCGTCTCGCTCTGGGGGTGGGGCTTTCGTTGGACGGACTTCGCGCTCTTGTTCTCCATGTACCTGCTTACCGTTTTGGGCATTACCGTCGGGTTTCATCGCTTGTTCACTCACCGTTCGTTCAATACGAGCAAAACGGTGCAAGTCATCCTGGCGATACTCGGCTCTATGGCAGTTCAGGGCCCCTTGCTGCAGTGGGTCGCCCTCCATCGTCGCCATCATCAGCACAGCGATGGGCCAGAAGACCCGCATTCGCCGCATCACCAAGGCCAGGGTATCAGCGGATTGCTTCGCGGCCTGTGGCATGCGCACATGGGCTGGATGTTTGGATCCAGGCCGAATGACCTGCAGAATTACGTGAAAGACTTGAGTCAGAACAAGACACTTCAGGCGGTTAGTCGGCTGTTTCCCTTGTGGGTTGCGCTGGGCCTGATTCTGCCGGCCGCGATCGGCTGGCTACTGGTGGGATCGGTCAGTGGCGCGTGGACAGGTTTTATCTGGGGCGGTCTAGTGCGGATTTTATTTGTGCACCATGTTACTTGGAGCATCAACTCGGTGTGCCACGTCTGGGGACAGAGGCCTTTCAAGAGCAGTGATGAGAGTCGAAACAATGCTTGGTTCGGCATCCTCGGACTCGGCGAAGGTTGGCACAACACTCATCATGCGTTTCCCACCTCTGCCCGCCACGGACTGTGGTGGTGGCAAATCGACGTGAGCTATATCGTTATCCGTTCGTTGGAAGCATTTCGGCTGGCTTGGAATGTGAAAATACCTTCGCAGGCTGCCATCGCGCGTGGAAGTAGCTAACTAACTGCCAGATGGGCAGACGACTGCTCACGCGCAAGATGCGTGGCAGGTCAAAGTTCTGTAATCGCTGACGGTGTTTTTTGCGCGCTACTCCTCCCATGTATCGGCAAGCACGGCGCGCTTGCCGCTTTCAAGGCAATATCCGCTGTCGGAACAGGGTTTGCTCCTTGGCCACATAAATTTGAATTGCATCGGATGCCGACTACTTCAGTTTGGACCGGTTCGATCGATGCTGCACTCGGAAAAATACGATGGATACGCTCCTAGAATTGCTCGAAGATCAGATCAAGGATCTCTACAGCGCAGAGAACCAGTTGACGAAAGCTCTACCCAAATTGGCCAAGAAGGCGGCTTCGGAATCACTCGCGGACGCATTCACTTCGCACCTCAAAGAAACGAACGGACAGATCGAACGGCTGCAAAAGGTTGGCGAGTTGCTGAAAATCAAACTCACCGGCAAGAAATGCAAGGCCATGGAAGGGCTAATCGAGGAAGGTAAGGAAGTGCTGGAAGAGGAAGGTAAGTCGGCAGTCATCGACTCTGCGTTGATCGGCGCCGCACAACGCGTCGAACACTACGAGATCGCAGCTTACGGCACCGCCAAAGCGATGGCTGAACACCTGGGGTTTGCGAAGGTCGTGAAGCTGCTTGAGCAAACGCTTGCCGAAGAATCCGAGTGCGACGAAAAGCTTTCGAGTATTTCACTCGATGAAATCCTGCCTGCAACGGATGTGACCGAAGAGGATTCAGCTGTGGAGGAAGTCGACCCGCCGAAGCCTACTCGCAAAAAAGCCTCGGCGCGCAAATAGATCCTTTGGGAACCCAAGCGTTGCCGCGTGCTGATGCCGCGCGGCGACTCAGCAAAAGCCATCAATTGCTACAACCACGAAATAGCATGACAGCCGCAATTGATGCGATTACCGATACGACAATCGATCCTAGGCAGCCGAGGCGACTTGAATAGAAAGCAAGCATACAAGCCTTTCGGTGTTCTGAAAAACATCTCCTCGCTTGCAACTCTCGAACCGCCGTTGCCAGTGTAGTGGAAAAGTTCTTGACCGAGAGAACCGAGTTTGCCGTCACTCTGCGCTGCGAAAGTCGATGCGTGCGAGAGTCGCACTAAAAATCTGAAGGACAACTATGAAAACTGAACCGAAGTCTCCGCTCCCCGCGCAATCCCAAGTCAAACCTGGCCTGGATTCGGCAATGTCTCCACGGCCGAAATATTTAGCACCCGATTATGCTGGCGCCAGCAAGTTGAAGGGGAAGGTCGCCCTAATCACTGGCGGTGATTCGGGGATCGGGCGATCGGTCGCCGTTCTTTACGCTCGTGAAGGAGCAGACGTCGCGATCATCTACTTGTCAGCCGAACAGTCCGATGCCGACGAAGTCGCCGAAGCCGTCTCGAAGGAAGGGCAGCGAGCATTGCTCATTCCCGGAGATGTTACCGACAAAACTTTCTGCCAACGGGCAGTGCAGCTGACGATCGACGAGTTTGGTCAGTTGGACATCCTGGTCAATAATGCAGCCTATCAGCAAACGCAGGAAAACTTCGAGGATATTACGGTCGAGCAATGGGAGAAAACCTTCCAGACCAATATCACTGGCTACTTTTTCATGGTCAAAGCCGCGCTAGGTCACTTGAAGGCCGGGAGCGCAATCATCAACACCGGCTCGATTACTGGCATGGAGGGAAGCAAAGCCCTTGTCGATTACGCATCGACCAAAGGTGCGATCCACGCGTTCACTAAATCGCTGGCGCAGAATCTCGCGGAGCGACGAATTCGCGTGAATTGCATCGCTCCGGGTCCAATTTGGACTCCCTTGCAACCAGTTTCCAAGCCACCCACCAAGGTTGCAGAACACGGTGCAGACACGCCGCTCAAGCGTCCTGGCCAACCAGAGGAAGTAGCACCAGCATTCGTATTCTTTGCATCGAACGCTGACTCCAGCTACATCAGCGGCGAGATTCTCACGATCCTCGGCTGGGAAACGCGCGCCGCGTAAAGGTACGGACTTCCTATCGAGGACAAAAGACATGGGGCCATGATCGACCGCCGCACCAAACAGTACGCAGCCTGGCTGATTCTCGCAATCACTGGTTTGCTCACGCCGCTTATCGCCTGGAAAGTTCAAGTCGCCCTCAACAGCAACAGCAATGACGTTCGCGATTGGCTTCCGGCTCAATACCCTGAGACTGCCGAATACAAGGAATTCTTTCGGCGGTTTGGCAGCGAGGATTTCGTGGCTGCCAGTTGGCCCGGCTGCACGCTCGACGATCCGCTCTTAGATCGATTTGCCGAGCGTTTGCGGACACCCGCCCGCCAGCGACTGATTCGCCATGTTTCTACTGGCACTGAGTTAGCGCGAGCGCTGCAAGAAGCACCGCTCAGTTTGAGCCATGACGCTGCCATCGGTCGCCTAAAAGGATCGATCGTCGGTTCCGATGAGCGAGCAACTTGCGCAGTTATCACGCTCACGGATGAAGGTCATCATTACCTGGCAGCTCCGCTCGCTGAAATTCGCGAGGCGGCAAAAGAAGCAGGGCTTCCCGCAGGCTCACTGAAGCTTGGAGGTCCACCGGTCGTCAATGCGGCGATCAATCAGGAGAGCTCGCAGTCACTTGTTCGTCTCGCCATGCTCGCGATGGGCATCGGCCTCGTCATCGCTTGGTGGTGTTTCAGAGACATGCAATTGACGTTAATGGTGCTCGCCGTGGGCCTCTTCAGCGCAACCGCCAGTCTGGCGGTGGTGACCCTCTGCGGAGTGCCGCTCAATGCGATCTTGATTACGATGGCGCCGCTGGTCTACGTGTCTGGCATGTCGGGCGGTATTCACCTGCTGAATTATTATCTCGATGCGGTGAAGGAGGGTACGCTCGACCCAGTGCAACATGCCGTCAAGCACGCCATGCTCCCCCTGGCGCTCGCAGCAGGAACAACGGCGATCGGTTTGATGTCGCTCGAATTCGCCGATTTGCTACCGATTCGCGAGTTCGGCCGGTTTTCAGCCATCGGAATTGTCATCAGCGTGATCGTGCAATTCACGTTGCTGCCTGCCTATCTGACTCTGTGGCCGCCGCGGCTCAAACACGGCAGCAGTCGCGAAGGGGACAAATCGAACTCATTGGACCGCTCGGTCGACTCTGCGATTCGCCAATTCGCAACGTGGGTCATCTTCCGTCGGAACTGGTTCACGGCTTTGTTCGTGCTGCTCATGGTTGTTGGCAGTTATGGCCTGGCACGCGTACAAACTTCCATCGAGATCATCCGTCTTTTTTCTCCTCGCACGCCAGTGCTTGCCGACTACGCTTTTCTCGAACAGCAGTTGGGCGGCCTGGTGCCCATGGAAGTCATCCTGCGGTTCGACAACAGCAGTCCTCACAGTATCGGTTCGCGTCTCGCATTGATGAGTGCGATTCAAAGTGATCTGCACACATTACCCTCGGTAAGTGGCAGCCTGTCAGCCGCCACTTTCGCTCCTCCGGTGAGCGGGCGGATTCGCTCGCTGACTGGCATCACCTTGCATCGTCGTTTGGCAAAAAGCGGTTATTTGATGGTCGAGGATAAGGCGGAATATTGGCGCATCAGCGTGCGCGTGCGAGCGGAAGACATCGACTACGATTTGTTTCACGAGCAGCTGGCTCAAAAGATTGCACCCGAAATCGCCGCGGCGGGCATGGCGCAGGAAGTGACTACCTCCTACACGGGAACCGTGCCGATTATTTACAAAGCCCGCCGCTCGCTGCTGCAAGGGATGATTCTGGGTTTTGGCACCGATGTGCTTTTGTTGGTCGTCGCTGCGGTCTTTGCCACGCGACATTGGTCCAACGGAGTGCTGCTGTTATTGGGGAGCATGTTTCCAATGGTCATTGTCTTCGGCTGGATGGGGCTGGCGGGAATCGTCGTTGATGTTGGCTCTGTCATGACGCCGTGTGTAGCCTTGGGGGTGACAGTCGACGATGTGATCCATTTCATACTTTGGTTCCGACGGGGCATTTCCAGCGGTCACCGCGTCGATGATGCCGTTCTGCTCGCTTATGACGGCTGTGCGCGTGCCATGTATCAAAGTTGGGGCGTGATCGGCTTAGGCCTGTCGGCCTTCGCCCTGAGCAGTTTTGTTCCCACTTTTCGCTTCGGCGCATTGATGATCGCGTTGCTCACAGTCGGACTCGCGGGCAACTTGATTTTTTTGCCGGCGCTGTTGAGTGGGCCACTTGGTCAATGGATCGCCCGAGCAGTTCGTCGGCAGCACCCAACTGTCGATGTCCCCGAACACAAGAGCTTGAATTGAGGTTGCTAGCGGGCGACAAAACGCAACAACCCATCCTTGCTTATCTTTGATTGCAAACGATTCCTCGTGCGACTTACCTGCGCCAATAATTGCCGCAAAAAGCGCGCGGTGAAATTAATTCTGGGAACCATTTCCCGCGCGTTTCAACAGCTAAGAATGTGAGTCTCTCTTGCTGCTTAGTAACATTTGCCACCGGCACACGCCCTGCAAATATGGTTACATCTGCCGTTTAGCTGCCACGTCCTACGCAAGACTCTTGGCTTGCGTCTCGCCTGTGGGACGATCTTAACCCCATCAAATCTCTATCGCGGCAATACCGTGGTCATGCACCGCGCTGGTTATGAACCTTCAGCCTTATAAAACTCCACCGCAGTGGTGGTCCCCGTGCCTCAATTCGTCTCGGATTGCCTTTTGGCGACCATTCCGCCGCATTCGAGCCCGGCACGAACATGGCTTTGTCGGAGCGGAGATTCAAGGTGCAGAAGTCATTCAGCAAGCCATTTTGGCAGGTCATGGAATCTTGATCGCGCCCAATCATCCGTCACATGCAGATCCGTTCGCATTGATGGAGGCGTCCGACGAACTTCATTTGCCCTTTCACTTTATGACCGCTTGGCAGGTGTTTGCGTCTACGCATCGGCTAGCGGCCCGCAGCGAATTAGTTGTGTGCCTACAACATGACGCATGCGGCGCTATCTGTCTGTCGTGAAGAAAGCTACAAACGAAGATTTTCGGTTTGTTGCTTGTCGCGGCGGTGCGGGACTCGCGGAGTTTTGTCCGGGAGGTTTTTATTCGGCCGGTGCGTCTGGCAGTCCATTCAGCGTCGCACGTTTTGCGTCCGCCATAGTGGGCGACGAACCGCTGATCGGTGGCGCTGCGTGCCGAGCTACGCTCGTGTAACGGCTCCAGTGCCACCGCCCGTTCAAGTCACTGATGACAACGGCAATTGGCGCAAGTACAAAGTCGTCGATTAACTCGACACGGACGGGTGAGCCTGTCGGCTCCGTCCAGTGGTATCGGATCATTGTTGCTTGCGCGATGGCTGGCTACAGAAAGTTGCTTCCGTTGGCTGGCAGGGCCTCATGCTCTATCGGCAAAAAGACGTAGCGACTTCCACTACATTATCTTTGCGACATTCGGCGACTCATCAGAGTTTGGCTTGCTCGATTCATGCGACTGGTACAGCGTGAACACCGCGCCGTTACGTTAAAAAGGCTTCGAGCTCTCATCCAAGAGAATTAGGCGGGCAGCGCTGGGGCCGTCGATGGGAATTCAGCAAGCCGTTGAAAAAGTTTCAAAAGCGCTAGTGTTAGTCCAAGTGCTCTGGAATTACGCAGCTAGCCTCACTTCGGACACGAGTTTTTCAACAGGCTTTCGCGACAAAGAATGGCAGAGCAAACATTTGCGCTTATAGCTATCCATGCAACTGCGCACCTAGATTCTGCTCATGCTAGGTGGATGTTTCATCAAATTCAACGATTGCATACCCGCCAGCACGTCTTCGAACTTACAAAATCTGCCAGAATGACTACGACAGCCGCGTTATTCCGTCAGGCCAGCCAGTACGCGAACTTTGCTGCATGTGTTACTGACTATCTGCGCCGGTGGCATGGCGTTCAGCAGAAGTGCTCTCTCGCGTCGGCAGGTCTACACGCGGTAACGATTGCTGACCATGATCGCACTTTTTGAAATAGCACCCTCGTCGGCGAGTTCGGCCGGAACCCAGCCGACGAGGGGCGTTGGGATATCGCCAACGCGTGGGCGCGCTTGCGATGGGAGCAATCATAGAAAAGTCAGACCCTGGCTGTATGTCGTTGAAAATGCTACGTAACCAAAAGTCGCGCGATCGAATTGGATTCACCGTGCTCGCCTTTGACTCTCGTGTTGCAGGTAAGAATTCCTGCGCTGCGCGCAAATGAAATGACATCGAGTGCCCACTTCGTGGATTCGACTAAACTACTCGAACGAGCTCGCTATATACCTGCAAGTCGGTACACGCCTTGCGAGGGATGGTTCGTTCACTTTTCAAATGGTTGGGCGCGTGTTGTTCGCAGGAGTTCAAGATGGAGTTGCTGGTGACGGCATTGCTGACGGGAGCGGTAACCGCGTGTGTGTGGGCCGCAACTAATCGTTTTCCGCCAAGGTTTACATCATGAGTCCGTGCTCAACGGCCCCAGGTGTAGCAATTTCAGATGTAGTTCAAAGGAGTGGATTTGTGAAGAATCGCGAAGTGAGTTCAAAGCCGCCTATCGCGGGCGACCTGGAAACAATGGCACATCAGGCGCTTCAAAGCTCACCATATCGCGACATCCGCCGCGTGCATTGCGAGGTCCGTGAAGGCGTCCTAACCCTTCAAGGACAAGTGAGCAGCTTCTACCACAAGCAAATCGCGCAAGAACACTTGCAGAGCAAGTTCGCCGGATGCGCGCTCGACAATCGATTAGTGGTTTCCGACGATTGAGAACTTGTCTTCGCCAGTAATAGTTGGCGTAATCGGTGTGGCCCTTAAGAATGTTGCATAAACCAGAGAATCGCACGATGGGTGAGTTCGGACCCATTTGCGAGATTCAGTTTTGCCTTGATCCGCTCTCGATACGTTTCGATTGTCGAGGGAGAGAGTTCGAGTTTTTGGGCTATCTTTTGAGTGTTGTCGCCTTGCCCAATCAAGGTGAAAATCTCAAGTTCACGTGCGGATAGTTGTGATTCCTCGTTCTGTGATTCGACGACGCTGGATTTGCGATTTGCAGGGTATTCCCGTGAGCGTTTCGCCATCCGCAGTGCTTCGAGAATCTCTTGGTTGGTAGACTGCTTGCACACATAGCCCGCCGCACCGGCGGCCAGCGCCCGGTTGGCGTAAACTGCGGCGTCGTACATCGACAGCACGAGAATAGCGGTTTTCGGCTCGATTACTCTGATCTGCTCCACCAAATGCAAGCCGTTTTCCTTCGAGAGAGAAATGTCGATCGTCACCAAGTTGGGACGCAACGACTGGAAACTTGCTAGGCCAGTGGCAACATCAGCTGCTTCACCGCACACTTCGAGATCTGGCTCAGCGGAGAGAAGTTCGCGCAAGCCGTTTCGAAATAGCTGATGATCGTCGACGATCAGAACTCGCCAGGTTGAGGGCTCGGATGCAGTTGTCGAAGTTGTCACCAGTCACTCCTGACAATTGGACTAGGAATTCAAGGTACAAGTTAGGACCGTCCCACGCTCTGCTCCGGCTTCAATCGAAAGCCGGGCACCGATCAGGCCGGCTCGATGCCGCATAATCCGCAGACCATCACCGTGTGTCTCCACGGCGGATTTGTCGCCGAAGCCCACACCGTCATCGCGTACGATTAGCTCTTCGCGCAGCGACTGACGAAGTTGAATCCAGATATGCTTCGGTTGGGCATGCTTTACTGCGTTATGCACGGCTTCGCTGGCGATTCTGTACAAATGTGTCGCCACAAAGCTGTTGGAAACAGGGACTGGAGAAACACACTCAAAAATACAGGCAATTCCATACGTCTGTTGCGTTCGTTCCGCCAGATCCTGCAAGGCATGCATGAGCCCATCGGGGGCGACTTCGACTGGCATTAGCCCTTTTGTCAGAATGCGAGACTGACGTTTGGCGTCCTGAGCTGCTTCGCGCAATGTAGTCGCCTTCTCGTGCAACGACGTGTCGACATTGCGTAAGTTCTCAGCCAGGCCGCCAGCTAACATGGCGATGCCAGCAATTTGTTGGCTGAGTCCGTCATGCATTTCCTGGCCCATCCGCTGCTGTTCCTGGTCGGCGATCATGGCCACTTCACGTTCGAGTCTCTTTCGCTCAAATACGTGTCCCAGTTGAACTGCGATGCTGGGAGCGATTTCAAGGAAACGCTCATCTTTCTTAGCGTGGCTTTCAGAATAAAATTCCAGCACGCCAACGATGTTGTTGTCCATGGAGATCGGTAGTGCGACGGCTGACTGAAAGCCGTAACGATGCGGATGCGAACGTGTCCAGCGCGGGACGCGCTCGACATCTTCGCACCAGATTATCTCGCCAGTTCGCGCAACTCGTCCGACGAAATCGTCCTGAATATTAAGTCGAAGTGTTTCGCTGGATTGACGAAAATCGGCTAACGAAAGTTCTGCGCCGGAGACCTCGTTCGTCGAAATACGCCAAATGCCACTGGAAGTCAAACACTGAGTTTCTTCCACGACTAGCCAGGCATGACCGACGATCCATTTACGAACCTCGCAGATGCGATCGATGGCCGCTTGCAAAGCCACATCAATCGACATCGCCTGATTGGCGGCGGTCGCGATATCGCGCAGCACAACCATGGCCTGTGACCGCGCTTGAACCTGAAGCTCCAATGATTCACTCAGTTCGCGAAGGCGTTGTTCGTTCAGGCGTAACAGCTCCTCGGCCTGTTTGCGGTCACTGATATTGACGAAAGTGATCACGACGCCATCAATCCGATTGTCGGCAGTGCGGTAGGGCAGAATGCGGCGCAAGTACCAGCGCCCGTTGCCACCGTCGATCTCCCGCTCAATGGGAATCAAAGTTTGCAGTACCGTCTCTGCTTGCGTTAGCAGTTCCGGATCGTGGAACTTCCGCGAAAGATCGTTCAGTGGCCGACCAATATCAGTGGCAATGAGTTCGACGAGGTCCTTGGCAGTGGGGGTGAAGCGGCGAATTCGGAACCTGGCGTCCAAGAACAAAACAGCGATATCTGTGCTGGTAAGCAAAGATGCGAGATCATTTCGAGCCGCCTCATGTTCCTCAATCTTGGTCTGCAATTGAGCGTTGACGGTCGTGAGTTCTTCATTCAGTGACTGCATTTCCTCGCGGCCGGTCTCCAGTTCTTCGTTGGTGCTTTGCAACTCTTCGTTGACGCTTACCACTTCCTCGTGCGAGGCACGCAGCTCTTCGTTGCTAGTTTGCAATTCCTCGATCGTGCTCTGCAACTCGTCGCGAATGCGGCGCAATTGGCCGGCTGTAACGTCTTCTTCAGTCTCCGCAGAGGCGGTTGGCTCCGCCTGGCTGAGAGCTATTTCGCCGCGATCCTGAAAACTCAGCACGAACAAACCACTGGCGGTCGCGGTCTCCAGCGGAGAGGCGGTGACAGCTATCCGATGCCGCTTGCCGTGGACATCGGCCCAGCCATCCGGCTCTAGGACCGTGACGTTCTGCGCTACCGAACGTTGCAACGCAACTCTGGCGGCAATGCGCACTCCGTCCCGCAGCAACGCCATCAGATCGCGGGTGGCTTCGCCGCGAGGATGGGTGAGAAACAGTTCTGTTTGTCCATGGAAATACACGATCCGAAACTCTCGATCGACAGTGACCGCCGCCGGCAGGTGATGCGTTAGTAGCGCGTGCCCGGTTAGCTGAGCTAACGAGGTCTTATTTGTAGTACGAGATTCGATGCGCGCAAACTCACGGTCGAACGTGGAAGCAGGACCGGGAATATCCACAGTCCCATGTCGCGTGGGACCGAGCCGGCGGAACAAGCGAGCGCGCCTGTCGATGGGCTCAAAAGCAGCACTGTCGGTGACGGTCTCGCTCGCGCCGAGGAAGAGTGTTCCCCCTTCGCGCAAGCCAAAGTGCAACAGACTCAAAACCCGCACTTGGATTTCGGGTTCCAAATAGATGAGCAGATTACGGCAAGAAATGATGTCGAGCCGCGAGAACGGCGGATCTTGCAACAGGTTGTGCGGCGCGAACACAACCCGCTCCCGTAGATCCTGTCGAATTCGATACAGCGCATCCTCCTGTTGGAAAAATCTCGCTAACCTATCAGGCGTGATCTCCGCTTCGATCCCACCCGGATATAACCCCTGCCTGGCGTTCTGCAACGTTCGTTCAGCCATGTCCGTGGCAAACACTTTGATATCGAAATGTTTGCCGGCGCGATCTGCTTCCTCCACCAGCAACATTGCCAGCGTGTAGGCCTCCTCGCCGCTAGAACACGCGGTGACCCAACAGCGAAGGGCGGTGTCCGACTCGCGACCAGCGATCAACGGCACGATGACGCGTTGCCGCAGCACTTCCCAAGCATCAGGGTCGCGAAAAAAACCGGTAACGTGAATTAACAGGTCGTCGGACAGGCCCGTGACTTCCGTGGGATTTTGCCGCAGATGCCTGGCGTATTCACCCAGCGTGGCAATCCGGCACAATCCCATGCGGCGCTGAATGCGGCGGAGCACGGTCGGTTGCTTATAGCCGCTGAAGTCCTTCTTGGAACGTGTCCGAAGGATTGCCAGGACCTCGCGCAACTGGTGCTGTTCCCGGGTCGCCAATTCCTGAGGAGACTCGCCGTCACCGCGCGCGTAGGGATGTGCGGCATAAGCGATCAGCGTGCTCGGCATTGTGTCAGCCGTCAGAACATAGTCCGCGTAGCCCGCATCGATCAGGTGCCGCGGCATCGACGGATACTGCGCCGCTTCTGGATCCTGCGCGATGCACAGACCGCCGACGGCTTTTACGGCTTGCGCTCCGGCAGTGCCGTTGCTGCCCATGCCGGACATGATGATGCAGATGGCTCGCTCTCGTTGCTCTTCAGCGAGCGACTTGAAGAAATCGTCTACGGGGCGCGTATGCATCGGGCGTTGCAACCGCTCGCCAAGGTGTAGGAGACCTTTGCAAATTGTGAGCGTATGGCCGGGCTTGATCGCATAGACAGAATTCGGCTCGACTCGCATGCCATCGCGAACTTCATGCACGACCATCGTCGTATGCCGCGCCAGGATGTCGACCAAAAGGCTCTCGCGTTCGGGCGGCAGATGCTGCACGAGGACAAACGCGAGCCCACTGTCTGGAGGCATCGCCTTAAAGAAGTCAATGAAGGATTCCAAACCGCCAGCCGAAGCACCAATTCCTACCACAGGAAACGGCAAATGCGGCGGCTCGTCATTGTCCACGTAGTGTGTCGCTCGATCATTGTCGGCTGAGTGTTGAGCAATTTCTTCGTCGCTTGGATTTTCGTTCATCGTGTTCGGCAGCTCAGGAAGTCCAGCAAACTCTTCAGCGGCATTAGAGCATTGGAAACCGAGTGCACCAAGTTGCGACGTCGTTCCGGATGGATGGTATCAGGCTAGCGGCAGAAGAAACATCGCTAACACTCCCGCCTTGATCGGCAATTTGCTTTAGAAGCACCCTCGCCGACAACTTTTGAGAGTCGCCGACGAGGGGCAAACGTCACGGGAGACTCCGCCTCCTGATTTCCTGCAACGCCCTTTTGGGGCAGCCGATGCGTGGCAGGTTCGTGTGACGTTCCAGCATCGTAGGGCAGAGTGAAAACTTCGTCTGTCGCGAAATTCGCTACAGCGGGCGAGAGCTGTGTCGGCGTGGCGTTTTTCCCGACAGACACTTTGCAAGCTCTCAACTACGATTTACTCCATCGATTCTCACATTTATTCTCGCGCCGACCGCATGGCTTGGCAGTGAGTTCGTTTCCTCGTTGCCCCCTGCGAGTCTCGCGGCGCTTCCCACCGGCTCGCAGGGGGTTATTTCATCGACGATGATGGCGCGGAACGCTAGTCGCTTAGGCACGAGGCTAGTCGAACCTTCGAGCGGCGCACGAAGGTTGTCGGGTGCTCACGAGGTGATAGCTCAGGAATAAGAAACGCTGTGGAAGCAGATCAGGTTTCAGCGACGATTGACTTTCGCCGGGTGAATGGAGTGCAACTGGAATGTGCAATTGCGGGCGACGTTGGCAATCCGCTCGTAATCCTGCTTCACGGCTTTCCCGATTTGTGGCATGGATGGCGGTTTCAAATCCCGCAGCTCGTCGCGGCCGGTTTTCGTGTCATATCGCCGAATCAGCGTGGCTATGGCAAGAGCGACAAGCCGCGACCTCTTTCGGCGTATGATATTGAAGAATTGGCCAAGGATGTCGTCGAATTAGCCGAGTCGGAGGGAAACTCGGCATTTCATCTAGTCGGTCATGATTGGGGCGGGATCGTCGCTTGGTGGGTGGCCGCTCGTTTTGCTCAGTGTGTTTCTCGCGTAGCAATTTTAAATGCTCCGCATCCTGGCATCTTTGCCAGCTACGTCTGTGGCCATCCCAGTCAAGTGCTGAAGAGTTGGTACACCGCGTTCTTTCAACTTCCGTGGCTTCCCGAAGCGATGCTGTCGGCGCGAAACTACGAGCTCCTCTTTCGCACTGTCAAAGGGACCAGCCGAAAGGGAGTCTTCGGCCCGCAGGATCGAGCCGCTTTTGTGGACGGTTGGTCGGAACCGGGTGCGCTCACCGCCATGTTGAACTATTACCGAGCAATGAGACGCCGCTCTAGCAAGTCGCTGCAACTCAAAATCGTCTCGCCAACGCTGATCCTGATGAGCGACCGCGATCCCACGGAAGAGGCCGGCTTGGCGACCGCCAGCAGCCAGTTATGCGACTCAGCCCGCATCGAGTGGATCACAGGCGCCGCGCATTGGATCCAGCGCGAAGAACCCGAACGTGTGACAGCCGAACTCATCAAGTTCTTAACTGCAAAGTAACGCCGGTTGATGCTGCAGTGAACTGACCGCAGGGCAAGCAAGTTGCTTCTCGATCGCTCAGAGGCACGCCATTCTGCAACGGTTGCGGAAGGAAATGCCCGCCAACACACTTGGCACAGCGTGTGCTTGAGCCGCATCTTCCTTGATCGAACGATGTGCTGATTAATCTTGCTGGAGAATGCCAAATGGCCAAACGTGTCCCTGCCCGCTCTACAAAACCTAGTCAGGCCGAATCGGCAAAAATTACCGACCTGCAAGCGGATATTGAGGAGAGCACGGGGCAGTTGTTGACGAGCAATCAAGGCGTTCCGGTCAACGACGATCACAACTCCCTCAAAGCCGGTGAGCGTGGGCCTTCGCTGCTGGAAGACTTTTTGCTGCGCGAAAAAATCACGCATTTCGATCACGAACGAATTCCCGAGCGCGTCGTGCACGCGCGAGGCAGTGGCGCATGGATACTTTGAGTTGAATAGCTCACTAGCGAAGTATTCTCGGGCAGCGTTCCTCCAGGAGGCTGGCAGCCGAACGCCCGTCTTTGTGCGGTTCTCCACAGTCGCGGGTTCACGCGGCTCGAGCGATTTAGCTCGCGATGTGCGCGGTTTTGCAATCAAGTTCTACACGCAGGAGGGGAACTTCGACATGGTTGGCAACAACATGCCGGTGTTCTTCATTCAAGACGCGATCAAATTTCCCGACCTGATTCATGCGGTGAAACCCGAGCCGCATAACGAGATTCCGCAAGCTGCGAGTGCGCACGATACTTTCTGGGACTTCATCTCGCTGACGCCCGAAGCGGCCCACATGATCATGTGGGTCATGTCCGACCGAGCCATTCCACGCAGCCTCCGCATGATGGAAGGCTTTGGCGTGCACACATTTCGCTTCGTGAATGCCAAAGGCGAATCGACATTTTTCAAATGGCACCTGAAGCCAGTGCTCGGTATGAAGTCGGTGCTGTGGGATGAAGCCCAACGAATCTCCGGCGCCGATCCCGATTTTCACCGCCGCGATCTGTGGGAAGCGATAGACTCGGGGAACTTTCCCGAATGGCAAGTTGGCGTGCAACTTATTCCCGAAGCCGACGAACATAAGTTTGATTTTGATCTGCTCGATCCAACGAAACTCGTCCCGGAAGAATTAGTCCCGGTGACGCCGATCGGCAGGCTAGTGCTCGATCGGAATCCAGACAACTTCTTCGCAGAAGTGGAACAATCTGCCTTTCATACCGGGCATGTCGTACCGGGGATCGACTTCACGAATGATCCGCTGTTGCAAGGTAGACTCTTCTCTTACACCGACACGCAACTCATTCGCCTTGGCGGGCCGAATTTTCACGAGATTCCGATCAACCGCCCCATCAGCCCGATGCATAACAATCAGCGTGATGGATTCCTACGGCAGATGACGATGATGAACTAGAAACCGCGACTGCTGCGATCGCCGGCCGTATTGCTGAGGGGCTAGATCGAATCTCGCGGCTCGTCAAAGTTGATCAGAAGCCGATCGGTCGCACGCCGCGCTCGAACTTGGCGACCTATACCGGGCTGTTTGACGACGTTCGAAAACTCTTTGCTGATACGAAGGCAGCCCGCAGTCGACACTACGATGCGGGCCGGTTTTCGTTCAATGTGGCAAAGGGTCGTTGTGAAACCTGCCAAGGCGAAGGGTTCGTGTTCGTAGAGCTCTTGTTCTTGCCAAGCGTTTACGCTCCTTGCCCCACTTGCCAAGGTGCGCGGTATAACGCCAAGACACTCGAGATCAAACTCCGCGGGCAGTCGATTGCAGATGTGCTGGGCATGACCGTCACCGCGGCAGCCGAGTTTTTCGTGGATAACCCGCCGCTGTGTCGCGCGCTGCAGACGCTTTTGCAGGTTGGCCTGGGCTATTTGCGACTCGGACAGCCTGCGACCGAACTTTCCGGAGGGGAAGCTCAGCGGATTAAGCTGGCGACCGAACTGCAGCGGGCTAGCAAAGGGAAAACACTCTACGTATTGGATGAACCTACGACTGGACTACATCCGGCTGACGTCGAGATGTTAGTTACGCAACTCCAGGGATTGGTGGATGCGGGCAACACGGTCGTTGTGGTCGAACATGAAATGCAAGTTGTAGCCAGCAGCGATTGGGTCATAGATATGGGGCCCGGTGCTGGAGATGAAGGTGGACAAGTGGTCGCCACCGGCAAGCCCGCCGATGTTACTACTGTTAAAGCGAGCCGAACAGCAACTTACCTTGGCAAACATATCAAGCACGAGAAGCTCTAAAGTGAGCGGACTGGCCGCCGGGGCTGTTGCGAGAGGCAAGACAATTGCGTCACTATCAGTTTCCTAGAGATTCCATCCATGAATGTCAAACTAAGGCTCGTCTTCCGGACTTTTTTACCAGCAATAATCCTATGCGGCCTTTGTTCTGCGGCACTGTCACAGCCAACGAATGAGCAGCGCGATACCGATCACGAATACGTTCAGTGGCTTGAAGAACGCTCGATGCTGTTCCAGGCCAAGGAGCAGGCTGAATCAATCTCGGGCCAGGGCGTGCAGTGGCGACATCCTTACGGCGAACCACAGCCGCGGGAGGCGGTCCGATTAGCCTCGGTGTGGTTGCTTGATTATCCGGGCTCGGTCATTCCTCGCCCGGGAGAATCCGTCATCGCCACTTGGGGCGATGCTGAGTTGTGGCAAGCACTGGAGCAAATCGGAATCGACCTACTGCACACGGGACCCGTAAAACGAGCCGGAAGCGTGGAAGAACGCCGGTTCAATCCCACCAGCGACGGCTGGTTCGATCCTATTTCGCTCCAGCTTGATCCAGCGCTCGGCACGGACGACGAGTACCGAGCCATGGTCCGCACTGCGAAGAAACACGGCGGTTCGATCGCTGGCGATCTCGTGCCTCTGCACACGGGGATCGGCGCCGACTTTCGCTTGGCTGAGCGGGCCTACAAGAATTACCCCGGACTTTACACGATGGTTGAAATACGAAAGGAAGACTGGGATCTGCTGCCTGGCGTTGATAGTCCCTGGACAACTGAGCTTGTTTCTAAAGATGCCGCCAAAAAACTGCGCGACAAAGGCTACATTCCGGGCCTGATCAACTCAAATGACGCTGCTCCCCAGGCACGGGAGTGGAGTGGTTGGAGTGCGACGGCCAAAGTAACGGGAGTGGATGGCAAACAACGGCGTTGGGTCTTCTTGCATTATTTCAAGAAAGAGCAACCGGCCCTAAATTGGCTGGATCCCTCGTTTGCTGCGCAGCGAGCCGTGTGTGGCGACCTTACCAAAACCATGCACTCGCTCGGAGCCCGGGTAATGCGGCTCGACGCTGTGCCATTTTTGGGAATTGAACCCCAGCCAGGCGACAACCTAACGTTGCACTTCAAGCATCCACTCTCGGTCCAAGGAACTAACTCGATTGCATTTATGACTCGGAAGCTCGGCGGTTTTAGCTTCCATGAGCTCAATGTTCCGCTTCGAGAGTTGAAGACGTACACCGAACACGGTCCCGACCTTTCGTACGATTTCTTCACCCGAGCCCAGTGCCTGCATGCCTTGCTGATGGAAGACGCGACGCTGTTGCGGCAGTCCTTCCAATTCTTGCTTGATGCCGATGTGCAGCCGATCGGTCTGGTGCATGATCTCCAGAACCACGACGAGATCACTTACCAGCTTGTGGAGCTCGATGCACGTGGTGACGAGATGTTTAAGCTGGAGGGGAAAGAGATTTCTGGCCGGCAGTTGCGTGAACGAATGCTTCGCGAGATGCGACAGAAGGCCGCTGGCGACCGAGCACCACACAACAGACTCTATCGGCCTGAGAAGGATGGATTAGCCACTACCTTTGCTGGCTTTATTGCAGCTGCGCTCGAAATCCGTGATCCGTACCACGCCTCACGAGAAGAGCTGCGGCAGATCCAGCAGGCGCATCTGCTCCTTGCCGCCGCCAACGCAATGCAGCCTGGAGTTTTCAGTCTTTCGAGCTGGGATCTCGTCGGCGCCCTGCCGATTCCTGAGAAGTCAGTTGCCGAACGGATGAAAGATGGCGATTACCGCTGGATCAATCGTGGTGGCGTCGACTTGATGGGAGCGAATCCCAGCCAAGGCACTTCCCATTTTGGCGTGGAACGAGCCACGTCACTGTATGGTTCACTTCCTGAGCAGTTAGAGAATCCTGAATCGTTCGCGCGGCAGCTTGCTAAGATGCTCAAGGCTCGCAAAAAATACCGACTCGCCGAAAGTGAACTCCTCGCCACGCTTCAGGTTTCAAATCCAGCGGTCTGTGTCCTCGTGATGCGACCACCAAGAACTCCGGCGCTGATCCTCACTGCGCTAAACTTCTCCCAGCAGACGGCAAAGGAAGAACTCGACCTCAGCGCAAGCGGGGTGAGAGGCAAAATGAAAGTGAACGGGCAAATGCTAGAAATCATCACCAACGAGCAGATGGGCGAGCTGCCGGAAAATCGTCGTTTGAAGATCGAATTGCCCCCGTTAGCGTACAAGACGATTCGAATCGGGAACGCAAACTAGCGACATCGTTGCCGGCTACGGTCTCTTCTTGCCAAACGCTGTAGCCTTCGATTTCAACGTGATCCAGGTCGGTGCGTGATCACTCGTTTTCTCCCAGCCGCGCACGTCGCGATCAACGCCCGCAGCGCCGAGCATCCGAGCGGCCTGGGCATTAAGCAGGAAGTGGTCGATGCGAATCCCTGCATTACGAGCGAATGAATTGCGAAAGTAATCCCAAAAGGTGTAGATCGCCTCAGAAGCGAAACAGATTCGCAGCGCATCGGTCCAGCCTTGGTCCAGCAACTCTTGGTACGCAGCCCGGGATTCCGGAAAGAACAACGCATCGCCGACCCAACGCTCGGGCTTGTATGCGTCGAGATACGTGGGGATGACGTTGTAGTCGCCAGCGAGGATGACCGGCCGATCCGAACGGTACAGCGTCTCGGCGTATCGATTCAGCCGACTGAACCACTTCATTTTGTAGTCGAACTTGGGCCCTGGCGCGGGATTTCCGTTGGGCAAGTAGAGGCAGCCGATCAGGAGCTCGCCGATAACGGCTTCGATATACCTGCTGTGAACATCCTCCGGATCGCCCGGAAGT
This sequence comes from Anatilimnocola floriformis, assembly GCF_024256385.1. Lineage (NCBI taxonomy): Bacteria > Pseudomonadati > Planctomycetota > Planctomycetia > Pirellulales > Pirellulaceae > Anatilimnocola > Anatilimnocola floriformis. The sequence continues at coordinate 3,672,933 of NZ_JAMLFW010000001.1, forward strand.
CCTCGGCGAGACTCCACCGGCTGTTGGCTCCGGGCCAGAATCGCGACTCCGTTCCAACTCTTCTGCCCGTGCCAGATGGCGCCATACCCAGCTTTCTCGATCGAGGCAGCCGGAAACTTTTCGTCAGGTGCTTTCAGCTCTTGAAGACAAACTACATCGGGACCGGACTCGTCAAGCCAACGCAAGAGAACAGGAAGCCTGCCGTTGACGCCGTTTACGTTGAAGGTTGCGATCTTCACGGTCTTCACACTCCAATGTTCAGAGGACTTGGCGCTCAAGTTCTCAACGCGGAGACGACCTCTTTCGCTGCCCGCACGCCACTCGCGATCGCGCCTTGTACCGTGCCCATCAGTTGCCGGTGCGTTGCTTCGCCGGCAAAGAACAACGTGTTTTCAACGGGCTCGCCAGATTGTCTGGGCAAGGCCATGCCGCCGCAAGGAACATACGCATAAGCACCGCGAGCGAATTGGTCGGCCTGCCAGTTGTGCACGAGATGTGCAGCCAATTTCAGTTCGAGCTTGCGATGGTCCACACGGAAACTGGTCGCCAACTGCTCAAGCCCCGCTTTCAAAATTGTCTCGTCGGTAAGTCGCGAAAGTTCGGCAGCACGCGGCCCACCCGACCAACCTGTGAGGATCGGCGAGCGGCACGGCAAGCTGCTCCACCAAGCCTGAAAGGGGCCCTCTGCTGTATGCAAAAAGGTGAAGTCGGGACCCGCAATCTCTTCCCAAAACGGCTCCCGAAAAAGCAAATGGACCTTGACCACGTTTCCCATTCTCAGCAGTTTCCATTGAAGTCGCTTTTGAGGAAGATCAGGTGAGAAATGAATTGCTCCCATTTCAGTTGAGGGAATCTGCAGCACACCGAGCGGCACCGCAACGATGACGGCCTGCGCCGAAAAGGTTTCGTTGTTCGAAGTAGAGACCTCCACAAAGCCACGCGACCACCGGATCGAAGAAACCGGTCTGTTCAAGTGGATATCAAGACCATCATCGTGCCCGGTGAAATAGTCAAGCACTCTCGCATAGCCTGCACAAATTTTTCTGGCTCCTTCGGCCTGGCCGGTTTCCTGATCGGACTCGCGAATCCATTGAGCACTAACCGCCCGCATATCGGCAGCATTAAAACCTTCGACGTAAGCGGTCGCTTGAGCTTTTTCATCGGCCGACAAGTCGCCGCAATATCTGCCGAGGAAGTCGGCGAAGGTAAGATCGTCGGAGCCAATCGTTCGTAACCGTTCCGCTATTCTCGTCCAACCCAGTTCCAAGTCCGCAGGCTCGACGCCAGTGCTACCCGGTCGAAAGTGTTCCTCAGGCATTGCCTCCGTTTTCAAATTCAGAGCATCGACAGCGACTCGCGTTTCGTCAGCTGAACCGTGAAGAAACTCCGCCCCAGTTTCGACGGAGATTGGCCAGTTGGTGGGGTTTAGCGTATGGATGCGTCCACCAATGCGCTCGCGGGCTTCGAGAATCGTGACAACAAGTCCTTCGTTGCGCAGATGATGCGCAGCCGCCAAGCCAGCTGCTCCGGCGCCAATCAACAGCACCTCTGTGTGAAAATGTGACATCCAAATTATTCCATGGACGTGAGCGAACTTCTGCCACCTGGCGCTTCGGCAGGAAGTGCAATCTACATGCCTTTAAGATTTTCCAAACACGGATCCCATTCCCAGGTTCCCAAGTCTTCGGCCGTAATCGCTAAACTCAGTCCCTCAACCAGCCGTTCTCGCTCTGCCAGATTCTCGATCACCGATGCACTCGTCAATATCATGTCGATTGAGGAACTGGGGTATCTTCCGTTTCAATAATCCGGCTAAACAAGACGTGTCGCAACTGGCCCAGCAAAGCATATCTGAACGTGATCCAGAGGTGTAATCAGTGACACCGCGTTTCCAGTTAGGTATCGGGACCGGCAGAAGTAGAAACGAAATTGTCGGTTGCTTCGACAATCAATTCTGATAACCAGGAATGCGTTAGTCACATAGATCTGGGCGTGTCGGACCCAAGCAAAGGACCGGTTGTTTTGACGAGACCAGACATTTCGGAAAGGAACTTGCGAATGACAACGAAGCCTGCCTGCCGTCCGAACTAAAGAGAGCAATTGGTTAAGTGCGGTTGTTAACGGCCGACTTTCTAGTCGAGAAAAGCTGGCCCGTTGAGTTTCTGTTTCTCGAACACTGCCAGGAGCTGCGCGACGTTGGTGATATTTTCAGCAACGAGTTCATCTTGGGGCGGATCACACTTACGACGATCGCTAACAAACACCGCCCCATCTTTCAGTCGCAGCCGGACGCCCGGGCCACGGTGGCATTCCCATCCACCGTCCTCGGCCTGATGGAAATTATTTGCCTGAAACCAGCCTGCGGTCAGGGGTATTCTGTTCATTTGCGTATGCCCATAAACACATTCAGGCGACGCGCAATAACATATCCGCAGCGAGCGAGGGCGATATGCGGACGGATGCTGCCCGCAGGTATGGCGCGTTCTCCAGAGTAAAGTCAAGCTGTTGGCCTACTCGTAGATCATTGAATCCACAGCGGGCAAGGACCACTTCGTAATGAAAGTACACGTCGCGGCCCGCACCATCTTGAATGATGCCATAGCCAATATCGTTGTTCTCCGGGATCAGCCTGGAGTTCAGCGCGGGTGATTGCTGCGAGAGATGCACAAGCTTTGTTAGTGTTCCAGTGGGCATGATGGGAACGATCTCTGTTAGTGGCTGCATTTGCGAAATTGTGTGAAACACGAGGCTGAAGCTCGATCGAGGAAGATCTTCAGGACTCCGTGCGCAGTGCATAGCTTCGATAAAGGAACAGAAACCCCAAGCAGACGGCGATTGCCAACAGCAACGCTCGGAAATCCACTCCCGCGGATGCAGGACCGAGCAGCGCTCCGATGCCGCCACCGATAATCGCCCCTAGAATGCCCAGCGGAATTGCAACCGCCAAGCCTCCAGCGTTAGGGCCAGGCATGACAAATCGCGATACGCTGCCTGCCAAAATGCCAAACGCTATCCACAAAACTAGTCCGAGCATCGTATCCACCATCGATTCAGCTCACAGACGTCGATTGACGAAGATCGGTTCGGCGTCTGCGATACCGCCTGCAGACAGGCGATCCAAGCGAGCCGTTCCTTCGCGAACCAAGCATTCCAGCGCTAGAGCGAGCGGCTGAAATCCTGCCATAACAATCGTTAGGCAGCGAGCAAACCTTGCGGTGCAAACGCACTGAGGCGAATCAGGTGCGTTTTCAGAAGAGTCTTTATCGCCAAAGGGATCATAGGCGGCGGGCGCAGGAAAGCAATCGCGGACGCACCGCTCTTCTCTGCTCCGTCATTAGGGACTGTGTTGTGAAATACGGAGAAGTACAGTGGAGTCACGACCACTTTGAAATCAACCCGCAAACGCACATTTAGCTGCCGGTTTAGGCCGATTCGAATGGACTGGTGCCTGAGGAGCAGCGGGGATTCGGTTTGTCGTGCGAGAACCAAACCGAGGTCGCTAGATCACACAAACTGGAGTGCCAAATCCGCCGCAATGTTAACTTCCCATCCAACGTGTCCATCTCGGCCCGATGAATTTTGCTTTCTGCAAACAGAAGGCCCTGGGCTGTGAATCGTCACCAATGCTAGTGATTTCACGCCAACTTGCAGCTTTGACAAGTTTCTGCTGCCGAAGAGCCGTACAATACAGATGCGAACAGGCCGAATGGCCTCTCTTATCAGCCCTCGGCAATGCTCGCCGATTCCGGGCTCTTAACTTTTGCCCGTCCGCTGTTGGCGGTGCTTCTTGCGCATCGCAGTTTCGGGGCGCTTCTAACGCCTGGAAAGTCGCATGGCACGCAAGTCCGATGGAGTGGTATATGATCGCGCAATCTGGTGACAGGGTTCGAGTCCGATATACGCACATGCAAGATGCCCGAGAACATGATCCCCAATCGACCAAGCCAAGAGTGCTTGAGTTCACCGTTGGCAGCGAGCATCTCCTCCCTGGCTTGAGTCGATACGTGCTCGGCATGCACCCGGGGGAACAGAAATGCGTGACCCTGTGCCCGGTTGAAGCTTATGGGGATCTCCAAACTCGATTGATTAGCAGGATTTCGCGGCACTGTCTGCATACTAAGGGTCCGCCAGAAATGGGAATGTTGCTCACGCCGCGGGGTTCAGGGTCCGTATCTGGCCATCGCGTCCGCATCGTAAAACTAAACACCCATTCGGTCGTTGTTGACGGCAATCACCCGCGCGCTGGGCGTCCCGCGAATCTGGCGGTCTACCTAGTGTCCGTCGATTCCTCATCCGAGGCAAATTCGTCGAAGCCGCAGTTTGAAACTGGTGGCGAAGGGTAAAAGCCCAGGTCTCTGGGAAGGGCAATTCCGCCGACTTCCGGACGGCAGTTTTTGAAAAGGATTCTGATGTGTTTCAAAACCTCTTGCAAGGCAGCCGGAATTCCGGCGTGGCACGGATGGACGATTTCGAATCCGAAGCAAGCTGGGATCTCAGTGGCAGCGAGTCATTGGTGCTGAAATTCGACGGCGCCGAGCTTTCGTCCGAGAAGCGCGACCATCTGAGTCGCTTTCGGGCCGGCAATCCTCCCGTCATTTTGCAGCTTGCCGCAGGTTTGAAGCGGAAGGCAACAATCGTTGGCTACGGCGCTCGCGACAATTCCTTTTATCTGACCTGGGTGTAGTCGTCAGCAGCAACATTCCCGCGGGCCCAGCAGTTTTTCAGCTCCTAAGAGATCGAGCAACTTGTCTATGACGCAGTTCCTTACCAGCCAGAATCGTTTGAACCTGCTTTCGGCCTACGTGACCGACCTGGAACTGGAGGTCGACCGTCTGCGAAAACAGTTGCAGCATGTCTGTCAAGCAGGTCGGGAAGTGTGCAATCGAGAATCTGCCGCATCAAAAGAGAACCGTAGCAACGATGACTTTCGGCAGATGATCGACGACATCCGTGATGACGTACACGCTCCTCTGGCCCTCGATCGAATCGAGCCCATCGCGATTCGGGAATTCATCGAAAGCATTTATCGCTGGCAGCAACGCTTGGAAAACCGGCCAGCAAATCGATTGGTGTTAACGCTGGATTGTGAGCAAGTGGCATGGTTTCCCGTTCGGCTGCGTCATATCCTGCAGAACCTGCTTGGAAACGCAATCAGGTACGGTGATCCCGAAAAAGGGGAGAACCGTGTCAACGTAACCTTCAAAACACTTCCTGGAGGTTACGAACTGCGAGTGACGGACAAAGGTGTGGGAATGCCCGAGACTCAATGGGCCCAACTGCTCCAGCCGACGCATCGCACATCCGGCAAACAGGGCTCTGACCTCGGTGTCGGCATCGCGATTGTGAAGCATCTCGTTGAACAAAGCGGTGGGGAACTGAATATCGATTCCGGTGAAGGCATGGGCAGTTGCTTTGTCGTTACGTTGCCGAGTTTCGCTTCGGGCGACTTCTTAGAGTGAGGCTTGCCATGATGGACGATCGCCGCATGCTGAACGTTGCTAGTCGGCTGCTGGCCGACGTTGTCTGGCGGTTGGTGCAATCAACAGATTACGTGCCTGTCGTTGCGGATGTTCCCAACAGTTTCTCCCTAAGAGCCCAAAACGACGTCTGGAGTCATGAGGACGAGAGCGGTGGCCCTGAGTTGACCATCGCCCAGCGAAGTACCCTATGGCAGGCCATCCGCCTGACACAGCTGGCGATTCCGCACAATGCAGAATTGGCGCTGCTGCGATTGTTTCTGCGTTGGTAGTGCAGAAAACATTCCTGTCATAGAAGACAAGTTGACTGCTTGCGTCACCCAGCGGTTATGGTCATGTGATCCACTTATAAGATGGTTAGCACTTTCTCTGATGTTAACTGGAATGCTCCAAACACTACCCGCCGGAGAGCGTGTGAATACGCTCACTCACGCCGCCGGATGCGTTCTGAGCATCGTGGGCTCGGGCGTGCTCATGGCTCGCGCCGTCGAGACGGAGGAACCTTGGCGAATTGCAGGATGCGCCATCTTTTCGGCAGCCCTGGTGGCTGTTTACGCCGTCTCCACTCTTTCGCACGCCATTGCTCAGCCGCAGCGTAGGCGGCTCTTTAGAATTCTCGATCAGGGCTTGATCTACCTGCTAATTGTGGCGAGCTACACCCCGTGGTCGTTTACTTACCTGCGCACGCCTTTCTGGTGGGTATTCTTGGCAGTCATGTGGACGCTGGCGATTTTGGGCACTGTGTCGAAGTTGGTGCTCGTCCACCGTATCGATTCAGCCACCGTTTGGTCGTACTTGCTGCTTGGCTGGTTAGCTTTGATACCGATGGCAGCCCTCCTTCGTTCTCTTCCCTTGGCCGCTGCGGGAACGGTTTTCGCCGGTGGAGTTTGTTATAGCGCGGGAACCATTTTTCATCGCTGGGATAATCGTGAATACCACAGTCACGGCATCTGGCACGTGGCCGTAATCGGCGGAAGTCTCTGCCATTGGTACGGTGTCTTGGTGTACATCGCGGGGAGCCGACCATAGCTCGCGAGAAGACAATCAGCCGCTTCGGTCACATCGACCTCGGCGTGTCGGACCGGAGCAAGCTAATGGTTTGTTGAGTCGGCAAGTCTCGCTTTTTGAGCCGTTGCTCGCCAGTGACTGCACTGAAATCCGTAAAGGAATCGGCGCCGGAGCCGGAGAGTTTTGCGAAAAACAAGTCGAGGGAAGTCGCACCGGTCAGTACGTCCGACGAGCTATCGTGTACTACATTCGCTCCGCCGGGGTGAGTGCTGCCGTTCAAACCTCCTGCGGTTCCTGTCAGATGCAATACGCGATCGTAGTACGAACGGGACGACGACCATTTGAGCAGGAGTAATGCCAGCCGCGCGGTTAAGCGTATCTATCTCCGTGGGGGTTGGCTTCGATAGCAGCGAGGATTTAGTGGTCTCTTGCGCGGCGGAAGCCAGATAATGCTCAGATCGCGTCCGGACAGATTCGAGGATGTCCGCCGGCAACTGGATCTTGGCGGCGCGTGCGACATTGACAGCCTCGGCCACGCAGCGATCGTAGACGCCTTGCGTGATTGGATCGCGGAGCACGCTTCCAATCGCAGAGCGACTGAGAACGGTCATTCACTCCATCGCAGGCAACAATCAGCACGAACTTTGTCCAAAATGACACGGAGGATGTCATCTGAGGCCGTCGCATCGACGCCGGCTTTTCGGAAGGCCTGAGCAATCTGCTGCAGTCGCTCGTTACTCGGGGTGGATGGGTCGTTAAACAAGAACTTCCTCGGCCCGCCGGTCTGCTCGATCCTGCCCGGTGCTGCGCGGCGCGTTACGATCAGCGCATTTCCCCGGAATATCTGTCCGCCGCCGATCGCGGCGCGGGCGCGCTCGTCGTTGTCGATGCCGTTTTGAACCGTGATCACGACGGTCTTGGGTCCTACGACGGAACACAATTGGCATCCAGCCTCTTCAGTCGAATACGTCTTTACCGCGAGCAACACGACATCGGCCGCGGCGCGTCCCGAGGATTTTCGAAGACATTGACGTTCGCCAGTTGAAAGCTGTTGGCGACACCCTGCACATGCAGGCCGCGCTCGCGCATGCTTGGAAGTGCGCTCCCGCGCGACAAACGCCACGGGCACTCCGCCGTGCGCTAGCGTCGCCCCAAACCACCGACACGGCCCACCCCGATCACCATGCAGTTCATTTCTCGAGCTCCATTTCCGACTGAACTCCCGTTGGCTTACTGGCTTCTGCCTTTGTATCCTGTCCCTGCGGGGATCAACGCGTGGTTTGGCGGCAACGCAACCTATCCCGCCGACATTTTTAAGTGACGTCGGCTGAGTGGGATGGCACATGTCGGCGACTCGAGTCGGTTCAAAACCTGAGTCAATTGCGCCCTGCGCACACCGAGAAGTCACTAGCCATCGGTAAAGCAACGTGAACCGACGACAACATGGATCGTGAAATGCAGATGATGCGCAAGATATCCTTACCGTTTTTGTACCGTTTTAGCTCGCTGGTACCGCCGAAAACCGCGTAAAAATGAGGGGGAATGAAAGGGATTGAAATGCTGTGTTTTTGGGGCTAAATTGCCTGCAATTCCCGGGAAATCTCGCGAAAACGCAAGCTCCTTTTCCTTGGCTGAAAATCCATATGTCGACGGTTCAACTCGTGCGGATCGCCTGATAGCTAAAAAATTGGATACACCCCGGTCGCCCGAAGGCGACCGGGTGCAAACGACGAATTGTGCTGATGCGGGAGCAGCGTACTTCCCCGCTGGGTCTGCATTAGCGAGTGGTGCGGAGATTCGCTCCAAGAATTCCAACCTTGATCCCTGCTTTTTGCAACACCGACGTAGCACGATTTGTCAACACGTACATTACGGCCAAATTGATGCACGGGAAGAACAGTCCCACGGCAAAGAACGCGATGGTCGGCACGGACATTTCCAGCGCACGACCCAGCCTAAAAAAGCACCAAACTCCGAACGCCGCGTTGCAGAGAAATCCTAGAATTCCCAACGGCCAAAGCCAACTCGTTTGAAGGAAATACCAGATTGGCAGTTGGCTTAAGATGTTGATTAGCAACGCGTACAGCAACAGTTTCTGTCTGTAAGCGACCTCTTGAAGCGGTGAGAGTTTAGATCCAAGGGAAACCTGAGTGGCCACAGGTGGAGGCGTGATGGTCTGCGGCGAGCGAACGACCAACGGAAAGCCGCATTGTGGGCAGGCTGGGGCTTGGTCGCTTACCTGACGCTGACATTCTGGGCAGGCAATTAATGGCATATCCATCTTTCTTCGAGTGGTGAGCGGTATCGCGGTTCAGCTAGTTGCTGCTCCGTGGCGGGAACTGGATCCTCGCTGTGATGTCGAGTAGTTCCTCTTGACGAATCTTAAAATTCTCCGCCGTCGTGAACGCGCGGATTTGATAGTAGGTGCGCGATGTTTCCACTACTGTGTGTAGAAAGGTGACACGCGTGCCGTCGTGACCGGCTTCGATGCGGCTCTGGACTGCTAAATGTCCGCCTACCTTCAGTGACACCGGGGCCGTCTGGGTTCCGTCCTGAAGTTCATTCAGTAGCAATTCACGTAACGCGCTTCCGTAGGCATCGAGCTTGTGAAATGCGGTCGTCAGGGCAGCTTTTTCTTCCGCAAAGACCACAATTCCTACGTCATGCTTTGGGTTCTGAATAAACAGAACGCTCTCGGGAAAGACCGCAGGATCGCTTGACCAATCCGAAGTGGCGATTACTTGTATCCGCCCGTCCGCATCGGCAAAGGTCTTGGAGACCGGCGCGGAAGTCGACTGAATCCTCGGTGTCGACTGTCGCTCAGATGGTGCGGGAAGTGCGAGAACAACCACATTCAGCAACAGCAAGCAAATTACGATGCTGTTGAGTAACCACCAGATGACCGACGGAGTGCTGAAAAGGGCTTGAGAAGCAGTGAAGTGTTCTGACCGCTGACTCGAACAGAAAGGACAATTGTCGTTTCCAGGCGGGATGTAGCGGCTGCAGAATTGGCAGGTTCGTGATGACATTAACTACCTCCATTTCGTGGTTTGTTTTTTTGAGTAGTGGGAACAGCCATTGCGTTGAATTCGGCAGAGACTGGCACTTCGGCAGCGTATCCCGAGCGCGGCGCAAAAGATACTTATAGCCCGTCGACCGATAGACATCTCCCTAACATGATCGAGAGATGGCAGAGTCGGCCGACATCTTGGAAAGCTTTGGCCAGCGCGTGAGGTCACTACGCATGGCAAAAGGGCTGGTCGCAAGAGGACTTTGCCCACGAATGCCAGCTCGACCGAACGTACATGGGCGGAATTGAGCGCGGCGAACGGAATGTCGCCCTGAGGAATATCGAGCGTATCGCAAAAGCCCTGGGGATCTCGATTGCAGAGTTAACCAGCGGCCTCTGATTTAGAATTCCCTATCTGGGAAAACACACCGCAACAACTGATGCACAAGCTTGTGTTGACTTACCAGTCGATGGTCACACAAGTCATGTACATGCCTCGCTTCGAATCCTAACTCGATAGCGGGTCGATGCGTAATGGAGCCAAGTGACTGCAGGAAAACTGGGCGACAACACTACGCGGCCGCCCGTAAGAACGAAAGCAACTGATGCTTACGCAACATACCGGCGCTGTTCGAGTTCGAGCGCATCCCAATCTACCACGTTAGGCAAACTGTGCTCGTCGGCCTCGTCAGCTGGGAATTTTGTGGACGGCGCAACGATGCTGAAGCCGCGCCGGCGGATAGTTTTGACCGATTCACCTGTCGCATCGGCGACGGATTGATCAAGTTCGGATTGGGTCATCAGTATTTCTCCTAATTGGGACGAAAAAGAACGGCCCGCACTACGCATGCGCGCAGTACGGGCCGAAGAATTGCTAAAGAGATCGAATGAGGGGCTCAACCGTTTTTCGTGAGCCAGTTGTCGGAAAGCCAAGCGGCTTCCGCAGTCAGCGCAAGACTACGAGCAGCAAACGGACCAAGTCGAGGTCCAGAAACCGGCGACAGATCGCAGAACCATTGGCCCGAAGAATCTGGTTCCACATATGAACCACGGCGAATGGTCAATTCGCCCAATTGAGCCAGGTCAATTTCCTCACCGTAGAGACAGTGAGTCTGACCGCGAGGAGTGATAACGAGTTGCATATTTGACGTCAGCCCTCACTTCCCGCGCCGCAGAATATTTCGCCGCGGCCGATCGACGAGCATGCCATCGAGCACGGACTGAACACTCGAAAGCTGGACAGCTACTTGTTGGCGCAGGTTCTGGTTATCCCGTAGCTGCTGAGGTTCAACGCCGCGAACCACACGCTGGGCCTGGGCCACGAGTTCATCGAGCTGCGCACACGAGCGGATGTTCAAGTGACGGAATCGCTCGAAAAAATCGCGAAGATTCTCGACTGCAGAATCCCGGAAGATCTTCGGCTTGCCAGCCAAACGACAGCAGGCTTTGATTTCTGCTCCAGTCCAGCCCTCGTGCGTTGGTAATTCCTGACCTGCATCAAGCTCATACTTGGCGATATAGACCTGCCAGATCGCTTGCCGTTGTTTTGCATCGGGGAGGTCGAGAAAGAAAACTCCGTCGAAGCGTTCGGCACGTGAGAACTCGGGCGGCAGCTTCGAAATATCGTTTGCAGTCGCAACCACGAACACGTCCGACTCGTGATCGTTGAGCCAGGAGAGAAAGCTTCCGAAGAGCCGCGTCGAAACGCCACTATCGCCCTGCCCGGAGACACCGCTGAACGCCTTCTCGCATTCATCTAAAAAGAGCACCGCCGGGGCCATAGCGTCGATGATCCGAAGAGCTTGGCGAATATTCGCTTCCGATTGCCCAACGAGCGAACCGAGCAGACTGGCGATGTCCAGCACAAGCGTTGGACGGCCGGTTTCATTTCCTAGGGCTTTGCAGAATTGCGATTTGCCACATCCTGGCGGCGATAGTAATAGGATCCCTCTCGGTCTGACTTCCGACTTGCGATTCGCCTGGAGGCGGAGGGAGCGCTGGCAAAAAGCCTTTACCGCTTCCAGTCCACCCAGATCTGCGAAGGTTTCGCCTCCCCTGTGTAGAGACAGCAGCCCGCTCTTCTTGAGCATCTGCGTCTTCACCTCCCAGAGCACATCCGCGCGCAACCTGCCGTGGCGAACAAGGGAGAGGCTGAAGGCTCCTTCGGCTTCGTACCGGGTCAGTCCTGCACTGGCGTCGAGAACGCGCTCGAACTCGATGCCATTCGGCAATTCTTCACGTTCGGTCGCAATGCTGCGAGCAATTTCCGCAAGCTGTTCGCGCACTGGCAATGTGTGCTCGACTACCACAAACTGTTTGTCGAGTTCAGCCGGCACTTGTACCACCGGCGATAGGACTACAATGAATGTTCGATTTTGTTTTCCTTGCGTAAGCTGTTTGGCCAGGGCTTGCACGACTTCGGTGCTGTGCAGGAACCGGTGAAAGTTGGTCAGTACCAGAATCGCCGGGTTGTCCGACGTGGGAAACGACCCAAGAGCACGAACCGCAGCGAGCGGATCAGTGGCGCCGGAATCGACGGTTGCTTCATGTCCGCGGATCTTGAGTCCTTCCTCAATATTCCAGGTTGCAAGCCGCCATTCTTCCCGGCGACAAAGCTCCGCAATCTCGGCGTGAGCATCGTCATGTTCATGTGACTCAATCCAAAGTCCGGTGAAGCAGGCGCGGACCAACTCTGACAATCGCTCGGTGAGCGACATAAAAACCTCCTTAAGGCAAGTCGAGAAGGGCCGGCGCCGCAGAATCGCAGCACCGGCCAGGACAGAATGGATGATCACTCGTTTAGTGGCCCGGCAGTTTTCGAGACGTACGGGCGTGCTATCGATAATTCGTTTCGTCGTCCGCAAGGGAAGACTACCGGTCGCGAGTTGTTAACGCTGCGAGACGAGTTGACGCGGTAGACGGTGCAAATGAATGTCTGGGTACCCTTCCGGTGCTGCTAGAAATAACCGGCATACCCAGCTCATACTTGCCCTTCCGTGACCGACTGTAGCGGGGACACCTGCTGATAGAACTCCGTTGCGAGCTTTTCGCTGACTCGAACGCCGAGCGCCTCTTCCATGAAGCGACTAGCCTGCCGACATTCGCTCCCGGCAAAGCCCTTCGTTTCGATCTTGGTTTCCCCCTTGGGCGATATGGTGACTTCGATGGTTTTCGTCATGCAGCACCTGCGGCAACGAGGATGGTGAGTTTGATCGAACCATCGGCGAGTGTTTGCTCGCTGATCGTATGTCCCTTCTTTCGGGCCTCGATCTTCGCCTTCTCGCAGGCATATCGCTGAAGAAAATGATCGAGTACTTGCTGTTGTCCCCAACGGCCGTTGTAGTTATCAAAGTGCAACTGGCCCGAACTCAGATCGCAGACAACCGGGTAGCTCCAACCAGGTAACGTGATGCCCCAACCGGATGCCACCGAGGTGAACAACTTGTGTTGACCATTCACTGGGGCGGAGAGGCCGAGACGCTTACAGGCTGCTAGAATTGCAGCAACATCTCGGACTTGGGTAGTAATGGAAACGATGTGCGAAATGATCAGCTCCTTTCGAGAAATATTGAGGTCTTAGGAGTGCCTGCTGTCGAATCAAAAAGCAGACATCGGGGTTTGATGGACTTGGTAATGCGTTAGCTGTGAGAATCCGCTGCCTGGATTCGTGGTTCGCCAGAATTGTGTTGCAATCGTGGGAGCCGAGCCGGCTGATCAGAGATGAGTTCCCGAGTCAGCTCATCAATCAGCACATTTCCCTCTTCTTCCCTCGTTGGTTCTCGCCACAAGCCAACCAGGGAAATCCCTGCCAGCACAAGCGGAGCGACAGCGGCAAACAACACTCCAACGGCGATAATGGAGTTTGCCGTCTGAGAATCGGTAAGCCGATCCTCGGCGACTTCCGCTCGCGCAACTTCGAGAGCGTCGCGCTGCTTGGCAAGCTCCGCCTGGTCTTGTCGCAGTGCATTTTGCATTTCAATGAGTTCACGGCGCGCTTTGGCGTCTGCCTCAACTAATTGCTGGCTGCCCTGCGCGATGCGCTGGGTAGAATCGGCCACGCGTTGATTTTGCACTGCTTGTTCATGTGTGACTTGTTGGGCGAGATCTCCGAGCCGCGAATCGCTACTGCATCCCACCATCAGGGTGAGTAAGCTCGCGGTCAGGATGCCCATCGCCATGTGTTGCTTCATTGGATTTAACTCTCTTGGTAAAAAGGACCTTGCGTAGCAACTCGCGGGTGGCGCGAAGCAACCGCATCTGCCACACGAGCGCCACCGCTAAAACAGTCACCGCTACAGAAAAACAGCCGATTAAGATGTTGATTTGCTTTTTACTCCTCTCTTGAAAATTGGATTTGTTCGATCAAAGCGACGCGTCCGCGCTGATAAGCTGTGACGCGATCACTATCGATTCCGTTCTTCAACTCGCTTCGCCTTGTTATGCGGCTGCGATTGAGCAATCTGCTTCACGACCTTTTGAGCCGTCAGGCGAATCAGTTCCCGCAATGCAGCGTTGATCCGCCGACTGTCCGTGGCCGCGTTTGAGAACGCTGGGCCGGCGTTTTCGGGCACTCAATTTCTCCTGGTTGTGCAAGAAATAGAAAAAGCCTGATCTGGCCGCAGGTGACCTAATCAGGCTTCCGAATTCATTCAGCTAACATTCTCCACTAGTCGTTCAAAGGTGGCTTTGGCGAAAAGTGATACCGGGGGTGTTTGTGCCGTCGGAACCGATTGTTGTCGTCTGGTGGCTCCGTAACGAGCACATACGGATCTAAAGTAGCCATCTTCTGCATGAGAGCGTCGAGCTTGAGCGCGTTCTGCACGGCGGGCTGAGTGATCCCCAGTTCTTTACCTACATCTCGCTGAAACATCTTCCGGCCAATCAACGTTACCACACGCTCGCGATAGGCAATCCGTTGCGGCGGTTCAAACAAATCGACAACAATCTCCTGGCTACGAAACAGCTGTGACTCGCTTGCCAAGCACTTTAGCTCAGGCACTAACGGTAGCAACGTGAGCGTGAATCTCGCGCGGAGCACGACGTCGCCGCCGTCGATCGGCCGGAAAGGGTCTACTACGATTGTCGTGATCAGTTTTTTCATCAGACGCGCGAAGTCTGGCGAATCATGGGCCAGCGACTGGAACGCTTGCTTGGCTAATTGCTTTAGCTCCTCCATCGATGGCAGACTGACTGCTTCACTTGGTTCCTTTTCAAGATCTCGTAGCTTGTCCTGCCAGTCAGACTTTTCGGCCTCAAGTTGTCGAAGTCGATCGTATAGACCTGAATTGCCACCGGACTCGCTAACGGCATCAATGATGTTGCCAAGCTTTCGCTCGGTGCCCGCAAGCTTTGCGGAAAACTCGGCATGGCGCACTTGCTTAGTGCTCGACTTACGCTCGAGTTCGGCACGTACCTCAGCTTCGTACGTTGCGTCATAGCCAGGCAGGCTACTTATCGCGTCCAGCACGGCTGCGGCGATCTTCGCAGATGCCTCCGGGCCATTGAACGTGGCGCCGTTCCAGCATGCATATTCACGAGCGCCGTTACACATCAGATTCTGCTTCTTTCCATGGCCTCCATAAACATAGGGATATCCGCATACTCCACAGGTGACATGCTGACCGGGCCAGACTGTACGTTTCTTGGGACGCCCCAAACGGGGATCCGCCTTACCCATTTTGCCCACAGAGTACATGGCATTCTTCAACTCCAACTTGCGAATCAATCGGTCGTAGCGTTCCGCAGCAACGAATGCCAAGTGTGGGCAGAGTCGCGTCTGCAGCTCTGCTTCAGGTGCTTTAACGGATTTGCGACGGCCCGTCTTATTGACCCGTTTACTGATCCGGCGATTGCGAACTCGCACACCTTTCAGAATTGGATTGAAAACTATCCGCCGGACCATCACTCCGGTCCAAGTTTTCCGCCGGCACCATTGACCAGTCGGAACGCCCTGAGCGTTCAGCCAGTCGGCAACTTCAGAGTACGATTGGTCGTCTTCAAGTCGTCGAAAGATCTCCTCGATGACGGGCTCCATCTCGGGGCGTTTTTTCAACTGCTCGTCTTTTTCACACTCCTTCGATTTTTCGTAGCAAAATATTACAGTCTGAACCACACCACCGTTGTTGAAGCGATTTCGGAGTGAACGCCGAATTCGCTTCGCTGTGTCTCGGTTGTATTGCTCGTGACGAAACGAGGCAAAGAACGAGTTCATCCGCCAATCTTCTTGGGCTGTGTCGATGTTGTCGTTTAACGCAATCAGCCGGACGCCGTGGTCCTCGCAGAGTTCGCAAAATTCAGAAGCCTGAAGTCGACGCGCGATCCGACCGAGGTCCTCGGAAATCACCAGATCGATTTTGCGGCTCTTGATAAATTTTTTCAGTCGACGCAGCTCTTTCCGATCAAGGCGTTCGCCGCTTCCTTGCGTTGCCAGAACCTTGACGCCGAACCGTCCTGCGTAATGATCCGTAAGCCACTCGCGCACCAGCGCCTCTTGGTCTGCCAGGCTCTTTTCATCTTGCTTATCCGTGCTGATGCGAGCGACGACGACAACACGGAGCTGGCGTCCATTGCGGGCGACGAGCGGCGGATTCAAATACGATCGCGACATAGCCAAACTCCCTTTGGGCTTGAACCATGCCAGCCGTTTTCTGATTGACACAGTGTGTCAGAACAGGTGAGAAACCCTGAGAGTACGTGACAATTCGTGACTACCGACCGACCGCAACTAAAGATCAAGGCAGCAGGAGGTTACGACTGCAAGTGACTGGTGATAGCCACATTACGGTGAGCAAGGAAGTCGAGTCCCTTGCCCTCCGCTTACGTAAGATGGCGAATTGTCGCGACTTACGCCAATCACTTAGAGGCCTCGCAGCTATCCGGCTGCGGGGCTTTTTTCGTGGGTTTAGACGAAAGTGTAGACTTTTCAACCGCGGCCGCTCCGCCGTCTACTCGGCATTCTGGCCAACGTAGTACGCCATCGTGGTGCTGATCTCGCGGGTCTGCTCGCTTGCTTACTTCGCTGCGCGAATTGCCGGCCAGTCGATTTCATAAAAGCGGCATTCGGTGGCCACTTTGCCTGGTTCGGCGATGGCTGCCCGCAGACGACCGGCGTGCGGCCAGCTGACGACGCTGATCAGCGTGGAATCTTGTCGAGCTGCGTGCAGCAGACTCTTGGCCGCGGCGAAGTCGATCGGCTGGCCGCTGGCGAGGCACTTTTCGCATTCGCTCTTGAGAATGCCGCAGCGCCCCTTGGCCAGATCGGCGGCGTTCTTCACATGATGATTGGCGACAAACAGAGCGCTCGCGCGTGCCTCTGGTTTGCGAACGACAGCGGTCGGTGAAGTGGCCGAGGGAGTGAATTCGAGAATGATGGGCGTTTGCTGGCCAAGCTCTGTTTTTGCCGGAACCACGTGCAGCAGGATCGGCAGCGCGAAGTGAGCTTTCACTTGCGAAGTCAATTCTTCCACGGCGGCTTCGGGCCGAGCGGTTTCCAGATAGCTCCGCATCACCAGGCCCGCGGTGATCGGTTCTTTCGGCAAGACTTCGCGCGGGCTTGGTCCGCCAGTGTCCGGCGCGATGTACATTCCCACGTCGTTGATCGCCGAGATGCCGCAGCCGATGAAGCCGAAGAACAACGCGTCGATGGTCGGTCGCAGGCCGCTTTCGGCTGGCTCGATCGACAGCACGCAAAAGTTCTCGCGCGGCAGCAGCGCTGGATAATCGAAGTTGCGACCGACAATCAGTTCGCCGCCTGCGGCAGCCGAACCCCACGCAGAAAACTGGCTGCAGCGAAAAAGTTCGAAGACATCGGCTG
Organism: Anatilimnocola floriformis; assembly: GCF_024256385.1. Lineage (NCBI taxonomy): Bacteria > Pseudomonadati > Planctomycetota > Planctomycetia > Pirellulales > Pirellulaceae > Anatilimnocola > Anatilimnocola floriformis. Next base: position 3,690,241 of record NZ_JAMLFW010000001.1, read on the forward strand.
TGTTAAGCAGTACCAGATCGTCGAGATTGAGCGGTCGCTTGATGGCCGTAATGATTCTCTCTTCGGCGGTGGTGCTCTGTTCGATGCCGGCGAGCATTCCTTGCAATTCGTCTCGAAATCGCTCCGGCAACTGAAACTGCTTCGATAAGACGATCGACGCCGACCAACCGCCGGGGAGCCGCTTGTTCAAGATGCTGGCGAGTTGATTGCAGCTTTGGACGATTTCCTTGCCCGCCAATTTGCCGTGGGCTTCGCCGCGTTCGCGATGCGTGCCGCGCAGTTGCAGCACCGGCAGGCCATCCATCTTGCCGCGCCAGCTCTGACCGTGGCGAGCTGTGATTTCCACCGTGGGCTGAGCGGCAAGCGCCGGATGCAACAACACGCAGGCGACGATCAACGCGGGGAGAGTTTTCCAAAAGGGAAGCATTCGTCGATCCTTGGTTGGCCGCGGCCGCAAAACTCTTGAGTCCAGTGGCAGAATACCGATACAATTCAGACATCGCCACCACCATCCTTCTGCAGGCAATACCATGCGTCGCCTCAACTGGTTTTATGCTGCCGGAGGAATTTCGTTGCTCTTTGCCGGCAACGTGGCGTTTGGTCAGGCGGTGCAGCTGCCGACGTTCCAGGTTTTTTCGGTCGATACGACCGTCTCGGTTCCTGACGGCGGGGGAATGTTGCTCGGAGGCATGAATCGCGCCGCCGATAGCAGCGTGACGCGCGGCTTGCCGCTGGGAAGCAAGCTGCCCGGCCTTGGACGACTCGGAACCAACAGCGGCATCAGCAGCACGCGCAGTGCATCGAACATGAGCGTGCACGCCTCGATCATCGACAACCACGAACTCGATGAAGCCGTGCTCGCCACTGCGGCGGCTCGCCGTGGCAGTTCGCTCACCGACAAGCAGGCCCTCGCCACCCAGCAGCGAGCCGACTTTCTGACTCGCAATCTGGCGACGACGGACCGGCCTGTTGTCGAAACGAAATCAGCCGCGCCGAGCGTGGAAGAGATCCGCCGCAAGAACGAACTGGCAGCCGCCAATCGCGACGCCGAAGCCCTGAGCTATTTCACCAAGGCTCAAGCGGCCGAAGCCGAGCAAAAGCCGGGCGTAGCCAAGGTCTATTACCAGATGGTCGCCCGCCGCGCGACTGGCGAACTCAAATTGCTCGCCGAAACTCGCCTCGCCGCGCTCGACCCGCGAGCGAAGTCGCTCGCGGTGAAGTAGCAGCCGCTGCAGATTTACTTCTTCGGCTTGCTTTTTTGTGGAGGAGGCGCCGTGTTCTCGTAGAGAACCAAGCGACGGTAATGAACTTCCAAGGAAAGGAGGTTCATCGTGGTGACGTACAGCCGGCCGGCATGGGCCGACCAACGGTCCGGCACCGGGCCGCGAGGTTGCCAGCTGCCAGCAAGCGGGCCCGTCTTAATCTGCGAATTGACCAGCAACGGATTGAGCTTGGCGTTCCAGGCTTCCCAGTGGTCCCCGCCCATCGCAAACATCACCTGCGTGCCGTAGTACCAATAGTAAGTGTCACGCAGCGGCTCGCGCGGCGTGCCGATCGCAGGCAGGTTTTTCTTGAGGTAGTCGGCCCCGTTACGCATGATGTCGCTGTCGAGTTTTGTATCGCGATGCATTCGCATCGTCAAACCGACAGCCGTCATGGTCTTGGTCGCACTCAAACCGTGCCGCTGCTCCGGCGTGTCGGGAGCATACGGGTTGTAACGGAACTCATGCGGAGCGGCGCTCGACTTCTCGGCAGAGTTGAGCCAGGCATCGATCTTGGCATAGGTCTCTTTGGGCACTGTGAGGTTGGCTAGCTCGCCGCTCTTCAACGCCATCAGCATCCAACCGCTGACGGAAGTATCGGAACCAACACCGGGAGCATACCGCCAGCCGCCGCGTTCTTTGTGCTGCGCTTCAACGATGAAGTCGATTGCTTTCTGCGCGGGAACACGGAGTTCGGGATCCTGAGTCATGCCATAGGCTTCGCAGAGGGCGATCGCGCCCAGGGCATGGCTGTAAAGCCAGGTGCTTTGATTGGCGTTGTCGTCGGTCGCAACAAACAGGTCGCCGTTCTCGCGCTGATGAGCGAGCAGGAACTCGAGACCGGCGCGGACAACGGATTTGTATTCGTGCTCGCGGTGTGTATGGCCGTGCCCCTGGAACGCCAGCAGCGCGAGCGCCGTGGCTGCTGTGTCGGAAGACAGTTGCGTTTCCTCTCCATAGCCCTGCAGCGTCCAACGACCATCCGTCAGTTGATTACGAGCTAAGAATCGCAATCCCAGCTCGATCGTGTTGTCGGTGGCTGGCGGAGGAGCGCCGCGACCGCGGCCACCACCAACACCATTGCCGCGCATTGAACGATTGGCGTAAGGATCAGTCGCAATCACCACCGATGTGCTAGTAGCGGGAAGACCGCCGGCCTGCTGACGAAGGAAGCGCGCCGCTTGAACTTGAATATTGACGCTGTCCTCGCGGGCCTGCCGCGAATTTAAACCGACGCGCGGTGTGTGCTCGGCGCCGAGACCACCCACGCCATCGGGAGCTTCGATGTTGACCGTCACGCTCTCGCTGGTGTTGCGGGTCATCGGGCCGGTCCCCATGTTGCCCATGCCGTGATCGAGTTCGGCTTGAACGACCGCTTCGGTCGGGCCCATCGTGGGCATTTCGGCTGCGGTCGAACCGACGCCAGCCACCTGGGTGGTCGCGGCCCGCGCGCCCGGTCCGCCAGCCGTCTTGCCCGGACCGCCGACTTCGGGGCCTTCGTTGGCTGTGCCCGGGCCTGCGTTTCGTCGGCCGTTGCCTGTGCCCGGCCCGCCGGCGACGGCGGTATCGACGATCTGCGCACCGGCGAGCGCGCCAGTTGGTCCGCTGCCGATAACGCCGGGGGCTCCACCAGCGAGACGCTGTGGATCGGTCCCTTGCGCGGCGAGAGCCTGGCCGTTCGGTACGCCGCCCGACGCTGGGGCGCCGGCGACTTCGACAGTTTCGGCGCGCGTATCGGATCCCAGCGTCATACCCTTCGCGGTGCGCGAACCCTTGCCCGTGCCGCCGCCAAACTGTGTAGCGCCAACCGCGCCGCCGAGTTCTGGAATGTCAGCGCCGCCGCCACCTGTTCCCGCCCGGGCCACGGCGGTGCTGCCGACCTTGCCGGAACCACCGCGACCTTCGCCACCCAGCGCGTTACCGCCGCCTGGCTCTCCGTCGAGCAAAGGCGAGCCACCACGGGGTGCGCCGCCGTTACGATTTTGCCGTCCCGTTGCCGTCGAAGCAGCGGCCACCTGGGGCGAAGCATTGGGAAAGCCTCCGTCCCCTCCAGCGCCCTGCGGCGATTGCACGCCTTCGGCAATGATCGGTCCACCGATTGCCAGCTGCGGCCCACCACCCGCGGCCTGACGAGCGAGCCGCTTCGCTTTTTCTTCTTCGTCTTCCAGACCGGCGAGCCCCGCCGCGCCGGAGCCGTTGCCAGTCCCTTCGCCTGCGCGAGCAACCGCAGAACCGCCCAGCGCACCGGCCGCATTCGCTTCGGCGAGCGGACCTTGTTCAGCAGCTCGCGAAGGGCCACCCGAAGCAGCACCGGTGCCGGCCACCTCAGTGCGCGCCGCACTGCCGCCTGCGGGTCCAGGTTCCAAGCCGCTTCCTTGACCTCCGCCCGTGCCGGCAGGAGCGGCGACATCGTCACCCACGCGGGCCGAGGCGAGCGACATATTCGGACTGCCGCCCATGCCGGCGCGGGAAAGTTGCGGGCCGATCGACTCCAAACCTGGTTCGCCCTGGCCACCACCACCGGCGCGACCGCTGCCAGTTCCGCCACCGCCGGGACCACCGTTGCCGCCTCGTCCGCCTGCTTCGGCGACGAGTTGCGGCGGGCCAAAGTCGACTTCGCCAGTGCCGCGAACGCCGGTGACTTCACCGCGGCGAGCATTTGAATCGGCGCGAGTCAGAGTGGCGCTGCTGTTGGCAGTAATTTCGCCGGCGACATCCGTCGAGCCGGGAGAGCTTGCTTGTTCGCCACCAACCGCGCGAAGCGATGCTGTAGGCATGTCGACACCGCCGCGACCACGGGCGAGTTGTCCCGGTGCGGTCGGAACCGCCGCATTGCCGGCGGGACCGGTTTGTGTTGTATCTGCGCGACGCGCGGTGGAGGAACCAGCGAGTCCGGTGCCGGTGCCGCCCGCGCCGGGCGCGCCACCAGCGGGACCGCCGGGAGTGGAGCGATCCATGTTCGGACTGCCACCGACGCCAGCCAAGCTGCCGGTCGCTCGTTCAGCGCCAGTCGCTGCGGCCTGCAAGGAGTCTCCTGCGCCGCTGCCGTTTCCTGCCGCGGCCACGGCTCGAGTGGGACTATCGACGCCGGTCGGCGAAGTCGCCTGCGCTGCTCTGGCGATGGCCCGATTGGGCGAAGGCCCCGGCGTGCCGCCTGGATCGAGCGTCGCTGTTCCGGAACCACCGCCAGCGCGGGCCGCGCCGCCACCTTGCGTGAATTGCGCGGTCGGGCCGGTTACGTTGCCGGGGGCTGACGGCTGAGTGCGCGTAGCGCCGGCTGCTCCGGGGCCTGTTTGTCGTGAAGCCACTGCGGTCGAAGGGCCGATCGAGGCGTTGCCGTCCGTTTGCGTTCCGCCACTGCCGGGCACGTTGGCGACGGTCGTCGAGCCGTTGCCAGGGCCAGCCTTCGTCGAACGTGAAGCAACTTGGGCTGGTCCGCTCCCGGCTGCGGGCGCCGCGTTATTTCCGCTGCCGCTGGATGAGCGACGAGGGGCCGTCGAACTGTTGGTTGGATTCGGATTGTTCGAAGCAACGGACGACGGCCGCGGTTGGCCGGTGGTCGGCGCTTGTTGTTCGGCGGCTTTGGTCGCGCGTTGCGTTGCTGTGCTGCTGGGCGAAAGATCACCGCTGGTGGCGACCTGCGTGCGTCCTGTTGCTGCTTCGGCAACTTTCGTCGCGCCAGGAATGCTCGGTGCTCCGGTGCCGCTGTTGCGCGAGAAGGTGGGGGCCTGCGTGGGATTATTCGTGGCGAGCGGGCCGGGCTGACCGGCGGTGCGCGTGACTCGCGACGAAGGCTGATTGGTTTGGGTATTCGTGGGCTCCGCCGAAGGCATGTCGGCGGGGCGAGTCGTGGTGACGGCTGCCGTCGAGCGAGCGCTGGCGCTGTTGCGGGGCGTGAGCGATGCTTCGGCGCCGGCTGATTCGCCGGGTGAGCCGCTGAGGAGCGAAGTATCGGCTTGGGTGCGGGTATTCGATTTGCCGGTGCTGCGCGGCTGACGATTCGGAATCGGCGAGGGAGCCTGCGCGATCGCCGGTGCTGGCGGCAGTTCGACTTGCCGTCGCTGCGGTTGCGGCGTGGCAGGGTCCGAGCTGGCTTCGAGCAGCGGCTCGTTGCGATTGCGGTTGCGTGCCGGGCTCGCCGTGATGGTCTTGGTCGACTGCGTGTTCGCGGGCGCGAGATCCTGCTTCGACGTTTGCTTCGTCGCGCCGGGAGTATCGACAGCGGCGACTTGCGAGCGAGGCGTCTGCTCTGGGCGAGCGATCTGACGGGGCAGCGTCGGCTGACCTGCTGTTTCGACCGTGGGAGAATTCTGCTCCGATCGCCGCGCGGGGCCGGCTACGGGAGCTGGCGTGGGAGCGGTTGGCGCTGTCACGTTTTTCGCCGTGGAAGTCGGCGCCGCGGCGGGGCGTTCGGCTGGCGATGCAGCGGGACGAACTTCGGCGGGCGCAGTTTTCGGCTGCTGCACTTGCGGCACGGCGACGGGCGGCGGAATCAACGAACTGATTTTTGATTCCGAAGGTTTGACTTGCCGCGACAATCGCGACGTAGTGGTCTCGAACTTCGGCGCCGCTTCGTTCGGCTGGGCTTTCTTGGTTAGGTTCGGCTCGGTCGTGGGAATCGAGGCAGGCACCGGAACCGGCACGGCAATGGGTGGTTGGCGGGTTGGTGCAGCCGGCGGCCTGTTTTGCGGGGTTTCGATTCGCGCTGTTTCCGCGGCGGGTGTGCTGAGTTCCGGCGCGGCGGTTTCGACGGGGCGTTCGTGGTCCTGCTGGGGCCGTTCTTCCGTCGCCTGAATCGGCGTGCGATGGATCGAAACCGGTTTGTGGGGGCGGCGCTCGATGACGCGGGCATCGGGAGAAGTGGGTGGCGACTGTGCCACGAACAGGCCCGTTTGATACATCTGCACGACGAGCGCGAGGTGAATGATTGCCCCGATGACCGCCGAAAACTGAATGCTCCGCCGCCACATGCGGTTGTCGAGCAGCGTAAAGCCCAGCATCAAACCGCCGACGATCACCGGCACGCCAACGACATAGGTCCAGGCGTTCGACTCCCAATTGGGCGACGAAAAGCTGGCGTAGGCCAGGCTCACGCCGATGGAGAATGCACCCAGTACGATTAGCGCGATGTAGGTTGGCCAGAGCTGCTCTTCAAAGACATCGCCCTGCTGCTCGATGGGTGGCTTGCGGACCACGCGTCGGATTTTCGACATCGCTCTCTCCCAAAACCGGCTGCCGCCGTCGACTTCCTGGGCAATCTGGCGATTGCGAATCGTTGCCAACCGCGGTGCTTTGGTCGTGTAACCTGGCTTTTAAACACGCGTTGGCAGCAGCCTTCTCAATTCAATTGTACTTGACGCCGCGCTCGCATGAGAACGCGCTGATTGGTTCGTAATGTCGGGCTGATTCCGGCGAAATCGCCTACAACTTGTTCAAAACGTCCAGCCGCTTCTTTGCATCGGCGGCCAACTCGTGCTGAGCGTGCTTTTCGACGACGAACGAATAAAACCGCTTGGCGTCGGCAATCAGTTTCGCCTTGGCCGCGGGATCTTTGGCATCGGAGATTTGCACTTCGGCACAGCGGCCGGCTTCGAAGCCCGACTTCGCTTGCCAGTTCTTGGTTTCCGGCGTGGCGTTGTCGCCGCCAAAGCCGAACATCGAGCGTTGGAACTCGCGGATGGCCGTGTCGAACGCCTTCTTGCCGAAGTGGACTTCACCCATCATGAAGCGAGCCCGCGCACCGATGTGGTCGCGCGACTTCGTGGCGGCTGCTTCGTAATCCTTCAGCGCGTCATCGGTTTGGCCGAGCTTTTCTTTGGCGTAGCCTGATTCGTAGAGAGCTTCGGGAATGCTGGTTGAATCGGGATACTTCGTCGCGATTTGCGAGAGGAAATCGAGGCTCTCCTTCCACTGTTTCAGTTGCGACGCGCTCTGCCCGGCATGCAGCAACAACAGTTGGTCCATCTTGGGCGACGAGAGCTTCTCCTTGCTGGCCGCCTGGAAGGCCGCCAAAGCCTCTTTGAACGTCCCTTGCTTGAACAGACTCTCGGCTTTCATAAACGAAGCATCGCCGGCAAACGGCCCGGTCGGCGAATCTTTGATCTGAGCGCCAAACGCGGCCGCGGCAGCGTCGTATTGCTTCAGTTGGTAGTTGGCCCAACCGAGCTTGTGATTGGCTTTTTCTAGCAACACGCTGGCCGGCTTGCCGGCGACGGCGGCGGTGTAACTCTTCACCGCGTCGGCGTATTCCTTCTTGTCGTACAGCTCTTCGCCGATCTGAAAATTGGCTTCCGGGGCAAAGGCGCTGGTCGGATGTTCTTTGGCTAGTTGGGCAAAAAGAGCACTCGCTTCGGCGTCTTTCTTTTGCAGCTTCATAGCCCACGCCAGTTCATTCACGGCGCTGTCGCTGCGGACATACTTCGGGAAGTCCTTCAGCAAGCCGGCGAAGGTTTTCTCCGCGGCGGCATTGTCCTTGAGGGCCACTTCGGCCAGGCCCCGCTCATACAAAGCGTCGGCTTTCGCGTTGCCTTCCGGATTGGTCTTTAGGTAGGCGTCAATGTCTTCAATCGCGCCCTTCGAATCATCCGACAATCGACGAGCCATACCGCGGGCGTATTGCGCGTCGGCGACTAACGCATGATCTTTGTGCTGCGCGATCAGGCCGGTCATCGTCTTGGCAGCTGCGGCGTATTCCTTGGCATTCAGCTGCGACCAGCCTTTGCCGTAGATCGCGTAGGGAACAAAGCTCGAATCAGGCCACTTGGTGATGACCGTGTCGTAGAGCGAAGCCGATGTTTTGTAGTCTTCTTCCTCGAACGAAATCTCGCCGAGGCGGAAATTGGCCTGGTCGAGCTTGGCGCTCTCGGGGAAGTCCTTCAGCAGTTGATTGAGGGTCTTCTTGGCTTCGGCGACTTTCTTTTCTTTCCGCTGAGCCCGCGCGAGAGTCAGTAGCGACTCTTCGGCGAACTGCGATTTGGGGCTGGCCGAGAGACTGTCCGCCAGGGCCTTTTCGGCCTCGGGAAACTTGTCGAGCGAGGCCTGGCTCACACCGATGTAGTAGTTGGCTTCGGCTTTGGCTTCGGGCGATTTCAGGTCCTTCAGCGCGGCTTGCAGCGCGGTGACGGTCTCGGCGTATTTCTTCTGCAGATAAAGCGTCACACCCCAGCGCAACCGCCAAACATCGATTTCGCCGTGCGTCGGATGATCCTTCACGAGCTGAGCAAACTTGGTTTCCGCCGCAGGATAATCCTTGAGCTGCAAGGCACACTCGGCGGCCACGTATTGCGTGTCGGGCAGCAACTTGTCCTTGGCATAAGCCTTCGCAAAGTCGGCAGCGAGCGTTTTGCCCTGTTCGTAGTCTTTCAACTCTAGCGCGGTGAAGGCGGCGTCATAAAGTGCCTTGGGCGCGATGTCGTGATCGGGATGATCCTTGACGAGCTTGGCATAAGCGGCGAGGGCTTCCTTATTTTTGCCAGCGGCGAGGAGGGCGTCTCCTTCGTCGTCTTTCAGGTTCACCAGGAAGGGGCTGTCCTTGGCCGCGGCGGCGATTTGCTTGCTGGCGACTTCGACGGCTTTGTCGTTTTGTTTTTGGCGGAGATAAATAGTGCACAGCCAGTGAGCCGCTTCGGTGGCTTGGTTGCCGCCGGCTTCGAGGGCTTTTTGCAGAGACTTGGCCGATTCGTCGTACTTTTCGGCCCGCAGAAAATAGCGGCCGGCCTGCAGCGCGGCATCGGCGGCGAGCGGACTCTTGCCGTAATCGGCGGCGACCACTGCATAGGCAGCGCCCGCTTCGGCCAGCTTGTTGTTGCGCCCCAGGATGGCCGCTTTGCGAACCGCGACTTCGGCGGCGTTGGCGTTGTCGGCAAATTCCTTCAAAAACGCATCGGCAGCCGTCACGGCATCGGGATACTTATCGGCTTCTTCCAAAGTGGCTGCCGCCGCGTACATCGCATCGGCCCGACGGGCGGATTTTGGATAGTCCTTATTCAGCTTGTCGTAAGCGGCAACGGCCTCGACCTTTTTACCCGCCGCGTACAGAGCTTCTCCTTGATAATAGAGCGCCTCTTCGGCGTACTTGCTCTTGGGGAACTGCTTCACCAGGTCGGCGAAGTTGGCGGCGGCCTTTTCGTTCAATCCCTCTTTGCCGGCGCCGGCCTGCGAAAACTGCGACGAGGCCAGGTTGTACAGCGTCTCTTCCAGCAGGTCGAACTTCGGGTGATTTTTGACAACCGCTTCGAACGCTTCCGACGCCTTATCAAATTGCTTCAGCTGCAGACGACAAACGCCCAGGTAGTGCTGTGCCTTGGCCGCGAGCGGATCCTTGGCGTAATCCTTGAGAAACTTTTCCCATTCCTCGGCAGCGCCGTCGAACGCGCCGTTGTTTTGAAAATTGGCTGCGTCCGAAAAGGCTGCCTTGGCCGCCTCGGACGATTCTGCCTTGTCTTGGCCCCAGGCCGTGACTGTCGACAGAACCAGCACGATGCCAATGACTGGCATGAAAAACTGCCGCATGATTGCTCTTCCGCTGTTGATTGATCTGGCAAATCCGCCGGCCAGGCAAGCACCACGAAAAACCTGGCCGGATGGGAGCCGATCTTGTGCCTGATCGATCGGTTCGCTTCGAGTCGCGCCCAGGAAAGGCTCCCAAACCCAGTGTATAACCGTCTTCCGAGGTGGTAAAGTCACGGGATTGAGCCTACGCAAGCTGTTGGCCGCTCAGGCGGTTACCGTTACGCGCAACGGCGTGAAATTGCCACAAAGAATGAAACGTCGCTCCCCAGCCGAGCGACAAGCGACGCGCATGAGAACTGAGCAACGCGCATGAAAACTCTCGTCACCGGCGGAGCCGGGTTCATTGGTTCCCATCTGGTCGAAGCTTTGCTCGCCTCGGGCCGGCATGTAACGGTCGTCGACGATGAATCGACCGGACGATTTGCCAATCTCGACCGCCCGCAGTTGGTCGCCGCCCAAAAAGCAGAAAAACTTACGCTGATCCGCGGCAGCATCGGCGATTTCCAACTGGTGAAGTCGCTGCTCGATGGCGTGGCCGAGGTCTATCACTTGGCCGCGGCCGTCGGCGTCGCTTTGATTGCCAAAGAGCCGCGCCAAACGATCGAACGGAACATCTATCCCACGCAATTGCTGCTAGACGAGCTTTGCAACCGCCATCAGCAAGGACAAGCGGTGAAGTTCTTTCTGGCCAGCACCAGCGAAGTCTACGGCAAGAACCCGAAGCCGGTTTGGAATGAAGAAGACGACTTGGTCTTCGGTTCCACCACCAAGCCTCGCTGGTCCTACGGGGCCAGCAAAGCCATCGATGAGTTTCTGACGCTGGCCTGCAGCCGGCAGTTCGGCCTGCCGGTGGTGATCGCTCGCTTCTTCAATGTCGTCGGCCCGCGGCAGACCGGCGCTTATGGCATGGTGTTGCCCCGCTTTGTCGCCGCTGCTCGGGCGGGCAAGCCGCTCGTTGTGCACGACGATGGTCAGCAGACTCGCTGCTTCGCCCACGTGGCCGATGTCATCCGCGCGATCATCGGCTTGATGAAATCCCCCGCCACCATCGGCCGCGTGTTCAACATCGGCAGCGACCAGCCGATCTCGATCTTGCAGCTCGCCGAACGAGTGATCGAGCTGACGAAGTCGTCCTCGAAGGTCGAATTCCAAAGTTACCACGACGCCTACGACGCCGATTTCGAAGACATCCGCCGCCGCGTGCCGGATCTCTCCCGCATTCAGGCGACGATCGGCTGGCAAACGCGTTTGACGCTCGACGACATCATCCAAGATTGCCTGCAAGGCAGTCCGTAGCGGCGGCGATCCCGCTTGCAATCGTTGCCAGCAGTTCAGGCCGCAAGCATGTTAAAGTTCGCCGGTTCCGCAGGAGCCGCGCTCTTGCCAATTCGGGCGAACCTTGGAACACAGGGGCCGCCGATAAGCCAAATACACCAGCCCGCCGGCGCGCCAATTCCCACCTCGCGCCACGACTGACCCCACCTCAACTCCCCCACCAGATTGTTGCTGTGAGTTCGCAGCTTAACGCTGCAAACGCACATGCTCCCCCGCTGGAGAATCATCATGCGCGCGTATTTGACGTTGGCCGTCGCCTTCGCGGCGGCTGTCTGCTCGGTTGGCATCGCTTCCGCGCAGTGCAACAGCTGCGGCAATGGCAACGGCGCTGGCGGCTGCGGCCCGCACGGCTGCCGGCTGCATCACCACCAGAAGTACATCGAAGGCAAAGACCGCGGGTTCAACTGCAGCTGCCAAGGTAGCTACAACTACCCAGTGCCGCCGCTCTACACCTATCATTGGCCCGGCATGTACAAAGCCGAGCGGATGACGGATTACCACAGCCCGTTCCGCTTCCCGCCGATCAAGCCGTTCCAGGATGAAGTTGTCGCGCCCGCGTTGCCGGCGCCGGTGAGCGAAGAACTGCCGAGCGAACTGCAACCCATCTCGCACGCTCGCCCGATCCTCGGCGAAGTCTCGACGCTCGGTCAGCCGGAGTCGATGAGCAACAAACTGCTGCAGAGCTTTGTGCGCTAAGCCCATTGTCATCGTTTTCTCCGCAAACGATGAATGGAAGCAACCTGATCGCGGGCGCAGGAACGAGCCCGCGATGTTCCGGGTTTGGTAGATCGAGGTTGGAGCGCGCTCTTACTACAACCGCAGACTCCGCTGCAAACTCCACTCGCCAAAGTGCCAAAATCGCGGAGCTCTTTCGGCGGCGCGCGGTTGGTTCACTTCAACCCATCGTTCGCGGAGCGAACGACGACAATGTAGTCGTCAATAACTACAACCCCGCTTTCTCCGCATCTTCAAGCGTCTTATCCGTACTCTCCGGATCGACCTGCCGGCAAGCCTCGGTAAGGATCGTCGCGATGTCGGTCAGCTCCGCCTGCCAATCAGCGAGCGGCACCTCGGGCGGATGCAGCGAAGATAGCTCCTTCAGCAGCAGAATCATCCGCAGAAAATGGCGGAAGAAAATTCCTTCCTGCTTCTGCAGGCCGTGCGCGGTGATGTACTTGTTGAATTGCCCTTGGAAGGCTAACAGCTCGCCGACGGCCCAGACCGGTGTGGTGTAGAGCGTGTGAACGTCGGGGAACTGCGCATCGAAGAGCATCCGCAACTTCTCGGCCAGCGTGAAGATTTTGAGCCGCTGTTCGTAAGGCAGCCGCCGCTGCTCTTCTTTTTCTTCGTCACTCATCGGCGCGCCCAGTTGCACCGCCGTGGCGAGACCCAGCGTGAGTAATTCCTGATCGAGTCGCAGTGTGGCGAGCGGGCCGGCCGGCATATCTTCGTACCAGGGAACGCGCGCGAGTCGAGCCGCCGTGGTCGGGATTTCTAGAACGCTTTCGAACGCTTGGATCCGCTCATTCCGATCGGCAATGCCCAATTGGTTGACGAGATAAACCGCGTAGAGGGGATTGATGCTGCGAATGCCGAGGAGCCGTTTCATCTCCGGCGTGGGCACGGCGCGATGAGGCTGATACGCCGCAACCGCCGGTTCAACGGGCTTGGCGGGTTCTTTGCGAGCAGCTTCCGCGGTCGGCCCGCTCGCTTTGTCTTTGGCCAGTTGCGAAAGCGCAGCCGACATCAGTCGTTCGGTTTCGGTCGGCTTCTTCGGCTGGGCCTTTTCCTTTTCGGCGACCACTTCGGCCGGGGTTGGTTTCGGCGGCGGCGGTGGCTCGAGCGTCACATAGCCGGCGGCCCACATCGTCATCAGCATCCGATCGAGTTGCTTCTGCCCTTGCACTTGCTTCGCCGAGTCGAGCAATCGCTTGCCGACGAGTTTGCGGAGCGGATCGACTTCCGGCGATGCATCGAGCAGATACGCCAGCAATCGCCACGGAAGATTGCCGCGGCTGGTGAGTTTGCCAGGCGGCGCAATTTGCAACTGCGTGAACTGCGACTCCTGCCAGTACTGTTGTGTCTGGCTGCGCGTCGGCTGTTTTCGCTTCAGCTCTTTTTTCGCTCGCAGCAGATTGGGATCTTTCGTGTCTTCGGGAATCTGATCGTATTTCGCCCGCCAGCGGAGAATTTTGACGTCGTCTTCGTGTGCCATCGCGAAGACATAACCCTGATTATCAAATTGCGGCCGACCGGCTCGACCGAAGATCTGATGCGCGCTGCTGGGTTCGATCAGCTTCATTTCGCCCGGCGGTCCTTTGAGCAATGTGGGCAACACCACGCTCCGCGCCGGCAAGTTGATGCCCGCCGAGAGCGTCTCCGTGCAGACGCACACGCTGAGGAGCTTCTTTTGAAATAGCATTTCGACGATGCGACGATATTTGGGCAGCACGCCCGCATGATGCACACCCACGCCGCGAAACAGCAGTTGCTTTAGCTTCGGCCCGACCCCTTCGCGAAAGTCGAAGCGGTCGAGTTCCGCGGCCAACCTCTTCTGTTGGCCATCGGCGAGGAGCGTCTTCCCCTTCAGCTGCTCGGCGATGTTCCAGCAGGTATCGCGATTGAAAGCAAAGATCAACGCCGGCGTGTACCGCAGCGTCTCATCCCCTTCGGCCATCTTTTCGATTTGCTCATTGAGCAGTTCATCGCCGACCCAGCGATACGACAGCGGCACCTTGCGCTCGGTTCCTTGCACCAGTTCGATGTTTCGCTGATGGCTGTGCCGCAACCATTGCGTGAACTCGAACGCATTGCCAACCGTCGCCGACAGCAACAGCAATCGCACATGGGGCGGCAACAAGCCGAGCGAGAGTTCCCAGACCATGCCTCGCTCGGGATCGGCGAAATTGTGGAACTCGTCCATCACCACGGCCGAGACGCAGCTGAAATCAAAGGCTTCGGTATGCAGCAGGCGGTTGAGGAGAATTTCGGCGACGACGACGAGGATTGTGGCTTCGGGATTCACTCGCCGGTTGCCGGTCACCAGGCCGACGTCATCGCGCGAAAAGCCCCACCGCTCAGCGGCATCCTGCATCTCGGCAAACTTCTGCTCGGTCAGCGCGATCAGCGGCGTGGTGTAGTAGGCGACCGTGTTCGTATGCAGGGCCTCAAACAGCGCGGCCTCAGCGATCAGCGTTTTGCCGGTGCCCGTCGGCGCGCAGACCAGCACGCCTTGCTCGGCCGTGAAGTACTGCAGCAGCGCCTCTTCCTGCACCGGATAGGGCGGATAAGGCAGCTGTTCGAGATAGCGAGTGGCAAGCTCATCGCGCGTTGGTAGGTTCGACATGCGTGCTTTATAGCGGATTTGCTGGAGAGACGTCTTTCTCAATGAGGCGTCAAAGGCGTCTTTTCGCCGATGGTTGCCTGTTACAAACGAGTTACCCCCCAGATTGACAGGCGACACTAGAATCCGTCGATGAGTCGAGAAGACGCCATTTACGGAGAACAATCATGTCGCGGTTCCTTGCTTCGCTCGTCGTGCTCGGATTGCTGGGCCTGCAATCCGCTCAAGCCGGCTTTCGTGTCGACACGCCCGAACTGATGCAGCAGGTCGTTTCGAGCGATCCTGCGGTGCGAACCAAGGTGATCGAGGAGTTGCGGGCCGCCGGTCCCGATGCCATGCGTCCGCTGTTCGAGTTGCGCGACCATTTACAAATGCTCCGCGATGCGGCTCGCCAGGCCGGCAAGGACGATTCTTTGGCCGTCGAGCAACTGGCTCGGGCCGAAGGGGTGATCGATGAAGTCGCCGCCCAGCGTTATGCCTGCCACAGCCGGTTGTATTGGTTCACCGACCTCGAAGCCGCGAAGGCCGTGGCCGTCAAAGAGAAGAAGCCGATCCTCAGCCTGCGAATGCTCGGCAAATTGAACGAAGACTTCAGCTGTGCCAACAGCCGCTTCTTCCGCACGACACTCTACGCCAACGAGGACATTTCGAAACTCCTCCGCGAGCGGTTTGTGCTTCACTGGAAGTCGGTTCGCCCCGTGCCGAAAGTGACGATCGATTTCGGCGACGGCCGCAAACTCGAACGAACGCTGACCGGCAACAGCATTCACTATGTCCTCACGCCCGAAGGTGACATCGTCGATGCCTTGCCGGGCTTGTATGGTCCGGCCGCATTTTTGCAGCACTTGCAAGACGTGCTTCCCGTCTGCGCCACCGTGCAACAACTCGAGGGCCAGGCGCGAGTGAACAACTTGACTGCCTATCATCAGAGCGCAATCTCGAAACTCGATCAGCGCTGGGCCGATGACTACCAGTCGGCCGCGCAAGCGCTGGGGCTGCCAGTTTCACGAGCCGTCGGGCCAGATGAGCTCAAGAACACTCTGACTGCTGCACAACCGGCCCAACAAGTCCAACTGCCGCCCGCAGCGGAGCCGCCGGCCGGCAAGGCAGTCCGAGTTGCGGTTCCAAAAATGCGCATCGAACGCCGATTGGTGAATGCCGCCGTACCGAGCGATCCGGTGGCTGTGACGGATGAGCGGTTGTGGGAAGCGATTGCTCAATTGCACGCCAAGGAAGCTCAGCTGGATGCCGCGAGCCTGTCGTTGATCCGCAGCCAGAACCCCACCGCCATTCGCGCCGGCGGTGTGACTCGCGGCAAACGCGATGTCGAAGATCCGCTCCTCCGGATGGTTCGTTCGCTGCAGGGCTCGATCGCCATCGATACCGTGCGCAACGAATACCAACTCCACCGCCAGATTCACCAATGGCTGGCCGCAGCCGACCATGCTGAAGTGGAGCAGTTCAACGAGCAGGTTTACGCCCAGCTGTTTCTCACGCCGAGCTCCGATCCTTGGCTCGGGCTCGCGCCGGCCGATGCTTATTCCGCGTTGCCAAACGGCGGCGTGGCGACAAAGTAAGTTATGATAAATCTGCCTCCTCACCACTGAATTCTGACCTCCGACTTTGGTCGACCATGTCCACACGCACCATCTTGACCGTCGAAGACGATGCCGCCATTCGCCGCGGCATTGTCGATGCATTGCGGTTCGTCGGCTTTCAAGTGTTGCAGGCCGGGCATGGCGACGTCGGTCGCGAGATGGCCGTGCAGCAGTCGTACGATCTGCTGCTGCTCGATCTCGTTTTGCCGGGCTGTTCGGGGCTCGATATTCTGCGCGCAGTCCGATCCACTCGGCCCACGCAGCCCGTGATCATTCTCACCGCTCGCGGCGAAGAGCAAGATCGCGTCGAAGGGCTTCGCGCGGGGGCTGACGACTACGTCGTGAAGCCTTTCAGCGTAAAAGAACTGCTGGCCCGCGTCGAAGCCGTGCTCCGTCGTTCGCCGGCGCGGCCCAGCGATATCGAACAAATCGCCATTCCCAGCGGCGCAGCTGATTTGTCGCGCCGCGAAGTTCGTTACGACGATGGCGAACGTTGTGAACTCTCGGAACGCGAAGTGGAACTGCTCCGCTATCTGGCCAGCAATCCGCAGCGAGCGATTTCGCGCGAAGAGCTGCTCGCCAACGTCTGGCGAATCAATCCCGATGGCTTGCCGACGCGGACCATCGATATGCACATCGTTCGTCTGCGCGAAAAACTGCGCGACGATCCGACGCAGCCGAAAGTGTTGCTGACTGTTCGCGGCAAGGGATATATGTTCGCTTTGGAAGCGAGCGAACCGGCGAAAGTATTGGCGGAGCCAGCGGCCAAAGTTACGTCTGCACGCAAGTAAGAAGCAAAGCCAATGCGACATCCCTGGCAATATTGGGCGACGTTCGGCGTGGGCCTGGCCCTCGTGCTGCCGGCCATGCTTTGGCTCACCATCAAAGCGATGGAGCTCGACCACGCCACCGCCATCGCGCGGCGACAAGCCGCGCTCGAGCAAGACATCGGCCTCGCGCTGTGGCGAATGGATGCGCTCCTCACCCCGCTCCTCGCCAAGGAAGCCGCTCGGCCTGATTTTGTCTATCGCACGCGCTACGCGACGCTTTGCGAAGATGAACCGGTCGGCAAAGGCAAGGCCGCGGCAGGCAAACCGCAAGCGGTGCAAACCCTCTCGCCGCTCGTCGCCGAACCGCCGGAATACGTGCTACTCCATTTCGAAATCCTGCCCGATGGCACGGTCGTTTCGCCGCAATCGCCTTCGGCCAAAGATGCCGCCTGGGCGCTCGATAATGGAGCGGTCGAACAGACGCTCACACAGGCCGGAGCGCGACTGACCGAACTGCAACAAGTCCTCGCCGACATGTCGCTCGCCGAACAATTGCCGCAAGAAACGCTGCCGCAAATGGGCTTTGCCTTGGAGAGCGGCAACTCGCTGAACAATACGCTGGCTCAGAACAACTCGGGCAATCCCTCGATCGTCAACAAAGCGTATCAGCGCGGCAATTACGCGCAGAACTTCAACGGCAACGCCTACGACAATGCACCGCCGTCGAGTTACCCGCCGAATGGTTACCCCGGCCAGCAAGGCGTCCCGCCGCCGGTCCCGCAGCAAGCGTCGCCACAAGCGCCGCCGCAACAACAGGGTCAAGGTGGCGGTCGCATGGGCCCTCCCCCGCAACCCTTGCCACAGCAACCAACTGCCTATCCGCAACAGCCAGTTTCGCCGCGACAGCAATCCGATTTCACCGATCCGCTCTTCTCGCAACAAAAAGAAGACGGCCAGCAATTGGCCCTCGCGCCGAACGCCAATGAACGCAACATTCGGCAGCAAACTCGCGGCGGCAACGACATCGAAAATCGTGACGCGGCCCTGCAAGCCTTCACACGCACGGCCTTCAACGAACAACGCCTCAATCAAAAATTGGTGCTCGACACGACGCCCGCCGTCGAAGGTGTCAGTCAGCCATTGTGGCTCGGCGGCCGTTTGCTTCTCGCACGCCGTGTGCAAGCCGGCAATCAGGTTCGCGTGCAAGGTTGCTGGCTCGACTGGGATCGGCTGCAGCAACGCTTGAAAGATGAAGTCGCCGATCTGTTGCCCAATGTCGAACTCAATCCGGTGACAAGCACCGACCCGGTAAAAGTCAGCCGCTTGCTCGCGAGCTTGCCCGTGCAACTTTCGGTGCCGATGCCTGCCGTGCTGGTCGCGCAGTTTTCGCCGATTCGCGTTTCGCTCATCGCGGCCTGGTGCTGTTTGTTGCTGGTGGCGATCGCCGCGGCCATCACGCTGCAAAGTGTCGTCGCCCTCAGTGAACGCCGCGCCGCGTTTGTTTCGGCCGTCACACACGAGCTGCGCACGCCGCTCACCACGTTCCGCATGTATGCCGAGATGCTCGCCGGCGGCATGGTGCCCGAAGCCGAGCAGCGGCAGAACTATCTAGAGACGCTCCGCGTCGAAGCCGATCGGCTGGCCCATCTTGTCGACAACGTGCTGCAATACGCGCGACTCGAACGAACCAATCCGAACCGCCGTCGCCAGCAGGTTGACGTGCAACAACTCTTCGACCGGATGCAGGTCCGCCTTGCCGATCGCGCTCGCCAGGCCGAAATGGAACTCACGGTGCAAATCGAAACATGTGCCGATCAGCCGCTCGTCACTGATCCACAGGCCGTTGAGCAGATCCTGTTCAACCTGGTCGACAACGCCTGCAAGTACGCGGCCCACTCGGCCAAGAAGCAGCTCGATCTAATCGTCACTTGCACGGGCGAAAAACTGACGATCGGCGTTCGCGACTACGGCCCCGGCATTTCCGCCGCCGGCCAAAAAAAGCTCTTTCGACCCTTCTCCAAATCGGTTCACGATGCTGCGAACTCGGCGCCTGGTGTCGGCCTTGGCCTGGCTTTGTGTGAGCGTCTCGCCCGCGAACTTGGTGGCCGTTTGCAATTTGCTTCGGCCGATCCTGGCTGTAAATTCTCGCTAAGTTTGCCGCTGCAGTAACAACCGTCGCTTAGAACCGGCCATCCAGACGGCGTGGTTGTTCTTGAGCACTGTAGCGTGATTGCATCCGGGGCGAAGGAGCGTAGTGCGACGGCTGACGATTGATTTCCGGCGACGAGGGGAGCACGTCTTCGGCGATCATCTCGCGATCGTTGCGATAGGCAGACCGCGGCTGCTGAGCCTGCTGTTGATAGTACTGCGAGGGCTGCTGCTGATATTGCGACTGCGGTTGGTAACGATCCGTCTGCTGCGGCTGATACGACTGAGGTTGTTGCGGCGGTTGTTGATACTGCCGAACCGGCTCGCCAGCGTATTGGTTGTTGGTCGGCGTTTCGCGGCGGACGCGAAGTTCAGCCGGCAGCAGGCGATCGCCTTGGTTCCACAACCGTGCCGCGGCATCCATGGCTCGTTGGCTGTTATGGTCGAGCATGTTCTCGACAAAGCGCTGCTGAGCCACCGGCGGCGTGGGAGCATAGTCGTTTTGCCAGGCGGCGGGAGGAGTCGGCCGCTGCTGCGGTTGATCCATCACGCGGTTCGAATCGGCGCTGAAGTAGACCTGATTCGGAATGACCTCAGCCTGCGCGGCGAGGCGATCGCTGGGCAGGTTACCGTTGCTGGCGTGGCCGAAGTTCAGCAGGTTGCTGCCGCCGAGGCCGGGCAGAATTGCCAGTGCTGCAATCACAGCACCCACTTCCAGCACAAAGCCCCCGACAAACTTGAATGGGTTCATGGTCGTCATGTGCAGGCCCTCCCTGTTCGCTCCGAGGATGGTTCCACCTTCCAGCGTGAGACAAAGCAACCGCCGCGCCAAAGTTTAACTTCGGCTGCACGTTTCTGCCGCTGCTCGTTGCCGAGCAAGGCTTTACGTCGCGGGACTCGATTGCCTCTCCTCTGGAATTACTGCCGGGTGCGTGTCGTTCTTACAACGAATTTCCCAAAAAGGTAAAAGTTTCGTCGCAAGGCATTCACTGGCCCGGTACTCTCTTTATCGCAAGGTGGCTGACAACTCAGGTCCGCCGCGGTTCGATTTTGTAACCATTCACGCTGTCACGTGGAGCAAAGGGAGGGCGAGGATCCCGCCGAGCCGCCGAGGTGGAATTGCGAAGGCAGCCCCCCCTTTCATACCCCCGGATTATAACAGGTTATGCAAACACGATTTCGTCCGCAAGTCCTTACCAGCATAGACTTAGCGACGAAAAAAGCCTGCAATATCGCGCCCCAAATATCACACTTTATTGCCACCAATACGGGTGGCTGCAAGTGAGTCGACAAGACGCGGCAGAGCTGAGTTACCTCGCGTACGAACCGATCGTATCCGCAACACTGCATCGGCCAGCTGCTCAGCGCGCACCGGTAGCGCCGAGACGATGTCGTTTTCAAAAAACATCAACCTAAGTGAAAAAGATCACTCGCCCATTATTTGCAAATATGGTGACAACCTAGGTCATATCTTTGCACAACGTGCAAAAGAAAGCCCGACGCGTGAGCGGAAGGGGGAAGTGCGAGTGCTGCGTGCCCTCGGCAACGTGCGACAGCACCATAAAAGGTGAACTCAGCGAACAGTAGAAACCCGAAATCAAAGCCGCCCCTGCTTGGTGCTGCCGCACGTTCGTTTATCTGGTGTCCTCGCGCCCAAACCATCGCCTCACGGCTCGGGCTCCCTGGATGCAGGCCGATTCGGCCTTCGCTGCTTTCGCCAGCACGCGGCGGAGGATATTCTGTGGGCTCAGGCGAATACAACTGGAGTTGGCTGATCGGCCGAGGAGCTTGTGATGAATTGGGCCTTGTTGGCAGCGGATGGAGTTTTGCCCCCGGACGGAGCGGACGGCGGCATGGGCCGGACGGCGTTTGTCCTGCTGGTGATGGCCGGGCTCGCCGGTTTGATTTTGATCCTCGTCGCCATTTCGTTTGCGGCGTTTGGCAAGGTCTGGTTTCAGGCCTACATGTCGAGTGCTGACGTCAGCATGCTCGCTTTGGTCGGCATGTGGTTTCGCCAGGTCAACATGCGGATCATCGTGCAAGCCAAGATCATGGCCGCCCAGGCCGGCCTCGATATCGGCCGGCGAAACGGCATTAGCACGGCCCGCGTCGAAGCCCACTACCTGGCGGGCGGCAACGTGATGAACGTGATTCATGCGATCATCGCGGCCCACCGCGCCGGCATTGAGCTCGATTTCGATCAAGCCGCGGCGATCGATCTCGCCGGTCGCGACGTGCTCGATGCAGTGCGCACCAGCGTCCATCCCAAGGTCATCGATTGCCCCGATCCGCGCCGTAGCAGCAACGATACGCTTAGCGCGGTCGCCAAGAACGGCATCGAGCTGCGGGTGAAAGCCCGCGTGACGGTTCGCACCAATCTGGCTCGCCTCATCGGCGGCGCTACCGAAGACACCGTCATCGCCCGCGTCGGCGAAGGGATCATCACGTCGATCGGATCGTCGGCTACGCACAACGAAGTGCTCGCCAATCCCAACCGCATCAGCAAAGCCGTGCTCGAGCGCGGCCTCGACAATCAAACGGCGTTTGAAATCGTTTCGATCGACATTGCTCACGTCGTCGTGGGTCAAAACGTCGGCGCTCGCCTGCAAGCCGACGCTGCCGAAGCCGACACGCGCGTCGCTCGCGCCATGGCCGAACAACGCCGCAGCGAAGCCGTCGCGCACGAACAAGAAATGAAAGCCAAGGTTGCCGAAAACCGCGCCGCCCTCGTCGAAGCCGAAGCAGCCGTGCCGAAAGCCATGGCCACGGCGTTCTTGCGCGGCAACTTGGATGTAGCGAGTTAGGAGAGAGGAAGAGACGAAGAGATTGTCTTCATCCCTAATCTCTAACCTCTTCATCCCTTCCTCCCTTCCCCCGAGGTTCTCATGATCGCTTGGCTCCTGCTGGCTGTTGCGCTTGGCGCTGAACCGAGTAAACCGGCGAATGGCGCCGAGCTCGCGCTGCTGAAGACCTTTCGCGACGAGTTTGTGCTGATTACTCCCGGCGCGGGAAAGTTTCCCGCCGATGCCAGATTGAAAACCCCTTTCGCTGTCGCGCGGTATGAAGTGCCGCAGAATCTGTGGCAGGCCGTGAAAGGCGTTAATCCCAGCGAATGGCAAGGAGAACGCAATTCCGTCGAACGCATGAACTTTGCCGAGGCGGAAAAGTTTTGCGAGGAAGTGACGGCGGCCCTGCAGAACTCACAGCTGATCACAGCCGATCAAACCGTGCGGCTGCCGACCGGCCATGAATGGGGATACTTCGCCGCGGCTGGCACGACGACGACGTATTCGTTCGGTGACGATCCGGACAAGTTAAGCGACTACGCCTGGTTCAAGGGAAACGCAGCCGGCAACGATCCGGTTGTCGGCGCGAAGAAGCCCAACTCGTGGGGCCTGTACGATGTGCATGGCTATCTGTGGGAATGGTGCACCAGTGACGCTGGCCCCGTGTTGCGCGGCGGCAGTTGGACCGACACGGCCGATCTCTTGGCCACGGCAACGGTGAAAAAGGTTGCGCCAGAGACGCGCGGCCCGCACATTGGTTTGCGCTGTGTCCTCGTCGGCAAAGGTCTGACGGAAGCGAAGTTCGCGCCGGCCGAACCGGTGCAAGGTGTCTTCACGCCGGTCAAACAACGGGCCCTCGTACCGGAAACCGCGAAAGTCGAACTACTCTGGGGCGAAGGCGAATTCACCGAAGGTCCCGCGCTCGCGCCCGATGGTTCGATTCTCTTCTCCGATATCGGCACGAAGATTTTTCGCTTCGATCCGAAGACAAACGAAACGAGACTCTTTCGCGAACCAAGCGGTCGCAGCAACGGCTTGATCTTCGACAGCGAAGGACGTTTGATTGCTGCCGAAGGAGCGAACACGGGCGGTGGTCGGCGCATTTCGATTACGACCGGCATTCAAGGGGGCAAAGACGGCAAGACAGAAACGCTGGCCGGCAGCGTGCAAGGAAAACGTTTCAACAGCCCAAATGATCTCGCCCTCGATGGCCAGAATCGCGTGTACTTCACCGACCCGCGTTATGTGGGCGATGATCCGCGCGATCTTGATTTTGAAGGGATCTTTCTCGTCGATGCGCCCGTCGCCGGCAAAGAGAGTTCGGTGAGCGCCGCAACCTTGGACGTGCAAAAGCCGAACGGCATTCTGGTTTCTGCCGATGGTTCGACAGTGTTTGTCTCCGACCACAATCCGAAGGGCAATATCCAACTGGTCGCCTTTACGGTGCAAAAAGGTGGCCGACTGACCGACAAGAAAGTCCTCTTCGATTTCGTCAGCGGCCGCGGCATCGACGGCATGACACTCGACGCCAACGGCAACATCTACGCCACGGCCGGCACTGGCGAGAAGGCGGGAGTGTATGTTTTCTCATCCAAGGGAGAGCATCTGGCGTTCATTCCCACGCCTGGCGATCCGACGAATTGCGAATTTGGTTTCGACATCTCGCCGCGGATTTCTTACCTCTACATCACCGCCGCCACCGGCCCGAAGAAAGACGGCGTGGATCCAAAGTTCGGCCTGTTTCGTATCAAGTTGCCCGTGACAGGGCACTACGCCGTGAAACCGGCCAAATGATCTTCTGGCGTGCGAATGCTTCCCTACCTCCCTTAAACCGGATTCACTTTCATGAAACTTGCTGGCGTTATCGTGACCTGGGTCGCACTCTTATTGGGCACAGCCGTTGCCGCCGATCTGCCGCGCAGTTCGCCTGAGGAGCAAGGGCTTTCGTCTGGCGTCATCAGCGAGTTTGTCGCCGCGGCCGACAAGTTCGATTCGATGAACAGCCTGATGATCGTCCGCCACGGTCACGTCATCGTTGAAGGTTGGTGGACGCCCTACGACCGGGAGTCGCGGCATTCGCTTTATTCGCTGAGCAAGAGCTTCACCTCGACCGCCGTCGGCATCGCGATTGCTGAAGGGAAGTTGAAACTCGACGACGAAGTGCTGAAGGCCTTTCCCGATGCGGCGCCGGCCGAAGTGAGCGGCCAGCTGAAGTCGATGCGGCTCAGCGATCTGCTGCGAATGAACACCGGCCATCAAACGGAACCGCCGCGTACCGGCGACAGCTGGATCAAAACATTCCTCGCTCATCCAGTGCCGTTTAAACCGGGGACGCATTTTCTCTACAACACTTCGGCCACTTACATGCAGTCGGCGATGGTGCAAAAAGCGACCGGGCAGACCGTGCTCGACTATCTCAAGCCGCGGCTGTTTGAACCGCTGGGCATCGAGAACCCAACCTGGGAAATGAGCCCCGAAGGCATCGCCACCGGCGGTTATGGCTTGAGCGTTCGCACCGAGGACATCGCCAAGTTCGGCCAACTCTATCTGCAGCGCGGCAAGTGGAACGGCAAGCAACTCGTGCAATCGGAATGGGTCGACGCAGCCACCGCGCGGCAAACTTCGAACGGCAGCAACCCGGCCAGCGACTGGGATCAAGGCTACGGCTATCAGTTCTGGCGCTGCCGCAACGGCGCGTATCGCGGCGACGGCGCGTTCGGGCAATATTGCATCGTGATGCCCGAGCAGGACACCGTGATCGCCATCACCAGCGGCCTGCGCGACATGCAAGCCGTGCTCAATCTCATCTGGGATAAGCTGCTCCCTGCCATGCAATCGGCGCCGGTTACCGCGAACAAAGAAGCCCAGGCCGAACTGAAAAAACAACTCACGAAACTCACCGTGCGAATGCCGGTGAGCATCGACAAGCCGAGCAAGTCCTTCGGCAAGAAGTACGTCTTCAAGGCGAACGACCTGAAGATCGACTCGGTCGTGCTGCGAGCCGGCGACGACGACAAGACCACAGTGCTCGATCTCAAGATTGACGGCGCTGACGAAAAGATCGTCTGCGGCAACGGCCGTTGGGAAAAAGGCAAATTGGCGTTCGGTCCGCTCACCGCCCAACCCGCCGCGGCGGCTGGCGCTTGGACCGCCGAAGATACTTTCACGGCCAAGCTGTGCTTTTACGAGACGCCGTTTTTGGTCACGGTGCAACTCAAGGTTAACGGTGATGAGCTCGAGTTGTCGTCGCAAGCCAACGTCGGGTTCGGCCCGCAGAAGGCAGTGAAGATCGCAGGCACGGCGGCGCCGTAGCTAAGGCTCGGAAGATTCATCAGCGCCGCGGTCATTTAGTTGACCGGCGCGCGGCCGGTGGTCAGAATGGCAGCCAGCGCCCCGCGCTGCCCGCCTCCTTTCCCCTCCCCCCACGAGCGCCGCTGTGATGAAGCCCGTATTCCTGCGCCGCGCAATCCTCTTTGGCTGGCTCTTGATTGCGCTGCTTTGCGCAGCGCCTGCCTTCGCTCAACCGGCCGTCACCAGCGTTTCGCCTAGCGTACTCAAGCCAGGCACTGCGACACAAATCACCATTGCTGGCTCGAAGCTCGAGGGAGCGGCCCGCCTCTGGACATCGTTCCCCGCCCGCTGCGAATGGATCGGTCACGATCCCGCCGCGAAAGACGTGAAGCAACTCGTCTGCAAGCTGCACATCCCAGCCGGTACGTGCGTCGGTATCGGCGGCATGGTGTTCGCCACGGCGAACGGCTTGAGCGATTTGATACCGGTGATGATCGACGAGCTACCGCTGGTCGCCGACAACGGCAACAACCGCCAGCCCGGCACGCCGCAAGAAGTGACGCTGCCGGCCGCGATCGCCGGCGCTAGCGACGGCGCGACGTCGGACTTTTATTCGTTCACCGCGAAGGCCAATGAAAAGATTTCGCTCGATCTCGTCGCCGCTCGAATGGGCGCCGATTTCGACGGTGTGTTGCGCGTGCTCGATGCCAGCGGCAAAGAACTGCTGATGCTCGACGACGACGTCGCCGCCGGAGCGGATTGTCGCGGTGTATTCGTCGCGCCGGCCGATGGTAAGTATATCCTCGAGTTGCGCGACAACCGCTTCAAAGCCAACGGCAAGTACCTGCTGCGGGTTGGCTCGTTTACGCTGGTCACGACGAGCATGCCCATCGGCGTACAGCGCGGCGTGCTGACGGCGCTCGGCTTTGTCGGACCGAGTGTGGATGGACTTGCTCCTGTTCAACTGATCTCGAACGACTCCACTCCCCGCTTGCCGTTTAGCGTAGGGGCAGCGTGGACGACAATTATTTCGAACGACTTGCCGGGTGCAGCCGAAGGAAGCCCTGCTCCGCTGGCTCTTCCCGTCGCTCTCCATGGTGTGCTCGCTGCCGCGAAGGAGAAAGATGAGTTTCCGCTCACGATCGGCAAGGGTCAGCGCGTCACGTTCAAACCGATTTCGCGCAGCGCCGGTTCGCCGGCGAGTGTGTCGTTGAAACTGCTGAATGCCACGGGCGGAATCGTGGGGGAAGCCGCGACGACCGAGAATGAAGAAGAGCCGCTATCGGTCGTCGTTCCCGACGACGGCGTGTATCGTCTGCAAGTGAGCGATCTTATCGGCCGTGGCGGCAGTGACTACTCGTATCGCATCGAAGCCGTGACCGGGCCGACGTTTGCCTTGTCGCTGAAGAGCGATCCCAAGGTGAACAAGATTCGTTTCGCCGTCGGCCCTGGCGGCGGCTTCACGCTCGATGTCGTCGCGGTTCGCAACGGCTACGATGGGCCGATTCGGCTGAGCGTCGATTCGGAGCGCAGCGGCTGGCAGCTCGTGAATAATGTCATCGCCGCCAAAGCTGCCGAAACGAAGCTCTACGTGCTGCCCCCCGCCGATTGGTCGGCTGCCGATGTCGCGGCCCTCCGCATCGTCGGCACGGCGACCGAATTGCCTGAAGCGCCAACCGCGACGATGTCGACCCTCGCGCAACTCCGTCTCGCTCGCCCCGCGATGATCTATCCGCCCGGCTGGCTCGACGGCCTAATTCTCGTCTCCGGCCTCGGCAACGCGAACGAGTTCTACACCCTCTCGCAAACCAAATCCGAGATCACTTTCCTTCGCCAGATCGGCGAAACGAAATTGACGCTGGCGATGCAGAGGACGAATGCGGCCTTCAAAGATGTGCCGTTGACCGTGCTCCTTACAAAGCTCCCGCCAGGCCTCACCGCCGAAGTCAAACGCAACGGCAACGGCCCAGCCGAAACGTATGACATCATTCTGAAAGGCGCGAAAGACCTCGCCGCCGCGCGACAATCGCTGCGGTACTTTGCGTATGCGGAATTGACGGGCGCGGGCCTCGCGGTTGCTTCGAATGACGTCGTCGTGAGCATCGTCGATCCTCTCGCCGTCACGATAACTCCCGCCGGCCCCATCACCGCCGGACAAACGCAAAAAGTAAAGCTGGCCGTTTCGCGCCGAGCAGAAGATCGCGCTGCCGTCGAGTTGAAGTTCAAAGCGTTACCGCCCGGCGTCACTGCGCCGGAGAAGATCACGCTCGCCGCCGACGCGAATGAAATCGAAATCGAACTGACCGCCTCCACCGATGCCACGCCGGTCATGTTCAAGGAACTCGTCGCAACGGCGACCAGCACCGCAGCCGGCCAGAGCGTGACGGGCGAAAGCGCGGCAGCAACACTGGAAGTGAAGAAACCCTAGCGGAGGATGGAAATGCAAAAAGCACCGCTTGCTGTTTTACGAGCACTCCTCTGCGCGGTCCTCTGCACAATTGCGCCCGCGCTCTTTGCCGCAGACCTCCCTCTCGAAAAGATCGAGGTCGGTCAGCCAGCAAAAATCGAAGTCCAGCCGACCGCGGTGAAGCTCCGCGGTGCGAAGACCACCGCGCAACTCGTCGTCACGGCTCACTACGCTGATGGCCGCGTGCAAGACATCACCCGCGCCGCGTCGTTTGCATCAACCAACGCAGCTCTCGCCACCGCGGAGAACGGCGTCGTCCGCGGATTGCAGGACGGCACAGCCGAAATCACGGTTACGGCCGGCGATCAGTCGACGAAAGTTACAGTCGAAGTTGCCGACGCAGCGAAACCGCAGCGTATGTCGTTCGAATTCGACGCCCTGGTGGCCCTTTCAAAAAACGGTTGCAACAGCGGCGCGTGTCACGGTTCGCCGAGCGGCAAGGGTGGCTTTCGGCTGTCGCTGCGGGCCTTCGATCCCGTGCTCGATGGTTTGACGCTCGTTCGCGAAGATCTTGGCCGTCGTGCCAATCCCATGTCGCCCGATGAGAGCCTGCTGCTGCTCAAGCCGATGATGAAAGTGCCGCATGGCGGTGGCCAGAAGTTGAAGAAGTCCGATCCCGCCTTCGCGACACTTCGCTCCTGGATCGAGCAAGGCTGCCAGGCCGATCCCGCCGATCAGGCCCGCTGCGTGAAGATCGAAGTCACGCCGCCAACTGGCCGGTTGCTCAAGTTTCCCGCCCACACGCAGCAGCTGGCCGTGCGTGCCCATTTTTCGGACGGCACGAGCCGCGACGTTACGCCGCTGGCCTGCTATTCGTCAAGCGATTCCGAAATCGCCGAAGTAACCGAAGGGGGCCTCGTCATCGGCAAGAACCGCGGCGAAGCAGCGATCATTATTCGCTATCTCGAGCACATCGAGTCCTGCTTCCTCACGTTCGTCAAAGACATTCCCGGCTATCAGTGGCCCGCGCCGACGACGAACAACTACGTCGATGAACTCGTCTATTCGAAATTGCAGCAGTTGCAGTATCTGCCGTCCGGTCTCTGCAGCGACGAAGAGTTTCTCCGCCGCGCCTACTGCGATGTG
Source organism: Anatilimnocola floriformis (assembly GCF_024256385.1). NCBI lineage: Bacteria > Pseudomonadati > Planctomycetota > Planctomycetia > Pirellulales > Pirellulaceae > Anatilimnocola > Anatilimnocola floriformis. The sequence continues at coordinate 3,718,838 of NZ_JAMLFW010000001.1, forward strand.
ATCGGCACGCCGCCGACGGTTGATGAGGTTCGCGCGTTCGCCGCTGATGCCTCTCCCGACAAGCGGGCCAAGGCGATCAACTCGCTGCTCGATCGATCGGAGTACGCTCGCTTTTGGGCCCTCAAGTGGGGCGATCTTCTCCGCCTGACGAATCAACAGATCGGCAACAGTGGCACGTTCAAATACCACCGCTGGATCGAGCGAGCTCTGGCCAGCAACATGCCCTACGATCAATTCGCCAAGGAACTGCTCGTCGCCAGCGGCAGCACGCTGCAAAATCCCGCCGCCAACTTTTATCGCACCGCCGCCGACACCAACGATTGCGTGGAAACCATTTCGCAAGTCTTTCTCGGCGCTCGCCTGCAATGTGCCAAGTGCCACAACCATCCGTTCGAACGCTGGACGCAGGACAACTACTACGGCATGGCCGCGTTCTTCAACCGCGTGCAGCGCAAGAAATCGGCCCGCGCCGACGAACTAGTCGTCTACATGGCAAATGCTGGCGAAGTGACGCAGCCGCGGACCAGCAAGCAGATGAAGCCCTGGCTGCCGCAGCGTGGTGATGTCGATCCACCCGCCGACAGCGACCGCCGCGCGACCTTTGCCAATTGGCTTGTCGAAAAAGAGAATCCCTACTTCGCCAAGATCGAAGTCAACCGCATCTGGAGCCATCTGCTCGGCCGCGGCATTGTCGAACCGGCCGATGATTTCCGCGAATCGAATCCGCCGTCGAATGCAGCCTTGCTCGATCGCCTCGCGAAGGACTTTGTCGAGCATGGTTACGATCGCAAGCACGTACTGCGCACGATTCTGAACAGCCGGACTTACCAGGCCGATTTTCGTCCGAACGAAATGAACAAAGATGATGTGAAATATTTCTCTCATTATCAGCCGCGGTTGCTGTCGGCAGAACAATTGCTCGATTCGATCTGTGCCGTCACTGACTTGCCGGAAGCGTTCGCTGGTCTGCCCGCTGGCACCAAGGCCACGCAACTTCCCGCGCCCGATCTCGCCAAGCACGACTTCTTAAAAATCTTCGGTCAACCCGAACGCCAAACGGTGTGCGCCTGCGAACGGACCAGCGATTCCAACCTTGGCATGGCTATCCAGTTTTTCAACGGCCCGCTGATCTACGGCAAGCTCCGCGACGCCAACAACCGTTTTCGCAAAGCGCTCGCGGCTGGCAAGAAGAATGAAGAGATCATCGAAGAGCTTTACCTCGCCGCGGTGTCTCGCAAACCCACGCCCAAAGAACTCGAAGCCAGCCTGGCCCACATTGTCGCCAAGGGCGATCAAGCCGTTGGTCTCGAAGACGTTTGTTGGGCGCTATTGAATACGAATGAGTTTTTGTTTCAGCATTAGTTCGCTCTGCTAGTTCGAAATCCCGCCATGAAATATTCCCTCCTCACGGCCGCGTTCATCCTCTCGATTTGCGCCGCCGCCCATGCCGATCCCGTCAGCTTCAAAGCCGAGATCGCGCCGCTCCTCGTCAACAATTGCCTTGCCTGCCACGGTCCGAAGAAGGCCGAGGGTGGCTATCGGATCGACACCTTTGAAAAAGTGATCGCGGCCGGCGATTCGTCGTCGCCCGGTTTTCATGCCAAGGACGTCGACGGCAGCGAAGGCTTTCGGCGGCTCATTTCCACCGACGTGAAAGAACGCATGCCGCTCGATGGCGATCCGATGACGGCCGAGCAAGTCGCACTCTTCAAAAAATGGATCGAAGAGGGAGCGAACTTCGACGGGCCCGACCCGAAGGCGCCACTCGCCTCGTACATTCCACCGCCGAAACATCCCGCCGCGCCGGAAAAGTACAACGCCACCATGCCGATCACCGCCGTGGCCTTCACGCCCGATGGTTCGCAGTTGCTCGTCGCCGGCTATCACGAAGTGACGGCCTGGAATCCGACCGACGGCCAACTCATTCGCCGCATCAGCAATGTGGGGCAACGGACGTACGGCATTTCGATCAGCCCTGATGGCCAGTTGCTCGCGGTTGCTTGCGGAGCGCCGGGCCGGCTCGGTGAGTGCCGCATCTATAAGCTCGACAATGGCGAACTCGTTCGCGTGATCAGCACGACCAGCGACGTCGTTTACGACTGCCAGTTCAATCACGCCGGCGATCGCATTGCGACCGCGGCTGCCGACGGCGCGATTCGCGTGTTCGAAGTCGCGACCGGCAAAGAACAGCTGACAATCACCAGTCACAGCGACTGGGTTTTCGCCGTGGCCTGGAGCCCGGATGGCAACAAGCTGGCCTCGGCCAGTCGCGATAAGACGGCGAAGGTCTACGACGCAAAGACGGGCGATTTGCTCATCACTTATTCGAATCACAACAAGGAAGTTCGCGGCGTGCTGTTTCATCCCGAGGGGAACGAAGTCTTCTCCAGCGGCAGCGACAACAAGGTGCAGCGCTGGACGATCAGCGAAGCCAAGCGCACCGCCGAGGTCGGCTTCGGCGGCGAAGTCTACAAGCTCGGCAACTTCGGCGAGTTCTTCCTCGCCAGCTCAGCCGATAACAAGGTCCGCCAGTTCGCGGCGAAAGATCAAAAGCAGATTCGCGAATACCCCGGCGCGAAAGACTGGGTCCTCACCGCCGCCTATCACGACGGCACGAAGCGAATCGCCGGCGGCACGTTCGACGGTCAGGTGATTATTTGGAATGCGGAAGACGGCAAGCAAGTAACGTCGTTCTACGCAGCGCCTGGTTTCACACCGCCGCCAGCGCCGGAGAAGAAGTAGATGAAGTCGCTACGGATCATCGCTTCTTTGTGCTTCACCTTGGTGGCACTTGGCGCTGCGCGTTCGGAAGATTCATTCACGGCCCAAATCGCCCCGTTCCTCAAAACCTATTGCTTCGAGTGCCATAACGAGAAGAAGCCGTCGGCTGAACTCAATCTCACGAAGTACAAATCAGCTGCACAGCTCGCCGATGACTTCCGGCAATGGGAGCACGTCATCACGTTCGTTCGCAGCACCGAGATGCCGCCGGATGAAGCCAAACAACCTTCCGCCGCCGATCGTGCGACGTTTTTGAAAACGCTGGAAGAACTCCTCCGCAGCGAAGCGAACAAACTCGTCGGCGATCCAGGCCTCGTCCTGCCGCGGCGACTCAGCAATGCGGAGTACAACTACACGATTCGCGATTTGACAGGCGTCGACATTCGCCCCGCCGATGCGTTCCCTGTCGATCCCGCTTCGGGTGAAGGCTTTAGCAACACCGGCGAAGCCCTGCAGATGTCGCCGGGCCTCTTCAAAAAGTATTACGCGGCCGCGCAGCAAGTGGCCGATCACATCGACTTCACCCCCAGCGGCTGGAAGTTCGCGCCGTACGCGGCCAGCACCTACGCCGATCAGAAAAAGCTGCACGAGCAAGCGCTGCTTGATTTCTACGAGCAGCATGCGGTGAACTATGAAAAGTATCTCACGGCCGTCTGGCAGTTCCGGCAGCAGCCCGAGAAACAATCGCTCGCAGATTTTGCCCAAGAGAAAAAGCTAAGCCCGAAGTATCTCACAGCGCTGCACGAGTTGCTGAGCGGCGAACCAGCGCAATCAACGCAATATGTCCGCCATCTGCGAGAACGTTGGCAAGCGATTCCTGGCGCCGATCAGACAAACGCGGCCCAACAACAAATCAGAGATTTGGCAGCCGAAATCAAGAAGCTCAGTCAGCAACTTTGCGCCGTCGAAACGCAGGCGATTGTCGGCAACGCTGGCAATGCGCCGATTGACCACATTGATCGCCGCAACAAGACGGCAGCAACTCGCGACACTTTCAACGCGAGTCTGCTGAGCGATAATCGACGCTTCAAAGTTGAGTATCGCGATCTGCAGAAGAAAGAAAAAATCCGTCTCGTACTGCAAATCGCCGCGCTGACTGAATCCGACAAAGCGTTTGTCATTTTCAAAAACGCAAACGTCAGCACGGCGAACAGCGAGCGCGACTATCGGCCAGATGACTCGAAGCGCAATACGTCGCTCTTCGAAATTCTCAAAGAATCAAATCCCGAGCAACTCGCCAAACTCCAACTTGGCAGACATCCGCTCGGCCTTGAGATCGACGCAAAATCGTTCGCGATCTCGGCGGGCACCACACTCGATTTTGAAATCGATACCGACGACTTGCCGGAAGGTAATCAGCTCGCGTTCTTTATCGACGCGCAGCTCGATCGCGAGCATTCGCCCGCCGGCGCGGCCCGAGTCACACTTTCCGAACAAGCTACGACTGGCAAGTCGCTGGCTGAGTTCTCCTTTCCGCTCGTTAATCCCGATCACAAGATTGCTGATGAACTGCGGGCCTCTTGTGAAGCCTTTTGCCGCGTCTTCCCCAACCGCTTTTATTACGTCGATGACACGCGTGGGCTCTCGGCTGGCTACCACTTGATCGAGGGCTTCTTCCGCGACGATCAACCGCTCTGTAAATACGTGCTGAGCGATGATGAGCGGCGTGAGCTTGATCGTCTCTGGCTGGAGCTCGATTTCGGCACGCAGATCGCCGAGCGAATGCTGCGGGGCTTTGTGTTCTTTGAACGTTCCGAGCGAAATTTCATGAAGCATCCGGACTTCGACTCGTTCAAGGAAGAAGATCCTGACCTGGCGAAGATCGAAACAGTGCAACGCTTGGAAGATGCTTACTTCGTGCGTTCGGGTGTGAAGAATCTTTCTGCCGCCGAGATCGCCGCGCATCCGATTCACACATTCTTTGCAGACATTCGGCATGGATTGAAGCAGCGCGGCGAACTGCTTGTGAAGGCGAAAGCTAACTATTTGGCGCAAATCGAATCGTTCGCCACGACAGCGTTTCGCCGCCCCCCGACTGCCGCGGAAGTTGCCAACCTGCGTTCGTTCTTCGAAAAGTTGAGCAGCAATCCTGAGCACGGCATCGAGCAAGCCGTTCGCGCGTCGGTCATTCGATTGCTTGTCTCGCCGCACTTCTGCTATCACCTCGACCCGCCAGCTGCAGGCAACACGGTCGAGCCATTGTCCGATCTCGCCCTCGCTTCGCGACTCAGCTATTTTCTCTGGTCATCGCAGCCGGATGAAGAACTGATGCGAGTTGCCCGCGCGGGAAAGCTGCATGATAAAGACGAACTCCTGCGGCAAACGCGGAGGATGCTGAAGGATCCCAAGGTCAGTGGCTTGGCCCTGGAATTCTTCGGCCCTTGGCTACGCTATCGCGATTTTCTCGAACAGGAATCGGTCAGCCGCGAAGTCTTCACCAATTTCGACGACGCGCTGAGGCAAGCCATGTTCGAAGAGCCGACGCGCTTCACCACCAAGTTGTTACAAACCAATGCACCTCTTCTTGAGCTTCTCGACAGCGACAAGACGCTCGTCAATAAGCGACTCGCACAGCACTACGGCCTGCCGTTCAATGGCAACAAAGAAGAATGGCTTGAAGTGAGCGGTCTGCATGCTCAAGGCCGCAGCGGCATCCTCGGCATGGCAGTGTTCCTCACGAAGAATTCGCAGCCGCAGCGAACTAGCCCGGTGAAGCGCGGTTTCTGGGTGATCCATCATCTGCTCGGCGAACACATTCCGCCGCCGCCGCCCGATGTTGTCGCACTGCCCGCTAAGGAAACCGACACCGGCGGCAAGACGATTCGTCAGCTTCTCGCACTGCATACCGAGGACGCCAAGTGCGCTCGCTGCCACGTCCGCTTCGATGGCGTGGGCCTGGCCATGGAAGGGTTCGATGCTATCGGCCGCGCGCGGAAGCAAGACCTTGCCGGTCGTGCCATCGATAACGTCGTGCCGCTCCCCTCGGGCAAAGAAGCCCGCGGCGTGCCTGAGTTTGCCGCGTATCTCGCCGCCGAACGGGCCGATGATTTCGGCAAGACGCTGAGTCACAAGTTGCTCGGTTATGCCCTCGGCCGATCGCTGCAACTTTCCGATCAACCGCTGCTCGACCAGTTGCAGGAAAATCTGCGGAAAAACGGCTATCGATCTGATACGCTGATGGAAACGATTGTCACCAGCCCGCAGTTTCGCACCCAGCGATGCCGCGATTTTTCCCTCGCCGCCTTCCGCGATCGCAACGCCCCCCGCCCCAATCCTGCCTCCGGAGCCAAGCCATGATCAACAAGAACGGAATCTCGCGCCGATTGCTGCTCCAAGGTTTAGGCGCCGCGATCGCGCTCCCCTGGCTCGAGTCAGGCCGCCATCTGCTCGGCGCCGAATCGCCGAAGAAGCCGACGCAGCGTTTCGCTTGCATGTTCATCGGCGACGGCATTTCGCCGCCGCACTGGTGGGCCAAGGGTTCCGGCGCGAACATGGAGCTCGGTTCCAGTCTCGCCTCACTCGAAAAGCACAAGTCGCAGCTCAACGTCATCAACGGTTTGTTCAACAAGCACGCCGGCGGCGGTCACGCGCGCTGCGCGGGCAACATTCTTTCTGGCGAAGCGCTGCTGCGTGGCCGCCTCATTCGCGGCGCGGTGAGCATGGATCAGCGACTCGCGAAAAAGTGGGAAGACGAAACAGCCCTCTCGAGCCTCGTGCTCGGCTGCGAACAGCCGGTCGCCGGGTTTCACGAGAGCGAATACTCGATGGTGTACGCCTCGCACATTTCCTGGAGCAACCCCGACTCGCCGATTCCGATCGAGCTCCATCCTTCGCTCGCATTCGACAGCCTGTTCGGCGGCCAATCGAGCACGCTGCAAACCAGCATTCTCGACGATGTGCTCGAGCAAGCGACCAGCCTCCGCAATCAGGTTAGCCGATCGGATCAGGTGAAGCTCGACGAATACCTCAGCAGCGTCCGCGAAACCGAGCAACGGCTGCAACGCCTCAACAAATTTGCCGCGGAAGAAAACAACCAGCCAACCTCCGCGCAGCGCCCACCGGCTGGTCAGCCGAAGGACTTTCGCGAGTACTCGCGATTGATGTGCGACATCATCGCGCTCGCGTTTCAAACCGACCGTACCCGCATTGCCACGCTGCTCCTCTCGCGCGATTTGTCGGGTCAGGTTTATCCTTATCTCAACATCAAGGACGACCACCACAGCTATTCGCACAGCAACGAAGCCAAGGAATATCAGGGCATCGTCAAGACGCACGTCGAGCAGTACGCCTATCTCGTCGATCGTCTTGCGAATATGCATGAGGGTGACGGCACGGTGCTAGACAATAGCTGCCTGATGTTTGTCTCCGAGCATTGGAATGCCCACAATTCCAATCAGGTGCCGTTGCTCCTCGCGGGCGGCCTGGGAGGCACGTTGCAGACCGGCCGCACGCACGATTTCCTCAATGCGGGAAATGAAAAGCGGAAACTCTGCAGCCTGTATCTATCGCTGATGGACCGCATGGGTCTCGAGCTGAAGGAATTCGGTGACGCGAAAGAACGTCTGGCGGGGATCTAGGAAGGCAGAAGTAAGAAGGCAGAACGCAGAAGTGAATCGCTGGGCGGAGCGGCACGATGGCACGTCTTTTTTATGCGGCGGTGATCGTTCTGCTGATAGGTTGCACTTCGCTAGCCGCTGCGGATGACGCGCAACGTTTTCACGCAGAATTTCAGCCGTTCCTCTCGAAGCACTGCGTCGCTTGCCATCGGGGCGACAAGCCCAAGGGGAATCTGGATCTCGAAAAGCTGTCGCTTGATCTCGCCGATGACAAGGCTCGCGGCCAATGGACGGCCGTAGTCGAACGACTTGACGCCGGCGACATGCCGCCCGCAGACAAGCCTCGGCCTGATGCGCAGGAAGTGAAGAAACTAACGGCATGGTTGTCGCCGCGAATCGCCACGGCAGAGACTGCGGCCCGGGCCGCCCAAGGACGCGTGGTCGTTCGCCGTTTGAACCGGAGCGAGTATGAGAACACGGTGCGCGATCTGCTCGGGGTGCAGGTGAACCTCAAGGATCAGCTGCCGCTCGATTCCGCTGCCGATGGGTTTGATAACGCCGGCGCGGCCCATCACACGTCGTCGTTTCTAATGGAAAAGTACCTGGAAGCCGCCGATGTCGCGCTCAACATGGCGATCAGCAACCGCCCCAAACCGCCAGCGCTGATCAGCAAACGCTACAGCATCAAGGACGGCCATCCGGTGAAGAACACGACGGAGGACGTCTATCGCTTTCTGGACGATGGCGAGGTCGTCTGCTTCTGCTCATCGGATTGGCACAACGTCAGCGCGTCGACCTTTTATCCACAGGACGGCGGCAACTACCTCTTTCGCATTTCCGCCTCGGCGATTCAGAGCAACGACAAACCCGTCACCTTCCGCGTTACCGCTAGCGGCACGCGCCTAACCGGCCTGAGTGGTCTGGTGAGTTATTTTGATGCTCCACCGGGCGCGCCGAAAGTGTTTGAATTCACGCGGCACATGGAGCCGCGGACGACGATCTCGCTGTTGCCCTATGGTCTCGCCGGCGCAAACACTGTCAAGCAAACGGGCAGCGCGAAGTGGGAAGGGCCCGGTTTGGCGGTTCAATATATCGAGATCGAAGGACCGTTGAATGAAAGCTGGCCGCCGCTGAGCCATAAGGATTTGCTCGGCCAACTCGCGCAAAAGACGTTTAAAATTTACAACTTCAGCGATCGAGTCGAAGTCGTTTCCGAACAGCCGCTAGTCGATGCCGAACGGATTCTGAAGAAATTCACTCGCCGTGCCTTTCGCCGCACAGTTACGACAGAGGACATCGCACCGTACCTGACGATCGTGCAGACGAAGCTCGACGGAGGTTACACGTTCGAACAAGCCCTGCGAGCCGCACTCAAAGGAGTGCTGATTGCGCCAAACTTTTTGTTCTTGCGCGAGAAGCCAGGCCGGCTCGATGACTTCGCGCTGGCTAGCCGGTTGTCGTATTTTCTCTGGAGCACGATGCCGGATGAGGAACTGTTCGCGCTCGCGGAACAGCAGAAACTGCATCAGCCCGAGGTACTGCGCGAACAAGTCGAGCGGCTGCTCGCCAGTCCGAAAGCCCAAGCGTTCACTGCAAACTTTGTCGGCCAATGGCTGGGCCTGCGCGAAATCGACGCGACCGAACCAAGCCACATCCTTTATCCGGAGTTCGATCATCTGCTGAAAGTTTCGATGATTCGCGAAACGGAGTTGTTCTTCGACGAGTTGCTGAAGAACGATTTGAGCATCACGAATTTCGTGGCCAGCGATTTCACCATGCTCAACGGCCGCCTGGCGAAGCACTACGGCATTCCCGATGTCGTCGGCTGGGAATTCAAAAAGACCACGCTGCCGCCGGAGAGTCATCGCGGCGGGGTGCTGACCATGGCTAGCGTACTAAAAGTCACCGCCAACGGCACGACGACGTCGCCGGTGCTGCGCGGCGCTTGGGTGCTCGATCGCATCCTCGGCCAGCCGTCTCCGCCGCCGCCCGACAACGTCTCTGCCATCGATCCCGACATCCGTGGCGCGACGACCATTCGCGAGCAACTCGCCAAGCATCGCTCGACCGAGTCTTGCGGCGTCTGTCACCGCCAGATTGATCCACCGGGCTTTGCGCTCGAAAGTTTCGACTGCATCGGCGGCTGGCGTGACTGGTATCGAGTCACCGGCAACGGCGCCCCGGTCACGGTCGACGGTCGGCGCATGGCTTATCACAAGGGCAAATCCGTCGATCCCAGCGATGTGATGCCGGGCGGCGAGAAGTTTGACAATGTCGATCAGTTCAAACAGTTGCTTTTAAAGGATAAATCGCAACTCGCGCGAGCGCTCACGAACAAATTGGTGACGTATGCCACGGGCCGCGCGCCGCAACCGACTGATCGACCTGCCGTGGATGCGATTGTGCAGAAGATTGCTGCAAAGGACTACGGCTTGCGCTCGCTGGTGAATGAAATTGTGCAGAGCGAGATTTTTCAGGTGAAGTGAGATAAACGAGAACCCTGCCATGAAACTCCATCGCCGAACTCTCCTCCGCGCCGCCGGCGTTGCTGTTGCGTTGCCGCTGTTTGATGCGATCGTGCCGAAGCGAGCGAGGGGTGAGGATAAGAAGAACACGCCGCGGCGGATGGTTTGCATCAATACGCCGCTGGGCGTGCATCCAGCTTATTTTTTCCCGAAGGATACCGGGCGCGATTACGAGTTGTCGCCGTATCTGGAAGTTTTCAAGGAGTTTCGCGAGCAGTTCACGGTCATTTCTGGATTGTCGCATCCTGATGTGGGGCCGAGTCACGATTCGAACCAGAGTTTTTTGACGTCGGCGCCTCACCCCGAACGGCGGGCCGGTTTCAAAAACAGCATTTCGCTCGATCAGTTTGCTGCCGCGCATTTGTATGGGCAAACGCGGTTCGCCACGTTGCCTTTGTCTTGCGAAGGATCGGGGCTCGCCTGGACGAAGAGCGGTGCCCCGGTGCCAACCGAAGATCGGCCGTCGGGCGTGTTCGCCAAGTTATTTCTCGAAGGGCGGCCCGATGAAGTGCAGGCTCAGGCGCGACGACTCGCCGATGGCCAAAGCGTACTTGATGCGGTGCGCGACCAGGCGAAGAAGTTGGAGAGAAACATCGGCGCCGGCGACCGCGAAAAGCTCGATGAGTATTTCACCAGCGTTCGCGAACTCGAGCAGCGTCTCGCGCAGGCTGAGATGTGGTCGAAGCGACCGAAGCCCAAGGTCAATGCCAAGCAGCCGACCGATGTACGCAACAGCGCCGACTTGATCGGCAAGTCGCGGGTTTGGTTCGATCTGATTCATCTCGCGCTGCAGACAGATTCTTCACGCCTCGTCACGCTGCAACTGCTCGGCACCAGCAGCGTGCCGCCGATTCAAGGTGTGAGCCAGGGACATCACGACCTGTCGCATCATGGCCAGGATCCGCAGAAGATCGCGCAGCTGAAAGTGCTGGAGCTGGAAAAGATGCGGACGCTGCTGACGTTCTTTCAGCAACTGCGCGATACGAAGGAAGACGGCGAAAGCTTGCTCGACCGCACGGTCGTTTTCTTCAGCAGCAACCTGGCCGATGCCAGCAAACACAGCGTAAAGAATATGCCGGTGCTGCTCGCCGGCGGCAATTTCAACCACGGCCAGCATTTGGCCTTTGATGAAAACAAAGATCCGCCGCTCTCCAATTTGTTCGTCAGTATGCTGCAGCAAGTGGGAATTCCCGCCGACAAGTTCGGCAGCAGCACCGGCACGCTGACCGGGTTGGAGATTCGCGGCTAATGTGGTTCGTCGTGTTGCTTTTGATTTGCGGGCAGGATGCGAGTTCCGCAGCCGCGCCGGACAAGCGAATCGCCGCTGCCACAGAACTGACGGCCAATCTCACGGCCGGCAAGTTCGACGAAGTCACGTCGCAGTTCAATCTCACCATGCGACTGCTCCTCCCCGCCGTGCAGATCCGCGCGGTCTGGGAAGGGACCGCCAATGCGTATGGCAAATTTCAGAAAATCGGCGGCACGCGCGCGACAGAGGCCGACGGTTATTTCATTGTGTTCGTGACGCTGGAGTTCGCCCGCGGCAAGCTCGATGCGAAAGTTGTCTACGACAAGAACGACCGCGTAAGTGGTTTGTTCTTCGTGCCGCATGGCAAGTATCAACGGCCCGAGTATGTTCGCGCGGATTCATTTGACGAAATGGAAGTCAAAGTCGGGCAGAGCCTGTTCACGCTTCCCGGCACGCTGTCGCTGCCCAAAGGCGAAGGGCCGTTTCCCGCGGTAGTCTTGGTGCATGGCTCCGGCCCCAATGATCGCGATGAATCGTTCGGCCCGAACAAGCCGTTCAAAGACATTGCGCAGGGCCTCGCTTCGCGCGGCATCGCGGTGCTGCGTTACGAGAAGCGAACGCGGCAGCATCCGCTGAATATGCTGTTGCTCGGCAACAAGTTGACCGTCAAAGAAGAAACGATCGACGATGCCGCCGCAGCCGTCGATTTGCTAAGAGCGCACGACAAGCTCCACAAGAAGCGGATATTCGTTCTCGGGCACAGCCTCGGCGGCATGCTCCTGCCGCGCATCGCCGAGGCGAATAAGAACATCGCGGGCTTCATCAGCCTGGCCGGCGCAACTCGTCCGCTCGAAGACATCATTCTCGAACAGACGAATTATCTGTTGTCGCTCGATGGACCGCCGACAGCGGAAATGAAAAAAGAGATCGAAAAGATCGAACGGCAAATCGCCACGGCGAAATCCGCCGACCTCACGCTGCAAACGCCGAGCAGCGACTTGCCGCTCGGTATTCCGGCCGGATATTGGCTCGACCTACGCAACTACGATCCGGCGGCTGCGGCGAAAAAGATCGATAAGCCGTTTCTCATCTTGCAAGGCGAACGGGATTATCAGGTAACAATGTCCGACTTCGCGCGCTGGCGCGATGCGCTCGCTGACCGAGCAGATGCAGAATTCATCAGCTATCAGGCGCTCAACCATCTCTTTCTCGCCGGCGAAGGCAAAAGCAGCGCGGTTGAGTATCTCACGCCCGGAAACGTCGCGCCACAGGTCGTCGCAGATATTGCAAAGTGGATCGACGAGACCAGGTAGCTTAGGTCCGGAACAACTCGAAGTTATATCGCGGCTTAAGCTTTTCGATGAACTTACTTTGATAGCCGAGTAAGTCGCGTTTGTCGCCGCCTGTCTGGCAGTAGCTGAAACTAAGGGTTTGCTTCTTTTTGCTGTCGAGCAGGGTTTCCCAAACCGACATCGAGTTCTTTTGAAAGCTGGCTTGCACTCGCCCTTGCAGGTTCAACGCTTCACCGACGTAGAGCGATTCGCGGTCGGTCTGCACGACAAAAATCCCGCCCGCGTCCGGCAGCGAGATTTTGCGAACTTCATTGAGCGCCATTGCTTTGCTGAGGCGGCCGATCTTCAGCAACTGAGCTCGCGTACGAGCGTTTTTTGCCTCTTTACGGAGCTTGAGGGCGGCGAGACGATAGTTCACCGTCTGAGCGTCCGGCGCAAAGCGAACTGCGATCGCATCGAACTGCGCGGCTAGTTGCGGGTCGCACAGGATTTCATCAAGGCTCTCGGCGCCGGCATCCATCATCTGCTTCAGCGCAATCTCGCTCGCAAAGCTAACGCGATCGAAATCTTCCCAGGACAGTTCCGAACGTTTTGCCGTTTTGATCTCCGCGAGCTTGCCGGCCTTCCGCAAGTTGAACAGGTAATGATTCCAGTCGCGTTCGCTCCCCGGCAAAGCAATGGCTCGGCAACGAGCGGCGAAAGCTGCATTCAATTCTGGATCGGCGACAACTCGATCAGCCGAATAACCGTCGCAGGCCGCTGCAAAAGCTTCGATCAAACCACGTTCGGCAATTGCGAGCGAGCGCGTTTCCGCATTGGCTTCCGCCTCGGCAAAGACCGCCGGCACACCGTTCTTTTTCTTCTTCGGACTCGAGCGCTGCGATTTTGAAACCGTCGAGGGCGCACTCATCAGCGGCTCGGCGTCGCCATCGAGCCGATCGCCGACGCGAATGCCGGCGAGTCGCGATTCGCCGCGCTCTACGTATTCCGGCGAGAGATCAAAGCCGAGGTAACGACGCCCCAACTTCTTTGCGACGGCGAGCGTAGTCGCGCTGCCGCTGAAGGGGTCGACGACGAGTTCGCCAGAATTCGAGCAGACGCGAATGATCCGGCCGAGCAGTTGCTCCGGCATCTGGCAGCCATGGAATCCGGCCCGCTCTTTAAACGTGCCGGCCACGCGCGGAATGTACCAGGTATCTTCGCCGGCCGTGAAACCAGCCGAGTCTTGCGGTCGCAAAATCCAAGTGTCGTCTGGCAAACGGCCGTTGGGATTGCCGCGGCTGTCGTTGTAAACGAGTTGCCGCGCAGAAGGGATGCGATTCTCGAGTTCGTCGGCGCGGAAGGTGAACTTCGCGCGATCCTTGACGAAGTAAAACAGGTGAGCGTGCGAGCGGGTGAACTTCTGTTTGCAATTCACGCCAAAGGTGTAGTACCAGATGACCCAGCTGCGCGTGTGAAAGCCAATCTCCTGGCTGATGATCTTGAGCTCGGCGGCATATTCATCGCCGATCGCCAACCAGAACGAGCCGTCGGGCTTGAGTGCGCGATGGACCGCGCCGATCCACTGCTTCGACCAGGCGAGATAGGCCTCGTGCTCCTGGCGGTCGTGATAAACGTCGTAGTCGTAGCCGATGTTGAACGGCGGATCGGCAAAAACCAGGTCGACCGAGCCAGCCGCCAGCGCCCGCATTCCGGCGACGCAATCACCCAACACGACCGAATTCATGCTTCCATTCCCGCATCTTGCTAGCACCCTAGTCGAAAGATGGATTTTAGCGGGTAAAGCGGGTCTGCGCGAGGGGTTTGCGCGGAATTTCTTCGGCTGATCGGCAGTAGCCGCGGTCGCCAGACCGAGGGGCGTTTGTGGAATCCCCACGCCGTGGCGAGCGTGGCTACGAAAGGAGCGCGAACCTCGGGATAATTTTCGCGTCTTGACTTAGTGTCGCCATAACACCATAATGGTGTAAGACAGACACCAAGGAGTTTTGCCGTGGCCTTCAGTTACAACTTCGCACGGCCGGCATTGACGGTCGACATCGTAGTTTTCGCCCTCGACGACGAGGATCTGCAAGTCATGCTCATCGAGCGCGACCTCGAGCCGTTTGCCGGCCAGTGGGCGTTGCCTGGTGGGTTTGTGCGGGTCGAGGAAACGCTCGATCAAGCGGCCAGCCGAGAGTTGCGCGAGGAAACCGGTCTGCACGATCTTTTTCTCGAGCAGTTGTTTACGTTCGGCGACGTGCAGCGCGATCCGCGCGATCGAGTTGTGACCGTGGCTTATTACGCGCTCGTCAATCTGGCCGGCCATAACGTGCAGGCTAGTACCGACGCGCGCAACGCGGCGTGGTTTCCCGTCACCGAGTTGCCGACGCTAGCCTTTGATCATGCAAGGATCATCGAGACAGCACTCGACCGGCTGCGCGGCAAGGTCCGTTATCAGCCGCTCGGTTTCGAACTGTTGCCGGAACGTTTCACGCTCAGGCAATTGCAGCACCTTTACGAAATCATTCTCGGCCGGGAACTCGACAAGCGAAACTTTCGCAAGAAGGTGCTCAGCATGGGGATCATCAAGGAAACCAATGAAATCGAGAAAGACGTAGCCCATCGCGCGGCGCGGCTGTTCCGGTTTGATGAGCGGGCCTACCAAAAGCTGACGCGGCAGGGATTTAACTTTGAGATTTGAGATCGACTGACATGAGACAGGTGCAAGCGCCGGAGGAATGTGCCGAACAAGGAACAACCGTTTTTCTCGCCGGTGGTATTAGTGATACGGAAAACTGGCAGGCGGTTGTGATCGCTCAGTTGCGTAACACGCCCGGTGTGATTGCGAATCCGCGGCGCGAGGAGTATGAGCCGAGCGATGCTGTGGGGCGCGAACAGATTGCTTGGGAATATCGCCATTTGCAGCGGGCCGGGTTGGTGGCGTTTTGGTTTCCGCCGGAGACGCTTTGTCCGATTGCCCTCTTCGAACTTGGCGCGTGCTGCAGTTCGAGAGTGCCGCTGATTGTCGGAGCACATCCCGGTTATCGGCGGCGGTTTGATTTGGTGGAGCAACTCTCGCTGCGGCGGCCTGAGGTGCAGTTGATCGATTCACTGGACGAATTCGTTTGCCAAATTCACGCTTACCAGGTTCTGCAAGGAGAAATGCGATGAGGGCGTTGATCCTCGTTGACATTCAAAACGACTTTCTTCCTGGTGGAACTCTCGCAGTGCCGCAGGGAGATGAAGTGGTCGCCGTGGCGAACGAGCTGATGCCGCAATACGACCTGGTCGTTGCGACACAGGATTGGCATCCTGCCGATCATCAGTCGTTTGCTCGGCACCATCCGGGGAGTCAGGTCGGCGACGTGATTGAGTTGCATGGCCTGCCGCAGGTGCTGTGGCCTGTTCATTGTGTTCAAGGAACTAGCGGCGCCGATTTTTCGCCGAGACTGAACCTCGCGGGCATTCAGCATGTCGTGCAGAAGGGAACGGATCGCGAGGTCGATAGCTACAGCGGATTTTTTGACAACGCACGTCGGCGCGCGACCGGGCTAGAGAAGTTGCTCCGAGAAAATCGCGTCGAGGACGTTCACGTGCTCGGGCTCGCGACTGATTACTGCGTGCGAGCGACGGCGATTGATGCGGTGGACTTGGGCTTTCGAGTGACGCTCATCGAGCGCGGTTGCCGAGGCGTGGAATTGAAGCGTGGTGATTGCCAACAGGCGATCGATGAAATGCGGCAGGCGGGAGTAACGATCCAATAGGTGAAGTCATGGCCATCGAGTTTTATTCGAAGACAACGGCGTACAACGAGTTCTCAAACTTCTCGCCGCATGGCATTGAGATGGAGGCGAAGTGGTATCCGACCATCGAGCACTACTTCCAAGCGATGAAGTTTCCGGGGGACGAGCAAGCGGAGAAAATCCGCCTCGCAAAGACTCCGGCAATCGCCAAGAAACTGGGCCGCACGAGAGACGTGACGCTCCGCAGCGATTGGGAAGAGGTAAAGATCGACATCATGCGACAGGCCGTGCGGAAGAAGTTTCGCACGCATCGGCAACTGACGGAGTTGCTGCTGGAAACCGGCGAAGAACCGCTCGTCGAAGCCGCGCCCATGGATTACTTCTGGGGCCGCGGCAGATCAGGAAGCGGGAAGAATTGGTTAGGAAAGATTTTAATGGAAGTGCGCGAAGAGTTACGCACGCAAGTAGTATCGGAATGAAATCATGAGTCGTGGAAATAGAGCTAAACAAGGACAAGAGACAGTTGGGATCGTGGACCGCGGTTGGTATGAATCGGCGGGAGAGCGAGTCGACATTCGTACGCAAGTCGACCGATGTGTTAAGAGCACAGCGTTGCACCGGCCCACGGATTTGCAACGGCAGGTCGAGCAACTTCCGCCCGCACCGCGACAGACGCCCACGGTGTTACGAGTCTCGAACGAGACGACGCTGTCGGCTGCGCGGCGGATGGTTTGCGAAGAGGGAAAGTCAAAGACACTCGCGCTGAACTTCGCTTCGGCCAAGAACCCCGGCGGTGGCTTTCTCGGCGGCAGCCAGGCGCAAGAAGAGAGCCTCGCGCGCTCGTCGGCGCTATATGCATCGTTGCTTTCGCAGCCGGGATACTACGACGCCAATCGGCTCTTCAGGTCGGCACTCTACACCGATCACATGATCCTGAGTCCCGCTGTGCCGGTCTTCCGAGATGACGACGGGGAATTTTTGCGGCAGCCGTACTTGCTGAGCATATTGACCGCGCCCGCTCCCAACGCTGGAGCCATCACGGTGAACTCGCCGCATCTGAACGAGCAAGTGATGCCGACGATCAAAACTCGCCTGCACAAATTGCTCGCGCTGGCAGCGGTAAATGGCTATGAGCATTTGCTACTTGGTGCTTGGGGTTGTGGCGTGTTTCGGAATGACCCCTCGGCCGTCGCAGGATTGTTCGCACAAGCCCTGCTGAATGACGAACAATTCCGCAATCGGTTCGTCAGTGTGGAGTTCGCGGTGCTCGATACACAGCCTGGCGAGCAGATCATCGGACCGTTTCGCGAAGCTTTTGGAGGCGGAACATGAGCAGATTTGAAGCGGCAGGTTCAGTTGGCGAGGCGAAACGGTATTCTGGCGTTGTGCGATCAATTGCAAATGGCCATGAAAATAAAGTCTGAAATATGAGCGAACCCGAACTGAAAAAGCTGTTTCCCGGCAAGCACATCTCGCTCGTGGCCCGTGGCAAATGGGAGTTTGTCACCCGTAATACGAACAGGCCGGCCGTCGGCATTGTGGCGATCACGGACGACGAAAAAGTGGTGCTCGTCGAACAAGCACGGCCTGCGACGAATGCGACGTTGATCGAACTGCCGGCAGGATTGGCGGGAGACGTTGCCGGAGCAGAACAAGAGCCGCTGGTGGAAGCGGCGAAGCGGGAATTGCTGGAAGAGACGGGATACACGGCCGAGCGCTGGACAGAGTTAGTCAGCGGTTACTCATCGCCGGGACTAACAGATGAATTGATCGTGCTGTTCCTGGCTGAAGGCTTGAAGAAGGTGAACGCTGGCGGCGGCGATGGGAGTGAGAACATCGTGGTGCATGAAGTGCCGGTGAATGCGGTGTTGGCTTGGCTTGCGCAACGCGGCAGCAAGGCAGATATGAAATTGCTCGCGGGGTTGTACGTGGCAATGCAGATGAGAAGTAGTGAGTAGATTTATGAATGCAGAAAAAAGAAAGAAAATCAGTAAGAGCTTGAGCTACGTTTTGCGACATCAGCCCGATTCTGTCGGTCTGGAACTTGGCGAAAACGGCTGGGTCGAAGTTACGGAGTTGATCGCAGCGTTTCGCAAGCATGGCAAAGAATTGTCGCTCGACAGCCTGCGGGAAGTTGTGGCCGAGAACGACAAGCAGCGGTTTGAGTTCAGCGAGGATAAAACTCGCATCCGGGCCCGGCAAGGGCACTCGGTGGACGTCGATCTGGGTTACGAAGCGGCCACGCCACCGGAGTTGCTGTTTCACGGCACAGCTGTGCACAACCTCGATTCGATCATGGCTACGGGTCTGAATAAGGGGAATCGGCACCACGTACATTTGTCGACGAACAAGCAAACCATGCTGCAAGTCGCTCAGCGGCACGGCAAGCCGGTTGTGCTCGCGGTCGCGGCAGGGAAAATGGTGAGTGACGGGCATTTGTTTTTTGTGACGGGCAACCAGGTGTGGCTGACCGAGCAGGTGCCGCCGCAGTATCTCTCCGTCAATTCTGATTAGTCGCCTGTTTCGCATGTCTTCGATCGTCAATATCGCCGCGTACAAATTCGCCCCGCTCGAAAACCTCAAGCCGCTGCGCGAAGAGCTGCTGAAAAAGTGCAAGGAGTGGCAGCTGAAGGGGACGATCCTGCTAAGCACCGAAGGGATCAACCTCTTTTGTGCGGGTCCGCGCGAGTCGATTGATCTGCTGCTCGTGGAACTGCGCAGCATTCCCGGCTTGGCGGAGTTGCCGGTGAAATTCAGCGACAGCGACAGACAGCCGTTCACGCGAATGCTCGTGCGGATCAAAAAAGAGATCATTGCGTTCGGCGTCGAAGGGATCGATCCCGCCCGCCGGCCGTCGCCGAAACTTTCGCCGCGTGAGTTAAAGGAATGGCTCGATGCAGGCCGGCCGGTCACGCTGCTCGACACTCGCAACGAATACGAGATCAAGCTCGGCACATTTCGTAATGCAGTGAACATCGGCATCGATCACTTTCGCGACTTTCCCGCCGCGGTGGCGAAGTTGCCCGGCGAAATGAAGCAGCAGCCGATTGTCATGTTTTGCACCGGCGGCATTCGCTGCGAGAAAGCCGGGCCGTTCATGGAGCGCGAAGGCTTCCAGCATATCTATCAACTCGATGGCGGCATCTTGAAGTATTTCGAAGACGTCGGCGGCGCTCACTACAACGGCGAATGCTTTGTGTTCGATCAGCGCGTCGGTCTCGATCCGAGCCTGAGCGAAACAACCAGCGATCAATGCTATGCCTGCCTCACGCCGCTCACGACAGATGATCTGACTGACCCGCGGTTTCTCAAAGGAATCAGTTGTCCCTACTGCCATGCGACGGATGACCAACAGCGAGTAAGAGCACTCGAGAAGCGACATGAGCAACTGCGCAAAGCAACGAGCCCATTGCCCGGGAGCGCGCCGTACGACAATCAGCGGCCGTTGATCGTGCCGGCAACCTGCGATGGCCTGACATTGCTCGATTTTCTCAGCACCATTCTCAAACATGTACCGCGCGAAGAATGGGCTGCGTTGATTGCGGCGGAAAGGATGCTTACGCGTCTGGAAGAGCCGGTGACGGCAGATCACATCGTGCGCGCGGGCGAACGCTACCTCCATCTGATTCCCGCCACGAGCGAGCCGGATGTCAATGTCGATATCCAGATCGTGTACGAAGACGAAGCGCTGATTGTCGTGAACAAGCCGGCGCCGTTGCCGTTGCATCCGAGTGGTCGGTTCAATCGCAACACGCTGCAGTCGATTCTGCAAACTGTCTATGCGCCGCAATTGCCGCGGCCCGCGCATCGGCTGGATGCGAACACCAGCGGTCTGGTTGTCTTCGCGCGCACGCGGCATTTTGCCAGTTTCATCCAGCCGCAGTTCCAGCGGGGCGAAGTCGAGAAGGTTTATCTCGCGCGCGTTCAGGGCCACCCGCCGGAAGATTCGTTTCGTTGCGAGCTGCCGATCAGCGATGTCGCTGGCGATCTCGGTTCCCGCACCGTCGATGAAGACAACGGCCTGGCCGCGACTACCGAGTTTCAGGTGCTAACGCGTTGCAGCGACGGCACGGCGTTGCTCGAAGTGCGCCCCCTCACCGGCCGAACCAATCAGATCCGCGTCCACCTGTGGCAACTCGGCTGGCCGATCTGCGGAGAGCAGGCCTATTTGCCGAATCGGCAATTGGGCGATACGCAGACCCACGCGATCAGCGATCCGCCTCTTTGCCTGCAGGCCGCTCGGCTCGGCTTTCGTCATCCTTTGACTCAGCAGCCGGCGGAGTTTGTGGCAAATCGGCCGGAATGGGCGGAATAACCGTCCTTTTCCAACGAATTCGGCGTTTCCCGCTGGGAACAGGCTTTCGTTCGTTGTCCACCCCAATTGACGACCTGACCACCTGCTTTGAGAATTTATAGTTTCCACCAGAAACTGCCAAACCGAGAATCCGTCATGAACTTGCTTGCTCAACAAGACCCCGACGTGTGGGCCGCGATCGAAGCCGAGGCCGTGCGCCAGCAGGACGGCTTGGAAATGATCGCGAGCGAGAACTACACAAGTCCCGCCGTGATGCAGGCAGTCGGCAGTGTGTTGACGAACAAGTATGCCGAAGGTTATCCCGGCCGGCGGTACTACGGCGGCTGTGAACACGTCGACGTGGTTGAAAATCTCGCCCGCGACCGGGCCAAGCAACTCTTCGGCGCCGAGCACGCCAATGTGCAGCCTCACAGCGGTTCGCAGGCCAACCAAGCGGTCTACCTGTCGCTGCTCGAAGCGGGCGATACCGTTCTCGGTCTCGACCTGGCCCACGGCGGTCACTTGACGCACGGCATGAAGCTGAACATCTCGGGCCGGCTCTATAAGTTTCTCAGCTATGGCGTGCGGCAGAGCGACTCGCGCCTCGACTTCGACCAGGTGGCAAAGCTGGCCCGCGAACACAAGCCGCGGCTGATCGTCGCCGGGGCCAGCGCTTATCCGCGAGAAATTCCGCACGAGAAGTTCGCTGAAATCGCCAAGGAAGTCGGCGCCAAGCTGTTTGTTGATATGGCCCACTACGCAGGTCTGGTCGCGGCTGGTTTGCACAACAGCCCGGTGCCTGTCGCCGATGTTGTTACCACGACCACGCACAAGACTCTGCGTGGTCCGCGCGCCGGCTTGATCATGTGCCGCAGCGAACTCGCCAAGGACATCGATCGCAATGTGTTCCCTGGCATCCAAGGTGGGCCGCTGATGCACGTCGTCGCTGGCAAGGCCGTGTGCTTTAAAGAAGCGCTCGCGCCGGAGTTCAAAGCCTACGCGAAGCAGATCATCGACAACGCCAAGACGCTGGCCGAAACGTTGCTGAGCGGCGGTTTGAAGCTCGTGAGCGGCGGCACCGACAATCACTTGATGCTGGTCGATGTCACGACCCTTGGCATCGGCGGCAAGCTGGCCACCGAAGTGCTCGAGAAGTGCGGCGTGACGGTCAACATGAACATGATTCCGTTCGACACTCGCAAGCCGATGGATCCCTCGGGCGTCCGCATCGGCACTCCGGCCCTCACCACACGCGGCATGGGTTGCGATGAGATGAAGAAGGTCGGCGGTTGGATTCTGCAGGCCTTGAAGAACACGAGCGACGCGAAGGTTCATGAAAAGGTGCGCGGCGAAGTAAGCAGCCTCTGCACGCAGTTCCCCGTTCCTGCCCACGCGATGGCAACTGCCTAACCTGCGTACTCGCAGCCGAAACTCATGCATGCTCCCGCTGCCAAACCGACACGCCGGAAGTACGACTGCCTGATCATCGGCGGCGGACACAACGGCTTGGTCGCGGCTGCCTATCTGGCCCGCGCGGGGAAGAGCGTGTGCGTGCTCGAGCGCCGGCACGTGCTGGGCGGCTGCTCGACGACGGAAGAACTCTGGCCGGGCTTCAAAATCAGCACGGCCTCCTATGTCGTCAGCTTGCTGCTGCCGGAGATCATGCGCGATCTGCGGCTCAAGCAATATGGCCTGCATATTCTGCCGCGAAATCCTTCGTCGTTCACGCCGATGCTCGACGGCCGGTCGCTGCTCATGGGGCCCGATGAACGGGCCACTTGTCGAGAAATTGCCAAGTTCAGCGAACGCGATGCGGCCGCCTATCCCAAGTACAACCGGTTATTGGAACGAGTCGCTGCGGTGCTCGAACCGCTACTGATGCAAAGCGCGCCGGATCCACTGCCGCTATCGGCCGAGACTCGCAAAATCGGCGTTGGCAAGCGACTGCGCGATGCCGGCAAAATGTTCGAGATGTACGGCGCGATGAGTTCGCTTGGCGACGACACTCCCGCCGCGATCGAGCTGCTGGTCGGCGCGGCGCGGCCTGTTCTCGAACGCTGGTTTGAAAGCGAAGTCCTCCGCGCGACACTCGCCACCGATGCCGTCATCGGCGCATTCGCCTCGCCATCGTACCCCGGCACTGCCTATGTGCTGCTACATCACGTGATGGGCCAAGCTGGCGGCGCGCGAGGTGTGTGGGGATATGTACAAGGCGGTATGGGCGGCCTGGCGAATTCGCTGGAGCAGGCCTGTCAGGATCTGCACGTCGACATTCGCCGCGAGACGGCAGTGCAAAAGATTCTGGTGCAGAACGGCAAGGTCGTTGGCGTCTCGCTCGCTGACGACGCGATCCTCGAGGCGCCGGTGGTGGCATCGAGCATTGATGCCAACCACACGTTCTTGCGAATGCTCGATGCCGATGATTTGCCGGCTGAATTTCGGACTGCTGTTTCGCACATCGACTACGCCTCGGCATCGCTGAAGATCAACGTCGCGCTGTCGGAGCTGCCGGACTTCACTTGCTTGCCGGGAAAGACTGCGTCGGCGCATCATCACGGCACGATCCACATTTGCGAAACGCTCGACACGATGGAGCTCGGCTTCGACGACGCCAAGTATGGCCGTCCGAGCGCCGAACCGATTTTGGAAATTACGCTTCCTTCCGCAGTCGATCCGACGGTCGCTCCGGCAGGTCAGCACGTAATGAACATGTTCGTCCAGTACGCGCCCTACAAATTGGCCGGCGGCAAAAGCTGGGACGATATCAAGGAAGACTTTGGCGATCGCTGCATCGATTTGCTCGCTCGCTATGCCCCGAACGTGAAGAACGCGATCCTGCACCGGCAGGTTTTGAGCCCGCTCGATCTGGAGCGAATCTACGGTCTGACCGGCGGCAACATCATGCAGGGATCGATGATCCCGACGCAGTTGTTTTCGTTGCGGCCGGTGGCGGGCTGGTCCGATCATCGCACGCCGATTGCCGGTTTGTATCTGTGCGGCGCGGCGAGCCATCCGGGCGGTGGAGTGATGGGTGCTTGCGGCCGGAACGCTGCCGTTGAAATCTTGCGAGACTACTAAACAAGGAATACTCCGATGAACCCTGGCGATACCGATCTCAATGCTTGTCGCACCCGGCAGCGCCGTTTGCTCGACGAGATGCAAAAACAGAAACTCGATCTCGTCGTGGTGACGCAGATCGAGCACGTGCAATATCTGGTCGGCCCGCGCTTCGGCCCGGTCTTTTCGCCCGCCGCCGCTCTGCGCGCAGATGGGCACATGACGCTGTGCCAACCGAAGAAACCGACCGTCGAGGCGGCGGCCGATGAAATCGTGACCTACGACGCTCAATTGCACTCGACGCTGCGGAACGATCAACGCCAGGCATCGTCCGAAGTCCTCATCAAGGCGCTCGCTGGTTCGGTGAACCCAAAGCGGATCGGCGTGGAGTTTTCTTCATTCGGTTTGCATCTCGCGCCGTTGGCTGGGGAGCGGATCGACATCGAGCCAACGCTCTATCGCTTTCGCCGCAAAAAAGATCCGGACGAACTCGAGCGGCTGAAGATCGCCATCGCCGGCACCGGCAAGATGTACGAAGCAGCCCGCGCGATGATTCGTCCTGGCGTGACCGAGATCGACGTTTTCAATCATCTGCAAGGCGTGGCCGTTGCCTCCTACGGCGAAATGCTGACCGGGACTGGCAACGACTATCAATGCGGCGCCCGTGGCGGTCCGCCGCGCAACAATCGCCCAGCCGAGGATGGTGAACTCTACATTCTCGATCTCGGCCCCGCCTACCGTGGTTACTTCGCCGACAACAGCCGGGCCATCGCGGTGAACGGCAAGCCGACCGACGAGCAGCACACGGCGTGGACCTACGTCATGAAGGTCTTCGAACACGTCGAGAAATCGGTCAAGCCGGGGAAGAACTGCCAGGAGTTGTTTCACGAAGTTCAAGCGATTCTCAACGAAGCACCGCTGGGTGTGTTCAATCATCACCTGGGCCACGGCATCGGGCTGTTCCCGCATGAGGCGCCGCATCTCAATCCGAACTGGAACGATACGTTCGAGGTTGGGGATGTGTTTACGAGCGAGCCGGGATTGTATGACGCAATTCTGCGAGAAGGGATGCGGATTGAGAACGATTATTTGGTGACGGAAACGGGGATCATTAATCTTTCTCCTTTCCCGATGGGGTTGTAGGAATACACCACAGAGGCACAGAGGACACAGAGAGGAAGGAATTTGACTTTCCCTTCCTCTCCGTGTTCTCTGTGTCTCTGTGGTTCATCCTTCCCCTGCCGGAGAGAGTAATGCGACCCATCAATGACATCACCGGAGACATCATCGGCGCGGCCATCGAAGTTCACCGCCACCTAGGACCGGGGCTGCTCGAATCAACCTATCAAGCATGTCTCTGCCAAGAACTCACGATCCGCAATATTCCGTTTGAGAAACAACTCGCATTGCCCGTTATTTACAAAGGCATGCACCTCGACGCCGGCTATCGAATCGATCTCCTCGTCGAGAACCAAGTCATTCTCGAACTCAAATCCATCGAAGCCCTCGCTCCCATCCATTTCGCTCAACTCCTCACCTATCTTCGCCTCACTGAGCGCCGCGTCGGCTTACTCATCAACTTCAACATGGTCGTGCTCAAGGATGGCGTGAAGCGGCTCATTAACGATCCAGTCGCAGCCTGATTTCAATGTCGAACGGACTCAATCCCTCTCAGCAAGATGCAGTGAACACCCTCAAGGGCCCCATGCTGGTCCTCGCAGGCGCCGGCAGCGGCAAGACGCGCGTCGTCACGTTTCGCATCGCCAATATCATCCGGCATCGCATCAAGCCGAGCCGGATTCTCGCGGTGACATTCACCAACAAAGCCGCGGCTGAAATGCAGGAGCGGATCAAGACGCTTCTCGGCAAGCAGGAAGACAAGCCGGTCATCTCGACGTTCCACTCGCAGTGCGTCAAGATCCTCCGCCGCAATATCACGAAGCTCGGATATCCACCGCGGTTCACCATCTACGACCGCGGTGATCAAGAGAGTCTCGCCCGCCAGGTGCTGCGCGAGATCCGCGTCTCCGACGAAATGATGCGCCCTGGCGATCTCATCAATCAGATCAGCCGTTGGAAAACGATTTCGCTCTTCCCGCCCGCGGCTGCTCAGGTGGCGCAGACCGACAAAGAGCATCTGGCCTCGATGGGTTATCGCAAGTATCAGCGAGCGATGAAAAACGCCGGCGCGGTCGATTTCGACGATCTGCTGCTCCTGACAGAGGATCTCTTCGAGAAGCACAACGACGTCCGCCTGGTTGAAGCCGGCATGTTCGATCACGTGCTGGTCGACGAATATCAAGACACTAACGGCAGTCAGTATCGCATCATCAAAGC
This sequence comes from Anatilimnocola floriformis, assembly GCF_024256385.1. Lineage (NCBI taxonomy): Bacteria > Pseudomonadati > Planctomycetota > Planctomycetia > Pirellulales > Pirellulaceae > Anatilimnocola > Anatilimnocola floriformis. The sequence continues at coordinate 3,744,651 of NZ_JAMLFW010000001.1, forward strand.
CCTCGCCCGCGATCATCGCAATCTGTGCGTCGTGGGTGACGACGACCAATCGATCTACGGCTGGCGCGGCGCTGAGGTGAAGCACATCCTGCAATTTGCCAAGGACTGGCCCGACGCGAAAACGGTACGACTCGAATACAACTACCGCAGCACGGCGGCGATTCTCGACGCGGCCAACAAGTTGATCGCTTACAACAAACATCGCCACGATAAGATTCTTCGGCCGGCGCGAATGGGTGGCGAAAAGCCGCGGATTTTGCAATTCAACAGCGAAACCGACGAAGCTCGCGAGATCATCGCCGACCTGACGCGCACGATGAAGAGCGAGAAACGCGAAGCCCGCGACTTTGCCATTCTGTTTCGCACTAACGAACAACCTCGCGCCTTCGAAACCGAACTCCGCCGAGTGAAACTTCCCTACGTCGTTCTCGGCAGCCAGTCGTTTTTCGATCGCAAAGAAGTGAAGGATCTGCTCGCGCTGCTGCGAACGATCGAATCGCCGAAGGACGAGCAAGCCCTGCTACGGATCATCAACACGCCGCCACGCGGCATCGGCGCGACGACGGTCGAGAAGCTGATTGCAGCCGCTGTAAAAGATGGCAAGCCCGTCGGCGAACTCATGATGGGGCCGAAGATGGCGGAAATCTGCACTGGGGCCGCGGCTGGCCACGTGCAAAAGTTCGTCGATCTACTCAATCGCTATCGCGCGCGGGCCGACATGATTGCCAAGGCGGGCAACGAACGCCGCGCGGGGGCTCTCGCCGATCTGCTCAAGCAGTTGATCAGCGAAATCGGCTACGAAGCCGAGCTCAATCGACTCTATCCGAATCCCGAAGAACGCCAGAACCGGATGGCATCGGTTGAGGAAGTCATCAATGCGATTGCGCAGTACGAGCAAGGCAAAGGCAAGATCTCGCTTGGCGATTTTCTCGACGAAGTCACCCTCGGCGAACGCGAGTTCGGTGACAGCAAAGACAAGCAGCTCTCGCGCAACGCCATCGCGCTCTTAACGATGCACGCCTCGAAGGGCCTCGAGTATCCGCACGTTTACATCGTCGGTATGGAAGAAGGGATCCTGCCGCATCATCGCACACTGAAAGCAGAAGCCGAAGATGACATCGATGAAGAACGTCGGCTCTGTTACGTCGCAATCACGCGAGCGCAGGAAAAGCTGACTATGTCGCTTGCACTCACACGCATGAAGTGGGGCAAACCGCGCGATACAAAGCCCAGCCGATTCTTGTATGAAATTATCGGCCAGGCAGATAAGCCGCACGGGAAGGGAAAGAGTTAATCCAAGGCCTTGGTGTTCGAAACATCGTTCCCAAACGTATCGAATTGATCGAAGGTCCAAACGACCTTCTTCGTCTTCGGCTCGAGTTCGATCAACAGCGGCTGACCTTTGCCGGCGTGGCAATTGCCGATCAGGTAGTTGCCGTTCTTTAGCACTTCCAGCGTGGTAACCCAGGCCAGCGTGATGTTCGGCAGTTCTTTCTGTTCGACCTTCCACACCACTTCTTTTTCCGGCGTCACTTCCAGCACGCTGTGGCCGTTGCCGGTTGCGATCAGTGTGTTGCCGCTGGGCAGACGCACCGCGGAGAAGCATTTGTCGCCCCACGATTCGGGGCCGTGGCCACCCTTTGGTTCCTTGCCGAATAGTGGAACGTCGTATTCCCACACGATCTTGCCGGTGGCATCGTACTCGCGCAGAAAACCATCTCCTTCGTGGCAGACCAGGTAGTTGCCGTTGTCGAGCTTGCGGGCCAAGCGAGTGTCGGTGTGAGCGTTCGGATGTTCGACTTTCATTTTGATTTCGCGGAGCAGCTTGCCGCTCCGATCGATTTCGATGATCCGCTGCGCGCCACTCTCGGCAATCATCATTCCGCCATCGGCCAGCGGTTGAAACGCGTGGACTTCAATCCGCTTCCCTTCATTGCCGTTTGATTTGGCGGAATCGTAGGACCAGACGACTTCCTTTTTCTTCACATCGATCTCGGCAACCTTGGCAGCACCTTGTTGCACCAGGAAGTTGCCATTCGGCAGCACATGCAGGTCGTGAATGCCGCCCCACTTCATTTCCCATTCGATCTTGCCGTCGCGATCGACGATGGCCAGCTTGCCATTGCCTTGCAGGGCCAGGCGGTGCTGAGCCGACGCGAGTGAAGCGCCGCACAATAGAAGACCAAACGCAAAAATAACTGCCGGAGAGAAACGCATGTTGATCGCCCGATGAAGAATGAAATCAGCTAATAGGTGGTGGCCTCACGCGGCTACCACCGCGCCGTGGCTCGCGATATACTAACCGAGCGATACCCTTCATCCAACTACTTGCTGTTCACAAGGCCTTGCATGGCGACTCCCGAAGAACCGCGCCGCCCCGGCTCACGCTACGTGCTGCGGTATGGTTCCACGCGAGCGCTCGGCATCTTCAGCGCCCGTGGCAACGATCGTTACGGCCGCGGCATGAAAGTGGTCGCCCGCACGCAGCGCGGTCTGGAAGCCGGCGATGTTCTCTGTGAAGCCACGGAAGAGGTCGCCCGCAGTTTGAGCAATGCTCCCGGCGGCGCTATTTTGCGCGAGTTGAGCGCTGACGATGCCAACGAACTCGTTCACATTCACAGCAAAGAGCGAAACGAATTTGAGATCTGCCAGCAGCATGTGTTGCGGCTCAAGCTGCCGATGGAATTGGTGGATGTCGAACATTTGTTCGGCGGCGAGCGGGTCGTTGTCTACTACTTGTCGGAAGATCGCGTTGACTTTCGCGACTTGGTGAAGCAACTGGCTTCGGAATTTCAAACTCGCATCGAAATGCGCCAGATCGGCGTGCGCGACGAAGCGAAGCTGCTCGCCGACTACGGCGATTGCGGCAAGCCGGTTTGCTGCAACACACACTTGCACGAAATGCCGCCGGTCTCGATGAAGATGGCCAAGCTACAAAAGGCCACGCTCGATCCTACGAAGATCTCCGGGCGCTGCGGCCGATTGAAATGCTGTCTCCGCTACGAATACGACACTTACGAAGAGCTGCAGCGCACGCTGCCGCCCGCCGGCTCGGAAATTGTCACTTCTACCGGCCGTGCGCGCGTGCTGAATCAGGAAATCCTCACGCAGCAGTTGCTCGTGCAGATGGAAGATGGTCGGCGAGTGCTGATCAGTGTCCAGGATGTCCTCACCGTCTTGAAAGTCGGCACTGGCAATGTTCGTCGTGGCCGAGGCCGCGATGCCGAAGAAGAAGGCGGTGAAGAAGGGGCTGCCGCCAACGAACCCGCCGCCAACGAGCAAAGTGGCGACCGCGGCCCGAATGATCGTGGTCCCAACGATCGTGGCCGCAATCGTTCTTCCGGGGCGGGAAATCAACGGCGTGATTCACGTCCACCGCAGCGCAACGATCGGCGCGATCAACCGCGCCGGCCCGACAATCGCAATCAGCCGCGTACTGAACAATCCTCTGGCGGCCAACCGCAAACCGAAGCTTCGCGCGACGAAAAAGGTCTCGACGACATGCACCGCGGCACGCTCCCCAGCAACGCGCCGCCTCCCGATCCGCAAACCAGCCTCCCACCCGATTTGCCCCCTACTCAGGTCGAGCAACATCCGCTCGACGCTCCCGATCAGCCGCCGAATACGGATTCTCCTGCCTGATCTCTTGCCGAACGTGCTTGCCCAGCAAATCATATAACGTTCATTGGTTGTTCATTTCGAATCCTGTGGAATCCTGCCGTGTCGAAAAGCATGACTCCCGAAGTCCATCCGTTGATCAAGCTCTTGTGCGAAGACCGCCGCTACAAGCTCGACGGTTATCAGTTCGTCCGCAGCGGCCTTGAATACGCGCAAGAAGTGCTGGAACTCGGCCGGGCAGAGGACACCACGCTCGCCGAGGGCGAAGTTCGCCGCGTCCGCCACGTCACCGGCCAGGATCTGTCGCAAGCCCTCAAGCAATACGCGCACAACCAATACGGTTTCATGGCAAAGCTGGTGCTGGCCGACTGGGGCATTCGCACGACGAGCGACTTTGGCGAGATCGTTTACAACCTGATCAAAATCGGCGAGATGACCAAATCACCCGAAGACCGCCGCGAAGATTTCGACGACGTGTTCGAATTCGAACAAGCTTTGGTTCGCGAGTTCGAGATCACTGCCGCCGAGGACGCGGCGTAGGAATTGCAGATTTTCGATTGCAGATTGCAGAATGAATCAGCAACTGCCTTTTCAATCTGCGATCTGACATTTGCAATCTGCAATCGCCTTCAAGGAAGCCCCATGACTCCTCTCCAGTCCCTCGTCGCCTCTGGCACCAAACTCTGGCTCGATTCGATCGATCCCGATCTCGTGAAGCGCGACCGGCAAGAAGGCGCGACGGGCGCTACTTCGAATCCGATCATCATTGCCGACCTGATCAAGACGGGTCGGTTTGACGCGGAAATCGCCAGCCTCGCCAAGGAAGGTCTGCCAGCCGAAGATGTCACCTGGAAGCTGACCGATCACCTGGTGAAGGGCGCTCAGAAAGTCTTCGAGCCCGTATGGCAGGAGACGAAAGGAAACGACGGCTACGTCAGCTTTGAGCTTGATCCGCTGATCGAAGACCCAACGGCTAACATGCCGCATGCGGAGCGCGTGCAACGTTACATCGAGCTCGGCAAGAAGTGGGCAGCCGGTCAAACGAACCGCATGATCAAGGTTCCCGCTACGCCAGCGGGATTGGGTTCGCTCGAAGAATTGTGCGCAGCCGGCGTGACGCTGAATGTGACGCTGATCTTCTCACCCCGCCAATACCAGGCGGCTCGCGATGCCATTTGGCGCGGCGCGCAGCGTCGTACTTCGCGCGATCAGTTCAAGTCGGTCTATAGCATCTTCGTCTCGCGCGTCGATGTGTACACCGAGCAACACCTGCCGCAACTTTCAGCCGCCGCGCAAGGCCAGGTCGGCATCGTCAACGCGAAACAAATCTGGGCCGACAATCTGAAATTCTGGAGCGACAAGAAACTGCCGCTGCAGCAAGAGATGATCTTCGCCAGCACGGGCACGAAGAAAAAAGAAGACGCACCGTGGAAGTATGTCGACGCTTTTGCCGGCAGTGACATTCAAACCAATCCGCCCGCGACCAATGCTGCCGTGGCCGCCAGCGGCCGCACCTTCACCCGGCAAGTCGATAAGCTGCCGCCGCCCGAGGTGCTCGCGGAAATCGCCAAGACCGTGAAAATGGAGCATCTGGAACAGACGCTCATGAGCGAGGGCATTCAAAAATTTGCCGACCCGCAAAAAGCGTTGCTCAAGCTGGTCGCGCAGAAATTGGCCGGCTAAGTCGCGCTATTTCGAGCGAAAAAACACGTCGGAGCGAAGGACGTACTTCCGCCCCGACGCAAGCTGGCGTCCTTCGTGCCACCATTCGTGGCGAAAGAATAGAGCTGAACCTTTCCGCGGTACCACGCGCACTATCTCGGGCCTGTCGCCGTTGATCTTGTCGTCGGCGTAGAAGGCAGTTTCGCCGCCGGTGAAATCATCGTTGAGATAAAACAAGCAAGTCAAACGACTCCGGACCTGAGGTGATTCCTCGACGAATCCATCAATGTGCCGTCTGAATCGCTGGCCGACGTCATAGCGATAGAACCTGAAATTCGGATCGAGCCCGACAGGCGTGCCCCACGCAAGCTGCTCAGACACATGCGGCAAACAACGCTGCCACAGATCGTCGGCCAAACTGAGATCGTTGAAATTGGCCCGAGAGTTATCGCGAATATTGGTGCGCAGCTGCGGGCCGGAATGCGTTCGCACCGAAGCCAATTCAAAGCCGATCTCTTCGCCACGAGCGATGAGCGAATCGCATTCGACGGCCGAAAGTAGATCGGCGACGGTGAACAGGTTCTCGGCGAGTTCCGTTTTCATCATTTAGCCCTGACCTTACCATAGACCTGCGAATCGCCTCTCAGCAACCCCGTTCGCTGCTTGAAAGCTGACTGAGAAAATGGGCCCGGTTGCGGAAGTTGCGGCCGGCCGCTGCTCAATAAAATCTAAAAATCGCGATTTCGAACGCACCAATCCCTTCGATTTTTGGAATTTGCAGATACACTAGGCGGATTGGCGTGAACTGCCTCACGCTTCCTGCCGTTGCACAACTCTCCCTTGGCGCAGCGGGTGACGATCGCGGTGATGTACCGCGAAGCACCCATCTTTTTCCGCCTATTTTGCCTTTGTGCTAACCCATTTTGCCGTTCGCGGCGATGCTGCGCACCTGGTCATGCGCGCAGCGATTTCGTAAGGATTTGCTGATGCTCGAGTTCTTCGCTTCGTCGCTGTGCCGTGCTCCTCGCCAGACTATCGCTACCAATTCACAGACTGCTGCAGCTCGCCGCCGACATTTTTTGAATCAGTTTCGCAAGTCGCAAATCGAAGGATTAGAGCCGCGCGACCTGATGGCAGTGGATTCGATCACTGCGCTGAACACACCGTTTGTGGAGAATTTTGATGGGATGGGATCCGCGGGAACAGCAGCGCTGCCATCTGGATTTCGCGGCGGCGCCGATTACGCGACGGGCGCTACCACCGCCACGTTTGCCTATGGTTCAACGGGCACTGGCGTAGTAACTGGTACTTCCAGCGGCGGCATCATTAACTGGGCGAATGGAGTTACGGCAAGTTCAACCGACCGAGCTTTAGGATTTCTTAATACAGGTTCTTACACGTCGCCGAAGTCGTTCTTTGTGGCAGTGACCAACAATTCGGGCTCCACTATTACTTCGCTGAACATTGAGTGGGATTACGAAAAATATCGGAGCGGTTCGCGGCAGTATGACTGGACGTTTTTCCACGGGAGCACCTCGGCAGCCACTATCGCCGAAACAGGAGGCAACCAGTCGTACGCAGCCGACGCGGGCAATGCTACGGTGAGCAACCCGCCGTTGACGACCGCCAAAAGCGTGTCGCTAACCGGCTTGAGCATTCCAGCCGGCACGGTCTATTACTTGCGGTGGACCTATACGGGCCTAGGTGGGAGCACCAATGGCCAAGGGATCGGCATCGACAATCTCAAAGTCACGGCTGCCGGATCTGCTGCCGCGCCGAATGTTAGTCCCACCAATACCGTGCCTGCGGCTCAAACGACCAACGAAGATACGCCCCTGGTGTTTTCGACCGCGAACAGCAACGTCATCTCGATTGCCGATCCCGATGCGGCCACAGGAACGATGCTGCTGCAGTTGTCGGTTACCAATGGCACTTTGACACTGGGTAGCACGACCAATCTGGCGGGAACCGGCAACGGCACGGACACGCTTTCTTACACCGGCACGTTGGCAGATCTCAACGCCGCGCTGCAAGGGCTGAGTTTTGCTCCCACCGCGAATTTTAGCGGCAACGCGACCCTCACGATCACGAGCAATGATCAGGGAAACACCGGTAGCGGCGGCGCGCTGAGCGACACCGATACTGTGGCGATCACGGTGACACCGGTAAACGATGCCCCGACGTTGCAGAATAATTTGGGATTAACCGTTGCCGAGGGAGCACCAGCCACGGTCATCACCGGCGCGATGCTGCAGGTGAACGACGTCGATAATACCGCAGCGCAACTGATTTACACCGTCACTGCCTTGCCGACGAACGGCATTTTGACGAACGGTGTCACGCCGCTGGCATTGAACGGCACGTTTACGCAGGCCGACATTGCGGCGGGCCTGATTAGCTATGCCCACAACGGCAGCGAGACGACCACCGATTCGTTCACGTTCACGGTGAGTGATGGCACGGCGGGAATTCCAGCCACCGTTTTCCCGATCACGATCACACCTGTCAACGACATCCCGACGCTCACGACTAATGCTGGCCTGACGGTTGCCGAAGGGGCCCCAGCCACGGTAATCACTAATGCTCGGTTGCTCGTAAGCGATAACGACAATCTGGCCACTGCGCTGCTATACACCGTAACTCTGCTACCGACGGGCGGCACGCTCGCGAAGAACGGCACTCCGCTGGCCGCGAACGACACGTTCACGCAGGCCGATATCGATGGCGGTTTGATTACCTACGCACACGCCGGTGGCGAAGCGATCGGCGATTCGTTCACGTTCACGGTGACCGATGGCGCGGGTGGAAATATTCCGGCCACGACCTTTGCTATCTCGATCACGCCCGTCAACGACGCGCCGACGCTCACGACCAACGCCGGCCTGACGGTCGCCGAAGGAGCCGCGGCGACTACCATCACGAACACACAACTGCTGGTCAGCGATGTCGACAACACTCCGCTCCAATTAACTTATACACTCGGCACCGCTCCGACGTTCGGCACGCTTTCTCTCAGCGGCGTGCCGTTAGCCGCCGCCGGCACTTTCACGCAGGCAGATATCAACAGCGGTCTGGTGAAGTACGCCCACAACGGTAGCGAGACGACCGCCGATTCGTTCACGTTCACCGTGAGCGACGGCACCGCGACTATTCCGAGTACGACCTTCAACATCACGATCACGCCCGTCAACGACCTGCCGGTGCTGGCCACCAATTCGCCACTCACCGTTGCCGAGGGGGCTCCGGCCACGACGATTGCCAATACGAACTTGCTGACGACCGACGCCGACGCGACGGCCGCTCAACTTGTTTACACGGTGACGTTGCTTCCGACGAATGGCGTGCTGTCGTTGAGCGGCAGTCCGCTGTTGGTCAATCAAACGTTCACGCAGGCGGACATCAACAACAGCCTGCTGAAGTACGCCCACAACGGCAGCGAGACGACCAGCGATTCGTTCACATTTACGGTGAGCGATGGCACGGCCACGCTTCCAGTCAGCACGTTCAACATCACGATTACACCGGTGAATGATGCGCCAACGTTGACGAACAACGTTCTACTGATCGTGGCCGAAGGGGCGACGAATATCGCGATCACTAGCACCAACTTGCTGGCCAGCGACGCCGAATCGCCAGCGACCAATCTCACCTACACCCTCTCCTCCGTTCCAGCCAACGGCACGCTCGCGCTGAGCGGCACGCCGCTGGCATTGAACGGCACTTTCACACAGGCGAACATCAACTCGGGATTGTTGACCTACAGCCATAGCGGCAGCGAGACGACCAGCGATTCGTTCATGTTCACCGTGAGCGATGGCACGGCCACGCTTCCAGTCAGCACGTTCAACATCACGATTACACCCGTAAATGATGCACCGGTGCTGGCCACCAATTCTCCACTCACGGTAGCTGAAGGAGCCGCGGCCACGACAATTACGAGCGCCAACCTGGTCGTGACCGATGCCGACAACACGGCAGCGCAGTTGATATATACCGTGACCTCGATTCCCGCCAACGGCGTGTTGTCGTTGAGCGGCAGCGCCCTCGCGGTAAACCAAACGTTTACTCAGGCAGACATCAACAACAGCCTGCTGAAGTACGCCCACAATGGCAGCGAGACAACGAGCGACTCGTTCACGTTCACGGTGACCGATGGCGCCGTCACTCTGCCGGGGAGCACGTTCAGCATAATGATCACGGCGGTGAACGATCCGCCGACGCTGACGAACAACACCTCGCTGACTGTTGCTGAAGGCGCTACAAATGCCGCGATTACCAGCACAAATTTGTTGGTGAGCGACGGCGATACAGGCGCGGCTGGTCTCACCTACACCCTCACCGCCGTTCCAGCCAACGGCACGCTCGCGCTCAGCGGCGCGCCGCTCGGCATTGGCGGTACGTTTACGCAAGCCAATATCAATGCGGGGCTGCTCACTTACAGCCACAACGGCAGCGAAACGACCAGCGATTCGTTCACGTTCACCGTCAGCGACGGCAATAGCAGCATCGCTGCCACGACCTTCTCGATCACGGTCACGCCGGTCAACGACACGCCGACGCTAACGACGAACATAGGTTTGACCGTCGCCGAAGGCGCAGCGGCCACCACGATTGCCAGTAGCCAATTGGCGGTGACCGATCCGGATGCGACGCCGGTGCAGGTGGTGTACACAGTGACGGTGCTGCCAACCAATGGCGTGCTCTCGCTCGGCGGTGCAGCCGTCGGCATCAACGGAACGTTCACACAGGCTGATATCAATGCTGGCCTGGTAAAGTATGCCCACAACGGTAGCGAAACGACCAGCGATTCGTTCACGTTCACCGTCAGCGATAGTTCGACCGGTTCGATCCCGACGACGATCTTTGCGATCACGGTCACTCCGGTCAACGACGCTCCCGTTGTGGCGACTAATGCGGGACTGACGGTGAGCGAAGGCGCGCCCGCAACTGTTATCGGCTCGGCGCTGCTCAACGCCACCGATGTCGATAGCAACAATCTCACGCTGACCTACGCCATCGTTACCTTGCCGACGAATGGAACGTTGTCTGTGAACGGCGCGCCACTGACGGCAGCCGGCACGTTCACGCAAGCTCAGGTGAATGGCGGGCAACTCGCCTACGCTCACAATGGCAGCGAAACGACGAGCGATAGCTTTAGTTTCACTGTGAGCGACGGCGCTGGCGGCAGCACGTTGCCAACGATTTTTGCCATCGCGATCACTGCCGTGAATGATCCGCCGGTGCTCGCGACAAACAGTGGCTTGACCAACGTACCGCTCAACACGAGCGTCACGCTGACGGGCAGCAACCTGCTGACGACCGATGCCGACAACACGGCGACCCAACTGGTCTACACCGTGGGAACCGCTCCGGCGGGAACGCTTACGCTCACTGGCACCGGCGTTTTGACTGCCGGCGGCACCTTCACTCAAGATGACATCAACACCGGCAAGGTTTCGTACGCCGCGCCAGCCGCCGGCGTCGCCGATAGCTTCACCTTCACCGTCAGCGACGGCACGGCTACGCTGCCGACAGCGACCTTTACCATTGGACTGATCGCTGCAAATACTTCGCCGACGATCGTCAACAACGTTGGCTTGACGCTCGCCGAAGGTGCGACATCACCGATATCCAATACGCTGCTGCAAGTGACAGATGCTCAGCAATCGGCTGCGAATCTCACCTACACGATCACCGCAATTCCAGCCAACGGCGTACTGTTGCTAAATAGCACGCCGCTGACGCTGAACGGCACGTTCACACAAGCTGATATCAATGCTGGGCTGTTGTCGTACACGCACAACGGCAGCGAAACGACGGGCGACTCGTTTACCTTCACGGTTGCCGACGGCGCGGGTGGAACGATCCCCGCAACAACGTTCACGATTACCATCACGGCGGTGAACGACGCGCCGGTGCTCGCCGTCAATACGGGCCTAACTGTCTTCGAGGGAGATGCAGCAACGACCATCACCAGCGCGCAGTTGGCAGTAACCGATGTCGATAACGGCGCAGCACAGATCGTTTTCACCGTGCTATCGATACCCGCTAACGGCACCTTGGCACTCAGCGGCACGGCGCTCGGAATCAACGCCACGTTCACACAGGCCGACATCAACAATGGCTTGGTCACGTATGCCCACAACGGAAGCGAAACCACCAGCGACACATTCAGTTTCTCGGTGACTGATGGCAACACGACGATCGCTTCCACCCCGTTCGCCATTACGGTCACGCCGGTGAACGATGCGCCGGTGCTCAGTGTGAACGCGGGACTCACGGTAGCCGAAGGTGCTGCCGCCACGGTCATCACCAGCGCTCGCTTGGCGGTGACCGATGCCGATACGCCGGCTGCCTCAATCACCTTTACGGTTACCGCCACTCCCGCGAATGGCACGCTGTTGCGGAATGGCACGCCGCTCGCGATCAGCAGCACCTTCACCCAAGCCGACATCAACAACGGGCTGTTGAGCTACACACACAACGGCAGCGAAACGACCAGCGATGCGTTCAGCTTCACGGTGAGCGACGGCGCTGGCGGCACGATCGCCGCAACAACGTTTGCGATTACCGTCACGGCGGTGAACGACGCGCCGGTGCTCGCGGTCAACACGGGCCTGACGGTCGCCGAAGGCGCGACTGCCACCACCATCACTACCGCTCGCCTGCAAGTGACCGACGTTGATACGCCGGCCGCGCAAATCACCTACACCGTCACCGCGCTCCCCGCCAACGGCACATTGCTGCTCAACAGCACGCAGCTCGCATTGAACGGCACGTTTACACAAGCCGATATCAACAATGGTTTGCTGAAGTACACCCACAACGGCAGCGAGACGACCAGCGATTCGTTCTCGTTCACGGTTTCGGATGGCGCCGGCGGTTCGATCTCGGCGACGACCCTTGCGATCACCGTGACGCCCGTCAACGATGCACCGACCATTGCGCCGCAAACCTTCGCGATTGCTGAAAACAGTGCCAATGGCACGAGTGTGGGGACGGTTGTCGTGGTCGATCCCGACCTTGGCGATACCAAGTCGTTCTCGATCACTGCCGGCAATGGCAGCGGCGCGTTCGCCATTAATCCAACGACCGGCCAAATTACCGTGGCCAACTCGCAACTGCTGAACTTCGAAACGACGCCGACATTTTCGCTGACGGTGCAAGTCACCGATTCCGGCAATCAATCGGCCAGCAATACGATCACCATTAACCTTACTGATGTGGTCGAAACGGTCGGCGTATCGGTGACGCCCACCTCGGGGCTGACCACCACCGAAGCCGGCGGCGTGGCGATCTTCAACATCGTGCTCACCTCGCAACCGACCGCTGACGTCACAATTTCCCTTGGTACGAGCGATGCCACCGAAGGAACTCCCTCCACGAATAGCGTCACCTTCACGCCGCTCAATTGGAATGTTCCGCAGGTCATCACGATCACCGGCGTCGACGATGCCCTGGTTGACGGCGACATCGCTTACTCGATCATCACTGGCGCTGCGGTCAGCACCGATTCGGCCTATTCAGGCGTCGCCGTGCCCGATGTCTCGGTTACAAATCTCGACAACGACACTGCGTCGCTGCCGACGATCAGCGATATCGCCAATCAAACGACCCTCGAAGATACGCCGCTGCTCAACGTGCCGTTCACCGTAGGTGATGCGGAAACAGCCGCGGCATCGCTGACCGTAACTACGAGTTCGAGCGATACCACGCTGTTCCCCACCGGAAGCATCACACTCGGAGGGAGTGGGGCGAATCGCACCATCAGTCTGTCGCCCGCCGCAAATCTTAGCGGCGTCGCAACGATCACGGTGACGGTGGACGACGGGAGTGGTGGCCTGACTTCGGACACATTCACGATTACCGTCACCGCGGTGAACGACGCACCGACTCTCAGCGCGATTGCCAGCATCCCCTCGCTGCCGAATGGCTCGGGTTTGCAAACCATCAATTTGACTGGCATCACGGCTGGTGGCGGCGAGTCGCAGACACTCACCGTGACTGCCGTCTCGAGCAATCCGGCGCTAATCCCGAACCCGACCATTACTTACACATCGCCGAACAGCACGGGATCGCTCAGCTTTACGCCTGTAGCAGGCCAATCGGGCACAGCCACCATCACGGTGACGGTTACCGACAACGGCGGCACGGCGAATGGTGGCGTGAACACAATTACGCGCACCTTCACCGTGACGATTGCTCCCAGCAACACCACGCCCAACCTGGTAGCCGTCATTCCTGATGTGGAAAATCCAGGCAAGAACGTGCTGGTGATCAACGGCAGTCAATCGATTGATTTGATCAGCGTGGTACGGAGCGGCAATCGTACGCTGGTAGTCGTGCCGCTGAGTCGCGTGATCAGCTACTTCGACAACAGCACCTTCGATCGCATTCTGATCAACGGATTGGCCGGCCACGACCGGATCATTCTCGACCCGTTGATCACCAAACCGGCGACGATCAACGGCGATGACGGCAACGACATCATCATGTCTGGCGGTGGCAACGACGTGCTGCATGGCGGCGCTGGCAACGATTTCATCTTTGCTCGCGGCGGCAATGACTTCGTCTACGGCGACGCCGGCGTCGATTATCTCTATGGCGAAGCCGGAAACGATGTCATCCTCGGCGGCGCCGGCAACGACTGGATCTCCGGCGGCGAAGGGGCCGACATTCTAAACGGCGGCGAAGGACTGGACACCATCTTCGGCGACGGCGGCGACGATTTGATTATCAGCGGTAACTTCAGCCTGGCAACGAACACGAGCGAACTGCTCGCGATCCAAGCCATCTGGACTTCCAGCCAGCCGTTCAACACTCGCATTACCAACCTGGCCAGTAAGGTGAATAGCACCACAGTGACCAGCGACGGCAAGTTCGACTGGGTCTACACGGGAGCAGGTCGTGACTGGGTGGTCGACTACGCACTGATGGATTTGCTGTTCGACTTCAACTACAGCACGACGAGCGGTGACAAACGGAACTAACCGTTATTCATCTCGACGCGCAGCAGACTCGGCTTTGCTGCGCGCTCACTCGGCAGCTTGTTGGATCAGCATCCTCAGCGTTTCAAATTCGACGGGCTTCGTCAGGTGATGGTTGAAGCCGGCATGCTTCGATTGAAGTCGATCGGACTCTTGCCCCCAGCCGGTGAGCGCAACGAGGATCGTGCTCGCACCAAGATCGCTGCGAATTTGCCGGGCAGCTTCATAGCCATTGAGAATTGGCAGTCCTATGTCCATGAAAATTACCGTCGGCCTCCAATGGTTCGCCGTGTTAACGGCCTGCGCTCCATCAAATGCCACCTGCACCTCGTAGCCGAGGACCTGCAAAAGCTTTACCAGCGACTCGGCGGAGTCACGATTGTCATCGACCACGAGCACCCGAGCCCGAGCGATAGCTGCGGATTCAGGCGTGGGGCGCACTGTCGTTTGAGGCGAGGAAATCGTCGGTTTTTCGCGTGGAATCGAGATTGCGAATTCACTTCCCTTGCTGTGTCCCTCGCTACGAGCCACAACCGTACCCTGGTGAAGTTCAACTAACCTTTTCACCAGCGTGAGGCCGATTCCGAGGCCTCCTTCGGTGCGTTCCAGCGTGCGATCGACCTGAGTGAACAGATCAAACACCTTCGGCAGCATTTCGGCCGAGATGCCAATGCCGTTGTCGCGAACGCTGACGCTGAATTGCTGCTGATCGCAGGTTGCAGTCAGCCAAATTGTTCCCTCATCGTCGGTGTACTTGGCTGCGTTGTTCAGCAAGTTCATCACAACCTGGGTGAGCCTCGCCCCATCACCCTGAACCAGGCAATCCTCGTCCGCGACGTTGACGATCAGTCGATGCTTGTGCCGATTGATGAGAGGGCGACTGGCTTCGACGGCATTCGCAACGATCATCGCCAGCGGCAGCGTTTCTTTGCGCAGCTCGATCTTACCGCGACTAACCCGGGAGACGTCCAAGAGGTCGTCGACCAGACGACTCAATTGCTGTGCCTGCCGATCCAGGATGTTGATTACTTTCTCGGTTTCCGTTGGCAATCCTACGTAACGCAAGATTTCGATGGCGTTGCGAATCGGCGCCAAAGGATTGCGCAGTTCATGCGCCAGCATGGCCAGAAATTCATCCTTGCGGCGATCGGCTTCCTTCAGTGCTTCGGTATTCTTCCGAGCCTCTTCCAATAACCTGGAGATTTCATCCCGCTGCCGAATGGCCTCATGCCGCTGCAAATAGAGTTCAGCAAAGACGTCCGCCTTGCTTCGCAAGATTTCAGAATCAATCGGCTTCTGCAGAAAATCTACGGCTCCTGCCTCATAGCCCTGGAATCGGCGCTGCTTATCAGAGACACCCGCCGTGAGAAAAATGATTGGCACCCGTCGCGTACGTTCCGTGCCACGCATTAGCTCGGCCAATTCGAAGCCATTCATTCCCGGCATTTGCACGTCGACCAGAGCTAGAGCAACTTCATGTTGCAAGAGCAACTCCAGCGCATCGGCGCCAGAGCGTGCGCGGAGTAGCACTCGCCCTTCGCGCCGCAGGAGCGCTTCCAAGGCGACGAGGTTTTCCTCAAGATCGTCGACCAGCAAAAAGTACACAGGCGCAGTTGTCATGCTTGTTCTCCCACCTGACACTGGGCCAGAAAAGTTCCGATTTGTTCGAGCTGCAGAACCAATGCACTGGGACAGACTAGCAGCGCCGCTTCCGGCATCGCGGACGATCGCGCGGATTCCGGCAACTGCACGACGGCGACACCGCCGTTCTGAACAATGGCTTGCAACCCCTTCGCGCCGTCACTGTTCGCACCGGAAAGGATGACGCCGCATAAGCCTGTGCCAAACGCGTCACTGGCCGTTTCAAAGAGTACATCAATCGAAGGGCGCGAGAACATGACTTGCTCCTCGCTCGAGAGCGACAGATGGAAATCCTTCTCAACCAGCAAGTGATAGTCAGGGGGCGCGAAGTATACCGTGCCCGCTTGAATGGGCTCTTTGTCGGCGGCTTCGAGTAGTTTCACCTGGCATCGTTTTTGAAAAAGGTCGACCAACGAAAATCTGGATTCCGCCGGAATATGTACCACAACCATCACCGGAATCGGGAACTGCGCGGGCAATTTCGGCAAGATTGCGCCCAGCGCTTCGACGGCGCCAGCCGACGCGCCAATCACAATTGCGCGAAAGCGCTGCCTTGGAACAACTGAATCTGGTTTGTGCTCAGCCATTTCCAGGGCCTCCATGCTTCTGGTAAAGGCGGGCCTCGCGCGAGAACTCCGCAAAAGCATTGGCATGCGCTGAAAACCGCAGGCTCTCTTTCGAACCGATGCCGAGAAATCCACGTCGCACCAGCGAATCCTTGAACAGGCCCACCGCGCGGTCCTGCAGCGCTCGCTCGAAATAAATCAGCACATTACGGCAAGAGATCAGGTGCATTTCGGCGAAGACGGCATCGCTCACCAGGCTGTGATCGGAGAATACCGCCCGCGCACGCAGTGACTTATCAAAAACAGCCGCGCCATACGCGGCCGTGTAATAGTCCGACAACGATGATTTGCCGCCGGATAACTGATGGTTCTTCGTGAACAAGGCGATCCGATCCAGGCTGTATACCCCTGCTTCGGCCTTTCGATATGCCTCCGGATTGATATCCGTGCCGTAGAAAATTGTCCGTTCTTCCAGCCCTTCCTCGCGAAACAAGATGATCAGCGAATAGAGTTCTTCGCCGGCGCTGCAGCCCGCAACCCAAACTTTCAAAGAAGGGTAGGTGCGGAGATGAGGAACGACGTGTTCACGGATGGCAGCGAAGTACGACGGGTCGCGGAACATCTCGCTGACCTGGACCGTCAAGTACGAAAGCATCTTCGGCAGTACCGTCGGGTCATGCAGCACTCGGTCCTGCAGCTGCGAAAAGCTTTCGCACTGAAAATGCTCGCGAGCCTGCACCAGGCGTCGCTTCAGCGAAGCCATTGCATAGCCACGAAAATCGTAGTGATAACGGTGAAACAGGGCATCCAGCAGCAGCCGAATCTCGATATCGTCCGTCTTACTCTGCACCAGCGATTTCCTTAGCGGGGCATCCAGACGCGAACGAGTGACAGCAACTTCTCGACATCGAGAGGCTTCGGAATGTAATCATTGGCTCCCGCCGAGAGACATTGCTCCTGGTCGTCTTTCATCGCCTTCGCCGTCAACGCGATGATCGGCATCTCGCGCCAGGCCGGATTCTTGCGGATCTCCCGCATGCACGTAATGCCATCCATCTCTGGCATCATGATGTCCATCAGCACCAGATCGATTGGCTTGTCCGTTTTCGCTTTCTCGAGAGCCGTCAATGCCTCTCGGCCGTTGCGGGCAATCTGCACGATGGCGCCACGAGGTTCAAGAATGCTCGTCAGCGCAAAAACATTGCGCACATCATCTTCGACCACTAGAATCCGGCGCCCCTCCAAATCGGCTTCGCGACTGCGCGCGGTTTCCAGCATGCGCCGCTGTTCGGCTGGCAGCGTGGCAACCATTTGATGCAGGAACAAAGTGACTTCGTCCAGCAATCGTTCCGGGGACTTGGCTCCCTTGATGATGATCGACTTCGAATACCGACGCAGCCGTTGCTCCTCATCGACCGACAACTCGCGGCCGGTGTAAACGATCACCGGCGGGAAAGAGTACGACTGTTCTTTGCTCAATGTTTCCAGCAGTGCATAGCCGGAGGTATCCGGCAAAGTCAGATCCAGCACCATGCAATCAAACGTCGCATCCTTCAGCAGCGACAGACACTCTGCGGCTGTTCTCGCGCCGGTCGTCGAGACTTCGTGAGAGCCCAAAAGCTTCTGCAAGCTGTCGAGTTGACGAGGGTCATCTTCCACGACCAAAACTCGCCGCATCTTCTGCAAGAGCCTGCTCTCGATCCGATGCAATACGTCCACGAGCTCTTCGCGTTTCACCGGTTTCAGCATGTACCCGACGGCGCCGAGCGATAGCGCTGTTTGCGCATAGTCGCTGGCCGAGATCACGTGCACCGGCAAGTGTCGCGTTCGCGCGTCGCGCTTCAAGCGGTCCAGCACGGTCAGACCCGATTGATCGGGTAGCCCCACATCCAAAATGATGGCGCTCGGCAAGTGTTGCGTCGCCAGCTGAAGCCCTTCTTCGGCCGTGGTCGCAATCAAGGCATCAAAGTTCAGTTCATGGGCCAGATCGTAAAGAATCCTGGCGAACGACAGGTCGTCCTCAACCAACAGAATAAGGCGCCTCCCTGCCGACAAGCGTTCGCGGTCATCTTCGATCAGGCGCTGAACGGCAGCACGGCCCTCGCCAATCGGACCTACAACCACAGGTTGGGGAGTGTGCGACACGATATTGAAGTCAGTTTGCTCTGGCGGGGCATTCGGCTTCCGTTGCACGACTTCACGATTGATCGAGAGGGGCAAGGTGATCGTGAAAGTGCTGCCGCCACCGGGCGTGCTTTCCAGTTCGATTCTCCCGCCGAGCAGGCGCGTCAGCTCGCGTGAAATTGAGAGTCCTAGACCTGTTCCACCGTATTTGCGATTCGTGGTGCCATCGGCCTGACGAAAGGCTTCGAAAATGATCTGCTGCTGATGTGCCGGGATGCCGATTCCTGTATCCGAAACGGCAAAGCGCAATTCCTGGTTCGCCGTTTGACTGACCTTCAGTTGAACGCTGCCGCGCTCTGTAAACTTGAATGCGTTGGAGAGGAGATTGCGAAGAATCTGCTCCAGACGTTGACCATCCGTCTCGAAGATCTTCGGACAGTCAGCAGCCAGTCCAGTCTTGAATTCGAGCCCCTTTTGCGTTGCGACCGGCAAAAAGGTCCGAGCCACATCTTCGATCAACTGCGACAGGCGAACGCTCTCCGGGCGAACCTCCATGTGGCCAGCTTCGATTTTGGACAGGTCCAAGATGTCGTTGATCAAATTGAGCAGGTCATTGCCGGCTGATTCGATATTTCGGGCGAACTGAACCTGTTCGGGAGTGAGGTTGCGGTTCGGATTGTCCCCCAGCAACTTGGCGAGAATCAATGATGAATTGAGCGGCGTCCGCAACTCGTGCGACATATTCGCGAGGAAGTCGGACTTATACTGGCTCGCTTGCTCCAGTTCTCGCGCCTGTCGCTCGAGCGATGCCTGAGTCCGCGCCAAATCGTCGCGCTGCGTTTCAAGCGTCTGGGCGTGCTCTTCGAGTTGCGAATTGGTTTGCTCGAGTTCAACTTGCTGTTGCTCCAACCGCGTCTGCGACTCTTTGAGCGCGCTGCTTTGTTCTTCCAATTCTTCGTTACCCACCCGCAGTTCTTCACTCTGCGCTTGCAACTCTTCGGCTTGCCGCTGAGTCTCTTCCAAGAGGTTGTGCAAGTGGGCCCGGTAGTGCGCCGACTTGACGGCTACGCCGATCGATTCGGAGATGTTCTGCAGAAACTCGGTCGTCTTGGAATCAGGTGGTTCCAGAAAACCAAGCTCGACCACTGCATTGGTTTCGGAATCTGGCGAGAAGGGAGCGATGGCGAGGTGTCTTGGCTTGCTGCGACCGAGGCCAGAGCCGAAGACTAGATAGCCTTCAGGAATGTCATTCAGGATCGAAGGCTTACCGTCATCGGCAGCCTTCCCGAGCAATCCTTCGCCGGACGAGAATTCTTGGAGCACTCCACTGTCGGCGGGGACCGCAAACGTGGACAAGAGTTTGAATTGGCCTTCATCCCTGGCAAAGAAGATTCCCGCCTGCGCATTCAAATACTCGGCTAGAAATTTCAACACGCGATTGCTGAGTTGGTCGATGGTGGGATCGCCCACCATTTCGCGGCTCAAGCCGCTTTGACCATTCAAAAGCCATTCTTGCCTGGCGCGAGTCAGCATCGCGCGGCGAACGAGATAGGCCACCACGGAGGAGAGCACAATACCGAGTAATCCCGTCAGCACGCCGCTGGCAACTGCCGTGAGGTATGCCTGGTCCATCTCGCGCAGCCGGTCTGCACGGCGAACCATTTCGGTCGTTTGCATGGCTTCGACGTGCGTGCGAATCGCATCCATCGATTGTTTGCCGCGATCGGTAACAACCACCTCCAAGGCCTCGTCGAATCCTCGCTTTTGGCGAATGTCGATCGTTTCCGCAAGTTCGCTCAGTTTGTTTGCGACCTCCTCCCTGATCTGGCGGAGCTTGGCCGCCTGCACCACCTCGGTTCCGACGAGTCGCTCCATCCCTTGCAGTCGCTGTTCAACTCGATTGATCGCGACATTGTAGGGGGCGAGGTACTTCGTATCGCCCGTCAGCAAATAGCCGCGCTGCCCGGTTTCAGCGTCCTTAATGATCGAAATCACGTTCTCCAAGGCCACGATCGTCTCATGCGTCTTGGCCACTGAATCGGCGTTTCGCCGCAAGATGCGAGTGTTGACATAGGCCACTCCACCGGCGGACAGGAAGAAGAGAAAGACGGCGACGAAACCCAGCCAAACGGATGAGTCGATTCTCACGCGGTCGCGTTTTTCTGAGCTAACAATGGTGGGCGACATGGGGGTATGCGGTGGGTCTGCCCAGCACGGCTCAACCAATTTCATGAATCGTGACGCAGTGGTGCCAGGTGGTTTTGAAAAATAACTTCACCATCGTTCTTTGCCAAGTAACTCCGCTCTGAAACTGGCCACGAACTTCGGTCTATCAGCAATCCGTTGAGCATTACGGCGAAAAGTGATCGCTGCGGGTCCAGGCTGGCTGATTGGCGACCAGTGTGTTTGCTCAAACTTTGACCAGCCACGCGATTGAGGATTCAGAGTCCTTTTGATGTGATTTCACTCGGTTAGCCGCACGACTTTCACCGGTGCCCTCATATCGAGGTAATCGCCTGAGTCGCCGTGAAACTGCCCGGTGATGGGCATCACGCCGCGCGGGTGCTGACTGACGCCGACGGTGATGTGCTTCAACGACGCCCCTTCGCCGATCGTGGGATCGTAGCCACGCCAACCGAGAACGGGCAGATAGATCTCGGCCCAAGCGTGCATCGCCGCGCGACCAGCTTCTGCGGCGGGACAATCCAAATAGCCACTAACAAATCGAGCAGACAGCCCCATCAGTCGAGCAGCATCCATCATCAGCAGCGCCATGTCGCGGCAGGAGCCGCTCTGCAGGCGGAGTGTTTCGCCCGGACTTTGCACCCCTTTGACGTAGCGCCGCTGATAGCCGATTTTTGCGTGGATGTGATGGCAGAGATTCATGAGCAGCGTCTCGGCATCGTCGGTCGCTGTTACCGTCGCGTACTCGGCCAGCCACTGTTTCACTATCTGCGCATCGTCCGCATACGAGAGCGTTTGATACGCCGCCGTGATCGGCGCCTCGCGCTCGTCGTAGTTGACCGGCCAGGGAATCCTCCAAGGCACGTATGGATCTTGGGACGGAAACGGCAACGAGCGTTCGACGGTAACCTCGCTGCGAACTTCTAACCGATCCGCTTCGGCAGTAAAGTCGACAATCGCGACGGAGTTGCTGAATACGTCGCGCGCCCAGGCCAATCGATGCGCAGGGAAGATCTCAAGCGACATATCCACAACACGAATATCATGCCCCTCCCGTGGACGGAGCACGAGGCGATGACGGCCAAACGCTACTGGTCGACGATATGAGTAAATCGTGGCATGTTCAATGCGTTGACGTAGCATGCTTTGCGTCCAGCGAAATCCCTTTTCGGCCCAACTGCTTCCGCTCCAGCGGCGTGAATTTCTGCCCTGGCGCGAGTTGGCAATCGACCTGCATCAAGGTGCTTTGCACCCGGCCGAAGATACTAGAGACAGCGGCGTCGGCGGCATCCCGCCCAGTGCCAATGCGAATGAGTCCGTTGAGCGGCACCAAGCGAGTGGCATCGAAGACCAGCCAACGACCTCCCAGGTAACACTCAAAGCAGGCGTGAAAATCGGGTGGCTCGAGTTGAAAGGCGTACCCCGAAAAATAACGCGCTGGAATATTGAGCGCGCGGCAGAGCGCGATCCCCAGATGAGCGAAGTCACGACAAACGCCGGTCCGCTGAGTCACCGTGTCGTAGGCCGACGTTTCTGAATTGGTGCTGCCCCGCAGGTACTCGACGTTCTCATGAATCCAGTCAACGACAGCGATCACTTTCTCGTACGGGTTGGCCACCTTGCCAAACAAATCCCACGCCAGGCGGCCCAGGCGATCGGACTGGCAATATCGACTCGGAAATAAGTACGGGATGGCCCTACGATCCATATCCGCCACGGGCGTGTAGTCCAACTTATTCGCAGGCACCACCTCGCAGGAAGTTTCCACGGTCGCTTCGTACGAGAGCTGCAGCATCTTCTTTTTCCCCGTCTCCAGCCGGACAAATCGACTGCCACCGGAGTCGATTACAAATTCTTCGAAATGCAGGTCGGGCTCGACGGTAAACCGTTCGTGAAGAATCGTCTGCCCAGGCGACCGCTGCGCATGCACATTGAAGATCATGGTAGACGGGAAGCGGACGTTGTATTCGAGCCGCCCGGAGACATGAAAACGCATTCGCAGGAGCTCACTAGTAGGAAGTCATTCGCTGAAAAAGCCTCCAAGGCGTAATGCAAAAGTGAGGCCGTTACGCCATTGCAGCGACCGCTTGATTTGGATCAGCGCCGCCAACGATTGCCGCGTTTTCATTTCGGCCCCGCTGCACCAGACCGTGGATGTAACGCATTTTTGCGATCACGGGCTGAACAAAGACTTGCGGCACGGCATCCAAAATACCCATGTTGCGATTCAACTCGTTGTTGGCGATGCCAATTTGCTGATAGCGCGCAATCATGGCATCGAAATCGGCATGCACCGGATCAGACTCGCCGCCGAAGCCGACATTTTCTGCGGTGTCGAGCGAGCCGCACATGTCGAGATACGCAGCCCAGGTCTCCGCAAAATCTTCCCAGGGATGCATCGTCGAATAGGCGCTGATGAAATTCTCCGGCCAGTTGAGCGGTGCGCCATTCTGATAATAGATGGCCAGCGCCTGATCGTAGGTGGGATTATCGTGGTCACCGAACACCGCCTTCGAAGCTGCTTCGTCGCGGCCCAGCACCAAAACATCCCAGTAGTAGTGCCCAATCTCGTGTCGAAAGTGGCCGATGAGAGAACGATGCGTCTCTTTCATTTCGACGCGCAAGCTTTCGCGAGCCACCGAATCGGCTTCACGAATGTTGATGGTGATCCGGCCATGATCGTGGCTGGTGAAAACTTTTTCTCCCTGGTTGCCACCTCGCCAAATATCATTCGGCGGAATCACGTCTGCTTTGAAATCGAAGCTCAGCGGCGGCGCGATGCCGTCTTGCGCAGTGCCGTACGGCAGGCCCAGCTTACGCAGGTCGTAGAACAACCTCCGCTTGGCGGCCTCCAGCCGATACCACTTTTCTAAATTGCCAACGACGGAAAGGTCCGGAATCGTATCGTTGAAGCGGCAGCAATCGCAGAAGCCAGCGTGCGTGGTATCGCCGGCCATAACGCAACGATTGCAGACGTTGTAAGTGGCGTAGTTGACGCACTTTTGCAGCTGAACTCCGCACGCGGCGTTGCCACACTGCAAGCCGCCCTGATCCAGCGGAAGCAGCGCAACCAAATTGTCGCAGGCCGGACAAAATCCCGCTTCGCGGCCGCATGCCAGGCACTGCGAGTTGTCGAAATACAAGATGTTGTTACAAGCACACTGAAACGTACGCATCAAAAGTTTCCAGGATGTTTTTTTTGAGAGAAAATGAACGCGCTGATTGCTGCCGCGCAGCAACAGTTCCGTTCTGCATTGAGCGACGAGAGAGAGTCGCTCACGATGGATATGTGATCCACGCGCGCCTAGCGATTCGTAGGCGGCAATCGGACAAGCAAACGATGTGCCCGAGTTGTCTGCCGCGACTCGCGAGTGCGCCGTATCGAGCGCGGTTCCGTGTAGCTGCGACAGCTAACCGCAAAATGCTGATGGATTACGCCGAAGCGCGCGCCGTAACAGGGCGAGCGATTCGCTGCTACTTTGGTCGAAAGCGAGTCAACTGAGCTGAACCCAACCAACTACTCTGGTTCAGTACTTGGGGAAGATGGCCGGCGTCGGAAAGCGATCTTCCAGGGAGTTCCCATCGTTCAGATATTCGTCCCGAGGCACAGTCACTTCGGGCCAACTCGCCGGGCGAACTCGGACGACTCGCCCGGGGCGAATCCCTTCGATGATGAGGTCCGTCTCAAAGCGAATTTGGATGCCGCTGCTCCCCAGCGGGACCTCGCCGGTCGCTTTCGTCACCTCGAGGATCGGACCCTGCGAAGCCATATGAGCGGGCCCATAAGCGCCCCCCGCATGCTTCAACGTATTCTCCGCGGCATTCATCACTCCGCGGCTTCCCTTCTTGAAATCGGCGTACAGCGAATCGTCCATGCCGCCGAACAAAGTCGCGGTAACAGTCGCGCGACCGAATTTGCCGTACTCGACAGCATCGACATAGGCGGGCATCCAACGGCTGCGGATCAACGCCTTGTGCGTTTCGGTCTGCTGTTGGCCGGCGCGCTGCATCGCGGTGTCATCCAGCCAGATATCTGAGATGTGAAACCGCAGAAAAACGCCGCCGGGAGTGGGCTGCCAGGTGAGTCCAAGTTGCACTGCTTGGCCACCGAGAGACTTCTTTCCTTCAGCGGGCCAAACTCCTTCGGCGATTAAATCGGCGAGACTGAGGCACTCGCGGCCGCGCCAGATGCGCGTAGCGGCGCCGATGGTCATCTTCTCTTCGCTGGCGCTGCTGTCTGCGCCTTCCTTCGGTTCACGGCTGGCGATGATCATCCCCTGAGTTTTCTGCAGGTCGATCTCTTTCAACTTCCAAACTTTGCCTTCGCGCAGGCAGAAGCTCGGTTCATCTTCCAATAGCAGAACATGATTCTCGGCGGGGCGATCGGGATTGCCTTTGCCGCTTACCGGCACGGCAGAGTTTTTCGGATCGGGCGGTAGAAAGCCGCGCACATGCAAGGCCGTGCCGAGCGGGATGTCGCGCAGATCGGCCGGTGCGCCGTTACGGCGAACGATGCCGTACGGGAGCATGGCGAAGGGATGCGGCGGATTGCGAAAGAACTCGCCGGTGGTGGGCACGCGGAAGCTGCCACGGCGATTCGCATGGTCTACGAACGCGAGCACGCCGCGGTATTCTCGCGACTTGTCCAGCGGCGGAAACTGCCCAGCTTCGGGCCGAAACGGTTCTTCCGGCCTCTTGTTGTCCTGACCGCTGGCCGCGGCAATGACCATCAACGAGCAACACAATAAGAACGAAGAACCACGAACAATTACCGTTTTCATAGTTCGATCGCCTTGTTGCTGTCGCCGAATTTGTCGGTTTCCACGCCCATGCGTTGGGCCATCAAGAGCAACAGGCTGCTCATGTAGGCATTCGGGTTGGCGGGGCGGCTGCAAAGGTTGTAGTGCTCACCGGGCTTATCGAGTTGATAGCCCTTGAAGTGACCTTGGTTGAAGTCGAGGTGCGTGCCGTGCTTCAAGCCGAGGTCGGAACCTCCGGCGAGCACCAGCGGCAGGTTGGCATTGCCGTGGCTGTGTCCATAAGACATGCCGCTGCCGAAGAGGGACATCGTCGTGCCCAGGAGCGGCTTGCCGTTCAGATCTTTCGTCTCGGCAAGGCGCGTGAGGAAGTAGCTGTACTGCTCGATGGCGAAGGTGTCGTAGTTCGTGAGCTTCTCCATGTAACCGAGATCGCCGCCGTGGTGGCTGAGCTGATGACGGGATTCGGTAATGCCGATCTCGGGAATCGAAATGGCATCGCCTTCGCCGCCGAGGCTGAAGGTGGCGACGCGCGTCAGATCGGTCTGGAAGGCGAGCACAATCAGATCATAAACCGTGCGAAAATAATCGCCGGCCATCGTGTGCGCGATGTCGCGATTAGTCTTTTGCCGATCGGCGGGCGAAATCGTCGGCAGCGGCGTGTCGAGCCAGGCGTCGGCGCGGCGCGTGCGGATTTCAGCTTCGCGAACAGAGGTCAGATACTGCTCCATGCGGCCCTTATCAGCCGATCCCATCTTTTGCTCGAGCTGGCGAACCTCGGCGAGGTTCGCATCGAGCACACTTCCCTTACGGCGCAACGCGCGCCGCTGAGCTCCCTTGCCACCCTTGGGTTCTTCAAACAGCGAGGCAAAAATCTCGCTGCAACGACGCATCGCCGGCAGCCGAATGCCGTCGGCAGTCCAGGCCAGCGAATCCTGCGTGATGGCGATCTCCATCGACGAATAGCGAGTATGCTTCGCGGTGACCTCGGCCATCTTCTGGTCGACAGAAATGGTGTTCCGATCCGAAGGACCAAGCTTGCCGCCGGTCAGCCAGACCGAAATGCAGTTGTGGTGATGGCTCAACGCTCCCGGGTGATGAAGACCGCTGATCGGCGTGATCGAATCGCGGTGTTTTTCCAGCGGCTTGAGCGACCGAGAGAACTGGTAATCCTTGCCGGGCGTGGTGATCTGATAATTCAGCGAATGCACGCCGTTGGCGAGATAGATGAACGCACTGCGTTTCGGCGTCTCCGTTTTTTCTTCGGCTGCGCGAAGCGGCACCATGCATTCGAGGAACGGCAGCGCAATGCAGGATCCGAGAGCGCGCAGGGCATGTCGGCGGTCGAGCAGCCAGGATTGCGAAAGAAAATTCATGGTTGTTGGTTCCTATTTCTTTGTTCTTTGTTCGTAGTTTTTTTGTTGATGAGACCTTGGAACTGAAAAACTCGCCGCCCACCCTGGTTGACCATCTTGTTTGCTGCCTCAGACGGGATAGGTACGGTCGAATGCCTGCTCAACAAACCTTTCGATCTCTTTGCGAGATGGCATATGCGATGAATCTGACATATCACGGCTAGCGAGAAACGACTGACGCAATTCGGCCATTTGTTTTGAACGGTCTTTGTTCGACAATAGGCGTCCACTTTCAAAAATCAATTCTCGAACTCGTTTATATTTCCACGCAGGATGAAACCCCATGTGGACGTAGAGGTCCCGAATGAATTCATCAGCGACAAGGATGCCGCCAGAATACTCAAGGTAATAGTTGATGTTTTCGTAATGGTTGTTGAACCAGTCGTGTTCACCTTTTTCGCCGGTTGGCGTGACGCCGTTGATTGGAGGGCCGGCAATTCGCAAATATGACTTGGTGTCTCTCATCAGATTCGCATGAAGCGTTTTCAGGACTAGGCGTTCGTCGGCAATTCCAAATACGGCCTGATAGCCACGATAGCAAGCAGTGCAAGTTCCCACTGGCTCGATTCCCAACAGGGTAGGGTCAAAGAGATCGCCCTCACTGATTCCGGCCAGCGAATAGTCAACGCTGTCGAGGTGGAACGCATCATTGATTTGAGCGGTCATAGTTTGCTCAACTGTTAGCGAACAAAAACATAGAACTAAGAACCTCTTCTCAGCGTTTGCGAAGCAGGTCGGAAAGCGCCACGGCTCGGATTATGTCTTTGACGCGATAATCGTTCTTCTTAGCTTCGGCTTCAATAGACTTCAGATCATCCTGATCGTCCACTGTGAGCACTCGCCGCAGGGCGTAAGTAGACAAATGCTCGATAAACGCTCGCGCGATCGCGCCGCGATCTTGAAGCAACAGCTGTTTGAATTGTACTGAATCCTTGAAAGGCCGGCCGTCAGGCATCACGCCCGAGGCATCGATGGGTGGATCCTCGCCGGTCCCCTTCGCTACCTTCTCGCGTGTCCGCCATTGTCCGATGGCATCGTAGTTGTCCCAGGCGATGCCGAAATGGTCGATCTTCGCATGGCAGGCGGCGCAGCTCGCGTTGCTGCGGTGGGCTTCGATCTTTTGCCGGATGGTGGCCTTGGGGCTTTCCGGCGGATTCGGTTCGATCGCGCTGACGTTAGCTGGCGGTGGTGGCGGTGTCTTGGCAAAGATTGCTTCGCTGACCCATACTCCGCGATGCACGGGGCGATGACGGGTGCCGTCGGAAGTGAGTCCCAGAACCGCGCCCATCGTGAGCAAGCCGCCGCGATGATCCTCGGGCTTGAGCGCTACGCGTTGAAAGTCTCCCGACTTCGGTTCCGGCAGACCGTAGAAATCGCACAGTCGGGCGTTGGCCATCGTCCAATCGGAATCGACCAGACTGTCGATGGGCAAGTTCTGCGCAAACATCTCGCGGAAAAACTCCACCGGCTCGGCCCGCAGACTGGTTTCGAGCCAGGGATCATAGTTCGGATAGAGCTTCTTATCCGGTGGGAACATGCCCACGCGGTGCAGCTGCAGCCATTGCCGCGCGAAGTCGTCGATCAAGCGGCTGGTTTTGCTGTCGGCGAGCAGACGGTCCACTTCCTGCTTTAGATTTTCGCCGCTGAGCTTGCCACCTCGGGCCGCGGCAAACAGGGCATCGTCGGGCATCGAACTCCACAGGAAATACGATAGCCGCGTGGCGAGTTCCGAGTCGTTCAAACGTTCGCGAGGAACTGCGTCCCCTTCGACGATATAAATGAAGTGTCGTGAAGTGAGCACGCCCGCCATCGCTACGCGATAGGCAACGTCGGTCTTTTCTCCCGCTTCGCGTTCGGAGCGGTAAGCGTTTAGATATTCGGCCAGCTCTTCCCTTTTGACTGGTCGACGCCAGGCCCGTTCGGCAAAGCGTTGCAGATGCTCAGCGACCAATTCCGGTGTGGCGTCATCCGGCGGCACGAGACCGTTGCGGCGGGATTTTTCGGCGTCCGTTACCAGCGGCCCTTCCCATTCGATCCAATCGACGAGCACCGTCGAGAACAGACCGTTCCCCTTGTCGTCGAACATCTGCGGCGCGTTCGGATTCAGCAGCAGCGTTTCACTGCTGTGCGTGAACATATAGTTCGGACTGGTGAGCGAATTGCGGAAGGCTGCACCGGCTCGCCTGTCCACAACGTCCGCAGCGACGACGGCGAAGTGCAGCTGCGCTGGCATCTCGAGGAAAACTTCAAACTCATGAACCGCCGGTTTGTCTTCTGGAGCAGTGATGTCGAATTCGATGATCCCGGCGACGGTTTCCTCGCCTGTCTCCTTGCCGATGCTCAAGTGGGCCGGCTGACCGCCGAGCGGGCGAACGCCACTGGCCTGGATGCGGAATTTATACAGACCACTCTGTTCCGGACCGATTTTGCCGAACCAATTGGGCGAGAGTGCGTTCTCAACTCGACCAGGAAAAAGGAGATAACGCAACGGCCGTTTGATGCCGAAGCGGTCGAGCGTTTCTTGCTGAGCCTTACCACCGTTGTAGCGCAGCTCGGCAGCAGTTTTGCGAATTTTGCGAGCTTCGCTGGTGGTGGCGGGATAGGCGCGGTCGAGCACGATCTCGGCAGCACGGTAATAGCGATCGACGTGCGATGGTGAGAGCGATAGCTGCGAGCCGATGCGCTCGAATCCATGCCACAACGTATCTTCGTTCAACTCGCCCGGCTTGGCGGGATCGTAGCGCACGCCGAGAAGGTCGTAAACCGTGTTCTGATACTCTTTCCGGCTGAGCCGATAATGCGACACGGCGGAGCGGGCCGCCATCCGAGCCGCACGCCCCTCCTTGAGCCGCGAGTCGAGATTCGTCACAAAGGTCGCGATCTCATCCTGCATCGGCTTGGGTTCGCCCTTAGGCGGCATCTGGCCGGAGTTGATCCGATCGAGAACCTCTCCCCAGTGGTGCGTGTCTACACCCGACTTGAAGTCGCGCGAGAACTTGTCGATTCGTACGTCCCCCTCGCTCTTCTCGGCGCCATGGCAGCGGATGCAGTGCTTCGTCAAAAATCCCTCAATGGGATCGGCTCCCAGTCCAGCACTAACCCAACTCAAGCCGACGGCGATGGTCAGCGAGGCCAGGCGCAGGGGAGCGAAGCAGGGAAGAGTCAGGCCCTGCGAGTAGATCTGTGGCTGCGAGTGCATTTGTTCCTGCGAGTACGCAGTATCGTTCATTGGTTTTTCCTGTTGAAGCAGCTTCATTCTACTTAGAGCCCAGGCGG
This sequence comes from Anatilimnocola floriformis, assembly GCF_024256385.1. NCBI lineage: Bacteria > Pseudomonadati > Planctomycetota > Planctomycetia > Pirellulales > Pirellulaceae > Anatilimnocola > Anatilimnocola floriformis. The sequence continues at coordinate 3,774,881 of NZ_JAMLFW010000001.1, forward strand.
CGCACTGCTTTGTCGGCGGAATTACGGCCATTCGGCCTGGCTACGCGGAAGCCAGTCGAGAATGGTAAAGAAGCTGGGGAGGTATCGAAATGTGAGGGAGGGTTTCAATCGGGGTGGGCTCCTCATTATATCGCACCAACCTGCTTCCGATACAATCAGCCAACTCCCCTCACGGCAAAGATAACTGGCGGACTGCGTCTAGTGACTGGACAAGTTCGCCTCTGTGAATTCGCAGGAAAGCGATCCATTATGAAATTGCTCTTCGCGTGCCTGTTGCTGACGTTTTCCTGCGCCGCCAACTTGCCCGGCGCTGAGGCCAAGCGGCCCAATTTTCTGTTCATTCTGGTCGACGACCAATCGCCGTTCGATTTCAAGTTTTACAATCCGCGCTCGGAACTACGATCGCCGAATATCGATCGGCTGGCGGCGGAAGGAATCGTCTTCGACGGCGCCTATCACATGGGCTCGTTTATGGGGGCTGTCTGCACTCCGTCGCGGCACATGATGATGACAGGCCGCACGCTGTGGCACTTGCCGATCGGCCCAAAGCATCGGGAGCATTGTCCTCCCGACATCGAGCAGCAGAGCATTCCTGCCGTGTTCAATCGCGCCGGCTATGCCACGATGCGGACCTGCAAACAGGGAAATAGCTACGAAGCGGCCAACAAACTTTTCACCGTTCGGCATGACGCAGCCAAGCGCGGTGGCGATGACGAATCGGGAAGCGCCTGGCACGCCGAGCAAGTGCTGAACTACTTGAACGACCGCCAAAAGCAAAAGGACACCAAGCCGTTCTTTATCCACTTTGGCTTTTCACACCCGCACGATACCCGCGACGGCAAACCAGAGTTGCTGGCAGGGTACGGCGCGGTGAATCACACCGATAAAGCAACCATCCCCGCAGCCAATGCCAAACAACCCAAGCTTCCCGTCAATTGGCTGCCAGCCAAACCCTTTGCCGATGGTCACCCCGGCTTGCGCGACGAAACCACCGTCAGCGGCGTGTGGGAACGGCGCGATGAGCAGACGATTCGCAATGAACTGGGCCGAGAATTTGCCTGTGCCGAAAACATCGATATCCAAATCGGCCGCGTGCTCGCTAGGCTCCAAGAAATCGGCGAGCTCGACAACACTTACATCATCTATACCGCCGATCACGGCATCGCGATCGGCGGTCACGGCTTTCAGGGAAAGCAGAACTTGTATGAACACACCTGGCGAGTTCCCTTTGTCGTGAAAGGGCCTGGCATCAAACCAGGGACTCGCGCGCAGGGCAACATCTATCTGCTCGACTCGCTGGCCACGCTCTGCGATCTGGCGAGCATCCCCACGCCGGCCACAAATGACGGAATCAGCTTCCGACCGGTGCTCGAAGGAAAACAGTCCGTCGTGCGCGATGTCCTTTACGGCGTGTATGCCGGCGGCACGAAGCCCGGCATGCGCTCGGTGCGAAAGGGAGATTGGAAACTGATCGAGTACGACGTGCTTGATGGCAAGGTGCGCGAAACTCAACTCTTCAATCTCAAGCAAAACCCGGCAGAGTTACTGCAAGAGCACGCTGCCGCCGATGTCGTGTCGCGCACGGGCAATACGCCCACCGAACAGCAGATCAACCTGGCCAAGGACGACAAGTATCAGGACAAGCTCAAGGAAATGCGGGCCTTGTTGCTGGCCGAAATGCGGCGAAACCATGATCCCTATCGACTGTGGAATCAGCCTGATGACGGCTTGCAACCGCCGGTGGACGCAGGCACGAATAAGGGCAACAAGAATTAGAAATAAGCACTGACTGGCATCGTTGCTGAATTAATTGCAACCAGCTCACGTCACCGTCACAATGCGGCGAGTCTCTACCTCGTCTATTGAGCCCATCGATGCAAACTCAGCTGTTCGCGTTTGTCAGCCTTTCGTTAATCTGTTGCCACGGACCTGCCGCGCTCGCTCAGCAGCCAAAGCCGATCAAGGAACTCGCCAATATTCCGGTCGCTGGCGGAGTCGCCGGGCCGGCGTTCGTGATGTCGCCGGATGGCAAGTGGTTTGGCGTGGGAATCAGGGATCAGATAAACATTCAGAGCTTGCCCGAGGGTAGCCGCGGCATCGTGATCAAGATCGCAGGCACGCATTGAAGGGGCACGAGGCCCGTTAACGTTAAACGTGTTTCGCGAAAGCGCCACCAATCGATGACAAGACCGATGCCGAGCGCGCAGCGACGTTTCTTTCCCAGCTGCGGCGATTCCAGTAAGCGAAGCTGTCAATTAGTTACGAGAATAAGCCGAACTGCATACTGTTTGATGCGGCAGGTCGATTATGCATCTCGATAGAACGTGCACGCCTTTATGCGGCGCGCGTTTCCCAGCCGAGAATCGTCAGAATTTCGCCGCTAACGTAGCTGGAGTCAGCATTCGATGCAAAGAATATGAAGGCTGGTGCCACTTCCTCTGGTTGGACAGGACGTTTGAGCGGCGTGTCTGCGCCGTGTTCTGCAACCTTGGTTGGTGGTTTGGAAACGGTTGCAAGGGAGTCCAAATTGGACCCGGAGCAATTCAATTCACGCGTATTCGTCGCTCCGCGAGATTTTGCGCCAGCGATCTGGTAAATGCATGGAAGGCCCGACGGCAGAAAGTGTCGTCGGTAACATCTCTAGTAGAGCTAAGCGCGCCCGCGGTGGAACAGATCGCTAAGGTTTACCCGTAGATCCAAGCGATGGGGTCGGGGCAATGATCGATGTACATTGCCGCCGTTGATAGTCTTTTTCATATCTCTCCTCGTTTGCGTGATTTGCTATTGTCAAAGTAGACAGCAATCGTCGCGCCAGCGCAGTCAAAAGAGCGGTGCGTGACAGCCATTACTTAAGTTTGACGATTCATTTGTCTGGTTCTAACGAGATCAGCGCTGTTGTCTCGCCAACGGCGACGGTCTTGGGCTGAGCTGTGGGCCAAGAGGGAGATTGCGGACTTCCGTAGTCCTTTGACAAATTTACGCGCAGTAGCGGATTACTCGACAGACAGGTGGGGCCCGGTCCGCTAGAGTAAATGAATTGCCGTGCAAAAGCAGCGAATTGTCTTAGGGATCAGCGTTCGCGCATAGTTGCATTTTCGGCTCCACCGAAATTGCAGGACACAGCGGGCCAGCGTGGGATGTCGAGTTCGCGCAGTTCATTCCCAGGGACATTATTGATCGAGGTCTTCTTTGTTTCCACGCATGGCGGCAGACTATCGCCCACTTCTATGGTTAGCGATGGGGTTGGGGGTTCTGATTCTTGAATACACCTTCTCATGGTTCATATTCTTCCTCTTTCCACTCAATATTTACTTCGCCATTTGTGCGGGCATCATCGCGCACAATCACAATCACTGCCCCGTGTTTACGAACAAACGAATGAACGCTCTGCTGGGACATGCGCTGACGTTCTTCTACGGCTATCCGACTTTTGTTTGGGTGCCGACCCATAACCTCAACCATCATAAACATGTGAATCGCGCCGGCGACGCCAGCATCACTTGGCGTCATACCGAACAGCACAACCTATGGATAGCGTGGAGCTACTTCTTCGTTTCAACTTACTATCAAGCCGAACCGACAAAGATTTTCCTAGCAAAAGCCAAAGCGACGCACCCGCGGCTGTTTCGACGCATTTGGCGGCAGTACACCGTGTGGCTTAGTGTCTGGTTCAGCGTGTGGCTGACGGGAGTTCTGTTGCACGGGTTGCGGCGGGGAACCGTGCTGTGGGTTCTCGCTGTTGGATGGCCAGCGCTCGCATCGGTTTGGACGATCATGTTCTTCAACTATGAACAGCATGTGCATACGGATCCGTGGTCAGAGCACAATCACTCTCGCAACTTCGTCGGGCCAGTAATCAATTTCTTGCTGTTCAATAACGGTTATCACACCGTTCACCACGATCAACCTGCCTTGCACTGGAGTAAATTGCCGCTAGCACACGCCATTCTCGAAGCGAAGATCGACCCCGCTTTACAGCAGGCGAATGTTTTGCGATACCTGTTCAACAGCCTCGTTCTTGCGGCGATTTGGCCCGCCCAGGGCACAAAGCAAATCGGTCGCGCTGCGAGCGATCCACCTAACGGAATTGCGCTCGATCTTCACTCTGACGACGTAGAGTTGGGCGACGCCGGCACGAATGCGGCAATTTACCGTGCAGAGTAGATAAAGCGAGACGAAAAGAACAATTTCTTTATAGGGCGAAAGCGAGCGCTCGGTTCTGTTGAAAAGGATAAGCCGCCATCGGTCGAAAGATTAGCGCGTTGATCAGGCACAGTTAGCAAACCTCGCTGGCCGAAAGCCCTTTTCGAAATAACTCCTGTCAGGTTTTAGTCTTTTCAAGCTTGACCATGAGGTCCTCCAGGATCGCAATATGCTTTTGAGTGATAGCCACCCCCGCTTCAAGCAGTGGTCGAACGTCAGAGGTAGCGTGCGTCTTGAACACCTGAGCCTTATCCAGCAGCATGTAGTGTGTATTCAGCTGGTCGCCAATGAATCGCTTGTCTAATTGGAGTCCTTCTTTCCACTGAATCTTGAATTTGAACGAGCCGACGCACTGCTCGGCTACTTCGTGTAGGATTTCGATGAGTTGCGCGGCGCCAGGCATCAGCACGCCCCTAGCTTGCGAAAACTGTTCGCCAGCGCCTGGCCGAGCTGACTTGCCACCGCCGCTCCGATCTGACATTTCTGCATAAATAAAGCCACTCTTCTTCAACTGTTTGGCAATTTGTTCGTGCTCTTCAGTTTCAACTCTTGCAAAAGTGCGAGCTTCTTCGGACTTCAGAAGCTTGCTAACCAATTCACACTTCCGAATCTGCTTAAATGCATCAATCAACATGCACGCTGCGAGCGGCGCATCATTCGAAGCATTCGCATCACTGGTCTGTGGCTTCATTACTGCGGGCGGTGGCGCTCGCTGAGCCCGCGCTAGACTGGTCAAGGACGCCGATAGCGGGAGTCCAAACAACCCGAAGAAGAAAACCTGACGGCGAGACGAATTCATCTAAATGCTCCGAAAGAGTTTCACAGAATAGAAATTGTCGGTGCATCTTGAGGGCCAATAGCGGTGAGAAGCGGCGGAAAATTGAGCGAATTTCTAGATCGAAAGCATCGTAAGATAGCATTCGACCGATAAGGTGGGCTGAACCCTCACGCAATATGACCACGCTACGAATCGGCAGTCTGCATCGCTGCACCTTCGTGTTGCCAAGTTTGATGAAGCAGATCAGCTGCTCCGCCGCACATCAAAGTGATCTTGTGACTCGCAGAAAATGCACTGGATCAGATGGGGGCGGCGGGATCATTCGGGAATTCGGCCGCGATCCACTCGAGATTTCCGACCATCAGTACACTAGAGACGCTCTCTTGTTGTAGTTCGCTCACGTGATCCCACACGCCCGAGCAGCGTTCCTCAGCTCGTTTTGCGAGCTCGGCATCTCATTGTCGATTGTTGCAGCCTCTTAGGAGCCGGGCTTAGCACTTCGACACTTCGCAACCGTGGACGTTATGACAACGCTTGATTAGTCTGCGCTAATAGTCCATTGTTCTCGTTGAATCTGTGTGTCGGAGGAAATTCACGCAAGCATGCTTGTGCGACTTGCTTCGGACACATCAACGTTTGTGGGACCGAAGCATTCTTTCGCGATTGGATACCGGCCATAGCCATAAGTCTGTGACCTTGCCTTCATTGGGAAAAGTGCAGACCGGATGCTTAGTTAACGGTTTCGTTCGAAGCTTTACCCGTGACGTCGCGGCCCAGTACGAATCCTGACGACCGGAGCCGACGAGACAGTCTATGGCAGTGTCGTTGGACACGGTGCTGTCGACAGTCAAGCCGCGCAAGTCGGACGCGACCAAGCCGAGGGCCTGCGATCTGGATCTTCGGATAAGGCAACAACTGCTTTGTAGCAAGAACGCTCATAGTTTTAGTACTTGCCGGAGGAATTCGCCCCCTTGAGGGTTTCGAAATAGCGTTCTCCGGGAATCGCCTTCTCAATTTCCGCCTGCTTCAGAAGCCCGGCTTCGCCTCATTAGCATCGCGGAGCAAATGGAGTAGTTATTGCCAAAAACTCTCTTGTTGGCTCTTCCAAAAACTGCCGACCTCAAGAGCCCCGCTCCATCCACCTCGACAAGTCACTTAGTCGATCGTCACTTCACTGGCGACATGGCCGTGAACAGGCCGAGCAGAGTGTCGACGCTCAGGGGTTTGATGTAGTAGTGATTGAAGCCGGTCGCTCCCTGTCGCTGCTGATCGGCATCGCTCGGCGTAAAGCCTGTTAGGGCACAGATCATGACCTCCGCATAGTACGGCAACTCCCGAAGACGTTTGGCCACTTGGTAACCATCCATTTGTGGCAGGCCGATATCGAGCAACACCACATCATGCCGCGATGTCGCGGCCACCTCCAAGGCTGCAGCACCCGTGCGCGCAACATCCACTTCGTGACCGTGCAGCCGCAACAAAAGGCTGAGACTATCCGCGGCATCGACATTGTCTTCGACAACCAGCACGCGAAACGACTTTCCCATTCCATGCCCAAGTTCCAATCCGGTTTTGGTCTCCGGCGGTTTATGATTCTGGAGCAGCGGTAGTTTGACGGTGAATTCGCAGCCGGCGCCGAGCCCCGCGCTGTGCGCGTGCAGCCGGCCGTCATGCATCTCGACGAGGTTGCGCGCTAGGGCCAGGCCAATTCCCAGGCCGCCATACGCCCTGCCGAGCGAGCCGTCGACTTGCGTGAACAACTCGAAAATGTGCGGCAGCATTTCCATCGCGATCCCAACGCCGTTGTCACGGACACGAATTACTGCGTCTTCACCTTCTTGCACAACGGACAAGTGAATCAAGCCGCCAGTGTTTGTGTACTTGGCGGCGTTGTTGAGCAGATTGACGATGACCTGTTCCATGCGCGCGGGGTCGGCGTCGACCCAGATCGGAACAGTGGGCAGGGACACGGAGAACTCGTGTCTGCGAGCGTCGATAAAGGTCCGCGCACTTTCCGCGGCATGATTGACGACAACTCGCAGTTCGACCGGTTCCTTAGTCAACCCAAGTTTGCCCTTGGTGATGCGGCTGATATCGAGCAGATCGTCGACTAGCTTGACCATCACGCCGACCTGACGATCGATAATGTTGCCAGCTTGCTCGATGAGCGGATCGTTCGTCCGCATTTGCCGCAGGATGCTCAAAGCATTGCGAATCGGTGAGAGAGGACTTCGCAGTTCGTGCGAAAGCAGCGCCATGAACTCTTCCTTGCTGCGATTGGCGGCCGCTAGGCCGTCGGCCCGTTCGCGCTGCGACACCGTGGCATCACTTTCAGTCAGATCGTGCATCACTCGCGCGAACGACCGCGTGCGCTTATACTCGTCCAGCAATGGAGTGACGGTGGAATGGCACCAGAACTTGGTGCCATCCTTCCGCAGCTGCCAGCGATTGCTGACAGTGGTGCCTACCGACAAAGCCGTGTGCAGTTCAGACTCGGGCTGACCAGTCAGCACATCATCGGGAGTAAAGAATCTGGAAAAGTGCTGACCGATGATCTCCGGCGACTGATACCCGAAGAAGTGCTCGGCGCCAATGTTCCAGCAGAGGATTCGTCCGTCGACCCCAATGAGAATCAGTGCGTATTCGCGGGCATCGGTAGCTAACAGGTCGAATCGCTGATCGAGTTCCCGCAACGATAGGCACCCATTTTCCGGATTCATGACTACACCCCTCCTCATCCATAAATGACCACAGACAAATGCGTCTGCGGTACGGATGGCAGTTGGTTAGGTGGTCGTGGCCCAGCAGGGGCCGACAATCAGATACGAAAGAGGGCCATCCGGCCGACTTGCAGCGCGTGATTGTACCATTGCAGTGAAAAATGCAAGGTAAGTTTGTGTGGTGACGTGGTTAAAGATTAGTAGCCTAACCCCGCACCTTGTACGTAAAAACGCTACATCGTTTTCCCGCCAGGCATCTTCCACTGCAAATTTTTCAGTTGTAGCAACGGCCACGACATACAGACCATCGCGCGTCCTTTAGAATCGAAACATGCAACCCTGTACGCAAATCGCCGCTGATCGAGTTGAACCTCGCTCCGAATTTCTTATGGAGTCGAGTCAATAAACGACGCTAGTGGCGGAACCCCTCCAATCTCGCAGAGTGGATTGATTGACCCCGCGCTACTTATCACGTTACCGCTGAAATGGCAGCGCAAAACCAGCGAGCTGCTATACGAAACGCTGCCAGCGGAAGGTCGTTAACGGTTGCCCGCTTAACCCGCCACAATCGCCCCGGCGACTCTGAACGGAGTCTCTCGCCTCCAGCCTTGTGGCGGGTTGTTTTTGAGCAATTGTTGTGTGGAAGTTCCGGCAGGGGTTTCACGTGCAAGAGCCCTGGGCTTTCGAAAAATTGTGCGGGATTTTTCACGACCGAATTTCGGGCTTCGCCTGCAGGTAGGTGGGGTAGTCGATTGGCAAACGGTTGCGATTGGCGAACTACCTGCAATTTCGTTCATTTAATAAACTAAAGTGTAAGCAAGAATCGAATTGGTGAGGTCAATCGACTGGCGGAACTCCTACTTCAGGAGCGCACTGCTGGCAAGGTGGCGGGTCAGGCATCCGCCTTCTCACATTGCTGAGTAAAGCGGCGAGTGCTTCTCCGTCGCGAAAAACTATTGCAGTGTTTTCAAAAATTGCGGGCGGGGCGGCGGGCTCCAAACCGAGCACTCGCCATCCCCTCCCGCAATTAGATCTTCCAGCTTGGAGTCGTAAATCTAGGCGAAGAAACGAATGAGCCCCGGACGGTTTTGCGTACGGCCGGTGTTGTTGGTGTAAGTGTTGGCCGTCAAGAGCGGATTCAACACACCCACCGAATTGTCGTGATAGTCATGCTCGCCGTTGAACAAGGCCGAGTTATTTCGAATCGTATTGCCAGTCGAGGCCAGATCAGCGAAGAAGCCGTCCGCATCGTTGTAGTACGAAACATTCGATTCGACGATGTTGTTAATCGCGCCTTCCAATGTTATGCCGGAGCCAAAGCCATCGTTCGACGTACCAAAGCCGTTGTACTGAACCACGTTGGCACGCACGATGTTGTTCAACGCGCCTTCGCGGAGACGAATGCCACCGTCGCCAAAGTTCTGCACTACGTTGCCTTGGATCAAAAGGTTTGTGTTGTTAGTGGTCACTGGATACGAATCGGGACGGTAGATCACGTTGATGCCCGTGAATGCGCCGTTCACCAGGTTGTTGCTCAGGATCTGCACATTGCTGTTGCCGCCCACCAGCGCGATGCCAGTGCCATTATTGTAGATGTTTCGCATCACATTGCCGACAATCGACGAGTTCTGCAAATTGGCTAGAATGATCGCCGAATCTGCTTCGTTCGTCACATCGCTGCCAATCAAGTTTGAACTGACCGTTACTTGAGAGTTGAAGAGTGCCGAGTTTGAGCGAATGAGCAGAATGGAGGCATTGAGATGCCCCGTAATTCGATTACCCGTAATGTACGTGTTCGCAACACCCGCGTCCGAGTAGATCGCATTGCCCGAAGCCGCGCCCGGAGCGTTATTGTTCCGCAGGGTGTTGCTGTTGATGAAAGTGGCCTTATCGGCAGTCGTGTTGGTTCCGCCAACCTCCGTCGTGAGCGAGATGCCGATGGTATTGCCGACGATCACGTTCGAAATGACTTTGTTGCTGTTCCCCGATGCTAGGACGATGCCCTGAGTGTTCGGTCCGTTATCACGATTGGCAATTGTGAAACCTTGAATCGTGACACCGCTGGCCGCGACCGTGAAACCGCCACCAACCGTTGGATCGACGATCGCGGCATAGGTGGGATTCAGGGACAGGTCGTTAGGGTTTGGGTTAGCGCCAACGTACGGTATTGCTGGAATGCCTGGTCCAAGGATCGTCAGCTTCTTCGTCACGCTCACCGATTCGTTATAGGTGCCAGCCCTCACAAGGATGAAGTCGTTCGCCGGAGCAGCGGCGTTGACCGCGGCTTGAATGGTTGTGTATTGGCCGGCCGCAGGATTATTCGCCGCGAAGCTGTCATCTACCGTGAAGACAGCAAGCAGGCGCCGCTCTTCGAGCGCATCGACCTGCGGGCGGTAACTTTTGCGGCGGCGTGGCAGCTTGGCGCTTGGGGTTACAAAGAGGCGCTTGACGATCGACAGAGGACTTGACATCGAAATTCCTTGGATCAAACACAGAGGGAGAAAGTGGGAGGGGACGGACGCGGAGTTTGGCCTTGAACTCGTTCAAGCAGGAACGAGATCCCTGAGCGGCTCAGAGGAACACACAGAATGGCCCAGGATGGACAATTGCCTGCGGGGAGCTATCAGCTGTTGAAAAACTGATGTCGCGAATCCGGCTGCATTAAGCGCGCCGACGATTTCGATTGGGTTAGGGAACGCAAGGTAAAGATCCGCTAATCCGGTCAATCAGTGGGAATGTGATCTCGCGAGAGACCATTAGCGCTCCGTGCGTGCCTAGCGCACGACTGCGAACTTCTGATCGGCATTCGATCAAGCTGGTCGATCGCGTTCCCGAATTGAGTGCACTTCGATTAAGATCTTGCCGGCGACTGTGTAGCAAGTGCCTGACACGTCGTAGCGTTTCTCGTGACCTGGAACTGCGCGTGCTCGTGAGTCACATTGCCAAACCTGCCGATCGGCACCGGCAAGCGATTAGAGTTCCCAGCAAGTTCCTAGATCCAGAGGACTTCAAAATTCCAAGCCCCATGATCGCAAGCAGCTGTCGCACCCTAACAGCTGGATGACCTGACGTGAACCTGCGCGGTCTAAGATATGATTCCAGGGTACACGAAATGATTTCAAAATTCTGCAATCGAGTATTAGCGTCGCTAAACGGATGCGAACTTCGGAACGGCAAAGTTCCAGCAGATTCACCCCTGAATACGACCGATTACTGCGACGGCTGCTCGCTAATTTGATCGCTACGACAGTCGCGGCATAACCGTTGCATCCATTGTTCCGCCTCACGCACTTTGAGCGTTTCAGTTGCATGCGTTGATCGGACTCAGCGTGTAGCCACAAATCTACCCAGAGCTGAACCGGTTGGATTTATCTCGTGATCCAGCGGTTTCTCACGAACGATGCCACAAATGTAGCGATGCAAATTAGAGCTGATAGCTACTTCAGAGTGTCCGCAACCCCAAAAGCGGTCGTCAAGATGAAATGGATTTCGACCTACTACTGCTGATCGTCGTCGTGTCAACCACGAGCTCTGCTGACCTTCCGATACTCGATTCACAGACTATGAAGCACTTTGTCGTGATGGGTTTGTTGCTCCAGGAGGCAGCCCGTGGATGGGTAGAGCATCGAGCTCAGAGATTGGGAGCATCTTTGGCTTTCTACACCACTCTGGCCCTTGCGCCACTGTCGCTGATTACGATTGCAGTTGCGGGGTATTTCTACGGCGAAGAAGCGGCTCGGGGCGGGATCGTGCACCAGATCGAGCATTTGGTTGGCAAGGATGGCGCGATTGCGATCGAGGCCCTGATTCGGAGAGCGAGCGAGCCTCACCAGAGCCGCCTGGCCACGGTGATCAGTATCGGACTGCTATTGATCGGGGCCACCAGTGTATTTGCCGAACTAAAAGATTCGCTCGATACCATTTGGGAAGTAAAGCGCAAACCTGGCCTGGGCATTTGGCTGATTGTGAAGACTCAGTTGTTGGCCTTTGCAGTCGTTGTGGGGACTGGCTTCTTGCTGCTGGTCTCGTTGCTCCTAACCGCGACTTTGACAGCCTTAACCAATTGGCTGGCCCAATGGCTGCCTGTGCCAGTCTGGATGGCATACATCCTGGATCTGCCGGTCTCATTTTTGGTAATCACTTTTCTGTTCGCATTGATTTTCAAATTGCTGCCTGATGTGACAGTCGGCTGGCAAGACGTGTGGATCGGCGCGATCTTCACCGCGATCCTGTTTATGATCGGAAAGTCGCTAATTGGCATGTACATTGGCAGCGCGAGTGTTGGTTCAGTTTATGGGGCGGCGGGATCGTTCGTTGTCGTGCTGGTGTGGACCTACTACTCTTCTCAAATCCTCTTCTTCGGCGCGGAGCTAATTCGGGCGTATGCCAGACGCTTCGATGTCCAAGCGATCGTTCCTACCGAATTGGCCGTGCCGATCTCCGCCCCAGAGCTTTCGAAGCAAGGGATTTCCCGCAACGCTCCGGCTGCATTGGAAAATCAAGCTTTGGCTTAGAGGCATTTTATTGACAACATGCTCTGAGTTAGAGGACGCATTCAAGTTAACCCTTTCTCGCTGTACTTCTCATTGAGGAATTTTAGGATTCAACTATGGCCAGCAAGGAAAGTGAGCTTCCAGGATGCGGCCGTAACTCCGGCAGTTGCTCTTATCCACATGAACTTGCGCAATTCGTGCGAGACCGATGGGACAGCGCTACTGCATCGATAAGTGACGGTAGTTTGTTGCCCGACACCGCCATACTGGAGAATTTCTTTTCAGGCTGTTACCACGCCAGCATGTTGCGCGAAGAGGAACGTCCAGTCACGTTCCGTGCCATCCTTGCGTCACCAACATTATTTTTCGCAGATGACCAGCCGCCAGAAGGCCTATTGCGGCTCGACTTTTCCCGCTCCTATCGCTTTCATCCAAGTGAGTTGAGGCGTCTCTCCGTAGCTGCCGACTCCCACCGCACACTGATCGGCGTGCAACCAGACAAATCCGAAGGGGGCGGATTGCGCATTTGGGGGTTGATCAATTCGGGGACCCGTTGGCTACGCGACGTGGAGGGCGGCAGACTCGCCGGGCCATCATTGCCACCTGTGCCAGTGGTTCGCGTTGAGGCGCCGGGTAGCATCGAGGTTTACAAGGTCCACGAGCTAGTAGGCAAACTCCTTGGAGGAAAACTTTCAGGAGCGCGACGCGATCTGTTCGACTCAGCTTGGCTACCGGTCCAGTTTGTTCAATTCCGCGAGAGACTTCTCGAGCAACACGAGGTAGCGAGGAAATGCGCGCGGGCTGCCGGAAGTGAATGGGCGCCGCTTCAGCCCTCTCTTCCTCGCCAGATTTCGGAACGCATGATGAAGCGCGTAATCTCGATGCTGCGTGAAGCTCGTCACGGCGGTACGATCGTCTTTGTCCCCACGGAGAAAGCAAACGATCTTGCGATTCCAGACTCGTACGTTGACGTAAAGTATAGCTTTGCGAACGGTCCAGGCCGACTGTCGTTTCCTGATCTGATTGTCACAATCTTGAATCGACTTGCGCAAGTACAAGGGTCCTCAGATCAGAACCCGCATGAACCTGTCGGATGGCAACACTTTGAAGCTACTACCGACACCAAGCTGGCATTGCTGGATGAAGCGCTCTTCGAAACGGCTCATCTGATCGCCAACATGGCAGCCGCCGACGGTGCGGTGGTTCTGACGAAGCAGCATGAACTCCTGGGTTTCGGCGGCATGATTTCTGGAAAACTTCCATCCGTTAAGACTGTGGTGAAAGCGCTCGACCTTGAGGGGGAGATAGTGGTCGAAGAGGAAATCGGGAACGTGGGCGCTCGTCACCTGTCGGCGTATCGGCTTACTAGCGGTATGCCTGGTGCTGTAGCGATGGTAATTTCCCAGGATGGCGGCGTCCGATTCGTATGTCAAAAGCAAGGACGCGTTACTTACTGGGAGCAAGAGTGAAGCGAATTAGCCCGGCAGTCAGGCGTAGTCACACTTGGCAATCGCTTCGGTCACATCGAGGTCGATGTGACCGAAGCGGCTGATTGTCTTCTCGCGAGCTACGGTCGGCTCCCCGCGATGTACACCAAGACTCCGTACCAATGGCAGAGACTTCCGCCGATTACGGCGACGTGCCAGATGGCGGATATGGCGAATCGAAATAGCCGGGATGTTCACCTTCGTGGCTGCGAAGCCAAACATGGCCCGTACACAAAATCACACAGTCAAATTTTCGTTCTTCGCGATCCAGAATGTGAAGAATTACGCCTAGAGCGTGCGGAGAATCCTCGACGTCGATCACCCGAGTGTTAAGGTGGCAGCTTACCGACATACCTCTTTCGTTAGCACGTGCGAATAAGCAATCAAACTGGGCCTGAAGATATTTGCCAAATAGGAGGCGAGGGACCACCTTGAATTCACTTAGCCGATCCGGGTCAACGCCATGCATTCGTAATGTATCGCCCGACAGGGTGCGTAACCAATCGAGCAGCGAAGTCGGCAGTGACGGCAACTCGTTGCCTGAAACATTAGTGACGTGTTCATTGTTGGCACCCGCACGGCTGTAAGGCATTCCTGCGCCGATCTGATCGCCCGCCTCAAAAATCTCGAATTCATATCGCGACGACGCATCCTGAATCGCGGCTTGCAGTAAAAACAATGCACTCGGCCCGCCGCCCACGATTGCAACTCGAAAGTTTTTATCCATCACGGTCCCAAAATACTCATTCGACGTAGCGACTGCAGCAGGCCTGACGATTCGCTTACTTTCGCTGCCAGAATCGCAGCTGCCTGCAGCGGGTTGCCATGTGTCCATCTTGCTGAAAGTTCCGCACGGGAACCTTCGGCGCGTTGATCGGAATATGCGTAAAGTTGGGCCCGCCGAGCCGTTTAACCTGCGTATCGAGATAGGAAAAGTTTCGCCCCTGAAGTAGTGGGTCATCACTGAAATCGATTCCGGGAACCAAGTTCTGCGTGCAGAACGCGACTTGCTCTGTCTCGGCGAAGAAGTTGTCGACGACGCGGTCGAGCACCAGTCGTCCGACGATTTTAACGGGAACATCTTCTTCAGGGATTAGCTTCGTTGGGTCGAGAACATCGAACTGAAATTTGTCGGCAAATGCGTCGTCAAACAGTTGCACGCCGAGTTCCCATTCGGCTGTTTGCCCTATCTGGATGGCATCCCAGAGATCACGGCGGTGGAAGTCGGGATCGGCACCATTGATCTTTACGGCTTCGTTCCACACTACCGACTGTAGGCCCAACTTCGGCTTCCAATGAAACTTGACGAACGTGCTCTTGCCGTCGGCGGTTACGAGCCGGAAGGTGTGAACGCCAAAACCCTCCATAAACCGGAACGAACGCGGCAGGCCCCGGTCGGACATCACCCACATAACCATGTGCATTGATTCGGGCGTCAGAGTGATAAAGTCCCACGCGTTATCGTGGGCCGTCGCCGCTTGAGGAAAACCACGATCCGGCTCCTCCTTGAACGCGTGGACCATGTCCGGAAACTTGATCGGGTCCTGAATGAAGAAGACCGGCATGTTGTTGCCGACGAGATCCCAGTTACCCTCTTTCGTGTAGAACTTAGTGGCGAACCCCCGTACATCGCGGGCCAAGTCAGCAGAACCTTTGCTGCCGGCGACCGTGGAGAACCGGACGAACACCGGCGTTTTCTCACCGCTGGCAAAAACAGACGCTCGACTGTACCGAGCCAACGCCCCATTACTTTCGAAGTGACCATGCACGCCGAAGCCGCGGGCGTGGACCGCCCGCTCGGGAATCCGCTCGTGATCGAAGTGAAACATCTTCTCACGGAAGTGGAAGTCTTCCATGAGCGCAGGACCGCGCGCGTTCACCCGCAGCGTGTTCTGGTCATCGGCGACCGGCACACCTTGTTGAGTTGTCAGTACTGATGTATCACCGTTTGTCTGGTGCGTCTCGCCGGCATCGCCGGCAGTGGTCTTAATCGGACCTGGTTTGAGATCGATCTGATGGCCGGTCGGTTGAGCGTCGACATTTACTGCAGTCAGTCCTGCGCCCAGCGCGCCAGCGGCGGCAATGAATTGACGGCGGGAGGGTTCAAGCGGTGGTCGATTTGCCATGGAATTTTCCTTAACGTGAATGCCCCAATGCGAAGGGGGCGCGTGGTATAGGCAATGCCTGTGCCGCCGCGGTTGGCTCGCCGTTGGATTGCGACCGGATCGTAAAAGCACCTGCTGAAGGCCCAGCGAGTCACCGGTACGTCTGGGGATCGCTTCGGCCCAAAGTGTAGCTATGCGCGATAAACACTCAGTTAGAGCGATGTGCGATCAGAAAAAAGGCCGCAAACATTGGATGGGAGCTTATTACTCTGATGCTCTCAAGTGATGTCCGACTTCTGTGGATACACCACCGCAAGCCTAACTGCGACTATTTATTGGTTGGATCTGCCGCTTTGATGCCTGATTCGCTGGTACGTCGTGCGGCTTCCGCATCTCTCTTCGCTTCTTCCAGCCTAAAACATACTCCGTACACGTCCGCGGAGTGCCAGAAGAACTGAGAATGAACAGCGCCGTCTATCGTCGCGAGCACGCTGTTTTCAGCGTCCAGCAATTCATACCGAGGCGGGAACTGCTTCGTTTGCTTCCAAGTAGGGCTGCTCATTTCAAAAGCTCAGTACTTTTGCGTCGTGACTTTAACTTCAGTTACCCACGTAGCCGCGTGCTGTTCAAGAATCTTTTGGAGCGCATCCATCGTCAGTTTTGCCGTTGGCAATTCGATCAGGCGAAACAAATCGACGATATGGCTCGGCAGTGGGCTGAATATTCAGCGGTTACGGTGCCGTCCAAACAGGTAAACTTGAATGGCGTTGGCATGCGTTGAATTTACGATAATTGTTGCGACAGTTCACTGCGGCGACTGATTATCTCTTGCGGGATTTGATTCCTTCAGCACGGTCATCGCCACGATTGCCCCGCACTCGCACTTCAGAACATAACTGACGCCAGCTCTCGCCTGAAATGTGTTGGGCTCAATCACCGTGACGTTTCGCGACGCGCAAAGTGGGCAGGCGCGAATGAAGTTCGCTGTCATTTGGCGGAGTGTCGGTCAAGATGCTCGGCAAGCATGCAAGAAATGCCCCAACGCCTGCCGGAATGGAGGGCTGGTGTTTCGATAGCAGAATCAGTGCCAAGCCTAACTGTTTCGCCGATCGGGGTGGGTAAGGGACTCAAGGGGAAATACCGCAGGACGAAGCCCAATGCCCGCTGGTGCGCATTGAGTTGATCGACACCATCAGTCGGAAGGCCATCGCTGTCATGGCCGAATGGAGGCGGCCAATTTATTCCAACTCGTAATCCCGACTCAAGCTCGGCAAGTCAAAGGGAGCACATCAGCTTAACCACGCCATGAATTTCAACGCGCCGTGACGAGGCAGGTTTCGCTGGCGAGGACTGGGTGGAGTTTTTCACATCGACGGTTCATTGAACCGCGGATTGCCAAGGGGCGCAGTTGATTCGCACACGCTATACTCGGGGGTATGAATCCGCCCAACGTAATGTGCCCGAATTGCAAGTCGGAAGAAGTTCGTATCCATTCCGATGCCGAAAGATCGTTCGCTTCGGTACTGCGTGGGCCGGTGCGTACCATGTGGGGCGATATTCACGATCAGCCCAGATCAACAAGGTTCCGGCCGCCTTGTGCGTGCTCCACCCCGCCCCCGCGAACTAATCCACCGCGTAATGCCTCAACCCCCAGGCCTAATCTTCCGGTCAATTTGCTCCACGGGCCGGAAGAACCGCTCCGAAGTTATGCCGACCCAGCGGTAACACTCAATCGGTACACGTAAAACACATTTCGTTGACGTGAGCGATCGTGCTTGCCGAGCCGCTGCCAGCAGCTAGATTACGGCTTCACTCGGGCTGCGTTGTTTCCTCTCCAGGTGAGTCCATCCATGGTTCGGCAATTTCTCTCGTTGTTGTGCATGTCAATGATCGCCTGTTCTGCTGAGCCCGAATTAATGGGTGCGGAAAGTGAGTGGCTTGCCAAGCATGTACCTCCGGCGTTTAACGGTGGCACGCCGTTCACTCTCAAAGCGGTGAATGTCAGCCGCAACCACGTCGACCAGGAGATTATCCAGGCGAATTACGAACGAACACCAGAGATCATCCGCACCTTGGCCAAGGAAATCAAGTTGGTAATTCTGCCGGTTGGCGGCGGCCACTTTGAAGCAGGGGCGAATGCGGGGATAGCGGCGTCGCCTGCACAGAGTGGCACGATCAACGGGATCACCGATTCGCTTCTCGACTATCGCGGCAAGATCCCCGGGGGTGCCCGCGCATATGTCGAAATGACGGTCGCGAATGCCGTCAAGGCACAGCCGCCTGTTCGCATTTCGAACATCTTCTGGATCGGGTCTGCCGCGGAGTTGCAGGCGGCTCAAAAGAAGGAACTGGTCGATCCCCGTAACTCCGAATTGCGAGCGGTAGTTACCAAGACAGTCGCCGAGAATGCCAACGTAGCCGCTGGAACGCCTGTGCGTTTCTCAGGTGGTACTCACTGGTTCAAGGGGACGGTCGCTGAGAAGAGCAATGAGGGTGAGCCACTGAAGTTGATCGTCTACTTCGCTAGGCCCGGTGGACTATATCTACCTTGGTATGTGACGGCGGATCGCAGCGACGTGAAAGTCGAAAATGCGGCGCTTGATGCGGCGAAAACTGACGCAACTTGGTTTGCTGATCATCTTCGGGAGGTAAAAGGCAGGATAGGACAAGGAAACGCTCCCCATACCCTCAAATCAGCCGGGGAGAAAGTTTCGAAAGGGGATCGCGTCGTCTGGTTTGGCTTTCATGGCTTGATGGGAGGTGAGGCACTCGAAGACCCTCAGAACGGCAAGGTGAAAGTTCGCGATACTCGCTTCATGCAGGAGGCGGAACTCGAGACCAAGCAGCTTTTTGTTGATCCAGAACCTTCGCCCAAGTAGATTCCAATTGATACGACCTAAGGAGGGTGAGAGAATCCATTCAAGGTCACCGCGCATTTGTGGCGGAGCACAAGCGTAGAATCTTGCCGGGTTAGAATCGTCTAGCCGTACACTAATTTCGCCTTCGCCGGCTAGGTCCAATTAATCCAGCATTTCCTGCAGGCGATTCTTCGTCGCGATCAACGTACCAAGATATTTTTAAGTTGCCCTCGCCGGCTACGGCTACGTCGGCGATCCGCCAGCCTTTTTGTAGGCCTGCCTGTAGCGCGCGCTCAAGCTTGTCGCGGCTGACTTCTTCAAATTCGCTTCGTGAAAACATGCCCGAATAATGGCAGGTAAAGCGATATTCGACTATCGGGAAAAACGCTACAAACCCACCACAAGGCTGACAGCAGGTTTTAATCTGGCAGTCCCTTCACAACGGCAATCTTCGCTCGCAGCAGTGTCGACTCTTCGCCGGATGCCGGTGGCGCACCATGGAGCAACTGGCTGGTTTTACGGGTCCACTGGTAATAGTGCCCTTCGCCGGTAATCACGGCGATTTGGCGGCCCATGGTGGTGTCGAACAGCTCCAGGCCAGATTTACCTGCTGCGCGCCACACGAATCGCTTGGCATTGATTGCTTCGTTCATCTCTCGACTCCCGCAAAAGAATTCGGGCGAGGGGCCAATGGCGGTTAGCGGCCCGCAGCGAATAAGTTGTGTAGGAACAGCATGATGTATTCAGTGCTATGCTGTCTGTCGCTGAAAACGCTACCCTGAAATTTTCTGATACTAAAAAACGCTAAACGAACGGGGCAACATCCTCTAGGGGCCTGTGCGAGCGCAGTGACCAACGATGTACCCGATTGCTTATTGGCAGTCCAGGTGTAGCGATTCATTCGATGCGGCGCAGGCAGCGAGATTATTTTGGTGGCCCCATTACGTGGATCTGAGCTGGGAACGTGGAATCAGGGGGAAGTCGTGTTACTCACGTCGCGAGGCTCTTCTTCGCCAACAATTTCCCATGCCCCAGGCCTCACCTACCGGTCGATCTGCTCCAGGGGCCAGAAGAACCTCGACTCCCACTCACCGCCAGCGCGGTAATACGAGTGGTAGTCTCTTAAAGTAATGTTCGGCAACTCCGGGTGGGCGACTCGTTGAGTCTTGTTGTGGCCATTCGTTAGGTAAGCCATTTACCACTTGGTTCTTAGCCTGCTGAAGCGTACTGCAGACACCTTCAGCCGAGGGTACGCCGTGAATGAGCCAACTGGTACTTCGCTGCCAGCACCATTCCGGGCTGACAAAGGCAATCACAGCCACACTACGATTCACCATTTTCGCGTCGATCAATTCGATTCGGTCGGGCAGGCCAGACGGTTTGATCCAATGATATCGCTGCATTTCTCACTCCGTGAAAACGACCACCGTCGGTGCGGGATATTGCCAATTCTCACCAATCCTCGTCTCGAGAGCTGGGTCAGCTGGCCGCGCTCTTGGGGCACTGGCAAGTGTTGTGCCCGATACAGGTCGTTGTCGAGCAATCAGGCAACAAAGCACATACTGGATTGCACCGCCTCCACTCTGTCTCCTTAGTCGTCCTCTGCCTTTCGTTTTGACTTGCTCGCGATCGGCATTTGGGAATTCCATTGATCCCACAGATCTTTGAGTGTTTTGACCTTCTCCGGCTGTTTCGTGGCGAGATTGTTTTTCTCTCCGATATCAGTGGCCAGGTCGTACAGTTCGGGCGGATCGTTGTTGGCTTCGCCATGGACCAGCTTCATGTCGCCATGCCTAACGGCCCACATGCCATCAATGCGCCAGTGAAGCGTCTGGTGCGGGCGCTCCTCGTTCTTGCCGGAGAGGTAAGGCAACAGATTGACACCATCAAGTTTCCACATCGGATCGACGGCACCGCCCGCTGCCGCCACGCAGGTAGGCATCACGTCAAGTTGAACGACAGGCCGATCGTCAACCTTGCCAGCAGGAAGTTTCCCTTTCCACTGGACCATCCACGGCAGGCGCGTTCCTCCTTCCCAACAGGTGTGCTTACCCCCTCGGAGCACTCCATTCCCTTCGCGATTGGCGGGCGCCCCGTTGTCGCTGATGAAAAAGATGAGCGTATTCTCTTCCAACTTCAATTCGCGCAACTTGCCGAGCACGACTCCGACGGCGTCATCCATTGCGGAAAGCATTGCATCAAACCGCTGACGACGCGGATTTTTGATTTGCTTGAAGCGTTCCAAATACTTCTCGGAAGCCTCGTGTGGGGCGTGAACCGCGTTGAACGGAAGGAAGAGAAACCACGGACCATCTTTGTGTTGCTCAATCCAGTTTCCTGCACGCACGGCAAAGGCATCTGTCGTGTAGAAATCCTTATCGGCTACCGGTATTGATTTTGAGGATTCGCGGGAGTCAATGAAGCCCTTCGGCGTAAAATAAGAGCCCGGGTTGCCAAACACGCCAAAGTATTCATCGAAACCACGTTTCATCGGCAAATGCTCGTCGCCTTTGCCGAGGTGCCACTTCCCAACGATTGTCGTGGCGTAACCGAGCGCCTTCATTCGCTGGCCCAAGGTCGTCTCGGCCAGCGGCATTCCGCCTTCAGAAGTCATTAGGTTGTTCTCATGACCGAAACGTTGCTGGTAGCGTCCTGCCATCAATCCGGCCCGCGAGGGTGAGCAGAGTGGAGCCGAAACGTATCCGCTGGTGAATCGAATTCCATTGGCCGCGATGGAGTTTATGTTCGGCGTCGACACTTCCTTCATGCCATAGCAACCCAGTTCTCCATATCCGAGGTCATCCGCGCAAAAGATCAGGATGTTGGGCTTGGCTGTCGCAGCGCCTGCTGCATGGAGTGCGAACGTAAGTACCAGCATCCAGAAGGCAATGATGAGTTTCATCGTCAGTCGATTCCTTTTGTCATCGGTTGGTTAACGGACTGGCTCGCAGAGGTCTGCACGAGGTCAACTTGACTCTATTCTCGCCCGCTTCGCTTAAAACGAAGGTTGTCATTACTGCACTAACCGGCTACGGTCAGGCAGATGATCGGAGAGCTCTCGTGAGGCAACTTTCAATCACCATTTAGTCTAACTGGTTGCCCCCGGTGGCGCTGACCGCCATGCTCGAAGCCTCGCCGCTGAATTGAGGGTAAGAGTAAAGTTGCGGGCCGCTGCGTTGCCGGGTAAACCTGTTAACAACAGGTGGACAAGCCACTGCGACACTCAATCAAGTCGCGTTGCACGGTCGGCGAAATCCTGGAGCGGCTTGATCGATTTTGGGGAGCGTCCGCAAACTTTTTGTCACTTCGTAGCCGTTCATCCCGGGCATTCCGATGTCCAGCAGGACGATTTGCGGCTTGAACGCCTTCGCTATTTCAATCGCAGTCGGTCCATAGAGTCGCTATGTTGGGACGGCCTGAACTTCGTCCGTGGCTTCACTAGAGGAAGTACGGATAATCATCGCGATACGACGAACGAAAGCACCCCGAAGCGAACGCGGCAACATCCGCTTGGGGCCGCGCAAATTTGTCCGCCGACCAATTCACAGCAGGCGGATTCTACATACAGACAGCAAATTGCCTTGTCAGGGAAAGTGCCACAATCACTCTGAGTTCATCGTGGTAGCTTTTCCGCGACATTGCTTTTCGCTGCAACCGTCGCCACATTGACTTTACTTAACCGATTCGCTGCTGGCCGCTGAATGCCATTGGCCCCTCGCCCCAAATTTCTTTGCGGGAGACGTGGAATGCTGCGTTACCAATGGCTTAAGTTTTCCACGTTGATTGAAAGCGTGGAAGTGGTCGGCAGCATAAATAAGGCCGCGATTGCTGAAATCGTGAGCGTGGCACGAGACTTTCGGCGAAATTCCGGGCTACTGCACAATGTAACCCAGCAGGAGGCATAACCAAACGGCTGGCGCAGGAGGAGAGAAAACTCTTGAAGAATTGCGAGGTTAGCCTGTCGCTCCGGTGACTTTGGACGGACTCTCTCACCGTCAGCCGCGTGACTTGGTTTGCTGTCGAAGCTAAAGCGCGTTATTGGCCGAGTCATCAACCTTTGATGTGGATGTAGCAAAGTCCCTTCGATCCGTAATCGCACGAATCATTTCATCTTCTGATTCGTTTTCCGATTGCGCTGGATCGCCATGCAAGTGCATGACATTCCGATACTCGCGAATCAAGGAATTGCGATCACTAGTCCGTACTGACCAGAAGTCTTCTAGGCGTTTCGTATGAGTCATAGAGTCCTCAATTAATCGTTGAAAAGTTTGGCATACACTCGCCAAGACAAATGTATTCATTAAATCCAAGTGATGTGGATTGTATTTTCGCGTGCACCGAATCCGACAATCTTCGCCATTCGCTCCGAGCAGCCAGGGAATTGCATTCTGACCGGCTCACGATGGACGCGGAGGGATTTCAGTTGTTCAATGCGCTCAGGAGTCAACTCCTCACCGTTGAATTTAATCACTATTGACGAACTACCGCCTCCATCCCAAGTAGCGAGTCCTTCGAAGTTGTCGATTCGAACTAACCCAGTGTGAGCGAGGATTCCGGATACGTGGTCTGACATAGTCTTTTCCAATCCAATTTTACGCCGCTCGTTGCCAACGCAGAAAAGGAACTGCGCCGCAGAAATGTTGTTCAAAATCTTAGGAGTTGAGCACCGCTACACCCGCGGGCTTTTCGTTGTCGATGCCGACCACTACACCCAGGTCAGATAGAAAGAATTGTCGCGACCGCCGTAGCCAATGATCGTCGCTTTCCGTTTCCCGCCTGCCGCAAGCTGCAAAATGACGGGGGAGTTGCCAGCCCGAAATCGATTCAGCTGGTCGCGCTTCTCAGATGATAACCTGGTGCCGTCGAACTTCAGCACCAACAAATCGCTGCCACTTAGATCCCAGCTTGCTTGAGACTCGAAATCGTTCATTCGCGCCAAGCCCGAATTCCGGCTGCCTTGTAGGATGCTTTGAAACACATCGAGATCCTTTTCAAAAAAGCTGGATTCCGAAAGCGGCGGAGTTGCCCCTATCCAGCGAACTGGGGTTTACGCTTCGCCACCGGTATCAAACTGCGGTTTCGACAAATTCGCCTCTGATGACGAATCGACGGACACTAGGTAGACATCCAGCTTCGCAGGGCGTCCAGCACGCGGATGGTTGCCATCTAAAACAACCGAATGCGTGTTGAGTTGGACGATACGGGCCCGAGGGCAATGGGTGGGATCGGAAGTTCGGCGAGTTAGTAGCATTCCCATTTTTGGTGAGCACTTGATGTGTAGGCAACTTCGCGAGACTCTTCTTATCAGCTGATTCTGGACATGTCCGTAGGCTTCGGCGGGTGATAGCGTCATACATTTCTGCTCGCCAGAATGCATACCCAACACGTAACGGCTCAAGCCAGGCAGGAGATGGTCGCTACCGACAATGAATTCCAACACCCGAGGTTTTGTCGACCGGGAATCGAGTTCCGTTGCATCGTGCATGTGTGTGTATCTCAGAGTCTTGGTTGCGTGAAGCTGAGCAATCGGTAAAGGATGCTGGAGCGGCAGAAGTAAACGTGGAGCAAGGCAACGCTACCCGGCTGTCTTACGAAGACGATTCGTTTGACATCGTCTGGTGTGCACAAAGTCTGTATAGCCTGCCGAGAATGTTCGATTGCTTGACTGAAATGCGACGAGTTCTGAGACCCGGCGGTTATCTGTGCATTTTGGAAAATGATTCGATGCATCATGTGCTGCTCCCATGGCCGCCGTCACTGGAAGTGCGAATTATCGCGGCGGAGCTCAAAGAAGCTCGCGAGACGGCTCGTCAGCCAGAAAAGTACTACTCAGGGCGCTGGCTATCGCGGCTCATGCGAAGGGCTGGTTTGCGGCGAACGCAGGAACGAAGTTTCGCCAGCACGCGGCAACAACCCTTGAGCGCCGCTGCGACGGAGTATTTCGCTGCATACTTGGAATCGCTGCGAAAGCGTGTTCGGAAGCACTTGTCTCCCGCTGCAAGCCATCGGCTAGATCAATTACTTGACCCTGATAGCCGCCGCTGTCTTTGGAAGCAACGCGACTTCGTTGCAGTGAGCCTCGACCGCCTCGTCTGGGCCCAGAAGTAAGGAATTCAGCCGTTCACAATCTCCCCACCATTCGGATGCAGCACCTGGCCCGTTAGGTACGATGAAGCCTCTGTAGCGAAAAACACAAAACAACTCGCGACTTCCGCCGGTTCACCGGCTCGTGCCATCGGCACGTCAGATCCAAATTTCTGCACCTTGTCTCTCGGGAAAGTCGAAGGAATCAGCGGTGTCCAGATCGGCCCCGGCGCCACGCCGTTTACCCGAATGCCCTTATCGACCAACTGCATCGCCAGCGAACGCGTAAACGTAACTATGGCACCTTTTGTCGATGAATAGTCTAACAACTCTGGGCTGCCGCGATACGCTGTGACTGAAGTGGTGTTAATAATCCGCGCCCCCTCCTGTAGATGCGGCAACGCGGCCTTCGTCAAAAAGAACATACCGAAGATGTTCGTGCGGAACGTTCGCTCGAGTTGTTCCGCTGTGATGTCAGCGATCGATTTTTGCGGGTGCTGCTCGGCAGCGTTGTTCACGATGATATCGATCCGCCCAAACTTTTTGATTGTCGCATTCACCGCCCGCTGACAAATACTCTCCTTTCCGATGTCGCCGGCGATCAACAGGCAGTCGCGACCAAGGTCGTTAATCAGTCGCTCAGTCTCTTGTGCATCTTCGTGCTCATCGAGATACATCACGACCACTTTCGCGCCTTCTCGCGCAAACGCGATCGCCACCGCACGACCGATGCCACTGTCGCCGCCGGTAATGATTGCAACCTGATCATGTAGCTTTCCCGTTCCAGCGTTCGCGGGCCGATCGGCTTGCGGCAACGGTTTCATCTTCGCTTCGATGCCCGGTCGACGATTCTGATGTTGAGCGGGATGAATGGCCTGCTTCTGCTGTGTTTTCGCGGGCATTGCTGCTTGTCTCCAATGCAAGTAGGGGGCGAAGTCACAGGTGTAGCGGCAAAATGCGTGCCGCTATCCGTTCGTCAAATTGGAGAAACCTCTTCGTTCAACGGAGCTACTAGCGCGCTCAACTGCCGCCCACCCAGCAACGTTAATTCTGAACAATTCTTTCCCTGATTCTCAAAACAGCGATTGATGTTCTTCCGAACTCATTGCTCATGTGTGTATGTCCGCAGGACGGATTACCAAACACGGAGCACGAACCATGAGCAGCGAACGAAAGAGCGGGGCGGTCAATCAGAAGGCATTTGACAAGGTCATTCGCGACAATCTTTCGCCGGAGGGCACAGCCGCATTGGTGATGGCGTTGCAACCAGCCGGATCGGTTCCGACTACGACGCGTGAAGGTGAACGGGCGATCGATGAGGTTCTTTGGTTCCGCGACACGCTGCTCGACATGATCGGCGTGGAGACCTTCAACCGAACCATGGATGAACTCGGGTTCTAAGCCGAAACGCCCACGTGGGCGTCGCTCGGCGGTGGTTCGCCGGGCCTGATGATGGCAGCCGATCCATCCCGAACCAAGGAACGAACGATGTCCAAGAAAACCAGCTCGAAGACCGCTACCAAGAAGAGCACGAAGAAGGCCGCGCCGAAGAAGACCGCGCCGCCTGTGGCAACGCCCAAGCCCGGCGAATGCCCCAAGGGTGGCTCGCACGAATGGACTGAGGAAGGCACCGAGACTTACTGCTCGAAGTGCAAGGAACCAAAGGTGGCGAAGTCCAAGCGAGCCGCCAAGGAAAGGTCCGCGAAGCCGGCGAAGAAGGTAAAGCTATCCGCCCTCGACGCCGCGGCCCAGGTTCTCGAATCCAGCGAGCAGCCCATGAACGCGAAGGCGATGATCGAAGCCTTGGCGACGAAGGGCCTCTGGTCGAGTCCCCGCGGCAAGACGCCCCACGCTAC
This sequence comes from Anatilimnocola floriformis, assembly GCF_024256385.1. Lineage (NCBI taxonomy): Bacteria > Pseudomonadati > Planctomycetota > Planctomycetia > Pirellulales > Pirellulaceae > Anatilimnocola > Anatilimnocola floriformis. The sequence continues at coordinate 3,801,465 of NZ_JAMLFW010000001.1, forward strand.
GCTTTACAGCGCGATTATTCGCGAGATCTCGGTGAAGGGGAAGGAATCCCGGTTCAAGAAGAAGGACCGGGGGAGCTTCGCATTCAACGGGTAAAACGTTGGCCACACGACGCCGCACGTTTGCCGCGTGCGGACGTTTTGTCGTTGGTGGGCCGAGTTCCCGCGCTCCGGGGTCGTCGCAATCGCGGGCCACTAGCGCAAAGACACGGGCGGCGCTGGTGTTTGCCCGAGAGAATGTGCAGCGATCCGCTGACTTACTTTCCCAAGTCTCTGAAGCGTTCATACGACTGATTCAGTGGGTGCGTTTCCTTCCTACCTTCGATCATTGTCGCGCACCACTCTGCTAAGCGCAAACCGAGTCTGCGAGATGCATTCAGCTCCCGATCCTCATTCGGTTGCCCGTCGACAACTGCGGTGTAATGAGCGGAGAACTTAACGCCCGTGTAGTCGGTCGGGTGCGCGGGATTCGCGGGTCATAGCCCGATTATATCAGGCCCGCTTGTGCGTCGCATTGTGCTGGGCGATTGCCGCCAAAACCCCAACCCGCGCGGTGTGCTCGTCGGAGTGCGGAATGGAATTGCGAAATGCTTCGCAGACTGGACACCACCACTCGCCCCAGAAGCCTGGCCGGCCAACCATCAAACGAACAACGTATGCCAGATCGCCTACCTCTGCCGTGTAGGTGTCCTTCCTGTGCTCGAGAGTCATCGCGCCAACCCGTTCAAGTTATAGAACTGCCGCAATTCAGCGGCGTATCGGGATGGAACGGATCGTAGATCGCCGGAAGGTTTCGATCAGTACGATTACAGACAATACCGACAAAAAATATGCCGGTGCCAAAACATGACCCATACTTCGGCGTGGAAAGACATCTGCCCCTGCTCTCCGCCCCCAGCATTTGCCCTGCTGGGGTTTTCTATGCGCAACCCGCATGTGTCAGGCAATTACCTTGCGTTCCCGTCGTTTCGTGGGACGATGCAGCCACAACCTATTCGCTGCGGGCCGCTGATTCGTGTTTGGCCCCTCGCCCCGAATTCTTTGCCGGGGATCGAGTAATGCAGGATGCGCCAGTTTGCCCGAAGTGCGGCTCCCACGAAATCGCTGTGTTTGAGCGGGACAGGCTCAAAGCCGAAGCTGCTGGCGAAAAGCTGCCGGAAGGGGCTTCTAGTGTTTGCCAGTGCATTCCCTGCGGTGCGATGTTCACTCGCCGCGCCGCCGAAGATTAGCGGTTTGGCCGGTGAGGAATTTGGGGGCATGCTGCGAAAAGACAAACTCGACATACGGTTGGGCGAAGAATTCAGACTTGCGGTAGCCCAGAACGCGGGTGAAGCTGGGGTTCACTTGCTTAAAACACCCATCAAGGCCGGCCAAGCTGTGTAGATCTCGTGAAACTTCGAAGAAGGTTGGCATTAGTCACTTCCGTGAGACGTCGCAATGAATTCAGATCCTACCCAATCCGCCGAGGTAACTATTGCAACGAGGAGATAATCGTCTTTCGAATGACTCGGAATGGCGGACCGAGTGCTGGCATAGCCGCCGTTTTCGATTAGACGTTCAATCCCGTGGCGTCTCTGCCGGCAAATACTGCGTGAACACCGCACCGCATTTTTTTGCACTGCTGCAAGGTGTTGACTTTCGTAGTCCGAAACGGTTCTCCTTCCGGCTGTAGCCAAGGGACGGTAGCGATTTGGCTCAGGTTAATGTCGCAACAGACAGGACATTGGAGAATGTCGGATATTGGCATACGTTCAGCTTAATGGTTTAACAACTCGCGGCGGCGATAAATGCCCGAAGTGCGTTGCGAATACGCTGATTCACCAGAATTTTTGTAGCTAGCGCTGGCAGACTATGGTGACGATAGAGCATTGACGAGTGTGCAACACTCTTCGGTATGCAAACACGCTCCGTCAGCGCTCACTCGCATCGATTTGCTTGCGCGTGCTCCACAGCTAGTGCATTGGCGCATTTCAGGTCGCTTCGATAATGCGCAGCACTTCCCACACCGCCCCCAGATATTCGGCCAAGCCAAGTAACGAATGGCCACGCAAAGTAACGGCCTAGCGAGAAATACGTGGGTGGACCCGGTACCATTGCTAGATTGTACTCCGGCTTGAACTTGCATTGCGCCGCGTATGTACTAAATCGCTCGGCGCAAACTTTCATCTCCTTGTGGCCTCCGCCGAGCTACATTTCGTTCTTCAGGCCGGTCAAGATACCGGCTTTGGCGTCCGTTAGTGAATCCGCAATACCCTCTGGCGGTGATGTGATGTGCATCATCGCAGTTTTTTCGCGTCTCCAGAGAAAGCGATGGTTGAGGGTGAGAATGACTGCAGCGCGCCGCGACGTAACTCGATCGATCAACTCCACTCGCTCGGGAAGATCGGAAGGCGTTATCCAGATAAAACGAACCTCAGGGTCACAAATTCTCGGTTCTATTTTGTTTCGCCGCATGAATTGAAGCCCCGTAGAAAATTCGGAGCGAGGGGCCAAAGAGTTCAGCGGCCCGCGGCGAATAGATAATCCCCGAACATGGAAGCAGGGGGTGTACCTGGAAGTTTAGCAGATGCTGTGCCGTTTTTCGTGACCGGCTTCGCCAGCGTATGATCTCGCTTCGGCGCAACAGCGGGCGGCGGAAAACTTCCAAGGACCATAACTCACAACGCAGCTCTTCGCCCGCGGCTTTTTCATTCGCTGAACCAGCCGGTTTGTGCCATGATCGCGCCTGAGCTAGACTGCCGAGGCATCCAGCTTCTCTCTGCAACGGTCAGGTTCCGCTTCTCTCTTCGGCGCTTACTTTTCGCGTCGATCCATTGACCGCAGTGACGACAACTCAGAAAGGTCACCGTATGTCTCGCTCGTTGCCATTTGTGCTTCTGCTGCTCACTTCGATGGCTGGCTATGCGAGCGCGCAGAACCAACTGACCGCCAAAAAGCCCAACATCGTCGTCATCATGGCGGACGACGTCGGTATCTGGAATCTCAGCGCCTATCACCGGGGGATGATGGGCGGACGAACTCCCAACATCGATCGAATCGCGAAAGAAGGCGCACTGTTCACTGACTATTACGGGCAACAATCCTGCACGGCGGGACGGGCTGCTTTCATCCTTGGTCAGACACCATTCCGCACCGGACTTCTCAACGTCGGAATGCCTGCCGCCAAGCAGGGGCTGCAGGACAAAGACCCGACGATTGCTGATCTGCTGAAACCGCTGGGATATGCCACGGCGCAAATTGGCAAGAATCATCTTGGTGACCGCAACGAATACTTGCCGACCGTCCACGGGTTCGACGAGTTCTACGGCATCCTCTATCACCTAAACGCGATGGAAGAGCCGTACCAGGAGGACTACCCGAAGAGTGCCGGGTTCCGCGAACGCTTTGGGCCGCGCAACATTGTCGATACCAAAGCCATGGATGTTGACGACGCTACGACAGACCCGCGTTGGGGGAAGGTCGGCAAGCAAAAGATCACTGACGGCGGGCCGCTACCGCCACATCCGAACCTGGATCCAGCTGCAAAAGTAAACATGGAAGAGATTGAACCCGAATTGGTTCGCCGTTCGCTCGATTTCATTGATCGCTCAGTAAAGGCAAACAAGCCATTCTTTCTCTGGCACAACGCAACGCGGTGCCATGTGTGGACCCACCTATCGAAGAAGTGGAAGGACAAGAGCGGCTTCGGACTTTTTGCCGATGCGATGCTGGAGTTAGATTGGGAAGTCGGAGAGCTTCTCAAGAAGCTGGACGATCTCGGAATTGCCGATAACACCATCGTGCTGTTCACAAGCGACAACGGCGCGGAAATTTTCAGTTGGCCAGACGGCGGCAATCACCCGTTCCGTGGTGAGAAGGGCACGACCTTTGAAGGCGGCTTCCGCGTGCCAATGCTGGCGAAGTGGCCCGGCACGATCAAGCCGGGCACGATTGTCAACGACATCATGTCAGCGGAAGACTGGATGCCCACGCTAGTGGCCGCAGCGGGCGAACCAGATGTGAAGAGCAAGCTGCTGAAGGGTTACAAGGCTGGCGAGAAGACGTTCAAGAATCATCTGGACGGTTACAACTTCATGCCGTTCTTCAAAGGCGACGTAGCAGAAGGGCCACGCAAAGAGTTCTTCTACTTTAGCGACAATGCCGACCTGATGGCCGTGCGCTACGAGGCGTGGAAGCTGAGTTTCAAAACCATCAAAGGCAACCTGTTCACCGGCAAAGAGGATTCCACGAACGTGCCGCTAGTAACTAACCTTCGGCAAGACCCGTGGGAGCGGTATCAAGACGAAGGCATGTTGTACGGTCGCTGGTGGGGCGAGAAGCTGTGGACGATGGTGCCCGCAGTGCAAATCGTGGGCGGGTATCTCAAGACGTTTGAAGAGTATCCACCCAGCCAAAAATCTGGCTCACTAAGCGTGACGCGTTTTCTGGAAGCCATACAGTCCGGAACCGCTGGCGGCGGAAAATAGAATTAGGGAATCAGAGCCTTACTGACGATAGTTGTCAGTGGGCACCCTGCCGGTCTTAATCGGCCAATGTGCCCAGCCCAACGCACTGCCCCGCGTTGGGCTTTTTTATGCACTTAACTATCTCAAAATCACACCGGCGGAGGTTCCGGCTTTAACCTGATCCGCGATCGCTCGTAGCATTTCCTCCCGAGATTCGTTTTCAGAATCAGCTGGGTCACCGTGAAGGTGCAATGCAGCGCGATAATCGTGAATCAACGCATTGCGGTCATAAAGCAGCGATAGCTGCACGTCATGCTCGCGTTCTGTTCTGGTCATAGAGACCTCTCTTTCATTTATCTAAACCTTACGCACCGAGTGAGCGAAAGGACGGAACCTAGCCAAGATCGCGGCAAGTACCACTGTCCCACCAGCCCAACGGCCAGAGGGTTTCCCCAATTTTGGAGCGTCAGGGGGTGGGACAGTCAGTCACTTGGCGGCACACCGGCACTACGTCAGGCTTCCCCACCTAAATCGAATTGCGGCTTCGACGAATTTGTCTCAGAGGATGAATCGACGGAGACAATGTATACCGCAAGATTCGCCTGACGGCCGGCACGTGGATGGTTACCATCCACGAGAACGGACCGTGCATTTAGTTTGACGATGCGGACCTTATGGCCGCGCATGAAGTCAGAACTCTTCGGAGTCAGCAACATTCCCATTCTTGGTGATCGCTTCGTGTGGAGGCTGCGTCGAGATATTTTTCGAATTAGCCGAGACTGCACCTCGCCGTATGCTTGAGCGGGCGGCAGGGCCACGCATTTTTGCTCGCCTGGTTGCATACCGATGACAAACTGACTTAGTCCAGGCAGGACATGATCGCTGCCGATGATGAATTCCAGTACTCGAGGCTGCGACGATCGTGGATCGTGTTCACGGGCATCGTGCATGTGTGTGTATCGAATACGGACTCGGTCACCAATCTGCGCACTCATGTTTCCACTCCCTTAGATTGCATCTAACCCGAGGTATCACGCCTCAAAAGGGCTTGGTGACTCGAGATGCACAAAAAGCACCGCCGACAGCGGACCGGCTGAAAAATAAGAGCCCTCGGAAAAGCGATGATTCCGATGGCAGATAAGAGAGGCCATTCGGCCTGTTCGCATGTGAATTGTACCGCGTTGTGGTGCAAGAAGTGGTTTAAACTTGCGAGTTGGTGTGAAATGACCTTTTCTGAATAGCGTGCCCCATTTCTGCTAACTTGCTGCTCGCTTCAGCGAAGCAATCACAATAGAGATCCTTCCGGCGAAATCCTCGTGTTGCGACAACCCCAGCAGAATGATCAGCGCCACGATCCCGTCGTTTCGCTCCCGGTTCGACTTTACCCATCTGGCCACTGTTCGTTTCCATACTCAAACACGAACAGCCCCCCAGTGCATTCGACGTGCTGCTACAGTGCGATCATCCGCGAGATCTCGGTGAAGGAGAAAGAATCTCGTTTCAAAATGACCGAACGAGGCAACTTCGCGTTCAACGGATAGACCGGAGGCAACCGGTTTGCCCACGAACGCCCCACGTTTGCCGCGTGTGGGCGTTTTGTCGTTGGTGGGCCACCTTCCCGCGTTCCGGGTTCGTCGCGGACCTGGGCCACTGGCGCAAAGCCCTGTGCTAACTGCCAGAAGACTTGTCGCGGAAAATTCTTCCGCACGATATGTTGGCGGCGCAGTGCTACTTCGCTCGATTCAATAGCTCCGCCATCGACTGGCCCATCGCTTCGCCGACATCCATGTAAACCTGGGCCTTGCCTCCGTAGTGGCCATTGCCGCTACCGCCCTGCGCCATCTGGTTGGTATAGATCGTCGCGACGTTCCCCTTGAACTCCGGATATTTGCCAGTCGCTCCATCCACTGCCAAATGCCCCTGAAGTACCTGAGCACCGAGCCCAGTGCTGCCTTTAACTGATTCACCCATCGTGGCTAGGACGAACTTCGCATTCGGAGTGTCAAACTCCTTCCGCACTGCCCTGATGAAACGCACGAGGTTTTCTTCATATTTGGCAGCAAGTGCAGGGTCACCGGCGTCCTTTTCCCCTTGCCAGAAAAAGAAGCCGGCGACTTCGTAGCCGTTCGCTCCCGGATAGTGATTTTCGAGATCCGCCAAGGCTTTCTTCGCGTCGCCGATGTCGGAATCCCACTGTTTGCCGGCATACCAATCGATCGGCTTATCATTCTTGTCCAGCCATGGGGCTGGTTCGGTTTTAAGACCCTTGGTCGGATCCATCTCCCACGAGTTGGGTTTATCTTTGTAGCCGGCGTAGACCATTTTCTTTTCGACGCCTGCTTTGTCCTTGATGGCAAACTCAAAGCGCTCGCTACCTGGAGGTGCGAGATCCCAGCCAAGGCTGCGGTTCCCGATGCAGCACTTGAGAAGCAGCACGGGTGCGTCAATCGCATTGCCCAGCTGGTGCCCGATTCCCAGCTCGGGGCCGAGGGTGCCACCGCTGACGGTCAACCATTCATTATTCAGCGGCCCCTTGCCGGACATGTATCGCACAAAGCGGACGTCCTTCCGAACCGTCCAACTCCCTGCTTCATCCACAAGATACGGGTACTTCTTCTGCTCCTTTACCGCGTGCTCTAGGGAAATGTCTCCCCCTTTGATTTTGCCGAGGCCGACCATGTTGGACTGGCCGAGCAGTATGAAGACTTGGACCGGCTTGGTCATGTCTGCGGGTTTGCCGTCGGGCTGCGGAAGTGTCTTCGTGCTATCCTGCGCCAAGCCAGGAATTGCCACCGAAGCGAGCGCCACAGCGACTACGACTGCAAATCGACTGAAAAGCGACTTCATGGTTTCTCCTGCGGTTTTTAGTCTGCCGGTGCTAGGCGAGGTAGCCCCACCCGGTCAAGTCCACATCGGCCGGCGCTCACTCATACGCACACCGCGATTAGCCGTTCGGTGAAATCTTGCAGCCAGCAAGGAGGGCAGTTACCATTTTAGTGCATGACCGGCAAGCCAACATGGACAGAGACGAAAGACCCGCTTCGGCGTGAGCTACGTGATGCGGAAGGGAATGTGCTTGCGACAATTAATCGTGACGGGCACCGCCACCAGTTTTTCTGGGAGTCTGGTGGCACGTGCGGAACATGCTTCAGGCTGATCGAAGCGATGCGCGATGCGGAAGCGGCGCTAAGCCAGTCTGAAAATTGAAAAAAACCGGCACATGCTTCGACATATACTGGGGCTGTCCGTGTGAGCAAACCCTGCCGGAATGCCCACAACGGCCAATCGAAAACACCCACCACAAGCGGACAGCAAGAGAATCCGTTCAAAGTCGCCGGGCGCTTCCAGCGGGTTTAATCTGGCACCTGCGGCAACTCGATTCCCAGCGCCCGCATGGTTTACCTTCCCAGTTTCCTTTCAAGCGCAAGTACCTATTTTTCAAGTTTGTCGATTTTGCGAAGTCCGAACAGGGGCGTCGTCGCTCGTCATTGAATCAATTCGGCGGCGCAACGCCTGCTTCTGGAAGGTATTTAACGGCAGCATTTTTGCGAACCTTTCCCGCGCATCGCGCGACGTTGTTATTGGCTACTGCTGGCCGAACCCGTGTGAGCGGACGCTGAGCAAGGCTGGCAGCGCGATCAATTGCATAGCCGGACAAATCAACACGCCAATCGCCGAGAAGACGCCAAACAGGCGGATCGGCGCGAGGTCGCTATACCAGAGTGATACAAGGCGATCGCCGTGGTTGTTGTCGCCAATCCCAGCGGGAGCACCGCGTGCCGCACGGCATTCCTTATTGCGTGCGCGTCAGGCCGAAGCAATTGGAGGTTAACTCGTCCAGCATTTCGCTACCGATGATCACGCGGCTAAACAGCCGTGGGTTTCCATGTGATTGAGTTTCCAAGGATTGGTTTGTCAACGAAGTAGACAGTTGTGCGAGCCGAGGATCATCTAGATCGCAACCGGGCCAGCTAATGACGACGAGCTCCTCGCCGCCTAACTTATCGCGAAACCAGCGGTACTGCCAAGTCTCCGTGAAATGCGCAGGGAGCCAATCGTGGACATCGCTGACGTTGCTACGAATCGCGGCACGAGCGCCACTCCCATTAGCGGGAAGAGGCAAGCCAAAAGGCAAAGCACGAAGAGCGCCCAGCGTGGAGGCGAATTTGTGGTAAGATTCTATGGAAGCGGTCCGGCTGGGGGGGCGATGCGGCGAGTTTCATTGCTTCCGAGCGGACGAGCCTGAGAACTAACCACCTTGCAACCCGATTTGCAGAGAATCCGCCGTCGAGCGTTTTGGGGCGATAGGCTCGGCGAGGTTCAAAAACTCGCTGACCAGGCGATTGATCAACCGCGAACATTCGAGCTGCGGCGCGTGGCCGCAATTGGGAATCATCAAGAACCGATGATTCGGAATCTCTTTGACCGCTTCTTTCACCGCCAGCGGATCGACGATCCGGTCTTCACGGCCGCAAACCACCAGCGTCGGTCGCTCAATCAGCTTCAATTTGTCGCGCACCGAATGACTCTTGGTGCCCCGCACCGTTTCAAAAAAGGCCTTACGCCAACGTTTGCAGGCAAACTTCTTCGCGTAGTATTGAACAATTCGCGGACTGGCAAAACGTCGGTCGTGAAAGGTGCTTTCCACTAGGCCTTGATAGTTCTTGTGCCGGGCTCCTTCCGTGATCGGCAAGCGTTCTTCGGTACCTAAGCCAGAAGGGCACAGCAAAACAATCTTGCCGACCTTATCTGGATATCGCGCCGCATATTCAACGGAGATTTGTCCGCCCAGACTGCTCGCCACCAAATGGTAGGGGGGAGACTGAACGTACTGATCCAGATAATCCGCCAGGCGGTCGGTCAAGAACGCAATGTTGATTGGCTTGCGGGCGGCCAACCGCTCCTGCATGACGTCGCCGCCGTACACAATCACGCCCGGAGTGTGCACGTCAAATTGCTGCTGCCATACGCGGCGATTGGGGTACCAACTTTCGCCCTGTTCCGCCAAGCCGTTGACGAGAACCAACGACTTGGTGGGACGGTACGCGTCAGGTTTGGACCAACCCAGGTAGCTGAGGAGCTGTTGATACATAGTGAAGTACAGGACGCGAGGCGCCATTTTCGTCAAAGGTTGTGGCTCTGCATCCTACTCCGTGTACAGGATGAGCAACGTAATTGTTGCGCACTGGATCGCGGCGTCAAATCACCGCTGCGCCGGTTGGCGCGAACCAGCCCATCAGTTGCAAGAAGCGGACCAGGGCGGAAATAATACCGCATCTTAAATGTTCTGAGAGGAGAGCTGCGGCCGCAGAGAGCCGCTCGCGGTTAATGGTGGCGAATCTGCGGTTGCAATAGCGATAGGGATTTCGGCAACTCTTGAGGCGGCGCGCACAGTTCGAAGACCGGGCGTTTAACGAAGATTTCGGCTTAAAAAAAATTCAGCCGGTAACACTCTTGCTTGACTTGCGCTTGCGAAATAACCTGCTGACGTTATTCGTCTTCCCTGCCATCGATTAGTCCCGAGCGTACCGTGAATCCTCCCCACATGTTCTCACTGACGTCGATACTCCGCTCTGATGGCCGACCCTAACACTCGTGAATATGCCCGGCAGTATCTTTCGATTTACAACAGCACCGAGCCCTATGTGCATGGATGCAATTATCCCGCAGCCGACGTTCGGCAGCAGCAAGAGTTAGACAAATCACCCGGCCACATGAACTCGTGAGTAGCACCTTGTGCCAGAAGCGCGGCGTGATCGAGGCGACAAGCACGCTGGAGAAGTTCGAACGAGTATTCATATTGCTCGCGATCAATGATCCGCTCGGACTCGCCGATGTTGTCACCGCGCGTGGGAATGGAAGGAGCCACGGCCGATTGGCAAACGACCTTCGCTTTGCGCAACGGCCTCGCTGCCGTACTTGCGGTCGAGGCAGCGATCAATAAACGCCAACTCGCGGATCCGCACGGCAGGTTCACTGCCGCTGACGTTGTGAAAGCAGATCGCCTTCAGATCTAGTTGCTTCTTCGCAGCCAGCGTTTCATCAGCCACGCGACAAACTGCATCGAGTGACGCCTTGTTATCACCCAGTTCGTTGTAGGCGAGGGCCAATCGAATCGAGTCGTCGGCGCTCAGATCACCAACGTCGCGTCGAGACAATTCAACCACTACACGTTCCGCAGCACGCTTGGCCAAGTACTCTTTGCGAGCAAGTTCGTCTGGGCCTACTTGAGCGAAGGCGACCTGTGACATCAGGCAGGCGTAAACAGCGATCAGCAGCACGCGCATCTTAAACTCCTAGGAAATTAGCTCAGAAGTAAGACGGAGGGGCGTGAGAATCGTTTCGCCAGCCCAAAGACATCGCCAAACAGCCTGGCACAAGTTCATGCAAAGTGACTGCTCGAGCGACAAAGTTATCGCGGGCAGATTTCAAACATCCGTGGAATCCGCCGCACCAAACGAGCGGCATCCCTAGGCATGAGCTTTGCCCCAGCCTTGGTAGTTCAATTTACCCAAGGAGACTCGAGACAATGTCAACGACTCATTCGATCAATCAAGCTGTGGCAGAGCAGAGGCACGCTAGCGAGTTATCGCAGTCATCCGAACGAGAGGGAGGCGAGCAGCTGTTCGAAGTGAATGTAGGTCCGTCGGAACGGACGCTTTCGCTCGTTGGTGGCACAGTTTTACTCGGCTTGGGACTCAGCCGTGGTAGCATGAGTGGCTTAGCCATGCTCGCCATGGGCGGAGCTCTGGCGTTCCGGGGTGCCACAGGCCATTGCTCGGTATACCAATCCCTCGGTAAATCTACTGCGGAGACCTAGCTCAAGATCTGTGCCAGCGCACTCACGGCTGCTTTCGCCTTCTCCAACCCGCCGATCTGATCCACGAACTTCTTCACTTGGATCAGTTGCTGTATGTTGTCCATGGGAACTGCCATCGGCTTGCGACCACGCTTCCCAACCTTGCCGCCCTTCTTCTTGGCGTGCAGCAATTCGCGTAAGGGCGAGCCTTGGTTTGTGATGACACTAACCGGCAGCGAGGACACCAGAAAGCTTTCTGGAGCCCTAAGAGAAAACTAAATAAGAGGCTGCTAGCGGTCACGCCGTGAGCTGCACAACGCCTTCTCTACCAATCCAGTCGCGAACCGCCGACAGAACCGGGCGGACAATCTGAAAATTTGTTTCAGCACCAGCTCAGAGAACTCAGTGCGCGACCCGTAACGATTTGCTGCCACTGAACTGCGTGCCCGCCTAGCGCTCAGCTCGCTGCACAGCAAGCCCACAATCTGTAAGGCATGCTGTTTGCATTCGCTGGCCGGTTTTCAGGCACTTGCGAGAACTACTTTGTCACCTGATCCACCGATCGTTGTGGCCGGAGCGAATGGCGACCTAGGGCGCCGGATCAGCCCATGGACTTCACCACGAAAGATGACACGGCTGCTTTCACCGCCGCCGCGGCGCTCGATTCTTCAGCGCCGCGCTTCCTCCGCATTTCCGGTCAGCGGTTGAGCGCCCGTGAGCTCGCTGAGGCCGCAAGTCGAGCAACGGGGCGAAAGTACGGACTTCTCTGGGGTGGAACCTTGGGAATGCTTTCTGCCATGGCAACAATCGCCCGCTTGTTGCGGCCCGCCAGCCAAGAGGTTTATCCCGCGTGGCAAGGGATGCAATACATGCGCGCCATGCTCGACGGACTCGGCTTGCTAGAGCCGCTCGATAATAAACGCTATCCGGAACTTGGCTGGACCAGCATCGAGTCGTTGCTGGCGAAGTTGAAAGAGAACGTGGAGCCAGCTACTAGCTCGCGACCGTAAAGTTAGGCCGATACTGCGCAATCATTTACTCGCTGGCGTACACCGGCTTGTCCGTTTGTGTCCACTGTGCGACTGGACGGCCTGCGCTCCGCCACCATGATCCGGCTTGGTCGAGTTGGATGAGGCCAGGCGAGTCCTCCCACGTCTCCTGCCGGCCGTACGGCGTGAGATCCAACATTTGCAGTGTTGGGAGCATGGTCTCGATTCCGCGCCACTTGGTTTCATAGGTCTGAAACACCTGTTCTTGCGTCCGCAGATAACAGCGGAGGTCGCCGCCGTCGCGAGTGGCTAGCGCTGGGCGGAGTCTGCAGTCGAGAACCAGGGTGCGGTCCAACCCATAAAATTCCGATAGGCTAGAATCTCTTCTAGCGGTCCGCTGCTAAACACGGCGTAGGTCACATCGCGCGCGGCGAGGTACGCACCTACGGCAGCGGTCATGGCCGCTTGGCTGTGTGTGCAACCTTCGCAATGCTGGTGGTGAGGAGCCCCCCGGCTTCCACATGAAATGGTAGACGAGCAGCATGCGGCGGCCTTCGAACACGTCCTGCAACGTGACCGGACCGTTTGCGCCAAGGACCTTGAGCGGTGCCATCAGTGTCATCGGCAACCGGCGGCGGGCCGCGGACAATGCGTCGCCGGCATGCGTATGCTCTTTCTCGCGTACGAGCAATTCAGCCCGTGCTTGCTCCCACTGCGGGCGGCTGACAATACTCGGTGTCGAGGCTTCTTTCATGATTCGTCCTCAGGGTAAGGTTTCACGCAACCAGATATGAGCGATCACGCTCGCGCCGCAATTGGCTCGGACGAAGCTCGCTGCTATGTCTGAATATGGTCGAACGGTGCTGTCTCTATTCGACATTCCGCCAAAAGCTTCTCGGCAGCCGTGTCGGCAACTTGTGCGAGTTTGGAACGTGGAGGAATTTTTGACGAGTATGTCGATTCGCAAGACGGGCGTTCGACCAGATAATAGCATGTAGGCCCGAAAGTTAACTCTGACTGCGGTGCAGGCTCGTAGCAGTCGAATTCTCTTAGGACAGCGCAAGATGACACGTCTCCTCGTTCGCGGCTTTACGATTTCCCTGGACGGATATGGCGCTGGTCCCGAACAGTCGCGTGAGAATCCGCTCGGTGTGGGCGGCGAAGAACTACACAACTGGTTGGTAAGTAGTCGCACGTTCCAGCAAATACTGGGCAAGGAGGGTGGTGACAGTGGCATCGACAATGACTTCGCGGCGAGAAGTATGTCAGGGATTGGAGCGTGGATCCTGGGCCGCAATATGTTCGGTCCTATTCGAGGCGAGTGGCCCGACGAGTCGTGGCGTGGCTGGTGGGGAAACAATCCGCCCTATCACGCGCCGGTTTTTGTGCTGACGCATCACCAGAGGCCTCCACTAGAAATGGAAGGCGGGACAGTCTTTCACTTCGTGACGGAGGGAATCGAGGCCGCACTGGAGCAGGCGCGGGCTGCGGCAGGCGCTCAGGACATTCGGCTCTTGGGCGGTGCCGCCACCATTCGGCAGTATCTGCAGGCTCGTTTCGTCGATGAAATGCACTTGGCGGTTTCGCCGCGGCTTCTGGGCTCAGGAGAACATCTGCTTACAGGACTCGACTTACCCGCCCTGGGATACAAAATCGCAGAGTGTATTCCAAGTGATAAGGCTGTGCATTACACGTTGATCAAGAGCTAACGCGTTGGCGCAGAAATCTATCGACGCTCGTTTAAAGCAGGCGGCATATTTCGGCGGTCATTGTCGGATAAGCGAGGCTGGACGCAGCACCGCGGGCGACGTCCACCGGCACGACGTGCGTGAAGCGCCTCAGCAGGCGAAACAGCGGCCCAAACGCCACTCCCGTGAAAGCCGCCCAGTAGCTGTGCTTCATCACCCGAAACGGCAGCACCGCTCCCAACACGAGTGCATCCAGGTAACTCGTGTGGTGCGGCGCGAGCACAAATTGTGAGTTCTCGGGGAGGTTCTCCAAGCCTTGGACACGAATGCGAAACAAGAGCCGCATCAGCGCCCAATTGAGAGCGAAGAGACACCACCCTGCGGCAAGTTCCACCGGCCCTAGCGGCAACAGCCAATACCGGCGATCCTCGCCGAGTGCGATTTCGGGCGAGTCAAGCGACAGCTGCAGCGTGACGTGCTGGGGATCGAAAGGCCCTGCCTCGCGCGCGAGCTGCAGCAGATCGCCAATCGTTTCGGTCCGATACAGTGCATCGTCGGGCAACTCGATGCCGCAGTGCCGGCCGATCTCCAGCGTCACTTCCATCCAGCCGAGTGAATCGATTTGCAAATCGGCCTGCAGCTGGGTTTGCAAGGTTAGCGTTTGATCGGGAAATCGTGACCGCAACCATTGCCAGACCTGTTGGCTGCGCGCGTCCTCGGGTACCGCCGAATCCTGTTGCAACATAACGCCGATCGCTTAGCGAAATACCGCCGCATATTGACGGTACCATTCGCTTTGAAAACGCTCGCTCGGATCGTATTTCCGCTTGAGCCGGAAGAAGTCACGAATATTGGGATAGCAAGCGCTGACCTGCTCAGGCGTAGCCCAGCGGTGGTAGGTCAGAAAGAACGAACCCTTGAACTCAATGACGCGATCCAGGATTTTGCGGAAGTCGGCTTTCGCCTTGGCGATTCCTTCTTCGGTGTGCCGCACATGCAAGTTACAGACGACGCACACCGACTTCTGTCGGGCCCAGGGTAAAAACGTCTCCTCATCCGCCTCAATGAAGCGAATCGTGCCGTAAGTGATGTCGGCCTTGCGGTCGGCCAGGTCCTGGCGAATGGCGGTGAAAAACGGCATCAGCGCGTCGTGCTTGAGATACACTTCCGTGATCATCTCCGTCCCCTTTTCAGCCTCGACCGCCGTGCGGTGCACGACGAAGTCGCCCGCCAATTGGTGCGTGTCGGACCAGTACACCTGACCATCGGTCTTACCGTAGTGCGCGGCGTAGACCTCGAAAGCTTTTTGTTTGTCTATCCGCATCAGGCGATACAGTTCCGCCCAATCGTCGGCGGAAAGTTTGGCTGGCTTTTCGCTGACCGGCACATCAGCCGCCACCGGTTCGTAGCATGGAAACACACCAGGATGTTTTTCGGCAGCACCCGAAAGTTCAGCCGAGTACTGACAGTCGCCGAGGACGAACCCTTGGTCTACCCGCCGCTGATATCCGTCGAGCAGATCTTTGACGGCGATTACTTCGACCCGGCGGCGGACCTTAAAGCGTCGCGTCAGCCTTAGCTGCACTTGCGTGATGATGCCGAACAGGCCGTAGCCGCCGATCGCCAGTGAGAACAGCTCCGAATTCTCCTTGCGACTGCATTGGTGCTGTTCTCCGGCCTCGTCCAGCAGTTGAAACGACTCAATATCGTGAACCCGACTTCAGAAATGTAGGGCCAGAGCGCCTCGATCGACGCAAACTCCTTGCCCTCCAACAAGAGAACGTCAGTGTCATAAACTCGATCCTGAAGTTGATTCGTGTGGGCGTCGTCCATCCCCTCGCCCCGCGATTTAAAGAAAAACGCTGCCAGCTTTATATTCGGCCAATCCCGTTACACAGGTCTCGGATTTTTCTAAAGTCCTTCCTGAATCGTGATGAAATTGCTTCCAGCGCTTCGCCAATAACGTGCCATCAGCGTGCGGTGCGTGGCACCAATCAGTGAGATTGTGATGTCGCGACGAAGGCACGAAGCGCGGTCGATAATTAGAAATCGCCAAACCGATTTTGATTGCTCACAATTGACATCGCATGGGACCACGTTAAAATGCCGACATCGCAAGAGGACAACTCAGCACCGTGGCGGTTGTCTCTTCCTTCTATACACGTTGCCTTTGCAACGTACTTCTGGACGACAAACCACTACTTCCTTCGTCCCGATCGTCACTTCTGCTTGGCCTTAACTTGTTCCTGTTGGCATTCGCGGTACTTTTGCCGCGCCAACCTTCGACAAGCTCAAACTGCATGCCCAGCTGCATTTGCAGTCTCGACCGCCCCGGTCACGAAAGTGCAACGGCGGCGGCTACAGGATTCGTGAAGAAGGTTAGAAGAATTATGAGGCACGATAACCGCAAGCAGCTGAGCAAGCTGGAAAACCTCTATAACGCGGGAATGGAGATGCGTAAACTCGGCCGCAACCGCAAGCGGTGGGTCGAACTGGCGAAGCGGGTTGGGATTCGTCACACGCAGCTGCGGGTGGCCGAGGAGTTTGCCATTCAATACTCGCCCGAGGAGTTCGCCGAACTCACCAGGCAGCGACGGTTTGACGGCACGCCGCTCGACATTGAGTACGTTCCATTATTACTTACGTTGCCGTGGCTGAAGGAACACCAGCGTTTGCTTCGCAGTTTGTTTCAACAGGAAATCGTGATCCAAGGCTGGAGCGTGAATGAGGTTCGGTCTGAGATCGAACGCCGCGGTCTGAACGTAAATCCGAACAAGGTCGTATGGGAGATTCTGATCGAGTTGTATGGTTTACTTGACCGCGCGGAAGAGGCTGGGATGTACTCTCCCTATTCCGCCGAGGTCTTGGTCGCCGCGAACCACCTGGTCAACTGTTTGCGTCAAGACATGGCTCGGATCCATAGTCCGCGGCTTGTTGGCGCAAACTGGCGCAAATAAAGTCCCCGCCGATGTGGTGGGGATTGCCCTCGCGTTGCTGAAAAATCCGCAATCGACGGCTGCTTAGACGTCATTCCACCACGAACGTCACTGCGGGCAGTCACCCGACTGCCCGCCACGTCAGATTGTTCTCGATGAAATGCTGGGGCGAAGAGTCGAATCCGATCACCTGGCAATTCGACAATTAGAAATCCACGGTACGGACAGCGCTTCGCGGTATGGTCCGGGCCCATCAAATCTTGCTAATCGACGGTTACGACAATCCTCAAACGCGCTATCAGCGACTCGCGGAGCGCGTCTTGATCTTGAAGGCGAGCTTCCAGCATTTGTTGGGCTAGGGCAACGGGCAGGCATTCTGAAAACTTCAGACCGTCGATTGCCTTTTCATCCACCCCTGGCCTCAACGTCTCAAGGGCTCTGGCTCGAAGTTCAGTAATGGCAATTTGCAACTCCGCAGGTCGGCTGTTTGCAAACATCAGCGAAAGGCTGTCGTGTTCAACAGTGGTGCCAAGCAACTGCCCAAGTTCATTGGTGATCGCAGCATTGGCTCGAACGCCGCCAAACGTCCACCAAGTCGACTGGCCGGCGGCGCCGCTCAGCAGCACCGTGCTGTCCCGGTCGCAGGGATAGTCTTTTCGCAGCGAGTTGATCTGATCCTGGGCGCGACGTGACCAGCATGCACGCACGCTATCGCTTGCCAAAACTCGTTTGATCGCCTGGGCCAGGCGGAAACCCAAACCGTCCGGTGCGCCTTTCCAGCGGCTTCGGCCCTTGTCGTCGGTCGCCTCGACATAGGCAATACGCCGCTGAGCCGACCCGGCTTGCTCTTGATCTCGATGAGGAAGAAGCCCTGAGGCGTGAAGACCAACAGGTCGACTTCGTTGACGCTGCCATCGTCGGCGATGAACTCGAAGTTACTCCAGGCCCGGTATGGTTCGTGCGTCGGGAACTGTGCGCGCACGAAATCAAGTGCTTCTCGTTCCCACGGGAAGCTGGATTCTGCGACGCTTGTCCAGTTCTTCGTGACTGCCATCTGAAGGTATCTGGTCCTGGTTTGGGAGACTGCTTTATCGGGGTTTTTGCATTTGACCTGGCTCGGCGGCGTCACCGGCACGAACCCAGGCGTCGACCTCGTCACGCTTGAATTTCCACAGACTTCCGAACTTGTGTGCGGGCATCTTCTTGCGTTCGATCCACTTGTAAACCGTGTCCTTTTTGATTCCCAAATAGGTCGCGATCTCTTCGACAGACAACCAGCGGTCAGCAGCTACATCGCTCATCTTTGACCTCAAGACACGCTACCTGAACGGCGGTCTTGAATCCCTACGAGCTGGGATGTCTTGTCCAGACCATCCGGTAACAGGCGGGAGCATCATAACGGATGTGCTAGCGGACCGAAACCATCGAAATTCAAAGGCAGTTTTGAAGTGTTGCATTTGGGGTGAGGTGAGGAGAGTTGTACCCGCTTAATAAGTACGCGATTTCGGGCATATCAGATTGAGCTGGCTGGCTAACTGTTGGCCACACGAACTCAGTCAATTCAACGGAGGTGAGACTTGTCACACATTGTTCAAATTCAAACCCAGGTGCGCGATGCGACCGCCGTCGATGCGGCGTGTAGCCGGCTTGGATTGCCGCCGCCCGTGCAACGGACGGCGAAGTTGTTTTCGAGCACGGCGACGGGATTGACCGTGCAGCTGCCGGAGTGGACCTACCCCGTGGTGTTCGATGTCGCCACCGGCGACGTGAAGTTTGACAACTACAACGGCCGGTGGGGGCAGCAGCAGGAACTGGATCGGTTCCTGCAGGCGTATGCTTGCGAGAAGGCTAAGATCGAGGCCCGGAAGAAGGGGCACACGGTCAGCGAGCAAACGCTTGCCGATGGTTCGATCAAGCTCACCATCCAGGTCGCTGGAGGTGCTGCATGAAGATCATCGAAGTTACCGTCTCGCCCAAGGGCGAAACCAGGATCGAAACGAAGGGCTTTGCGGGCGGCGAGTGCCGGCGGGCGAGCCGGTCAATGGAAGCGGCCCTCGGCGTTCGAGCAAGCGAGCAGCTCACCACTGAGTTCTACCAGCAGTCGTCTGTGAGGCAGTCGCTAAAGGAGGGCCAGGCATGAACCAGGTTCGTCGTCGTGTGCTTCGCCCCGCACCGGAAGTGTCTCCGGATCCGGCCTTAGCTCGGCGTTACGATCGGCAGCGGCAACAACTCGCGGACCGATCGCCTATCCCTTCGCCGCTGGATAACCAGGCTCAAACGAGCCTTTAATACCGTTGACCGGTTGCATGCTCGGCTGGAGCGACAACTGGCGGGCTAAGCCCCTGGGCACTGCGGTTTCGCAGTCATCTTTTCCCTACATTCTCCAAGGAGATTTCTATGTCGCTCACTGAGCGATTGTCGGAGATGGTCCGCGCTTGTTTCACCGGGCTGTGGATCGAATCACATGAACATGACGATGCACTCGCCGAGATTGCGCAACTATGCCGGCGCGAAGAGTGGCGGTTGGCGACATGGAATATCGAAGAGGGGCTCAAAATTCTCGGTCACGAAGCCGCCGTCGATACCGGCACCAATGACCCACTGACTGCCATTCGAGCCCTCGCGGCATTCCCGGCATCCGAACAGCCAGCGATTCTGGTGCTGACCAATTTCCACCGATTCCTGCAGAGCGTCGAGATCGTTCAGGCCCTCGCGAAGCAGCTCACGCAAGGCAAGCAAAACCGCACGTTCGTCGTAATCCTATCGCCGGTGGTGCAGGTGCCGACTGAACTCGACAAGCAATTCATAGTGATCGAGCACGCGTTGCCAGGTCGCGAACAACTGGCGGAGATCGCGAGAGGGATCGCTACCGAGCGCGAAGAGCTGCCTACCGGTGTCGAGTTCGAGCGTATGTTAGACGCCAGCGCTGGTCTGACCCGGTATGAGGCCGAAGGAGCCTTCAGCCTTTCCCTAGTTCGCCACGGCAGATTGCGAGCGGACGTGCTCTGGGAACAGAAGACTCAGATGCTCAAGAAAAGCGGTCTGCTGTCGCTTCACCGCGGCGGCGAGACCTTTTCCGATCTGGGCGGACTGGAGGCAGTGAAGGCTTTCTGCCAGCGGTCGCTGCGGCACCGGGCGAATCGTGCGTCAGCAGTCAGGCCACGAGGGATCCTGCTGCTGTCGCCACCAGGCTGTGGCAAGTCGCAATTCTGCAAGGCCCTCGGGAATGAGACCGGCCGCCCCACACTCGTCTTGGACATTGGCAACTTGCTCGGCTCACTGGTCGGGCAATCGGAGGCGAACATTCGGCAAGCACTCCGCATCATCGACGCCATGGCGCCGGCAGTGCTGTTTCTCGATGAGTGCGAGAAGGCATTTAGCGGTGTGTCCGGGCAGGGCGACAGTGGCGTATCCGCTCGGCTCTTCGGGTCGTTTCTCTCTTGGCTCAACGACCACGATTCGGATGTGTTCGTCGTCGCGACCGCCAATGACATTTCAAAACTGCCGCCGGAGTTTTCCCGGGCGGAGAGGTTCGACGGTGTCTTCTTTCTCGACTTGCCAGATGCAAGTCAGCGGCAACAGATCTGGCAAATTTACATAGCCAAGTACGCACTCGATGCAGCTCAGGCCTTACCCAAGGACGAAGGCTGGACCGGGGCGGAGGTCAAAGCCTGTTGCCGTCTGGCAGCATTGCTCGATGTGCCGCTCGTCGCAGCGGCGCAGAACATCGTGCCGGTTTCGAGAACTTCGGCAGAGTCGGTGGAGAAACTGCGAACCTGGGCCAGTGGGCGGTGCCTGAGCGCTGACAGACCGGGGATCTACCAAGGGGCAACCGTCACGACGACTGGCGCCCGGCGCAAAGTGACTCGCGATCCGTCGCAGAATTAGATTTCGCCAGGCTTCTTCAAAAGCTCAACTAACTCGGTTGCATGCGATTCAAACCAGGACTGGAATCGCGTGGCTTCGTCGATCCATCGGTCAATCATCTGGATTGTCGCCGTGGCACCAACGTCACTCGCATCGATGATAGCGCGCAGGCCGGTGATTTCAAGGTCCAAGCTCTTTCCATTGCTCGTTGTGGAAAGACGCACACCTGGTTCGAGTCTGGAAATCCACCAGTCCTTCAGTACCGGTACCCAGGAAACCCAGTGGTGAAACCGGATCCGCTGGACTCCGGCCGCCAATAGCCAATTGAAGTCGATCTCGAAGCTACCTGGGCCACTAGAGCGTTTTCCTGATTTTTAGTTGCCAGTATATTCTGCTGGCAGCAGTGGATTTGGTAGAGGTATAGGCAGTCACTGTCAGGAGACTGTCATGAAACCTTACTCGATGGATTTGCGGACGCGCGTGTTAGCCGATTACGACTCGGGCCTGGCGACGCAAGCGATTGCAGAGAAGTATCGAATCTCGACGAAGTGCGTGCGAGATTTGCGGCAACTGCGCGAGGAGACGGGGCAACTCACTCCACGCCAGAGCAAGACTGGGCCAAAGCCGAAACTCGCTGAACACACCGAGCAGTTGGCGACGTTAGTTCAAGAACAGCCGGACGCGACACTGGAGGAATTGCAGCAGCGACTGCCGGTGCGTGTTGGTTTGTCGACGATCTGGCGGGCGTTGGTTGCGCTCGGCGTCACGCTTAAAAAAAGTCCTGCATGCAGCTGAGCAGCAGCGGCCCGATGTCGTCGATCGCCGAACGTGTTGGTACTTCTGGCGAGCCTCGCTCGATTACCGGCGGCTGGTGTTTCTCGATGAAACGGGAGCCGACACCAAGATGACGCGACGCTACGGGCGTGCGTGGCGCGGCGTACGCCTGGTCGATCACGTGCCTCATGGTCATTGGAAGACGACGACGTTCGTCGCTGGCCTGCGTGCGACGGGCCTCACTGCTCCGCTGGTGGTCGACGGCCCGATGAACGGACAACTCTTCCTCGCGTATGTGCAGCAGCAACTCTCGCCGGCACTCAAGCCTGGCGACATTCTGATTCTCGACAACCTGCCCGCTCACAAAGTCGCTGGCATCCGCGAAGCCATCGAAGCTGTCGGCGCTCAACTCCAATAACTGCCGCCCTACAGCCCCGATCTGAATCCGATCGAAATGGCATTCTCCAAATTGAAGAGCTTGCTGCGTAAAGCAGCCGCTCGCACCATCAACCAACTGGAAGCCACCATCGCCTCACTGCTCAACTGCTTCACCCCAAACGAATGTTGCCATTATCTGGAACACGCCGGTTACCTACTACGAACTTGAAAAACGCTCTAGATTCTCCTGATGAACGTGCTGCCTCACGTAACTTCGGTTTGCTCGGAAGATCAAAACCGGGACCATAGCTGTTGGCACCGCGTACGCCTCGGCGTTTGACAAACAGGACAGTACCGCACCGTAACGATGCAAGTCGTGGCAAACTTTTTCGAGCAAGTGGATTCTGTGTTGGATGCGCCGGTTGAGTTCGCCGCTCGTCGATTGGCTGAGCAGGCATTCACCGACGAACTGTCGAAGCTCGTTTCGCATCTCACCGAGCGGCTCAGCGGCGCAGAGGATGGCAAGCCGAAGATCTTCCGGGATTCCGCTGTCGAGAATCTGCGTGAGTTCTTCGATCGCTTCCGCCATTTGAACATCCGGTCCTGTGAGCAGCTCGACGAGCTCGTGACCCAGGCCCAGCGCGTTGTGCGCGGCGTCGAACCGCAGCAACTGCGGGAGAATCAGAATCTGCGCCAGCAAGTGGCTGCCCAGCTTTCGAGCGTTCAGTCGGTGCTCGATGGCATGCTCGTGGATCGGCCACGGCGAAACATCCTGCGCCGCGGGAAATGAGGGCTGACATTATATATGCAGCTCATCATCACCCCTGGCGGCGAGGCCCGTTGCATCTACGGCGAGGAAATTGACCTGGCCCAACTGGGCGAGCTGACCATTCGCCGCGGTTCGCATGTGGAACCGGATCCCGCGGGCAGTTGGTTCTGTGATTTGTCGCCGGTTTCTGGGCCCCAGCTTGGCCCCTATCCCTCTCGCAGCTTGGCGCTGGCCGCCGAAGTTGCCTGGCTCGCTGACAACTGGCTCACACCCGACTGCTGAGCCGTTTCGTTTCGATTCCAACGCCATTGTCCGGCCCGAGCTGCGCGCGTGCGCAGGCGGGCCGTTTTCATTTTCCCATCAGGAGTAAGACCGATGACTCAATCCGAACTCAATCAAGCCGTTGCCGATGCTACCGGCGAATCCGTGAGCACCATTCGCCGGCGAGGCTTCAGCGTCGTCACCCCGCTCACCGTGTTTCAGCCGGACGATGCCGAGGACTATGCGCTGCCGAGCGTCGTTGATTGGGATGCGCTGGAGCGGCAGCAGCGTCGCAGCGCTGCTTAGCGATGCCGACCAGTGAAAAGCACGGGCGGTAGTGTCACTGCCGCCCATTTTGGATTTTCAACCATTCACCGATTGGAGGCTCCCTTGATTCAAATCACTCGTCAACTTGCCAAAGCGCTGCGCTTGGTCATCAGGCGGACATTTAGTCGCCAAGTGAACTCGCTCAATGTCCGCACCAGCGACCAGGGCCTATTCGTGGAAGTGCTGGGCCCAAACCACGCTGTGCGCTACCACGATCCATTTCCACAGGATTCCGAACAGCTCGTGTTGCCAATGCAGGTACTGGATGATGTCCAGGGCGCAAAGGCAGAGCCGGTATTCCTAAACACTCGCCGCGATGGCGTCGTCGGCGCCAGTTGGCAGGAAAACGACGTTTTCCGAGATCTCGAATACGATGCGCCGGATCTCGCTTCACCAGGAGCGACATTTCCCGACCTCCCGGCGAAATTCACCGACAATCCGCCCGAGCTGCTCACTGCGATTCGAGACGCCTACAACACAACGGACATGGAAAGCAAGCGGTACGCGCTGGGCTGCATTCAGCTCCGGCGCACCGGCGTCATCGCCGCGACCGACGGCCGGCAGATGCTCAAGCAAACAGGCTTCACGTTTGGACTCGATGAAGATGTGCTGGTTCAGGCCACCAGGTTTTTCGCGAGTAAGGAATTGCCGGGCGGCGAGCGATTCCGCATTGGCGAGTTGCGCGATGACAAGGGAATCTCGCGAGTTGTGTTCGAGGTCGGTCCCTGGACATACTGGATCGCCACCGAACGTGAAGGCCGGTTCCCTGACATCGACCATGTCATTCCGTCGACGGACCACTGCAAAGCAACTCTGCAGTTATCGCTGGCCGACAGCAAGTTCATGCTCGACAACTTGCACCGGCTTCCCAACGGCGACACGCACCGTGAAGTGACGCTTGACTTGAACGGCAGCGTGGTCTTGCGCGCCAGCGCCGCCGGCGTACCGCGGCCGGCAGAAATGATTCTGCGGAACTCAGCCAAGCAGGGTACAGACATCAGGCTCTGCACCGACCGCGTGTTCTTAACGCGGGCCGCTCGGCTCGGCTTTAGCGAGATCCACTTCCCCGATAGCCAATCGCCGGCGATCGCCCGCGATGCGTCCCGCACGTTTGTCTGGATGCTCCTCGATCCAAAAGAAGCGATCAAACCAACCGAATCGTGCGTGCGAATCGAATCACCGCTCGACATCGGTCACCGTAACAGTTCCATCCCGATACGCCGACAGGAGATTCCCGTGAATCGAATCACCAGTGCTTCTACACCTGGCGATACCTCCCGCCAGCCCGATGCGGTAACAACCCCGGCAGCGGCCGAGGCCGCGCCGCGTCGCAAACGAACCGGAAGCAAACCCGCCAGCTCGCTCGACCAGGCCGTCGCTCTTCGCGAACAATTGCGCACGGCGCTCGGAAACAGCAAGGAACTGATCCGCTGCCTGAAAGCTGAGAAGCGAGGCCAGAAGTCATTGAAGCTCGCGCTCGCGTCGCTCAAGCAACTGCAAACCGTCGCGTAGCTGGCAGTGCCCAGCCGAGTCATCGAACACCATTCCATCACCAACCGGAGCGTTACATGCCACTCAAAGTAAACGTCGGCCTCAGCAAAAAGATCGGGCTGCCCGACTACGGCAGCCTCGGTGCATCCTGCCACGTCGAGTACGAGGCCGATGCGTCGCTGCTGAACACCGACATCGAAGGCTTCCATCGGCAGGTCAAAAACGCGTTCATCGCCTGTAAGCAGGCTGTCCAGGACGAACTGCACCGCCACCAAGTCGCAGACCAAGCACCGAAACCGACCGGCGAGGTTACCAATTGCAATGGCAATCCCGCCGGGGCAAATGACAGTGGCCACAATCGCGGCAACGGCAGCGCCACTAATCCCGCCGCCAATGGTCACTCTTCGAACGGCCGCAACAACGGCCATCGCCGTACTAGCGGCCGCAAGGCGACCGCCAGCCAGGTGCGGGCGCTCGAAGCATTCGGTAAACCGTAGCAGGTCTGCAGAAGCAGTCGGTCCAAGGCCACCGAGAGAGGGGAGTTGATGGCCGTCGCGATGATGTGATCCGCCGCGCCGGGCAAGCAGATCTGCCGAAACTCGTCGCGGCCGGGCTTGGGGATTCGCACGAGACGTGGCAGTTGGGGTATGTACCGGCCGTAACGAACCCGGTCAGCGAGTCCGCGCGTGATCTCGCCAACTTCGGATCTGCCGAGCGAGCGTAAGCGAACGCCGTCACGCCCCGGAGCCGGGTCCCGAGTGCTCTGCATTCCCAAGCACACGCGATAGAGTGACTCAGCACCCATTCGATGGTCAAACGAGATCATCTCGAATCGAGAATTGAGACGATCAAGTCGAAAGTCGCCAGGCTCACGTTGCTGGCGCCGCAGCCAGTTACGGTACGTGAAATCGAACCGGAATTTCACGGGACGACGGTACTGAAATCGCCCGCTGCTTACATTAAGTCGCATATCTCGTCCCTGGCCGAGTAGCCAAAAACTGACGCAAAGCTCGGCCGATGTCAGCGATCGATGGCGAAGAGTTAGCACCGATCTGGCTGTGTTTGGTTAGCGTAAGGCGAGCACCTCCAAACAGAGCAAATAGCCAATCGCGCTCCCACGGGGAGAACCAATCATCCTGGCGGCAGATGCCAATCAAGCGTGCATTGGGAGCGTGCTCGATGAGAAGGCGTCCTCGGTCGCTAAACCCATGGCGGGCGTCGGTGAAGATGACGAAGTCGCGTTGCTCAATGTCCTGGGACGCGTGCCCCGACGCGCAGGTGCCGACTACACGTTGAAGTACATCCGGCAAGAGTCCGCCGCGGAGGTAGCAAGACGCGTATGCTTGCTTGCGGAGTGAGCTATCGATCGCCGAACATTCCGCCTGATTCTCGGACACTATGGCGATGCTCGACTTCGGAAACGACCGAACCACCCATTCGACGATCTGGCAAGGTGATGGGGCACCGGGGCCGCGGTTCAGCATGAACTGCCAGTTCCCCTGAATGCACTTGATTACTCCTGGAAGCCAGGTTGGCGCTCGATTCGTCGGAACCTGGACAGGTTGAGGCAGCGGTGGAAGCCGAATGAGCGAACGGCAAACCGTAGCTGGAACACGTGCGTTGGCCAGTAGCACCACCGCAGCCGCGATTAGTGCTCTCGGGATGGCGCAAACCTGGAGTGCTCCGTCTTTCTCCGAGTCGAAAGACAGCAATTGCCTTTCTGTTCGGATTGTCGTTGCAGAACCTTCATTGCCGCTAAGTGAGCGTCGAAGGGTACGGAGTGGATCAAGCTCCCGGGGCCAAGGGCGTACGAAGAACGCTCGAAGCTCTGTGCGGTTTGTAAATAATTCGACCGGTGGCGACTTACGTCGTCGAGAGGGATTGGGCATTTTCGATTTCTAATTATTCGAGGATGGACGGTCTGCTACAGGTTCGCGCCGCGACCAGCACCGATTAGTCGGTGCAGTTCCTCACGATGGATCAGCAACCGGCCACGTTCGCCGGTGTCGACTATGCGTGATGCTTTGAGTCGTCCGTCGCTGATCCAACGACGAACGGTATACGCCGACCGACCGGTCATTTCGGCCACTTCGGCAACAGTGAGGTGCTCTTTGCTATGGCCTGTGACGAGTTCATGGATTTCGTCGAGGCGCGTGGCCAACTTCGTCATGTTGGTTTGAAAATGTGCGAACAACTGCTCGATGGTTAGGTTGCTAGGGGCTGCTGTCGTGGCTGGCGAGCGAAATGGGGAACTACGGGACATTGGGGCGAATACTCCAGAGTTGGGAATGAATACGCAACTCGAAGCGACCGAAGCGGTCGAGAACAGCAGGCCGGTTGCTAAGCGCAGAACCGTTGCGGGCGACGTAGAGTCGCTCCGATGAAGATGAGGCCAATTGCGATTTAGATATGGCGAGTAGGCAGTAATTAGAAATGCCAAAGTGCCAGAGATCAAGCTGCGACCATTAGCCTCCGCGGTCACCGTTCTCAACGAGCGGCTCCAACTTGAACTGCCGGCATCTTACAAACGTGTCGTGCTATGTCAAGCACTTATGTTGGTAGTTCGTGATGCTTACCAGGACCGGAGTGCAAAGGAGTTCCTCAATCGCTCGTTGCGCGATTTCTTGTACTTCTTCCTCACCGGCACACGCAGGGGGCAATGCAATTAGCGACTGGCTTGGCGACGCGGCTAATAGCTCAATGCCATTGAGGCCCAGTTTGGTCCAGACAGCTTTGCGGACATCATCCGCAAGGTCCAAATGACCGACGGTTTCTGGCGACCAGAATGCAGTAGCTCGCTTCCGAAGATTCGAAGCGACCGATCGTGACTGCGCTTGTTTGAGCTCCGGAGCGACCTCGCAGACAATTTGAATCAGTTCTGTAACCTTTTGTGCGTTAAGTCCGTTGATCCCCAACGTGTTGCAGCGCCGAATGATGTCGGGCTCCTTTACTCCGAGAGTCAGACAATCCAGCAACGCCTCGGAAAATCGATTCAGATCTGTTCCTTGACGCAAACGAGCGGGAAAGCGGCATCCTGATGTTTCGATCGCTTCACTGATTACATCCGTAGGCTGGCGACCATTCAGGTACCAATCTCGAAGTCGGCTCTGCCCATGCTGTAA
Source organism: Anatilimnocola floriformis (assembly GCF_024256385.1). Taxonomy (NCBI): domain Bacteria; kingdom Pseudomonadati; phylum Planctomycetota; class Planctomycetia; order Pirellulales; family Pirellulaceae; genus Anatilimnocola; species Anatilimnocola floriformis. The sequence goes on from NZ_JAMLFW010000001.1 coordinate 3,829,308, forward strand.
GAACCGGCATTCAGCGAAGCAACGCCACGCCAATTCAGGAAATTCGAGAATAAATGCTGTTCGTTCAGGAATACGAAGCAGTCCTCGCGAGATCAATTCGTCCCACACGAGCCAGTTTCGGAGCGGATTGACCCGCGGCAACTGTGTCGCGGAAAAGTGCGTTCCGGAATTGCGACTTGATGAGTTGTTCCTTTCGTCCTTTCTCGCGAGACGTAGTAATTCGGCGACAGTCTCCAGTTCGATCCAGGCGGCTACGTCATCGTCGTACGGTTTCAAGTCAAGCCAAAATCTGCAGTCATCAGGAACCTGGCGGTGGTCGTCGCTCAAAGTCTCGATCTTCCAGCCACCCCTACCGGCGAAATTGCGTTTCCTCATCAACTTTGAGAACTGGTCCTGGTTCACCTTCACATATCCGTTAGAGTTGAGCGCGACTCGGTTATCATCGATGGTAAAGGCCGATGAAAAGCTCTTCGCGGACGCCAGCCGGCAGCGTAATCCTTCGAGCTCGAATTCCCAGCGCTCTGTATGCTGGGCAATCCGTTCCTGATCCAGCGACAGGGCGCGCGAACAGCAATTTACCGCCAGACAGCTCCCCACCTGAAGCGAAATGCCCAACATCGCGGCGTGGCGTTTTATGCTTCGGCCGGGCCACGTTGGAACTGATTCTGCCCGGACTTCCAAAGCAGCAAATTGGCTGAGCATACTCTCCAGCACATCGCGAGCGTCATTTACAGCCGTGCCAATGGGACACGAGCTTTCGGCGGCGGCTACGATGCAATCGTTGATTTGCTGAAGTGAATCGAAGCCGAGAATTTTATCGGCCGTTGGCGGTTCATGTTGAAAGGATACTTCGGTCGCCAATTGCACAAGTGTGTTCAAAAGCCTGAGGTCGATGAGCCGGCATTCCGCGGCGATCTGAAAGAAATTCTGGCGAATGGCGTGCTGCAGCAATTCCCCGGCCGTCGCTGCCGTAACGAGACTGCAGAGTTGGGCTGCATCGGTTGATACAATCCTTCGCGATCCTAAGGAGTGAAAAAAATGAAAAACATTCGCCGCATCAACAAAGCAGAAGGCCTGTTGACTCGCCACCGCCAATAACTTCAACGACAACTTGTGCTCGGCGGTTTCTGACGTGATCGGCAACACGGCGATCGTTTCGCCGCGCAATTGGCAATTAGGCCAAAACAGGCTGCTGTTATCCATCATCGTCGAATGCCTTTTAGTAGAATTGCTCAGCTCTCAGGGGAGATAGCATACGAAATCGCGCGAATCGCCTCCGCCTTGCGGGACGGGAAAAGGTGGCGATACCGCTTCCGCATTTCTTCCGTCGTGTGACCCATGAACTCGTCGATGATACGCTGGTCTACGCCAAGCGAAGCCAGGTTGGACGCGAAGCTATGACGATACGAGTGAAATCCAATCTTGAACCAGCTCTTCTTAACGTCGAGGCACCATTCGGTGCGACGCATGGGTTGCCAAAAGCGGTTGTTGGCTTTGTCCGAAGAGAGTGGCTCTGTCGTGCCCTCTGTGCACAGCACATATTGCCCAAGCGGGTGAGCGGCGCGCCAGTTCTCCAAAAGTTCCTTCAACTCTGGGTGAATGTCGATCCGTCGCGTCACTTCCCGCCGGGACCGGCTTTGTTTGCGACTATGAGCAGTCAGGACGCCTGCCTCCAGGTCGACATCAACCCACTTCAGACGCAAGATTTCGCCGCGGCGGATGCCGGTGTAGGCGGGAATCGCGTGCAGCATTAATGAGGTCTCGAACTCTGCGCGCCGGCGCACAAGATCCAGCAAGCCTGCGATTTCAGTTGGATTGAGATAGAGGCACTCCCAGAGGTCCAATTTGCCCGCTTCGTCGAGGCCGCCGCGGGTGAGAATGCCTTCGATCTCGGCCTTGGTGCGGAAGGGGAATCGGTCGTAGCCGAAGGAAATCTTGTCGATGTTCAACATCGGCGAAAGTAGCAAGAGTTTCCGCTTCTTCACGACGTACTTGTAGAACTGGACGAGGGTGATTCGCTGCTTATTGACCGTATTCGGGTCGAGATTTGCCAGTTGTCGGTTAATGAACCTCTGGATGTCCTGGTCGGCGATCGAGGTGATCGGTTCTTTCGCCCGAGACTTCAGGAACTCCGAGAAGTGCTTTAGATGGGTTCGCTGCGAACCGGAGTAGGACGGAGCTGCGACGTGCTCGATGTGGGCTAGGTAGTCGTCCTTCAGTTCAGTAAACGAAGGAACCGCCAGCTGCTCGGCGGCCGCGGGCGCCCGCGGCAACAGAGTGCCGCCGCTAACGATGAAGTCGCCCAGGTCGACGTCGGGGCGAATCGGCAGCTGGCCGGTCCGGATCCGGTAGATCGTCTGCTCGACAATCGCCCGTGCACAGTCGGCATCGGACTGATTCTGCGTCTTGAGCGTACGCTTGAACTCGAAGCCCTGGAATCGAAAGCGGATATGAATGGAATCTGCGCGGCGAAACAAACTGGCCATGGTCGCGGTCCGTGTGGCAATGACACTTGGTTGATGCGACTCACCAGGAACCATTCCTGGCGAGTGCCACACGATGCGATACGTTTGCCCGGTGCGCCCATATTGCGCCCACCAGACTATCGGCGACATATTATAGAAGGCTTTGGTCAGTCAAGCCGTCGCCGCAAGTCATTGTCGAGAAAGAAGTACCAGAGGCCGGACTTGAACCGGCACGCCCTTGCGGGCACAGGATTTTGAATCCAGCTGCTCTGACACTTCAAATACCAGTCATTTTCCCAAAAATACCCTGTTTTTGCAGCGATTTCGGCTGTTTCTGTCCGATGTGACGTTGTGCTCACATTGTACTAGAATTGGGCTTGCAGGGCCAATATTGCCCCCGATTTGCCCCCGATTTTGCTCCGGGTCTGCTGACCACCAATGCCCAATCGATCATGCCTCGGCCGATGTGACCGAGGCAGATTCAGTTGTTAAACGCTGCCGTCAGTTCATTTGCTGCGAAGGCGGGACAAAAAATGCGCCTTGGTGACGGTGGCTGTCGTTCTGATAATCGCATCGCTGGCGCTAAGGTCAATGGGAACGTACAAAGTTGCTTCTTCGCGGCGCACGAGAATGTCTCCTACGGCGACTGCACGTAAAAGCCAGACGGCGGTCTCTTCGTCGCTGCAGTTCATGCCAACCCAACCGGGCGATTCGGCAATCCGAGTTACCATTCCGGTTGATTCTTCGATACACCGTTGAAGCGAGGCCGCTGCTTGCTGGTATTGCTCGCATTTGGCTAAGATCTCGTGCGGAAGCGGTGGGCCGACGAGCGCTGGTGCCGCACCCATCGGCTGTTGCTCGGGCTCTAAGTGATCGAAAAGATAGTGGCAGGTCTTGGCGACGGAAACTACAACGTTCTTGATTTCCTTTTCGACGCGGAAATTCGGCCCGGCGGGCACGTACAGGATTGCACCGTCGTGCCTCGCAATGACATTCTCCGCGACGATAGCGCGCACCAACCAAGCCGCTGTCGCTTCCAACTTGCATTGCAGCGTGATCCAGCCTGGCTGCTTCGCCGGAATCAGCGGCAGGTTGACACACAGTTTGAGGGCTCGGCTAAGTTCAGCAACGACTTGCTCATATTGCTGCGGAGAAGCCTCTATTTCCTCAGCAGTGACTGGCCCCAGCAATCGACCTCGGTGTGGCGGGCCACCGGCGAGCGCCAGGTGGCAAAACGTCGTCCAGATTTCGCCCCATACGACCTTTCCGTCATTATCGTACCGCAGCGTTGCTGACCCCATCGAAGTTGGAGACACATCCTCAAAGCAACCGCTGTACCGCGGCGGCAAGAGGGCGTTGATGCGATCTTCGAGGCTTCTGAGTTCATCGGCGGGAGAAATGTTGTCCATTGGAAAGAGCAAGCCATTCTGCAGCAAAAAGATCCACTGGACTGACACGAACGATGAGTGAAAGGAATCATTCATCGCAACAGGGGCAGATCTGCGGCACGCGAATGGTCAGCGTTGCCGTGTACTTCGTTCCCTCATAGCCAGCCCCTTTCTCGTCATCCGTGACTTGGTGCGAGACGATCAGATAGGTGTTGCCTTCCTTGGGCGTGAACGAGGTCTTGCCTTCTTTATCAGTCCGGCGTTCGTAGGTTGGATCGAACTCAGCGCTCAACTCGACGCCGCGTGGAATGAAGCTGACCACTTGATCGGCCGCAGGTTTGCCAGAGCGAACCAATTGCACGTCGATTGCTTTGCCTGGCCCGGCGAACAACACCGGGTCCGAGAGCAGCACTAACTCGAAGGGCAGATTCAGCGGCTTGCGATTGGCATCCCACTTTGCCCCTGGCTTGTCGAGCGACTTGTCTGCCAGCCACCAGACCTTTGCCGAACGAATACTCCGCAGCGGCTTGCCATGATTCACAATTTTGTCACTGGTGGAAAGTGCCAGGTAATGCCCCGGCTCCGCGGTGATGAACGGCGCAGACCAATAGCCCTCTTTGGGCGTGTAACCGAGATCCGTCAGCGAAGGACGGAGGTCATACTTCTTGCCCGCCGGGCTGATGACTTCCAGCGCGAGTCCATCCGGCGCAGTTTTGCTCGCCAACTTGAAATCGCGATGTTCGTTGCCGTGATTGCCGAGCTTGAAGTCGATGTCGACTCTGTCACCCACACGAACCAGCTCAGTGTTTGTTTCTAGCCAAATATCGTGGGCCGAAGCAGCGTTCAGACCGCAAACGGTTAGAACTGCAGCGAAGAGCAATTGACGCATGGGATTCACCTTTCCAAAAGTTGCACGGCAGCAGTGTGCTGCGAACGATTAACGACGAGAGACGTTGGGACTTCCATTATTGAACCGGACCATTTGCCGGCGACTGCGGCAACCGTTTGACAACGACCGCGCGTTCCTGATCGCTGGCTTGGTTCCAGGCGACAAAAATGCCGCCCTTTCCGTTACTTGCCAGCACGGGATGCGTTTGATTTCCGTGTGTAGCATCGTCTACGTGCACGGCTGGGGAAAACCCTCTGTCGCCAACCTTGCGCGTCGAATACTTGATTGCATGCCCCGCTTTTTCAGAGTGATCGTGGCCGCCAACAGTGATGAATTGTTCTGCGGGTGAAGCCTCTTCCCAAACGGCATGCAGAACGCCGCCGGCAATCAGCAACTTGCAATTGCTTTCGGCGTTTCCCGATCGAGGATTTATCGCCTCGGATTCAAACGCCAAGTTAGCAAGTTTCGCGGTGGCGCATTGCACACGCGGCGCGCCTTCGCTCGCATCAGTCCAGCTGATGCAGATACGTTCGGCGTCAACCGCCAACGATGGGCAATCATGGCCGCAATTGTGCCCCGGCGAAACCACCTTCGCAACTTCTATGACCGATTCAAATCCTGACGAGCGGCTCTTACTTCGCGCCAACAAAATCTGGTCTGCCTCACGAAATGCGACAAAGAGTTGGCCCTCTGGTGAGAATGCTACTGCGGTTGGGCAACACTTACAGGCCCGATCGCTTGGAGCGGTCTTGAAAACTGGGTGCTCCGAAGGCGTGGCTGATTCACCGGCTAGAGCGGTGAACACCTGGCGTTGTTGATCGCGGAGGTCAAGCCAGCAATAGACCTGGCGATCGGCGTGGGCGGCCAGCGACGTGAAGTTTGGGTGCGCCTTCAAAGACTGGTTCACACTGATCGGACTCGAAAACGACTGACCGCCATCGGTTGATTCAATCGAAACCAGGCAGACGGTGGAGTTTTCGGCCACCGACTGAATCCATGCCGCGGTGATTTTTTCGCCGTCGGCGGCAAGGCGAGGTGACATCCCCATTTCGTGATGCGATTCGCCGGCAGCATGTAACTCTGTTTCATGTATCGCGGTACGGCTGACAACGCGAGGCTCCGAGAACGACTCGCCGCCATCACTGGATACCGAGAGGAACATTGTTTTTTGCGCCTCTTTCTCACGCGATGCCCAAACTAGGTAGATTCGGCCCAGTGAGTCGACGGCAATGTCTGGGGATTCCAACTCATGTTCCAGATTAGCCGGCGCAAGCTCGAATGCGTGTTTGTGCATGAGCGTTGGCTGCTCTGCATTGCTGGCAAGCGGAGCTGGGCCTGGTGGCAAACGGAGCCAGACACCGATTCCGACCACAATCAACACCGAGCAAATCGTGGCAGCGATGCAGGTGCGTCGAAGCATTTGCATTATCCTTCTGGATTCGTTTTCGACTACAGATAATTGGGAGTAACCGTGAGCGCCATTGCAGCAGACGAAATGGCAGTTTTAAAAAAAGAGTTCCGAGTCACTCGTGGACCAAGTGACTCTCAAGGCATCCGCTTGACTTAGCAACGCCGATGCGAGCGCGCACAAGCAAGAAATGCTGTTCGAGCGCACGAACGGCCGCGTTGGTGATAAAGAAAGCGAAATTCGAGCGAGGACATCCCGCGAATTAGGCAGGCCGCAGCAAATGCCCAGAAGTGGGCGACTGATAAAAAGGAACGACGGATTCCGAGAGGGGAACCTGCGGTATCGAGATGACGAGCAGGACGGGCATTGGGGGAGCAGCAACGAATCCGGCCTGGATCCACTCGACTCCGGTTCCCGTACATTTCTGGGCGTTGATCGCCAGAACAATTGTCAGACGTCCTGGTTGTTCGCCTTCGCTGCAGCACGCTGGCTTAGCTGACTTGGAGCAACAGCAACTCTTCGCTGAAGCCTTTGTGGAGCAGAGGTTCACCGACTTCACTGACCTGGAACGCAGAGAATATTGCAGCTTTTCGCCTGCCGTCAGCACGGCAACGCGATCCGGATCAATCCCTCGCTCCATGGCCCAAGCGATTTTTTCCTGCTTACTATGGCAGCAACAACTCGTGCGACACTGTTCCAACGTGCGGCAGCCGCAACGACCAAATTGGCACGGGAAAGCCTCGCCGCTTGTCGAGGTCGCCGGCTCCCAAACGGGGTAGCCAACGTGTGCCAGGGCCAGGCTCGCGATCATAAGCACGCCCATGACCGGCCGCATTCCGTGGCGGCAAGCAGAGCAGATATTTTTAGGGGACGCGCCGAGCATGGTTCACCTTGCAAGCCATTCGCAGCTGTTACTCTACACTCGGCGTTGTTTTTAACAATGGTCTGCGACGGTATCACCAGGCGAGCAGGGGCTTGAGAGATTCGCTCTGAGGTCGATTCGTATCTCGGCGCGAAGCGATTTTTTTCTCGTGAACGCTCCCCTTCCAACAGGTCGCGGAAAAGCTATAGTTGGAAGCGTGAGGAGCGAGCCCAACCTTCCGCCATGCGCAGGTCAGGGTTCTATCTTGTTCTTTTCGCGACAATTGCGACGCTTCAGCCGCCTGTGGATTCGATCCATCCTGGTAGGTTGTTCTCTGTGCGCGATCGCGATTTCCTCCGTTGGGATTCCTGTTCCCCCACTCTCTGACAAAGACCGTTCGCAGCCGTTTCCGTGTCAGAACCGTCCGTGCGGTTGTCGAGACGCGGCCAGTTGCTGGCGTAGCTGTTGCTGCCATAACAACCAGCAAAAGCTGGAATGGGCTCGGAAGATGGGAGTAACACCTCCTGACTTCGTTGTGCAGGCCGCGCACAACGAAGAAGCGGCGCGATCGAGCTGTTGCAAAGTGGAATCGAAATCGAGTTGCTCCTCGTCTGCCAGTTGTTGCACGAAACCACAAAAGTCGTGCTGCTCGAAACCCAAGCCGCGACAGCCAGAAGCTACCGAGAACGCCGGCGAGGGCAGCATGTTCGGCATTGTGTTGATGCAGGACTATCGTAAATGCCGCGGTATGGTGGAGCAGTTCCTTGATCTACTCTCCGCGGTCGCAATTGCGCCGCGAGTGACGTTTGAGATCGGGATCATTGTCAGCCAAGTGGAGTTGTCTACACCTTCCTTGGAATCTACTGAGGCCGTCGAGCCAGCTGTGCCGCCGCCGTGATATTGGCTGCTGCCTTCTATTGAAACGCTGCGCTCTGATTCACTTTGCGCGGCTACGTGCGCTTCATCCGCATGGCCTGGGCCTCGTTCCGGTCAGCGGCAGTTCACGCTTCCCCATGCCCCTGCGCTGCGGCAGCGCTCGCTCCTCACATGGTGAGTTTGCCCACGTGGGGGCTCCCGGGAAGGTGTGTTTTCAATCGCACTCAGCCGTTCCGCGCCCACGTTGCGCGCCCACCCTTAATCTCACCTTACGAGTTTCCAATTCAATGTTCTCATATCCCCGCAGATCCGCGTTTACACTCGTCGAACTCCTCGTTGTGATTGCCATTATCGGCGTTCTGGTTGCGCTGCTGCTCCCTGCCGTGCAAGCGGCTCGCGAGGCGGCACGACGAGCGCAATGTAGCAACCACATCAAACAGTGGGCACTTGCGGCCCACAACTATCACGACGCTTTTCTCGCGTTCCCTATGACGAACGCGCAGAACTACCTCCCGAACGTGCAAGGCTTTTCGCCGCAAGCCCGGATATTGCCCTTCATCGAGCAGTCCAACCTGCAGGCTCAGTTCGATTTTTCGCAGCCAGCATTCACCGGCCCCTTCAATGCGTTGGTGGCCAATCCCCAGTTTGCGGCAGCGTTCGCGACTCCAATCAAAGTAGCCCTCTGTCCCAGTGATCCTGCCAAAGTGCTGAATGTGGGAGCCGGCGGAACGAACTATTCCGGCATCAATTACATGGTCAGTTTTGGGAGCGGCACCAAGCAGAATTACGATCTGCGTTGGAAAACCGATGGTTTTGTGTACGAAAACTCCGGCATTCGTTTCAGTGATATTACGGATGGGACCTCCAACACCGTCTTTATGAGCGAAGCAGTTCGCAGCGTAGGGCCCGATTTCACGTTGCCCGCAGGTACTCTGCCGAAGGCTCCCTATCAGGCCACGCTCAATGGCTCGACAGGGGTTAATTCGACATTGCAGTCCACCCAAGGAATGCCCGGAACCGGCAGCGGCTGGACGAACGGGGCCAACGGCATGATTGATGCCCCGGATCTCGCTGCCATCTGGCCCAATATGACCAGTTGGCGTGGGTCGGCTAGTGCTGCGCTGCGGGGGCGAGGGACTTCATGGGCTCATTCCGGAGCCATGAGCACGCTAACGAACGGGTACACGACGCCAAACAGCAAAATTCCCGATGTCGTGACGCACTTCACCGGCTATTTCGCGCCGCGCAGTTATCATCCCGGCGGAGCAATGGCGGCAATGGGCGACGGTTCCGTCCGCCTGTTGCCGGATAGCATTGATCAAACCGTGCATCGCGGTTTGCACAGTCGCGACGGCGGCGAGGCTACGCAGTTCTAAACAACTTCGTTGCTGAGTTCGCAATGCCACTTCCACGCGTCCTTCCTGAACCAGCGGACGGACATCGCACTCGCTGCACATTGACGTGGGTGCTGATATGACTACCAGCGCTAATGATGAACACCTGGCTACCAAGAATGAGTGACATTTGCATGAGTGATCCTGATCGCTTTTCCTCAGAACCGACGCCGACGAACCAACCAGTCGCCAGGAAGTCCTGGCCTGATTACCGTGCTGTTTGGCGGTGGCATTGTTATGCGAGCTTGTTCTGCATTCCGATTGCGATTGTCATGTCCATCACCGGCGGCATCCACCGTCGGATTCGCCCCATTCGCGACTGGCTAGGTCTGCAGCAGCCGCGAGTACACATGACGGGAACTGCCACCGGCCTGCTGCTCATCGCATTATTTCTTAGCGCTGGCTGCGGTGGACCAAGACCGATCACCGGAGGCACACCCGGCGTATTGCGCGCGGGCGGCGATCTGCTCGCGGACATGCAGATCACGGTGCATCAGGCAGACGGCGGTTCGTTCCGGCCTCTCGGATTCGCCGTGACGGGCGCGGACGGTTCGTTTCAACTTGTGACGAACGAAGCTCGCGGGGCCTTGGTGCTGCAACCTGGTCTCTACCACTGCACTCTCGAATCGGCTGGCTCACCAGCAAGGATTCCGCCGGTATTGACAAAGCCCGAGACAACGCCGCTCCGCGCAACTTGGGCGGCAAGCGACAGTATTTTGCTTCTGGAGGTGCCGTACCGCTTGCTGCCGTAGTTCTGCACCTTTGCCGCTTGGAAATTCAAAATGAAACAAACTCCGACAACGTCTTGCCCTAGAGCAGTCCGTCCAGATTCGCATCGTCAGTTCCTCTCACCGAAGCGAATCTTTCTCGTGCTGCTTGTCAGTGTGGGAGCAACGCTGGCACTCGCCCTCGCGTTGAAACCATATTGGACGGGCATGTTGCAGAGGAATGTCGCAGCAGAAGCTCGCGCATTTCTGCAAGAGAAGAAAGTGCGACCGATTTCTAACGATCTTCAAGCGATCCTCACGAACTCCTCGCAGGACTCACTGCCCAGCCAAGAGCATCCGTTGCTAGGAACGATTGCTCCCGACTTCAATCTGAGAGATGACCGTGGTGAATCAACGACGTTGGCGAACTGTCTGCAAAATGGTCCCGTGGTTTTGGTTTTTTACTACGGTTACCACTGCAATCACTGTGTCGGGCAACTTTTTGCTGTGAACGATGATCTCGCGAAGTTTCGGGAGTTAGATGCCACGGTGATTGCAATCAGCGCTGATCCGATCACAGAAACCCAGGCTCGTTATGCCGAATACGGCCGGTTTGGCTTCTCCGTGCTTTCGGACCCGGGTAACCAGATTGCAGCACGCTACGGCGTCTTCACGCCGGCCGCCGGAAACAAGCCCGAAGAACTCATTCATGGCACATTTGTCATCGCGGCCAACGGCGAAATTACCTGGTGCAATTTTGGCGATGAGCCGTTTACGGATAATCGCTCGCTTCTGATCGAAATCGCGAAAACATCAGGACGCGCGCTAGCGCACGATGTCAGATTTCAAACGCCTTTGAGACAGGATCGCGTCCATGAATAGTGCTCTTCTGATTGTCGCGGCCTTGGTAGTAGCCGGTCCCGCCGAAGTGTGGCCGGGCTTCAATGGCGTTGGCTGCGATACCGCCAAAATCAGGTCACTGCCACTTCATTGGTCGGAAGCGAGCGGCATCGCTTGGCGATCGTCGCAGGCGGGAGCGGGAACGTCTTCCCCTGTGATTTGGAAGGAAGCGATCTATGCCTCCGGTGTTGATGTTTCTGGCCGCTGGCAAGTGACTGCGTTGAGGCTGGGCGATGGACAACGGCTATGGGCGAAGTATGGAGCCGATCACTCAACCAAAAATCAACTCGGGAAGTGGGCTGCGGTCTCCAGCCCGGTTGTGGACACCAGTGGAGTCTATGCGCTCGGAGGACACCATGAGATCCTGGCATTGAAGCACGGCGGTGAAGTCCGTTGGCGACGCGGCTTGACCAGGAGCGAAGGGACATCGGGAGCAACGGCATCGTTGGCGCAAGACGAAGCCCATGTCTTCGCTTTGTTCAAGCACCAGGCTGGCTCCAGCTTGGTGGCGCTGAACAAGCTCTCTGGAGAGACGACTTGGAGTGCCGCACGCGATTCGTCGGCGAGTGGCACGTCACCGATTTTGGCCTGTATCGACGGCACCCCTCAGGTAATCGTTAGCTCGGCTGGAATGGTCGAATCCTACGACTCGGAGACAGGCCGCCGACTCTGGTGGATTGGTAATCTGGCCGGCAATACTGCGCCCGTGCCATTCGTATCGGGCAATATGGTGCTCATCGGTGCTATGCCTCCGTCGTCGCCCCATGAGCTTTTTCAATCGCTGCAATCGAATCTCGCACTTCAAGTCGAACTGCGCGACCGTAACTGGCGGTTGCAAGTCGCATGGGGCAGCAATGGTCGGCTTAGTGGGTTGGCCTCACCAGTTGCTCACGCGAGCTATGCCTATTGGACAGATCGTCACGCGCAGCTTTCCTGTCTCGCGATGCGCGATGGCGAAGAAGCGTTCAGTGTTGAACTTGATGAACCATGCGAAATTGCGCCGTTAGCGGCTGCCGGGCGGATCTACTTGTTCGGCAAGCACGGAACCACCACGGTTATCGAACCTGGGCCGAAGTTCGCCGTGCTGGCCAAGAACAAGCTCGATTTTCTGCCAGAAGGCGCGGAACAGCAAACCATGCAACAAGCGGTCGCTGCAGTCGAAAATCACCTCGTGATTCGGACCGGTCGAGAAATCATTTGCATTCGCCAGCCATGAAGTGACTCTATAAAACTTCAGACCAGGGGAAAGTTTCCACTTTTGCGTTCGACTGTAGCGTCGCATAGAATCTCAGCGGCCGTTGTTGCCGCAGGTAGCCATGTTTAGCCCCCTTTGTATGCGGAGATGAAGATGAAAAGGTCTGTATTGCCGGTCGGTGTCTCGATGTTGGCTGGCGCGTTATTGTTCGGCGGATTGCTTCTTTGTGAAAGACAAGAGGCAAGCGGTCGCCCCCAGTACAACAAAGCCTTCTTTGAAGGCTATCCCGACAATAAGGAAGCCGCCGCCCTAGCCGCAAACGCCAAGTGCACGGTGTGCCACGGCGCAACCGATAAGAAAGTCCGTAATGACTACGCGGCCGCACTCGGCAAGTTGGTCGGGGCCAAAAACGAAAAAGATGAGACCAAGATCAAAGAGGCCCTGAAGAAAGTCGAAGGCGAAAAGAGCGGTACTGAGGGCAAGACCTTCGGCGACCTACTGAAGGACGGCAAACTGCCGGGCAAATAGTCTGAACAGTGTTAACCAAGCCGCGCACTCCTCTGAGCGGAGTGCGCGGTCGTTGTTGTCACTTCTTTTTCAAAGGCCTCACGAAGCAACCGTCGTACACGTTATTTGTTGCTTGCGATTGGAATCGCAAAATCACCTTTCAAGCTGCGCCAAACCGAGTGGATGTGGTTGGCTTTGCTACCCCCCACGCCATCTTGGTGGTTCACAAACTCAAGCACAAACGACGGGCCTTGCACGCGATAGTAGTGGCCCACTTCCGGCTTGGTTGCGCCCCACCAGCCGAAATAGATGCGATCGAGATTATCGGCTTTGATCTCGTCAAGATTGGCGGCCGCCACATCTTCGGTGAGATGGCTGTTATAGGTTTCGATCAATGACCAGAGAATCTTCTTCTGGGCATCGGTCAGTTTGCTGACAGCAATTCCTTCCGGCGCTCCTTGCGGCGGCTGAGGTTTTCCAGCCGCGCGATATTCGGTCGGAGCTTTGTCCGAGAGGATCGCAACTTTTTTCTGCTCGTCGTCAAGTGCGTTGATGAGATCAAAGCCCAGTTGCTCTTCGCCAGCCAACGTGCGCGTGCCGACTGCCGGTCCGCCGCTGATGAAGTCCTTGACGATCGAAGGGTTTGCACCCCAAAAGCTGGGCGTATCAGCAACGACAGCGCCGTCTTTCACCACGAAGTTCAGCGACAAGTGATGCCCTTCGAAGCTGTAACCCCAAGTGCCGGTGGCGGCGGGAGTGCCGAAGATGCTGAGAAAGTAGCGCTGTGGATCGCGCAGAGGCGCCGTCTTTGCCTTCTTCTCATCTTCGAACAGGTTGTTTTCGAGCGACATGATGCGCGTGGCTTTTTCGTAGCCCGAGGAACTCAAGCTCGCCTTGAGCAACTCGTGCGTCAAGTCCTTTAGTTCACTCTTCATGTCGCGCAGCGGCAGTCCTTTGCGTTCCGGCTTCGGAATGTTGTGCCAATCGGTGCGGCGCGGATCGTCGTACTTGAGCATGATCTTGGCGGCATCGGCTTCCGACAGCGAAGTGGCCAGCGTAGCCGCCGCTTTCGTCATGGCAGCGCCGGTTTTCGTTTGCTCTGTCTCGGCGGCGGGGAGCGCGAAACAGGAGATCAATAGGAGAGCAAGGGTGAGAAGTCGATTCATAGTGGAACTCGAATGCGGAGGGAGAGGAATACAGCGGGTTTCATACGCGGCTCATTCTAGCGAGCATCAGAATGAGCAGCTAGTTTGGGCAAGCTCAGCAAAAAGGAATGCGATCGAGTGCGGTCGCTTTAGTTCCCTCCACCTGGGAGTTGACAGCAACATATTCAGACTTTGATCGAAATGACCGATATCATCGTTACAAGTGGCTCAGTTTACTTTCGGAACGCTAGCGATGCAGGCAGGACAAGGTGCGGCGCTCTTACTATTTATCCCATCTCTTGAGCTGCGCTTTGAGCCTGAGTGCTTTTGTTGCCACGTTGGCGCAAGAAGCGAACGAGCCTCCTCTGCTGCCTGAGACAACCGTTGAGGGGGGCGCGCCCCGAGCTCCTGAACCATTTCCAGAGTCACCAATTCCTGCGGAGTTCCCGTTCGAGCAAACACTGCAGACCTTTGAAGCGCAGCGCAGTGACAACCTCTTGGGCGAAGTGCGCTCGGCGTCAGAGGGAATCATCGGGCAGCCCGATCTGGAGTTTCGCCCCTTGCTCCGTCCTGCGGCAGTTCTAGAACTGATCCCCGGCATGATTGCTACGCAGCACAGCGGCTCAGGCAAAGCCAACCAATACTTTCTCCGCGGTTTCAATCTCGACCACGGCACCGACTTCAACGTGCGCGTGAACGATGTGCCGATCAACTTGCCGACTAACGGCCACGGTCAGGGCTATCTCGATCTCAACTGGTTAATTCCCGAACTGATCGACACGATTCAGTTCAAGAAGGGGCCGTATTACGCCGAGGTCGGCGATTTCTCCTCGGCTGGCGCAGCAGACATTCGTTATGCGCGAACATTGCCCTATGGAATCGCCACGGCCACCGCGGGTGGCTTTGACTACTATCGGGCGCTCGTGGCCAAGTCAGTGCGAGTTGGTCCCGGTGATCTGACGTTCGCCTATGAGCAGGTTTTCAACAACGGACCTTGGGAAGTACCCGAGGGGTTCAACAAGTTCAACGGCGTGCTGAGCTATTCGATTGGGGATAACGATCATGGCGCTTCAGTGACCGCGATGGGTTACCGCAGCTATTGGACGGCAACCAACCAGATTCCAATCATGGCCATTCAGGCTGGCCAGGTCGGCCGCTTCGGTTCTCTTGATCCCACAGACGGCGGCGAAACCGATCGAGTTACGCTGAATGGTCAGTATTGGCTGCGGACCGACGAGGGGGTGACGCGGGCCAACATTTACAGCAGCTACTACGATTTGAACCTGTTCTCGAATTTCACGTTCTTCCTGAACGACCAGGTCAACGGCGACCAGATTCAGCAGATCGACAACCGCGTGTACAGCGGCGCCAACGTCTCTCATCAGTGGTTGAATGAGATCGGCTCCAACACAGTGGGTTTTCAGTTCCGCAACGACCACATTGCGAATGTGCAGATCAACCACACCGACGGTCGGCAACTGATCGACGTCACCAGCAAGGACAAGGTCGATCAGCAGTCGTATTCCCTCTATGTGAATAACGAAACGCAGATCACACAGCAACTGCGCTCGGTGATTGGGCTGCGTGGCGATTGGTATTCGTTCACTGCGGAGGATCGCTTAACTCCAGCGGACTCAGGTTCAGTGCAAGCCGCCATCTTCAGTCCGAAAATCGGCCTGGCCTGGGCCGCGTTAGAGAACAGCGAACTCTTCATCAACTGGGGCCTCGGCTTCCATAGCAACGATGCCCGCGGCGTCACGACACAAGTCAATCCGGCTAACCCATTGGTGCGGTCAAACGGCTTTGAGGTGGGTGGACGGAGCTACGTGAACGAGCGGTGGCAAACCACGCTGACAGGCTGGTACTTGGAGCTCGATTCTGAACTCGTCTTCGTAGGCGATGAAGGCACGACAGAGCCAGCCGGAGCCAGCCATCGCGGCGGCATTGAATGGACGAATCTTTACAAGCTGAATGACTACATGGTGCTCGATTTCGATTATGCCTATGTTCGTCCGAGGCTGGAAGGCGGTCAGTTCATCCCTAATGCAGTCGAAAACGTCCTGAGCACCGGCTTCACGATTCACGATCCCGAAGGTGGCGCGTTCCTGTCGCTTCGAGTACAGAGTTACGGTCCGGCAGCGCTCATTGAAGACAACAGCGCACGATCGAGCGTTACCACGGTCGTGAATCTGCAAACTGGTTACGTTTGGGAAGACTGGCGGCTCACCGTCGATATTTTCAACCTGCTGAATTCGAAGGCCAACGACATCACGTACTTCTATGAATCTCGCCGTCTGCCTGGTCTACCTGCCGTCGAGGATTACCACATTCATCCAGTAGCTCCCGCGATGGGACGGGTCACGTTGACTCGTTCGTTCTAATCGCAGTGCTCGGCATCACGGAGGCACGATGGTAAGCATCAAGTCACTGGATGGCGAAGATGAACTCTTCGAGTTCTGCATGCCTGAACTTACGGAGGCCGCCGATCTGCAGGATTACGTGCAACGCACAATCGCCTGGCACGGCCAAGCAAATTTCCGCCGGCTCTACGTTGAGGGTCAAGGTGGCGATCCAAGCCTGGGCGAAGAAGTCGTTTCACTGCGGACAAAATATCCGTTCTGGCAAGGCCGATGGGTCGTGTTTGACTTCGGCGGTCGTTACCTGCGACGCGAAATCGTACGCACGGAAGTCGGTTGACATATTGACCTTTGCTTGATCGAAAGTCCTTTCTGAAAGATTCCCGATGGCGACTTACGAAGGGCGAAAACTGCATCCGAACTACTGGTTCAACAAGTCCTCGGACCTGCATGGTGCAGCTGCCGTCTTGTGGACAGCGATGAACAACGACGACACGACACTACGCGCCGAGTGTGCCCTGGACCCCAGTTATCGGTTCAAGGTTGCACTTCCATTGCCGTTTCGAATGCTGTGCGGGATGTCGATCGAGCTTTTGCTCAAGGCAATCATTGTCGCGCACAGTCAAGAGCCAGGCATGACGCATGGGCTTTCATCGTTGGCAAGGGCAGCCGGCGTTAAGTTTGCGGATTCACAACTTCCTTTACTTGAAATCCTGTCCCAGACAATCGTTTGGGACGGCCGCTATCCAGTTCCAACGCCCAAGAACCAGCAGTCGTTCGAAAAACTGAGCACACTCAAATCGAAGTATCTGCGTGACCGGAAAACCATCGGAAAAATGCAGTTCCTAGTCGCCAATGCAGCACTTGATTGGACCTCCTATAACCAGATCCGATCAGTTGCTTTGCAAAAGTTTTACTCAACTGCTCCGGTCGCCGAAGCGAGTTAGCTTTAGCGCTGCTGAATTCATGTTGTCTAACCGAGTGGCAGAAGTGTGTTGATGCGAACTTTAAGTCACTTGGGAAGTCAGCCGCACAGAAACGCGATAGGCATCGGAGTGTTGTTCGGCAGTCCCGTGAGTCTCGATCCTAATTAGAAGGCCCCGCCCGGAATGATCTCGCCGCCACTCTCGGTCACGATCGAAGCGAAGATTTCTCGATCAAGTCCAATTGCCAGCATATGAACGGAGCCGTCTACGAAGAGCACGTTTGCTCCGCTCGGATGAAACGAATAAATACCCCAGGAGTTGTTGCAGTTAACTGTGCAGGCGCCGCCGTTCACCGTCAAACCGTCGGCGCTCCAGGTTCGATAGATCGACGACTGATACGATGCCCACGGTCCCCACCAGTTGGGCCACTGCAGTGCCGCATTGCTGTCGGCTCTGCGTCCCTTGATCCAATTGTCTGGTCGGCCTGCCATCTCGGCGACCAGCAACGTCGACGACGTGCCATCGGTGATTTCTGCCAAGCGCCGGCGAGCGTTATCAGCCAAGGCAGGACATTCAGCCGTGTCGGCAGCCGCTGCTTTTTGCGCAGCGGGCCACCACACAGCATCAACGCTGTTAGCAGCGAAGTAATCGCCCGCGGCACCGATCGCGCCCGTAGAGTTGTTCATTTGGTCGATGACAGTAATCTCGCGGTTCGTGGATGGCGCGCTGGTGCAGACAAAGACAGGCAATTTCACGCGAATCAGTGGAGCGTTGGCGGCGTCGTAAAAGTTCTTGTTCAGATCGTACATATTCGAGATGGAGGTCTGTTCCAAGTAAGGCAGGATGAAAGTGCCCCAGCCTTGAAAAGGAGTGACCGTTTGTCGCCGCGGCGGTAAGCCGACGCGGGCATTCTCGAAGTTTAGCGTCGCAATCCCGACTTGCCTCAGATTGTTCTGACACTGGATGCGACGAGCCGATTCACGGGCAGCTTGAACCGCTGGTAATAGCAAACCGACGAGCAAGCCGATAATGGCGATAACGACCAGCAACTCCACCAACGTAAACGCCAGGCGGTTTGACTTCATGGCAATCCCCTAATGTCCACAGGCCATGGACGTGGCGATGGCCGCGATTGCGCTGTGAATTGCAACAACTTCTACGGCATCTACGGCTTCCACGAGAAGGGTGCCAACGTGCTGATGTGCGACGGCTCCGTCCGTTTCATCGGTTTGAAACTGAACGGTCTCACGCTTGCCCGGTTAACGAATCGCGATGACGGGCAACTGCTGGCTGATGATGACATTGCCGGCGAGTGACGGACCGTTTGTGGAAACCTATACGCTTGGGATAGACATGATTACTGCCGTACTGTTGATCCTCACTGTTGGCCAAGTCCACTCGGAAGCAGCGGCATCGTTTCTGCGAACTACGCAGCAGCCAAACGGCGGTTTCATTTCCGACCAGCTGAAGGCCGGCGAAACCGCCAAACCCAACCTTCGCACCACCCGTACCGCTGTGCGAGCATTTCGCTTGCTCGGTAAGGAAATACCCCATCGCGAGAAAGTCGGCGCCTTTCTGCTGGCCTGTTATGACGAAAAGTCGGGCGGTTTTGCCTCCGAACCGGGCGGCAAGCCGGATCCAATCAGCACCTCTGTTGGCCTGATGATCGCGCAAGAGTTGAAGCTTCCAACCGAGAAATACTTGCAGCGCGGGCTGAAGTTCATGGATGAGCAAACGCAAGGATTTGAACAGATTCGCATGGTCGCTTCGTCGTTGGAGGAGTTTCAGGTCACAGTTCCCAGCGCGACCAAATGGGTACGCGAGATGGAAGCCAAGAAACGCGCCAATGGCTCGTTTGGAGAAGGCCCGGCCGCGGCGCGACAAACCGCTCTATTCGGAGTCGCCATTCAGCGGCTGGGAGGCAATGTCGAGCGAGAAGCCACCTTGCGGATCCTACGTTCTGGTCAGCGCGCCGACGGCGGTTTCGGCAACGATTCGCCAGATCCTTCTGACCTGGAATCCTGTTATCGAATATTGCGGTTGTTCCATCGTTTGGAAGCACTGCCGGAACGCATCCACGATCTGCGCGGTTTTATCGCACGCTGCAAAAAAAACGATGGTGGCTATGGACGGACGACGAGTGAACCTTCGTCCCTGCACGGCACTTATTACGCCACGATAATCACCTCGTGGCTCGATGAACTGGAACAAGCCGACGCAAATTCAACCCGCCGCCGCTGGCAATTTGAAGATGTACCACTTGGTGAGCTGCCGAAACATTGGACTTGCGCCAATTCGTTGCCGGCCCTGTCAGCCAGGTGGGAAGTATTTGAGCGCGAGGGCGTGACAGGCCTCGTGCAGAGCTCTAGTTCCGGAGCCTACAAGCAATTCCATGTATGCTTGTCCGATTATCGCTGCATCAATGTCGATGTCCGCGTTCGGCTCAAGTCGATTTCTGGCGAACTTGATCAAGGAGGCGGCGTCGTCTGGAGATATGCCGATCCAAAGAATTACTACATCGCCCGCTGGAACCCACTGGAAGACAATTTTCGAGTTTACAAAGTGGTCGACGGAGTCCGCTCGCAATTGGATTCCGCCAAAGTGCCCCATCGCGTGGACTGGCAGACCCTCCGCATCGTAACCTACGGCCGTAATATCCGCGGCTACCTGGATGACAAGCTCTTGCTCGAAGCCGAAGATGATCAATTCGCTCAGGCTGGCTTGATCGGCTTGTGGACAAAATCAGATGCCGTCACCCAGTTTGACGACCTGCAGGTAGTCGCAGCATTCAAGGGAAACGTCGAAGAGTTGGCGACGCCGTCAACAAAGTGAACAGTTTCACAAAGAGCTTCGGTCCGACACGCCGAAGGCGTTTGTTTCCGGTTATTCGGCCAGGTTGCGCCGTTAAGCACGATGTCGATATTGGAAACGATCGACTAACAGGCCCTCGTTGCGAATTCGCTGCAACTCGTCGTGCGAGATAATCCATTCCTTTGCAGTTCCTCGGCCGCCACGTCGCTTCGCTGCATTGACTCGGCCAAGTCGGCACCATTCCCGGACTGTAAATTCTGCTTTCTGAAGTAGTTCCGCCACTTCCGCTGTCGTGTACCACTCCTTTGGAGCCTGGCGGAGAAGTAAGTTTAGCGCCTGCTCAATTCTGGCCAAACGCTCGACTACTTCGTCATGGGTGCTATTCATGGTCACTTACCCCCGTCTGATCATTTGCGGGAAGTGCTGTTCGAGATGTTGTGTTCGTCGTGCCGTTTTCGGCTCTTGTGCGCAGCCAAGGCACTTGGCTGCGCACTTCCGATTTGATTCTTCGACCACAGCGTGGTCAACGTGCGGAGTTTCGGTCGGAGAACCACTTCGCGTTGCAGCTACATACGAAATACCATCGCAGAGTGGTGTTCATGGCTGTGCGGTCGGCCGTGGCAGAGGCAACAACCGCAGTCCCACTGAAAGCTTATCCAGCCGGTTCAGGGACACTTCTTCGGCGAATAGCTCGCCACCGGTCGTGAATTCCGCGAATATTTGCAAGCGGGCGAAAGTCAAACGCAACATCATCAGCGTTGCGCCGTCGCCCCGGAATGCGATCCCGCTCGTTCCGAGCCAAGTGAGAATCCGCGAGGGCAGCGACTGGCAGGTAAACCTTGCCTCTAGAGTTAGCAGATCGACCTGGTTACTCTTCGCGGAAGCACAGCGCTCCTTTACAAGGCGCTGCGTCAGCGTCGCGCGCAGCTCCTGCTCCTCTTCGGCGCTAATCGTTTTGTCAATATCTGCAGTCGACATATCCAATTCCTTACGAGTGTGAAGCGAGTGCAGCAGGCTTAGCGCTATCGCGCAGCACCCGCATTGCGGTTGAAATATCCCAGCCCTGCGACCGTGCCTTGCGGCATCTGCGAATTAGGTCATCGAGCGTGTCGATCAGAGACGACAAGTCGAGGCCCGATTCTGCCGAGACCGTCACGACGGCGTTCGGCAAGGCGCAATTCACCCGACGCAGTCCTGCGACTGACGAACCAGGCTTCTTGCGCTTTGCCTTCGCTTGGACCTCGTCGCGCGTGAGCTCCCCATTCGCGACTTTTTGAAGGCAGGCGTCGCGTTCCGATTCGGGCAGGCGTGCTGCCGCGTACGCTGTTGATAACGGAATCTTTCCGGAGCGCACCAGCTCGCGTTGCTCGGGGCTCAGCTTGCCTAATGCCAAGATGCCCGTCACCTTTGCAGCTTGCACGCCGAGCGACGCAGCCAGTTCTGTCGGCGACATTCCGTCGGCAACCAACTCGGAATAGCTCTGATAAAGATCAACGGCATTGACCTCTTGCCGCCTGCAATTGACGTTCAGCTGAGCGATCTTGAGCTGCCGTGGCGTCGGTTCGGCGTCCAATATGCAAACATGCATCCGCTCCCAGCCAAGTTGCTTGGCAGCTTCCAGACGACAATGGCCATCAATGACGATCAGCCATTCACCATGCCGGTAGCAGATAATCGCCACCTGCTGCCCGTGCTGCTTGAGTGAGGCAGCGAGTTCCGCGATCGCGAGCGCGGAGATGCTTTTTCTCACATTGCCTTTGGTCGTGATTACTTGCAATTGCGAGTGCTCGTACTTCATTCGGTCTCTCCAAATCTATTTGGGGGTGAGGGGTGGTGAGTTATCGTTCGATACCGCCTCGCTCCTGTTCGAGCGAGTGCTGGGGCTCCGAATGCTCCTGGTGCTGGCTCTGCTGCTGGTCGGGCGTGTATTGGCCAGGACCGTAAGGCACGAATGCTTGGCCATTGAAAAGGACGTTGGCAATTTCCATCGAGCCCTGCGTCCCCAGCCGAGACACTTCCGCGCCGACATCGGCTCCCAAGTCTTTCAGACCTGGTGCAATCGCCAAGGCTGCCTCCTTAACTGCCCCAAGCCCCTTAAAAAGTTGCTTCGCCGTTTCCTGCATCGACATGATCTATCTCCTTTGCCAGGTTGGTTGAACTCCGCCGCCCGGACCTCCCGGCCAGCGTTGCACGGGTTGATGCTGAACCGGCACCTGTGCCGGTTGTTGCGATTGCTGTGAATTGGCCGCCTCGCAAAGCATGAGCGCCACGACTACCATCAGCGAAAGCCAGGCAGCGCTCGCAAATAAGGTCGTCGAAGCGTTCCACTTGGTCTGCAGCCAAGATGTGCGTTTGCCGAGCGAGGGCTCTTCGAAGTATCGAATGAGCGTTGAGATGATTGGCGGAACGCCGGGCGTGAAGGTAATGGCTGCACGTTGAGGCAGCGCCATAACCTCTTCCGGCTTTAGTAGCTTCCGAGCCGTTTGCGACCAGTTGTGGCTAGTATTTCGAGAACCACTACTGCTCTCTGAAGCCTGGGATCCCGAGGAAGACTGCCAAGATGTGCCGCTGCTCGTACCGCCGGATTCCACAATGATGGTTTGTTCGCCGAGGCGAGTGCTCACATATTCTGCTGTCTGATTGTCGTTGACTCCGAAGTAGACTTGCGAACAGTTGCTCAACAGCGTCTGTGATTGGCCTGCTGGAAAGCACTTTTGCAGCTGCCCCATGCTCTGATAGAAGAGGTGCAGTCGAACGCCGTAGCCTCTCAATTTGTCGATGGCATCTTCGACGCATTCGAGGGCACCGAGTGAAGCGGCTTCGTCGAGGACAAAGTGAACCTTGCGATGCTCACCGAGACCATCGCGAATAACCGCGCGGAACAATGAACTGATCCACATCCGCAAGAGCGCGGATTGAGCCCGCATATGGTCCGGCGGAAGGATCAGATACACGGTCGCCTTTCCGCGGCTCAACTCGCGCGGGTCGAAGGTGCTGGTGCCCGTGCTGACCGCTATTGTCTGCGTATCCAAAAACCGCAAATGCCGCGAGACGGTCGTCAGGGTCGACGATCTTTCTCGGGCTTCGAAGTGCGCAAGCTGACCGCCCATGCGCGCCAACATTCCGCTCCACACGTCTGACTCTCGCATTAGCTTCAGAGCGAGTTGCATCCGGTCCGGATCGCATAACATTTCGCGAACTGTCTGCAGAGATCGCGTCCGGTCACGGTCGCCAAAGTAGACTACGACCGCGATAAAGGCGGCGATCCACAATTCCGCGCTGTCGTTCCAGTGCGGTTCTTTCTCTTCGCCTGTCCGGACAACAAGCGCTTTCGCGAGCGCGTTGCACTCATCGAGTGCGTAAGGACTTTGCGGATCGATGAAGTCCAACTGATTGAATGTGTCGGATTCTTTGGTTGCCACCTGAAAGGGATCAAGCACCACAATCTTGTGGCCAAACTCGCGAGCTCGATGCGCGGCCGTCAGCAGTGCGTTTTCCCCTTTGAAGTCGATGACCACACAAGAGTCGGGCGACGTCATCAGGAATGGAACAACACAGCTAACGCCTTTTCCGACACCGCTAGGCGCGAAATAAACGGTGTGTACTGCCCGCGGCAGACGCAAGATCGGAGCAGGTTTTCGTCGCAATGCGATCCAGAGATCGTCAAAAGCGGTTTCTGAATCGCAGTGTGCTGACAGAAAGCGATTGATGACACTCCCGAATGGCAGCGGGTCGACACGACCGAGCACTGGACCCGAGCTGGCCTTCAACATCCCGGCTGCTTCGAGGTGCTCCCGCGTTGCCCATTGCGCAGAGCCAAGTGTTGTGAGCCGCCCCCACTGGCTCTTTGCCAATATCAGCGCCACCGATGCTGCGACGAGGAGCAAAGCGCAGGGTCCCATCAGGATGCAAAGGACAGCCACGTTGAATGCCAACGTCGCCAAGCTCAAGACAAACAGCAATCGAGCAAGCCGGTACATGAGGGCATCTCGCAAAAAAATGTGATTCAGCAGTTCCAGCGAAGCCTGCCGCTACGTCGCGAGCAGGCTTCTACCGGACACGTTTCATCGCTCAGCCTTACTTGGTCCAGGAACTCCAGACGTCCGCGGCGAATCGCCACAACTGCCAGTGCCATACGGCCCATGCTCCGGCGGCAAACATTGCCGCTCCGACCAATCCAAAAACGGGCAGGAGAGAGGCGAGGCCGGTGACCAATACCGGCCCCATTGCCCGTGTTGTGACTGCCATCTCGGTGACCGTACGTTCGATGAGGGGTCTGGCGACGTCTTTGGTTGCCGATTTCACAATCGTGCTGGTGACCTCGCCACCTTGCGCGAGGAACGGATCGGGATTGGCTAAGAACGCTACGGCCACCGTTCCAACCGCGAGCGATCCCTTGTTGCGCCAGATCCACTCGGCGGCAACATCGCCCTTCGCGGACAGGACTTTCATGAACTCCGCGCCCTTTCCAGTCGCCGCAAGCTCATCCGTCAGCATGGCCATCCGGCGAGCATTCCCTGGCGAGAGTTTGGCTAGAGCTTTCGCACCATCGTCTCCAAAGCTCCTAACTAACGGTGCCACCACCGCATCGGCATGCCGTGCCGCCGCACGCGCCGCGTCGTCGCCTAAGCTCCCAATAGACTTCTGTGCGATCGTTGTCGTGGACTCGGCAATTGATTTGCGAGCCAGGGACTGCAGGCTTCCCTTGGCGGCGGCTTCCGCAGACTCCTGCGCTGCTTCCGCAGCACCCTTGCGAAAGACTTGTTTGCCGGCGGCTTCAGCGCCCTCGCGCAGCACTTTTCCAAGCTGCGCGTGTGCCACGGTGCTGATCAACATCACCGCACCGGCGGCAAATAAAAGGATAGGTCGATTCATAGTTCACCTCGAAATAAAAGGGGGAAGGGGAAATGCTTACTTACTGAAATGCGCACCGAGTACAGCGCGGCGACTAGCCGTCCGTTCAGCGGACAGCTGCCGCAATGCGCGAAACAGACCAGGCCTTTGAACAGTCCCGTCGAGAATTGCTGCTTCAGCGGCGGCCAGACGATCGGACAGCTGCGAGACGATCTTGTCCGTCGGATTGGTGGCATGATCGAGCGCTGCGCCGATCACGAGATCCAGAACAAGGCCGATGGCTTGGCTTTCCAAAGAATTGTCGTCTTCGGGGACGACGCCGAATCCTTTGCCGACCTCTTTCGTAACACGAGTCAGGACATCGGAAAGCACCATGTTGGCGACGAATCGTCCGACGTCGGCTTGGGCCGCTTCGACGCTTGTGTTCACAGCCGCGGCCACTTCACGCCGAAAGCCGGCAACATCCAAGTTGCTCTTCGTAAATTCCTTCGCCGGAATCGAGCCGTCGACTTTCAAGGCGACCAAGATTCCCGCGTCTTGATCCGCCAGGAACTTACTGAACGAGTCAGCAAATGACGACGCAATCTTGATGAATTGCTCGTCGTCGAGGATGCGTTCTCGCATGAGCGTGCGAATACGCTTTTGGCTTGCTTCGTTGTTCACCACATCCTTGCCGATGCGGAACTTCTCCATAATGTCGATCAGGTCACTCACGAACGGCCGCAAGCGCTGTGCAGAGCGACGTTCCGCGAAAAACGCCCGGTAGCGTTTTTCGATCTCGTTGAGCACTTTTTGCGCATCCGCGTCGGCCTCGGCGACCATTCGCTCAACATGAGCCGGCAACTTCGCCTGGCGTGTGGCAGGAGGATTGCGTTCCTGCGCCAGCGACGGCGGTATCGCGACATTCCACGCGACAGCAATCGCCACACACCAAGTGATCGCCCACTGAATCAATGTTTCCCGACGCACTTTCTTCACAGACTTCATGACTAAGATCCTTTTGCAGAAAACGAAAAACGAAAGCACACAAAAATCAGCAGCATGAAGCGCGTAGTTGCGCGCTTCGAATACGACGGCCGCGTTCGAGCTTGCTGCTCGGCGGCGGTTACGCTTTGTCGCGAGTCACACCGGATTTCGGCGTTTGCGATCCCGCAGAATCAGGTCCAGGACCGTGACAATCAGCACGGCACTCTCAAGTCCACATCCCTTGCTTCCCATCTCAATGACTCCCAAAAAACAATTGCAGGCGAATCGTAAATGGCCGGCTCCGCCGCCTGCGTGCGAAAACGGTCAACTTGTTTGCGGCTTTCACGGTTTGTGCGCGCACCTTCGGCTCTACTCACTCGGTGATCATTAAGAAAACGGAGAATTGCTACCGGTCCGCTTCTTGCGGACCAGAGGACGCCGATTCCTCTAAGTGAAAGCGCGAATTACAGCGCAGACACAACGCTTGGAATTCAGCGATCGCTACCCGCACATTGACGGGAGGAGAACAATCGCAGATCCATTTCTTCAGTTTCGAATTGCCTTTCGGGCGAACCTGAGTGCCTGTCGGCGCTCTCAACCCATCGCTGTAGACATCGATTCGGCCGGCGGTGGCCTGCCATTCCAAGGCGATCCCGCAACTCGTCACCAGTAGTGCGAACGGTCCGCCGCGCTGAACGCCAGTTGTTCCATTTTCCGCAACGACCAAGCCGATTTCGGCTGCCTTGGCGCGATATTCTTTGTTGTGCCAATCAGCCTTCTCGGGAGGTCGGCCGTGCTCATGTTGCCAGGCATGTAGTACAGCGTGAGCGAGCCAGGGAAGGATGGCTCCCAACGGCAAGCGAGCTAGCTGCCGGGAATTGATCGTGATCTCTCCCCGCAAGCCGAACTCGTTGTGTCCAGGACGGAAGAGAGTCACGATATGAATTGGGAGGTTGCCGATTTTGAGCGCTACCTCGGTTAGCTGGAGTTTAAACTCCTGCCTCAGCCGTTTAGTCCATGCCAGTAGTACGGCCGCATGATTGCGACCTTCCCAGTCCTCGCTGCGCTGGTGTTGGGCCAAGCAATCGTAGATGCTCGGCGTCTGCGTCGAAGTACCTGTCTCATTCACGTTGGGGCTCGCTGCTGGATCTACTCAAACCTCGATCAAGGTCACAAGCAGTCGCGGTTCCAACCTTCGTTGCCACCGCTTTGCGTCGTGACATGTTCAACCCATGCGAGAAGTTTATGTCTGCGGCCGAACGCGCCAAGAACTGCGTTCACGGATGGCGCGCCGCTGCGCCACAGGCGCACACTGGCTTCAGAAAAGATCACAGTTCACACAGTGTCTGTGCTTCGCGACGGAGATGGTTCGCTTAGCGACCCTTCGCTTGCGAAAGCCGTGCTGCCTGCGATTCGAGATCGCGGACAAGTTCTTCTGCTTCGAGAATTCCGGACGAGAGCTTTAGCCGGACATACTTCTCTTTCAGCAGCTCGCGCATGTCGATGAATTCGCAGTCGGGTGGTGCAATTCCTTCGGCGCGCGCATAAGCCACGGCCACCGCGCAACGTTCCAAGAAGAGCAGATCGCCCAAGGTGTCCATTGACTGTCCGGACTTCAAGGGCTCAAGAAAGAACACCGGCTGGATATTATCCACGCCGTCAAAGCCATGGTCGAACGCGTAGGGCCGCAGTTTCCGCAGGTCGGCAATCGTTACTTTGTCACTCGGAAAGATAATCGAGGACATGTCTAGATCTGCAAGGCGTCGGTCCATTTCCACCATTCGAGTTCGCAGTTGCCCCGAGACCTTGCTGCGGACCTTAATACTTGTCAAGAGGTTCGTGAATCATTCCGGCCTTCAAGAGATAGTCGCGAACGAGTCGCCACGCGTTCCATCCATCCTCCGTTAAATCATGAAATCCATGCCCGATTCCCTCGGTCGCAAACAAGTCGACTAAATCCAGCTTCGTTTCGAAGTATTCCTCGACTGCAATTCTCATTCGCCGAAGCGCCGAAATGCTGGCGTTCATGCCCCGCAGCTTGCCGGCAACGTCTAACGTTTCCAACGCCCGAGCGATCGAACGAAATGATTTCACGCCTGCTCGAAATTGACAGCCAACTTCATGGAAAAGTCGAAAATGTCTCAGCATCCCATTGGGGTCATCTCCATCCAGCCGAAGCTCAACTGCGCCCGGTGGCTTCAATGCGCCTGGCGTCGACTTCTTTCGATCGCCGGAGCCGTTTCGCGAGTTCGCTATTTCACCTGGCGAGTCACAACTAAGTCCGATTCCAACCAAGAACTGAAATTGAAACGGAGAATCTTGCGTCCGCTGACGTACTTTGCGTCGAGGTTTCTTCCGAGCCTTCTGCATAGGGGTCATCCTTGCTAGGACACTTCACGTTGCAGTCAAGCCAATTCAACCAATGCATTTTCGCAACCTTGTTACAATGCGAGGCGCACGAAAAGCGCACATTTCCAGGAGCAACCGTGACCGTTCTCAATGGCAAATTGATCCAGGCCCTACGCGACGCCGAAGGCATCAAGCAGAAAGAACTAGCGCAGCGCGCACAAATCAGCTTGCGCAGCCTTCAAAAGGCGGAAGCAGGCATGTCCGTGGGAGCCGACACGCACAATGCAATTGCCACTGCCTTACGCGTCCGATCAGCGAGCGCATTGGCCGATCCCAAGCTGACGATCAATAATCTGCGTCGGCTCAGGAATGGCGGTTACGTCATGGCTGACGACGCGGGCACGATTTCCCTCAAAGCGATCCCGCCGATGCCGGCCGCGGGGCCGGCACTCTTTGCGCAATTGCTTGCTGATGACGAGGACCTCGGACCCCAATATGCCACGTTCCATACTCAAGCTTATCGTCAGTACCGTGTCTTTCAGCGAGGATCGAGCGGCCCCCAGGACTTGTTGGAGTTACTGAACCGCGCTGGAATGCCGCTCAATGTGGCGCAAGGAACCGTAGAACTGATTGATTGGCCAACCGAACATGTATCCCAGCTGACTGCGCCACAAAAAACACTCTGGAAATTCGTCACGGGGATCTATCCCGCTCGAAAGCCTTACCTGGACGGACAGGTATGGGATTACAGCTCGATTAAGCCAGCAAAAGACGCCGAGGCGTTTCATTGGGCTCGGCGAAAGATTGCAAAGCATTGGGATAAATGGTTTCCCATCGTCGGCTGGAGTGTGATCGGTGAGCGATTCATGACGCACCGCGACGAAGTGCTATTGATCACATGGCTAGAGCTAGCATTGGTCCAATGGACGCGCGAACCGGGAATGCACAAACAAGGACTCTTCACCTTGGCACAAGCGTACGCTGATACGCTGTCGCCGGTGCGCAAGAAAAAAAAATAGTTGTCGCTGCGGGCATTCGGTCATGAATTGCTCGGCGATTGGTATTCTTCCAGATGGCAGCGGGGCGGTATCATCCCCCGGATTAGTCGAGCTGTCCTGGAGTCTTCCGATGTCAGATCAACTAGGCAAGACCAAACTCAACTGGAGCAAGCTTTCGGAGTTTGCCAAGCAGATCGCTCCGTTTTTTGTGATTACGGCGACTTCGACAACAATTTACCACAACCTTCTCCAACCTGTTCTGGCTCGCACTACAGCGGCGACTGTCGTCTATGCGATTAGCGCAGGAATTGCCTTCGCGCCCATTCCGATTTACATCGCCTTCATCCTGTTTCGGCGGTGGGACTTGATCGGCAGTCGGCACGTCATTCCGATCATGCTCGGCCTGGCGATGTGCAACTACCATGTCGCCCAAGAAACCAATTCGATGATTGCCTTCCGGCGCAACGTTGCCGCCCTCGCTACTGCAATGCATGAGGTTGCGCCTACCGCACCAGAGACGGAGCATTTTGTAGCTGCCGTCCAACGGTCACTTCAAGGGCCCAATGCGCCCACTCCAGGACGCCAGGTGAATCTATTGATACTCGCCAATATCTTCTTAGTGGGTTCCGGCTTTTGCGCCACACTCGCCGGATTGGCTTACGTCTGCGGTGATGAGCTTCGTGCGCTTTACGCACTGCGCCTTGTGGAAGCTTCGCCCCCTTCAGCGAATCCTGGACAAGCTACCGAGCACGCGGATGTCGTCCACAGCAATCCCGGCCTTGTCTCGCCAACGGTGTGACCAAGTCGCAACACCATTGGCTGAACCGTCACTGCGTATCAAAATGTCCTTTTTGATACCGAGAACTGTGGCATAGTCATCCGGGTAACCAGATCGGATGACCGGCATGACCGAGTTATTGAATGTTAAGAACGGGAAACCTTCGGCGAACTTGGCGATTCCGCCGCTGATCGCGACCGCCGGCGACGCCGCGGCCATTCGATTCCTGGAATTTTTCGCCGCCAGCATCCGCAATCGCGGCACGCGTAAGGTGTACGCCCAGGCCATCGGTCGTTTCTTCAGCTGGTGCGAGTCCCAGTCGATTTCTCTTACGTCGGTCAAGCCGCTCGTCGTGGCGACCTACATCGAGCAGCTTGCGTTTCACCTGCAGTCGCCGACGGTGAAGCTTCACCTAGCCGCCATTCGATCGCTTTTCGATTACCTCGTTACCGGACAAATCGTTCCTTTTAATCCGGCGGCTTCGGTCCGCGGTCCGAAGCACGTCGTACGCAAGGGAAAAACACCGGTACTGATTGCGGCCGATGCCCGCATCCTTCTCGATTCGATCGAAACTGACACCCTCATTGGCCTTCGCGACCGAGCTCTCATCGGGACGATGGTTTATAGTTTTGCCAGAGTCTCGGCAACGGTCGGAATGGATGTGGAAGACTATTTTTCGCAGGGGCGGCGAATGTGGTTTCGCCTGCACGAGAAAGGTGGCAAGCATCACGAAGTTCCTGCGCATCACAAGGCCGAAGAATACTTGGACGCCTATCTCGCGGCAGCAATGCTAGAACCCAACTCGCCGCTCTTCCGCACGGTCAGCAAATCGGGCGCGCTCACGTCTCGCCGGATGCATCGCACCGATTCCCTGCGAATGGTGAAGCGACGTGCATTGGCCGCCGGTTTGGCGTCCAACACGTGCAATCACACGTTTCGAGCAACAGGTATCACTGCATATCTGACCAATGGCGGTTTGCTAGAGCATGCTCAGCAGATTGCCGCCCACGAATCGCCGCGATCCACCAAGCTCTACGATCGTACGAGCGACGCGATCAGCCTGGATGAGATCGAACGAATCATCCTTTGAGCGGCGACGTGCGGGCCGGCAGTTCGATCGATGTCACGATCGGGTAGAACTTCGCTGTCTCCAACGCTTGGGCTCGCGTCGCTTCGACAATCTCGGCAGCCCGGTGCCGGCAAACAGTCTCGAACAGAATTGCCAAATTCTGTCCCCGAACGACGACCGTTTTGGCCGCCGAATAGGTCACGGTGAAGCCTTCGTTCGGATTGTCCGATTCAACGCTAAACAGATGCGTGTAACTGTAGGCGTGGGCCGCGCCGCTGGCCTTGCGAAAGACCAGGCTCAGCTGAGCACGATTACCAATCCGGCCGTTGGCCAAAGCCGCATATTCTTCAGGCTCCACGGCCTCAGCGTCGACGACTTCGGCTGAGTCTGACTTATTGGGTTTACGTTCCAGCAGATCCCGAATCGCAGTGGAAACGTTATCGACCATAGACCATCTCCCATCGTCTTTCAGGTACGCGCGCCGCTGTCTCCTGACGGCGAATCAGCTCTTGTCGCGCCGCATGTAGCCGCCTCAATTCTCCGTTTTGAGTTCCACCTTCAAGTAAGCTGGAAGCGCTTACGCGGTCGCTGCTGCGATGCACTGCGACCTTGAACGCTTCTTTGTCGTCGACGTAGATACGCATACCTTTGCGGCCTCGCGACGCGGAAACGTAAAGTTGCTCCGCACTCGCCGCGCCAAAGGCCGCCGAAGGTTCTGCGATCAAGACGCGATCGACTGTCTTCCCCTGGCTACTATGACTCGTCGATACATAGCCAGGTGCCCACATCCCAAAGTCCCTGCTCACTGTCCATCCATTGTCCAACTTCACGTCGCCCTCAGCCGTGATACCGGCCACTCGATAGTGCGACCCATTGTTGAGACGATGCCCGTCTTTAGTCGTGCCGTTCGCGGTGATCCGAAGCAATTCATGAGTTGCGACGGGCATTTCCGTCGCATGGTAAACCTGAAAATGGGAAGCCTGCCGAAGCAACGCTTCGCTTGGTTGCTCGGTCAACGTCAGGCGAGTTCCCTTCGGGTAACCGGTTGCGTTTTGATGGAAGACAATGACGTCGCCGGCTGAATAGGACGCTGAATCGCGGCGCTCGGCTTCCGTGAGATGCAGAGGGATGAGCCGCAAGAGCGATTCATCCTTGCAGCCAAGCTGACCTTGCTCCTTCAACTCGGAGCGGATCGCGCGGCTGACTCGCTCTCCTTCGCTATGCGTTGGACAGACGACCAAGACCGATTCGCCACCCCGTACGGCCGCGACGTAGTCGTGAGCGATGACCATATTGCGGTGGCCATCATCAAGCTCCCTCACCCAGCCGAGTTGATCGGCCCGGTCGATTGCAGGAGCAATCTGCCCTTCGGCGATCATGTCCACAATGGCCCGGTATTCGAGAGGCTCTTGTCGCAAATTTTGCCGGACCGACGCGGGCCGAAGGCCTGCCTCTTGTTCCAAAAGACGCAACGCAGCACCGCGTTCGACGCTGCCGTGCTGTGTCCAATCGCCGGACAGCACCACGCGGCAATCAAGTTGCTGCGCCAGGTCGAAAACTTTTTTCAGCGTGCGGGTTCCCAACAAGCCGGCTTCATCGATCCACACGACGTGGCCGGCCGAGTCCCGTTGGAGTTGTTGATTGACCAGCAATTCTGAAACCGTGGTTGCCCCCGCGAAGCCTTCTCGACTGAGAACGCCGCGGCTAGCTTCCGCAGACGGAGCGAATGTGAACACTCGATGGCCGCCCGCTTCAATGCCGGCAACCGCTTCCTGCATCAGACTGGTTTTGCCGGTGCCGGCGCGGCCCCGCACGATTTGAACGGCGTCGGTACTGGTAAGTACCCTTCGCACCGCATCTTGCTGATCCTGGTTCAGCCACTGCCGTTGGATCTTCCAATTGCCATTAAGCGCGGCGGCCGTGCCCCGGCCAGCCTTAGCATAGCGAATGAGGGACTTTTCCTCTGACAAAACCTCTCGCGTGGTCGCCAGTTTGCGGCCGCGATAATCCCCTTCAATCAGGTCCCTAGCGGCCATGGCGCGTTTGACGCCATTTACATTCACCTGGCCGACGCCGCGGCGAAACGCTTCCTGCAAGAGGTCTTTCACGGCGACGACGGAATTTCGCTCAAAACAATGGGCGACTGCGTGGTCCGCCCATTGGCCATCGTTCGACTGGCCCTGGCTCCACGCTACCGCAGAGGGAACTGTCGCGATCGCTTTTTGCTCATCGGCCGAAAGCCGCTCCTTCCAAAGCTCGCGGAGTTCCGGCAGTGTGTGTTCTTCGGATTTGCTCTGGCGTGATTTCGCGCCGAGTTGACTCTTGGCAGCGGGGTTCGAGATTCCCTTCTCTTCCGCCATTTTTTCAATCAACTGCGTCCGCCGCGAGTAGCGCGCGGTGACTTCGGGCTTCACGTGGGACAGGTCCCAGTCCTTGCCACGGCGTTCTACGCCGTAGCCGAGGTTTTGCAGACGTTCAGCGAAGCGCGCATGAAATGCCGCTTCAAAATATCGCGCGTCGCGCTTCAAATCGCGGAACTGGCCCGCTTTCCAACGCTCTTCGTCCGCATCAAAAGTAGCGTTGAACGTGAAGCAGTGAGCGTGCAAATGCGGATCGGGAACCCCGTCGACAGGTCGCGCGGTGAAGTGCACGAACTCCGCCCAGCAAAGATTGCCCGTAGTGCGCTCTTCGTCGCGGCCTTTGCCCCTCACCCGTGTTTTCGCTTCCTCTTCTAACTCGCTCATCGTCTCTTCAATGCTCGTGCGGAACGCATCGAGAATTCGCTCATCGCGAGTGAGCGAGTAGGCTAACGATACGCCCTTGGGCGCGTTGAACACAAAGTCGTAACCAACCGTCCGATCGGTGTCCTGGCGAGCGGTCAGCCGACGCAAGGTGCCGGGATGCAAATTATCGCACAGGGCGTCGAATTCTCGCTTGCCCACTTCGCCCGACAAGCCGAGCGCAGCAGCCCCCTTCCCGCCCCATTGGCCGACCAGTTCTTGGCCTTCCGAATAGTAGTCGGCTTTCGAGTAGTAACTCTGGGCGCCGGCCGCGCTGCGATTTTGCACGATGCGAAGCATGTGCAACCAATAGCGCAATCGCGAAATTCAGCAACTCAATTTACTGGCTGCCCGATGCAACACATGATTTGCATCGCCTTCACATGGCATTTGCACTGTTACCCGACGGGGTCCGTATTAGACACTTGGCGATAATCGGAGACTTCATTCGACGAACTCGTTTCCAGTAACGCCGATCTTCCCGGCCTTGCACCAGTCGCACCAATAGCCGATGCGCTCGCGTAGGAACGCAGCCCGTTCCTGCGAAATGTTGGGATTAGCATCGATCGCTTCCTCCAGACCGGTATAGGACGACAGGTGCTTCGCGTTGGCCGGACGCAAGCCGAAGGTCTCCGGCACTGCAATGACCTTGAACTTTCCAGAACCGGTGGCCTTCACGGTCACCGCCAACTTTCGGCTTTCGTCAGGACACAAGCGATCAAACGACATCAGATCTTCATCATCGCCCAGCAAGTTGCTGCGAAGCTTAGTCAGCTCCTGATCAGTCTCGAATTCCGCTCGTCGGCCGTATACGAGCAAAAAATGGTAGCCCATTTGGTAGAAGCCGGCCGC
This sequence comes from Anatilimnocola floriformis, assembly GCF_024256385.1. NCBI lineage: Bacteria > Pseudomonadati > Planctomycetota > Planctomycetia > Pirellulales > Pirellulaceae > Anatilimnocola > Anatilimnocola floriformis. The sequence continues at coordinate 3,863,784 of NZ_JAMLFW010000001.1, forward strand.
CGACGGCGCGACGCCGTAATCCGCGACAAATTTCAATTGATTGGTGGGTTCCTTGAGCCAAGTCTTCCACTCTGCCAATTGATTCCTCGCCTGCGTGAAATCGGCGGTGGGCCGCTTCGCCGCTGTGAATAGCCGCTTCGCTGGTCGTTCAATCTCGACCATCGCGGGATACCAGTTATCGCTGTGCTTCGAGAGCCACATGAAATCCGGAATGTGACCGTTGAAGCCATGCAACGGCGGCTGGGAAATGACCGCCATGTGAAGCGGCCAGTGTCCGGAGGTTCCGCAAGGCGTGCGCGACCCGGGAACCATTGAGGGATTCTGTTCGAGAAACTTCTGCAGTTCCGATTCCTGCGGGTCCTGGGCGAGCAAGGCGGCATATTCAGCCGAAATGCGGTCGGCGTAGTCCGAAAAGGAGGGAACTTCTGGACCACGTTTCTGTTGATAAGTTCTGGCGAGCGGCGACATGGTTCGATCCGTGGGGTGAGTCCCTGTGCAGGGCGCGTGACACGCAAAGTGATATCGTCTCGCGAAGGAAACATACGCAAGGCGAGGGAGCGTGTCGTCCACTCGTGGCGATCAGGCAAGCTGTATGAGCGGGGAGTGCGGTTCGTAAGGGAGTCGGCAAACGTAACTGCACCCGGCGTGTCCGCCGCCGCGTGCTACCGGACTCCGCGTTCGCTGCGGTCGCAGCAGCGACAGGCTATCGCCTTCCGTCCGCCCGCTGGTGCTTCCGGCGCTGCCGGTAATTGCCGCCGAAGGCGCAGTGAAACTTGAGTGGGGAGCATCCCCCAGGCCGTCAAGGACAAGACAAGCGGCCTGCACGGCACCTCCCCAATCTTCCGCACTCGCGAGTACGCGTGCTTCGCAACGTTTGTGCAGACCGGGTGCCCCTCCCCTCCGGCCGTCCTTGACTGCCTGTCCCCTCGATTCGTGGTCTTTCGACCCCCGCCGCTCAAGGAAAGAGCGCGGGGCTCTTTTCATTTCATTCAAAGGAGACAGAAGACCATGAGCACTTCCACCACCACCAAGCGAGCCGACGTCTACACTCGCGTCACTGATCGAATTGTTGCCGAGCTTGAGGCGGGCGTCCGGCCCTGGCTCAAGCCTTGGAACGCCGAACATGCTGCCGGCAGAATCACCCGGCCGTTGCGGTTTAATGGACAACGCTATCAGGGAATCAACATTCTGATGCTATGGGCCGAGGCAGAAACCCGCGGTTATAGCTGCCCAATCTGGATGACCTATCAGCAGGCGACGGAATTTGGCGGGCACGTCCGCAAAGGCGAACGCGGAGCACCGGTCGTTTATGCTTCCAAATTCAGCAAGACGGAAGCGGGCGATAACGGCCAGGACGTTGAACGCGAAATTCCCTTCCTCAAGGAATACACCGTCTTCAATGTCGAGCAATGCGAGAACCTGCCCGACTGGTATTACCAGCTCAAGGAACCGCCGAAGGAGCAGCTGCAGCGGATCGAGCGGGCAGACCAATTCTTCGCCAACACCAAGGCGGAGATTCGCACGGGGGGCAATCAGGCTTATTACGCGATCGGCAGCGATCACATTCAGATGCCGCCTTTTCAAAGTTTTCGGGATGCTGAATCGCACGCGACGACGCTGGCTCACGAACTGACGCACTGGACGCGGCACGGCTCGCGGCTGAATCGCGAGTTTGGCCGCAAACGCTTTGGCGATGAGGGCTATGCGATGGAGGAACTCGTCGCCGAGCTAGGAGCGGCGTTTCTGTCCGCTGATCTTCGTCTTACGCCGGAAGTGCGGGAGGATCACGCCGATTACGTTGCCAACTGGTTGAAGGTACTGAAGGACGACAAGCGGGCGATCTTTACGGCCGCCTCGCACGCCAGCCGGGCGGCCGAGTATCTGCACTTCTTTCAGCCGCAGCCTGCTGCCTGATGGCAGCTTCAATCACTCGCCTGGCCGCATCGCGGCCGGGCTTTCTTTCTCCGACGCCATCATTTCAGGATACACGTATGGACCCGACCCAAGCCTATCTCGATTTATGTGATGCACTAAATGCCGGAGACCTGGTCGCAGCACGCGAACTTGCCCAAGTATTGAAAGAGTGGTTTGCCCGCGGCGGCTTCTATCCGACGCTGCATGAAAGGGCAGACATTGACGCAGCTGTTGCCAACGCACTGGCCCGGACGGACGAGCCGACGCCCAACACCGCGGCCTTCAGCCTGATATGCGAGCGCTGCGACGCCGGCATGGAGATCGGCAGCGAGGCTGAAGCACTGGGGCAAGGCTGGACAGGGATTGTGTACGCCCCTGACCTGCCATCGGCAAACTATGTCGGCATCTGCCCCGACTGCCAGGAGCAAGACGAATAGGCCAACCCTTCGCCTTCATTTGAAGCGACGCCCCGGCTGACCGCCGGGGCGTTTTTGTTTCCAAACGCGAAGGCATCCTGCCCGTGTTTCGCCCGGCATCGTGCCGGGCGTTTCTGTGCCGGTGTCATTGAATTGTCACATTTCTTTGGTTGCGCTTGGTCGGTGTGCAGCGAATAATTCTTACAAAGTTATCAGGAGAGGAGTTATGGCACCGGATGATCAACTGCTACAGGCCGCCACGCACGGCGACATCCTTCGGGCCCAGGAGGCTATCAAGCGAGGCGCGAATGTAAATGCGAAGGATTCTTGCGGAAGTACTCCCCTACACACCGCCGCCGAATTTGGAAGTATCGACGTCGCCAAGCTCCTCATCGAGAAAGGAGCGAGTGTGAATTCGAAGGACTCGTTCGGGTTTACTCCCCTACACACCGCCGCCGAATCTGGAAGCGTCGATATCGCCACTCTGCTCGTTACAAAGGGCGCGGACATAAATGCGAAGGATAGGTTCGGATGCACGCCGCTTCACCTCGGAATCAGCAACAACCGTCCGGGATTACTTGCGCAACTCCTCGTTTACGGCGCAGATGCCAATATGAATGATTCTTTCGGAAGTACTCCGCTTCATTGGGCCGCCTGTTATAAAAATCCTGGCATTGCCAGACTCCTCCTCGACAATGGAGCGGACATAAAGGCGAAGGACGGCACGGGACGGACTCCGCTAGCCCTGGCGGTGGAATATAACCGTCCAGAGGTTGCCGGTACCCTGCGCAAAGAGACTGACCACCAGCGCAAGCAAGGGGTAACTTTTGCATTGCAGGTTCCAAGACCCAAAGCTACCCACAGTGAAGATGCCGCGCATCGAAAAGCAAATGCCGGCCTGCCCGACCACTAACTCTCTCGGCGCGTTCGTCGCCAATCTTGCTCGTGCCGAATGGCTGCTCAGCAGCACCTCGAATCACCGATCGAGAATGCCCTTTTGCGTCACTCGCGAAAGATTCGCCACGTTTACGCGAGCGGGCAATTCATCGTTCTGCCAATCAATTTCCGCAAGCATGATTGATCCGAGCGGCACGAGTGCCGTGACGATCCCGCGTGCGAAGGGAACGTCGCCAGTGTACTGGCCGGTGCTTTGCAGGAATCGCTGGCTGTAGCAAACCCGGTCGCCGACCTGAATTTCGGCTTGCCGCTTAGCCCAGGGCTGCCCCTGCCCTGCAACTTCCTGTGAATTCTCGTCCGCCATGCCCCGGCCACATTTGTTGTTGCTGCCCCTGCATGGGGCCAATTCTCCTTAGAACAACCCATCCCAGGCGGTCAACATATTTCGACGCTTACGGTGCCTGCATGGCCGCGATGACGGCGATTCATCGCAATTTGACTTGGTTTTGCGGACACACCCCGGCCTTTATTTCCAGCACGCTAAAGCCGCCACCGGGCTTGGCAAGCAGAAAATCGGCTCCCCCTGAAGGTCGCCCCCAATTTTCAGCTTGCCCAGGTCACTCGCCAAGGCTCGCCCCGGCTCACAGCGGCTTTGGTCGTCGTGCTGTAAAGGCCGCGATGGGCGTGGCCCCAAACCAAGAAAGGAATTGCAAATGACTGAATCAACAGAAAACTCCGGCGGCAAGGCACCCTCCTTAATTGCCTACCAAGTGCGTGACCGCGAAGGCAAGAAAGGCTTCTTCACCAGAATCGGGGCGGCCTGGCCCCACGGCGATGGGCAGGGATTCAATATCCAACTGGACTCGATCCCGCTCGACGGCCGAATCACGCTTCGCAACGCGAGCGAAACGAAGGAATAGATCACCAGGGCGGGCTTCGGCCCGCCCCCAACACGAAAGGAGCTCACCAATGCCTGCAATAGAAGAAGACTGGCTACACGAACTCGATGAATTTGCGGTTCCGTTTGAACAACTTGGTTGCTTTGCTGCAATCTCGACTGACCGGACCACATTATTCTGGTGCCCGATGCTCCTCGACGGTACGCCCGAAGTCGACGACACCTCCAGTCATTCCAATTGGGGCGAAGTCACTGCACCTACGGCCCAGTTTCTCCGGGCGGCCAACAAGGCATTCGGCACGAAGTTCAGGATGAGAGAATTCGCGGGACGCTAACGCCCGCCGTAGCCGCAGACTTTTCTTTACAAGTCGCGGCTATTGTGGCACGCTCAAAGATGACAGAGGTAGGCTGATATGATTCCCCCGAGCAATGAAAACGCAATCTGGTCCCGTGTGATCCATCCGGAACGCGGCGATGTTGTCCCTGAAGCTGCTCGTTACCTGCTCAACCTGCAATTCGAGCAAATCGACCTTGATCGTATGCAGGATCTGCTTGATCGCAATCAAGCAGCATCACTCACTCCGGCCGAAGCAGAGGAGCTACGGCACTTCCGGCACGTGGGAATGCAGCTCGACCTGCTGCATTCAAAAGCCCGCCTGGCCCTGCAGCAAACCCGTTCGTAGCGTTCGTGCGCAATCCTCTTGCTGACCTTGTCCGTGACCGAGCTGGGAACCATTGCGAGTACTGCCTTCTCGCTCAGATGCATTCAAGTATCCCCTTCCAGGTTGATCACATCATCGCTTTGAAACATCATGGGGAAAATGGGCTCGAAAATCTCGCCCTCGCCTGCGTCTATTGCAATAGCTCCAAAGGCCCGAACATCGCGGGAATCGATCCGCTGACGCGCGCCATCGCTCCCCTCTTCCATCCCCGCCGTGACTCTTGGCAGTCACATTTTCAATGGAACGGGGCCGAACTCATCGGATTGACACCGAGCGGTCGCGCCACGGTGGATGTGCTGGCCATCAACGATCCGAATCTCTTGACTCTTCGCCAAGCACTTTTGGCGGAAGGCGTTTTTCCGTCTCTGCCGCAGGTTTTCAGTTAGCAATCGCGTCGCTTCAAGCGTATAAAAACGATGCGCTTGAGCTCGCTCTTCCGCGGCCTCCTCATTCTGAGTCGACTAACTGACTGAAAGGCCAGTCAAAATTTCTTTAAGCAACAGACGTCTTCCCTTAGCGTTGCTAAGGAGGAGTTTTACGGTAAAAGTGATTTCTGTCTGGCTGGAATGAAGGAATGAAAGCGTTCAAGAATGCCAGATTTCAAGATCGACAGATTGATGGCTTGCTTCGTTGCCAGCAAACTTGCCTGATTGAATGATGGAACGCTTGATTTCTGGATCTCTGGCTTTCTGTCTGACTGCCTTGCTGGACTGCCAGCTCCCCAGCAATCTTGAAGAACATAAATCAAGAGAACCAGTCTGCCAGCAAACTTGCCTGCCTGAAATATTGCTTGCCAGAGAGCAAGATTGCATGTAGCGTCCGCCGCATGATTATCGTCGTCGCGAATAGCAAAGGTGGAGTCGGCAAGTCGACGGTTGCCGTTCACTTAGCGGCCTGGCTTAGCGATCAGGGCTTCCGGGTGATCCTGGCCGACTGTGATATGCAGCATTCCTCGGCGCAATGGGTCAAAGAGGCAGCTCCTGAAGTAAAGGCTGTTTGCTTCGATGATCCGAATGCCATTCTCAATGAACTGCCAGGACTCGATGCCGAATGCGATTTTGTTGTGGCAGACGGACCCGGTAGCCAATCGGAAACGAGCCGCGCACTATTACTGCGTGCCCATCGGGCAATCGTTCCCTGCAAAGCGAGCATTTTAGAGGTGAGGGCGCTCGCCAAGGCCACCGAAGCGCTCCGGCAAGCCCAGGACATACGAGCTGGCAAGCCCGACGCGATGATCGTGCTCAGCATGGTCGGCAAAAACTATCGCCTGACCCAGGACATGAAAGCCGCCGCAAAGTCGCTCGGCCTGCCGATGGCTCACACGGCACTGATTTTGCGTCAGATCTACGCCGACGCGCCGGGGCAGGGCGCTGTCGTCGCAAAGCTCGGGTCGCGCGCGAGGGAAGCAGCTGATGAGATCGAAGCTTTATTCCGCGAGTTAGTTCCCGAAGCCCGCGATACAGCTGGCTGCAAACTCAAAATTGGTTAAGGGGGAGGGGCCATGGTTACGCGCCGGAACTTGATCGATGGGCTCAAAGACACTCCCGCAATCGATCCAAACATTGAGAAGCAATTCGTTTACAGCCAGCCGACCAGACCCGCGGTCGAAAAGGAAACTGCCCCCAAGTTGGCATCGGGGACGACAATCTCACGCCAGGCGATCAGCACCAGAATGCGCACCGACCTTGCCGAGGCACTGAAACGCGCCTCGCTGCAGCGACAACTCGAAAAAGTGTCGCCGAATACATTGACGGAGATTCTCGAAGCAGCGATCGAACCATGGCTCAAGGAGCATGGGTACTTGGACTAAGCCACGAGGACGAATGTTACTTGGGGGGCCCGCGTCGCTCGTACCACTTCTTACAAAAACCCAGAAAGGCGGCATCCGCATTTCGCGGCGCTTCCGTGATCCAATCAAGCCATTCGCCTTCGAGATAGTACACATCCCAACCTGGTGCGAGCACGCGAGCGTCCAGATAGGTTTCGGCGTTGAGGCTCATCCGCAGCCTTGGCGTTTCGAGACTCTTTACCATGAGTGCGCCTCGATTGCGGAACAGGACCATATCTGAATCGTCAAGCGTCACCGAATAGTCGGGGATATGGCCGTGTTTGGCGTCTTGCTCAACGATTTCGTGGACCATGCGACGGAACTCCTTGAGCGTCGAAGTGGAGCCGCACTTCTTTTGCATCAGTTCAAGCGAGATCTTCCATTCGCTCTGCCGGCCGCAATGTTTGCGCCCCAGCTCGTACATTCGCCGCTCCAGCGGGCGACGCAAGCGAAAGTAGTCGCGATGAAGCGTTAGGACTTCGCTTCGCTCAATCGCGTTGAAAACCCAGTCCGACAGCTTGACTTCCACTTCCTGCATCCGGCCGTCGCGCGTTTCGCGGACGATCCGGGCGGACTCGATCAAGCCAAATGTTTCAAAGACCTCCTTGCCACCGGTGACGATGTTTGTGCTGATTCGCGTACCTGCGAGACGCTCCATCGCAGCCTTCAGGGCATCGTAGCCCTGGCCATTCGTCATACGATTTGTCGCGGTCAGGAGCTCATGCGCCTTAAACCGGACAATCTGCGAAGCGGGACGCTGTTCCTTGAGGCCCGCCATGAGCTGGCTGATGCAAAAAATCAGCACGTCGCGGTCATGAACTGTTGCCAAGCCATCGGAGGAAGGCTTGATTTTGACGAAGATATCGCCGTGCTCGTAAACACGGACGTTGTGATCCGGCTTTGTCGAAAGGCTGAAAATCGGATGTTCTAGAGAGGCAATATCCGACTTGATGGCAGCGTCGAAAATATCGCAGACGAAGAAGTCACGCTTGGGACGCCGGTCCGGCAGCAGAGGAGACCGAGTAGCTACTGTGGGCGTCGCAGGAACCCGTTCGGCATCCGCTGACGGCTCTAATGGGCTTGGCTGATAGGTGATGAGAGGAAGAAGCTCATTCATGAGCCCGACCATTCGACATTTCGCCCACCAAGTCAAGCGAATTTCGATAGTTCACCCACCTGAGCCCTGTGGGTAAGTGGTTTTCGATACTTCACCCACCGAAACGACGTTTCGATGGTTCACCCACCGTACTTCGATGGTTTACACACGCTTCTTCGATACTTCACCCACCGCGTGTTCCAAATCTGGCGGTTGATTCAGCATGTTGCGACCGCAATCCACAGCGTAACTCTCTTTTAACAGAATTATTTAACACTCAGTCTTGAAATGCCCTGTTTATAAACATTTGTTTTGATATATTTCATTCATTAGTTACTCGGCAAGTCGCGAGCGCGTGCATCGCAGGCGGCACGAGCTGAATTGCAATGTTCGAATGGCAAATCTCCCTACTAGCCAGCTAGCAGCGACATCGCGATACTAAAGCGTTTTGGATACGACCAGGGGATTCAGCACTGAATCTCAGGCGCGACCGTAGTTTCCCTCATTAATCGCACTGCGATTAACCTTGGCTATCCAGGTAACGCGAAAATGGCCGTCCGAAGTCCCACGTTTTTAAGTTTGTTTTGTGGTTGCGGGGGCTTCGATCAGGGGTTTCACAACGCCGGGTTTCGTTCGCTCGGCGCATTCGATATCGACGAAGCAGCACTCGCGGTTTACCGAAAAAATCTTCCTTACGAAGCGACCGCCTGCGACCTCGCAACGGTCACTTTCAGCCGCATTTCCGGTTGCGATGTCGTCGTCGCCGGTCCTCCGTGCCAAGGCTTCTCGACAATCGGAAAGCGGCGAGTGAAAGATCCTCGCAACAATCTCCTAGTGACCGCGGCCGAGCAAGCTGTGCGAATCTCTCCTAGAGCTATTATTCTCGAAAACGTCGCCGGAGCAATCGCGGGGACGCATGCTCGATACTGGAGAAAAGCAAGTTTGATCTTGCGCTCTGGCGGCTATCAAGTTCAGGAATTGCTTTGCCGCGCCGATGAGATGGGCTTGGCACAGATCCGAAAACGCGTATTACTCGTCGCATGGAAGACGCGATTCCGCGGCGACATTGAGCTCCCCCAATGCAAGGGAGGGACCCTTCGCGACGCAATTTTTCCCCTCACTGCTTCACTCCCGAACCACTTTCCAAAGTACCTAGATGCTGCGACACATTCGGGACGAATCGCAAAGCGGATTCAACCGGGGCAAAAGCTTTCAAACGTACGAGTCTCGGAACGAAGTGTCCACACGTGGGAAATACCAGAAGTTTTCGGAACGACAAATGCCGAAGAACGGCGAGTACTGACGGCACTCATTCACCGTCGCAGGCAGAAACGCGTTCGCGATTTCGGCGACGGTGATCCAGTCAGCGCTCGCTCCCTGGCATATTATCTAGGTCGCCCAGTGGCCCGCGTGTTGAAGGCGCTTGTCCTCAAAGGTTATTTACGTTGCGACGAACGCGGATACGAACTCACACACACTTTCAACGGTAAATACCGACGTTTGACATGGGATGCTCCAGCGCCGACAGTCGATACAAAGTATGGGGACCCACGGTACTTTCTTCATCCTGATGAAGACAGAGCCTTTTCTGTTCGCGAAGCAGCCCGCATCCAAGGGTTTTCCGATGCGTTTGAATTCTCTGGAAATGAAAAACATCAGTATCTAATGATTGCCAACGCGGTTCCCCCGCCGCTAGCTGATACAATCGCGTCCTACCTCTCAAGGACCATCCTGCAATGATCTCGCCTTCGATTGCCGATCGCGTTCAAAAATGGGATCTTTCCCCGACTGCTCCGCTGACGCCGTTGACGACTTTTGGAGAGATCCACAAGCGAATTGTCTTCTATTACTCAACCCACTATTTTCAATACTTGCCGACGCTTAGCGTTCTGTATCCAGATTTTGAAACACGTTTAGCAAATTGGCTCTCCAATGTCCCGGATGACCAAAACCAACGGCTGCTTTTCGAGCTACTTCCTCGACTAGCGTTCTTCTCGCGCGAGGATTTTGAGAAACTGCACCAAGCCGCCTTCGACGGCCCCGTCGCTCGATGGATCTTTGAGAGTTCGCGTTTAAGCGTAAGCGACCCTGAGCTGGACAAGAAACTAAGTGAGCAGGCTCACCGACACACTTGGTATTGCCCACTTTCAGATAGCTTGCGCATCAACGACTTTCACAACGTCAATGGGATCGGTGGGGTTGACTATCGCCCTGACTGGCGATCGCTGGCAAGGTTTGGCAGTGAAGCAGCGATCCTCGACTTCATGAAAAACCATCAAGACATTCAAGGGCCAGCGCCATTGACACGTTTGGTAATTCTTGAAGACTTTATTGGTTCGGGCTCGCAATCGAGCGATACAGTGCGGTTTATCCAGCGGATTTCCAAGAAAATCCCCACCTTGATAGTCCCACTAATCGTTTGCCCAACAGGCGCGCAGGTTTGGAGGGCAATCGAGTCATTTCCTGAGCTTACATTCAGCCCTGTTATTGAACTGAAAGAGAGTGACATGATCACTGCAGGAACCGCTCGCGACGGTTCGTTTGCAGGGCGAATCGCCGATCTGGCCGAGTCGACCTATGCGGCAGTTGAAGGTGATCGTGCGGCATCGCCTCGGCCCTACAGTGCCTTCGGATTTCCTGGCCATGTAAACATTTCACTCGGCACGGGATCGCTTGTAACTCTCTATTCGAACACTCCTGCTAACACACTCCCCCTCGTTCAGCACAGCTCCAACTCGTGGAACGCTATCTTCCCTCGATCAGCGAGGATTCGATGAATCCATACGAGATCAATCCGTTTCAAGTCTTGTACGTTACGGACAGCCCGGATCCCCGCGCGTTCGTGGAGCTTTTCAGCGACATTCCGGTAATACATGCTTCTGCATTGTTCGAGCCAGGTAATGTCGTACTGAAGGGAACTCAAGGCTCCGGCAAAAGCATGTTGCTCAACTTGCTGCATCCAGCAATTCGCCTGGAATATGCCAAAGCCTCGCTAAAATTCCCAGCGCCCGAGTCCGTGCCGCAATTCGTTGGCGCTGGAATTAATTTAACGCTCAGCGGCGCGCTGAACATCGGCCAGCGCCCCATTCACTCTACAGAAAATGAAGACGAATTATTCCCGTTGTATTTCGCAGATTTCCTGAACTGCTACATCGCTGCTGATTTATTGCAGTCTCTGGAATTGATGGGAGCAAACCCAGGATTTTTTGATCGGTGCGTGGATTCTTCGCGACTGAATGGCTTTGCCGCAGCGGTCAGCCGTGACAGTTGTTGGTTTGGATATCTCGACGGTGTCGATTCGTTTGAGAAACTCGCTTCTCGCATGCTTCATCGATTAACGGCGTATCGAAAGTTCCACCAATATAATGGCGAACTTCCGGATGACATTTCAGGAACAAAGACCGGCATTGGCGAACCACTTTCGCGTATCGTTGACATCCTTCGCGCCACTGGAGTGATCGCCGAAACAACTCCAGTGTTCGTGCGAATTGATCAAATTGAACGACTTTACCGAAGCGATATGCTCCGCCCGCAACTTGGGCAGGAATATCGTCGGGTTATCAATAAAGCGATTAGCGGCCGAGATACGAGGGTTTCCTATCGCGTTGGTGCCAGAACCTACGCATGGGATGACGACCTGACTATTTTCCGCACCGGTGACCAATTAGAGGCACTGCGAGATTATCGTCAAATTGATCTCGACGAGGTACTTCGCAGAAAGGAGGCAAGAAGCACTTGGCTGTTCCCGTCCTTTGCGGCCGACGCGTTCGCGAGGCGAATGCGGTTGGCAGGGTGCAGCGATGAAGATTTAGAAGCAAAAAAGCCCAAGCAATCGAAGGTTGATTTGCTGGGTAAAGTATTCGGTTCGACGCCCGCAGCAAAGGCAGTTGCCAGCGAAATATGCCAGAACACGACAGCTGAAAGAGCACTCCGGCTAACAAAGGAGTTTTCCATTGAGTGGAAAGAGTTTCTTACCAGCCTGTTCGAATCGGATCCGCTTGACGCCGTTCTCGCAGCTGCCTGGGCCAGGCAGCGGGGGCAAAGCGGCCCTTCTGGAGTTCGACTAAAAAAGCCTCCGCCTGCAACCAGCCGTCCATGGGAGAAGGCTACTTGGCGAGATGAACGTATCCGAATTGCTATGCTGCAGCTTGCCGCGCGGTGTGCACAACGCTTGAAGTGGTCTGGAAAGGACGCGATCATCGCATTGAGTTCAGGAAATATTAGTATCTTTCTAAATCTGTGCTACGAAATCTGGGATTCATTCCTTCGCGCCGAGCGACTTAAGCCCACACCGTCGCGCATTGATCCTCTCAAAGACGGCATCCCTGGTGGCGTACAGGCGGTCGGAATTCAGACAGCAAGCACCCATTGGTATAACAAAATCACAGAACGCCCAAAGGGTAGCGATCGACAGCGTTTTATTGATATAATCGGGCGTCGTTTTCGCGATTGGCTTGCAGATGATGACGCAATGTCCTATCCCGGCCAGAATGGATTTTCACTGACACTCGACGAGCTGGAACGGGATCCATTTGTAAAGTGCTTCTTGAATGAGGCTGTTGACTATGGCGATCTGTTTGATGCCATCCATACGACTAAGGAGCAAGGCCGCAAGTCTAGAAGAAAATGGTATGTCGCTCCGATTCTGTCTGTGTTTTTTCAAATTCCCGAGGCTCACAAAAAGGAGCCACATTATGCGACGCTTTCGGAAGTGCGCGAATGGCTTTCGGAAGCCGGCGTTGTCTCGACACAGCAGCTAATGTTTGATTTTGTCCCGACTAAGTGACGGAGAGCTGCGAATGAAGCGGTTTCGCCCGTGGGGGAGTCTTAGATGGCTTATGCCCCAGTTTCCTAGCGTTAGCCACTGGAGTCTGCTCGGTTGCCTCGGAACGGAGGAACGGTCACTTGCCACGTGGCAGGAACTAGTACGACTAAAGCAGCTCGGGAAATACGCTTTGCTGAAAATCGCCGATAAGGCGTCTCGCTTCACGGCGGACTGCGTTAAGCGGCTAGATGAACGAAACAAGGTATTTCAGGCAGAGGGCGGTGCGGATACTTCGATATCGGAGTTTGCATTAACAGCAGAGCATTCCAAGATCGTTGGCGCGGTCGACTCATTTAAAGCAATCGCATCCGACAGTATTATTATTGATATATCCTCCTTGCCTAAGCGTTTTTTCTTCCCAATTATTCGGCAGTTACTCAAGGAGCCCAGCTCAGTTTTCAAAAATATCGTCGCAACCTATACTATTCCCGATAGATATACAGACCAGAAACTAGCTGAGAACTTCGGCGACTGGGCGCAACTACCGCTGTTTGCAGGAGCAATTGCCAAAGAGAAGCCAACGCAACTAATTATTGGCGTTGGCTTCGAGGCACTGGGACTGCTCGAGAGAGTCGAAACGTCTGAGTCTGGAAGAAAGATCTCGTTTTTGCTGCCATTTCCAGCACCGATCAAGGCGTTTCAGCGAAGTTGGGAGTTGTTGCGAAGGCTACAAGAGCATCAGCCTCCGCAGTCGTTCGGCATTTTCCGAGTGGACGTTCGAGATCCGTCAGATGCATTTGATAGATTATTCTCGATAACGAACGGGGGAAGAATCGCAGCCGACCTTGCTCCGTTTGGACCGAAGCCGATGTCATTGGCAATGTGTCTATTCGCGTCGTTAGTCGATTACCCCGTGTTTTATACCCAGCCTACCGTCTACCATCCGGATTACTCTCTCGGCGTATCGATAAAAGGTGGAACGCCGGAAATCTACGCATATTCGATAAGAATTGACGGCAAAGACCTCTATGCGATAAGTCCATGAACAGTCAGGAATCGACCTGTCCTAGTTGCGTCTTTTTTGCCGCCCACTCGCTCAATTCCCGTTGATTCTTAGTCGCTAACGGCTGACCTGTTCGAAGCGCGTCGATTTCAAGGCGAGACAATCGCATCGAATGCAGGTTGTAGTCTAGGAACGCTTCGGCGGCGATCGGCACAATCGGTTGAATCAGGGCGAACATAGCGTTCGCGTAGTCGCGAATCTCCTTCTGGGCATGCGGATCCATTCGGAGCGACAGAAAATGAAGCAGATTGTGCAGATCGATCTTCCAGTACCATTCCGTGTAGACATTGAGCGGTAGCCCTATTCGAGCTAGTTCACGTGCTACGCCCTTATTTAGGAGCGCCTCGTAATCCTTGTAATGGGCCTCGACGGAATCGAGATATCTGTAAAACTCTTCTGTGGTCAATGAATCGAGTTGCTGATCGCCCCCCTGACGATTCGTGGTGCTTTGCTGTCTCAGCGAGTCTTCGGATGGTCTAAAGAATCGGTCTTTGACCACTGAGTACCTAGCCGAATATTCATTCACATTTGCGGTACGATGCCGAATCCATTGGCGCGCAACGAAGATTGGCATGATGTGATGAAACTTGAATTCCACCATCTCAAATGGCGTTGTATGTCGATGGCGTGCGAGGTAACGGATTAGCCCACGGTCTTCCTCAACACGTTTCGTGCCATCACCGTAAGAGACGCGTGCCGCCTGTACAATTGCAAAATCGGCCGTCATGCCGATAGGCACCAGTCGTGGCATGACGTCAACCAACGCAACCATCCCGTGCTCATGCACTTTGATGTCCCACCGGCTGCTGCCGCCCATCACATCGAAAGTTTCGAATTCGCGGCTAACCTTTTCGATCTGAAAATCCGCCGCCTGCTCTTGCTTGTTCATTCGTCATTCTTCCGATAGCGGGGGTGAAACTGAGATCGCGTGCGGCTATGATTGTACCAGTGTTCGCGGCGCGTGGCCCCTCAGCTCGCACTACTGCAGCTACTTCACCAAGATCCAGCTGCGTTGATTCGTTGTGGCGGACGTTAGATCGGTATGAAATTTGACTACGGATGGTTGCCGGGGAATCTAGTCACCGAAGCAATTTGCAACGAATTGTCGGTGTTATTTTCCGCGCAGTATGGCGTTTGGAGCATGTCGGATCCAGGGGGGCGAGGGGGCGAGCCGATACGATTCTCGCCCAGCCGTATCCGCAATCTTCTCAGGTCAACTGATAGCAAGGTGGCGATGGCACGACTGCAGGGGCAGCTCGTCGGTTACGCAATTGCAGTGCAGACGAATGTCAAGGACTACGGCGTAGTCTCGTGGGTAACTCAGCTCGTAGTGCACTCTGAACATCGCCACGCAGGCATCGGAAAAACTTTGCTCTTCTGCATTTGGGGATTCTCGGACCACTACGCCTGGGGGCTCACTAGTGCGAATCCTTATGCAGTCCGTGCGCTTGAACGGGCGACGCGAAGGCGCTGCCTCCCTGTTCGTATTCGGAAAAATGTCAGGAAGCTACTGAGCGTTGGAGCTCAACATGTGCCGTACATCAAACCCGAGACTGAAAAACGCGTGACCCGGAATGAATCCAGCATCGACACCGACTTTTTTGTTGATCGAACAAACTTACCGGCGATGGTAGAAAACGCGAGCAAAACTGACCGATGGGAACTAGGTACGCTTCAGGAGGGATGGGAATGGCTGGCATTTACCTTCCACGATCAAAAACAGATAAGCCTTACTCCAAACGAGATTCGCACGATGCTCGATGCAAGCGATGACATTACTCGCCAGGCGTACAGCCGGATGACGAATACGGGAAGCCAGCTCTGGGCTCGACATACTAACGCAGAAGTCGATTTTATTGTAGAAGCGTGCAAACTACAGCAGGGCGAAACCGTGCTCGATTTGGGCTGCGGTCGAGGACGTCACGTGCACGCGTTGTCCAGCAAAGGATATGTGGTAACTGGTGTCGACTACGTTGACACATTCGTCGAAGAGGCCAGAGCGGCTGTTACCGAGGATTGCAAAGGGAGGTCGGAATTTGTTATTGGTGAGTGCCGTGATATCCGCCTGGAAAGACGTTTTGACGCCGTTGTCTGCTTATATGATGTCATCGGGACGTATGTTGACGACTTTGACAACGCGAAGATCCTGGCAACCATCGTTTCGCACCTCAAGCCGGGCGGAATCGCTCTGCTGTCGGTGATGAATCTTGGGCTCACGAAGCGGCGTGCACAGAACCATTTTTCGCTAGAGTCACAGCCCGACCGGTTACTAAGTCTGCAACCGAGCAAAGTTATGGAAGCCACGGGCGATGTGTTCGATCCGCGGTTTTTCATGATTGATACGGACACTGGCGTAGTCTATCGAAAAGAGCAGTTCGCTCAAGGCAGCGAGCTCCCTGTAGAACTAATCGTCCGCGATCGCAGGTTCGAACAGGAGGAAATCGAGAAACTTTGCACGGACGCTGGTCTAGAAGTAATCTGGTCTCGTTTTGTCCGAGCAGGCGCGTGGCAATTTGGATTGGATCGATCAGACGATCACGCGAAGGAAATTCTCGTACTTTGTCGACGGCCGGCGTAGTATTGGCGCTACTCGAAGATTGTGGATTCCGCTCGAATCTAAAGCACAATTGAGAACACATTCAGCCGAAGACTGAAGCGATCGCCTGCTGCGTTACGCTTGGATACAGATGCCTATAGCGTCTTCTCTGCTGCTCCGTTTGGTGTCCTGAAAACTCGTCGATTATTCGTTGATCAACTCCCTTGCAAGCCAAAGCCGAAATAAAGCTGTGCCGAAGGGCATGAGCGCCCTTCAGTTTCTCCCACTTTGTTCCGGCGAGAGCGGCCTTGAAATGGTCGTGGAACTCGTCTTTGGTCAAAGGTCCAACCGCTGGCATCACTCGCTCGCGTACGGTCGCCAGGCGCGCGGCGGCCGTCTTGGGCCGAATCTTCGATACATGTCCGGTTGTCCTGCTCCGCTTCTTGCTTCGAGTGACTTCGGATTGATGGCAGAACAGGGCATCGCCTCCTGGATGCTTGCTGAGCCATTCAGCTAGGACTGACTTGAGAGACGCCGAAATTGGCAGCCGGCGCGTCGTCTTCCGGTCATGGGCCTTTTTTCTCTCGTGGATCGTTATCCAGCCATTCTTCAGGTCAACATCCGCTTTCCGGGCACGAACGATCTCCGATCGCCTGGCACCAGTGTGCGCGGCAAAGCAGATCATCGGATACACGAACGGCGTAGGGTGGTTCTTGACGTGCTTCAGCAGAGACTCAATCTCCTCGACGGGAAGATAAACGGCCTCCCAATACTTGTCTGCTTCCGGTCCTTTCATCTCCTCGGTCAATGCTTCGACTTCTGCGAAGGACATGAAGCACGGCTTGTCTTCAGCCTTCGGATATTTCAGGCCGCGGCTAGGGAAGGGGCCGTCAACAATCTTGGCTGCGAGCCCCCAGTTCCAGACTGTCCGAAGGGTGACGATCTCCTTTTTGATCGTTGCGGGACTGAGGTTGCCATTCTTACCTTTTGCGGTTGCGCGTTTCGTGACGTAACCCTGCAGATGCTCTAGCGACGTTGTCTTCAGGAGGAAGGACGAACGAAGGATCTTCTCCAGGTGCTTCCGATGGATTTTCATCCCGCTGATCGTCGACTCCTCCATGCTACCCGGCGTGATGGCGTTGAAGTACGCGTCGAAGAGCCCCTTCAGCGTCGCCTGAGCAGAAACGGCGAGCGGTTCGGAGACTCGGCCATCCGAAAGCAGAAACGTGACCAGATCGGCGTTTTCGGGAACCACGAGCCGGCCACGTTCGATGTCCTGAATGTTCTCTTCCAGGCGCGCAGTGAGGCTATCCGCAGTCTTCTGATTGTCGGTTTTGAGCGACCGCTTGAATCGCTGCTGGCCAACACGAAATGAGACGAAGTAAATCCCCGATGGAGCGCGTTCGTTCCAAGCCATGACTGAATCTCCGTAGGAAAAAATCTACGGACGAAACAGCCGAATTTTTAGCGACGCAAACTAAGTGCAAAATCAGTGTTGCCCCCGATTTGCCCCCGATTCACCGAGCGTGGCACACGGGGCCAAAAGCTCGGCAGGCGAGAAAATGCCTGAAAATAAGAAGTACCAGAGGCCGGACTTGAACCGGCACGCCCTTGCGGGCACAGGATTTTGAATCCAGCGTGTCTGCCATTCCACCACTCTGGCTCAGCGGGCGAACGCCCGGCTGAAGCTTGCGCTGATTTGGCTTGTTGGCCAAGTTGTAGCGCGAAGGGGCAAGTTTAATCGAAGCGGGCGACGGTTGCCAGACTAGTGATCGTTTTCGTGTTGATTCATTTTGTTTTGAGCGGCCAACAGGCGGCGGACTGTTGACGCTTTAGCGCGGGGAATTCTAAAATCGGCGGCAAGCGTCGATCTGCGCGTCGACTCCTCCTTCCTACCTACCTCAGCCGCTGCCCGTCGAGATTTTTACATCATGTTTCATTTGTCGGCGAACAATGGACCGGCGGCCGGCAAGAAATATGATCTGCGCGTCGAGCGGACCGTGATGGGCCGTCATCCCGAATGCCAGATCGTGATCGACGTCGGCGCCGTCAGCCGGCAGCATGCCGTGGTGGTTCGCGAGGGGAATGACTATTACCTCGAGGATCTGAAAAGCCGCAACGGCACGTTTATCAACGAAGAGCAGAACAAGGTCGAAGGCCGACGGCTGCTCAAGCCGGGCGATGTCGTGCGCGTGTGCGAAGTGTCGTTCACTTTTCACGACGACAAACCGCCACCGCCGATGCCGTTCACGCCCGGGGGCAAGCTGAAGTCGCCCACCGAGGGTCAGGGCCTCGGCACGATGATGGTCGACGACGAAGGGGGGCAGTCGAACTCGACGATCATGTCGAAGCTCGACGTCAGCACTTCCAGCCGCGGCTCGATGCACATCGCCGCGAGTGCCGAAGTGAAGTTGGCGGCGTTCGTTGAAATTTCGCAGAGCCTGGGCAAAGCGCTCGCGCTCGACGACGTGTTACCGCAGCTGCTCAAGAGCTTGTTCAAGATTTTCGTGCAAGCCGATCGCGGGTTCATCGTGCTCGAGCAGGGTGGCCAGCTCATTCCACGCTGGGTGCGATTGCGGCGTGAGGAAGCCAACGATTCGCTGCGCATCAGTCGCACGATCGTGCGGCATGTGATGGAATCGAAGCAAGCCATTCTGTCGGCCGATGCGGCTTCGGATGAGCGGTTTGAGCTCAGCCAGAGCATCGCCGATTTTCGCATTCGCAGCATGATGTGTGCGCCGCTCGTCGATAGCGACGGCAAGGCCTTTGGCGTGCTGCAGATCGATACGCTCGATCAGCGGCAGCGATTTCAAGCTGAAGATCTCGAGTTGCTGGCGAGCATTACTTCGCAAGCAGCCGTGGCGATCAATAACGCTCAGTTGCACGAACGAGCGCTGGTACAGATTGAGCTCGAGCGCGATATGAAAGTCGCGCGCGATGTGCAACTCGCGTTTTTGCCGGAGAAAAAGCCGGATTTGCCGGGTTATTCGTTCTTCGATTATTACAACGCGATGGAGCAGATCGGCGGCGACTACTTCGACTACATCAAGCTGCAGGACGGCCGAGTCGCCATCGTGGTGGCCGATGTCGTCGGGCACGGCGTGGCTGCGGCGCTGCTGATGGCGAAGCTTTCGGCGGAAACCAATTCCAGCCTGCTCACGGAGAGCGATCCCGCGGCAGCGATGGGTCGGCTAAACAACCGCCTGAGCTCGCTGAATATTCAACGCTTCGTGACGATGGTGATGATCGTCATCGATCCCAAGACCAACAAAGTGGTGATGGTCAGTGCCGGCCACATGTGGCCCATCTATCGCCGCGCCGATGGCAGTGTGTACGAACCGGCGACGGAAATGGGTGGGTTGGCCCTCGGCATCATCGACGACGTCGAATACCAGAAAGCCGAAATCACGCTCGGGCCGGGCGAGTCGCTGACACTCTATACCGACGGCATCAACGAGAGCCAGGATATCGACGGCAAGCTCTACTCGATCGAGCGGATCCGCGAACTCGTCACGGCGAACAAGCCGACCATTCCTGAGCTGGGCCAAACCATCATCGACGACGTCCGCCGCTTTGTCGGCCGGGCGAAGCAGATTGATGATATGTGTTTGGTTTGCTTGGGCCGGGTGTAGTCGATCGATTAGTTGGGTGGCAGTTGCCAAAACATGAGTTTGCGAATGCGTCCGGCGAATTTCGGAAAGTATTCGTCCACAAAATTGTCTTTCCTCAGTGAATTAAAATCGCTGATTGAAATTTCGCTCGGATCCGGACACGGCCACGATTTCAGAATCACGAGTTCGTCGGCATCCAGCACTTCCACTAGTCGCGCTGCAATCGAATCGGTTCTTACCTCCCAAGTATGCGGCAGCGATTCCGGCGGCAGTTGGGGCTCGACTTCGCGCAGGAACTGCTGCACATCGAACACAAACACGGCCGGCGAAACTGCGGCGGCAGCTCGTTCGCGCAGTTCGTGAAAACTCCGCACGAGCGAGAACTCCGGCAAGATTTGCTGTAGCACTTGTGCGGAGATGCTCAGCGTTTCAATGCAGAGCCAGTGGCAGGTTGATTCGCCGAGCTGAAATCGGCTGTCCCAATTGAGAATCGCGTCTGCCAGTTCACCACTTCCCGACAGCAGGATGTGGACCGCCGGATGCTGCGACGCGAGCCAGGCTCGCAGTTGTTCGGGCAGTTTTGGGCGTTCAAGCAGGCTGGCGCCGATCTTGACGACGCGGATTGGCAACCGGCTCATTGGGCGGCGGATTCGCGGGCGAGCACGGCGAGAGCATAAGCCGGCGCGCAGCGGGAATTGAGCGGGCCGATTTCTTTGGTGAGGGAAACGCTCGGCAACGATTCGAGTGAGGTCCCCTCGAGCGCTGCGGCGATCAGAAATTCGCCGTGACCGGAGAGAATCAACTTCGTGGGCTTTTCGGCCATTTGCAGCACGACGCGTTCGATGTTCGAACGCAACAGTTTCGCTTGTGCGGCCGCGGCTTCGGTGGCGAGGGCCACGGCGTCGCGGTGGTTGAATTCTTCTTGATCGGCGGCGATCATCCGCGCGAGTCGCAAGCGAGCATGCGGCTTGGTCGCGGGTCGACGATCGGCTGTGTCGTTGCTTGATGGATCTTCGGGAAGCTTTTCCTGAATCAGATAGGCATCGCGCATCGTGGCGAAGAACTCTTGCACGATCTGGCAAGGCTTGCCGCGGAAACTAGTCGATTGCAGAACCGCGCAAACCGGACTGCGCTCGACTCCGGTGTAAACGAGTTCGCCGGCGAGGAGCCGTTCGGTGTCGGTCTTGCCGAACGCGGCTGGCTTGCCGCCGATGAGGGGAATCACATCGGTCGTCGTCGAGCCAACGTCAATGAGGAGCGCTGGCGACTGACCGGCGAAGCGGGCAGCGAAACTCGCGAGAGCGTGCCAGTTGGCCGCGGCGACCAGCAGCGGCGCGTTGGCGGCGACGACGGGCGTGACCTGTTTGCCGTCGACGCGATAGACGCGGGTGTGACGATTGTCGGAGCCGATGGCCACAGCCTTTAAGATGAACTTGACCCCTTCCGCCTTCGTGGCAAAGCAATCGGCGAGTTCACCGGTCATGGTAACGACGAGGTGATCGCAGGTCGGCGAGTCGCTGATGATCGAGCGAATCTGCTGCGCGAGGGCGTGCGGCTCTCTCCAGAGTTGAAACGGATACGACTCGGCGTAGTCGCTGCCGTTGGCGGCTTTGATGTTCGCGCCGCCGATGTCGAGGGCCAGATAATTTGCGGGCATGTTCGGTTTAAGTACTGGGGACGAGATATTCGAATCGTTGCGGCCGCCACGTGAGCGTGACCGGTTCGCCCAGGGCCCACTGCAGCATCGCCTCCGCCAGGTTTTGCTCGCAAGCCTGCCGCAACACCAGATACGATGTAGTCAGTCGCGGATTTATTTCGATGACCACATCCTGGCTCCCATCTTCGGCTGAACCAAGGACCATGTCGATGCCTAAATAGCCGCGACAGGGAAGAAGCGTTTCGGCGGCTGCTTGGGCGAGTTTTTTGGCGCGCTCGGCGAGTTGTTCGGGAATCGGCGTAGCGCCGCCGAGATAAGTAAAGCGACCGTCATCGCTCAAGCGTTGCGTGCAAGGTTGTAATGGCAAGACGCCGAGCGGGCCGGTGAGGACGGAGGTGCTGACGTGGGTGCCGGGGTGGTATTTTTCCAGTCGCCATGTTGTTGCGGAACTGAGATCTACGGCGGCGAGTTCTTCTAGCGATTCGATCATTTGCACTCCCTGCGAACCGCAGCCGTCGTTAGGCTTCAGCACGGCGGGCAAAAGGCTGGCATCAAGTTCATTCGGCCGAGCTTCGCTCAACCAAGAAGTCCCATTCGGTACACAAAAACCATGCGCTTCCAAATGGTCGCAAGAACGCTGTTTATCGCCGCAAGACTCAATAACGTGTTGTTCCGGCGAGAGCAGTAGACCACGGAAGCACTGATAGAGTCCGGCGATTGTGTGCAGGTTTTCATCAAACTCAGGCGCGATCAAAACGGCAGGGAGATTCTCGCAGGCTAAACGGACAAACGCGTTGAGTTTTTCCGCGCCGTCGTTGATCAAGTGCAATTGCTGTTTCGGAATCTGCGGCGGCGGCAAGCGAATATCGTGAAACAGATGAACGCAATCGACGCTGGAAATCGCTGCGATATCGGCCGCGAGCGCGTCGCGCATCGCTTTCCCTTCTGCCAGCAGCGATCCGCTTGGCGGGTCGCTGCTTACAAACCAACTACCACCGCCGGTGAGAAATTCGTAAAGAAAGATGTTACGCAACAGTTGCATTTCACCGCAACGCGGTGAGACTCCACAGCCCAGGGTCGCTGCTTTAGCAGCGCACCCTGGGGCTAAGTGAACTTGCAAGCCTGCACCCTGAAAGGGTGCAACAACGTTGATTAGCGGGTATTGTTGCACCCTTACAGGGTGCGAGTTAATTCGATGTCGGTTCCCAGGGTGCGCCGCTGAAGCGGCGACCCTGGGCTGTAGAGTTTCACCGCGTTGCGGTGGAAGCGATTGGTACGTCGACTGTGCAATCCAAGTATGGTTTCAATGTCGGCCGGCTGTTGCGGTTTGCAATCAAACGCAATGCCTCTTTTCGCTGGCGCGACATCGGTTGCTAAAGCAACCGATGCTATCCAAGTGATGGGGGTGAATCCGCGATCACTTTTGTTGGTCGCTCGAACGAACCTAGGGGTTCGTTCTACGCGACCTATTTTTTGGCCGAATTAGTTCGTCCAGTAGTCGAAGACGAGGACCTTTTCGATGCGGGGGCCGACGAGTTTGCCGAACTCTTTGTGGGCTGGATGCGGCAGGTAAATCTCGCGGCCTTTTTCGCTGGCGAAGGTCACCACAAAGCCGTGGGTGAAACCGTCGGCGCGATTTTCCACACCGACATCGGTGCCGGCTTCGTAGCCCTTGATCTGCTTGATCTTGTTCTTCAAGTTGCCGAAGGCGTCGACCACTTCTTGGATCTGTTCCTTCGAAACGTCCGACTTGAACTTGAACAGAACGATGTGCCGCAGTTGGCCGCGGTCGGGACCGAGTTGTTCCACGCCGAGGGCGGCGAGCATTTGGTTCGCCACAAAGCGGTTGCCGGCGTTGTTCAAGTGAACGCGGTCGCCAGTGAGGATGCCGGCTTCCTTGTTGTCCTTGTTGTTTTCCTTGAGGTGATCGCGAAATGCTTTGCGGAGGTCGAGCAGTTGCACCTTGGTATCTTTGGCAACGCTGCGGCTGATTTCGCAATATTCGTCGAGCATCTTATCGAGCTTGTTGCTGCCATCATTCTTTTCGCCGATGACCGACGCGGTGCAGAGAATCACTTTGCCGCCCACGCCTTCGATCTTGCCGATGATTTCCTTCAAGCCCTTTTCGTAGTCGTCCTTCGACGTTCCCTTGCCGCTCTCGCTGTGCCAGACGTCGTTGATGCCGATGTAGATGAAGACGATCGACGGCTTCTTGCTGAGCACGTCGCGCTCGAGGCGGTTTTGCAGGTCAGGAACCTTGTTGCCGCTGATGCCGGCGCCGATCACTTCGACGGGCGGATCGAGCGGCAGATTTTCGAGTTGTTGCTTGATCAGCGTGACGTAGCCGTTCGGGCTCACGCCACCTTGGGTGATCGAGTCACCGAGGAAGACGACCCGATCGCCGGCTTTCAGTTCCGTCTTGGGACCATCGGCAGCCGCTGCCGATTGCCAACCAGTCACCGCCAGAGCTCCGAGCAACAAAGCACAACCGAGCGAACCAAAACCAAACGAGCGCATGAGAACCTCGACACAATAGGGACGAACAAGTAGCTGGCGAGAAGTGTAGTGGGTCGCTGGGCGGTTCTCAATCGGCGGGAAACGGCTCGGCCACCCAGTTCGCTGCCTCGCTCTCCGCGTGAGGGTTCGCGAGGAAAATACAAGCACCCGATCCCCAAGAACCAAAATCAGGTGGACGAAATTTGGCACCGAAATTATTCGACGCCGATCGCCAACGTGGCGCTTACCTAGGCTGATTTGCGCCAGACCTGAGTTCGCCAAGTCGGAGTCTCCAAGCCAAATGAGTGCAACTCCGCCCCGCAATACACCACCCGATATAGTTACAATAAGCTGCGATATTCGGTGGGCATTATTGCCTCCATTTTTTACCACAAGATGTTTCCCATAAACAACTTAGCACTGAAAAATCGAATTTGATTGCATGTGATATTCGCGGGGTACGAAAGAGGGGGTGGCTAATTAGCCGTCGCCTGAGGCTGTCCGCCGGTTCCGCCGTCAGATCAAAGCTGGCTTCCCCTGTGTGGCGCCTCTCAGTACACTTCGCGCGGATTATTCCGCCAAGGCGCCGCCAAAACGGTTGTTCCGGAAAGAACGGCAAATCAACGTAAGTCAAAAGCTTGAAACAGAATTTAGGGCTTTTAGAATAGGTAGATCGGCCCTGTCTACCGCAGCTTGCAAAGGAAGCAGCAATGCGTGGTGCGTGGATGGGGTTCGGGCTTGTCGGTTTGGTGCTTTTGATCGGTGCGGCAGTTTATCCGGAGGCTCAGGCTCAGCGACCCGTAACGGGCGCCGAGCGTGGTCAGCCGGGCGAGTTGCTGGCGTTGTCGATGGATGTTGAGGGGCGGCAGCAAGTTACCGTGGTGGATCCACGGCGACAGGTGATTGCCGTTTATCACATCGACAGGAATACTGGCGGCATCAACCTGCGAAGTGTACGTAACGTGCAGTGGGACTTGGTCATGGAGGACTTTAATAGCGGCAGCCCCACGCCGCGCGAAATTCGATCGATCGCAGATCAGCGCTGACCGGCCGCCACGCCGGTCCCGAATTGGCTTGGCGACTCTTACAGAGTTGCCTGGAGAATGAACGAAATGGCCGGCAAGATTTTGAACAGTTCCGAAGCCGCTGCAATGTTGGGCATCAGCGAGGATCAACTCGTCGAGATGCGGCAGCGGAACGAAATCTTCGGCCGGCGTGATGGCGCGAACTGGACTTACAAGACCGAAGAAGTGGAACGAGTGATCGCCGAACGCGGCGGTTCGGGTGTGCTCGGCGACGAAGCCTTCGATGGCTTGCTCGCGGGATTGTCTTCGCCCACGCAAGCTGGCGGCCCGATTCTGGTCAGCGAAGAAGAGCTCGGCCGTTCGCCCGAAGGAACCAGCAGCACGATCATCGGCAAAAAAGACAGCGTCAAATCGGCTGGCGACAGCGATCTGCAACTCGCCCCCGAAGGTGACATCGGCTTGTCGGGCATCGGCGGCAAACAAGCCTCAGGCATTCTCGGTGGATCCGATCTGAAGCTCGGCGGCAGCGGCACGGGCACGGGTTCAGGCCTCAAGGGTGGCAGCGATGTCGACCTCGGCGGCGGCTTGGAACTGGGCGACGACGAATTGAGCTTGGCCGCGGAATCGAACAAATTTACGTCCCCGCCCAAGCCGGCTGACGACGATGACTCGGACGAGATCGATCTCGATTCCGATAGCGTCGGGATGGCCAGCGGCAGCGTGATTGGCAGCGGCATCGGCAGCGACATTACGCTGCGTGGCGGCGACTCAGGCATCAATCTCAAGCCCACCGACAGCGGTCTGTCGCTCGAAGAAGAGCCCCTCGATCTCGGCGGCTCGGCGGTCGATTCGCTCGAACTGCCCGAAGACGACGATGTGATTTCGCTCGACGAAGACGCCGGCGATCCCGACATGGCGACGCAGTTGAAGCAGGACGATCAGTTCCTGCTGTCGCCATCGGATGCGCTGAGCGATGACGAATCGGACAGCGGTTCGCAAGTGATCGCGCTTGAAGACAGCGAATCGTTCGACGCCGACGCGGCCACGATGTTGCGTTCGGGCTCGACACCGCTCAGCGAAGATGCGTTTGGCGCTGCTCCGATGGATGCCTTCGGTGCGGCACCGATGGACGCTTTTGGCGCGGCCCCGATGGATGCCTTCGGCGGAGTTTCGCCGATGGGTTCGGCGGCGCCAATCACGGCGATGGCCGGTGCGCCGGCTGCTCAAGCGGTGTATATCCAAGTGCCGGTTGTCGAAGCACCGTACTCGGTGTGGAACGTGCTCGGCTTGTTCTTTGTCGCGGTCATGATGCTGTGCTGCGGCATGCTGACGGTCGACATTCTGCTCAACATGTGGGTCTTTGATGGCCAGTCGTCGATGTCGATGGCCCTCATGGATCTGGCGATCGATACTTTCCAACTCAACAAATAATTGGCGCGCGACTGTCGCTTGATTCGAAGGGAGTCGAATCATGAAAAACCTCATCATCTGTGTTGCTCTGCTGACTGCCGTTCTGGGCTGCGCTAGCCCGAATGCGCAGGTGCGCCGCGTCGAAGACGAAAAAGAGCAACTCAAAGCCACCATCCGCATGCAGCGCGATCAGAATCGGACGCTGCAAACTCAGGTTGCGGGTCTCGAAACTCGCCTCGACGAAGCCGAGACCCAACTGGCCGGCGGCAAACGGCGAACCTTGACGCAAGATTCGGCCTCTGGAACGGTGACGTCGCCACTCGCTGGGAATACTCGTGCGCGGCCGAAGCCGCAACCTGCCGAAGAATCGTTGTCGTGGCGGCCGCATCGCGGCGCAACGTCGGCAAACACGGTGCTCCCAGCCGTAGCTCAACTCGCTCGGCAGGACGAGCGGATTGCGGTCGATCCCGAAACCGGCGCCGGCGTGTGGTCGCCCGGCGTGACGTTTGAACCGAACAAGGCCGCACTCACACCCCAAGGCCGTCAGCAATTGCAGGAGCTGGCGCGTGTGCTGCAAAAGCAACCGGCGAACAAATTTCGCGTGCTGGTGGCCACGTCGGCCGAGCGCACTGGCTCGCGCAGCCGCGATGCTGCCGCAACGAGTGGTCGCAAACTGGCTGCATCGCGAGCCCAGAGCGTGGCCGACTATCTCGACGGCCACGGCATCGCCGAAGACCGCCTGGCGATCGCCAGCACCGGCGTCCGCAAGAACACTCGCGAGCAGCACGGCTTGCCCGCCGACGGCGTGGAAGATGTGCGGATTTATCTGGTCGATCCAGAACAACCGGTTCTCGGTTGGCTGCAAAACGACACCGTTCGCCGGTAGTGATTTTCGCTGGAGTTTCGCCATTCGCCGGCGCTGCAAATCAGCCAGCGAAAGTCGGAGTTGCAACCGCGCGGATGTTCAAAATCTCAAGCACCAAACATGTAAAGATGTACGGATTGCGAAACACTTTTCGGCTGCAAAATCTTTAGCGCCATCGACTTGCATGCTCATAACGATCTTGCCGAGAACCTTGTGAAATATTCGTGAGTTGGCTTGCTTTTTTTCGCAAGTTTGCGTTGGAGACCGCTCGCACTCTGGCTAAAGTCGAAAGCACTCCCGTTCTCCACTGCACTCCCCTTATGCAGTTCGCCGCGAACCAGCGGCGTGAAAACGGGTCCCCTGATTGCGAGGATTACGCATCATGTCTCCCCAAAGCCGCATGGAAGAAGTCGACCTATTGATCCTCAACGCCCGGCTCCGCGACGAGCTCGAGCCGTTCCTGGATGAATCGGTCGACGTACTTTCCTGCAAACAGCTCCCCACCTCTGACGAGAACGACTTTCTGGCCTCGATGCTGGCTTGGGAACGAGCCCCCGCGCTGCCGATCAGCCAGTGGTTCGATCCGCCGCTGCAGTTGCCCCCGCCAGAACGGCTGAACGATGCCGAACTGCACGCCGTACTTGGTGCTGCGGTCGAACAACTCGCCAGCCGCCGGATTTATCTGGAACTGACCGATCACTTATCGGACCGTCAGCTGTATTGCCTGATCGCCCGCGATATCCTGCCGTCGCATGAGAAGAAGCTCGATCTGCCAGGCAACTATCTCAACTGGCGTTGCCTCGACGTCGAACTCGATCCCGAAACCTGGCTCGCCTATTACGCGACCGACGACGAACGGGACGCCTGGACGCAAGAAACGTCGCAGCCGTTGCCGGACATGCTGCCGCCGCCGCATGCTCGCGATTTGCCGCGGCGCAAAGATCTGCCGCGCTAGTTTTTCTGAGGGCTTCCTGATAGCCCGTAGCGTTGGTGAGGAAGTTCCGCGGGGCAGTGGACGACTTCGCTAACGCTACGGGCTATCTCGCTGCTAGCACGCAGAAAACTTCATCTAGGAGGTTTTCTCCATCCCCGGTAAAATCCCGGATGCGGCAAAGGAAGGCCGTTCAAATTCCAGCAAAGGATGGCTGACATGCAGTGGGTTCCTTCTCCAAGTTTGCGATCGCTGGTTATCATCGCCTTCCTCATTGGCTTGCCGATCCTGGCCTTGCCTTGGGTCTCGAAGCAGATCGATGTCGCTCTCTACGGCGGCTCGAAAAGCAACGTGCCCGATCTGGTGATCAGCACCGATCAAAACACCGCGCCGCAGCGAGCTCATCAGCCGTTGCAGATTGACGGCGTCTCGCCCGCGCGGTTTGATGAATCGCTGGTCGAACGCGAACCGCAACGGCCCCGCGAAGGAGCCGGCCTCGATGCAGTCGCCTCGGCCCCGCCGCTGAGCATGCCGCCGTCGTTCGCCAGTCGGATGCCGGCTCAGCAAAACAACCTCGCTCGCGATCCGCAGCTGGAACCCTTTGCCTATGTGCAGCAAGTGCGGCAAAAGCTCGAACAGCTCGGCGCGCAATATGTCGTGCTCGAGGAACTCGACGCCGGTCAGCGCTATCGCTTCTCGGTGCAGATGCAAGTCTCGCCCCGCATGCCACAGGTCCGGCCGTTCGAAGCCGTCGCGGCAGATCCGGCCGCGGCTGCTCGCACCGTGCTCTCCGATGTCGAAACCTGGCGCACGGCAGCTCTCCCCGCAGCAACGTTGCAACGGTGAGGCATGAAGCGAATTCGACGGCGTCTGCTCCTTGTCGTCTTCGCGGCGCTCGCCTTGCTCGCAGCCGCAGTCGGTTTCTTTTCTTACCAGGTGCGGCAAGTTCCTGAGTTTTACCAACAGGCCATCGCAGCGCCCGTCGTCGAACAGCAGCAGGCCGCTGAGCAGTTCGAACACTCGGCTTTGGAACTGCAGAACTCGATTCGCCGCGATGAAGACTGGCAGGTGGAAATCGCCGCCGATGAAGTAAACGGTTGGCTGGCAACCGCACTGCCGCAGAAATTCCCCGGCGTGTTGCCTCCGGAAGTAAGCGAACCGCGCGTGGCCATCGCGCCCGATCGGTTGCATATCGCCACGAAGTACCACACCAGCGGCATTACCACCGTGGTGTCGATCCAGCTCTCGGCGTTTCTCACGCCCGAACCCAATGTCGTCGCAGTTCGCATTCACCGCGTCGCTGCCGGCAACATTCCGCTCCCCCTCGGCAAGTACCTGGAACAGATCACCGCCGAAGCCGCCCGGCACGGCATATACATTCGCTGGCAAGAAATCGAAGGGGACCCGCAAGCGATCGTCACGCTCCCCATCGCCGAGCCGGGTGATAAACGGGCGATCGTGATCCGCTCGCTACAACTCCTGGCCGGCAAATTAGTAGCCGCGGGCACGGCGACTCCTGTCGAACCGGCCCCCAAGCAGCCCGCTCGCCTGACCGAGTAACCATTTTCGGCGAGCTTGCTCATTGTCGCCGAAACGCTCCGCGTTCGGTGAATGGAGCAGGCCTTGCCGCGTGCCTCGGGAAAATAGGGGCGGTTTTCGCCTGCGTGTGTCATAATGCGGTTGCTGATTGCTGCCTCTCTGCCATGCCATTCCCACCTCTCCCAGCCCGCCTGCTGATCGCGGAATCTGTCATGCCTTACTCATTCACTTTGTCAGGTTGGTTGCTGCTCGCGCTGCCGCTGGCCGTTGCGGCAGAACCGCTGCAATTCAACCGCGACATCCGGCCGATCCTCGCCGACAAGTGCTTTTACTGCCACGGCCAGGATGCCAACCAGCGGCAAGGTGATTTGCGACTGGACGATCGTGACGCGGCCATCAAAGCCAAGGCTTTCGTCCCGCGCGATCTGAAGGCGAGCACACTGATCGAGCGAATCAACTCGACCGATGCCGAAACGCTCATGCCGCCGCCGAAGTCGAACCGCACGCTGACCGCCGATCAGAAAAAACTATTGGAGCGTTGGATCGCCGAAGGGGCCGAGTACGAAACGCATTGGGCCTATGTCGCGCCGCAGCGTCCTGCTCCGCCGACAGTTGCCAACGACAATTGGACGAAGAATCCCATCGATCGCTTTGTGCTGCAAAAGTTGCAAGCTGCCGGAATGCAGCCCTCGCCCGAGGCTGAAAAAAGCACACTCATCAAACGCCTGTCGATCGATCTCATCGGTCTGCCGCCCACACCTGAAGAAGTCGCCGCGTTCGTCGCCGACAACGATCCGCGGTCTTACGAACGGCTCGTCGATCGCCTGCTCGCCAGTCGCCACTACGGCGAACGAATGGCCCTGCCGTGGCTCGATGCTGCTCGCTACGCCGACAGTAACGGCTTTCAGCAGGATGGCGACACTTGGCAATGGATCTGGCGCGATTGGTTAGTACAGGCGCTCAACGACGATCTGCCATTTGACCAGTTCACCATCTGGCAACTCGCCGGCGACCTGCTGCCGAAGGCGACGACCGAGCAAAAGATCGCCAGCGGTTTCAATCGCAATCACCTCCTGAACGGCGAAGGTGGCGCGATCGCCGAGGAGCAAAGATTCGTCAATCTCTTCGACCGCATCGACACCACGGCAACCACTTGGCTCGGCCTGACGATGGCCTGCGCGCAATGTCACGACCACAAGTACGATCCGATCACGCGTCGCGATTACTACAGCCTGATGGATGCATTCAACCGCGTCCCTGAGACCGGCACGCCGCAGCGGCAGTCGTCGCGCATCCGCGTTGCTGCTCCGTTCCTCGAACTGCCGAGCGAAGAAAACAAAGCCAAGCTCGCGGAACTCGAAGCCGCGATGAAAGGCCTGGAAAACGAAGCCAAACCGGTGATCGACGCCACGTTCCTCGCCTGGCGAACGGGCCTCTTTGCCGATGGTGAACCGGCCGATGGCAAGGACCTGCCGCGCAATCTCACGCCGCTGCTGCGCAAGCCCGTGGCCGAACGAACTGCCGAGGACAACAAGTCGATCGAGTCGCAACTTCGTAGCTTCTTCGACAACAGTGTCAAAGCCGGTGTTGTTGCCAAGCTGCCCCAAGTCGTAAAGTACGAAGCGGCCCGTAAAGCTTTTGATGAATACAAAGGAGACAAAATCCCGCGAGTGATGGTGATGAGTGACGAACGCCAGCGCGAAACCAGCATTCTCGACCGTGGCGAATATCTCAGGCCGCTGGAAAAGGTCTCCTTCACCACGCCGCAGTTTCTGCCGCCGCTGGCAAAGGACTCGCCGACAAATCGACTGGGCCTCGCCCAATGGCTTGTAGCGCCCGAGCATCCCCTCACCGCTCGCGTGCAAGTCAACCGCATGTGGCAGCACTTCTTCGGTGTCGGCTTGCTGAAAACCGCCGAAGACTTCGGCGTGCAGAGCGAATTTCCGCTCCATAAAGATCTGCTCGATTGGCTGGCCGTTGAGTTCCGCGAAAACGGCTGGAGCCCAAAGAAAATGCATCGCCTGATCGTTACGAGCGCGACCTATCGCCAGGCCAGTCGCGTGACGGAACAACATCGTCAGCAAGATGCTGATAACCGCCTTCTCGCGCGGGCCAGTCGCTTTCGCATGCCTTCGCTGCTGCTGCGTGATTGGGCTCTCGCCACCTCCGGCTTGATCGAAACCCGCCTCGGCGGTGCGCCCGTTTATCCCTATCAGCCCGATGCAGTCTGGGAAGCGCTCGCGATCACCAAAGAACGCGACTTTACTTATCCGACCTCCAGCGGCAAGGATTTGTACCGCCGCAGCCTTTACACGTTTTGGCGACGAACGGTCGGCCCCGCCAATATGTTCGACGCCTCGAACCGTCAGACCTGCCGCGTACGCGCTTCGGCGACGAGCACACCGCTGCACGCACTTACGACGCTCAACGATCCCACTTGGGTCGAAGCCGCGCGAGTCCTGGCAGCTCGCACGCTGAAAGATGGTGGCGAGCTCGATGCGCAACTGGCTGGCGTCTTCCGGCGAGTGCTCTGCCGCGAGGCGAAGTCGAGCGAAATCAATCGGCTGAAAGCAGCCTACGAAAAACAACTCGTGATTTACCGGGCCGATGCTGAAGCTGCCAAATCGCTGCTCTCCGTGGGTGCGGCGCCGCGTGAAGAGACGCTGGATGCTGCCCAGCACGCGGCAATGACGGCTGTTTGCCTCGGAATTCTGAACTTGGACGAAGCGCTGACGCGCGAGTAGGGATCAATCATGTTTCACGAATTGCAGCGAGAAAACATCGCCCGCGTCACACGACGGCAATTCTTCGGCTCCGCTGCCAGCGGCATCGGCGTGGCCGCGCTCGCTTCGCTGCTCCAGAAAAATAGCAGCGGTACAGAAACAAAAGCCAAAGGTACGCCGGCTCTACCAGGCTTACCGCATCACGTGGCTAAGGCCAAACGCGTCGTCGTCTTCTGGCAAGGTGGCGGGCCATCGCATGTCGACTTGTTCGACGACAAGCCAATGCTCCGCGAGCGCGCCGGCCAGGACATTCCCGATTCGGTTCGCGGCACCACTAGGCTTTCGACCATGTCGGCGGGCTACGGCAAATGGCCCTGTGTGCCTGCGATCAAACCGCACAAATCATATGGCAACTGCGGCACGAAACTCAGCGAGATGCTGCCGAACATTGGTGCGCTCGCCGACGACATTTGCGTTGTCCGCAGCCTCCACACCGAAGCCGTCAATCACGCGCCGGGCGTGACGCTCTTCATGACCGGCGCGCAAGTCCCCGGCCGGCCGAGCATGGGTGCCTGGCTGAGCTACGGCCTCGGGAGCGAGACCGACAACCTGCCGACGTTCGTCGTGCTCACGTCGAGCGATAAGGGAAAGACCTGCGGCCAGCTGTTCTTCGACTACTACTGGGGCAACGGTTTTCTGCCGAGTCGTTTTCAGGGCGTGCGGTTTCGCAACACCGGCGACCTCGTTCCGTATCTGGCCAATCCGCCGGGCGTGAGTGCGGCCGGTCGCCGCGCGCTGCTTGATGATCTCTCCGCCCTCAACGCCGAGCATCTGGCCGATTATGGCGATCCCGAAATCGATACGCGTATCTCGCAATACGAGATGGCGTATCGCATGCAAACCAGCGTGCCCGACCTC
The DNA here is from genome assembly GCF_024256385.1 of Anatilimnocola floriformis. Taxonomy (NCBI): domain Bacteria; kingdom Pseudomonadati; phylum Planctomycetota; class Planctomycetia; order Pirellulales; family Pirellulaceae; genus Anatilimnocola; species Anatilimnocola floriformis. The sequence continues at coordinate 3,897,094 of NZ_JAMLFW010000001.1, forward strand.
GTGGATTTTTCGAACGAAACCGAAGCGACCATCAAGCGCTACGGCCCCGATGCACTCAACAAGGGAACGTACGCCAACAACTGCCTGATCGCGCGACGGCTGCTCGAGCGCGACGTGCGGTTTGTGCAGTTGATGCACTCGGGCTGGGATCAACACGGCAACCTGTTTACGCAACTCGAGCAGCAATGCACCGACACCGACGCGCCGTCGGCCGCACTCGTGCAGGATCTGAAAGAGCGCGGCCTGCTCGAAGACACGCTCGTCGTCTGGGGCGGCGAATTCGGCCGCACGCCGTTCGGCCAGGGGGATCCGGCCAATCCCAAGGGGCGCGACCACTTCGGCAAAGCGTACAGCTGGTGGATGGCCGGCGGCGGCGTGAAACCTGGTATCGTTCACGGCGCGACCGACGACTTCGGCTGGAACATCACCGAGAAGCCCGTCCATGTGCACGATATGCAAGCCACGATGCTGCATCTCTGCGGCATCGATCACACCCGGCTGACGTTTCGCTATCAGGGTCGCGAGTATCGGCTGACCGATGTGCACGGCAACGTCGTGAAGGACATTTTGGTCTAAGGAAACGTAATGGTCCGCAGCCTGCCGCCAACTTTTTTCTGGGCTCTCGCCCGAGTGCGCCGCCGTTGGCTGCAAGCGCTGTTGTTTGTGTTTGCGTTCGCGATCCTGCGTTTTACGATCTTCACGCCGCTCGCAGCCGGCGCGCTACGACTTTGTCTCTCACGATGGGGGCGAGCGTCGATCGGCAATTTCGAAATCGCTTCGTTTCTGATGAATCCTAGCGGCATCGTCGCCTTGCTCGCCGTGGGAACGCTGCTGCTAACGACGCACTACTTCGAGCTCTCCGGGCTGATTCGCATTCTGGCCAGCGACCGTCTTCATTGGTGGTCGTCGCTGCGCAGCTCGAGCGGCTTGTTGCCGCGACTTCTGGAGGTGGGATTGCGGCAACTGGTTGTCTATTTGTTGCTGGCGCTCCCCTTCGTCGCCGCGATTGGATTGACCTGGTGGTGCCTGTGGAGCACTAGCGATATCAACGGTCTGGTGATTCTGCGGCCGCCGCGGTTCTGGTGGGGAGCGGGCATCGCGGCTGCTCTCTTGATTCTCTATTTTCTGTTCGCCGCGCAGTGGTTTCTGCGCTGGTTGCTCGCTGTGCCGATCTTGTGCGTCGAGCCAGGCCGCAGAAGCTTGGAGTCGCTCCAGGAAAGCCATCAACGTTCGCGCGGCCGCCTGATTCGCTTTGCTTTCGCAGTCGGAGTGTGGGGGGCAGTCCAGTTCACACTGAGCCTGCTCGTGCTCGGTTTTCTTCACTGGCTGTTTCAAATCACGCTCGATCGCGAAGTCCGTTCCCTGCAAACCGCTTCGCTTGTCGGTGGCGCGGTGGTTCTCATCAACGCAGCGGTCACGGGACTGCTCGGCGCGATCAGCAGTTTGATGCTGGCTGCCGTGGTTCTATCGCTATATCACGATGTCACACCCATTGATGCCGGCGAAGCCGATCGCGTCGATGCCGATGCCGGCGAACAACCCGATCCTTGGTGGCTCGCGCGGAGCGCGGTTTGGACTGTTGCCTTCGGCCTGCTGACGGTGCTCTCTATACTTTCTGCGCGTTCACTTGTGGCCGATGTGCGATTGAGCGAAAAAGTCGAAATTACGGCCCATCGCGCCGGCGGCTCGCGCGGGCCGGAGAACACCATCGCCGCCCTCAAGCAAGCGATCAGCGACCTGGCCGATTGGTGCGAGATCGATGTGCAGTTGACTGCCGATAACGCGATCGTGGTGATGCACGACACCGACCTGGCCCGAGTCGGTGGCGGTCGCAAACAAGTGGGACAGACAACTCTCGCCGAAATTCAAAAGCTCGACGTCGGTAGTTCGTTCGCGCCGCGCTACAAGGGCGAAAAGATTCCCACGCTGCCGCAGTTTCTCGCCGTGGCGCGCAACAGGATGAAGCTCAATATCGAACTGAAACCCCACAACAAGAGCGACGACGAACAACTCACGCGGCGAGTCATCGAAGCGATCCAGGCCGCAAACATGACCGATCAATGCCGCATCTGTTCGCAATCCTATGCGGCGATTCAGCACGCTCGCAAACTGGAACCGATGGTCCCGATCGGCTTCATCGTGGCAACCGCCATCGGCGATCCCACTAGGCTCAACGTCGACTTTCTGATGGTCAAGCAAAACCTGGCCACGCGCGATTTCGTCGACAAAGCCCACGCTCGCGGCATTCAGATTCACGCCTGGACGGTGAACAATCCAGCCGACGTCGCGCCGCTCCTCGATTCCGGCGCCGACAATCTGATCACCGACGATCCGGTCATGATCTGGGAAAAAATCGAAGAGCTACGAAAACTCGATTCGGTAGAACGCGTGCTGCTGCGAGTGAGGCACGCGGTGGGACAATAGGATCAAGCTAGGCGGCAGGCAGGCTTACGCCGCGTCTTCTTCCGCCTGAACCTCTTCAATCTCCAGCTCTTCACCCGCTGCTTCCGCTTCGATCGCCGCACGGGCGGCGCGCTCTTGGGCGGCAGATCGTTCGATGGCTTCGCGGCGGATTTCGCCGTCTTCGCTGACGTCTTCGAAGCGAACCGAGACTCGTTTTGATACGCCCGATTCTTGCATCGTCACACCGTAGAGTGTGTTGCCGGCGGTCATCGTCTTTTTGCTGTGCGTGACGACGACGAATCGCGTCCAGCCAAGGAAATCCTTGAGCACGTCGATAAAGCGGCCGATGTTTGCTTCATCGAAGGGCGCGTCGACTTCGTCGAGAATGCAGAACGGGCTGGGGCGGAACTGGAAGATCGCGAGCAGGAGCGAAACGGCGGTGAGAGCCTTTTCGCCACCAGAAAGAAGGCTGTTGTTGAACGATGGTTTGCCGGGGGGCGTGGCGATGATCTCGACACCACACTCCAGCACGTCGACACCTTCCTCAAGAATGATGTCGGCCTTGCCGCCGCCGAAAGCTTTGCGATACAAGGCTTGGAAATTGACGCGGATCGCTTCGAGCGTATCGAGAAACAACCGCCGGCTGTCGGCATTGATCTTTACGATGATCCGCTCGAGAGCCTGCTTGGCGTCGGTCAGATCTTTGTGCTGACCGCTGAGCGTAGTGAACCGCGAATCGAGATCATCGAGTTCATCCAGTGCATCGAGATTGACCGCGCCGATCTGATTGATCTTCCGCCGAAGCGACTCGATCTCGGATTCGACTTCGACGCGAGCTAGTTCCTCTTCCGCTGTAGCCGCCGCTTGCTCAGCGGCGGCGAGATCGATGCTGTAATCCTCGCGCATCCGGTCGGCGAGCGTGGTTCGCTCTTGACCCACGGTGGTTGCCGAGAGCTCTGCCTGGTGCAGTTGTTCCTCGGCTTTGCGGATTTCACGGCGGAGCGACTGCAGTGTCTCGGCCTGCTGCTGACGAGTTTGATTGGCTGCGTCTTGCACAGCGCGAAGTTCCGACGCGGCTTCGTCAAGAAAGTGCTTTTGTGCGAAGAGCTCCGCAACGGAATCGGTAACGCTGGCGACCGTGTGCTCAGCACTCTGCTTACGATCCACGCACGACTGTAGTTGCTGCTGAACTTGCGCGACCGCCCGATCGCGCTCGGCCTGATCGTCGGCGAACTGTGTCAACCGATGGCGGAGCGACTCGAGCCGTTGTTCGCTGCGAGCAAGAGCGACACGCGCTGCCGTGGCTTGTCGGGCTGCTTCCTGGCGATCGTGTTCCAGGCGTTGCAGCTCTTTTTGTTGTGCCTCGCCCGAGTGCTGATAGTCGTCGATGGCCGCACGATGTTCGGCGAGTTGCTCTTCAAACGCGGCGATGTCGGCTTGCAACTCCGTTTGCCGCTGTTGCAAATTGGCCTGTTGTTTTTCACCAGCCGTTTGAGCGCGGGCGTTTTGATCGAGTCGTTCCTGCAGCTGGCCTTGTTTCTGCCGTTGCTCGGCGAGGCCTTCGTTGGCTTGCGAACGGGCGAGCACGAGTTTGCGAACGTCTTCGTCCTGCAACTCAACGAGGTTGCGAAAGTGATCGGTCTCGCGCTGAGCGTTGGTGATTTGTTCGTGAATCACTTCCAAATCGTCGCGAAGTTCGCGCAGCTGACTCTTGCGAGAAACCAGGCTCGCCGCGGCGTGCCGAGCGCCGGCGATGACTTCGCCGCTGGCTGTCGCAATTTCGCCATCGGCGGTGACAAACCGGCAATCGGGCTGCGCGAGCCCGGTCAGTCGCTGCGCATCGGCGAGCGATTTCACCAGCCAGGTGCGGCCCAGCAATCGCAGCGACAATTGTTTCGCAACGGCTGGACAAGAGACGAGCCGATCAAGACGAGCGACGATAGCCGGGTCGCTTTCCCATGGCTGCGTGGGAAGTGATGCGAACTTTTGTTCTGCGCTCACGAATTGCAGCGTAACTCGGCTGGATGCGTGTTGCGTTTTTCTGATGATGGCCGCGGCGTCGGCGAACGAGCCTTCAATGACGACATGCTGCGAAGCTTCTGCGAGGGCGGCATCAATCGCAGTCGCATGTTGCAGTTCGGTCTGCAGTAGATCAGCGACGATCCCTTTGACGAGCGACCACGGCGGCGATGTCGCGTCGCTGGCTGCGTCGAGAATCTCGCGCACGCCGGCGCCGAAACCTTCGAAGTTGCGTTCGAGTTCCTCGAGCACGGCAATGCGATCTTCCGTCGCATGATGCCGGCCGACGAGTTGGGCCACGTCGTGCGTGCGCGAAGTATGCAGTCGGCGATTATCGGCGAGTTCGAGCTGCGCTGTTTCGAGCTGTTTATGCTGTGCGTCGAGCTCTTCCTGAAATTGTGCTTCGCGAGTACGAACCTGTTCAAGTTCCACTTCTAACAACTGCGCCGCCGACTGATATTCTTCGGCTTGCCTGGCGAGCGTTTCGAGCTGGGCAACCGCTTGTTGCCAGGCGGTTTGCCGGCCGCTTAATTCGGTTTGCACCGAAGCAGCCGATTGCACATGTGCCAGGTAAGCCCGCCGAGCGGCTTCGGTTTGTTCCTGCAATTCGCGATGAGCGGCCGTTAGCGTGGCCGCGTTTGTTTCGTGCGTGGTCACCTGCTCGCTGACCACCGCATGGCTGAGGTCTGCGGCCGCAAGTTCGGCTTCGGTTTGTTGCAGCTTGCCCAGCAAATCGCCATGGCGTTCCTGCATCGCCTGCAAATTGCGCTGGTGCTGTTCGGCTTCCTCGGCAAGTTCCGCGGCCCGTTGTCGTTGATCGCGGATGGTCGCTTCTTGCAGCGAGATTTGCTCGCGATTGGCGGCCAAACGTTGGTCCGCGGCGCGCAGATCTTCCGTGCGAGTGAGCACGGCCGTTTCTGCTTCCAGAATGTCCGCTTCCAGCTTTTCAGCCGTCGCACTGGCAGTCTGGACTTGGTCGCGACGGTCGAAAATCTCTTGTTCGATCGCGCGGAGCTTTTCGGTCAGTCGTCGCCAGTCGGTCAGGGCGACTTGCGTTCGCAGTTCTTGCAGCCGCTGCGTGTGCTCGCGATAGCGCCGCGCTTTCACCGCTTGATTGCGAACGGTCTTCAGCCGGTTTTCGACTTCATCGACAATGTCGGTCAGCCGCAGCAGATTTTGATCGACTCGTTCGAGACGCCGCTGCGCTTCGAGCTTCTTTGCTTTGAAGCGGCTGATGCCGGCGGCTTCTTCGAAAATCGCGCGGCGGTCTTTGGATGAGGCGTTGAGGAGTTTATCGACGCGGCCTTGCTCGATAATGCTGTAAGCATCGGCGCCAACGCCGGTGCCGCGGAACATGTCTTTAATGTCTTTCAGCCGCGCGGGTTGACGGTTGATAAGATACTCACCTTCGCCGCCGCGAAAGACCCGCCGCGTGATGTGAACTTCCGGTGCATCGATTGGCAATCGGCGCTCGGAATTGTCGAAGATGAGGGTCGCTTCGGCGGTGTTCAGCGGCCGCCGTCCCGTCGCGCCGCCCGAGCCCTTGAAGATCACGTCGGCCATGTCTTTGCCGCGCAGGCTCTTCGCCGATTGCTCGCCGAGGACCCATTTTACCGCGTCAACGACGTTGCTCTTGCCCGAGCCGTTCGGCCCGACGACGACCGTGATGCCCTGGGGGAACTCAAAGCGCGTACGATCGGCGAAACTTTTAAAGCCGAAAACTTCCAGCGCTTTGAGCATGGGTGGAACAACACGATATTTGCAAACAACGGCCGGTTACTTGTCAGGCGACTCAGACGTCTTCTTTTCGGACCAGGGGTTCAGTTTACCTAAAATCCCCCTGTCTTTCTTGAGATATTCAGGGTCGATGTAGGATTCCGTCTCTTTCTCTTCGTCTTCTTCGCGAGCCTGATCGAGGCGGTCGATGAAGAGTTCCGAGTCCGGCGTCGCTGCCGACATGTGCGACTGCGGCAGACCACCGGCATCGACCACGTCCGCTGGCTGTTGGTCGCCACCTTCACCGCTGCGATCGTACTTGCGGCCTGGCCGCGGCAGAGCATCGATCACAAACTTGGCGTTGAGCAAGCCCTGTTTTTGGGCGTTGGTCAGCATCGCGATGACGTCGGAGTAGCTGCCACCCAAACGCACGACGGTGCGAATGACTTGATCGAGCGACGTCGAGCAATACTCAGCGGCATCTTCTTCTTGCGGCTTGAAACGCGAGACTTTGATTTGGCCATCGGGCTGCGCAGTCAGCAGCAGATACTTGCCAGCGTAAAGAAACGACGGCGGCTTGATCGTTTGCTCGTGGCCAAACAGCACAATCTCGGGCTGCCGACTGCGAGCGACGTGAACGAGAGGTTCGGCGTTGGTAGGAATCGTATGGTAGAAGAACTTTCCGGCCAGCGTCTCACCCTTGGTGATCGGGTCGGCTGGATTGTGCTGCCGCAGAGCACGGAACGCACCGTAACGAGTTTCGGCGCTCACCACGTGCAATAGATTACTCAGCGCGGAATAGGCTGAGGTGTGGTTCATTGAGGCCAGCGCGGTCAACGCGTGCCAACGAAATGCCGACGAATCGCGGGCGGCTGTTTCGAGTACCGGCGCCGCTTCGGCCGTATCCATATAGGCCAGCGCTTCGGCCGCATAAAAACGAACCTCGGCATCTTTGTTGGACAGGCCCGCTTTGAGTGACTCCACACCGTCGCGGCCGATGCCTTCGAGCTGCAGGGCAGCCAGCGGAGCAGCCGATGGTTCTTGAAGTTTGCGCGCCAGGACCTGCAGTCGCTCGACGCGAGCCTGCGGCGTTTCTTGAATCGTCATGTTGCGAACGACGCGCAAGTACCGGCCAAGATTCCACTGATATCGCGACGACACGGCCAATTCCAAAAAGTTGTCGCGCATCGGCTTGGCGACACCGCGCTTCTCGCCTTTTTCCAGCGTGTGAAAACGAGTGTTGATCGCCTTGCCGATCAGGTTGCTGATGCGGACGGATGCGTCTTCGCGTCGCAACATCAGGCCCAGTTTGCGTTCTTCGATTACTCGGCCGCCGCTCAAAATTCGGCCGCGAACCTGGCTCGTTTTGTCACTACTGCTATCGAGGATGGCGTTGATAACGAGATCGCCCTTGCCGGTGGCATCGACATCGCCGCTGCGAATCATGCCGCCCAACACCACGCGCTGCCGCAAGCGAGTCGGCATCAAAATGCCGCCAGACAGACTCGATGTTTCGCTATTTTTCGGAACCTGCACCATCAGGTCGAAGCGTTCATCCTTCTGCGCAGCGGGCCGCAAGTAGCCCGTGACCAGCACCATCGAATACTTGCCCGTGGCCAGCACTTTCGACGGCTGATGCACGCCGTGTGTCTGCATTTCGGCGATCAACAGTTGTCGCTGCTCGCCAGGCGGTGGATCGCTGCCCGTGTTTTCCAGGCCACTGACCAGGGCGATCGATTCCACTTTTACCCAGTTCAAACCCGAGGGTCTGGTGTAATCGCCGATCAGCGTCCGTTCCTTTTCCTCTTCGACCGGAATCGCATCGGGCGTCTGGCCGCGGAAGAGTGGATTGGCGCAGCCGCCGAGCGCGCCCAGTCCGAGCGAACCGAGCCCGGCCAGAAACGTGCGGCGAGTTAACGATATTTCGCGGGCAGTGTGCGGCGTCATGCCGACCCTCTCCAGCTGTTGAGTATGCAGCGCTTCGTGCGCGCAGATTGAACGAGGTTTCCCCATTGGGGCGGCGGAGAGTACCGCGGTGCAAATCAGCCGTCAAGAGCGACTGCATTGATAGAGCGTAGGACGGAACAAGTGTACTCAGCGCAGTTCCGGCAGGAAGGCAGAATCAAGTTGAACTACAGCTCCAACTGCAGCCTGTTCCGCCCCTGCCTTCCCAAGAACACGAATGACATTTGGCCAAATCCCCAGTTCTGCTAGATTGCCACCGCAGCATCCGCTCCCGTCGTTACGCTAGCAGTTTCCGATGAACATCATCAGCCGATCCATCTTGCTCGACCTGATGAAGCTCTTCAGCTTCTGGCTGATCATTATGTCGATGATCATGATGCTCATCACCATCGGCCAGGAAGCGGTGCGGATGAACCTGGGCGTGGGCCCCACGCTCAAGCTGATTCCGTTTGCCCTGCCGGCCGCGCTCTCGTTCGCGGTGCCGGCCACCATCTTGTTTGCCACCTGCTTTGTCTACGGCCGCATGTCGGCCGAGAACGAAGTCGTGGCGGTCAAATCGCTCGGCATTTCTCCGCTGGTGCTACTAGCTCCGGTGCTGGCACTATCCTTTCTGCTTAGCCTGGTGGGTGTCTGGCTCTTTGACGTGTCGTATTCCTGGGGCCATGCCGGCACGCAGCGAGTCGTCATTCAGTCGATCGAAGAAATCGTCTACGGCATGCTCCGTACGCAGCGTTCGTTTGCGAACCCGCGGTTCTCGATCATTGTCAAATCCGTCGATGGTCGCCGACTCATTCGGCCGATCATCAATTTTCAACCCAACAACGACATGCCGGCCTTCACGCTCACCGCGGCCGAAGCCGAGTTGCAATCGAACCTCGACGAAAACACTCTCAGCCTCATCCTGATCGATTGCAAGATGGATACCGACGAGGGGCTGACGTTCGATTGGCCGGGGCGGACGGTGCAAGATATCCCGCTCACGTTTGCCGCTGCCAAGGACGTGGGAGAAAGCAACCCCGCGCATCTACCGCTGCGCAAAATGACTGCCGCGATCGAAACGCAGAAACTCACAATTGCCGAGCTTGAACAATCGGTCGCAGCTGAAACCGGCTTGGCCTTGATGACCGGCGACTTCGATTTGCTGTCGCAAGCCGCCTGGCAGAAGCGTCAGAACAGTGTCGAAACGGCGCGGCTGCGGCTGTATCGCTTGCAAAGCGAACCCTGGCGTCGTTGGGCCAGCGGCTTTTGCGCGATGGCCTTCGTGCTCATCGGCGCGCCGCTCGCCATCATGTGGCGAAACTCCGATTACCTCACCACGTTCATGGTCGCGTTCTTGCCGGTAATTCCCTACTGGATCTTTCTCAGCCAGTGCCTGAGCCTGGTGAAATCGGGCGACGCACCGCCTGCCATCGTCTGGACAGCCAACATCGTCTATATGGGCGCCGGCGTCATCATGATCCGGCGCATGTTACGCAACTAACACTTACGTATTCGGCGGGATTCGTTGATCTGCTCCCATGCCCACCGCATTGAAGTCGGTCGGGGCGAGGCCTGAGTCGACGACGTCGGCGGCTTCCCAGCAGAAGTCGTCGTCGCCGAGGCCGCCGAAGAGATCGTCGTTGGCGCCGTCGTGGGTGATCGGCGCCAGGCCGGTGCTGTTGCTGCCCGTGCTGCCCCACAGGGCCAGCAGTGTGAGCAACGCATCGTCGTTGTCGCTGCCGTTGGTGTAGGTCGCGGGGCTGAATGTCGTCGTGTTCGCGACGCTCGTCCAAGTGCTGGACTCGTTCAGCACGCTGCCGCTGATCAGCAGGTCGTTGCCCACGCCGCCATCGAGCAGATCGGCTCCCGTGCCGCCAAAGATCACATCGTTGCCGGCTTCGCCGTAGAGTCTGTCGTTGCCAGTGCCGCCGCTGAGCAAGTCGTTGCCGCCAGCGCCGCTCAGCGTGTCATTGCCATCGCCGCCGTACAGACGATCGTCGCCGTCGCTACCGTCGAGAATGTCATTTCCCGCGCCGCCGTTGGCGTAATCATTGCCGCCGCCAGCCGAGATCTGGTCGTTGCCGCCGCCGCCATAGAAGACATCGTTGCCACCGAGACCGCTGAGAATGTCGTCGCCGCCGGTCGCGCTATTTTGCGGCGTGGGATCGCCGCTGGTCGGGCTGTTGTCGCCCCAGATCACGTTGTCGCCGCCGCTGCCGTTGATGCGGTCGTTGCCGTCGCCGCCCACCAGCCAGTCGTTGTTCATCGCGCCGCTGAGCACATCATCGCCACCCTCGCCGTAGAACTCGGCGGGGATCGTGAGATTGCTTTGCGTGATATTATCATTCTGCGCGCCACCATAAATAATAGTCTTATTACTGGCGCTATAATTGCCGCTTCCCGCCGTGATCCGCAACCGAACCTGGTTCGGATTGAGAGTCGTGGAGTTCTTCGTCAACTGCACGATGTCGGAACCGGGAGTTGTGCGGGCAAACAGGTCACCCATCTGCACGTTGGTCAGCTTCCCTTGGTCGACGACATTGATATCTTCAATCTGCGTCCATGTCAAAGGTTGAATGCCAGTCGCTACTACGGTTCCAGGTGAGAAGGTTGAGACAATCACCGAGTTGGAATTCGGCAGCGCGCTGATATCAATATTATTACGATCGCCCGTCTCATCGCCGAGCGGCGCGGCGAGTCCTGTCGGCTGACCACCGTCGATGGCAATCGCTGTGCTGGTGCTCGGACGAATCGAACGCACGGTGCTCGCCACGGCGAGGCCGACGTTCGTCGCGCCAGTGCCGCTGATGCCCGGCGGTTGTTCGCCGAAGGTATCGTTGCCGTCGCCGACGTGCGGATTTCCCGGCGAATCGCCGTACAAATTGATGTTCGTCACGCCGCTGGCCGTCGCATTCGGCGTGAACAGTCCGGTTCCGCCGAGCTGATCCGAAGTGAACAGCAGGAACTGATCGCTGCCGGTCCAGCCGCTGAGATTGACGGTATTGAGATCGTGCGCCGGCATCGTGTTCACAAACCGGCCGTCGATTGAATCATTAAAGGTCGTGCCGGTGTAATCCAACACATCGATGTTACGGAAGACGACGTCACTACTAACCGTGCTGGTAATGCCATCGATGAAATAGTCGGCCGAGACGCCCGCATTCACGGCACCGATCACTACCGTATCACCATTGAGAGTATCGCCCGTATCAATGATCGTCAGTGTATCGGTGTTTCCTAGCAGATTACCATCGCTGCCATCAACAACGACCGGCGCTTGAATATTATCAACGGTGTTCGTGCCATCATACAATTGAAACGAATCGCTGCCGGCATTGCCTTGTAAGAGTGCGCTCACGCCGGTGGGCAACGAGCGCAGACGAATGGTATCGGCCGAGCTGTCGCCGCCAGGAAGTGTTAGTAGATCATTGGTATTGCCGGCCACCACTTGCAGGTTGGTCAGCGTGGCATTGTCGACGCTCACGACATCGATCAGTTCCGCCCCACCGCCGCCGACAACTACTGCGCTGGCAAAACCGCCGAAGGTCGTGGTCGCCACGCCGCCGTCGGCGACAAGTTGCGTCGTCGGGCCGATGTCGGTCAGCGTGAGGTTGCTCGTCGCGGCCGTGCCGGTCGCGTCGACGAGCAGCGTGCCGCCAGCACCGTTGAGATTGAGCGGCTCGATGTTCGCGACCGAAATCAACAACGTCGGTGCACCGATCGTGGGAAAAGTTCCCGGCGCGGCGAGCACATTGCCGCTGTTGCCGGCATCGCTCGCATCGCTGAAGTAACCCGTGTTCTGCGCGGTGAGATAGTTGATGGTGAGCGAATCGGTGCCGCCCACGCCACCATCGAAGTGAATCGAGACATCGTTGGCATCCCAAGGCGTTTGCGCACCGCGGAGCGTTTCGAGCGCGAGATCGGCACTGCTATTCAGATGCGAACCCGCGCTCACGCCACCGCCGATGCCGCTGTTGTTGACTGCAGGTGCGCCACTGTTGAACCGCGGCAAGCCACCAGCCGTTTCGGTGATCGTCAGAGCATCGTTGTCGGTCGAACCGATGATCGTCAACGACTCGATGTTGGCGTCAGCACCGCTGAAAACCGGCAAGCTGTTGACGAGCAACTGCAGTGTGTCGCCGGCGTTGTTGAGCCGAGCATCGATCGTATCGGCGACGCCGTTTTGATAGCCCGAGAACTTCATATCGAGCACTAGATGAAACGCCGAGCCCGGCGGATCGCTGCTGACATCTTCGATATCGTTGTAGGTGAGCGACGCGGCTTGCGTGCCGAAGCTGAACGAGCCGTTGCGATCGCCCGGGCCGAGCGTGAGCGTCGGCACGCCGAGGCCGGCCGTATCGACAATCAATTGATCGCCGGCAGGGAACACACCACTCGTCGGCGCGAAACCAAAGATCCGAATCGGCGTGAGCACATCACCGACATCTTGATCGGGCCGCACGTTGAACGAGTTGCCGGGCGAACCCGCACCGACATCGGCCGAGCCGTTGAACACCGCCAGCGGCGCATCGACATCGGCATCCCACACCAGCGAACCACCAACACCCGGATCCGCATCGCCCGCATCAATATTGATCGTCACGGTCCCCGCGGCCACTAGCACCGCCGTCGCCGGCACCGTCGCATTATCACCGGCCGACAACGTGATCACGCCGCCTGCATTCAGCGTCACCCCCGCGCTCACCGCGATGTTCTGCCCCGTGGTCGCCGCATCGGTCGCCGTCAGCAACACATCGCTGCCCACGCCACTCGCCGTCGCATTCTCCGTCACGCTGATGCCACCGGCAGTCGTGATCACCAGGTCATTGCCGCCCGACAAACCCACGACCGCCGACAACCCTCCAATCGTGAGATTGCCGGTGTTATTCACAAACACGCCGCCGGTCCCGCCCACCGCTTCAAGCACCGAAATCGTCGCTTCGAGCGGATCAGCACTCGTCCCCGCGCCCGTCGCCGACGACAGCACGATGCCCGTGCCGGTGATATTCATCGCCGCCGCATTGTTATCGCTAATCGCGCCAGCGACTGCATTAATCCGGCCATTCGCCGTCGTCACATTGCCGACCAGGACATTACCGGTATTCACCGTCAACGCATTCCCACCTAGCGCGAGCGTACTCGTCGCCGCCCCCGTGAACGCCGACACCGTCTCATCACTGAGCAACTGCAACGTCGCCCCATTCGCCACACTCACCGCCCCAGCCCCATCGGCAATCGCATTCCCCCCCTGCACCTGCAACGTGCCAGCACTGACCGCCGTCGTGCCGGTGTACGTATTCACGCCCGAGAGGGTCATTGTGCCCGTGCCGGCCTTGATGAAGCTGCCGGTGAAACCCGCGCCTTGCGAGATGACGCCCGAGAACGTCGTCGACAAGTTATTCGAGCCTGCCGTGAACGGCGTGGCCGCGGTGGCTTCCAGAATGACGCTTCCTGCACCACTGAGCGAGCCAACGGATGGCGTGGTGTTGGCCGTGAACCGCGCGGTTCCACCGGCTGCGACATCCAAATCGGAATTGATCAGAGCGCCAGTTCCCGAAATGAAAGTTGCACCCGAAGCAACATTGGTCTTGCCGGTACCAGCACCCACCGTGTAACTCGCGACACCTCCGCCATGCTGCAGCGTTCCCGCCGAAACGGTGACGGTGGTTAGATTCAAACCAATCGTAGCGCCACCCGTAAAATTGAGCAGGCCCGGCCCGGCTTTCACGAGCGAGCCATTCGTCACATTCAAATTGTTGAGATCGAAGTCAACGCCAGCCAATGCGTTGTCAATCGTGAATGTGCGAGTCCCGCCGCCGAGATTCAAGTTGCCGGAAATGAGTCCGGCCGCTGTTGCCGAGGCCGACGTGTACGTGAGATTGCCATTCAGCGTGAGCACGCCAGTGCCAGTGGTGATCGAGGCTACGCTGGCAACTGCTGTGTTACGACCGAACGAAATACCAGCCGTGGTTTGATTGAAATTATTCAGATCCAGCGTGGTCGCGCTGTTATCGTTTTGGCCCATGATGATCTGGCCAGCAGCGGGCAACACATTGGCGGTTCCCATCCGCAGCGTTCCCACCGAAGTTTGCGTATTGACCCAGCTGTAGGTCTTGCCGGCGGTGCCGATGATCCACAGACCGCCATCGGTCTTGATCAGGCTGCCGCCCGTGAGATTGACGCTACCTTGCAAATGATTGGCGGTGCTGGTCGAGCCACCACGCAGCACGAACTGCGGCGAAGCCCCGGTGAGCGTGCCGGTGATATCGCTCGTGACCGTCAAAGAACCGGCGTTCGAAGTGAATTGCACGAAGGTTCCCGTGCTCGAAACGTCGATGGCGCCCGAGAGCGTATTGGCCTGCGCGCTGTTGAGCAGAGTCACGCGACCGGCAGCATTCGCATTCAAATTCAAAGCTTCGGGAACGTTGATCCCTGCGGCAGGATTCAGTTGCAAGGTCGTGCTGGTCGTACCGTCGGCACCCACGACAACGGTATTGTTTCCGGCCCCCGTCGCGCCCAACGCATTGGCACTGGTCAACACAGTCGTGCCGCGATTGAGCGTCGTCACACCGGTGTAGGTGTTGTTGCCACCCAGTGTCAGCGTGCCGGTGTTGTTTTTGGTCAAACCGCCGCTACCAGTGATCACGCCGGCCAGGGTCACCGATTGGCCGTTGGTATCGATGACTGCCGTCGCCGTGATGTTCACGCCGCGCGTGGCGGGTGAGGCGATGGTAGACGCGGCCACCAAGGTGCCGCCGCCAAACACCAGCGTATTTGTCGCCGAACCATCACCGATGGCCGAACTGCTGTTGGCATTCAAAGTACCGGCAGTAATCGTCGTCGGACCGGAATACGTATTCAACTGCGACAACGTCAGCGTGCCAGTTCCCAGTTTCGTCACGCCGCCGGCGCCGGCGATCACGCCGGTCTGCGTAACGGGGTCGTCGCTGTTGATCGTCAGATTCGAAGTCACCGTCGCGCCGGTCAACACCAGGCCGGTATTGTCATCGCGCAGGCTCACGCTACCGCCAGCGGCGACATTAACCGTGTTGAAGTTGTTGGCGGCGTTGGTCAGCGCAAACGTGCCCGTGCCGTTGAGCGTGGTCAGGTTGGTGACGGTCACGCCTTGCGTTTGAGCGACGTTTTCGGTCGTCAGCGACAGGTTATTCGTGATCGCAAGTCCCGCAGCGTTGAGATTCACCGTGTCGGTGCCAGCTCCGCCGTCGATCACCAGGCTGGTATTGGCATTGAGGACCAGTGAATTAACGGTCAACGTTTGATCGTTGTTCCCCATGTTGATCGTCAGCGAACCGCCGGCCGTTGGCACGGCGAAGTCGGTCAGTTCAAACGTAGGAACTGTACTCTGCAGCCGGGCCATGCCAGCGCCGAGATCGCTCAGCGCGATGGTGCTATCGGCCGTGCCGGGCAAATTGAAAGTAACGTTCGCCGCAGTGCCGCTGTTGCTGATCGGCTCGAGACCCGTGTAATTGATCGTGCCAAAGTTTTGCATCACCACGCTGCCGTCGGAGGCATTGGTGTAGTTGTAAGTCACATTGCCTTGATTGCCGCCGACGATCGCCAGCTTGTCGCCCGGGCCCGTCGTGGGACCACCGCCGTTGAAGGTCAAGCCGCCCGTCGGGATCGGATTGCCGCCGGTCAGATCGACCGTCAGCGTGTCATTGCCAGCCGAGCCGTTAATGACCAGCGGAGATGTGGAAGAGACCGTCACCGGCAGGCCGCCGTTGACTGTGTATTGGCTGATGCCGTTGACCAGCTTCAAGACAATGTTGTCCGACCCGGAAGTTCCCGCAGTGCGGGGCCGAACCAGAACGTAGAGGTTCTTCGTGGCGTAGGTGTTCGAGTTTGTGCTGAAGGTCCAGTCTGGCTGGTAATTCGCGCGTGCCGTATTCGGATCCACTCCAATGCCTAGCGCTTCAGCGCCAGCACCGTTCCAGCCGTTGTAGCCAAACAGAGTTTTGCCTACCGCAGCAGCAGCCGACGAATTGTGGATCTGCATCGAACCATGCGAGCCGCCGGCTGAGCGACTATCGCCAAAATCGAGGGTGGATCCACTGGCTCCAGGAATGTTGAGTGTATTGCCGGCCCCGTAGTCGTTCGGCCAGAATTCGACGTTCCCCATCACATTCGTCGCAGGCAGGCCGCTGACGTTGGAGAAGACATTCATGCCGGTCACGTATTGCTGAAAGACTGCAGTCGAGGCCGCGTTGGGAATGCCGAGGAGCGACGGATTGGTGGAATAGCCATCGGCGTTGAAGGAAGCCGAAACCCACTGCGTGGGACTCGGACCAGCGCCGTCGGTATCGAGTTCCAAGTAGTAGGCGATGCGATCAAACGAATTGGCCGGAATCAGCGCGGCATTGTTGACGTCGTAGGCCACCGCGCCGCTGCTGTAGTTGGCGTCGTTCGGCAGCGCCTTTTGATACAGCAGTTGATAGTCGGCCAGTTCTGGGGCATTGGACGAGAGTGCAGCCGGTGCGGCGGTTGCGGTCGGTGTAGGAATGGGAGTGTTGCTGGTTTGGCGCACCAGAACCGCGATGTTCTTGATCTGGTAGGTGCCGACGTTGGCTGCAAAGGTCCAGTCAGAGCCGTGCGCCGGATTCGGGTCGTTGCCGATGCCAAGCGCTGCGGCGTTCAGCGTGCTGTCGTTCCAGTTGTTGAACGCAAACAGCGTTTGCCCGGTTATTCCCGGACCAGCGCCATCGGTGTCGTAGTTGTGAATCTGCATCGAGCCGTGGCCGCCCGCACTGATGGTATCGCCGAAGTCATAGGTCGACCCGTTGGCATTCGGCACGCCGACACCGTTCGCCGTGTTGTAGTTCGAGGGCCAAAACTCGATGTTGCCGGTGGTGATGCCCGTTCCGGTGACGATGCCTGCCTTATTCGAAAAGACATTCATGCTGGTCAGGTTCTGTTGAAACACAGCACCTGATGACAAATTAGGAACACCGATCTTGGCAAGATTGTTCGTCAGCGCATTGGCCGACACATAGACCCACTCGGTTGGCGCAGGACCGGCGCCGTCGGTGTCTAGTTCCAGATAGTAAGCAACTCGATCGAACGGATTAGCGATTGCCCCGGAGTTGTTGACGGAGTAAGGAACATTACCGGCAGAGAAGTTGTTCGTCCCCGTGATGTTCAGCTCGTACACCAGCGAATAATTGGCCGCTTCGGGCACGTTGGCGAAGACGCCCGTCGCCATCATGCTGCGGTCTTCGAGCGCCTCCAGAAACGCTTGCCGCCGTCCATTTTTTGCGGTGTCGCGAGCAGGCCGGGCCTTGCCGCTGGCGAAAGGCGCACGAACACGAGACCACCACGACCGGCGGATGCGGTTTGACATGGGAGAGGTTTTAGCTGGGGAGGTAGTTACAAATCAGGCGTCGCGCAGGATGTGACAAAACCCGGCAGGGTGCGCAAGATATGCCCGTGGATCTGAGTATATCGAGGGAATCGCAAATATCCACTTTCTCACATGGGTATTGAAAGATTAAACCCCAGAAGTCAACTGCGGATTGCCGCAGCCGAGCGACAGATCGTTACTTTTTGTTGTTTTCACGCTTACGACCGGCCACTTCCGCAGAATCCGATTCAGCGCGTTACGGTGACCGCCCGGGGCAGCACTGCGACAGGCTGTCACTTTTCTCCGCCGTCATCGCTCAACAGAGGAGGCATTCAGCGTGCTCAACGCCGGATGCTTCTTATCAGTCAGCTTTTCAACCCCGCATTCGCGGGCCTCTCCAGGAGCACTGCGCACTTGCAGTGACACGATCATGGCCGTTTTTGAAAAATCCAAGGGGCAAGACCTCACCGGTTGGGACAAAATCACGCACACGCAAACCATCAAGGAAGGCAAAGACACGCGCATGACGCTGGCCGGTTACGACATGACCGGCTTCTATGTCATCTCGACCGATACCTCGGTTTGCACGATTCACGAAACGACCTCCCCCACCGTTAAACAGCCCGTCGCCGAGCGGCAGTTTGTGGTCACCGGCGTGCGCGATGGGTCGTGCGAGATCCAGGCGTTGTATTCCGAAAAGAACCGGACGGTCCTGGCGTCGTTCAAGGTGATCGTCACCAACGTAAAGATGGCTGCGAAGCTCGTCTTCTTTCCCGGCGAACGAACCGTCGGTGAATGCACGATGGGAACCATCTTCGTCGTCGGGGGCAACGGCGAACACTACGACGCAGCCGGTGGCGCGCCGGCCGCATACAAGGGCGAAGGTGGCCACACCTCGGATCCCACGCCGCCGGGAGTGTATGTTCTCGGTCCGCAGCACAAAGCGACGACCGGCACTTGGCCGAACTCGGCGATTCCGTGGGGCGCGCAACTCCGTCTCGGCAAAGAGCCCGGCCGTGTCGAATATCTGCAGGGTGGCAACAGCTGGGCCGCGGCCAATGGCCCGACCGGGATCATCGTGAAATACATGAAGCAATTTGCCGCTCGCGACGGCAAGACGCGCACGACGGAAGAATGCGACAATGAACTCGCCGGCCTCTTCTTCACCGACCGCGAACGCAAGGTGCTCCGTACCACGTCGTGGGACCAGAACGACTTCGGCCAATGGTCGTGGAACCTCACCCTCAACGGCAAGATCACGCCCTTCTACATTCACACCACGCCGCTGAACGAATTGCAAACCGTGAAAGGCTGGACCGTGAAACTCGACAACTCACACGGCTGCGTGCACCTCGCGCCAAAGACACGCGACAAAATGATGGCCGATGGCTATCTGAAGAAAGGCGTGATCTTCGAAGTGCGGAAATACAGCGACGTCGCGCCGCGTAATTGATCCGCCTCCTGGGAGAATTCACTTCGCCACCGTAGCAGCCTTGAATTCGCGCGGTGGAATATATAACAGGTTATTAGATTTTACGTATTTCGGGCAACATCTTGTCCGTAAACGCCTTGCGGCGAAATCGTGCGGTTATATCGAGCCCGGGCTATAACCTTTTTATAACCATCGCCGATCCTTCGCACACAAACCGATCGCTTCCGTGGTAATGCTCCGTTCGACATCGATTGGCTGCCCTCCGCGCGCACCGGTAGCGCAGCGACGACTGCCGCTTTCAAAAACATCAACCGAATTGAGAAAGATCACTCGCCAATTAAATGCGAATGTAGTGACAACTTTGGTCAGCGATTTCCATTCGGCAGTCGGCCAAATCTGGCACTCAGCCAAGGTGCGTAGCTGGCGAACGAACACCTCTTAATCGACCCCAGGGAGGGCGAGGCTCCCGCCGAGCCGCGCCGGTCGAAAGCAATCGGCACCTGCCATTGCCGGTCACCTTCGGCGGCTCGGCAGGAGCCTCGCCCTCCCGAACGTCGTCTTGCAGTTTTTTCGAACAGAGTTCGAACAGAGGATGTTGTGACTGTCATTGCTTGCCGCGAGTGTCATCAGCCCGTCTCGACCGAGGCGCCGGCGTGTCCGCATTGTGGCTGTCCGACCGATCCCAAGCCGGTTCACAAGTCGAGCCGAGGACCGCAGAGCTCGCTCGGCAAGGATCCGCGCTGTTACCTCTGCGGCGGTTCGGCGAATCGCGCCTGTTCGCGATGCGGACAATTCTGCTGTGGCGCTCACATCGGCGCGCCGAGCAATTATTCTTCCGCACTCTGCACTGGCTGCGATCGCACTCGTCAGAAATTCCTGTTTTGGACACTGGCTTTCGTGGCGGTGATCATTGGCAGCTTCTGCGCTTTGAAAGCCTACGAATCATTCAATCCCGTAGCGAAGTTGAAGGCGTCCGATGTATTGCCGATCAGGCGGGAGATTGAGAAACAGCAGCGGGAGATGTGGGAGAATAAACGTCGACCGTAAGCTTTCCCCGGGACTCGCCAGTTTTGTTATCCTGGGCGGTTTCCACCCACTGAAACTGCCGCTCGAATCGAGGAACTGCAATGCTCGCTCACATGGTTTACTTCACGCTCAAGGACAGCTCCGATGCCGCCATCGATCACATGGTGGGGGCCTGCCAGAAATACCTCAGCGGCCATCCGGGAACGAAGTTTTTTGCGGCCGGCAAACTCGTGCCCGATCTCACTCGCCCCGTGAATCAGATCGACTTCCACGTCGCGCTGCATGTGGTCTTCGATACTCGCCAAGCCCACGACGATTACCAGACGCACCCACGGCACATCCAATTCATCGAAGAAAACAAAGCTAGCTGGGACCGCGTGCGGGTCTTCGATTCGTACGTCGACTAGGGAATACACGACCTTCGTGAGAACGAAACTACCCGCCAAGTTCATTGCGGGTTGCCGCAAAGCGGTTGCGGAGCATTTCATCGCAACCGCTTGTCGAGATTGTGGATAGTGGCGAATTAGACCACGTGCCATTCTGCCGCACCCACCCAATTGGGCGGTCTCGCAGGAGTAGATGTTGCTGACGGCGGTTTAGCCACTAGGTAAGATGGCTCCTTCGGCTGAGCTCGTCCTTCCAGATAGGGCGAGCTCGCCAACATGCTCAGGACGCTGTGGGATGGATTGCCCAGCGGATGATGAGCGTGATTCAGCAACGTTGGCCGGATGGCCGAAGTGGCGACGCCAGTTACTGCGAGTTCGCAGGCCTGCTAGCAGCCACGTGGCAATCCGCAGTATATGTCCGCAAGCATCGCCATTGACTCTCTCCCAACGGTCCAGCCCATCGTGCTGCCGTCGTTGTTGCAGTGCGACTTCGCCAATCTCGAGCGCGAAGTGCGAACGCTGGAAGAAGCCGGTGTGCAGGCGCTGCATCTCGATGTGATGGACGGCTCTTTCGTTCCGAACTTGTCGTACGGCATGCCCATTGTGGCAGCCCTGCGAAAGGTCACACGCCTGCCGCTCGACGTTCATCTGATGATCGAACAGCCGCAGCGGTATTTGCGGCAATTCGCTGAAGCGGGTGCCGATCTCCTTACATTTCACATCGAAGCGGCTCCGGAAGCGGGTCCGCTGATCGATGAAATTCACTCGTTGGGTGTGAAAGCAGGGCTCGCCCTGAACCCAGCCACTCCCCTTGGCACGCTGGATGCATTTCTGGGGGATATCGATCTGGCGCTCGTCATGAGCGTGCCTGCCGGTTTCGGCGGGCAGAAGTTTCATGAGAACGCGTTAGAGAAACTGCAATCGCTTCGTAGTCGGGTTCGGCCCGAAGTGATTTTGGAGGTGGATGGCGGCGTGAATGCGTCGACCATCGCCCGTTGTGCACAGGCTGGCGCTCGCTGGTTTGTGGTGGGTTCGGCAATTTTCGGACAGCCCAGTTACGGCGATGCTGTTCGCAACCTGACCCACTTGGCAAGTCTTTAGGAGGCTCATACCGATCCTGTATGGTTCGAATCCTGTTGATCCGTTCCGCTGCGACCGACTTTGATGAACAAGGTCGCATCAAGGGAACTCTCGATCTTCCTCTCTCCGACGTGGGCACGGCTCAAGCCGCTCGTTTGATTAACGAAGTCCAAGCGGTTGAGTTCGATTACCTGTATTCGTCGACGTGTCGTTGTGCGGTCGAAACCGCCAACCAACTGGGCACTAGCCGCAAAATGAAGGTGCGGCAGCTTGCCGATTTTCAGAACGTCGATCATGGTCTGTGGCATGGCAAGCTCGTCGACGAGCTGAAGCAAACCCAGCCGCGGATTTATCGCCAGTTGCAAGAACACCCCGAAACCGTTTGCCCGCCCGAAGGCGAACCCCTGGGCATGGCCCAAGCGCGAGCCAAAGTTGCCGTCGATCGCCTGGTGCGAAAGCATCGCCGCGGCACCATCGCCCTCGTGTTGCCCGAACCGTTTTACAGCCTCGTCAAACAGATTCTGGCCCCGGCTGCCGAGCTCGGCGACCTGTGGAAGGCCGAGTGCCAATGCGGCGGTTGGCAGCTGATTGATCTCGAACAAGAAGAGTTACAACGCGTCGTGCTGGCACCGGCTGCTGCCATTTCGGCTGCTGTCAGTGGCGGAGCAGCCGTGATGACCGGCCTGCTGTTTGGCCGATATTGATTAACCTGCGCTTGATGTGCGACATTTCGGATAGAAACAAACTTTTTGCTTGCCATGCTGCCACGGCAAGCGCATAGTCGGCCTTGATCGGCGGACCTGATTTTGGAGCAACACATGGCTTCTTCCGCACCGACCTCCACCACTGCCCCGGCAGCCTCCTCTCCTGTCCCCTCGCAAACTTCCGAAAGCACCATGAAGCAGCGGACCAAGCGCGGCGTTCCCGAAGGTCTGTGGCAGCGCTGCCCAGGCTGCGGCGCGTCGATCTATAAGAAGGAAGCGGAGAAGAACCACAACGTCTGCCCGCAGTGCGAATACCACTTCTACGTTTCGGCGCCGGAGCGCGTCCAGCAGCTGTGCGACGAAGGGACGTTTGAAGAGTGGGACGCCCACTTGATGCCGACCGATCCGCTGCAATTCGCCGACTCGAAGCCGTACAAAGAACGCCTACTCGCCGAACAAAAACGAACCGGCATGACCGACGCTGCCGTAACCGGCGGCGGCATGATTCGCGCCCGCCGCGTAGCCGTGGGCGTGACCGACTCGGCGTTCATCATGGGAAGCATGGGTTCGGTCGTTGGCGAACGGCTGGCCCGTCTCGTCGAACGTGCGACCGCGGAAAAGTTGCCGCTAATCATCGTCAGTGGTTCCGGCGGTGGAGCTCGTATGCACGAAGGCATCCTGTCGCTCATGCAAATGGCGAAGGTCTCGGCAGCGCTCGCGCGCTACGATCGCGCCGGCGGTTTGTTCATCTCGGTCCTCACCAATCCCACGATGGGCGGTGTCGCCGCGAGCTTTGCTTCGCTCGGCGATCTTGTGTTCGCCGAACCGAAAGCCCTCATCGGTTTTGCTGGTCCGCGCACGATCAAAGCCACCATCCGCTTGGAACTGCCGAAGGGTTTTCAAACCAGCGAGTTCCTGCTGCAGCACGGCTTCGTCGATCGCATCGTGCCGCGCACTCGACTGAAGAGTGAAATCGCCCGCGCGATTGATTACTGCGGCAAGTAGACCGCGCTCGAAATCATCGTTCTTCAACACTCTGGCCTGACGCGAAGCGCGCACGTTCGCCTTCATTCTTACGCTTGCCAGAGTGTCGCTCGCTGCAAAATCGTAACGTCGCGCGAGTGCTTTGCCGGTTGCTCTTCTTGCCCGGCTCGCTATCCTGAAAGGTGTTGAAACAACTGTTGATCGCCTTCAGCCGTCTGTCGTTCTAAATCGACGTCGGCCGGAGCCCGCCTTTCCAACTCTCCGACTCGCTGGTGCATCATGAAACGTTCTGGCTTCGTTGGCCTTTTCGTCGGCTGGCTGTTGATTGCTTCACTCGCTGCAACTTTTGCTGCCGCTCAGGAAGCGAAGACTGACGCCACGGCGAAAGCCGATCCGCTCGACTGGCCGTATTGGCGTGGACCAGAGTGGAACAGCATTTCGCGCGAGACCGGTTTGCCAGACACGATCAATCCTGGCGGCGGCGCGGGAAGCAACCTGGCTTGGAAGCGCGAAGACCTCGGCGGTCGCAGTACGCCGGTCGTGCTGCGCGGCAAACTCTATTACCTCACGCGTCACAATCCAGGCACGAACAAAGAGTGCGAAAAGATCGTCTGCCTCGACGCAGCGACTGGCGAAACGAAGTGGGAGAGCATTCACAACGTGTGGTCGAGCGATGTGCCCGACACGCGCGTCGGCTGGTCGAATGTCGTCGGCGATCCAGAGACCGGTTTTGTCTATGCTCTCGGCGCCAACGGTTTGTTCAAGTGTCTCGATGGCGAGAACGGCAAAATTCAGTGGCAGATTCCGCTGCATGAACAGTACGGCGTGCTCACAACCTATGGTGGTCGCACCAACAGCCCGATCATTTGCGAAGACATGGTGATCTTCGGCAGCGTGATTATCGGTTGGGGTGAAATGGCTCAGCCGGCGCATCGCATTCTGGCCTTCGACAAACGCAACGGCCAGGTTCGCTGGTTCATCAGCACGCGGCTGCGGCCCGAAGACACGATCTATAACAACCCGACCATCGCCGTGATCAAGGGCCAGAAGCTGATGATCACCGGCGCTGGCGACGGCTGGGTGTATGGTATTCAGCCGCGCACCGGCAAAAAGGTGTGGGAATATCAGTTCTCGAAGCGCGGTTTGAATCTCGCTCCGACTGTCGACGGCGATGTCATTTACATGGCCCACAGCGAAGAGAATCCGCCGCCAGATGTGACCAAGGTCGGCGCGGTTGCAGCCCTCGATGGCACGCAAGAAGGCAACGTTTCGAAGACGGCTGAAATTTGGAAGACGCTCGAAATCGCCGACGGCAAGAGCTCGATCCTGAAAGTGAAAGACCGCCTTTACTGCCCCGATGACGGCGGCAAACTCTTCGTGCTCGATGCCAAAGATGGCGAAGAAGTTTGTAAGAAGATCGGCCTCGGCACGATCAACTTCGGCGCACCGGTATACGCCGATGGCAAGATCTTCTACAGCGAGAAAAATGGTCGCTGGTACATCCTCACGCCGGACGAAACCAAAGGCGCGACTGGCTGGGAACGAACTGGCAAAGGCAAGACGAACGGCACCTTCAATCAGGGTGACGAATGCTGGGCTTCGCCCGTCGTTTCGCACGGCCGTCTGTATATTTTGACGACTGGAGCGCTCTACTGCTTCGAAGACAAAGCGAAGAAGAAGGGTGCCGATCCGCAGCCGCCGCAACCGCAAGAGTCGCCGGTTTCGGAAGACCAAACTCCAGCGCAACTGCAAATCGTGCCGGCCGAGTTGTTGCTCAAGCCGGGCGAAAAGCAAACGTACACGGCCCGCCTTTACAACGCCCGTGGTCAGTTCCTGAAGACCACCGAAGCCAAATTCGCCGTTGATGCCAATGGTACGATCACCGAGGGTGGTGAGTTCACGGCAGCCACCGATGCCAAGCACGTCGCAGCCATCGTCACAGCGAGCGTCGGTGAGTTGAAAGCGCGGGCTCGCGTTCGCATCATTCCGCCGCTGCCATGGAAGTTCGACATGGAAGGGCTGACCGATGCTCCAATCACTTGGATCGGTGCTCGCTATCGTCATCAGCTCCGCAAGGGTCCCGATGGCAACAGCTTCCTCGCGAAGATCACGACTATTCCCAAGGGAACACGCAGCCGTGCATCGCTCGGTCCATCGGATCTGCACGACTACACCATCCAAGCCGATATGCTGCCGCACGAACTCGACAAGAAACAGCCTGACATGGGCCTCATCGCTCAAGGCTATACCTTCGAGATCTCGGGCGAGCGAAACCTGCTGCAGATCGGCAGTTGGATCTCACACGACAAGCGTTACTTCGCGACCAAGAAGTTTGAGTTGGAACCCGGCAACTGGTACACGCTCAAACTGCAAGCCGCGAATGTCGATGGCCAAGCCGTGGTAAAAGCGAAGGTTTGGAAGCGGGCTGATAAGGAGCCGACCGAATGGTCGCTCGAGTTGACCGATCCGCAACCGAACAAGGTCGGCGCCCCCGGCCTCTTCGGCAACGCCACGAATGCGGAAGTGTTCATCGACAATGTGACCGTGACACCGAATAATTAAGGTCATTCGCGATGGTGCTACTCAAGAGCAGCACTTGTTTCTGAGCTCACTAATTTGAATTTCAAACCCGCCCGCGGCGGCGCGCCGGGTAATGATGAAAAGTGCTTTGTAGGGAGAGCGCGATGCAACGAACCAATGCCATGGTGGCGATTTTCAGCAGCCTATTTCTGGGCGCGGTGGCGGCAACCTTCATTCCAGGCTGCCAGCCGAACAAGCCAGGCCCGGCGCTGACCACCGACTCCGGTAGCACCACCACCGAAGGCGATCGCAAGCCGGCTGAGAAACCCAAGCCGACCGAAAAACCGCTCGACCCGGTCGATATGCCGCCGCCGAAGCCGACTCTCGGCGAACCAATGCCGCCGCAAGAAGGGCTGAAGAAGGAAGAAGAAAAGAAGGCCGAAGAAAAGGCTGTTGAAGCAGTCAAGCCGGCCGAAGTCAAACCGGCCGAAGTGAAGCCCGCCGAAGAGGCTAAACCTGCTGAGGCTCCAAAGCCTGCTGAAGAAGCCAAGCCGGCGGAAACGCCGAAGCCGGATCAAGTCGTGGCGCTCGCTCCTAACCCGCCCGCCGGCGATCCTAAAGTTCTCACCGACAATCCCGTGATGAAAAAGGGAGACTGGGGTCAGTGGGGCGGCAACTCGATGCGCAACAACGTGCCGATCACCGATGTGGCGCCCATGGAGTTTGCTCCCGGCAAGTTCGATCGCAAGACCGGCGCTTGGGACAGCAAGAAGGCAAAGAACATCAAGTGGGTCGCCACGCTCGGTAGCCAGTCGTATGGCAACACCATCGTCGGTCACGGCAAAGTGGTGCTTGGGACGAACAACAGCAACGGTTATTTGAAGCGTTATCCCGCCGATGTCGATCTCGGCTGCTTGGTGGCCTTTGATGAAAAGACCGGCAAGTTTCTCTGGCAACACAGCAGCGAAAAGCTGCACACCGGCCGCGTTCACGATTGGCCGCTGATGGGTATTTGCTGCTCACCCATGATCGAAGGGAACCGCCTGTGGTTCGTAACGAGCCGCGGCGAAGTGAAGTGCCTCGATACCGAAGGGATGCTCGACGGTAAGGACGACGGCCCGGTCACTCGCGAACCGGCCCGTATTTTTGACGTCGTCCGCGCCGACGAAGCCGCCGATGACAAGCTCGGCGGCATCTTGAAAGAACTCGAAGGTGGCAAGCTCTCGGCCGACTTGCGAGCTCGCTTTGCGACGGCAGGTGCGGAACTCGACGCTGCCGATCCCGAGCTGAAGCTCGACGAAAAAGTGAAAGCTCCCGCCAAGAAGTGGAACTTCAAAGCCAAGTCGAACGGCATTGAACGAGAGTTCTACCTGATGCTCGCTGGTCCGCGCTTGAGCGCGTTCCGCATCACGACGGCTGACGACAAAGACGAAGCCGACGTGATCTGGTCTTACGACATGATGAAGAATCTCGGCACGAGCCAGCACAACATGTGCAGCTGCTCGGTCACGACTTGGGGCGATTTGCTCTTCGTGAACAGCAGCAACGGCGTGGATGAATCGCACCTCGTCGTGCCTGCTCCCGATGCCCCCAGCTTCATCTGCATGGACAAGAACACGGGCGAGGTTTATTGGACCGACAACAGCCCGCGCGATCTGATCCTGCACGGTCAATGGTCATCGCCCACGGTGGCAATTCTCGGCGGCGAAGCTCAAGTTCTGTTCGGCGGCGGCGACGCCTGGCTGTACAGCTTCAAAGCCAACAAGGGAAAAGACGGCAAGCCGGAGCTCCTCTGGAAGTTTGACTGCAATCCCAAGGACAGCATTCTGGAACTTGGTGGCCGCGGCACGCGAAACGACATCATTTGCACGCCGGTGGTTTACGACAACAAAGTCTATTTCGCCACCGGCCAGGATCCGGAGCACGGCGAAGGGTTGGGTATTTTCTGGTGCATCGATCCGCTGAAGCGCGGCGACATCAGCGAGAAAATCGTAAAGAATCGCGACCCCGCCAAGAACCCTGTCGCTCGCAAGCGGATCCAAGCCGCGGTGGAGGAAGAAGGGGATGTCATCGAAGATAACCCCAACAGCGGCGTGGTCTGGAAGTTCACCGAGTACGACTGGGACGGCAACGGTGAGATCGACGACTTCCTCGAGAAGTTTCACCGCGCGATCAGCACGCCAGTGATTAAAGATGGCTTGATCTTCATTCCTGATTTCAGCGGTTTGTTCCACTGCATCGATGCCAAGACCGGCAAGGTTTATTGGGCGTACGACATGCTCGCCGCGGCTTGGGGTTCTCCCATGATTGCTGGCGATAAGGTCTACGTCGGCGACGAGGACGGCGACATCACGGTCTTCGAAGTAAAGAAGGAACCACACGATCCAGTTGCCGAAATCAACATGCTAAACAGCGTCTACAGCACGCCGATCATTGCGAACGGCGTGATGTATATCGCCAACAAGGACCACGTCTTCGCGATCCAAGAACCAGTTGGCGGCGAAGAAAAGTAAGCGGTCCTATTCCCTTAGAACCAAGATAGTCTCATGAAGCGCATTCTCGATATCGGCAACTGCTCTCACGACTTTGGTCTCATCAGCGGCATGCTGCGAAAGCAGTTTGCCGCCGAGGTCGTGCAGTGCCATGGGCCGGATGATTCGCTCGATGCGCTCCGCCATGGCCAGTTCGATTTGGTCCTGGTCAATCGTCAGCTCGATCAGGATTACAGCAGCGGCCTCGATATCATTCAGACGATCAAGGCCGATCCACAGTTGTCTTCGATTCCCGTGATGATGGTAACCAACTACGCCGAGCATCAGGCTCAAGCAGTCGCTTCCGGCGCACTTCCCGGCTTCGGAAAGCGCGAACTGTATACCGATCAAACGCAACAGCGACTTGGCGCGGTTCTCTCGTAAGAGTTCGTTTTTAGAATCGCGATACGAGCCCGGCCCCCGCGAAGAGATCCACCGCGGCGGCGCTCACTCCCTTGCCGATCCGCACATCGAGTTGCAAATTGTTCGACACGCTATAGGTCAGCCCGGCATCGAGATAATGTTCGGTGCGGGCCGTGTCGGCGCCGGCGGGTGAGAAGACAAACCACTCGGTATACATGCCGAGTTTCTCGGCCAGCGAATAGCCGATCGTCCACGACTGGGCAAACTCGGTGTACTCGTTGCCGGTCGTTGGATCCACCGACAAATTCAGCTGCGTGCTACCGGCCGTCGTCAGGAAGTCGTTGATCTCCCAGCCGTAGAGCCAGTTCACGCCGGGCAACACGCGGTTCGCGCTGAACGCGCTTCCCAGCGGCACGCTCATTTGCGGCATGAGTGCCATCTCGGGCAGAATGCCTTGCTGTGGCGTGAGTCCGAGCTTGAGGCCGACGTACAGATCGTCGAAGCCCGACGTTTGTATTCCCACGCCGCCGGTTCGCAATTGTTCACGACCGAAGTTCCAAGCAATCCGCAGTTCCAACCAATCGGCAAGCACGCCGATTCGCAGCAGCATCTCGGGCAACGAATGGCCATCGAAACTCGTCGCGCCATCGTTGTCGTGAAAGTACGTGTAACCCATTTCGAGCTGACACACGCCGCGGCCCACCGTGCACGAAGCCTCGGTGAAGTCGGGCCGATCGCTGGCCAGCGGTTCGTCCCAACCGGGCGGCCCGCCAATCTGCTCGGCGCTAGAATTCCAGAGCATCAGCGTCTTGCGCTCGTTCGCCTCTTCGGCGTCTTGAATGAAACGCACCGCGCTGAGGTCGATCGACGACTCGGCTGCTTCTTCGAGCGAAATCACTCGTCCGCGCGATCGCGCGATTGCTGGCAGTGACAACGTGAGCACGCAAAGCAGGGATAGACTCGCGGCGGGCAGGATTCTCAACATGGGAACAGACCTCAGGTTCGCAACGTTAGTTTCATTGCCTTACTTCGGAGCAATGTGGAACGCCAAACTATTAATTTCAGGCCTGCGAATCTGTTTTTTTGACGACTCTAAAAAGCTAGCGCCAGCTGCTATCGGCACCCCGACACTCGGGGCGATCTTTGCTACGATGGACTCATGTTTACTGGCCTCGTGGAAGAATTGGGAACCATCACCGCCGTCGTGCCGCAGGGGGCCGCCGTGGAGCTTTCGCTCCGCGCGCCGCTCGTGGCCAGCGATGCCGCGCTGGGCGACAGCATCGCGGTCAACGGTTGTTGCCTGACAGTGGTTCGCCGTGACAACGATCTGCTGACGTTCGAAGCCGGCAGCGAAACGCTCTCGCGCACCAACCTCGGCAAGTTGCAGCCCGGCAGCCGCGTGAACCTCGAGCGCTCGCTGAAAGTCGGCGATCGCCTCGGTGGCCACTACGTCAGCGGACACATCGACGGCCTCGGCGCACTCGATGTTCGCCGTGAAGAAGGCCCGTGGGCTTTCCTCTGGTTTCGTTTGCCGCGCGAACTTTCGCGGCAACTAGCGGCCAAGGCTTCGATCGCCGTCGACGGCGTGAGCCTGACGCTGGTCGAAGTCACCAACGACAGCTTCAGCGTCGCCCTAATCCCTCACACGCTCGCGGTCACCACGCTCGGCGCACTCAAGCCGGGCGATGCCGTGAATCTCGAAACCGATCTCCTCGCCAAATACGTGCAACGACAGCTGGAATTCCTGAAATCCTAAATTCCTGATTCCAAATCCCTGTCTCCCTTCTGCGTTCTGCCTTTTCACTTCTGCATTTCCCCCATGCCTTCCACTCGTCAAACCGTTACTTATCTGCAGCGCCGCTTTCAAGAAGCGGGGATCCGGCCCGAGGTGCGGCATGGCCAGAACTTTTTGATCGATCTCAACCTGCTCGACCTGCTGCTCGAAACAGCCGCTCCGACCGAGAACGACGTGATGCTCGAGATCGGCACCGGCATGGGTTCGCTCACGTCGATGCTCGCCGATCATGCGGCCCACGTGGTGACCGTCGAGATCGATGCCCGCATGCATCAACTGGCCTCGGAAGAGCTCGAAAACTACGGCAACATCACGCTGCTGCAGCAAGACGCGCTGCGAAACAAAAACCATCTCGCTGACAGCGTGCTCGATGAAGTTCGCAAGCACATCACGCCCGGCCGGCAATTCAAACTGGCGGCGAACTTGCCTTACAACGTAGCCACGCCGATTCTTTCGAACTTGCTCATGGTCGAGCCGACGCCGGTGTCGTTGACTGCGACGATTCAAAAAGAACTCGCCGATCGCATGGTTGCGCCGCCGGGTGTGAAAGACTACAGCGCGCTGAGCGTGTGGATGCAATCGCTCTGCGATCTGCAGATCACCCGCATCCTGCCGCCGCAAGTCTTCTGGCCGCGGCCCAAGGTTCACTCGGCCATCGTGCACATCGTGCCGAACGCCGCCAAGCGCGCGCTCATTCCCGACCTCGAGTTCTTCCACACGTTTGTCCGCGGCTTGTTCCTGCATCGCCGCAAGTTTCTCCGCAGCGGGCTGGTCGCCGCGCAGCAGGAACATCTCGACAAGCCTGCCGTCGACGAAGTCCTCGCGCCGTTTGCGTTCCCGGTCGATGTCCGTGCGGAACAGTTGCCGCTCGAAACCATCCAGCAACTGAGCGAAGCCTTCCGCCAACGCAGGGCTTCTTAACTCGCAGATTCTGCCGAGCGACGAAGGCTGTAGATGCTGACCGCGACTTCCTTGAACGTCGCATCTTTCTCGAAGCGTAGGCCTGTTTTTTCCGCGACTCGAATCGAAGCCACGTTACGCGGGTCGATGATTGCAATCAGCCGCGACAAGCCGAGCGAATTGAAGGCATACTCGCGCACGGCGGCCGCCGCTTCGGTCGCATAGCCGCATCCCCACTTGTCCCTTGCCAGGCGAAAACCAATTTCGGTCTCGGGCTGTCCCGCGATATCGTCGAAGCGACTCAAGCCGCAGTAGCCGATCGTCTGCTGCGACTCACGCTCGACCACGGCCCATAAACCAAAGCCCCACTTGGCGTGGTAATTTTCCAGGCAGCCGCGCAGCCAGGTGCGGACCCATTCCGGCGTCTGCGGACCACGGCCGTAGCGCATCACTTCGGCATCGCCAAACACGCGGTCCATCGCCTCGCCATCGACGATGTGAAATTGCCGCAGCCGAAGACGTTCTGTTTCCGCAATGATCATGCGCCAGATTGTACCACTCGGTCCAACCTACGCGTCTTCGTCGCTCACGGCACCTTCGGCAGGCAGATCGGTATCGCGAAAGCGATAGCCCACGCCGCGGACGGTTTCGATAACGTCAGCATGGTCGCCCAGTTTGCGGCGGAGGGCGCGGATATGGACGTCGATGGTCCGTTCCATCACCATCGTGTCTTCGCCGAGGGCGGCGTCGATCAATTCGGTCCGGTCAAAGACCCGGCCGGGCTGACGGATGAGGGTATCGAGCAGCCGAAATTCGCTGCGGGTCAGCGGCAACGGCTGATCGTCGATCGAGGCTTGATGGCGACGGCGATTCACCGTCACGCCTTGGCGCTTGGTGATTTCGTCTGGCACTCCTTCGCCGGAACGACGACGGCGAAGCGCCTTGATCCGCTCGAGCAACACCTTCACGCTGAAGGGTTTCGTCACGTAATCGTCGGCCCCGAGCGAGAAGCCGATCAATTCGTCCGACTCTTCGGCTTTCGCCGTGAGCATGACGATCAGCATTTCGCGAGTTGCGGCGTCGGCTCGCAGACGGCGGCAAACATCCAAGCCGTCGATCACCGGCAACATCAAATCGAGCAGCACGATGTCGGGCGTTTTTAGCTGGGCCTGCAACAATCCATCCTGGCCGTCGCTGGCGGCGAGCACTTCATAGCCCGCTTGTTTAAGGTTGTAGCAAACGACTTCGCTGAGGGAGCGGTCGTCTTCAATGACGAGGATCTTCGTTTTGGCCATACGTGCGCGTTACTCGTTGCGTGTAATCCGTCGACTAATTC
This sequence comes from Anatilimnocola floriformis, assembly GCF_024256385.1. Taxonomy (NCBI): domain Bacteria; kingdom Pseudomonadati; phylum Planctomycetota; class Planctomycetia; order Pirellulales; family Pirellulaceae; genus Anatilimnocola; species Anatilimnocola floriformis. The sequence goes on from NZ_JAMLFW010000001.1 coordinate 3,929,591, forward strand.
GTCAGGACGGAGAATCATCCAGATTGAGGTGCCGGTGGCGGACGATTTCACCTTCGACGAGGTAAATCACGTCCTCGGCAATATTGGTTGCGTGATCGGCAATTCGCTCGATGTGGCGAACGCCGGAAAAACAATGCAGAGCGGCCGGCACGAGGTCGGCCTGCTTTTGCATGCGGGTTTGCAGCTCGTCGATGATTTCGGAGTTGTACTGATCGACTTGCTGATCCATGGCCAGAATGCGGCGGGCAGCGGCAGCGTCGAGATTCACAAACGAATCCATCGCGCCGCGCACCATTTGCGTGGCCAGCACAATCATCTTGCCGAGGCGATCGGGCACAACGAAGGCCGGATGCTCGGAAATGGCCCGAGCGCGGTTGGCGATACTCACGGCCAGGTCAGCCATGCGTTCGAGATCGGCATTCACCTTCAGCACGGTGGCAATCCGTCGCAAGTCGACGGCCACAGGCTGGTGCAGCGCGAGCATCTTGAGGCATTCCTCTTCCAGATGCACTTCGCTCGAATCGACGATGTCGTCGGAGCTGATTACCTTCTCGGCCAGGTCGTAGCGACGTTCGCTGAGGGCTTGGGTGGCCCGGTCGATCATTTCCTCAACCATCGACGAAATGGTGAGGAGCCGATTGATGAGACCGTCGATATCGCGCTGCAGATGTTTGCTCATTGTTCATCCCGGCTCAACTGTGAGCCGTAAGAGAGTCTGACGTACGGCGAGAGGTAATCTGTGAAGATAGAATGAAGATCTGATGAAGCACAGCCCCCCGCGAAAGTGGCTATTTGCATCCTTTAAGCGGCCCCAAGACAAGGCAAAAGTTGGTACAATTGTCCGTTTGGTTTTCTCTGCCAGCACGACGCAAGCATTTTCGACTTTATCTTCAGCACTCTCCTATGCGCATCGATCACTCTGCCAGCACCATCGACCGGCCTCACTTTGCGGTGGTCGAAGACCTGACGAATTCCGGCACGATTGTGTGTGAGCCGGCCTGTCCGCCACCACCCGCCGACGACGTCGCGAACTGGGAAGCCGAAATCGGTGTCCTGAACGACGACCTGGTGATGGCCGACGAAGAAGAATCGGTCGACGACTTCGATGAGGAAGATTTCGACGATGAGTTTGATGACGACTTCGAAGAAGAGCTCGAAGACGAATACGACCTCGCCGACCTCGAGGAAGTGAGCGACGACGACCTCGCCGCCGACGATGCCGAGCTGCCGATTGGTGGCGATTTCGTCGACGAAGACGAAGAAGCCGAGGAACCGGCGTTGCCCGAAGATCCTGACGCTCCAGCCGCGGAAGAAGAAGAAAAGCCCAAAAAGGGAAAAGGCAAAGCCGCCAAGGGCAAGGGGAAGAAATCGAAGGACGAAGATGATGAAGATGACGATGAAGATCTCGATTTCGATGATGAGTAAGTTGTAGGACGGACGATTGGTCCGTCTCCGTTGCACATCCAAATTGGCACATCGCAGGACGGAGTTTACTCCGTCCTCCTTTTTATTCCGGAGTTGCTTTCAGCAATGTTTCAGCCAGTGCCGGCCAGCGCGCCGTTTCCGCGGATGGAAGAAGAAGTCCTCGCGTTCTGGAAGGAACACACCATCTATGAGCAGTCGCTCAACCGGCGGCGCGGCGGTAAGAAGTTCGTCTTCTTCGAAGGCCCGCCCACGGCCAACGGCCTGCCTCATCCCGGGCACTGCTTGACCCGCGCGATCAAGGATCTATTCCCGCGCTATCGCACCATGCGCGGTTACTTCTGCGAACGCAAAGCCGGCTGGGACACGCACGGTCTGCCAGTCGAAGTCGAGGTCTGCAAGGAACTCGGCATCCACTCGAAAGAGGAAATCGAAAACTACGGCATCGAGCCGTTCATCCATCGCTGCCAGGAAAGCGTCTGGCGGTACATGCAAGAATGGGAACGCCTGACCGAACGCCTCGGCTTTTGGGTGAATCTCAAAGAAGCGTACGTCACCTATCACCAATCGTTCGTCGAAAGCGTGTGGTGGTCGCTGAAGAATCTGTTCGATCGCGGATTGCTTTACCAAGGCCACAAGATTGTGTGGTGGTGGGCTCAGGGTGGCACGGCGCTGTCGAGCGGTGAAGTTGGACAGGGTTATCGCGAAGTTGCTGATCCCAGCGTGTATGTGCTGTTTCCGTTGCTCGATGATGCGGGCAAAAAAACCGATACGTCGCTGCTCGTCTGGACGACGACGCCTTGGACGTTACCCAGCAATCAGTTTGCGGCCGTTCATCCGGAGCTGGATTACGCGACCGTGCTCGATGCCCAAACCGGCACGCGCTTCATCATGGCTCAAGCGCTCATGGAAACGATCGCTGGGAAACTCAAACGCGAACTGACCGTTGAAAAAACTTGCAAGGGAAGCGAACTCCTCGGCAAGCGATATCTGCCGCCGTATGACTGCTATTACAAGACACAAGGGAACCAAACCGGCACGCTGAAGAGCGGTCCAAAGGAAGCCATCTCTTGGCGCGTCGTGGCCGCCGATTTCGTGACTACCGACAGCGGCTCGGGAGTTGTGCATCAAGCGCCAGCCTTCGGTGAAGTCGACTTTGATGTTCTCGTTGCCGAGAAAGCACGCTTTGTCGACGAAGAAGGCCCCCATCTCATCTGCGCGGTTGGCCCGGATGGCAAATTCACCAAGGAGTGTCCAGAGTACGAAGGCCGCTGGGTCAAAGATTGCGATAAGGACATCCAGCGCGAATTGAAGGCCAAGGGTGTGCTCTTTCACCAAGAGCAATACATCCACGACTATCCGTTCTGCTGGCGAGCGTCCGAAGATCCGCTCATCCAGTATCCACGCAAGAGCTGGTTCGTGCGGACGACCCAGTTCAAGGATGAGATGCTGGCCAACAATTCGAAAATCAACTGGCTCCCCGAGCACATCAAGGATGGCCGGTTTGGCAATTTTCTTGAATCGAACGTCGACTGGGCGCTGTCACGCGAGCGCTACTGGGGCACGCCGCTGCCGATCTGGGTTTGTCAGCAAACCGGCCAGATGGAAGCCGTCGGCAGTTACGAAGAACTGCTGAAAAAGCCCGGCGTGAAGGGAACCGACGTTTGGGACAAAGCGAAAGCGGCGAACCCGAAATTGCCGGACGATCTGAAGGTCCACAAACCCTACATCGACGAGATCACCTACGACTCGCCATACGCCAAGGGCGCGCACATGCGCCGCGTCGGCGAAGTGATCGACTGCTGGTACGACAGCGGCGCCATGCCGTTTGCGCAGTGGGGCTATCCGCACCAGAACGCCGACAAGTTCTCCGATCAGTTCCCAGCTGACTTTATCAGCGAGGCGCTCGATCAAACGCGTGGTTGGTTTTATTCGCAGCTCGCCATCAGCACGCTGATGTTTGGGAAGGGTGCGGGAGGCGAGGGACGAGAGACGGGAGAAAAACCTTATCCGCATCCGTTCAAGAATTGCATCGTGCTCGGTCTGATGTTGTCGGAGTGGTGGGAAAGTCCCGACAACAGCAAAGAGATCTATTTGGTCGAAGCCGAAGGGCGGGCGAAGTACGGCGAGAAGCTCATCCGCAAAGTCGGCAAGATGTCGAAGTCGCTGCGCAACTATCGCAGCCCGCAGTACATCTTCGATACCTTCGGTGCCGATGCGCTGCGTTGGTACTTCTTTGCCAATCAGGCTCCTTGGAGCTCGATCCTTTACAGCGAACGCGCGATCAAAGACACGATCCCGGAGTTCCTGCTGCGACTTTGGAACTGCTACAGCTTCTTCGTCATCTATTCCAACATTGATGGATTCGACCCGGGCGAGCGCGTTGCTGGCGGTCAGGAATTGCAACTCAACGCAGCCGATCTCGCCAAGGGGAAGGGCTATCGCCCCATCGCTGAGCGCGGCGAACTCGACCGCTGGGTGATCAGCGAACTCAATCGCACGCTGACAACCGTCGTCGAGCGGATGGATGCTTACGACAACTTCGAAGCCTGCAAGCAGATCAACGCGTTTGTCGACGGCTTGTCAAATTGGTACGTTCGTCGCAGCCGCGATCGCTTCTGGGCGAGCGACAAGCAATCGCAAGAGAAGCTCGACGCTTACTGGACCCTCTACGAATGCCTCGTGACGACGGCGAAGATCATCGCCCCATTCACGCCGTTCCTCGCCGAGACGCTGTGGCAAAATCTGGCCGGCGTATTCGGCGATCGCGCGCTGAAGAGCGTGCATCTCACCGACTATCCGCAGGCCAACGAAAAAGTCGTCGATGAAACGCTCTCCGCGCGGATGCAACTCCTCCGCGAGATCGCCTCACTCGGCCGCAGCGCGCGAATGGACAACAAACTGAAAGTCCGTCAACCGCTGGCCAAGGTCGAAGTGATTCTCTCGGCGAAAACGCATCAAGCCTGGCTGCAACAGCACGATGCGTTGCTACGCGACGAGCTGAACGTGAAGCAAGTCGACTACGCCGAAGATGCGACGAAGTACATCACGTACCAGATCCAGCCGAACTTCAAACGCCTCGGCCCGCGCATCGGCAAGCTGTTGCCGGAATGCAAAAAGGTCCTCGGCGCTGCGGACGGTGGGCAGTTGCTCGCGCAGATGCAAGCGCAGGGAACCGTCGACCTTGCCATCGGCGGCGAAACGATCAAGCTTGACGGCGAAGACTTGCAAGTTCGCTTGCAAGCCAAACCAGGTTGGGCAGCTGCTCAAGGTCGTGGCGTGGTCGTGGTGCTTTCGACCGAAATCACTCCGGAACTCGTCCGCGAAGGTTTTGCCAACGACCTGGTGCGGGCGATTCAAGATCAGCGGAAGGATTTGCAACTCGATTACACCGACCGCATTGTGATTGGAATCGTGGCGGAGGATGCTGATGTTGCCGGCGCAATCAAGGAACATCAAGCGTTCATCGCGGGCGAGACCTTGGCTGACTCCATTTCATTTGAACCGTTTGCAGGCGCGACCGAAATCGTCATCGACCTCGGCAGTGGTAAAGTCCGGTTGTGGGTACGAAAGAATTAGAGGACTTATGAATCGGTTCTTCATTTCGTCGTTATGGCTCGCATCGGCCGTGGCGCTGCTGGTCGGCTGCGGAAATGGCGAAGCGAAACGTATCAACGATCTGAAACAGACCGGGCTCGCCTGGCACATCTATCACGAACAGCACAATATCGGTCCTAATAATTGGACCGAGCTCATTGCCTCGGCCAAAGACCATAACATGGACCCCGTGCACATCGAACGCGTGCGCGATGCCGGTTATGAACTGACGTGGGGCCTGAAATTCTCGGAAGCCAAAGCGGGCGCTTCCAATACAGTCCTTGGCAAGCCGCCCGGCAATTCCGGGCCGAAGTTGATGCTCGACGGCAGCGTACGCAAGTAGCTACTGACCACGTTGTGCGCTCCGTCGCTCTTTTCGCAAAACGATTTCCCGGCCAAATCCGTCATAACGTACAGTTACAGCAGGCGGGCGATCTATTCTTTGGGCGGAGCGTTTTATGCGGCTATCTCGCAATTTCTTAAGTACTGCCCTGGCAATCACTTGCGGCGTTTCGGCCGTGTTCTCGAGTGGCTTGGCTTATGGGCAGGAAAAAGACAAAGATGCCAAGGACGGGCAAATTCCCGTCAAGCGGATCGTCATGTTCAGCTCGGGTGTGGCCTTCTACGAGCGCAACGGCGACGTGCAGGGCGACACGGCGATCGACCTCAAGTTCAACACGCGCGACATCAACGACTTGCTGAAAAGCATGGTCCTGCAGGATGATGGCGGCGGCCGGATCTCGACGATTTCTTACGGCTCGAAGGATCCGATCACTCGCGCACTGCGGACATTTTCGATCGACCTCACGAGCAATCCCACGCTCGCCGATCTGCTGGTGCAGGTCCGCGGCGAAAAAATCGAAATCGATTCCCCCTCGGCGCTGACCGGCACCATTGTCGGCATTGAGAAACGAACCAAACCCGTCGGCGAAAATAAATCGGTCGAGGTCACCTACCTCAACCTGCTCACCGATGATGGTCTGCGCAGCGTGGCCCTCGATAGCGTCGGCCGCATCAAGCTGAGCAATCCCAAGCTCGATGCCGAACTGCGACAAGCTTTGATGGTGCTCGCGATGGGGAACACCAAGGACAAGAAGAGCGTCACGCTCAACTTCACCGGCGCCGGCAAACGGCCCGTGAAGGTCGGCTACATCCAAGAGTCGCCGATCTGGAAGACCAGCTATCGGCTCGTCCTCAGCGATGAAAAGCCGCTGCTGCAAGGCTGGGCCATCGTCGAAAACACGACCGAGGAAGATTGGCAGAACGTCAATCTGACGCTCATCAGCGGCCGGCCGATTTCGTTCGTGATGGATCTCTATCAGCCGCTGTATGTCGATCGTCCGGAAGTAAAGCCTGAGTTGTATTCGTCGCTCCGGCCGCGTACTTACGATCAAGATCTCGCCTCGGCCGATCGTGACTTTGGTCGGGCCGCGGATGAAGCCACGAATTTGAAGCGACTCGCCGATGGGCGTGGCGAAGGTGAACGACTCAGCCGAGCAAACGCGCCGGCCGGTCCAGGGGGCTTTGCCGCGAACGGCGCTCGTATGCGAGGTACGGCGGAACAAGCGGGCAGCGAACGGCAGATGGATATGAAGCGAGTTGCCGCCAGCGTTGAGTCAGCCGCGCAGGCCAGCGATGTCGGCGAAATGTTTCAATACAAGATCGCCACCCCGGTGACCGTCGCCCGGCAGAAGAGCGCGATGCTGCCGATCGTCAATGAATCGGTCGCTGCCGACAAGATTTCAATCTACAACCCAGGCGTGCATGCCAAGCATCCGCTCAACGGATTGAAGTTCACCAACAGCACCGACCTGCACCTGATGCAGGGGCCGATCACGGTCTTCGACGACGGCTCGTATGCGGGCGACGCCCAGATTCAGGACCTGCCGCCGAAATCGGAACGGATCATCAGCTATGCGATGGATCTCGATACCGAAGTCGCGCCGACCTCGTCGGGCGATCCCGAGCAACTCGTCAGCGTAAAGATCGTCAAAGGGACGATACACGCCACGCGCAAGTACGGCCGCAAACAAAGCTACGTGGTGAAGAACAGCGGCAAGAAAGAAAAGAACGTTCTGATTGAATACGCGCTCGATACCAACTGGACATTGATCGAGCCGAAAGAAGCCACGGAAAAGACCCGCGATCAATACCGGTTCGCCGTGAAAGCGCAGCCGGGCAAGCCTGCGAATCTCGACGTCAAGGAAGAGCGAACCGCGACGCAGCAGTTCTATGTCAACAACCTCGACGACGGCTCGATCCAGTACTACATCAATGCCAAGGTCGTGAGCGACAAGGTCAAGCAGGGCCTGGCCGAAGTGATCAAAAAGAAAGCCGCTCTTGGTCAACTGACCGTCAAGCGGGCCGAACTCGAGCGCCAGGTGCAGGTGATTTTCGAAGAGCAAAATCGCGTCCGCCAGAACATGACGCAGCTGCCGAAGGACTCCGACCTCTTCCGCCGTTACGTCACGAAGTTCAACGAGCAAGAAGACAAAGTCGAACAACTCCGCGAGCAAATCAAGACTGCCCTCGCTGATGAACAAGCTGGTCGGCAGGCGCTCGATAAGTTCATCCAGGAGTTGGATCTGAGCTAGTCATCGCGCACTCCGCGCTGTCATCGACATAAGCCCCCGCAAGTTTCTGCTAAACTGCGGGGATGAATTGCACCCAGGAAGACATTCTCGAATCGACTGCCGATCACATTCGCAATCTGCTGGCCGGCGATAGCTCCGGCCATGACTGGCATCACATCGAGCGGGTTTGGAAAACGGCTGTCACCATCGGTCGCGGTGAATCGGCCGATCTGTTCGTCGTGCAACTCGCCGCGCTGCTACATGACATCGCCGATTGGAAGTTTCACGGCGGCGACGAAGAAGCCGGGCCGCGAGCGGCTCGCGCTTGGATGGACCGCTTCGGCATCGATGAGCCGACGATCGAACACGTGTGCGACATCATCGCTTCGCTCTCCTTCAAGGGCGCTGGCGTCGCCACACCGATGTGCACCATCGAAGGCCAATGCGTACAAGACGCCGATCGGCTCGATGCCATCGGCGCAGTCGGCATCGGCCGAGCCTTTGCCTACGGCGGCCACAAAGGCCGCGCGATGTACGACCCCGCGGTGCCACCCACGCCGCACGATTCGTTCGGCGCTTACAAAAAAAATGCCGGGCCGACCCTGAACCATTTCTATGAAAAGCTGCTCTTGCTCAAGGACCGCATGAACACGTCGGTCGGCCGGCAGTTGGCCGCGGAGCGTCATCGGTTCATGGAGCAATTCTTGGAACAGTTCCTCGCGGAGTGGAATGGCCAGCGCTGAAAACGATGTAGCTGAATTCGCCAGAATTCAGATAGTCACCGCCCAACTGATGGCTCTGAATTCTGGCGAATTCAGCTACTTTGCAAATACATATGAGCCAACGGAAACGAAAAATACGCACGGAGTTTCGCAAGAACCATCAAGGCCGAGTCCGCCGCGGCGACTTGACGCGCGACTTTCAGCAGGAAAATCTTTCCGAAGATCACATCAAGGATGAGCGAGTCAGCGGCAAGGGTGAACTTTCGCGCAGACGCACCGTTGTCGGGCAGGACGCCGATGCTGCCACGGGCGGCTTTGCCGTGCAGCCCGATGCCGATCACGCAGCGCGTCTGGGCCGAGTGCTGAGCGTGCACGGCCTGGTGAGTATCGTGCAAGCACCAGACGGCCGGCTGTTTCAATGTTCGACGCGCGGCGTGCTGAAGAGCCTGAGCACCGACCTGCGTCACGTAGTCATCGCCGGCGATCAGGTGATCTTCACGCCCGGCAGTGGCGACGAAGGGGTGATCGAACGGATCGAGGCGAGGCGAAGCATCGTCAGCCGCACCAGCCGCAATCGTCAGCATGCAATCGTCGCCAATGTTGATCAGCTGCTGATCGTCTCGAGTGCTGCCGAACCCGGCCTCAAGCCGAACCTGATCGACCGCCTGCTGGTCGAAGCCGAGCGAATGCAAATTCAGCCAGTCATTTGCATCAACAAGGTCGACCTCATCGACCCTGCCGACCTGCAGCCGCTGGCCGGCGTCTTCGGCCAAATGGGTTACGAAGTCTTGTTGATTTCCGCCAAGCTGGGCATCGGCATCGATCGCTTGCGGCGACTCGTCAAAGGCAAGGAAAGCGTCGTCGCCGGTCAAAGCGGCGTCGGCAAAAGTTCGATTCTCAATGCCATCGAGCCTGGCCTCGAACTTAAAGTCGGCCGCGTGAGTGCCGAGAACGAAAAGGGGCGTCACACGACCACCGTCGCCAAACTCATCCCGCTCGAAGCCGGCGGCTACGTGGTCGATACGCCTGGCATTCGGCAGTTTCAACTTTGGGACGTCGTCCCTGAAGAGGTCGCCGGTTTTTATCGCGACATTCGCCCCTACGTCAGCCACTGCCGCTTTGCCAATTGCACCCATCAACACGAAGCCGACTGCGCCGTGAAAGACGCCGTCGCCGATGGCAAGCTCGACGTGCGTCGGTATGAGAGCTACTGTCATTTGTTCGCAGGCGATGAGGCGTAGGCGGCAAACATCCCCAGTTTAACTTGACGCTCTTCTTTCCAATCGCCATAAACCCGCGTTGGTTTCTCATCGACCTGGGGCCGATTGCTCGTGTTGAATCTTGTCTTCCGCTTTCGCTGCGATTTGCTGGCCGCACTGTGCTGCGCACTTTTCTGCTGTGCCGCGGCGCCGCTGGCAGTTGCGCAGTTGCCGCCGCCCGCTAGCGAAGCAGAGCTATTGCCGCCGGTCGCCGAACCGCTGACGAGCGAAGAATTGCCCGGCACGATTCCGCTCGATGTGGTTGAGGATCCGATCGTCCCTTCGCTGTCGGAAGCACAACTGCTCGCCATGCAGCCTGCGCCGTTCGGTTACAACCTGCGCGACAACGACACCAGCTGGCTGATGGGCGGCCGCGATAAATTCGGCATGTTCAGCTTGGAGAATCATCCGATCCTGCCGCAGGACAAAACCTCGGGTCTGGTCGCCGGCGTCAACATTCACTGGCTGAGCGGCCCGGTGCAAACCGATATGCCGCCGCGATTGTTCGATTTTCAAATCGGCTGGCAAAAGCGCAAATGGGTCACCGATTCCTTTGGCTACGATGTTGCCGCGCGAGTCGGCGCGTTCAGCGATTTCGAAGGAAGTGCCCGCGAGGGGGTGCGGTTTCCAAGTCATGCGGTTGGTTATTATCGCTGGGACTCGCAAATCGACTTCGTCTTCGGCGTCGACTATCTCAATCGCGACGACATTCAGATTCTGCCTGTCGCCGGTGTGATTCTCACGCCGCGCGACGATCTGCGACTGGAGCTTGTCTTTCCACACCCGCGCGTCGAACTGCGCGTGAGTCCGCAGCGCGCGATCTACCTGGCCGGTGAACTCGGCGGCGGCACGTGGGCCATCGAGCGCGCAAACAACGCCGCCGATGTCGTCACCTATCGCGATTTGCGGCTGCTCTTCGGCATTTCGGAACGTACGGAAAAGGGTGGCGAAACCGGCATCGAGATTGGCTACGTCTTCGATCGCGATCTGAGTTACCGCTCCGGCAACGGCGACTATGCTCCAGGGAGCACGTTGCTGATTCGTTTGACGGAGCGGTATTAGACGACGCTTGGTTCATCAGCTGAGATTGCTCAGCGTTTCGCTCGCAGCAGTCCGATCGATCAGGATGTCTTCGAGAATATTGGCAAAGAACCAATCAATTCCGGCCTGGCCGCGGAGATTGTCTATCGCGTGATCATCGAAGACCGTCGGTGATCCTGGCCCCGCGTCGCCAGCCACTCGCAACACCACGCTGCCGTTCAAGCCCGTACCGTTACGCAGGTTGCTGACGCGAACTGCGTAACTATTGGCACTGGTCCACTCGGCCATGATCGCCGCGAGGGCCACCTGATTGGCATCGTAAGTAGTTGTCCCGGCAATCAGCAGATCATCGCCGCCGCCACCATCGACGCCAACCGGCACGAGATCGGCTTCGCCGTTGTCGGCGCCCGAGCCACCGATGAGCAAGTCGCGCCCCGCGCCTCCCGCGAGCGTATCGTTGCCGCCGTTGCCGACGAGCACGTCGTTGTCGTTGCCGCCGTTCAGCACATCGTTTCCCGAGCCGCCGAAGAGGAAGTCGTTTCCACCCAGACCGCTGAGCACGGCAGTACCCGAAAAACCTGCGGCATTGATGATGTTATTCCCCGCGCCACCCGTGAGTTCGGCGACGGTGATGCCGGCTAGCTCGAACGAAGTGCCGTCAGAAATCGTGAGGAGCGAATTGGTCAACGTAAAGTTCGCATCGCGCGTCACGGTGACATTGGCATAGATTCCACTCGAGGTGAGTCGGCCAGTGCCGGTCCAACCGGTCACATCAAACGTCGCGTTCGCGGGCCCTGCGTCGAGTTCCGCTCGACCGATGCCGGCCAGCGTGAGGAGCATGCCGTCATCGGTTTCGAGCCGAGTATTGGCCAACTCGTAATTGGCGGCTTTGATCGACCGCACCGTGTCGTTGCCGCCACCGCCCGTCAGCGTACCGCGGCCGGTCCAACTCAGGATGTTAAAACGGTTGGCGCCCGCGTCCCCCGTGAGATTGGCAATTTCAATCGACGACAACAGCATTCCCATTCCATCGCTCGTACCAGTTTGAAAATCGTCGATCATGAAATCGCCCGACTTCGTCATCGCCAGAATGTCATTGCCACCACCACCATCAAGCGAACCACCACCAGTCCAGCCGCTCAAGTTGAACGTGTTGGCACTCGTACCGCCGGTCAGCAAGGCACGAGTCACATTCGAGAGTGTGAGCGTGAATCCACCACTGGCCGCGATCGACGCATTCGCCAGCGTGAAGTTGGCATTACGACTGGCGACAACCGTGTTCGTGCCGCCACCACCGGTGAGCGCACCCGTGCCATTCCAACCGCCGACATCGAACGAATTGTCGCCCACGCCACCGTTTAGGTAGGCAACTTCCATGGTGGCCAGCACCAGATTCAAACCATCGCTGGCCGTCAGGCTCGTCGCCGACAGCACGAAGTTGGCATCCTTAGCAACGACGATGGTATCGGTGCCGCCAGCGCCCGTCAGTTTGCCGCCACCGGTCCAGCCGCTCACTTCGAAAAGGTTGTTGCCCGCAGCACCGCTCAAGTTGGCTAGTTCAACACTATCGAGATCCATGGTTAGACCGTCGGAAGTAGCCAGACTGGTCGACGCCAGCGTGAAGTCAGCATTCCGCGTCGCGACCACGGTGTCGTTCCCACCGCTGCCGGCAATCCGGCCTGTGCCAGTCCAACCGCTCACCGTGAACGTGTTGTCGCTCGCGCCGCCAATCAAATGCGCCGACTCCAAACCCGAGATCGCCCAGGTCGGCAAACCCGAGATGGCCAGCGATGTGTTGGTCAGCGTGAAATTGGCATCTTGCTGCGAAATGAGCGTATCGAAACCGCCATCGCCCACCACCGTGAGATTGCCAGTCCAGCCCGCGACCGTGAACAAGTTTGATCCCGCACCGCCGGTCAGATCGGCTCGGCCGATGTTGCTCAACGATAGGAACATACCGGCAGCAGTGAAGTAAGTGTCGCTCAGAATGATGATCGAGGTGTCGCTCGTGTAATACAAACGATCGGCGCCACTCACGCCGTTGAGCGAACCCGTGCCCGTCCAGTTGCCAATGGTGAATGAATTATTCCCGGCCCCGCCGGTTAAATTCGCAACCTCCACGCCGCCCAGGGTGATGGTCTTCGTCCCGATGACGAGCGCTGAGTTGCCGAGGGTGAAATTGACATTGGCAATTGCGTTGACTGTGTCGTTGCCATTGCCGCCGAGGATGCTCCCCCCGCCCGCCCAGCCGTTAATGGTGAAGGTATTGTTCCCATCGCCACCGACCAGATTGGCGTTCTCCACTGCAATCAGCGTGTCGACGGCGCCGTCGGAACCGCTCAGTGTGGTTGCAGTCAAAGTGAAATCAGCATCGCGCTGCACATTCACCCAATCCGTGCCAGCGCCACCATTGATGGTGTTCGATCCCAAGCCGCCGAACAGTGAATCATCGCCGTTGCCACCCAACAGCACGTTGTCGGCGGCGTTACCGATGATCACATCGTTCCCAGCGCCACCGGTGACATTCTCCAGATTGGCCGCCTGACCAGCAGCGCCGACGTGCAAAACGCGATTGGTGTGCGAACCGATCACCGTGTCCAAACTGCCGAGGTTGATCACCAGCGCATCGCTCGCCGTCAGCGTGCTGAAGTTCAGTAGATCGGTCCCTTCGCCCGGTAATTCCACGATGGTGTCGATCTGAGCCGCGGTAGCCGTGGCGAAGTTGTAGGTATCATCACCCAAGCCGCCAGTGAACGTGTTTGACAACTCATTGCCAGTGAAATTGTCGTTCTGCGCCGAGCCGATCACATTCTCGATCGTCGTGGCAGAACCCAGATTGAGTGTCAGGTTGCTATTCACCACTTGGTTGCCAGTGGTGCCGAGACGAATCGTTATGCCGATCGTCGTCGTGCTCGAGAAATCGAGCGTATCGATGCCGCCAGCCTCCACGATGGTATCGACATTCAGCGCCGAGTCGGTATCGAAGACATAGCGGTCGTCACCCAAACCGCCGTTGAGCGTATCGTTTCCTGCGCCGCCGATCAGCACATCGGCGCCGTCATTGCCGATCAGCACGTCGTTGCCGCCGTTACCCGTCAGGATGTTGTCGCCATTGTTGCCAGTGAGCGTGTCGTTGCCCGCACCACCGGTCAGATTCTCGATGCCAGCGATTCCACCCACACCGGGAGCAACTCCCGTGAGCAAATTAGCGACCACGGCAGTCGTGAACGCGCCGTAACTGAGGGTATCGCTGCCACTGCCGCCATCCACGCTGCTGATGGAGCTTCCCATTCCGATGGCAAAGGTATCGTTGCCGCTGCCAGAGGCGACGGCAGAGATGTTCGAGAATTGCACGGCAGCGCTCAGGCCCTGAATGTTGCCCGCGCTGGCTGCCGTCAGATTCCACTGCGTATCGGCCGTGCCGGTGTACATCAACATATCGAAGCCGCCATTGCCGAATACTTGCAAACTGCTGAAGCTGGCAGTCCCCGCGATCTGAAACACATTCGCCGACGAGCTGCCGTTCAGCCGCAGTGGACTCCCCACTGCGAGCCCAGCCAGCACAATGCTGCCGGCTTGGCTCAAGGACAGATTCACAGCGCCAGACGATTGCAAACGCCCCAGCGGAGCGAGTTCCAAGTAGTTCAGCGCAACGGCAGCGATTTGACTGTCCGAATAAACGTAGGCTCCGATCCGGACTGTCCCTGCAGAAATAGTCACCGGTCCCAGCGGGGCCGTGATGCTCGCCACAACGTCGAGGCTCGCGGCCGCCGACAAAATCACTTGACCGCTGATCGAACTCGCGCCGACGACTCCATCGACCACACCCACCACGAGCGAGCCGCTGTCCCCATAGGTGGCGACGCCGCTCATGTTGGTCAGCGCGACCTTGTCCACATGATTGAACGTCGAAGTCGACAGGAAGATCGCCGATTCCGCCCTTACTGCCATCTCTGCCGCGTGAATGCCGGCGGGCGTTTGTGTAACGCTGCCCCCCGATTGCACCGCAAACAAATTCGTGACGTGCACTTCGCCGAGTTGCAAATTATTCACATCGCGAATCCGCGCGTGCGCGGCGGTGAGGCTGACTGCTCCTTGAAATTCGTTCGCCTCCGTTAACACAATCGTGTTCGCCGTGATCGCCGAATTTCCATAGGTATAAATGGTTCCCGCTTGAGAAATGGCCCCGGCGGCAACCAGCGTGAGCGTACCTGCGGTCTGCGATCCTAGCAGCAGATCGTTGGCATCGCGTAGCGACACCACGGCAGTCGTCCCGATCGACACAGGCCCTTGAAAATCGTTGTATGGGCTATCGAGAATGATGTCGCCAAACATCGAACCTACGTTGAACGCCCCGGTAACGTTGATCGCAGTGTTCGCCGCCTGCTGCACCGAGCCAGCGCCAAACAGTGATACATTGCCACTCGCCGTGAAGTTTCCAATCGTGTAGGGAACCGAATTGCTGAAGCTGACGTCGGTCAGCTGATAGCCATCGATACGCCCCGAGAGTTCGTTCATCGGATTGGCGAGCATGAGAATTCTACCGGTCAGCGAAACCTGGCTGGTGGAGTTCAAAGCACCGCCCTGAGCAATGATCTCCGCAGTGACATTCAAGTTACCGGTGAATGTTTGCGGGCCATCATTCGCCAGAATAATGACATCCGTTCCGTCGCCGCCGTTGATATTCAACGTGGTGTTGGCGTTTAACGCCAACGAATTGAACTCCAACCGCTGATCTTCCGTTCCCAGCGAGAGCGACAGCGAACCACCCGCCGTGGGCAACGCAAATTCTGCCGTGGAATAAGCGCCGTTATTCGTCAGCTGGGCCACGCCGCCACCGAGGTCATTTACCCGGAGTGCGTTGTCTGCCAAGCCGTAAAGTGAGATCGACACATTCGAAGTGGGGCTCTCACTCCGTACAAC
Source organism: Anatilimnocola floriformis (assembly GCF_024256385.1). NCBI lineage: Bacteria > Pseudomonadati > Planctomycetota > Planctomycetia > Pirellulales > Pirellulaceae > Anatilimnocola > Anatilimnocola floriformis. The sequence continues at coordinate 3,945,128 of NZ_JAMLFW010000001.1, forward strand.
AGCGGTCTCGCCGAAGGCGACAACGCCATAACCGCCCAACACAAGAGTTCCCGCACCCGGGCCATACAGCAGGAGATTCGTAAACGTCGTGGCGCCGCCGACAACCAGCAACTTGTCGCCAGACCCACTGGTTGCGCCGCCCGCTTGGTACGAGACTCCATACAGCGGCAATGGATTACCACCGGCCAGATCAAACGTAAGCGTATCGCTGCCGTCGCGCAAATCAGCGTTCAGCATGCCCAGCACGCTGCTGAACAGCACATCGACCGTGTGCGTATCGATCTGAATCCCGCCGGCCACTGCCACCAGCGGATTGTCAGGATCAGTTACGCGGATGTAATCACCCACGCGGCTGATCGTCAAATGGTTAGCAACGTCTCCCGCGACATCGAGAATCTTCAGATCGTCACCCACCATGCCGACCGTCGTCGACGCCGTTTGCGTAACGGTGATCACAAACGAACGATGGCTCGCCAAGCCTTCATCGTCTGTGACGGTGACGATTGCGGTGAAACTTCCTCCTGCAGCGTAGCTATGAGTTCCAGCAGCCGTGCCGATGCCGTTCAACTCATTGATGGTCGCCGTCGCCAGTGGACTGCCGTCACCCCAATCGATGGTCGCAGTGTGCGTATCCAGAATACCCGCATCCGTAAAGTGCGCGGTCAGCGTATAGGGACTGCCGGCGGTGGCGTTTAAATCAGGAGCAACATCACCCAGAAAATGCACGACAACCAAATCGGCAGTCGGACTGCTGTCTGTTGTGCCGCTTACGACAAAACCGCCCGTGGGATCGACTGCGATCGATCTGCCGAGATCGGTGTACGAACCGACGTCGCGGAAATAGATACCACCATTGCCAAAGCCTGCATCCAACTGACCAGCTGCCGTCAATCGCGCCACGGCAAAGTCGAGTCCCGTCATACCGGCCCGGTCGGCAAAACCCGCAATCAGGATCTTGCCATCGGCTTGCAAGGCAAGGCTGAACAGTTCGGCAACCGAATGGAAGTCGACGTCGGCCAGACCATGCTCGCCGAACGTTTCATCGGCCGAGCCGTCGGCATTCAGACGAACGACGATTCCATCGCCGGAATTGGTTGTCCCCAAAGCGACAATTTTCCCATCCGAGGTGATCTTCAGATCTTCTACGGTGGGAGAGTCCATGAACGGCAACACGACTCCGTCAGTGCCAAACGACGGATCGAGGTTGCCCGCACTGTCATACCGCAACACAATCATGCCGTCGAACGTGCCATACCCGGCGCCAACGACGATCTTGCCATCGTCTTGAATCGCCACGGCTTTGCCGCGGTTCTGATACAGAATTGGCGTCAGCACCACACCGTTGTTGCCAAACGTCTGATCGAGCGTGCCATCTGTGTTGAATCGCAGCACCAAGATCGAATAAGTGCCGACGTTCAGATAGCCCGTCGCAACTAGCTTGCCGTCGGCCTGAATTGCAACATCGGCAATCTGCGTATCGACCACGCCAAAATCCACCAGGGAAATCCCACCGCTGCCAAAACTCGCATCGAGTGTGCCATCACTGTTAAAACGCACCAATGTCAGCCGCGGTCCCTGCTGCGTGTAGGCATGTCCGGCGATCACGATCTTGCCGTCAGGTTGGAGCACGATATCACCAACGTCAGCAGCCCCCGCTCCCGGAATGGTTGTCCCAGCAAAGCCGTCGCCACCAAAAGTCGAATCCAGCGAGCCATCGGCGTTATAGCGGACAAGGGTCCAAGAAGTTTCTCCCGCGATATCGTTCGTAGCACCCACGGCCAGCGTCTTGCCGTCGGGCTGCACCACCACCTTTGTCGGCGCGAGGCTCACCGTTGAATCCACCAGGTCAGTAACGGCGATGCCCGCCGTACCAAACGTAGAGTCGACAACTCCGCTAACGCTGAAACGAGTCATTCCCACGTCGTACTTCGTAATCAGGTTTGTCGTGGCATAGGCCATCGCAATCACGATCTGCCCATCAGCGCGCAGCGAACCCGTTGTTACTTGCAGGCCAACGCCAGGCACGTGCAGTTCAGCCAAGCCCGCGGTCCCAAACGAAGTGTCGATCGTTCCATTACTTTGGTAACGTGCCAGGGAAACAACAGCATCTCCCTCCGTAGAAACACCATTCCGCACGACCACAATCCGGCCGTCCGCCGGCAACAGAATCGTCCCGCCGGTCGTATCCATTTGCACGATTCCGCCAGTGCCGAAAGTGGAATCGAGTGTGCCCGCAGCGTCGTAACGCAGCAGCGGATAGGTGCGCGGGAAGCCCTGCGAATAACCAGAGAGCAACACCTTGCCATCGGCTTGCACGGCCAGGTCATTGACTCCGCCCCCTTCGGTACCAATCGTTGTAACGACAGAACCGCCGCTGCCAAACGACAGATCGAGTTGCCCGCTCGGTGTGACCTTCATCACAAACGGCTCGCTCACTCCAGCGACCGTTTGCGTTCCACCCACCGCGATCGAACCATCGGCGAACAAAGCCGCTGCTTCTGGCGACTCGAACCCAGGGCCAATGTCGATCGTGTTACTGCCGCCGCTCCCAAAGGCCGTGTCGAACAAACCATTGGCTTGCAACCGATACACTCCAACCAAGCCGCTGTTTTTCAGCGCCACGAGCACGATCTTGTCATGGTCCAACATCGCATCGCGTAGATCTTCATTCCCGCCGCCATTGATGATCACGAGTCCCGTCGATGCAAACGTGAAGTCGTAGTCGCCGCTCGCAGTTAGTCGGAACAACGCCAGGTCGTAGTTCAGGCCGTTGAAGTTGTTGCCGGCTAACACGATGCTGCCATCGGATTGAACCAACAGCCGCTTCAAGGTACCCGTAGAGCCTATCGGCACGTACAGATCGCCATTCACGCCGAACGAATCATCGAGGCTGCCGTTCGGTAGATAACGCAGTACGTGGAACTTCGGTCCGCTGAACGTGTACGACTGCACGAGCGTCAGAACCTTGCCGTCCGGCAGCGCGACCGTATCGAGCGGTTCATCAATGCTGCCGCCGGGAATGTCGGTCGTGACGACACCGAAATCCGGATCCAGGCTGATCGGGTTCGGTCCCGGCAAAATCACCGGCGCGACACTGTCGACGGTCAATTCATGCTCGAAGTAAGTCAAGCCGTAATCCTCTTCACCGACCGCGGCGCGGACTACATACACGCCATCGTTGACATAGTGATGGCGCGCGATGAGTCGGTAATCGTTGTCTCCAATCTGCTGAATGTTGACTGGCTCCCACGTGCCGTCACCCCAGTCGACAGAGGCGCTGTAAGTATCGAATTGCCCAGCGGGATCGGTGAAGCGGAAGTCGAACGTGAAGGACTGCCCTTCTTGAATTGCCGAGAACGGGCTCGCATCGCCCCGCAATCGTACCAGGGCAAAGTCGGGAGTCGTCGATCCGTGCATGAAGTCGAAGTTCGTGCCACCCACCAGAATGCCCCCATCAGGAGCGACACCAACGGCCCAGCTCGCATCCATGCCGTTGTTGATGTCCACAAACTGCACGCCGTCGTCACCAAAGCCGTAGTCTGCCAGACCGTCGGTCGTAAACCGCGCAATCAGCATGTCGGGGCCAGACCCGCCAAAGCGATATCCCGTGCCGCTGACGAGGATCTTGTTATCGCCCTGCAAGGCCACGCTCGTCCCTTCGCCTGACGACTGCCCCAAATCGGCGATGGCAATCCCGTTGTCGCCGAACCATTGATCGGGCGTGCCGTCAGCCAAGAATCGCATTACCGCCGGAGCGTTACCGGTTGGCGTTTGTACGGTCAACGAAGCGATCAACTTGCCGTCGCTCTGCCGGGCAAGCGAAAGTAGCCCCTGCCAAGCGTTCGACAAATTACCGCGCGCAATGCCGTTGAGTCCAAACGTTGGATCGAGTGCGCCAGTCGCGGTGTACTTCACCAGTGAGTACGCGTTGCTCTTCGGTTGCCCGGCAATCACGATCGAGCCATCCGCCAGCAATTGCATGCCGCCAAGACTATCGTTCGAGCCCACATCGGTTCGCACCACACCTGCATCGCCAAAGCTCGAATCCAAAGCGCCGCTCGCCAGCAATCGCGCCACGTAATAATCCTGGCCGCTCGTGGCTTGTAATGTGCCGCCCACAACGATCGTTCCATCGGCGGCCGCGGCAATCGCACGAGGCTGATCGAAATTGCTCAGTGAAAAGGTGGTGACACCGTCCGTGCCGAACGTAGCATCCAACGAGCCATCGGCATTCAGCCGCACAACTCCTGTTTGCAACGGACCCGCCACAGAATAGACGGTTCCGGTCACGAGAATCTTGCCGTCTCCTTGAACCGTGACCGCGCCGATTCGCATGATCGCTTTGCCCGACATAACGTCGATCGTCCCCTGATCGCCAAACGTCGAATCGAGCGAACCATCGGCATTGAACCGTGCCAGGCCCCAGAACTGTCCGGCGCCCATCGCCATTTCCACGCCTGCCACGATCGTCTTGCCATCGAGCTGCACCGCCATTATCGAACGATCGAAGACACTGGCACGCCCTTTCAGCGCTGTCATGGCTACGCCTTCGTTGCCGAATGTTGCATCGAGCGCACCGTTGCTCGAGAAGCGCGCGACGCCCATGTTGATATCTAAGAAGATCTCACCAACCATCACGACACCGGCCACCACGATCTCGCCACTGCTCGTCAAAATTGCCGAGTTGGTGCCGGCAATCCGAGCATTGAGATTGCTCAGCACCTTACCCGCAGTGCCGAATGTCGCATCGAGCGCACCAGTGCTTCCATTGAGTCGCGCGAGCGCCGCGAACTGGCCAGCCGTCGTCTGTGCGGTTCCCGTAACCACAACGTTGCCGTCGCTCTGCACGAGCAGGCCACTCACGTTATCGTTTCCATCCGCAAACTCGAGCGAGATCACGCCGGCGTTGCCGAAGGTTGAAACGAGAGCCCCTGTGAAATCGTATTTCGACACGATGATGTCTTGCGTGGTCGCGTTGGTCGTGCCAGTGACCAGAATCCCATCCGAGGCAATCGCAACTGCGTTGCTGTACTCGCTATTCGATCCCCAGTCGGCCGTCGTCAATCCGCCGCTGCCAAAACTGTTATCGAGAGAGCCATCCGCCAACAGTCGCACGATGAGAATATCGTTGTTACCTGAGTTGTAGCGCGAACCGACCAGCACGATACGCCCATCGGACTGCACGGCGACGGCAGACACCGTGTCCCACACCGTCAGGTTGGTGAGCACGCCGCCAGAATTACCAAACGTGGTATCCACGGTGCCATCGCTGTTAAACCGCGTGAGCGCAATTCGCCGCGCATCGGGCAGATCGCTCAATCCGACAAGCAGGAGCTTGCCATCGGGCTGCACGACGACATTCGTCAACAGCTCTTGCGATTCAGGCTGAAATTCAAACGTCGCCGTGCCATCCACGCCGAACGACAGATCGCGCACACCAGCCGCGCTGTACCGCCGCATGGCCAACCGGTTTGTACCGCTACTCTGTTGCCCGCCGACGAGAATGCTGCCGTCGGCGGCAACCACGAGCGTCGTCGGGCCGAAGTTGACTCCCGCCGAAGAAATCGGTTGCAGCACAATACCACCATCACCAAAGGTGGTATCGAGTGAACCATCGACGTTGTAGCGCGAGATCAAAAAGTCGGCGCTGCCGAAGCTCATCTTGCTGCCCAGTACCACTGTCTTGCCGTCAGCCTGCGCAACTACCTTCAGGGCAGTGTCCATCGTCGGCCCTGGCACGCTCACAGTTGCCACGCCGTCGTCGCCGCCGAAATTCGGATCGAGCGTCGCCGGGTTCGGACCGTAATAAACTACCGGCGCGATATTCTGGACGTAGACGATGTTCGTCCACAGCGACGACTCTCCGCCGCTGTCGCTCACCGTGACGTTGATGGCATACTGGCCACTATCTGCATAGCGATGCGTGGCCCGCAGCGTTCCCAGGCCGCCACCTTCATTGATCGAACCACTTTCGATCGTGCCATCACCCCAATCGATTGTCGCCGTGTGAGTGTCGTTCACGTCGACATCATTCAAGCCAAGCTCCAGCGTGTATTTCGCGCCTTCCCACGTAGTTGCCGTCGGTGTGGCAAATTGGCCGCGCAGCTTCGCGGTTGCAAAGTCATACGTCACATTGCTGTAGTTGACCGAGACTCCGCCGAGCAGGATGCCGTCGTCCGAGGCCGACGACATTGCGTACAGCCGGTCGTCACTCGAATAGACATCCAGCAACTGTACGCCGCCGATGCCGAAACGCCGATCGAGCGCGCCGCTGGAATTGAAGCGAGCCACGGCAAAGTCATTGCCGGACGAAGCAACGGAATACGCCGTGCCGCCGGCCACAATAACGCCGTCACCTTGTACGAGGAGCGCACTCACATCAATGCCGTAAGAAAACTCCGCCGTCGCTAAACCGCCCGTCCCAAATGAGGTGTCCAGCGCGCCGTTGCTGAGAAATCGCAGTACTCCAAGGTTTCCTTCTAGCGTGTTGATCAAGCCCAGCAGCGAGCCATCGATCTGCCACGCCAGTGCTTTGATCCCGTGCTCACTGGTCCCTGCCGGGCCCGAAATCACCCCCGCGGTACCGAAGCTCGCATCCAACACGCCGTTGTTGTTGTACTGGGCAACAAAGTAATCGCCGTTCCCCGCGTCGCTAATCTGGCCAGCAACGGCCACTTTGCCGTTCGGCAAAAGTTGCATATCCCGCGGTTCTTCCTGACCGCCGAGATCGGTGATCACTAGGCCGCCCGTGCCGAATGTATCGTCGACCGAGCCATCAGAATAAAGACGAAGTAAGAACACATCGAACGAATTCGAAGTGGTGGTCATCGCGCTACCGAGAACCACGATGTTTCCATCACCTTGCACTTCGACCGAACGCACGGTCACGCTGCTTGCCAGAGCCAGCTGCACACCGCCGTTGTCGCCAAACGTGGCGTCGACCGTACCATCGGCTTCATACCGGCTGATGAAGACATAATGATTGCCCTCACTATCGAGCGAAACGCCGGCCAGCAGAAACCTCCCATTCTGGTCCAGGGCAATCCCACCGATCTCATCGAATAGAGTGCCGAGGTGCGTGTTGAGCTTGCCACCCGTGCCGAAGGTGGCATCGAGCGAGCCATCGACGTTGTAACGCGCGACGCCCCAGCGAACGCCACCAGCAAGTCCCATCACCGCGCCGGCGACCAAAGTTTTCCCGTCGGGCTGCGTCACCATCACCGTTTGACCGACTTGCCCTGTCGGTCCCGTATGGCCCGTCGTGACGATCCCGTCCTCGCCATAACTGGTATCGACCGCGCCGTTGCTGTCGAAGCGCGCGAGTCCGGCTTCGAGGCCTGCTGAGGATGTTTGCACGGATCCGGCCATTACGAATCCTGCCCCCTGCGCTACGAGCGCGCGCCCCACCGCGCGAGCGCCCTCGATTGTCGCAGTCGCCAACCCAGCCGTTCCAAACGTTGAATCGAGCGAACCATTGGCGTTGAGTCGCGCGAGGGCAAAACGACTGTCGCCGTTCAGATCGGCGCGACCGCCGAGCACAATCTTGCCATCGGCTTGCAGCACGAGATCGGTCGCGCCGTCGGTATCGTTGTCGTAGTCGATAACTACCGTGCCAGCCGTACCGAACGACGGATCGAGCATGCCGTTGGAGTCGAAACGAGCCGCAACCATGTCGTCGTCGCTGCCGCTACTATTGCCATAACCTGCGACGACAAGACCGCCGCCTGGTTGAGCCGCCACGGCCGACACATAGCCGTTCGTGCCTCCGAAATCGGTAAGATTTCCGCCGCCGTAGCCGAACGACGTGTCGGCCTGACCGCTGGGTGTGAACCGAGCGATCGCGGCTTCATTGTTCAAGCCGAACTGATCGTAGACGTAGCCGACCACCACAATTCCGCCGTCTGCCTGCTGGACCGCGCCCGTCACGTATTCGCTGACATAGCTGCCGAAATCGAAAATCCCCAAGCCACCATTGCCGAACGTGCTATCGAACGAACCATCGGCTAGAAACCGCATCGTCACGAAGACGCGGCCTTGTGGCATTTGCGCTGCTCCCGCCACGATCAGCTTGCCGTCGGGTTGCACCAGTGTTTGCGCCGCTTCTGCCGGGCCGCTATCAAAGGTGAAAGTCGAAACGCCGCCGCCAAAAAACGAGTTGTCGGTATGGCCATCCGCTGTCAGCCGAGTCAATCCGATCGAAGAATTGCTCCGGCCCGTCACAATGATCTTGCCATCGGGCTGCAGCGCTAGCGCATTCCCCGCCAACGTTGCGGCGCTGTACTTGTAAATGCCGTCGTCGCCGAACGACGTATCCAAACTGCCATCGGTGTTGTAGCGGGTCACGAACTGATTCGTTCCGTCGAACCCTGAGCTATTCGACAGCACAATTGTTTTGCCATCCGCCTGTGTGACGGCATCGACGGCGTTATCGAGATTGGCGCCAGGGACATCGGTCAGCGCGCGTCCCCCATCGGCGAAGTTGCTGTCAAATTCAGCCGGGTTCGGCCCCCAGTACAGTGCCGGCGCAAAGCCCGTGAGCACCTGCCGCGGCTCGCATGTTTCAAACAGCAAGGCCCGCTTCTTTTGGCTCACTTTGCGGGATTTGCGGAGCCGTGCAGGACGACGATTGGCGCGCACCAGGGACATTGAATCGCTCCAGATTGAAAGTGCTAAACTTGCACAACGATTCCCGTTGAGAGTCCAATCCGCCGGCGAGTGCGGTTGGCGCTACGGGCCATCAAGGAAACATCGCAAACACGGCTCAGGGGAGGCGGCGCACACGTGCGCACGCGCGAAACATCCAGAATCGCTGCCGGTTTCGGAAGGGGAATATAATGGCGAAGCGGGGCTTGTCTACTCCTGAAAGGTGATCAGGAGAGCCCCGCTGCCAAGATTAAATTTAGAAGGCTGGATGTTCGTTTCCGATCCACAACCCAGCATCGAGTTTGCGCGTCGAACGCGACCTCTGCGAGAATTATTTTCACGCAGAATAATTTCCAACTATTTTCTGCTGAGCGCAACCGCGCTCGCGATGAATCACTGCAGAGACTATTCGTCGACGTATGTCTCGAGGAACCGAGCCAGGCGATGGAAGTCGCTGCTGGTTTCGATGTAGCGCACCACCGTGACCAGCGTTTCGGCATCGATCAGGTTTTCGAACGGCACGTAGTGCAACTGCAATTGGCCGATGACCGAGACCATCACGCCGTTGAGCTTTTCTTCCACGAGTGCGCGATAGGAGCCGACGCCCAGTTGGCTGCCGAGCATGACGTCGAAGGCGTGCGGTCGGGCACAACGCGACTCGTAGCCGAGTTGCAAACCGGTCACCTTGCGACCGCGGCCTGTTTGCTTCTTGAAGAGCTCGGTCACGAGCTTCGAGAACATCCGGCCGAGATTGACGTGCGAGATCGAGATGTGGCCGTGATCGTCGCGCGGAATACCTTCGAGATACTTCTGCGGCAGCAATTCCGCGAGCCCTTCGGCCATCACGATCACGCCGAACTGTTTCCCTTCTTCTTCGCGGGCGACCATCGTCTTCACGATGCGGGCCACGACGCGATCGACATCCATGATCTCGCGAACTTCGCTTTCACCCGTCTTCGGATTGGTGACAGTCTCTTTCAAGCGGTAGCTGCCGATGATGTCTTCGACGCTGATCACCAGGCTGGCTTCGCCGGCGATCGCGGCGCCATAGCTGAGCCAACCAGCGCTGCGGCCCATCGTCTCGGTGAGGAAGTACGACTTCGAAGCTTCTGCATCGGCCAGCAGGTTGCGGATTTCCGAGGCGAGCGTTTCGACGGCGGTGAAATAGCCGAACGTAAAGTCGATGCCCTTGTAATCGTTGTCGATCGTTTTCGGCAGGTGGACGATCGGAATCTTCTTGGCGCCGGCTGGCAGGCGATCCTGCAGCATCTTGAACTTGTTGGCGGTCTTGAGCGTGTCGTCGCCACCGATCGAGATCAGCGCGTCGATGCCGAGCGAGCACAGACCTTCGTACACGCGACGCAGTGGAGCGCTGAGCTGCGGATCGTCGAGATGCGCTGGCGCGCTAATCAGCTTGCCTGGGTTGGCACGAGCCGTGCCGATCAAAATCCCTTGCGAGTTCCGGCTCCGCTTCAGGTTTTGCGAAGTGAGCTTGCGGTAGTGCTTCTCTTCTTCGAGCGGCTTTTCCGGAGTGTAATCGATCAGCCCTGAGTAGCCGTACAGAATGCCGTAAACCTCGATGCCGGCCCGCAGGAAGGAATTGGCCGCCGTCGAAATCACCGCGTTGGCGGCAGGAGCAGGGCCGCCAGCGAACAAAATCCCAACCCGCTTGATGTGCGAATCGCGCTTCGCCGGCGGAGAAAAAGCCGAAGTGCTGGTGGGGGGATTTTTGGAGTCTGCCATGAATCGTTCTTCCGTAAAAGCCGCCTGAGAATCGCCCGCTGCTCAAGTGCAGCTCAATCCCGCATTTTAAGATTCGGCAGGAGTTTGGCCAAGGAGCGGTCTGCGCTATGCACACCGTAGTTGGACCGCGACTGGCAACTACGATTAAGGTAAATCCATCTGCCCCAGCAGCCAGTTAATGCTGCCGATTCAAACGAAAATGCCCCGGCGAGAATGCGTTGGGCCCGCCGGGGCAATGTTGTAGCTGACAGAGCAACAACAGGACTGCATCCGCAGTCAGTTAAGCAAACTACTTGATCGCGACCTTATCCTTGCCGAGCGAACGGAGGTAATCGATCGTGATGCCGATGCATTCGTTGAAGTAGAAGTCGCGGTCGACGACCTTGCTGGAGTCGTTCAGCCGTTCGTCGATCTTCTGCTCTTCGTTGTCGGCGTCGAGTTCGGCGCGACGAGCCAGGTACTTGGCTTCGTTGAGCGGAATCTCTTTCTTGGTCTTCTGTTCCTTGTACTTCTCGATGCTGCCGGCCAGCTTCTTGAAGTCGTCCGAAGTCTTGCGACGCGCATCAGATGCCTCCCGCAGGCGATTCACCAAGCCGGTGTTGACCTGATCCAGCTTGTCGAACTTGGCCGAGGGAATCTTGTCGAAAGCCAGCGCGTGATCGAGATCGGCTTCGCTCACGTCCATATGATCGGTGATCGACGGCAACACGATATCGGCGAGCACACCGCGACGCTGCGTGCTTTCGCCGTTCGGGCGATAGAACTGCTGCATCGTCAGTTTCAGCGCGCCTAGGTTCGGCGGGTTGCCGACCTTGAACATCGTTTCGCCCAGGTCGAGCAGGCTTTGCACCGTGCCCTTACCGTGCGAGGTCGAATCGCCAATGATCAAACCGCGACCGTAATCCTGAATGGCGCCGGCGAGAATTTCGCTGGCCGAAGCGCTGAACTTGCTTTCCAGCACCACGAGCGGGCCCTTCCAGTAGATGCCCGATTCCATATCGTCGTACTGCGTCACGCGGCCGTTCGGATCTTTCACTTGCACGACCGGGCCTTCGTCGATGAACAGGCCAGTCAGGCTGATCGCTTCGGTCAAGCTGCCGCCACCGTTACGGCGGAGGTCGAGCATCACCACATCGACGCCCTTGGCCTTGAAGCCGTCGAGCAGCTTCTTCACATCGCGGGTCGAGCTCTTGAAATCGGCCTGGCCTTCGCGGGCGGCTTCCATATCCATGTAGAAGCTGGGGAGATCAATCACGCCGATTTTGAACGGCGAGCCGTCTTGCTTCTTGCCTTCTTCGAAGATCACGCCGCGAGCTTCGCTGTCCTTGAGTTCGATCTTGGCGCGGACGATGCGAACAATCTTGGTTTCGCCACCAGCACCAGGCAACACGCCGAGGCGCACCACGGTGCCGGCCTTGCCGCGGATCTTCGAAACCACGTCGTTGAGCTTCATTTCGACAACGTCGACCATTTCGCCGTTTTCGCCTTGTCCGACGCTCACGATGCGGTCTTCGGCCTTCAGTTGACCGCTCTTTTCAGCAGCACCACCCGGAATCAACTTGTTTAGCACTGTGTAACCGTCGCGATCTTCCAGCTGAGCGCCGATACCGTCGAGGTTCAGCGTCATCATGATGCGGAAGTTTTCCAGCGAGCTGGGCGACATGAACGTGGTGTGCGGATCGTACGACGTCGTGACCGAGGTCAGGTACATTTCCAACAGTTCGTCGCTGTCGGTCTGATGCATCCGGCGGGCGAAATTGGCATACCGCCGCTTGAGTCGAACCTTGGGATCTTCGCCCTTCAACGTTTTGTCGTTTTTCAGGGTCAGCAAGTCAAACTTGATCCGCTTCCGCCAGCGATCCTTGGCTTCGGCAGGCGTCTTGGCATAAGCCAGTTTGGCCGGATCAGTGATGATCGATTCATCGACGGTGAAGTCGAGGTTTTCTTTGAGCAATTCATCGACCGTCACCAGCCGTTCGTCGATCCGCTTCAAAAACGTGTTGAACACCGTGTAAGCGAACGTGATGTCGCCAGCGCCGAGCTGATTGTCGAGCTCGTTGCGTTGCTTGGCAAATTCATCGATGTCCGACTGATAGAAGTAGAACTTCATCCCGTCGAGCTTCTTTTCGAACTGATCCAGCGCCCGATTCGAGATTTCGTCGTCGAGCTTGTGCTTCGACAGGTGCTGCCGGGCAATCAACTCGTTGACTAACATGGTAATACGACGGTCAGCTGCCCGCGGCGCATTGAGCGTCGCCGGCGCCGGCTGTTGACCCATGGCTGCGGGCAGCAGCATCATGCTCAGCACCGCGGTCGCCAGTAGGTTGGAAAGGTGCCGACGACACGTCGTGTGAGAAAGCAGTCGCATTCGAGAATCCTCGCCCCTAAAACCCGCTGCTTGCCGCCGCATCGCACGTGGATGGGTGAAAAAATGCGGGTCAGGTAATCCAGATAAATGGTAGGACCAGTCGCGCGAATTCTATCGCGCGCGGTGACCTCAGACAACACGAATCAACGTTACGATTTGCACGAAACCCAATTCCTGACACAACTTGAGATTGACTTACTCGCGTGAACTCCTCTTCTGATTTGCCCACTTCCGACAGCCCGCCGCCACAAACTGCAGCAGCGCAGCAACAAATGCCTGCCTACTCGCAGCAAATAACTCAGGCTGCGGAGATTCTGCGTGCTGGCGGACTGGTCGCGATTCCAACCGAGACCGTCTACGGCCTCGGCGCCGATGCCGAAAATGAATCCGCTGTTCGCAAGATTTTTGCTGCCAAAGGTCGGCCTGCCGACCATCCGGTAATTGTCCACCTCGCCGAAGCGCAGGATATGCATCAGTGGTCGTTTGATATACCCAAGTGCGCGCTGCGGCTGGCCGATTGCTATTGGCCGGGCCCGCTGACGATGATTCTCAAGCGGAGCCCCAAGGCCCTCGATGTCGTCACCGGCGGTCAGGAAACCGTCGGCCTGCGCGTTCCCAATCACCCCGTGGCCCTCGCGCTGCTGAAAGAGTTTGGCCGCGGCGTGGCAGCCCCCTCGGCCAACCGCTTCGGCCGGATCAGCCCGACGCTGGCAACCCACGTCCGCCAGGAACTGGGTGATAGCGTCGACCTGATTCTGGACGGCGGGGCATCGCAGGTCGGCCTGGAGTCGACGATCGTCGACCTCACCGGCGAACAGGCGGTGCTGTTGCGGCCGGGCGCAATTTCGGTCGAACAACTGCAAGCCGTCATTGGCGAATACCTGGGCGATCCAGCTGAAAACCAGACCCGAGCTTCAGGCCGTTTGCAAAGCCACTACGCGCCGCGGGCGCAGGTGATCGTCGTCGAACCGATCGAGCTCCGCAGCACCATCCGCCGCTGCGAAGATGCCGGCCAGCGATACGCCGTTCTCTGCGATGCCCCCATCGCCAAAGCGGCCAACGTCCACACGGCGCACTTCTACAAGCTCCCTGCCGATCCGGTTGTTCGCGCTCAGCGCCTTTATATTGCCCTCCGCGCCGCCGATGACGCGGGCTATCCGATCCTGATCATTGCCCACGAACGCGATCCCGCGAACAAAGACGCGGCCATCTGGGATCGCCTGCAAAAAGCAGCAGCGCCGCGAGATTAGCCCACAGTCGTCGAACGCTCCGCGGTCGATGAATGGAAGTTCCTCGCCAAAATCCGCCGAAAGAGCGTCAGCGACTTTCGGCATTTCGGCGCGCATCGCTTCCGTCTCCAACGATTTCAGCAATCGCCGAGCATCACCCGCGCCCGCCCCGACTTTGCAGATATTCCAGCAACGCCCGATCAAACTGCATGCTCGTATCGAGCGGCACGTAATCGATGCCTGTTTGAAAGCACTCTTGTTTGTACATCGCGCGGAAAGCCGAGATTTCGTCCTGATACTCTTTCCGATAGCCGGAAGCGTCGACTGTCACCTTTTCGTTCGTCTCGGGATCTTCGAACTCGATCATCCCTTCGAACGGAAACGCCACTTCGGCTTCGTCGAGGATGTGAAACAAGATCACGTCGTTGCCGCGATGCCGCAACCGTCGCAGCGATTGAAACACCGGCCCGGGATCGGTCAGCAAATCGCTAAAGATCATCACCAGACTTTTGTGCCGCAGCATCGCCGCGACCTGCGTCAAACTCTTGGCAATGTCCGTCGCGCCGGTCGGCTTCAGCTTCGCGAGCAACGCCAGCACAATGCCCAACTGCGTTCGCTTGCTCTTCGGCGCGACGGAGTCACGAATCTTTTCGTCGAACGTAATCAGCCCGCAGGGATCCTGCTGCATCAGCATCAGGTAACAGAGCGACGCCGCCAGGCAGATCGCGTAGTCGAACTTCGTCAAATCCTGCCGCAGCGTGTAGCCCATCGACTGGCTCAGGTCCATCACCAGATAGCCCGTGATGTTCGTCTCGGCTTCGAACTTTTTAACGTAGTACTTGTCTGTCTTGGCATAGACCAGCCAATCGATATCCTTCGGATCGTCGCCCGTCGAATACCGCCGATGCTCGCTGAACTCGACCGAAAACCCATGAAACGGGCTGGCATGCAACCCCTGCAAAAAGCCCTTCACGACAAACTGAGCGCGCAGATCAAGCCGCTTGATCTGATTGATGACTTCGGGTTTGAGATATTTTTCAACGGCCATGTCTGTCATCTTACTGGCAAGCGAACAATCAAATCAGGTGGAGGACTCGGCAATGCAAACGATTCTGGAAGGACGCTGCAAGATGAGTTACTTCACCGACCTACGGATGGTATTCCAGGCCATCAACAACAGCCAACGGCATTTCAACTGGCTCATCACAGACTTGCAGTGTCTCCGGCTGAGTCTCGATGAAGGCCTCTCCGATCCGCTGGTTGCCCCCGGCCCGCACTGGCTGACTGGCGACGAGTTGACCGAGCTGGTTGCTACGTCCGAGCTGCAGTTTATTTGGGCGGTCCTGTCGGGATTTTCGCCGAGCATCTCGCTTGATTTGGGGCGGTTGGAAATTGAGCCGTACGCGGATGGCAACCCAAACTTTTGGGTAGAAGAGCCGCGAATTCAGCATCCGCTCGCTGAACTTGAAATTGTGTGTTGGGACGCAACGAGCACGCTGCTGCTCAGCCGCGATCCGTCGATTAGCGAACAGTTTCGGCAGTATTTTCCGGAAGCGATCGATCTCGCGGATCGTAACAAGGCTCGCTCACTCTGACTTGCCAGAAGCATCATCGTGTGAACCGGAGAACCACATGGCCGACGCAGAGCCCGCAGGCGGAGATATGCAACAGGAACTTCCCGTACCAATCCAAGATCTGATATTTAAGGCCGATCGACCGTGTCGTTCCGAGATAGATAGAATAGCGGGATGAGCACTCAGTTTAACCCACAAGCATCAAACCCAATCGGACCAGGAATATTTTATGAATGTCGGAGCTGCGGTGATCGATTAGATTCCGGGGCAAGTCATGCTGTCGCTTGCAGATGCCGCAATCTTGTTCTTGATATCGATGCGGGAAGAATTTCGGTAAAAAATCCGAGTGTGGTTTTTGTTATTCAGCCGACAGTGTCCAAATAGTGGACGCTGAATTCTCGGGCGGTGATACTTAGCGAGAGACCGTGAACGCAGCGACATTGGTGATTCCACCGCAAATCGTCAGGGCGGAGTACCGACCTGACCTACTTGGCTGCAGCGATTCGCGCAGCCTCCCCTGTCGACCTCCTGAAAAACATGGCCCATCGAAAGCTAATTGTGATGCTGACCTGCGTCGCCTTTTTGGTGGCGTGTCTTTTAGCTGGCTGTGACTCGCCATTTCACACAGGTCTGCAGCAGAGCGGAACTGCGTTCTCAGCCGGTGACCATGTAGTGGTCACGACCTATGGATACTTTGGCAATGGGGACAAGTTGGCATTTGCCATCGTCCAAACTTGGCCCATCGACACCCCACCAGAAGTCAAGCTCGCCGACAAACGAGTTGATTTCGATTCAAAGACAACTCCACTCATTCGGCAGAATGACGGTATCTACCGCGAGCCCGATATTTCGGGAACGGTGTACATGTACTTCGGCGATGAGTTACGCACCATGAGTGTGGATATGGATGAACACACCGACACCGCCGGCATGATGCAATTGAAGGATATCGATGCCGTCTGGGCGCATTTCGAAAAATTCAAGAAGCAGCAGAAGTAGCCGCGGACCTTTGGTCGGACATCTCACTATGTGGCTTTTCTCTCAAACACCTAAGCTCAACCCGAAGATTACTTTCGAGGGTATTGAGTTCACATTCCATCGCGAAGACGAATGGTGGGAGTTCACCTACCGTGGTACTGCGTTCAGTTCGTTCGAGCCGGTGTTGATCATGCCTATGAAGACGCAGCTTGATTCCATCCTGTCCACGCTAGAAACGTTGATGCCAGAATTGAGGACCAAGCTGAGGAGCGGGTTGAGTGAGTGGAGTGATGCGACACTGGATAGTGGCGAGACCTACTCGATCGACGTGAAGGATTTTGCCAACGACGGAGCTTTTTCAGTTTCGTGGTCAAACTGCGCGTCGTGGGGAGATATTGGCGTGGAATACACCATCAAAGATCATGCCATTATTGATGAAAGCTGGAGTGACTGAGCCACTCCAGCTATTTCAACATGTCGCAAAAACAACAACATCTCCAGGTAATGGCAGTCCTGCGACGCTGGGATCCGATCGGCGTCATTGGTGACAGGAACGATGATGAATATGATTCGTACGCTATTCGTTTCGTCCAACGGTCTGAATCGTGGCGCGACAGTTGATGACCTGGTCAAGTACATGCGCGAGCTTGCCACTCTCTCGATGGGGCTGAGTCACTTTGACGAAGCTCACAGCCGTAACTGCGCTGCAGAACTGGTAAACTACTGGGTGGCTTCGAAGAGCAGATGAACGTCGTCTATTACGACAATCTCGAACCCTCGCTCACCGATGAGGCTACAGCCATCATCGAAGTTGAGCGAATCTACTGCCTTGATTGGGACAGCTTCAGTGAACCCTATTGGCAGGAACTCACACGCATCTACGACAATCTTCCCGGCACCGTGCGATTTCCCGAGCCCGAAATTCCCTGGTGGTTTGGCCAAGATGAGGATACGCCACCATTTCTCTGGGCATCGGTCGAGCCGCCTGGCTTACAGGTGTACGGAGTTCTGCCGTTGGTAGATTGGCTGGCCTGGGACAATCGATTTCAATCCCTGGCTGCTAAATTACCGATGCGGGTGCTGAAGTAGGAATGCGGTGCGTCGAGCTCTCAAGTCCGGTTGGTGAATATTGCAGCCGCAGCAGGAGTCAATCGTGGCTATGTCAAAGAGTAAGCAGGTTGTGGGGTTAGTTGCCTGGCTAATCGTCAGCTTCATCGCAGCTGCGATCGGTGCTACGGCGTCCGTCAACGCGGGGCCGTTTTACCTGCAGTTGCAACGACCTACTTGGGCGCCACCGGCGAATGTGTTCGGACCGGTTTGGACGATCCTTTACACACTGATGGCGATCGCGGCCTGGTTGATTTGGCGGGTCGATGGTCTTCGCGGGGCGCGCTTGGCGCTCACGTTGTTCTTCCTTCAATTAGCCGTGAACGCGATTTGGAGTTGGCTCTTTTTTGCTTGGCATTTGGGCGCGATTTCCTTCGCCGATATTTTGCTGCTTTGGACTCTGATTGTCGTCACGCTGATCATGTTCTGGCGTATCAAGCCGCTGGCCGGCGCGCTGCTCATTCCGTACCTGCTGTGGGTCAGCTTCGCTACGGTCCTCAACTACGCGATGTGGCAACTCAATCCGCAGGTTTTGGGGTAGTGAGCTGATGCAACCAACCGATTCCAAGGTGCAAATCTCAACGAGTGATCTTCAAGAAGCACGTGCACCTCTTGCGTCGCTAATCAGCAAGTCGGAGAAAGCCCAGCTGAAACTGAAATCAGGAAGCTGGCAACACAATATGCTGCGCGACAACCTGCGAGCCCTGCACATCGCCGCGGCACTTTTGCAGCAAGACCGAAATAGCACAGCTGACTTCACAGCGAGTGATCTGGAAGAGTCGCTTGCCACGTTGGCCAGGATAATCGAAAAGGTCGAGGTGACCGAGGGAAAGTTCACGCCCGGGACTTCCCAACATACATTGCAACGCAACAGGCTGATGGCGTTGCGTGTCGCGGAAAGTCTGCTGAAAGCCGAGTTTGAAAAACACTCGGCCTGACGGCGCTCACATTGAGCGCGCTGAAGAGCGATTCATGAGGTGGTTCACGAATGCCGGATGCAATACGAGGATTGTTGTTCTTCGGAGTAGCTGCTGTCGGCTGGGTGTTTGCGCATCACTCGAGCGAACTCGCTCGCAAGATGGCGAGGATTCTGCCAATCGTCGCTGGCGCTGGTGTCTGTTGGCTGCTGCTGACGGGCCTCGTTCGCAACTTGGTTCCTCATGTCGATCTTCATCGCTGGTCGGGGCATGCGATCGTCATTTTTCTCTGGCTGGCAGTCCCATTTGCGGCTGGCGTCGTTTTGGAAAGAAATTGGCGGCGTCCGTCTTCAATGGTGATTCTTCATTTCCTGGCACTACTGGCTGTGCTCGCCATCGGCCTGATTACAGCGATTAGTGGCTACCTTGGTCCATCCAATTCCGCCGCTGACGGCGTCGCTGCGATGGCTGAAGAAACTGCCAAACGTTTCGATACTCTGCACAAGTGCGTGCTCCCCGGCGTGTTCAGCGTGCTGCTGGTGCAATGGTGGCGAATCTTTCGGCCCTATGACTAACGAACGAAACGAACGTGTTGGGTTACATATCCGCCGCAATCGGCGTGAGGATGTACTCACCCGCGTTCTTGTGACATATTCGACGAACAGAGTTCACCTGTCGGCGTCGAAGGAATGCGATTACGGAAGTTGAGGAGCCCACATGCTTAAGTCGCAGCTTTTCCGGGGAGACACCAGGCTCCAAGCGGCAGCCGATTCCAATCCCGGTCACATCGTGCCAGGCGATCGGGGCGAGCATGTGAAAAAGATTCAGCTCGCGCTCAATCAGCTCGACAATGCCGGCCTCAATCCCGACGGCATCTATGGGCAAAAAACGGCGAATGCCGTGCTCGCCTACAAACAGAAACGCGGGATCATCAACCACACTTATCAGAATGAAGCCGACAACATCGTCGGCATTATGACGATGAAGGCGCTCGACGAGGAGTTGCCACCAGCGGGTGACGATGGAGGAGGTGAAGTCGCGTTTGTGGGAATGTCGGCCAGCGGAGTGTGCGAAGTCGAAGGAGCGAAAAAGGGGAGTGGCCCGCAGCAAACTCAACAACCCAGCGCGAAGACGCTGATCGCGATCCCCTTGCTAGAGCCCAAGGTGCGGATCGTGATTGCAGCCGCGACGTTCAAGCTCAACTCGGCTGATCAATTCGTCAAAAGCAACGAAAAGCTCGTCATCCCCACGGGCCCTTTCCAGGCCAATGCCCGCAGCGCCGTGAAGTTGCTCATCGACGTCTTTAGCCTCGACAAGCACAAGAATCCGCGGCCCGGATTCGAGAACATCCGCCGCGTCTTCTTTAACATGAATGTCGCTCTCAATCGTAGCTTCGAGACCGATCCGTTGATTGCCCCGCTACTGTTCGTGCCGAACACGCTGGTCTCGCAGGAAAAGGTGGCCTTTGCCTATACCTCGGCGGGCGGCGCCTTTCTCAAGTCGTCGAAGACGAAACTCAAAGGCCTCGGCGTTCCGGCCGATCGCATCTACATCTGCGATGCGTTGATGAAGGAGAATGAGCTGTTTCAAATTTCCACGATGGTGCACGAGCTGGCTCACTTCGTCAGCGGTCAACCGATCTTGATCTCTCACGATCATGGCGTGCCCAAGGGCGGACAGTTTCTCAAAGGAGCCAAGGACAAGTTGGACAAAATCACTCCCGAAGCCAAGCTGCGCAGCCCCGAACACTACGCCTTCTTTGCGATGATCGCGGGATTTAAACGGCTGGATACAGATTGAGTTTTGGGCTGCCTTCCAAGTCAACTTTCGGTAGGCGGAATGGCGAACCTACGCCGGACCTAAGCTGTCCGCGCTCGCGTGTCTTTGGTCAACCGGATGGTCGTTTCGCAAGCCGACCTTGATGGTCGCGGACGTGAATGAGCTGGAGAATCTGGGTCTGATTACGTTCGCCACCGACCACCTGAATTGGCGGCAATAAAGTGGAATATCTGGAGTGCGATATTGCCGCAATATTTGCTATTAAGTCTTTTCTCAGCACCAGGTTGCATCGCAATTTTATTTTCGTATCACCTGTTACATTCTGGGGGTATGAAAGGGGGGTGGGAGGGCGAGGCTGCCGCCGAGGTGGAATTGCGAAGGCCGCCAGCGACTGCTTTCGACCGGCGCGGCTCGGCAGGAGCCTCGCCCTCCCGGAATCAGCGCCAGGACCTAAGTTGTCCGTGCGCAATTGTCTAAGAAGAAGTACCGAGATCATTGACAGTGTGGTAGGTATTGCGCGAAAAGATGTCGCCAGTGTAGACGCCATGCTCCGCGTGGCGCACTACGCGATGACGACACTGGATTAGCGCTTTCGCAACTCGCGCAGCACATCAATCGTCCCCTGCATGTCGGCGGGAATCGGCGCGACGAATTCCATCAGCTCTTTGCTGATCGGGTGTCTGATCTGAATTCGATGAGCGTGCAACGCTTGCCGGCCGAGGACGATTTCCTGGTCGGTCAGGTCGCCGCTGAATTCGCCCCGTTTGATATCGGCGCGGCCGCCGTAAAGGCGGTCGCAGAGGACTGGGTGGCCGATGTGGGAGAGGTGGACGCGGATCTGGTGCGTGCGGCCGGTTTTCGGCAGCATCTTGACGATGGCGAATCCGCGGAAGCGCTCCTGCACTTCGTAGAAGGTTTGCGCTTCGCGGCTCGTTTCATGGCCGCTGCGGATGGCCATTTTTTCGCGCTGATAAGGATGAATGCCGATCGGCTTGTCGATCATGTCGCGATCGCGGTCGGGAGCGCCGACGGTGATGGCGATGTATTCCTTGGCCGTGGTGCGATCGGCGAACTGTTCGGCGAGGGCGAAGTGGCAGGTGTCGTTTTTCGCCACCACCATCACGCCGCTCGTGTCGCGGTCGAGCCGATGGACGATGCCGGGCCGGTGGGCGCCGCCGGCCGTGCTGAGCTGATCGAAATGAAAGGCCAGCGCGCTCGTCAGCGTGCCGGACCAATGGCCGCGCGAGGGATGCACGACCATGGCTGGCGGCTTGTTGATGGCCAGCAGTTGATCGTCCTCGAAGAGGATGTGCAGCGGAATGTTCTCGGGGTTCGGTCCCGCGGTGGGCATCTGCGGCAGAAAGATCGAGACGCGATTGCCCGTATGCAGCCGATGCGAAACCTTTGTCCCGGCATTGTTCACGCGCACACCGCCGGCGCCGATAATTCGCCGCAGTTGCATGCGGCTGTATTTCGGAAACACCTTGGCTAGATAAGCATCGAGCCGCGCCCCGCTGTCCACTTCGTCGACGACAAGTTCTTGCGGCGTTTCATTCAGCTCGTCTGCGGACATGGTTGGACAATTCAACTCGTAGGACGGACAAGTGATCCGTCCAAATGCGACACAAAATCCAACCATTCAAAGACTGACCAGTGGTCCGCCTTACGGTTTGGCTTCTTCCTTCGGCGTGGCCGGTGCATCGGCCGGCTTCGGGAACTCGATTCCACCTGGAGCAGTCGCTGGAGGTGGCGCAACGGAGTCCAGATTCAAGCCACCCGGAATGCTGAAGTCGGGCCGTTCCGGCAAATCGGTCGGCACGTTCAGCGGCGGCAAACCAGGGATGCCATGGCCACCGGTCGGGGCTGGCTTCTTCGGCTGTTGCGTGGCAAACCAGGCAATCAGCTCGACCTGATCCTTACGGGCCAAGCGTTTGGCTTCGCGATCGGCGGCCTTGCCGAGGGCAGTCAGGTTGCCAGAGGAATCCTTTTCACTCTTCACAACCATCTCGTAATACTCGCGAGCCCGTTCGGGCCGGCAGAGCGATTCCTGCGTGCGGGCCATGCCGAACTGAGCGCGGGTCACCAGGAACGGATCGCGAGCTTTCGCGAGGATTTCCTTGTAGGCTTCTTCGGCTTCCTTGAGTTTCGTTTCGCCGTCGGCGCGCTCGACGAACATCAGGTTAGCGCCCTTCGAGCGGGTCATGTCGGCATAGCTTTGCTTCGCCCACAGAGCGGCCAGCGAGTTGGGCTCGTTGGTGACGACATCTTTCAAAGCCGGTTCGCGTTCACGCTCGCTGAATGCCTGGTAGTACTTATCCCAAGCGGCAGCCGAGGCGGAGTCGCGATTGCTCAGATACCAGGCGATGCCGATGGCGGCTGCAAAGGCGACGATGATGCCGCCGGCGACTGGCCAAAAGTAATCTCCCGCGGATCCGGCATTGCTGCCAATCCAGTCGGCGAGCTCATTCTTCTGCAGTTCGTGTCGTTTTTCAGACTTCATCGCGAAATTCCGTCTATCGCCCGTGGGTCAATCCGAGTCGTAACCAAACCGCAAGTATAGAACTGGCCTGCAAATAGCGTCAATGCCGTTCACTGTCACGATTCGCCCCGGGCAGGCCGATTTAGGGCTTTTCAGGTAGCGCGACTCCCTCGACAGATTCGGTGTGCACCGCCGGGCCAAACATGGTGGCCGAGAGGGTCTGGGCTAAGCCGCGGAGTTCCTCCGGCATGGTGATCCGCCAGTCGGCGGCGGCGATTCGACGGAGCGAGACCACTTCCATGCGCGTGATCTTCAGCGTCATCATCGTTTTCTCGACGCGGACCACTGCGTGGGCCTGGTCGGCCGATTCGTTGACGATGCCGATGATTTTGTACTTCAAACCGGAGTAATTCATGCCGATGGGCGTGTTCGCTGTAGTGCCCCGCATGAAGCGGGCAAAGAACTCCTGCGGCTGCCAACCGGCGATGGTTTTCAGATCTTTGCCGCCATCGAACAAATCGAGCAAGCCGTTGCCGGGCGCGGTTGGATTCATCGGCGCTGCCTGCAGCACCGGCCGCAGCTTCATTTTGAAATCGGCGAGGTCCCGCGGATCGATCAGCTTGGCGTAGGCATCCCATTTCCCCTCGCGGCAGGCCTCGAACGATGCCGTGACGACCGCTTTCAGCTCGGCTTCGCTGGCCGCCTGCTCCGGGTCTGCCGCCACTGCCGCAGAAACGGCCAAGAGTAATCCCGCGATGCCCAACCATGCTTTGCAAATCATCGGCCGATCCTTTATGACAGGGAATATCGAGCGAAATCGCTCGCCAGTCTCAGACCGCAGCCCGCATCGGCCGATAACAGAACGGAGTGAGAAAACCGCGTCGACCTTGACCATTTGGCAGGGCGATAGTAGAGTCAAATCATGCAACCAACCGCCCTACTTCTAGACAACCTTCTCGCGCTTGCCACGGGCAAGTGTATCGGGGTGCGGTAGCGCAGCTAAACGAAGCGCAACGCGAATATCAGTGGCAACTTCACCCCGCAGCCTGAACCTGCGGGGTTTTTTGTTGTCTTGGTCTGTGACTTTGTCGGCGAGTTGGCAGTGGTGATCTAGTGAGCAATTCCTTAACAAACAGTGAAACGTGCGAGCCCAGCGGTTGCCGCGGGCGGCTCCTCCTTGTCGGGCCGGCGTGAGGCCGGCAGCAGTCCACGACTGCTCTGCAAGGAGTATGCTGAACGTATCAACATTGTTTGTGATTGTGAGCTTTGTCTCACCAGAGGAATGCTATGTCTCTCCGGACCATCAAAATCTTTGACACGACGCTGCGCGACGGCGAGCAATCGCCGGGCTGCAGCATGAACCTGCAAGAAAAACTGGAACTGGCCGCCGCCCTCGTCGAACTCGGCGTCGACATTATCGAAGCCGGTTTTCCCATTGCTTCGCCCGGCGACTTCGAGTCGGTGCGCGAAATCGCGAAGTCGATCAGCGGCGCCACGATCTGCGGCCTCGCTCGTTGCAACGATCAGGATATCGATCGCGCTTGGGAAGCCGTGAAGGGCGCCGCCGACAAGCGGATTCATATCTTCCTGGCCACCAGCGCCATTCATCGCGAGTTCAAACTCAAGATGACGCGGGAAGAGATCATTCAGCGCGCGATCAACGGTGTGACGCGTGGCAAAAAAGTGTGCGACGACATCGAGTTCTCACCTGAAGACGCGGCGCGTACCGAACGCGATTTTCTCTGCCAGGTGGTCGAAGCCGCCATCAATGCCGGCGCGACGACGGTCAATATTCCTGACACGGTTGGCTATGCCACACCGCAGGAATATGGCAGCGTCATCGCCATGCTGAAGAACCGCGTGCCGAACATCGACAAGGCAGTGATCAGCACGCACTGCCACAACGATCTTGGCCTGGCCGTGGCGAATAGCCTGGCTGCGGTCGAGAACGGCGCTGGCCAGATCGAATGCACCATCAACGGCATCGGCGAGCGGGCGGGCAATTGCTCGCTCGAGGAAGTCGTCATGGCGTTGAAGACGCGCGAGGACTACTACCAAGCCACGACGCGCATCATCACGCCGCGACTGGTGCCGACCAGTCGGCAGTTGTCGTCGATCACTGGCCTGCAAGTGCAACGCAATAAAGCCATCGTCGGTCGCAATGCGTTTGCTCACGAAGCGGGCATCCATCAAGACGGCATGCTGAAAGAACGGACCACCTATGAAATCATGCGGCCCGAAGATGTCGGCTTTCAAAAGACCGATCTCGTGCTGGGCAAACATAGCGGCCGGGCTGCCTTGTCGGATCGCGCGAAGTCGCTGGGTTATGTGTTGACGCCCGATCAGCTGCAGCCCGTGTTTGACGAGTTCAAGAAACTCGCCGACAAGAAAAAGGAAGTCTACGACGGCGACATTATTGCGCTGATCGAGCATCAGTTGCACGGCGCTACGTCACAAGAAGAATGGCACCTGGTGACCTTTGAAGTTGCCTGCGGCACCGGCCGCAAACCGCAAGTTTCGCTCACACTCAGCCGCGGCGGTAAGGAAACATCGGCCACAATGACCGATGGCGACGGCCCGATCGACGCGGCGTTTCTCGCCACGGAACGAATCACTGGCGTGAAAGTGAAATGCGTCGAGTATCAGGTTCGCAGCGCCACGCTCGGCCACGATGCGCTCGGCGAAGTCACACTGACCGTAGAGCACCAGGGCCAAAAGTTCCGTGGCCGCGGCGTCTCGACCGACACCGTCGAAGCGACGGTGCAGGCAATTCTCGCCGCCGTGAACCGCATCGTGCAGGGCCAAGGGAGCACGACGCGGCGCGTGGATTAAGCCGACGTCACTATTGACTGAACTTCAAGCCGCGGCGGATTTCGCCGTGGCTGCTTGTTCCTCGCATATCTCCCGTCCAAAATGGGCACGTCTTTGACTACTCATTCAACGGGAGATTTCTGCGTATGTCTCGCTTCTTTACTTTTGCCGCACTTCTCGGCGGTTTGTTGCTGGCGACTGTCGCCGTAGCCGGGCCGACCTATACCGATCCGGAAAAGACCGACAAAGATTTTGCCATTCAAGGTGAATATGCCGGCAAGATCAAGGACGACTCGGGCAACGAGGTGGAAGTCGGCGTGCAAGTGATCGCCCTCGGCGGCGGCAAGTTCAAAGCAGTCGGCTATCCCGGCGGCTTGCCTGGCGACGGCTGGAATAAGCAAGAGAAAGTCGAAGCCGAAGGCGAACTCAAGGACGGCGCGGTCACGTTTGAAAAGGACGGCGGCAAAGGCGTCATCAAGGATGGCGTGCTGAAGATCGTCGCAGCCGAGCAAGAGCTGGGCAAACTCAGCAAGGTGAATCGCAGCAGCCCAACCCTCGGCGCCAAGCCGCCAGAAGGGGCCGTGGTCCTGTTCGACGGCAAGAGCGCCGCTGCTTTTGAAGGTGGGAAGGTCAGTGACGACGGCTTGTTGCTCGAAGGTTCGACGAGCAAGCAAAAGTTCGGTAGCTACAAACTGCACATCGAATTCCGCACGCCTTATCAGCCCGAAGATCGCGGCCAAGGTCGCGGCAACAGCGGCGTGTATATGCAAGGCCGTTACGAAGTGCAGATGCTCGATTCATTCGGCCTCGAAGGCAAAATGAACGAATGCGGCGGCTTGTACACGGTGAAGGATTGCGATATCAACATGTGCTTCCCGCCGCTGGCCTGGCAGACCTACGACATCGATTACACCGCGGCCAAGTATGACGAATCGGGCAAAGCTATCTCGCCGCCGAAAATCACCGTCGAGCACAACGGCGTGGTGATTCACAAGGACGTGGCCCTGCCGACCGATCGCAACACCACGGCAGCCCCCGTGAAGCCCGGTCCAGAACCGGGCCCGGTTTATCTGCAGAACCACGGCAACCCAGTACGCTATAAGAACATCTGGGTGGTTGAGAAGAAGTAGTCCGTCGTGCCGGACAGCAAAATCACTCGCTGCGTATCAGGTAGCCCCAGGCGTAAGCCGACGGCGAGCAGCGAGTGAACTCTTGGTGCTTGTCGTGCGGCAGTACAACTAGAAGCGGCGAAGACGCGAATTCTGATCACCCTCGCCGCACTGCCACATTGAATCGCAGCGATTAAGTAAACAGCGCCTTCAAACAAATCTGCGACCACGTTTCGAACCGCGCCGGGTCGGCCAGCAGTTCTTTCACCGGCACGAAGCCCGTTTCGCAAATGTCGTCTTCGCGCGGCTGCACGTTTGGTTCGGCGACATCGAAGATGTGAACCAAGCCGAGGTGGACTTTGCCCACTTCGCTTTCGTCGTCGTTGATCAGGCCGACCAGATGGCCGTCGTACTGCGTGTCGATGTGTACTTCTTCGAGCAGTTCGCGGCGCATGCCTTCTTCGTACGGATTCTGGCAGTTCGAATCATCCGACGAGATGTGCCCGCCGATGCCGATGCTCCGCTTGGCGTGCAGCCGGCTTTCGCCTTGGCCTTTGCCGCGCGTGTAGCAGAAGACAGTGACCGTGCCGTCGGCTCGCTGATGGCGGAAGATGACGTACGGAATCAGCTGTTTGAAGCTGGGATCCTTTTCCATCTCAGGCCGCGGCCGGTAGCTGACGTTGGCCGGCTCGAGCAACTGCGGCAAGTACCGCGCGATGTCGGACGAAAAGCCCTGAAAATGCCCCAAGCGATGAAATTCAGCGGTCGGCACCACCAGGACATGTTCCACGGCCACCATCGACATCGGACTGCTCCTTGCAAATTGCTAGCGGAAGTCTCCGCGGCAAATCATCGTCGATGAAGGAGCACAGGAAAAGGGGCCTTGAGAGTCGTCTTTCGCGCCTGCGAAAGCTGAACTACTTCTTGCCCTTGGCTTTCTTGGCCGGAGCGGCTTTCTTTGGAGCCGCCTTCTTACCAGCCGGCGCGTCATCTTTCTTCGCGGTGGTCTTCTTGCCGGAGAAAGCAGCGTCCCAACCAGAGGCCAACTTGGGGTTCGATCCGAGGCGCGTAATGGTCACAATCACAATCCTTAGCGACGGGCGAACGATGTGTTCGAAATGAAATCCGCGGCGGCAGTTCGCCCAACTCCCTGCCAGCAGCGGTTGCTATCCATTAACTATCGGAAAGATCGCTGGTGGTCAAGCGCTACCGCTTTGTTTGAATCAAATCAGTCATTGGCCGCATCAATCGACAATGCGTCGACAACGCAGTACTTAGGGCGTGGCTCTTTTCGCCGGCGCGATCGTCCGTTAACTTGATCACTTGAGAATCGTTCTCAACTCTTTTGCCTCGCCAGCAATCCTGCCAGCTTTGGTTCCGAGAGCATGCTTCTTTCCGTTCAATTGCGCATCCCCGCGCACGAGGCTTGTATGAAGAAATCCGCGTTCCTGGCTCTCACGATTTTCAGCCTGCTGGCAGCACCGGCCTGGGCCCACTTTGTATGGATCGCAACGGCTCCCAACGCCGCCGGCAAACCTGCCGTGCACATCCTTTTTGGCGAAGACGCCATCGCCTGCGAAGCCAATCTGCTAGATAACGTGAAGCACACCAAAGTTTGGGCACACGAGCCGGGCAAGGCTCCGGTTGAAGTGACGCTCGAAAAAGAAATCAAAGGCGAAAACGGCACGTGGACTGCCGCCGCTGAGGGCCCGAAGAAGGCTTACACTGCGACCTGCGAATACGGCATTTCCTCGCGCGGCAAGGATCACTACTTGCTCGTCTATCACGCCAAGCACATTGATGCGACCGAGCCGGAATTGCTGAAGAATTACGCTCGCGTCGAATCGATGAAGCTCGACATCGTGCCGACCATCAACGGTGAAGAAGGCGAACTGCAGGTTCTCTTCAACGGTAAGCCGGCCGCCAAGGCCCAAGTGATGATCTGGACGCCGGACAAATACGAGAAGGAAACCGAACAGTTCACCGACGACAACGGCAAGGTGAAGTTCAAGGCCAATCAAAAGGGGCTTTGGCAGATCCGCGCTCGTCACCAGAACGACGTGGCCGGCAAGCGTGGCGAGAAGGAGTTTCCCTTCGAACGCCACTACACCACGCTGGTGCTGAAGAACGGCGAAGTGAAGGCCGAAACTGCTGCCACGAAGTAAGCGGCACGTGAGCGACTCGACTACGAACGGCTGCGAACCGTGGCCGTTGTGAAATCGATTACCTGGCGCGCGATGTCCACATCCAGAGTCCGCGCCAGCGCTTTCCAGCCGGGAACCGCATTGACCTCAATCACGTAGAGATTGCCATCGCGGCCTGGCAACAAATCAACTCCCGCAAACGGTGCATGAACCGCTGCTGCCGCGCGGTGCGCAAGTTCTCTTAGTTCAGTAGTAACCATCAGCGGTGCCGTCGTCGCGCCTCGGCTGACATTCGTCCGCCAGTCGTGCGGATTCTGCCGCCGCATGCCGTGGACTTGCTCGCCGAGAACGAGCAGCCGCCAATCCTCGCCCTCGTGCGGAATGAATTCCTGCAGATACAGAATCGCACCGAGTTGCGTGAGCATCTTGAAGGCCCGTACAGCGAGGTTTTCATCTTGCAGCCGAATCAAGCCGCGGCCCTCGCTGCCGAAGAGCGGCTTGAGCACCACATCGCCGCCGAGTTCCGCAAAGGCTGCCATCGCGGCTTCCCACGTCTGGCAGGCGATTGTTCGCGGCGTGAGCAGACCGGCGGCGGAAAGTTTGGCGCTGGTCAGAAATTTGTCGACGGCAGCTTCCACTGCGCGAGCTGGATTAATCGCCACGCCGCCGGCCGCTTCGTAACGGGCGAGGCAATCCATGCGAAAGACAACTTGCTCGAGACTCCCCGGCGGCATGGTGCGAACGAGGATGGCTTCGCAGGCTGAGAGATTGAGTTCACCGCTGGTGACCCGCAGTTCGCCGTCGCGCTCGATCGTCGCGGCGATTTCGCTGAATGCGGCGATCGTTAGTTCATGCCGACTCCCGGCCGCCCGCTGCAAGTCGCGGGCATACCAACTGTCGGGAGCGGCGAGAACGGCGAAGTGCATTTAGGTAGCTCGTAGCGTGTGCGAGGGAGTTTCTCAACCACGCAGCCATTGCTGTAGCACGCCCGGCTGCAGCGTACCGAAACGGTGAGTGCGGCCGCTATTCAAATTGACAAACGTTACCACCGCCGGACTGAACAGCAGCGGATCGATCTTGTAAAAATCACCGCTGTAACGATGAAAGATTTGCGCAAAAGGCTCGCCGAAATCGGCCGAGGAGTTACTCGGAACTTTGGGACCAATCGCGTGAAGTTCATCGTCGTCAGCATGCACCCACAGCGTTACTTCGCCGCCGTAGAGCACCGCGTCATTCGTCCAGCCGATAGCAGTCAGGTCATCCCTGGCAATTGGCGGCAACGGCGCCACGCCGTAGCCACTGACGACTTTCTTCAAGTCGAATTTCAACTCGTGCAACTTGTGCAGCGCCGTTTCGACCGAGCGCGCGACGACTTGCATCGTTCCAGCCAGGCTCGCCGTGCGAGCGCAGAGGAGCAGCACATGCTTCGGTTCAACGTGGCAATCGGCGGCGATCTTCTCCAGGATCTCGTGCGGCGGCAGTTTGCTCGTTTCCAAAACGCCGATCACGCGCGTGGGTTGCTCCGCACAGCCAATGTCGGCAAAGATCGCCTCGCGATGCGCCGCGGCCCGCATGGGTCCGGATCCCATCGCAAAAAACTTCTCTCCCTTCAGTTGCCAACCAGCGTACTGCGATGCCATGCAAGCCGAGATGGGGTGGTCAGTTTGAACTTGCACTGCGGGGCCATGCCAAAGACTTCGCTCCGCAGGAACCAACGAAACCGAAGCCAGTCCCGCCAGGCAGATTTCGGCGACAAGCCGACCGGCTTCCAGGCCTCCGGTCGATTGCACGCCGCAATCGAGCAATCCCGGTCTTGGTTGGCTGACGCGATATTGATCGGGATCGTTCAGCAAACGCTCGGCGATTTTCCAAGCGCGATCGTTCAGTGTGGGGAGGTTTGACATGCCCATAGAGTAACAAAAAAAGCCGGCCGGAAATCGTGAAGACTTCCGGCCGGCGATTGAAATCAAACTGAAGGACCAACTCGACTAGACGAACAGTTCCTTGATGACCTTGCCGCTGTTGGCAATCTTCATCGGACGACCGCTCTTGCTGGTGAAGGTGGTCTCGAGCGAGATGCCGAGAGCCTTGCACACCGAAGCCATCACGTCTTGCGAGGTGTAGGGCTCGGTATCGACGCTAGTGCCATCGGCGTTGGTCTTACCAACCGCGATACCACCCTTCATGCCGGCACCACCGACGACCACGCTCCACGAGCGAGCCCAGTGATCGCGACCCGTCGTGCCGTTGATGCGCGGCGTGCGGCTGAATTCACCCATCCACATGATGGCGGTGTTTTCGATCATGCCCCGCTGGGTCAAGTCTTCGACCAGAGCGCTCATGGCGCGGTCGAGAACGGCCAGCTTGGGATTCATGCCCGTGCCGAGGGTCGCGAAGATGTTCTGGTGATTGTCCCAGCCACCCAGGTCGACTTCGACGAACGGCACGCCGGCTTCCACCAAGCGGCGAGCCATCAAGCAGCCACGGCCGAAACCGTCGTTGCCGTAACGTTCTTGGACTTCCTTCGGTTCCTTATTGACCTTGAAGGCTTCCATCTGTTCGCTGGTCATCAGGTTCAGCGTCTTCTTCAAGATCTTTTCGTGATCCGAAGCAGCCGAACCGCGGCTTTGACCAATGAAGTTCTTTTCGATCATATCGAGGGCGGCCATCCGCTGCATCAAGCGGTTTTCTTCGATGCCCATGTCCAGGTTACGGACTTGGCCATTGCTGCCGACCACGAAGGGAGCCCACGCCATGCCCAGGAAGCCCGGACCGACGCTACCGCCACCGACTGAAACGAACGGCGGAATTTCGAGACCGCTCGAACGCGAGTCGATCAGCTCGTGCGAGAGAACGGCTCCGTAGCTGGGGTGCTCGATATTCGGGTTCGGAACGTAACCGGTGTGCATGTAGTAGCGACCACGCATGTGATCGGCTTCGCGAGTGCTCATCGAGCGGATGATCGCGAGCTTGTCCATGACCTTGGCGGTCTGGGGCATGTGTTCGCAAATTTGCACATCGCCAGCGGTGCTGATCGGCTTGAATGGACCGCCGGTCGAGGCACCTGGCTTGAGATCCCAAATATCCATCGTGCTGGGACCACCGCTCATCCACAACAAGATAGCGGCTTTGCCGTTTTTCTTCAGATCAGCCGCGTGAGTGCGGATGCTTTGGCCCATGGTGAGGGCAGGAATTGTCATCGCTGAAGCGCCAGCGACGTGCGACATAAAGTGTCGGCGGCTCATGCCCGAAGGAACAGAAGTCTGCATGCCAAATCTCCACAAAAAACGGTCAGGAATTATTTCGTAATGAGCTAACTTATGGTATCGCAGGTCAGATAAACTAATCAGCCTGCGGGTTGTTTGCGAACGTTGCTGAAACTCTTAGTGCTGCAGGATGAACTCGTTGGCGTTCAGAGCGGCCCAGAAGATGTCTTGCAGGGCTGCTGCCGAGTTGCCACCGCGGAGCTGCATCAGCTGGTTGGCCGCAGTAACTTCGTTGCCGTTGGGCGAACGACCCAGAGCGGCGTGGAACAGGTAGTCGATCTTATCGGCAGGCCGCATGTTGCTGGTTGCTACCTTTTGCAGGAAGCTTCCCTGTTCGGTGCTGACGGCTTTCTTCACCAGATCGCCATTCATCATCATCAGGGCTTGCGGGATCGTGCCGTTGAAGGTGGTTTGCTCGTCACCTTCGTCATTGCCGAAGGTCGTGTTGAACTGCTGCAGCCAGCTGCTCTTCAGCTTTTCCTGCTCCGCATAGTCACCCTTCGTCTTCTCAGCTTCCGTGGCGGTGATCAGCGATTCGTACAGTTCTTCTGCCCGCATGTTGCGGAGATAGAAGTGCGTGAACTTCGGCGTTTCACCCAGCAGCGGATCGTCGGCTTTGTTGCCGGGAGTGATGCGGCTCGACAGCGAGTAAGCTTCGCTGAGGGTGATCCACTTCATCAGTTCCTTTAGATCGAAATTCGCCTTGCGAACTTCCTTGCCCAAGTAGTCGAGCAATTCTGGATGCGTAGCCGTGTTGTGCGGCCCCATATCATCGATCGGCTTGGTGAAGCCATAACCGAGGAAGTGATGCCACATCCGGTTAGCGATCGTCTTTTCCATGTATTCCGAACCGACAATCATCTTTGCCAGTTCGCCGCGGCGATTGGCGTAGTTGGCATTGCCGCTGCGAGAACCTTCTTTGCCGTCGACAAACACCGGGAAGGCGCTCGAGAGCAAACCGTTGCGGAGTTCGTAGAAGATGATGGCTTCGTCTTGGGCACCGCCCTTGCCTTCACCTTTGAAATCGACATTCACGAGGTCAACAGACTGCACCATCCGCATACCAGGCATCTGCTTGCGATTGGCCTTGGTTTGGCGGAAGAAGGCGTTGAATTCCCAGAACTTCTGTTGCTTCCAGTCATTGAACGGGTGGTTGTGGCACTGAGTGCATTGCACCTGCAAACCGAGGAAGATCTTGGCCGTCATGGCCGTCGCTTGGGCGGCGTTTTCGTCGAGCTTCATCACATAGAAATTCGTGGCGCCGTTGAAGTTCATTTCGCCAGGCGTGGTCGAGCCGGTCGCTGAGACGATCTCGGTGACCATGCGATCGTAGGGCTTGTTGCTGGCAAAGGTATCGCGGAGATACTTTTGCATCCCTTCGCGATTGATGAGCGTGTTTTGCTCGGTGCCGCCGGTGCGACCGATCAGGATGTTGGTCCAGATGGTCGTCCAGTTGCGAGCATATTCTTCCAGGTAGGCTTCGTCGTGCAGCAGCTTGTTGACGAGCTTGGCTTTGCGATCGGAATCCTTGATGGCGGCGAACGAACGCAACTCGGCAACCGAGGGAACGCGACCGAGCAGGTCGAGATAAACGCGTCGGCACCACTCGCTATCGGTAGCGGGTGGCGAAGGAATCATGTTGTTGTCGGTCCAGACTTGGCGGATGCCTTTGTTGATCTCGGCAACCTGAGGAATGCCGTAATCACTGGCTCCCTTTGCCGCAACCTTCGGCGTTTGGCCGAAAGCTTGCGTGGCACATGCCAACGTGAGGGCGACTGTCATCCATCCGCCAACTGTTCGCACCATAAAATCCCTTGCCTTCATGTCCGTGTCCCGTTGAGCAATCCGAAGAGATCTGCGCTGAGTGGAAAGAAGAGTCATATTACCCCCCGGCGTCGATTGCACTGAGCAAAGTTGGCTTGGTCGAAAACCACCGCTGGTTATCTTCCAAACCCTTGCTCTGAAACAACAAACGCAGGGACTAGCGGCGTGTACTCACTGCCGCTGTCATTTTCCCCTCATTTATCCAATTCCGCTGATTGTACCGGTCTGCCAGCAAGTTGCAACGAAATTCGCAGGTGAAAAGAGCTCGCTCAGCGAGACCTTGAAATGCCTCTGCCGATTTGACGTAAGTCTTCGAACGACTGACCCCGAATGCGACCAAACAAAAGCGAAAAGCGTCACCAAACCCGCAAACGAAGCACAGTGAGGCCGATTTGAGTTCCACGCACTTACGTCGCGACTGCGGCTTCTGAAAACACTCCTTTGCGTCCTCACTTGCTGACGCGGATGTCATGTTCTCATGCGAAGCATGTTTGTCGCATGGAAGAGGTCGCCGTGCGGCATTCCGCAATCCTGCGATTCGATCGACTAGCAAGAACGAGCGGCAGATGCAAGTGTTTAATTTTGCGGCACTATGTTGCAAAATTGCTCTATCAAAATGCAGCAGGCGGGTTGACTCGAATGAACGAATCAACCCGCCTGTTGTGCATTGCTGAAGAGGCTCTCAGGTTCCTCAGCTGCCTCAATCTCGCTTCCTGATGCCTCGTTCTCTGTCCTTTTTGCCTCTATTCCTCGCATTTCTGCGAGAAACAGCCTCTTATTGCCGGCCCCTGACATCTGCGTATGAACGCCTGACGCCACTTCTCTGTTCCGGCCCACATCAGGAATCGCTTTGCTGGAGAGTTCCGGTCCCCAGCTCGGCCGATCCCCTTAATGCAAGGTGCGTGCCAGAATCTGACTCTCCAATTTTCAGCCCGCGCTCTCCGCAATAAAAATTAGGCCGACCGCATCAATGAATAAATCGAAGCCACTCACGCGAAGCTAATCCTGCCAGAGCA
Organism: Anatilimnocola floriformis; assembly: GCF_024256385.1. NCBI lineage: Bacteria > Pseudomonadati > Planctomycetota > Planctomycetia > Pirellulales > Pirellulaceae > Anatilimnocola > Anatilimnocola floriformis. The sequence goes on from NZ_JAMLFW010000001.1 coordinate 3,980,115, forward strand.
GGCGATAGTCCTTTAGGGCTCCATGGGTCCCTCGATCGCCGCCGAAAACTTGCCGGAAAAACGTTGCAATCCTGCGGCCAGGATTCATAGAATCAAAAATCCACCAATCTCTCTGCCAGTGCACAGGCGCATTGCCCATGTCAACCGCACCGGATGGTCTAGCCTCCCCCCTGAGTGATGAGGCGCTGGACATCGATAACTTCGAAGAGTTTGAAGACGTCGATTCGTATGAAGAGATCGTGGACGCGCCTGCTCCTCCCGCTCCTGCGAAAGCTGCAGCACCGCCTATCGCTCCCACGCCCCCCGCCGTTCCTGCGAAGTCGCCGCCTCCCGCTGTAAAACCGCCCGCCGCGGTTGTAGCTCCGCCGCCAAAGGTAGCTGCCGCGGTGGCGAAGGTGGCCGCTCCGCCCGTTACGTTGCCCGCACCGGATGACGAGTTTGAACCGATCGAAAAGCGCTCGCGCCTCGGCATGAACTGGGGCGTCGATGGCGCGGCCTTCCTCGGCTCCGTGACGATTCACTTGATCGGCATGCTGATTCTCGCCGTGGTGCTGACGATGTTCGGCGCCGTCCCTGCGGTGATCGAATCGACGGCTCCGCTGTTTGCCTCGTCGGTGATTCCGGAACCGGAGAAACGCGAGATCCTCACGTTTGAACTCGATCCGCAAATGGCGCTCATTACCGAGCAATCGAAGTCGACCACAACCAACACGGCGCACGCGATGGCGGCAGCCACGACCGTCGGCGACGGCCGCGGCGGAACTGGCTTTGGCAGTGGTGGCATGGGCGGCGCCGGCGGCGGTTCCGAAGGAGATGGCCCGGGAACTGGCGGCACTGGTGGAGGCATGGGTGGTTTCGATCGCGGCGTAGCCGATGTGCTCGCCGGCATCGGCGGCGGGCCAGCCGAAGAGATGTTTATCGACGTTCCTTCAAGTCGGAAGTTGATCAGCGGTGTGCCCGATGGTCAGGTAGGTGAAGCCCGCGCCGTTGTCGAGAACTACGATCAGGCTCTCGATCGGGTCACGCAAGAAATCCTCTGGATGCTCGACAAAGGGCCGGTCCTCGTGATCTGGGCTTTCGATCAATCGGAAAGCATGAAGGACGACCAGGTCGAAATTCGCGATCGCATCGATCACGTCTACAAGCAGTTAGGCCTCGTGAGCAAGCACAATCGCGACGCGCTGCAGACCGCCGTCGTCAGCTACGGCGAAGGTTACGTGCAGCACACCAAGCAGCCAACGTCCGACTGGTACGAGATCAAGGCTTGCATTGATGAAGTTCCCACCGATCCCTCGGGCAAAGAAATGATGTGCTCTGCCGTGACGCAAGCGATCGGCACGCATCGCGGCTATGCTCAAAAACAGAATCGCCGGATTGCTCTCATTCTCTGCACCGATGAAAGCGGCGAACCAGCCGACAACCAAACCCAGCTCGAGCGGACCGTCGCCGAACTGAAGTCAGCCAATGCCAAGCTCTTTGTGCTCGGCCGCGAAGCCACCTTTGGCTATCCCTACGCTCACCTTGGTTGGACTCATCCGCAAACGGGCCATCATCACTGGATCCGCATTGATCGCGGTCCGGAAACCGCCTTTGTCGAACAGTTGCAAACCGACGGTTTTCATCGTCGTTACGACGCGCACCTCAGCGGCTTTGGTCCGTACGAACAAACTCGCATGAGCCACGAAACCGGCGGCATTTTCTTTGTGCTGCCGAGCAAAGAAATCAACCTGGTCCGCGCGGACAATAAGAAATACGAATTCGAAGCCATGCGGCGCTACATGCCCGACATTCGCTCGCGATTGGAGGTCGGCGCTGAGACGGAGAAATCCGAGCTGCGCAAGGCCCTGACGAAAGTCATCTACGATTTGAATCCATACAACCCGGAGATCTCGAAAATCATCGAGATGCGAGTTCATTTCTCGCCCGATGTGCCGAACTTGCTGAAGCAGATCGAAATCGAGTGTGCAAAATCGACGATTTACGGCGAGTATCTCTCGCGCGTCGAACGCGACATGCAGAAGCTCGAGTCCTATCGCGCGAACGAAGCGTCACCGCGCTGGCAAGCCAATTATGACTTGATCTATGCTCAGATCATTGCCTATCAGGCACGGATGTTCGAATATCGCGCCTACCTGATGCAGTTCGGCCGCAATCCGCGGGTCGTGCCGGAATTCAAGCCACCAAATCTGCGGCACACAGGCTGGGACATCGCCACGCGAAAAGAAACCATCACGGGCGCTGTTGTGCAACCTTACATCGATCGCGCCACGACGCGCTTTCACGCGGTGATCGCCGAGCATCCCGGCACGCCCTGGGCAGCACGTGCCGAATACGAACTCAAGCGAGGCTTTGGTGTGCACCTGATCGAGGAATATCATCGGCCTGATCGAGGTCTCTCCACCGGAGAGACGTTGATGCCAGTGCCGAAGATGTAACGTTTTGCTGGGCCGGAACTGCGTGGGTCCCGCTTGCTCCGGCCTACTTCTATTTTCCGTTACTTAGCCAGTGCATTTTCCAGCACGGTGCGAACAAAGCTCTGCATGGCGGCCGGTTTGCCGCGGCCGACCAGGACTGCGCTGTTTTCATCAGCATCAGCCGTTTCGGTTTCTTCGACCAGCGTGCCTTCGATTTCAAACCGAACCGTGCCGGCATTTTCGCGATCCGACGATTCCGGCAATTCATCGCGAGTGGTGGTCATCGGCGGCAGTTCACCGCGAATGACGCGGACATCGCGAGGGGCTTCGATGCCGATGCGGACTTGCTGTCCTTTCACCCGCAGAATCGTGACCGTGATGTCGTTACCGATACAAATCTTTTCCTGCAGCTTGCGAGTAAGAACCAACATTGTGACACTCCTTTGTGCGTACGTCCGTGACGAGAGTTAAACATTGCGGGGGAAGACAAGCGAGACGGCCGCAATGCTTTGGATATAAAGCATGTGCCGTGCCAAAACGAAATCGAAAGCAATTGCTCTTGACGCAACTCCTTGCCAGCATTCGCCTTTTGTCGGATCCACAGGGCTCATCGCACCCGCTCCGTTACTGTACAAATTTACAATTGGCGTGAAAGTTTGGCAAGAGGGTTGGTAAGATTTGCAGCCTCTTTCGTTCTCCGGGCTGCTGAATCAACGGCAGCCCGGCGACTTAGCACTCGCGAACAGTCGCGGGTGATACTCTCTTTATCTCCAGGGCGTGGACAACTTAGGTCCGTCACGCAAAAAATTTCCGCGGGTAGAATTCTGCGGCATCTATAATCGGTGCTTCTCCATTTTGACGGCGGCTGCATGCAATCGATCCCCTCCCCCAGCGCTTCCACGCTCACTCGCCTGGCCGATGCTCTGCGCCGCGCGATCGGCGCCGAGAACGTCCTCACCGCGCGCTCAGACCTGATGGTGTATGAGTGCGACGGTTTCGTCATCGAAAAGAACAGCCCCGACGTAGTCGTCTTTCCCCGTAGCACGGCTGACGTGGTGAAGATCGTCAAGCTCTGCAACGAGATGCAGGTGCCGTTCGTGCCGCGCGGCGCGGGGACCAGCCTGGCAGGCGGTTGCTTGCCGATTGGCGGCGGCGTGATGATCGTGCTGATGCGACTCAACCGCATCGTGGAAATCAACTACCGCGATCGCTATGCCGTGGTCGAGCCGGGCGTGGTGAATGTGCATCTGACCAACGCGCTGAAGGGCTCCGGCTATCACTACGCTCCCGATCCCTCGAGCCAAGGCGCTTGCACGATCGGCGGCAATGTGGCGACGAACTCCGGCGGCCCACACACGCTGAAATATGGCGTGACGGTCAATCATGTTCTCGGCGTAGAAATGGTGATGGCCGATGGTGCGGTCGTGCAGTTAGGCGGACCGGCCGAAGATCCCTTGGGGTTGGATCTGGTCGGCGCCTTTGTCGGCAGCGAAGGAACTCTCGGCGTGGTGACGAAGGTTTGGGTGCGGCTGACACGCAATCCGCAAGGTTGGCGAACGATGCTCGCCATCTTCGAAAGTTGCGACGACGCCACGCAGGCCATCAGCGAGATCATCGGCGCGGGCATCGTGCCAGCAGCGCTCGAGATGATGGATCAAGGCATTCTCGTCGCCATCGAAGCGGCGTTCAGCTTCGGCTTTCCGCTCGACGCGCAGGCAATCCTGCTAATCGAAGTCGACGGCCTCGACGCGGGGCTCGATCAACAGCGCGATCAGATTGTGGAACTGTGCAAAAAATCAAAAGCCCGCGAAGTGCGCCTAGCCAAGGATGAAAAAGAACGACTCAAGCTCTGGAAATGCCGCAAGCAAGCCTTCGGCGCGATCGGGCGGTTGAGTCCGAGTTATTGCACGCAGGATGGCGTGGTGCCACGTACGCAGTTGCCGCTGATTCAACGTAAGATCACCGAGATCAGCGCGAAGTACGACATCAAGATCGTCAACGTCTTCCACGCCGGCGACGGCAACATTCATCCGATCCTGCTCTTCGATGAACGAGACGCCGCGCAGGTCGAGCGCGTGCTGCACGCCAGCAACGAAATCCTCGAGGCTTGCCTGGACTGCGGCGGCAGTGTGACCGGCGAACACGGCATCGGCGTGGAGAAGATTCACTTCATGCAAAAGATGTTTTCGCCGGACGACTTAGTCGCAATGGACAATCTGCGCCAAGCGTTTAACCCAGTCGGCAATTTGAGTCCGATGAAAATGCTGCCGACTGCAGGTGGTTGTGGCATGGAACAGAAACACCCGGGCAGGCGCGCGGCGCTGTAATTCATCGCGTTAGCTCCACCGAAGACAGTCAAGGCAATTCAAGTCAGTCAATTCAACAAAGATCAAACGTCCCCTTAGCCACCAGCTTTAGCTGGTGGTCATGAATGCAAGAGTCACCGGCTTTAGCCATTTCACCGCGTGCGGATTTCATGGCTAAAGCCGGTCTAACGAGAGACCGCAACCACCGGCTAAAGCCGGTGGCTAAGAAATCGAATGGCGGCAACGCCAGATGGTTAGAAAGCCAAGCATGGGTTCGCCGGCAACATCACCAACTTCTTCCACCGACGTCGTCGCCGCCGTCCAGCGCGCACGCGCGAGCAAAACGCCCTTGCAACCCGTTGGCGGCGGCACGAGTTTGCACTTCGGCCTGCAATCGGCGGCGACGGTCGAACAACTCTCGCTCGCGCAGCTCAACCGCGTCGTCGATTATCCCGCCCGCGATATGACGATCACGGTTGAAGCGGGCATCACGATGGCGCAATTGGCCGAAACATTGGTCAAGGAACATCAGCGTTTGCCCGTCGATGTCCCGCAGGCCGATCGGGCGACGATCGGCGGTGTGATCGCTACGAACTGGAATGGCCATCGCCGTTACGGCCAGGGTTCGCTGCGTGATTTTGTGATCGGCATCGAAGCCGTGGATGGCAACGGCCTGCTGTTTCACGGTGGCGGTCGCGTGGTGAAGAATGTTGCTGGCTACGACTTCTGCAAGCTCCTCTGCGGTTCGTTCGGGACGCTCGGGATCATCACGCAGGTAACGTTGAAAGTTCGGCCACTCCCCGAGCGTTCGGCCTGGCTCGCCTGCAGTGTGAATGACGCGAAGAAAGCCGAAACGATGCTCGCCGCACTGCAGCAATCGGCGGTGACTCCGGCGGCGGTGGAATTAGTATCGGGAAGTGTTTGGCAGAAAGAAGCCGCGCTCGCCGAGACAAATCTCACCAAAGACAACTTCGGACTGCTGGTGTTGCTCGAAGGCACAACCACCGAGGTGCTGTGGATGAAGGATCATCTTCGCCGCGAATGGCGTGAAGCCGGGATTGTGAATCCGCTGATGCAGGATGGTTGTGCGGAACCTTGGCCGGCCGTGCAGGAGTTTTCGGCCCACATCGATAGCCCGCTCACCGTGCAAGCCAGCGTCACGCCCAGCGGCGTGTTGCCGTTTGTCGCGGCCTGTCGCAAGCGCGATCCCGATTGTTCGGTGCTGGCCCACGCCGGCAACGGTGCTGTTTTTGTGCGGTTTGCGAAGTTTCCCGACAAGGGACTGAGCGAACTGATGATGGGAGATTTGCAACCCGCCGCCGCCGCTCATCACGGGCATGTAGTAATATTGAATGCGCCACCGGGCGCCGCGATCACGCATCGCAGCGTGTGGGGCGGCGAAGCGCCGCTGGCAGTGATGACCGCGGTGAAGAAGAAGTTTGATCCGCTCGATTTGCTCAATCGCGGCCGTTTTGTCTATATCTAACCGCCGCTGACTATATCCATGACGACTGCTCCCGCGAATCCACCACCGACCGTCACCGATCAAGCCGTCGCGCGCACTCCGCCGCTGCTGCAGTTGGGCGGCGATGCGCCGCTGCAACCGAATGCTCGGCCCGGCTCGAATATCGATTACGAACTGTTTCTCGATTGCGTCCACTGCGGTTTGTGCACGGCTTCGTGTCCGACGTTTGTCGAAACCGGCAACGAGAACGACAGCCCGCGCGGCCGCATCTATTTGATGCGCGCCGTGACCGATGGTCGGCTTGAACTGAACAATCACGTGCGGCGGCATCTGGAGCTCTGCCTCGATTGCCGCGGCTGCGAATCGGCGTGCCCGAGCGGCGTGCAGTACGGCAAGTTGATCGAGCCATTCCGCGTGAGCATGGAACAAGCGGGCGCAGCTCAGACCGGCAACGCGAAACTCAACGACTGGTTTCATCGCTACATCTTGTTCGGCATGTTTCCATATCCGGAACGTCTCCGCGCGAGCCTCCGTCCAGCGCGCATCGCGCAGATGCTTTATTTGGATAAGTTCCTGATCGCGACCGGCCTGTGGCGATTGTTGCCGTCGCGGTTGGGGCGCCTCTTCACGATGCTGCCGCCGCTGGAAAAAGAGCAGCCACAGTTGCCGACGTTTTTTCCGGCAACGGGGCGTCGTCGTGCTCGGGTTGCCCTCTTTACCGGCTGCGTCGGCGATGTGATGTTCCGCCAGACGAACTGGGCGACCGCTCGCGTGTTGCAAGCCAACGGCTGCGATGTTGTCGTGCCCCGCGAACAAGCTTGTTGCGGCGCGATCCACCTGCACGCCGGCAGCAGCGAACCGGCCCGCGAATTTGCCGATACGAACATCGCGGCGTTCGATCCCAGCAGCGTCGATGCCATCATCGTGAACGTCGCCGGCTGCGGCTCGATGCTCAAAGACTACGGCCATCACTGGCAAGACGACAAGCAGCACGACCGCGAAGCCTTTGCCGCCAAGGTCCGCGACTGCAGCGAGTTCCTCGATAACCTCGGCCTCGTTACGCCGCCGGGCGAACTCCGCGTGACGGCCACTTATCACGACGCGTGTCACCTCGCGCATGCGCAAAAAGTGCGTGAGCAGCCGCGCAACCTGATGAAGAAGATTCGCGGGTTGAAACTCGTCGAACTCCCGGAAGCCGATCTCTGCTGCGGCGCGGCTGGCACTTACAACCTGACCGAGCCCGCGATGGCCGAAAAACTCGGCCGGCGAAAGCTCGAGAACATCCGCAAAACAGGTGCGCGAGTCGTGATCACTTCCAACGCCGGCTGCTTGCTACAGATTGCTCGCGAAGCCCGCATGCAGGGCGAAGTGCTGAAAATCATGCACCCGATGGATCTGCTGGACCTCAGCTATCGGAAGGAAAAGCTGACGTTTTGAGCGGCGATTCGCTCTAGCTCTCGCAGGATAGGCTCGGAGATAATGGGCTTCGAACCGACCCTACCGAGGAGTTACGGATGACTCGCAAATCCTGCTCACTGGCACTCTCTTTTTGCTGGCTCGTGTTGTTTGTCGCACAGGTGCAGGCACAGTTCCCCTGGCAGGCAATCCGAGTCGCACCACAAGACAACAAGCAGCCTGAATGGCTCCCGCTCAATGACCGGGAGCAAGAGTGGTGTGACAATGTGCTCCGGTATTGGGACGAGCGACGAGCAAAGACAAGGGCTCTGGAGGGGAAAATCGAAATGTGGGAGTACGACCCTGCCGTCACTCCCACTCATTTTGCGGAATTGAAAAAACAAGAGAAGCCGAATGAATTACCGTTTACCAGCTATTCGGCGGGCGTGTTTGCTTTTGGCAATCCGAATCAGGGGCTGTTGGAATTTCAGCAATCCCAAGTGATTGACACATTCGCTGCGGACGGCCAGCCGAAATATCGCGACGAGCCCAAGAATCGAAATGGCAAATGGATCACCAACGGCGAACGCTTGTGGGTCTTCGAAGCCCAGGATTGGCGAGTGCGGGAGTTAATCCTTCCCCGCGAGGGCGAGGCAGCATTCAATTATCTGCCTATCCCGATCCTCTTTGGAGTGAATTCAAAGACGCTGAAAGACAAATACTGGGTGCGCCCGTTGCGTGCCGAAGCGGGTGAGTACTGCCTGGAGTTTGTTCCGAAGAAATTCAACGGTTGGTATGACTTTCAAGCGGTCCGAGTCTTCATTGACGAAAAGCAATACCTTCCCTGCCGAATTGTGATGTACCACAGCGATTGGAGCCCAACATATCCCCATCGTACGAACTTTGCTTTTGACGACCGACACGAGAACAACCCGTGGTTCAACGCAGCTCGGTTCAGTGATGTGAAGATTCCTCCTGGCTGGCGTCACTCAGTCCATGACTTGAGGTAGCTGAATTCGCCAGAATTCAGATGGTCACCGATAGCTGCCACCTCTGAATTCTGGCGAATTCAGCTACTTTTTCATGCCGCTGCTGGCCACGGACTTTTCGGGTTGACCCAAATGCCGTTTTGCCAACAATGATTGAACCTTCGCCCGCCAGGGTTGCGAGTCAGGATGACCGCGCAACCCGTATCCGCTAGCGACGAAGGGATTTACGAACGTTCATTCCAAGGCAAGGAGGCCTGGCATGAGTACGATCCAGCAGCGCGCGAGCGTTTCGCTCGGCCATCTGTTCCCCGCCGCCCGTTTGACTCAGGGCGCGATTGTCGCTCACTCGGTTTGCACGCAAGCCGATAAAGTTCAACCCGGCGATCTGTTCGTCGGCGTGCTCACAGCCGATGGCGATTCGCATGAAGACGCCGTCGAAGCCGTCAAGCGTGGCGCGGTGGCCGTGCTCACCGAACGACTCCTGCCCGTGAAAGTGCCGCAGTGCATCGTGCCGGACACACGCGAAGCTCTCGGCCGCGTTTGCCAGGCTCTCGCCGGTAACCCTTGCGATCAACTCCGCACCATCGCGGTCGTCGGCACCCGCGGCAAGACGGTGGTCAGCTTGCTTGTCGCCGCGATGCTCGAAGCGGCCGGTGAAGCGGTGGGCGTGATCAGCAGCATCGGCTTGAGCGATTCGCGCGAACAAGTAGTTACTCCTTGCTCGACGCCTCGCGCTCCGAAAATGGCCAATTGGTTGCAACGAATGACGACGGCTGGCTGCGAATCGGCCGTGGTCGAGCTTTCCTCCCGCGCCTTGGCCGAACGCCGCGCGGCGGGGATGGAATTTGATGCGGTCATTGTGACCAATCTCAAACGCAGCGAAGATCAGTGGCACGGCACGGAAGAAAATGTCCGCCGCGCAAACCTGCGAGCGCTCGAAATGCTCAAGCCGGGCGGCTTCGCGGTGTTCAACGCCGACGATGTCGATAGCGAAGAAGCTCTGCAAAACGTCGATCTGCCGGTTCTCACCTTCGGCATGATCGGCGAAGCCCAAGTCACCGCCAGCGTCATCGAACGCTGCAGCAGCGAGCAAACCTTTTTGCTGCAAGCCGGTAACGAATCGATTCCGGTACGAACCGCCATCATCGGCGATCAGCATGTGATGAACTGCCTCGCCGCGACGGCTGCGGGTCTGGCGATGGGCATGGATCTGTCGACAATCGTCCGCGGCCTCGAAGCCGTGAAGTTTATTCCGGGCCGTTTGCAGCGGCTTGAATGCGGTCAGCAATTCAACGTCTTTGTCGACAACGCCCGCTCGCCCGAAGCTCTCGCCGCCAGCCTGCGATCGCTGCGGCAAGCCGGTACCGGCCGCATTATTTGCGTGATGGGTTGCCAAGGTGGCAAGAATAAAGAACAACGCCCCCGCATCGGCCACGTGCTCGATCGGATGACGCAACTGTCGATCATCACCAGCGACGACCCGCGCCACGAACAGCCGTTGCAAATCGCTCACGACATTCTCGATGGCCACGAACGGCCACATTTGACGCACACGTTGCCGAACCGAACTCGCGCGATTGAGTATGCGTTGTCGCAAGCACGTCCGGGCGACACCGTGCTGATCGCCGGCAAGGGTGATCGCCGCACGCAACGCGTGGGCAGCGGCGTGCAAAAGCACGACGATTGCGAAGTGGCGCGGAACTGGCTCTATTCGCAAGCAGAGCCAGTGCAAACCGGGCCGCAGCTGCGGATTTTCCGATAGTCTGCTTTGCAGAACCTGCTCGGCAAACAGCGAAGTCGCACACGATTGAACGCCTAAGCGCGTACAATCGGAAACGTCAGCACTTCTTGAATCGACTTCGCGCCGCTGGCCACCATTAGCAAGCGATCGACGCCTAGCGCACAACCGGAGCAAGCAGGCAAGCCTTGCTCCATCGCCGTTAGCAATCGACTATCTTCCGGCAGTCGGTACTTTCCCGCCGCGGCCCGCTTCTGATTGTTCGTCCGGTTGCGCTCGCGCAGCACCTGCGGATCGAGCAATTCGTGATAACCGTTGGCCAGTTCTACGCCGCGGCTGTAGAGTTCAAAACGTTCGGCAACCGCTGGATTGTCGGCAGTGGCCGGACGAACTTGCGCAAGGGCCGATTGATCGGCAGGATAGTCGTAGAGAATCGTCGGCCGTTGCTGACCAAGGCGCGGTTCGACGCGTTCGACCAAGACCCGATCGAGCCAGAAGGAACGCTCCTGCTCGCTGACTGGCTGTGACTGCTCCGGTAGGGCAGCAGCGATCGTGGCAGCAGCGATCGTGGCAGCATCGGCAGTGAAAGGATCAAGCTGTGCGTAACGCAAAAATGCCTCGCGATACGTGAGTTGCTCGGGCACTTCGCAACCGAGCGCCGCAACAGCAAGATCGGCGAGCAGCTGCCGACCGGCGGTGTAGTCGTCGCCGACGCGATACCACTCGAGCATCGTGAACTCGGGATTATGCAACTGGCCCGCTTCGCCGCCGCCACGATAAGCCCGCGTGATTTGATAAATGGCCTGCGCGCCCGCGGCCAGCAACCGCTTCATGCCGAACTCGGGTGAGGTCTGCAGAAAGAGCGTGCGGCCGGTGAAGCGTTGCGTAGCATCGTCGAAGATTACGACCGGAATGGGATCGAGATGTTCGTCGATCACACTGTCGTGCGAAAGTGTCGGCGTTTCGACTTCGAGAAAGCCGCGGCTGTCGAAGAACTGCCGCAGTTTCTTCAGCAGTTCGGCCCGCTGGCGCAACATATCGAGCGAGCAGGTAGGAAAATGATCGGACATGAATCTTTGTGCCTTAGCGTGGCGATCGGTCTGGCGGACAGCGATTACCATATTCTAAGAAACAACATTGCTGACAAGTGAGCATCGATGAATTCTGACGCCGATCGACCTTCGATTCCCTTCCTCGCTACGTTGGGCCTGCGCCTGCTCGTTGCGTGCATCGGTGCGCTCGTGGTTGGCAACTTCGTGGTCCGCCTGGCTTTTCCTCAGCTCTTAGGGAAAGGACTGACGCCCACCGCGCTGATGATCCTGATCCCGATTTGGACAGTCGGAGTCACCGGTCTGGCATTCCTGCTGCTGGCCTGGATCTACGACCCATATCCGAACTTGCCGCCCGGCTACCTCGGTTTGATGCCGGACTTCGAGCTTTCGCTGCTTGTGCGTGTGCTCATCGCGGTGGTGCTGGCGATTTTTTCGCTCGCGAGCTTGCTGCTGGTCACCAGCACCGAGGAGAAAACATCGACGGCCTTTCGGCTGGGGTTTGCCTATCTCGTGTTGACGATCGTGCCGTTCATTTTCTTTCTGATGTTTCGCTACGACGGCGCTCGGCACCCGGCGATGCAAACGTATTTGGTCTACTTAGGGCCCCTGCTGGGGATCGGCATGATACCGATCGCCTGGCCGTTGCACTTCATTCTTCACTGGCTGGTGCGCAACGAGATCGCGCGGAGAGAATCGCGGCAGAGATTTGGTCCGTACGATCGCTAGGATGTGCGATCGCCGGGCTATGGCGAAGAGCGCCAAAGCCGCTGCACTACTACCACGATTAACGGAGTAGTGCACAAGCCGGTAAACCCCTGCCGCAGGGGCAGGGGCGTAAGCGAGCAGGAACTACGTCGAGACGCGTTCGATGTATTCACCGGTCCGCGTGTCAATCTTCAGCACGTTGCCGATCTTGATGAACAGCGGGGCGCGGATTTCGGCGCCGGTTTCCAGCTTCACTGGCTTGGTCACATTGGTGGCCGTATCGCCGCGAGCGCCGTCTTCGCAATACTCGACCTTGAGTTCAACGTGGGCGGGCGGAGTGACGCTCACCGGGCGAGCGTTGAACAGCAGCATCTGGCAAGGCATCCCTTCCTTCAGAAACATGAAGGATTCTTCGACGCTCGCCTTTTCGAGCTCATATTGCTCGAACGATTCGTTGTGCATGAACACAAACGTATCGGCCTGGCGGTAAAGATATTGCACGGGAATTTCTTCGACGTCGGCTGCTTCCAGAGTGTCGCCACCCTTGAAGACGCGCTGCAGCGTGGTGCCGCGGAGCAAGTTCTTCAGCTTGCATTCATACAGGGCGTTGCCTTTACCCGGCTTGCGGAAGTTCATTTCCGCCATGAGGTAAGGTTCGCCGTCGATTTGAACCTTGATACCTTTGGTGAAGTCGCTGGTTTTATACGTCGCCACGTGCTGACCCTGCTAACAAACGAAGAAACTGGTATGGTTGTGGGAATGAGAATTGTAGCGGCCGATAGCGACATTGCCTGCGCCACTTCGGCTGCCGCGCCTTCGGAGGCGGCTGTGTCGTCGGTGGATTGGCGAACCGAGCTCAAACGGGCCGTTCGTGATCCCGCGCAACTACTTACAGCCCTTGATCTTCCGCAAGAACTGCTGCCTGCTGCTCGGGTTGCTGCCGAAGACTTTCCATTGTTCGCGCCCTGGAGCTACATCCGGCGAATGACACCTGGGAAGTTGACTGATCCACTTCTCTGCCAAGTGCTGCCGCTCGGTGAAGAACGGGAGCCTGCTCCCGGTTTCCAACGCGATGCTGTTGGCGATGGTGCGGCGACGAAATCGGCTGGCTTGCTGCAGAAGTACCAAGGCCGAGCGCTGCTGATTACGACCGGCGCCTGCGCGGTTCATTGTCGTTATTGTTTTCGTCGGCACTTTCCGTATTCGACGGCGCCGCGCTCGGTGGATGATTGGGAGCCCGCGCTCGAACTGCTGCGCGCCGACGACTCAATCGACGAGGTACTGCTGTCGGGTGGCGATCCGCTGACGCTCATCGATCGCACGCTGGCAGAACTCGCCGAGCGACTCGCTGAGATTCCACATTTGAAACGGCTGCGCATTCACACGCGACTGCCGATTGTCATTCCGCAGCGAGTGACATCTGAACTGCTCGCCTGGCTGCGCGGCACGCGGCTCACGCCGATCATGATCGTGCATGCCAATCATGCGCAAGAGATTGATGACGAAGTAGCGGCCGCGCTCGCGCGGTTGAGCGATGCTGGAGTGCCGCTGCTGAATCAAGCCGTGTTGCTGCGCGGTGTGAATGACTCGGCTGATTCGCTCGTCGAGCTTTCGCGCCGGCTCGTTGACCTGCGTGTGATGCCTTACTATTTGCATCAACTCGATCGAGTCGCCGGTGCGGCGCACTTCGAAGTGCCGGTCGCGCGAGGCTTGCAGCTGATCGCTGAAATGCGCGAACGGCTGCCCGGCTATGCGGTGCCGCGATATGTGCAAGAGATTGCAGGCGAGCCGCATAAGTGCGTGCTCGCGTAGATCCATCAGGCCGTGAATGCCTAACTACTGGGCTGCCGAGTTCTGCGATTGCACGGCTTTCGCTTGCATTTGCAAGGCGCGAGTGGCCTTACCGGCATCGCGGCCTTGCGGCAGAGGTGCGGTGGCCGAGGCTTGTTGCACGCTGCCGCCTTCTTGATACGGCACCCAGCGGCCGCCATTTTCGGCGAGATCCATTTCTTGATCACGCAGCGCGGCGGGCTTGTTTTCGTATTCTTCGAACGACGCCAAAGCTTCGCGAGCACGACGGTGAGTCGGATCGATGGCGAGGGCATAGCGGAAGCAAGCCTTCGAATCGTCCGTTCGGTCTTGCGAAGCATAGATGAACGCCATGTTGAACATGGCATCGGCTTCGTTGCCGGCAGCGCGGAATTCAACCAGGGCTTCTTTGACGTTGCCCATGTGACCGAGGACCAAACCGAGGTTATTGCGGAACCGCGAGTTGGCTGGTTGCAAAGCGACTGCCCGCCGGGCATAGGGCTCGGCTTGCGTCAGCTTTCCTTGCAGGTAGTAGCAGTAGCCGAGATCGTTGATGATCTGAGCGTCGTTTGGCTGACGTTCGAGAGCAAACATGAACAGCTGCTCGGCTTCGCCGTGGCGGCGTTCCGAATCGGCGACAACGCCCAAGCGATGGGCAATGACGTAGTTTTCCGGATGCTTCTTCCGCAGGTCTTCATACACCTTGCGGGCCTTGTCGAGTTGACCACCCTTTTCAAAGTTGCGGCCGCGGGCGATTTCCATCGCGACCGTATTTTCTTCGACCTTGGCATCTTTGGCCTTGGCGATCTTCTCTTCCTTAGCAACGGTTGCGCCGGGCGAAGGCAAGCTAGGCTTCCAACTGGTGAACCAATCGCGGCCTGGCATGCCGGCACAGCCGGTGCTGGTCGCTGCCACGGCGAGAACGATCAGCCACTTCAGGTCGTGAAGGAATTTGCGTTGCATATGAAGAATCCGTTCTTTGGTTTGAGCAGAACCGCAAAACCGCTTCCGTTTGACTACCGATAGACGCCGCCGGTGCCGCCGAAGCGGCGGCCAGCGCCGCCGCCGCTGTTGCCGAGGATGCCGTTGTAGTAGGCGCGTTCTCCCTCGATCGCCGTGAAGCCTTCCGCGAAGGCGCCCGCGACCACCACTCGCTCGTCGGCGTTCGTCACGCCCATGCGGTTCAGGTGCATCACGATCGTTTGCCGGCGGGCGGCGTCGAGTTGCGGCTTGGCGTTGTATTGGCTTTGTTCGATCACGATCGGGAACGGCGCGTGTTCCAGTCGCATCGCCACCATCTCGAGGTGTCGCTTGGCGCCCGGGCCGAGTTCAGCCGTGTCGCCGCGGAACTCGTGGTCGTAGAACGTGAAGTCGGCCGCTTCGGCGTTCGTTTGCTGGGTTTCCCAGAACGAATCGCTCACCTGGCCGATCGGGAACGGCCGGTCGTGCGGCGCACCGTACTTGCGTGCCCACTTCTGCGACTGGTGATTGCCGTGCATCACTCGCTGGTTGCCACCACACTGATCAAAGTCGTTCCAGGCACAGCCGGAGAGCGAAGCTGCGATCAAGCTGAGGATGAGTATCGTGTGTTTCATGGGAATCACTCGGCGGGTTGGAGTGAGGTAGTTCTGAGTTTTAAATTTGGAGTTCTGAGACAGGAGTAAGTGTCTTTCTGAGTGATGGCTGAGTTCTGAGAACTTTTTTGTCTCAGAACTCAGAACTCAAAACTCAGAACTTCCTGTCTTACTGTCCGTGACCGAAAGGTCCGCTCGTCATCGCCGGGCCGCCGGCTCCGTAGCGTTTCTTCAGACGCGGCCAGACCGTGCTGCGGTAATCCTGGGTCGGATTCCCTTCCAACCGGCCGTGCAGGAAGAACTGGGCACTCGTCGGTTCGGTTACATCGAAGCCAGGCAGCGGCGGAACCTCTTCGGCTTCCATCGCATGCACCAGTTCCGGAGCAACCAGGATGAGCAGTTCCGTTTCGTTGCGGCTCATGTCGCGGCGGCCGAAGACTCGCGACAGGAACGGCAGGTCACCGACGTTCGTGCCGTTCATATTGTCTTCCAGCAAACCGGCGATCGCCAGCGTTTGACCTTCTCGCATTTCGACAGTCGTCGTCGCGGCTCGCACCTTCAGGCCAGGCGTGCCGCCGACCGTGAGAGCCGAGTTGATCTGGCTGAATTCAGGCGACACTTGCAGGCGGATGCGATCCTTATCGATCACCGTCGGCATGAAGCTGATGATCGCACCGAAGGCGCGGAAGTCGGTTGTGACCGCATTTAGGCCTGCAGAACCGACGATTGTCGGCACCGCGAACTCACCACCGGCGATGAATGTGGCCGGCGTACCGCTCATCGTCACCAGCGTCGGCTCGCTGAGCAGACGGATGATGCCATGCGATTGCAGGTAACGCACACCGAGTTGAATATCGTCGCCGTCGACTTGCGTGAGCAGGGCAGGACCAGCACCGGCAGCGACGTTGAGCATCGACTGCAGGAACATCTGGCTGCCATCGGTGTTGTCCGTGAAGTTGATGTGACCCTTCACGTCGACGCCGAAGCCGCGAGCGGCCGAGCGATTCATTTCCGCGATCTTCACCCGCAGCGCGACTTGTTGCACGCCCGGCACGCGAATCATGTTGATGACTTGCAACCGCGAGCGTTGAGAAGAACCAGTCGCCGAGTCGCTCAGCACTTGAGCGGCAGCACCTTCGCTGAGGCCGCCACCCATGCCGCCCGCATTCGCTCCTTGCGACAAACCACCGGTCTGGCTGCGAACGAGCGCGACGATCTGAGCAGCTTCTTCGCTGTCCTTGGCCTGGCCGCGGAGGATCAGTTTATCGGCCACAATCATCAATTGTATCTTGCTATCAGGAAACATCTCATTGATGACATCCTGCAGCATTTTGTAAGTATTCTCTTGCTGTACGACCGCAGCCACGTCCGGAACAACCTGAATCACATACGTGATCGGCTGCATCGCCGGATCGTCGAACCAGAAGGTGACGTGCGTCGAACCCTGGCTCTTGCCGATGATCGAAACTTCACGCGGCGTGAACTGCACGATCTCGCAGATCGAGTCGTCGACGACTGCCGTGCGGTAGATGTCGACCTTAGTGCGAAGCAGCTTGCTGCGACGAACCATGACCTGCACCGCGCCGGTTTCATCGATCACTTCGAACGGGCTGCCAGCGCGGGCCATCGCATCGACCCGCGGATCAACAGGCTGTTGACCAGGCGTGGTCGCCGGCGGTGGCTGCAACGCACCCGGCTGTTGCACCAGGTTGACCGGATGACCTTGCAGCCGCTGCTGAGCCGGCGCGACCGGTTCATACGAGGGCGCGGGAGTCAGCTGCGAATCGTTGAACTGCCCCGGCGGCGACAGCGGCGGCAACGCGTTCTCGGCTCGCACTTGAGCGATGCCGCGAGCCTGAGCTGCCGCTTCGTACTGCGGATTCATCGGCGCCAAATGCTGCAGCTTCTTCGGCTTGGCAGCAACTGCGGGAGCAGCTGGTTGCGCGCTCGGCTGGGAAATCGGCTGCGAAGTTGCAAGCACAGCCTGCTGCGGAGCAGGAGCCGGTGCCAACTGCTGAACCGGCAGCGCGATCGGCCGCACTTCCGGCGCAGGAGCCGGAGGCGTGAACGAAGGCGGACTAAACGCCGGCTGGCTATAAGCCGCAGGCGGCGTCATCGCCTGAATCTCGGCAGGCAACGGCGGCAACGGAGTCGACGCAGCCGGAGCCGGCGGCACGGCTGCAATCGGCGCGAAGGCCGACTGAGCGCCACCGATCGGCGTGGCAATCAATTCCTTGGGCGGTCCGGCAGGCATCGCAGGCTGTTCGTACTGAACCTGCTTCGCGACATTCTTATTCAGCGAAGCAGCATTGTTCGCAGCTGGCTGAACCGCATTCCGCGCCCCATTGGGCGACGGCGTGCTGCGGATCATCTCCCGAATATCCTGCATCCAAGGCCCCGTGCTCGCCGGAGCACCCGGCGGCAAACCTGTGGTCGCAGCAGGCCGAACTGGTTCGACCTTTTTGTTCTCTACCGACCGGGCGAGAATGGCTTCGAGAGCCAAGCCGTCATTTTGGATTGTGTCGCTGGCAGGCATCGCAGCCTGGTTCACTGCCGGTGACTGCGCGGGAGCGGCGGCCGGCTTGTTGCGCGACGGCCGGGGCACGTTGGCCGAAGATACGATCGGCGCGAGCCCATCGTTCTTCTGTTCCGCCGGCTTGGCTTCCACACCCGGCTTCGCGGCCAGCGGAGCGGCATCGATCTCTACCCGCTGCAGCTGCGGCCTAGCGCCACTCAGCTGTTGCCGCGGATAGGCAGGTTGTTGCCCGAAGAGCAAATCGCCGGTGAGAAAACTGGCCGCACAAAGAGTAGCCGTGGCCAGCCGTTGCCAGCGCCGAGCAACCCGCGCACGCCGACCATGTGACGACTCAAGCATCGTCTCCCCCCTCCTAAGTTGTTCGCCTGCTGAATGTCAGTCCAAGGACCAACATTCCCAGTGGCAGGCGGCTGATTCCTCAAAATCGGACAGGTGCAGATGTCTCGCTGAGATACCAGCGGAACAGCTGCGGGTTGCAAGGAGTTCATCAGTCAACCGCATCGCACCAATCCTGCGACGACGGCCATGTAAGCCAATCACGAGTTGCCAGGCAGCTGCGTCAGTACATTTCATGCCCCAACGCGGGCAGCCTACTCCCTGCCCAATTCCTATCGAATCGGCGGCACTTGGCAGTTGAGAAAATGTGCCGGTAATTCCTTCGGTAACGAAAACGCGGGTAGCTACGGTCGTACCGCCTGTGCGGATTTTGAGACCGACCACACACCCCTCCAATAGGGCAGCGACAGTATGTCGGCGGCGGAAACTAGGCTATCGCGAGCGACCTAGGCAACTACTTGTGGGGGGGCGGCAGTTCCTGGCACCGGTTAGTGAAAATCTCGGACTTTTTTACAAAAAACTCGCATAAATACACGTGATGCTGTAGCAATTACACTAGTGACAGCTACAATCAGCCCCGACTACGGCATTTTGTAGCGATTTTGCCGGGCCTCGATCTCTCCCCCAATCCATTGCTCTCTCCAGGATTTGTCGATGCGTATTTCCCTGCGCGATCGTTTGGCTCTCTCCTCGAAAAAGTCCGTTCAGCAAAGCCAAAAAGCGAATCGCGATCGCCGTCGCCGCGTCTTCTTCGAATCGCTCGAAGAGCGAAATCTAATGGCAGCCGATGCCATTAATGACGCGGGCACGACCAATGAAAACACGATCCTGACGACGGTTTCGCCAGCGACGACCAGTTTGCTGACGAATGACACGGGAACCAACTTGACCGTTGTCGCATTCACGTCAACCAGCGTTCAAGGAGCAGCGGTGAGCGTGGCTCCGGGGGGGACATTTTCCTACAACCCCACGACGAGCACCTCGCTGCAAGCGCTGGGGAACTCGCAAAACCAGTCCGACACATTTGCCTATGCCGTGAGCGAAGGGCCGGTGACCGAAGGCTTCCTTGTTAAGACTTACTTGCAAGGCACTGGCAATCTCGGCGCGGTTGATTCGTTCCTGGCTGGCAATCCAGCACCAATGAACACCGCGACGAGGCCGGTGGTCAATTTCTTCCAGACCGATGTGGGGCAATCGCACTTCATTGGTGCAGGCGGCGCTTCGCCCCTCGATGACGAAACCACCGTGCCCGGTTTGCCTGCCGGCGATCAAGACAACTACGTAGTCGAAGCCACGACTTCAATTTGGATTCCGGCCGCTGGCCGCTACACCTTCGCCGTGAACAGCGACGATGGCTTTGGTTTGTCGATCACGGGCGCGAACTTGCTGAATACCTTTGGCGCCCTCGATGGCGCGAGCACGCTCGGCGTGAGTGGACGCCAGATTTTCTTCAATGGCCGTGGCGCGACCGACACGTTTGGCGTGTGGGATTTTCCGACGGCCGGCTTGTATCCGCTCCGCCTGGTGAACTGGGAAGGTGGCGGTGGTTCGTCGGTAGAAATGTTCGCAGCCCGCGGCGACTTTACGACGGCTGGCACGTTTGCCGCAGCGCAAACGGCAGGTGCTCAGTGGCGGTTAGTAGGCGATACGTTCGATGCAAATGGCATCCGTGCAATTTCGCCGGCGACATCGACCGACTCGGCGATTGTGAATATCAACGTCACCGGTGTGAACGGCGCGCCAGTGGCAAATCCGGATACTTACGCCACCAACGAAGATACAGCGATCTCGGTGCCGGTGTTGCTCGAAGTGCCGGGGATGAACGTTGCCGTTTATAACCAGCAAGGCGCTGAAACGGGCTATGGAACCATGGCGGGCGCCGATGCTGTTCGCAACACTGTGGGCCGATTGCCGAATCAAACGGGCACGGTGCTGCAAGCCGACTTCCTGGGCAACGGTGGTAGCCCGCACTTTGCCGGCGGCAGTACGTTTGCAGGGACTGGCGGCGACAACTATGCGGTGTATCTGACTGGCACACTGCGGGTCGCGACCAGCGGCACTTATACCTTTGGCGTGAATTCGGATGACAATTCCCGAATTCGCATCAACATGGGCGCCGGGCTAACCACGGTGGCGCAGCACACCGGTTGCTGCTCCGACCAATTCGGCACGCCAGTCTCGTTGGCCGCGGGCGACTATCCGTTCGAAGCGATGTACACCGAAGGTGGTGGCGGCGACTACGGCGAGTTCTTCTACGCGCCCGGTTCGTTCGCAGCCTTTGATCCAGCGTTCAAACTGCTCGGCGATTCTTCGGGCGGCATCTCGTCATTCTCCAGCATCACGCGACCTGGCGTGCTCGGGAACGACACCGATGAAGAAGCCAGCAATGGCAACGCCACGCAAAGTCTCACGGTCACTCAAGTCAGCGGCACCGGCGGCCTGACGGGCTTCAGCTCGATGGGCGCCAAGGTGACCATGAATGCCAATGGAAGCTTCTCGTACGATCCCAATCAGCCGGGATCGGCAGTGCAAGGTCTCGCGGCTGGCCAAGTGGCGGTCGACACGTTTACCTACACGGTTTCGGACAACGCTCCCGGCGGCGCGCTGACGACTACGGGCACGGCAAGCGTTACGGTCACCGGTCGGAATGATTTGCCGACGACCAAGACCGATTCGTATGTGACCGACGAAAACACCAAGCTGAATCTGACCGACTACGACAAGGCTTCGCCGCGCAACAACATCGGCGACCTGACGCCGGCGACCACCGACGACGGCGTGCTGGTGAATGACACCGACGTTGACGTGAACGATACGCTGCAGGTTTACACCGCCAACGGCGCCAAGTTGTCGGGCAACGTTGGTACGCTGGGCGATGGCTTTACGACGTTCACCACGGCCAAGGGCGCCACGGTCAAGATCAACGACGACGGCACGTTCTCCTACGATCCAACGACCTCCAAGACACTGCAAGCGCTGAGCACCGGTGACTCGACCACCGATACGTTTAACTACACGGTGACCGACGGCAGCCTGGCCCCGGGCCTGACCGTGAAGGTTTATCAACCGTCTGGCGCGGGTGACCTGGCGGGCACCGATGCGTTTCTCGCCGGCGCGCGACCGAACGAAAAATTCAACGGCCCGCGCTCGACCGTGAACTTTTTGAACACCGGCGCTGCCGGGCAGTTCAATGGCGCTGGCACCGCCTCGCCGATGGATGACGAAACCAATGTGCCGGGCCTGGGCGCTGGTGATCAAGACAACTTCGTCATCGAAGTGACGGGCAAGATCTTCATTCCGTCGGCTGGTGACTACACCTTCTCGGTCAACAGCGATGACGGATTCGGTTTGACGTTCTCGGGCGGTCCGGGGACCGTCAACTTGACGACCGTCGCTGGCGACAACGATGGCACGAGCACCACGGGCACTGCCGCTCCTCGCCTGCGTCGATCGACGGGCCGTGGCTCGGTCGATACCTTCGGCGTGTTTAATTTCTCGGCGCCAGGTTATTACGATTTGAATCTGGTGAACTGGGAAGGGAACGGCGGTGCAAATCTCGAGTTCTACGGAGCTCCCGGCGCGTTCACTTCATTCGCCGCGACGAACACCTGGCACCTCGTCGGTGATACCGACAATGGCGGCCTGGCCACCACACAAACCGCTCCTAACGAAATCAGCGGCACGGTGAACTTCACGATTAACGGCGTGAATACAGCGCCGGTTGCAAACACCGACACGTACACGACCAACGAAGACACGGCGCTGAATATTCCGGTCATCACACCCGTGCCGGGTATGAATGTCGCGGTGTTTCAAGGGACCAACGCCGGGATCGCCAGTATCGACGCGGCGCGGACTGGCGTGCCGTCGAATACGGGCACGGTGCTGGTTGCCGACTTCATCGGCAACGGTGGTAGCCCTCACTTCGTGGGCGGCAGTGCTTTCCCTGGCACTGGCGGCGACAACTATGGTGTGCTGATCACGGGCACGTTGCGCGTGAACACGGCTGGCACCTACACCTTTGGTGTGAACAGCGACGACGCCTCGCGGATTCGCATCGATCTCAACAAGAACGGCACGATTGCCACCGACGGCACCGAAGACGTTGCATTTTTGCCCAACTGCTGCACCGATAACATCGGCGCACCGGTCACGCTGGCCGTCGGCGACTATCCGTTTGAAGCCATGTACACCGAAGGTGGTGGTGGTGACTACGGCGAGTTCTTCTATGCCCCAGGCTCAAAGACTGCCTTCGATAGCTCATTCAAACTGATCGGCGACGCTTCCGGCGGTATTGCCTCGATCTCTGCCTTCGTGCCGACCGGTCTGCTGGGGAATGACACCGACGAAGAAATTGCCAACGGCAATGCTGCGCAGAATCTGACCGTCACGCAATTGAATGGCGGCGGCCTCACCGGCTTCAGCACGCTGGGCGCGAAAGTGACGCTCAATGCCGATGGCAGCTTCACCTACGATCCGAACCAAGCGGGTTCGAAGGTGCAGGCGTTGCAGAACGGTCAGGTCGCAACGGATACGTTCACCTACACGGTGACGGACAATGCCGCGACGAACAAACTCAGCACGGTCGGCAACGTGAATATCACGGTCACCGGCAAGAACGATCTGACGATCGTGCAGAACAACAGCTACGCGACCAACGAAGACACAAACATCGTCACGACCGATCGTGATGTGCTCGTGCCGCGCGACAACATCGGCGATCTGACTCCCGCCAATACTGCCGATGACGGCGTGTTGGTGAATGACACCGACATCGACAACCTCGATGTGCTGGAAGTTCGCACACTGCAAGGCAACTTGCTGAGTGGCACGATTGGCACGCTGGGGAATGGTTCGGCCACCGCGCTGACCACGCTCGGCGCGTCGATCACCATGAACGACGATGGCACGTTCACTTACAACCCGAGCGGCTCGAGCAAGCTGCAGAATCTGGGCGCTGGTCAAACGTTGATTGATTCGTTCACCTACACGGCGACCGACAATCAGCTGGTCTTTGACCCGAATCTGAATGTGCAGGTTTACAACCAGCAGTCGGGCGAAACGATCAATGGCGGAGAGGCGAATGCCGACCTCGTGCGCGGCAGCCGCGCACCGAATTACTCAGGCACGATTCAACAAGCCGATGTCATCGGTCAGCCGGGCGGCAACTTCGCCGTCAACAACACGCTGCCCGGTACCGCGAACAACACCGAAAACTACGCGGTCTTCATCAACGGCGTGCTGCGAGTAACGGTTGCCGGCGTTTATACCTTCGGCATTCAGAGCGACGACTTCTCGCGCATTCGTATCGACTTGAATGGCAACGGCAATCCTCTGGATGACCCGAGCATCGTGACGTCGGGTTGCTGTGCGAATTCGTTTGGTCAGGTCACTCTGGCGGTGGGCGACTATCCGTTCGAGGCCATGTACACCGAAGGTGGCGGCGGCGATTACGGCGAGTTCTTCTATGCCCCCGGCTCGAAGACTGCCTTCGATAGTTCATTCAAGCTGATCGGCGACCAAACGGGGACGATCCTCGGCGGCCGCATGGCGATTACCGACTTCCCCGCTACGGTGAATATCACGGTCACGGGCGTGAACGACGCGCCAGTGGCCGTCAATGATCCCGGCTATGCCGTGAATCCGTACGTGACAAGTGAGAACTCGTCGCTGGTAGTGACGGCCAACTTGGTGCCCGGCGTAAACGTCTTCGTCTACAACCAACAAGCGGGCGAAGGCTATGGAACGTTTGCGGGAGCAGACGCGGTTCGCGGCACTCGCGCGCCGAATTACACCGGCACGATCGCGCAAGCTGACATCATTGGCCAGCCCGGTGGCCACTTCAACGTCGACAACACCCTGCCAGGCATTGCTAACAACACCGAACAATATGCGGTGTATGTGACCGGCATTTTGCGAGTGACGACGGGCGGGGTTTACACCTTCGGCACGTTCAGCGACGACAACTCACGCATTCGCATCGATCTCAATCACAACGGTGACCCCAATGACGATGCCAACGTCGTCACGCAGGGTGGTTGCTGCGGCGACGTCTTCGGCCAAGCCACGCTCGCTCCTGGCGACTATAAGTTCGAAGCGATGTACACCGAAGGCGGCGGCGGCGACTACGGCGAGTTCTTCTACGCTCCGGGCACGAAGACTGCGTTTGACAGCAGCTTCAAGCTGATCGGCGATGCGTCAGGCGGTATCGCTTCGTATAGCTCTATTAACGGCTTGATGACCAACGATAGCGACCGTGACATCGGCGATACGATCTCGGTCGATACGGCGACCATCATTTCGACCAATGGCGCCACGATCACACCGCTGGCCAACGGTTCGTTCACCTACAACCCAGCCACATCGCAGGCCGCGCAGGTTCTGAAAGACGGTCAGACGCTGGTCGACACGTTCAATTACATTCTGCGCGATTCGCAAGGTGGGACCTCGACGGCCACGGTGACCGTCACCGTCACCGGCGTATCCGATCCCGCCTTTGATCGCTACACCGCGACGGAAGACATCAACCTGACGGTGCCGGCCGGAACGGGCGTGCTGGCCAATGATGCGTTGCCAGGCAACCCGGCCTTTGAAGTGGTTCGCGCCAACAACACGAACCTCAGTGGCGTGATCGGGACTTCGGGAGACGGCACCGCAACCATCACGACGACCGCGGGGGGCCAGGTCGTGATCAACGACAACGGCAGCTTCACGTACAACCAGCAGGGCGTGTTCAACAGCTTGCCGGTCGGGCAGACCGCTCAAGACACCTTCACCTATGTGGTTGGTGGCGCAACAGCGCCGGGAGTGCTGACCAATCAGTCCGGCGCTTCGGCATTCACCGTTCTGGACAACGATTTGCTCACCGGCATCACACCGGTGATCACCGGCAATACGCTGCAAGGCCAGGAAGGAACGTCGAGCAATCCAGCCACCCTGACCAACGGCACGTACGGGCCGGCGGGAGCAGCCGGCAATCTGGCGACGTTCGCTTCGCAGGCGGTATCGATCAGCAACGGCACGACGCTGACTTACAACCTCGACACCGCGACGTATCCGCTGGGCTACGACATCTCGTCGATCGCGGTCTATGCGGGTTGGCAAGACAATGGCCGCGACAACCAAGACTACACGGTGCAGTATTCGCTCGTGGGCTCTCCTGGAACCTTCACGGACTTCATCCCGACGGTTTCGTTCGCGCCGGGCAATCCGCCGAACGGACAAACGGCGATCAACTCGCCGACAGGATTCTTGCAAACCGGCGTCGCGGCAATTCGCTTCGTCTTCGGCAATCAAGAGAACGGCTACGTCGGTTATCGCGAACTGGATGTCACTGGTAACCCGCGGATGACAACCACTGTCAACATCACCGTCAACGGTGTGAACGATGCGCCAACCGCGGAAGCCAATGGGCCGTATTCGATTGGCGCTGGTCAATCCTTGAACGTCAGCGCGGTCGGTTCGGGCGACGTTGATACGGGCACGGTCTTGAGCTATCGCTGGGATCTCGACAACGACGGCATCACCGATTTCACGACCGCCAGTCAAACGGCCACGATTCCGTGGAGCGTGCTGCAAGGTGTAGCCACTCCGCTGGGACCAGGCGCGCACACCATTCGTCTGGTCGTCAGCGATGGTTTGCTAACCGCGACCGACACGGCGATTCTCAACATCAGCGATACGTTCACCTACTCACCAGTTCAAGACGGCGTGGCCGATGGTTACTTGCTGATTTTGAACGCGGCGCAGACGACCATCGAAATTCGCGACATCGCGACCAACGCGCTGCTGAGCAGCGTGCCGAAGGCTGGCACCAATGGCGTGGCGTTTGTCGGTACGACCGACAACGACACGCTGATCATCGACTACGCCAACACGACGCCGATTCCGGCGCTCAATGGTGTGAGTTTCAACAGCGGTGGCGGCACCGATACGTTCAGCGTGCGGAACGGAACGGCTACGAATGTGACGCAGACCTACACAACCGATCTCGACGGCTCGATGAATATCGATGGCCGGATTGTGAATTACACGGGCAACGAATCGATCACCGATTTGTTGACCGCGGCGACTCGCGTCTTTACTTATAACGGCGCCGCCGAAACCATCGCGCTCGCCAACCTGGTGGCCGGCACTTCGCTGCAGATCGATTCGTCGATTGGTGCGAATACCAACTTCAACAAGCCGACCGATGCACTCGTCGTGAACCTGAGCACCGGCAGCGCCGACACGCTCAACATTGGGGCCGCTACGCTCACGGGCAACTTCACCGTGAACGGCAGCGACGGCAACGATGCAGTGAACTTCAATGGTGCAGTAGCTGTAACCGCCGGTGCGACCTTGCCGGGTCTGGTGACGATCAGCGGCGGCAACATGGCGTTTGCGAACACGGGTTCGATCACCACGCCGAACAACGTGGTGCTGACCTCCGGCGGCGCGATCAGCACGGCTGGTACGAATGTCGATGTGTCGGCAGCCACGCTCACCGCGTCGGCCGTTACCGGCATCGATCTCGATACCACGGTCGCCACGCTGAATGGTACGACGAGCGGCGCGGGAGCGATTCGCTTCGACGAAACCAATGCGGTGACCGTGCAAAACGTCGTGGCAGCCAATGGCGCAGTGACCATCACCACCGCCACGGCTGGCGATGTGACGGTTGAAAATCTGAGCTCGGGCACCGCCGCTACGAACATCACCGTGAACAACGGCAACCTCGTGAGTGGCGCTGCCGATGCTGGCGTTGCCGACATTGTCGCAGGCACGCTGACCATCTCGCTCAGCACGGGCGCTCACACCATCGGCACGAGCGCTGCCAACCGACTCGAAATCAACGCCGTGCAGTTGCAAGCAAATATCGCGGGCGGCACGAACAACTCGGCCTGGATTCTTGATACCGCTGGCGGCCTACAGATGAACGATTCATCGATGGGCGCGACCGGCACTACGGTCTTCGACCTGCGTGTTCTCAACGGCAGCTTGACGAGTGTCGCTGGTGGCAACGCCGACGTGCGAGCCATTCAAGTGATTCTCGAAGTGACCGGTGCGACGAGCACCATCGGCACCTCGGAAGCCTTGCCGCTGGAAATCAACGCCGCGACGCTCGCAGCCACGGCGATCTTGAATGTGCTCACGCCGGGCGCAGTGACCAATCCGGTTTACATCCGCGATGTTTCCGATGACCTGCCGATCGGCACGATCAGCGCCGGCCTGGCCGATGTCTTCTTGACCTCGACGGCTGGTTCGATCATCGATACCGCCAACGATGCGGTGCTCGACATCACAGCAGGCCGATTGGTCCTCGCGACGACCGCCGCTGGCGGTGGCATTGGTGTGACCAATGGCGACTTGGAATTGCAAGTTGGTGCGCTCGAAGCCACGGCCGGCACGGGCGGCATTTTCCTGAACAACACAGGCAATGTCACGATCGGTGGCATTAGCACCGCAGTTGGCATGAGTGCCACGGGTGGCGACATTGTGCTCACCGGCACTGGCTCGATCGCCGTGACGGAGAACATTACCGCGACTGGCGCTGGAACCGATGTGTTCCTCACCACGACCGACGCAGCCTCGGCGGGGCAAGACATCACCTCGATTGCCGGCGCGACGATTTCGAGCGCCGCAGGGTTGATCTTGATCAACGCCGGCGACAACGGCGTCTTCAACGGCGACCTGTCGTCTTCGAGCACGGTGACGATCAACGTCGACGTCGGCCCCGCGGCCACCGACGCAGCCGGCGCTGCGGCCACGGCTGGCGGCGTGACCACTGCTCCGGGCGGTGCGTTCCTCAACGGCAACGTCAACAACGACACGTTTACCGTCAAACCTTCCAGCACTGCGGCCTTCACGGTGAACGGCAACTTGCCGACGACGTTCCCCGGCGACACCCTGAGCCTGGACCTGACCGGAACCACCAATCCAGTGCTGACGATCGGCAGCCCGGGCTCCGGCTCTTGGAGCTTTGGTGCTCCGAATCGTCCGGTGACTTACACGAGCATCGAAAATGTGAACGTGGTCGGGGCAACGCTCTACGACCTTGTGCTCGACGCCAACACCTCGTCGTTCGGCAATACCAACGTCGACGACCTAATTTCGATTCGCAAGTCGGGCACGACGCTCATCGTCGAACGGACTGGATCGAATGCCGTGCCGGATGACGATGACGTCGGCCTGATCTTCCAAGGAGATATGGCCAGCATTTTGTCGTTCACCTACATCGGCAGCAACGACAACGACACCGTCACGGTGAGCGATTCGGGCGGCATGCTCGACTTCCAAGGGAGCGTGCCCGGTGTGCCAAACAATCCGAACATCCCTGGCGCTGCGGACTTCTTCTTCGACGGCCGAGCTGGCAGCGACAAGCTTGTTTACAACCTGACCGGCGCGAACGCAGCCTTCACCTATGCGATTGGCGATGGCAGCGGCACACCGATGGCGAGCGGCGAAGTGCAAAGCACTTCGGGCGCGAGCGGAACACTGCTCACCTACTTTGCCAACACGGAACTGGTTCAATCGGTTGCCGCGGGCAATGCGACGTTGCTCGGCGATGCAAATGCCAACCTGATGAGCATCGCCCCCTTCGGCAACAACACCCGGGCCACGGTCGCGGGCTTCACGCCGCTGGAACTCACCGGCAACAACGTCGGTGCGGGCATCGGTGTGAGTGGTGCTGCGGGCGCTGACACGCTCGAGCTCATTGGCATCGGCAGCAATCAAAGCAATCCGCTGGCCATCACGCTTAGTGGCGATGCGGACGCGGATATCATTCGCGTTCATTCGACCAGCGGTAACACGGGCACCGTCACGCTGATCGGCGGCACCGGCAACGATCAATTCCAGCTCTACAACGTCCTGAACACGGTCGATTCGATCGCTGGACAAGTTGTGGTTGACGGTACGGATGGAAACATCGCGGCCAACAACGACACGCTGACGATCATCGACAGCGGCGACACGACTGCCGACAACGTGCTGATCTCAGCCGTCAATCCGGCAACGAGCGGCGACTATCAAATCGACGGCATTAACAGCGTCGCGGGGAGCGATGTTGTCTTCCGCAATGTCGATACGCTGGTCTACACGGCCAC
Source organism: Anatilimnocola floriformis (assembly GCF_024256385.1). NCBI lineage: Bacteria > Pseudomonadati > Planctomycetota > Planctomycetia > Pirellulales > Pirellulaceae > Anatilimnocola > Anatilimnocola floriformis. The sequence goes on from NZ_JAMLFW010000001.1 coordinate 4,009,521, forward strand.
GCAAGGCAACGACACCATCGATACGCAGTTGACTCGCACCACACCAGTCAGCGATCTGTCGTTTGTCACCGTCAACGGCTGGCTGGGCGCAGATCAGTTCCTGCTGTTCACCTCCGATCAGGCTGGCGGCACGGGCCCGACGCCCACCGGCATGTCGAGTGGTGTGGCGATCGTCAATCTCAACGGCGACGCGCCGGGGAATCCGAACGGCGCGGACGGCAACGATGTCTTTGGTCAAACGGGACCGGGCATCATCGGCACTGGCGCTAGCAACACGGGTTTGACCGTGGCCGACAGCGTTCGCGGCATTCGGCCGAGCACCTCGACGGCGATCAACATCAACGGCGGTCAACCGACCGGCCCGGCGGTTCCGACGGGTGATACCGTCGGCGACGTTTTGAATCTCGATCTGTCCGGCCTGCCGGGTTCATCGGCGATCATTCTGCCGACGGTCTCTGGAATTGTCGGAGCCACCGGCTTGCAGCCGTTGTCGTACGCTCAGATCGAAGATCTCAACCTGATCGTCAACAACCAGCTGATCAACGTGCAGATGGGCGATACCTTCGTCCGCGGCACGGCTGGCTCGGACACGATCATCTTCTCGAAGAATGTTACGACCGGCAGCGATCCCAACGCCGTGCGGGTGCGAGTTAACAACCTGGTGGTGGACTTGATTCTGTCCGGCAAGACGTTGACGTATGCTGGTGCTTCAAACGACTTCGTGAACCAGGCCAACGTCGATCGCCCAGCTGAAATCTACGGCGAGGCGGGTGACGACTACATCTCGGGCGCGGGCGCCAACGACTTCCTCGTCGGTGGCACCGGAGCTGACCAGATCAATGGCGGTGGCGGCGACAATGTGATCTGGGGCGACAACTCACCGACGCTGCCGGGCGACCCCAATCCGCAAGATGGGGCCATCGGTGGCAACGACATTCTTAGTGGCCTCGACGGCAACGACGTCTTCTACGGCGGCGCCGGCGATGATCAGATCAGTGCAGGTGGCGGCAACGACTACGTTAGCGGCGGACAAGGAAACGACATCATCGCTGGTGCAGCCGGCGACGATCGCCTCTACGGCGGCGCCGGAAATGATGTTCTCGGCGGCGGCGAAGGGAACGACCTGCTGAGCGGCGGTGAGGGGAACGATCAGTTGCTCGGCAACTCGGGCAACGACGTGCTAATCGGCGGCGGTGGAGCCGATCAGATCGATGCCGGTAGCGGCAACGATTTGATCATTGGTGGCCGAGTGGCGAATGAGAACTCCAGCTTCACTTCGGTGGCCAGCACCAGCACCTTCGGTGCTGCCACCTATAGCAACCCCACCGATAACGATGCCGCGTTGCTGACCCTGCTCACGCAATGGGCCGCAACCAAGGATCTGTCGAGCTTGGGAATCATCACCCACGACGGAGCCACCGACAGACTGATCGGCAGTGTCGGCGACGACACGTTCAACTGGGAGTCGATCGACCTGGCAGGCTCTTCGAACTTGGTTGCCCCCTCGGACTTCAACGCTTTTGGAATGGGAACCGATGTCCGTATCGGACCAAATTCGTAGAGCATTCGCCTGAACTTCATCAGAACTTCAAGGCGTATTCGTCAAAACGCTAGCAGTTCCAGATCGAAACTGGGCTGCTAGCGACAGGTTGTTGGCTCTTTTGGGCTGCTGTTTCCCGCCAAATCCATCGCAGTAAGTCATTGCGTAGCAGAAACTTGCCGCAAATGCACAATTCACCTACTTTCCTCGGCGCGTAGCGGCCGGTTACAATTTCACCGTGTTGGCGACGCGAATGCGTCACGCATGCTTGGCAGCGAAAGTCGGGCGACCAGGAAGCTGCTAGAAAAGGAAATAAACCATGCCGTCCACCCTCGAACCAAAAAACAGCTTTGTGAACTCGAACCTCTCCACACCGGAAATCGCCACTCACTACGTCGATGCTGCCGAGTTTCGTCGGCTCATCGTTTCGAACCGCCGCATGGAGCGGGCCGATAACTTTGCTCCCAAGATGCGCGGCCTCCGCGATTTGAAAACCGGCGAGTTGTTCCTCACCGACGAACGTTGGTTGATCGACGGCAAGCGCTAAACGCGTTCGCCATCCTTTATGCCTGGCCAAGAAACATCAACGGCCGGCTGACCATCAGGTCAGCCGGCCGTTTTTATTGGCTCCGGCCTGTTGCCGGGTAAGTGAGTCGGTAAATGCCAGGACCCTGGCTATTCGAAAGCGGCGTCGGGCCGCGAGTTCTCTCTGAGCTGTAGTTGGCTCAACATGAGAAGTAAAAAGCAGTTGATGTGCCAAACTTCCTGGCGATCAATCAACAAAATCGCAAATGAAGATGCGATTTGGCTTTAGAGCAATTTCGGCCGCGCATTGAATTTTGCAGCGCTCGCACGGCCGAGAAAAACCGTCTCAAAACGATGGCGCTTTGGCTCGATTTGATACTTGCTGATCGCCGGCGTGGCGCGAGTTACTGTTTCAGCGTCGTGATCCAGAGGAACGGCCGATCGGCTTCGTCGACGCGCAGCTCGCACTTCAGCTTCGCCTGGAATAACAGTTTCTCCAGGATGCTTTTGTAGTATGTGTTCATTCTCGGCAGCGAGACCTTCGTCGTGGCCATATCAATCTGCTGCTTGGCCAGGTTGTTCTGATCGATGATCATCGGCACGTTCAACCGGCCGCGGATGGCTTCGAGCGGTTCAGCGATCGGCCTGTCGACCACTTCGACGTTGAGGAACTTGAAAAAGTCGGGCAGGGTCTCTTTGGGATTGGATTTGCTCGGCCAGCCAACGGGCCAGACTTGCTTGGCGGCTTGCGAATCGACGACCCGCAGTTGCACGTCGTTGCCGACCTTGATCGGTGTCATGACGAGGCCCAGTGGGCGAATCGCCGCGGCGAGCGCGGTGCCAGCCGACATGCCGATGAGTTCGTCGGCGACTTTTTCATCGCCGAATTGGCCGCGGACGGCGGGATCGACCGTTAGTTTCAAATCGACGACGGCGGCGATTCCTTGCACCACTTCCTTGGTCGTTTTGCCAGCCGTGGTGAAATTGAGTTTCTTGGCCAGGTCCTCATGCACGGCAACCAGTTCCTTCGGCACGAGGCCGAAGGCGCCGGACTTGGCATTTAAACCTTCTTCACCGCCGGCTTGGAGTTTCTCGAGCCACTTCTTGATATTGGCCGAGCTGCCGGGGCCGAAGTTGCCGTTCGGCAGCCGCAGGCGGTTGTCGCTGGTTAGCACGCCGGTCACTTCGTAGCTCAGATTGGCGCCGGTCCCATTCGCCTTCAGTCCAGCGCCGTCACTCGCCTGACCGCCGCGAACTCGCACGCCGCTAAAGCCGACCTTCTCGAGCATCGGCAACCATTCGCGGATCACTTCCTGCGGCAGGCCGGGCTCCGTGACCACTTCGAGGCTCACGCGCGGCCCTTGCGCAAAGGCCGAGCCAGCCGCAAAAACGGCGACGATCGCAATCAGCTGCGGAACAAACTGCTTCGCCGTCATAAACAAGTCTCCCGAGATAGCGGCCCCAGCGCACGCAATTATATGGCACGACGGAGCCGCGCTGCCCAGTAAATCTTCTCTCGCTAGCAAATCTCCCCTCGTTGCGAAGCTGCGTAAGCTGCTCAAGATGCCGGTCGTAGCGGATATTCGTTCAATGCCGATCGAACCGCCTGCCGATGGAAACATCATTGGCAGCTCGACCCAGTCGCGGCACATCTGGCAGCCGGCTCCCGCACAGCCGGCCCACAGTGTCGCGATCCTAGCGCAGCGGCCAATCAATCAGCGAATTGCTCACAGGGGGGATATACATGATCCGTCGTTTGCTTCTGGCCCTCGCTTGCGCCTGCGTGATGGGCGTCGTGACCTCGGCGACCGAAGCCCAGGCCCAATACCCGACGTCTCGCGCCTACGGCCGAACTTGGGGCGGACAATACAGCCGCATGGACTGGGAACGGTTCTACCACTACCCCTACGTCTATTACCCGCAGAACTTCTACGGCAACGAGTACTATCGCAGCAGCGAAGACTTGTACTACCGCTATCCGCAAGAAATGCGGATCCCCACCTACAACCGCCAGTGGCAAAACGAATACCCGCAAGAACGCCGGTACCACTCGGGCCACCAGTTCATTCTGGATGTGTTCTAAGCAGGGGCGAGGGACGAGAGGCGAGAGACGAGGGGAAAGACCTGCTCCCTCGCCTCGGTACTCCGGGGAGAGGGTTGGGGTGAGGGGCTGTAGCTCTTTTGACCCAACCATTCTTTAAGCCGGTTTTCACAAATCATCGAGTGCACTCGCCGAGATTCATTCGTAGCGAGCAACGCACTCTCCAAGCAACTACAACCCCGCGGCTACGCACCCTGAGCAAGTGCATGGCAGCGGGGTTGTGGCTTTTGATCACGCAGGACAAACGATTGGTCCGTCTTACCCAGTGAACGACGATATACTGAAAGACGATGTCGCCAGACTCCACGCCCGCCGAACTCTCCACCGACCCCATTCTCGGGAGTTACTGGGCCGTTGCGCTCATCGCGTTGGGGCTCATCGCGCTGCTCGCACTCGGGCCGCGCTACGGTCGACTGAGTTGGCCACGCAAAGCAGTCCTCACTGTCTTGCGATTGCTCATCATCGGTCTGGTGGTGATCGCGCTGCTGCGGCCGACGAAATTGACCACGGTCAAAACGCCGCGGTCCAGCGTAGTGATTGTTATGGTCGACACCAGTCGCAGCATGCTCTTGCCGAATGGCAAAGATGAAATGACTCGCTGGCAGGCCCTGCAAAAGACCATCGACAAAGTCAAATCGCAGCTCGTCAACCCTGGTCCGGATCTCGAGCTACGCACCTATACCTACGACTCGCGCTTGCATCCCTGGCAGATCGTCAATGGTCAGCTGCAACTCCCCGAGAAGCCGACCGGCGAACAGACCGACGTCGGCACCTCGCTCTATCAAGCGTTGCTCCCCGAGCAAGGCAAACGGCTGGCCGCTGTCGTGTTGCTCGGCGATGGAGCGCAAACGGCTTTTGATCCGCAAATCGAAGTTCAAGAAGCGGGTCGCAAAATTCGCGACGATTTCGCAGCGCCGCTGTTTACCGTCACCTTCGGCCCTTCGGGCGATGCGGCCCAATCGCGCGATGTTGCCGTGGAGCGGCTCGATGAACAATTCACCGTCTTCGTAAAAAACGAAGTCGTCGTCAAAGGGCAGATCCGCGTGCGTGGTTACGCGCAAAAGAAAATTCCCGTCGAACTCTTTTTGGAAGACGCATCCGGCAACCGCCAAAGCCTCGGCAAGAAGGACATCGTCGCCACCGATGACATCAAGCCGATTGAAGTCGACTTCCCCATCACGCCCGAAAAGGTCGGCCATTTTCGCCTCACGATGCAAGCCGCGCTGCAGGACGGCGAGCTCGTGGCCAAGAACAATGCGTTGAGCGCTTATCTGACGGTGCTCGAAGGTGGCCTGCGGATTTTGTTTCTCGATGGCGAAAAAAGGTTCGAGCAGAAGTTTCTGCGCCGCGCGATCAATGCCTCGCCCGATATCGATCTCGACGATCGGATCCTCGATATCCGCGGCAAAAAAAATTGGCCCATCAACCTGAGCGAAGACTTGAAGCGCGACAAGTACGATGCCTACATCCTCGGCGAAGTCGACGCTGCCGCGCTCGGGCCGCAGCAGATGCAGCAGTTGGCGAGCAACGTCGCCGCTGGCAAAGGCCTGCTGATGATCGGTGGCCGCGGCAGCTTCGGCTGGGGCCATTATCGCGGCACGCCTATCGAGCAGCTGTTGCCGATCAGATTCAATGCAATCGAAGGAAGCGACGGCTTGAATGAATCGCAGCTGTCGCGTTTCTTTCTCGAAGGGCCGGTGACGATGGTGCCACAGCAGCATCCCATCACGCGGCTGGCCGGTGACACGCAAAATGCTGCCCTCTGGAAAAAGATCCCGCCGCTCGCCTGGGCGCATAAGTTTAATGGCTTGAAGAACGGGCCGGGCATTCGCGTGCTGATCGAATCTCCCGCCGGTGATCCGCTGCTGGTCAGCGGTGAATATGGCCGCGGTCGCGTGCTGGCCTTTGCCGGCGAATCGACCTACCGCTGGCCCATGCATGGCTTCGAGCAAGAGCACAAGCGGTTCTGGCGGCAGATTGTTCTGTGGTTGGTTCGCCGCGACGATCTCGATCGCGATGACGTGTGGATCAAGCTCGATCAACGTCGTTTCAATCCCGGCAGCCGCGTGCAGATCACGGCTGGCGCGCGGAGCAGCACCGGCGATGCAATCACCACGGCAACGCTCGATACGCAACTCGTCTTGCCCGGCGGCCAAAAGCAACCGATCCGGTTGTCGCTCGACGGCGAACAATACGTCGGCAGCGTCGAAGTAAAAACGCCCGGCGATTATGCGGTCGAACTGACGGCTACGCGGGAGAACCGCAAGCTCGGCAACGCCCGCGCGGAGTTTCTGGTTTTTGATCGCGACATCGAATTGAGCAATCCTGCCGCCGATCCCGCTCAGATGGCCGCCCTCGCCGATTGGACCAAAGACGACGGCGGTGGAGCGCTCGCGCCGGAACAACTCTCAGCGCAGATCGACGCCATTCGCAACCGCAAGAAGGAATATGAAATTCGTCAGACAAAATGGCAACTTGCCAGCACGTCGGGCGACGCTTGGCTCTTCTTCTGCTTGCTCGTCGGTCTGCTCGGAACGGACTGGTTCCTGCGCAAGAAGTGGGGGCTGGTTTAATGCACCGGCTCGCGACAGCGCTGCAGAAGCATCGCGGCATTCTGTTGCTGCTGCTATTCACACTCATCGTTCGCGGCAGCGTGCTGATTGCCCGCTTCGATGAACTGCGGGCCGATCCTGATGCGTATCATTTGATCGCGCACAACATGGTTCGCTTTGCCTGCTTCAGCATCGACGATCCCGCCGATGTGGCTGGTCGCAGTGGCGATCCTGCGCCTTCCGCCTATCGCCCGCCGCTATATCCAGTGATCCTCAGCAATCTGGCCATCGGCAAAGATCAGATCATTCACTACGAAAGAATCGCGCTGCTGCACCTTGGTCTGGGACTCGCGACTGTCTGGGTCACTTGGTTCATCGCTCACGCATTGCAACTCGGCTGGGCCAGCTACCTGGCAGGCGTGCTGGTGGCCTGCGATCCACTGCTGCTGAATCAGCAAACGCTGATCATGACCGAAACGCTCGCGGCGTTTTGCACGGTCGTGGCTTGGGGCCTGCTCGTTCGATTTGATTTCGATCGCAATTGGTGGAACGCGGCGCTCGCTGGCGGCGCGATCGGCCTCGCAGCACTCTGCCGACCGACCTACTTGCCTTGGATGGGCATTTCGGCCGTGGTTGCTTTTTGTTTGCAGCCTGGAGTGGTGTCGCGGCAGAAAAGAACGTCGCGCACAACGATAGCGAGCGCGCAGTGGGGCCTACGATTGCTCAATGCTGCCGCTTTGCTGGTCTTTGGTCTCGGCGTGATGTTCCCGTGGGCCTGGCGGAATTATCGGGAGTTTAAGAAGCCGATTCTGACAACCACTCACGGCGGTTACACGATTTATCTGGCGAACAATCGGCACTTCTACAAGTACTTGCGCGAGGACAAAACAGGTTTGCCCTGGGATCCGCGGCAGCGAACTAGCTGGGGACCGTATCGCGTTTCATTCCGCGATGAACGACGCGGTTTGATCAGTCCCACTACCGGACAGATGGTGAATCCGCCCGCGATTGACGGCGAGATTGGCTTGGACATCCAGCAACGGGAGTTGGCGCGGCAGGCGATGCTCGATGATCCCGCCGGCTTCTTGCTTGCTGCGACCTATCGAGTGCGTCAGTTCTGGTCGCCGCTCCCGTATCGCTTGACGGCCGATGAATCGCGCAGTCGAACGCTGCTCCGCTACGCGACTGCGGTTTGGTACCTCGCGGTTTATGCGCTCGCGCTCGTTGGCGTATGGCAGTTGCGCGGGAAGTTGCTCCGCTCGCCCTGGCTATTCGGTATTTTTCTGGTTGCCATCTTTAGCGGCGTGCATGTTTTCTACTGGAGCAATCTGCGGATGCGGGCGCCGATCATGCCAATCATTGCGGTCATTGCCGCGGTTGGTGCGTTACGGTTGCGTGAGTTGCGCTCACACGTACCACAAGTTCCAAACCAGGATCGCGCCGAAGTTGCCGGCGATCACGGCAAAGACTAGCCCCGCGGCCCAAACATCGAGAGCCGTGTGATACTGCTTCTGTAGCCGATCGACTACTTCGACGAGCAACAGCAGGCCGACTGCGACGAGCAAAGTCAGCAGCCAGTCGATCCAGAGTTCCGATAAGTCGCCACGCAGCCACAAGATCGAACCGGCCAACAGCCAAAATCCGCAGCCTGAGATCAAGCGATAACCAATTTGGCCGGCGGGAGCCACTCCGGCGATCGTGCCGATGAGTGCAGCGATCGTGAGCCAATACACGACTTGGATCTGATCGAGCCGATACGACGAGAGCATGCTGCAAAGGATGAGCGCATAGCAGACCACGGCCCAAGTGAGCGTGGACGCCAGTCGCCCCGAAATCCAACCGACAGCGATCCCAATCACCAACGTCGCAAAAAATCCCGTCGTCGCCGCGATCATCGCCCAGTCACCAAACAGCCGCACGTAGGCCAGCACCATGCTCGCGGTGAACATGGTAACGAGTAGCGAACGAAGGCTGTACTGACTGGCCGCCTTGAGCGGCGCGGTTTTGGCTGCGTGTGGTGTATCCATCGGTCGCTCCTGCTAGCTCCATTCTAGTTACGGCTGCAGTCAGTTGCCGCGCAACGCCGAAAGTGTGCGATCGACCCAATTGGTAAAGATCGAGTGCGCGGATTCGCCCGGATCGAATAGCGTACGCAGACGTTCTTTCGCCTGCACGTAACTCGCCGAGCCGGGCGTTCCCCAATGGTGCTCACGATTCTCCGCGCGTAACCCGGCGAGAACTTGCAGCGGCGGATAGGTGCCGAACTCGGCGCAGGCAAAAAGGTAGTCGTCTACGCCGCCGTGCGCCAAACACCACGGACCAAGGCCACCGCGCGCCAGATAGGCCACGCCTTGCGAATGGCTGGCTTCGTGCGAATCGGCACCCAGATGTTGATCGAGCCACGTTTGCTGAGCAACGGTCAGCGGCGAATCGATGAGCAACTTCGCCGTGCCCGCCGACCGAGGCCGCTGTGCAAATCGAAATGAACCACCCGCGGCGCACCGGCAACCCAGTCCGGCAGATGGGCGAGTAACAACTGCTGCGTTTCGCCCGGCTGCTTGCCGCCGAAGAACAATCCCTGCGGAAACTCGTACTGACCAGCAGCAATCGCCTGCTTCAAGCGCGGCATGCCGTGGCGCAACACTGCATAGGCAGCGCGCAGTTGAAACCAATCCCAGCGAGATTGAGGCGAACGCGGATTCAGCAGCGCGTCGAGCTCGGCATATCCATCCGGCGCTCCGGCGAACGGTTCACCCGGCAGCAGGAAGTTGCGATTCGGATCGATGTTGTCAGCATCGAACCGGCGCACATGGGCAAAGCCATAAGGATTCAGGGCATGAATCAGCACGAGCCTGACGCCGCGTAAATCCGCGTTGGCATGCAGCAGCGCGATTTGCAACGCCGCGCCAAAGAAGCCTTCCACACCATGCAAGCCGCTGGAGATGATCAGCGTAGGCAAGTCGCGCTGGTCGGTCGACCAGGCAACGTCGATCGTCAGCTCTTCATTCGCGGGTCCACGACTGCTAATCGGCAGCGCAGACCACTGCCACGATCGTGAATCGGCGGCAGTACGAAAATCTTCGCGGGCAACGAAGTAAGAACTGGGAAGCATTCCCACAGTTTAACCGGCGGCCGGAACAAATTTCTGATGGCTTATCCCGGCAGTGATTTGTTTGGTTCCGAAACGCAATTCAGGTACGATAATCGAGCATCTCGTCGGGTTGGCTTTCGCTGCTTCTTCTCTCGGAACATCGCCATGCCTGCTCAGGTTAGGGTTGCATGCAACCTCGTCCTCGGCCTTTCCCTGGCCCTGATTCTTCCTCCTCTCGGTCACGCCGCCGACCCTTTTGCCCCGGCGAATCCTACTCAGCAGGTCGCCGAGGAGCGAGCACGACAGCAACAGGCTCGCGAGGCCATGACTTTGCTCACGTTTGAGCAAGCCCTGCGCATGCCGATCAAGGGAGAACTCGATGGCGTCGAACTGCGAGATCTGATTTTGTGGTTGGCGGACGTTACGGAAATTCAGATTCAGATCGATTCGCCGGCACTACAGGAATTGAAGGTCGAGCCTTCGCAGGAAATCAAGTTGACGATTGGCGACAAACCGCTGCCGGCTTGGAAGGTCTTGGTCCTGGCGCTGCAGAAGGTGAATCCAAAACTTGTCGCGGTGCCGAGAAATGAGATGCTCGTTGTTACGTCCGAAGCCCGTTCGCATGTGACGAACGTTTACGACGTACGCGATATCCTGGATGCGAGCACGAAGGGCAAGTTGAGTCGTGACGAAGCCGGCGCCGCGCTCGTCAAGCACATCTTGGGCACCATCGCGGCCGATTCCTGGAAAGAAAAGGGAGGCAATGGACAGGCGACGATTTATCGAGATCTTCTGGTCGTCGAACAGTCGGCCCGCGTTCATTGGCTGATCCGCGAAGACTTGCTTGCCGTGCGAAACCGACAAGGGGCGGAAGACCCACTTACCAAAGAAACGGTCATGATCGCGGGACCATCGGAACGGGCCCAGGACCTCGTCCGCAGAAACGACCGTAATGGAGATGGCTTTCTGCAGTACGAGGAGTGCCCGGCAGCCGCTCAGCCCGACTTTGAGAAGTTCGATCAGGACCAGGACCGAAAATTGTCCGCCGCCGAAATCGACCGACTGATTCGAGCGAAGATTCGGCAACGCGTTCAGGAGCAAGCGCCATGAACTTCAAATTCCTCTCCGCAATCGTCGTGCTCATTACCATCTGCATCGGCAGTTTCACGGCGACGAAGGCCTGCGCGCAAGCCGACAAAGTAGCAGCGCTCGAAGCGGCACTGGGAGAAACGACCGTCGCGGAATTTGTCGAAACGCCGCTCGTGGACGTTTGCGATTTTTTTCGGGACATGCATGGACTGCAGCCGATCGAGATCGATAAGCCCGCTCTGAAGGAGCTCGGGCTGGCCGACAATCCAGCCATTACGGTCTGCATTCAACAATCGCTTCCCTTATACGCCGGGATGCGGCTGATTTTGGAAGGGCTTTCCGCTGATCTGGTGGCGGTTCCCAAAGACGATCGCCTCGTCATTACTTCCGCACCGAAGTCGTGGTGTACCGTGCGCTACGACGTTCACGATCTGGTCGCCGCGGCCGCCAAGGGGCGCGCGGCTGCAAGTAAACCCGAAGCCGAAGTGCTGCGCGATCTGATTGCGAATACCGTGTCGTCCAGCTCCTGGAAAGACGGCGGAGGCAAAGGGACGATCGCAGTCGACAAAGATGTGCTCGTGGTCCAGAACTTCGCGCGTCAGCAATGGGAAGTGCGTGACCTGTTGTCGTTGTTGCGCAAAGAACTGACTGCAGAAAAAGAGCCAAACCTGAAAACCGTCGGCGACAAGGTTCGGTCAGCGGCGCAGCGAATTTTCTCGCGTGGCGATACGAACGTCGACGGGTTGATCAGCGGCCCAGAACTCGAAGGATACAAGGGCTTCGATCGTGACCAGAACCAGCAGGTAACCCTGGAAGAGTGCATCCAATACGTGCGGGATATGAAAATCGCGCACGATCGCCGCAAGTAGCTGAACACAGCTCATCGGCCAGAGAGCTACTCTGGCCGTTTGCAGAACTCGTAGCGGTCAAGTCGTCGCCCAACCGCGGGAGACTAGGCGAGGGCCGCCTTGACTTCCTTGAAGACCGCATCGAAGGCCGGTGGATCGGCAATGGCGATTTCCGACAAGCTCTTGCGATCGAGAATGATGTTGGCCTTCTTCAAGCCATTGATGAACTGGCTGTAGCGGAGGCCACGTTCGGCGACGGCAGCGCTGAGGCGAATGATCCACAGCTTGCGGAACTCGCGCTTTTTGACGCGGCGATCGCGCCGTGCAAAATCTCCGGCGCGGGCGAGCGTTTCCTTGACGGTGCGGAACAGCTTGCGCCGGCCACCCCAATAACCCTTGGCCCGTTTGAAAATCCGCTTCTTGGCTTTGTTACGAGCGTGACCTTTGGTCGTACGCATTTCTAAGAAATCCTAACTTACTGGCCGCGTAGAAGGCCCTTGGGACGAAAATCCAAGCGTTGATTGCCCGTACACTGACCGATCGACTTTGCTCGGGGTAGGTCAGGCACTTAAGTGCCTGACCTACAGCTTACAGGCTGTATTTGCCCAGGGCCCGCGCGATCTGGTGATTGACGGAATCGTGCAGCACCCGAGTGCCGCGCAAATTGCGACGGCGCTTCTTCGACATACGAGAGGCCAAGTGGCTCGTCCCGGCTGCGCGGTGCTTGAACTTACCCGTCGCGGTAATTCGGAAACGTTTTTTCGTTCCCTTGTGCGTCTTCATCTTGGGCATGCAACACCCACCATCCTAGTTTTGATCCAATAGTCATTAACCAACGGCCCCGCTGGGCTTAGGTCAATTTTCGGAAGTCCCGTATCGTAACAGCACTAACAACCAGCGAAAAGGGGGAATCGCTTGCAAATTGTCCGTCCGCCAGTAGCAGCAGTCTCCACCAGAAACTGACTTTCTCGCAAGTAATCGCCTAGCGAGAGTGATTTTTGTGGAATTGCGGTGGTCCGTGGAGAAAAACCTCTCAAGCTTCGCAATTTTTTCTTGGCAGCTCCGTTCGAGACAGCACTACCCAAGACTCGGGTACCTTTTCGCACTCGTCTTATCTAGGAGCAGGCAGAATGAGTGACTTCTCGCGCGGATTTTCTCGGCAACGGCGTTTTGAGCGGCGGTTGGGGATCGAAGGCTTGGAAGATCGAGCGCTGCTCGCGGGCAATGTTAATTGTCCGCCGCTGCCTCCTGTGGCAGGTGGAAGTGTTGCCGCGACGGTTGGCAGACCAACGGCCGGCGCTACGGCAACTGCCGCCGCCACCAGTGGATCGACCGCGACCACGGGCGCAACAGCGACGAGCGGCGCTACGGCGACCGGCGGCACTGCCGCCGCACCACCGCCGCGCGGCGGCAATTGCCCCACGGGTGCGACAGGCGCCACGGGCACCACCGGTTCCACGGCCACGGGTTCCACGGGCAGCACGGCCACGACGGGAGCCGCTCGGCCAACCGGTGCTGCGGGAGCGACCGGAGCTACGGGCGCGAGTGGCCCTTCGGGAAATTGTCCGACGGGCGCGACAGGAACCACCGGCGCTACTGGTGCGACGGGTAGCACGGCTACTGGTGCAGCTCGACCAACGGGGACCACCGGCGCTACTGGTGCGACGGGCAGCACCGCGACCGGCGCGCCTCGGCCTGCAGGTCCCGCCGGCGCTGCGGGGGCGACCGGAGCCACTGGCGCAACGGGAGCAACTGGGCCAGGCAACTGCCCCACCGGCGCGACTGCCACCTCGGGCACCACCGGCGCGACGTCAACCACTGTCGCTTCGAGCCGCAAGTAATTGCGAGCTGCAACGGAGCGGTTTACGGGCTTGATGTTTTCGTGAGAATTGCGCTCGGAGTCGGCGCCCATGATTGTTGCCACGATTCTGTCGGGAAATAGCAGCGCCATCGTCGCCGAGGCAGTGCACAGTGTGCTGCAGCATGTTGACTTGGTGCTGCTCATCGACACGGGAATCACCGACGACACGCTGGAGGTCGCCGAGCGCATCGCGGGGGAGAAATTTCGCTGCGAAGTCTTTCCCTGGCAAAATGATTTTGCAGCGGCGCGAAATTTTTCGCTCGCTGCCGCTGCGAAACATGGCGGCACTTGGGCCCTGACCGTCGATACCGATGAGCGCGTCCATTTTCCCGGCTATCTCGATTGCGAATCACTCAGGCAAGAATTGGATTCGCGGCCCGAAGTGTTAGTCTGGCTCGTTCCAGCCGAAGCGGGCGATTACACAAAAGAACGACTCATTCGCGTTCCTGCCACGCTCGAATGGCACGGGCCGACGCATGAAGCGTTTGTCGGCGTCGAAGAGCAACAGCGGCAAGTGCTCACGGGTTGCTCATTTTGGGAATTGGCAAAGTCAGCAGAGGATTTTGAACGCAAACTGCTGCGCGATCGGAGCATTCTCGAGCGGCAGTGCGAACTCCAACCAGACGACGGCCGCTGGTGGTATTACCTCGGTCAGACGCACGAGGGCCTCCATGATTTGCCGGCCGCGATTGCCGCCTTTCGTCGTTGTGGTGAGGTCGATGCGTGGCAGGAAGAAGCGGCCTGGGCCTACTTCAAAGCAGCGTCGTGTCTCAGCCAATTGGAACGGCATCGAGAAGCAATCGAATGTTGCGCGCTCGGTATGACGCACGACAACAGCCTGGCCGAGTTGCCTTGGCTGGCGGCTTTCAGTTGCCAACGACTGGGCGAGAATCGCAAAGCCGAGTGGTGGGCGGAAATGGCGATCCTGCTCGGCAACTACGAAGGGCTGGAAGCCGGCGCATCGCGCGTCGGCTTTCGTCATTTGCCCGCCTGGTACGAAGGTCCCTTCGACGTGCTGCGCGTTGCACTCGCAGAATTGGGAGACGAGCGCGGAGCGGCCTCGGCTGAGCTCAATCACAATCGCGCACTGCAACGGCGACTCGATTACACGGCGGCTTTGAAAAACGCCGTTTCGGCCAACGCCGAATTGCAAATCTCGTAACCGCGCGAGTTACGGCGTACCGCGCTTCCACGGCATGAGCACATCCTTGGTCACGTTGCGCAGGTTCGTGCCGACGTCTTTAGGCCGAACCACTTCGGGGCCGTTGGCCAATTCGGGGAAGATCTCTTGCAGCCGTTCGTTCAGGTTCGGGAAAACCTGGCGGTTGATGACGGGGTGATCGAGCGACCCGCTGATATCGAAGAGTAGGAACTGCCGGCTGGCTTCACCCAGCAGCGGTCGAAAGATCGGTAGATAAGCATCGTCGCGGCCGACTTGCGTGTAAAGCTGCATGGCCACTTCGCGAGCGTTACTGATGCGGCCGCGGCCTTTAAGGGTGATCGCGTCGCCAACGAGTTCGATGCGATCGAGTTCAAAATCATCGCCGACGATGCGGAAGTCGACGCTGCTGGAATTGAACGCATTGCGATCGGCGGACGTGAGCTTGAGGAGTGCGATGATCGTTGGCAGTTCATAAATGTCCGCATCCCGCAGACGGATCTGGCCATTGCCGCGATAGGTATGCACTCCTTCGCCAGTCCCCACGAGATTGACCACGGCAAAGACCTTGCCGCCGATGCGTTGTTTTCGCGGCGCGAGTTCGCGAGCAATTGCCGAGAGGTCACCTTGCTCCAGCCAGGCTTGGATTTGAAAGGGAAGCTGCTGACCAAATTTCAGCTGACCGTCGATCGCCAGGACGCCGCCGAAAATGTTCGCCGTGAGTGGCCGCAGTTTGCGGTTCGGCAACTCGCGCTCGGCCCAGGTGCCAAAGCGGAGCTGTTCGGCATCGAAGGCTAGCGGGCCGCGAATCTGAGTGAGCTGCACATCGCGAACGATGGCCGAGTCGATATTCAATTCGCCCCGGTTCTCAAAACCGGTCGGCCCATTGAAGCCGCGTAGTTGCACCGAGCCATGGATATGTTCGATGGGCGTGCCAGCGACAAGTCGACCATTTTCCATGTCGAGACTCAGGTCCCAGCCCACCTGCGGCTGCTGATCGGTCGCGGCGGGTGCGATGAGCTCGAGAGCGCCTTGCATATTCAGCGGCCCGGAGATTTCCAAGCGAGCCAGCGAAGCGGCCAGGCCGACGGGCAACGCCGAGAGCAAATCGTGATCGAGCTGAATGCGTTCGGCACTGACGCGATTGAAAACCACGCGGCAACCGCCTCCTTCGACTGTCTGACTCGAGCCTTCGGCTTGCAGCGTGAGCTGACCGTGACGGGCCGTGAGATTGCGCAGCGTCGTCTGTCCATTCTCGTAATGAAAATTGCCGGTCACGTTATCGAGGCCGTAGCGAATCCACGTAGGCTCGATCGAGATGGTGCCGCCTTCGGTCTGTTTGTTGGCGGGCCATTTTTCTGCATCGACAACGATGCTCGTGTCCTTGCGATCAGCGTTGTATTTCATCTGCACTTGCAAGTGATCGAGATTGCCGCGCGGCCGCAGATTGACCCACAGCTTTTGCATCGCCGCAGGCAACGCCCGGCGGAGTTCATCTTCCAATTGCAAGTCGGTCGCCGTGAAGTTGAGCTTCAACTGATTGCCGTCCGCGGGATACTTCTGCCACGTGCCATACGCCGAGATATGGCCGCTGTCGTTGCGGCCGGTCAGATGATGAAAGGTCCAATCGTCGTCGTTCATCTGCAACGTGCCGTTCACGCGATCGATGGGATAGCGAAACGAGTCGTGCTGAATCGTCAGATCGTGCAGCGAAACCGTGAGAGCGCGATGGATGTCTTTGCTGCCGACCGGCCGCGTGATTTTTGCCTGAAACGAAACCGCTCCCTTCGGTTGAAACTTCCGCACGATGAGTTCGGCTTGCGGAGTGAGGGCCTGCAGCAGCCGATCATCGATGGAGAGCGGGCCACCTTGTGAACTGATTTCGGCCCAGCCGCTGAAATCGGCGCCGGGGTGTGCGATGTCGGCCTGGCAGTTGATGATCTTGCCGCCGCCCACCATATCGAGCCGGACCTTCAACTGATCGTTGGCCATTTGCAACGTGCCGGTGCCATCGGTCAGTCGCAGCGGAAATTTCACATACTGCACCGAAAGGTTGTGGCAACGCACGCCGAACGTCGGTGTCCAGCGTCGGCCGTCGGAAACCACGCGGGTCTGAATATCGACAATGCCGCGCGGCGTGAATTCTTGCCAGACTTTTTGCAGCGCGGCAGGCAACTGCGAGACCGTGAGGCGATCGAGATTTAAACGTTCGGCCGTCAGATCGATCTGACCGGGGGAGTTGAGCGAATAACCTTTCAGCTCGGCAGAGAGCTTGAGATTGGCAGGGCCGCAGCGGCCGGTGAGATCGTCGATCCACACGCCGCGGGGATCGAGACGAATCGTCGCTTCGACATCGGTCAGCGGATCGGGCAAACGAGCGTCGTCGATCCGGCCTTCATCGATGCGACCGTGGACGACGAAGTTAATCGCGGCTTGCTGTTTCTGGCGCTGTTCGTTGGTGGGATTAGCAACATGAAAGCTGAAGTAAGTGCGGCCGCGAACGCTCGACAACGGCTTGAGCATTTCGCCGGCTTCGCGCGGTAAGGCGGCTCGCAGGCGCGGACTGAATTCCAGGCCTTCGACCGCGCCGCGCAGTTCCCAACTGCCGGCGAATGGCTGCCAGGTTCCTTCGAGATCGACACGTTCGAAGTGATCGCCGGCGATCGAACCAGTGATCTTCAGCGACATCTTCTCTTTGGGAATCGGCTCGGCTGGGACGTTGCCAGGAAGCGGATTCTGCGGAGCATTGGCCGAACCGATCACGAGCTCGATGTTGCGGAACGTGAGGGGCGTGGTGTTGACCTGCGAAGGATCGATCACTTCGACCGTGCCGTCGCTAATGACCGCGGCCGGCGCCTGACCGCCGACGGAGGGAAGCGGAAACAAGTGGCTCACGTTCCACACGCCGCTCGGTTTGCGTTCGGCGCGAAGCTTAACGCGGCGAACATCAATCCGCTGAATCTTCGGCATCGCGGTGAGTAATTCCGGCAGGCTGGTATCGCAGTGGATGATGGCTTCTTCGATGACGGCGATCATCGGCGCGTGCGCGCCCCCCGCTTCTTGGATCGAGATACCGCGGACTTCGATGCCGCGGTCATCCAAGCGTCGCGCCGAACGAACGTTGACTTGCAAACCTTGATAATGGTCGCGCAGTTTTTGCTCGACGCGGTTGCGAATTTCGCGGTCGAGCTTGTTCACGCCGTAGTAACGCAAGGCCACGAGAATCGCGAACACAAGCGACGTGCCAATGACAACCCGCCAGGTGTGCCGAGTCAGGCTCGCACCCCAGGTGGCTTTCGGATTGTCAGCGGCGGACGACATCAGGCGGTTTGCGATTTCGGGGAAGGAGTGAACGAGATCAGCCAGGCCGCGGCAACAGCAGCGAGAACCAAGAGAGGAATGAGCGCCGGTTGGCGATAACGAATCGAGCTGACAAAAATCATGTGCAGCAGCGTGAAGTACACCGCGGGCAACCACAGCAGCAGAATGATCCAGCCGTGCTGACGACTGCGATAAGTGCCGATCGCCATGAGGATCATGGCCGGCACGAAGCTGACCAACAGCATCAGGCGTAGTTTGTTGCTGCGAAACTCTGCCGCATTCGGCCACGGCGACCAGATGCGCACGAACTTAATCACGGCGAGTTCGACGACGCGCTGTGGATTTTCACGAGCCCATTTCAGACTGGCTTGTTTCATGGTTTCGTCGAGTCGATCTTCGAAGAGTTGCCCGGCCGGCGGAGTTTTTTCGGCATCGGTTTTGCGCTGTTGTGCTTCGAATTCAGCGACGTACCGCATGTCACTCGCGCCGGTCGCGATCGGGCTCAACCCGTCGTACAGACTCGCGCCGACTTGCAACGACGTCGGCACAAAGCGGCCAGCGATCGACCAGGTGTAAATCCACCACGGCGACATCGTCACGCAGAGGCTGGCGAACATCAGGCCGATGATTTGCAATTGCTTGAGACGTTGTGAATCGATCGTCAACGCAATCACGCCAGCGAACGGCAGGAACAACAACCAACTCGGCCGCATGAGCGTGGCGAGTCCCGCACAGGCTCCGGCGATGATCGCCCAAATGATCGAAGCACGCAGCGACGAACTTTGCCAGGCCGCGATCCAGCCGATGAGTTGCAACAGCATGAGCGGCGTGAAGGGTGCTTCGCTGAGCACGAACACACTTTGAGCAATCGCTTCGGGATAGATGGCCACCGCGAGCGCGCTCAGCAAACCAACGCGTTCACCGAACAATCGCCAACCGAGTGCGGCGGTCAAGCCGCAAGTGACGGTGCCGAGGATCGTCGACAAAAATCGGCCGGCCATTACCGGCGCGTCTTGTCCACCGCAAACAAACACCACGCTGAGGAGCAACGGATAGCCAGGCGTGCGAAAGATCCGATAGCGCGACGGCCCAAATTCGTACGGCTGACTGGCGGCGATCTTCTGGCCGAGTTGCCAATAGCTTTCGCTATCGGGAAAACCAAATCGTTGTCCCACCGGCACGCGCGCTTGCCACCAGAAGGCAGCTCCGATGCGCACTCCCAGCGCGAGAGCCAGGACGGCAATCAGCAGCCAGCGGGAGTGGGACGAAGGTCGCATCAAACTCGTTACAATTTTTGAAAGTTTCAACCGCGCAGGGGCTCGCGCAGAATTGCGGCGGATCGTAGAAAAAACGGCCTGTTCGAGCAAGAGAAACGGGCGGTTCTTTCCTTATATTCCCGCGAGTGCTGGCAGCAGAATCGACATTGCCCCAATCGGCGGAAACTGGCATGATTCCAGATCGTCGCCAGCAGCTCAGGAATTTTTTGCTGGCGAACATTTGTGTGTGCGTGCGTGCTGGCAGGAGGCCGATCATGGTTGCAAAGAGTCTGGCTGGGTTTGCGTTGACGGCTGTGGTTTGTCTGGGCTTTGCCCTGCTCGCCAGCGGTTGCGGCGGCAGCAAAACTCCGGCGCCGGCCGCGAGCATCGAAACCACGCCCACTTCGCACGGCACACCCGTCGCCGATTCGATCGTCAGCGATTCGTTCGCCACCAAGCCGGTCGTGAAGAAACCCGCCGTCGATCCGATCCTGCTGATCAACACGTCGGCCGGCAGCGTGAAGGTGCAATTGTTCCAGCAAAAGGCGCCGCAAACGGTCGACAACTTCTTGCGGAACTACGTCAACCGCGGCTATTACGAGCAAACGATCTTTCATCACGTCGACAAGAACTCGATGATCGCCGCCGGCGGCTTCACGCCCGATCTACAAGCCAAGCCGAACCGTGCGGCGGTTTACAACGAGGCTGCCAACGGTCTGAAGAACACTCGCGGCACACTGGCCATGGCCCGCGATCCAGCGATTGCTCACAGCGCCACGTCGCAGTTCTTCTTCAACATCGTCGACAACACCGGGCTCGATTTCGTATCGGACGCGAGCGACGCCGAATACGGCTACTGCGTCTTTGGCCAGGTTTTGGAAGGGCTCGATGTGCTCGACAAAATCGCCGCTCAGCCTGTCACGGCGCAAGGTGATTTTCCCTCAGTGCCTACCGAAGCGGTGGTTATTCAGAACATTCAGCAGGTGCAGTAGACGGTCAGCGAGGCGTGGCTGAAAACTGCGATTGACCAAAAGTGTTCATTTGTATACGACTGTCTTTGCGAGCGTTCTCCTGCTCATTGGAAAGCTGGTTGCTTCTTTTGCGCCATCACATGCCGGTCCAGCGCTGAGCGATCCGCGTTGAGAATTGCATTCTCCTTCTTAGCTCCCAACTTCAGCTGGGGGGATTCGCGAGAACTGCGTCCGGCTTTAGCCATTGGCTATTGAAACGGATCGCAGCTTGCCGCGGTCACGTGTAGCCCGCGACCACCGGGCTTGCCCCGGTTGGGGCGCTCACTGGCCGCTACCCGCAGTGACCAATCAATGCGGCGACCATCGGCCTTGTGCCGATGGGGCCCTCACTGGCGGGCTGGGGAAGCGGAAAGTGTTCGCTCCACGGGGAATAAACCCCGTGGTCGCGAAGGTATTTTTCGCGCGCGTGAATTAGTAGCTGACAAGTGATCGCCCCAACCGGCACAAGGCCGGTGGTCGCGGAAAGCGAGTTCGAAGGCGCGGGGGTAACTATGACGCAGTACAATTGAGCCATGAAACGCGAATCCCGCGCACCCCTGATCTTCGCCATTGTGCTGCTGCTTCTGCCGGCGCTGTACGTGGGGAGCTATTTGGCGCTGGTTTTGCCCGAGGGGGTTGTGCATGATACGGCAGACCCCGCTGTGCGAGTTCACGGTTACTACCGCCTTGGCGGGCCAACGGATCTTCTATACGCGCCCCTGGAGTCAGTCGATCGCAAACTGCGACCAAACGCTTGGATAGATCCCATCCCTGGAGTGTCGCGGTACTATCATCGATCATGGGGCAAATGGGTATCTAGCTTGGAGCAAGGGCAAGAATCTCCCCGTAAATCCGGCGGTGGAAACGAGCTTCGGACCAAACGTCAGCCGCAAATCGGCCGGAACTTCGCGGACTCGTTCCTCGACCACGCGCCTTCCACCTTCACTCACACCGGATTCAGAGAATCCGGCGACAATGGCTTGGCCCGCTGTTAGTATTCACCCGACCGGGAGTGCCAAATGCAGAAGATGAGCCAAGCCAATCCATTGTTTTACGCCATCGCGCTTGCAGTCGCGCTCGCGATGGGTGCGACTTCGTCAAATGTGCATGCTCAAGCAAGTAGTTCGGGAGGTTCGAGCGGCACGTTTCCGTTCAGCACCGGCGGGACTGGCGCAACGGCCACGCAGGCGGTTGAGTTGCAGTTCATTCGCAAGAGCACTGAAACGACGGTTTGGCTTGCCTTTACAGCCGACGACAAGCAAGAGGCTGCCTGCGTACTGGTCTTTTTGCACGACGCCGGGCGAGCGGCAATTCCGACGATCGACTATCGCATCCGCGCGGACGAAGGAGAGGACAGGCTGGTTACCGCAAAGCTCGACTTCCTCGGCTCCACGCTCGTCGTCAAAAGGGAAGTCCCGAAGAGCAAAAAGGTGGGCGTCGACGTCGCACAGTGGAAGGGAAAAGATTTCAATCTCGCCGACGGCAGGGTATTGCTAATCGACCTCACCGCCGACAAGCCGAAGCTAGAGCAAGTGATCGACACGCCTCTAACCATCACGGGAAAGGCAGGTGAAGTTGCCGAGTCGCTGCCAGCAGCTCTCAAGAAGATGAAGCAGGACGTGAAGCTGAAAGCGCGATCACTATCTGAGTAACCCTGCGACACGACTCGGTTTGCCTAAGCGAGGGGCACGCTGCTAGCGACGCTTTTCAAATTGGACGCCGCAAAGTATGATACGATACCTAATCATTTTCGATGTAAACCGTTACAGTATAATATCTTACATGCATCTAAAATCTCGCATCACCTGTTATATTGCCATCGCTCGAAATAGGGGCTTCTCAAGGGCCGGAGGGAAATTCCCGCGGCGAATTTTGCATTGGTAGCTGACCAGTGATCGCCCCACCGGCACGAGGCCGGCGGTCGCGGGAATCGGCTGATGCTGGTAGGAATAAAGTGTTATACGATTCCAGGCTATTTTCTCATTAAACCCTTACTGCCAAAGTCCTTCCGGCATTTCAAATCTGGCATCACCTGTTATAAAGCCCTTGCCTGAAATGGGGGCAATGGCAAGAGTGCTACGCGGCGATCGTTACGGGCGAAATTCCCGGCAAAATCCCCCGGCCTTGCTATGGCTGGCGGCAATGTATAATAGCTGCCAACGAATTCTCACTGCAGACTCGCAGAGAGACACTGAGTTTTAACTCACCTCGCCAGACACAAAACTATCGCAGCAGGCCACGGCGGACGCACTTCGTTAGCCGGGCAACTTTCTCGCTTACCACGCTGGGCTCTATTTGCCGGATCCTGCTGATTCGGCGTATGCTCATCCCTCCTGAACGTGAGTTGCGTTCCCTCGCGCGGCGATCCGCGCTGGAACTCAAGGAGTTCGGGCTGCTCGGATGGAGTGTCCCCAGCCAAGGCACGGACTTGTTACATGACCCAGAAACCAGACGACTCGACGGAAACACACCTGACCGAACCGGTCAAGGAAGTCGACGCCGATAAAGCCATCGAGCCGGCCGACGAACCCGGTTTTAATGAGACAGTCAAAACGCTGCTCGTCGGCAAACCGCTCGACCTCGCCGATCATTCGATCCACAACCATATTTCGCTCATCGCGTTTCTGGCCTGGGTCGGTCTCGGCGCCGACGGTTTGTCTTCGTCGTGCTACGGCCCGAGCGAAGCCTTCGAACATTTGCGGGGACACACTTACCTCGCGCTGTTCCTGGCGCTGGCGACGGTCTTTACCGTTGTCATCATTTCGGCCTGCTACAGCTACATCATCGAAGCGTTCCCCAGCGGCGGCGGCGGCTATCTCGTGGCCAGCAAAATGCTCGGCAGTCGAGTCGGCGCGCTCAGCGGTTGTGCGCTCGTTGTCGACTACATTCTGACGGTCACGGTCTCGATCGCGGCGGCCGGCGATGCGCTGTTTGGCTTGCTCGGAACGACACTCACGCAGTTTGCGCCACTCTTTGGTGGTTCGACGAACATGAAGGTGGCGTTCGAGATTGGCGCTATTCTGTTTCTCGTGATTTTGAATCTGCGCGGCGTGAAAGAATCGGTGACGGTGCTCGCGCCGATCTTTGTCGTCTTCCTCGTCACTCACGCGGTGCTGATCTTCGGCGTGCTGGGCATGCACGTCGGCGACATCGGCGGCCTGGCGAGCGATGTCTCGACCAGCATTTCGAATGATGCCAAGAACCCGGCCTACGGCTGGCTGTTTTTGCTCAGCATGTTGCTCAAAGCCTATTCACTCGGTGCCGGTACTTACACCGGTATCGAAGCCGTTTCGAACAGTATGGCGGTGATGCGCGAACCGCGCGTGGCGACTGCCCAGCGCACGATGATCTACATGGGCGCTTCGCTGGCCATCACGGCTGGTGGCTTGATGGTGGCGTATCTGCTATTTGAACTCGACTTGAAGAAGAACCATGTCGTGGGTCCGACGGCGGAAGTGGTCGCCACGAATGCCAGTCATGCGGGCGAATTGCCCATGACGCGCTCGGAAGGTTTGATTGCTCTGAAAGAACTGCGCAAAGCCGATGATAAAGATCAGACGATGAACGACCTGCTCGTGCAGTGGTTCGTCGGCGGCGCCGAACGGGTGATCAAGGACGAAAAAGTTCCTTGGTGGGGCAGCTTGTTCCGCTACATCACGATTCTGTCGGAAGCCGTGCTGCTGCTTGTGGCTGCTCAGGCGGGGTTCATCGGCGGGCCGAAGTGCCTTGCCAATATGGCCCATGACAGTTGGGTGCCGCACTGGTTCGGCAGCCTGTCGGAACGCTTGTCTTCGCACTACGGCATTTTGCTGATCGGGCTTAGCTCGATGGCAGCGCTGATGGTGACGAGCGGCAACGTTTCGAAGCTGCTCATCATGTACTCGATCAACGTGTTCGTCACGTTCACGCTGTCGATGGTCGGCATGTGTTTGTACTACTACCCGATGAAGGGCAAGATTCCGAACTGGAACATGCGGATGACGCTGTTCACGTTTGGCGCCGTGCTGTGCGCTTCGATCCTGGTTGTGACCATCATTTTCAAGTTTCTCGAGGGTGGTTACATCACGGTGCTCGTCACCGGCGCTTTGACCGGCCTGGCCCTGCTCATTCGTCGTTACTACGTGGGCGTGTCGAAGCGGCTGCGCGGTCTCGACGAAACGCTGGGCACGATCGAAGTGCAAGGCAAACCCAATCTCACACCGCCGAATCCTGATCTGCCGACGGCAGTGATCCTGGTCGGCGGTTACAGCGGCCTCGGTGTGCACACGCTTTTGAACTCGCTGCGGTTTGTGCCGAATCACTTCAAGAATGTGATCTTCATTTCGGTCGGCGTGGTCGACAGCGGAAACTTTAAAGGCATCGAGGCCATGGAAGACCTCCGCATGCACACCGAAGACTCGCTGGAGAAGTACGTCGACCTTGCTCGCCGCCTCGGCTTGCCGTCGCGGGCGTATATGTCGATCGGCACCGATGTGGTCGATGAACTCGAGCAGCTTAGCCGCGTCGTCCATCGCGACTTCCCGGGCGCGGTCGTCTTCGCCGGTCAGCTCGTCTTCCAGCGCGAAACCTGGTACGGCAAGCTGCTGCACAACCAAACGGCCTACTCGCTGCAACGCCGCCTGCAATGGGACGGCGTGCCGATGGTGATTCTGCCGACGCGAGTGCGCGACTAAAGCCGCTCGTGAAAACGGTTGTCTAGAACGGCGCTTCTTCGGTCGAAGGCGCCGTGCACAACACCTTCAACGCTTCGAGTGCATAGAGCACATCGTTCGAAGCGACTTGACGCCAGCCGTCGGTCTTGTGATGCAGGATCGCCAGCTTGAACTGCTCCAGCGCATCGCCCAGGTCATCGGGGAGCGCTGGCAGATTGGCAAACGGCCGAACCAGATCGATCGGTTCGCTCGTCGGTTTGCCGGTGGTGTAGTCGCGATCGGCGAACGAGTCGGTGGTCGCGCTACTGTTGCTGGGGGGACCTTCGCCGAAGTCGGAACCTTCGTGCCGCGGGCCGGATGGCACGTCGCCGTTCACATCTTCGTACTTCGCGGCCAGATCAGGCGATTGATTGCGAGCCGGTTCGAAATCTTCGTCCTTATCGGCGACGATCACATCATCCTGGCGCGGCTTGTCCGTGGCGATGGCACCCAGCGTTTCCCAACGCTTCTCGCGCATGTTCGAAACGGACCAGTCTTGTTGCACGGCCCCTTCGAGCCACATTTCGGCGTCGTTCCAATCGAGGGCCGCTTGAAAGTGGCTCCAGAAGAGCCCGGCGTATTGCTTTTGCGTGCCGCCGAACCGCTGAAAGACGCGCCGCAACCGGCCGACGTGCTGACCTGTCACGCCGCCGACCAATCGGCCCCACGCTTCATCGGAGTATTCCGTGACGCGGGCGTCTTGAGCCACGAGGGCCAGTCGCCACTCGTTGATGATCTGCCCCTTGTCCCAATTGGTGGTGCTGACCAGGCGATTCCACTGGCCGACAAACGGCTGCGATGCCTCGATCAATTCCGGCGTCAGCAGTTCGGTTTCTTCAGCCGCTACAGTTCCATCCAAATTGGCATCCACCACGCCGGCCGTCCTCTCGCTGGGTTCAGGAAGAAATTCTGCTGCCGTGTATTGGCAGTAGTCGCAGCTTTGCGAGGGGTCAACTTATCAAACGTCAGCAGCGCGCGAAGGGTCGCCGGCGCCTTTTCGATTACCAGCAAGGGAAATAAGCACTTCGGCGTTCCGGTGGTGCTGACTGGGAAGGGGATAAGGTGTCGATGGACTCATGAATGGCGTAGGTCAGGCACTTAAGTGCCTGACCTACTCGGCCACGCATCGTATAGATAGAGCGAGAACGGCAGCCACCAAATCAGATCGTTCGTCAGACAGAGCACGATCGTCGCCGGCGGCCACACGCCGCTGTAGATCAACTGAAACAACCCGATCGGTCCCAGCACTTTGCCGAGCAATCCCACGGCCGCGAGCAACCAGCCGCGCTCGGGCACGCGGGCCACTTCGAAATACAGAATGCCATACAGGCCGATCACCATACCGAGGCAGGCGAAAATCTCGGGATGGTTCAGCCGCGGCATCTCGGCAAATTCAAACAGCCAATTGGGCCGCAGCGACGAGAAGATGCCCCAGGCGATGTTGTAAATGCCCGCAGCGACGAAGACAGTCTGATGCAGTTTGCGGCGGCGGATCATCGGTTCACTCGGCAGGAAGTCTCTTGAAGCTACGAGTAGAACCGCATTCCCCCGCTCGCCGCAACATCGCTTTAAGTTTGTGCGAATCGCGGCACAATCTGCTAAAGTTGAGGCTCGCTCTCCGCCATTCCCTGAGACCTGCTATGACCCGCTCCGATTCCCGCCTGGCCGTTTATACCGGTTCGTTCGACCCACTCACACTGGGCCATATGAACGTCATCCGCCGCGCGGCCCGCCTGGTCGACACGCTCGTCGTCGGCATCGGCGTGAACGCAGAGAAGCGAACCCTCTTCACCCCCGAAGAGCGGGTCGATCTCGTCGAGCGCGTAACGCGGCCCCTCGGCAATGTCGAAGTAAAAGCCTTCTCGAACCTCGCCGTCGAATTCGTCCGCCAGTGCGGCTCACGCGTGATGGTCCGCGGCGTGCGGCCCCTCACCGACCTGGCCGGCGAGTTCACCATGATGATGGCCAACAAGCATCTCGATCCCGCGATCGAAACGGTCTTTCTGATGGCCGACGAAGAATTTGCCCACGTCAGCAGCAGCCTGATTAAACAGATCACGCCGCTGGCGAACGATGAGATGCTGAGTCGGTTTGTGCCGGCCGAGATTATTCCGGCGCTGCGGGCGAAGTTGGCATAACAGTTTGTAGGGTGGGTCGAGCGGTACTCCGCGAGGCCCACCAAATTGCGGTGTCGTGCTGGTGGGCCTCGCGGAGTACCGCTCGACCCACCCTACGGTTTGCACACCGTAGCATTTCTGGCCCGTCTCACGCTAAAAGTGGTATGCTTTCGAGCAGTGTTTGGCGGTCTGCCATTCACGAACAGCGGATTTGGAGAAATCGCGGCCATGGCGAACACGGCAGGAGCTTCCGGCAAACGTTCCTGGCAGAAACCTCAGCGTCCCGTGTTCGACGAGCACGCCCGCAAAGTCTGGCGGTTGCTGATTTCGATTGTTGCGCTCGTGATGATCGCGGTGGCCATCTTCGCTTGGTGGATGTCGTTCAAGACGCCGCCCCGCACGCTGCTGGTCTCGATCACCGACGACCGCAAAGAACTCGCCACCGTGCCGCCAGTGCCGATGCTCGAACAGGACGAAGCCGCGCTGCAAAACTGGGCCCAGGCAGCGAAAGTGCCAACCCTCTCGCGCAAGTTGCCAGCGCTGCTGCAAACCACCACATTCTTGAACACACTCTTCTCGCCGACCGACGGTTTTGAGTTCACTACCTTCGACACCGCCGGCAAACCATCGGCCAGCCGGCAGTCGATTCGCAAGGGGGACACGCTCCTCCTCTACATTCGCGCGCATGGCATCGCTGTGTTGCCGACCAAAGGAACCGAGCCGCTGCCGTACCTAGTCACTTCGTTCGCCGGCTTGGCCGAAACGACTACCGAAAACGCCATTCTCGTCAGCGAGCTCTTTCGCCAACTCGCAGCCAATCGCGACGTGAAAACGGTCCTCGTGCTCGATGCCGTTCACTTCAACTACGACCCGCGCCTCGGCCAACTCATCAACCAGTTTCCTTCCGCCGTGGCGAAGGCTTTGCCCGAAGATGCAACGAACCTCTGCGTCATCCTGCCGTCGAGCAACGGTGAACTAACCGTCATTTCGCCGCAGCAGGAACGGACCGTCTTCAGCCTGGCCCTGATGGAAAGTTGGCAAGCCGAGAAAGCGAATGGCGCGCTGCGAGTCGCCTTGCCGAAGCTGCTCGAGCTTGTCCGCGATCGCTATCAGCTGTTGCGCGAGGATGAAGACGACAGCGCGTTCTGGCAATCGGTGCAACTCCTGCCGCGCTCTGACGCGGCCAGCAATGCGAAGGTCGCCGCCAACGATGTCTTCCTACCGACGCTGCCCACGCCGAAGAAATCAAAAGACGAAGCCGCGGAAAAACCGGCAGAAAAACCAACCGAAAAGAAATCGGCGTTCCTCAGCGCGACTTCAAACTTCGGCCTCGCCTTGCAAGCCCCAACGGCTGAACCAGCGCCGCCGAAAGCTGCGGAAACACCGAAAGATCCTGCCGCCGCCGCGCCACCAATGCCCATGCCACCAGCAGCTGCCCCGGCCGTTGCTCCGCCGGCAGCAGCGGTTCCCGCACCGAAGGCCGAAGACGCACCGCCGCGGCATCGGGCCTTTCTCGTCGAATATTCGAAGCAACTCGAACAAGCCTGGCGGTTGCGCGATGAACTCGAAAATTGGCAACAAACATCGGGACTCACCGGTTGGTCGCCGGTGCATTTTGCGCCGCATGCATGGCGGAAGCTAAATGCTTATCTCGTCGCCTACGAAGAGCGTTGCCGAGCCGGCACCGCTCGCGACAACGAACAGCTGAAGACCGATCTGCAAATCGTGATCGACGAACTCGAACGGCTGAAAGCGTTGCTTCGCGCCGGCGACACGCAGAGCGAATCGCGCCGCAACGATCAGTTCGATCTCGCCGGCAGCTGGCGACGCTTCCGCTTCGGCGGCAACGAAGGTCCGTCGTTCGGCTGGCAGTCGTTTCAAGCCTCCGATAAAAACGCCCTGCACGATGCCAACCGCGCGCTGAAGATCTACGCCGACGCGGCTTATCGCTTGCCGGAATACGTTCGGCTGCAAGGCGTGCTCCTTAGTTCGCCTGATGCGCGACTGACCTGGAAAACCGACTTGTTGCGTTTGCAACCGGCGCTGCAATCGCTGCGCGACTTGCTGCAGCCGAAAACCGCCGATGAACGGATCCAGCCGCAACAAGCCAGCGAACTGCTCGCCGCGGCCAAGGAAGTGCAGAACGCTCGCGATGCCCTCGATCGCAAGCTGGTGAAATTCTCGCAGACGCTGGCGAGCTCTCCCGCTGTCGCGCTCCCTGGCCGTGGCCTCGCGATCAGTTTGTTGCTCGAATCTTCGCTCCTCCCCGCAGGCGAGCGGACGGAGCTACTCGATCGTTTGCTGCCGCCGCTGACCACCACTCCGCAACCGCACGAAATTCATCGCGTCATCGGCGGTCGCGCGGGAAGTGGCTCGCTCATCATTGAATCGCTCCCCGATCAGGTCGCCGCCGAAATGCAGGTGATCAAACTCCTCAGCGGTGATACGCGCGACCGCGGTGTGACCAAATCCGACGGCACGCTCGGCGGTTCGGCCCGCTATTGTTTGAGTCAGCTCAACGAACTCCTCGGCCGCGGCTTCGACACCAACCCGCAAGCCGCGCTGCAAATCGGCGCGCAGTTCCGCACCTTCCTCGGTCAGTTGCCGAGCCAAGTGGAGAAGCAGCAAGAAGGGCTCAAACGTTTGACCGATCGCAATCGGGCTCGCGAGCAATTCAACCTGTATCACTGGCTGCTGCTGGTCGACGGCCGCGATGCATCGCAGATCACCGATTCGCCCGTCTTCCTCACGCAGCCGTTTCTCCCCGAGCCCGCCGTCGATACGGTGCGCGTCACGCTCGAGCCGAAGCAGATTTTTCTCAGCGACAAGCCGCAGCGCGTGCAAGTTTACATTCAGGTCACGTCCGACCGCATCGCCGCAGCCGATCTGAAGGTGAAACTCTCGCTCGATCACGATTCCAAGCTGCTGGAAGTGGTCGACGCCGAAGCCCGCTCGGCTGCCGTGAAGAACCGCGAAGTCTACATCGGCGGCAGTAAGGAATGGCGGCGGACGTTTGAAGTAAAGGGCGTGGAATCGACAGGCCAAGGAAGCGTGCTCCTCACCGCAAACGTCGACTTCGGCGGCATCAAGGCGACCGACGATGCTGAATGCCGGCTGAAGCTGCCGAACGAAATCGATCTCAAGATCGTCCCCGT
The DNA here is from genome assembly GCF_024256385.1 of Anatilimnocola floriformis. Classification (NCBI taxonomy): domain Bacteria; kingdom Pseudomonadati; phylum Planctomycetota; class Planctomycetia; order Pirellulales; family Pirellulaceae; genus Anatilimnocola; species Anatilimnocola floriformis. The sequence continues at coordinate 4,039,837 of NZ_JAMLFW010000001.1, forward strand.
TCACCGCTGGAACGAATCTGAGCCCATCGCCGGCGCGGAAACCGACAACAAGCAAGGTGCCGAGCTGCGTCTCTATCCCAATCGCAACACGGCTTTGAAATTCCTGCTGCGAAATCTTTCCAGCGACGACAAGAAGGTTCGCGTGCAACTCGTCCGCGCTCCGCGCACGCTCCGCGATCGCGTCTTCAACGACGCCCGCGAACTTTTGCCTGAGCTACAAGCACTCGAACGACAAATCCGCTCGATGCGCGACGGCCTGCCGCCGCAAATCGCGGCCGGTGTCGTGGCCGAAACGAATGCGAAAACGCCGCTGGTGCTGCCGCACAAAGATTCGCCGGCGATCGCCGTGAATCTCGATATGAAGAACGCTCCGTCGCCGAGCCCCGATGGCACGACGCCTGCCGCGAGTGTGGATGTGACCGGCGGACTGATTTGCGTAATCACGAACGTCGATAATCCCAACGAGCGGTTTGTCCGCTGGCTCGACTTGCGGCCTTATGCTCCGCACGAGCTCTACAAGGTCGGCCAGTTCAAATACGACGGCAGTTCGCTCGGGTTTCAGGTCCGTTTGATTTCGCATGACCTCGCCACGGGCATGCAGATCGAAGCCAATCCGCTGAAGGTGATCTGGGATCGTTCCGATCGCCGTCTCGGTCCGCCAACAAGCTTCGAAGCCGAGTTGCCGCCGGGAAAACTCGTCGCTCAGTTTCAAGGCGACGTTCCAAGCGCCGTGAAGTCGGTGCTGCTGCCGCTGCACATCGACGGCTATCCGCGGGCGATCGTCTATCGCCTGCAACTGAACGACAGCGGCGTGACTTCGGCAATCGACGTGAAGCAAGACACCCTCGCCGGCGTGCACATCGGCCAGCTGACGCACGACAAGCAGATGTTTCTGGTCCCCAAGCCCGGCTCGCACTTCACGCTGGTCACCGCGCCGGAAAATCCACCGGACTTGGTCGTGCAAACGCTCCTTCGCGGCAGCGATCATCCATTTGCTGCCATCAAGCTCGACAGTCGGCCGGCCAAACAGCGAGTAACGTTCGACCTGCAAGCCGACATCACGGCCGCGGCATTCGCCAAGGGAGCTGCCATCGAAATCGGGCTTGAGGGACAAGAGCCGATTCGGCGGATCTATCACGACCGCGACATTCAAGTGCAACTAAAGAGCACGGCCAGCGGCGGCGTGCTGACGTTCTTCACCAACGTCGATGATTTTCACAACGTGCCGCTCGTCGTCGATACTGATCCCGAAGACGACACTCGCGCAAACTTGCTCGCCGTCGTCCGCGGCAACAGCGATCTATCATCACCTGATGCGCTCCATTCGCTGCCGATCATTTTTGATCGCAAGCCGCCGCAAATCGTGAAAGCCAGTTTGCAAACGAAGCGGATCGTCGTGAATGCCAAGAAGGAACTCACACCGCCGATCATGATCGACGGTCAGGTGAGCGACGGCAACGGCGTGGGCGTGGCGAGCATCAGCGTTTCGATGGCCGCTCGGCCTGGCGCGAAGCCAATCGGTGACGGCAAGCCGGTAGTCCTCGCCATTCTCGACAACCCCGGCGAAACCTTCCGCGTGACGCAATCGATCCCCGAAGGGTTGCCGGAGGGAATCTACGATCTCGAAATCCAAATCCAACCGCGAGACCTGGTCGGCCGCCTCGGCGAACCTTTTGTCCTACCGCTCGTCATCGAAGCACCGAAGCCGAAGGTCGCCAAGAACCTGCAACTCGGGCCGTTGTTCTCCGAAGAAGCCAAGAAGCGGAGCGACGAGGCCAAGGACAAGAAGAAGCTGGAAGACGAAATCAAGAAAATGAAGGCGATGCAGCCAGCCAGCGGCAGCTGAGCGATTGCTGCGGCAGGGTTATAGCAGGAGTTATAAAAGGTTATAGCCCATCGGCAGAAAATCTTTGCAAGTCATTGCTCAGGAATGACTTAACGACAAAACAAAAACCTCATAACCTGTTATATATTCCCCTGGTCCGGAGGTAGCGGTTAGCAGCGGCAGCCGTTGATGCATGCGGCCAGATCTCGCCTGGGCATGAGCGTTGCAGTTCTGAGGGTAACCGAATTTCCTCAAACTTCAGCGAGGCCCGAAATGACCACTCTCCATGCTCCAGCCACCAACGACAACGCCCGCGGCACCTTCGCCGGCGAGGAAGACACCGAACACGACATCGCGAAACTAGCGGAGTTGATCCGCGATATCCGGGTGGCGATGCTCACTACGTTTCCGAGCGGTGGCAAACCGCACGCCCGCCCGATGTACACGCAGGAACTCGACGCGAAGCATTTCGACGGCTCGCTCTGGTTTATGACTGATGCCGAGTCGCTCAAGGTGGCCGAACTCGAAACGAATCCTAGCGTGCTGATGACCTACGCGGCACCAAACAAAAACCGCTACGTCGTCGTGACCGGCGAAGCTCACGCCGAACACAATCCCGAAAAAGCCCGCGAGCTGTGGAACATTCACGCGAAGGGATGGTATCCCAACGGCCCGGATGATCCGAACCTGGCGCTGATCCGCGTGCAGGTTACTTCGGCAGAATACTGGGACGGCCCGTCGAACACGTCGTACCTGCTGAACCTGCTCACCGCCGTGGTCAGCGGCAGCCGCGTGCAAACAACCGGCAAACACGGCACGTTGAGCAAATAATTGCTTCACACAATTTCTAAGATGCGCAGGAATAACCTATGACTCCTGCGCATCATTCTTTTGGCCGGCAAATAAAATTTCAAATCGGCCGCGAACCTCTCTGCGAGTCGTTCGTCTTACTTACAGACAGTCAGATACGCTGACAGTCGCCAACAAAAATACAAAGCAGTCTTCGGGTCAGGAATTCGTTCGATGTCGATCATGCGGCTAGGTGTGATTCATTTGCAAGAACGTCGCGATACGTTCGGCGGTTTTTCGATTGAAAAACCACTGAACTTTATCGGTCGTCCCCTGCACTTGTGACACCTGGTCTCGAGACCAGCACGAGCTTTCTAAAGCCCGGTGTCGCAAGACAACGGGCTTTTTTCGTGGACTTTTTGAACGTTTTGATTGCTTTGGGTTGGTAGCTGAGACGGTGTAGCGGCTGGCTGAAGACCAGCAGACGAGGATTCGAGCGCCTCCCGACCCACTGATGAGATTTCTGCTTGGCCCGTTCTTCTATCGGTTCAGGATGCTGCTTTTTCAAAGCGGCGAGGTGGGTTCAATTCCCACACGGGCTGCTGACAACGTGACGAGTTTGAGTTTGGTAGTTGCGGGCTGGTGTGCCTGACCGCGGCTGATAACCGCGGATCGCTGAGTTCGATTCTCAGAACTACCACTGATATTCATTGGCGTGAGCCAGGATTCGAAAACAGGAAGACAAACGATGCATCGCGACGCTTACTACAAACGCCACGTCCTGATACCTCAGGGTCGTGGTGTAACGGCAGCATGACGGACTTTTAATCCGTCCGGTGTGGGTTCGAGTCCCTCCGGCCCTATGTAGGCGAGTCACTCCGTGACTCGCAACACATGTTTGGCAATGGCAGGTCGAGGTGCGATCGAAAGACAACGCGGTGAGCATTGCGAAGCACGCGCCAAATGGCTGTTGCGAGTCACGGAGTGACACGCCCACGAAATGGCGCGTAGCTCAGCGGTGAGAGCAGCGTCCTTATAAGACGACGGTGGTGGGTTCAATTCCCGCCGCGCCAACTGGAGATGCAAAACGAGTTGAAAATTACGGGATTAAGGTGTTAGCGGCAGCATACCTGGCTCTTAACCAGGTTGGTGAGGGTTCAAGTCCCTCTGGTCCCACTCGGTGAAAGATAGAGTTCGTTGACAATTTGGTTGATCCTTAGTAAACGCGCCCATGATGTAACGGCAACCTACTGCCTTGCCATGGCGGAGATGTGGGTTCAATTCCCACTGGGCGCTTTTCGAAACGAAGTTTTTCAGGATGTAGGAAAGTGGACTACTCCGCGTGCCTCGGGTGCACGAGATCGCTGGTTCGAATCCAGCCATCCTGATTGTGCAATCGGAGTTTTGTGGTGTGCCGTGCTGGTACGGCAGTGTGCCTGTTAAGCACGCGCTCGCAGGTTCGATTCCTGCCGCCACAGCTTGTTGAAAAATATTCGGGGGTCGGCTAACGGCAGGCTGCCTGGCCTTGAACCAGGAGATGGAGGTTCAATTCCTTCCCCCCGAGCTGAGTTGGATATGGTCCCGTGGCCCAGCGGCAACGGCAGCACTCTTACAAAGTGACGATCGGTGGTTCGAGTCCACCCGGGACTACTTGTAGGCGAGTCACTCCGTGACTCGCAACACATGTTTGGCAAACGAACGTAGGCGCGTAAGTCGTGAATTGGTGGATTTCGCTGACGCGGTCCATTGCCAAACGACTGTTGCGAGTCACGGAGTGGACTCGCCTACGGAATTGTCCTCATGGAGCAGCCAGGAGTGCTCGCCACCCTGTCACGGTGGAGGTCGCGGGTTCAAGTCCCGCTGGGGACGCTGTTTGGTTTTGTTGGATGGCGCGGTACGCAATCTGGGAAAGCGGCGAAGCTCAGAACTTCGTGACTCTGTGGGTTCGACTCCCACCCGTGCTATTGAGCGAGAGGCGAGAGATGGGAGGTGGGAGGCGGGGGAAGGCAGAAAGAAGAATGCAGAAGTAAGAACGGCCCGTTCGTTTAGTGGTAGGACGCTGGGTTCTCAGTCCGGCAATATGGGTTCGATTCCCATACGGGCCACTGGAGGCGGGGCGAGAGACGGGGGAAGACTATGCATTTCCCTCGTCTCCCGCCTCTCGCCCCTCGCCTCCCGCGCAAGGCCAAGTGGTGTAACTGGTAAACACACGGCACTCAAAACGCCGAGCTCGTAGAGCGTGGGAGTTCGAGTCTCCCCTTGGCTACTGATTGGTGAGTGAACGAAAAACTTATGCGGATGGGCCAGTGTCCTGCGGAGTCTCATAAGCTCTGCCAGTCGGGTGCGACCCCCGAATCCGCGACTCGGTGCGTGTGGTTGTGAGTTAAAGCTCAGTGCATGCATCGCATAGCTCGATGGTGAAAAGGAAATCATGCCTCGCTTCGAACGAGGTGGTCCGGGTTCGAGTCCTGGTCGAGCTACTCGATTCGGCAAAGCTGCCAATATGGTGCCGGTGGTGTAGAGGTCTCTGCATGCCTGGCTGTGAACCAGGAGGTAAGGGTTCGACTCCCTTCCAGCACCCTGCGAGATACGTTAGGTTCAACCGACCTATCACTTCCCTCTCTCGCGCTGTTTTCGCCGTGCAACTCGGTTCGACTTGGATCGACGATACCTTTGCTGAAGCCTTCGGCATGCGCTACTGCCGTTTGATCGTAACGGCTGCCGATGCGTACTGGCTCGATGCTGCGCTGCGCGAGTTCTGCGGCTATAGCGCGAGCGTCATCGCTTGCGACGCCGAGATCGGCATTGAGCGGCAGCTGACGACTGCAGAAACGCCGGACGGCCGGGTCGGGGCGAGCGTGTTGCTATTCGGTTTCTCGACCGATGCGCTGGCGAAGGCCATTCCGAACCGCGCCGGCCAATGCTTGATGACAGCGCCATCGACGGCGGTCTTCGATGGCTTGCCTAACAGCGAAACAAAAATTCCGCTTGGCAAACACATTCGCTTTTTTGGCGATGGTTTTCAAAAGAGCAAAAAGCTCGGCAAGCGTCGTTACTGGCGGATTCCGGTAATGGACGGCGAGTTTGTGATCGATGATGTGATGGGCATCGAACGTGGCGTCGCCGGCGGCAACATTATTCTGCAAGGGATCAATCAGACGACCGCATTGGCTGCTGCCCGGCGCGCAGCCGAAGCGGTTGCAGCACTACCGGGCGTGATCGCTCCTTTTCCGGGAGGAGTCGCGCGGTCGGGAAGCAAAGTTGGCTCGCGCTACAAAGCATTAAAGGCTTCGACGGCCGATGCTTATTGCCCGACGCTCCGCGGCCGGGTTGTAAGCAAGCTGCATCCCGACGCCAACTGCGCTTACGAAGTAGTCGTTGACGGTGAGAGTGAAGCCGCCGTCGGCCTGGCGATGGCAGCCGCAATGCGGGCTGCAGCCGGTGACGGCGTGGTGTCGATTTCGGCAGGCAACTACGGCGGCAAGCTCGGCAAGTTTCACTTTCACTTGCACAAGCTGCTGGGCTGATGATCCGGCGCTCAGCCGCTGATACTGGCGATCAGATCTTTCGCAAAAACGGCGAGGGCGATGAAAATCACCACGCCGAAGGTGCTGTAGGCCGCGATGTAGATTCCCCTGACGAATTCTGCGCTCGGTGGCTCGCGCAGCTCATACACCGACCAGGGATTGGCCAGCGGCGCGTTTTGATTCGACCTCACCAGTTCCGGGCCGAGCGTCGCTCCCCAACTGCTGCGCCGCGTTTTGGTGCAAATGCCGGTGATCTTTTTCTGCGCGACGAACTGCCGCAGCATGGCATCGTTGTTGATGACCTTCGAGGAAAAGACCAGTTCGATCTTGTCCTGCGGTGCACCATCGGGATACATCGCGACCCAAACTTCCCGCCACTTATCGTTCTCGGTTTCAACCACATAGCCGCCGGGCTCGAAGTCGGTGATGGAGACGTGGCGGTTGTCGCCAGGGCCATTCTCGATGAGGTCGGCTGCGGAGATCTCTTGCGGTGGCCGCTGCAGCACTTCGAATTCATCCTTGGTAACCGCGCCCATAAACGCGAGGATTGGTCCCAGGAAAAGGCCGGCGAGAATGGCGATTACGACAAGCGCGGTTAGCGGAGTTCTCTGCCGTAGATCGGCCGGCGGTTCGGCCTTCCAATAAATAGTGCGAACGAGCGGGCCGCTGATGGTCTGCACGATCTCCGGCTCGAGTTCATCGATCTGCGACATGCGATAGAGAATGCCCTGCAACAGCTGTTGAGCATTCGTCATGGCAGGATCGGAGCGGAGAATCTGCAACGGCGTTTTGCCGTCGCGAAAGCGGACCTCCATGCCTTTGATCCGCCCCAGCAGCGTTTGGATCGCGGCCCCTTCGACCGTGCCGCCGTGATAGACGATGCTGGTCATTCGCTCGATCTCTTGCACGCGGCGTTTGACCACGCGGCCGGTGTAGAGATGGGTCGCGCGAATCTCATCGCCCTCGAGTTCGATCTGGCCGTAGTCTCCCTTCGTCATCATGTAGGCGAAGACGCCAAAGCCAGCGACCGCGGCCACGCAACCGAGGTAACTCAACGGCGGCTCGGCAAGCCAGAGCAGAAAGCCGATTGTCGCGATACCAAAAGCGATTACCAGCGCCGTGCCGATGTATTGGCCAATGATGCGGCCACGCGAGAAGTAACCACGGATCACTCCCGCCGGTGGCTGCAGGTTTTCGGGAAGGATGCCGAAATCGCGAAAGGACTGCGGTTGCTGAGGCATGGCGATGGGAGAGGGCAAGCGTTGGCTGGTCGAGTTTCGCCCGATTGTGCCGGACGCAAAGTCCGGCGTCAAATTTCGCGGCGACCAGTTTCGCTGCGACCAGCACCTACCCCGCCAATCGATCAGTCGGATGGATACGTCGCCGGCTCGCCCTTGATTTCCATCAAGGCATTGCAAGCGGCCCGTTGTTCGGCTTCCTTCTTGTTGCGGCCCCAAGCGCCTTGATAGCGCGTGCCGCCGATTTGAGCGACGATCTTGAAGCACTTGCTATGGTCGGGGCCCTTCTCATCCATCAAGTGATAGGTGGGCGTGGTGCCAACTTCGCGCTGGGCCAGTTGTTGCAGCAGCGATTTGTAGTTGCCGCCGAGTTCGCCAGCCGCGGCGAGTTCCACTTCCGGTCCGATATAGGCCAGTACAAACTGTCGGGCCGCCGGCTCACCGCCATCCATATAGATCGCGGCGATCAGCGACTCAAATACATCGGCGAGCAGCGACGGCGGCACGCTGGGGTGCGTCGACATCCCTTTGCCGAGCACGAGAAATTCTTGCAGGCCGAGGGCTTCGCTCACTTTGGCGCAAGTCTGCCGGCTGACGACTACCGACTTGATCTTCGTCAGATCTCCCTCGAGATAATCGGGGAACTGCTGAAACAGCACGTCGCATACGACAAAGCCAAGAATCGCGTCGCCCAGGAACTCCAGCCGTTCGTTCGAAGCCAGCCGATGTTCGGCGCCGGAGGCGTGCGTGAGCGCAGCGCGCAGCAGGGCCTGATTGCGAAATTGATAGCCGATGCGATGTTCGCAGCGCTCTAGCAAGGTGAGCGAATCGAGAGGCGCGGCCGTGGCGGTGTCCGTGGCAGTGGGCTGCGGATCACCGTCGAGCACGGGAGTTTCGTCAGTCATAGAAATAATACCCCTACTGTCGCAAACCTATATCTGGAAATATGTTTTGTCAATATTCAGATCTAGTTTTGAGCCCCGAGGTCGGTCATGCGCATTGTGGTTTGCTATCCCGTCGAAAACCGCCACTTACAACAAATTCAAGCCGCAGCCCCCGATTGCGAGGTTTGTAACGCCGGCCAGGAAGGGATCGCCCGCGAATTGTTGACGGCCGATATTTTTTGCGGTCACGCCAAAGTTCCCGTGCCTTGGCCTGAAGTCGTCAAGCAAGGCCGACTCCGTTGGATCCAGTCTTCGGCTGCCGGTCTCGATCACTGCCTGACACCGGAAGTGATCGCCAGCGAGATCGTCGTAACCAGCGCATCCGGACTATTTGCCGATCAGGTTGCTGAGCAAACTTTCGCGCTGATGCTCGGTTTGCTCCGCTCGCTGCCGACGTTCTTTCGCGCTCAGCAAAAGCTCGAGTTCATTCGCCGGCCGACTGGCGACTTGCATCACAAGACCGTTGGCATCGTCGGCTTGGGCGGCAACGGCACACGCATCGCCGAAGTGCTCCGGCCGTGGAAAACTCGGATCATCGCCACCGATACTTTCGCCGATGACAAACCCGACTGCGTCGATGAACTCTGGCCCGCCGATCAATTGCCGAAGTTGCTGCAGGCCAGCGACATCGTGATTCTCGCCGCGCCGCTCAATGAAGAAACCGAGCACATGATCGGCGCTGCCGAGTTTGCGCAGATGCGTAAGGGAACGATGCTGATCAATGTCGCCCGCGGACCGATCGTCGACGAAGCAGCCTTGGTCGCTGCACTGCAATCTGGGCACCTTGCTGGAGCGGGATTGGATGTGACCGAAGTTGAGCCACTTGCTCCAGAAAGCCCGCTGTGGGCGATGCCGAATGTGATCATCACGCCGCACGTCGGAGCGCAAGCTGCCCGGCGTGTCGATGACTCGACCGATTTGATCTGCGAGAACCTGCGCCGTTACTTCGCTGGTAAAAAGCTGCTCAACGTCGTCGACAAGCGGTTGGGCTATCCCACGCCTGCAGCCCGCCGCGGCGAATAGCCGTTTCCAAACTGCGAGTTAAGTTGCAGTGCCGCTGGTATCACTGGTTCCGTCGCTGCGGAACCAGATGTGCCGATTCCACTCGGCGTCGTTCATGTCGGGGAAGTCGGTGCGCAAATGCACGCCGCGTGATTCCTTTCGCGCACGAGCGGCTTGCGCCATTACCCGGGCGATGATGAGCAGATTCTGCAGCTCCCAGCCTTCCACGTCGTTGAATTGCCGCACGAGCACGTACCTGCGCCATTGATCGATGGTCGCAATCGCTTCGACCAGCAGTTCGTCCGACCGTCGCACGCCGCAGGCTCGCCACATGAGCGCTTGCAGCGAATTGCGAATGTCGGTGACATCGAGCGGCTCGTGAGAATCGATCGAGTCTTCCGGCGGCGCGCTGGAAATAGGAAAAACGCGAAAGTCACTCGGCATGGCGAGGGCCGCCTGCGATGCGCCGTGGCCCGCATGCGCGCCATAAACCAAGCCTTCGAGCAGGCTGTTCGAGGCGAGGCGATTCGCGCCGTGCAAGCCAGACGAGGTTGCTTCGCCCGCAGCCCATAGGCCGGAAACGGTGGTTCGCCCAGCAAGATCGACTGTCACGCCGCCGATCATGTAGTGCGCGCCGGGCCGAACGGGAATGCGATCTCGCGTAATATCGAGGCCGAATTGCTTGCAGGCCGCGGCGATGCCGGGAAAACGCTGCCGAATGAACGTGGGATCGAGATGCGTCACGTCGAGATAAACGCAGGGGTGCCGCGTTTTTTCCATCTGTGTGACGATCGACTTCGAAACGACATCGCGTGGCGCGAGCTCCAAACGCGGATCGTACTGCGCCATGAACCGCACGCCGTCGCGATCGATCAGCCGAGCCCCTTCACCACGAATGGCTTCGGTGATCAAGCTGCGGCTGCCACCGGCGATGTAGAGCACCGTCGGATGAAACTGCATGAACTCCATATCGCGCAATTCGGCGCCGGCCCGATACGCCATGGCATGACCATCGGCGGTAGCAATGGCCGGGTTTGTTGTCTCACGATAAATCTGTCCCGCGCCGCCGGTTGTGAGAATCGTCTGCTTGGCCCAGACCAGCATTTGCTCGCCGTGCTTCGTGGCGACCACAGCGCCGTGGCAGGAGTTTTCGTGCGTCAGCAGATCGATGGTGAATGTGTTTTCCCAGATCCGTACATGCGGCAGCGCTGCCGTGTGTTCGGCCACAGCCCGCATCACTTCGCGGCCGGTCATATCACCGAGGGCGTGAACAATTCGGTTGTGGCTGTGGCCACCTTCGCGGCCGAGCAGAATTTGCCCGGCTTTTTCGTCAAACCGCGTACCCCATTGAATGAGTTCGGTGATTCGTTCCGGTGCTTCACGCACGACCATTTCGACCACCCGCTGATCGCAAAGCGAGCCGCCGGCGATCAACGTGTCGCTCACGTGGTCTTCAAAACGATCGACCGGGTCGAGAACACCGGCGATGCCACCTTGGGCGTAGTTGCTGTTGGATTGCAGCAGTGCGTCTTTCGTCACCACCATGACCGACAGCCGCGGATCGATGGCATTGGCCGCCCGCAACCCGGCCAACCCGCCGCCGATAATCAGCACATCGGTGAAAAAGTGCGGGAGCTGCCGCGGGGTGAACGAGACGAGATAGCGGGGCGTTGCCAAAGGCATGGAGTGCTCACCAAGGGGTGTTTTGCGTGCCTTGCACTCTAAGCCGGTCACCTATTGAAAGAAAGTGCTCATCCCCTCCAACGGCCCGTCCGCACGCAGCCTAACAAACTCGCAAGGAACGATTTTTCCGCTTGCGCAGGCGGTAGGATCACGCCGCGCCCACCATGGCAAACGCGCCCCTGGGGCGGGTACACTACACCCTTCCTTTTTCGGCCCGATGGAGTTGTCGGCGATTGGCTGCCGATAGCACTTCTCTTGCCAGGAATCCCGCGCCTCTCCCGGTCGCTGTCTGCCTGATCGCAACAACACCGCGCAGCAACAACACCTCATGAACAAAATCACCAAGCTTCTCGTCGCCAACCGCAGCGAAATTGCCATCCGCGTCTTCCGCAGTGCTCACGAGTTGGGCATTCGCACCGTGGCCATCTATGCCCACGAAGATCGCTACGCCCTGCACCGCTTCAAAGCCGACGAGGCCTACCTGATCGGCAAGCCGGGCGAACCGATTCGTTCCTATCTCAACATTCCCGAGATCATCGCGGTTGCCAAGCAGCACGGCGTCGACGGCATTCATCCGGGCTACGGTTTTCTTTCCGAAAATCCGGAATTGGCCAAGGCCTGCAAAGCCGCGGGAATTACCTTCGTCGGTCCGCACGAAGAAGCGCTCAAAAAGCTGGGCGATAAAACGTTCGCCCGCAGCATCGCCGAGCAAACGCAAGTGCCGATTCTCAGCGGCAGCGACGCGATTCCGAATGCTCAAGATGGTTTGAAAAAAGCGACGAAGCTCGGCTTTCCGATCATCCTCAAAGCAGCTCACGGCGGTGGCGGCCGCGGAATGCGTGTGGTGCTGAAGGAAGCCGATTTCGTCACATCGTTTGAATCGGCGCAGCGCGAATCGATGTCGGCATTTGGCAGCCCTGATGTCTTTATCGAAAAGTACATTACCAGCGCCAGCCACATCGAAGTGCAGCTCCTCGGCGACAAGCACGGCAACTTGTTCCACCTGTGGGAACGCGATTGCTCGGTGCAACGCCGGCATCAAAAGGTCGTCGAAATCGCGCCAGCCCCGCATCTCGATCCCGCCGTTCGCCAGGCTCTGTGCGATGCTGCGGTGAAGATCGGCCGGGCGGTGAAATATGAAAACGCCGGCACGGTCGAGTTTCTCGTCGATCGCGAGACTAACCAGTTTTACTTCATCGAAGTGAATCCGCGCATCCAAGTCGAACACACCGTGACCGAAGAAGTCACCGGCATCGACATTGTGAAATCGCAGATCCTCATCGCCCAGGGCGTGCCACTCGCCGATCCGGAGATCGGCCTGCCGTCGCAGGACCTGGTGAAGACCAACGGCTTTGCGATTCAGTGCCGCGTCACGACCGAAGACCCCGCCAATAATTTCATGCCCGATTACGGCCGTATTGCGCATTATCGCTCGGCGAGCGGCATGGGCATTCGCCTGGATGCGGGCAGTGCTTATTCGGGCGCCACGGTCAATCCGTTCTACGATTCGCTGCTAGTGAAAGTTAGCGCTCGCGGTCGGCGGTTCGTCGATGCTGCTCGGCGCATGGAACGCTGCTTGCAGGAATTCCGCATCCGCGGCGTGAAGACGAACATTCCATTCCTCATTCAGCTGATCACACATCCCACGTTCCTGGCCGGAGATTGCACGACACGCTTCATCGATCAAACGCCCGACCTGTTTCACATGGCGAAGCGGCGGAATCGCGCGACCAAGCTCCTCACCTACCTGGGCGAAGTCATCGTCAACGGCAACCCGCTCGTCAAAGGCATGCCCAAAGCGACGCGCCGATTGCCAGCACCGGTGCCGCGCATCGAAAAGGGAACGACGCCGCCACCGGGCTCGCGCGACAAGTGGAAGGAACTCGGCCCCGCGAAGTTCGGCGAGTGGGTCAACAAGCAGAAGGGGCTGCTCTTGACCGACACCACGTTCCGCGACGCCCATCAGTCGCTCTTGGCAACGCGGATGCGGACCAAGGATCTGACGAACATTGCCGAAGTTTATTCGCATCACCTCAGCGAACTCTTTTCGCTCGAGATGTGGGGCGGCGCGACGTTCGACACCAGCATGCGGTTCCTCAAGGAATGCCCCTGGCAACGTCTGGCCGATATGCGGGCCAAGGTTCCGAACATTCTGTTTCAGATGCTGTTCCGCGCCAGCAACGCCGTTGGTTACGCGAGCTATCCCGACAACGTCGTGCGCGACTTCTGCAAAGAAGCAGCCGAAGCGGGAATGGACATCTTCCGCATTTTCGATTCGCTCAATTGGGTCCCCAACATGAAGGTCGCGATGGAAGCGGTCCTCAAGGCGGGCGGCCTGTGCGAGCCGGCAATCTGCTACACGGGCGACATCCTCAATCCAAGTCGCACTAAGTACAACCTGCAGTATTACGTCGATCTTGCCAAGGAACTCGAATCGCTCGGCGCGCACATCCTCTGCATCAAGGATATGGCCGGTCTCTGCAAGCCATACGCAGCCGAGCTGCTGGTGAAAACGCTGAAGCAAGAGATCGGCATTCCGATCCACTTCCACACGCACGATACGGCCGGCATGCAAGCCGCTTCGATCTTCAAAGCGGCCGAAGCGAAGCTCAATATCTCCGACGCCGCGATGGCGCCGATGAGCGGCGGCACGAGCCAGCCGAATCTCAATGCGATTGTCGAAGGCCTCCGCTTCACCAAGCGCGACACCGGTCTCGATGCTGAAAAACTGAACCGCGTCGCCGATTACTGGCAAGCCGTCCGCGAGTTCTATCTGCCGTTCGACAGCGTGATGCTGCCAGCCACGGCGGAACTGTACGAACACGAAATGCCCGGCGGTCAGTACACCAATCTCTATCAGCAAGCCCGTGCGATTGGCCTGGCCGATCGCTGGACGCAGGTTTGCAAGATGTACGCCGAGACCAATCAACTCCTCGGCGATATCGTGAAAGTCACACCGTCGTCGAAGGCAGTCGGCGATCTCGCGCTGTTTCTCGTCGCCAACGACCTGCAGCCGAAAGACATCGTCGAAGGAACTCGCGATTTTGCGTTTCCCGAGTCGGTCATCGATCTGCTTAGCGGCATGATGGGTCAGCCACCGGGCGGTTTCCCTAAGGCCGTGCAAAAGCGGATTCTGCGCGATCGCAAAGCGGTGAAGGGCCGACCCGGCGCAAGCTTGCCACCAGCCGACATGGAAGCTGCGACGACCAAGGTTAAAGGCTTGTTGCTGCGTGATCCATCGCGCCGCGAAGTTCTCTCGCACATTCTCTATCCCAAGGTGTTCGAGGAATTCGCCGAGCACCAACGCAAGTATTCCGACACCAGCATCTTCCCCACGCCGGTCTTTTTCTTCGGCCAGGAACCAGGCGAAGAAATGGCCATCGATATCGAAGAAGGCAAGACGCTGATCGTCAAGTTCCTCAACGTCGGCGAGAGCAACGCCGACGGCAAACGGACGGTCTTCTTCGAATTGAACGGGCAGCCCCGCGAAGTGACCATCGACGACAAGTCGGCTGAGGCTTCCGCGACCAAGCGAATGAAGGCCGATTCAAGCAACAAGCAGCAGGTCGGAGCGAGCATGCCGGGCATGGTCGTGTCGGTCGCGGTGAAGGCCGGCGATTCCGTTGCCAAGGGCCAGAAGCTGCTGTCGCTCGAAGCCATGAAGATGGAAACCACCGTGGTCGCCGAGCAGGACGGTAAGATCGCCGAACTGTTTGTGAAGCCCGGCACGCGCGTCGAGACGGGCGATTTGATGCTGACGTACGCGTAAGAGGGGCGAGGGACGGGAGGCGAGAGGCGAGGGAAATGCGGAAGAATGAACTCGCGAGTTTGGCGGCCCATCCTTGGATCCAGCGATTGGAATTTACCCAGTCGCTGGGTAGTACGAATGACCAGGCAACTCAGTTAGCTGCGGAAGAGTTCCTCGCTTGTCCCGCGCTCGTCTGGGCTGAGGAACAAACGGCTGGTCGCGGTCGCGGCGGGAACCGCTGGTGGTCGAGTCGCGGTGGCTTGATGTTTTCGGTCATCCTCTCGGGCGAAGGTTCCGCGCCGGCCAACTGGTCCGGCTATTCGCTCACGGCCGGCCTGGCCATTTGCGAAGCGTTGGCTGCCGAAATCCCTGCTGTGGATTTCGCGGTGAAGTGGCCCAATGATGTGTATGCGGATGGCCGAAAAATCTGCGGCATCTTGATCGAGTCGCCGGCCCAGGCCCGCGGCCGGCTGATCGTGGGGATCGGCGTGAACGTGAACAATTCGTTTGCCGACGCGCCGGAAGAGCTGAGTTCCACGGCGACTGCCTTGTGCGATCTCGATGGTCAGCAGCGATCGCTCAGCGCGGTGCTCTTCGAGATTCTCTCGCGCCTCGAGCACTGTTGGCAGCGGCTCGCGGCAGAAGGTTTCGCCGCGCTTCGCGAGCATTGGCAGGAACGGGCCTCCCTCACCGGCCGCACGGTGACATTGCAAGTCGGTCGCACGCAGCACGTCGGTCGTTGCCTGGGAATCGATGCCGACGGCAGCCTGTTGCTCCACACCGAGCGGGGCCGAGAAGCCTTCGCGGCGGGCAGCGTCGTCTCGTTCGAGTAGCGATCGCTCAAGTTGCTGCGCTTTGAGCGTTCAGCAACCAGCATTGATGTCGCAGCAGCCACGACGTGTGGAAAACGCGGCGAATTCGAGTGTTTCTAGCTCTGGCATGACCTTTGCAAAGTGCTGAATCGCCATCAACGGGCAATTCAAATTACGTAGTAACTACTTTGAGGATTCAGTCATGGGCAACCGAGCGTTTTGGGCCATCTTGTGGGTTATCGGCATTCCACTTCCGGTCGTGGTCGTGCTCTACATGATTTTCGGCGGCGGTTGCAGCGGCGGCTAAGCGACTACTTTTTGTCGAACTTATCGCCGGTGACTTTCAGTTGGCCTTCGAACTTTTCGAGGCCAACTTGATGCTTGTCCTTGAGTTCGCGCAGGCCGTTGAAAATCAATTCGTTATCGGCGAAGAGATAAAACGGCTTGAGCGCGTCGTGGCCGATGCGGGCAAGTTCGTTCTTTCGCGCGGTTGCCTTGGCATCGGCTGGCTGAGTGAGCAACGACAAATTGCACAGTTGAAACAATCGCTTGCGCGTGTCGATGTCGGGCGACTTCATTAGCGCTTCGTGAACCTTCTTTTTCTCGGCGACTGTCAGCTCGCGCGCCAGATTCTTGAGCTGCGTTAGCGAAGTCGCGTTGATGCGATCGAGCAACGCCTTCGGCTCCGTTTCCATGATCTGGTCGTGGTGCTTCTTGGCCGCAATCAGCAACGTCAGCGGCTTGTCGACTTCTTCACGCAGTTCTTGCTGCGTCAGGTCCTTTTGCTTGCTGGCGACATCTTCGAACGCTCGATAGGCGATGGTCGCTTCAAAGTCGAGGATCCGCGACTCGGCCAGATCCTTCTGCCGCTGATCCTTCATTGTGGCGAGGATTTCGCGGGCCTTGCGGATCTCGTCTTTACCTTCCGGCAGTTGGGCGAAGTTGAGCCGCAGCGTGATCGCTTCCGACTTCCAATTATCGTTGGCATTCCACTGAGCCTTGATGGCGGGCGAGCCTTCCAGCCAGCGAATCCGCTTCGGCGCCTCGCCCCGCCAGATCACGGCGCCGTTGCTGGCGATAGTCTTGAGCTGGCTCGGGTTCGCGGCGGACGGTTTCTTCAGGAAAATCTGATAGGCCTGCTCGTCGATCGCCTGCGCTTGCTTGAACACCTTCGGCTGGCGGATCGGGTCCTTGGCCACGGTATACATGCTGTACAAATCGATGGCCGCTTCCGATTCTTCGGCCAGCGTGAGGAGTTGCATGTCGGGCAACTGATGCTTGGTGGCCGCTTCGGCTGCCTGGTGAAAATGATTGAGTGCCTCTTCGCTGAGAGTCAGCTTCGCAGCCCGGTCGGCGAGTTTGCCGATCGCCCGCTTGTCGACGGCGAGCCAGAACGACGCTTCAACTTCGTCGCTGGGTCGGAGCTTGTCGGACTCGACGGCTTCGTTGAGCTGTGCGACGGCGATCTTGAGAATTTCAATTCGCTCGTCGTTCTTGGCGAAGCCGGCGAAGGGATCGGTCGCGTAGCGATACAGACAGCGGCCGTAGTTCATCTGAGCCTTCGCCACCGGCAAGCCGCGGTCGCGAGCCGAGCTGATCGCAAAACCGAAGGCGTCTTTCGACTTGGCGTAATACTCGGTCAGGCCGAGATAGTAGGCGTAGTCTTCGTAGGCATTGGCGAGCGCGGTGTAAGCGTTTTCCTTTTGATTCCGCCCGCTACTTTGCGTGGCCTCAAGAGCGTGTTTTACGGCGAGTTGCAGGTGGTAAGCCTTGGTGTTGACCGCCGGTGTGCCGCCGCCGAGGAGCGTGCGGACTTCGCCAGGCGTAACTTGCGGAGTTAAAAACGCGAGTCGCAAATGAATGTCGCTGAGTCCTTCGCGGCAGAGCGAATTCAGTTCATACGGATCATCGGCGGGAAGTTCCTTGAGCACCGCTTCGTAGCGCGTGCCGGCGAGGCGGATGTTGGGGATGTCGCTCTTGTCGTACGAACGAAAGCGGAGCACATAGGCCGAGAGAAAACGCATGCCGATGTTTGTTGACTTGCCATCGGGATCGTGCTTGTCGACTAGTTCGTACAACCGCTGCATGCGATCGTCGCGCTGCGTCGACTCGGCAGGAACGGCAGCGAGCGTGCGACCGTAGCCGACTAGGTAGTTGATGTTGGTATCGAGCGCGCGAGCCCGGTCGAACGCCTGATTCGACAGCGAAATGGCCACCGTGCTGGAGTCGCGCACGTCGGATTGCTTGGCAGGATCGATATTCACGATCAGCGGACTGCGTTGCAGCAAACGCCCCTTCGCGCCCCAGAGAAAAGCGAGTTCCTTTGGCGGCTCCTTGGCATCCTTCATGGCAGGATGCAGGACTACGGGATTGATAATGTTCTGCAGCACACCTTCGTCGTTATCGCGCGAGCCTTCCGCAAAGCTGAAGTAGAGAAACTGCTTATCCTTCTGAGCGATCAGCAATTTGTGAAAGGCTTGCACGATCTTGGGATCGAGCGGCGAGTTCTCGGGAGCCGCCCGCAGATCAGCGAGGGCAGCGACGTATTCGAGCAGGCGGACCGCGTGAAATTGATCGAACATCGCCGCGGTGCGCGAGTCATTCCGGCCACTGGCAATCCACTGCTGGACCTTTTTCCAGTCGGGCTTTTCCTGGCGGGCCTCAACGATGGCCGAAACCACTTGCAACGCCGGCGCTTGCACCTGGGCATCGTTGGCGACGGCCTGCAAACCGGCCAGCTGCGAACCAGCGGCTGGCGACAAGTCGGCAAAGCGGAGAATGTCTTCGTCATCGAGCTTGAGAGCTTTGATCGCTGAAATGGCAAACACGTCGCCAGCGCCCTGACGGCGAGACGCGGTAAACCAGCCGGGCAGCGGTCGATGCTTGAGCAGGTCACCGATGTTGCGGGCGGCGTCTTCTTGTTGAAAGACATTGCCGCTATTCGCGAGCAAGCGCGAGCGAACGAAGTTTCCATAGGACTTCAAATCGGCGTCGCTGTTGCCGATGGCATTCAAGGCGCGATCGATCTTGGTGCTCCACTCCTGCGTTTTTTCCGGCGTGGGCGTAGGAGTGGTGAGTATTTCGCATTCGATGCGAAGTAGCGACGGAATCGGTCCCTTCCCATCACCGGCATCGCGGCTGAGCGTGGCGAGGATCGCTTGAATCACCTTGTCGCTGGCGGGATCGGTATGAAGCACGTCGCGCAGCACGAGAGCTTCGACCTTGGCCTGCCATTCGGAAAACTGACGATGGCTGGCGAGATCGTCGGTCGGGCTGCGGAGCAATGTTTGCAGCGGAATGGCCGCCGCGGCACTCCAGGGTGGACCTTGTTGAGCGCGGCCCAGTAATTTTTGAAACCACTTCACGCCATCGCCCGATTTGATGACGCGGTTCACGAATTCCACGAGAGCAACGTTCGGATCCGCTTTGGGATCGGCAAAGGAAACTTCCAGGCTGAGGTCGGCTTCGGTTTGCGCCATTCCGGCCAGATCGCTCTCGCTGCCAGACGACTTGCGAAACTGTTCGTACGCCTTGCTGAAGTCGCCCCAGGCAAACTGCACGGCAGGGAGCTGGTTTTCTTTCAGCTCGGTGCTAGTCAAATGCCCGCGCAACCGTTCGGCGAGCAACTGCATGGCGGCCCGCTGCGGCAGCAGATGCGTCAGCGACTCGAGCGCCTTCTCGGGAAGTTCGACGGCCGATTGCCGGATCTCGGCGAGAAACTCGTCGCGCAGTTGGACGACCGTTTTTACTTCCTCGGCGCCGAAGTGGAGTGATTCCAAGCGAGATTCGCCGAACAACTCGGGCTTGAGATCGATGACCGCAGCGGCGACTTCGTCGTTGGCGAGATAGAAGTTGTCACCCATGCTGGCTTTGAGCGTGAGGAGTTCGAGCAACTGCACGCGGTCGACGAGGTTCTGCTCGAGAGCCAATTCCTGTTCGAGATAGCTTTTGATGGCGAGCAAGTTTTCGGCGGGCGGCGGATTAGCAGTTGCGTAATGCAGATGCAACTCTTCAACGTCGATCTGATGCCGCAGCGAAACCGACAGCTCGAGAGCGGCTGCCGACTTCTCACGCAACTCGGTCAAGGTTTGCTCGGCGAGTTGCAACGATTCGCTGGTCCCTTCCAGACGTTTGGTCTGAGCCAGATCGAGCAGGCGTTTGAGCTCGGGGGCTTCGTGGCGAAGGAGAGCATCCTTCCACAACTGGCGTTCCCAGACAGCGAGGGCTTCCTTGGCGATTTGACTTTCGGGGCCGACTTCGCGACTGCCTTCTTTGCCCGCCGCGATTACTTGCAGGTAATGATTCCACAGCCCTTGCTTCCCCGGCAGCGCCGCAGCCGTCGACAGCGGCTCGATGAGCTGAGCAATGGCGGTCCGTTTTTCACTATCGTTCAGCGCGCCAGTAGCGCCGGCCTGTGCGCGGGCCAGACCGAAAATGATCTCGTTACGGAGATCGATTTCCTTGGGGGGCAGGGATTCAATTTCCTGATGCAGCAGTGTGTATGCCTGCAGCGCTTCGGCTCGTTTGTTGTCGAGCAGCAGTTGTTCGACCGACTGCAAGCGGCTGCGATACGCGGCGACATCGAACTCTTTTTCTCCTTGGCCGGTTAGCAGTGGTTGCGTGAGAGCCGGCGGCAGAAATGGTTTGATGCGAGCCCAGACCGCGGGATGCGTCGCCGACGCGGCAAGGAGCACGGCAACGATGGCGAAGGTCGCGAGAACGGCCTGCGCGGTTGCGAAGAAGTTGAAGCGGGTTGCTTCGGCCTTGGCGAGTTGCTTGACAAATTCGCCGCAAGAGGGATATCGATCCTCAGGCTTTTTCGACAGCGCCTTTTTGAGAACCGCGCGGACGTTGCGATTCGGCACGAACTTGAGATGGTGAACGCCGGTGTCTTTGGCTGCGTAGACGGCGGTCGAAGTGTTGCTGACGAAAGGCCAGCGGCCGGTGCGCAGCTCGACGTATGTGACCGCGAGCGAGTATTGATCGCTGGCCGGCGACGGCTGGTTTTTGTTGATCGCTTCCGGCGCGGCGTAGGGCAACGTGAAGGCGTTGGTCGTCGCGCGAATGTCGCCCAATTCGCTGGCCAGGCCGTAGTCGCAGACTTTGGCGACATCGCCGACGAGCATGATGTTCTGCGGCTTGATGTCGCGATGGACGATTTCGCAACGATGCAAATAGTCGAGGCCGCGGGCCGCCTGTTCCATGTATGGCAGAACTTCATCAGCTGGCAGGGCGGCGAGCACGTCTTCTTCGGCTTCGGCCTGCGTTTGCGATCGACGGTCGGCGACGGTGTGCGAACCGGCGCTCGTGGCCCCCTTCACCTGCGTGGCTCCCTTGCGGGCACTTTTGGACAGGGACTTCTGGCTGATTTCGTGCGAGTATTCTTTCTGCCGATCGTGCAGCGTTTTGTGGCCGAGCTCCATCGCGACGACGAGCCAAATGGCCTGGCTGTGATCGTCCTCCCGCGTGCTGGCGGGCTGCGGTTGCTGGAATGTCTCACGAATGTTGAAGGAGTCGGTTTCAGGCGATTGGCTGGGAATCATCGTCCCTTGAATCGCAGGCCGCGGCTGATTCTGTTGTCCTTCGCCCACCGTGGTCGCGGCGAGGCCGCTGCCCGGCGTCACTTTCGGCTGCACGACGTGTGTATCGACAGCGACACTGTTCGGCGCTGCGATGATCGTGCCATCGCGATCGAGCAGCCAGTAGTCGATGAGCGTGAGCAGGTTGCCGTGCAGGATCTTGCGATCCTTAATTAGCCGCAGCGCTCGGAACTCTTTTTTGCCACCCTTTTGTTCCAGGTTGACGACCTTCAGCGCGCGCTCGAATCCGTTCTCGGTCACTGCCAGCCAAACGATGCCAAAAGTACCTCGCCCCAGCTCGCGCGCCAGGCGATAGCCGGGGACCGGCGTATCGCCGACTTTGAAGGCAACGGAGTGCCGCGAATGAGGATGTGGCATGAGCTCTGGTTCGCGCAAACACCGCGCGATGGCGATGGCTGCTCAGGCAAGAAACGAGTGAATTTTTCGGCTGGCGGGGCCTGCGTGCAACATACGGCAAACCGCCCAGAAAGGCAACGAATAACGGGCCGTTTGCAGAATGGCGCGAGCGCTGGTTCTTACCTCGGTAAGCGTGAACCGCGAGCCGTTGTTTCGATGTATGCAGCGGGTAATTTTTGGGCCAAATCTCGGGATTGTAAGGGCGAGCCCCGCAAAACGGTTGACCCTGCTGACGGGGAAAGAGATAACGCTTCTTGTACCCACCTAGGGGGCGATTACGATGGAACGGACCTGCCAGCCCACCTCCCCTTGAAGCAGGGCTTTGTGCACGCGCCACCGCCGGTAATTCGCCGCGTCTGAGAAAGCACCGAGATGTCTGCAGCAAGCCGAAAGTCGACTCGTTTTCTTGCCCCCAAAAAAGCTCGGCCAACTGCTCGCAAGCCTCAGGTTCGCAAGGCTTTCTTCGAATCGCTCGAAGGTCGTGCGATGATGGCGTTCACGCCGGGGGATGTGTTTGTTGGCAGCATACTTAGTCCGCCCGCTTTGTACGAAATCACTGGTGGCGGAGATTTTTCGGCTGCAAGCCCCGTGGCTAATCTTGGCAGCCAGACGTTCGGACAAATCGCCTGGTCACGCGACTTGAACACGGCGTATATCGCATTGTTCGACAATAGTTCCGTTGTCGCCGTAAACTCTGCCGGCGTTGTCACCCCCTTTGCCACTGGTTTGTCAGGTCCCACGGGACTGATTCTGACCAATGACGACCGTCTACTCGTGTCCGAACTTACCTCGGGAGAGGTCACCGACATCACCGTGGGTGGCGACTTTACGAGCGCGACACCCTATGCATCAGGCCTGAATAATCCCCGAAACATGGTGCAGGTGCCTGGTGGGCAAATACTGGTTGGTGAAGACGGCAGCGGCGAGGTCACCGACTTGGCGACGGGCGGAGACTTGTCAGGTGCAACTCCATTTGCCGCTGGTCTCGGTAGCGTTACGGACATCGCGCAATCCAGCAGCGGCGCGCTTTACGTAAGCGACCGTTTGGGTTTAAGAGTCTTGAACATCAGCTCCGGCGGAAATTTCACGGGCTCCACTCCATTCGCTACCGGTCTTTTCTTCGGCGGTCTGACATTTGACGGCGCAGGCCGGTTGCTGGCGGCGGCCATCAACACTCCGCGAATTTACGACATTTCTGCAGGCGGGGATTTTTCTGGTGCGACTCCATTTGCAAACTTGCCAAGTGGCGTAAACCTGGATTCGCTACTGGATACCGTGCCTGCTAATACCCCTGGTACGTTGACCCCAGCGCTGAGCGGTGGCAACTTGGTGATCACCGATACGGACGCGACCGGTAAGAACAACGCCTTCTCAGTTTCCAATAACGGCGCGGGGAGCATCGTTATCACGGATGCGGTGGAGAAGTTCGCCAGCACCGGCGGCATCGCCGGCGCTGTGCTCAGCGATGGCAATAAAACGCTGACCGTGCCTGTTGCTTCGATCGCGGGAACGCAGATCATCATCAACGGCATGGCCGGCAACGACACGCTCACGGCCAATGTCGCCACCGCACTTGGCAAGATTCTGACGTTCAACGGCGGCACACCGACAGTCGGTCCTGGCGATAAGTTGATTGTCACCGGAGGTTCGTTTGCCACCGGCACGCTGAATCACACCAATGCCAGCGACGGCAGTGTGGTGCTGGGCCCGAACACGATCAATTACACCGGCCTGGAACCGGTCGATGTTACTGGCTCGACGTTCACCGCCCTGATCATCAATTTGCCGGACAACGCGGCGACCGGCGACGATACGGAGCTGAGCTTCGATGGTGCGAACCTCGCCGTGACGAGCCTGAATGCCACGCACGAATCCGATCTGATCGCGGTCGCGGGCTTGGCGTCCGTCACCGTGAACGCGCGGGCCGGTGACGACACGATCCGCCTCGATGCGACGATGGCGACCTTCAACAAAGCGCTCGTGCTCAATGGCGATGCGGGCGCCGACAAGTTTGTCTTCGAGAGTGGCATCGCGGCCCCGGGAACGATCACAGTCAATGGCGGCGCGGGCGGCGCTACGCTCGATTACAGCGGCTTCAAAGTCGCTGCTGTCGATACGGCCGTCGACATCAATCTGACGGCGACCGCCGCCAATGGTTTCACCGGAACGGTCAAGGTCGGCGCGACCACGGTTGCCTCGTTCACGGCGATCAGCGGAGCGACCGGCAATAGCGCCACGACCACCGACTCACTCACCGGTTTGAATGCGACGTCTGCGTGGACCATCGACGAACCGGCCAATAGCAAATACGTGTCGACCGGGACGTTCAATTTCACGAAGTTCGAAAAGCTGAACGGCGGCAGCGGCAGCGATGGTTTTGTGGTTACCAATCCCTCCGCCACGGCAATGACGCTGGCCGGCGGCGGTGGCACGAATAGCTTGAATTTGTCAGCCGTGGCGAATGCCAACGTGACGCTGACAAATGTCGATGCCGCGGGCGCCGATGGGATCGAGACAACCAAGAGCATCACTTTCAGCGACATCAAGACTCTGACGGGCGATGGAGCCAGTTCACTGACGGGTACGAACTCAGCGAGCACCTGGGTTATCGATGACGGCGCTGCAAATACCTACGCAACCGATCTGACTTTCTCCGGCTTCAAAACTCTGACCGGCGGCAATGGCATTGATACCTTCAACGTACGCAACAACAGCGGGGCAATTGCGTATTCACTCAATGGCGGCGCTGGCGTTGATGCATTCAACTTCGGAAATGCAAATTCGCTGGCCGCGATCAGCAAGAACATTTCCGTTGACGGCGGCGCTGATGGCGCAACGCTGACGTTGAACGATCAAGCTCTCGCGACAAACATCAACTACAGCGCTGGCGCGAATACGATCGGTCGCGATGGTAGTGGCATTGTTTCTTACTCGAACGTCACCAACCTCACGCTCAACGCGACCAACGGCACGAACACAATCAAGCTGACGGCCGTGCCGGCAGCGACCGGCACGAAGACTTTCAACGGCGGAACGGGCGATGACACGCTCGATACGGCGGGCATCGCCAATAACGTGATCGTCACCGCTCCAAATGCGACCAAGGGTTTTGACGGCACGATCAACGGCGCGGGGTCGTTCACTGGCATCGAGTTCTTCAAGGGAAACAACGCCAGCACCTTTGTGGGTGACGACGAAATTGCTACCTGGACGGTGAACGACAGCGGGACGAACACCTACATCTCGCAATCGCGCACGGCGAATATCAGCGGCTTTAGCACGTTGCAAGGCGGCTCGAAGGTCGACACGTTCAACGTGCTCGATAATAGCGGCACGCTCGCCTACACGCTCAAGGGCGGTGCTAGTCTCGATGCCTTCAACTTCGGCAATGCCAATTCGCTGGCCGCGATCAGCAAGAACATTACCGTCGATGGCGAAACCGATAGCGCGACGCTCACACTGAATGACCAGGCCGTTGCGACGAACATCAATTACACGCTCGGCGCGAACACGATCGGCCGCGATACCGGCGGCGCTGTGACTTACTCGGCGGTCAGCAATCTGACCTTGAATGCGAGTAATGGCTCGAACAACATCAAGATCACCGCCGCGCCGACGGCGACTGGCACGAAGTTGATCAACGGCGGCACCGGAAACGACGTGCTCGATCTGTCGGCGCTGGCCGCATCGAAGGTAACGCTCACTGGCTTGACTGTTGCGCCGGCTTCGACGGGTTTCGATGGCAACGTCGATAGCGTCGCGAGCTTCACTGGCGTGGAAGAAATAAAGGGAAGCACTGCAGGCGCCACCGACGAATTGATCGGCCTGAATGCTGCTGCGACGTGGACCATCAACGATGCGACCGGCAATTCTTACGCGACGACGCGCACACTGAAGTGGTCGGCCTTTGAAAACCTGACCGGCAACGCCGGCATCGATACCTACAAGGTGCAGAACAACGCCACGAGCAACACGCTGACGCTAGACGGGAAAGCCGGGGGCGACAAGTTCCTGATTGGTGACACGGTCAATAAGCTCGCGGGCCTCAAGAATCTCAATGTCATCGGCGGCGCCGATGCTGGTGATGAACTAACTCTCAACGACCAAGCCGAGGCGGGCGCGAGTAACTACAACTTCACCGCGACCGACGTGACCAAGGTCGGCGGCGTTGCGGTTTCGCACAATACGGTGGAGAAGATCACGCTCAATGCGAGTGCCGGCGCGAATGCGATTACGGTGTTCGACGGTGCTTACAACCCTGCCACCACGATCAAGCTCGTCGATACCACCGGCGCGAGCACACTGGCTGTCGACGATACTGCTGACGTAGCGAACAACACTTGGACCATGTCCGCAGCGCAAGTCGTGCGTACCGCGCCGACACCTACGCTGACGATTGATTACAGCAGCCAGGCGACGATCACCAATTTGAGTCTGGCCGGTGGTTCCGCCGTCGATAACGTCACGGTAAGCGGGACTAAAATCGCGACCAGCGTCAGCGGCAACGACGGCAACGATGTCTTCACCGTCGGCGGTGGCGATCTCGATAATTTCCTTGGTCAACTGACGATCAATGGCGGCACGCACAACCTGGCCGACACCCGCACGGTCTTCAAAGGTGGAGCTACTCCGGGGCCCGCCGACATCGTCTTCAATGCGAGTTCTTCGTCCGTCGCCAAGGGCGATACGCTGACGGTTAACGATGCGGTGCAAACCGGCGTGACGAAATATGCAGTCAACAATACGACGGTCAGCCGAACTGGCGCGGCGAAGTCGGTGACTTATTCGAGTATCGAACTTCTCAATGTCCTGGCTGGCTCCGGCGATAGCGACGTCGTCATCAATCTGCCGACGGCTGCGCCCGATCTGCCGTTTGTGGTGTCGGTCGATGGCGGCAACGCGGCGGCTGACAATCGCGTGCAAATCAAGGGAACCGACGCGGCCGATGCTATCACGATCGGCAACGGCACGGCGGTCGAGACCAATCGTTCGCAGTTCGAAGTGACGAGCGTCACGCGGCTGTGGGTCGAAGGTGGCAAGAACGCCGACGTCATTCACAATCGCAGCACCGTGCCGGGCTTGCTCGACGGCGGTTATGCGAAGTCTTCGGCGGCCATCGATCCTGGTAACCAGGACGACGTGATTGCCTCCGATGCTCCGAGCACGACGGCCTTCAGCCCGGTGCTGCTCGGCGGCGATGGCCTCGACTTCCTCTACACGACAAACGGCAGTGCGGCTGGCACGACTTATCTCGTCGGCGATTACTTCGTCAACAACAACGTTCCGCTGACTTCTGGCAGTGCGACGAAGACCTCGCGGCTGCAAATTGTCGGGGGCACAGGCCAAGCTGGCGATCGATACGTGACGAATCACACGCCGGCCGTGAACTTGCGCAACCGTGTTCTCGCTCGACTCGATACGGCGGCCAATAGCTACAGCGGCCGGTTTGCCAATCTCACGGCCGATACGATCGGCAGTACGCTGGGGGTGATCGAATGGCTCCGCGGCCGGTTGCCGCTGACGGTCACAGCGGCTGGTATGGCAGGTGAACTGAGCAAGATCAATCAGCAGATTCGGTTATTCACGCGCGAACCAGGTTCAGCCGCAGCGCCAGCGTTCCCGAATGCTTCATACAACCCTGGTGGTGTTTCGAGCGGCGGCTCGGCCAGTGGTGGTGAATATATCGAGGAAGAAGAGGCAGTCGAGCCGACGACTCTGGTGCAGAATCCGTTCGATGCCGGCGACGTGAACGGCGACGGCCGGATCACGGCCTTCGATGCGATCATCATCATCAACGACCTGAACCTGCACGGCGCGCGGAAGCTCGATAACGGTGGCAGTACAAATGAGCCGCTCGACTTCCTCGACGTTAACGGCGACTCATCGGTCTCGGCCTTCGATGCGATCATCGTGATCAACCGTCTCAACTCGGAAGGCAGCTCGACCTATGCGTTGCCGAACCCGCTCGACTGGTTCATCGCCGCCGACGCTGCGGAACAAGCGGCAGCCGATTTCGCCGCGAGCCTGCCGGCTGACTTACCGAATAGTTTGAGCGACGATGCGCTCCTCGCGCTGCTGGCTACATATGGTGATGCTGACGATTCGGAGTAGCGGCAAACAGCAGAACCGCAGCGCTATCTAGCTTCCCACAACTGGCGCTGTTACCGTGAAGCGACGTGGCTGAGAGGTTTTCCGGCCACAGCGGGCGATTGTTTCCGCAATGCGCCCGCTCCCGCCGTTTATCCTCTGGAGAATCCCATGTCGAATTGGAAGGCATTGTTGCTCACAGGTGTCGTGGCCGCCTGCGTCAGCTCGGTTTACGCCGCGGATAAGGCCCCTGCTTTGAATTACAAAGTCAAGAACATCGCCGGCAAAGAAGTCGACCTGTCGCAATACAAGGGCAAGGTGCTGCTGGTGGTGAATGTCGCCAGCCGCTGCGGCCTGACCGGTCAATACAAAGAGCTCGAAGCCTTGCACGAAAAGTACGGCGACAAGGGCCTAGCCGTGATGGGCTTCCCCTGCAATCAGTTCGGCAAGCAAGAACCCGGCAGCGAAGCCGACATCGCCGAGTTTTGCAGCAAGACCTACGCCGTGAAGTTCGACATGTTCTCGAAGCTGAACGTCAACACGGTCGAGAAGGACGGCGCGGTCATCGAAGAAGCCGATCCCTTCTACAAGTATCTGACCTCGGTCGCCACCGAACCGGCCAAGCCGGGCAAGATCACTTGGAACTTTGAGAAGTTCGTGATCGGCAAGAACGGCGAAGTCGTCGCCCGCTTTGCCCCGCGCACCGCTCCCGATGCTCCGGAAGTGATCAAGGTACTCGAAGCGGAATTGGCCAAGTGATTTGAAGGCAGAAGTTAGAAGGCAGAATGCAGAAGTAAAATACAGGCCCCGCGTGGTGAAACACGCGGGGCTTTTTTGTTGCTGTAGGTAGCCCGACGCGTGAGCGAGGGATTGGGCGCGAGAACTCTGGATTCGGCAACGTGCGACAGCACAACTTGCCGACGATGCTAGCAAGCTGCTCTCGGCAAGACGGCTGGAGAACTTGAGCGAATCTGCGACTGATCTTGCTCTTTCCTGGCGCGGTTGTTATTCCCCGGTTCACGAATTTTCGTTCCCGGGTTTTTAACAAGGTGGTCTGTTGCCGGTGATGCGTCTTGGCGTCATGGTCGTCGCGGGTTTAGCAGTGCTTGTCGCTGCGGCGCAAGCGATTGCGCAGCCAGCGATCTCGTTTCCGCCGAGCCGCAACTTCCCCATGGGAACTTCACCGGCTGCCGCGCCGCCGCCGAGCTTCGGTGCGGTCCCCAGCTTCACCGCGCCGCTGCAACCTGCGCCGGGAACGGCGGGCCCGGCGATCAATACCATCAATCCCGGCGCGCTCGGCAGTCCGTTGCCCTTTGATCCCTATTCGCCGAACGGCCCAGCCAGCGCGCAGTTCTGGTCGTCTCCTTCGCCGCCTCCCGCGTTACCAAACAGCGTCCTGCCGCCGAATCCCAATGCCCCGGCGTATGGCTCGCAATGGGCGCCCTCGGTAACCGGCCAGCCGAACTCGCTTTATCCGAATGGTTTCGGCGGACCGAACAGCGGCTACTACGATCCTTACAACGCGCTGCGGCTGATCAATGACGTCCGCTTTCGCGATACCTATGTCACCTCTGGCAACAACCCCGATGACCTGGGGATCAACGATGCGGAAGTGAGCGTGACGTTTACTTTTCCAAATTTCCTAACACTCGGTCAGCCTTTGTTCATCACGCCAGCGTTTGCCATTCATAACTGGGATGGGCCCTC
Organism: Anatilimnocola floriformis; assembly: GCF_024256385.1. Lineage (NCBI taxonomy): Bacteria > Pseudomonadati > Planctomycetota > Planctomycetia > Pirellulales > Pirellulaceae > Anatilimnocola > Anatilimnocola floriformis. The sequence continues at coordinate 4,069,195 of NZ_JAMLFW010000001.1, forward strand.
GGACGGCATTCACAATTTGCCCGGCTCGGCCTACAGCGCTTATCTCGATCTGCAATTTGCAACCGATCCAAATCTGACGATCGGCGGCGAGTTTGGCTTTCGAGTCGGTGTGTACTCCGGCTTCGATACGTTCACCAAGGACAGTGTTCGTTTTCAAGGACTCGCGCTGGGCGTGACGCGCATCACGCCGACGCTCACCGCCAAGCTCGGCGTGATGTATATCGACCGCAACGACATCAAGATTTTGCCGGCCGGTGGGTTGCTCTGGCAGCCGAATCCGCAGCTTCGCGTGGATATATTCTTCCCGCAGCCGCGCATTTCCCAGTATGTGACGACCGTCGGCACTTATGAACTGTGGTGGTATCTCGCCGGTGAATATGGCGGCGGCGCGTGGACGGTGAAACCGACCGATGCCGATCCCACGCAGGGAATCGACATCAACGACTTTCGCGCGTCGCTCGGCCTCGAGTGGAGCAGCCCCGCTGGTTTGAACGGCTTCATCGAAGGTGGCTACGTCTTCAAACGCAAGCTGGTCTATACCGCGCCGTACGAGGAGTTCAGTTTGAACGACGCCTGGATGGTCCGGGCCGGCGTTTCGTACTAAGAGGTACTCTGCATGCGGTACCTCCGAATCCTTTCCTTCGCGGGGATTGCCGCGGCCATTGTCTGGGCAAATTTCTGGATAAGCGAACTGCACGCTCAGCAGGAAATCGTGCGTCGGCCGCCACCGGGACTCGCTGGCGTGCAACTCGGCACCGAGGCTCGAAAGTTTCAGCAATCGAGCCAATTGCAGCCCTATGCGGTGCCGGGAGAAATTCAGCTCGCCACGCAAATGGAACAGCCTGAGCTGCTGCCACCGCCCGATGGCGTCGTGATGCCCGGTCAGCCGTTCTTGTATGACGCGCTGAATCAGCCAGCCGAAGTCATCGGCCCTGGACAGGAATTCAACAGCGATGGCACGGTCAAGTTGAGTCCGTACAAGAAGGGCTTTTTCCAAAAGCTCTGCCTCTCTGCCGATTGGCTCGGTGGCGGCAGTGATCCCAAAGACCTGGGCATCACCGAAATTGAGTCGTCACTCACCGTCGCCTTGCCCGCGCCAATTCGCGAATGGCCGCTGTTCATCATGCCGGGCTACAACTTGTACTTGATGCAGGATCCCGGCGGCCTGCGCGACATGCCGTCGCAGTTGCACACAGTTTATCTCGACTTCACCTGGGCGCCGCAGTTCTTTGATCGTCATCGGTTGCTTCTCACCGTAGCGCCGAGCTTGTACACCGATTTTCAAGTTTCCACTTCGGACGCCTTTCGCCTTACCGGCAAGGCGCTCTACGTCTGGGATGCTCAGCCAGACCGACTGCAGTTCGTAGCCGGCGTGCTATATCTCAATCGCGACAACATTCGTTTGCTCCCTGCCGGCGGCGCTATTTGGAAGCCGACGCCGGACTACAACTTTGAGTTGATTTTCCCCAAGCCGAAGCTCGGCATGCGCGTGAATGTCGACAACGGCTACGAAGACTGGCTCTACATCGCCGGAGAGTTCGGCGGCAATACTTGGGCAATCGAGCGAGATAGCGGAGCTGATGACAAAGTCACCTGGTCCGACTGGCGATTGCTCGGTGGATACGAGCGCCGCCTCGATGGCGGCGCTGGTTATCGTTTAGAAGCCGGTTACGTGTTTAACCGGAAGGTTGAATACGCGTCGGCCGTCGGGGACTATAACCCGCGACCGACGTTTATTGTGCGTGGTGGGATCTCGTTCTAGTTGGTTTACAGTCCCGACAACTTGAGTAGCGCACCAGCTTTGCCGGTTTCGCCTTCCTTGTTGGTGCCGATGATCGTGATGTAGACGCTGCCGTCGTCGGCAAACGTCAACGCGGTCGGCTTGTCGAGCTTGGCGACCTTGGCCACCTTCACCGATTGCTTGCCACCCTTGTTCTCTTGGTCAAGGCGATACAAGCCACCTTCCGACGGTTCCATCCAGGCGAAGTCGGTCGCGTACAGCAAGCCGGTCTTCGGGGCGTAAGCGAGGCCGGTGATGTCGAACAGTCCGGTCTCGAGGTTCAGCAGCTTCTTGCCGGTCTTGGCCGAGTAGAACGTCAGCAGGCCGTCCTTCGGCTTGTTGATTTCGCCCATCTGGCCGACGACAATCTGCCCTTCCGCATTGATCGTGATCGCCACCGGAGCGTCGACTTCGGTTTCTTCCTTGGTCGCAATCGAGCGCGTCAGCTTGCCGAACTTCGTGCCGTTTCGTTCGATCTTGGCGACCCAACCCTTGGTGTCGTCGCCGTTGCAGGTCACGTAGATCGCGGTCGAGGTCACAGCCACGCCGTACAGGTTTCCTTCCGGCTTGATGTCGCCCTCAGTAGCCAACGGGCCGATCTTTTCCTTGGCATCTTTGTCGAAATCAATGGCTGGCTTGCCGGCTTCGGGCACGGTGAAGATGCGAACGTATTCGTCGCCGTCCTTATAACCGCCGTCGCCGACGACAAGGGTGTTCTTGTCCAAGAACGCAATGCCGAGTGGTCCGATGTCATACATCGGGCCCTTGCCGTAAATATCCTTGCCCGAGCCAACGATCACGTCTTCGGCTTTGCCGTTGACGACGCGAATGATCTTGCCGGCGCCGCTGTCGGAAACGAACACATGTCCCGTCTCGGGCTGAATCGCCACGCCGCAGGGATTGTTCAAGCCGCTGACGATCGTTTCGGTTTTCACTTCAGCCGAAGCGATGTTCGCCGCCAGTGTGATGGATAACAGGGCGACGCAACCGCAGGCCCAGGCCAGATACTTCTTCATGTGCTGCTCCGTTTCGCGGAAATTCGGGGAGATGGTTGGAGTGACGGTGGGAAAGGTAATAGAACGCCGGTGTCACGCGCGAGCAAGTGTAGCCACACGCCCAGTGACGCGTGATGACGACACTACTTCGCCGGCGCAGGTGCACGCGGTGCAACAGGGGCAGGCGGCGGCGCTGCCGGCAGAGGAGCCACAGGAGCTGGCGGCACGGCGCCGGGTGGAAGTGGAGGGCCCGGCGGAAAGAACTGCTCTTCGATGCTGGCCAAAAACGCATCGAGCGGAAAGACCGCGACGATGGCATCGGCTTTGATGACTTTCAGGTACGCGGCGGGAATCGGCTTTTCATCGCCCGAGACAACAATCGTGTCCCCCTTCTTCAAAAATGAGACCACGCTGTCGGTCTTCAGTTTCTCACCCTTCGTGTTGTAGAACTTGATCTCAGCTTCGGCCACGCCGTTGGCCATGACCACTGGCTTCCAAGTTTGCTCGCCGGTCTTTTCGTCGATCTCGGGCATCGAGTCGATGAAGGCCAAGTTGAATTTTTTCTCCTTCGCATCGTAGCCCTGAAAAAAACCGAGCATCGGCGAGGTCGCTTCCGGCAACCCCATCGACTTCGGCGATGGTGGTTCCTTAGGAACCACGGGCGCCAAAGGAACTGGTTGAGCCTGAGCGACAACCGCGAGCAGTAACAACAGCAAAAAAGAAATAGCCAGGCGCATGGGCAGGCTCCGGAAAAAGTCTGAGGCAAAAAGCAGATTCAGCCCACGATTATCGAGGCTGCTGCGAAGTCTGACCAGCGGGCAAAACCAGCTGCGCAGCCGCTGCCGGCACTTCGGCTTTAACCTTCGGCTTGCGATCGGCAAACTTCAACCAGCCCCCGATAAAGACCAGAATCACGGCCAGCAGCAGGTTGATGTTCATAAACATCGCCGCGTTGGCTTGCACCTTCTTGGCCAGATTGGTTTTGCCCATCAACAACGCGGCGATCGTAAAAATCGGCAGCGCCAGAACGAGCTTGATGCCGCCCAGCATGCTGTAGTTCAATCCACCCGGAACGGCAAAGGTGTACTTCGACGCGAGCCCGAGATTCGCGATGCCGCTGAGGAGCAACATGCCCGTAGCGATGCCCACGACCATCGCCCAGCGCGAGCGAACGCCTTGATGGACCTCGGCTCGTTTTTCCGCATCCATGCCGAGCAATGTCGGCAACAGCGCGAACCGCATGAAGATGGTGCCACCCATCAGCGTGATGGCGCCCAGGATGTGCGTGTAACGCAGGAGCAAATTGACAAAAAACAGCGGGTCTTCCATTGCGGGCCAATCAGGTGGAATGTTTGAAGTTGACTGGCCCCCAGTGTAGCCATCACCTGCCGCGCAGTGTATTGGTTCACCGCCGCTGATTACTGGGCGAGCAGCTTTTCGACCTCTTCCGCCAGCTCTTGCTCACGGTTAAAGATTTTGACCATCCCCTTTTTGTCGACCAGCCAAACTTCGGGAATCGCGTTCACACCGTACTTTTGCGCAAAGCTGTTTTCCCAACCTTTGCCTTCAAAGCAATTTGGCCAACTCATCTCTTTGTCGGCAATGACTTCCTTCAGCTTGTCTTTGTCGCTGTCGAGCGAGATGCCAACCACTTCAAAGCCCTTGTCCTTCAACTTCTTGTAGGTCGCCACGACCTTCGGCATTTCGCGCATGCAGGGTGGACACCAAGTGGCCCAGAAATCAACCAGCACCACTTTGCCGCGCAGCTTGGCGAGATCAACCTCGCGTCCATCAACGGCTTGGAAAGAAAGCTCCAGCGGCTTGCTGATGAGTTCCTGGCGAACGCGAACCCATTTGAGCTTGGCAGTAGCTCGCTCCGCGATATCCGAGCGCTTGCTCTCGCTGAGAGCGACAAGATTCCTTTCGGCGTCTTCGCTCTCGGCAGCCGAATCGACCAGAATATTCAACAATGCATTTTCATGCTTGCCGTCGGGGTAATGCGTCACGTGCTTTTCGAACGCCTCAGTGACGCTCGCCAGTTTGCTTTTCCCGGCAACCAAGTCACGAGCTTGCACTTGCACGTTGAGCGCACTCACATCCTCCTTCAAATCATCCGGGATGTCTTTCGCACTGTTGATCTGCTGAAGAATCTCTTTCGATGTCAGGCCACCACCGCCGAGTTTTTCGCCCGTCTGTTGCAGAATGCGAACCTGCAGCAGCTTCAAATGCCAACGCCCCGGGTCGGTGGCGAATTTTTTGTAAAAGGCCGTTTGCTGCTTTTCGAAAACGTCGATCCCGCCCACGCCGTTCTTGAATAGTTCGCGTTGGATGGCGTTCGCGACGCTCTCGGCTGAATCGCCTGCCGGCAGATCAGAATCATCGGCCCAAGCCGTCATGCCGAGAAGGCAGATGCCAGTCAATGACCATAAGAATGACGTTCGCACCATGATCGGACTCCAGCAATCGGAGGATTGAATGAATAGTAGAGATCACGTCAATGTAATGGGTAATTACTAGTGTGACCATTGCTGACAGTTGCGGTGATTACATGTAGTTTTTAACGGTTTTCGTGCGGCAATCCGCTGCGGATTGTCGCCAATTGTTCAGATGCATACCGCAGCCCTTGACGCATTTATGCCACCTTTCGTAAGTTGCAAACCGGTTGGTTTCACCACCCGTTTTTCCTACTAGGTTCCCGCCAGTTCCAAGGCAGAATAGAACGCTTCGTGAACGGATTTGCTGATTTCACCATCGTCGAGGGACGCGGCTTTTACCGCCCCGTGCTAGAGACCACACTCGATGAAGCCGTCGCGCTAATCGCGGGCGCGATTCAACACGCGCGCGAACAAGGATTGAAGCAACTATTGGTCGATCAGCGCGGCCTCACTGGTTTCGAACCGCCGAATACTTTTCAGCGATATTACTTGATGAACCGCTGGGTCGAAGCAGCCGACAGCCGGGTGCAAGTGGCGATGATTCTCCGTCCTGAAATGGTGGACCCCGATAACTTCGGCCTGCGAGTGGCCGAGAATCGTGGCTTTCTCACGAACCGCTTCGAGACGGAAGAAGCCGCGATTGCCTGGTTCGACGGCAAGTAGCAGCCGTGACTGGCAGCGCGACTTTTCCGCCCCTCGCCAGTGGCGTGGCAGGTCTCTAAACTACGGGCAATTCTTCGCCCAACTTCGTTTTCGAGACTCCCATGCCCTCGTTCGACGCTACCGCCGTGCTGGCCCAACTCGATGCTGCTGCTACCGCGGGAAAAATCACCCCCGCCGCCGCGGCCAACGTTCGCATCTGGCTCACGGAGCCGCGCTACAGCGACTATGCCGAGGAAACCGCCCGCCACGTAACCGAGGGCAAATGGAAGGAACTGGACGACGCCTTCTGGACCATCATTCCCTTCGGCACCGGCGGCCGACGCGGCAAGATGTACCCCATCGGCTGCAATGCCATCAACGATCGGACGATCGGCGAAAGCGCGCAGGGCTTGGCCACGTATGTGCTCGAACAAAAGTTGCCCGCCGATCAACTGAGTTGCGGCATCGCCTATGACACACGCCACAACAGCCGGCGGTTTGCGGAACTGTGCGCGAGCATCATGGTCGCGAACGGTTTCAAGGTTTTTTTCCTCGACGACTATCGCAGCACGCCTGAGTTGTCGTTTCTCGTCCGCAATAAAAAGTGCGCCTGTGGCATCATGGTCACCGCGAGTCACAACCCGCCCAGCGACAACGCGGTGAAGGTCTACTGGTCGAGCGGTGCGCAGGTCATCCCGCCGCACGACAAAGCCATTGTCGATCGCGTAATGAACACCGACGTGATCAAGAAGACCGATTTCAACGCTGCCGTCGCAGAAGGCAAAGTCATCTTCTGCAAGGAAGAGGTCGACGAAGCCTTTTATCAAAACGTTTACGGCCAGAGCTTCTTCGGCCCGCGAAATATCAAGATCATTTATTCGCCCTTGCATGGCGTGGGCGAATCAGCCGTCATTCCCGTTTTGAAGCGCGACAATTTCCAAGACATCGAAATCTATGCTCCGCATCGCGAGCAGAGCGGCGATTTTCCAAACGTGCCCGGCCACGTTTCGAACCCGGAAAACGTCGAAGTGTTTGACGCAATCATTTCGCGAGCCTATACATCCGGCGCAGACGTGATTTTGGCGACTGATCCCGATTGCGACCGCATGGGCTGTGCAGCGCCGGTGAAGATTCCGCTGTCGAAAGATATGAAGCAAACGCCCTGGGCCACCTTTAACGGCAACCAGTTGGGCGTGCTCCTGGCCGACTATGTGTGTGAGCAGCGGAAGAAAAACGGGGGACTAACGAAGGATCACTTCCTGGTGACGACCCTCGTCACAACCCAAATGATTCGCCGCCTGGGAGAATCCTATGGAGTGAAGACCTACAACAACCTGCATGTCGGCTTTAAGTGGATTGCGAAGCAAATCGATGAAGGTGGGCCCGATTTATTCCTCTTCGGCACCGAGGAATCGCACGGCTTTCTCATCGGTCAATACGTGCGTGACAAGGACGGCGCTGCGGCCTGCATGCTGATGGCCGAGCTCGCTGCGGTTTGCAAGGACCAGAAGAAGACGATCCACGAACGGCTCGACTCACTCTATTGGCAACACGGCTACCACGGCGAACGGGTGCTGAACGTGACGATGCCCGGCTCGGCTGGCATGGCGCGGATGCAGTCGCTCATGGGCAACTTCCGCTCGAACCCGCCGACATCGCTCGCCGGCATCAAGGTGACGCAAGTTCGCGATTACAAGAACCTCACCACCACGCCCACCGGCGGCAAACCGACAAAGCTCGATGCCCCGCCCGCCGACATGGTCATTCTCGACCTCGAAGCCGAAGGCAACTACGTCGCCGTCCGCCCCAGCGGCACCGAGCCGAAGGTGAAGTTCTACATGTTCACCTACGTCCCCGCCGAACAACTCGCCGACCTCGATCGAACCAAGGAAGAAATGAACGAGCGAATGAAGGCGTATGAAACGGATCTGAAAGCCTTCGCAGATAAGGCCTAGTATTGGGCTGCGGCTAGAGCCCTGACTCGCTATAGCGGCGTGCCAATTCAGCAGGCAATTGGCCTGGCGCCAAATTACGGACATGCTCGCGCATTGCCAGTTTGTCGGCGGCGGTTGCTGCAAACCCTTGAACGGTGAAGCGGCCGCGAAAGATGCCGTCGTTCATCATTCCCAGCAGCACAGCCCGGGACATGGCGGACGTACTCCCACGATCAGGTCGAAGAAGCAGCAACTCAGCTCTTGCTCTACGGCGACCTGGCCCGCACTTCGCTCCCGGCAAACAGGTGCGGCTGCAATTTGGCGTTCTGACTAAACCCAAGGTGCCATGATTCCGTCCAATTCTATAAACTCGGCCGTTCATACTATCTTGGAAGACACCAAACAGTGATATTGTCACTCCACACAGTTTCTCTGGGCAGCATCGAAGATCGCATTTGCGGTGTGATCCCCAATCCAGGAACGCCATGGCCGTAATTAAACCTGCCCCCGGACGCATTGCGCGCATCCGGCAACGACTCTATTTGATTGAGGATGCCACCCGCGCCTCGGCGCAGGACGATAGCTCGCTAGTGAAACTCTCCTGCGTCGATGACGATGCTCAGGGACAAGAGCTGCAAGTCCTGTGGGAGCACGAAGTCGACGCCGAGATCATGACGGGCGAGGCCTGGGATGCAATCGCCCAGCGCGGCTTCGATCCACCTCGAATCTTCGCTGCCTACCTCAACACGCTTCGTTGGAATTGCGTGACTGCGACCAACCCCCGCTTGTTCCAGTCGCCGTTCCGAGCCGGCATCAAGCTCGACGCATACCAGCTCGAACCGCTGCGCAAAGCACTCCTCCTACCGCGGGTGAATCTGTTCATCGCCGACGACGTTGGCCTCGGCAAAACCATCGAAGCCGGGCTGATCGCTCGTGAGCTGCTGCTGCGCAAGAAGGTGCGCGACATCGTCATCTGCTGCCCGCCGTCGATGCTGCTGCAGTGGAAGGACGAGATGGCCAATCGTTTCGGCCTGGCTTTCGAGATTCTCGACAAAGTATACGTCACGCGCATCCGTCGAGAACGTGGCTACGGAGTCAATCCGTGGGAAACCCACACACGCTTCCTAGTTTCGCAGCGACTGTTGATCGATGAGGGATACACCAACCCGATGCGAGATTGGCTCCGGGAGTTCCGTCCAGGGTCGCTGCTCATTCTGGATGAAGCTCACCACGCGGCTCCGTCCAGCGGGCAAAAGTACGCCATCGATTCGCAGATCACCAAGACGGTCCGCGAACTTGCTCCGTGCTTCGAGCACCGGCTGTTTCTTTCCGCGACGCCGCACAACGGTCACTCGAATAGCTTCTCAGCGCTGCTAGAGATCCTCGATCCGCAGCGGTTCCTCCGCGGCACGCCGGTGCAGCAAAAGATGCTCGACGACGTGATGGTTCGCCGGCTGAAGGAGGACATCCGCGAGATCGATGGCGGCTTTCCGGAGCGGAAGGTCGTCCAAGTCACCATTCGCGATCTGCCGGCGGACGCGCCAGAACTCCAGCTTTCCAGCCTGCTTGATCAGTACCGCCAGCTGCGCGAAGAACGCCTCAGCGGCGAGACCAAACGCAAACAAGCCGCAGCAGGCCTGCTCATTACGGGCTTGCAACAGCGTCTACTTTCATCGATCGAGGCCTTTGCTCGTACTTTGCGAGTGCACCGCAAGACGATCGCCCGGCAATGGGAAGAAGTGAAATCCCTGGCAGCCGCCGCCAGCGCCAAGCCTGAACAACTTGAATTGCTGGCCGAGCCGGTTTCCAGCGACGATGACCGGGCCAACCTAACCGAACTGGAGTTGCAGGACGAAGAAGATGCTCAGATCGAAGCCGCGACGGCTGCCGGTATGGAGCCCGGCGGCAATACCAAACTAATCGCCAAGGAACAGCAACTCCTCGACCAGATGACCGAAATCGCCGACGCTGCTCGCCACCAGCCGGACGCCCGCACTCGCGAGCTCATCGCCTGGATTCGCAAAAGCATGCTCGCCGGTCGCAGCTGGAACGATCTCCGCATCATACTCTTCACCGAATACGACGACACGAAGCGTTATCTGCACCAGCAGCTCCAATCCGCGCTCGCCGGAACTGACGCGGTCGACGATCGCATCGCCATCTTTCATGGCCCCACGCCGCCGGAAGAACGCGACCGAATCAAACGTGCGTTCAACGCTCCGCCCGCTCAGCACCCCGTGCGGATTCTCATCGCGACCGACGCCGCTCGCGAAGGTCTCAACCTGCAGGCCCATTGCTGGAACCTGTTCCATTTCGACGTGCCGTGGAACCCGGCCCGCATGGAACAACGCAACGGCCGCATTGACCGCAAACTGCAGCCGAACGCCACTGTTTTTTGCCATTACTTTGTCTACGAGCAGCGACCCGAAGACCGCATTCTGCAGGCGCTCGTACGGAAAACGGAGACCATCAAAAAGGAGCTAGGCAGCTTATCGCAAGTGATCGACGCGAAACTAGCTAAGTCGCTCCAACATGGCATCCGTCGCAGCACGATCGACGAACTCGAATCCGACATCAGTGGGGCAGATCTCGACGCCAGCACGCGGCAGACGGTCGAGCATGAACTCGAAGCCGCCCGGCTTCCGCTCAACGAGGCCGGTGAACGCATCGATCCCAGCGACGCTCGCCGCCGTCAGGGCATTCGCCTGCAGATCGACAAGCTTCGTGACATCGTCAACGAATCCAAGGCTAGCATCGGCCTCGACGAAGATCATTTCCGCTCTGCCATCACCAGTGCGCTCGAATTGCTGAAAGTGCCCGGGCTTACCCCGACAAAAGCCGACGGCAATGGCCCGCCCCGCGCGGTCTTTCCCGCCATCGATCAACTTCCCGGTGCTGATCCCACATGGGTCGAAACCATGGATAGTCTCCGCAAGCCGCGCGAACGAGATGAAAAGTTCTGGGACTGGCGACGCAACTCTCCAATCCGGCCGATCGTCTTTGAAGACACTGGCAAACTCGCAGACGATGTCGTCCACCTGCACCTCGAGCATCGCGTTGTGCAGCGGCTCCTGGGCCGGTTCACGGCCCAAGGCTTTGTGCACCACGACTTGTCCCGTGCCTGCCTGGGCCAGACGACGGATGGCATTCCCCGCGTCATCCTCCTCGGCCGCCTCTGCCTCTATGGTCCGGGCGCTGCTCGTTTGCATGAGGAGCTGATCCCGATCACCGCCCGTTGGATCGATCCTCGCGATCGCAAAGCTCCGCTCGCTCCGTATGCACGCGACGCCGAACAGAAGACGATCCAGCTCCTCCAGCAAAGCCTCCTTCCCAAGCCAGACCAGCAGGTAACGTCGAAGGTTGAAGGCAATCTGCAGGGCTCAGCCACCAGCGACATTCAGCAGCTGCTTCCCCACCTCGAAACTCGTGGGCAGGAACTGGCCACCGAAGCCAGGCAGAAGCTCAAGGAACGTGGCCAGGCCGAAGCCAAGGCCATGAAGCAGATCCTGGAGACACAGCACAAGCACCTCAAGAAGTTGCTCGCCGAGCGGGCCAAGGAAGACGATCGGCAACTCCGGCTCCGTTTCGGCGAGGTCGAGGAGGAAATCCGTCAACTCAAAGCAGATGAAAAGTTCTGGGAAGCCCGCCTCCCCAAGCTGGAAGCGGAACTCGATTCTGAGCCCGCCCGCATTCAAGAGGTATACGACGTGAAGGCGCAACGCATCGAGCCAGTCGGCCTGGTCTATCTCTGGCCCGTCACTGGTTAAGTTCACCCTGCTGATCACCGGCTCCATCTTCTCCCATGTCTAATCCTCCCGAATATCGCGCCCACCAGGAATGGCTTGGCTACGTCCAGCCCGTGGGCCTTGTCGTGTCCATCCCCGCGCTGCTGAATGCCGAAGCCTATGTTCAGCGCAACGTCGCCGCAGATCATCAGCGGTTTCTGGCTTTGTTGCCGCGCGACGGCGATGGGCAAATCGTTTCTCAGATCCCGGACTTCCGCGTCTTTGCGCAAGAGGTCCTCGGCTGGGAATCGTCCGACATCGTCTCGCCGCCTGATTCTCTCAGCGTGCCGCTCCCCGCTTACGGCGAAACACTGTCCCCAAGTTTCTCGGTGCCCGATAGCAAAGCCAAGGACGAAACAAAGCCGTGGCTGATGCTCGTGCAGTCTGTGCCGGCGGACACCGATCTCGATGCGAACGGCACCGATCCCCAGCAGTGGGCGGCGAGTCCTCATTCCAAGTTGGAACTGCTGCTGCTGAAAACCGGCGTGCCGATCGGCATTCTTTTCAACCATCGCCAGCTGCGGTTGATTTACAAACCGGCGGGCGAGAGCAGCGGGCACATCACATTCAGCGTTGCCAACATGGCCGAGGTCTCCGGCCGGCCGATCTTTGCCGCGCTGCAGATGCTCCTTTCCGCCAGTCGACTCTTCTACGGAGAAGAAAAGAAACGGCTGCCGGCGATCCTGGCCGAGAGTCGCAAGTATCAAAATGTCGTCAGTACGCAGCTCGCCGAGCAGGTGCTCGCTGCCTTGTATGAACTCGTTCATGGTCTGCAGGCGGCCGATGCCCAAAGGAACGGCGAACTGCTCAAGGATGTTCTCGCCGCCGATCCCAACCAGGTCTATGCCGGGCTCCTCACGGTGTTGCTGCGGCTGGTGTTCATTCTGTATGCCGAAGATCGCGATTTACTTGCTCGCGATGATGTTTACAACCGCTTTTATTCGCTCACGGGTCTGTTCGCTCGGCTGCGCGAAGATGCGGGGCGCTATCACGATACGATGGAGCAACGCTACGGCGCTTGGGCTCAGCTGCTCGTGCTCTTTCGCCTGGTGTACGACGGCGCGCGGCATGGCAAGTTTCAGCTGCCAGCCCGCGAAGGGTATTTGTTCGATCCCGACCGCTACCCGTTTCTGGAAGGCCGGCCGCTCCACTCAAGGCGCGAAAATTTCGACCGCCTGACGGTGCCGCACGTCAGCGATGGCGTGGTCTATCGCGTGTTGCAGAACCTGCTGATCCTCGACGGCGAGCGACTGAGCTATCGCTCGCTCGACGTGGAGCACATCGGCGGCGTGTACGAAACGATGATGGGCTTCAGCCTGCAAGTCGCTCAGGGACGCAGCATCGCCATCAAACCCACCAAGAGCCACGGCGCGCCAACGACGATCAATCTCGATGAGCTGCTGAAGCAGAAAACTGCTGACCGCGTGAAGTGGCTCAAGGAGCAGACCGATCAGAACTTTACTGGTCAGGCGGCGGACGCCATTAAAGTCGCCCAGACCATCGAAGACCTGCTCGTCGGCCTCGACAAGAAGATCGCCCGTTCTGCGACGGCGAACATTGTTCCTCCCGGCGCGATGGTCCTGCAACCGAGTGACGAACGTCGTAAGAGCGGTTCGCACTACACGCCGCGGTCGCTCACGGAACCGATCGTCCGCACCACGCTCCGGCCGATTTTGGAACGGCTGGGAGTGCGAGAGAGGGCGAGTGGGAGAGAGGGCGACATTGCTTCTTCCTCCCTCGCCTCGGTACTCCGGGGAGAGGGCCGGGGTGAGGGGCAGGCCTCTAGTACCATCGCGGCCAGCGCCTCCGGTCCCACTCCCGACGAAATTCTCGATCTCAAAATCTGCGACCCCGCCATGGGCAGCGGCGCCTTCCTCGTCGAAGCCTGCCGCCAACTGGGCGATCAACTTGTCGAGGCCTGGCATCGGCATCGGTGCGTCCCCGCCTTGCCGCCCGATGAAGACGAGATTCTGCATGCCCGCCGGCTGGTAGCGCAGCGCTGTTTGTACGGCGTCGATAAGAACCCGCTGGCCGTCGATCTGTCAAAGCTCTCCCTCTGGCTCGCGACGCTCGCCAAAGACCATCCCTTCACGTTCCTCGATCATTCGCTCCGCGCGGGAGATTCGCTCGTGGGTCTGACGCGCCGGCAGATCGAGAACTTTACCTGGGATGCGGAAGGGGACGAGGGGCGAGGGATGAGGGGAAAACCAAGACGAAAACAAAGAAGGGCAAATCAGCCAACGAGAATCTGTATCTATTTGCCGATCCGCTCAAGGCGAAGCTCCGGCGGGTGCTCGATCTGCGGCAGAAGTTGCTCGCCGCGCCGGAGAACGAATCGTACCGGCTGATGAAGCAACGGCTGGCGGGGATCGAAGAGGCGATGGAAACGATCCGCCTCACCGGCGACCTGGTGATCGCGGCCTTCTTCAGCAGCGACAAGGACAAGCAGCGCAAAGAAGCCCTCGACACCGCCGGCCGCAAACTTACCCTCTACTTCGGCAGCGACAAGGACAAGATTCCGCCAAAACCGGAGCTCATTCTCGAACTCCAAGCCCTCGCGCGCGAACTCCGCATCGGCACGCACCCGATCGAACCTTTTCACTGGCAGATTGAGTCTCCGGAAGTGTTTGAAAGGGAGAATGGTGGGTTTGATGCGATCGTGGGCAATCCGCCGTTTGCAGGTAAGAATACGCTAATCAATAGTAACCGCGAAGGTTTCCTCGACTGGCTTCAACTACTGCATACTGACTCTCATGGCAATGCAGACTTGGTCGCACATTTCTTTCGGCGGGTCTTTACGAACCTTCGTGACACTGGAACATTCGGGTTGATTGCGACGAACACTATTGCGCAAGGCGATACGAGGGGAACGGGCTTACGGTGGATTTGCAACAACGGAGGTGACGTATTTTATGCACATCGAAGACGCATGTGGCCTGGTCAAGCGGCTGTGATTGTGAGCGTCGTAAACGCGATGAAGAAAGGATGCGTCAGGATTCGAGAGCTGGATGGGAAACCGGTCCAGAAGATTACCGCGTATCTGTTTTCCTCCGGTGGCAACGACAATCCATCTACACTTCTTGCGAACGCGAACCGGAGTTTTAACGGGTGCTACGTTCTCGGAATGGGATTCACATTTGACGATACCGATCGCGCTGGCGTCGCAAGTTCGCTTGAAGCGATGAACACGTTGATTTCCAATGACCCTAGAAACCAAACAAGAATTTTTCCCTTCGTTAGCGGGGAAGATGTAAATGACAATCCGACGCACCAAGCGCACCGGTACGTGATTGACTTTGGCGAGATGAACCTAAAGGAAGCGAGCGATTGGCCCGATCTGATCAGTATCGTCGAATCAAGAGTGAAGCCAGAGCGAGATAAAATCAAAGACAAGCGAGGGAAGGATCTGTGGTGGCAATACATGCGACCACGTCCTGAGCTACGAGCTGCGATTCGAGGCCGTTCACAAGTGCTGATCAATGCCCTATACGGCCCGTATCTGTCGTTGACCTTCGTCAGCGCGAACGTAGTGTTTAGCAACAAAGTAAACATCATGACTATGGAAAGATTTAGTTCTTTCGCGGTCATGCAATGCCGGGTGCATGAAATCTGGGCACGAACCTTCAGTGCAACATTGAAAGACGATCTTGCATACGCCCCTTCGGACTGCTTCGAGACCTTCCCTTTTCCAGAGCAGGTGCTCGAAAACTCTTCGATCAATTCGCCGCTTGAGCGCAACGCAAGACTGCGTTCACTCGAAACCATCGGCCAAGAATACTACGACTTCCGTGCCGCCCTGATGGTTAAGCAAAACGAGGGGCTGACGAAGACCTACAACCGGTTTCATGATCGGGATCATGACGAGACCGAGGCCGATCCGGAGATTGTCGCCGGCATCCGCCGCCTCCGCGAGCTGCACGCCGCCATGGACCGCGCCGTCCTCGAAGCCTACGGCTGGCACGACCTGGCCAAGCGCGCCACCTGCGAGTTCCTGCTCGACTACGAAGAAGAGGAAGACGACGACGAAGCCGAAGCCCGCCCGGGCCGTCGTCAAAAGAAAAAGCCCTGGCGCTACCGTTGGCCCGACGACTTCCGCGACGAAGTCCTCGCCCGCCTGCTCGAACTCAACAAAGAGCGCGCCGAACAAGAACGCCTCAGCGGCGAAGCAGCCGCGGCCATGGAGAAAGGCGCCAAACCCAAGGTGACACGTGGCCGCAAAGCAAAGGACGACCTTCCCACCCTGCCAGGGATCGACTAATGCCCGAGCAACCTTCGCGCGAAAGTCTGTTTCGCCAGCCGCAGTATTTGGCAGGCGACCCACACGTGCCGAAACACCGGCTGCGCTGTCCTATCCACGGTTTCATTCGATTCTCGAATGCAGAACGGGATGTAATTGATCATTGGATCTTTCGGCGGCTGCGATACATCCGGCAGTTGGCGCTCACGGAACTGATTTACCCCGGCGCTACCCACACGAGATTCGAGCACTCACTGGGAGTCATGGAGACCTCGACGCGGATCTTCGATCGGCTGCTGGCAGAGAGCGGCGCGGTCATGGAAGAAACCTTCAAGCAGGTCGCTGACCTGAAGGAGGACACGCTCGCCCGTGCGCGCCAGATCTGTCGCATGGCGGCATTGCTCCATGACACAGGGCACTGTTGCTTTTCTCACGCAGCGGAGTCCGTGATCCATAAGGACTCGGACCATGAAGCGCTCACGGTCTTTCTGCTTCGTTCGCCAGACCATTTGAAGAACTTGTTGGACGAACGCTTCTTTCCTGGCTGCGCGGGGTTGACGGCAAATTTGATCAAACCGGGTCCGAATGCGGCACCGCAGTTGCGATTGCTTCGCGACATTGTATCCGGGCAAATTGACGCGGATCGCACGGATTACCTGCTTCGCGATTCTCATCATTGCGGTGTCGACTACGGCAAGTTTGATCATCGCCGTCTCATCGAGTGCCTAACCGTCTGGCAGAACGAAGAAACCGGCGAACTAGAAATGGGGATTCATCGGGACGGGATCCACAACTTCGAGTCACTGATCCTTGCCCGTTACCAGATGAACACTCAGGTTTACTATCACCGGCTGCGGCGAATCTACGACCTCTATCTAGAGGAGTATTTCAAGTGCCTCGACAAATCTGAGTTCGACACGCCAGACAAGGTTCTGGCCTGGAATGACGTGCGGGCGATGCACCAGCTGATGGCGGCAGCGGATGACGATTCCAAGGCAGGGCACAAGTGGGCGGATCGCATCATCCACCGTCGGCACCATCGTGACGTGTTCGCGCTTGAAGAAAGTGACGGGGTTGCAGGGATTCAAAAGGCCAGGAGGGTGCTTCAAGCAATCCAGCAGGAGTACAATGACGTTGACTTCCTGGGCGATTTCCCCGAAAAGCCGCTGGCGATCCATAAACTGGCCAGGGACGACGACCAATCAACGAGCGGAAAGATCGATTTTCCCCTGATTGAAGGAGGCAGGAAGTCATCGCTCGGGGAGCGCAGCCACATCCTGAAGACGCTATCACGAGAGTTTCGGGTCGGATTCATCTTCGCCGATGCACCCGAGCGAACGAAGCGAGATCAAATCCGGGAGCGTTGTCGCGTGCTCCGGAATAGTCAATAATCTCGGGCATGCACGGAGGTACCATGAAACTCGTCTTCAATCACCGCTGGGAACATGCCCTGCTGGCCGCGGTCATTTCTGAGGCCAAGGAGAAGTGCCCTGGATGTTTTCTCGGGCGGACTGCAATCCAAAAGATTCTGTACTTCCTGAACGTGCTCGGCGTCCCGATGCGGTACGACTTCGACATCTACCACTACGGGCCGTTCTGCAGCAGCATCATGGCTGACGTCGATTGGCTGATTGCCGATAACGTCATCACTGACGGTTCATCCCAAGGCAAGTACTCCGATTATCGGCCGGGGCCGGCAAGCGAGGAGTTGCTCGACAAGTTTGACTCCAAGATCAGCGAACACCTGCCTACAATTCAGAATGTGGTTGAGGCTCTGGGTGAGATGTCGCCCGGAGATTTGGAGTTGATTGCCACGCTCGACTTTTGCTACCGCTGGGTCAGCGCTCGCGGTGGTAAGGGGCCGTGGAAAGCAGAGACGGTCAAGAAATTCAAGAGTATTAAGAAGGACAAGTTCACCAATGAAGAAATCGATCATTGGTATGGTCAGCTTGTGAACGCGGAACTCATCAAACCTTAAGTTCCTATATTTCTCTGATTGAAAAGTAGTATTCGGCGCAATCGTTTGGCACAATAGCTCGCACTCTGGCTATTCACCCCGCCTGTGTAGAACGTCCTTCCAATGCCTGCCGCCGCTGTCCGCGCTCAACTGGTCGATGCCCTGCAGCTTGACCTGATTGGTCCCAATCGAAAAATGGGCGATGCCAGCGAAGTGCTGCCGCAGGATCCTTCGCGCTGGTATCTGACGGGATACATCGCGCCGTTTGACACCGATCCCAAGGAACGCGCCGACGAAGATGTTCGCGAACAGGTCGACAATGGCGGCGAGGCGGGCACTGGTGACGATGAAGCCGTTCCCGACACGGCCGCCGCGAGGCAGTCATTCTTTCCGTCGTCGATTGGCATGAGCCTGCTCGTGGCGCCCGAAACCAAGCGTTTGACGGTGGTGGCTCGCTGGGGCGATTATCTCTGGAATGGTGAGGAGAAATTCGAGCTTTCGAGCCGGCGTGGCGATGGGACGTGGCGACGCACAGGGCATGAACAGACCGTCGTGCTGGAGCTGCCAGCATCGACAAACGGGCCGCGGCAGAAGGATGTCCCCAAAAGCCAGGGCCTGAAGATCGAATACCTGGTTCGGCCGGTGCCTACGGACGACAACGAGACTTCATTGCCGAAGGGAACGAGGTCCGTCTCCGTCTTTCTCGTCAACCGTCGCGAACCTGCCCCCAGCGAATTGCGCGATCAGGCCTTTGCTTTTCAAACCTCGCTGGAGGTGAGCAGCGAGAACCCGTTTGTGCCACGACCGAACGTGCGGGGCATGAAGAGCGACGACCGCGACGAGCAAATGGCGGATTTGCAGTACCGCGATGTGTGTGAGCACGCCGTGGGGCACAACGTGGCGACAGAGGCAGACCTTGACGAAAATCGTCAATGCCAGGTTGCTCGCACCTGTTGGATCCCGACAGCGGAAGTTGAATATGTCGCGCCACCTAACGAGATCAAGGGCGTGACAATCAGCATGGATGAGCTAAGCATGCTCGCCAATCAGGCTGACGCACAGGCGAAGCTTGGCGAGTTGGTTATCAAATATCGAGCGTGGCTTGACGAGCAGGCAAAGGTAATCGACACGTTGCCCCCGGCTCGGGCAGTTATTGCGGAAGACATGATCGGACGGGCTCGCCACGCCGCGCGACGGATTCAGGAAGGGATCGACCTGCTGGCCGATCCGAAATGCCTGGAAGCATTTTGCCTGGCGAATCGTGTGATGGCGAAATCGGCGCGTCAGCGCCAGGGTGTGCATGCAACCGCCGATGCCAAAGCCTGGCCGGGTGCCTCGGCAGCGATCACGCCGAAGTGGCGGCCATTTCAGCTGGCGTTTGTGCTGATGAATCTCCGCGGCATCGCCGAGCCGACGCATGCCGACCGGAGTGCGGTCGATTTGCTGTTCTTTCCCACCGGCGGCGGTAAAACCGAAGCCTATTTGGGGCTGGCAGCATTCACGCTCGTACTGCGACGGCTGCGCAATCCGGGCATTGCCTCGGCGGGGCTTTCCGTTTTGATGCGTTACACGCTGCGGCTGTTAACGCTCGATCAATTGGGTCGTGCCGCGACGCTGATCTGCGCGCTGGAGCTCGAGCGCGAAAACGATGTCGACAAGCTCGGCAGCTGGCCGTTTGAGATTGGTCTGTGGGTTGGCAAAGCGGCTACGCCGAACGTGATGGGCAAGAAGGGGGATAATAACGACGATGCGGCGAGGGCGAAAACGATTGCGTATGCGAACAACGACAGCAAGCCGCGGCCGATTCCGATTGAGGAGTGCCCGTGGTGCGGATCAAAGTTGGAGCCCGATCGCGGAGCCAAGGTTAGTCCCTTCACGCTGTATCCCAATCGAGATGAGCCGCTGGAACTGCGTACCCGCTGCTTAAAACGCGGCTGCGACTTCAGCAGCGAACGGCATCTTCCGCTCGTTGCCGTGGATGAATCGATTTACCAACGGCTGCCCTGCTTCATGATTGCCACGGTCGACAAGTTTGCAGCCATGCCCTGGACCGGCGAGGTCGGCAAGTTCTTCGGCCGCGCGGAGCGCTATGACCCCAAGATCGGCTTCTTTGGTCCTTGCGATGGTGGCGGCGGCAGGCCCTTGCCTGGCGGCCGATTGTTGCCTCCGGAACTGATCATTCAAGACGAACTGCATTTGATCTCGGGGCCACTAGGCACGATCGCCGGCTTGTACGAAGCGGCCCTCGATGAGCTTTGTTGCCATGAGGTGAACGGACAAAAGGTCAGGCCCAAGATTGTCGCTTCGACGGCGACGGTGCGGCGAGCGGAAAGCCAGATTCGGGCGTTATTCGATCGCCGCACGGTCGACATTTTCCCACCACCGGGCCCAGATCGACGAAATTCGTTCTTTGCCGAAACGCATTCGCGCGAGCAAAGCAACCCACGGCTTTATGTCGGCATTGCTGCCGCCGGCCGCAGCCCGAAGGTGACGATGCTCAGAGCATACTTGACGCTACTCGCAGGTGCAGAACGGGCCTTTGCAGACAACGGTGGCGAGAAAAATGCTGCCAATCCCGCCGATGCTTACATGACGTTGCTCGGCTACTTCAACAGTTTGCGCGAGCTGGGTGGTGCGCGGCGGATTGTCGAGGACGAAGTCGGCACGAAGCTCACCGGCTACAGCCTGCGCAAGCGTGTCGGTGAAGCGGCAGGTTTGTTTACGAATCGAACGATTGCCTATGAAGTGGTGGAGCTGACGTCACGCGTCAGCACGACCAAAGTCTCCGAAGCCAAACGCTTGCTCAGCCAATCTTTCGCTAAGAAGGAGCACGTTGACGTCGCCCTCGCGACGAACATGATCTCAGTCGGCCTCGATATCGTGCGGCTCGGACTGATGGTCGTATTCGGCCAGCCAAAAACCAGCGCCGAGTACATCCAGGCCAGCAGTCGCGTGGGTCGCGACGTGAATCGGCCCGGCTTGGTGGTCACCATTCTCAACGTGAATCGGCCGCGCGACCGCTCGCACTATGAGCGGTTTGCAACCTATCACGAGACGTTCTACCGGAGCGTGGAAGCTACCAGCGTGACGCCGTTCTCGCCGCGGGCCCTGGATCGAGCGCTCGCGGGAACGGTCATTGCGCTGGCCCGACAGAAGCATAAGGAAATGACTCCACCGAAAGGCGCCGAGGCAGCGTTGCGGATTCGCGAGAAGCTGAGCGAGATCGTCAACTACCTAGGTGATCGAGCGTATCAGCACGCGGCTGGTAGCAATAGTGAGTTGAGGGAACGATTTAGAACTCAGTTGCGAGAACGGGCGACGAAGTTGCTGGATGAGTGGGTGAATCTCGTGGTCGACTATCAGCGCGACGACGTTTCCTTGCAATACAACACAGGCGAGGCCGGTGGGGCGAAGCCGCTCTTGCGAACGTTTCTCGATCCAGAGCTTAAGTCATTGCCTCGGCGGCATCGGTTGTTTCGCGCTAACCGCTCGATGCGTGACGTGGAGCCGAGCGTAAATCTCCGGCTCAAGACACTGGACGGATTCGACGTAACGGAGGAAGAATGAACAAGCCCGCAGGACGCCCGCGACCGGCCGGACAAATTCGACAAAGCCAAGTCGTCACGACGTTTGGTCCCGGAGCGATGGTCGATTTGCCGGAGCACTCGGTTCTGATCAGCGGCTTGGACTCGTGGACAACCGGCGGCGAAGAGATTCTAGAACCGCGGCTCGTCGAGAAGCTCAAAAAGCTCCTCGATCTAAAAGTGCTGAGTTTGCGTGAGCCGCCGCCAGAACGGGAAGATCCCAATCTTCCGCCAACAAACATTACGGCTTGGCAGTTCCCGGAGTGGTTCATCACGCAGGATGTCGATCGCAGTGAAGCGCGCACGACGCGTTCGCGGATGCTAGTTCATCGCAAGGCATTAACGAAGTCATTATTCATTGATCAGGACAAAAAACGACATCCGGTGGTTCCGGTGCGTTTTGTCAGAGCCTGCGTCGCTGGGCATATCGGCGACATTGAATGGCGCGCGTTCGTTCACAATGCTCCCACGGAATGCCGCAGGCAACTTTGGATCGATGAACGAGGTACAACCGGCGATTTGTCCGAAGTGTGGGTTCGATGTGAATGCAAGTTGGAGCGTCCGCTTAAGGAAGCGGCTGGCCCTCACAATCCCGCACTAGGACACTGCGATGGCGCACGTCCTTGGCTTGGAATCGGCTGGGCGGAAAAATGCAACCACTTCAACCGTCTGCTAATTCGGACTGCAAGTAATGCTTACTTCCCGCAATTGATGAGCGTCATCTCCCTCCCTGATCGAGATGAAAAGGTCAGAGAGGCAGTAAATGGTGCCTGGGATTTTTTGGAAGAGGTCACGAACCTTGATGAGCTCAAGAGCGAGCGTAAGAAACGAAAGGTACAGGCGCTCTTGGAGGGTGTGAGCGATGATGAAGTCATGGCAGAATTGAACGCGCGCCGTGGTGCAGGAGATGCCGAACCCAAATCCGTGCGGCGGGCCGAGTTGGAAACCCTCACGGCCAGACAGGAAGAGATTGGTTCTGACACACCGGATAGTGTCTTTTACTCGCGGGAACTCTCGCGAGAATCGTGGGATCAGCCCTGGATGAAAGACATTGAGCGCATTGTGCTGGTGCAGCGACTACGGGAAGTGACGGCCGAGGTGGGCTTCACTCGCTTTGAACCTCTGTCTCCGGACATCGAAGGGGAATTGGCTGTCGATGTGAAGCGGGCGTCGCTGGCGCGAGAAGTAAGTTGGTTGCCAGCCGTCGAAAACCGGGGGGAGGGTGTATTCCTTCAGTTTAACTCCGCAGCGATCGGAGCCTGGTTGCAGCGCCCTGAAGTGCAGAAGCAGGGTAAGCGGCTTGATGCCGGGTTTCAACGTTGGCTGGAGGAACATCCAGAGCAGAGTGCACGGAAACCACCGGGGCTGCCTTATCTGATGCTGCATTCGTTTTCGCATCAACTGATTACGGCGGTATCTCTGGAATGCGGCTATCCGGCCAGTTCAATTCGCGAGCGTGTGTACGCGATCAAGGACGTAGGATACGGAGTGCTGCTCTACACTGGATCGCCGGATGCCGAGGGTACATTGGGGGGACTTGTCGAGGTTGGTCGTCGCATTCACGATCATGTTCGCAATGCACTTAAGCTCGGCGAGTTGTGCTCGAACGACCCGGTTTGTGCGCAACATCAACCGGCGAGTGCCCATGAGCGAAGATTCTTACACGGCGCCGCCTGTCATGGCTGCTTGTTGATTGCCGAAACATCTTGCGAGCAGCACAACGATTTTCTGGATCGGGCACTCGTCGTGCCAACGATCGAAGGACTCGGTAGCGAGTTCTTTGCCGCAGGAATCTGGTAATGGAGATGTTCTCCTGCCTCTCCAGCGACACCCTTCGCCTGCTCGCAAGTGAACTGCGGTCCGGGCGATTGGTACCACCTTACCGTGCGCTGGCCTTGCAGCGTTGGCTGGACGTCGCCCCGAGCGAACGGGCCGCTGGCGGCCTGTCTGATCTGCACACGCAAGCCTTTGTCCCTGCACAACTGGCCGTTTTGTTAGAAGCGTTGGCCGTCGAACGGGATCAAGCAGACTTCAATGTCGAACGTTGCGTGCAGATGGTGGCGACCGGGCCGGAAGATCCTGCTGGAGAGCGCCGAGATACCAGTGCCGTTGTGCAATCAATGTTCGCCGGCGCTACGGAGTCAGTGTACATCGCGGGCTTCGCCATTTATCAGGGGCGCGAAGTGTTCCAGGTGCTCGCCGACCGTATGGAGCAATTGCCCAACTTGACGGTGCGAATGTTTGTGAATATCGGTCGAACGCAGAATGACACGTCCCGGGAAAGTGAAATTGTTCAGCGGTTCAGGCAACGATTTCAAACTCGGGAATGGCCGCCAGGCAGACGCCTTCCGCAGCTATTCTACGACAATCGTGCGTTGACGACGGATGCGCCAAAGAGGTCGTCATTTCACGCCAAGGCCGTCGTCGTAGACCATAAGCAATTGTTCGTCACATCGGCGAACTTCACCGAGGCAGCCCAGGAACGCAATATTGAAATTGGCGTCTGCCTGCATTCGAGCCCACTAGCTCAAAAGCTAGAGGCTTTTCTTGATGGATTGGTTGCTTCGCAAAAACTGACCCCGCTAACTCTGCCGCCGCGTTGACCATGTATGGCAGCGAGCTCGTCTCCAACCTTGGCTCACGGCCCACGCAACGTCCTGAGGCGACATCGTGTCCCAGCGGCGTTCGTTATGCCATTGGAGATGGTGAGGCCCCCACTGTTTCGCTTGAATCCAATTGACGATCTCTGTCGGCAAGGAAATGTCGGCCATGGGGACTTCCGTTGAAGAACCTGTGAGACGAAGCAGTCCCGGCCATTAAAGTGGGTTAAAACGCTACTACAATAGGATGTGACACCCTTTGTCAGGTGGCATTTTCAATTCTCTAGCTATTTATTTTGTTGGCGGCGACGTTGAGAAGTCGCGCTAATCTTCGGCCTTCAGCAATCCCCGAATCATTTCCAATGTATCCGCATCGGCGGGTTGTTTGTCTCTCCGCCAGCGGGCGATGCGAGGGAAGCGGACGGCGAGTCCTGATTTGTGGCGAGAAGAGACTTGGATTCCTTCAAAGGCAAGTTCAAAGACAAGTTCGGGTTTGACCGAACGGACAGGGCCGAATTTTTCGATGGTGTTTTGCCGGACGAAGCGATCGACCTCGCGAATCTCTTCGTCGGAAAGGCCGGAGTAGGCCTTCGCAAACGGCACGAGTTGGCCGTCCTGCCAGGCAGCGAAGGTGTAGTCGGTATAAAGGCTCGCGCGGCGGCCGGAGCCGCGCTGGGCGTAGATCAGCACAGCATCGCACGAGTAAGGCTCGATCTTCCACTTCCACCACGAGCCGGTCACGCGGCCCACTTCATACGGCGAGTCGAGTCGCTTGAGCATGAGGCCTTCAACTTGGCGCGTGCGACTCGATTCGCGGAGGCGCGCGAGTTCATCCCAGCCGCTCGCGATGATGATTGGCGACGGCATGAAGACTTTCGATTTGCCAGAGGGAAGCAAAGCATCCAAGCGTGCTCGACGCTCTTGAAACGGCTGCGAACGCAGATCGACGTTCCCTTCTTCCAAGAGGTCGAACACAACCAGCCGAACGGGAACATCGGTGAGCAACTTTTTGCCGACCGTTTTGCGGCCGATTCGTTTCTGCAATTCAGCGAAAGGTAGCACATCGTCTCGCCAGGCGAGGATTTCGCCATCGAGCACGGTTCCCTCCGGCAACGCGGCGGCCGCGGCTTCGATCTCTGGGAAGCGTTCGAGAATCGGCTCTTCGCCGCGCGACCAGAGATAGGTTTCGCCGCCACGGCGGATCAGCTGCGCGCGAATGCCATCCCACTTCCATTCAGCCGACCAATTCTCGACGGGGCCGAGCTCTTGCGGATCGATTTGCAGTGGATGAGCAAGGCAGAAAGGATACGGCCGACTGCGATCGGCGGCACCAGTGTCAGGCGCGAGCAGCTGTTGAAAAAAAGCCGCCGTCGGCTGCCAGGTTCCCATCAAACGATGAGCAATCACGGCCGGCGAAAGGCCCGCGACTTCGGCGAGGGCGCGAACGACAAGGCCTTGCGAAACACCGACGCGAAACGAGCCGGTCACCAGCTTGTTGAAAACGAAGCGTTCTTCCGGCGCGAGTTCCGACCAGGCACGCCGCAGCACTTCGCGCTGCTCCACTTCGGGCATCTTCGCCAGCGGCAGCAAGACATTTTCCATCCACTCATGCAACGGCCGCGGCGCGGGATTGCTCGGCGGTGGCAGGAGCAGTGCGATTGTTTCGGCCAGATCGCCGACCGCTTCGTAGCATTCGAGAAACAACCACTCGGGAATCTCAGCGAGCTCGGTTGCCCACTGCGCGAGGTTGCGAATGAGGATGAGACGCTTTGGTTTCTGGCCACAGAGAAAGAAGACAGCCCAAGCCGCATCGGCCGGCGCTGCCGCGGCGAAGTACTCGCGCATGGCGGCGATCTTGCGATTGGTCTTGGTCGTCTCATCGAGACGGCGATAGCACTCAGCAAAGCGTTGCATGATCAGCCCTCAGCTTCTGTCGAGTGCTGATTTGTTGGAGTTTCGGCAGGCTCTTCAAGCGCGTCATCACGGCCGTCTTGTTCGCCTTCAAACTCTGTTCGCAGCGACTGAGCATCGAGACCTTGTTCACGCAGCCAACGAACCATCACCGGCACTTGACCATGGGTGACGAAGACGCGCTCGGCGCCGGTGGCTGCGATGGTGTTGCACAGTCCCGGCCAATCGGCATGATCGGAGAGGACAAAGCCGCGATCGACCGCGCGTCGCCGTCGCGCGCCGCGCACGGCCATCCAGCCGGAGACAAACGCGGTGGCCACATCGCCGAACTTTCGTTGCCAAGGAGTTCCCGCTGCCGATGGTGGCGCGATGATGAGCGCACCGGCCCAATCCTTCCCACGTTCGCCACCGCCGGCGTACTTCGTTTCCGGCAATTCGATGCCGCTGAAACGGTACGCCGCGTTCATCTTTTCCACAGCGCCATGACAATAGATCGGCCCGATGCTCGGATCCAATCCGGCCAGGACGCGTTGAGCTTTTCCCAGCGAGTAAGCAAAGACGAGCGCAGCCCGACCTTCATCGCGGCTTATCCGCCACCAATCGTTGAAAGAATCGACGAGCACCTGATAAGTGGGCCAACGATAAATCGGCAGCCCGAAGGTCGACTCCGTAATGAAGCTGTGGCAACGTACGACCTCCAGCGGTTTACACGTCGGATCGGCGGCCACTTTGTAATCGCCCGAGACGACAACGACTTCGCCATCTTTTTCCAAGCGAACTTGCGCAGAGCCGAGCACATGGCCAGCGGGATGGAGTGAAACACGCACGCCTCCGTGCGTGAGTGATTCACCGTAAGGGAGCGTATCGATGTGCACCGCCGGGCCCATTCGCGAACGAAGGACGAATTCGCCATCGGTCGCGGTCAGATAGTGTTCATGTCCGAAGTGTGCGTGGTCGCCGTGCGCATGCGTGATTACGGCCCGCGCAACGGGTTGCCAGGGGTCGATGTAAAAATCGCCGGCCGGGCAATACAAACCGGCGGGTGTCTCGGTGAGCAGCGACAAGGTCACGGTGCATCCTCAAATTGGAGAAGGACATTGCACTGCATATCAGAGGCCAAAGCTCGCCGCTGAATTTCATTTTCAGCCAGCAGGGGAGTTGAGATGTCGTTACAATGCTCAAACGTCTATTTCACCCAAGGATTTCACCATGTCTGAAACTCTCTCCATTTTTCGTTGGCTTGTGCTCGGTGTTGTTTGCTGCGGCGGACTGTTGGTCTCGCAGCAACCAGCGGCAGCGCAAGGCGAAGTCAAACCGCTGAAGGTTCTGCTCGTTACCGGGGGCTGCTGCCATGATTACGATCGCCAGAAGCTGATTCTCAGCGAAGGGATCGGCGCTCGCGTGCCAGCCGAATTCACCATCGTGCACGAGGGTGGCAATAAGACAAACCACAAGGTTTCGATTTACGAAAAGGACGGCTGGGCCGATCCCTATGATGTGGTCATTCACAACGAGTGCTTTGCCGATGTGAAGGAACCCGATTTCACCGAGCGGATCTTGAAGCCGCATCGTGAAGGCAAGCCGGCCATCGTCATTCACTGCGCGATGCATTGCTACCGCGACAAGACCGACGAGTGGTTCAAGTTCGTCGGCGTCACGTCGCATCGCCACGGCAGCCACTTCGCGTTTGACGCCGTCAACGTACAGCCCGAAAATCCGATCATGAAGGGCTTTGGCGAAAAATGGAAGACGCCCAACGGCGAGCTCTATCACATCGAAAAGACCTGGGACAACTGCACGCCGCTGGCCAAGGGCTACAGCCACGAAACCAAGAGCGACCACGTCTGCATCTGGACCAACACCTATGGCAAAGGTCGCGTGTTCGGCACCACGGTCGGTCATTACAGCACCGAGATGCAAGACCCGGTGTTCCTCAACTACGTCTCGCGCGGCTTGCTCTGGTCGTGCGATAAATTGAACGACAGCTACCTCAAGGATCCCGCCAAGGATTTCAAGTTCAGCTTCGAATCGAAGCCCGGCGATCCACAACCGACTCCAGCCAAGAAGCCGTAGTCGTAATCGTAGGTCAGGCACTTAAGTGCCTGACCTACTAGGATTTCACAGTGCCAAAACCTCTCCTCACTACCGACATTCGCGGCCAGTTCATTCTACTAGGAACTGGCACGAGCGTCGGCGTGCCTTCGCTGGGGTGTGGGTGCGAGGTTTGCACGAGTACCGATCCGCGCGACAAGCGGACGCGGGCGAGCGCGATCATCGGTTTACCCGAGGGGAACCTGCTGATCGATACCGGCCCCGACTTGCGGTTTCAATTGCTGCGTGAGGGGGTCGGCATCGTGCATGCGGTGGTCTACACCCACGAGCATGCCGATCATCTGTTCGGCCTCGATGATCTGCGGCTGTTTCCTTTTTATCTTGGGCATCCGATTCCGCTCTATTGCGAAGAGCCCGTCGAGCGCCGCATTCGCCGTGCGTTCGACTATGCCTTTGCCGATGAATCGCACTACACCCACAGCGGCGCTGCGCCGCAGCTGTCGATCCAGCCGCTGGATCTTTCGCCGCACCAAATTCTCGGCGGTGAGATCCTGCCGCTGCGGTTGCAGCATGGCCCGCGGTTTGAGGTGATGGGTTTTCGCGTCGGCAACATCGCCTACTGCACCGATACCAATCACATTCCCGGCGACACGATGGCCCAGCTGCGAGGGCTCGATGTGCTGATCATCGACGCGCTCCGCTGGCGGCCGCACGTCACGCATTTTTCGGTGGAAGAAGCCCTCGCCGTCGCCGAACAACTGAAGCCCAAGCGAACCATCTTCACCCACATCTGCCATGACCTGGGACATGCGGAGACAAACTCCCGCCTGCCGCCGGGAGTCGAAATGGGTTACGACGGCATGAAAATTCCGCTTACGTAAACAGGATGAGACACCGCAGCGGAAGTCGAGGAAGTTACAGTTTACCTGCTTGGAATTTTCCCCTCTTCTCGCGCCCCTCGTCTCTCGCATCCTCCTCTTTTCAACTCCCCTCCGGCTTGGCGATGGGGTATGATTAGAGCATTGGATTTCTCCTTAACAGCACCTCCTCCAGATCCGCACGCACGATGCTTTACAACCGCAAACGCCGCCTGAAACTCGATGAAGCCGAGCGGCAACAGATGCGCGCTGCCGGCCAGTTCAACGCCCGCCTGATGGACGAAGTCCGCGCGATGATCAAGCCCGGCGTCACGACCAACGACATCGACCGCCTGATCAGCACGTACACCCAAGACCATGGCCATCGCTGCGCCACGCTCGGTTACGCCGGCCAGCATGGGCCTTATCCGAAGAGCTGCTGCACGAGCATCAACGACGTGATCTGCCACGGCATTCCGTCGGACTATGCTCTCCGCGAAGGGGACATTGTGAATGTCGACATGACGTCGATCGTCGACGGCTGGCACGGCGACTCATCCGAAACGTTTTTGATCGAGCCCGTGAGCGATCTCGCTCGCAAGGTCACGCAGTGCTCGTTCGATTGCTTGTGGGCCGCGATCGACGCCATCAAGCCCGGCAGCCGCGTTTCCGAAATCGGCGAAGCCATTTGCCGCAACGCCCGCAAGAACACGTTCTCCGTCGTGCAAGAATACGTCGGTCACGGCGTCGGTCGGCAGTTCCATCAGCCACCGACCATCCCGCACGATCCCACATCGTCGCCCGAAGCACGTCGCCAACGTCTCGAGCCCGGCGTGTGTTTCACCATCGAGCCGATGATCAACACTGGCACCCGCGATACGCTGCTGAGCAAGCGCGACGGCTGGACAGTGCGCACGAAAGACGGCGGCCTGAGCGCCCAATTCGAGCACACCATTCTGATGACGGAAAACGGTCCGGAACCACTGACCGTGCCGCCGAATGGGCCGCAGCGCGGGCACAAGTTCTAACGCCCAGTCGGTCGCTTCGAATCGACACGCATCCACTCTGCTCGCAAATTACCGAGTCACCTGCCATGGCTTTGGAACCGCAACGAGAAGTGCCTGCCGAGCTGCGCAGTGAGATCATCCAGATCAACGCATTGATCTTTGGCGGACCAGTCTTGTTGCTGTTCCTCCTCTACGCGCTAAGGCTGTGTGGGATTGATCCGCTGAATAAACGCGGTGATGAAGAAGGAGTTTCCTCCAATCTTTACCTGGCGTTTGCCATCATCGGCACGCTGATTTGCGTTCCCTGGTGCTTGTGGCGAATTCGCAAGTCGCTGTATCTGGCCCGCTACGGCGTGGAAGTGATCGGCCAGATGACGAGCATCGGTTTGGTGCAAATGAAGGGGATGCGGTCGATGCACTACCGCTACACTTACCTGCGTAGCACCTATGCCGGCGCTACCGAAATTGTCGCCAGCGCAGTCGAACGTTATCAGCAGTCGCCGCAGATCCGCTTGCTCGTTGATCCAGCTAAGCCGCAACGGGCAATGCTGTATAACGAGGTACTCGGGCCGGGATTGTGATGGTTCGATTGCCTCAGCAAACAGTAGCCATGTCGAACGCTAAATCTGTTTTTGATCTGACTCGTGACGAGCGCCAGGAACTCGCTGTGGCGATGATGCAGCGAGGGGTGGAGCGACTAGCACTGGCGAAGAAGAATTTCGAGCAGTTGTATCCGGCCGCGCCGCCGGAAATGATCAAGGCTGCGGTCTTTCACGTCTATGTCGATGGCACGGATGCGGCCGTTCTGTGGCTCGCTGAAATGGAACGCTTCCTGCGCGATCCCAGCCGGACTTTGCACAGTGGCGTGACGTGGGACCTCATCGGCCACCTTTACAGCTGGCACATGCTCGAAGCACTGATGCCAGCCGGTAAACCAGGCTTGCTGAGCATGCTCGATGAAATCAGCGAGTTCGCCAAAACGGGCGATTACGAGGCGATTCCCGGCGCCATTGAGCAAATCAAAGAGATGCTCAACGGCGATGAGGATCCACCTGTGATCTGAATCCGCTCGACCGAAGTATGGCTTCGGGGTACGCGACTTTGCACAGCGTAAGTGCAGCAAAGCGAGCTGCCGTGCGCGAGAGATCACGCAATGAGTTCGCGAATCACCTGGCCGTTGGCGAGCACCGGCATGGGTCGGTCGAGTTGGTCACGGAACATCGCATCGGTGGGAATGCCCAACTGGTGATAGATCGTGGCGAGCACGTCGTTGAACGGGATCGGTCGATCGAGCGGCAGGTCGCCACCCTTCGTGCTGCTGCCAAAGACGATGCCGCGTTTTAAGCCCCCGCCGGCGAGCATCACCGAACAAACGTTGTGCCAGTGATCGCGGCCTCCTTGGGCGTTGATCTGCGGCGTGCGGCCAAACTCGCCGAAAACGGCGACGAGTGTTGTATCGAGCAAGCCGCGGTCGGCGAGATCGTCGAGGAGCATGCTGACCGCGCGGTCCATCGGCGGCAGGAGCGTGTTCCGCATCGCGCCGAAGTTGTCGACGTGCGTATCCCAATCCTGGCCATGATGCTGCGTGAGCGTGTAATTCACCAGCGTGAACGGCACGCCCGCTTCGACGAGCCGCCGCGCGAGAATCGTTTGTTGGCCCCACAAATGACTGCCGTACTGTTCGCGAAGTTTGGTGCTCTCGCGATTCAGATCAAAGGCCATGCCGGCCGCGTCGCCCGTGAGCATCTCCAGGGCCTGGCGATGATAAGCTTCGCTCGAGGGGAGACGCTGTGACCAGGCCTGTGGATTTTCGAGCGAATCGAGCAGCGACAATCGTTGATCGAGACGGGATCCATTCAAAGTGGGTTGCAGCCGCAGATCACGCGGCGGATCGTAGTGGCCTTGCGCGCTATCGGGTGGAATTCCCGCGCAGACTGCTTCATGGGCAGCGCCGAGCAAACCGGCCGTGGCATAGCGAACGCGCGTGCCGAGCTGGGCATCGTGAGGAATGGCGACATACGGCGGCAGATCGCGGCGATTGCCCGTTCGCAAACGCGAGACCCAAGCGCCGATCGAAGGGTTGGTGATGTTGCGATTTTTTCCCGCCACATCCGCGCCGGGCAGATCCCAACCGGTCAGCGTTTGATGGATCGCGACGGGATGGCTAGGCGAATCGACGTAGACGCTCCGCAGCACATTGAATCGATCGGCCCGCGCGGCGAGCAACGGCACGTGTTCGGCAAAATGAACGCCGGGCAACTTCGTCGCGATTGGATTGAACTCACCCCGCCAGGCCGTCGGCGCATTGGGCTTGGGATCGAAACTTTCGTAATGCGACAGGCCGCCCTGCAGATAGATGACGATGGCCGCTTGGGCTGGCGCGGAACTTTTCTCGCCCGTTGTTGCCGGCAAGTTTTCGCGCGCTCGCAGCAGTTGCGGCAGCATGAGCGATGCCGCTGCACCGCCGCTGCAGGCCAGCCATTGCCGGCGCGTGTGCAGAGCACTCGAGACGAAGTGCCGATTCATGGGAGGGAATCCAGGCAGGGTGGGAGGCGAGATTTCGGGATTATCGCGGAGGCCGCGGCGACATTCAATCTATTTTCGCCGTTGCCAGCAGCCCTGACCTTGCGGCCTGTAACGCCTCGGGGTGCATCGGCTGCGGCATTTTTCAATGAGCTCGACCTTTGCGCTTTACCCGGTCCTGTCACCGCATCCGATGATGACGATAGCAGCGGGCGAATTCCGCTGGCACATGCTCCTCGGTGAACTGATAGCAGGGCGGAAACTGGCGATGGCGAACTTTTACACGCGGATTGACGAACCGAGCGGTTCTGGCAAAGAGTCGGGCGAATCGCAGCCGCATGTCGCGTTTCCCAAGGCCGTGTGGGGACTCGAGATTGTCCGCGGCACGGCTCAGCAGATGTTCCGTCCGATCGCCGGCCCGGTATTCATGATCGGCACCGCCGCCGACAGCGACCTGGTGTTGGCCGACGAGTCGTTTCCCGAGACGTACCTGTATCTGTACGTGAAGACCGACGAACAGCTGAACGAAACCGTCAGCGTTCGCCGCTTTGGCGTGGGGCCGGAACTGCTCGTTGACGAAGTGGAGCTCGATGTCGCGGAACTGCCGGTGGGCTCGCTGCTCGAGTTCGGCGCGTATGCATTCCGCCTGACGCAACGAACTTCTTCGCAACCCGGCGGCGATGGCCCGGGCCGCGGTCCCGATTCGAACGATGATGACGAACCATTTCTTCCGGCCGATTTTTCGGCGTGGGAAATCGACGAATCGGCTGCGCTCGATAAAGTGCGGGCGCTGCTTGCCGATGTGCGGGCCAGCCTGCAAACGGCCAAGCAGCATCAAGGTTTGAAATTGTTCATGGGCGCGCGAACCACGCCGTCGGCGAGCACGTCATTAAGAAGACAGAGCGCCTGATTCACCCCAAGCATTTTGAAAACGATTCGACGTATGTATCCCGGCGAAGACACGATTAGCGGCTTGATTGAATTCGATGCGAAAGAAGCTCGCATCGTGTTGCAATCGCGGTGCGCGAGCGACGACTCGCTGCACGCGACGCTGATCAGCCTGGCGCAGGATCGGATGCATGAGATCGCGCTCGAAGGGAACGGCGAACTCGACTGGGACAGCACGGAAGTGATTGCCGACTTCAACTCGCTCGAAGAGGAGCTGCTGCTGATTTATCGCCGCGTGAAGAGTCGCTGAGCATTGGCCGTGGTGAGCGCTGCCAACTCGCCGAGCGACAACGAACGAACTTCGGCCAGGCACTCGGCCGTATGCACGACCAGTCGCGGCTCGTTCGGCCGCTGACCGCGAAACGGATGCGGCGTGAGATAAGGGGAGTCGGTTTCGACCAGCAAGCGCTCGGCGGGAATCGTCTTTGCCACCGCTCGCAGATCATCCGACTTCTTGAACGTCAGCATGCCGGCGAAACTGATGTGCAGGCCGAGCGCGATGAACTCTTTCACCTCGTCGGCAGTTCCCGTATACGAATGCATCACGCCGCGGAGTTCACCGCGCTGCCGCGCTTCGCGGAGCATGGCAAGAATTTCCTGCGTCGTCTCGCGCTGGTGAATCACGAGAGGCAAGCCCGTCTGCTGCGACAAGCGAATGTGACGATCGAAATAATCCTGCTGCAGCGGCAGCGGACAATCTTTCCAATAGAGATCGAGGCCGGTTTCGCCGAGAGCGATGACCTCGGGAAGCTTGGCGAGTTCAACGATACGATCCCAGTCACCCGGTTGCGCTTCGCCGGCATGATTGGGATGAATGCCGGCCGAACTGCGGACCACATTCGGAAATTGCACAGCAGTTTGCTGACAGGCTGCACTCGAATCGGCCGTCGTGCCGACGGCGAGAATGCGGGTGACGCGGGCGAGTCGCGCTCGCTCGATGACGCCGGCGACGTCAGCAGCGAGCTGATCGTCGAAGAGGTGCGCATGGGTGTCGTAGAGTTCCATGCTTGAATTCTAGTGTGTGCAGAGCATCACACTAGGCGGGCGACACTTGCAGTTCGCCGGCCACTTCCTGCAGATTCTCGAGATGTCCCTTGGCTTGGCCGACCGCTTCGCGGGCCATCGCTTGCGCGTAAGGGGCCAGGTTCAATTCGGCGGTGAGTTGCTCCATCAAAGCAATCGTCCGCTTCTGCCGCTCGATCAACTTATTGACGAGCCAATCGACCGACAGGTCATGCCAGCCGGTGAACGAAATCGGAAATTCGCCCGGATCGACCGGACCATTTTCCATGATGAGGGCCGCCAGGCGATCGACCGTATCCAACTGATCGGCGACCATCTGTTCGAGCACCGCCTGCGTCTTGGGATGGGCTTGAATGGCCCACGGCTTGGCATAGTGCAAATACGCGGCGAGCGACCGGCTATGCAGGATCGCGATGCGGTTCAGGATGTCGTACGTCGAAGATTCGGACATAGTCGTTGCAGAAATTTGAAGGGCTGCTTAGAAGAGTTGCGAGGCCGCGGCCAGCGCCAGCCGGTTCAGCCCTTCCCAATTGATGATCAAACCCAAAGTCGGCAGGGCCAGAACCCACAGGTAAGCGCTCGCCAACGACACGTCGGAAAACACGAACGGCCGACGATCGCGGGGCTCTTCGTCGATGGTCATGATCTTCACGACGCGGAGGTAATAAAACAGACTGATGGCCGTATTCAAACCGCCGATCACGATGAGCAGCAGCAGGAAGAAGCCATCCTTGCCAGCGGCTTGATAGGCTTCGACCAGCGAGGCGAAAATCGCAAACTTACCGATGAAGCCCGACAGCGGCGGCAAACCAACCAAGCTGAACAGGATGAGCGAGAAGCAGATGACCGTCAGCGGGCACCGCTTGAGCAGACCGGCGTAATCGGCAAGGTCTTCGCTCCGCATCGCGTTCCGCAGGAAGGCAATCACGGCGAAGGCCGCGAGGTTCATGAACAGATAGACCGCGATATAAATGCCCAGGGCAGCGATCGCCCGTTCGGCACCGCCATTGCCAGTGCCCGCGAGAACCATCACGGCGGGAATCGCCATCAACATGTAACCAGCGTGAGCAATGGTGCTGTAAGCGAACAGCCGCTTGATGTTGTTTTGACCATAAGCGGCGAGGTTGCCGAAGGTGCAAGTAACCACGGCGAA
Source organism: Anatilimnocola floriformis (assembly GCF_024256385.1). Classification (NCBI taxonomy): domain Bacteria; kingdom Pseudomonadati; phylum Planctomycetota; class Planctomycetia; order Pirellulales; family Pirellulaceae; genus Anatilimnocola; species Anatilimnocola floriformis. Next base: position 4,104,618 of record NZ_JAMLFW010000001.1, read on the forward strand.
CAGAGCGACCAGGCGAGCGATGAACCAGCGGACCGGCGACAGCCGGGCATTTGCTTCGGCTCGCACGATCGACGGCGACTTCTCCACAACAACCGGAGCGGGAGCGGCTTCAGCCTTGGCCGATTCTTTGGCCGATTCTTTGGCTTCCGACTTTTCGGCGGTTGCTTCGGGCTGCTGGAACTTGACTTGCAGGTTCTCAGCGTTGGCTGCCATCGTCACATTCACGGCTGGTGGTTGCTTTTGCAGACCAGCCGTCCGTTGACCAGGATAAACACCTGGGGGAGCAATGATGCCGAGGCCGATCGTCACGCGGACGAGCAACGCGAGAGCACCGGCCTTGGAGGCAACGCTCAAAAACGCATTCACTTCGGCGGTGGCCCCTTCGAAGACGTCCGGGCACCAGAAGTGGAACGGCACGGCCGATAACTTGAACGCCAAGCCGACGCTGAGCATCAAGCCGCCGAGGGCCAGCACCATCATTTCGCTCGGCAGGAAGCCACCCTCGGTCGAGAGTCGCTGAGCAATCGTCGCTGCCATGGTCGGCAGGTGAGCGGTATTGAGCAAACCGGCGAGCAAGCTAATGCCGTAAAGCATCACACCTGCGGTGCCAGCGCCATAGATCGAATACTTCAGAGCCGCTTCGCTAGAAACTCGTCGACCCTTCAGCAAACCAGCCAGCACATAGGACGGCACGCTCGCCATTTCGACGGCGAGGAAGATCGTCAGCAAGTGATTGGCCGATGCCATCAAGCACATGCCGAGCGTGGCGCCCAGCACGAGCGTGTAAATGTCGGGGCCATCCTCTAGATCAGGAATGCCCGACAGCCAAGTGAAAATCACAAACAGGGCGGCGAACAACAGGAGCGCGGCCCGCACGTAGACGGAGAAAGCGTCATACACGAGCATGCCCGTGAAGATTTCCATCCGCACGATGTCTGTGGGCTTGGCAACATCAGCACTTGTCGGCAGCGAGAACAAGCTGCCCGGAGCGGCGAAGTACAACGCGATCAAGCTTCCCGCCAGCGCGATGTAACCGGTGTTGAACCGGCGACCGGCTTCGAACAGCCGAACCAACAACATGAGCAGGATCGTCGCACAGATGATCAGCTCAGGCGTAAACACGGACAGGCTCGAATCGGGCGCGATCGACAAGAAGCTGCCATCGGGCGAGCCCTTGGTATCGATGATCAATTCGCTGACTAGTTGATGAAGATTCACGGCTGATATCTTTTGCGTGCGTGCTTAATGCTGGCTTACTGGTCCGAACCACTGCTCACAACTTCCACTGCAGCGGGCTGCAAGGCAGCGTTCGCGGTGGGTGGTGTCGTCGGGGCAGTCTTTTCCTGTTCTTTCAGAGTCAATTCCGGCTGCTTGACGTCGCGAGTCCACTTGGCGAGGTCGCTCGTCTGCCGGGTAATCGTCTTGTCCATGTACTTCAGCACGGTCTGGTACGGCATGATGCCGAACAGAATCGCGAAGAGGAGCAGCGTGATGCCGATCAGGTTTTCGCGGCCGTTGGAAGGCGTGATGTGATCGCCGTGCGGCCCCTTGTACTCGGCACCGAGGTAAACTCGCTGCAGAGCCCAGAGGATGTAAGCGGCAGTCAAGATCACCACTGCGGCAGAGACAACTGCGAGCAGCATGCTGAACTTCCAAACCGAGAGGACTACCAGCACTTCGCCGATGAATCCGCAGAGAGCGGGCAAACCGAGACCAGCGAAGAACAAGCCCATCGCCATCGCGGTATAAACCGGCATTTTGCCGAACAGGCCACCGAATTCTTCCAGGTTGCGGTGATGCACCCGGTCATAAATGATGCCGACCATAAAGAACATGCCGGCCGAGCTCACGCCGTGACCGATCATTTGGAACATCGCGCCTTGCACGCCCATGTTCCAGTAATCCGCGACATAGGCATTGCCCTTCGTCGCCGACCAGACGCCGATGCCCAGCAGCACATAACCCATGTGGCTGACCGAGCTATAAGCGACCATCCGCTTGAAGTCCTTCTGAGCGAGAGCTGCGAAGGCGCCATAGACCATGCTGATCACGCCCAGCGAGCAGACGACCCACATCAGGTCGTAACCGCCGTGGGGGCAGATCGGATAGCAGATGCGAAGGATGCCGTAGCCACCCATCTTCAAGAGCACGCCGGCCAGAATCATCGAGATCGGCGTGGGAGCTTCGACGTGAGCGTCAGGCAACCAGGTGTGAACCGGAACCGACGGCACCTTGATGATGAAGCCGATGAACAGCAGCAGGAAGGCCCACCATTGCAGCGAACGACCGAGGATCACACCATCAAAAACCTTGGTGTGCTGACCGAGCGCGGCCAAGGCGAGCAAGTTGAACGTATGGACCTTCTCGACAGGTACGCCATTGGCGTCGCGAGTCGGCACCTTGAACGCCGGCAACGAAACGGCTTGTTCTGCCGTCGACAGGCTGCCATCACCACCCTTAGCCACCACGATGTTCGCGGCGGCTGCATTGCCGTTGATGGCCGTGGCCACATCAGCGGCCTTGGCATCTTTGGCGAGCATCAGCGAGAGGACATTGCCGGTCGCGTCAAAGTTCGCAGCAGTCACATCGCCAGGAGCCACTTTCACTTCTAGGGCTCGGGCGGCGCCTTCGCTCTTACGAATCAGCACTACCGAATTGTCGCCGCGGCCGAGCGTTTTCACGCCAAGCTTCGCATTGACAGCATCGCCCAGATTCAATTCCGACCAGCGAATCGGCCGTTCGGCGTCATCGGCCTGAGCAACGTATTGATCCTTCAGCGTTTGCAGATCGCCGGCGAAATAGAGCATCAGGATGGCGATGAGCATCAGCACCGAGCCGAGCAGCGTGTACAAGAAGAACTTGATAGCTGCGTATTCCTTGCGAGGACCACCCCACACGCCGATGAGAAAGTACATCGGCAGCAGCATCACTTCCCAGAACACATAGAACAGGAAGAAATCGAGGGCCATGAACACGCCCAGCATGCCCGTTTCGAGCAGCAGGAACAGAATGCAGTAACCCTTGATGTACTTCGTGATCGACCAGCTGGCCCCGCATGCGAGCAAGCTGACGAAGGCAGTCAGCATGACCAGCGGAAAGCTGATGCCATCGACGCCCATGTAGTACTCGATGTCAAACGACGGAATCCAGCCGACGTTGAACGTATCCTGCATCTGGGCCTGAGCGATGTCGTAGTTCGTTCCTTGGTTGCCGAAGAAAACGAAGCCGCATAGCGCGAGAACCGCCGCCGTGGCAGCCAGGGTGACGTAGCGGATGCCGTCTACCTGATTGGCTGGAATGAACGCGATGACAATCGCCGCGATCACGGGGAGGAATACGATCAGCGATAGGAGGAGCAGTGCGGGATCCATAATTCCAATCCAAGCCGAAAATGCTTGTTACTGAGCTCTTTGTTCGAATTCGTGTTTTGAGTTTGGCGTTTACTTGGCGATCAGAAGCGGGGTCCAGAAAAAGCTGATGATCACGAACACCGCGATCGCGCCCACTACGATGAACACCACATACTGACGCAACAAGCCAGTTTGAACGCTCCGCAGGCTAAGGCCCGCCGAGTACATCCAACCAGCGAAAATGTTGATGCTGCCATCGACGATGCCACGATCGGCAATCAGTTCCCACTTCTTTGAGAACCAAACAACGGCTCGCGACAGCCAGTCGATAAATCCATCGATCCAATTCTTATCGATGCCGGAAATCACACGGCCGATGAGGAGCGTCGGTCGCACGAAAATGAAGTCGTACAACTCGTCGAACCACCACTTATTCACCAGGAAGCTGTAGATCGGCGAGAACTGCCGACGGACATCTTCAGCGTTCAGGTATCCAAGGCCATACATCAGCGTGGCCAGACCAATGCCACCAAGCCAGGTGCCAGTCGCGAGCAACGTAGCCGGAGCGACGATCGATCCGAAGTTGGCCGGGTCGTGAGCAATGTGCTCGGTCGGCCAGGTCGCCTTCGTCCATTTGCCCGCCATGCTCGTGCCGAGGCCCAACGGTTCCGATTGCGACAGCAGACCGTCGAGCGTCAAACCGCTCACCGAATTGCCAAGCCGCGAGAACATCGGAATCGCCAGCGTGCCGACGATCAACGTCGTAGCGAGCATGATTCCCACCCAAGACCAAGTCAGCGTCAAACCGCCGCCGTGATCGTGAGCGTGATGATCGTCATGGCCGTGGCTATCGTGGTGATCGTGAGCTTTGTGTGTGTCGTGAGCGTGAGCGTCATGACCATGCGAATCGTGACTATGGGTGTCATGCGAATCGTGGCCGTGTCCGTGATCGTCATGAGCGTGGTCGTGTCCACCAGCCGACTTGAACCAACCATCCTTCATGCCCTTGGCGATGAAGAACGTGCCGGCGATCAACGCATAACCGAGCAGGCTGATATTCCAGGCGACCGCAATCGCAAAGACGCTGAGGATGACCAGCGGCACGTACATCACCGGGGGCGACTCGTGAGCATGATCATACGCGTGCTTGTCACGGGGCTTGCCGACGAACGTCATGTACCACATGCGGAACATGTAGAACGCCGTGATCGCAGCACCACCGGCAGCAGCGACGAAGAACACGCCCGACCATGGCACGGCGGGATTGGCAATTCGGAAGGACAGGGCTTGTTCGAGGATCATATCCTTCGAGTAGTAGCCGCTGAAACCGACCAGGAACGGCACACCGACACCGGCAATCGCCAGGCAGCCGATGAGCATCGTGATGGCAGTGACCGGCATCTTCTTCAGCAGGCCGCCCATCTTTCGCATGTCGTTCGTGTGCACCGCGTGAATGACGGAGCCCGAACACATGAACAAGAGACTCTTGAAAAACGCATGCGTCACCAAGTGCATCAGGCCGGCTTTCCAACCGCCGACGCCGAGAGACAACATCATGTAACCGAGTTGGCTGACCGTCGAATAAGCGAGAACTCGCTTAATGTCAGTCGCCGTGATCGCAATCGTCGCGGCCATAAACAGCGTGATGCCGCCAATCGTGGCGATCACCAGAAGAACTTCCGGCACGAACACGGGAAAGAAGCGGCCGACGAGATACACGCCGGCGGCCACCATCGTCGCCGAGTGGACGAGCGCGGAAACCGGGGTCGGGCCTTCCATCGCGTCCGGCAACCAGACGTGCAGCGGAAACTGAGCACTCTTACCAACGCATCCGCAGAAAATACCGACGCCTGCGACTACCAGCAGCCAATAGCCAAACCCTTCGGCCCGCCATTTATCGAGGTGGTGAGCTTTGATTTCAGCGATCGTGTTCACATCGCCGTTTCGCATGCCAGCGCGATCGACGGCAATCTCAGCGACCTTCTCTTGAGCATCGGCGATCACCATACCATCGGGCACGGTCAGCTGATTGTGATTTTCTTCAGGGCGAACCAGCGAGAACAAGCCTCGCTCTTCGGTTTGAATTCCCTTTTCGCCGTTGCGGTCGATGTCGCCAAAGGCGAACGTTCCCAGGCTCGACCAAATGGCCAACAGGCCGATGATCATGCCGAAGTCGCCGACGCGATTGACGATGAACGCCTTATTAGCAGCCGTCGAAGCACTCTTCCGTTCGACATAAAAGCCGATCAGGAAGTACGAGCAAATGCCCACGAGTTCCCAGAAGCAGAACACCATTGCGATGTTGCCGCTGAGGACCAGGCCGAGCATGCTAAAGCAGAACAGCGACAGGGCTTGAAAGAACCGCGGGAACCGCCCCGGACGATGCAAATGCTTGCCGTCCGAAGTGGTTACTTCGTGATCGGTAATGTCATGCAACTCATCGTGCATGTAACCGATGGCGTAGAAGTGAATGCACGAGGCAATGAGCGTCACCATGCAGAACATGGTGAGCGTCAGCGAATCGATGTAATAGCTGATGACCAATCGCAGGCTGCCGAACTGGCCCAGCGTGTAGTACTCGCCGGTGACGGCAGGCACATTGGTCGAGTGATGGGCATCGTGGCCGTGGTCATCATGGCCATGCTCATCTTTCGCATGGTCAGCTGGCTTGGCATCGTCATGCGAGTGCGACTCACCATCATGCGAATGAGTGTGGTCGTCGGTCGCCGCTGCGTGCGATTCGCCGTGGTGGGCCGGCGCCGGAAAGTGCTTCGGCAGCCAGACCAGGAACAGCGAGACGAACGACAACACCGCCGCGCCAATGATGGCGCCAGTGGCAATGTACGCGCCGCCTTTGCGCACGTTGAACCAAGTCGCGCCGATCAGGATCACGACGAACGAGGCCAGTGGCAAGAGCACGGCCGCCGCGAGCAATTTTGGGAGGACGTCCATTAGCCCTTCAACTCATCTGCATGGTCGACGTCAATCGTCGCATGGTTGTTGTAAAAGTTCAGCGCGATCGCGAGTGCCACGGCTGCTTCCGCTGCCGCCAACACAATCACAAACAACGCCATTAACTCGCCATCCAGGCCGAGCGTATCGTTCCGCAAAAACTTGCTGCCGAAAGCGACGAAGTTGATATTCGCCCCGTTCAACACCAACTCGATGCCCATCAGCACGCCCAGCGCATTGCGCTTGGTTGCCATGCAAATGACACCGAGCACGAACAAGACCGCGCCAACGGCCAGGTAGTGCGATACGGAAACTGGATCGACCAGCGGATTCATATCCCTATTCCATCTGCGACCAAACGGTCGGACGCGAGCCAAACGCACAAAGCAGCGCCAGGGCCACTGCCGGAATCAACATCACTGCCGCAACCCCGCCCGCCACGAGTGGCGAAACGTTGCCGTTCACCATGAACATGAACTGGATGAGCGGCACGATGAGCAAACCAACCACACCCCACTTTTGCCAGTTGAGCACGACAAACAGCAGGAGCAAATTGACAATAAGAGTCAGAACCAAGGCGGGCAAAACCCAACCCGGCAAAGCATAAACCTTGGCCAAAAATGCTTGCGACCATTCGCCGAATTGACCTTCGGTCGGCAGCACGATCTTGCGTGCCAGCGCGGCCACCAGCGTAATCACCAGGAAGGCGTTGATCACAAAGCCCTTGATGATGCCAACCTTGACCATGAACGGAAACTTGCGATTGGCAGGAACCGCTCGCGCCGGCGCTTCGAGCACTCGGCCGGTCCGAACTTTCTTCGTACGGGCCATGTAGCCCGCGCCGATGAGCACCGTCAACAAGTGCATCGAGATAATCACGAACGGCAGCAAGTAGCCAACCATTCCCTGACGGCGAACAGGATCGGCTACTTCAGGCTTGTCGACCCGAACGCCAGACAGTGCCAAGCCAATCTTTGTGCTCGTCCGCGATTCGAACGGAGCAATCACCGCTGCTGTTTCCTTGCCATCGACCACAGTCGTGGGACCAGTCGTCCAGCTCGGAATGCTGAAAGCCGTGCGAACGAGCAACACCAGCAAGGTGCCGCCGACGATCAGGCCAGTCACCCATTCACCGGCACCCGTCTTCATGTTGATGAAGCGTTCTTGCGCGGTGAGCATCACACCGAAGATCAGCAGCACGAGCGTGCCGCCGACATAGATCATTAGTTGCATCGCGCCGACGAACTCAGCCCCGGCGAGAAAGAACAAACCAGCCGTCGCACCCAGCGACAGCGTCAGATAAAAGGCCATCCGCACCACGTTGCTTGTCGCCAACACCGCAGCACCAAAGCCGCATGCCAACAGCGCGAAAAACAAAAACGTGAACGAATGCCAATTCACCATTTGAGCGGCCAGCAGATTCGTCATCAGTGGGTTCATCATCGTGCAGCCTCCTGCGAGACGGCTGCAGTTACTTTTTCAGCTGGCTTGGCTTCAGCCGGACGAGCGACCGAGGGAGCAGCGCCAGGCACCACCCAACCTTCACGCACACCAGCCCGACCAATCCAGGCCACACGAGTACTGGCTTTCTTCAAGCCGCTGCTCTTTTTGGCACCAGCGGGCAATTCCGGTTCTTTCCAAGTGTATTGCTGCGGACCAGGAGCAGCTTCGTTGAGCGAAGGCAAAGCAAGCAATTGCCAGAACGTGGCACCGATAAAGCAGACCGCGCCCAGTGGAACGCAGTACTTCAAGCAAGTCGTCAAAACCTGATCGATGCGGAGCCGAGGCAGAGTCCAGCGAACCCACATCATCACCGTCACACCGATCGTGGCCTTCAGCAGCACGTTGTGCACGCCAGCCACCTGCGAGACGAAGCCCAGGATTCGCCAATCGGTTTCGCCGGGCTTGTAGGCCCACTCCAAACCAGTGATCGACGGCAAGATCTCGGTAAAGATCGGGAATGGACCATTCCACGCGCCGAAGAACAGGATCGAGGCCAGCACGCTGACCGAGAACATCGAGCCGTATTCGGCCATGAAGAAGAACGACCAACGCAGACCGGAGTATTCCGTATGGAAACCGGCCACGAGTTCGCTTTCTGCTTCGGCCAAGTCGAACGGGGCTCGATTCACGCTGGCGATGGCACAGGTGAAGTAGACCCAGAACACAATGAAGGTGGCCGGATCGTGAAAAATCAGCCAATTCGAGAACCAGCCGTCTTGCTGATTACCGATCGTCGTCAGGTTCATCGTACCGGCGATTAACACCGGAATAACGATGCACATGCCCATCGGCACTTCATAGCTCACGACCTGAGCCGCTTCACGCATGCCGCCGAACAGCGACCACTTCGAGCCCGAGGCATAACCGGCGAGGATCACGCCGAACACTTCGAGGCCGAGAATCGCCACGAAGAAGAAGACGCCGACATTTACTTCCGATGCCGACCAGCCATTGGCAAACGGCAACACCATATATGCGGTGAAACCGGCCGCGAAGCTGATATACGGAGCGAGCTTGAAGAGCATCACGTCCGCATCTTTGGGCGTGAGATCTTCTTTGGTGATCAGCTTGATGCCGTCCGCCAAGGTTTGCAGCCAGCCGAACTTGCCACCGACGCGAGTGGGACCAAGGCGGTCTTGAATGCGGCCGGCGACTTTACGTTCGAGCCAGATGAAGATCAGCGCGCCAACGGCGACGACCTGAATCAACAGGGCGATATGAACGATGGCGGCGAGCCCGTATCCCAGCAGGCTTTCTGGGCCGACGGACGAGCCGAACAGCTTAAAAAACCAGTCCAGACAACTATTAATGAACTGTGCCACAGAGGTCTTGTCCTGCGGTTTCCGCGTCGTTCCAAACCGGCTTTTTACCGGTAGTACTCGGTGGGCGAGCGAACTCACCTGCCGTGCAAAAGTCGTTTCTGCATTGGAACTTCCGATCTGTCCCTGGGGTTGCGCACCGTTGCTAGCCCTGGGTCTCCCGGAAAGATCGTGAAATATGGCACAAGGGCCGCCGCATCGACAAGCCCCCGAGCGGGCATTTTTGAGTAGAAATTAATGACGGCCCTGCGCCCTCTGCCGGAATATCGAGGCTGACCTCTACTTTTTGAAGTAGCTGCTCGGGGCCGACATTTGCCGAAGTTACGGCCTATTCAACACATTTGGGCAAGTCCGTTCAGCGAACGATTTCCGCTCCCAAGTCGCCGCTTTACGGCATGTTACATTCTCGTGATTGATTGCCGCTGCCGCGATCCCCTACCATTGGCTGCAGGAAACGCCTTTTTTCGCCAGAGAAGGAGCCGCTCATGATTTCGCGTCGTTGCTGGTTGGGCCAGATTTCGTTCGTGCTCGGTGGCTGTGCGGCGAGCGGTTGGAGTAGCACGCTCGAAGCCGCCTCGCAAACTGCACCCGCAGGGAAGTTCGATTGGCCGCAGTTCCTAGGCCCGCGGCGAAACGGCATCTCGGCCGAGACCGGCCTGCTCGACAAATGGCCCACTGGTGGCCCCCGCGAAGTTTGGCGAAAACCGGGCGGCGTGGGAATGTCTGGCTTGGCCATCAGTCGCGGACGCGTGATCACGATGATCGAGCGTGGCGGTCAGCAGCAAGTTGCCGCCCTCTCTGCCGATCAAGGCACCGAGCAATGGCTTTGCCCGATTGCTCCCGCCTACAAAAATCAGATGGGAAACGGCACGCGGGCCACGCCGACGATTGCCGGTGAGCGAGTGTTTGTGTTTTCGGGCGAAGGAATTCTCGCTGCCGTCAACCTCGCCGACGGCAAGCTGCTATGGTCGAAGAACCTGCTGAGCGAACTGAACACCCCGCAAGCCGATTATGGAATGGCGTGCTCGCCGCTGGTGGTCGACGATCAAGTGATTGTTTCGGTCGGCGCGACGAACGGCTCGGTCGCGGCGTTCGACGTCGGCTCGGGCAAGCTGATTTGGAAAACCGGCAGCGATCCTGCCGGCTATTCCTCGCCGACCGTGCTGAGCATCGGCGGCCGCGAGCAGATCGTGGCTTTCACGGGAGGCGCGGTGATGGGCTTGGCGACCGGCAGCGGCGCTTCGCTCTGGCGGTTTCCCTATGAGACCGATTTCGGCTGCAACATCGCCAGCCCGATTGCCTGGAAAGACAAGGTCTTCGTCTCCTCCGGCGAAAATCACGGCTGCGTGCTGCTCGATTTGAAAAAGACCAGCGACGGCCTCGAAGCCAGCGAAGTCTGGTCGTCGCAGGGCCCCAAAAGCGTGCTGCGGAACGAATGGCAAACAGCGATCCTGCTCGACAATCACCTGTACGGCTTCGATAACGTCGGCGGCGCCGGGCCGATCTCGCATCTCACCTGCATCAGCGCCGAAACCGGCCAAGTCGCCTGGCAACAACCTCGCTTCGGCAAGGGAAACATGATCGCCGCCGATGGCAAGCTGCTGATCTCGACGATGAAAGGCGAATTCATCATCGCTCGCGCATCGCCAAAAGCCTACGAGGAAATCGGTCGCGCCACAGTCCTCTCCGGCGCGACCCGCCAAGCGCCGTCGCTCGCCAACGGCTTGCTTTACCTGCGCGATGACAAAGAGATTGTCTGCTTGAAGGTAAAGAACTGATTTCTCAAGGCAGTTCGCTCGGCACGAATTTCTTCGCCTGAATTACAATGCTTGACACGCAACCTTTTGGTTGCATAATTGTGCCGATGACGGTCGATATCGATAAGGTGTTCAAAGCGCTAGCCGATTCCACTCGCCGAGAGCTGCTCGACCGTCTGCACGCAGACAACGGGCAGACCTTGGGAACCTTGTGCGAAAAGATGAGCATGACGAGGCAAGCCGTCACCAAGCATCTCGCCATTTTGGAAGACGCCAATCTGGTGGCCACCGTCTGGCAGGGCCGAGAAAAGCTGCACTACCTCAACCCAGTGCCGCTGCATGAAATCTCGGTGCGCTGGATCGCCAAATTCGAACGGAATCGGCTCGACGCGCTGCATCAACTCAAACAACAGCTGGAGCGAAAGCCAGATGAGTAAGCCGAAGTTCGTCTACGTCACCTACATCGCCACCACGCCCGAGAAACTCTGGCCCGCTCTGACGAGCGCCGAGTTCACCGAAAAATACTGGTTCGGCAGCCGCATTCAATCGGATTGGAAAGTCGGCTCGCCCCTCACCATCTTCACCGGCGTCGCCGAAAAGGACTGGCAAGGCAAAGTCCTGCAGTTCGATCCGCCACGCGTCCTCTCCTACGACTTTCGTGTGGCCGGCGGTGCTGCTCACGTCTCGCGAGTCACTTTCACTCTCGAACCCAACGGCGGCGTGGTGAAGCTAACGCTCGTCCACGACGAACTCGATCCGAACGACGAAAAGTTCCTCTCCGGCATCAGCGGCGGCTGGCCCGCGGTGCTGTCGAACCTGAAGAGCCTGCTCGAAGGCGGCAGCGTTTTGGTTCCTCGGCCCTGCTAACAAGCCAATATTGGACCACCCATTTTAGTGGCAATAAAGTGTTATATTCCGCAGGCGAAATTGCTTCCGAAATGAACCACAACATCAAATCCAACAATGACTTGCGATAATTTCAACAAATCGTATCACCTGTTATATTCACGGGGTACGAAAGGGGGGCTCCAGCGCAATCGGTTATCCGGGAGATAGGAGAGCGGTTACGATTGGAAGGCCCCCCGCGACCGGGAAAGGGCTTTTGAGCCTTGCTGTCATGGACGGCTTCAGGCACACTGGCAAGGGCAGTAATTCGGCGGTTGGGCAGGGCAACGGGAGTCAGCAGTAATGAAGTGTTTTGCGTTTCACCTCATGCCTTGGGATCGGCTGCCGGCGGACTTTGGCGAGAAGTATGAGTCGGCTTGGACTTGGCTGCCGAACTCGCTGTATGACCCCAAGCATGGCCACACGCTGTACAACCGCTTTTTGGATGAGCTGTGCCTGGCCGATGAGCTGGGTTTTGACGGCGTGTGTGTGAATGAGCATCACCAGAACGCGTATGGAACGATGCCGAGCCCGAACTTGATGGGCTCGATCCTGGCGCGGCAGACCAAGCGCTGCAAGATCGCGGTCATCGGCAATGCGTTGCCGCTGTACAACCCGCCGACGCGGGTGGCCGAGGAGTTCGCCATGATCGACGTGATCAGCGGCGGTCGGCTGATCGCGGGGCTCGTCGTGGGCGGTGGGCCGGAGTACTACAGCTTTTCGATGAACCCGACGCACGCGCGGGCCATGTACAACGAAGCTCTCGACCTGGTCGTGCGGGCTTGGACCGAGCCGGGGCCGTTTGAGCATTATGGCGAGTATTGGAAGCTGAAATATGTGAACCCCTGGCCGCGGCCGTTGCAGCAGCCGCATCCGCCCATCTGGATTCCCGGCGCCGGCAGCAAGGAGACAATCGAGTTCGTCGCGCAGCGGCGATATGCGTACATGGGCATTCCGTATTTTCACGTCGATTTCTTCCAACGCAACTTCGACATGTTCCGCGACTGCTGCCAGAAGAACGGCTATGAGTGCGATCCCGAGCAACTCGGTTGGCTCTGCCCGATCTACGTCGCCGAGACCGACGCGCAGGCTTGGGAAGAGTACGAGCATCACTTCATGTACTTTGCCCAGCAGCTGCTGAAGGGGCTGGTCGTGCTGCCGCCGGGTTACACCAGCGCTCGCTCGCTGATCGGCATTCACAGCGCGATGAAGCAGTTCCTGATCAACGTAAAGACCCGCAAAGAAATCGAAGACGGCGCGTACGCGATCGTCGGCAGCCCGGAAACGGTGCGCGACAAGCTCGCGCATTACGCGAAGCGGCTCGGCGTCGGCAATCTCCTCGGCTTGTTCCAAATCGGCACGCTGCCGGCGGAATTGACCAAGAAGAATCTGACGATCTTTGCCCAGGAAGTGATGCCGGCGCTGCAGAAGCTGGATACGCGGATTGGCGTTGCGGTTTAGGCGTTGCTGCTGATTTGAGTTCTGAGACAGGAAAGCTGTTGAACGAACTCTCCTCTTGTCTCAGAACTCAAAACTCAGAACTCAAAACTTTCTCCCTCCATGCCCTCCACTCGAACGATCAATATCGCTGGCAAGAAAACCCAACTCACCGAAGGAGGCAGCGGGCCGCCGTTGCTGTATTTGCATTCGGCAGGGGGCGAAACCGAGTGGATGCCGTTTCATGAAGAGCTGTCGAGGAGCTTCACAGTGCTGTTGCCGGCGCATCCGGGGTTTGCGGATTCCAAAGGGCTCGAGGAAGTTCGCGATGTGACCGATTATGCGTGGCATTATGTCGACATGCTGGCCGAATTGAAGCTGAAGAATGTGCCGGTGGTCGGCTTCTCGCTCGGTGGCTGGACGGGGATGGAACTTGCCATTCTGCGGCCGGCGCTGGTCAGCAAACTGGTCCTGGTGAACTCGGCGGGCGTGCGCGTGGCGGGTTCGCCGATGGGGGAACTGTTTATCGACGACCTCGCGAAGTTGCGGGCGTTGCTCTTTAAGGATCCGAACAATCCGGTGATCAAGCTGGCGATGCCGATGGACCTGGAAGATCGGCGGATCCTGCAGTGGCTTGCCGCTCGCGAAGCGACGGCGCGGGTTGGCTGGAATCCGTATCTACACAATCCTCGCCTCGCCGCCCATCTGCATCGCATCGAATGCCCGACGAAAATCCTATGGGGCCGGCACGACAAGCTGATCCCGCTGCCGCACGGGGAGTTCTTGGCGAGCAGGATTCGCGGCGCGCAGCTGGAAGTATTCGACGGCTCGGCACATATGCTGCCGTTTGAGGAACCGGTGAAATTTGCGACGGCGGTGAAAGAATTCTTAGTTAGTAGTTCTTAGTTCGTGGTTGGTAGGAGGGTAGCGACGAGTTGCTCCCTCTAAGCCTTCTCTTCGGCCAACACGCCCATGACCAGCGCTCGCAGCTTGGGCTCGGCGGCGTTTGCATGGGCGATGATCTTCGGCACTTCGGCAGGTTCGAGCGAATCGGGAAAGCACATGTCGGTGATGATCGAAAAGCCGACGACCTTCAGCCCGGCATGCACTGCAACGATCACTTCTGGCACGGTCGACATGCCCACCACATCGGCGCCAATCAAACGCAGGAAGCGATATTCCGCGCGGGTCTCGAGGTTCGGTCCGCTGACAGCGACAAACACGCCTTTGTGGACGACGATGTCTTGCTGCCGGCCGATCTTCAAGGCGCGATCGACGAGAGCGCGGTCGTAGGGCTGGCTCATGTCGGGAAAGCGTGGTCCGAGGCGGTCGTCGTTGACGCCGATCAGCGGATTGCCGCCCATCAGGTTGATCTGGTCTTCGATGACCATGATGTCGCCGCACTTATAGTACGGATTCATGCCGCCGCAGGCGTTCGAGACGACGAGCATCTTGGCGCCCATGGCCTTGAAGACGCGAACGGGAAGCGTGATCAGGTCGAGGGGATAGCCCTCGTACATGTGGAAGCGGCCTTCCATCGCCATGACCGGCAAGCCGCCGAGCGTGCCGCAGATCAACCGGCCGCGATGGCTGATAGCCGTGCTGCGCGGGAAGTGCGGAATGTCGCCGTAGTCGATGGCGACGTCTTGCTGCATCTGCTCGACCAGGCTGCCGAGCCCGGTGCCCAGAATGATCCCCGCGTGGGGCGTTTTGTTCCACTTCGAACGGATGAAGGCGGTGGCTTCTTCGATTTTGGCAAACAAACCCTGCATGTGATTTCCCCGACCCTGTTCTCAATACCCAGCGCAAAAACAACGGGCCAAGGGTACCGCAAGTTCAGAAAATTCGCCAGCGGTTAAGGCTACTTGAACGGATCTTCGGCTTCCTGCCGCGGCGCGGGAGGCGCTGGTCCGTTCGGGGCTGGCGCGTTGGGAGCCTGCGGCGCTCCGGCGCGCTTGAGGGCTTCTTTGATCCGCTCGACATCGGCTGCCGGCACACCGGCCGGAATCTGAATCTGCCGACCGTTGGGGCCGATGATTACTCGCTGGCCACCGGCGCCGGGCTGAGGAGCAAAAGGATCATCCACCGTCTTCGTGCGGCCGGAGTTGAAGAGCCCATCGGTCACGTCGACCGAAGTCCCCTGCGGTTGCCCAGCGAGCAGGCTCGATAGATTGCCGGTTTGAGCTGGCGGCATGGGTGGGAGCGGATCATTGGTCAGTTTGATCGTCGTCAGCCGCATGGTGCCGGGCTGAACCCAGGTGGTGACTTGCACGATGGATTTTTCGAGATCGGCTGCAACTTCACACATGTTGGCTTGCGCGGTGGCGATGTCACCTTCGTAGGCAATGGCGCCGTTTCGTTTATCGAGACACAGGATATTCGCCGTCCAGTTGCCGCTGTTGTTTCCCCGGCGATTGCGGATGAAAACCAGCAGCGGCGAATCGACAGGCTGTTCAAAGGGCAAGCCGTGCTGGGCGATGAACGCCGGCGTTTGCCAGCGCTGCTTGCCCGTCACGCGATCGAGAGCATAGACTCGGCCGTGGGCTTGCTGCCCCGGCATGCCGCCGCCCGACAGCGGTTGCGTTACCAGGCCCGGCACCGATTCGGCGATCGGCGTATTGGCGAGCACCGTGTATTGCTCTTGCGAACGATAGACATGCACCGAGGTGAGCGTGGGTTCGGGCTGCAGTTGCGATTGCACCACCGGCTGGCCGGTGACCAGCGAGATCACCGTAAACTTGCCGCTCGTCTCCAGCATGGCAAACTCTTGGCCGTCGAGGAGCTGTCCCTTGGCCCCGGTGGGAGTTTCGAGCTTCCACAAATCATCCTGCTCGCTCCAAGCATCAAACAAACGGAGTCGCAGCGTGCCGCCGACCTGCTCGAACGACAGAACGCGCCGACCGTTGGTGGCCAAGCGATTGTTCGGGCGGTTGACTGTGCGTGTGCCGACCTGCGAACCGTCGCGCATGCTGAAGACCGTGGCGCGATCGGAATTGGGGGCCGCGGCGAACACGTATTCGTCGTCGCCGAACAGATCACAAGCCGGGTCAATGCCGCTGCGTTCCCACAGCGTTTCGCCGGTGAGCGGATCCGCACAAACGAGTTGCCGGGAACGCTGATAAACAATGCCGAAGGGAGTGACCGGCCCCGGCTGATAGTTGGTTTGCGCCGATTGATCAAAAGCCATCGTCCGCGAGCCCGTGATCGGGTTCGAAGTCTGACGCGATTGCGGATAAGCCCGGCCCATTTGCAGCGGATCCATATTCACGACTTCCGCGCGCCACAAAATGGGTTCGCCGGGGCCGCGATTGGCTCGCAGCGCGTCGATCGTGAGAATCTCACCGCCGGTGTGCACCGTGATGATGTGTCCTGTCGCGCGGCCAACCAGGCCCGAGTAAGGGATCGAGTAGGTTTGTCGATACACACCGTCCTGGCGGCGGATCGGTGCTTGAGCGATCGTCTTTCCTTGGCTGTCGAAGACTTGCAGCGCTTGTTGCGACGGATCGTACACCGCTCGTAGGCCACGAGGTGCTGGGCCGGTGAACTCGGCCATCATCACGCTGAAGTTGTTCATGTAGGTCCGCGGTCGCGAACTTTCGGAGCTTGCCTCTACCTTCTGGGCGCGGCCGCCGGGCCAGCTATCAAGAGCCAGCATCGTCCGAGGCGTGCCGGCGTTTTGGATCTTGGAGATCAGCGCAAAAGCAGGATGATCGGCAGCGACCGGATGGCGCGCGACAAACGCAGCCAGCTCGGCTGATTTCTCGGCGGCCAGGTAGGGGCGTTGCACCAGATCATAGGTTTCGACGAGCGCTGCCAATCCCGCCGCGCGATAATTGGTGTCTGCTGAATCGAGCAGATCGCCGGCTCGCAGTTCCGCTTCGAGATACGACTTGTCGAACAGTAGTTTTTGCACGATGAGCAAGCGAGCGCGATCGGCGAGCGGATGAAAGCCATAGACTTCCACAAACCGACGAGCGCCCTTAAGAGAGTCGGCCTTCAGGCAAGCGGCCAGGCGTTCCTCGAGTCGTTGCTGCAGCTTGGTGCGGTCGGCATCGCTGCTGCTGGTGTAAAGCTCGGTCAAGCGCGCTTGCAGCCAACGGCCGGTGCGTACCTGCCATTTGCTGTCGATATATTCCATCTGGGCGCTGCCGTCGTCGGAACCGACGTCGGCTTGCAGCTCATCAGCGAGCGTGACGAATGCCTCGAGCGATTCCGCGACGAGACCAGCCTTGTGCATGCCGACGGCTTGCAGCCGCAGCAGTTCACGGCGCTGCGCGGGATGATCGATCAACTCCTTGGCTTCCACGACCAGCTCGCGGTGTTTGTCAAAATCCGTGCGGAGCAGCACCAGCATGACGCGCGCGAGTAATCCGCGAATGCGTTCTTCGTGGGGATGCGCTTTGAAGGCTTGCCGCAAGCTGGTGAGAGCTTCGTTGGTTTTGCCTTCGGTCAGCAGCAATTCGCCGAGTCGCGCGAGAGCACGCACATCGGTGGGATTGGCGGCGAGATCTTTTTCGACCTGAGCCCGCATATGCTCGACGAGATAAAAAGCTGACATCTGATCGTGGCCGATCGAGATCATCTCGCCGGCAAAACTGACGAGATTGCCGAGCGTGAATTCGGTGCGCGACTTGTCGGCGATCTTGCCGGTATCGAGGTCGAGCTTCAGGAGCTGTTGGCCGGTGGTGGGCAGATAATAATGCGTGCCGTTGTAGAAACCGCGGCCTGAGGCGATTTCGCCACCGAGTTCAACCGGCGCCTTCCAAGCTTCCGTGCCGTCGCTCACGGAGATGGCTCGCACGTTCTTTTTGCCGACGAGAATGATTTTTTCTTTGTGAATGCAGGCGACGAAAAGTGATTCGTCGCGCTTGACCGGCGCCCCCCACTTCGGCTTGCCGGTCAGCAGATCGACACAGTGCAAAAACTGCGATTCCACCGGCGTGACGATGACCGAGCCATCGGCCACGATGGCCGACGAATCGAGCCAACGGCCGGACGGTTGATTGTTATTCAAATTCGACGAAGTGATCACGCCGCGATTGGGACGCCCCAACAAGTCGTTGCGCTCATACGTGTAATGCCACTTGAGCGACCGAGTTCCCAGATCAACAGCGACAACGGCGCCAGCCGACGTCGGACAAATCAACACGCCATCGGCATACGAGGGCGAAGCTGCCGCCAGCCGGCGCGTGGCATCGTAGCGAATGGTCAGCGTTTCATCGGGCACACTGCCGAGTTGCTGTTTCCATTCGAGCTTGCCCGTTTGGGGCGAGAGGCAGAGCAGTCGCAGTTCGCCGTTAAATTCGGCCAGTGCGAACAGTTTTTCCGCAACGGAGACCGGCGCACCCAAGAAGAACGCTCCAGCCAGATTCGGATCGTCGTGGCCGCTGTCGCCACCGACTTGCCAACAGAGTGCGCCTTGCCGGAGAAGATTGAGAGCGGTCAGCTTGTTGCTGCCGCGGACACCGACCGGCTGCCGCGCACCAACCCACACGTTGCGCGTGGTGTTGATGTTCTGCGTGTTCATGAATTCGAGATCGTCGATCAGGTAGAGCTGCTGACTATCGCTGCTCAGCTGACCGTAGAGATTGTCTTCCCAAATTCGCTGACGGACGGCATTTTCCTTGGTCGCGGCAATCTGCTGTGCGCCCGCTGTGAGCGCGCCCGCATTGCTCGTGATCCGATCTTCGTGTGGATACACCCACATCCGGCGACCGGTCTTGAGCGATACACCCATGACTTTTTCGGGCGAGCGAATCACAACGTAGTCCACTCGCTTGTTGTCTTTTTTATTAATCGATGCCACGGCCAGCGGCTGGAGCGCGGGGACAATCGTCTCGCCTTTGTCTTGTAGCGTACGAGCATATTTGCCGACCCACTTATCGAGATCGGGGTCATTCGTCGTCGGAAAGTACCATTCGGAAATCACGAGTGGCATGCCACCCGCAGTGGCTGCATTGCGAGCTTCGTCGCCGCGGAACATCACCCACTGATTGGCCACCGCCGCGGCCGGAGCCAGACCGCGACCGGCGATCAGCTGTAGCCACTTCATGGCGTCTTCTTCTTTGTCGAAGATCGATTGCTCGCCGTCCTTCAGCCGGACTTTTACTTTTGGTGTTCGCCACTTGAGCGCGATCAACACTTCGTTAGCTTTGTCGGGTCGCTGCGCATAGCTCCAAGCAGTCGCCGTCAGCACCGACAACTCGGGGTCGAGCATGTCGCGGGCTGGAGCTTGTTCGCATAACGGCTGCAGCAAAATCGCGGCTGCGAGCGCCCGGCCTTGATCGAGTTCCAAGCGACCGAGAAGAAACGTCGCTTCATAACCGGCCTTGGTGTGCACAAACCGCCGCGCGACTTCAGCCACGGCGGGTACGTCGCGATCGCGGAGCGCTTCGTTTAAATTCCGGCGGGCTTCGTGGCCAACTTGCGTTTCATACAATTGCCGCGCAGCGGGCGGCAGTGAGCCCAGCAACTGACTAGCGGTGGCCTTTACGCTGACCTGCGTCTCTGGTTGGCCGGCCGCTGCGAGAAAATAATCGTCGAGGGCGGAGTCGGTTAGCAACTCTTCGAGAGCTTGCACTGCAACCGGATAGTCCTCTTCATCGAGCGCCTTGCGAGCGCGATTGAGCAACTGGCGCAATTCGCGGGTAGCGGGGCGAATGACACTGCCGTTGTCATTTTTGCTAATCCCCGAGTCGATCTGGGCCTGCGCGGTCGTAACAGCCACCAGCAACAGCATTGCCAGGCACAACAACCAGCGGCAACCAATCCGTCGATTTAGCAACATCGATACGCGTCCTATTCGCGACAGGAAAGTGGAGCTGCGAAAGGGGCGAGGCCAACCTCTCGCGGGCGCAACTCGTTTTCTCAAAATATCTTACCAGGAGCAAGCAACGGAAGTGCAAGAAACGTCCGGCTTGTTACGCGGGCATGGCAAAGTGCGACGCAGATGCGCCAGAGGTATTGAATATGCGGCATTGGATCGCGTGGTATTGGTGGTGATGAATGTGCGAAAAACAAGCTGTTTTTGACTCTTCAGCGGCGAGAATGCGATTATTTTGCGGAATTTAAGAGGTTTTAGCGGTTCGACCAGTTGCATTTTCCGCTGTACACGTCAAATTGGCCCGCAAATCCACGCTGCGGACATCGCAGTGCGGACGAACAAACTATTCATTGTCTTCGAGGCAACCTCTCACGGGCGCCTCACCACGGAGGTCGGTAGCAGATGGCTAAAAAAGCCCCCACGGCGAAACCCGCCAGCAAGTCGGAAGTCTTTGCAAACATCGCGACAACAACGGGCCTGACCAAGAAGCAGGTCACCTCGGTGTTCGAAGCCCTGACGACTGAAATCGGCAAGGCTTTGGGCAAGAAGGGCTCGGGCGTGTTCCAGATTCCAGGCCTGGCCAAGATCATGCGGAAAGACATCCCCGCCAAGGCCGCTCGCAAGGGCATCGATCCCTTCACCAAGCAAATGCGCGATTTCCCCGCCAAGCCGGCGCGGAAGAGCGTTCGCGTCCGCCCGCTGAAGGGCCTGAAGGGCATGGTCTAATCGTCATTCGCGACGACGACCTGCAACTGCGACAGTCAGCAGTTTTGCCTGCAAGCATCGAAAACTCCCGCCGCGAGGGCCGCTCGCGACGGGAGTTTTTTTGTGGAGTTTCCTGTCCTTATCTCGAATCCACTGTTATTCCACCAAATAAACATCCTCCGCCGCCGGCAGGAAGCTCGTGGGCTTCAAGTTGAGATCGAGCACCGTCACGATCCGCATCGTGCCCGATACGAAGCGCAAATCGAGATCGCCTTTGCCGGCCAGGATCGTATGCCCCCATTTGGAATAGACGTTGCCGCGGATCGAGCCATTGCCGAGCAAGTTTTCTTGCACGAAGACCAACGGCCGACGGTCGTGACGGCGCTGGAAGAAGAGCATGCCGTTGTAGGGACTCGCGGGATCATCGATGCCGGTGAATTTGCTTCCCAGGAGCCCGATGTTGACGACCGCGGCGGGAACCATCGTGCCGACGACGCCCGCCGTGGGCGCCGTGGTTTCGCCGTCGAAGCAATCGGGTGCGCCAGTTGATGGTGAATAGGAATTGGTGTCGGTGATATAGAACATCACGCCCTCCGCCGTGATTTCGCCGACGAGCAGTTTCAGCGGCAGCAGCGTGAGGGGATTTTTGCCGCGGATGATATACACGCCCGGCTGAAACAAGACCTTGCCTGCCACCACTTCGATGTAGTCGTACACGCCCGGCTGCAACACGATGGTTGGGCCAATCAGCGGAATACCGATGATGGTTTTGCCGCCGAAGTTGGTGGCTTTCACATTGGTGGGATCGCTCGCCAGCGTTGGCACTGGCAGGCTGCGAAACGGATCCGGCACCGGCAATCGCCCCGCTTGCAGCACTGCTGGATCGCTGCTGCGCATCTTGCCGTAGTTATTGACGCGATCGACGCCGCCAACCACTCGCAACTCGCGGGCTTTGAGACGCGACAGAGCGATCAGTGGCGTTGCCGACACGGCGTTCGACAAGCCGAGCAGTCCCGCCGGTTCGCCGATCAGTTCGTTATGTTCATCCACGCCGCCCCACTCGGTGTTGACGTGAACAGCGCCATCGACCTCCACCTTTCCGAGTCCGAGCACTTCCAAGCCGCCGAGAATCGCTGGCAGCGGCGGCAAGAGCGGCGGAATGGCGCTGACTGCAAACGGCGGCGGCCCTGGATCGAGCACCACGATCGCGGCGGGAACCGAACTAGCTTCCCAGCCAGCCGTCGCGCGCCCGCAAATCGTTTCCGCCGAACGGCCATTGAGAATTCGCATGAAGAACGTCGGCTGCTGTTGCTCGACAATGATCTGCAGATGCCGCGACGAGCCGACAAACTCACCGTTGATCGGTGGCGAATACAACGTCACCGTCGCATCTGCCAACCCGTGATGCTCACGAATGAATTGCTCTGCCACCGCGAGTGCTTGCGCGTTCGACTTGCCCCAACGTTTTTCCATAGCCGCAGCCGTCGCCGCCGAATCGGTCGCGTGCTGCAACTGACGACCATTTGAGAACAACAGTCCGCCGTCGATGACCAGGCCGATCATTCCGCAAATCGCCGGCAGGCAGATGGCCAGCAGCACTAACACTTTGCCGCGACGATGGTGTCGCCGGGCCGATAACAGGCGTTTCATAAGTCCCTCGCTAATGAGCAATTTGCATCGTCGAACTGCCACGGAGAACCAATCCGCTGTTCCAGCCCCAAGCCGGAACAATCGGTTTATGCGTGTGCTGCACCGTCACTCGCACGCGATCGCCGGCGCTGTTGTCACCGTCAAGCCATTCGATTTCGAGTTGCACGTCGGCGGCGGGAACGGCGCAAAGAATGCTCCGCAACGCTTCTGCCGCAGCATGATTGTCGTTGGCTTTCAAAGTGAGTTTCGTCGGTCCCCACACTTGCGTCGGGCTGCGATCACCACGAACCATCGCGGCGCGCGCAACGCGGCGGGCCCCTTCCGACATCGTGGTGTGATTCAGCAGCATCAACGAAAGCTCGAGCATGCCGAGAAGCAGCAGCGACAAACCGCCAAGGATGATTGCGCTTTCTACGGCAACGGCTCCGCGGCGCTGACGACGTTTCATGGCAGGACTCCTTAGCGATAGCGGCGCATGACGGATTTGTGTTGGAGTAATAGCGGCCGTGGAATTATCGGCCAGGTGATGATCGTGTTCCACGGATACTCTGCAGTGACTTCGATCCGTTGCAGCGAGTAACTGTCGTTGGTCAGTGTGACCGTGGAATTCAGCAGCGCCGGGTTGATATCGGCCAATGCTTGGAACTCTTCTTCGATGGCATCTTCCAGGCGCGCTCGCCATTCGCTGTCGGTGGCGTCGTCGCGACGATGCGTCGCGCCCCACTCAGCGCCAACACGCGAAGCATTGCCAACCGCGATGCTGACGAAAGCAAACCGCCCCAGGTCCACGGCGACCAAGCAGAGCACGATCAGCAACGGCAACACCACGGCAAACTCCGTCGCGGTTGCACCCCGATGATGTGGAAGCTTTTTCAGGCGATTCATTACGGCTTCCTTTGTTCAGCGAGGCTTGCCTGCTTGTCGGTGCTCGCCAGGCTTTCGCGAATCTGAATTGCCGCCGGACCAGCGAGGACGACAAACACGGTTGGAAAAATGAACAGCAAAGTCGGGAAGAGAATTTTCACCGCGGCCTGTTGCGCCAATTCTTCAGCGCGATGTTCGCGTTGGGTGCGCAAAACAATGGCTAACTGACCGACTGCGTCAGCCATCGTCGTGCCGAATTTGGTGGCCTGAGAGACGAACGTGCAAACAGTGCGCAGTTCCTCGAGAGCGGTCCGCTCGGCCAAGTGATGCAGCGCTGCCTCGAGCGTGCTGCCGAGTTCCATTTCGCGGCTGACGAGCAGCAATTCACCGGCGAGGATGGGGTGAGCTGTCACGAGCTCGTCCGAAACCTGTTTGATCGCCGCTTGCATCGTCAGGCCCCCTTCGAGGCAGGCCATGATCAAATCGAAAAAGTCCGGCAACGATCGACGCAGTGTGGCATGCCGTCGCGCTTGCCGGCGCGATAGCCACAGGCTCGGGGCCACGATGCCGCACATGCCGAGCAAACCGCCGAAAAATATCGCGGGCCAAAAGCTCACCACGCCCAAGCTGCCGAGCAGAATGCCGGCGGCGAGCGGTCCCGCCATCAGCAGCAACTTTACGGTGAAGTAGGTCGAGAGCGCTGTGGTGGAATAAATACCCGCGTGACTCAACCTCGCTTGCAGACGCGTGCGCGTCTGCTCATCGTTCGGCAATAAGACCTCGGTCACATGCGGCACGATCGGCACCAGCAGCTTGAGCATGCCGCGGGCTTGGCCGACGGTGTCTGCTCGTTCGCGTTCTTGTGTGCGCAGATCGGCGAGCCGGTTTTGCACGCGACCGTCGTGATCGGCTACGAAGTACACAATCGCCAGCAGCGCGCCGGTCACGATGATGTAGACCAGGCCTTGCATCAGCAGCGGATCGAGTTGGGAAAACATGAGAACAATCTCCTGCCGTTAAAAATCAATCTGAGTGAGTCGGTGAATGCATACCCCGCCGATTCCCTGGCTCGTCAGGCAACCGCCGATCAGCCAAGGTCGATCGAGCAACACCTGGGCGTACTCGCGATTCAAGATGTACAAGGCGCAAAACACAACCATCGGCAGCGCGGTGAGCACCACGGCTTGCAAGCGGCCTTCGCCGGTCAGGGCTTTCACGCGACCCGCGATGTGCGCTCGTTTGCGCAGGATTGCCGAGAGTTTGACCAGCAGTTCGGAAAGATTTCCGCCGACCCGCAAGTGCACGATCATTGCCACCAAGAAGATCTGCAGTTCCATCACCCCGGACCGCCGCGCCATGTCGCGCAGCGCAACCTCAGGGGCAATGCCGAGATGCTGCTGCTCATAGCAGAAAGCGAACTCGTCCTTGATGGGTGAGGGAAAATCCGCAGCGATCACCTGGAATGCGCCGGAGATCGATTGCCCGGCTCGGAGCGCCCGGCTCATCACATCAAAGGCATCGGGCAACTGCGCACAGAGCTTGGCACGGCGCTGTTGCCGCCGCCAGCAAACATAAACCAAAGGAAGCGGCAGAACCGCGGCAGCTGCCAGTCCCGAGAGCACCGGGCTGCGCGTGATGGCGATCGTGATGATGATTGCGAGACAGGGCCCGATGAATGTCGCCAGCGCAAACTGCATCGGCGTCCAAGCCAGGCCGGCTTGATCGAAGAGCGTTTGTAATCGCAGCAGCAATGAGGTGACATTCAACTGCTCGTCGGGTTCTGCGAGTTGCAGATCCTTGAACAGCGGCGATTGCTCCGCGCGATCGCGCATCTCATCGTTGAAAGCGGCTTGCATTCGCTCGCGGATGCGCGAGTGATCGCGAAAGAATAAATCGATGATCAACATCGCCACGCCAGCGACGCAGAGCGTGACGCTGACAAAGGTCAGCGCGGCAATCGAAAAAGATCCCATCGTTACACCTCCACTCCCCGCCCGACCGGCGCAGAAGCAATTGGCTGAAAGAAGGCAGTACTCAAATTCAGGCCGCATGATCGCAAGCGGTCGAGACACTTCGGCACGGCGCCCGTAGGACGAAAGCTTCCCTGAGCTTCGCCTTGTTCGTTCACGCCTGTTTGCTCAAAACGAAACAGATCGTTCGTTTCCAGGCGGCCATCGCGCGCCGATTGCAGTTCGGAAATCTGCACGATTTTGCGAATGCCGCCGCTCAAGCGAGCGACATGCACAACCAGATGCACACCCGAGGCAATTTGCCGATCGATGTACCACATGGGAATTTCGCTGCCCGACAAACCGACGAGCATCTGCAATCGGCTGAGCGCGTCCTGCGCGCTATTCGAGTGGACCGTGGTCAAGCTGCCGTCGTGACCCGTGTTCATCGCTTGCAGCATGTCGAGGGTTTCACCGCCTCGGCATTCACCCACAATGATTCGGTCTGGCCGCATGCGGAGTGCGTTCTTTAGCAGTTCGCGTGGTCCTACTGCCCCTTGACCCTCCGCATTGGCCGGACGTGTTTCGAGACGAGCGACGTGCGGCTGCTGCAGCTTGAGTTCCGCGGCGTCCTCAATTGTCACAATTCGTTGATTCGCCGAGATGAAACTCGACAGCATGTTGAGCAGCGTCGTCTTGCCGCTCCCCGTGCCGCCGGAGATCAGAATGTTCAGTCGCGCTTCGATACACGCCGCGAGAAATGCCAGCATTTCCTGCGACAGCGCGTTCTTCTCGAGCAGATCGATCGGCCGCAGCGGCTGATCGCCAAAGCGACGAATGGAAACGAGTGCCCCATCAAGCGCCAACGGCCGGATGATTGCATTTACGCGGCTGCCGTCCGGCAAACGAGCGTCGACCATCGGGCTCGATTCATCGATCCGCCGTCCCACGCGACTGGCAATCTTCTGCACCACTTGCAGTAGATGCTCATCGCTGTGAAACGTCACTCCGGCGGCTTCGAGCTTTCCGCGGCGTTCGACGAACACCTGCCGCGGGCCGTTGATCAAAATATCGGTGATCGTGGGGTCACGCAGTAGCGTCTCGAGTGGACCAAGGCCCAGCGTTTCATCGATCAGCTCATCGATCAATCGCCGTCGTTCGGCCAGGCCGAGCAAGTCGGGTCGTTGCCGGCAGAGTTCCTCGGCCCCTTTACGGAATTCATGGCGGAGCTGTTGCTCTTCCATCGTGCGGAGCGCGGTCAGATCGATGCTTTGTACCAAGCGCTGGTGCAAATCTCGTTTGAGCTGACTGAAACGTTGCTCAATGTCGGAAGAGTTTTCCCGCAGATCGGCAACGCGTGTTTTGGTTTGCATGGTTGGCTTCCTTGTTACGCGGCGATCATTTCGGCGAGCTTGCGGTAGGCCCGCGAAATCGCGGCGCGGGGAGCTTCGAGCACGGCAGGATTGCCGACGTTGATCGAAGTCAGCATCACGCTTTCGTCCTCGGGCAGGCAGTGATACACAGGCTGGCCGAGCGCTTCGATCACTTGTTTTTGCGAAAGGGCTTTGGCACTGCCCACGCGACTGGCGATCAGCCGGATCTTGCCGGGATCGATCCCCGACTGCTGCAGCTCATCGAGAATCCGCCTGGCCCGCAGCAGGCAGGGAAAATCGAGCCGCAGCAGGATGAGGAGTTCGTCACAGCAGCGAATCGCGTGCGATTGTTCCGGGTGTGATGTGTCTTCCAAGTCGACGACGAGTTGCCGAAATGCGCTACGGGCCATCCGGAGCACTTCGCACACGGCATCCAGGTCAATTCCATTGAACCGCGTCAGCAGCGGCGGAGCAGCCAGCAGCTTGAGTGCTGGCGAACAATGAACCAAAGCTTGTTGGAATACAACTTCGTCGAGCGGCTGGCCCTGACAGCAAAGGTCAACCAAGGTGTGCCGCGGCTGGACATTCAGCAGCGTCGCTAGATCACCGCCGCGGAAGTTCAGATCGACGAGACAGGCCGGCGCATTGCCGTTGCCGAGGGCAGCGCCGAGATTCGCCGCGAGATTGCTCGCGCCGCACCCACCGCTGCTCGACAGCACACAGACCATGCGGCCATGCTGGCCCGCCTGCTCGGCGCGGAGGCGGGTCAAAATCAGCTTCAGGTCGGCTGCGACATTTCCCTGCAGGTCGACGTAATCGGTGGCCCCGGCCCGCAGCACGCTCAAAATTTCATTGACGCGTGATGTGCTTCCAGCCGCGACCAAGGGCACGGTTGTCGCCGCCCGTAACTGCGTAATCAGGTTGATCGCTTCGCTGTACTGCTCGGGGCAATCGGCGACGAGCAGAGGAAACGATTTTCCCTCGCGCAGCAGAGCCAGTGCTCGCTGCAGACCGACGATCTGCGAGCGCGGGCAATCCACGCCCAAGTGAGTGAGCGTGGCAGCGAGCACCAGGGCTCGCGGTTCGCTCTCGGTAACAATCAGGGCTTGCATCTTCCGCACGCGCCTTAAGCAAATGGAACTCTGTCCGACTCCGAACCGTGCCCGCAAGGCAGATTCAGCGAGCCGCGCAAACTTAGAATCGCGCTAGTCGATGTCAATTGCGCGTTTGAATAAACGGCAGCCTCATGCCAACTCAGGTAGTAAGTCGCCTACCGCTGGTAGTTTTTTGAGTAGCCAATTGGGGAGCAGCCCCACGCGGTCGCCGTTAGCTCACTGACAGAGTCTTACCGGGCTGACAAGAGCTGCCACGGCCCGGACTGGCGGGACAAGAAGGCTGGGAGGAAATCTCCCAGCGCCGGCGGCACGAGGATTAATAGTCAATAATTGCTATGACTGCATTCGCAGATGTTATTACATGCGCGATAATTAATTATTAGACGACCAATTGCCTGGGTTCGTGCAATCAAGCCAGAGCTTGAACAGCTCAGAGATGCTGGCTACATGCAGCTTGGCCATCACATTCAGCCGATGTTTTTCCACGGTCTTGGGGCTGATGTGCAGACGGTTGGCGATCGACTGCGTCGTCGCTGCCGACAGGATTTGATCCAGAACCTCGCGCTCCCGATCGGTCAGCGTCATCAGGCGAGTAGTTCGCTCGCCCAACAGCACCCGCACCGGCCCCATCCGTGCGAACAGTTGATTTACCGCATGTTGTACCGATTGCGGCGAAAACGGCTGATCTAAAAAGCCGCCAGCCCGCTCATTCATGGCCTCTACCACTAGGCTCGTCGCTGGCCAGGCCTGCGTGACCAGAGCGGGAATCGACCAGGCGCGCTGGCGGATATTTTGCAGCAGTTCAATACCGCTCATCTCACGCAGATCGAGATCGACGAGCAGGCAGTTGTCTTGCCGCGGTTGGTAGTTCGCCAGAAATTCCTGGCCACTACGAAAGTGGTCGCAGCCCCAAGCGAGCTCGTTGCCGATTTCGCCGAGCGAATGATGAAGAAGCGAGTTCGCGCTGACAATCAATAGGTGGGATTGAGCAGTAGTCATCTGCGGAGCCATTAAGTACACGATGCGGACTCCCAATACTGTTGAATATTAATGATGCGCGAGTACGCCAGCAATTGCCTGCTCGTATTATTAATAACGCCCAATGAGGGGTGTTATCTTGAGAATCCGCAATCGATGTACGCAAAAACGCCAGAGCGTGACGTGAAAGTGTCAAGGTTGGTTCAACAACTGTCGCTTCGACGAGAGCTCGTAAATGCTCTTCGAAAAAGCAATGAGTGACATAATGCGGTCACCATCGAGCGCAAGAAAAATACGCGCGCGAGGCCACAAATTGCCGCAATGTCGCCGAACTCACGATGAGCCATGTGGTTGCTGCTGCGAACTGCGTTTTTGTGGCATTTAGCCGCCAATTCTTCTCGCTTGGGGATCCCGCATGTGGCTACCCGGCAGCGCCAGGCGCAGGGCTTGGCATAGATAGCCTTCGCAAGTTCTGTCGCGAGTCCAGACGACATCGAAGCCAGCCGTGCGATAGAGTCGCAGAGCACGCTCGTTGCCGCCGAGCATGTTCGTCCATGCTTCGGCACCGATGCAACGGAGCGCGTGCTCGAGCAGTGCTCGCCCTACGCCACGCCCTTGGTCCGCAGGTTCTACATACAGCCAAGTAATATACGCGCCATTCCACGAAATAAAACCAATAACGCGATTGTCATAATAGGCGACCACGGTTTGCGATATAAAGAACTCGTCACCTTCGGCCGCTTCCGTCATCGGTTTAAAAGCGCGCGGATCAACGTTCCCCGCTGTCAATTCTTGAACCCTGGCCACGTCGTGGATCTGACAGATTGCGTCCCAGTCGTTCGGGGCGTAGTCACGGAGAGAGATGGTCATGAGCTCAACATGCAACTGAAGTCAGTGCACCATTTGGGAACGCCGCACTCTGCGTTTCAAGGCTACTTTTCGTCGCTGTTTCGCACGGCAGTCGGTAGGCCAGCTTTTGTCTCCGCCAGCCAGTTCAACAGGCGGTCTTTAAGCTTTCGAGCGATATCCGGTTTGGCTGCAGCGAGATCTTTCGTTTCACCCAGGTCATTTTCCAGCTCGAAAAGCTCGACTGAATTGTCGTCGTAGCGAAGAACGAGCTTGTATTGCCCCCAACGAATCGCACTGCCGGGACGATTGGCTTTATGAAAGGCAAAATGCGGATAGTGGAAGTACAAGGCATCACGCTGCAACTTTCCACCCCTGAATAGCGTTCGCAGCGATTCGCCATCGAGCTGTTCGTCTTTCGCGAGGGGCACTCCCGCTGCATCAAGCATCGTCGCCGTCAGGTCCATGCTGACGACGGGGGTGTTGTCGACGGCTCCTTTTGTGTTCACGCCGGGCCAGCGCACGATGAGCGGGACGCGCAGGCCGCCTTCGTACAAATCACCTTTGCCGCCGCGCAGGGGACGGTTGTCGGTCGCGCCGGTCCAGCCACCGTTGTCGCTGGTAAACATCACCAGCGTCTGCTCAGCGATCCCGAGAGTTTTTAGTTCGTCCAGCACGCGGCCAACGGCCCGGTCGACTGCGGCGATCTGTCCGCCATAGATCGGATTTTTCAATCCGGGCCCTTCTCGACCCTTGAAATGCGCGACGAGTTCGTCAGGCGCCTCGAACGGGTAGTGTGGATTGTAAGTCCATAAGCAGACGAACATCGGTCGGTCTTTCTCGCGTCGCATGAACGCAACCGTTTCGTCTGCCAGTCGGTCGCACAAATACTCTCCGGTCTTGCGCGGCGGCAACGTGGGAATGCGATACGGATCGAAATACGTGGGCGGTCCGCCTAGCCCGCAACCGCCGAGGTTTACATCAAAGCCATGCTCCTTTGGCCAGAATTTTGGATCGTCACCGAGATGCCACTTGCCGAAGAAGCCCGTGGCGTAGCCAGCCGCACGGAGCCGTTCCGCCAGCGTCGTGGTTTCGTGCGCTAGCTCCGCTTTGGTGGTCGGCGGTTGCACGCGGCGATCTGCGGGCCAAAACTGCTTTCCATCGGCGCCATGCTGCGTGATGTGCAGCCGCGCCGGCGTCAGACCCGTGATGAGCGCGGCCCGCGTCGGCGAACAAACCGGCGCTGCGGCATAGGCGTTCGTGAACCGCACTCCCTGTTTCGCCAGATTATCGAGCTGCGGCGTCTGCAGCACGTCGTTTCCCTGGCAGTGCAAATCCATCCAGCCCAAGTCGTCTGCCATGATGCAGATGATGTGAGGGCGATCTGCGGCGTGAGCGCACGCCACATTCAGAAAGCAAGCCAGCGCAAATAAAAGGCGATCTCGCATCCGTCATCTCTAGGAAACTGTAGTCACCGATGGGCTCCTGATCGTGACTATTGTGACGCGGCGGTTCAAGTGATGGCCTCACTTTTTCTGTAGACATAACGGCTGAAGCACCATTGCATTCGCAGGCCAATTATCGCTGCTTACGAATGAAATCCCGAATTGAATTTTCAGGGCACCAATCGGTCGAGCGGCAGGCTGCACCAATGGCATCGACCAGCCGTTCTACTTCGACTTCATCGGGGTCGAGCTGATCGACCTCTGCTGTTGTGTACCGCCGACCTGGCAGACCGGCGTCGGCGATCGCCACGTAGATCTCGTCGTCTTCGCCGAACTCGCGGGTGATTGCGCCTTGCTGATATACCACGGCCTGGCGCATGCCGACGCGATCGTCCCAGCGGATTAGCATAGCAGCACCGTGTTGAAGGGAGAGACGCTTAGCGATCTCCAACATCCGCGGTGAGAAAACCACTCGGCCGCCGGTGCGCGCGAGCAGATTCACGCCGCTCAGGGAAAATAGCTCGAAGGTGATTTCGCCGTCCTCGTTGTCCGTCGGCAACGAGATACCGGCCGGGACGCCGATGGCTTCGAGGACGTAGCTCATGTTCGTAGGCCACCAGTTGCTGACGACGGGCAACGAAAAAAGGCCGGCGTCCTGAGACACCGGCCTTTTTCTGTCAGTTGCGGGGGCCGGATTTGAACCGACGACCTCGAGGTTATGAGCCTCGCGAGCTACCGGGCTGCTCCACCCCGCGTTAGTAGATAGGCAAGTCTATCATGTTTCGGCCATTCGTCGAGGGGACTGCAGGCTGAAATCGAAAGTTTTGATCGGTAGGGCGGACCATTGGTCCGCTCAGGTGCTGCAGTACCCGCTTCTTGGACGGACCAATGGTCCAGTCCTACGGGAATTAGGCAGCGCGACGCATTGTCCGGCCACTTTCGCGGGCCAAGCGGTGGACTTCGGCGACGGGCAGCGTTTGGAAAACGGTTTTGCCGGCGCCGGCGGGCTGTTCACGCAGAATCAGCGTTTTCTCGTGCACCGTCCGGGTAATGAACTTCCAGGCCCGTTCGAAATCAGCTGGCTGTTGATCGGCGGCGATCACAATCAGGTCGGTTTCGGCCAGCACGTTGTTGCAGCGGAGTAGCGCGTCGTACGGCAGGCCGGGAATGAGCTGCACCGTAACTTCCGGCGCGCGGATCTCGGCAAAGGCTTGCTTGAAGGTCAGGCCTTTCTGTCCCTTTGGTCGGGCTTCGAATTGATCGATGCCCATATAGCGCAGCGGCAGGTTTTCCTGCTGCCAGCTGATGACCTCGAGGAGGTTCTTGGTCCGTGTGCCATCTCCCACGCCGAATTCGAGGACGCTGCGGATGCTGCGGCCTTTAACGACTTTGTACAGCGCGCGATCGTTCGCGGGCTGGGAGAAGTAAAGAAGCCAAGTACTGCGGATAATGGCGCCGGCGCTCAACGTCGCATTCCTTTGCGGCAGAAGAGACTGATTTCGCTGCGGATACGCAGCGTGATGTTCGTATCGTCAGCAGTGGGGCTTGGAATTCACTTACTGGACATCCGCCCGCAGCCTCTCGCTATCACCCGCAATTCGATTCGCGGATTTTCAAACTGTAACGATTAGGCGGCCAGTTGCGCCGTGCCAGCAGTCAAACCTGAGGGACGGTATCACCTGCAGGGGCGTTGCCAAAAAGCATCAAGGCCGCGGACCTGAGTTGTCCGCACTCGCCACAGCATAACCACGTAGGAACCTGACCTATAGTTTTGCGACAGCCGCTGGGACGCAGCTGCTACGAACTTTTCACCCCTCGTGCCCGGTTCCGGGAAGACAGCATCTCCCTGCGTGATGCGTCGCGCGGCCCCCGCCGCTGCGAACAATCGCGCGCCTTGCTGTCTCGCTAGCAGACGACGACTGTCTGCGTCGCGATCTCCCGGCCGGAAAACCATTTTCGGCGCGAGCGACAGAGTAATGAAGCGTCCCGAGTTGACGCCTGCGGACCGCAGGGTTGCGTTTGAATCGTTTGAAGACCGCCTGGCCATGACCGCGCAAGCGCTGTCGGAAATGGCCAATGAGTGGAACGATACTCCCATCGAAACGATGGCGGCGAGTCCGGTTTCGACGGCCGAAGGTCACGGCTGGTCGGAGATTGCCTACGCGCGCAATGCCTACGGTCTGCGCGGCGATGGTCAAACCGTGGCCGTCATCGACAGCGGCATTGCCTACGATCACGTTGCGCTCGGCGGCGGCTTGGGCGCTGCCTATAAAGTGGTCGGCGGTTGGGATTTCGCCGAGAACGATGCCGACCCTTATGATGACGGCCCGGCTGGTTTTCACGGCACGCATGTCTCCGGCATCATCGGCAGCACCGATAAGAAGTACACCGGCGTCGCGCCCGATGTCGATCTCGTGGCGCTTCGCGTCTTCGATGACAACGGTAACGGCACGCTTGAGCAAGTCGAAAAAGCCCTGCAGTGGGTTCACAACAATCGCAATGCGTTTGCGAATCCGATTACCACGGTCAACCTGTCGCTCGGTACTTCGTGGAACAGCAGCAATCTGCCCGACTGGGCGATTCTGGAAGATGAGTTTCGGCAGCTAGAGCAGGATGGCATCTTCATCGCCGTCGCCGCGGGAAATTCTTTTGCTACTTACAAAGCAGCCGGCTTGAGTTATCCGGCCGCGAGCGAATATGTCGTGCCGGTCGCGAGCGTGAATAGCGCTGGCCAATTCAGCTCGTTCAGCCAGCGGAGCGATCGCGTTCTGGCTGCGCCGGGCGAAAAGATTCAAAGCACGCTGCCCGACCATTTTTATGGCAGCGATGGCGTGAAGAATGACTTCGGCGCGACGAGCGGCACGAGCATGGCTGCGCCGTACGTAGCCGGCGCGAGTGTGTTGTTGCGTGAAGCGATGACGGCGATGGGCCGCACGAACATCACGGAGGACATGCTCTACGACTGGCTGAAGAACACCGCCGATACCGTTTACGATTCGGTGACCAATGCCAACTACAGCCGACTGAATTTGCAAAACGCGCTCGACAAGCTCGTCGGCGCCGATGACTTTGGCTCGACGGCTGCAGAGGCCACGAATGTCGGCACCCTGACGACATCAATCACCGTGAGCGGCACGATCGGTCAACTGCAAGACAGCGATTTCTTCCGCTTCACGGCGGCTGCTTCAGGCCAAGTGACGTTCACGATGAACGTGAGCGGCAACCTCGCAGGAAAATGGCAAACTCCAGACGGCGGCACCGTGAATGGCAACCAGGTGACGATGACCGTCGTCGCCGGGCAGAGCTATCGC
Organism: Anatilimnocola floriformis; assembly: GCF_024256385.1. Taxonomy (NCBI): domain Bacteria; kingdom Pseudomonadati; phylum Planctomycetota; class Planctomycetia; order Pirellulales; family Pirellulaceae; genus Anatilimnocola; species Anatilimnocola floriformis. The sequence continues at coordinate 4,138,880 of NZ_JAMLFW010000001.1, forward strand.
ATCGGGCTCGGCACGAGCGACGGCATCGGGAAGTTCGTCATTGATGCTCGTCTGACTGCGACCGAAACTCCCCCGCCGCCGACTACACCCAATCCACCTACGAATCCGAACCCGCCTACGAATCCGAATCCTCCCTCCACGCCGCAGCCGCCAGCTGTGAACGCCAACTGGGGAACGGCGGCCAGCAATCGCATCAACGATGTGAATCTGGCCACGGCGAGCAACTACTACCAAATCACGGCTGGTCGAACCGGCACATTGACGATCGAAGCGCTGTTCAACAACGCGCTCGGCAACGTCGATCTCGAGGTCTACAACGCGCAGAATCAGCTCGTCGGCAGCAGCTCGGGCCTGACGAACGCGGAACGGGTCGATGTATCGGCAACGGCTGGCGCCGTGTTCTATGTTCGCGCCAAAGGCATCAATCGCGACGTCGATTTTCGCGTGACCAACCTGGTAACCGTCACTGGCAATCAAGTGGCCATCGGCGGCACTGCAGGGAACGATGTTTACAGCTGGACGCACACCGGCGCACTGCAACAAGTTCAAGTAAACGGCGTGAGCTACACACTGGCCGCGAGCAGCCAAGTGCAGATTCAAGGTGGCGCGGGTAGCGACTCGATTACGTTGCAAGGAAGCAGCGGTGTCGACACGATCACCGCTCGGCCCGGCAGCATTGAGCTACTCGGCAACACGTACTCGTTGAATACGAGCGCGATCGAACAAACGATGATCCGTGGCGATAGTAGCGACCGCGTGACGATGTACGACACCGCCGGCATCGACTTTCTCGAAGCCACCGCGAATGGCGTGTCGATGGTAGGCACTGGTTATCAAACGCGGGTGCAAGGGATTAGCAACGTCACTGTTATTTCGCTCGGCGGCGCCGATATGGCCCGCCTGAGCGGCACGAGCGGCAATGATCGCTTCACCGTTAGCCAGGGTGTGCGGACATTGACCAACAACTCGTTGAATCTCCGCGTTGAGAACATGGCCACGGTATCCTTCTTCGGCCTCGGCGGCACCGACACCGTGGAAATCAGCGGCATCGGCACCAATGACGAGCTATACGGCCGGCGCGGCGTCGGTCGGTATACAACGGCCAGTTATCGAACCGAGTTCTCTGACATCGACAATGTACTGGCCCAGGCGCGAGCCGGCCAAGCCGTGAAAGCCGATGTGAAGACAGTTGATTATCTGTTCCGCCGGTTGGCGAACTAACATCGTCGACCGGGGCGAGTTAACCCAAGTTGCTACGCCGGGCGATGGCCGCAGCGTAATCGGCGCGGGCTTCGCCGTTGAGGGGGCGTTTGCGAGCGGTGCACCAGCGGGCGAGCGTGTCGACCTCGACCGGAATGCGGTGGGCATGTTCACCCTTGTCGTGCAGTTGCCGCTCGAGCTTTTCGACGTCCTCGGTCCATTCGTCGTACGTGCTCGCGAGCTTATCAGCGTCGGCAGCAACGGCTTTCAACTTCTGCCATTCGGTTTCATTGAACCAGGCGATGTTGACGCAATCGTGATGGTGGTGATGATGGGCCATGGTGTTCCTTAACGTGAACTCGTCGCGACGAGACTAAGTGACGGTTTACTTTTTCGGTGAATCAGGCAGCTGAAAATCGGCGTCTGTGAGTTTCGCCGGGAACTCTTTCGGCTGTGGCAACTGAGTCGTCCAGAGGACGCTTTGAGCCACGAGTCGTTGATACTCAGGCTGTTTCCAATTGGCGTGAAAGTGGAGGCCGGAAAAACCAAACGAACGGCCGCCATCTTTGCGTTGCCAGGCCCAGGCGATCATTTCTTCGCGGTCGTCGATGCGAGCGGTAAGGAGTGATTTCAGTTCTTGATTGGGATCTTGTTTGAAGGCGTAGTAGAACTCGTCCTTCTGCTTGAACGGCTGCATTCCTGCCGTGGCGGGATGATCGCTGGCCGGCGTGCACTGGGCTTCGAGCACTTTGTATTTGCGATCGGGCCCGCCGTGGCAGGCACCGAAGAGTTGCACAAAGACATCAATGTTTTCGGCTTCTTTGGTTCCCATGCCCCAGTGCAAAACCGATAAGCCACCCTTTCGCCCAGCGAGTCGGCGGAAAGCTTCGCGGCGGGCGGGATCGCTGTTCACCCATTTCGCCCCCTCGGAGACAAATAGCACGCAGTGGTCGGTCTTATCGAGAACAGCAGGGCCGTCCTTCCAATCGACGTCGGCTTTAACTTGAGTGATCAGGAGATCGGGAACGTCGCGCAGGAGCCGGGCGAGAATCTGCTGGCCGGCAACGTATTCGTGGGTCGTCACAGGATGACCATCGGGCCCCTGCGAAAGGAGGAGCAACCGCCGCGGCTCGACTGCCGAGGTTGCGGCTGGCTGCAATCCGCTCCAGAGTGCAACGGCGAATAAGAATCCGATGATGGCCCGAATCGACATGGGAGAGTTCCACGAGGAGGATGGCGACCGGCACATTCTAGTGGATTGCGGCCCCTTCCGTGAACGAACCGCAGCGGCTGCGACTGAGTACTTTTTTCCCGACCAAGCGTTCAGGTCGTAGTCGCTGTGCGCGGCGGGAAGAATAAATCGTCCTCGAGGCGCAAGTCATTTGTCAGCCAGGGCGTTCGTAGTCTAAGATAGCTCCCTACGAGGGTGGGCTCCTTCGCTCGCAGCCCTTCGGTCGGAACAGATCAGTGCGGAACAGAATCCAAGGAAATCGCTGTATGTCCAATTGCCGCTGGCTCTTCGGATTGGTTGTTGGTTGCGGTCTGCTGTTGGCAGGCTGGATTGCCGACGCGCAGGCCGCTCCCACGGCAGAGCAGCGAGCCGAGGTGACGGCGATTAGCACCCTGATGACCAAAGCGGCCAACCTCTTTCAAAACAGCAAGTTCAAAGAATCGGCCGCTGCCATTGCCGAAGTGCAACAGCGGATCGAAAAGCTCGCTGAATCGGGCGATGAACAGGTCATCAATCTGCTCGCCCCGATCCACAAGAAGCTGCAGAACGCCCACTCGCTGCTTGAACTCGAAGGGGTGACTCTCACCGAGCTCAAGCCTCTCGCCAAGCCGATGAAGCCCGATCCGAAGGATCCCAAGGCTGGTCCGGGAGCTCCGGCTGGCACTCCTGCTGCGGGTGGCGGAGTGAGTTTCACCAAGCAAGTCGTGCCGATTCTCACGGCTCGCTGCGGCGGCTGCCATGTGACCAAATCGAGCGGCATGTTTTCGATGGCGACCTACAACGCCCTGATGAAGGGTTCGGCCGCCGGCCTCGTAATTTTCAAGGGTGACGGCAAAGGCAGCGTCTTGATGGAAAAGATCGACGACGCCGAAATGCCGCCAAACGGTCAGAAGATCCCCGCCCCCGAAATCGAAATCCTCCGCAAGTGGATCAACGAAGGGGCCAAGTTCGACGGCGCCGACATGGCCAGCAACATCACGATGCTCACCACGGCTGGCACGCCAGCCCCTGCTGCCACGCCGGCCAAGGCGCCTGTGGTGGCGCAAGCGACTGGCAAAGAGACCGTCAGCTTCTCGAAGGAACTCGCTCCCATCTTGGCCGAGACCTGCATGGGTTGCCACGGCACGCAACAGCCGCGCGAAAACTTCAGCGTCAGCAACTTCGAACGGCTGCTGAAGGGTGGTGATGCCGGCCAGAACATTCTCCCCGGCAAGCCTGCCGAAAGCCTGCTGATCAAGAAGCTCAAGGGAACCGCCGCCGATGGTCAGCGGATGCCGCTGAATCAACCGGCTCTCGACAATGCGGTGATCGCCAAGTTTGAAAAGTGGATCGAAGAAGGGGCGAAGTTCGACGGCCCGGATTCGAAGCAATCGATGGACCGTTTGGCGGCTGTTACCAAGGCGATCAACTCCACGCACGAAGAATTGAGCAACGAACGAGCTAAGCTCGCGATGCAGCACTTCGCCCTCACGTTGCCTAATGATTCGGCCGAGCGTCGCGAAACGACGAACTACCTGATGCTGGGCAACGTCGGCACCAGCACGCTCGACGAAATCGGCAAGCAGGCCGAAAGGCTGGCCCCGCGCGTTGCGGATATCTTCAAGGCTCCCGCCGACAAACCGCTCATCAAGGGCCGCCTGTCGCTGCTGATTTTCAAGGACCGCTACAGCTACAGCGAATTCGGCAAGATGGTGGAAAAGCGGACGATCCCCGCACAATGGCGCGGGCACTTCATGTTTGACACCGTTGATGCTTATGCCGCCGTTACCGTGCCGCGGCCGGGCACCGCCCAGGACTACCCGATTCAGGGAATGATCCTGCAGCAATTGGCCGGCACTTACATGGCTTCGATCGGCAAGAATGTGCCCCACTGGTTTGCGGAAGGAGCGGGCCGCGTGGTTGCTTCGCGCTTGTCAGCCAACGATCCTCGCGTGCGAGCTTGGGATGAATCAATCCCTGCCGTCGTCAGTTCGATGCCTGCCAGCGATTCGTTCCTGGGCAATGACATGGATCAAGAAGCGGCCGACATCGCTGCCTACAGCTATGTGAAGCACCTGATGGGCGATACCCGCCGTTTCCAGATCCTGGTCGATGGTCTGCGGAAGGGTGGCGACTTCAACCAACTCTTTAATGATGTGTATGGTGGCAGCCCAGCAGCAGTGACTCAAGGCTGGGTTCGCAAGGCCGCCAACTCAAAGCCGGGTCCTTCACGAACAGCACCGGTGCCGAAGAAAAACGACAAGTAGAGCTGAGCATCGCTCTGGCGCTGCTTCTGAAAATCCAAACTGGACGAGCCAAAAGGTTCGTCCAGTTTTTTTAGCAGGGGCTACTTCAACATCCGCCGGGCGAGGCTCGTAGTCGCCGCGTCGTCGTTGTCCCACAGGCTCTCGAACCAACCGTTCACGCGGCGGCGAGAAAGCGTGAGCCAGTAGCGGCCCGTTTCGAGTTGCATCCGCAGATCGGCTTCGTCGCCGTGATGCTCGCGGATCAGATAGTCGAGGCGATTGAGGACGCAACTACTGGCGTAAATGTCGGTTGCCGCATCGGCGATCCGCGCGAGCAGGTATTGGCGGTCAACGATTTCTTTCTGGTGAGCGATCAACAGCCGTTCGACATTCTTACTCAGCGCGGCGATCTGCACGCTGAGCGCTGCAGCATCGGGTTCGAGCTCGGCACTTCGCACCGGCACCGCTGGCGAGGCGAACATCGCCCCCAACTTGCGGCCGCCGAAGCGCGCGAGCTTGGTGACCTTGCCCAGCGGATGATAGATCGCGTTCAGAATGCTTTCGAGTTCCAGGCCCACGTCGCGCATGCCTACAAGTGCGCTGAACCCGCGGAGCACATCATTGGCCCCTTCGCCAATGGTGTTGATGCGGGCATCGCGAACCATCCGCTCCCACGGCTGATCGGTGAAATAGGCCAGGCCACCGTGTAGCTGAAACGTGTCGTTCAGCAGCGTCCACAGAAGTTCGGTGGCGAAGACCTTGAGCATCGCCGTTTCCAGCATGAAGTCGCCGTGTCCTGAATCCATCAGGGCTGCCGTCTGATAGGTGCAGCTCTCCATCGCAAACGTTGCTGCCTGCATGAAGGCCAACTTCTGCTTGACCAATTCGAAGTTAGCCAGCGGTTCGCCAAATTGCACTCGCTGTTTTACATGCTTCAGCGCACCGGCCACGCAGAACTTTGCCGCGCCCGTGCAACTGGCCCCAAACGTCGTCCGGCCGAAGTCGAGCACCGTCAGCGCGACGCGGAGGCCTTTGCCTAGTTGCCCCAGCACATTTTCCCGCGGCACGACGAGATCTTTGAAGGCCAACCGGCTCGTCGCGGTGCCGCGCACACCCATCTTCGGCATTCGCTTTTCGACGACGCTAAAGCCGGGCATGTCGGGAGTGACCACAAAGGCCGTTATCTTTGAATCGCCCCCTTTGGGATCTGGCGTGCGGGCCATCACGGTCAGCACGCTCGCGATTCCGCCGTTGGTGATCCAGCGTTTCTCACCGTTGATCACAAACGATTTGCCATCGGCAGTCGGCGTGGCCGTCGACTGCACATTGGCTGCGTCGCTGCCAGCCTGCGGCTCCGTGAGTGCGAAGGCGCTGATCCATTCGCCCGTCGCGAGCTGCGGCAAGTACTTGGCCCGCTGCGCATCATTTCCAAATAGCACGAGCGCTCGCGGACCGATCGAATGATGAGCGTTCACAAACAGCGCGGTGCTGCCGCAGTGGCCGCCGAGAATCTCCAGCACGCGACAGTAACTCGACTGCGTCAAGGCGAGTCCGCCAGCACTTTGCGGCAAACAGGCGCCGAGAATACCGAGCCGCCCGAGGCCATCGATCACGCTCTGCGGAATCTCGGCATTGCGATCGATGGCGACCGGATCGATCTGCGTGCGGCAAAAAGTTTTGAGTTCATCGAGCAGCGGCTCGACGCGCGAATCATGCTCGTGGATCGGATAGGGGAGCAGCGCCTCGCGCTGGAACTCGCCGAAGAACAACCGTTTGGCGAAGCCGATTTCCTTGGACTTGTCGCCGAGAATTTCCTCGGCTTGCTTCATCTGCTTTTCACGGTCCGCGGGATTCATGGTGCGATCCTTGCTGAGCGTCAATGATGTCGGGAAGAGGATGCGTCATTGCCTGCTATCATCATACGGGCGAGCCCGCCAAAGTCACTCCCGCCTGACCACGAGCACCGCATCGTGCCGATCGTCAATCGACCAGCCTTCGGAAACATGACAAACGCTTAAACTCGCGCCGGCACAATCGTCAGCCATGGCCTGAATCTCGCCTGGCTGCAGCAAAAAGTCGCGCGGCGGCTTGTCATGCCTGGTCAAATTGATGGTCGTGGGTTGAATCATCATCAAGACACCTTGCGGACGGAGTGAGTCGCGGAGCAGCTGCGGAGTTGGTCGCCAAAGGAAGCAAATCGAAACGATTAGGTCCCACGGCCCCACCGGCAGACCTTGCAGTTCCAGGTCATGCTCGAGTGGCTTGAGCGTAACACCGACCGCCCGCGCGCGTTGTTGCGCAACTTGCAGGCCAACCGCCGAAACATCGGCGAGCGTCACATCAAAGCCTTGCTGTGCGAGCCAGATCGAATGCCTGCCGCAACCACCGGCCAGATCGAGCGCTCGGCCGCGCTGAGGTGGCAGCCACTCGGCGAGATTCAGCAATACCGGCGAAGGCTTTCGCGGTGCGAAATCGGGATCGCTGTATTTCTGATTCCACTTCTCGCGATCTTCGGCCGACATGCAATTTTCTCCTCAGCGGAGCGGACGCAGGTTTCGCGCTCGCCGCTCGTCATTGACCCGTTTCCAAGCTTCCGGCGATTGTTGCAGAAAGCGAGCGAGTTGCGTCGTCGAGACATTTAGCTGTTCGGCTGACGTCGATAAATCGAACTCCAAAGCCGCGACGCGATCGAGCGCTTCGGCGAGCAACGCGGGAAAATCGTCGTGCTCGGCGCTCACACTCAGCTTTCGATTTCCTGTGCGACTTTGCCAAAGTTCGCTCGATCCTTCTCCTGCCAATGCCGAGCGGACATGAATTGCCAACTCCAGTCGCAGCCGAAAGATCGCCATCGTGCGATTCTGGGCTTGGCTGCGTCGTTCGCTGGCTTCGGCGCGCAGGCCAGTGGGTTGATGCGTGACGACGACGGCGGTCTCGACTTTGTTGCGGTGCTGTCCACCCGGACCGCTACGGCGCGTCGTTTGAAAGCTACACTGGTTGAGCAGTTGATCTTCCGTAAGCGCGGCTGGATGAACCGGAAACGTGCCGTTCACGGCGAGGCTCGCGCGACGCGAAAACCGGCGTAACAAAAAGCATCGCCGGCTTCGCCGTAGGCTCGCGACGCGCTGCGACTCGCCATCGGCCCGGTGTACCAACAGCCGCCCCGCATCGAACGCCAGTCGCCGAACTTGTGTTGCGGCGTGGTCTCGGGGCCCTGCGGATCGACGGTGACCACCATTCTTCCCGTGCGGGGATCGCGGGCTGCTTTCTGCAACTCCTGATAGTATCGATCGGCGTAACGGTCGGAGCACCATTCCCAAACGTTGCCGTGCGTATCGAAGAGCCCCCAGGCGTTCGGTTTGAACTTGCCGACCGGTGCCGTATAGACCACGCCATCGGTTTGCTCCTCGGGTGTGACTGTCAGGTGCTGCCGTTTCACGACGCCGGGGTGGGCCGCTTCGAGAGTCGCATCGCCGATGTTGCCATAGGCGTAAACCGAGGCCGGCGTGTCGCCACCAACGTAGATAGTGTCGTTGCCAGCGCGGGCCGCGTACTCCCACTCGGCTTCGGTCGGCAGCCGGTATGTCGTCTTCTCCTGCTTGCTCAACCAATCGCAAAATGCCGTCGCATCCTGCCAGCTAACGCAAGTTACCGGATGATCGTCGGTTTGAGCGAAGCCGGGATTCTTCCAATTCGCATCGCTTTTTTGCACAAAGCGAGCCACGCCATCTTTCTCGGCAGGGTTGAAGACCAGCGCGCCACGACCGTTCTTCTCGGCCGACGTCTGATACTTCGTTTCTTCGACAAACTTGCGGAATTGCCCGACCGTTACTTCCTGTGTGGCAATCCAAAATGGTTTGCTGATGCGCACCTGATGGGCTGGCCGTTCGTCGATCAGATCGGCGCCCTGTTCCAGCGTGTTGGGGTGATTCAGCCGCAACTTCTGGTCATCGGTCATGCCGCGATTGAATTCACCGGCGGGTATTTCAATCAGCGTCATGCCGAGCGAGTTTGTCGCGCGCGGCAACGGCTCGGCGGCGAAGCTCACGTTAGCCACGAGAAATAACAAACTAAGTGCCGCGAGCGTTTTCATGCTGAAATCAACTTTTTGATCACGCCCGTGCTGTCTTGGAATTGTCCCGCGGGCGACGCGCCGACGCGATCGATCATCGTGTGCCAGACGCTGCTGAGCGGCGTCTTGTCGAGCTTGAGATGCCCCTGATGCGCGATGCCGAGTCCGCTGCCGCCAGAGATGACGGTCGGCAGCAAATCCTTGCTATGGCCGATCCCCATGCCGCTGGAAAATCCAAGCACCGTGCGATCTAGCAGGGTTTGATCCCCTTCCTTGATGCTGCGGAGCTTGCCTAGGAAATAGGCCCAGTGATTCATATAGATCGTGTCGACCTTGGCGAGTTCCTCGAGGTTCTGCGGATCGTTGCCGTGATGCGTCAACGCGTGATAGTCCTTCGACACGCCAAACTCCGGATACACGCCGCCAGCAAGTTCGGTGCGCACCACATAGGTCACCACCCGCGTCGAATCGGTCTGCAGCGCGAGAGCGATCAGGTCGTACATCAGCTTGGCATAGGTGTCGTAGAAAAAGCCCGGCACACCCTCGGGCGTCATGTTTTTGCTGTAGTCGCGCAAGCCATCTGGATCGGGCGAGGGTTTGCCTTTGGTCGACCATTCGACTCGTCGCGCGAGTTGCTGTTCGAGTTCGCGCACCGAATTGAAATACTGATCGAGTCGATCGCGATCGGCCGTGCCAACCTGACGCGACAGCTTGTTGGCATCTTCGCGCACTAGATCGAGCACACTACGACGACGGCGGAACTCGGTCGACTGCTGCGACTTCTGCTGTTCGGTATCGGGCTGAAATAGACGAGTGAACAATACATGCGGATCATTTTCGGCGGCCAGCGGCACGCCCTGGCGGTTCCAGGCGATGGTGGCGAGCGGTTGTTCACCGAAACCGGTGCCGCGTTTGACCGACATCTGCAGCGAAGAGTATCGCGTGTCACGCCCTAGCACTTCGGCAGCCACTTGATCGGGCGAAATGCTCTGCTTCTGGTCCTTCGCAATACTGGTGGCGAATGGATAAGCGCCATCGTGACCGCCACCCTTTTCGAGATATGTTCCCGAGAGCACCGTGAAATGGCCGCGATGGGCCTCGAGCGGCTTGAGGATCCGCGTGAGCTCGAAATCCTTTCCTTCAGTTTCGGGCGTGAACTGCCGCATGTTCATGCCGGTGCCGAAATAAAACATGCCCATCCGCGCCGGCGGCGTAGCCGCAGCAGCTGCGCGAGCAGAGGCAGGCAGCATCGCGTCGAGATAGGGGAGCGCCATCAGTGCGCCAGCGCCACGAAGGAGCGTTCGACGAGAAAGAGGTGTTGGCATCGTGTTCTCGATTAAATGAACTACTTGGTGCGAAAGGATTCGCTGGTCACCAGGGCTTGGATCAAACTGCGAAGCGAATCATCGCTCGTGGTTGCAGCGGCTGTCATGTGATCGATTGTTGGTCGATCGAGCGGTTCCACGGGCCGACCGAGCGCATAGCTGAGGAGCTTTTCCGCCAAGGCCTGACGGAAGCGAGGATGTTGCTGCTTAAGCAGATTCTTGAACTCCGTGAAGTTCGCAAACGATTCGCCGTTGGGCAGCTTCCCGCTGGCGTCGATCTTCGGCTTTAGTCGGCTGTTGCGAAAATTTTCGCCGTCCTGCTCTTCGCGCCATTGGCCGATGACATTGAAGTTTTCGAGCGCGAGGCCATACGGATCGATACCGCGATGGCAGGCCGCACAGGCCTCGATCTGCTGATGCTGCAGCAGCCGTTCGCGGACGGTCAGGTTCTTGCCCTGAATATTAGGTTCGATTTCTCCGACATTCGGCGGCGGCGGATCGGGCGGATCATTGAACAGCACTTCGCGCACATACACGCCGCGGGTAACCGGTTTCGTCCGATTCCCATCGCTGCCGCGCAGCATCACGCCGGCCTGGCCGAGCAAGCCGCCGCGCCGCGAATCAGCAGGGAGTTTCACGGCGCGGAAGTCTTCACCTTTGACATCAGCAATGCCATAAAAAGTTGCTAGCCGTTCATTGAGCAGCGTGAAGTCGCTATCGAGAAAATTCGCAACCGGCAAATCATTACGCAGCACATGTTCGAAGAACGATAGAGACTGCTGCACCATCGCGGCGCCGAGCTTTTCGCTGTAGGCCGCGTAGAGTTTTTCGTCCGGCTTGAAGTTGCGGAACTCTTCCGTCCGCAACCACTGGGCGCCAAAGCCAGCGACCAGTGCTCGGCTGTTTTTATGTTTCAGCAGCCGTGAGGTTTCAGCGGCAAGCGTTTTGGGATCTCGCAACTTGCCGGCCGCAGCCAATTGAAATAACTCGTCATCCGGCATGCTCGACCAGAGGAAATACGACAAACGACAAGCCAGTTCATGGTCAGTGAGCTCGCGCCGCGACTCGCTACTCGGCTCGAACAAATAGATGAACTTCGGCGAAGTGAGAACCGCGGCGAGACCGACGCGGATCGCTTCTTCCCAGGCTGTTTTCGATTCCAACTCTTGCTGCACGAGTTTGACGAAGGGCTCCACTTCTTCAGCAGTCACTGGGCGGCGGAACGCGCGAGGGAGAAAGTTTGTAAAAACCGTTCGCACTCGCGCGATATCTTGCGCCGCGTCTGGCTCGTGACCGAGCACGATCTCGTGACTCTTCGGCGGCCATTGTTCGTACAGCGGCCCTTCGATTTCGATCCAATCAATAAACAGCTTGGGGACCTTCGTCAGATCGAGCACGTCAGGGTTGGGCATGCTGCCAGAAACAATTCCTTCGGCCAGCATCCGGCCGCGGATCCGCATGATCTCGGCGAAGTTCTGCTCGTTGCCTGCTTTTTCGATCGCTCGTTCCATGTGACCATAGGCTTGGCTGTAGCCGCGGAAACGCGTCGGCTTGCCGATGCGGACTGAGAACTCGCCGCCATCGATGCCGAGCGGCATGATCACTTCGTAGACCTTCGGATCGCTTTCAGGAGCATCGACAACAGTCTCGAGCAGCACGCCTTCGCCGCCACCTTCGCGGATGACCTGCATCGTGACCGGTTCGTCCTTGCCGGCCCGATCGGCGGCAGCGCGCACGCGAACCGCATACATTCCTTTGATGGGAATCCGCCGGCCGCGGCTGCCATTCACCTTGGTGCCGGGATAAATCAAGTCATCGAACGACCGCGTGCCACCTTCCATAACGACGACATCGTGCTCGCGGCATTGAAAGCCCGGCTGAGCACACATGTAGCGAATCGAAGCCCGCTTGGCAGTGTCTTCGAGCTCAAAGCGGTTGCGATACGTAGCAAACTCCGGCGGCCCGCTGACGATGGCTTGGGCCGCGATTCGCTGAGCTACTTCGTAATACTTGTCGAGGAGCGATGGATCGAGCAGCAGCGCCGACGAGCCTTTATCAAAGCCATCGGCTCGGCCGTCGGGCGGCAGAAAATCGAGCGGGCTTTCGCCAGGGAGAAAGTTGATAGCGAGCAAATCGCGAATGGTATTCGCGTACTCGGTGCGATTCATTCGCCGTAGTACGACGCGGCCGCCGCTACTGCGCGACTTTCGTTCCGCGGCACGCAGTTCGGCAGCGATCCACTTCACCACTTCTTGCTGCGCGGCAGCAGCAGGCCGAGGCCGTTCGTCCGGCGGCATTTCGCCCCGATTCAGCTGATCCATCACTTCAATCCACTGCCGGGCGGCATCGCCTTGCGTGAAATCGGTCGATAGCGTGTCGAGCCGCAGTTTCCCTTCCTGCTTCTCAGGCCCGTGACAGGCCACGCAGTGCGACTTAAGAAACTGCTGCAGAAAATCCGGCGCGGGCTCGGCGAGCGCCGGCGAGCAAATCGTGGCCAAGAACAGGCAGGAGTAAACGATCGCGCGCATCAGGCCGAACCCAGAGTTAGCTGCCTGGAGCGCCGGCAGCAGCCGGCACTCCCACGGGAATCTATCAAGCCTAGAGTTTAGCCCAGCTAGCGGCGCGTGGCGAGCTTAACCCAGCATCGGCAGCGACATGCCCGGCGGTTTGGCCATGGTGCTGTCGGCAATGTTACGGACCATGGTGGCGACGATCTTTTCCAAATACGGCCCAACGATCGGATCGTCGAAGTTGCCGAGGGTCAGCCCTTCGTCGCCGTTAATGCGAATCTGCATGTTCAGCGGCACTTCGCCGAGGAACGGCACTTTCAATTCTTCGGCTGCGCGACGAGCACCGCCGCTGCCGAATATGTCGTACCGTTTGCCGGTGTCGGGGCAGATGAAACCGCTCATGTTCTCGACCATGCCGAGGAGCGGGATATTCACTTTGCGGAACATGGCGATCGCTTTCACCGCGTCGATCAGAGCGACCTGCTGCGGCGTGCAAACGACGACCGCGCCGCTGAGCGGCAGCATTTGCGAGAGCGTAAGTGCGATGTCGCCGGTGCCGGGCGGCATGTCGATGATCAAATAATCGAGATCACCCCAAGCGGTGTCGCGAAGGAACTGTGTGATGGCTCCGTGCAGCATCGGCCCGCGCCACACGACGGCTTCGCCGGGCGGCACGAGAAAGCCCATCGACATGACGGGCATTCCTTGAAATTGCACCGGCTGAATCTTGCCGTTGGTAACGCCGGGTTTGTCGGCGGAAGCCAGGCCGAGGAGTTGCGGAATACTCGGGCCGTAGACGTCGGCATCCATCAGGCCTACTTTGCATCCAGCCCGCTTCAAGCCGAGCGCGATCGTCGAAGCAACCGTGCTTTTGCCAACGCCGCCTTTGCCCGAGCCGACAGCAATCACGCTTTTGCAAGTCAGGCCGATCTGGCCGATCTTCACTGGAGCGCGATCGTGCGTGGCGAGTTTGATTTCGATATCGTAGAGCGACGGAAAGCGGCGGCGCAGCAATTCAGCCAGGCGATCGCGAATTTCGTTCTTGATTGGTGCCGAATGCGTGGTGAGGGCCAACGTAAGCGACAGTTTTTCGCCGGCTAGATTTATGTCATGCACTTGCTGCGTTTGCGTCACGCTTCGTCCGGTTTCAGGGTCTTTGAATTCGGCAAGCACTTTTTCGACGGCCGCCAGCGATACATCAGTCATCCGATTTTCCTAAACAAATCCGAACAGTTAGTTGATTACAGGTGAAGCATTTAGAGCCAGGCGCGGCCAAGGCAAACGTTGCCAAACAGCGTCAGGCAGCGGCAGTTGAATCGCTGCCTGCCGGCGCAAATGTCGGCGAACGAGACGAGCCGCGGCAGGCAATTGTTGAGTCCGGTCAATAGCCAACAGCACACCGGCTTCCTGCAGCAGCGCGACTGCCGTTGGTTGGCGGCTGATATCTGCGCTACAAAGTGCGAGCGTTCGTACTTGCGGCAATTCATTCTGCCAGCGATGGAGCGTGGCGAGAGCAACTGCGAAGTTCTCTGCCGAAACACTCACGGCGGCGACCGAGCCCGGATGTTCTCGCAGCAATTGTTCGCATTGAGTCAGCGACAGCGCCGAAGTCAGCCAATTCCAACTTGCCGCCGGCAGCGCACGCCGCCACGCGGCGAGCCAGCGCGGCGTGCGTTCGCAGATAATCAGGCGGGGAGGCATGCGGTTAATCGTAGAAAGCAAGGGCGTTTTTCACAACGGGCACTATTCATCTCCGAAGTGCCGTGCTTTGCGGGTATCATCGTTGACAATTACGATTTCCGGACCATCTAGCGGATTACCGCTCTCGTTGAACCACTGCACAACGACATTCCATTCGTGTGGTCGGTGCCGATCACGGCGAGGCGCAGCAAGTTGATAAGTCCAGTCGTCAACTGCATTGCTTCTTGCCAAGCCACTCTCAATTAAAGCCTGGGCAGCTTGGGTCACTTCGGATTCAGTCATCGCCTTATGCCCCGAATCCCGCCAGCACTTCCTTCGCCGTGTCGATTGTCTGCTGAATATCCGCCTCGGTATGGGCCGCAGAAACAAAGAGTGCTTCGTATTGGCTGCAGGGCATGTACACGCCGCGGTTGAGCAAGCCCCAGAAGTAGCGGGCAAAGCGGGTGGTATCGCTCTTGCTTGCGCCGTCCCAATCGGTCGGCTGCATGTCGTTGAAAAACAGCGTGAGCATGCTGCCGACGCGGGTCAGCGTGGCGGGAATTTTGGCCTCGTGGGCGGCGGCGAGCAAGCCATCGCCCAGCAGCTTGCCGAGTTGATCGAGTTTTTCATAGGGCGGCTGATCACGCAGAAGTTTCAATGTGGCAATGCCCGCGGCGGTTGCGACCGGATTGCCGCTGAGCGTGCCAGCCTGGAAAACTTTGCCTGCCGGCAGAATGTGTTCCATGATCTCCTTGCGGCCGCCGTACGCGCCAATCGGCATGCCGCCGCCGACAATTTTGCCCAGCGTGGTGATATCGGGCGTGATGTCGAGTAGTTGCTGCGCGCCGCCGGCCGAGACGCGAAAGCCCGTCATCACTTCATCACAAATCAGCAGCGCGCCGTGCTTCCAAGTTAGTTCGCGCAGCGTCTGCAAAAAGTCCGGTGTGGGAACGACGGTTCCCATATTCCCGACAATCGGCTCGAAGATGACACCCGCAATCGTCGAACCGTGCTCGGTGAAAACTTCTTCCAGATTGGCCACATCGTTGTATCGGCAGACAATTGTGTCTTGCGTTGTGCCAGCCGTCACACCGGGCGAGTTCGGCACGCCGAGTGTCGCTGCCGAGCTTCCCGCAGCGACGAGCAGGCTATCGACATGGCCGTGGTAGTTCCCAGCAAACTTGATGATTCGATCGCGGCCCGTGTAGCCGCGGGCTAGACGGATGGCGCTCATCGTCGCTTCGGTGCCGCTGCTCACCAGGCGAACCATTTCGATCGACGGTACGAGTTGGCAGATGAGTTCGCACAGTTCGTTCTCGCCCGGCGATGGCGCACCGAAACTGAACGCTTTCTCAATCGCTTCGCGCACGGCAGCGACGACTTGCGGATGCTGATGGCCGAGAATCATCGGTCCCCAGGAACCGATGTAGTCGATGTATTGATTGCCATCGACGTCGAACAAGTACGCGCCGGCCGCCCGCTCAAAAACCACCGGCTCACCGCCGACGCCGCCAAAGGCCCGCGCAGGACTGTTCACGCCGCCAGGCATGAGTTCCTTGGCGCGGGAGAAAATCGCATGTGATTTAGGGCGTTGCATGGGAGGGCAGAAGTTAGAAGGCTGAATGCGGAAGGAAGGATACAGTTTCGCCGATTTGGGGCGGCACTTGAAGGTGGCGAGGTTCGCCGCAAATCAGCTTGCATCACCGTGACGCGTCGCTGAGAATGAACGCTTCCCTCCCGCCGCATATTTCCCACCTAAGGCCGTTCGCCACTCCCGCCGCGAATGAGGAGCAACCGATGCTTTTTTGGCAGCGACCACTGCTGGCTTTGTTCGTTTTCGGCTGTGCGCTGGCGAATTTGCTGCACGCCGAAGAATTGCTCCCGGCCGATGCCACGATCGAAGCTGCCGTCGATCATTACATCACTGCCCGCCAAAAGGCGCTGAGCGTCGAACCGGCGCCTCTCGCCGACGATGCCAACCTGTTGCGCCGCACGCTGCTCGATATGCACGGCCGGCCGCCGACCGCCGCCGAAGTGAAGGCCTACCAGCAAAACAACGACCCCGCCAAGCGCCGCGAATTGGTCGAACGACTCATGGCTTCACCGGCTTTCGCTCGCGAACAAGCTGCCGCGTTCAACGCCCTGCTGATGAATGGTACGAACGCTTCGCTCCGCAGTTACCTGACCGAAGCCTTTCGCGAGAATCGCAGCTGGGATCGGATCTTCCGCGAGTTGCTCGTCGGCCAGGAGAAAGATGAAGAACAAAAAGGGGCCATCAACTTCGTCAAAGCCCGACTCAAGGATCACGACAAGCTGACCGCCGAAGCCAGCTCGCTCCTCTTCGGCGTGAACGTGAGTTGTGCCCAATGTCACGACCATCCGCTGGTTGCCGATTGGAAACAGGACCATTACTTCGGCATGAAGTCGTTCTTCGTCCGCAGTTTCGAGAACGGCGAAATGATGGGAGAGAAGTCGTATGGCCAGGTCGATTTCAAAACGACCGCCGGCGAAAGCAAACAAGCCAAGCTGATGTTCCTCACCGGCCAGGTGTTTGACGAACCAGAAAACAAAGAGCCCGACGACAAAGCCAAGAAGGAAGAAAAGGAGCAGCTCGAAAAGCTGAAGAAGGATAAGAAGGCGCCGTCGCCGCCGGAATACAGCCGTCGTGCCAAGCTCGTCGAAATCGCTCTTTCGCCCGAAGCCAATTCGTTCCTCACGCGCTCGATCGTCAATCACGTTTGGAATCGCTTGCTCGGCCGCGGCCTGGTCATGCCTGTCGATCAGATGCATTCCGAAAATCCGGCAAGCCATCCGGAATTGCTCAGCTGGCTCGCCCGCGATCTGCAGACGCACAACTACGACCTCGCCCGCCTGACCCGCGGCATTTTGCTGAGCGACACTTACGCCCGCAGCAGCCGCTGGGAATCGGCGGCCAAACGCCCGAGCGACGAACTCTTCGCTCTCGGTTTA
This sequence comes from Anatilimnocola floriformis, assembly GCF_024256385.1. NCBI lineage: Bacteria > Pseudomonadati > Planctomycetota > Planctomycetia > Pirellulales > Pirellulaceae > Anatilimnocola > Anatilimnocola floriformis. The sequence goes on from NZ_JAMLFW010000001.1 coordinate 4,156,090, forward strand.
GTCCGCCCGCTCACGCCGTGGCAATACGGCACCACGCTCAAAGTGGCGATGGTCAATCCCGATCAATATGCAGCCGAACTTGCCGGCGATGCCCTCGACAACAAGATGCAGGGGCTCGAAAGTGCGGGCCGCAGTTTCACCGAAAAGCTCGAACTCCCCGGCCCGGATTTTCAGGTCAGCATCGACGAAGCGCTGTCGTTCAGCAATGCCAGCCGAACCAGCCAGGAACTGCTGCGGATCGACGGCGGCACGTTGCTCGGCAAGTTGAAAGACATCGCCGACGACAAAGAAGCCGCGACCACGGCGGTTTGGAATATCTTCGGCCGGGCGCCAGCCGATGAAGAGCTGCAGTCCCTTGAGCAATATTTGAAAGCCCGCGCCGACCGCCGCGAACAAGCGTTGCAGCAGATGGTGTGGGCCCTGCTGACCAGCAGTGAATGCCGGTTCAATTACTAAGAATAGGTTTGAAGTTCAGAGTTTGAAGTTGGCAACCTAACTACAAACTTCAAACTGAAATGGAGTCTGCCATGTCGGAAAATAGTGGATCGTGGAGCCGTCGCGGTTTCCTCGGCGCATCTGCCGCCGGAGCTGCGGTTGCTGCCGATATGACCGGACTGAATGTGCTGCAGAATCCCGTCCTTGCCAGCGAATTGAAGCAGCAAGGGAAGCGGGTGATTCTGTTGTGGCTCGCTGGCGGTGCGAGTCAGTTGGAGACCTTTGATCCCAAGCCGGGCCGCTCGACGGGCGGGCCGTTTCGGGCGATCAAGACATCGGTCCCCGGCGTTGAGATCAGCGAGCTCATGCCGAAGATGGCCACGCGGCTGTCGAAGTACACGACGATCATTCGCTCGCTCGATACGAAAAATGCTGATCACGGCGGCGCCGCTCGCTTGATGCATCTCGGCCGACGCGACGAACCGACGGTGAAGTATCCCGACCTCGGCGCCGTGCTTGCTCGCGAGTTGGGCCGCGTCGACAGCCAGGTTCCTGACTACGTCAGCTTTTACACGGCCACCGAGGGCCGCGGCAGCGCGGTGAGCCAGTCTGGTTTTCTCGGCGCGCGGTACAACGCGATGTTCCTCACCGAAGGGAACGTGCCGCCGAACCTGCGGAAGCTCGACGAGATCAGCGACCTCGATCATCAGCAGCGTGGCGAGCTGCGCGACCTGCTGAGCAAGCGTTTCGCGGCCGGCCGGCAATCGGCATCGCTCGGCAGCCACAACGAATCCTACGCTCGAGTCCGCGGACTCATGGCCAGCGAGCAGCTCTTCGATATTTCGAAAGAGCCGCAAAGTATTCGCGACAAGTACGGCCCGACGCTCTTCGGCGAACAGTGCCTAGTCGCTCGCCGCTTGGTCGAAGCCGGCGTGCCGTTTGTCAAAATCTCGCGAGCCTGGTGGGACAGCCACGGCCAGAATTTCGAAACGCATCTGGAACTCGTGACCGAGCTCGACAATGTGATGAGCGCCCTGCTCGACGATTTGAGCGAGCGGGGCTTGCTTGAAAATACGCTCGTCGTCACCCTGAGCGAATTCGGCCGTACGCCGTCGATCAACAGCAGCCTCGGTCGTGATCACTTCGCGAGCGCATGGAGCAGTTCCCTCTCCGGCTGCGGCGTGAAAGCCGGCAGCGTTTACGGCGCGAGCGATGACGACGGCCGGGAAGTGAAGGATGGCAAGATCGGCGCCGCCGAGCTCTTCGCCACGATCTATCGCGCCGTCGGCATCGACCATCGCAAGGATTACCACATCGGCGCTCGGCCGATTCCGTTGACCGATCCGGGGACCAAGCACGTCGCGGAAGTTCTTTCCTAAAAAGCTCCCTCGCCCCTGTATTCTGGGGAGAGGGCCGGGGTGAGGGGCTGATACGGCAGATGACGTCGGCACCAGCTTCAACCCCTCACCCTACCCCTCTCCCCGGAGTACCGAGGAGAGGGAACCAGTAGCAGCAGACAGAGAATTCAGATGCCACCCGAAAAACTCAAACTCGCGAAAGATATGGGCAGCAAGGAAGTCTTCCTGTCGCTGGCCCGCGTCAAGGATTCCAGCCGATTGTTTCTCGGCGCGTCGGATGGCAAGGTCTACGACATCGACCTCGCCGCTGAGAAGCCGGAATTCAAGTCCTGGGAAGGCCATGGCCCGTATGTGACGGGGCTTGCGCTGGCAGGCGAGACATTGGTGTCCGGCGGTTACGACTGCAAATTGATTTGGCGGAACATCACGAACGGCGGAGTCATTCGCACCGTCGACAACGCTCACGCGCGCTGGATCCGCAAGCTTGCTGTTTCGCCGGACGGCAATCAGTGCGCGAGTGTGGCCGATGACATGGTCTGCCGCGTTTGGGAAGTCGAATCGGGCAAGCTCGTGCATGAGCTGAAGGGCCACGAGACACTCACGCCAAACAACTTTCCTTCGATGCTGTACACCGTCGCTTACTCGCCGAACGGCCAGCATTTGGCGACTGCCGATCGCGTCGGCCAGGTCTGCGTGTGGGAGGCGAGCACCGGCAGCAAAGTACAAACGTTGCAAGCGCCGGGGCTTTATACCTGGGATCCCAAGCAGCGGATTCACTCGATCGGCGGCGCGCGGAGCGTGGCGTTTTCACCGAACGGCGAAACCATCGTCGTCGGCGGCATAGGCCACATCGGCAATATCGATCATCTCGACGGCCCCTCGCGCGTCGAAGCCTTTGCCTGGCAGAAGGGCGAAAAACTGCACGAGTTCCTCGGCGACGCCAAAGGGCTCGTCGAGTTCTTCGCCTTCGGCCCGGATAGCAAATGGTTCATCGGCGTCGGCGGCGACAACGGCGGCTTGATCCAGATTTATGATCTTGAAGCGAAAAAAGTCACGAAGAGCGAGAAGTCCCCGATGCACGTTCACGCTTGCGTGCTGAACGAAACGGCCGACAAGCTGTTTGCTTGTGGGCACGGCAGAGTCGGGGTGTGGGAACTATCGTAGGCGAAGTCACTCCGTGACTCGCAACAGGTGGATAGCTGCGGGAGGCGAGAACTGTAACTCACCCTCCATCCTTTCTATTTCAGATTCTCACTGCAATTGCCAAAAAACGTGTTGCGAGTCACGGAGTGACTGCGCCTACAAGAGTTCACTCGCCAGATCGGCCAGCGCCGAGCGCTCGCCTTTTTCTAGCGTCACATGGCCGTAGATCGGCTGGCCCATCATGCGGTGGATGAGATAGCTCAGGCCGTTTGACAAAGCATCGAGGTACGGCTGATCGATTTGCCGGATGTCGCCAGTGAGGACGATCTTGGTTCCTTCGCCGGCCCGCGTGATGATGGTTTTCACTTCGTGCGGCGTGAGGTTCTGAGCTTCATCGATGATGAAGAAAATTCGCTGCAGGCTGCGGCCACGAATGTAAGCCAGCGGCGTGACGAGCAGTTTTTCGCTTTCACGCATTTCGTTGATGCGCTGAGCAGCGGCGTCCTGATCGTTGAACTGGTGCCGGATGACCGTGAGATTGTCATACAGCGGTTGCATATACGGATCGAGCTTGGCGTCGACGTCGCCGGGTAAAAAGCCGAGGTCGCGATTGCTCAGCGGCACGACTGGGCGGGCGAGTAGGATCTGCCGATACTTTTGCCGACATTCTAGAGCGGCAGCGAGTGCGAGTAGCGTCTTGCCGGTTCCCGCCGTGCCGGCGAGCGTGACAAGTTTGATACTATCGTCAGTCAGCATCCGCAGGGCAAAGGCCTGCTCCGCGTTGCGCGGCACGATGCCGTAGGTGTTGAGCTTTTCGACGCGCACCAGCATTTGATCGGCATGGCGATAAGTACAGAGCACGCTTTTGCTGCCATTGCGGAGGATGAAATTCTCGTTCGGCAGCGGATGCGTGATTTGCGGCACGCTCTCGAGCGGCACAAGCCCGCGCTCGTTGTAGAACTGCGAAATCACTTCGCTCGGCGCGTCTTCGATCACCCGCTTGCCTGTGTAAAGCTTGTCAAAGCTCTCGACCTTGTCGGTCGTGTAATCTTGCGCCAGCAGATCCAAGCCCTTGGCCTTCATCCGCAAGTTGGTGTCCTTCGTCACCAAAATCACTCGGCGATTCGGCTCGCGTTTTTGCAGCAGCAGGGCGCAGTTCAAAATGCGATGATCGGGCGTATCGGCGGCAAAGGCAGCTTTGACACGTGGATCGATTTCGCTCCCCAGGATGACGCGAATCGTACCGAGGCCGGGGCCAAGCGAAGTCCCCTGGGCAGTGAGCAGATTGTCGCCAGTCAGCTCGTCGATCGAGCGAAGAAAGTCGCGGGCTTGGAAGTTGATGGCTTCGTTGCCACGTTTGAAGTGATCGAGTTCTTCGAGCACCGTGATCGGAATCGCGATGTCGTTTTCCTCGAAATTTTGAATGCAGCCGCTGTCGTGCAGAATCACATTCGTGTCGAGCACGAATAGTTTGGGGACAGCCGGAGAATCGGTCATGCTGCGTTCCGTGCGGGGCAATGCGTGCGGGTAGTTCATCCGTGAGCCTGCCTTTCTGTGCTTTCAGTCTGGCGCAAAAGAGGGAAAAGGACAAGTCGAGTGTGGCGACCGTTGCGGCGGCAGGGTAATTCGAGGATGAGCTGCAGGGCCGACGCTCGAACTGCCGCAAACTGTCGAGTGGAATCTTGAACATGCCGAAATGAAGACGAAGTGAGCGTTTCGCGAAGAAAACTTTCATTCGCTCGCTCACCAGCCGGCCCCCTCTCCCACTCCGCCGAGACGCGTATAATTCGCACTTGTCTCCGCATCTCCTTTCTCACATTCCCGGTGCAATGTCGTACACCTACAAAAACTCCCGCGTCGTCAACGTCGCCGTCGTGCAGATGACCTGCACCGAGGCCAAGGAACCGAACGTCGAGAAGGCTCTCGCGAAAATCGCTGAGGCCGCGGCGAAAGGGGCAAACGTCATCTGTTTGCAGGAGTTGTTTGCCGGTCACTACTTCTGCCAGACCGAAGACCACGCCAAGTTCGATCAGGCCGAGTCCATTCCCGGCCCCACCAGCGACGCGATTCAACAGGCTGCGAAGAAGCATGGCGTCGTCGTCATTGCTTCGCTCTTTGAGCGACGAGCACCCGGTTTGTATCACAACACGGCGGTCATCTTCGATGCCGACGGCACGCAGCTCGGGTTGTATCGCAAGATGCACATCCCGGACGATCCGTTGTTCTACGAGAAGTTTTACTTCACGCCCGGTGACCTCGGCTTCCGCAGCTTTCAAACGAAGTTCGGCAGGGTCGGCGTGTGTGTGTGCTGGGATCAGTGGTACCCTGAAGCCGCTCGCCTGACCGCACTCTCTGGCGCCGAGATCATGTTCTATCCTACGGCCATCGGCTGGCTGCCGGAAGAGAAGGAAGTCTTCGGCGCGAGCCAGCATAACGCCTGGGAAACGATGATGCGCAGCCATGCGATCGCCAACGGCGTGTTCGTCGCGGCGCCAAATCGCGTCGGCCTCGAAGGTGCGTTGCAGTTCTGGGGCGGTTCGTTCGTTAGCGATCCCAACGGCAACCTGCTGGCGAAAGCCAAGCACGAAGGAGAAGAGATTCTCGTCGTGCCCTGCGATCTTGGGCTCATCGACGTCGTCCGCACACACTGGCCGTTCCTCCGCGATCGGAGGATTGATGCCTATGGCGATTTGACGAAGCGTTATCTCGATTCGGCCCAGTAAGTGAAATTCGCTGATCATGCTCACACCACAGCAACTCGGTTATCGCTGGCCCGCGGAGTGGGAACGGCAAGCTTCGGTCTGGCTCAGCTGGCCGCGAAATCCGGCGACCTGGCCTGGTCACTTTAAACCCGTGCCGGCCGAGTTCGCACAGCTGGTGCGGACCATTGCGCAATTCGAGCCGGTAAATATTCTCGCCGGCGGCAAAGAGATTCTCGCGCACGCCAAATCGCTCGTCGGCGAGTTGAAAAACGTCACGCTGCATGACATCGAAACCAACGATGCCTGGTGTCGCGACCACGGTCCGATCTTTTTAACCAGCACGACGGCAGCGCGCTTGCAGCCGGCGCTCGTCGATTGGGAATACAACGCCTGGGGCGGCAAGTATCCGCCCTTCGACAAAGACAACCTGGTGCCGCAAACGATCGGAAAGCTGCAATATCGCCGCGTCTTTTCGCCGGGGATCATCCTCGAAGGTGGCGCCATCGAAGGAAACGGCGCGGGCTGTTTGCTGACGACCGAGTCGTGCTTGTTGAACCCCAATCGCAATCCACACTTGTCGCGCGAGCAGGTAGAAAAATATCTCGCCGATTATCTGGCGATCAAAAAAGTGCTGTGGATCCAAGGTGGAGAAATGGCCGGCGATGATACCGACGGCCACATCGATCAGATCGCCCGGTTCGTGAATCCGCGCACGATCGTCGTCTGCGTGTGTGACGACCCCAGCGACGAAAACTACGGCCCAACCCAGCAAAACCTGGCAGAAGTCCAGCAGCTGACCGATCAAGACGATCGACCGTTCGAAGTCGCTCGTCTGCCGCTCCCGCGCCCGTTGTTTGTCGATGAACAACGCCTGCCGGCCGGCTATGGCAATTTCTTAATCGTTAACGACGCCGTGATCGTGCCGCAATTCGGCGATCCCGCCGATGAACAAGCGATTGGCATCCTGCAAGACTTAATGCCGAATCACAAAGTCGTCGGCAGCCCTTCGCTCAACTTGGTCTGGGGCCTCGGCTCGTTTCACTGCTTATCGCAACAAGAGCCGCTGGCGCACTTGTAGCGGACGCTACGAAAGGACTCACCATGAACGGCAACCCCGTCCTCGCTCTCAAGCAAATGATCACTGGCTATTGGACTTCGCAGTCGATCTACGTCGCTGCGAAACTCGAATTAGCTGACAAGCTCGCCGCCGGTGCGAAATCCGCTGCGGAACTCGCAACCGAAACGAAGACAAACGCTGGCGCGCTCTTTCGCTTGCTGCGGGCCTTGGCGAGCGTGGGCGTCTTCACGCAGCAAGCCGATGGCAAGTTTTCCAATTCGCCGTTGAGCGAACCGCTGCAGAAATCGGCTGCCGATTCGCAGTGGGCGATGGCCGTGATGATGGGCGAAGAGCACTACGCGGCGTGGGGCGAATTGCTCTATAGCATTCAAACTGGCCAGGGGAGTTTTCGCAAAGTCTTCGGCGAAGGCGTGTTCGATTTTCTCGGCAAGCATCCGGAACAAGCCAAGGTGTTCGATGCCGCGATGACGAGCATTCACGGTGCCGAGACGCGGCTGATGATCGATGCCTACGACTTTGCCGATTGCCACACGCTATGCGATGTCGGTGGCGGCAATGGCAACACGATTGCTGAGGTGTTGAAACGCCAGCCGAAGTTGCAAGGCGTGCTGTTTGATTTGCCGCATGTCGTCGAACGGGCGAAAGCAAATCTGCAGCAAGCCGGCGTCGGCGATCGCTGTCAGTTCGTGGGGGGCAGCTTCTTCGAGCAGGTCAATGTGCAAGCCGATGTCATCATGATGCGGCACATCATTCACGATTGGGATGATGAGAAGTGCGTTACCATCCTCAAGAATTGCCGCGCGGCTTTGAAGCGTGGCGGCAAGGTCGTCGTGGTCGAAAGCGTGGTTCCCACCGGCAATGAACCGGGCTTCGTAAAGTGGCTCGATCTCACCATGCTCACGATTCCCGAAGGGAAAGAACGGACGGCCGATGAATATCGCGAACTCTTCGCCGGGGCAGGACTGAAGCTCAACCGCATCGTGCACACTGCGGGCGAGCTTGACGTGCTCGAAGCCGTGCCGGCCTAAGGCCCGCGATCAACTCACGGCGCGATTGCGAAATCGACAAACGCCGTCGTCGAGCGGAGCACGGTTTCATACCGCTCGGGCTGCGTGCGATCGGCCCAGCGGTAGAGATTGCCCTGGCCATCGCAGCCGTACAGACTGGCGTCGCGACCGAAGCGAAACGCAGTGAGCGCGACGGGCAGCGTTACGACGTGCTGCACGGGCGAGACGCTGATATCGTAAATCGCCGTTCGATTTCGCAGCGTGCCGACGAACAGCCGCCCCTCGACGACATCGAACGCGCCCCACCAATCCTTGCCGACGTCGCCTTGCGAGAACGTGAGCACCGGCTGCGAAGTGCCGTCGGCGTTCAGCTTGTAGATGAATCCGTCTGGCAGCGGATTGTTGTTGATCGGCGTTTCCAGTCCGCTCCAGTAAAGCGTGCCATCGCGATCCGTGCGCACCTGCCGGGCCAGATAACCGCCGTGCTGAAAGACCCGTTCGCCGCGCGGCAGCAATTCCATCAATGAACGATCGAGCCCGCTCGCAAAGATGATCCTGCCGTCGCGGAGTGTGGTCACGCTCTGCACCCGCGGCGTGAGTTCCTGCGGCTGCCGCGCGTCACGCACAGCCAGCGTCCGTTCGCCCCGCTCATTGGCAATCAGGATTTTCCCGGGCCAGGCCCGTCCGTCGGCCAAGATGAAATCCTCCGCCGAGGCGAAAGGTACCCACATGGCCAAAAGACAACAGGCGATGAGGCAGCAAAGAAGCACGCGCAGGCAGAAAGAACGCATATGAGGATCCTGGTTTTGTCAAATGACAAGTCGCGAAAAGCAGCTGAGCGTTTTGGCTCGGCCTAACAGAAACTCTAGGTCACGAATCGGCCTGGGGTGGCGAATATTTTGGTGAGCCTCGGCGTCATTCGGCCAGCGCTTGCGGAGCGAACGACGACAATGTGGGTTACAATACGGGCGTTACTCGCAAATAATCGGAGCCGCCGGCATGTCGTTGCATTTTGGTACGAAGCTGATGGGAAAGGTCGATGACGTGCCGCGCATGGGGTACGTCGCGACGCAGTTCTTTCACGTCAACTATCTGCCCCTCATTCCCACCGGCACTTACTTTGTGCTCGAGGAAACCGGCGACAACTTCCGCGGCGTCACGCTGCCGCTCAGTTTCAAAAGCATTCTGGTCGCCTGGCTGCGAGCGGCGCTGTTTCTCGGCTTCATTGGCACGGTGATCGGTTCGATCATCCTGTTTTCCGAGCACAAAACGCTCCCCGCCATCGGCGTGGGCATTGGCGGCGTGTTGATCGTCGCCCTCTTTTTCGGCACGTACTATCTGCCGTTCATTTCCCGGGCCAGCTATCACCGCGCGATGGACCTAGCTCAACGAGTTGGCCTCAACGAGGAAGCCATTCTGATGCTGGAGGTCGCCTACGGCCGCAAAAGCGCCGCCGAAGCCGATCTGGAACTCGAGCAGATCGAAGCCCGGCGAGAATCAGCCGTGATGGCTACTCTCGAATAGCCCCACCCTCTCGCCAGCAGCCCGCCCCACTTTCGGGGATCGCTTTTATAACAGTTATCGCAAAGTTTGTTTCGCCGAATCTGCTTACCAGCCAACAGCTTACGCCGAATTACTGTATTATCTCTATAACCTTTTATAACACTTTATAACGCCCTGATAACCATCACTCGACGAGGTTATTCCTAGTTAATTGCCACATAATGCATAGGAGATAGCACGGCAGACTGCTGCCATTGCGGTGAATGAGATCGAACCGCAAGAAATAGCTGACGGACGCCTGCCGAAGAGCAGCGGCGCATTTTCTGACAACCACAGCGTCAAAGAGCCAAACCAGGCAATAGTACACGTACGTACACTAATGTCAATAGAGGTGGTGGTCCATTATGTGGACCTAGCCAGGGAAGGCGGAATTAAGGGGGCTGGAAACCGAAGCCTGAGTCGTCAGAGAAACGAAAGTCCAAGTCAGTTTCCCACGCTCCCGGCCTCAACTTCCGGTCGATCTGCTCCAGGGGCCAAAAGAAAAGGGCGGCGCGGTGAACGCCACAGCGAAAATGAGCGATCTCACAGGGATTCTGAAAAGCAATCTTCTTGCTTCCCTTGATTGGTGTGACAGGCGAGAAGCCACCCGGCACAACCAGCGCCAAATAACTCCCCACATACAGCACTGGCAGCACCAGCAGCACGATGGCGACAATCAGGGGTGCGCGGGATTCGCGTTTCATGCCGGCTCTGCCCAATAAGTCAGTTCACCGCCGATTTCTGCGATAGTAGCTGCGAGAGCATCGCAAGGTCAGCCTCTAACTCTTTCGCCGCGTCGGTATAGCCAGCATCCGTTGCTGGTTCGATGGTCCCCTCTATCTCTGTAACCAACTCCAGAGCAATCTTGGTGTCAAATTTTTTGGCAAGTAGGCCTGCCCTTGTGTGCAGGTATCCGCAGCGTACCAGCAGCTCATTGCGGCGAAAGGCATCTGACCAGCCCGGTTCTTTGTGCCACGCCTGCCTGCGTCTCTTGGGCTGATCACTCATCTCGAAAATCCTACTCCCGCACAATCGTACTGAGCGCCACGCCCACCGCGTCCTACTTGTCTTTGATGCCAGCCTTTCGGCGTGCGCGGTTAAGCAGCCCAGTGATCCAATATTCAAATTCGTCGAAACTATCCTTGCTCAACTCATCTGGCCAGAGCAACACAACCTTGCCTTCATCAAGGCGATATTCAACCTTCACCATCTTGGCCTTGTTTTCATCTTCCTGATCGGTCCCAAGAGCGCCAAGCCCCTCAGCGCCACGCGATAGGTGACAACTAGTCTCCTATCGCCAGCCCCGCGAACTCTAGCGGGGCTTTTTCGTGCGCGGATAGAATGGGCTCATGAAAATCCACTTGCGAGATTTGTTCTGGGCAGTTTTGGCTATTTCGCTTGCCGTAGGCTGGTTCGCAGATAACAGAAATTTGCAAGCAATTGTGAACTCGCAAGCACACGACAATCAAACAATCAACGCCAAGTTCCAGGCAGTCGCTAACTCAATGCAAGAGACGCTTCAGGCGCATAGGGCGATTGAGAGGGATACCATATGGAGAAAGGCCCTAAACCCGTGCCCATGCTGCGGACAGGAAATGCGAAAGCAAGATTAGCGGCGTCGATTTCGGCACTAAAAATCGGGTCCACATAATGGACCATCATCAATAGGTTTAATTCGGACCTCGCGCACCCCTGATCGTCGCGATCGTGCTGCTGCTCCTGCCGGTGCTATACGTGGGGATGTACTTGGTGCTGCTGGTGCCTGGGGGAATATTCCGACATGATCCGCGGCGCGGAGGGATGTAGGACATCCTTGTGCATTACCGCTGGCTTAATCCGAGCGAAGAGGTAGCTTTCTGGCCTCTGGAGCAGCTCGACCGGAAGATCAGGCCAAAAGCGTGGGAGTTCCGTCCGTCCACAGAAGAATTCAAGGAGTAGCATGCTTCCTAAAAGCTTCTCGGTGCGAACGCTGCTGTTGTTGACGACGCTACTTTGTGTCGGGTTGGCAATCTGGACTTACCGTGCAAACAGGCAGAAGCGCTTGGTTGCCTCACTGCACGGTGTCGGCGCTCGCGTGGTTTACGACTACGTCATCGTCCCCCGTGGCGCCAAACTCGGGGAGCCGTTTTGGCTTTCGCGCAGTTTGGGCCAAGACTACTTTCACAACGTTGTTGGGGCCACTTTTTATCCCGAGCCGACAGAAGAAGCGGACGAGTTGATCAAGCTGCTCGACGATGCTCCCGGCATCACAAGAATTGCCATCTGGACAGGTGCTAAAGGGCGAGCCTCAGTGTCTAGCAAAGAACCAGGAGGTCTCACGGATAAGGGCTTGGCACATCTGTTGGCGAAGCACCCCAACTTGGCGCACCTATCGCTCACAAGCGCACGATTGTCACCAGCCGGTGTTGAGCAGATGAAAAAGCATCCGACCTTAGTTTCGCAACAAATCGATTTGGCCGGCAACTAGCTGGGGAATTTCAGACTGCGCCACTTAACCCCTCTGTCGGAAAACGCAGCTAGCGCACGAAAAAACGCGCGACAAAGTCGCGCGTCCCAAGCGCCGACGCTAACAGCGTCGGCGATTCAACAAACCCGATCCGAATTAGAACTTGTAGTTCGGATTTTCCGGATCAAAGTCCGCATCGGTCAGGCCGGGATTCAGCTTGATATCGAGGTAGGTGTATTCCTCGAGCACCGGACCCAGCTTGTCAGCAGCGTCGGTCGGCCAGTGGTAGGCCGCGTAGCGAACCGGCAGCTTCGTTTCGTCGTCGATAAAGATCTGCGCGATGTGGAATTCGAAGTGCGGCCGGGGCACCGGATGGCGGACTTGCAGCACGGTGCAGACGCGTCCGTTGATCTTTGCGCCGGGTTTGAATTCGACTTCGCACTCGGCGTGCTTTCGTTCGCGGGCGCCACGTTCGAGCAGTTTGAGAACCAGGTTCTCGATGCCGATGTCGCTGATCGGGTGCAACTGGCCACGCATCGCGAGGATGCCGTTGGGGTCGAGCCACACCGTCGGCAGGAAGCCGCCCGTCGGGCCGCCTTCGTGGGCTCGCATCTTGTTGTTGTTTTTGCCTTCGACCCAAATCGCTTCGCGACCCTTGGCCGAGTCCGGTTTGACGAACTTCAGATAAACCGAGAGGGGCGCGGTGAGTTTGCCGTCGACGATCTTGCGGTTGCGGACCTTGGCTTCCATGAATTCATGAACGCCGAGCTTGCCGTTCACCCGTTCGCGCTTAACGATCAGCGTGGTGTAGTCGACCACGTCGCGCTGAATGTTGACCAGCGTGTCTTGGGCGATTTTCAGGGCCGGATCGAGCGGGTGGGAATCGAGGGGCACGGCGATGCCGGCAGCAGCCCCTTCGGGATTCTTGGCAACGCGGAAGACGGGCTCTTTGAGCTCCCCTTCTTGCGCGATGGCCAGGGCAGCACTCAAGCTGCTGAAGCCCAGAGCTTGCAAAAACATCCGCCGGGCATTCAGCCCACGAGGGAGCGAGTTGTCAGCCATCCGCAAAATCTCCTTGCCAAGGCGTCGGTTGGGTGCGTGCCTGAGCACGCGGCATCCAGCCGATCACTGCATTCTTCCTTGATATGCCAGCCGTGGGAGCCGCCCGTGGGGAGGAGGCAACCTGACGAACCCTCACGCTCCGCTACGTGAAATTGGGTTGACCGCGTGACTTACGTAATTCATCGCCGCAGCGGGAACTCGAAATTCACAAAGTCAACCGCACGAATTGCGGATTCTGTTGCTTTGCTGCCACTGACCTACCAGCAGTCGGCAAAGCCCATACATTTTACCGCGAGGCACGGATCGGGGCGAGAGGAAAAGGAGAGCTAATCGGCGGTGCCCGATGAACGTGCTGGATAGTGTGCCCCACAACCTGTGACCTGAATACTTCAACTTTGGGGCTCGCCTACGTTACGATAGGTGCTGCTCCATCCTCTCCCTTCCCGCGAAGTTCGTCATCATGCCGTTCGCGAAGCAGCACGCATTTCCAATTCTTTGGACGCCGCTCGTCGGGGCCATTCTCGTTGGCGTTTGGATCGGGACTGCTGCCGCCCAAAAGCGCGCTCCGCAGAACGATACCGACGATCTGCCGATGTCCTCTGCCGGCGCGTACGCCGAACTCGTAGCCGATGACGAACCGGTGGCTTGGTGGCGATTTCAACAAGCCAAGGGAGGGGCCGAAGGAGCCTGGCAACAACCGGCCGTTGCCGACAAACTCGAGGTCGGCCCGGTCACCGCCGTCGGCAAAGTCACTGCGACAGATGCTGGTCCACGGCCGCCCGTTTTTCCCCTCTTCGCCAGCGACAACACCGCAGCCAAGTTTGATGGGAAGAGCTATCTAAAATTTGCCGATCCTGGCGACAACAGCCCGTTCGATTTTGCCAACGGCGATTCGATCACGCTCGAGGCTTGGGTGAGCCCTGGCAAGCTCGCCGACGGCGCGCAGGTTTATCTGATCGGCAAGGGGCGCACCGGCAACGCGGGTGTCGCCAAGGACAATCAAAACTGGGGGCTGCGAATTGCCGGCGCGGGCGGCCAGGCCAAGATCAGCTTTCTCTTTCGCGGCGCGACCAACAAAACACAAGACGACTGGCATCGCTGGAATTCTTCGGCGAGCTTCGGCACGGGGTGGCATCATCTGGCCGTGACTTACAAATTCGGCGAGCCGAAATCGATCCGCGGTTACATCGACGGCAAAGCGACTAGCGGCGATTGGGATTACGGCGGAGCAACTGCCGAAGCGCCGGTCGTCGACAACGACGAGATCTGGCTCGGCAGTGCCAGCGGCGGCAACGCGGCGAACAGTTACACCGGCCTGCTCGATGAAGTGGCTATATATCGCACGGCGCTGTCGGCTGAGCGAATCACGGCTCGCTGGAAAGCGGTCATGCCGGAAGGGTACGTCACGAAGCAGCCGATTCCGAAGAATCAGGCTTTGGTCGAAGTCTTCGAAGGCTTGCCCGACGATTGGACTTGGAATTTCTCTTACCCGCAGCCCAGCGAACGCTGGACGCACGATCGCCTGGCGCTATCGGCGATTCCACAAAAGTACGGCGAACACGGCACGCGCATCGATCGTGGCAGCCCGCACGTTTTGTGGCTGACGATGGATACGGAATTGCCCAGCGGCGATCAGCGCGTGCTGCTCCGCTCGCGGCACGCGGCGAAGTTGTATCTCGATGGCAAGCTGATCGCCGAGAACCCGTTTCCATCGGGCAAGACGGATGGCCACAACGATTGGGTGCCGGTGCAGAGCAAGGTCTCGAAGAACATCCGCGCGCTGCAGCCGGGCGATCAAGAGAAACTGGTCGAACTGAAAATTGCTCCTGGCAATCATCGGTTGAAACTGGAAGTCTTTGTCGCCGGTAAGAAGCGTCGGCCTGAGTTGGGCGAGACCTGCGTCGCGATTGCGGCCAAGGGGAGCGATGATTTTCGGATTGTCAGCCCGCGCGAATCATTCCCGCTGCAAGACGATGCCTGGCTCGCCTTCGAAGATCAGCAGCGGGCCCAGTTGCTCGCGACCAATCAAAAACGCCGCGCTGCCGCGAGTGCGGATTACACCAAGTACTGGCAACAGCGGCACTCTTATGCTCAGCGAATTGCGGAGAAAGATCAGCCGGCCAGCGCACAGTCGATCGATCAGTTCATCAACGCGCGTCTGCAATCAGAAAATATCAAGCCGACCCAACTGATCGACGATGCAGCGTTCGTGCGACGGATTTATCTCGACGTGATCGGCGTTGGGCCGACGGCTGACGCGGTACAAAAATTCTTGAACGACAAGTCAGCCGACAAGCGGCAGAAGCTCATCGATCAGTTGCTCGCGCAGCCCGGTTGGGCCGACAACTGGATGGGTTACTGGCAGGATGTGCTCGCCGAAAATCCGAACATCGTTAATCCCACGCTCAACAACACCGGACCTTTTCGCTTCTGGTTGTATGAGTCGCTCCTCGACAATAAACCGTTCGATCGAATGGCGACGGACCTGATCCTGATGGACGGCAGCCCGCGCTACGGCGGCCCGGGCGGCTTTGCCGTGGCGACCGAGAACGACGCGCCGCTGGCCGCGAAATCGCATGTGCTCGCCAAAGCACTTCTCGGCATCGAACTCAACTGTGCTCGTTGCCACGACGCCCCGTTTCATCCCTTCAAACAAGAACAGCTCTTCAACCTGGCCGCCATGCTCGGCCGCGGCACGCAGCAGTTGCCGAAGACGAGCACGATTCCCGGCGGCGCTGGCGCCCTGAAGTCCGACATCGTCAAAATCACTCTCAAGCCCGGCGACAAGATCAAGCCGAACTGGCCGTTTGCTGGCGAGTTGAAATTCGATGTCCCCGCAGAGCTCGTGCGCAAATCGGGCGATACTCGCGAAGAGTTGGCCCTGCGAATCACGCTGCCGCAAAACGAACGGATGGCCGAGGTCCTCGTCAATCGCCTGTGGCAACGTTACCTGGGCCGCGGAATTGTCGAAGCGGTCGACGATTGGGAACAAGGCAAGCCGTCGCATCCCGAACTGCTCGCGTACCTCGCTCGCGAATTCACAGCGCACGGTTACGACCTGAAGTACATCGCGCGACTCATTTTCAACTCGCAGGCCTATCAGCGCGAAACGTCGAGCGATCCGAAGCTGACGAAATCTTTCGCCGCGCCCGAGCGGCGACGACTTAGCGCGGAACAGATTCTCGATTCGCTCTTTGCCGCGGCGGGCAAGCGACTCCACAGTGAAGAACTCAACGTCGACGTCGACGGCAGCCGCCTGGAGACGGCATCGATCAGCTTGGGCCTGCCGGAGCGAGCCTGGCAGTTCACGTCGCTCTCGAACGAGCGCGATCGGCCGAGCTTGTCGCTCCCCTCCGCGCAGCCGATGCTCAACGTCCTCGAAGCCTTCGGCTGGCGGGCTTCGCGGCAGGATCCACTCACGCTGCGCGAAAAAGAGCCGACCGTGCTCCAACCCGCCGTCGTCGCCAACGGCACGGCAACGAAACGGATCACGCAATTCTCGGAGGACAGCGAATTCACGCTCGCGGCGGTTCGTTGCAAGTCACCGGCGGACTTCACCCAACATCTTTACTTGCAAATCCTCGGCCGCGAACCGACAACGCGCGAAGCAGAACTTGGCAGTAAGTTACTGAACCCAGGTTTTGACGATCGCCTCACCGGCGCGCGCCCCGGACCGATGCCGACGCAACCGAAGCGCGACGGCGTTTCCTGGTCGAATCACCTGCATCCGCAAGCCAACGAAGTTCGCCTGCAACGACAAGTGGAAGTCGAGCGAGGCGACGCGCCGACGACGCTCCTCACCGCCGATTGGCGAATGCGGGCTGAAGATCTGGTATGGGCGATCATCAATTCGCCTGAGTTTGTGTTCCTGCCTTAAATCTCAAACCCGAAAATTGCCATCCCATGTTGCCAGAATTTCTTTCGCTGCTCGCCTCGGAAAGCGCCGGCGCTGCGATTTCAGCTATGATCTCGCGCGTTGTCGGTTCGGCTGGAGTGCTCGCCGGGATCACGATGTTGATCGTCGGAATTGCAATCGTTCGCAAGCCGCAAACCAAGGTTCCGGGCATCCTGCTCTGCGTGGTGGGAGCTGCAGCGATTGGTTTCGGCGGGTTTGTGCTGTCGTCTGCTTTCAGGTAAGCCGATGGCTCTACTCATCCTTCCGATAAAACCGATTGGCCAGCACTTGCTCGCCGGCGAGAGCGCCGACGAGCAGCAACATCAGCAGCGGATAGAACTCGCTGCCGATGCGGTCGCTGCCGACCGCGCGGTCGATCTCTTCTTTGCTCTTGGCGAGATGAAAACGATCCTTGCCGAGTAAGTCGCTGAGCTTATCGGCTGGCCAACGCGTGAGATCGCCAACGTCGGCCGTGAGATTGACCGCGAAGCCGCGCACCACCGGTCCGCCGCGTTGACCACGCAACCGATAAGCACCGGGATTGTCGGTAAAACGGACCGTAATTCTGCCGTCGCGGGCGAGAATGTCTTGCGGTTTATCGAGCGGCGTGAAGAGTTGATAACGCTCTGGCTGCGTGGCCGGATCGTTCCGCAGAACGGCCGTTTCGCCCGTCGTGTAATTGAGGCGAGCCTCTGAACTGCCGGTGAGGTAAAGCAGCATTTCGTTGACGAGCACAAAGCCCGGCCAGGCATCTTCGCCCGTGAGGAGTTCATTCCACGGCTTGCGACCGACGGGCCGCAGTGGATCGGTTACGGGAGTCGTCAGCACCAGCGCGCGGCCGCGGCCGATGCGCGATTCAGTCAGCGCCGGCATGCCGTTGCCATACGGGATGATGACGCGAGTTCCCGCGGCGAGGTCCGTCAGATTCCAATGAAAGAAAATTGGAAAGCGATCCCAGGGAACGCTGGTATCGAGCGCTCGATAGGCCGCTGTGATGGGATGATCGAACGAGCGCGGATCGAGATAAAGTCCGCTCGGCGCCCGCGTTTGAATCGCCAGCTTGCCGCCGAGGAGTTGGGCAGCGGCTGCTTCTTGGAATGATTCCGCGGGCTGCGCGTGATGGCCGAGAAAGATTCCCACGCCGCCGCCGCGCTCGGCATAGCTGACGAGCTTTTCCCAGACGTCGCTCTTGGCCGGCAGCGGATCGAGCAGGCAGACCGCGCGGTAGTCGACGAAATCGGTCTGCGCTAGTTCGGCCTGCGAAATGACATCGCAGTTGAACTTGGTCTGCGGATTGTCGCGGAGCATGCGGACAAACAGTTCCGATGAAACGCCATCGCCCGTCACCACGAGAATTCGCAGCGCTGGCTGAACCTCGATGGTGAAATAACGCACGTCATCGAGCGCGAGACCATCCTCGCCCGCGAGCCGAAACTGACCTTGATACGTGCCGGGTTCGACAAGCCCCTGCAGCGGAAAGCGGACCTGCTGCGGATCGGCGGTCAATTGAATCGTTTGCGTGCCGCGGTGAACGGCTTCGGGAAAGATCGGCTTGTCGTCTTTGATGATCGGCAGCGTGGGGTCGTACTTTTCGAGATAAAGCGAAACCTGCCGCGCGTCGGTCATGCCAGTCGCCGCGAGTGTGGTCTCGACGGTTACCTGAGCCCGCGAGGGAATCATTTCGCTCGACAATTGCACCTTGCCGAGCGCGGCGTTGCGTGGTTCTTTCACACCGACGTCGATCACGTAGAGCAGGATCTGTTCGTTTTCCGCAACCAGTTTTTTCAGCGTCGCCGCATCGCCATTTTGCCAGGCAGCCTGCGTCAGATCGCTGAAGACGTAGACTTCCTTGCGGTGCTTGGGATTTTGCTTGGCCAGTTCGATCGCCGAGGAAACCATGTCCAGGAGCGGCCGTGGCGAACCGATCGTGCGGAGTCGCTCGAGAGTTTTGGCCGCGGCTGCACGATCGACGGCAAACGCGCCGCTGCCCGGTTTCGAATCGCAGATGGCAATTTCGCTACCCTCGGGAAACTGTTCGAGCAGCCAAGCGCCGATCTGCTGAGCCTGCTCGAGTCGCGTGCGGTTCTCGTGACGATATTGCATTCGCGGCGAAGTATCGACCACCACCACCGCGGCCAGCGGCGCTTCCTGATCGCCGATGCCCGTGCCGCCGCCACCCCAAACTTTAGCGAGCATCCACAGAACGATGCCCGCGAGAATCGCCGTGGTTGCGCCGCTCCCGATCTGCATGGCCAGCGAGCGCCGGCCAAAAATAGAGGCCAAGGTGATGACCAGCGCCACGAGCAGCGCGACGCCGAGAATCGCAATCGCGATCCAAGATCCAATCAAACCAGAAGCAACGCTGGGCCGCGCGAGCGCCAGAGCGGCCAGCAATACCGCGCCGCAGCGCAGCGCCAGCAGAATCCAATGCCGCAACTGCAACTGTCGCCGGTTAGCTTCGCGCCGTTGCTGGATGAATCGCAGTGCGGGAAAGACCAATTGCTTCGGCCGCTGCCGCATCACCAGATGCAGCAGGATGGGGAGCGCCATGAGCAGCCCGCCGGCCAGCAACGAGAAATTCAGAAAAGCCATCGGTCGCCGGCACGTCCTTGCTCAGTGGTTATGTTAGCCGCCCTCATCATATCACAGTCGCCTTTTGCTTCGCCAAAGGGCGCGTTGTTTCGTGCAGACGCTGCAATCGCTACGACCCGCACGGTCGTCTCGGCAGTGGGAAATTCCGCAGCCAAATTTGCTCGCGCTCCGGCTTGGCCCGTCAATGTGACGTAGGTTTGTTTGCACCGCTGCGCGCCTGCACGTGCTCCTGCCATTTTCTCTCCCACCTCCGCGGAATGTCTGTCGTGAAGTTCGCTGCCTTCCGCACCTGCGCAGCTCTCGCATTGCTCTTCATCGGCAGTGCAGTCGCAGTCGCGTTCGAAGCCATACCATCGGCCGAACAGCGGTTGCTCGCCGATGCCCGCGATGGCGAATTGCAGCAGTTTGAATTCATGGAAGCGGCGCTCATCGCCGGCGGCCTGCAGGATTCAGCAGCCCGCGAAGCTGTGCTCCGCGAACGCGAACTGAAGTATCAGTCTCTCGATCTCGCCGTGATCGCCCGCCTGCCGCGCGACCAGCGACCGGCCGCCTTGCTGGAAGGGATGCATCAGCAGATCCTGACCGGCTCGTTTCAACCAACGGCGACGCTCGTGCAGCAAACATTTGCGACGGGTGACTTCAACTGCGTGACGGCGACGATCATTTATCACGACCTGTGTGAGCGCGTGGGCGTGAATGCCGAAATCATCGCGCAAAGCGGCCATGTTTGCAGCCGTTTGATCACTTCGCGTGAAGAGATCGAAACGACGCGGGCCGATTGGTTCACCAATCCGGAATTGCGACAGAGCGAACAGCCGCGGCACGCGATTTCGGCGGTCGCGCTGGTCGGGCGGATTTACTATAACCGTGCGCTGGCGAAACTGGAACAAAAAGAGTTCGCCGCGGCGATCGAGTTGCTCGAGAAGAGCCTGGCCTGTGATGCCCGCGATCGCGACGCGCAGGAAAATCTGCTGGCCGGATTGAACAACTGGGCGCTATCACTGTGCGAACAAGGTGAGTACGCCACGGCCGCACGGCGGATTACCACGGGACTCGCGCTGAAGGCCGATTATCAGCCGCTGCTCAGCAATGATTTGCATGTGCATCAGCAATGGGTTGCCCAGCTGTGCCGCGAGCAAAACTTTGAGCAAGCGCTCCAGCTACTCGATGCTGGCAAGTCGCGCCGTCCCACAGCGCCGCTGTTCGTCAGCGGCCAGCGGGCGGTTTATACGGCGTGGCTGAAGTCTTGCAATGAGCAAGGCGACACGGCCGCGGCGGCAAAAGTACTGCGGCGAGCTCAAGAACAGCTCGGCGCGCAGGTGAAGCTGACGGTCGAAGCCCGGCCGATGCCGAAGGTAATTTCGGCAAAGGGCCGCAGCGAACGCCCCTAGTACGACTTCGCGATGTAGGCCCGCTTCGTCGTCGACTGGCCGGTGAAGATGCATTTACCGGGAATCTCTTCGAGCCCCATCGGCATGTTGCGGATGGTCAGCTTGTGCTTCTTCAGCAATTCGTCGACTTCTTTATTCTCGGTAAAGTGCGACAGTGCAAAGCCACCGTGAATCTCCGGCTCGTTCACGTTCTTCGGCGTGAACCAGGCGAGCAATTCGTCGAGCTTGTCGATGTTGCGGGTGTTGTCTTCGCGCAGCTTCAGAGCTCGCTGGAAGAGATTGTCCTGAATCGCTTGCAGCCGTGAAGAAATCGTGGCGACCAGTTCAGCACGATCGACGCCGGCCTTTTCGCCCGTATCACGCCGCGCGAGGAATACGCCGTTCTTGGCGATGTCCTTCGGCCCGATTTCGGCCCGCAACGGCACGCCGCGCTTGACGTGATACCAGTTCTTTTCGCCGCCGCGAATGTCGCGGTCGTCGATATGAACGCGAATCTTCGTGTCAGCGAAGTACTGGGCTTCGAGTTCCTTCTTCAGGCTTTGCACGTACGGAACGACTTGCGACTTCTCTTCGTCATTGCGATAGATCGGCAGCAGCACGATGTGCTTCGGCGCCAGGCGCGGCGGACAAATCAAGCCGTCGTCATCGCTGTGCGTCATGATCAGGCCGCCGATGAGCCGCGTCGAAACGCCCCACGAGGTCGTCCAGGCAAATTGCTCGGTGCTGTTTTGATCCTGGAATTTGATTCCTTGAGCGCGCGAGAAATTCTGACCGAGGAAGTGACTCGTGCCGGCTTGCAGCGCTTTGCGATCTTGCATCATGGCTTCGATCGAGTAGGTCGCGACCGCGCCGGGAAAGCGTTCACCAGCGGTCTTCTCACCTTTGATCACCGGCATCGCCATGTGCTGCTCGGCGAACTCGGCGTAGACGTCGAGCATCTTCATCGTCTCTTCGCGAGCCTCGGCTTCGGTCGCGTGAGCGGTGTGCCCCTCTTGCCAGAGGAACTCGGCCGTGCGGAGGAACAGCCGCGTCCGCATTTCCCAACGCACAACGTTGGCCCACTGATTGATCAGAATCGGCAGATCGCGATACGACTGCACCCACTTCGCATACATCGCGCCGATGATCGTTTCGCTCGTCGGCCGGACGATCAGCGGTTCCTCGAGCGGGCTCGCCGGCTGCAACTTGCCGTCGGCATCGGGCTGCAGACGGTGATGCGTGACGACTGCGCATTCCTTGGCGAAGCCTTCGACGTGATCGGCTTCCTTTTGCAGAAAGCTGAGCGGAATGAAGAGGGGGAAGTAGGCGTTTTCGTGGCCGGTGTCCTTGAACATGCCGTCGAGCACGCGCTGGATGTTCTCCCAAATGCCCCAGCCCCAGGGCTTGATGACCATGCAGCCGCGGACGTCGCTGTTTTCGGCGAGGTCGGCAGCCTTGATCACCTGCTGATACCACTCGGGATAATCTTCGGCACGGGTCGGTGAGATCGCAGTTTTGGCCATGGCCATCCTAGTTTCTGGCGATAGTTTTTGAGGGCAACGAGAGACTTGGCGCTTGATAGTTTCCGCTTGGCGGGACAATCCTTCAAGACAAACCGGCGTCTCGCAGGTTCGCTGGTGAAGCTGCCGATTGTAGAGGGAGGGCGAAAAATGGGGGAGAGGACAATACGCCATTACCGGAAGGGGAGTTGCCTTTCCAGCGGCTTGGCGAAATGCGTTGCATTCGAAAACGGCGGCCGCGATGATAGTCGCATGGCCGATTCCTCTCCTCTTCGATTCGCCATGCGGCGACAACTGCTGCAGACCGGTTCGCTCGGTCTGCTGGGGCTGACGTTGCCTCGGCTGCTGGCGGCGGAGAGCGAACGCGCAACGCAACGACCACGCAAAATTGCCAAGTCGTGCATTCTGATTTTTCTCGAAGGCGGGCCGTCGCACATCGACCTGTGGGACATGAAGCCCGCCGCTCCCGCCGATGTTCGCGGCGAGTTTCAGCCGATCCAGACGAAGACGCCCGGCGTGACGGTGTGCGAACACCTGCCGCAGTTGTCACAGCAGTGGCATCACTGGGCCCAGATCCGCTCGGTGCAGCACAAGATTGTCGATCACAACGCCGGCGCGTATTACATGCTCACCGGTCGTTCGCCGCTGAAGGGAGGCGACCTGATTACCGGCGATTTGCCCGATAACTTTCCGCCGTTCGGCGCTACGCTTGCGGCGCTGCGGCCCATCGACAAAAAGTTGCCGCCGTTTGTGCATCTGCCCGATATCATGTCGAACAACGGTAAGGATCTGCCGGGCGAACGAGCCGGCTTGCTCGGCGCTTCATTCGATCCGTTGATCGGCGGCGACCCGAGTGTGGCCAACTATTCCATCCCCGGCTTGTCGTTGCCTGCCGATATGAATGCAGCGCGCTTAAGTGAACGGCAGGCGTTACTGGCGGGACTAAATCAGCCGGCCGCTGCGGGAAGTGGTGGCAGTCGCTTCGAACAATTCCGCGCGAAGGCTTTCGAGCTGTTGTGCTCGACCGAAACGAAGCAAGCCTTTGATCTCTCGCGCGAATCGCCGCAGACGCGCGAGCGCTACGGCCTGCCCGATCGTGAAGATCGTTCGGTCGAGGCTCGCAAGTTTGGCGGCCTGCCACATTT
Organism: Anatilimnocola floriformis; assembly: GCF_024256385.1. Taxonomy (NCBI): domain Bacteria; kingdom Pseudomonadati; phylum Planctomycetota; class Planctomycetia; order Pirellulales; family Pirellulaceae; genus Anatilimnocola; species Anatilimnocola floriformis. Next base: position 4,179,385 of record NZ_JAMLFW010000001.1, read on the forward strand.
AGGCCAGTGCTTGCTGTTGTCGCGACGGCTGATCGAAGCGGGAGTGCGACTGGTCACCGTCGTCAGCGGCCGGCGAATCGACCAGGCTTGGGATACCCATCGCGATCACTTTTCATTGCTAAAGAAATCGCTGCTGCCGTACACCGATCAAGGTGTCTCGGCATTGCTCGCCGATTTGCACGAGCGCGGCCTCCTCGAGGAAACGCTGGTGGTGATGATGGGCGAATTTGGCCGCACGCCGCGCCTGGGGCAGATCACGAGCAGTGCTGGCGCCGCTCGCGAGGGCCGCGATCATTGGCCTCATTGCTATACGGTGTTGCTCGCGGGAGGACCGGTGCAGAGCGGCGCGATCTATGGCGCATCGGACCGCATTGCCGCGTATCCGGCCAACGATCCGGTTTCGCCCGAAGACGTCGCTGCTACGATCTACGCAGCGCTTGGCATTCCGCCGGAGACGCGGATTTATGATCAACTGCAGCGACCACATTCCGTCGCGCTTGGTCAGCCGATCGGTGCGATCTTGTAGCCACGTTCGTCAGAGCGCGCGCGAATCCGCGATACCACGTCGATTTTCCCACCGTGTGCCGGCGGTGGCTACGGAGTCAGAATTGACCTCCGAAGAGTGGATGGCTAATATGGGTGGGCAACCTCCCTCGCCAGGTCGTGTATGAGCTATTCAGATCAATCTTCAGGCGGCACTACGGCTGCCGGCATCTTTGGCACCATTGTCTTGGTGGCCCTCGCAATCGGCTTGAAAGCGCTGTCGCGCAGCGGCGGACGAGCGCTTGTCCGCGAGCTGGTCAACAGCGCCAATTCTTCGAGCGAACCTGCTCCGCCTCAAGTCCGCCAGTCGACGCCGGAAGAAATCGCCGAGCGCAATCGTATTTTGGCTGAAAACGCGGCGCGAGCGGCTCGCGAAAAAGAAGAATGGGATCGACAGCAGAAGGCTGCGGCGGACGAAAGAGCCCGCAAAACAGCGGCAGATTTGCAGCGTCAGAACGACGCAGCTGCGCTCGGTCGCCAACAACGACAGGCTGAAGAGGCCGCGGAGGCGGAGCGGCAACGGGAGCTACGAGCAGCGCGGGAAGCCGAGAGAATGGCTCAAACTGGGCCTGGCCGGTTTGCGTTGCAACCCCAGTCCAATCAGCCGGTGCCGGTTCAGCCGGCAGCAGATCCGTCTGCCGTCATTCCACAAGCGCCGGGCTCCCCTTTGACTTCGCTAGACCAGATAAAGCCCAAGCAAACTGTGTTCGCGCGTGATCAGGCCGGCTGGTTTCCAGCCGTGGTCGTCAGCCGCCGCGGTGCAGAGATAACTGTCCGCTACACGACCAACGGCGTCGTCGATCGCGTCACGTACGACCGCATCCGCTTGCAGACAGGGGCGGACATGAACGGAGAAGCCGAAGCACGTCCACGCCTGAGTGAAGCCGCCGTCGAACGACCTGACAATATCGATGCGGCAGCGCCCATTCCTGCCGCAGTTAATCCAGTCCCGGTCATGCGCAAATGGATCAACGACACAGGCGAGTTCAAAGTCGATGCCGAACTGGTTGGCTTTGAGTTCAGTCTCGTGCAGTTGAAAAAGCGGGACGGCAAGGTGATTTCGATCCCGCTCGACAAGCTCTCCGTTGCCGATCAAGTGTATGTCCGTGAACGCTATAAATAGGCGAGTGTCACGTAGGCCGGAACAAACGGTACTCCGCGCAGTTCCGGCATGATCTGCAGTGCTACTCCCCGAGCAACTTCTTCACGCTCGGCTCAATCGCTTCGGCCCAAATCTCGTAGCCCTTCGGCGAGAGGTGCAAATAGTCCGGCATGATCTCCTTTTCGAGGGTGCCGTCTTCGGTGAGGAACTTGCTGCCGATGTCGAGATAGAAAATGCTCTTGTCGTCGGCCAGTTTGGCAATTCCTTCGTTGGCCGTTTTGATCCGCTTGCGGAAATCGGTATCGGGTTTGTTGTCGCGCGGGAACATGCCGAGCAGCAGAATTTCGGTGTCGGGCAATTTCGTGCGGAGCGTTTTCACTAACGCTTCGACGCCGCGGATCACATCCTCGGGCTTGTCGTTATGCAAGCCGAAGTTGTTGGTGCCGATCATCAGCACTATGGCTTTCGGCGACAGGCCCTCGAGCTCGCCATTGGTCATGCGCCAATGGACGTTCTGCGTCGTATCGCCGCCGATGCCGAAGTTCACGGCGTTGCGCGGCGTGTAGAACTTCTTCCAAGTGTCGTTGTTTCCCCAACCTTCGGTGATCGAGTCGCCCAGAAAGAGCAAATCGCACTTCCCTTCCTTGGCCCGCTGCAAAAACCGATCATGCCGAGCGTTCCAATCGGCGACTTTCATCCATGAGTATTCGCGCGTCCGCTGCGCGGGAACGGCGGCATCTTCTGCAGACAAACGGCTGACCAGCACAAGACTGAGAACGCAGCAACTAAGAACGGCACGCATCATGAATGGAATTCCGCATGAAGGAAGAGGTAACGTTTCTGAAGTCAGGCGGCTTGAGTATACTCGCCAGCAAGTGCCTGTTGCTGCGAGTACGCATTCTTGTCGCTGCGAGTACGCAGGCCGTTGTTTCTTCCTGTTCTCTACTGCGAGACTACTGCATGAGCTACGTCGACGGATTTCTCCTCTGTGTACCCGAAGCCAGGTTGCCCGAGTACGTGAAAATCGCCAAGAAGGCCGGCAAAATCTGGATGGAGCATGGCGCACTCGGCTACTACGAATGCCAAGGCGACGACCTGGAAATCGAAGGCTTGCAGTCGTTCAACAAGGTCGCCAAGCCCAAGGCCGGCGAAGTCGTAATGTTCTCGTTCATCATTCACAAGTCGCGCAAGCATCGCGATCAGGTGAATAAAAAAGTGATGGCCGATCCCCGCATCATGGAAGGGATGGATCCGAACAACATGCCGTTTGACATGAAGCGAATGGCGATGGGTGGTTTCAAGGCGCTCGTCGAATATCAATTGCAGAAAAAGTAAGGAACGGAATATGTCGCAAGCAAAATTGTCCTCGCCGGATAACGCCGCGCAGCCGAAGTGGATGACGATCAGCGGTTGGGTGCTGACGGTGCTGATCACGCTCGCGATGTCGGCGAGCGCTTTTATGAAGCTCACCGTGCCGCTGAAGATCGGCGACCATGAAAAGTTAGCGGCCGATTTTGAGAAGGGAGGTTTCTCGGTGCAGACGATGACCGCCATCGCCTGCGTAGAAATCTTCTGCGCGCTCGTTTATCTCTTTCCCCAGACAGCGGTTCTCGGCGCGGTGCTGCTCGAGGGTTACCTCGGCGGCGCTATCTGCGTACATGTGATCGGCAAGCAACCGATCTGGGCGCCGCTGATCATCGGCGTTGTGATGTGGCTCGGCATTTACTTGCGCGAACCGCGGTTGCGCTCGATCATGCCTTTGCGCTAGGATCACGTCGGAAAAATTTCGCGAGGATCATCGGCTATGAAGAATCCCATCCGCTGGTGGAACTTCAGTTTGCGGACGCTGCTGATCCTCGTCACGTTGTCATCGATCGCGTTTGCCTACGTCGGTTATCAGCTGAGTGTCGTGCGAGCGCGCAAGGCGCTGTTGAAGGAACTGATCGCTGACGGTTTTCATATCACGACGCAGGACGAAATCTCGCACGCGATGCAACCGCTGAAGCCGGTGGGAGTGCCCGATCCTTCTGTGCCAATCGTTCGCGCTTGGCTGGGCGACGAAGCAATCGCTCGCGTTGGCTATTTTCCGCATCAAAAGCCCAATGTGGAAAAGGCCGCTCGTATTAACCGTCTCGTTCCCGAGGCCAGCTTGGTCGAAATGGAACCCCTGCAAATTCCTTGTCACCCCGGCTGCTTCCCACACGGCACGCTTGTCGAGACCGCGGCAGGCCCGCGGCCAATTGAGTCAATTACTGTCGGCGACGAGGTTTACAGCATCTCGCCGCAGGGGAAAAAGATTTTGTTGCCGGTGGTGTCGATCTTTCGGACGACCAATCGACTATGGATTGTGCAAACGAACCGGGGAGAGCTGCGCACCACTGAAACGCAGCCACTTTGCCAGCGGCTCGATGCTTTCATTGACGTGGGAAAGTTGCAGCCGGGCGATACGATCCTGCGTTGGTCGGCGAGCGACTCGCCCGACGGTGAAGTTCAGATTGCCGAAGTAATTAGCAAAACAAAAACAGATGAAACGGTTCCCGTGATCAACCTGGTACTGGGAAACCGCGAGCCATTTATCGCCGGCGGATTTCTGGCCCGCAGCAAGCCGCCACGCGATGAGACGGCCGAAGTGAAACTCGATCAACATTTTCATCATCGACACGAGACACAACCATGACCAAAGTTCGCGTGCTGGTTGGCACCAAGAAGGGCGCGTTCATCATCAACAGCGATGCTGCGCGAAAAAAGTGGGACATCAGCGAAGTCCTCTTCGGCGGTTTGCCCATCTATCACATCAAGGGTTCGCCGGTGAACCCTGATCGTATCTACGCCTCACAAACCAGCGACTGGTTCGGACAGGTCGTACATCGCTCGAATGACGGCGGAAAAACCTGGGAGCAGGCCAGCAATCAATTCACTTACGAAGGTGAGGTCGGCACGCACTTGTGGTACGACGGCACACCGCATCCCTGGGAGTTCAAACGAATCTGGCACTTCGAACCGTCGCTCACCGACGCAGAAACCGTGTACGCCGGCGCCGAAGACGCCGCGATGTTCCGCTCGACCGACGGCGGCACGACCTGGCAGGAACAGACCGGTCTGCGAGGTCACGGCGGCGGCAACTACTGGCAGCCTGGCGCTGGCGGCATGGGTTTGCACACGATCTTGATCGATCCGACGAACCCCGATCGCATCTACGGCGCTATCTCCGCAGCCGGCGCGTTTCGCACCGACGACGGCGGTCAGACGTGGAAGCCGATCAATCGCGGCCTGGTTTCGCAGTACGTGCTGCCCGATCCGAATGCCGAAGTCGGGCACTGCGTGCATCGCATCGCGTTTCATCCGAGCAGGCCGAGCACACTCTACATGCAGAAGCATTGGGACGTGATGCGCAGCGATGACGCCGGCGAAAACTGGTACGACATCGGCGGCAACTTGCCGACGGACTTCGGTTTTCCGATCGAAGTGCACGCGCACGAGCCGGAGACGATCTACGTTGTGCCAATCAAGAGCGATTCGGAACACTATCCACCGGAAGGAAAACTCCGCGTCTATCGCAGCAAGTCGGGCGGCAATGAATGGGAAGCTCTGACCAACGGATTGCCCCAAGAGAATTGCTTCGTCAATATTCTCCGCGATGCGATGAGCCGCGACGAACTCGACCCCGGCGGCATCTACTTCGGCACCACCGGCGGTCAGGTTTATTGCAGTCCCGACGGCGGCAACAACTGGCAAACGATCGTTCGCGATCTACCTGCTGTGACAAGCGTGGAAGTGCAGACGTTGGAGTAAGGAGGAAGACAGGAAGGGTGTCCTACCGCCTTCTTCCCCCGCCCTTCATCCCTTTTTCTCTTCACCCCTTCCTCTCCATGCTCCGCGTTCATTTACCCTTCCATCTTCGGGGTCTCGCTGGTGTGACCGGCGAAGTGGAGTTGGATGTTGCTGAGCCGATCACGCAGCGAACGCTGCTTACTGCGCTGGAAGCAAAATTCCCGCAGCTGAAGGGGACGATTCGAGAACACGGCACGCAGCGCCGCCGCGCGTTCATTCGCTTCTTCGCCTGTCAGCAAGACGTGAGCAACGAAGATCCCGATGCGCCGTTGCCTGCTGCGGTTATTGCCGGCGAGGAGCCGTATATGGTGATCGGCGCGTTGTCGGGCGGCTGAGTTACTGCGCGATCGGCCAATCTCGAACTTCGTCGAGTGCCGCGTGCAGTGGTCCCTCGAGCTCGCGTGTCAGATGTTGAGCAGTAGGACTCACTCGGCTGTTGAAAAGGACGGCGATATTCAGGCCGTCGTGACGGCGAATCAAAATCGTCGATGTCCCCGGCAATGAGCCGGTATGCCAGGCGTTTCTCTGTTTGTTACGAAGTGGCCGAACCTGCCAGCCGAGAGCGTAATACGTTTCGCCGTATTTGATCGGCGGCGGTGAAAACATCGACACGATCGAACCGGCTTTGAGGAGCGGGCATTTCTCTGGCTCATCAAATGCCGCCGCAAAACGGACAAGATCGACGGCCGAGGCAATCCACCCGCCGTGCGAGTCGAGGACTTCGAGCTTGTACGCGCCATATGGAGCAGCCCGCTGCTGGCCGATTTCATTTTGAAAAACTGATCCCGACAGAGCCGGATCGTAATAGCGGACTTCGCCAGGAAAACGATCCTCGAGATGCGAACCGCCGATCCGCATGCTGGTGATCTGCAGTGGTTTCAGCACCTGGTCTTTCACATATTCCTCGTAAGGCCGCTGCGTGATCTTTTCGATCACACGGCCCAGCAGGCAATAGCCGTAGTTGGAATAGGCGTAGCGTTCGCCGGGCGGAAAATCGAGCGGCAGGCCGCGCATGTTGCGAATGATGTCATGCACATCGGGGGGCGAGGGCTTGCCGAGAGCCTTCGCGAATCGCAGCGATTGAAACATGCCGTCGAACGATTTGTCGCGATCCCAACCGCCGCGATGCTCGAGCAACTGGCGAATAGTGATCTCGGCCTGCCGTTCGTCGAGCTTGGCGTCACCGACGAGCAAAGGTTCGTCGTCGATGAACTTGTGCACGGGATCATCGAGTTTGAGTTTGCCTTGTTCGATCAATTGCAAAATCGCGACCGCAGTAAACGGTTTCGAAATGCTCGCAATCCGAAACAAACTTTCTGGCGAGACTGCTTCGCGAGTCGCGACATCAGCGAAACCGAAGCCGCGAGCGTAAACGAGCTTTCCTTCGCGCATCACGGCCACCGAGCAGCCGGGAACAGAATGCTTGTCGAGAAACGCGGGAAAGAGTTGATCGAGCGATTTGATTTTCGTGACGGATTTTGCAGCCGAAGTCGTCGCCGACGGCGGGCCTTTGTACCCAGGTCCGCGCAGCACACGACCGGGCCGACGCTTCGTTTGCACGCCGTCGTCCCAAACCAGTTCGCCGTTGACGAGAACGTACTTCATCCCTTCGGCCTGGGCATGCGGTTGGGCGAACGTGGCTTTGTCGGTGAACTTGTCGTAATCGAACACAATCACATCGGCGGCAGCGCCTTCTGTGATCCGGCCGCGATCAAAAGCAAGAATGTTGTTCGCCGCTGCTGCCGAAGCCTGCGAAATGGCTCGCTCCAACGAGATCGTTTGCTGCTCGCGTATAAACCGAGCGATGACGCGCGGAAACGCGCCGAAAGCTCGCGGATGCGAAGCGATGCGCGAACCACCGGCCGGACCGACGTCGGTGCAGAACGATACGAAGGGATGCTGCATCGCGAGTTGGATGTTCGCCTCTTGCATGCTCTCGGGGAGGACGAAAGCGCCCGCTTTGACGAGTTCGAAAAACGTGTCCCAGGGATCTTCCTTGCGGTCCTTCGCGATCTCGGCCAGGCTCTTGCCGGTCGTGCCGTTGAAACGCTCATCGTTGGTCTGGCCGATAATCAGCCTGTTCCAATCGCTGCCGATGTGGCGATACCAGTTTTCGTAATCGCGACTTTCTTCCATTTCTTTGCGGATTGTTTTTCGCAGTTCTGCATCGGCGACTTTCGCACGAAACGCCGGTTCGCCGGCAGCGAAGTGCCGCGGATGAATCAGCGCGGCGATGCCGAGGCCATTGTTGATGTAGGGATAAACATCGGCCGTCACTTGCTGGCCTCGCGCGCGGGCCGCTTTGATCTTGTCGATCGCTTGCGCCATTTTCGGCCAGTTCTGCTGGCCGGCCGCTTTGAGATGAAAGATATGCACCGGCATTTTCGCCTGTTCACCGATGGCCAGGGCTTCGTCGATGGCTTCGAGGAGCTTGTCTCCTTCGTTGCGCATGTGCGTGAAATACTTGCCGCCGAATTCACCGGCCACGCTCGCGAGCGCGGCGATCTCCTCCTGACTGGCATACACGGCCGGCGGATAAATGAGCGAGGTCGATACGCCGATCGCGCCAGCTTCCATTCCTTCGCGGACCAGTTGCTGCATTTGCTTCAGTTCATCGGGCGACGGTCGGCGATCGACTTCGCCCAGCACGAGTAGCCGCGCCTGAGTATGCCCGATTGTTTGCACCGCATTCACCGGTAGGCCTTGCATGTCGAGCAGCTGAAAATACTCTGCTGCCGTTTGCCAGCCGAGCGACTTGGCGTCGGCGGCCGATTGCGGCGCTTGCGAAACTCCTTCGCCACAGTTGATCGTCGTGATGCCCTGCGACAAGAGATTCGCCGCGGTCGCTGGATTGCGCAGCAGCGGCGTCGCCGTCTGGCCCATCATGTCGATGAAACCAGGCGCGACGATCAGCCCCTTGGCATCAATCACGCGGGCCGCGTTCGCCGCATCGACGCGGCCGATCTTGGCGATCTTGCCATCGCGAATTGCGACATCACCGCTGAACCAAACCGCGCCGCTCCCATCGACGATGCGGCCTCCCTGAATCACCACATCATAGCGCTCGGCGGCGGCAGCGAACGCCGTGGAGACAAGAACGAACAACGCAACCAGCAGAACAGGTGAGCGGAGCATGCGGCGTCTCAACGGAAGGATGCAGAGAGGGCAGTCCTGTTATAACCGCCGCCGCGCCTCACTTCATCCGCATTCTCACGCGAGCAAGTCGCGCAGGGCAGGCCGCAGTTCCGCAAACTGAAATTCAAAACCGGCCTCGCGCAGCCGCCGTGAGACCACATAACGGCCGTACAAAATCAACTCAGGATCGCTCCGCAAAAAATAGTGCGCGGCCAGACGAACCATCCAACCAAATGCCGGCAGACCGAGAGGCATTCCCACCGCCTTCCGCAGCTCTCGCATGAACTCTGCTTGTGAAACAGGATTCGGCGACGCCGCGATATAAGGGCCGCTCATGCTCTCATCCGTCAACGCGCGCACGAACAGGCGATTCAAATCTTGCTCGTGGATCCAGCTAATCCCTTGCTTCCCCGAGGCAATCGTCCCGGCCAGCCCCAGGCGCGCGAGTCGCGAAAGAGTGGTCAGCGCGCCGCCACCACCACCGCGATTGCGGCCGATCACGAAGCTGGTGCGAATGATCACGCCGCGCTGCGCAGGGAGTTTTCTGCGCTCGAACTCGTCTTCCCACGCACGGCCCACAAACGGGGCCAAGCCGATGCCGTAGGGCGAATCTTCGTCGCAGACGATCTCAGGCGGATCGCCATAGATGTGGGCCGTGCTCATTTGCACCCACACGGGTGGCGGGGACACGAGTGTTCGCATGGCCTGCCCCAGCACACGTGTCGACGCGGTGCGCGAGCGGAGAATTTCATCCTGGTGATCGGGCGATTTGATGCAATCGACGCTTCGCCCCGCCAGATTCACTACGGCAGCGGCTCCCTCCAGTTCCTGTTGCCACACGCCAAGGGTGTGAGCGTCCCAGGCGATATGTTTCCACGGTCCAGCAACCTTCGGCGGTGTGCGCGAGAGGATCACCACCTCAGCACCGAGTTCGGCTAGGTGCGTGGCGAGCGACAGGCCCAAAAAGCCGCTGCCGCCGGCGATGACGATTTTTCCTGGGATGGTCATGATGCTTGTCTCGAAGGTGGGTGTGCTGCGAGACTTGAACCGCAAAGGGATTTGCCGATTAACAGGGAGTTCTGCTGTGTGTAGGCATGCCCCGCGGGCGCACGAACCTGGGGGTTCGTACTACCGCCTTGTTTTGGCTCTTTATGGCATCTTCCTTGCAATCAATTGTGCTTCTCGCGCATCCTAGATGGTGCTCGTAGGGCAAGTCCCTAGTTACATGCGGCAGGAAATCAGGCGATGAACAAAATTCTCTTCGGCGTCTTGGCTTGGGCAGTCTTCGGCAGCATGCTGCTCCACGCCGACGACAAGAACAAGAATCAGAATAAGAAAAACGACGAAGCTGAAATCCGCGCTGCTCAGGCCAAGCTGGCGGACGCTCAGAAGGACGCCGTGGAAGCCAACAAAGATGTGCAGGAAGCTAAGCAGAATGTCACGAAGGTCCGCAGCGCGCTGGTCGCGCTGCGGCGAAAGATCGAGGATCAGGCCGACGGTTCCAGCGAAGTAAAAAAGGCACAAGAACGTGTCGACCAGGCACGTCAGACGCTCGAGCCGCTGGTCACGCCCATTCTGACCGCCGTTCATCAATCGCCAGAATACGTCGCCGCAGCGCAGAAGCGCGATCAACTCCGCGCGACGCTCGATAGCGCGCCCGATCGAGCCGCCGCAGCCAAACAGATTGCCGACGCCGAAGCCGGGCTGCGAAAGCTGGAAGCGACCGCCATCGAAAAGGTCCCTGCCGCCGCGAAGGCAAAGGCCGCGGTCAGCAAAGCGGAGGAGCACCTCCGCGAAGTTCTCGCCAAGGCCGACGAAGTGCTACTGAAAGATCCGAAATACGCCGCAGCCAAACGCGACCTGGATAAAGCCGAAAACCAAGCCGACGCCGCCGCCGCCAAAGCGGTTGCCAAACATCGGGCCGTTGCTGCCGCCCAGCAAAAAGTTCAAGCCGAGATTGTTGAAGAACGAAAAGAAGACGCCCGCGAACGGGCTCAGCAGCAGAAGAAAAAGAACAACAATAAGAAGTAACCGCACCGTTCGCTATCGTCGCGAGTTACAAAAAAAGACCGCGGATCTTTCGATCCGCGGTCCTCTGTGTTTCTCGAGCTCCTAGCTCCCAGTTTCCAACTCCCTGCCTTACTTCCCAGCCGGCGGAGGCAGCGAAGCGACCAACCGCATCGACACGTTCAGCGCGTCGAGTTGGAAGTGTGGCCGCAGGAAGGCGACCGCTTCGTATTGGCCGGGGCGGCCCGGGATTTCGCGGACGTCGACGCGAGCGTCGGCGAGCGGCATCTTGGCCAGCGATTCTTGGTTGGCCGTTTCCGGGTTCGGGTGCTTGTAGGTTTCGATCCATTCGTTGAGCCAGCGTTCGCATTGACCGCGGCTCATGAAGCTGCCGATCTTGTCGCGAGCGATGGCCTTCAGGTAGTGGGCGAACCGGCTGACGCAGAGCATGTATTGCAACTGCGTGCTGAGGCGGGCATTGGCGTTGGCTTCGTCTTTGTTGTAGAGCTTGGCCTTTTGGCAGCTCTGCGTGGCGAAGAACGCAGCAAAGTCGCGGCCCTTGCAGTGCACCAGCGGAATGAAGCCGAGGTCGCTGAATTCCTTTTCGCGACGATCGGTGATCGCCACTTCGGTCGGGCACTTCAGGGCGACATCGCCTTCGTCGGTCTTGAAGGTATGCGTCGGCAGGCCTTCGACCAGACCGCCACCTTGCACGCCGCGGATCGAAGCCAGCCAACCGTGCTGGGCGAACGAATCGGTGATCCGAGCGGCAAGGGCGTAGGCGGCGTTGCCCCACAGATACTTGCGGTGATCGCGGCCGTCGACGTCTTCTTCGTAGTTGAAGCCTTCGACCGGCTTGGTCTTAGCGCCATACGGCAGACGCATCAGCACGTGCGGCAAGCACATGCCTACATAACGGCTGTCTTCCGATTCGCGGAAGCTCTTCCACTTGGCGTATTCGACCGTGTCGAAGATCTTCGCCAGGTCACGTTTGCTGTCGATATCGGTGAAGCGGTCGAGGCCGAACAGCTCGGAGTTCGCGGCGGTGAAGAACGGCGCGTGAGCAGCGGCGGCAACTTGGGCCATCTTTTCGATGAACAGCATGTCATCGGGATGGTTGCTGATTTCGTAGTCGCCAATCAGCGTGCCGTAGGGAGCACCACCGAACGTGCCGTACTCTTCTTCGTAGACCATCTTGAAGAGAGCACTCTGATCAAATTCGATCGCGTTTTCGAGGTTCTTGCGAACTTCGTTCTTGCTGGCGTTCAGCACGCGAATCTTCAAGCTGGTGCTCGTCTCTGTCTTGTCGACGAGATAGAACAACCCGCGCCAGGAGCCTTCGAGCTTTTGGAACTCTTCGGCGTGCATGATTTCGTTGAGCTGCGCCGACAACAGCCGGTCGATCTCCGAAATCCAGTAGTTGATCTGCTTCTCGACGTCTTTACTGACGGTGGCCTGACCGCTCATCAATTGCTTGACGAAGGTTTGCAGCAGGTCCTTGGCCCGTTCGATTTGAGCGTCGCTCTTGGGCTTGGTGGCAGTCACCACCTGGTCGAGAAAACTCGCTTCCGTGGTGGTCGTCGTCGCGCCGGCGGCGCCTTGGGCTTGGGTTTCAGCCATCGTCATGGTCTCCAACCGAAAAATGTGTGCGAAATTGTGTGGTGTGGCCGGGAAAGCGACTTGGCTTTAGCCTTCCTTGGTCGGTTCGACGTTCAGCGATTTGCCCATGTCTTGCTGCAGGTTGGCGTTGTTCAGCACCTGCTCGAGCAAGCCGGTGAGCTTGTCGTTGCCGTCCATCTTGGTCTTCAGCTCTTCGAGCTGTTGACGGGCTTCGAGCAGTTTGCGGAGCGGCTCGACTTGTTGAACCACGTTTTCGGGGCTGAAGTCCGACAGATTGTTGAAGCGGAGCTCGACGTTCAGTTTGCTGTCGGCTTTGCCGCTGATCTTGTCTTCCACGCGGTAAGCGAGCCGCGGGGTCATGCTCTTCATGACTTCGTTGAAGTTGTCGCGATCGATTTCGACAAACTTGCGATCCTTGAGCTTCGGCAGAGGTTGATCGGGTTTGCCGGAGTAGTCACCCATCACGCCGACGACGAAGGGCAATTCTTTCAGCTCGAGGGCGTTGCCGATTTCGACTTCGTACTTGATCTGCACGCGGGGGGGACGAACGCGTTCGAGCTTCTTCTGAATGCTGTCACCGGCCATGTTTTCGATCCTTTGTCTGAAGGGAACTAACGTTGTGCGGAACTATTGCTGTGCGGTTGAGAGCGTGGCGTGATCTGCTAATCGTAAAAACGGACGAAATGTTACAGCCTGGTTCTCAAATCCTAGGTTGCGGCAAATCTTTTTTGACAAATCCAGTTACTGCTGCTCCTCGGAATAACCGCTACCACTGTCGTAACTGCTGTCGGACGAGCCATAGGCGTCGGGTTTGATGCCGAGCGTGGTGTTGATTCGTTCGCGGGCAGCGTCGTCGGTGACAAGTTCTAACAGCAGCTTCTCGAACGGCATTTCGCTCCAAGTGATCGCCCGGTTGATCAGGTACGACACGGGGCTGTGCGGTTCGGCTTGCTTCAAAAAGTCGGCGATCTCGCGCAATCGATTCAGGGCTTCGGCCCGATTGCGGATGGGGCCCGCATGACCGTTGCCGTTGCTCATGGTCGAAGTTTCCTCGCTGGAGCTTTCCGATTCGTCGCTGGTTTCCGCCACGGCTGCCTGAGCCGTGAGCGAAATGCCGCGACTCTTGCAGATGCTTTCGATCCGGTTTTTGCACAGGGCGAGCGCTTCGCGAACCTTGGTTACGTCCGGCGCCACATCGCGGCCAAAGCGATCGTTCGTCGCATCTTTGAAGGCCTCGAGCGCTTCGGCAGCGCCGACGATGTCTTCGTGCGACGAGATCAAAAAGGCCGCCGGCGTGCTGCCGATCACCTTGGCCATGCCGGCGGCAAAGGGAAGTGCGCTGTCGGACTTCTTTTCGTTGATCAGCACGTGCAGGTTGTAAGTAACCGGCACTCGCTTACTGTCGTCGCCATCCATCGGCGCGGGGTTGTTCGTGAGCGGGACCTCACGAATCCAGATCGGCGCTTCGGTCTCGCGGCAGAGGGCCAGCAGCGGGCTGACGCGCGATTCGAGATCGCCCGTGTCTTCGTCGGGCAGGGGATTGAGCGTATCCCAATATTCATTGATCAAACTGTTGGTGAACAGCAGACCATCACGCAAACCAGCGAAGCCGTGGCGATTCGTGAGAGCTTGAATCAAGCGACCGGCGAAGCGCAGGTCTTTGCTCTTGTTCTTCAAACCGGCCGAGCACTTGTCGATCATGGCCCGCCATTCGCCAGGTCTGGCCGATTCGATCCCTTCGCTGACCCCTTTGTCCTGTTGCGGCAGGAGCTTGTTGATTTCGTCAAACTCGGGCGCGCTGGAGCGGAGCGCCGCGCCGGCGGGGTTGTCGCCAGGTATCGGAGCCAGCAGTAATGCGGCATCGATGACGGGTGGTGTGGGCACGTGTTGACTTTCGAAGTCGACTTACAGTCCGCCCGATTTTGCGGCCTGGTGTTGAACTAGGCCACAACCCCACAAGTGGGCGAAAATTATCTTAGGGGTCGTGAGGGGCAGTGTAAATAATGCGGCTTGTGGAAGAGCTGCGGTTACTACCACGCACGATTACCTATTAGCGGCCTGATTTGCGGCAAATCGTTAATCCGAAACCTGGAGGCGGCGCAATCCGCGTGCGAGTTGTCCTAGCGCCCGTGCGTGCAATCGGCTTGCCCAGGCTTTGCTGATACCAAGCTTCTCACCGGCTTCCTTCAATGTCAGTCCTTCGAAATACGCACTCTGCAGCAGCGAGCGCGATTCTTCGGGAAGTTCCGCCAGCAGGGCGTGTAAGTTGGCCTTGAGCTCATCATCGAGTAAATCTTGGAATGGCGCGCGAGCGGAAGCATCTTCCAGGTGCGGCGCTTCGCGACCTTCTTCCGACGCATGGCTCAGTAAAAAGACGACGCTAAGCTGGGCGCTGGTGTCTTGCAACCACGCGGCCTGATCGCCCGTATCGGCCGATTTTTCGCCAGCCGTGTCGGCGGCATCGGTCGCGAGAGTGTCGTTGGCCAGGCGGTCGTATTTTTGCCGGCAGGTAGTGACGCGGCGGGCCCACGACATTTGCGAAGTGCCGTCCAGAATCGCACCGCGAATGCGATGGTAGGCAAACGTCGAGAACTGCACCCCACGGTCGGGATCGAAATCGGCAGCGGCTTGCATCAAGCCGAGTTGGCCGTAGGAGATCAAATCGTCGAGTTCCATGAACGGCGGCAAGCTGCGATGAATGCCGCGGGCAATCGCTCGCACCAAACCTTGATGGGTGAAGACGAGTTGATCGATCTGATGCTTGGCCAGCGTCATGCTGCCTCTCCCAACCGAGCCCACAACTCGGAAAGTCGTTGCTGTGCAGCCGGATCCTCAAGCAGCGAACTCGCAATCCAGGCATTCATCCGCCGAGACAATGCCTCGCGCGAAGCAATCATCGGCATCTGCACGGCGAGGCAAGCGGCAACAAGCTCGATCGCGATCGGATCAAGCGATAGCGGTTCACCGGGATAACGCCGCGCGACTTCTAGCAGAGCAGCAAAAACTTGAGGACTGAGCTCACGCGTAGATGCGATGTTGGCGACGGTTTGGCTCATGACTTCCTTGAGGAAGTCGGGACCGGCAGCGGAATCATCGGCCTGCTCTTCATGCGTGACTTCGATGGGACGCTGATCATCTCGGCGTTGGTTTGTCATCAGCCATTCGGCGCTCGCGACTAGGAACTGGGGGCTGGGGAAATGCAATTTCGAATGCACAATCCCCAGCCCCTAGATCCCAGTCCCAAGCACCCTCCTTACCGCAGGAACTTCGTATACATAAACACGCCGATCAGGCCGACCACCAGTGCGCCGCTGAGCAGCATGCCGACGCGGGCCCAGGTGTGGTAGCCGGCATCGTCGCGGAGCGCGGTTTCGGTCCACTGCAGGTTGTCCTGCTCGAGCATATAGAGCTTTTGATCGAACAGGCTCCGCAAGAAGCCAGCGGCACCTTCAACTTCGCCGGTGGCGGCGAAGTAGCAGCCGCAGAAGAGCATCGGCCGCGAACCGTCGGTCTCGCGAATGTCCTGCAGGCCGTAGGCGTCTGTTAAGAAGAACTCGAGCCCTTCGATGAACTTGCCGCGGGTCTTGCAGATCAAGCTATACAAGCGGTCGTTGCCGGGCTTGTTGTAGCCGTCCTCTTCCTTGAACAGGGCGTAAATATTGTCCTCGAACGAGCCGCAAGAATTGGTTGCCAGTTGTTGCAGACGTTCGATCGTCGGCGGATTCCAAGTCTTGAAACTCGAGCCCAGGCGTTGATCGCGAGCTCGCGAGGTGCCGACGCGACGGATGAGTTCGATGAAGCCGCGCTCGTGCTCCATGCCGCCGATCAGCGACACCACGGGGCAGCGGAGTCGCGTGCTCTGCTGCACAATGCGCAGATCCTCACGCACCGCGCCGGCCAACTGCCGGCATTGCTCGTCGCCACGGCGGAGCATTTGGAACGGCGTGACCGTCATCACACCGTTTAGCGGGCAGAGCGGTTCGCGAGCGCGGGAAATGAGCGTGCAGAGGTATTCGAGCCGGGCGGCCTGGTAGGCGGATTCTTGTTTGGAAAGGATCGCCACGCCGGTACCCGCATCGCTTGCGCCGGCGTGCATCGTTGAAGCGCCACCACCGCCGGGCATCATGGTGCCGGCCAGTTGAGCGCGCGAAAGTGTAGCCGGTGGAGGACTGCTGCCGACCGAAGTGCCACGCATCGAGTCGTTCGGCGCGTTGCCAACCGTCGTGCCGCTCGATACTCCCGGCTTGTCGCTACCCGATACCATCGTGCCGCGAATTCCTTCGCCGGCGCGAACGGTATCTTCGACATTGAATCGGCTGCGGCCCACTTCGGTGAAACCGAGCTGATGCAGTTTGCTCGACCGGCAGCAATCGACGGCGAAAATATAGACTGCGGTCAGTTTGTCTTCGACGCCGGCGATCTTCTCATCGATGGCGGCATAAAAGTGGAGCGGCTTGTTGTTGCCCTGCGGCTCGCCTTGAACGGCGAATTTGATCGATGTCGAGCGCATCAGCGAGCGCATCTGTTTTTCGTCGCGGGCGCCGAGCACCAAAAAGACCGGCGTGTTCGTCAGCGAAATGCCGGCCCCTTCGAGCGCCGCGATGCCTTCTTTCCAAGCTGCATCGATATCGGGGAATCGCGAGACCGAGCCTTCGAGCCAAAACCGCACGGCGACATAAACGACCGGCGGCGTGAGAAACATGAGCACGATCGACGGCACGAATGACTGTCGCAACCAAGAGCCGCGATCGGCGTTGGTGGGATCGATCCCCAAAAATTGATACGCGGCCGAGATGACCGTGAACAACAACATGAACAAGAAAACCACAATCGCCACGCGCATGGCCAGCGACACGCCCCGAAACCAACTCGACGCGCCCACGAGCGCAGCCGGGGTCATGAAGACGAGTTGGAAGGGATAGCTGATAACGTTCAGGATGTGGTTGATCATGCGGAGTTGAACATTCGGACGCTATGTGCCTCGAAGGGAGCAGCTCTTACTGCAGCAGGATGTAAATGAGCGGCAAACAAACGGCGGCAATAATCGCAAACATCACCGCCGTGCCGAGCAACGTTTGTTCGCCATCGAGTGGCGGCGCAAAGTCGGCTTGTTTGCTGGTATCCGAAATCGCAGGCCGGTCTTGTTGCAGACGGATGGCCTGTGATTGCCGTTTGGTCCAGGTTTTCAAATCGGGTGGCAGTTGCAGGCTCTCGATGATTCGCATGCGGTCTTCGGTATTGGCGTTTTCGTAAAAGCCGCGGAAGCCGAGAACGACGCAGATATAGAAAACTTCGAGTGCATCTTTGCTGCCGAGTCGGCCCGCTTCGTTCGCGCGGGCGTAAAAATCGTGATTCGCCAGGCCTTGGCCGTGGTAGTCGATCTCCAAGGAGTTCGACAGCCACCAATCGCGACCCTCCCATTCACGGACGGTCGCCAGTTCGGAATCGATCCAGGCGATGAGTGCATACTTCGCGTAGCGAGACCATTCGTCCGATTCGCTAAGCATCGTTCCCGCGGTTTGCAGTTGCGCAGCGATGCGAGCCTTTTCTTCGAGCGCGTTTACCTTCTGGCCACGATCGATCCGGTCGAACAGATCGAGGACGTAGGCAAAGACAGGATCAACGGCTTTGGCGAAGCGTGGTGTCATAATTTAAAATGGTTTCACCGCGAACAAAGCGAACTGCAAAATAACATTCTGGCCGCGGACCGAAACCACCAGGTCTCGTTTTCCCTGCAGCGACTCGAGGTTGCGAATCAAGTGCGTATTAAGTCGCATGGCCAGAGACTGTTCTTTGTGAACGTACTGCCAGGCCTCGTTGTCGCGCTTTACCTGGTAATACAACCAAGGCCCCTTCGCCGGCAAAATCCGCGGGACGGTCGTGAGCTCTTCCAGCCACACGCCGCGGTGAAAATTGCGGCGGTAGAAGTCGACCATCGTCGCGCTGCCGAACTTCCAGTCGAGGTTGGCGGCGCCGGGCTTGAGGAGTTCACGGCAATCCGATTCCGACAGCGAACCGCGGTTCACACCGATGTACCAGTTCCAGCCTTCGGCCAGCCATTGCGGCTCGAGGTTGACTTGCAAGCCTTGGCCGGCGCCGGTGAAATACCGCTGCACGTACTTTTGATCAGGAATGGCTTGCAGCAGTAGTTCGATTTGCTTCTTCAGCCAATCGAAGATGTAGAACAAGTTGTCGTGATCGTAGCGTGGAAACTCCGGCGGCCGACGATTGGCGCTGAAGATCGACAGCTGACCGATCACGCGGCAGAGTTCTTGATAGGCGGCGTACGGATGCACGCCAGAGGCGAATGTCTGCGTACCGAGGACTGAGTAAGCTTCGTTGAGTCGCAGCAGGATAAACACCCGGCGCATGTCGAGCGGATCGCTCGAAGCCAGCGCGACATCCATATCGGAAATCTGATCGGCGAGCACACCAATGCATTCGCCAATTCGATCGTAAATGACGCGAATGATATCGCGCGCCAGCGGCGGCCACGATTCCACGGCGATCAGCGGCGGAATGTATTCGGCATCGAGCTCGGGCGCTGAAGCCGCACCGCCGGCCCGCTTCACCTGGCCGATCGGCAGCACTTCATAGCCCGTAAGGTTCTGCGTCGAGAGCATCAGCCGCACGTTCATCGCGCGGAACTCGATCTCCTGATCGTTGCCACCTTCGTTTTCATCCTGAATGCTCTTCAGATCGATGCCGAAGCGGGCGTCGGCTGACGTTTCTTTCGGGCCGGTGTTCTTCCGGCCGAGCATCAGTCGCGGCACGGCGAGAAACACTCGGACCTTGGCTTCTTTTTCAAACGCTTCGGCCAGGTTGACGGCGTCGAGCGTTTTACCGGTGAGCGATTCTTTCAGATCAAGACGATCGGGATCCTGGCCGGCTTCGAGATGAACGATCGTGCCGTCCTTCAGACGGGCTTGCAACTGCGTGACTTGAAACTGGTTGTTGGCGATCGCGGGCCGACTGATAGAGAGGGTTCGCAGGCCGTAGTAATAAGGATGATCGATCTGCTCGCTAACGTCGTTGACTTCGGTCCAATAGCGTTCCGCCGCTTGGAAGTGCTGGGGCCGAAGGAACATCCCCTCGTACCAATAAACCGGTTGATTACGCATCGGGCTCAGTTTCCTTCGGCAGTGCGTAGCCCGCCGGCAACGTGTTTGCGCAGTGGTTGAGTGGAAGGACGGCGCGCATTCACAGATGGCATCTTCGGCAATGAGGCCCTAAACATGCAGGTTCCCTCTCCGTGCCCGAACAACGTGCTTCCTCGCCACTTGCGGCGTGACCAGAACAATCGACCGTACTGTTGACGCATCACCCGATAAGACTTGGAGTTACGATACCGCATTGCAAACGGATTGCAACGGCGGCAGAGTTGCTAAGCGTATAGCCGTTGTGATTGTGACAAGATTCAAATTCCTGCTCCGTCTCCTAGGTACTCCGGAGAGAAGTAGGAGTGAGGGGTCGAACCCAGTTGTGACTTTCCCTTCCGATGCCCCTACACTGAATTCACGCCATTGAACCGAACACCTAGGCACTCACCCATGAACCGCCGCAACTTTCTCCTTTCGAGCGCGCTCGCGCTAACCTGCTCTCGATCGTTTGCTCAAGATCCCAAACAAAAACCCGATCGTCTCGCCGGCCCGCCTCTGGTAACCGCCAAGGGTTGGGCGATCATCGACGCCGAGAACGGCAAATTTCTCTGGGGAGAGCACGAGAATGAACCGCTCGTCATTGCCAGCACCACCAAAATCATGACGGCTTGGCTGACGTTGCAGTTGGCCAAAGACAAGCCGGAGTTTTTGCAGCAGCGAGTCACTATTTCCGAAGCTGCGGCGAAAACGACTGGTTCATCGGCAAAGGTCGAAGCCGGCGATCGGTTCGTGCTGCGAGAGTTGCTGCACGGCTTACTCTTGCCATCGGGCAACGATGCCGCGGCCGCCATCGCCGAGCATTGCGGTCCGGCGTATCGACAGAAGGGTGATCCAGACGATGCCGTTGAAGCCTTCGTTGCGCAGATGAATCGTCAGGCCAACGACTGGAAACTCGCGCAGACCAAGTATTTTGATCCTCACGGTTTGGGAAAGAACCATGCGAGCCCGGCGAACCTCGCGCAGATCGCCTGGCAGGCGATGCAGAACGAAACATTTCGGAAGATCGTTTCCACTCGCCGTTACGAAGGAACTGCCGTCGACGCCAAGGATGAAAAGCGAACCGTCGTCTGGAACAACACCAACCGCTTGCTCGAGATCGAAGGTTTCGTAGGTATTAAAACCGGTACGACGACCGCGGCTGGCAACTGCCTGGTCTCGCAAGGTCAGCGCGGCAAAGACAAGCTGATCATCGTTGTCCTCGGCAGCACGAGCGCCGACGGCAGGTACGTCGACACTCGAAATCTCTACCGCTGGGCTTGGCGGGAGCGAGGGCACAAGGATGAATAGCGTCTAGCTTTGGGGAACTTCTTCCTGCGGCTTGGTCATCAATGACACCACAATCAGCACCAAGAAACCCAGCGGCACGGTGATGATCGCCGGTTGACTGAATGGCGCGAGGGATTGTTCGGCTTTCAGCTTGTAGAGACTGGTGAAAGCGTCAGCGCTGAGCAGCACCCAGGCCAGCGAACTGATCATGCCGACGAAAATCGCGGCGGTGATGCCTTGCTTCGTCGTCCGCTTCCAGAAAAGGACCATGATTAGCGACGGCAAGTTGGCCGACGCGGCGATATTGAACGCCCAGCCGACGAGGAACGTCACGTTAAAGCTCTCGAACAAAATACCGAGAACAATCGCGATGCCGCCGACCACCACGGCGGAGATTTTGCCGGCCCGCACTTTTTCGTGATCGGTCATTTCCCACTTGAGGAAGTTCGAGAGCAGGTCGTGCGCAACCGCGCCGCTCGCCGCGAGAATCAAACCGCTAACCGTGCCGAGCACCGTAGTAAACGCAATCGCCGAAATCACTGCGAACATGAACTCGCCGAATTTGCGCGCGAGGAGCGGAGCGGCCATGTTGGTGCTCGTGGGATCGAGCACGCCGCTGGTCATCGCACCCAGGCCCAGATAAAGCGTGAGAATATAGAAGAAGCCGATGCTGGCGATGCCGATGACCGTACTTTTGCGGGCAGCCGATTCGTCCTTCACCGTGTAATAGCGAATCAGAATGTGTGGCAGCGAAGCCGTGCCGCCGAACAGCGCGAGCATGAGCGAAAAGAAGTTCAACTTGTCTTGCCACTTCGGGCTGCGCACGCCAGCAAACGTCGGGCTCGCGCCCGGCATCATCAGATCGCTGCCCGATTTCACCGTGGGATAATAGATGGCCGTCTCCAGGCCGGCAGCGTCTTTCAGCTTGAGATTCGACCAGGTTTCGACTTCGCTTTGCTGCAGCGTCGACAGGTACGAGAACGGCCCGAGTGGCGCCGTCTTCGTCGCATCTCCGGGCAAACTCACTACACGACCGACCGGCATAAAGTCATGTTTGCCCCGTTCCTGCGGCAGGCCATTCACATGCACCTTGCCGTTGATCACTTGCGACGATTGCACTTCCTGCATTTCGACGGTCGCCGTCCGTTTCACTTTGTGCCAGACGCGCACCGTGCCATCCTTGTTCTTCACCAGGCTGAAGTCTTTCGCTTTCTCGGCAGTCCAGTCTCCCGTTCGCGGCAGGATCTCGAAATCTCCGCCGCCACCTGTTTCGAAATCACTCAGCAAGCGTGACTCGTATTTGTTCGCCGTCGACTGCGCGTCGGTCGTGAAACCCGCTCGCAAGATCATCCCTGTGAGAATCGTGCAGAACAGCACGAGCAACGCGCCTTTGATGAATTGCACCCACGTGGTCGAAACCATCCCCGCCGTGACCACGATCATTACCACGACCACGCCGACACCGACCACCCCGACCCAATGCTGCTCCACTCCGAGCAACGGCTTGATGAGGGCGCCAGCGCCGACCATTTGCGGAATGAGATAGAACAGGCTAACCACTAGCGTGCTGATGGCCGCAGCCAGCTTGATGCCCTGGCTATGAAACTTGGCATCGAGCGCGTCGGCAAACGTGAATTTGCCCATCCGCTTCAGCGGCTCGGCGATTACCAGCAGCGCTACAATCCAGCCCGCGAGATAACCAATCGAATAGAGAAAGCCGTCATATCCGTAGAAGGCAATCAACCCGCAAATGCCGAGGAACGACGCCGCCGACAAATAATCGCCAGCAAAGGCCACGCCGTTGACCAGCCAGGGAATTTCGCCATGTGCCGCGTAATAGCCCGAAGCCGACTTGGCCTTCGAGCCCAAGTAAAAGCTGATGGCCAGCACTACTGCGACGAAGAAACCGAACACGGCAATCGCCGAATAGGACGTTTCGTGAATCATGACAGGCAATCGCTGCGAAGAACGGAGAGAAGGGAGCCGAACAAGAAGACAGCGTTATGACGCCGACGAGGTGAGATTCTTGCAGAGAAGCATGTAAACGATCGAGACGATAAACGCCCCGAAAATTAAACCAAAGCCGTACAGCACCGCGACATTCACACCGCCCAGCGAAGCCTGCCGCAAAATGCCCCGGCCACTTTCGGAAGCCGATAGCCCGACAAAGCCGATATAAGCAGCCAAATAAAACACAAACAGCACAATGCCCAAGCGGGCGTTGTAACTGCGAATGGCCAAAACTTCGGCGGACGGCGGCGGGGGAGGCTTATTCATAGGTGGCCAGAATAACAACGGCGTTGCCGATTGTCACGTGGAACCGCAGTTGGAATAACTTGGCCACGTCACCTAAGATGGGGGCAGGGTTGAAGAGACGAAGAGATGAAGGGACGAAGAGTGGATGACTCTTTGCTCTTCCTCCCTTCAACCCATCGTCTCTTGTCCCTTCGTCATTCTCTCCCCTATGCTTCAACCCCGCATCACTGCCATTCGCCGCCGAGTGAGCCAGGCACAAGCTGGTCGAGCGTGGGGCTGGACGGTCGGCGCGATTGCCGCTGCGGCGTTGCTCGCTGGTGGAATCGATGCGGCGTTTCGCCTGCGCGCCTGGCCGTTGCGCTTGATGCTGACGGCGGGTGTGGTTGCGGTGGCGGTCGTCGCCATCCGCCGTTGGTTGCTTCCCTGGTGGCAGACGACCCACAGCGATGTACAAATTGCCCGGCGGCTGGAAATGCTCCATCCGCGCCTTGGCGAGCGACTTTCCTCAGCCCTCGCTTTTTTACAGCAGGGAACCGCCGATGCTCGCGAAGGCTCGCTGGAACTCCGCTACGCCGTCGTCGCCGAGGCCGAAGCCATCGCCGCCGATCTTCCGTTGGAAAAGTCGATCGACACCAGGCCGCGCAATCGCGCGCTGGCAGTCTGTATCATCATCGCGCTGGTTGCCATCGGCCTGGCGATCTGGCGGCCGGCGAACTTCGGCCGTGCTGTTGTGCGACTCGCCTGGCCCATCGGTGGTCCTGTTTGGCCGCCGCGGCATCAGTTGAAATTGCTCGCGGCGCCAGCAGCCGTGGCCCTCGGCCAAAGTTTCGAAGTGCAGCTAGTCGATCTAAATGGCCGGCCGCCGGATGATGCCGCGATCACGCTGCACTACGATCAGCCGGCGCGGCGCACTGAGCGTGTACTGCTGCAGCAACGAGGCGACAAGCTGGTCTTTCGCATCGAACAGGTCCTGCAAGGTTTTCGCTATCGCGTCACCGGCGGCGATGACGATTCTCTGCCGGAAATCGAACTCGTCGTCGTTCAGCCGCCGAAGCTCAATGATCTCGTAGCCGTTATCGAACCTCCGGCGTACTCGGGTCTGAAACCAGAACGGACCGGCCGTTTGATCAAGCTGCTCGCTGGTTCACGCTTGTCCGTTTCGGGCAAACTCGATCGCGCGGCAAAGGTCGTCAATCTGGTCTCGACGGCGAAAGAGCAGGTGCCCACGACTACTCTGTCGAATGACGCGTTGTCGTTTGAATCGGTGAGCGATGTCCCGTGGCAACCCAAGAAATCCGATCACGTTTGGATCGAACTCGTCGATGAAACCGGCAGTGTTACCGGTCGCGATGGTCCGCTTGAAATCCAGGTCGTCGCCGACTCTGCACCGTCGATCTCGTGGGAACAGCCTGGCGATCACAGCGCGTTCACCGCACAAGCCCTCGTGCCGCTCGCAGCCGTGGTGAAAGATGACCTTGCGGTGCAGCGTGTTGAACTCCGCTTCGTCACGATTGGCAGCGAGCCGATGACGCCGCAAGCGGTCGTCCTCTTTTCGAAAGATCAGCCCCCTGCGAAGTCGCTGGGTGAAGGTGACTCGCGGTCGGTAACGCACGCCTGGGATCTGTCGCAGTTAACGCTTGCTGCCGAAGGAGCTGCGTTCTCGATTCAGATTGCGGCGCGAGATTTTCTCGGTCAAGAAACACTTTCGCCGCCTCGGCGCATCAGCCTGATCTCGACGCAAGATTTGCAAAATCGCCTTGTGCAACGGCAGGGAGCAATTCTGGAACAATTAGGCGAAGTCCTGCGTTTGCAGCGGCAGGCTCGCACGCTCATCGGTGAGGTTTCTGCCCGCCAAGCCGATGAAGGGAAATGGCAGCCGCGCGATCTCGATGTGCTGCAAAGTGCCGATCTGCAGCAACGGCAGGTCCAGCGACTGCTCGCCAATCCCGACGACGGCCTGGCGAAACAGATCGAGCAGTTGCTCGCCGAGTTGAAATCGAATCGTCTGGGCGAAGAAGGAATCAGCAGCCGCATGCAATCGCTGCAAAAGCAGGTTCGCCGCCTGACCGAAGACGTGCTGCCGCCTCTCGAAGAAGAGTTGGCCACCGCGCTCAAGTCGGCCCGCCTGCGCTCCGAAGGCTGTGCCGAAGACGTTCCGCTGCCGCTCGGCGGCGTTACGCAGCATCAAGACCAGGCCGTAGCCGCGCTCGAATCGATGCTCGGCGAACTTGCCCAGTGGGATAGCTTCAGCCGCATTTCGCGCGAGGTCGGATTGCTGAAGCAGGAGCAACAAAAGTTGCGCGAGCAAACAGAAAGTGTCCGCGTAGCTCTCGCACTCGCCGAACGAGATGCCGAGCCGCTGAATCTCGCTCGCCAGTCGGCGCAGCGGCAACTCGAAGCCGCCCGGCAGTTCGACAAGCTGCAGCAACGGATGGAAACGCTCCTCGCCAAATTGCAAGACAGCGAT
Source organism: Anatilimnocola floriformis (assembly GCF_024256385.1). Classification (NCBI taxonomy): domain Bacteria; kingdom Pseudomonadati; phylum Planctomycetota; class Planctomycetia; order Pirellulales; family Pirellulaceae; genus Anatilimnocola; species Anatilimnocola floriformis. The sequence continues at coordinate 4,204,772 of NZ_JAMLFW010000001.1, forward strand.
CCACTCGCGGCCGGCAGTCTCGCCGATGCGCTCGATGCCGCTCAGCGACTCGCCATCGGCGGTCAGATGCGTTCGGCCGCTCGGCAACTCCAAGACACGCGGGCTGGCAACGCGGTGCAGACGCAAGATCAGGTTCTCACCGGTTTGAACGAAGTCCTCGACCGCCTTGCCAGTCGTCGCGATCAAGATGCCAAACGCCAGCTCGCCTCGCTCAACGCGGCTGCCATTGAACTGAATCAGCTTGGCGCTCGCAGCGAAAATCTCGCCCGCGAAGCCACCGGAGCCGCTCAATCGAACGATCCGCAAAAACGCCAGCTCCAGCGACTAACGAAAGATGCGCAGCGACTCGCACAAGAAGTCGCCGAACTCGCCCGCAAGCTCGAACGTCTACAAGCCAAAGGCGCCGCCGAGGCGGTAAAGAAGGCCAGTTCTTCTCTCTCGCAAGGAAGCCAATCGGCCAGCGGCGGCAACGGCGACACGGCCGAACAGCAAACCAAATCAGCCTTGGAAGATCTGCAACAAGCCAAAAAGCAGTTGCAACAGGAAATTCAAAAAGCTCAGGAAGACCTCGTTCGTGAGCAACTGGCCCGCCTTGAAACCGAACTCGCCGGATTGCTCAAGCGGCAACAAAATCTGCTCGGCGAAACGCAGCGTCTCGAAGCTGCCCGCCAAAAAAACAACGGCACGCTCGGCCGGGCGCAGCAAGCGTCGCTCCGCGATCTCGCCGAAGAACAGCGGCAGCTGGCCGATGCGGTTGAGCAAAGTAGCCAGGCGTTTTCTTCCGGCGAATCGTTCGATCTGGCCCTCGCTGGCGTCCGTCAGCAGATGCAGCGCGCCCACCGCAGCCTCGCTCGCAGCCTCACCGACGCTGCTACGCAAACCGCCCAACAGCAAGCCATCGCTCGCCTGCAACAACTCCTCGCCGCCGCCCGTTCGCAGGCCGACGAACAACCGATGGACGACAACAATCAGCAACAAGGCCCCGGCCAGCAGCAAGAAGGCGCTCCCGAGGTCCGCAGCATCGGCGAACTCCGCCTGCTGCAGCAGTTGCAACTCGAAATCAACCGCCGCACCACGGAACTCGAAACGGCTCGCGCCAAATCGGGCGAGTTTTCTCCCGAGCAGTTAGCTGAACTGCAGGAACTTGCTGCGGAACAAGGCAAGGTCGCAGAGATCGTTCTCAACTTGATTCAAAAGAAACCGGAAGCAGAGGACGGCGAAAAAGCTCTACCAGAGAAACCATCGCCAGAGAAGAAGCCGGGAAATGGCTTGGATGAAGAACTGCTGAAAGATCTGAAGTAGCATTGTCGCTCACAAATTCTCCATGCAACTATTCCCAACTCGCGATATAGTAAACCACCGCTCACCAAAATCCCCACCGTTAAACCCCTCACCCTAACCCTCTCCCCGGAGTACCGAGGCGAGGGAACCACGGCGACTCAAGCCGCAACTGCAAACTTCAAACTCATAACTTCGAACTGTAAAGTCTCCATGCCCACTCTCAACCGTCGAACGTTCCTCCGCGGCGCCGGCGTCGCCTTCGCCCTGCCGCTGCTCGATGCGATGCAACCAGCCTTTGCCGGCGAGACGAAGGAAGCCGCCATTCCGCGGCGGATGGTCTGCATGGAAACCAACATGGGAATCCTGCCGCAGTACTTCTTTCCCGAGAAGGAAGGCCGCGACTATGAAGGGACGCCCTACCTCGATCGACTCAAGGCCCACCGCGAACAGATGACAGTTTTCAGTGGCGTCAGTTTGCCAGGCGTCACCGGCGCACATGCGGCCGAGAAGTGCTTTCTCACCGGCACGCCACATCCAGAACGCGGCGGTTTTCGAAACTGGGTTTCGCTCGATCAATACGCGGCCGAACACGTCGGCAATCGCACTCGCTATCCGTCGCTCGTTCTAGCCATGAGCGGCGAGGGTGGCACGCTCAGCTTCACCCGCAGCGGCGCGCCAATCTCGGCCGAGCGGAGCCCGAAGAAGCTGTTCAACAAGCTATTCGTGCAGGGCAAAGCCGACGAAGTCGCCGCCAACGTCGAGGCCCTCAAGCAGGGCCGGAGCATGCTCGACTTCGTCGGCGATCAGTCGAAGCGACTGAACCGCAGCTTGTCGAAACCCGATCAACAACGGATGGATCAATATCTGTCGAGTGTTCGCGAACTTGAGCAACGCCTGCACAGCAGCGAGGAATGGGAATACAAACCCAAGCCGACGGTCACGGCCACAGCGCCGGAAGACATCGAAGATCAAAAGGAGTTCATCCGCAAGACGCGACTTATGTTCGATGTGATGAAGCTCGCCCTCGAAACCGATTCGACGCGAATCATCAGCCTCTTCATCGACACAACCGTCATTCACAACATCACCCACCACGGCAACCGCCCCGAGGTGCTCGCCGAATTGCGCGCGAAAGAAGAAGGGCAGTTCGACGCCCTCAACGCGTTCCTCACTGCCCTGGCCGACACCAAGGAAGCAGGCCAATCGCTGCTCGACCGCAGTATGGTTCTGTACGGCACTTGCATGGGCAGCGCGAACTCGCACTCCAACGTCAATCTCCCCGTCCTCATCGCCGGCGGCGGTTTCAAGCACGGCCAGCACTTGGCTTTCGATCAGAAGAATAACTACCCGCTGTCGAATCTGTATCTCTCAATGCTCCACCGCCTCGGCATCGAGACGAACGAATTCTCGACTTCCAAAGGCACGATGCACGGCCTCGACCTCGTCTAGCTCCAACCACCACTGCCCTCCTTCTCCCGATCAGTCCCGCCATGCGCATCTCCGTCCCTCTGTGTCTCTGTGGTGCATTCCTCTTCGCAGCCATCGCCAGCGCGGGAGAAGTCGAGAAGCTATTCTTCAAATCGCACTGCGTCTCCTGCCACGATGCCGACACCAAGGAAGGGGGCCTCGACCTCACGACCTTCAAGCAAGATCTCGCCAACGCCGAGAACTTCGCCCGTTGGATCAAAATCCACGACCGCATCGAATCCGGCGAAATGCCGCCGAAAAACCAGCCGCGGCCGAAGCCAGACGAGATCAACGCAGTCACCAAGTCCTTGCGTGATGAACTCGTTACCGCGGAAACCAAACGCCTCTCCACTAACCGCACCGGCATCCGCCGTTTAACGCGCGCCGAATACGAGAACACCATCCGAGATCTCTTCGACATGCCGGGCATTGCCCTGTATGGCAGCCTGCCAGCTGACGGCAGCGCGCACGGCTTTGATAAGAACAGCGATGCCCTCGACATCTCGCATGTGAACATGGCCAAGTACGTCGAAGCGGCCGATCACATTCTCGATCTGGCGATCGCCACCCAACCACAACCGCCGGTGAAGCAGCTGCAACGGATCTCGCTCGCCCGGCACGTTGGTCACATTCTTGGCAACGGCGATGCAGTGCTGCTGAAAAATAAACAGCCCGATCCCGAGTATCCGCCTGCCGGTGAACAGGGGCACATCGATCAAGGCGCGCACGAAAGAATTGGTTCATTCGAGCGGAACAGCAGCACCGGCGTCTTTCGCCATGAAGACGAGTCGTTCAATCCTTATTTTCTCGACTTCGCGGTCCTCTATCCGGGTCGCTATCGACTCAAAGCGTCGTTCTTCAGCTTCGGCTGGGACAAGGGAACCGTTACGCCCGCGCGCGGCACCGAAGCGGCCCGTCTTTCGGCCGTACAACTGAGCCAGGATGGCCGACATGGTGGCCATCCGAGCTATGTACTCGGCTACTTCGCCGCGCCGTCGCTCGAGTCGCGCGAGCACGAGTTCGTGCACTGGCTGAACTACAAGGAAACGATCGGCTTCAACGCGGCGTCGCTCGCACCTGCTTTCAACTACAACCGCAAGGGTCGGGCGATGGCCTTCGCTGGTCCCGGCATCGGCGTCGATTGGCTCGAGATCGAAGGACCGATCAACAACACCTGGCCGCCGCTGCCACACAAGCTCCTCTTCGGCGAGTTGCCGATCGTTGAGTTCAAACAGGCCGAGCAACCGAACGTGAAACTGCCGAAACGAAAACTGCTGCGGCAGGAAATCGTGCATGTAAGAAATCGTCCCGATCCGACGACGGGGCTTTGGTCGGTGAAGAGCGAGCAACCACTCGTCGATGCCGATCGTTTGCTCGCGACGTTTCTGCCGAAGGCGTTTCGCCGCCCGGTTCCCGCCGAAGTTCGTGAGGCCTACGTCGCAAAGGTCGACGAGCGTTTGCAGGCCGGCGATTGCTTCGAACTGGCGATGCGCTGGGCCTATCGCGCGGCTCTTTGTTCGCCCGATTTTCTGTATCACGTTGAGCCAGTCGAAAACAACGCCAAGGTCGATGAGTACGCGCTCGCCAGTCGCTTGTCGTATTTCTTCTGGAACAGCCAACCCGATGAGCGGCTCCTCGCACTGGCCAAGGACAAAAAACTGGCGAAATCAGAAACGCTGCAGAGCGAAGTTGATCGTCTGTTGAGCGACGCCAAAGCCCAGCGGTTCATCGACGATTTTCTCGGCCAATGGCTGAAGCTGCGGCAGATTGCGGCAACCGATCCAGATCGAAAGTTGTATCCCGAGTTCAGCGCCTACCTGCAAGATTCGATGGTTGCAGAGACACGAGCCTACTTTCGTGAGCTCGTCGAGAAAAACCTTTCAGCTAGCCATTTGATCCGTTCCGATTTCGCGATGGTGAACGAAAAACTCGCGAAGCACTATGGCATCGAAGGGGTGAGCGGCCCGGAGATTCGCCGCGTGCAGTTGCCGGCTGGTTCGCTCCGCGGCGGCTTCCTCACGCAGGCCTCGATTCTGAAGATCACCGCCAACGGCACGACGACGTCGCCTGTTCCGCGCGGCGCCTTTGTGATGGAGCGACTTCTCGGCTTGCCGCCAGAACCGCCGCCGCCGAACATTCCGGCGATCGAACCCGATGTTCGTGGTGCGAGCACCATTCGCGAACAACTGGCCAAGCATCGCGCCGATACCGCCTGTGCGTCCTGCCATGCGAAAATGGATCCGCCGGGCTTTGCCTTGGAAGCCTTCGATGTGATCGGCGGTTTCCGCGAACGCTATCGCTCGATCGGCGACGGTGACACCGCGCCGCGCGGCAACATCGACCCCTTCATCGGCATCAGTTTCAAACTTGGCCCGCAGGTCGATCCCTCCGGCATCCTGCCTGATGATCGGCAGTTCAAAGATGTCCGCGAGTATCAGGAACTGATGGCCGGTAATGAATCCCTGCTGCTGAAGAACCTCGCCCGCCAACTGACGATTTACTCCACCGGCCGAGATCTCGCCTTCGGCGATCGTGAGCCGATCACCACGATCGTCGAACGCACGCAAAAGAGCGGCGGTGGCATTCGGCGGTTGATTCACGAAGTGGTGCAAAGCGAGTTGTTTCGTGCCCCATGAGGCGATTGCAGATGGCGGATCGCAGAATGCAGATTGGAAGACGGGTACAGGAACGCGTTATGCTGAAGAATTTGATTTTTGTTGTGATTTGCCTTGTAGCCGGCGGTTTGCGTGCGCAAGAACCATCTGCTGAAACCGCCACGATCAAACTTCGCGTCACCGGCCTTTTCTCTCCCGAGCGCGAGCAAGATTTGCGTGAGGTGATGCTGCTAATCCCCGATGCTACGCTCAAAAGCATCGACTACGGCGCTGCCGAAGCGGTGTTTGAGTACGACCCCAAAAAATCGTTCGACAAAGCCAAGCCCGACAAAATTCCGGAACGGCTCGACAACGCCGTTCGCACTCATTCGCATTCCACCTTCGGCATTAAACCGCTCAGCGCAACGCCGGCGGACAAACTGCAAACCGTTGAAATCGGCGTGCTCGGTCTCGATTGCAAAGGTTGCGCGCTAGCTGCTTACGAATCGGTCGCGCGCATCGAAGGAGTCATGCAAGCGACGGCGAACTTCAAGGCGGGTTTGGTGACGGCCAAATTCGATCCAGAAAAAACGAACAAGGCAGCCCTCGAAGAAGCACTTACGCGCGCCCGCGTCGATCTGAAGAAGCCCGCGCCGTAGCCCTTCTTACTGGCGTCGTTCGAGGGCCGCGGGTTTGACCACGGCTTGCTTCTCCTGGGCGTACCAGAATTGCCAGGCTTGTGAATTGAAGCCGAAGTTCACACCGCTGCCGGCCAATTGGGCCAGGCCGTCGAGCACGTGTTGATTTTGCACGCGATAGACGTAAGTCTTCGGGCCTTCATTCGAACGAAAGTTGGTGCCACCCGTGCCGTTACTGCTGCTGCTGAACGATTGACTGTAGGTGTCGCCCGCGCCGCGGCCGGTAGAGCCGACCGTTTGCGTGTGCGTGGTGACGAGGGCGGCAATCAGCGGCGCGATGGCAGTGCGATCACCCAGACGGCCGAGAGCGATGCCGGCTCGATTGATGGTGACGTTGTTGGTGTCTTTCAACGCCCGGATGTAACCATCGGCGATGTGCGGTGGATTGGCTTTGACGATCTTGTCGAGGCAGTAATGAAAAATCTCCTCGTCGGCGTCGCTCAGCGAGATACTGACGAGCGCCCGTTCCGCGGCTGAGTTATTCATCTCGGCGAGCACGTCGGCAAACAGCATCTTGATGCGGCGGTTCTTGTCTTCCTTCATCACCGTGACGAGCGGGCCGATCGCGACGGGATCGTGAATGTCGGACAAGTACTCGGCTGCTTCCCGAGCCTTGGCCATGATGTCCAGCTCTCTTCGCCAACGACGGATCTTGCCGAGCCATTCTTTTTCTTCAAGCTCGCGCTTGGCCGAGATTTCAAGGAGTTCAATCTCCTGAATCGTCCGCCATCGGCCTTTGTAAAGCTCGTAGCCGTCCTGCCGCCTGGTCTCAGCGTGCTTCACCCATTTACCGTCCAGTAAGACGTAACCCATCGCGCGGCGGGCGCCGGCATGCTTTTCGTCCAGATCGAGAACCCGCGCTACGTGCAAGTTGCGCTCGGCAGTCAGTTGCTGCACCTTGCACCACTCGGCCAGTTTCCACTGATCCGCAGCCGTATCGGCAAATGTTGGCAGCAGCCGCTGATACTCGGCCAGCGCGGGGCGTTGCTGCGAAGCCTGCCGGACTTGCGTCAGTTGCAGCGAAACGACCAAGCCCGCGCCCGTGCGGACGCGGTAATGCGTCAGCGGTAGTTCGTCGCGGTTCAGCCATTCCCCTTCGACCACGCCGCCCGACTCGAGGGCAAAGACGTCGAGCGCCAGCGACGAAGCAGGGTCAGCCAGCGCAACCGTGAAGGCGCCACAAAGGAGCATCGTGCGTGACCAGCATGGCATTAAACTGCGCATGCCTCTCAATATACGAGCGCGGATTCAGCGGCGGCAAGTGTTTCGCCAGGTTCCACGATTCGGTGCTCGCGGGCGAAATCTCAAGAATCGCCTGCCAAACCGGAGGATTTCCCTCGTTGACGCCCCCGCGGCGGTCTGGTAGAAAATTGGATTCGCTAATAGCCGAAAATTGTCTCTAAACGTATACACTCCAGAAGGTTGAACGCATGGGCGGGATCATTCATCGGATGAAGGAATTGCGGCAACGCCGTAAGCGCAAGAAGAAGCTGGCCGTTTTCAAGCGGAAGGCCGTGAAGGCCAGCGCTTCGGAAAAAGCCGTCATCGCGAACAAACTTCGCCGCATGACCGCCGGCGCCGAAGTGATCATTGCTGCTATGGGTCTGGAAGAGAAGCGCTAATCTGCCGCAGCCGTTAAGGCTACTTGGCATTTTTGAGGACTGAAAGATGGCCCATTCGGCACACCACGACGAACACGCTGGCGACAAGCACTTTGACGACCACGAGAGCCAGCAGCACCTGGATGAAGATAGCGAAGCCTGGAACGGCGTAACTGGGCTCCTGCTCTTCATCGTGACCATCGGCCTGGCGCTGGCCTCGCTGACGCTGTTTTTGTCGCGCAATCCGTAGCGATTCCCCGTAGGCCGGAACAAGCCCTGCGCAGTTCCGGCAAGATTGGCAAGGGAACGTCGATGCGCCGTTCATGCCGGAACTGCGCGGAGTACCGCTGGTTCCGGCCTACGATCAAATGCGCATCAAGCTCGAATACGGCCGAACGGGATTGATGGCCGAGCTGCCAGCCGAGCGCGTCGTTCGCACGCTGCATTACAAAGACGCGCCGCCGCTCCCTGATCCGGCGGCCTCTTTGGACGAAGTTCTTCGTCAACCAAATGGCACGCCGCCCCTGGCCGAGTTAGCCCGCGGCAAGCAATCGTGCTGCATCGCCATTTGCGATATCACGCGGCCTGTTCCTAACGAAATGATCCTGCGGCCGTTGCTGCAAACGCTCGAAGCGACCGGCATCGCGCGCGATCAAATCACCATTCTGGTTGCTACTGGTTTGCACCGCGAAAGTACGCCGGCCGAAATCATCGAAATGGTCGGCAGTGAGATTGCCGCCAGCTATCGCGTTGAGAATCATCACGGCGAAGTGCGCGACGAACACACTTACCTCGGCGACAGCCCCCGCGGCGTGCCGATCTGGATCGACAGTCGCTACCTGGCTGCCGACCTGAAGATCACCATCGGCTTGATCGAGCCGCACTTCATGGCCGGCTACTCAGGCGGCCGCAAGTTGATCTGTCCCGGCCTCGCCGCGCTCGAAACGGTGAAGGTCTGGCACAGCCCGGCATTTCTGGAGCATCCTCGCGCCGAAAGTGGTTCGCTCCTTGGCAATCCGGTGCATGAAGAAAACACTTGGATCGCCCTGCAGGCCGGTTGCGACTTCATCGTCAATGTCGTGATCGACGCTCAAAGGCGGCCGTTGAAATTTGTTGCTGGCGACATGCTCGCGGCGTTCGAAGAAGGTGTCGCGTTCTGCAGCCAGGTCGTCCGCGATTATCTGGCCGAACCGGTCGATATCGTCGTCACCAGCGGCGCGGGTTATCCGCTCGATACCACGTTCTATCAAGCCGTCAAAGGAATGAACGCGGCCCTTTCGATCATCAAGCCCGGCGGCACGATCATTCTGTGCGCGAGCATGAGCGAAGGAATCGGCAGCCCGCCGTTTCAGCGGCTGTTTCGCGAGAACGACACTCTCGAAGGGTTTATGCATCGCATCACGCATGAAGGTTACTTCGTGATGGATCAATGGCAGCTCGAAGAGCTCGCCAAGGTCCGCCGCAAGGCTCGGGTGAAAGTCATTACCGACGGTCTGTCGGCGGAAGTGCTGCACGGGCTGTTCGTCGAATCGGCTCCGTCGATTGAACAAGCCGTGGCCGATTCTCTGGCTGAGTATGGCCCGGCTGCCAAAGTTGCGGTCATTCCCAAGGGGCCTTACGTTCTCGCCCAACTGGCTTAGGTTGCCGCGTTAGCGGGGCCGTCGCGGCCCCATCGGCACATCCCAGAATTCAAAGATCGTAAATGGTCGCATGGACTCGATTTGCGTTGGACTTCCCGGCCGCGTGTAATCCCAGGCTTGTGTCCAGTTGTAAGTGAGTTCTACCGACTGTCGCTGGACGACACTCAAGTAACCAAACCCGGGTAAATTCGTCAGCAGATCCAGATCGGATGCGCGAAGCGAAGCGAAGCCCGGCCAAGTCCTGACGCGATGAGGTACGCGTCCACGGTCACACCACGGGCCAGCAACTGATCGATAACGCGCTGGTAACCGGGCACAAAGTAGAACTCAACCTCGAACCGTCCCTCGGCATCAACCCGGGTGGTACTCATCCCTTCGGGCGCAATCAGCTGCGGCTGTCCCGGTGTGTCGCCGCCGGCGTCAATCAGATCCTGATAGTATTCGAAGTAGCGGTTGGCGAATTCCACCATCGGTGCCAATCGTGCATCCGTCTGCCAAGGAATGGTCGGCAGGTCGACGTCTTGATCGGCGCCCAAATCGAGTTCCATGTTGCCCGTCGCCGAGAACTCGCCGAAGCCGGTCGAAATGTGGCCGAAGTAGTTGGTACCAAATGCATACCGAGAATAAATATCTTCCCCCGCGCCCATCCGCACCACACCGTTGCCATGAACGGTAGCCGCCGCTTGGAATTGGTCCCTGTCGTCACCGGTATCGACGGAGAGGTCACCCAGAATATCGAGCGAAGTTATCGGATTGGGATAATAGTCGCGGGCGATGTTTCCGTCGCCATAATTCGGCCAGGGGCCACGCAACTGCACAAGGTCGTCGCCAGCGCCCATCTTGATTGTGAGTCGAGGAACATTGGTGGCGGTAATAATAAGCGAGTCATCGCCGTCCCCCAAATCAATGTCGATCGAGGTCACGCCCGTAAAAGTCGGGATCGGATCGGGCGTCAGTGTACCCACCACGAGAAGAAAGCCGTTCGGAGTCGACTCAACGGTAAAAGTACCGTCGCCACCACCAATAAAGACGGCGTCCTTCCCCGACCCGCCGCGAATCTTCAATACACCGTCGACGACCTTGGCGTCGACTTCGGTGTTCGGCTGGATCACTAGAATCGGACCAGCGATTTCACCTGCTGGTTGCGAGCGGTGCGGTCCCATTGGCGCTCGTGGTCCGGATGTTGGCCGCGACGCCAGCAGATCATCGGCCACCGCCATCAGCTCGCGGCGTTCCAGGGCTTCGACGGTGGGGCGAAAGGTTCGTCGAGGAGACATAGCCGGCTCGGGAGAGGTCGAGTGATAACAATCGCGTTAGGCACTCTAGTCTATCCGGAGGGGCTGTATGGTCAAAGCAGATTGTCGAACCTGCCTGCTTTCGGCGTGAAGATGCCGCGCAAAACGCTGGTTCGGATTGCAGCCATAATCCTGCCCAATTGCTGGCGCGCACCCCGTTCGTTATGCTGCGCGTAGCAACTGGGGTCGGTAGCAGACACTTAATTTGCGAGGGATTTTCGCTCATTTTCGGGCGGAACGAAGTCTCTCGCGCGTGACATTTTTCCTGGTAGGAGAACCGCAATGGCTTACACACTTCCCGCTCTTCCGTATGCGTACAACGCACTCGAGCCGCACATTGATGCCCGCACGATGGAAATCCATCACACCAAGCATCACCAGGCCTACATCAACAACGTGAACACGGCCATCGCCGGCACCGACCTGGAAAAGCTGACGGTCGAACAACTGATCGCCGACCTGAACAAGGTTCCAGAAAACATCCGCGCCACCGTCCGCAACAACGGCGGCGGCCATGCCAATCACAGCCTATTCTGGACGGTGATGGGCCCAGGCGCTGGCGGCGAACCGACCGGTGATCTGGCCGCGGCCATCAACGCCGCCTCGGGTAGCTTTGCTCAATTCAAGGAAGCCTTTGCCAAGGCCGGCGCCACACGCTTCGGCAGCGGCTGGGCTTGGTTGAACGTCGTCGGCGGCAAACTGGTTGTCGAAAGCACCGCCAATCAAGACAGCCCGCTGATGGAAGGCAAAACGCCGATCCTCGGCCTCGACGTGTGGGAACACGCCTACTACCTCAACTATCAGAATCGCCGCCCGGATTACATCGGCGCGTTCTGGAACGTCGTGAACTGGGGCGAAGTCGCCAAGCGTTTCGCTGCTGCGACCAAGTAAGTCGTCGATCGCTCCAGCGATCGATGAATGCGGGTGATAACTTGGCGGGGCTCGTGAAAACGTCGCCCCGCTTTTTCATGCGCACGCGTCACGGCTACAATAGTCAACCTTGTCGCTTCTCCGCCGAATCTGCCTCTCTGAATTGGTTTCGCCATGCAAGACTTCGAAAAGCTGGGCGTCTTCTATCTCGGTAAGCAATACGATCTGGATCAGCGAAAAACTCGCGAGGATTTGCTCCTCTACGATTCCAAAGATCTCACGACCCACGGCGTGATCGTCGGCATGACCGGCAGCGGCAAAACAGGCCTCGGCGTCGCCCTGCTCGAAGAAGCCGCCATCGACGGCATTCCAGCGATCGTGATCGACCCCAAGGGCGACCTCGGCAACTTGCTGCTGACGTTTCCACAGCTGAAGGGAAGTGATTTTTCGCCGTGGATCGAACAATCGGAAGCCGTTCGTGCGGGCATGAAGCTCGATGAGCTCGCGGCGAAAACGGCGGAACGCTGGAAGAGCGGCCTCGCCGAATGGGGACAAACGCCCGATCGCATTCAGCGTTTTCGTGATGCAGTGGATATCGCGGTTTACACTCCCGGCAGCAGCGCTGGCATTCCGCTAACCGTGCTCCGTTCGCTCGATGCACCGCCGCAATCGACCATTCAAAACGCCGAAGCCTTTCGTGATGCGATCTCCGCCGCAGCCGCGAGTTTGCTTGGTTTGATGGGGCTCGAAGGAGATCCGCTCCGCAGCCGGGAGCACATTTTGCTGGCCAACATTCTCGATCGCGCCTGGCGCGAGGGCCAGAACATCGACATGCCGACGCTGATGCGGCACATTCAGCAACCGGCCTTCGACAAAGTCGGCGTGATGGACCTCGAAAGCTTCTTCCCGGCGAAGGAGCGGTTTGAGCTCTCGATGCAACTCAACAACCTGCTCGCCTCGCCCGGCTTCAGCGCGTGGATGACCGGCGAACCGCTCGATATTCAACGCCTGCTCTACACGCCCGAAGGGAAGCCGCGGCTGTCGATTCTCTCGATCTCGCATCTCTCCGACGCCGAGCGGATGTTCTTCGTCACGATCCTGCTCAGCGAAACAATCGCTTGGATGCGTAATCAGTCGGGCACATCGAGCCTTCGCGCGCTCCTCTACATGGACGAAGTTTTCGGCTACTTCCCGCCGAGCCGCAATCCGCCGTCGAAGACGCCGATGCTCACGCTGCTGAAACAAGCCCGCGCATTCGGCCTCGGTGTGGTGCTCGCAACGCAGAATCCCGTCGACCTCGATTACAAAGGCCTCGCCAACTGCGGCACTTGGTTCCTCGGCCGTTTGCAGACCGAGCGCGACAAGCTCCGCGTGCTCGACGGCCTGGAAGGAGCGTCGGCAACTGCAGGTCAAGCGTTCGATCGCGGCGAGATGGAAAAGATTCTCTCGGGCCTTGGCAACCGCGTGTTCCTGATGAACAACGTGCACGATGATGGACCGGTGGTCTTTCAAACACGTTGGGCACTCTCGTACTTGCGCGGGCCGCTGACGCGCGAACAAACGTCGCAGCTGATGGCCGAGAAAAAAGCTGCTGCCGCCGGAGACATTAACGCTTCGGCCGCGCGAGCGACCGCGCTGCTGGGGCTCGCCAATCAACAGCGAGCCGTTTTGCCGCCGGAAGTCATAGAGCGTTTTCAGCCTCGGCGAAAGAGTCGCGGGCCGAATGTCGGACTCAGTTATCGCCCACTCCTCGTCGGCACTGCCAAGATTCATTTCACGCAAACAGCAACTGCCATCGATCATACGCAATCGCTCACGTTCGCAGTGCCGCTCGATGATTCCTTGCCGGATGAGCCTTGGAGTGAAGTCGAGCCGCTTGAGGATGAAACTCTCGAACTCGAAAGTACGCCTGAGGACAACGCGCAGTATGCGTCGCTCCCCGCCGAACTTACCCGGCCGAAGCAATACACCACGCTGGCGAATGGATTGAAGGATTTCCTCTACCGCAACCGTCGGCTGCAGTGCTGGAAGTGTGCCGCTCTCAAGCAAACCTCGCAAGCCGGCGAAACCGAAGCCGATTTCCGTGTGCGACTGTCGCAAGGCGCCCGCGAGCAGCGCGATCTGCTCGTGGAGAAGTTGCGAGCCAAGTACGCCCCGAAAATCGCCTCGATTCAGGAGCAAATCCGCAAAGCCCAACAGCGAGTGGAAAAGGAAAAGTCGCAAGCCTCAGCGACGCAGTTGAACGCCGCACTCTCCATCGGCACTTCGCTCCTCGGCGCACTCTTCGGCCGCAAGCTGGCGAGTTCCGCCAACATCACTCGGGCCGCCAGCGGCATGCGAGCGGCTTCCAAGATCGCCAAGGAACGCCAGGACATCGGCCAAGCCAATGAAACGGTCGAATCCTACAACGAGCGCCTCGCGCAACTCGAAGAAGAGTTTAAAACCGAGTCGGAAAAAGTCGCCTCGCAAATGGACGGCGACGCGCTCGAGCTCGCCGAAATTCAAATCGCGCCGAAGAAGACCGATATCGTCATCGGTCAGGTGATGCTTGTTTGGCAGCCATTTCTCGTCAAAGCCGACGGCACGACCGAACTGGCGACTTAGAAAAAGCGGATAGCATCGATTGCTGCGCAAGCGGGGCTATCCGTTTTTTTCTACCGGCGGGAAAATCGCTGCCGCCGTTTGTTCATCCACCAGCGGCGATTCAAGCGAGAGCTTGTCCATCATTCCTTGCAAACTCTGTTGAATTTGCAACATCAGCGGGTCAATCGGCGCTTTGCGGTCGCGCTCGGGCGAAACTTCGATCGCCGGCGCAACTTGCATGATCACCTTGAGCTTGCCGTGCACTCGGCAGCGATCGGTCAGATCTTCTTCGAACTTTTCGATGGTCTCGAGCACGCGATCGACGCTCAGACGCGTCGTTAGATACTCCGGCGGATAGCTCGACAGCTGCTGCGCCAGATACAAATCGGCCAGGTCTCGCCAACGGCGTTGTTTCTCGGCGGCGTCGATTTTTCCGGCGACCATGTCCGGCAGAATCTTTGTCCGGAGCGTGCGCACGCGCGGCACGGTCGTTCCTTCTTGGGCCGCGCCGAGCCAGCGTTCTTCCAGCGGTTTCAGCAGGCGGTCGATGAGTTTCTGCAACCGTTCTGCGAGTGTGCCGGTCTGCGTTTGGCCGAAGTATTCGATTTCTTTCAGGCTCAGCAGCCCCATGCCAACCTTGGCAACGCGCGACAACAAATCAAGTTGCCGCTGCGGCTGCCAAGAGAGGCGATGTTCGATGCTGGTCAGCACTTCATCGGCAGTTTTCGCCAAGTTGCCGCGATAGAGATACTTCATGCCGATGGGATGGACGACGACTTTGCCCGCTGGCTCGGTTTTACTTCGCTTCTTGGCCGCCGCCCGCGCAATGAAGGCCACGCCATCGAGCAGCGCATGCAAATAGTCAGCCGTGCGGCTCGTGGCCCCTTCGGGAAAAATCACCAGCGGTCGTTTGCCCGCGGCGAGTAGATCGACGGCAACGTTGATGGCCTGGCGATCGACTCCCTCGCGATTGACGCTGAAGGCACCCATTAAGCGAATGATTTGCGTCTTGACCCAGCCATGCTGGAATAGGTGCCAGCTGGCCATCGCATACAAGTGGCAACCGGCCGCTCGCGAAAGCAGCCCCAGAGCCACCGGATCTGCCGTGCGCGGATGATTGGGCGTTAGCAGCACCGCGTGGCCGGTGGCCATCGATTCCTTCAGCAGTTCGACGCCGCGAACTTCAGAATCGTCAACGCCTTCGGTCCACCGCAGCAGCATGTCGGGCCAGCGAATCGCCTGTAGCAGCGAGGGGAACAGCGGGTTGTGATAGGCCGGAACAAACTGGTACGGCCTTTCGACGATGATCTTCTGCATGGTGGCGGATTGCGGCGAAGTAGAACCGCCTCGATCAGCCGCCGTATCCCTGCGGATGCGCGCGATGCCAGTTCCAGGCGGAAGTCACAATGGTGCGCAGATCAGAATAACAACATTGCCAGCCGAGTGTGCGCTGGGCCAGCGAGGAATCGGCGACGAGCGCCGGCGGATCACCAGGCCGGCGCGGACCGATTGCGGCAGGAATCGCATGGCCCGTGACTTCGCGGCACATATCGATCACCTCGCGCACGCTATAGCCCACGCCGCTGCCAAGGTTCAGCTTCAAGCCTTTTCCTGGTTGCAACTGATTCAAAGCCTTCAGATGTGCACTGCCGAGATCATCGACATGAATGTAATCGCGAATGCATGTGCCATCGAGCGTGGGATAGTCATCACCAAAGATACTGATCTTTTCCCGCTGACCGAGGGCCACCTGTAGCACGATGGGGATCAGATGCGACTCGGGCCGGTGGTCTTCGCCGATCACGCCATCGGCAGAAGCACCAGAGGCATTGAAATAACGCAATGCGGCAAAGCCAATTCCATACGCAGCGGCGAAATCCGTGAGCAGATGTTCGACAGCGAGTTTGCTGTAGCCATACGGATTGATCGGATGCTGCGGCGTGGTTTCGGCAATCGGCGATTTCTCCGGCTCGCCATAAGTGGCCGTCGTGCTCGAAAACACAATCTTCGTCACGCCCGCATCGCGCATGGCTTGCAGCAACCGCAAGCTGCCGACGACATTGTTCTCATAATACAAATTGGGATCGGTCACCGATTCGCCGACGAGGGCAAACGCGGCGAAGTGCATCACGGCGTCGATTTGCTTCTCGCGCATCGTCCGCGCGAGTAACTCGCGATCGCTCAAGTGCCCCTGCACCAGCGGCAGATCGAGCACCGCTGCCGCATGGCCCCGTTCCAGGTTGTCGTACACCACGACGCGATGCCCCTCGCGCGTGAGAAGCCGCGCCGCATGCGAACCGACATAACCAGCGCCACCGGTAACCAGAATATTCACTTACTACCTCTTTTGAGTTCGATTCTTCGTCTTGTTTGTTCGACTGTCGCGACCAATGCTGCTTCGTCGGGAAGCGTCGTGCGATACTCGGCGGCAACGATTTTGTTCGGCAGGCCTTCGAGCGCGTATTTCACCAAGGTCTCACCCTTGGAAGCGCAAAGAATGATTCCTACGGGCGCGTTCTCGCCTTCAACGACCCAATGCTCGCGCGCGTAATTCAAATACAAATGCATTTGCCCGGCATCGGCGTGCGTGAATTTGCCAAGCTTCAGATCAATGATCACCAAACTGCGAAGTCGGCGATGAAAAAATAGCAGATCAATGCGATACCACTCGTCGTCGATTCGCAACCGCCGTTGCCGCCCCACAAACGTGAAATCACCGCCGAGTTCCATCAGGAACGCTTCGATGTTCTGAATGAGCGCGGCTTCCAAATCGCTTTCGGAGTATTCGTCCTTCAGGTCGAGGAACTCCAGCAGATATGGATCCTTGATCGCTTCATCGGCAGTGAACACGTCTTTAGGAAGGGGCTGCTGCCCTTTCGTCAGCATCGCAGACTTGTTTCGAGAAAGTAGCGTCCTCTCGTAGAACTGCGAATCGATTTGTCGCTCCAGTTGTCGGACCGACCAACCGCCGCGAATTGCTTCGGCTTCATAAAAGCGGCGGCCCTCGGCATTTTGAACTGACAGGAGGCGAACGTAGTGGGACCACGGAAGAGGAAAACTTGCGGCGATTTTTCGCAGGTTTGAGGGCTGCACAAAAATTGCAGACGGTGTCCGCAATTTCTTGCTGGAGATTTCCGATTTGCCAGCGTTGGTTGGCGCAGTGAATTCGACAGACACTGTCTGTTGAATTTCGCAGTTGCCTTCTGATGGAGTTATGGATTCAACAGACAGTGTCTGTTGAATCGGCCAAGCCAGAAAAAAACGCCGCATATTTCTTAAATTGATGCGAGAATAACCGCGGCCGAAATGCGAGGTGAGATCGACAGCAAGATGGTCGATCAATTGTTCTCCGTAGTCGGCCCGCCGCTCTCCTGCCTGCTCGCATTCCACAATTCGTCGGCCGATCTCCCAATACGTCGCCGTCATCAATGCATTGACGGTTCGAGCCGTAGCGCGACGCGAGTTCTCTAAAAGCTGTACGAGATCCGAAAGCACGGCATCGTAGCTAACCGCGCTAAGGTCTTTTTGTGCGGACAGTTTATTTCGAATTGCTCGCTTCTTTGCCATTTCATTCTGCGGATTAAAAGCGATTCGCCGTCTATCCTGTTCGTGCGTTCCAGCTTACCCGAACTGTGCCGATTCTGTTTCGATCGCCGACAACAAGAATACACCGCGATGCCTCGGCGTGCTTGGGCGGAAAACCCGCATCAAACGCAAGCTTTGCGCCGACAAAGTCTGCGCAATTCGATACCGCGATATTCACTTTTACCCGCACATTCATGCCCCCCCGCAAGCCACTTAAGGTTGTTCACGCCGCGCCGGCCGCGGGTGGGCAGACGGCCCGCTGGGTCGCGCTGTGCCTGGATTATCTCCGTACCGAATGTCATCTCGCGCCCAACAGCCTGGCGGCTTACACGCGAGATTTGAAGCGGTTGCAAACCTGGCTGGGCGAGCGGGCACTCACAAGTTTGACGGTGCGCGACCTGAGCAATTACATCGCTTGGTTGCAGCAACAGAAGCTTGCGCCGGCGAGCGTCGGGCGGCACATGGCGGCGCTGAAGGTCTTCTTTCGCTTTCTGCAGGTCGAAGGAGTCCTCAAAGAGAACCCCGCCGAACTGCTGGCCACGCAAAAGAAATGGCAGCACATTCCCGATGTGTTGTCTACGAATGTCGTGAAAGAACTCGTCGCCGCGCCGCAGCCCTACGATCCCTACTATCGGCGCGATCGGGCGTTACTTGAGTTGTTGTATGCCACCGGCTGCCGCGTGTCGGAAGTTTCGGCGTTGCCGATGCGCGACTTGCATCTGGACGAGCGTCATTGCCTGGTGCAGGGCAAAGGTAGCAAACAGCGACTCGTGCCGCTGGGCGATGCGGCGATCGCCGCTCTCAAGGATTATCTGCAGCTCGAACGGCCTGAGTTGGCCGCGGCTGCCAAGTCGCCGCCGCCGTGGGTTTTGCTTTCGCGCCGCGGCAAACGATTGCGGCGCGAGGCAATTTGGGAACTGGTGAAGCGTTACGTCGCTCGCGTCGGCGGGCCCGGCTCTGCAAGTCCGCACACGATGCGGCATTCATTCGCCACGCACTTGCTCTCTGGCGGCGCCGATCTCAGGCAAGTGCAGGAATTGCTAGGCCATGCGAGCATTGCGACCACTCAGATCTATACACATGTCGATCAAACGCGGTTGAAGAAAGTCCATCAGCAGTACCACCCGCGCGCATGAGTTTTACGCCGCATTCGCCGCGGCGAACGCCAATAAACTCGCCACTTTTGGCAAATACGTCCTTCCTCAATTTCCCCACAGGGTAGAATAGACATCGGCACGCAGGGGTTACGGAAGGAGAACGATCCGCATGCCACGCCAGATGTCCGGAAAAACTGTTCTGACGGCAGTCCTTGTCGTCATCGTTGCGCTACTGCCGCGCACGAGCAACGCCCAACCCGGCATGGAGCTGCACAAGGAAGTCACCGCCGAAACAGTCAACAACGCCATTCGCTACGGCGTGGGTTATTTGCATAGCAAGCAAAAGCCCGATGGCAGTTGGGCAGATTTTGAAAGCCCTTTCGCGCAGCCTGGCGCGATCACCGCGCTCATCACCCTGGCTCTGCTCAATTGCGGCGAAAAAATCGACGAGCCGCACGTCAAGGCAGCGCTTGAGTATCTCGAAAAGTCCAAGCCGCCTGGCTCGACCTACGCCACGTCGCTACACATCATGGCGATGTGCCAAGCCGATCCGCAGCGCTACAAACTGAAAATTGCCAGCCTCGCACTGTGGCTCGAAGCGCACCAGGTGAAGGGGGAGGGCCCGCAGCGCGGCGGTTGGTCTTATACGCCGACGACCGGTCTTTCGGATAACTCGAACACGCAGTTTGCCATGCTCGCCATGCATGAAGCCGAGCGTGTGGGAGTGAAAATCTCCGATCAAACCTGGCAACTCGCCAAGGAATATTGGCTGAAAAACGCGGTCTACGATAAGGGTCGCGGCGCCTGGGGCTATCACAATGGCGTGTCGGGCAGCATGACTTGTGCAGCCGTCGCATCGTTGATAATCGCCGAAGATCGTCTCGCGAATATGGAGGCTCGCGTCGTTGGCGAGCAGGTTCAATGCTGTGGCATCGAACCGGGCGACGACGAAATCAGTCGCGGCATCGATTGGCTCGGCCGCAATTTCACCGTCCGAACCAATCCTGGCGACGATGGCCAATCTCATAACTGGCAGCTGTATTATTTGTATGCGATGGAGCGCGTCGGACGCATGTCAGGCCGGCGGTTCTTTTTCGGCAAGCCGCAACTGAATCCCAACACCGGCGCCTTCACCACGCCGCGCTACGACTGGTATCGCGAAGGCTGCGAAATTCTCCTCGGCCAGCAAGATGCCTTCACGCGATTCTGGTCGGGACTGCAACTCGAACGCGATCCTCTCATTGCCACGCCGCTGGCCCTGTTGTTTCTGGCGAAGGGGCGTCGTCCGGTCGTCATCGCGCGGCTGCAAACACCGAATTCAAATAGCGATTGGAACCATCATCGCCGCAGCATGCAGAATCTGGTCGGCCGCGTCGAACGCCAATGGAAGGTCGATTTGTCTTGGCAAACCTACGAGCTGAAAGATGCCACCGTGGCTGATCTGCTTGAGGCGCCGGTCCTTTTTCTGAGCGGCACGCAGGCGGTGAATTTCACCGACGCGCAGAAAAAAGTTCTCAAGGACTATGTCAATCAGGGCGGTTTCCTCTTCATCGAAGCCTGCGACGGCAATGGCTGCAATGGATCAGCCTTCGATCAATCGATCCGGCAGATGCTGAAGGAGATGTTTCCTGAAAGCCCGCTCCGAAAGCTCCCTCCAGATCACGCGGTCTGGCATGCTCAGCAGCCTGTGATGCCGCAAAACTTGCCGCAGGATTCCGAATTCTGGCTGTGGGGCCTCGATTCGTGTTGCCGCACCGGCGTGGTCTATTGCCCGAAGAGTCTGTCTTGTTATTGGGAGCTCGCGCATCCGTATCGCGAGTCGAATTATCCGCAGAAGGTCAAGGATCAGATCGAGCAGGTCTCGCGCATCGGTGGCAATGTGCTGGCCTATGCGACCAACCGACAGCTGAAGCAAAAGCTCGACAAACCTCAAATCGCCCTCGGCAACCTCAACGCGAAAACGCCTCGCGGCGCACTGACGCTGCCGAAGCTGAGCCACAACGGCGGCGCCGATGACGCGCCGAATGCGCTGCAAAACCTGCTGACCTTCCTGGATAAGCGGATGGAAATGAAGGTCGATTACGAACGCCGACCGCCGATTGCGGCCAACGAGCCGAAGCTGCTCGATTACCCGCTATTGTTTGCGCACGGCCGGCAGGCATTTCAATGGACTCAGACCGAGCGTCGGGCCTTGAAAACGTATCTCGATCGAGGCGGCTTTCTGTTCGCCGATGCCATTTGTGCGAGCGAAGAGTTTTCCTATGCGTTCAAGGCCGAAATTCTCGCGATGTATCCCAACGGCAAGTTCTATCGCTTGCCGCCAAATCATTCGATTTTCACCGAGGAATTTCACGGCTTCAATCTGAACGCCGTGCAACTGCGCGATCCCAAGACCCGCAATCCAAATGATCCGCTGCAAACCGATATGCGAACCACCACGCCTTATCTCGAGGCGTTTGAAGTCGACGAGCGGATCGCCGTCATTCTTTCACCCTACGACCTGAGCTGTGCGCTGGAGAAAGGCGCCTCGCTCGAATGCAAGGGTTACGTGACCGCCGACGCGGCGCGGATTGGCGCGAACATCATTCTGTACGCTCTGCAGCAGTAACGATTGTGCCGGTTGTGCCGGGCGAGCGGGAAGCCGCTTTCTGCGACTGTCCGCGAATGCGCGACGTATCTTTCCAGCAGAAAGAGGTCTTTGCATGGCGGGCATTGCGGACACATTGCAGCTCTTGGCGGAAACCGCAAACGAAGCGGCCGTTCCGGTGCTCGTTGCTGCGCTGAAGACGCCTGACCGTCGCCGGCCTAAACAAGCTCTACAGGCCCTGTTGCATCGTGCCGATCCTGCAGCCGAGATGGAAGTGCTCGCTCGCTGGCATCAATGGCCCGAACCCATGCGGCGACTCGTCGCGGACAAGCCCGGCTGGCTTTCAGGAGTGATTCACACGGCCCTCGCCGGCCGTCTGGATTCTGCTGCCGCCGAAGAACTATTCCGCAACGCCTGCGCAGCCGCTCTGGCCACGCGCGACTACGATCAAATTCCTGCGCTGGCGACGGCTGCCGCGGATGTGAAGAATAAGATCCGCGCGCAACCTGCCGAAACGACACTGTTGCTGGCCGAAATGCTGTTCGAGGAATTGCACGCGCCCCGCGATTATCGGGTCCGACGTGATCCCCAATTGCAGCGGGCCAATCTCCTTCCCAGCCTCGAACGGATGGCTGACACCGTTGATCAACATCAGCGATTGGAACTGATCGAAGCGCTGCTGCTGCTCGCGGAGCGCGATACGGCGACGATCAAACGCATTCTGCAAAGCCCACGCGATCCAAGCTTTCCGGCGCTGACACAAGTCCTGCGGCAGAGTTCCCGTCCCGGCGTCATCCGGTTGCTGCTCAGCTATCTCGATGATCCGCATGCGCCGCGGGCAGCGCTCGAAACACTGGCCAAACGCCGCGATCTGCAATTCATCCGCCAACTGCTCCGTAAGGTCGGCAATCAGCCGCCGAATGTCGTGCGCAGCAATCTGCATCGCATCGAAGAAGTGAATTGGCTCAGCGACGCGAGTGCCGTTTTCGGCTCGCTCGCCGAAGGAGAACAGGCCGCAGCGATTCAGTTGGTCATCGAAGCCAACTTGGTTCCCTCGCAGGCACTGCAGATTCTCTCGCTCGGTTTGCAGGATGGCAGCCCCGAAGGTCGCCGCGCTGCCGCCACCGGCCTCGTCCGCTTTGCCGGCGCCGAAGCCGATGAAATCGCCTGGCAAGCGCTCGATGACGAAGACCCTATCGTCCGCGCACAAGCCGTCACGCGCATGGGCAAGCACGCCACACCGACCGTCATCCCTCGGCTGCTTGGCATGCTCGACAGCTCCCATCAACTCGAGCGCGAAGCCGCCCAGGCTTGTCTCGACGAATACAACTTCGAACGCTACTTGCTGGCCTACGACACGATGGCGCCGGAAACGCGGCACGCGACTGGCCTGCTCGTGAAAAAGGTCGATGCCACGTTGATCTCGCAGCTAACTACCGAACTGCAAGCGCCAGTTCGCGCTCGCCGCGCGCGAGCCATCGAAATCGCGATCATGCTCGAGTTGATTCCCGATTTGTTCGACGCCCTGTCGCCGCTGCTCGGTGACGAAGATCAATACACACGACTCGACGCCGTCCGCGCACTCGCCACCTGCGAGCTTCCCGAATCGCAACAAGCACTCCGCCGGGCCATGCTCGATCATTCGCCGCTGGTCAGCCAAGCCGCCGAGGCAGGTCTCGCGCGGTTTCAAGCCAGCCACGAAGAACCGCCGATCAAGCCAGCCGAGCCACTGGTGGATATCGAGAAGGAAGGTTAAGCCATGGAACTTCTCGCCGGCGCCGTCAGCCAAAAGACTTCGTCCGTTTCGCTCTACTACATGCACCTGCCGCTGCACTGGGTCGGCCTGGGCATGCTCGTCGCCATCGTCGGTGCCTGGCTAGTTTTTCGTTGGCGCAGCGCGCGGCTCAAGCGTTTGAACTCACCGCGACAACTGCTGCGATCGCTGTTTCGCTTGCACGAAATGGGTTGGTCCGAGCGACAACTGCTCCTCACCTCGGCCCGCCGTCAAAAGGTGAAAGACCCGGCGCGGTACTTCTTGGAATCAGAGCTCTGGCGGCAAGCCATCGAAGCCGAACGCTCGGCGTCGAACCGCCAACGCCTGGCGCAACTGCAGCTAAAAGTGCTGGGTAGTTGCTAACCTGCGGCCATTTGCTTTGGCTGTCGGTATCGCGAGTGGGTTGACAATTCGCCATCGCCATCGCAAGATAATGGTCTGTCCTGACGGCGGTACGCCCGCCTATTTTCACTGCACGCCCCCATCGTCTAGTGGCCCAGGACCCCGGGTTCTCAGTCCGGTAACAGGGGTTCGAATCCCCTTGGGGGTACTCTGCAACACGGTGCAACTCAGCATCGTGTTTTGCTTTATCTGACAACGACTTACGGCCAGCGGGTTCACCGCTGGCCGTTTGCGTTGAGTTGCACGGTAAGTCGCCATTATGTGCCGTTTCGACTGCCAAGCACTGGCGTTTTCGCTGGCGTTTTTCGGGGTCGCTTTCGACGACTTTCGTCGCCGATTCATAGGTCGGCAAAGCACTTACAGCCGCGCGAAGGTCGGCAATCCGCGTGTGACCGTAGCGACCAATCGTCAGCGTGGGCGTCGAATGGCGGGCCAGTTCCTGAGCGACTTTCACCGAAGCGCCTGAGTCAATGACGTTGGTGATGTAGGTATGGCGGTAGGCGTGGAAGTCGATCACTTCCCCCTCAGCGTTTTTGTACTTGAGGAAGTCGCTTGCCTGCCGCCGCTTGTGCTCCGCCTTGTCGTCTTCGGCTGCCTTGAGCCATTCCGCCCGTGCTGCTTTCAGATCGGCTTTCAGCATCCGGCAGAGCTTTTTGGGCAAGCCTTGGAAGACAAACTTCCCTTTCGCCTTGCCGACAAGCCACGCCTTTAGCGTTTCGGCTAGTGCGCGGCTGATTGGCTGAACTGCCAACTTGCGGTTTTTTACACAGCCAGCTTTGGCCGTGACCGTGGCGTTATCCAAATCCGTCAACTGGAAACTGGCTGGCGTCAGTTCCCGCAATTCGCTTCCGCGATACCCAGTGCCGTTGGCCAGTTGGTAAACGACGGCCCGCGTCTCGCCATCCAAGGCGTGAGACTGGTCGGTTCGCTTGCGCGTGCTGACGAGCAGCGTCGTCATTTCATCGGCAGTGAAGACGCGCCGAATATGGCGACGGTCGGTTTCGGCGTTGAACTTTTTCAGGCACTCAAGCTGGTCCTCGCGGATTACCTTTGCCTCTCGCGTCAGCCACCGCGTCAGTCCCTTGATTGCCGTCAGGTAGTGATTGCAGGTTGTCAGCCCGCGCGACTCACCACCCACATTGTCGCGAATCGCGGCAATCGCCTTTTGGACCGCTGGTGCGGTCAAGTCGCTGATGTACTTCGCCTTGGCATGGGCAATGACAGCTTCGCACTTGTACCGCGTCTCGCTGACGTGTTGTGCTGAGTTGTCACGCGCGGCCAAATCGGTCAGGAAGTTTTCCAGATGCTCTTTGATCGGTCGCCGCGCTTCGTGGGAATACCGATCTTCGCGCGGATCAATCACACCGTCGCGCCGCAGGGCAGCAGCGGCTTCCCATTTTGCCGCGATGCGTTCTGCGGCTGCCTTGTCGCTGGTCTTGGTACTCTTGGTGCAGCGTTTACCTTCATGGTCGGTCCAATCTGCGATGTAGTTGCTGCCGCGCGAACGCTTGTAAATAGATGCCATTTTTGTTGTTCCAAAAGAGGAAAGTGCCGAGCGGAGTCTAACTCCGTTCGGCACCGGAGTGGAGCGTCATTTGCCTCGATTTTCCGAGATAAATTGCCGTAAATCGTCTACTGAGTAACGGACTGCCCTGCCCAACCTCACGCACGGAATAACCCCACTGGCCGTGAGCGACCAGAGAAGGCGCTGAGAAATTGAAAGCATCACCGATGCTTCCTTTCGAGAAATCAAAAGTCGTTCCATTGTTATGCCGCCATTCCAAGGGTTTCAGATTCGGGGAAGTTCAGTACGGCGAAGTCTGGCCACACCGCTCGCGCCGCAGCGTCATACGCTCTTGCGGCCGCAATCTTGTCGTCGAAGCGACCAAGGCGAATTGGCACGTAGTTGACTTTGATCTTCGCGAGCCACTTCCCAGATTCCCAACAGACGCCACGGAAGCCTGATTTGTTGTTTGCTCTCAATTTTGAGTTCACCGCGTTTTGCGATGCTGTGGCGGCCCGAAGATTTTCGAGCCGATTGTCTAAGCGATCTTTGTTGATGTGGTCAGTGCGAAAGCCTGGCTCGCGTCCCGCAAGTTCCATCACATAGCGGTGAAGCAGAATTGTCCGCCGCTCACCATCAATGTCGGCTTGGCGGTATGCGTAGCCTTTCGAGTGAAGGCTCCATTTGTATTGGTTCACTGCTTCGGCGAACTCATCGTCGATCTCGCTGAATGCGTCTTTGCTTAGTTCGATTTTCATAGGGCTGTCTGATACTCCTGATAGATGGCGTTGCGACGGTTCCTCACTGTCGCGGGGGTAAGGTTCAGTTGCTTGGCGGTTTGGGCCACGGTGAATCGCTGCGAGAGAAGCTCGACGATTCGGTGGTCTGTCTCATCGCCGCAAGCGTCGTGGATGTCGGAGAGCATTTCCGCTGACCGATCCTCAGGCGCGGCGATGGCATCGCCTTCGATGGGCTCGAAGGTAGGCGGCTGGTAGGTGCCGTCTGCGATTCGCCGTTGCTTTGTGCTTGGCGATGGTCCCGGCTGGTCTGCCAGAATTGCTTTCTCAATTGCGTGGTCGATGCTAGTGGTCAGATAACCGTCGGTCGCGTCGGGCAGTGCATCCAGAGTCTCGATGAGCGCCACCAGCGCCACGCTTTCCAAATCGTCGCGTAGGTAGCTGAGTGATGGGGTGCGTTTGACGCGGGCTGCAACACGACGTTTGCTCAGTGGCTGCAGTTCCAGAATGCGATTGTCTCGCGGGGATAGGTCCATCGTGGACTCCTGGGGATATGCCACGGCCAGAGCGGCTACGCGGCGGTAAAGAATGGTGCGAGACTTTCTCGCTACCAATACAGGATGGCAAAAACGCAGTTCGTTCTCAGAAATCCGGCAAGATTGCCGAGATTTCTCCTGTCCCTGCCTGCTACCAATACAGTAGGAAGAAATCGGTCATTTGTCCGGTGTGTTCGTGACTTCTTTCCCTAAGAATATAGGATGGCAAAAACGCGTTTTTTTCGCACACAAACCGGAAATTTTCCGGCTTTGTCGCCTTCCTACATATCAATATAAGAGGGCGAAAATGCGTTTTGTTCTCACGAAATCCAAACATTTTCGAGAATACTTTCTCCCGAATCGACGCGGCGATTCGCATGGCACAGCAGAGTCAGGAGAGGGGCGTGGCTAAACTTCGCACG
The DNA here is from genome assembly GCF_024256385.1 of Anatilimnocola floriformis. Lineage (NCBI taxonomy): Bacteria > Pseudomonadati > Planctomycetota > Planctomycetia > Pirellulales > Pirellulaceae > Anatilimnocola > Anatilimnocola floriformis. The sequence continues at coordinate 4,231,445 of NZ_JAMLFW010000001.1, forward strand.
TCGATGCGTGGGCGCTTTTCTGGCCAACGCAGAGACCGCCGTGCGCGTTCTGATTGGGGTGCTATTTGCACGCTGCAGAACGCTGCCTATTGCGTTTAACGCGATGAGCATCTGGCGACGGCTTCACCGGTGCAGGATTGCTGACGCGGGGTAGTAACTAGGGCAGTAAACAGTAACGAATTGGGGGTCGCCAGATTACCCCTTATAGAGTGTATGTTTATCTATATGTTTGTTGAACTTAATTCTAACTTACTACATTACTAGATTACTAAAAAGGGCTTTGGTGCGGCAAAAAGCGATGTGGAACGCTTAGTAATGAAGCGCGCGGCAAGTTACCACGTTACTGCTTTCCGCCGCGTGAGCAAACTATTTTCCGGATTCTGGCCAACTCTTTCATTTTCCATTTTCGTTTTCGGACTGCTTGACACTTGTATATCTATAGAGGGACGTTATGTCCCGACCGGTCGAGCCCATTGGCTCCCGCATCCAATCATTCCTAGCCCCGCGTGGGCCTGCGCTGCGGCAGTTGCTGACGAGCACGCCGCAGCCTCTTAAACACCATGAGCCATGCCAACCAGTGCCCCTGCGGCGAGCCGATCAAGTACGCCGCCGAAACCCGCTGCGAAGATTGCTACGCAGACGCGGCACAGCGATTCCACGGCAACAGCCAAACCGTCAACACGCTTATCACCGCTGAACCTGACGCCAGGGTCGATACTCGGCTTTAGTGGCAATCACTGGGCAAGCGTTGGTATCAACCTTGTCACCTACGGCATCCCGTTCTGGAACCTGTCGCACGTCGGGATTGTCGGTGAACACGATGGCGACTTGGTCGTTTTTGAAAGCTGTGTTTCGGCCCCTGAACCCTGCCTGATTCGCGGTGAGCACTTCAGCGGCACCCAAGCTCACACGCTCGATTCCTTACTGACCTACAACGGCACTGTCTGGCACTACCCGCTCTGCCGCCCGCTGTACGAAGACGAACGCGAACGGCTCAACGACTTCCTTCATTCAACAATCGGCACGCCCTACGACGCAATCGGCGCGTTTCGTTCTGGTGGCCTTGGCTTCTCACTCATCGAGTCACTGCTTCGCAACCAAGACCTGAGCAGTCTCTTCTGCTCTGAGTGGTGCGCCGCTGCACTCTGCCACATTGGACTCTTCGCGACTGACAACGTGTCGCGATGGTCACCGAACAAATTCGTGCGTGCCGCGCGTCGGCAAGCGATTCTCTGTCGCCCGCAACGAATCAAATAAGGAGCGAACTGTGAAGCAACTACTGCTGATTCTGATTCTGCTCTTCGCGACCGCAGGTTGCGACATCAATCTCGACGTAAGCGGACCCGCAATTCACGGTCGCTCGTATATCACTGAGCCCGTGTGCAATCTGCCGGTCACCCTTCGACAAACAAACTGGCTCTCGCCATCACGCGAGGGAAGCTGTACTCACGCGACAGTCACCACCGCGCTTCGCTGGCAGAACCGACCGCACACGGCGAACGAATACGCCGCAACTCACAGCGGTGGTGAAACGCCGCAGAGCCTTGCCGCTCAACTCAATGCCGCAGGCATTCGATACGTCGATAGCGTAGGTCAAAACGATGTTGCCTTCCTCGAATGGGCAATCGCCACGCGACGCGGCTGCCTTGTCACGGTGATGGGTGGACGCCACGCGGTGTTCTTAGCTGACCTAACACCGACGCACGCTTGTTTGATCGACAACAACGCACCGCAAGTGCCGCAATGGATCGAACGCGATGCCTTCCTTTCCGAATGGCAGCAGTCCCACAGTTGGGCTCTGGCCGTCCTTTATTCGCCAGTCCCGGAGTTGCCCTAGTGGAATTTGCCGACGCCATCCAACTTGTCAAACAGTTTGGCCCGTTCTTCATCGCCGTGCTGTTCTTTCTCTGGCGTGATTGGCAACGCGAAGACCGACTCAGCAAGCGAATCGACCACCTGGAAGATGAGCAGCGCCAAGTCATCATGCCGCTCGTGCGCGACTGCTCAGCGGTCATCACCAAAAACACAACAGTCATGGAACGAATCGAGAAATACCTTGAACGCTAGAATCTTCGCCCTGTTGGTGCTGCTCTTCGCCAGCACTGCAAACGCCGAACTGGTCACTGACCGTGCCTACGGCGTGAAACACAACCCCGCCGAGCTTCGCCTGACATACCGACCGCAAGATGGCGACAAGCAATACGTCACGGTCTTCGGCACCGGCGCACGACTGACTGAAGCTAAAGGCTGGTTTGAGACAAACCCCGAACTGAAACGACTGAAAGAGTCGAGCCACTTCAACTGCATCGACACCACGTCGGTCATGTTCCGCGATCGATACGCCAGCAATACGCCTGCCACGACCCTGATTCGCATTCAGGATCAGCGAGGCAAGACCATCCATGAGTTCAGCAATCTGCCGATGAGCGCGGAAGCATTCATTCGCAAGATGAACCACGAATGCCCGCGACGTGAACAAGACGACCCGCCGCAACCACTGCCGCCACCGAACACACCAGCGCCCGCGCCGAAGCCGTCTATGCCTCTCTGGCCCATCGCTCTCATCCTGGCCACCATCGCCGCAACTGTTGGCGGCATCCTTGGCATCAAGGCCAAGTGGACTGAAACACACTTCTAAGAGAACAAACAAATGATCCTGACCGGAACAAGTATCGCTATTAGTCTTCTCAGCGTGGGCTGCGCTGGCCTGGGCGCATACACGCTGGGCAAGTGGCTCTTCACGAAAGACACCGAGATTGAAGCTCGTCGTCGCGCTGCGATGCAGATCACCGGCAAGCTGGAAGGCTTCGGCCTGAAACGACTGCCACGAATCACCGGTGCCTATGCAATCGGTGACTACAGTCTGCTTGCCCACGAACTGAAAGCCTTCGCTGACATCCTCATCGGTGACGCCACCGCGCTGATGAAGGAATTCGACGAAGTCTTCACCAACGTGCTGCGGATCAAACTGCAGACGCCCGAAGGCAAAGCACTCGTCGCCGCCAAACTTGCTGACGCGAGCGTGGCCGCTTGAGACCATTGCTGCTTCTGCTCTTAGCTTTCTGCCTTGGTTGTGAAGCCAGTGAAACGCACGTTGTCGCGTACACCGCGCCGTGGTGCCGTCAGTGCGTAATCGACAAGCCGCTGCTGCAATCGCTGCCCGTGCCCTTCACAGAAGTTGAACCGACACCCGGCATGACTATTCCGCAATACGAAGTGCATCGTGATGGCAACGTCACCACGACGCATGACATCCATCGAGTAATTGATCTGTGCCGATAGCCGCCAAGCCCTTGAGAACTCAGCCGCGCCACGAGTCGCGACTCAGTTCTTATCGGCGCGGATACGATCACCACTGGCGCGCTGCCCGCATCCAATTCCTTCGGCAGCATCCGCTCTGCGTCGAGTGCCAATCAGTCGGCATCGCAACCGCAGCAACCGTCGTCGATCACGTCACACCGCACCGTGGCTGCTACGCACTGTTTTGGAATCAATCGAATTGGCAATCGTTGTGCGAGCGATGCCACAACGTGAAGACCGCGCACGGTGGGTAGGGTGATCAAAATTTGACCATGCCTAAAGCCGCTAGACCGTGCCCATCGGAAGCGTATTTTTTGTCAAAAATCTGAGGGTCCGATGGACTGGAAGTCACGCGGCATCGAGCTACACCACGGCGACTGCCGGGACTGGCTCGATTCCGTCACCGCCGATGCGGTCATCACTGACCCGCCCTACGGCATTGCCCACAACACAAACTACACCCGCTTCACTGGCGGACTTTCCGACCACCGCAACTTCGAGACGCCAATCGCTGGCGACGATGAGCCCTTCGACCCTTCGCCGTTCATGCGATTCAAGAAGGTGATTCTCTGGGGCGCAAACTGTTTCAGCGACCGGCTGCCAATGGGCACCTGGCTCGTATGGTGCAAGCGCCGCGACAACCAGATTGGAACCTTTATGTCTGACTGCGAAGTCGCGTGGCAGAAAGGTGGCCACGGTGTCTATCTGCATCGCCACATCTGGAATGGTTTCGACCGCGAGTCAGAACGTGGCAAGACAATCCACCCGACTCAGAAACCCGTCGCACTGATGCGATGGTGCATTGAGCGGCTAAAGCTAAAACCCGGCTCGACGATCTTCGACCCCTACATGGGTTCCGCGCCAGTGGCGCAAGCGGCCATCGAACTTGGTCACCGCTACATCGGCATCGAGAAAGATGCCAAGCACTTCGCCACCGCCGTCAAACGAATCGAATCACTGAACATGCTGGCGGCATAAGACGCCGCAGCGGTGCCGATCTTGAATCGTTCCCTGTTCCCTCAAGCGACTTGTCGTCGGCACCGCGTGGCGCTGGCCTGGGCCAGTGACTCCGCAAAGCGCTGTCAGCGAGAGCATCGTGCAGTATCGCTTGGGCCTTCACGAACGCGAATCACTTCAGCCTTTCTAACCTAAGCGCGGGCGAGTACAAGCCCCACCTTTGAGGTCACATGACGAATTACCAACGCGCCAAAGAGCTTGCCTCTTTCGGCGCTGAACTTTGCACCGAAGCGAAGTCACTGCTCAACGGCATCAACAGCTTCCTAGCGACGAACACCACGTTCTCCATCGACTGGGCTGCTGAGACCTTGCCCGACAATCTTCAAGAGTCGAACGACGGCAACCTCGATGGCCTGCACTTCTCGCGCACCGACTTGGCGAATGCCATCTACAGCCTGAATCAAATCAAGGCGCTTCTGCTTGGCGAATCCGTCTCGCAAGGCAACTACTTCGGCAACGTTCTGAAACTCGCACAGGTGGAAGCATAGTGGCAACCAGACTCGCGGGCCTGTTAGTCGAGGCAGTCGCCGGGACTAACCTTAGCGGCCATCGAGCGGTGGCCCTCATCAATAACCTGGCAGTCTATGCGTCCAACGGGAACCCCGCTCACCTTGGCTGCGTTCGTGGCATTTCCGTCGCCGCTACTGTTGCCGACGCGACCGCACTCATTCGAGTGTATGGACCGATGCTCGAACCTTCTTTCAGCTTCGTGCCCGGCCCCATCTTCGTCGGGCTCAATGGCTCGCTGACGCAGACACCACCAACAACCGGATGGCTACAGCAGATTGCCGTGGCTGATTCACCAACGCAAATCTTCGTAGACCCGCAACCGCCGATTGACCTCGGCAACTAAGGAACAAAATGGCTGGTAACAAGTATCTCAAAAACGCTTCGGGAACCATCACCGAAGAAGCTGCAATTCAGTCTTCGGCTGGCGCTGGCGATGCGGGCAAGATTCCCGCTCTCGATTCGGCTGGCAAGCTCGACAATTCCATGATGCCCACGGGCATCGGCGGTGACACCAAGCAGATTGTCGCGAGCGAAGCTCTTTCGGCTGGCAATCTTATCAACGTCTACAACAACGCTGGCACGCTGAACATGCGCAAAGCGGATGCGACCACGGCTGGCAAAGAAGCAAATGGCTTCGTGCTGTCGTCGGTGAGTTCGAGCGCGACGGGCACCGCCTACTTCGAGCAACTCATTACTGGACTTTCCGGCCTGACGGTTGGCGCGCAGTACTATCTTTCGACCACGGCAGGCACACCATCCACCACGGTGCCTTCTACGAGCGGCAACATCGTTCAGAAGATTGGCCGCGCTCTCTCTGCCACCGAGCTTCTGTTCATGCCGCAGCCAGATCCAATCACTCTTGCCTAGTTCGCATAAGGTTGCCCAATGACGAAACGACTGGTCGTTCACGAGAGCGGCAATCATCTTGAAGTGCCGGTCTTCACCGGTGCCACGAGTGGTCATACCTACGTTCAGATTGCGAATTCATCGAACGTCGGCACGGTGAAACTCGGTGGTGCATCGAACGGCAACGTGTCAATCTTCGACTCCAGCGCGAATCTGAGAATGTCGCTTTCGGCGGATGTCGCAGGCAACGCACAAATCAACGGCTACGATGCGTCGGGCACAAACACCTTCACCATCAACTCGGCAGGGATCTTTTCCGGCCCGGCCAGTTGCCAGTATCTGACTTCGACTGTTGCGACAGGAACGCCGCCGCTCTTCGTTACTTCGACGACCGTCGTGACGAATCTCAACGCTGACAAACTCGATGGCTATGATGCCACCGCGTTTGAAGCTGCGGGTACGACCAGCACCCATGCCGCGCTGACCGCCGCTCACGGCGCAACGGGCGCGGTTGTTGGCACGACGAATAGTCAGACGCTGACGAACAAGACCATCGTCGTTGCGAACAACACAATCACCACGGCAGCGAGCGGCAACCTTGCCGCCACCGAACTCAACGCCGCGCTAGCAGAGTTGCAAGCTGACATCGACACACGTGCAACAACGCAAAAGGGACGAATTCGGTTCCTGAAATCGTTGCCTCCCGCCACGCTCTTCGCCACGGAAGACATTCGCCCTGGCGGTAGCTCACCGGCTGAGTCCGTCATCGTGTGGGACTTCGACGCCGCTTCGATCGAATACATGGACTTCCTCTGCGTACTCGAACACTACGGTGGCGGTGGACTGACGTTCTCACTGCCCTGGTCAGCAACGTCCGCGACGAGCGGCGCTGTCCGCTGGGGCGTTGCGATTCGCCGCATGACCGATGACGCCGAAGATGTGGACGCTTCCAAAACATACGACTTCAACGAAGTCGATGACACCGCAGCCAGTGCTTCGGGCGAACTCAGTTACGCGACGATCACGTTTACCAATGGTACCGACATGGACAACCTGGCTGACGGCGAGTTGGCGATTGTTCGCGTCCGGCGCAATGGGTCACATGCGAATGACACCATGAGCGGCGATGCCGAGTTGTGGTTGCCGAACGCAAGGGAGACCTAAAATGGCCCGCAATCTCGATGGCGTGTCGGACTACATGCAAGGCAGCAATGTTCGCAACGTGCCGTTCACGATGGCAATTTGGTTCAACCCGAATGCCGTAACTGCCACGCTTACGCTGTGCTCGCTATGCACGGGTGGGGTATCGGACCAAAGCCGCTTCCTACTGAACTGTCACGGCGCGCTGGCTGGCGACCCGCTGCGTGCCTCGACGGTGAACTCTTCCGGCACTAGCTCTTTTGCTGCTACATCAACGGCTTCCGTGGCTGGCAGTTGGCAGCACGGTTGCGGTGTATTCGGCTCGGCAAGCAGCCGCGCTGTATATCTCAACGGTGGTGGTAAGGGCACCGAGTCTACGTCCCGGGCAATCAGCAATTCAGCGGTCGTTATCGCGGGCGCACAGCAGACGACTTCTGGCGTGTACACCAGCCAGTTTGACGGTTTGCTTGCGCACTTCACTATCTGGAACGTCGCTCTGACGGACGCCGAAGTCGCCTTGATTGCAAAGCCTGGCTTCGATTCCACGCGTATGCGACCGAATGCAATCATCGGACATTGGCCATTGATCGGCCGAGTGAGTCCTGAAATCGACATTCGCGGTGGTGCGAACCTGACGTTGAGTGGCTCTCCCGGCGCAGGCGACCATCCACGCTTCTGTCAGGAGTTGTGGTGATGGAGCTAATCCTTGACCCTTTCGCCAGCGATCTGATTCTCGACCCGCTGGCCGATGATCTAATTCTGATTATCGGCGAAGCACTGCCGCACGTTGGTGGCTCGTTCAAGTGTGACGCTCACTGGCAGTTCGTTCCCGGCGCAGTAGCCACCGAACTCTTCACGCTCACCACGCTGGCCTTCTCGTTTGTACCTGGCACTCGTGCCACGTATCTCTTCGCGTCTTCTGACGCAGCCGATTCTTTCGTTCCGGGACCGCCATGCAGATCATCGACTTAGAACCCGTCGTTCCCACGACCGGCTTCTATATCCTCTCCCGTATAAAAAACCGGGCAGGCAATTGGGCAGTTCAGTCAGACATCACATCCATCAGCGTGCGCGTTGTGGACGAGGCAACGAACGAACTTGTCTCGACAAGCTCACCCGCTGTCGCTGACGTAGTCTCGAACACGTTGCAGCTTGATGGCCGCTGGCCCAAAGACAAGCTCGGTTACAACGTCGCCTATCCCACCGCTGCCGCTGAGACGCCCGAGCCCAACGCCAGCTATCTCTTCAAAATCAAATTCACGCCCGTGACCGGCGCGCCGTTCTTTGAATACTACCGGGTTCGCACGCTGGCTCCCGCGTTCTAGGAGCCGACTATGACACGCGGACGACCCCGCAAACCCACCGCTGATCTGATTCTCGAAGACAAGTTTCGCCGTGACCGACACGGTGAACCATCGGAAGTCTGGATTCCAGCGGGCGCACCGCAGATGCCGGATTGGCTGAGCCCTGACGCGAAGGCGCTCTGGCAATCCATCGTCCCCGCTCTCGCCAATCGCGGCGTGGCCACCAGCGTTGACGCTGCTGAACTTGGCGCGCTTTGCGATTGGTTCGCCCGCTACCGCGCTGCCAGCCGCGCGCTCGATGCCGTGACCGACATCAAGAGCACCGACTATTACCGCCTGCAAATCTTGGCAGGCGCTGCTTTCAAAAACTTCTCCACGACCGCCAGCAAGTTCGGGCTGAATCCGTCAGACCGCGCCCGCCTCCAGATCGAAGGCACCGATCAATCGAAGGATGAGCTTCTCGCATTTGCCAAGGATTAAGCATGGACACGCTGACGAAGCGTTGGATTCTCAACGCTGCGGACGAGCGTGCTGTCGCCAATGGCTGCCGGTTTGATGAGAAACGCGGACAGAAAGTAGTCTCGTTCTTCGAGCGATTTTTACATCTATACGAAGGAGAGTTCGCGGGTCAGCGGTTCGTTCCGCAAGACTGGCAAGCGGATCTCCTGATGCGCTGCTTTGGTTGGGTGCGCCCTTCCGATCACTGGCAGCGCGACGTGCGCCGATTCCGCAAAGCAAGCATCTTCGTCCCAAAGAAAAACGGTAAGTCGCCGCTTGGTGCTGGCGTCGGCTTGTACTTGCTGACCGGTGACGGTGAGCAAGGGCAGAAAGTCTTCTCGGCAGCGCGTGACGGCGTGCAAGCGCGAATCATGCACGAGCACGCCATGCGAATGGTTCAGCTTTCGCCATCGCTTAGCAAGCACTGCAAGATCAATAAGAGCACTGGCCGCATAGCATTCCTGCCAACGGCATCGACCTACTCGATTCTCGCAGGCGACAACATCAATTCCCAAGAGGGATTGAATGGCTCTGTTGTGATCGACGAAATCCACGTCGTCAGTTCTCAGCTTGCCTCCGTGCTGGAACACATGGGCGCCTCTCGTGCTGAGTCACTGCAATTTGAAATCAGCACCGCCGGTAATAACCCCGAAGGATACGGTCGCAAGCAATACGAATACGGCAAATCGGTCGAGCGTGGTGACTTCCACGACGACCAGTTTCTCTTCGTCGCTTACGAAGCCCCACAAGACTGCACCGACGAAGACATTGAAACCAAGCCAGAAATCTGGCAAGCAGCTAACCCGTCGTGGGGCGTAACGATCAACGAAGAAGAGTTCCGCTCTTCACTCAACCGCGCCAAGCGGTCGCTCACCGACTGGTCGAACTTCTGCATGTACCGGCTCAACCGCTGGCAAGCGTCGGCGAACCCGTGGCTAAAGCAGGATGATTGGTCAAAGTGTGCCCGCAACTTCTCAGCCGATGACCTGCAAGGAATGCCTTGCTGGCTCGGACTGGACCTATCAAAAACACGTGACTTGACTGCAGCCGTGCTGGTCTTTCCCGATGCCGATGGTGAGACGTTCTGGCAGTTGCCGTACTTCTTTCTTCCCGAAGAAGAAGCCAAGGCAAAGAACCATCTGGCTCCATTCCTCGAATGGGCGAACGATGGCTACCTGGAACTGACACCCGGCAATGTGCTCGACTATCGCCATGTTCTGCGGCGTATCGCTGAACTCAGCAAGCAGTTCGACATTCAAGGTGTGGCCTACGACAAGACCTATGCCGAAGAACTGACTCAAACGCTCGAAGAAGAACACGGCATTGAACGCTTTGTCTTTGAGCAATCGTGGCGCAACTTCGCTAGTGGCACCGCCGATTACGAGCGGCTCGTCATCGGTGGCAAGTTCTTCCACCCGAATCATCCGCTGCTGTCCTGGCAAGCCAATCACTGCGAAGTGAAGACCGACAGCAATCTAAACAAGCGCCCGGTCAAACCGCCCCACAACTCGATTAAGAAAATCGACGGCGTGGTGGCTGGCATCATGGCGCTTTCCGCCGCAATCGCGCGGCCAGCAACTCATTCCGTTTACGATCAGAAGGGAGCGGTCCTTGCTCTTTGATTGGTTCTTTCCGAAAGAAACCCGCTCACTTGAAAACCCCGCCACGCCGCTCTCCGTTTCATTGACAAGCGGCTTCACTGACACCGGCCTCGCCATTACGCCGCACACCGCGCTCAACATCGCCGCCGTCTGGCAAGCAGTGAACGTGCTGGCAAACGATGTGGCGAAACTACCGCTGCACATCTATCGCCGCACCCCTGACGGTGGGCGCGAACGCGATACGATGCACCCGGCCAGCTATCTACTGCGGCGCAAATCGAATGCCAACCTGACATCGTTTGCGCTCATCAAGACGATGATGCTGCACACGCTGCTTTGGGGAAACGCCTACGCTTTCATTTTGCGCGACAACGCAGCCAAGCCGCTCGAACTGATTCTGCTGTTGCCCGAACGCACCAAGGTGATTCGCATCAACAACGAAGTTCGCTATCAAACGAAGATCGGCAACGAGACTCGCGTGCTGCGTCCCGAGGATGTGTTGCACATTCGCGGCCTGTCTCACGATGGCATCACTGGCTTGTCGATGATTGACCTGGCTCGCGAAAGCCTAGCGCTTGGGTTGGCTGCTGAGAAGTTTGGCACCAAGTTCTTCGGTAATGGCTCTGTCTCATCGGGTGTGATTACCTACCCCGGACGATTGAAAGAGCAAGCTGCCAACAATCTGCAAAGTGAATTTGAAGAGAAACACCAAGGCCTGACCAACGCCCACCGCACAATTCTTTTGCAGGAAGGCGCGAAGTTCACGCCGCTGACCATTCCGCCTGAGACCGCTCAGTTCCTTGGCACCCGCGAATTTCAGAAGTCCGAAGTTGCCAGTTGGTTCAATCTACCGCCGCACAAAGTCGGCACCGGTGACCACACTTCCTACGCCAGCCTCGAAGTTGAGAATCAGTCGTATCTCGACAACTCTCTTGACCCTTGGCTGCTGACATTCGAGTTCGAGTGCTTCGACAAGTTGCTGACTGAACAAGAGAAGCAAACCGAATCGCACTTTGTCGAGTTCGTTCGCGAAGCGTTGCTTCGTGCCGATCTGCCGACGCGCTACGCCGCATATACATCGGCCATCACGAATGGCTTTATGTCGCGCAACGAAGTGCGCCGCCGCGAGAACCTGCCACCCATCGAAGGTGGTGACGCATTCCTGACACCGCTGAACATGACCGCTGAGCCAACTCAGCCACCCGCGCCAACGACCGACGTGCAGCGCAGCCTGCTGGTTGATGTGCTCGGTCGGATGTCGCGACGAATCGCAGCCACCGCGCGACAAGCTGCCAAGCAACCTGCCGACTTCGAGCAACGAATGCAGCGTGAGCTTGACGACTACGAGCCCCTATTCATGCAGGCCATTGCGCCCGCCATCGGTGCGATTCGCTGCTTGTCGAACGACAACACGCTCGCACCCGGCCCCATCGCACGCCGCCACGTCGCTTCGCTTCGCGACGAACTCAAGACCAATGACATTGAAGCAACCGTCTCGCGCTGGGAATCCAGTGCGACCGAACAAGCCAATAACATCCTGGGGATTGCCCTTTGAAAACCGAAGTCCGTTACCTTGCCACACCTAACTTGGAAGTCCGCAGCGAAGACGGCGCACCGACGCGCATCACTGGCTATGCCGTTGTGTACAACGCACTGAGCCATGACCTCGGCGGATTCCGCGAAGTCATTCGGCCTGGCACCTTCACCCGTTCTCTGATTGACAATCCTGATGTGCGGGCGCTTGTTGAGCACAATGACTTGATGCTTGTCGGTCGCACAGCGGCTGGCACGCTCAAAATCACCGAAGACGAACGTGGTCTCGCCATTGAATTGACTACACCGAACACGTCGGTCGGTCGTGATCTGGTTGAGAACGTGCGGCTCAAAAACTACTCGGGAATGTCGTTTCGGTTCAACACTGTGAAAGACAGTTGGAATCGCAGTGCCGATGGCGTGGTTCGCGAACTGACCGACGTCGATCTGATTGAAGTGTCGGTCGTATCGAGTCCGGCCTACCCAGACACCAGCGTTGCCGTGCGCTCGATGAAAGCATGGTCTGACTTCGACCCGTCGATGCTCAAGACGCTTGAATACAAACTGAAACTCGCTTGCTTGTAGCGAACGTGGGCGACCTCACGCCCGCTATTCCAAGCACTCTCTAGCGCGATGCCCGGTGGCCAAAGCCGCCTTTCTTCCGCGCTCCATTCTGCGGCCATCCGCCGCACTCTCTTTCTCCCTCTCTGGAGTACCCGATGCAAGATTGCATCAACGATTCGTTCGCTTCGTTTGCCTTGGTCGCCTGTTACGACGGTGGCAATAGTCCGAAGCCCCTGCGCGAAAAGCGAGCCCATCTCGCCAAGCAAGCCGAAGCCATTCTAAACAAGGCCACCGATGAAGCTCGCGCCCTGACTGCTGAAGAGCAGACTCAGTTCGACAAGATTCACGCCGATGTGGATGCCCTCAAGGCAACCATCGACGCCATCGAGCGACAAGACGCCACGAGCGCCGATCTCGAAGACGTGGAACGCGAAGCCCCACCGGGCGAGCCGACCGGTGAGCAACGCAGCCAAGCCCTCAAGACCTGGCTGATGAGCGGCGTGCAAAGCGCCACTGCTGAGCAACGCAACATTGCCAGCCGTTGTGGCGTTGACGTGAACCGTAGCGAACTAAATCTCCGGTTCGCCCGCACGGCCCCGCGAACCCGCGAGGAAGCTCGCGCCCTTTCCACTACGACCACGGCTGGTGGTTACACCGTGCCGCAAGGTTTTCAGCGCACGCTCGAAGAGGCATTGCTCGCCTATGGTGCGATGCGCGAAGTCGCCACCGTGATGCGGACGGATGGCTTCGGCGATTTGCCGATGCCGACGGTGAATGATACCGCTCAGAAGGGCGCGCTTCTCGCTGAGAACACGGCTGCTTCAGAGCAAGACATTGCCTTCGGTCAACTCATCCTGCAAGCCTACAAGTACAGCAGCAAGATGATTCGTGTCAGTGTCGAGCTTCTGCAAGACAGCGCGTTCAATCTGGAAGAGTATCTCGGCCGCGCTCTCGGCGAACGAATTGGTCGCATCACGAACGATCACTTTACAACCGCTGACGGCAGCAGCAAGCCGAACGGCATCGTGACTGCCGCGACTCTTGGCAAGACCGGCGCGAACGGCCAAACGACCAGCGTCACTTACGCTGACTTGGTCGATTTGCAGCACAGCGTTGACCCGGCCTACCGTAGCAACGCGGTATTCATGTTCAACGATTCGACTTTGAAGGCCATCAAGAAGCTTGTCGATTCACAGAATCGTCCGCTGTGGTCCGCTGGTATGGCAAGCGGTGATCCTGACACCATCCTTGGTTGCCGTTACGTCATCAACCAGTCGATGCCAACGATGGCCACCAGCGCCAAGTCGATTCTTTACGGCGACTGCTCGAAGTACATCATCCGCGATGCAAGCGACATTCAGCTTGTCCGGCTGAACGAACGCTACGGCGAGTATCACCAAGTCGGCTTCCTGGCCTTCGCCCGCTGCGATGGTGACTTGCTCGATGCCGGTACTAACCCGGTGAAGTACTACGCCAACAGCGCTTCTTAATGCGTGCTGGTTTGAGTTCCCCGCGCCTTCGGGCGCGGGGGACGTTTTTCTAACTCGTGAGACTTTGAGACTCATGCAAATTCGCATCGAGACCAGCATCGCTTCGGCTGACTGGTCCTTCGCTCCCGGCCAACTCATCGACGTTGGCACTCACATTCCCGCCGAAATGGCTGCCGCTTGGTTGGACTCGGGGATTGCCACACGCACCACCGAGACCGCCTCTCTGAAACGAAAGAAGCATGACACGCTACGGCCTGGAACTGGTGACGCCCCCGGTCAGTGAACCGGTGAGCCTTGCCGACATGAAACAACACGCGCGCATCTCGCGCGAAGATGAAGACACAACAATCTCTGCATTCGTGACCGCTGCCCGGCAGTACAGCGAAACCTTTCTGCGTCGGCAACTGATGCCCGCCACTTGGCGGATGTCGCTCGATTGCTTCCCGGCTGAGATGAGACTGCCGCTGCCGCCGCTGCAATCCGTCACCAGCATCACGTTCGTCGATGGCAACGGCACGACTCAGACAGTCGCATCCGACACCTATTACGTCGATTCGACTACCGAGCCCGGTCGCATCGTGCCGGTCGGATGTTGGCCCACGGCCCGCAACCAACCCGGTGCGGTGAAGGTCACCTTCGTCGCCGGTTACGACACGGTGCCCGCCACCGTTACGACTGCCATCAAGATGCTTGCGGCTCACTACTACGAGCATCGCGAAGCCGTCAACGAAGGTGGTCTGACCGAAGTGCCGATGGCCGTCGAATCGCTGCTGATGTCCGAGCAATGGGGGACGCTATGAAAGCGGGTTCCCTGCGGCATTTAGTTGAAATCCAAAAGCCGCTCGAACGACAAACCGAATACGGCGAAACGGAAACAACCTGGCATCGCGTGGCAACGTGCGATGCGTCAATCACGCCACTGTCAGCGCGCGAGTTCTTCGCCGCTCAGCAAGTTCAAGCCGATGTCTCACATCGCATCGTGGTTCGCTACGTCCCATGCATCGGCCCGCTGATGCGTGTGGTGTGGTGCCATCGCATCTTCCACATCGAGTCCGTCATCAATACCGATGAACGCGGCGTGATGCTGGAACTGCTCTGCAAGGAGACCGTGTGAAAGGTCGTGTCACTTTAGAAGGTGGCGCGGAACTCAACCGGAAACTGAAAGCACTCGATGACAAGGTGTCGAAGAAAATCGTCACCAAAGCGCTTCGCGCTGGCGCGAAGATCATTCTCACGGCAGCCAAAGCCGCAGCGCCCAAACAATCCGGGGTGCTGAAAAAGAGCCTCAAGGTTCGCGCGGGCAAACGCAAAAAAGGCACCGTTCGCTTCGTCGTGCAAACGGCATCGGGCGACTTCAAGGGCGAATCGTACTACGCCGCCTTCCTCGAATACGGTCACAAGGCTGGCTCTCGCAAGCTCGAAAACCGCAAAGACATCCCCGCTAAACCCTACCTTGGCCCCGCTTTCGACTCGAAGAAAGAGGCAGCCGCCAAGGCCATCGCCGATTCTATGCGGCAGGGCATCAAAGACGCTGCATGATCCGATCTAGTCTGCGCCAGTATCTGGCCACCAATCTTGCGAACCTAGTTGGTTCGCGCATCTTCCCGCTTGTTCTGCCTCAGTCCGCTGCCCGTCCCGCCATCACGTATGCGCGCACTACGGGTGGCCACGACCACAACTTGAAACAAGCAACCGGCTCTGCAATTCCAGTCTTTGAACTTGACTGCTGGGCCGACAGCTACGAAGCCGCTGACCAACTTGCCGAAGCCGTGCGTCAAAAGATGCAAGGCTTTAGCGGCACGATGGGCAGCGTCAGCGTTCGCGCTGTGATTCTCGATGACGAAGTAGACGCTTTTGAAGTGCCGTCTGACGGCAGCGACAACGGCATCTATCGCATCTCACTCAAGTACCGCATTCGGTACGACGAGTCGATTCCGACTTTCTAACCGGCGCTCAGCGCCTTCTTCCGCGCGACTCTCGCGCACAGCCCCAAGGAACTCTGGCCAATGGCGTATACCGCTGGCAAAGGGACGAAGTTGCAATTGTCAATTTCGTCCACGCTCACCGACATCGCGCAAGTCGTGAGCATGACTCCCCCGTCGATGGAAATGGGTACGGTCGAAACGACCCACCTGCTTTCGACGTGGCGCGAATACATCTCGACCATCCCTGACGGTGGCTCGATTGATTTCACCCTTGAGTGGGATGCGTCCCACGCCACGCACGCTGCGCTTTGGACTGCCTTTCAAGGTGGTGCCGTTGAGACGTGGAAGGTGCTTTTCACCGACACGGGCGCGGCCACAGTCGGCTTCAGCGGCATCGTCACCGGATATGCGTTTGACGAGATCGCGGTTGACGGAGTCGTCACCGCCAGTCTTTCGGTGAAGCTTACCGGCCCCGTGGTCATCACCCCCTGATTCTAGGAACAAACCAGCATGTTGACGAAAGAACAAATTCGCGGTGCGCAAGATCGCCCGCGTGAATGGGTGCCCACGGAGAGTTGGACACCCGAAGGCGAGACATTCGACAAGACGAAACACGGCGTTTGGGTTTGCACCATGAGCGGCAGAGACCGCGATTCATGGGAGCAGGATTGCCTCAATCGGAAGGGTAACCATGTGAACCTACGGGCAACGCTCGCCGTTCGCGTAGTTCACGATGCTGATGGCAAACGCATCTTCACTGATGCCGATGCCGAATGGCTCGGTGAGAAATCGCCGGGACCATTGTCAGACATCTTCGCTGTTGCGTCTCGACTCAATAAGTTGAGCAAAGACGATCAGGACGAACTCGTAAAAAACTAACCGACCGGCCTGAGCGTCGATTCTACTTTCTGCTTGCCGGCCATCTGGGCATGACGGTCGAGGAACTTCTCGACCGTATCTCATCCGCCGAACTATCCGAATGGATGGCGGATTACCAGTTTGAGCCATTTGGCAACGACTGGCTTCAAACCGCGTCCATCTGCACGTTGGTCGGCAACATAGTCGGAAAGAAGAACGGCGGAACCTTCAAGCCGCAGGATTTCCTGCCGGTCAAACCACCGCCGAAACCACGTCCAAAGCGGCAAACGGCTGAGCAAATGCTCGCCATCTTTCGCACTCTTGCGAGCAACTAATGGCAACAATCGGAAGCCTGAACGTCAATTTGGGCATGAGCACCGCCGCATTCTCGGCAGGTGCAAAGAAAGCAACAGAGACCGTCAAGAGCCTGGCTTCTGGCGTCTCGTCTGCGGCCAGCGCCATTCCCGGTCTCGGCGTTGCAATTGCTGGCATCGGCGCGGCGCTTGGCGCTGGCGCGTTGCTGGCTGGCTTTCAGTCGATGGTGAAGGGCTCGATGGAAACCATCGACGCCACCGGAGACCTGGCTGGGCGCATTGGTGTCACAACCGAAGCGCTTTCGCGTCTGCAATACGCTGCGCAACTGACCGGCTCCGAAGCGGAATCGGTCGCACCCGCGCTGGGCAAGCTCAACGCCAACTTGGGCAAAGCCAAAGAAGGTGGCGAGTTCGCCGACACGCTGGCTGAAATCGGTCTCAGCGCCACAGCGTTGAAAGAACTCGACCCCGCCGAGGCATTCGTGCAAATTGCCGATGGCATCGGCAAGCTCGAATCGCCGTCTGACAAAGCATCTGCCGCGCTGGCCATCTTCGGCAAGCAAGGTGAAGGGCTCATCAATACCTTCAACAGCGGTGGTGATGCCATCCGCGTGCTGATGGAAGAGTCCGACAAGCTCGGCAACACTATCACCGATGTCGATGCTGCGAAGGTTGGCGCTGCCAATGACGCGCTCGATAAGATGTGGAAGGTGCTCGGCGGCATCGCGAATCGCGTGGCTGTCGAAGTCGCGCCGTTCATCGAGCAAGCTGCCACCGCGCTGGTGAACTTCGGTCTCGAAGGTAACCGCGTCGGGATGGTCGTGAGCGTTGGCTTCGAGGTCTTGGCGAAATCCATTGCTTTCGTCGCCGATATGTGGGACGTGCTTGTCCTTGGCTTCAAGGGCGCACAGTATCTCATCACGAAGGGGCTGGCTTACATCGCCAGTCTGTGGATTCAAGTCGGCAAAGGTATTGCTTGGGTTGTTCAGCAAATGGGGTACGAGGTCGATACGACCTTCCTCGATTCGCTAGACAACGAACTGCACGCCGCTGCCGATGCCATCGGCACCGACTTTCAAGAGCGGCTCATCGGCAAATCGTCCGGCGAGAAGGTCACCGCGTTCTTCGACAACATCCGCAACGGTGCTCAGAAGGCAGCGGAAGCAACGGCGCAGATAACGAAGCAGAACAAAGGTCTCGCAGAGTCGTTCGACGAATCAGCGGACAGCGTTAGCAAGCTCGTTGCCAAGTACAAAGAGCAACTTGATTTGTTCGGTTTGGAAGGTCGCGCCGCTGAAATCGAGAAATTGCGTCGCGAGGATGCAGATCCGAAAAAGCTGGCGCAAGCGCAAGCATTGTCGGATGAACTGACTCGCCGCGAAGGCGATAAGAAACGTCTTGGTGACGCGCAGCAAATGCGCGACGCACTGCAATCGCCGCTGCAAAAGTTCCAAGCGGAAATGAAACGCATTGCCGATCTGACCGCGAAGAACCCGCAAGACCTGGCTAACGGTCTGCTCAGTGGCGATGAAGCGCTGCTTGCCAAGCTGCAAGCGCAGCGCGACTTGCTCGCCACGGATCAGCCGCAAGCCGACCCCGGCTCAAACCGTCCGGCTGCTCTCGAACGTGGCACCGCTGCCGCGTTCACTGCCTCTTTCGGCCCGGTAGCCAAGCCTATCGACCGAGTTGCCAAGCTCACCAACGAGTTGCTCATCGTGCAGAAACGCATCGAAGAGAAGCTCGGCGAAGCCAAAATCTAATCTTGCCGCACTCTGCGGCCATCTTCTTCCGCGCACTCTCTGCGCCACTCCATGTCTATTGTTTCCGTCCGCGAAGTTGGCGGTGGCCGTGAAGGCAGCGTCAACGAGAAGGGCGAGCGTCGATACACGCGCGTCTTCCAAGTAATCACCGACAGCGCGCTTGATGGCCCGCTGCTGGTTCGCACCGCACCGGGCATCCCTGGTCGTGGCAATATCTACGCCACCGCGACCGAGTTTGATCCGGGCGCGAAGGTGAAAACAATCACACCGTCGCAATCCGACAATCCCAAAATCTGGGAAGTGCGGGTTGAGTACGACAGCGTGACCGAGGATGAGCCTGAGAATCCTCTCGAACGACCGCCCGAAGTGTCGTGGTCAGCGGCTCCCTATTCGCGCGTCGCATGGAAGGACAACGACGGGAAGGCAATTGTCAATTCGGCTGGTCATTATTTCGACCCACCGCTAGAGGTTGACGATTCGCGCCCAGTGTTGAGCGTCACGCGCAATGAAGCGGCGTTCAATCCGTCCCTGGCCATCGACTATCAGGACGCGGTGAACAGTGACGGCTTCCTCGGTTTCTCACCGGGACAGGCGAAGGTCGCCAAGATCGACGCAAGCTCAGCAACTGAGAATGACATCTTCTATTGGAAGGTGTCTTACGAGTTCCACTTCCGGCGCGAAGGTTGGGAACTCTCTGTCCTCGACCAAGGCCGCTACGAAAAGATCGGCGGCAAGCCGGTGCCGATCCCGGAATTTGACGTCGCGGGCAATGAGATTCCCGGCTCGCAGGTTACCGACCCGGTGCCACTCAACGGCGCGGGCGCACGGCTGAACAATCCCGGCCCGGACACCGTGCAATTTCTTTCGTTCAAAGTCTACAAGGAGCGTCCGTTCTCGGCGTTCAGTTTCTAATAGCACAAGACCTCATCAACAATGATCTGCATGTGGCAGGTCACTTGTCATGCAAGACATTCACGCTCCCCGCTGCCAGCGTTGGCAACGCCACGATTGCGGGCGCGGCCGGAATCGAAGCCACCAAGGTGGTTCACCAATTCCCGCTGCACGTTCAGCAAGTACCTGGCAGCGCAGTCGTCAGCGCCACGACGCTGATTCACATTTCCCGCGCGGTCGGGACAGTTGTCTCTATCGAGGCAATCACGACTACGCCCGCGACGGGTGGTGACCGCACCGTCAGCATCGACCTGCAAAAGAGCACCGGCGCTGGCGCGTTCGCTTCCATCCTCAGCGCGCCATTCACGCTGACGAATGCCACCGTGGCTCGCACGGTTGCACTGGGCATGATTCCCAGCCCTTCGCTGATTGACGGGGACGTGCTGCAAGTCGTCGTGACAGTTGCCGGTGCCGCTGGCAGCCAAGCGCAGGGACTGCTCATCACCGTCACCCTTCGAGAAGAGCCCCAGTAATGTTTGGATTCTCTGCGGCTGACGTGGCCCGTATCTCAGAGGCAGTGAACTTCGTCGAACGTCTGCCGCGTAACAAGCCCACCAACCGTCGCCGCCACGTTACGTTTCGACCGAGCACCGCCCCAGATACCGTGCAAGTCTTTCACGATGATGCCAATGCTGGGGAAGTCGTCGAAGCGAACGAAGCCAACCTTCACCCTGGCCGCATCCGACGCTTCGATGAGACGATGCAAGTCTTCGACGACGTGTGGATTGGCTTTACTGATCGCTTCGACGAATGGGAAGGCGACGTTCTCGCTGTGCAGGAAGAGTTCTATGGCCCCGGCAAACAGAACGGCACGTTTACCGTTGGTGACGACACCCGCCCGCTGTATCTCGTAACGCACGGCGCGCGATCGTGGGATGCCTTCGCCTACGATGAGATTGTGGCTGGCGAAGCCAATCTCGTTGAGTTCATGGAATGGGACGAAGACGAAGAGAAGTTCATGCCCACCGGTCTTCGCTACGACGCCCATGACTTCTTTCTCAATGCGGATGAAACGCAGGAGAAGGGAACGAAGCTCACTGTCGAGTGGCGCGGTCCGCGCTTAGTCATCACCAGCATGTATTGCTCAAAGAGCGATGACGCGAACATTGTCGCGATTGTGGGAGACGACTAATGGCAGCCGCAGGAATGCGAATGGGGAAGAAGTGTTGCTGCTGCAACGACATCTACAAAGCTAACTTCTTGGAATTGGCCAGAGTGACCGGCGACACGGCGAAATCAATTCACGAACTCACGGCTGCTGTCGGTGAAGAACCGGATGTTGCCACGAAGTTCGCCTTCGACCATGTCCACGAGAACGTCTACTACATCGTCGGAATTGGTTTACAGAATCAGATTCGTCGGCGGAATAAGAACTTGAACAATCCGCAGGTGATTCTGACTTGCCCGAGCGGCAGATCTATCTCAGGGATTGCCGGACTGGCGGTGCATCCAGGCAGCCAACGTATCTACTATGGCTGCAACGAATCCCCAAGTGGAGAGCGGTTCATGCGCCGCTGCGATTACGACGGCACGAACGACGTTGAGATTCTGCATCACCCCGACAATTCAGCTGCCGGTGGCGCGCAGTCTCGCATCATCGCCGTGAGCCGCGACGATGCTTACGTCTTCTACTACATGGCCTATGGGCCACCGTCAACGAAGAAGCCTGAGATTCGCCGTTGCGACAGTGACGGCAGCAACGACATGCAGATTTGGGAAGCCGCCACGGCCAACGACACGCTGCACCAATCGCTCGACATCGACAACACGAACCAGAAAGTCATCTTTGCCCACGACTACCGCAGCGGTGGAAGCAACCGTGGCAGCAAGTTGATGCGGTGCGACTTCGACGGCAGCAACGTGCAGGAGCTTCTTGATGCACCACCGGGCAGCACGACAGGTGGGCACTGGTGGATCAGCGGCGCGAACTGGTCGCACAAGCTGGAACGAATCATTTACTGGCACGGGCAATACTTCGGTAGTGTCGGCGTGGACGAAGACGATGACACCGGTGGCCTGTATTCGATGGCTGCCGATGGCACGGACATTCAGCCGCTAGTCGTGCCCGCGAATGAGAAGTGGCATCCCTACGTTGACGAAGACGTGAACCAGCTAGAGCTTGGTTGCGGATTCGAGACGACCGGGCCAGAGACGTTAGCTTAGAACTTTGCCGCACCTTCGGGTGCGGCTTTTTTCGTGCGCCCCTAGGGCACCACTTTTGTACCCCAGTCTGTATACCGTAGCACCAGCACACCGTCACCGGCGTCGTTCCATACAGCCACCCCGAGATTCCAGTAATAGTGATAGGTCGTATTGTTGGCGTTGAGAGGGGAAGTGTAATCCACGCCAATTCCCGTATGGAGCACTACGCGGTCGCCCGTCGTAATCATTTGCTTAGGGAACAAATAGCAGTGTCGCAATTTGTTTGAAACACTTCTATCAGGGTTGTATGTGCAGTCTGCAACTACATGAAACCCAATATCGCAATCTCCAGTCGCTTCTAGAACGACACGTTCGTTGGCGGCATTTCCGCGATTCTGCACTTCCACAATTGACACTAGCAACGGCATGGTAGTAAGTCCTTTGGGCACAATGCTACAGGCTCATCTTCCGTTGGTCAATTCTGTGCAATTGCCGAAAGCGATGACATTCTTAATGTCCCAAGTGCTTTTCGAGATGGTGATTCCCTACAGCCAGCAACACCGCCTCTCGCGCAACGGACTCGATCGCTTTCGGCTCCGACCTACCCATTTGATCGCAGATCGGACATTGCCACTCTCCCCAATAGCCGGGTCGGCCTAGCATGAAACGGACGGAGTAGATAACGTTCGCAAACGTCACCCCGTACTGATCGCGCTGGACTTGGTGTGCCATGGGCGGCAGACTAGCACCGCCACAAGTGCATCACCATTGTGACGCCTTTTATCCTAATCCGTCTGCCGGGGGGCAGTGATAGCCGTTCACCTTAGACGTGATACCAAGATTCAGCGAGCCTACCGAACGGCATTTGCTGGTAGCCCAGTCTCACCCCGAACGCTGATCGCAGTAGCAGAATAGCACCGTTGATTGTAAGCCAAAGGGCTGCGAGCACCTGAAAAAAGACGAGAAACACTATCAGCTTGAGGCAGAAGTTTAGAATCGGATTCACCGCATTAAGGATTTTTATGAGCGCAAATCCAAGAACGAGGCTTAAACCGAACATGAAAATTGGCGGAACTTCGATGACTACCATAGCGCCTCCCTACGCTTTGCGAAAAATATACTAACTCCTGTTCAGATATCGCCCCTCCGCTCAAGGGGCTTGAGTAAAATGTCAGAGACGTCTGTACACTGCGAAGTTTCTATCCAAGGATTTGGGCTAACGCTTCGAGCGCCGATTTCGCTGCATCGATTCCACCTAGTTTGTCCACCAGTTTCTTGGCTTCCACCAGATGCTCAATTCCGCCCGAGGCAGCCACCTTGGGTTTCGGCCCTCGCTTGCCGACTTTGCCGCCCTTTTTCTTCGCATTCGAGAGGACAGTGCTGACAAACTGAGCAGAGACTTCAACACCGGATTTGACTAGTGCCTCGGCGATCTCTTTCGGCTGTGCTGTTGGATTAGCTTCTTTGTATTCGCGAATCGCTGAGGACTTGTTCGGACCCGACTTGGCTTTTTTGGCCATTCCTAGCTCTTTCTAAAACAGATGCAAGAATTATCCTGTGGAATTTTAGCCTAGTTGGGGTGACGGAATACGTCAACGTATTGCTAAAAGTGAACGGGCAATTTGACAATTTGGGGATTGTGACCAAACTTTACTCAGACTGGCGATTCCCTCCAAGAATGCAGCGCGTCGGTCAACGAGCCTGATGGCATAGGAATGTGCCATCAGGTTTTTTTTCGCGCATTAGCGAATCGGTTCGGTCGGCACCCGACAGTGACCGCTATGGACTTTGCGGCTTTCTTTACATTTGGGAGCGTTACATTTGGATTCGCAGGTGTATCGCGATGCTGGGCACCTGAAACAAGGCACAAATCCTTAGGCAAGTTCAGTTCGAGGTCTGAATTGACTTGCACATCCAGATTATCACGACCAGCAAAATCAACGCTGTCACGGTTAAGCCGATAGCGAGAAAAGTCCGCACGATAACAGCTACTTTGCCTGAATTAGTTGTTTCGAGTCTCGCGGCCAGAGTAGGCTCAGTGATAGCTTGTGTCAACAATTAACGCCATCCAGCGACGCGCCTGCCCCGCAGCGTCACTGAATGGCGTTGCAACTTCTATCGACCGGCGCAAGGATTTTTTGCTGTTAATTTCTCGCACAAAAAAGCCTCGGCACGGGGCAGCGTACCGAGGCTAGGCGCATCCGCCATTCGACGGAGTAACGCCCAGTGCCAACTATCGACACCGGTTCTCATTTTCTGAAATTGGGGATGTCGGCTATGCGCGTGAATGTGTAACCGGGTACCGCTGGTCGGTTATCGTCAACCGACATAACGCCTTCCGCGTTGATGCGGTCGCTGGACCACCACCAAACGCCCGATCTTAGCGCGCTGCCTTGCCCGCCCCTGACAACCTCTGGCTCCGCCACTGTTGCGTGACCACATTTCGGGCACACGATTGGTTGCATACGCCCTCCCGACAGTAGTAATGTTGGCTCTACAAATCGGCGGTCAGTCTACGGAACGAACGCTCGCGAAATCCACGCGAAAATTATTCATTGCACTAAGATGTAATCAAGGCTGACGTAGTTCGTCAGCCGCTTTGCCAAACGGCCACCGGCGTAAGATCGCCGACCACGCTACAGATGCGATGCTGCAAAAGGTCATCTGGCCCATCGGTGTCTGAGGTGTCGTCCCAGACCTCGACGAAGTCGCCCCACAGCTTCGCGTGGCGCTGATTGACGGAACTTGATTTCCAGGTGCAGAGTCTGTCTGCCTCATGGATCAGAGAGGAACGCCACCCGCCGAAGTTGCGGTCGAGAAACTGCTTGAAGCGTTCGATTTGGGTGGCGTTGGCAGTTGGAATCGCCGCCGGATTCAATTCGATCATTGGGGTGCAAGTTCAAAAGTGCGCAAAAACCAGCCCCAGCGCGGATGCGCCGGGGCCATCATGGTGTGACAGATTCTGTCACGCGCGAGCGCCGATCGAAAGTGGTGGATTTCTAATCGATCATCGCTTGGATGCGCAGTTCGACATCAATTGCGCATTCCTCAAGTAACTCTCGATAGTCGTCGAGCGAAAGGTCGGATTCCCCAATTGCCAGAGCCTGTCGCACGATTTCAAACAGCTCGGCTTTGCGGTCCATTAGCGACTCTCCTGCTACCGGGTTGTGACAATTGTCGCCAGCAGGTGTTAGGTATCGTCACAGGATTACGTTTTCTATAGTTGCCAAGTCCGCAAAAACCCACTCCGTCAGGCTACTTACTCTGCTTAGCCAGCCAGTCTTGGTCTGCTTGCGACAAATTGGCGGCATCGAGTTCGACCGTCTTGCCATCCAGCTTCTTGAGCTTCACCTTGCCGCCGATCTGGCCAGCGAACGTGGCATCGACTGAGAACTTGCCATCGGCGCTGGTCCAAGTGCGGCTGGCTGGCGTTGAGGCAGTCGTCTCTGTGGGCGCTGGTGCCTTCGTGTGCATCTTCGCCCATAGTTCCTTCGCGGGAGCCAGGTCGAACGGTTCCAGCACGAACACCGTGTTGCGCCCGTCTTCGGTGTCATAGGTCTTCGTGCCGGTGACGCGGAAGACCTTCGTCGTCAGATCGACGCGGCCATCGGTGACCATACCCGCCGTGTCGATGCCTTTCACCCACACGACTTCATCAGGCAATCGGCGTGGCGCTGCCGTGCCCAGCGCGTTACCTCTCGCGATGGTCGTGGCTGCGGTGTACCGCGCCACCGCGACGATGACTTGCTTGGCATCGACCACATCGACAGCCTTGCCGTCTTTGTACCTGCCGACTGCGCCGACTTCGAGCTTGGTGAGTTCCGGCAGGCAGAGTTGCAGCGCGGCTTCGTCGCCAGCTTCCAAGGCAGCAAGCTGCTGGGTGATCTCTTCGACGGCCTTGGTGGCGTCGGCGATTGCCTCAGTCTTGGCTTCGGCAGTGGGAAACGAGATTGCCGTGTCGCTGATGTGCGTGCCCATCTGGCCGCGTTTCACCGCGCCGCGCTTCGACAGCGCCAGCCGCTTCTGGCGTGTGGCCAGTTCGGTCTTCGTGTAGGCAATTCGTTCGGTGCGGTTGGCTTCGCTGGTTTTCACCAGCGACTCAATTGACGGCTCAGCGGCAACGACGGACAGCAAAACAAGCAGAAACATGACTCTTCCCCAGTTCGCGAATGGAAATGACGCGAGCCGAGTATCGCTCGATTGAGGGGGAGGAGTCAAGTTTGTCTACGTAGCGTTTTAGCCGACAGACAGCATAGCAGCGAATACGTCATACTACGTCTTAATAACCTATTCGCTGCGGGCCGCTAACCGCCATTGGCCCCTCGCCCCGAATTTCTTTGCGGGAGACGAGTCATGCAGCAACCGAAAGTGAAAGCCGCTGTTTGCCCAAAATGCGGTTCTGAAGAAGTCGCAGTCTATGAACGCGACAAACAATTGGCTCAAGAGGGGGGCATCAAGCCCGTGCGACTGCCACAGAACGTGGGGCAGTGCGTTCCCTGCGGTACCATGTTCACGTTTTGGGCTGACGAACCAGAGAAGCGGGCAGAGTTTGGAACCTGCAATGACGGATCGAATTAACTTTGTCGTGAGTTTCGTCGGCGGACCGCTGGACGCAACACAACTCTTCGCCACACAGGAAATTGAGTTTCCCATCTTCATTGGGCGACTGGTTGGCGGCAGTCCGACCCAGATGGCCATCTACGAATACGACGGCAATCAAGAAGGTGATCGCTGCGTGCAGCGAATCTATCTGTATGTCGAAACGCTGGGAATGGACGAGGGCGCAGAGTTCATCGCCGAACACGGCAGGATTGGTGGCGAAGGACGAGCCAACCTGCGACGTCAGGTTTCTGCACCTGCCCAACCGTAATTGCGTTCCTGCAGGCAACCTCTGTCCTGTGTAAAGTTAAGCGCTGCGGCACAGCGGCGCAGCAACTGCACGAGGGGAAAGCAATATGGATGACTTGCACGTATTACTTTAAGGTAGCTTCCAGCCAGTCTCGGCCCAAGAGCAGCCAGCGGATCGGAACACGAATGTCTGTCGAAGGCAACGATGTACTCGTCATCGACGATAACTCGGACTCTGCGCACGTGCTTGCGCTGTTACTTCGGAGCTGGGGCTATAGGGCGAGAATCGCTTACTCGGCACTAGAGGGCTTAGACGCAGCGAAATCGAGCAAGCCCAAGTGCATCGTGTCCGATATTGGAATGCCGGGAATGACCGGCTACGATCTAGCGAGATTGATCCGCCAAGACGATCAATTGCGTGACGTACCGTTGATTGCATTCACGGCCTACTCAGAACCGCACGAAGCCCTCAAGGCGGGGTTCGATAGCCATCTCGTTAAAACAACGGACCCTCTACTTATTAAAGACTTACTTGCGAAAATAGTAACAATGGACAAGCGACTTGACCAATCGGAAGATCTGATAAAGAAACAAGGGGAAGTAATCGCGGAAGCGAGGGACGTCATGAGAGAGGTCCATAAGGACGTCAAGGAAATCAAGGAAGAGTTGAAAGAAGTCAAGGAAGATGTTGGCCAAATTAAGAAAGAGATCAAGGAGAAGAGCTAGTTGCTCCCACGCTCTTGGCGGTCTGTAGATCAGCGATTCGCGTGAAGGTGTAGCCTTCAATCGCAGACCGACCGTCTTCAACTCCCATCACGCCCGAAGAGCCAGCGAGGTCACTGGTCCACCACCATACCCCAGCGCGAAGCGTTCGGCCCTTCGCCCCCTTGACGACTTCCTGAGGAGGGTGGATGACGCTGCCACATTTCGAGCATAAGCATGAATCAGGTGTCACGGCTGACTTCCTTGGCTTTGGGGAGCATGGCTGGGGAAAGCGTGTTCCGGCAATTCTATTTTTGACGCCCAGCTGCGAGCAAGTCCCGGCAAGCGGCTGATTTTTTCAGCGACGGTTTCATGGCGTGATTGTTGCTATCGAACGCCAGTACCCTCCATTCCGGCAGGCTTTGGGGTGATTCTGCTTGCCTGCCGAGCACGTTGATTATTCCTTAACCAATGGCTCACATTCTCCTGGTCGAAGACTCTGAAGAGTTTCGTACACCCCTGGCAAAGCTGCTTTCGAAAGCCGGTCACCGAGTCACCGAGGCTCCCGACGGTCGCGCAGCACTTGCCCACGTTCTTGCAGAAACCCCTGACCTAATCATCACCGACGTGCAGATGCCAGAAATGGACGGGCCATCGCTTTTGGAAGTGATCCGGTCATATCTACGGCTCTTCTCAATTCCAGTCGTAGTGTTGACCGGCATCGAGGAAGGCGCTCTGATTGAGCGGGCAAGAGCGCAGAAGGTGAACTCGTTCATGGTCAAAGGCAGGGCGACGATAGATGACATCTTAGAAGCCGTGAAGCAAGCGCTGATAACGCTTCCAAATTAGCAACCTTCCTCAACGCACGATGGTCAGCGAGAGGGGATGGGAAAGAGCGATGAGCGGATCGGAAAGTACCTGGCGCTTCGTTTGGCGTACCTTGTACTGCGAAATTGCGCAGTTGGAATTGTTCGACACCAGTTCGAATCGGCAAGTCGCCTTCATAACGCGCGAAGAACATTGTTACCGTTGGACTCGAACGACGAGCGTAATTGTTCACGGTGCGCCGCCAGCGGCAGGGGAAGAATCTACTCTGCTGCGAGCGAAAATTGCCATTTTAAACGGAATACCTGACTAGCCACGACGACCTGTCCACGCCGCGCATGAAAAAGCCTAGCGCGAGGAATGCCTGATGGAACAGCGGAACTTGCCGCCATCTGGACACGAACGACAGTTAGTCAGAGGCAGAGTGCGTACGATGTAGGTAGACGAAAGTGAGGTCTATATGCCCCGACCTGAACGCGAGCGGGAATTGCAGCTATCTCTGGTTTATGATCGCTATTTACTGATTCATGAGTATCGCGCCGCGATGCACCTATACGGTGATCCCGCTGATTCGGAAAACGAATCGGAAGAAGCGATGATTCAAGCAATCGCAAATCGGAAGAAACCAAAGATGCCGCCGAAGTAAAAAACCGTGCCCACTGACACCTATCGTCAGTGTGGCGCGGATTCTGTTGCCCTGCGGCTGGCGTGCAATACAATCAAACCATGAAACGCGAATCCCGCGCGCCGCTGATCGTCGCTATCATCGCGCTGGCTCTGCCGGTGCTGTACGTGGCGAGTTATTGCGCAATGGTCACGCCAGCGTCCGTGACGGTCAGCAGCGCAGGAACCTATGTAGTTAACAACTACAGGTTCGGCGAAGATCGGGCACAGCGATTCTTCTGGCCTTTAGAACAGATCGACAGAACGCTGAGACCCCGCGCGTGGCTGCAAGATGATTCGTGGAACACTGAACACTTCCGCGCTGCCGGGCGCGTCGGGCGAGGATCGACAGAAGCGGTAACAGGTGTCATAACTTCGTCCACGGTGGCCAAGAGTTTTTTGCTTGGGACATATGTATAGTTAGCTGCTTGGCAACGCCTGCGAACATAGTGGGTGGAAGCGGAGCGTGAGCGTAGATGTTATGGAAGATGTCGAGCTGTGATTTTCCAACCTTGACGCGTGACCAAGCCATACCGTTGGAATCGCAAAACTGCTCAAAGAGTTTTTCGGACGTTGTCTGGCTCATTGGCGAATTGTAGCCGCTCGAATGCTTCTGCGCACGAATAAGCCCAGCGCGGGGCAAACTCGCTGGGCTGGTACATTAGCTGACTAAGACCTGAACGCTACTTAGATTCCTTTGCGGCTTCCGCCGCGCCGACAGCGAAAGCGACAACATAGCCGTCGTCTAGCCGGTCAAGCGAAATGCCCTGGTCGTTCCAGAAGCTTTGCCAGCCGAGCATGTCGCCGCGCACCAGCGTGAGAAGCCGCTGACCAGCCAGGACGTCGCTTACCGGATGCGTCAGTTTCTCCTTGAGGTCAGGTTCCAGGTCGAGTCCGCTAACATTCCCTGCGAAGCGAGTGCGCTCTTCTGGGGTGGCGGTATTGGTGAACCATGCTTTGCCGTCTCTGTGGCCTTGTTCGTTGCTCATTCGCTTTTTCTCCAGCAACTTCTGAAAAGCTAGTATCGTCCGCGATCGCGCCAAATCAGGAACCTCGCTCAACACCGGCAACTTCGTTCATTACCGTTCTGAGTTCACCGACCGTAGACAATAGACTTCGACGATTTCGCTCGTTGGCCGTCACGAGACGGCTGAAAATTTCTCGGCGAACAACAGCCGTGAGCTTACCGCACATCGAGTTCCACAATACGAAAAAGAAGCAGCCCCACAAGCCGCCAGCTTCACGAACCGCGACTGATTCGTTTGCTGGAAGCGTGTAAAGGTATTCTAAGTATTCGTGCTCAGTTACCGCCGATGGCTCACTGAACTTTCGTGCGAGTCGGTCGCGATAAGCAGTTTTTCTGAGTTGCGCGTTGCGGCGATTCTTAATCACTTGCTGACTCCGTTCGTAGGATGTTTGCGAAAATGGACTAGCTGGCCTTACTGCGTTTGATGCACTGAGTCAGCGGTCTAGCGCTGAAAGAAGTACTTCGCTCGAACCCTAGCGACCCGTCGAAGTCTGTGAACTTCAGCAGTTCGTCAATCGGGACTGGGCCGTATTCGACTTCGATATGGTCCACCACGCCAAACAGCAGTCGAGACTTCGGATCGTATGATGTGACCCACATCGTCCATGAGCCGATGGCCAGGAACAATTTCGCGAATACCATCGGGTCATTTGGGTTGGCGACAGCGTCGGGAAGTGGCAAGACCTTGAGAAGTTCGGTGGTGAGAAGTTCCATCCCCTTTCCATTCCGTGCGCGGAACTGCGATGACTTTGGCGTTTGCTTTTTAGGCATAGTGAGCACTCCGTTGAAGTAGTTTGTGGCTGCTGAAATGAAGGTCGGCTCGCCAAATCGCAGAACTTTTCGATCACGGCAGCCGCATTCAAAATCCCGAGGCCCGCAACGACAATGCAAATGCGACAGACAATTCTCTCCTGGCGCTGATATTTGGCCTAAAGTCGGTCCCTGGCACCCCAAGGAATGAGGGCTAAAATCGCATGTTAGCGAGAAGCGAGATGCCATCTATCTTGCGTGGAATACCCCCTAAGCTATTTTCTGTAACCCCACCGCTATTGCCCGAATCGTTCATAACTGAACGATCTCAAATAGCAGTCAACAGATGAGAGCGGGATTCAACCCGCGCACGAAAAAGCCCCGCCAGTGACTGACGGGGCATGGTGATTCTCGATGGACTGGTGACGCGGCATCAGTCGTCCAATTGTTCGAGCAATTTCTTCATCAGCGCCTTCTTTTCTTTCCGGCTGAGTCCGGCCACCAGAGACTCAACTTCCATTTTCGGCACTGGCGTTTTCACTGTCATGTCTTGAAAATCTGCGTTTTTTACGGCATTTTCGGCACTAGGCTGCGGGTTCTCAGTCCGGTAACAGGGGTTCGAATCCCCTTGGGGGTACTCAGTTGCACAGCGTCGCATCTCGACGGTAAGCGTTGCAGCAACAAGCCATTACGGCCAGCGGGTTCACCGCTGGCCGTTTTTGTTTCATGGCATTCCGCAACCGCGGGTGGACCAGTCAAAACACTGGGGAATCATCCTTTTCCCGCTTCAACCACATTTCGTACTCGGGCGATTTGACGAACTCGGCATAGTCGGGGTTAGTCTCAATGTCGACAATCTGCAATTGAAACCGCTCCTCGTATTCCGCTAAGTAGTCACACACCGCAACAAAGTCCTGTTGCTTCAAAAGGATTGAAATCACTTGCCAATAGGCCTGCCTAGCTACCGCTGGAGCTTGGATGGCCAGTTTCGCGACCGCGAGCGCTTCGTCGGCTTTCCCTTCCTCTAGCAGCACGACGCTACGAATTGCGTTGAGATACGGGTCGCCACCGACAAACTCATCGAGGTCGTCAATGCTCTTGTAAACGGCCGCGTAGTTCTTCTCTTTCAGCAGCAACGGCTGGCTCGCAATATCGAGAGTGATATCGCTCGGATAGGTCGCCTTCAGCGTATCGAGCGCTTTCCGCGATTCCGCCAACTCACCGGCCTGCGCAGCCGCAATCATCCGTAGCAGCAAGTAGTACCGCTCTTTTTGCTTGAAAGCCGGGACGGTCGCGATGACGTCCAACACGGCACGATGATTACCGCTGCGAAGGTGCTCCTCGATAATAGCGCCGGTCGCTAACTCATCGAAGGCGTCCAGTTTTACGGTCCAGTTCGGCCCGTGCCTCCGGTGCCAATCGGCAATTCTCTCTTTCGCGGCCCGGCGAATCGTGGCGGACAACGTTTCGCTAAGGATCCAGTGAAAAACCTCATCAACGGCGATGGTTCCGCTGGCGTCCTTTCGGAAACGCAGTTCGAGATAGTCCAGGTCTTCTGCCCGCTGGACGCGATACATCGCGAAGCAGACATTCTGTCGGCGATTCACCCGTAGCAGTTGGAAGAAGCCACCCCGTTCGATGTTGGGCACTACAGTTTTACCTAGGCAGAAGAAGCCATTCGGTACCGAATCCAGGTCATTCTCGAGTTCTGTTTCAGCATCCAACTCGCCGGTCTTCAGGTTTTTGTGCGCCCTCTTGATGATGGCTGGATAGTCAACCCATTTGTCCATCAAATCCGCATCTTTAGCAGCCGCGGCAGACTCAATTTCAACGGCCACATCGTAAAACTCTCCGGCGGTGATCGGCTCGCCGAGTTCGCGTTTTTGTTTCGCTGCGGGGATGCCGGCGGGACTCGGCGCGCTGCAGCCGATGATGGCAAGTAGCAATAAGAGATAAATCATGCGCGACAGCATGAGTCCTGACATGAACAAATTCCTATGCGAGAATGCCGACGCCTACTCTTCGAGCAAAGTCATCTTAGTAAGGGTGGCTGTTGATTGCAGCCGGAACAAAGACACGGGCGCGAATTAGTCCGACGCGAAGGTCAATTACCATGTCAGAGAGCGAGCTTTCCACAACCATCGCCGCCGGTTTCGGCCATTACTTTCACGACTTTGCGCGTCGTGTGCGCACGATGGCCAGCAACCTTACGGACGATCAGTTCTGGGCAAAACCGTATCCGTATGGGAACAGTTTTGGCAACATAGTTTTGCACTTGATCGGAAATTTGAGTTACTACATAGGTACGCAGATCGAACACACCGGCTATGTGCGCGACCGCGATAGCGAGTTTGCCATTGTCCAGCAGGGGCGGAAGAAAGACGAGATACTGGCGGAACTCGACGAAACCGTTGCGATGGTCATTCGCTCGCTCGGCAATCAGGCCGATAACGACTGGTCACGCCAGTACGTTGCACAAGGTGTAGACGATGTGCCCGACCGCTTCAGCATCTACCTACGCTGCTGCGTTCACTTTCATCATCACATTGGGCAGATGACGTATTTGATGAAGGAATGGGCTCACCGGGCGACGTAGCCGAGGCTGGTCAGGTCGGTACTCCGCCCTGACGATTGGATACTAATGAAGCTGTCGAATTGCTCACCGTTTTCGTTTCGCCGTACTGGGTTACACCAGTTCTAGCATTGGCTGGGTGGCATGGGTTTTACCCATGTCCTGCTGGTAATTCTCGGAGGACATGCCATGACAGTGCCAGGTGGAAGTTCTGAGGTAACGCAGCGCCTCAACTGCTGGCGAAATCGAAATGAGCTCCCCTGGGTTAGTGAGTGTTACCTCAGAAGTCAAAGGAGACATGGGTAGTACCCATGCCACCCAGCCGCTACCTACGACATCCTCAGCGACAACAATCACCCATCCTCCCTTTCCTCAAACCAATCCCAACGACTTGACAAAGTAGCTCAGATGCCTGACGACGTAGCATCATTAATCGCGAGCGGAGACTTTAACTGCATCAGCCTGAATTGTCACAATGGCCTTTGCGCCAAAGGTCACTTCGATCTGATCTGACAACCTATCGCCTACTGTCCGGGAATCTAGCTCTATAACACTTTCCGGGTAGATGCCATATTTGGCAAAACCTTTCCAGTCTATTTCAATTGGAATTTCGTGGATATTGCAAAAGTGCGTTACAACATTCCTAGCACTTGTCTTAAGATAGCCCAAGCCCCTGTCGCGTGACTCCAGATAGCGGACTTGAAACCTCAATCTCTCGAGTTCGGCTTCACATTGCCGCTGACGCGTCAGAGACACGGCAAGCCCCATTGCAAGAGACAACAAGCACACAAACCAGCCAAAACTGCGGATGGAAAATCGCATCACTTACCACCTTGTAGTCGTGTTAATCGATTTATAGCCAAGGCTGGTCAGGTCGGTACTCCGCCATGACGATTGGATACTAGTAAGCTGGCGAATTGCTCGCCGTTTCGTTCCGTTGTATTGGGTTACACCAGTTCTAACATCGGCGGTGTGGCATGGGTTCTACCCATATCTGCTGGCAATTCTCGGAGGACGGCCATGACAGTGCCCAGCCGCAACCAATTTCAGGCCGCTCTACTTCGCCGTCGCTTGGCCTGCGAATTTTTCAGTGTTCCAGACCAAGAGAAGCTCCTCCTTGTCGTCCCAAGCGACCAGGCGACGCCCATTTCCGCTTAAGGCAAATTCCCTCGGAGGTTGTCCGAACATGTCGGGCGAGGGGCCAACGAGACTGCCAACCTGCTTGTCGGTTGCAATATCCACCAGCAGCACAAAGCGCCCTAATCCCGGAAGCAGCGCAACCGTCTTTGCGTCCGGGAAAATTTCCATGGTAGGGCGAAAACTTGACCAGTTAAGTGTTTTGACTTTCTTTCCAGTTTGCACGTCGGAGACAACACGAGGCTGTGAGTAGAGGCTGGAAATGAGGATTTGGCCATCCGCTGAAACAGCCAGCCCTTCCATATCCAGATTCTTTTTATCCTCAATGAACACGCGCCGCTGTTGCTGGGCGCCGGAAGTCTTGACGACGATCACGTCAGCACCCTTGGTGCCAAGTGCCACCGTTTGACCGTCGGAAAAAATGCAGGCGGAGTAAACGTCAGGCTCATCGACGGTGCGAGCGAAGGCTTGCGCACCATCTTCCATTTTCCAAGCAGCCAATGAGCTGGGACCTTCATATTTTGCAGTACCAAACGCGACCAGCCCCCGCCCCTCAGCAACAAAACGGAGGGCCTTCAAGCTGGCAAGCTTTGTAAGCTCGTAGCGCTGCTTGCCATCGCTGGTCCCTTGCACCACTAACTTGCCTGACTCTGCAAGGCAGGCAACCCACTGACCGTCGGGTGAAATGGCAACCTGTCGCGAGGCGACTTTCTGTTCGCGAACCTTCTTTTCTTTCTCGATGTCCCAGACTTGCAGCAGTCCATCCGAGCCGAAGTCATTCGCACTGCTAACAATGACGAGCAGGTTGCCTTGCTCGTTGAGTTCCATTTGCCGCACTACTTGTTTTTCAAATGCGAACTTCTTTTCCGTCGCCAGTTCCGGTGGCTGGGCCACGGCGCTCGTCAAGTGGTAGCCGGCGATGACGGCAACACTCAAGAACTTTAGCGCGAAAGAAGAAGTAGTGTGCATTGCAGGCTCGAGTTGTGGTGGTAGGTTCGCAGAGATGCGGCGAGTATATCACGCCCCGTTACCACCCGCTTTATGTAGGCACTGATCGACCTCCGTATGCCATTCTGAGCGAGGGAGGCCGATTGTGCAAAGCTACCGTTCGCGGTAGCTTTTTTCGTTTAGCACGGCGATTCCGCAACAATATCTCCACAACGATCTTTCAGCAGGTCCGCAATGACTCAATTCCGCGTTGAACGCGATTCGATGGGCGAGGTTCAGGTTCCGGCGCAGGCGTATTACGCCTCGCAAACGCAGCGGGCCGTCGAGAATTTTCCGGTCTCCGGTTGGCCGTTGCCGCCGGCGCTCGTGCATGCCCTCGGCCTAGTGAAGTATGCCTGCGGCGTGGCCAATCGCGACCTCGGGAAGCTCACAAAGACCGGCAAAAATAAGCTGAACGACGAACAGGTCGCGGCGATGCTCAGCGCTTGCCGCGAAGTGGCGGCGGGGAAATTCGACAAGGAATTTCCGATCGACGTCTTTCAGACGGGCTCGGGAACGTCGAGCAATATGAACACCAACGAGGTGATCGCCAACCGCGCGATCGAAATCCTCGGCGGCGATCGCTTTGCCAAGGACAAGCCGGTCCATCCCAACGATCACGTTAACATGGGGCAGAGCACCAACGATATTTTCCCCACGGCGATTCACGTGTCGGTGGCGATGCAGATCAAGAACGATCTCATCCCCGCGCTGCAGCGTTTTCATGATGAGCTGAAGAAAAAAGCGGTCGAGTGGGACAAGATCATCAAGATCGGCCGGACGCACTTAGCCGACGCGACTCCGTTGCGATTGGGGCAGGAGATTGGCGGTTTTGCGCGGCAGCTCGAGCTGTCGCTTGAGCGCGCTCAAGCAGCGATCAAAGCAGTGCTGGAGCTTCCCGCCGGTGGCACCGCAGTCGGCACGGGCATCAACACGCATCCGGAATTCGGCCATCGCGTGGCTGCGGAACTCGCCAAGGAAACGGGCATTCCTTTCATCGAAGCGGTGAACCACTTCGAAGGGAACGCGCAGCGCGATGGCTTGGTGGAATGCCACGGCCAACTGCGCACGATCGCGATGACGCTGTTCAACGTCAGCAACAATATTCGGTGGCTGGGCTCGGGCCCGCGCTGCGGTTTCTATGAAATCAAGCTGCCCGATCGCCAGCCCGGCAGCTCGATCATGCCGGGTAAGGTAAACCCGGTGATGTGCGAAAGCATGATGCAAGTCGCCGCCCGCGTAATGGGGAACGATCAAACGATCACCTTCAGCGGTGCAACCGGTGGCCAGTTCCAGTTGAACATAATGATGCCCGTGATGGGGCAAACGACGCTCGAGAGCATCGCCCTGCTCGCCGGCGCCACGCGGGCCTTTGTCGATTTCTGCGCAATCGAAATGGAAGCGAACCCCGAAGCCTGCGAGGCCTCGGTGGAGAAGAGCCTGTCGATGGTGACGAGCCTGAACCCACACATCGGCTACGAGAAGGCAGCGGCCATTGCCAAGCAAGCCTTCAAGAGCAACAAGACGGTGCGCGAACTCTGCCGCGAAGAAGGGATCCTGCCCGAAACGACGCTGAAGGAAGCGCTCGATCCTTGGAGCATGACCGAACCGCAGGCATAAGGTGCTAGCAGCAACCCACCCTTCTGTGCAATTTTTGTCCAAATTGGGTTTGCTGCTTTCGTCGCTATCTTCGACAATCCGCCATTGGTTGCCAAAGGGATTGGCAGCCATCGATCAATGACCGGCGCTCCGTGCGCGAGGTCTGCGGAGGGATCTGCCATGAGTTGCACACGCTTGCTCATTTCGTTCGCGGTCTGCGCTGCGCTAACTACATTCGTCAGCGCGCAGCAGCCCAACTCGCTGCGACCCGCGCGCACCGCTCCCACCGAAGCCAAGCCGCAGGGCACGCCGGTGGAGATCAGCCCGGCCAAAGCGATTGCCCGGCAAATGGCCGATGCCTATGCTCTGTCGAAGACGGCGAAGACCGTCGATGAGTACAGCAGCATCATCGAAAACTGCGAGCGAGTACTCGCCGAGCAAACTAGCGAAGAGACAATCAAGTACGCCAAGCAACTCGCTTCGTGGGGCTACAACCGCCGCGGCGAAGCGTTTGCCCAGCAAGCAACAGAGCTGATCGAAAAGGGTGAGGAACGCAAAGCCAACGACCTCGATGCGTTGGCCCTCGAAGACTTTCAGCAAGCGATTACGCTCGACAGCACCAAGTGGAAGGCTTATCACAATCGCGGCGTGAGCCTCGGTTTGCATGGCAAGGTGGAAGAGGCGCTCGCCGATTTCGATCAGGCGCTGAAACTCAAGCCCGATCATGTGAACGGCTGGTTCAATCGGGCCGAGATCAAGTCGCAGCTCGGCCGCTATGCTGAGGCCATCAGCGACTACTCGCAAGTGCTGAAGCTCAAGCCCGATGATCACGGCAGCCTGGTGGGTCGTGCTGCAGCACGGCGACATGTGGGCAAACTCGATGACGCACTGAAAGACATCTCGCACGCGCTGCAGATTCAAGCTGACTATGCTCCTGCCTATTACGAACGGGCCGAAATCGAAATGGGGCTCGGCCAATGGCAGTCTGCGGCGGAAGACTATCGCACGGCGGCTCGCACCGACAACCGCATGGGTCGAGCCTTTCGCGGAGTCGCCTGGCTGATGGCGACTTGCCCTGAGCTGAAGTTCCGCAATTCGAAGCTGGCTCTCGAAGCAGCAGAGAAAGCCATCGATCTCGATGGCGACGACGATTACCGCACTCTCGATGTGTATGCCGCGGCGCAGGCCAACATGGGGCAGTTTGAACAAGCCCAAGCCACGCTACAAAAGGCCATTCAACTCGCGCCGCAAGAGGCACAGGCCGCGCTGCAGGCTCGCCTGCGATTGTATGCAAACAAGCAAGCCTATCGCGAACCGGTCCGGCAGGCTGCTGCACCGGCGAACCTGCCGCGATAGTTAGAGTTGCTCCCAACCGCCGGCGCGCTTGTTGGGTGCCGGCCCTTGAAGCGGTCGCGCCGGACGGCCTGTGAAGACCACGCACATGCCGCCTCGCTGAGCGACGTTGACGACTTGCTTTTGTGAAGCTCGAACGGTGATCGCCACGCCGTACTGCGTGGGTGCAAAGCCCATCACCACATGAAACGGCTCGCTGTGAATTGCTCCATCGGGGCCAATCACGGGGAACTCACTGACCGGCAAACTCGCGATTTGCTGCACGACCCAGCGATTGGGATCGGCTAGCGCTAGCTCAATCGCGGCGTCCCACTCGCCCGGAGAAGTGGCCGGGCCGATGAGCACTCCTTCGCCGCCGCAGGCTCGGTTTGGTTTGAGGACCAGAGTTTCCCGCTCGCGGCGCACATAGGCGAGCAAGTCTCCTTCGCTCCCATCGGGGAAGCTCGTGTTTCGCGGCCGGATTAAGCGAGTCCACAGCACGTGGCGGCGAAAGATCTGCCGCTCGTCGGCGCTGAAGTGCCGTTCGGCGATTTTCGGATCGGTCAGCACTTCCCAGCAACTCTTCTGATCGAGCTCGGCCGTGATCGACGACACCATGCGGTTCTGCTGAAACAGCAGCCGCATGGCCGACACATCCTTGCCCTGATTCTGCAGCGTCAACAAATCGCCGACCATGTAATCGCGGTAAGCGAGGTCGACGACATCGCCCGCGTAATAAACTTCGTTGCCGCGGACCTCGAGCTCGCACGGATCGGCGTGCATTACCTTGAGGCCGTACTGGTCGTGATAAAACCGCGCGAGATCCTCTTGCTCGTCGATGCCGGAGCCGGCGTACTTGGCTTCTACGAAGCAGATGTTCCGCGCCGGCCGGCCGATTGCTTCCAGGTGGTCGCGAATCATCTGCATGAGCATCTCACGAGTGTCCGGCAGCAGCGAGAGACTGAGCTGCGCGTCGCGCCGCACAAGTTGCGGCAGCACGATCTCATGCACCAGTCGCTCCGCCGTGGGCACGAGGTGTAATCCACCAATGCCGCTCAGATTCGGTTCCATGAACTTGAGTGAGTTCTTCCACATCGGGCTGGTGAAGTCGATCACTGCATCGAGCCGACCGAAAATCGGATTGTGATCGCGCTGACTCGGCCCCCAGCATTGCAACAGCCACTCTTCCTCGGCGGCTGGAATGCGGAGGACCTCGCGGACGAGAAAGTCCTGAAAATAAAGCTCCGGCAACCGCTTCAGCGCGTTCTGCAGCGTGAGCGAAACATAATGCAGATACGAAATCTGATCGGGCAGCGCTGCCAGCGGACAAGGAAACAGGCTGACGACTTCCTGCTGGCCATCGCGCAGATAAATCAGGTGCCGCGCGAACGATTCGCTGCGCAACTTCGTGAGCAGTTCATTCACCTCGGCATCGCTGAACGCGGCAAACGCCTTCCGCACCTGACTAGCCAGGTGAAAGCCACCAAGTCCCACTTCTTCCGCCAGCGTGAGCATGCCCGGCCATCCTTTCCGTTCGGTGAATGCCTGGATTATCGCGGCCTTCGTGCGGGCAGGACAGTCGGCAGTCAAATACTGCCCGGTGGTTCGCTCAAACTCCGACCCAATTCTTCACGCCCATGCGGAAGATGATCCAAAGTGCGGCGAGCGCTTCTTTGCTGTTGATCTTCGACTGGCCTCGTTCACGATCGGCGAAAATAATCGGCGTTTCGTCGAAGCGAGCACCGACCCTTTTCAGGTGCCAAAGAATCTCTTCTTGAAACGAATAGCCGCGGCTGCGGATGCGGCTGAAGTCGAGTTTGGCGAGCGTCGAAACGCGAAAGCACCGATACGCGCCGCTGCAATCCTTGGGCGAGAGTCCCAGCGAGGTGCGAGCGTAGAAGTTGACGCACTGGCTCATTAGCCGGCGTTTGAGTGGCCAATCTTTCACACCGCCGCCGGGGCAATAGCGCGAGCCGATCATCACGTCGGCGTTGTCCATGCCGGCGAGCATGGCGGGAATGTAGCGAGGGTGATGGCTAAAATCGGCGTCGAGATTTAGCAGATAGTCGTACTCGTGGTCGATGGCATATTGCATCGCGGCGATGGTCGCCGTGCCGAGGCCCAACTTGCCGGCCCGATGCAGCACATGCACCCGCTCATCGCCATGCGACTTTTCGTCGGCCCACTTACCCGTGCCATCGGGAGAGTTGTCGTCGATAACCAGAATGTCGACCTGCGGCGCGACGGCGAAAATTTCGTCGACCAGCAACGGCAGATTTTCGAGCTCGTTGTAGGTCGCCACGCTGACCAGCGTGCGCGGCGAACGGCTGGCGACGGAGTTTTCGGTGTCGGACATCGCGGCAGTGAGAGGCATGGAAATCGGCCCATGAGGATTCGCCGGCGAAAACCGCGCAGCGACATCTCTACTTTACCCCATGGTGGAAATCACGCATTCGCGCGATCGGCCGGCAACTTCGTTGCAATCGTTAAGCGCGGAGTTTGGTTGCTTCGGCTTCGAGGGCAGCGATCTCTTTTTCCAGCTTCTTCACTTCTTCCACGTCGTCCATCTGCTTTTTGGCGCCGGCCAGTTGCTGCTTGAGCATCGGCAGCTTTTGGCGGATGACTTCGAGGCGTTTCTTGGCTTTGCCGTCCATCAATGAACTCACGATCGGAAGAGAGGAACAGGGTGCGTTGGTTGTAACGTAATCCAAGTGCTGGCAAGGCAACAGAGCTAATCGTTCGTCTGCTGTGGCGCGGGGCGTTTTCCAATATCGGGGATGCTTATTTTCCGTAACTCCCTTAAAATCCGGACATTAGTTCGGTTGCCAG
Source organism: Anatilimnocola floriformis (assembly GCF_024256385.1). Lineage (NCBI taxonomy): Bacteria > Pseudomonadati > Planctomycetota > Planctomycetia > Pirellulales > Pirellulaceae > Anatilimnocola > Anatilimnocola floriformis. The sequence continues at coordinate 4,272,469 of NZ_JAMLFW010000001.1, forward strand.
CCGCGGCGAGGGTTCGCGGCGGCTTGGCAGCGATTGGATGGATGGGTTAGGTGCTGTGATGGCAGTTCGCTCGCGTTTGGCGTGGCTGGTTTTGGGCATGATGCTGGCTGGCGGACTGACTGGCTGCGGCGGCGATGGCCAACCCGTAACGGCCGAAAAATCGAAGTTTCGCCCGGCCGAAGAAACCGTCGGGTTGCCGCCAACGGATGTGCCGCGAGGATTGCCCACCGGCAATAGCGGCGAGAATCAGCCTGCCGATCAAAAGCTGATTATCGAAAAAAGTGCGGGCACGACGCCTCCCGCCGTAGCCGAAAACGGCGGCAAGCAACCGCCGGCCACTCCGAACGAAAAGGGAACTCCCGAAACGCCAGCCGCTCCGGCCGGCGGCAAGGAAGTTACCGTCTCGCAAGAAGTGAAGCAGATGGTGGTGATGATTCAGGAGATGGTCGAAACGCCTCCGCCCGGAAATAACGAAAACGAGCAACTGACTAATCTGGCCAAACGGCAAGCCATGATCGTCGAGCTGTCGCAACGAATCCTGGCCGCCAATGCCCATCCGCAAGTCAACGACTTCGCGTTGGGCAGTGCCGCTCAAGCTCTCCGCATGCTGGGCGAGCTCGGCGATCCCTCGGCCCCCATGCGCATGGCTACCTTCGCCAAGGCAGTGGCCGCGAGCCCCAACGCCGACATCGCCCGCAAAGGCCGGCTGATGCTTTTCAACGGCAACGTCTCCGCCCAGTTGGCTGCGAAGAAGGTCGATGCTCCCGCCATTCTGAAAGAGCTCGAAAAGCTGCTGGCCGACGACGCTGGCGATCAAGATGTGCTGATGATCGCCAGTGAGGTTTGCCAAGTGCTGGGCGATCGCGGCTATCGCGACGAAGCGGTGAAGGGAATGCGGGCTATCGCCGCGGCTTACAAAGACCACAAAAGCGAACAGCTGGCCGCTGCCGGCAAGATGCATGAATACTCGGCTAACTTGATCGAGCTCAACGTGCGCGGCCTGCTCAAAGATGTGCTCGCCAAAAAGCCGGATGCCAATGAAAAGCTCCTCACTGGCGTGCAAGGATTGTTAACGGAAACGAGCCCAAGCCCTGCTTATATCCAAGCCATCGTCGATATTATTTCGCAGCTCGAAAAGAGCGGCCATGAAGAGCTGGCCAAGCAGTTTCTCGGTATTTTCGAGACCGGCTATGCGAAGCACGAAAATGCGGAGATCACGAAGTTCATCGCTCGCTACGCCGAGATGACCCGCAAGCGATTTGCCATGGTCGGCCAACCGTTTGCGGCTTCGGCCGTCAGCATCGAAGGCAAAGACAAGCCCGGCGTGCCGCTCGATTTGCAGGCGATGAAGGGGAAAGTGCTGCTCGTTTGCTGCTGGCGGACCGACATCGAATCGGCCCGCAACGATCTGCCGGTGTTGCGGCAAACTACGGAGAAGCTGCAGCCGCAAGGACTCGAAGTGATCAGCCTCGTGCTCGATACGCAGCTTGCCGAATTGCAAACCGTGCTGCAATTCAATCGCTCGTTCATTCCTTGGACCGTGTATGTTTCGCCCGACGTCGCCAAGGGGGAGAAGTTTCAAGACTGGCACGAAAGCAGTCTAGCCAAGGAACTGAATCTGTTCGGCCTGCCGCTATACATTCTGGTCGACAAGGAAGGCAAAGTGGATTCGCTCCACTACAAGCTCGACTCGGAAAAGCTCGGTCTGCGGTTGAAGGAACTGTTGGGATTGCCCGAAGTGCCGAAGTTCGAATTCCAACCGCCGCCGCCATTGTCGATTGATAATCCCACGATTCCCAAGGCCGAACCGACGCCAAGTAACGCGCCGTCGGCTGGGCCACCGGCGCCGCAGCCGCCAACTCCACCGGCTCCTGCTGTTCCTGCGCCCGCTGCGTCTGAGCCAAAAATCACTGAACCAAAAGCTGCCGAGCCGAATAAGCAAGGGAGTTTGATTCCGGATCTGCGGCAGATCGATCGGCAGTTGGCCGGGCTCTTTTCGCCCTTTGGTTTGCTTTCGGTCCTCGCTGCCGACGAACCCGCGCCGGCTGCCGAGGCGAATCCTTATCTCGCCAAGCCGGATCTGACTGCGAATCAGCTCAACGATTGGATCGAGCGGATGCTCGATAAGCCGAAGACCATTCAATCGCGGCCTGGATTTTCTGCCGCCATCGCCGAGGCCTGCGACCGCATCCTGGCCGACAAAACCGCCAAGGAAAATGCGCAACTGGTGGCCATCGAGAACAAGCTCGCGATTCTCCATCGCGCGGCCTGCGACGGCGACGAAAAAGCCGATCAGCAACTGGCTGCATTCGTGGCAACGCTCAAGGATGACGCTCGGCCGCGGATCGCGCGCCAGACGTCGTTTTTTCAAGAAGAACGCAAAGTCCTCGACGCCAGCGACGCCAAGCCGGAAGAAATCACATCGCTGCTGAAAGAACTACAAGACTTCTACGGCAAGGAAAAGCTCGCCGCGAAGCATTTGCGGATGGCTTCCGGAACTGTCGATCTGATCAACAAGCTCGAAGATGGCGACGCGCGCGAAAAGCACTTCAGCGAGTTCGGCGCCGTCTTTGCCAAGAGCAGCGACAAGGAACTGGCCCGCTACGGCAAGAAGCTCGCGAAGAAACCCGAGACCAAAGAATCGGACCTCGTCGGCAAACCGCTCGAGCTCGGCGGCAACACTGCGGACGACAAAGCCTTTGTCTGGGAGAAGTACCGCGGCAAGGTCGTGATCGTTGACTTCTGGGCTACCTGGTGCGGCCCCTGCCGCAAAGAAATGCCGAACGTCAAAGCATTCCGCGATCAGCACAAGGACCAAGGCTTCGAAATCGTCGGCGTGAGTGTCGACAAGGATCTGGAAGCGTTGGCCGCATACCTGCAAGAAAACCAAATCCCTTGGGAAACACTCGCCGGCGACGAAGCGGGCGAACTGGCGGAAAAGTACGGCGTGCGCGGCATTCCCACGATGATGCTCGTCGATCAAAAAGGCATCGTCGTCGCAGTGGCCCACAACATCGCCGCGCTCGCGCCGCAGGCCGAGAAGCTGCTCGCAAAGTAGTCGCTCTTATAAGAACAGCACGCCGGCATAACCGACTACCCGCGACGAATCACCCGTTACATCTGCACTCGTCGCATAGCCAATCCGCTCTACGCGTTGAAGCTTATTCAGTTGGCGCAGTGTCTCGACGACGATCACGGCGGGGACCAACCCGCACATGCTGATTTCCTGATCGCGCACGGTTTCGAAAAGCGTGGCTGGATCGAGCGTTTCGAGCGATTGCAGCGCGATCTCATCCAGCCGACGGTTTTCGGCATCGGTGGCAAAGTGATTCATGTCGCTCCAGACGATGAGGAGCGGCGGTTCTGGGAGTGAGCGGATGACTTCAGCAAGTCCGGTCGCGAAACGCAGGCACTGCGCGAGAGTAGCCTGACCAAGCGCGATTCCGGTCACTTTGGAATTCGGCGCCAGTCGCGCGAGGAATGGCAGCTCTACTTCGACTGCATGTTCCTGTGCATGAGCAGCAGCATCGAGTTGCAGGCCAGGAATCTTCTGGCAAAGCAATTCCGCCAGTTCCCGGTCGGCGGCGAGCTGCGCACCGGGAACCGCCCACGCTGCTTGCGGGGCGACAGCCCAATCGACGCCATGTGGCGTGTGCTTGGGGCCGATCACAATCACGCGCTGCGGAATCTGCACTCGCCGCAGCACGTCGGCGGCGATCTTTCCCGAGTAGATCAGGCCCGCATGGGGCACCATCACGGCGGGAACGGATTGCTTCTCAGCCGATTCGCCTGCCAGGCAACGATCGACCAGCGCGTTCAGCTCGCGGACATCTGCAGGATAAAACCGGCCCGCCTGTGCTGCTGGCCGAACATCGGGGCCGTTAGCGGGCTGAGGAAACTGTGCCCAGGTTGTGCTCTGCGCTGTCGAAGCGGCGGCGAGGCTGAAGATTGATGCTGGTTCTTCCGGATCGATGCGAGCCGCTTCGATGGCCCGCTGCAGCAATGACTCCGCCGTGGCCTGCGAATCAAAGGCCACGGCCGTTCGTTGCCGCTGAATCGCGATCAGCGCCCGCCGCGCGGGGTCGATGCCGCGCAGATCCGGGTCGTCGATCGTTCCATGCAAGGCAACGTCGGTGAGAACCGTCAGCTCAGCAACGCAATCGCGTAACAACGCTTCAGCCACTCGCTGATTGCCCAGTTGCTCGCCCAACTGCTGAGCAATTTGAAACAGCGACGATTGCAGCGGCAGCGAATCACGCAAATTCAACCGGCAAGACTGCCCGAGCGACTGGCCATCTTTCGTCGCGAGCTTCGCCACCAAACCAGAGATATTGCCATCAGCGGCACCGTGCGCGAAATAGTTCGGTGTTGCTCCGGTTGCGGCAGCAATCACGTTGTCGCGAAAGAAGCTCGTCAAGATTCGCAAATCGGCTGTACTCAGCGCTGGCGACGCGGGAGCTGAAGCGTTCGATAACTGGGCGAGCGGTGCGTGGTAGCTCACGCCCTCGAATGTCCACAACTGCGTGTCGTGATCCTTCCACGCCGTTGGCGGCAAACCGGCTTTGCGGCAGACCTGGCGGAGAAATTCTTCCGCGCTAAAACCTTGGTCGACGGCGACACCTGGTAGCAGCAAGCCGCGCGAATTGCCGCGGGCGATCTGTAAGCCGTGCTTGCCGATCACGACGACGCCTTCGCGCGCAACACCTTGAGATTCAACAGGCTGCATGTTCGAGAGAACCCACACTTCCAAATCCAGAAACGGCAACTCGCTCGGCGAGATTGGCGGAAAACGCGGGTCATCACTCGCGGTACGCTGCGCCGAATGGGCCAGCGATTGCTGCAGCGGCGTGAGTTGGCCGAGCGAACCGCAGCAACCTCGCAATTGGCCGCTGCGTTTCGCGCTGACGAAGGTGCCCAGGACTTGCTGCTGTGCTTGCTCGGCCGGCAGTCCAGCCGTTGATTCCAGCGGTTGCCGGAGAACGCAACTGCACAGCGCCTTCGCGGCAAACTGCAAGAGCTCTCGGCCTGGTTCATTTGTGAGAGGATTCATCGTTGGTGTCCGCTTCGAGAGAGAGGATTCGATTTGCAGCAGCGGCGGCTCGGGGCTGTTTTTGGGTTCCGCTTCCGCCACCGCATACGAACTGATCCGGACGGGCTGTCTGCGACTTCCCCACGTGCCGGCCGCATCGTGAAAGCGGCCGGCGATCGCGGCGCCGCAGTGAGCACAACTCTGATTGCGTACGGCATACGAGCGAATCTCGTAGCCGACGCGGTCGATCACCGGCCGGCGACAGTTCGGACAATACGTGCTTTGCTGCGCTGGCGAATGAATGTTGCCGACATAGGGATATCGCAGCCCAGCGGATTTCGCGAGGTCATAGGCAGCGAACAGCGTTTCGGGTCGCGTGTTGCCGCGGTCTCGCATTCGAAAATCAGGATGAAACGCCGTGAAATGGATCGGCACATCCGCGCCCAACTCGCGTAGCAGCCAGTCGCACATCTGTTGCACTTCGTCGCGCGTGTCGTTGGCATCGGGAATGATCAGATTCGTGACTTCCAGCCAAACATCGCTCTCGTGAACGAGCCACTTCAGCGTGTCGAGCACTGGTTGCAGATGCGAAAGGGTGACGTGCTTGTAAAAGTCTTCGCTGAATGCTTTCAGATCGACGTTGGCCGCGTCCATGTATTCAAAGAACGGCCCGCGCGCTTCCGGCGTGATGTAACCTGCCGTCACCGCGACGGTTTTGATGCCCGCCGCGCGACAGGCCTTCGCGGTGTCGATCGCGTATTCGGCCCACACGACCGGATCGTTGTACGTGAACGCCACGCTATCGCAGCCGAGTTCTTTGGCGGCGGCGGCGATCGTCGCGGGCGTGGCTTCCTCGCTCAGCCGTTCGACTTCGCGCGATTTCGAGATGTCCCAGTTCTGGCAGAACTTGCAGCCCAGGTTGCAGCCCGCCGTGCCGAAGGAAAGAACGCTGGTGCCGGGATAGAAATGATTCAGCGGCTTCTTTTCGATCGGGTCGATGCAAAAGCCAGTGCTGCGGCCATAGGTGGAGAGAATCATCTCGCCGGCGATGTTCTCGCGAACAAAGCAAAAGCCGCGATCGCCGGGCCGCAAGACACAAGCTCGCGGACACAGGTCACAGTGAATGCGGCTCGGTTCGTCGGTTTCATGCCACCAACCGCCCGGCTGATGAAAGCCGGCAGTCGGGTTGGGCGAAGGTGGCTGAATGACGCTGCGCATGTCGACCGCGAGAAGAACGACGGCGGAAAATCCAAGCCACTATTCTACTCGTCGCGGCTACAACTCAAACCGAAACGTCCGGCAGATCATGCGCCAAGCGTGCTGAGCGAGCGTGAGCGAACCGGCGTGAATGCGGGCTTCGCCGGTCCCTTCGGCGACCCAGCGGTCGTCGGTTTCGCCGAGCGGCACGCTGGCTTGATAGGTTTCCGAAACCGGGTGCTCACCGCCGTCGCTGCCGGTATGTGTCGAAATCCGACCGCCCGATTTGGTCGACAGGCTCGGCGGCACGGCGTTCCACGGTTGTTCCGAGATGTGTTCGATCGAGCCGCGGAGTTTTTCACCCGGCCATTGATCGAGCACGATTTCGACCGGTTGACCCGCACGAATGAACTCCATCGCATTTTGATCGAGTGCGAGAACGGCTTCGAATTGGCCCGTCGGCGAAACCTTGCCGAGGAGCGTTCCTTTGTCGAGAAACGCGCCGTGATTCTTTGCCGCGAGTGGCCGACCATTCCAACCGGCTAACGTAACTTTGTCGGCGTGGGAGTTCGTTCGCTCGGGCGGCGGCAAGAACTGCCCGGCGAACGGCGCTACGATGGTGAGCTTTTGCAGCTCGGCTTCACGCTGTTGCAGTTGACCGACGATGGCGGCCAGGGCTTCTTCGGTTTGCGAGAGTTGCCGCAGGGCTTCGCTATCGGTGTGCGCTCGTTGTCGCAGGCCTTCGATCTTGGTTTCGAGTTCGTCACGGCGGGCCCGCAGTTTTTGCGCGGCGATCTTGGCGTCGATGTTGGTCAGCCTGGCCAGCGGTTGTCCCGCAAGGACCGAACCGCGATCGAGCCAAACGGCTTCGATTTCGCCTGGCACTTCCACATAGATGGCTTCGGCGCCGCGCGGCTGCAGCAGCACTGGGGCCGAAATGTAATGCGGCAGCGGCACGCAACAGGCCGCGGCAACCGCCCCCACCGCCAGCGAGCTGCTGATGACGACACGTAATGGTTTCATCCGCTGCCTCCTCCCTGGAACTCTCAAAGATTGCACGAGCCGCCACACCGGCATCACGATCATCAGCGCGAGCGAACCGACCGCCATCCCTTGGCCGATGATCGACAGACCGTATGGCTTGAAGACTTGCGTGAGAAACCACAGCACCGAAAAAGTCACGACCCAGCCGTAGAGCGTCGACGCGATGCAAAACGCCGCGAACCACAACCGGCCGCGCACCGGCAAAAAGGGATCGATGTTTTCCTTGACGCCGAGGAACCAGGTCGCCGCTTTGCTGCGTACGAGCGACGAGGCCTTCTGCCGCAGATTGGGAATCTCGAGCAAATCGCACAAAATGTAATAGCCGTCGTAGCGCATTAGCGGGTTGGCGTTGAACATCAGCGTGCTGACCGAGCAGACAAACATCGTGTTGATGCACAGATGATTGACCAGCCCCGGCTCGGTGAACCACCAGATCCACGTGCAGGCCGCGGCGAGCAACAGCTCGATATACATGCCGGCGGCGCCGATCATGGCCCGCTTCCACTTGCTGGGAATGACCCACGCATCGGTCACGTTGCAATACAGGCAGGGCGTGAACACAAGCAGCATCAGGCCCAGCTCATGACTGTGCCCGCCGTAACGCCGGCAAGAGACACCGTGGCCAAACTCGTGCAGAACCTTCACCAGCGACATGATCACCGCGAGCAGCAACCAATTGCTGACGGCAAAAAATTCGCGAAATCGCGGCAGTTTCTGCGAGAATTCATCCCACTGCACGCCAATCAGCGCGAGCGCAGAAAGACCGAAGCACACGCCGAAGAAAATGGCGATCGGCGAGAACAGCCAGCCGAAGTTGGCGTTCAAAACAGTAAGGAGCCAGTCGGGATCGAAGCCCCGAAACCGCATGGCGAGCGGATTGCTGAGCGTCGCCCAGAACTTTTGACGCGACCGCTGTTCATTGCGCGTGCGGAGTGATTCACCTTGCCCAGGCGCGAGTGAAACCAGCAAGTTGCTGCGATGGAGCATCGTCAACAATTGCTGCAGCGCGGCGATCGAAAGCTTCTGCGGGGCGAATTGCTCTTCGAATCGAGTCTGCAAATCGCTGAGGCTCGTCTGGCCATCGAGCCACGAGAGGAGCGTGAATTCTTCTTCCTCGAAGCGATAGTACTTAAGTGCCAGTGGATCTTTGATGACCCAGCATGAACGGCCTTGCCACGTTTGTTGCACCAGCTCCAAGTCGCTGCGCATGCGCAAACCCAGCGCTCGGCTGGTGCTTGCGGAGTACAGGTCTTGGAGGGAATTTTGCATGGCTTAGTTGGCTGGATTGGGGAGGGCGAGGCTCCTGCCGAGCCGGGGGTGCGATGGAATTGACGATCGATATCTAACTATCGCTGCTAAATCAATCGATTGAATTTGGTTGAAGTGCGATTCCACCGCGGCTCGGCGGGAGCCTCGCCCTCCCGAACAAACTACAACCAGAAAAGCACTTTCGTCTGCACCGTTTCCAGCAGATCGACGAACCACACAAACCCCAGCGGCCGTTCGCCGCAGTAAAGCTTGCCGGTCACGGTCACCTGATCGTGCAGTTCCGGCAACCGCGATTTATCGACCTGCACGCGGACGAGAATAGTGTTTCCTTCTTCGCCGCGGACTTGGGCCGTTTGTTCGACTTCGACAACCTTGCCGACGAATGTCTGGCCTGGATGACTGGCGAGAGTGAATGACACTTCGAGTGGTTCGCGAGTTCGCTCGTTCGGTTTCATTTGCCGTGCCGCGGCGAGGTGCTTGAGTCGCCGTTCGGGAACATAGAGCTCCAGTTCCCATGGCCCGCCCGGATCGGCGATCGACAGCAGGGCCTGGCCGCGCTCGACGGGGCGATGCAGCAGCAGTTGCTCGACTTTCCAAGTGACGACATGGCCCGCGGTTGGCGAGAGAACTTGCAGCCGCTTTTGCTTCTCACGGAAGAGAGCCAGCTCGCGATCGAGATTTCGCAGCCGTTGATTCAGTTCGAGCAACTCGGCATTCAGGCGGTTTTCATCGGCCGTCGACAGCCGAGCGCCGTTGTTATTACGGTTGTCGAGCAAGGCGCGTTGCGTGGCGGCTTGCTGTTCGCTGGCCGTGTTTTGCTCGCCGAGAATCGTGGTCAATTCTTCTTCGAGCTCGTGACTGCTGAGCTGCATCAGCGGTTGATTCGGCTGCACAAAGTCGCCGTGGCGGACATTGAGCGAATCGACCACGCCGCTGATCGGCGCGAAAACTTCGCGGCGTTCGGCGGGCTGCAGCTTGCCCCGCGCGGCGACTTCGAAATCGGCAGGCACGAGCACAAGTGCGGCGACGATTGCGGCGAGCGCGATGACGACGGCGAGCGTCTTCGGCAAGGCTCGCAGCGACGCGACCACGCCGAGGCTGCCGATGACTTTCCAAACTGGCAGCAGGAAAACGCTTTGATGCGACTTCACGGCAGCCAGCGCCGAGGCGCTGTGCTGGGCGACGAGTTCCACGCGTTTGGATAAGTCCGCCGTCGGGCGGTCATCGGACAACTGTTCGACGATGATGGCGCCCAGGAGCGGCAACTCGCTGGCGCGAATCGGCTGATCGGTGTTCGCCGGCGCGATGGTGAGGGGCACCACCCCCAGCAACCGCGCGTGCGATTGATCGAGATAGGCCTGCAGCGCCGCTTCGATCTGTGGCGGCACATCGCCGGAAGCATGCGTATGCCAGAACGGCTCGCGGGCCTTGAGGACGCAGCGCGTCAGTTCGGCAAGCCGTTTTACCTGAGCAGCACGGCGGTCGAGCGAATCGAGACCGCTGACGGCGAGAACTTCGCAGCGTCCATTTTTCCAGAGGACCAGCGACACGCGCTCGCAGCCGACAATCCGCCGCCCTTCGTTAGCGATCGCATACGCGGTCGGCATGAGTTCGAGTGAGCGGTGCACAGCAAGCACAAACTGTTCGACTTGTTGCCACAGGGCCTGGCGGTCGCGCATTTGTTTCAGGTGCTGCGTCTTCAAAAAGTCGCCGGCCAGATCGGCCATCTGCACCAGAAAGCGGAGGTAACCGCGCTGTGTCGTCGGCCCACCGCCGGGGCGCTGAAAGACTTCGACGATCGCCTGCGTCTCACCTTCGAGCAACAACGGCGCGACGACGAGCAGGTGCTGCGTGGGGTTGTCTTGACTCTTCAGGTCGGCGGCAGCACCAGCATGCGGCGGCACAACTAGGGCCTGCTTCGATTCGGCGACGCGGGCGAGCAAACCACGATGCGCCGGCAGGTCCTGATCAACGGGAAAACCGGTCGCTGGAAAGTTGGCGTGGAAGGCGAGGTGCAAACCACCTTCTTGCTTCAGCCAAACCGCACCGCCGACAGCAGCCATCGCCGCGAGCACGCGGGAGAGAAAACCCTCGTAAAACTCCGACGGCGAAACGTCGCTCGCCGCGAGCTGGGCGACTTCGCCGACGAGATTGCGGATCTCGTTCCGCGTGTCTTGCAGCAGCGTGGGATCGACCGGTTCCGTTGCGGGTTGCGTGTACGCACCGGGCGGCACGAACACCGGCTGGGGTGTGGTCGTTGTCGGTCGAGATGCCTGCGAAGTCATGCTGGCAACGGCTCGCGAAAAGTAGTTCGAACGCGCACTGCGGCTCGTCTATCTTCGGCGACGGCGGACTGCTGACTGGCGTTAGAATCGCTGCGATCGTCGCAGATTGCCAAAATCTGCCGCCGGGGCGTCCGCTACGGCGGGGGTAATATATAACAGGTTATGCGATTTTCTGAAAAATCGCAAAATATTGCAATGAAATGACTTGCGTCGATTAACAAGCTAAAAACCGGCTCCGCATATAACCTTTTATAACCTTCCGGACACGCCAGACATCTGCCATTGAAGTAGTGGCAAATTGGGTCGCGGCAGCCAATAAAAAAGGCTGTTGCCTCTTGGGAAGAAGCAACAGCCAGAGTTGATGTCAAGCTGCAGGTTCGCTCGGACCAATGGTCCGGCCTAACGGGGATCGACTAGCGTCGACCGCCGCCACCGCCGCCGTGGCCACGACCACCACGGTCGCCGCCTCGGCCTCCGCGATCGTGACGGGGACGATCACCGCGGTCGCCGCCACGGTCACCACCGCCACCGCGATCTTCACGCGGCGGACGGGGCGGGCGTGGTTCGCCACCTTCTCCGGGCGGGCCGTCATTCTTCGGCGCGAGTTCATCGGGCAAGCCGAGTTCCTCGAGAGCGCGACGGCGGCTGAGCTTCACGCGGTCGTGATCATCGACGTCGATGACGAGGACTTTCATCTCGTCGCCAACGCGGCAGATCTCGCCAACCGAGCTGACGTAGCCAGCGCACAGTTCGCTGATGTGCACCAAGCCATCGCGGCCCGGAATGATTTCGACGAAGGCGCCGAAATCCTTGATGCTGCTGACCTTGCCGTTGTAGATCTTGCCGATCTGCACCGTCGCGGTCACCGATTGCACCTGCAACAGAGCTGCTTCGGCCCATTCGCGGTTGCTGCTTGCGATGGTCACGATGCCGCTGTCTTCGACTTCGATCACGCAGCCCGTGGCTTCTTGAATGCCGCGGATCATCTTGCCGCCAGGGCCGATGAGAGCGCCAATCTTTTCCGGATCAATCTGCGTGCGGAGCAGACGCGGGGCGTAAGCCGAGATGTCTTCCTTCGGACGCGAGATGCACGAGAGCATTTTGCGGAGAATCTGGATGCGGGCTTCGCGCGATTGCTCGAACGTAGCCTTGATGACTTCCTTGCTAATGCCTTCGATCTTCAGGTCGAGCTGAATGCCCGTGATGCCGTTTTGCGTACCGGCGATCTTGAAATCCATATCGCCGAAGTGATCTTCGTCACCGATGATGTCGGTAAGCAAGCACCATTCGTTTTCCGATTGTTGAACCAGACCGACCGAGATGCCGGCGACCGGATTGCTGATCGGCACGCCAGCGGCCATCAAGCCGAGCGTAGCGCCGCAAACGCTGGCCATCGACGAGCTGCCGTTCGATTCCAGAATGTCGCTGATCACGCGAATGGTATAGGGGAATTCTTCGGGCGACGGCAGAACCGGAGCCACGCTCCGCTCGGCCAAGGCACCGTGACCGATTTCGCGACGACCCGGGCCGCGGATCGGGCGGCATTCGCCGACCGAGAACGACGGGAAGTTGTAATCGAGCATGAACTTCTTGGCGTACTCTTCGAACAGGCCGTCGACCCGTTGTTCGTCGCGGCTGGTGCCGAGCGTCACGGTGATGAGGGCTTGCGTTTCACCACGTTGGAACACGGCGGAACCGTGGACGCGGGGCAACACATCGACTTCGCAATGCAGATCGCGGAGCGTCTTGTAATCGCGGCCGTCGGGGCGAGCGCCCGAGATGATGAGATCGCGGATGACGACCTCTTCGAATTCATGCCACACCGTCGAGAAGCGTTCGGGCTTGATCGCGCCGTCGGCCTTCGGGTCGGGAATGATTTCGGCTTGAGCGCGAGCCTTGACTGCCTTGGCAGCTTCGGCGCGGGCTTGCTTGCCCACGGTCTGCTTGGCCGAGCGGTAGTCGTTGTAGTAGCTGCTCTTGATCCGATCCATCAAACCGTCGTCGGGCGGAGCCACGTATTCAGGCCGCGTGACGCCGATCTGCTGGGCGAATTCGCGCTGCAGTTGGCAGATTTCGACAATGGTCTGATGGGCGAACAGAATCGCCTCGTACATGTCGGCTTCGCTCATTTCGCGAGCAAAGCCTTCGATCATGGCGACCGAAGTTTCGCTGCCCGAAACGATCAGGTCGAGATCGCTCTCTTCGAGATCATCTTGGCTCGGGAACGGAATGAACTGACCATTGACGCGGCCGACGCGCACCGAGGCGATCGGGCCACGGAACGGCAGGGGCGAGATGAACAGCGCACAAGCAATGCCGTTCATCGCGAGGACGTCGGCGTCGGTCTGGGCATCGCTGGCCATGACCATGGCCTGGCATTGCACTTCGTCGCGATAACCCTTGGGGAACAGCGGGCGAATCGGGCGATCGCAGAGACGCGAGGTGAGAATTTCTTTGGTCGTCGGGCGACCTTCACGCTTGATGAAACCGCCGGGGAACTTACCGGCCGCGGCAACGCGTTCGCGGTAGTCGCAGGTCAGCGGGAAGAAGTCTTGACCAGGACGGCCGGCGCCGCCGACCACGGCATTGAGCACAACGGTTTCGTTGTATTGGCAAAGGACGGCTCCTGCGGCCTGTTTGGCCAGGAAGCCGGTTTCGAAGGAGAGGGTATGGCTGCCGATTTTCTTTTCTACGCGATGCTTCACTGCTGCTACCTGATACTTTCTTGTCCTACGCTCCGGCGGGGCTGCTCAGAAATTGAAGTCAGCTGCTGGTCGCGCGAACCTGCGAGGAAAAACGAGCACTATTGGAGAAGAGACTTATTGCGGTGGCTGCTGATCGCCGAACGCTTCCTGGGCCAGATCTCTGGGCAGGGCAAAAAGCGCGCGACACGATAACGACATCAGCGAAAGAGGCTGATGCAGGGGCGATGAATCCAACCGGATGGAAGAAATGCTGCCCGGGTTGGCAATAACCTTGCCCCGACCCCAGGCCCTACTACAACGACCGAATTGCCCGGAGAAAATCGGGGCAATTCGTGAACTCTCAGAACGCAATCCAGCTTCGTTGCGCTGCCGGGCTCTTCCCGACGAACACAAACCCACTTGCGCTTGTTACTTGCCTACTTGCGGATGCCCAGCTTACCGATGATTTCGGTGTAGCCAGCAGCATTTTCGCGGCGCAGGTAATCGAGCAGCGTGCGGCGACGACTGACGAGCGCCAGCAGCCCGCGGCGGCTGGAGTAGTCTTTGTCGTGCGTACGCATGTGCTCGGTCAAGTTGTTGATACGGGCCGTCAGCACCGAGATTTGCACCTCAGGGGAGCCGGTATCGGATTCCGACCGACGATACTGCGAGATCAACTCTGTCTTACGTTCTTTCGTAACTGTCATATTCCGCCGTCATTCCTCCACGCGGCTGAGTTCCGATTCGCCGGAAAAAGGTCCCGGAAACCGTGCCCACTCAACCAGGGTGCAACAAACTCTCCTTGTAGTGCCCGCAGGCCCTCTCGGCCCGTGCGACATTCGACCGGAACTGGTCCCAAAACATCTACTAACCAAGAAACGATAAGCCAGTGAGTGTACCAACGCCCCCAAGGAATGCAAGGGCATCGGTGACGCTAATCCAAAGGAATTTAACTGTCATCCAGGCCTATACTTAGCCACATGCCATTTCTCGGTGCTGCCTTCCATCCACGCGACCGCCACAATCCCGGCTTGATTGCCACGGGCGGGCAGGTAACCGCGCAAACCTTGCTCGAATCATATCGGCAGGGAATCTTTCCCTGGTACAACGCCGGTGAACCGATTCGGTGGTGGTCGCCGGATCCACGGGCGATTCTCGAACTCGATCAGTTTCACATTTCGCACCGACTGGCCCGCCGGATTCGCTCGGGGAAGTTTCGGTGCACGATGGACCAGGCGTTTCTGTCGGTCGTTCGCGGCTGTGCCCAGCGCGATGAAGAAACCTGGATCACTTCGGCGATGATCAGCGCTTACGCTGAGCTGCATCGCGCTGGACATGCCCACAGCATCGAAGTCTGCAAGGCGATCAACTCGCCGGCGGCATCTTCGGCGTGGGCCTGGGCGGGTTCTTCGCGGGTGAGTCGATGTTCCACCGCGTCCGAGATGCCTCGAAGGTGGCGCTCGCTTTTCTCGTCGGCCATCTGCGCACGCGAGGCTGTCAACTCTTCGACGTGCAAGTTCGCACCGATCACACGGCATCTCTGGGCGTGACAGAGATCTCGCGCGAAGAATATGAAAGACGATTGAAAATCGCGTTGGCCAGTGATCCAATTTGATTGGCCATGTGAGCTACATCAATGACAGTCGATTTCGGTTCCCAGTCTCGCATTCCGCTGAAGTCCGCTGCGGCGGTGCTCGGATTAAGTGCGTTACTCGGCGCGTTGATTCTATTTTGGACTTGGAAAGCTCCAAAAGTTGATGAAGCGACACCGGCTGAGGCACAAGCTGAGCCGAAGTCCTTCGCAGACCAGTCGTTGGAAGTTCACGCTAGCGCGAAAACTGAAATCGCAAGAGCGTCGCTCATCAATCCGTTAGTGAAGGAAGTCGACCTGGAATCGCCAACAGAGATCGCGCGGCCCGTTAGCGATGCCTTGGTGCCCGGCGATGATTCACTCGCGAGCAGCAGCATAAATCAGCGCGATGCAGCGGCATACCCTGACGATGCGATGACGCGCGGTTCGGGAGGCGAAGCTGAGAAGCTGGGAACCTTGCATGTATATGGCACGCAGGCGCGGGGTCGAACCTTCTTGATGCTCATTGATCGCTCCGTGAGCATGGGAGAGAAAGGACTTGGAGCAATTCAGGCGGTTTCCGTTGAACTAGCCAAGCAATTTGATTCGCTCGACGAACGGCATGAACTGCAGATTGTCGGCTACAACTCGGTGCCGAAACCCCTCGCGCCCGAATGGCTGCCGGCCACCGAGGACAACAAAAAGCGACTCCTGTCGTCGCTGCGAGAAATCCCTGCAGTCGGTAGCACCAACCATACGGCCGCGTTAATGGCAGCGCTGAAGCTGCGGCCCGATGTGATCTTTTTCATGACTGACGGCGGAAGTCCCTTGATGGGGCCCGGCGCGCTGCGAATCGTGCATGACCTATCGAACGAACGCACGATCATCAACACGATTCATTTTTCTCGCGGCGGCAAGGACGCGCCGCCCAACCATTTCCTCCGCAAAGTCGCCGCCGAGAATGGCGGCACTTATCAGTTCATCGATCTCGACCAACTGCCGTAGCTCGCAGGTCTGATGGAATCGGTGTCGTCCAGTTCTGAGCGACTACCGTTCGATCACCGTCGGCCGGGCATACTTGGCCAGTTGCTCAGCCCGCTTGCCGGGTTCGCCGCCGAAGACGCGTTCGTCGTAGGTGGCTAGGGCGTGCAAGCCGTGGCCCATCGGGCCGATGTTCCACTTGGTGCTGCGGTTGTCGTAGAGGAGCTTCGTCAGGTACGACACGCTCTTCACCATCTCAGGGCTGGTCAGTTCTTCTTTCGACAGGCTGTAAGTGAGCCATTCGGTGATGTGGCCGGTCGTTTCCAGGCGGCGTCCCGGTGGGCCGTTGTCGGCGCGGCCGACGAACCACTCGGTGCTGAAGCTGCCATCGGGGTTCTGCAGGCGGAACGTATAGGCGTGGTAGCTTTCGAGGAACTTCTTGGCCCGCAACCATTGACCTTCGATCACTTCGCCCCGTTGCTCACGCTTGCGAACGGCGTAGCTGAAACCCATCAGACGGTGCGTACCGCCGCAGGCAGCGCCCACGATCTTCTGATTGAGTTCTTCCTTGATGAGCCGCGGAATGTCCCACGACTGACCATCGTTACTGGTCCACGAATCGTCCGACCGCAGGTAATGCGTGAGGGCGATCAGCTTGAAGGTAAGTTCGGTGTTCGGCTTGCAGGTCAGCTTTTCGTGTTCGATCAGATCGGCCACGTTGAAGTCTTCGGTGTCGACCTTGATCGGGAAGTTCGTCTTCACGCGCGATTGAGCGAGCATGGCCAGGTATTGGCCAGCGTGACCTTGCACGCCGGGTCCGATGCGGGCCTGCAGTTTGCCACCTTGCGTGTAGAACAACTGCTGGCCGTTGCAGTTGCCGTTGAAATTCATGTAGCCAATCGCGTTGACGCGCTGATTGTTGACGATCAGGTTGGCATCGACGCCGTAGGCGATCATCGCGTGCATGCAGGCCCAAGGGCTGCGAGCGGCGACGTTTTCGGGGCGAATGTAATAGTGCGAGAGGCATTCGCGAATCTCTTCGCGCAGACGCTTCATTTCGGGCGACAGTTCGGGTTCGGCCGCGGCCTTGGGCTCTGGACCCATGGGCTTCGAGTCTTCTTCGGTAGTCGATTCCTTCGTGAGCTCTTGCAGCTTCTTTTCTGTTTCCTCGAGTGTCTCTTCGGCCGACTTTTTCGCCGACTGTTCCGAAGTGCCTTCTTCGAATTCAACGAGTTGAATCTCGCCATTCGAGCGCAAGCCGACGGACTTCAACTGCACGGGTTCTTGGAGGAGCGACAGCGGTTTGTCTTCGCGCTGGGCCGACCGGATAGCCGGAGCCTGCTCGTCGCCACATTTTTCGTCGGTTGTCGAAGTCTGCCGTGGTTCGCTAGCAGGATTTTGCTGCGAATGCGTAAACAGCAGATTGCACGCGAGTGCGAGCAGGCCAAAGAAAGCGGCGAACGAGAAAGTCGTACGAATCATGAATGGCTTTCGCTCGACCGGTCCCACCTCCATCACTCAATCGCGTGAACGCCGCGATGAGAAGATGTTTGGTTTGCGGAGACCAGTTGGATTGTGCTGACATTCGGGGGAGCCCGGCAAACCGCCTGCTGCCGGGGGCAAGTGATGTATCGGAATCGAGCCGGGGCGAGCAGCAATTGAGGCGGAAAAATCTACACTCCTGATTTGCTTGGCGTATGTTTCGTGCGGACAGGGTGAGCGGGCAACTCTGGCGAAACTTAACCGCCTCGGCGAAGGCTGGCGGCTGGAGAACCGACGCTGCGAAGTAATCTCGTCGTCATCTCGTTCATAAACGTCGCGATTTACCACCACCACCAGTCTTCACGCAACCGCTGAGCGATCGATGGCGGCGGCGGCGGAGTCGGTGAACCACCTTGCATGAATTCTCGCCAGGCCTTGGCGCTGTAGCCGTAATCCTTGCCGGTCACGGTGCGGAGCGAATCCATGGCGGTTTGCTGCAAAGCAGGATTGTTATCGTCGACGACTCCAGCCAGCGCTTGCGCTGCTTGCTGATCTTTAAATTTGCTGAGGCTGCGAGCGGCGACAATCTTGACATCGGTGTCGGTATCGTTCGCCAGCGTATGGCTGAGAACTTGCAACGCTTCGGCGTCGGGATTCTTGGCCAGTGCGACGCAAGATTCGCGGCGCACGTAAGGATCGGGATCGGTCGCGGCGAGTTGAATGGCACTGCGAGCCTGCGGCGTGGGAAAGGCCGACAGCGTCTTCACAATTTCGATCCGCATGGGAATCGTTTTTTCGCGTTGCACTTCCACGGCGAGCTCGGTGCTCAGCCGTTCTTGTTCGGCTGGCGGCATTTTCGGCGCGCGTTCGCGCAGCTCGGCGAGTTGTGTGACCTTGGTGTGATACGTGGTCGCGTACTTTTCGTCTTCTTTCCAATCCTTGGTGATCCAAGGGTTGTAGCCGGCAAAGACTGCCATCGGACCGCTGCTGCAGCCTGTCGATAGCCCAGCGCAAGCGAGCAGGGCCCAGCAGCTGAGAAGGCGAAGAGCGACGGTGGCTGTCGACGGTTTCAAGGCAGACCTGGTCCGCTGAGTGCTAATCAAACCCGATCGCGCAAGGATGCGCAACCAGGAAACAGTTGCGGCGGCTTATAACAGGAGGCCGCGAGGGCAACCAGACGAAAAATGCGTTTGTCCCTCGCATCCAAGAGCGACGCTGCGACTCGCCGAAGTGTCCTGCCAGCAGCGACATCGTTCTTGCGAGGGGTTTGCGGCTGGGGCGGTCGTCGCAGATCGCTCGGCAGCAAGACTTTACGCCGTTTGCGGGCGATTCGCCCTCGTTGACACTATGGGGGGGATACCTAAAATCTGAAATTACAAGGAGCCCTGCCGCCAGCACTTGCTGAAGACCGCCGCCGTGAAAGACTTGCTGGCAACGGCGGTATACCTGGGTAGCTACAACACACTAATCAATAACGCAAAGGGAAATGACCATGAGCGAAAACGTGCTGGAAATCGACGACAACAACTTCAAAACCGAAGTCCTCAACAGCGATCAGCCGGTGCTGGTCGACTTTTGGGCCCCCTGGTGCCAACCTTGCCGCCGCATCGCTCCGATGATCGACGACCTGGCCAAGGAAAACCTCGGCAAAGCCCGCGTGGCCAAGGTCAACGTCGATGATGCTCAGGGCACGGCCATGGAATATGACGTGCAAAGCATTCCGACGCTGATCATTTTCCGCAAGGGTCAACCGGTGCAACGCTTCACCGGCATTTCGAGCAAGGCTCATTTGCAAGAAGCGATCGACGCGGCAACCGCCTAAGGTTGTTGAGTCGCGAATTGTTAACGAGAAGCCTGCCGGTTCGCCGGTGGGCTTTTTTTGTTTGGATGGAAACAGGTTATCGGCGCTCGCAACGTCGAGTACGATCAAGCGGCATATGAATCCCGCAACTTCCTGGCAACTGCGCACGCAGCAACTCACGTTCACCACGGGCCCCGCGTGGATGGGCATCGTCAATGTCACGCCGGATAGCTTTTCCGACGGCGGTCAGTTTTTTGATTCCGCGAGCGCGATCCGCCGCGCTGAAGAGCTGCTCGCCGAAGGGGCCGATATTCTCGACATCGGCGGCGAAAGCACGCGGCCTTATGCGACGCCAGTGAGCGAAGACGAAGAGCTGCGTCGGGTGCTGCCGGTGATTGCCGCGATTCGCAAGAATAATCCGCAGGCCATCATCTCGATCGACACGACAAAACCCGTCGTCGCCGCTGCCGCCATCGAAGCCGGCGCCGAGATCATCAACGACATCACCGGCCTGGCCGATCCGCGAATGATGCAACTCGCCGTCGACAGCCGCGCCGGTGTGTGCGCGATGCACATTCAAGGGACGCCGCAAACGATGCAAGATCGGCCGCACTACGACGATGTCGTGCGCGAAGTCTACGAACATTTGGAATTGCGCCGCGATCAGTTGCTCGCGGCCGGCGTCGAGCGCGAACGAATCTGTCTCGATCCGGGCATCGGCTTCGGCAAGACTCACGAACACAGCATCACGCTGGTGCGCAACTGTGCTGGATTCCACCAGCTGGGCTGTCCGATTCTGGTTGGCCATTCCCGCAAAGGTTTCATCGGCCAACTGCTGGGAGACAAAACCGCCGATCGCTCGGCGGGAACCCTGGGAGCCTCTCTCGCGCTCGCGCTGCAAGGCGTGCAGATCATCCGCCTGCATGAGATTCGCGCGACGCGTGAAGCTTGGCAGTTGTTGCGAGCAATGTCGCCGCAGTAACAACGCACGTTCAACGCACCAACGAAAAAAGCCCCCAGCGAATTTCGCTGAGGGCCAGAAGGTTATCGAATTAGCCTCTTGCGGAGCCGGCGATTACTGTTCGTACTTGGCGGCTTCGATGTCCGAGGTCGTCGGGCGGGCTTCGACCGAGGTGGTCAGCGTGGTGACCAGTTCGCAGTTCAGCGTGCTGGCCGTCTTGCCGTCCGACTTCAGCACATGCAGCGTAGCCTTGCTGGCCTTGGTCAGGCCGAGGACCGGCAGCGTGCAAGTGACCGAGTCGTTCTTCCATTCTTGAATCGTGGCCGGCAGAGCAATCTCACCGACTTGCAGCACCACTTGGCCTTCCTTGCTGGTCAGGTCCTTGCCTTGCAGCGTGAGGGTCGCACCAACCGGGATCTGCGGCAGCGGCATGTCCTTGCTGACGAGTTCGGTCGTGGCAGCGGTAGGCTTCACTTCGGTGTCGACCGCGGCCGGAGCTTCGCTGGCGACGATGTCGTTCAGAGCTTGCTTGGTTTCCATCGGCAGACCTTGCGGAGCAGGAGCGGCAGGTCCGACAGGAGCAACCGGTCCAACCGGAGCGGCGTTCGGATCGATTGGCTGGCCATTCGCATCGACCGGCACCGGAACCGCAACCGGCACGGGGTAGTAAATCGGCGGGCACGGCGGTGGGCAGTAGTTCGACTGATACACCGGCAGCGTGAACACCAGCGGCGGGCAGTGGTGATGGTGGTGATTACCGTTGCCATTGCCATTGCCGTTACCTGGGCCATTACCCGGACCGTTGCCGTTGCCATTGCCCAGGACGACACCGAGGCCGCCCAGAACCTTGCCTTGCACGGCAGGGCTGTGCAACTTGTCGCCAATGCTCTTCACGGCGTTGGTGGCCTTGATCACATCCATCGTCGAGGGGCCTTTGCCACTCAGGATGTTGCCAACCGTCGAAGGCTTGTTCGTGTTGTTGTTGCTGATGTTCTGGATCTTGATGCCACCAGCGATGCCGGTGTTGCCTGGCTTGTTGCCGTTGCTCGTGGTGCCGACATTCGGCAGCTTGATGCCACCGGCGATACCCGTGTTGCCCGGCTTATTGCCGTTATTCGTCGAACCGTTGGTCGGCAACTTGATGCCGCCAGCGATGCCCGTGTTCTTCGGCAGGCCTTGGCTGTTGCCGAGGTTGCCGCTGCGGATGGCGTTCGACAGGCCGCCCGCGATGCCGGAGTTACCACTCGACGGCAGGGACCGCGGCATTGAGCCACTGCCACCGATACCACCGATCCGGACACCGCTGCTGCTGCCGTGGCCCATGCTCATGCCGCCACCGCTGTGGCCGCCACCGCCGCCATGTCCGCCGCCGAAACCGCCAGCTTGAACCGAACCGATTGTGCCACAGGCACTTATGACAACCGCGAAAACCATCGCGAGGTGAAATTTGATCGACATGGGAGTTTCCTTTTTCGCAATCCTGGGTGGCTGAGTAACCTTCTAAAGTTCTAGGCGTAGGGCGGCCAAAAATGTTACTGAGAAAAATTTGGAAACAGAAATATGCCCTCTGACCACGGTATCCTGTCGACGAGTGGCGGTCAATTCACAGAAAAAAGGCGGGGATAATGTCGCAACGCTGGGCCTTGGTAATCGTCTTCACACTCGTCGGTTGCTCAAAACTTACTTCGCCGTCACAAACTGCCCCGCAGGCCCCTTCGCCCGAGCAGGTTGCCGCTGCCGAGTTCGCTGCCGCTCAAGATAAAGCCGCCACCGAAATCCAAAGCCTAGGCGGTGAGGTCCTGCGCAACGACGCGCCGGGCAATCCGATCCACGCCGTCCGCTTCACGGGAAAAAAGACCGACATAGCCGCTCTCGCAGCCACCCTCAAACCGCTGGCTCAACTGCAAGAACTAACGCTCGACCACGCCGAACTAACCGACGCCGATCTGAACTCGCTGGGAGAACTCGCCGGCCTCACAACGCTCGATCTCTCCGGCAACGAACTCACCGATGCCGGCCTCCCCCACCTGAAACCGCTCGCCAAACTAGAGTCGCTGCAGCTCAACCAAAACAAACTCACCGCCGCCGGGCTGACGCATTTGAAAGAGTTCCCGAACCTGAAAAAACTCTCCCTCAGCAGCAACGCAATCACCGACGACAGCTTGGCTCACCTGACCGAACTAACTCACCTGGAAGAACTCGACCTGAACGGCTGCGGCGTGACCGATGCCGCGTTCGCTCATCTCGCGAAACTCCCCAAGCTCAAAGAAGTTCGGCTCGCCTTCACGCTAGTGACGCCTCAAGGCGCGACGACCTTTCAGCAACAACGGGTGGACGTGAAGGTTGAGAAATAGGAGCGATCCACCCCTTTCCAATTCTCACCAAGCATCGACTCGCCGAGGATGGCCGTTCGCTGGCGCTTCTTGTTACAATGAGTCATCCTCGCTGTTCCCTCGCAAAACGCTCTCCATGCCCACCGTCGGCCTGTTTATCCCCTGTTACGTTGATCAACTCTTTCCCCAGGTTGGCATCGCGACGCTGAATCTGCTGGAGCAGCTCGGCCTGACCGTCGAGTTTCCTACCGCGCAAACCTGCTGCGGTCAGCCAATGGCGAACACCGGTTGCCTGAAAGAAGCCGAGCCGTTTGCCCGCCGGTTTTTGGAGATCTTCGCGCCGTATGACTACATCGTGGCGCCGTCCGGCAGCTGCGTCGCCATGGTGCGGCATCACTACAAGCATCTACTGCATGACGATCCGCAGCTCGATGTAATCAAAGCCAAGACGTTCGAGCTGTGCGAGTTTCTCACCGACGTGTTGAAGGTCGAAAAGCTGCCCGGCCGCTTTCCGCATCGCGTCGGTTTGCATCAAAGCTGCCACGGCCTGCGTGAACTGCGACTCGGCAGTTGCAGCGAAGTGATGGGGCCGCGATTCAGCAAGGTGCGCAAGGTGCTCGAGCTGATCGACGGCATTCAATTCACCGAGTTGCAACGGCCTGATGAATGCTGCGGCTTCGGCGGCACGTTTGCGGTGAGCGAAGAAGCCGTCTCGTGCTTGATGGGTGAAGATCGGATTCTCGATCACGAACAAGCCGGCACCGAAGTTCTCACCGCCAACGACATGTCGTGCCTGATGCATCTCGAAGGCATCTTACGCCGGCAGAAGAAGCCGATCCGCGTGTTGCACGTTGCTGAAATTCTCGCCGGGAGTGCGACATGAGCCCCAATCATCCGAAGCTCGCGGCGGGATTTATCCAGGATAAAGAGCGTGCCCGCTGGCACGATCAAACGCTGTGGTTCGTCCGTCACAAACGCGATCTGGCCGCGAAATCGCTGCCGGAATGGGAAACGCTCCGCGCGGCTGCATCGGCCATCAAGATGCACACGCAGGAGAAGCTGGCCGATTACCTGGAACAATTCGAACGCCAAGCCACGGCCCTCGGCGCGAAGGTTCACTGGGCGGCTGATGCTGCCGAACACAATAAGATCGTGCTCGAGATCCTGCAAAGTCATAACGTCAAACGCCTCGTGAAGAGCAAGAGCATGCTCACCGAGGAGTGCCATCTCAACCATCACTTGGAAGAGCATGGCATTGAAGTGATCGATACAGATCTCGGCGAACGGATTGTGCAGATGCTCGGCAAACCGCCGAGTCACATCGTGCTGCCGGCGATTCACCTCAAGAAGCAAGACATCGGTCAGCTGTTTCATGAGCAGCTGAATACGGAAGCCGGCGCATCGGATCCCAAGTACTTGGCCGAAGCGGCGCGGCAGCATTTGCGCGACAAATTCATGGCCGCCGACGCTGGCTTGACCGGCGTGAACTTTGGCATCGCCGAAACGGGCGGCATTGTGATTTGCACCAACGAAGGGAACGCCGATCTGGGCGTGTCGCTGCCGAAATTGCACATCGCCTGCATGGGAATCGAGAAGTTGATTCCACGGCCGAAGGACCTGGGCGTGTTTCTGCGGCTCTTGGCTCGCTCCGCCACCGGTCAGCCGACGACAACTTACTCGTCGCACTTCCACGGACCGCGGCCAAGCGGGGAGTTGCACATCGTGCTCGTCGACAACGGTCGGAGCGACATTCGCGCGAGTAGCGATTATCGCCGTTCGCTCAATTGCATTCGCTGCGGCGCATGCATGAACACCTGCCCGGTGTATCGACGCAGCGGCGGCTACAGCTACAACAGCACCGTCCCCGGCCCGATCGGCTCGATCCTCTCGCCGGCGATGGACAGCAGCAAACACTACAGCCTGCCGTTTGCGTGCAGCCTGTGCGGCTCGTGCAGCGACGTCTGCCCAGTGAAGATCGATCTCCATTCGCAGCTGCTCACCTGGCGCGGCGAAATTGCCAAGCGCAATCAACTGCCGCTGCAAAAGAAGCTGGAGATGAAACTCGCGGCAGCCGTTCTCGGCAGCAAATGGCTGTACCAGTTGTCGGGTTGGCTCGCGCGAAAGATTCTGCCGCTGCTGCCGCGGTTCATGATCTACAACCGCTTGAACCCGTGGGGCAAGCAGCGCGAAATGCCGCAGATGCCGAAGCAGAGTTTTCGCGAGCTGCTGCAGATCCGCAACATGCGCGAAAATACGAAGACCGATTCCAATCCGCCTCAATGACCATTCCCGATCACAACAACGTGTACGGCGCATTAAAGACAACGGCTGGTTTGCAGTCGGTACTGAATGCGTTGCGCAGCTTGTCCGGGATTGAAAAGGCGTTCATTTACACCTCGTCGCACAATGGCGCCGAGACGCTCCATTTTTCATCCGCTGAATTTGATTTCGTGTCCACGCCGCTGGAGATTCATGAGCATCTCTTGAACGGCGCTGTCGCTGGCCCACCCGCGCAGATCGCGGGAACAGTGCAGACGATCGCCGCAGCTCTCACGGTTGCCGGCATTGAAGCCAAATTCGAAATTAACGATGAGAATCAAAACCCGGTTGAACTGGTCCCGGCCCAGACGCAGATCAAGAAGTAAAGAACTACGACTTAAACAACAATGAGCAGCCGCGACGCGATTCTTGCCAAGCTTCGACAGCAGACCTTGCCCGTGCAGGATCTTCCCGACTTATCCGGGCCATGGATCTCGTACGAGAATCTGCCGGAGCAATTTGCCAAAGCGCTGACCGGCATCGGCGGCGTGTGCCACTTCGTTTCGTCGCTCGACCAGGCCCGCGAACATCTGCAGAGCACGCCGACCTTTCAAGCCGCGAAGCAAACGGTCTCGCTGGTACCCGATCTGATTGCCGGTAACGTCGATGAAAAACAGATCGACGATCCACATCAGCTCGAGACGATCGATTACGCGGTCATCCCCGGCGAATTCGGTGTCGCCGAGAACGGCGCCATCTGGCTGTGGGATTCGGCGATGCGCAATCGCGTGATCCTGTTCATCAATCAGCACCTAGTGCTGGTGATTTCCGCGAACCATATCGTGCCGACGATGCACCATGCTTATGAGCGGATTTGTGCCGATCAAAACGCGTTCGCCGCTGCCAGGTTCGGCGCGTTCATCGCCGGGCCGTCGAAAACGGCTGACATCGAGCAATCGCTGGTGATCGGCGCCCACGGGCCGCGGTCGATGACGGTATATTGCGTAGGATAGGCTTCCAGCCTGTCTTTAAAAAAATCTTGAACAAACGCGACAGGCTACAAGCCTATCCTACGAATCATGGGCAAAGGCCAACCCAAACCGACGAAACCACCGCCGACCAAGGCGAAGGCTGCCAAAGCCGCCGGCAAGACGCCTGCCAAGAAAGCTGCGCCGAAAGAGCCCGAAGGCAAGGTCGTCAGCGACAATCGCAAAGCCCGCTTCCGTTTCGAGATTGTGGAAACCCTGGAGTGCGGCGTGCAACTGCTCGGCAGCGAAGTGAAGAGCCTCCGCGACGGCAAGCTCTCGCTCGATGAAGCCTACGCCCGCGTCAAAGATGGCGACGTTTGGCTGGTCGGCGCCGATATCGCCGAATACAAGCAAGCGACGCTCTGGAATCACGCGCCGAAACGGCCTCGCAAACTGCTGATGCATGCCGTCGAAAAAATCAAGTTCGCCGGCCAGGCCCATGAAAAGGGACTGACGCTCGTGCCGCTCAAAGTCTATTTCAACGCCCGCGGCATCGCCAAAGTGCTGCTCGGTCTCTGCCGCGGTAAAAAGTTGCACGACAAACGCGAGACGCTAAAAAAGAACGACGCACGGCGCGACATGGATCGCGCGATGCGTCGTCGGTAAGTGTAGTCCTCACGCTCCGCGTGGGGCGAACTCACCACGCGGAGCGTGGTGAGTACACTGGTCGCAATTCACTGCGAACTACTTAGCCTTCTTCCCTTCTTCCGCGTTCTTCTTCTCCCGATCCGTGGGATTGTGCGGAATCGCGGTCGCGCCCTTCACGCGGCGTTCGAGAGTCTTCATCGTTTCCTTCAGCGTGTACTCGAGATAGTAATCCTGGTCGTGGATCAACGACTCAACGGCAGTATCAATCGCTTGCTGGTTGTTGAAGAAGCTGAGAGCGCGGATCCCCTCGAGGCGAACGCGGGGATTTTCGTCGTTCACTTGCACTTGCAGCAGTGCGATCGGGTCCTTCACCCGATCACGCCAGTAGCAGAGCACGCGCGTGGCGGCGGCCCGTGCGTGAAAGTCAGGTGAGCGGAGAACTTGCTTCAGCAGTTTCTCATTCACCATGTCATGGGCTTGATGGAGCCAGAGAACTTCCAGCACGTGGTGTTCGTATTCAGCATCCTTCTTATCCTGCGCGGCGAGCCACTTCTCGGCTTCGGCAAGGACGTCCTTCGTTTCGCGATTGCGGAGTTCGATGCGGACGCGATAGCGAGTTCGTTCTTCCGGTTCGGTATTGAACAGGCTGAGGAGTTGCGGAATCGGTTCGCCAGCGATCTTGGCCGGTTTCACGAGCGGCTTCTTCGTGTAGTGCACGCGATAGATGCGGCCGTGCGAATGATCGCGATTCGGGTCACGCAAGTTGTGTTGCATGTGGCCAACGAGCGGATTGAACCAATCGCAGATGTAGAGCGCGCCGTCGGGGCCGAACTCCAGATCGACCGGGCGATAGGCTTGCTCGCTCGATTGCAGCAGCGGCTCGACCGGATCGGCGGCAAAGCCCGAGCCGTCGTCTTTCATCTTGTATTGCAGCGTTCCTTGGAACCCGATGCAGTTGTTGAGCAGGTAGTTGCCCTGGGCGTCATCGGGGAAGTTGCGGCTGCTCACCAGTTCGCAGCCCGCCGTGGGCCGCCATTGCTTCTTCAAAAATTCCTTCATGCTGGCGTGCTTGTTTGGGTAATCGACGTCACCCGAGAAGGCCGTGCCGTTGTAGTTGGCGCCGCCCGAAGCATCGGCGATCAGATTCTGACCCCAACGATCGACGTAGTGACCCCAGGGATTCGCAAATCCGTACGAAACGAACACGCTGAAGCGGTTCGTGCGCGGTTCAAAGCGGAAATAGCCAGCATCCTTCAAGCGGACCGGGCCGTAGGGCGATTCGATCTGCGAGTGATGGAAGGTTCCTTCCGAGAAATAGAGTGCGCCGCCCTGATCGAACACGAAGTCGCTGATCGAGTGATGTGAGTCGGCCGAATCAAAGCCATGCAGCACGATCGTCCGCTCATCGGCCACGTCGTCGCCGTTGGTATCCTTGAGGAACATTAGGTTCGGCTGCTGAGCGACATACACACCGCCATCGGCAATCTCGAGGCCGGTCGGCACGTGCAGCTTGTCGGCGAAA
Organism: Anatilimnocola floriformis; assembly: GCF_024256385.1. NCBI lineage: Bacteria > Pseudomonadati > Planctomycetota > Planctomycetia > Pirellulales > Pirellulaceae > Anatilimnocola > Anatilimnocola floriformis. Next base: position 4,300,502 of record NZ_JAMLFW010000001.1, read on the forward strand.
ACCGTTTTCTTGTCGGCCTGGCCGTCGCCGTTCGTATCTTCGAGAATCAGAATCTTGCAGTTCGGCGGGGTGCCCGGCAGATACTGCGGATAAGTCGGCATGCAAGCGACCCACAGCCGGCCCTTGGCATCGAAGGTGATCTGCACGGGGTTTTCGAGTTCGGGGAACTCGACTTCCGAAGCGAAGAGATTGACGGCGTACCCTTCGGGCAACGTCATCTTCTTCATCGATTCGCTGGGCGGGGTGACGTTGATCACACCCTTGAAATTCGTTTCGATCTTGGTGAACTCACCGGTATCGCTGTCGTCGATCTTTTCCGGCACGCTCTTGCCTTGAGCGACGGCCCAGATGCGTTCGTCGCGCTTGGCGATCATCTTCCGCAGCTTGGCAAACTCGGCAGGAAAGTTGACGACGCCGAACGGCGCCTTGCGGCCGCCATAGATATAAAAACCGTTGACCGAACGATGGTCGTACCAGAACTGCAGGCTCTTTTCGTTCACTTCGGCCCGCAGCTTCGCCAGATCGGCTTCCTTGGCCGGGCGATCGCCAAAGAGGCTCTTGTCCATGACCTTGCCGACTTGTTCATCGCCGTATTCGTTCAGGTGAACGCCGTTGATGGTCAGCTTGACCTTGCTGTTGTCCATCAATTGCTTCGACGGGGCGTAGAGATCGACGAAGACGACATTGGCCTTGGCGGCGACTTCCTTCATCGCTGCGGTGTAGAGAGCGATGTTCTTATTGTTCGACTCGCCGTCGGGCAGTTCGCGCTTGCCGAGGTTCTCGTGCGCGATGGGCGAGAAGATGACAAGTTGCGGCGGATTGTTGCCGTTGTATTTCGTCGTGGTGCTCTCTTGGATGAATTTTTCCAAGTCACTCTTGAACTTCGCCAGTCCCGCTTCGCCGCCGAACGATTCGTTGAAGCCGAAGAACGCGAGAATCACGTCCGGCTTGTGATCGGTCAGCTTATGGCCGTGATCGGCAAACGACTGCGACCGGGGCCGCAGCGTCAACTCATCGGCCGACCAACCGAGGTTTCGAACCACTAGGTTCAACTCTGGAAACCGCGAGTGGAGCAGCGTCTCGAAATTGCCAAAGTGCTGCTGCCGTTCGGCGAGCGTATTGCCGATGAGAACGATCTTGTTCCCTTTCTCGAGCTTCAGCGGCGGCGCTTCAGCCACCGCCAGCCCGGCGAAAAGGAGACAGAGGGAGAGCGCAACAAAACGAACCATGGAAAAGCCTCGGAAAGGTGGGAACAAACTTGTGCGGCGGAATCACGCATTGTGACCGGACGTCTGGCATTCTTCAACAGGCGACACAGTTAGCAATTAGCGCTCAACCCTCAGCATCGGCAACTGCCGCTGCAGTTTCTGCAATGCAGCAGCGCTCAGTTCGACTCGCCGAACTTGGAGCAATCGCAGGTTCTTCAGCACGGCCAGGTGCTCCAAGCCGGCATCGGTGACTTTTGTTCCATCGAGATGCAGACCACTCAGTTCCATATCTGCTGGCAGGTTTTCAAAGGCTGCGTCGGTGACCCGAGTATCGCGGAGTACCAGCACACGGAGCGCGGTTAGCTCCTTGATCTCTTGCACGGCTTCGTTGCCCACATTGGTGTGGGGGAGCGCAAGTGAGCCCAGCTTCGTCAGGTTTTTCACGCCAGGAAGCTTGGGGTCTTCGAGCGTGACGTGGTTGAGCGTCAGGTGTTTCAGTTGGGTGATCTGACGAATCCCTTCCCACTCCAACTTGCTAATCTGCCCCACCGAGAAAATCGTTAGCCGTTCGAGCGACCGGCACTTGGCGAACTCGGCGTAGACTTTGTTGAGTGTGATATCGTCGATGTAGAGCGACGTGAGCTTCTCGAGCTGATCGACGTCCTTGAAACCAGCCAGCGTCATCCGGTGCGGCCCCCTGCCGTTGATGCGGAGCGTGGTCAGATTCGGCAAGCGGCAAATGGCTTGCATGCCGGCGTCGGTCATGTCGTTGATCGTCACCATGAGATGCGTCAGCTCGGGCAAATCGCTCAGCTGTTCGAATCCCTGGCCGCTGAGCGGCGTCTTCGTCACATCCAGCTTTTGCAAGTGTCGACAGTCCTTCAGCGACTTGAGGCCGGCATCGGTGATCTTGCTCTCCGCCAGATCGAGTTCTTTCAGCTCGGGAAAATGAACCAAGTGGCCGACTGCAGCGTCGGTCACTTTTTTGCCTTTCAGCGAGATGCTGACGACAGGAGCATTCGCTAGCCCGCCTTCGGTGCCGACCTTGACGTCGAACTCGCGCAACAACTCCAGCGTCGCCGCTTCGTCCGCGGCCAGGCGGTTCGCCAGGATGAGCAAAAGGCAAGAGAAGATGTAAAAAGTTGCGCTGCCGTGCCACTTCATCGGTGTTATTCCGCCGTAGAATGCCCCGCCTCAGTATAGCCAGGAGATCGTTGACCGAGCGAGATTCGATCTTTATCCTTGGGCCTATGAACACCTCGCCAACAATTCGTCTCGCGCTGATCATCGTTTTCACCGCGATCACGACCGCGAGCGCGCGGGCTGAAAATGGTAAGCCCGATTCGGACAAGACGCGCGCCGATCTGCTGAAGTTGCACAACCGCGAGCGGCGCGAGGACGGTGAAAAGCCACTCAAGCTCAACTCAAAGCTCAGCGAAGCTGCTCAGGAATATGCCGAGTACCTGGCCAAGTCAGGCGAGTTCAGCCATTCGGCCAAAGGGACGATGAGTTCACGCGTAAAAGACGCCGGCTACAAACCACGCGCCGTCGGCGAGAACATCGCGGTCGGTCAAAAGTCGACTTCGTCGGTCCTGAAGAGTTGGATGCACTCCGAGGGACACAAGAAAAACATCCTCAGCGACAAATACAGCGAAGTGGGCTTCGGCATCGCTAAGGATAAAAAGGGCCGACTGCTGTGGGTAACGGACTTCGGCGATCGGTGAGTGGATGATCTACGAAGTCGCTCCGAAAAACTGTTGTGAAAACAGGAGGCTGTAGCAAACAGCGACACAGCAAACGGCAGCTGACACGAAGAGTACGCCGATGAGGATGATGGCGAACAATCCGAAAACCTGCGAGCGCGAAAACGGCGAGGACTGAGATAAACTCTGCGGCACGTTCTGTTCTCGCGGTGATTCGTACGGATTAATGCTCATTTGGCTCACTGCTGAATCCGCGGCATCTGTCCCAAGACTCAGGCTCAATGGAGCTGATAATTAGTTTGATCAACGGATCTTCCCAAGCATCGGGCCGCACGCGACGGTCGACTTGCTCAACTGGCCAAAAGATCTTGGCGCAGAGTTCCGGGCTGGTGCGATAGCGCAAGTCGGGGTTGCCGTAGAGGCACACAGTGTTTGTGTCGACCAGCAAGCAATAGCTGCCCACGTAGATCAGCGGCGTGAGCAACAGCAACACGGCGACAACGGCGGCGGGATAGGAACGAGGCTCGTGCATAGCCTCATTCTATTCGAGCGGCGAATGACACTGCCAGCGTCGCCCCTTATTCCGTCATGACGCGGGTCAGGTAGCGGAGCATTTCGCGGATCGAGAAGATGCCGACCGGACGGCCGTTTTCGTTCAGAATGGGGACGTGGCGGTAACCGCCCAGGTCCATGCGGTGGAGAGCGAAGGCAACCTTAGCCGTAGTGGGAAGCGATTCCACCTGGGAGGTCATGAATTGGCGAACTGGCTTGTCGCCGAATTCGGCCAGGTTGTCTGCGACTTTGAGGAGCACATCGCGTTCGGTAAAGATGCCGACCATTTCGCCCTTGTCGATCACCAGCATGCTGCCGATGTTGTTGAGGGCGAGGAGCTTGATGGCTTCGCGAACCGGAAGGCTGGCCGAAATCAGTAGCGGCCGCTTTCCTTCAAATTGCGAAATGCGATCGGTGAGAAGAGCCAACTCCACCGCGTTTTGCGGCGGCGGCAGGCTGCGATCGTCAAGCGGCAGACCACATTCGTCGCAGTGGTCGGCACCTTCGATGACAGGGTGTTCGCAGTAAGGACAGTCCATGCGGTTGATCCGTGTTGCGGTGCCTTACGCATTCTGTGCAGCATGGAATCATGCTGCAGCCTACGTTCGAACGAAGCAATGCTTCGTTCTACGCGACCCGACGAGTGTCGTTACGACACGGTCCAAGTTTCGCCGCTGTTGAACAAGGCATCGAGATCGCCGCTACCCTTCTTTTCGCGGGCAGCTGCGACCTGCTTGTTCAATTCAACGTCGTACTTGGGCTGGTCAACCGCGCGGAACACGCCGATCGGCTCGGGAAATTCCGGATGACGCATCCGGCTGAGCAGATAAGCGTGGGTCGCCTCGGGGGCCTTCTCGTCGTGGAACAGCAAGTCATCTTCGCTGATTCCCTTGCCCAGTTCAACTACTTCCGGCTCGGTGCCGTTGAGGCGAATGCCCTTGTTCTTATTCTTGCCGAAGATCAACGGCTTGCCGTGCTCGAGTTCGACGGTGGTGTCGAGCTTCGAATCCTTCGACGTGGCGTATTCGAACGCGCCGTCGTTAAAGATGTTGCAGTTCTGATAGATCTCGACGAAGGCCGTGCCTTTGTGCTCGGCGGCCCGCTTGAGCACTTCACCGAGGTGCTTGATGTTCACATCGATCGAGCGAGCGACGAAGGTCGCTTCGCAGCCGATGGCGACGGACAGCGGATTGAGCGGATTGTCGATGACGCCCATCGGCGCGCTCTTGTTGAGCTTGCCCAGCGGCGACGTCGGCGAGTATTGCCCCTTGGTCAGACCGTAAATCCGGTTGTTGAACAGCAGGATCTTCAGGTCGACGTTGCGGCGCATCAGGTGCAAAAAGTGATTGCCACCGATCGACAAACCGTCGCCGTCGCCGGTGACGACCCACACTTGCAGGTCAGGCCGGACGCATTTGAGACCGGTCGCAATGGCCGGGGCCCGGCCGTGAATGCTGTGCATGCCGTACGTGTTCATGTAGTACGGAAAACGGCTGGAGCAGCCGATGCCCGAAATGAAGACGACGTTTTCGCGGGCGACGCCGAGCTGCGGCATCACCTTTTTCATTTGAGCGAGAATCGAGTAATCGCCGCAGCCTGGGCACCAGCGGACGTCTTGGTCGCTGCCGAAATCGGACGCGGTAAGCACCGGAGTAACATCATTGGCCATGGTAGCTATTTCATCCCAACATTAAGTAAGTATTTGTTTTGTACGGTAGAAGCGAAGGTCGGTGGCGAAAGGAACGAGCGAATTACTTCGGCAACAGTTCCTTGATCGCGGTCGTGAGTTCGGCGATGGCAAACGGGCGGCCCTTCACTTTGTTCAGGCCTTGGGCATCGACGAGATACTTCGCCCGGATCAACGTGCGGAGTTGTCCCATGTTCAATTCGGGGATCAGAACCTTCTTGTAACGCTTCAGCACTTCGCCGAGGTTCTTCGGGAAAGGATTGACCCAGCGGAGATGAGCGTGGGCCACTTTGTGACCTTGGCTGATCATCAGCTCGACGGCAGTCCGGCAAGCACCGTAAGTACCGCCCCAACTCAGCACCAGCACGTCGCCGGTCTCTGGACCTTCGACTTCTTGCGGGCCGATTTCGAGGGCGACATTCTCGACCTTTTGAGCCCGCGTGTTCGTCATGTGCTGATGGTTGTCGGGCTCGTAGTTGACGTTGCCCGTCACGTCTTGCTTCTCGAGACCGCCGATGCGGTGCATCAAGCCTTTCGTGCCCGGGATCGCCCACGGCCGCGACAGGTATTCGTCGCGCTTGTACGGCAGGAACTTCGAACCGTCGGTCTGTTCCGGAGCGTGCTTGATCGGGATTTTCTTGAGGTTCTTCATTTCGGGAATCAACCACGGCTCGCTGCCGTTGGCGATGTAACCATCCGACAACACGATTACCGGGACCATAAAGCGCGTCGAAATCCGCCAAGCTTCCAACGCGACATAGAAGCAGTCGCCTGGGCCGTGGGCCGCGATCACCGGCAACGGGCATTCGCCGTTGCGGCCGAGAATTGCCTGGAACAAGTCGGCCTGCTCGGTCTTGGTTGGCAAGCCCGTGCTCGGACCGCCGCGCTGAATGTTGATAATGAGGAGCGGAATCTCCAACATCATCGCCAGGCCGATCGCTTCACCCTTGAGGGCGATGCCCGGGCCGCTCGACGTGGTGATCGACATGTGACCGCCGTACGAAGCACCGATGGCCGACGTGATGGCGGCGATTTCGTCTTCGGCTTGGAAGGTTCGCACGCCCATGTGCTTGAACTTGGCCAGTTCGTGCAGAATGTCGCTCGCCGGAGTAATCGGGTAAGAGCCGAGGAACAATTCCTTGTCGCTGAGTTTGGCAGCGGTCATCAGGCCCCACGCCATCGCGGTGTTGCCGTTGATATCGCGGTACTTGCCGGGAGTCAGCTTGGCGGGATCGATTTTGTAATTGCTGACGAAGGCGTCAGTCGTTTCGCCGTAGTTCCAGCCAGCTTGCAAAGCCTTGGTATTGGCTTCGATGATTTGCGGCTTGTTGCCGAACTTGGTTTGCAGAAAGCGAAGTGTCGCGTCCATGTCGCGGCCGTACAGCCAGTACACGAGGCCGAGCGCGAAGAAGTTTTTGCAGCGATCGACTTCCTTGGTCGACATGCCGGCAGCCTTCAGATCCTTCAAGGCCGTTTCGACGATCTTCGTCATCGGCACCTTGAAGAGCTGGTACTGATCTTCCAGCACCTGCGAGTTCAGCGGGTTTTCGGTTTCGCCGGCGAGTTCGAGATCTTTCTTCTCGAAGCCATCGGAATTGCAGATCAGGATGCCACCCTTGCGGAGGTCGCCGAGGTTGGTCTTGAGGGCGGCGGGATTCATCACCACCAGAGCGTCGAGCTGATCGCCGGGGGTGAAGATGTCTTCGCTGCTAAAGTGAACTTGGAAGGCGCTCACACCGGCCAGCGTTCCCTTGGGAGCCCGGATTTCGGCCGGATAGTCGGGGAACGTGGCGATATCGTTGCCGATCAAGGCCGTGGTGCGGGTGAACTGATCGCCCGTGATCTGCATACCGTCGCCCGAGTCACCAGCGAAACGAATCGTGGCGCTGGGGATCTTGGTGGTTTGTTTGGTGGAGGTGGGAACTTGCTCGATCGTGGTAGACATGGCTGACAATGAGCCCCTTCTCGAAGAACTTTTGCGTTCGAAAGTCTGCTGAATTTGCAGTTACAATTTGCGTTATCGGAATATCTTATCGGCTTTTCGCCAATCCTTTGTCCAGGCAACTATCGCTAGCGACCATGCCAGCGGAAAATTCTTGGCGGGGGAGTGGAAGGGCTTTTACGCTCCCTCCCGCTCCTGTGTCTTGTGGTGTGGAGCAGGTGGGAGCGTATACACAACCTTGGGGAAGTGCTCAACCAGATAATGCAGGATTCCCCGAGCGTGCAGCACACCTAAAATGCGGCCAGCCGCATCGACCACGGGAATTTGCCGTACGCCACGGCCTGACATGAGTTTGATCGCCGTTTCGAGCGAATCGCGCGGTTGCAGCGTGGCCGGGTCGCGAATCATGATCGAGCTGATGGCAGCGTTCAGGTTGCCTTCGGCAGCCAGCACACGAATCAGATCTCGTTCGGTGCAAATGCCTTGCAGCTTTTCATCGCGGCAAATCATTACCGCACCAGCGCGTGCTTCGCGAAGCCGCTGCAGCACAGTCCGGATACTTTCCTCCGGCGCAGCACAGACGGCAGGCGAGGGCGAGGCTTGCTCGACCGTATCGGTCTCAAGATGGAGCTGAAAATCCACGACTCTATCCGACCAAATTGGTCCCGGGTGAGACAGGGGGAAACGCACAGTCGCTCAATAAGCGATAACCAGCGCCGCCGCGCTAACCCAACCAAAAGGTTACCACCGTGGCAAGGTCGCGACAAGAGATACTGTATTGCCGTGGTGGGAAAATTACAGGGATGTCACCCGTAGGTAAGTTGCTCCAAAACCGCCGGCAGCACGTGTATCTCGTGCCATCTGCTGCCGACATTGAACCTGCGAACTACGAAAAATTCTTGAGAAGTAAGACGCTCGAAAAAGGCTGTAACCGAGCATCGGCTGTGAGAAACTGGCAGTGCTGATCCTGTGCGAGAGCCAGATACAAGCAGTCATAAACACCGATGCGTGCCTCCAAAGAAATCTGAAAGGCCCGCTCGATCAGCCCCATGGAATCGAAGAGAACCGGCATTTTGCTGAGCATCCGCTCAAGCGCCTGCTCAGCCTGAGTTGCGTCAATCAAGTTGCGACGCATCGCGCGAGACAACGCATGGCCGATTTCAATCGGAAAGACATTCGGAGCGATGAACTCGATACTATCGACTTCAAACGCCGCTCGTACTTGCAAGGCTTCTGCCGAATCATTTTCTGGCAGTTCCCATTTGAGGGCGACGCTGGCGTCGAGAACAAACTTCATTCGCCGTCACGCCCTTCGCGGATCAACTCCACAACAACGTTCACGACCCCCAGTTTCTTCTTGAGGGCGTCTCTCGCTCGGTCTTGCTCAGCATACATCGCGCGCAGTTCATCCTTGGATTTGGCAGCTCGCGGTGGCTGATTCGTGGCGATTTTTGGCGATGGAATCGTGCTCATAGTTATATTCTGCCTCAGGTTGCGGCCGAGGTCAAACTTGCCTGCGCGCAAGGACAGGGGCCCTTAACGATACTTTCCAACAAAAAACTGGCGAGCGTTGTCGATTTTGCCCGGGTTTCAATCGACCATAATCCAAAGCCATCAAGAACCTATTCCAGGAACTTACCCATGCGATTTGTTTGCCTCGGCTGTTGGGACCAAGCGATGTTCGACGCCCTGCCGGACTCCGAGAAGGCCACGATCATGGATCGTTGCTTTGAATACGACGATGAACTTCGTCGCGGCGGTCACTTTGTCGGCGGCATGGCCCTGCAACCGGCGAACGAAGCTGTGACGCTTCACCTCCGCGATGGCAAGCCGACGCCCGTCGATGGGCCGTTTGCCGAGACCAAGGAATACATCGGCGGGCTGCTGTTTCTCGAAGCCCGCGACATGAAGCAGGCGGTCGAGCTCATTTCGAAGCATCCGGGCCTGAACGTGGGACCTTTCGAGATCCGCCCTGACAATCCGGAGATCACGGCGCTGGTTGCTGCGCGTGATCGAAAGATCGCTGCCGAGAAAAAATCTTAGGTTCGTCATTTCGCCGGTCGCAGGCGCAACAATCCCACGCCCGGCCCGGCAGAGATCTTACCTTCGATCGAATCGCCCTCTGCGATGTGAGGGGGCTCTTCGAAGAAGTCGTGAAGCGCGGTGATCCGCCAGTTTTCGATCCGCGTTTTACCCTCCCACGGGAAGTTCCGAACGGTCAGCTTCTGCTCACCGCCGCTGAAGTTGGCAACCAGAATCTGCAGTTCATCGGCTGCGTCATTCAGCCCAGCGCCGGCAATCACCTTTCCAGCTATTCCGCCTTTCACACCCACGCGGTTCGGCGTAGCGAGCAACCGCTGAAAGGCTTGAAAGGCAAAGTAGTTCTTCTTCGGCTCACCGAAGCGAGTGAACAAACCAAAAGTCCCGGTGTCGCCGGCATAAAAATTGGCTTGATCGATCGGACAATCCTGCAGGTCGAGCAGTGCATAAGCAGCGAAAGCAGCTCCCTCGATGCCACCCTGCCGTTCGAACCAACGGGCCCGCTTGGCCGGCGCCGTTTGTTTGAAGTTCGCCGACCAATCGTTGTCTGGCAGGTAGTTCCATTCGTTCAAATGGATCTCGCTCTGGCCATATCCCTGCTCATCGAGCCACGTGCGAATGCCGCGCGACTTGGCCGCGTACTTCGCCGGATTGTCGGCATATGTGTGCCAGGAAAAGAAATCCAGCGGCAGTTTCTCGGTCTGGCACTTCGCCATAAAGCCTTGCAAAAACTTGTTCGGCAAGAATTTGCCATCCTTCATTTCGCCCGTAGCGCCTAACGATGGACCGCCGATTTTCAGATGCGGAAACTCCTTCCGCAGCGCCTTCGCGGTCACGGCAAACAGTTCATAGAACTGCTCGTTCGTGCCGGTCCACATCACTGGCTGATTCTCGGGCTCGTTCCAAATCTCCCAGTAATCGATCTTGGGAAAACCATCCTTCCCGCTGCGGGCTTCGTAGTAACGCACGATGCCGCAGCAAGCCGCGGCCCAGCGTTCAAAATCGGCTGGCGGATTTACCCAAATCTTCGTTTGCGAATGCTCAATGCTCTCGCCGAGGCGAAACACCACGTGCGAGCCGGCAGCAGCGATGGCTTTGAGATAAGCGTCGGTTTCCGCAAACCGATAGTTCTTCGGATCGGCTGGATCAGCCCGCAGATCGGGAAACAGCGAATGAACGTCCGCAATCCGCCCGCTAGGCCATTCGCAATCGTGCAACCGCGTGAGCGGAAAGCCCGCCGCTCGCCACGCCGGTGTGATGTCGATCGTCTCGCCGAAATTCAGCGGCCCGCCGTTCACGCCATGCAGCGGCTTGAACTTGCCGAGTCGTGAACTGCAATCAATTCGTATTCCTTCGTCGGCTAACGAAACTCCGGTGACCAGAACCGCCATCACCAGCGACAACCAGCACTTCTGAAAAATCACTTACTAGCTGCTTTCTTATTCAGGTGCAAAATCCAGGGAGCTCTACTGTTGCCGATCAGGGGCGGGTTCGCAAACGAAAAAGCAACGAAAGGAAAGAAGGCAGCGAGCGTAGAAAGTGGAGCATATGCCCTGACCCAGAACAGATCGCCGGACTAAGATGTTCATTCCCACCTCACCATTTTCCGCGATTGGAGTTTGAAGCTCATGGGCTCCGGTAACATCATCCTGGCTGGCACCTTCGCCCTTGTCACCGCTTTGTTCTGGGGCACGTATGGCCCGGTTTTGCACAAGGGTTCGACCTACATGGGAACCTACGTGGCTCAGGATCCCAGCAATCCTGCCCAAAAGAAACCGCTCGGCCGCATGCGGCCGTTCCTGTGCGTCGGCTTGGCCTATTTCATCATCGCCGTGCTCGCACCCTATCTGATGATTCAATTTATGGGCGTCGAAAAGGGCGCCGGCATTATGGCTGGCTGGACCACCAAGGGCATCATCTGGAGTTTCGCTGGCGGTACGGTCGGTGCGCTCGGTGCTTTTGCTCTCATCATGGCCCTCAACAACGGCACGCCTGTTCAAGTCATGCCGCTGGTCTTCGGCGTGGCACCGGTCATCAGCGTGGCGACAGGCATGTATCTCAACAAAACGCTCGGCCAGGTCAGTCCGTTCTTTTTCGTCGGCATGCTCCTGGTGATCCTGGGCGCCGTGACCATTCTGTTGACTGCTCCGGCTCCTCATCCGCCGACCAAGGCTCCGGCAACGCCCACTGAAAAATCCGCCAAAGAAGAAGCCAAGGCTGCGGTGAAGGATGCGGTTTCTAAGAAGCACGCATAGGCCGGAACTGCACGAGAGATAGGTAGTAAACTATGGCCCTGCCGTGGCATTCAAATCAGCCATCGGCAGCAGATAGGGCTTGATCCCTTCAAACGTTTTCGGGCCGATGCCGCGTACTCTCCGCAGGCCATTCCAATCTTTGAATGGCCCGCGCTCTTCGCGATCGGCAACAATCCGTTTCGCGAGGACTTCGCCAACGCCCGGCAGCAGCGCGAACTCGGGCCAGTCAGCCGCGTTGATGTCGATCTGAAATTTCGCCACGACGATGGCGGTGCGATCGACATCGATCAGCCGATGCCGCTGCAGTTCGTGTCGCCACCAATGCCAGCCGAGAAGCGTCAGCGCCGCAAGCAAAACCACACCGGCCACGCCTTGATCGGTCCAGCGCAGCGACCACCGCGGCCAAGAGTTATTCGGCGGTGGTGTGGGTTTGTTCAAGGCTTTGAGCAGCTTTAGCTGCGTCATGTTCGCTCGCCCTGTACTCAGGGGAGAGCGCTAGGGTGAGGGGCAGAGGCTCGATGGATCCCGTCACTCACTATAACTCTGCGTTCTTCGCGCCGCAGGTGAAAGTTTGTACCCGCTTCAAACCCCTTGTATGCTCTTACAAGGGCCTGAAGCGGGGTAGATGCAAGGAGATGATAAAGTGACGATCTACCTCTTCGCCACCCTCGACACCAAAGGCCCTGAAGCCGATTTCGTCGCTCGCCGATTGCGTGAACTGGGCCTGACGGTCGAACTAGTCGATACCGGTTGCCTCGGCGAACCAACCGTCGCGGCCACGATCTCGCGCGAACAACTGTTCGCTGCCGGCGGCGCGTCGCTCAGCGAACTTCAGCAGCAAAATGATCGCGGCGCTGCCATCGCCGCCGCCGCACGTGGGGCCGAGGCAATTGTCCGCTCTGCTTTTCAGGTGGGTAAGGTCACCGGTGTGATCGCGCTCGGCGGTTCGGCGGGAACAACCATCGGCACCGCTGCGATGCGCGCGCTGCCGATCGGCGTGCCGAAGGTGATGGTCAGCACACTCGCGTCGGGCAATGTCCGGCCGTACGTGCGCGACAAAGACATCGTGATGCTGAACTCGGTGGTCGATATCGCCGGGATTAACCGCCTCAGTCGCCAAATTCTGAATGAAGCCGCGGCCGCAATCGCCGGCATGGTTCGCTTCGCGGCGTCTGTTCAAGAAACGAGCGATCGACCGCTGATCGCCGCGACGATGTTCGGCGTGACAACGCCTTGCGTGCAGCACGCGCGCAAGATTCTCGAAGACGCCGGCTACGAAGTCCTCATCTTTCACGCCACCGGCAACGGCGGCGAAGCCATGGAATCGCTCATCCGCGACGGCCTGGTGGCTGGCGTGCTCGACATCACTACCACCGAGCTCGCCGATGAACTCGTCGGCGGCATTCTCTCGGCGGGGCCAACTCGCTTGACCGCGGCCGGCGAAAAGGGCATTCCGCAAGTCATCTCCGTCGGCGCGCTCGACATGGTCAACTTCGGCCCGCGGGAAACAGTTCCCGCCGAATTCGCCGAACGTCTGTTCTATCAGCACAACGCCAACGTCACGCTGATGCGCACCACGCCAGAAGAGTGCCGCCTCCTCGGCGAGCAAATCGCCCGCAAAGCAGCGGCTGCGACTGGGCCTGTCGAAATCCTCCTGCCGCTGCGCGGCGTTTCTGCCCTCGATACTGCCGGCAAAGCGTTCGACGATCCACAGGCCCGCGAACAACTTCGCTTCGGTCTGCATGCGATGGCGGGCCAAGTACCGATTGTCGAAGTCGATCACCACATCAATGACGCGGCGTTCGCGGAACTCGCAACTCGGCGATTGCTCGAGCTGCTCAAGTAACCTCTTACTTCAACTGCTCTTCAATCCGCAGCAAACGGTTGTACTTCGCCAGCCGTTCGCTGCGAGCAATCGAACCAACCTTGATGCGATCAGCGGCAACCGCCACGGCGAGGTCGCTCATGAACGTGTCTTCACTCTCGCCGCTGCGGGCACTGACAACCGTTGCGAACCCGGCCCGCTTGGCCAGATCTACCGCAATCAGCGTTTCGGTCAGCGTGCCGATCTGATTCATCTTGATAAGCACCGCGTTGCCCGCGTGCTGCACGATGCCCTGTCCGATGCGGTCGTAGTTGGTCGCAAAAAGATCATCGCCCACCAGATGGCAACGGCTGCCGAGTTTTGAGGTTAGTTCCGTCCAACCGCTCCAATCCTCTTCCGCCAAGCCGTCTTCGATGCTGGTGATAGGGAACTCATCGACCCATTCTTCCAGTCGCGAGATCATCTCACTGCTCGACAGCTTCCGCCCTTTTTCGGCGGCCAGATGATAGAGGCCGTCGCGATAAAAATGAGTCGACGCGACATCGATGGCAATGGTCACTTGCTCGCGCGGCTGCAGGCCTGCCGCTTCAATCGCACGCACGACAAACTCGACTGCTTCGCGATTCCCCGGCAGTCGCGGGCCGTAGCCGCCTTCGTCGCCGACGAGATAGCCCTCATAGCCAGCTTTGTTCAGCAGCTCGCCCAGACGCCGATAAATTCGCACGATCCATTCAAGTCCGGTGCGATAGTCGGGAGCGCCGTTGGGTTGAATCAGGATGTCCTGAAAATCGAGATTGCCGCCAGCGTGCTTGCCGCCGGAGATCATGTTCGTCATCGGCAACGGCATGCGAGCCTGGTGGTTTGCGCTGACAACCGACTCGACTCTCGTCAGCCAGGTGCTCCACTTCTCCACATCGCACTTGAGTCGCTTCAGCGCGGGCATGATCGGCAGAACGACTTCTTGATACTCGCGAAACTGCCGTTCGAGATAAACGAACAACGGCTCGCGATTCGAAAGCGCGGCGGCTTGAGCGACCGCGAGCGAAACGGAGAGTATGGCATTCGCGCCGAGCTTCGATTTGTTCGGCGTGCCGTCGAGTTCAATCATCAGTCCGTCGATCTCGGCCTGCTGATCGACTCGCTGACCAGAGAGCGCCGGCGCAATGATTTCATTCACATTCCGCACAGCTTGCAGCACACCTTGGCCGTCGTAGCGATTCGGATCGCCATCGCGCAGCTCGCACGCTTCGGCCGTTCCCGTGCTCGCGCCGGACGGCACAATGGCGGAACCCATCGCGCCGCTCGAGAGATGGACTTCGGCTTCGACGGTAGGTTTGCCGCGACTATCGAGGACTTCGCGAGCAAAGACACGAGAGATGGTGGACATGAAGGTCTAAGCCTTCGCCTTTGCGACCATCGCATCGAACAGCTTTTTCTGCTCTGCGAGCGCAGCCACGCGATCTTCCGGTTTGCTCGCCGCTTCGAGCAGCAGCCAACCGACGTAGCCGCTGTCGACGAGCATCTTGAAGAGCTCCTGATGCGGATACTCTTTCGATTCGAGCTCGTGAATGTGCACCGTCGAACCAAACCGCTTGTTCACGAGTTTGAAATTATGCTCGAGGCCGTCGCCGCCGAGATCGGCTTTGTTGCAGTTCCAGCAGACGAAGACATTCTCGTCGGTGGCCACATCCATGATCGCCTTGATCGTCGGCAGTTCCTGGCATTGGCCGTGTACTTCCAAGCGAATCTGCTGACCAAAGCCGGCGGCATACTCGCCGAGCTCGTTCAGCGCCTTGCCGATTTGCTCGATGGTCTTTTCCTTCGGCACGTCTTTGTGAAACGAATCGGGCTTCACTTTCACGCCGCTGCCGCCGATGTCGTGGCTGAGGCGAATGAAATCCTTGGTGTCTTCGATGGCTTTCTTCACCTTGGCCGGATCCGGATCGTCGTAGCGTTCGTTGCTGCCGATCCCCACGATCGTGATACCAGCATCAGCAAAGCGCGACTGCACGTCGCTCCGCTGCTGTTCGTTCAAAGCCGGTTCGACCTTGTGAGCGTGCGTCGTCCGCAACTCGACGCCCAGCACGCCCGTCTTCTTGCAATTGGCCACCAGCGTCGGCACATCCCAATCGGCGGCCCACATGTAGGTGACGAGGCCGAAGGTGAGCGCTGCGTCTTCTTTGGCGGGAACAGATTGGGCAGCGCTCAAATAATTTTGAGTCGCGACACCAGCCGCGAACGCGGCGGAGGCTTGGAGAAAACTACGGCGAGTCGTGCTCATGTGGCTACCTTTTTGCAATGGATGCCTATCTGCGTCTAGTCCAATCACCGGCAACTCTCGCCGAGTGAATCACGCTAAGAATACGAATGCGGCCATCTTTTAGTATTCGAAAGCGAATTAAATAGGGAAACTGAAACATTCGAGCAATACGCTCTTGCCGCTTAACGACGGCGAATCGCCGGGGATTATCCGCGATCGCCAGGAGAAATTTCATCAGCTCAGCCAAAAACTCCGCTCCGAGGCCGACGCGATTCTCCTCATAAGATATTTTGATAAGTTCAACTTCTGGCAGCACGGCAGCGTGATATTCCAGAGAGACGCTCATTTCCGTCCCTCGAGGCGGTCCCAAAATTCCTCGTGCGAGAGGGCTCTTTCTGGATGAGCTTCCAATTCAGCATCTCGCCGCGCGGTCTCTGCATCCCATTGTTCTTCAGATGGAGAGGGTGAGTCGGCCTTGCGCAAGCTATCCCACAACTGATTGGCCAATTCGCGGCGCTGTTCTTCCGGTAGTTTGTCGATGCCGAAGTCCTTGATCGAAACCATCTCAGCGTTCCTCCAAAATTGAGTTGTAAACCGGATTGTAGTTTGCTACGAGAGCAGCTCCAAACCTATTTCACCGGCTCCAGCCCAAAGTCGCGAATCGTCAGCAAAGTCTGCAGCGAATAGCCACGCGCAGCCAAAGTTTCGCGACCACCTTCCAGACGGTCGATGATCGCCAGCACGCCGCGGATTTTCAAACCGAAGGCTTCGGCTTTGTCGATGGCGGCGAGCGAGCTGCCGCCGGTGGTGACGACGTCTTCGACGATGACCACTTCTTCACCGGGCGCGACAGGCCCTTCGACATCACGGCCCGTGCCGTGAGCCTTGGCTTCTTTGCGGACGATGAAGCCCTTGATTCGTTTGCCTTGGCGACCGGCGACGGTGATGATGGCGCCAGTGATGGGATCGGCGCCGATGGCCATGCCGCCGACGGCAGCGGGAAGAGGATCGCCGAGCAATTCGAGCATGCCATCGGCGATCAGGTTGGCGCCCCAGGAATCGAGCGTGATTTTGCGGCAGTCGAGGTAGTAGTGCGATTTCTTTCCCGAGGCCAATGTGAAATCGCCGACCTGCAAAGCTTGCTGGCGAACCAAATCCATGAGAGCGGGCTTGTCGAACATGCGCGCGAGTTCCAATTCGATAGAATGTGCCGAAACCAGATGCCAATCGAGGCGATTATAGCGAATCTGCCCGCTCCGTCGGACCGACGGCCGAACAAAAACCATGAATGAAAATCCCTCGCAAGATCGACGCGTCGCTTTGATCACCGGCGGCACGAGCGGCATCGGCCAAGCCATTGCTCACGCGTTTGCCGCTGACGGTTATCACGTGCTGATTACGGGAGTGACCTCGCAGGAAGTTGATGAGTTCAACGGTTCGGTCGCGCCGCAGGTGCGCGAAAATATCGAAGCCCACGTGCTCGACGTCACCGCTGCCCAAGCCATCGAGCGGCTCATCGGCCAGCAGCGGCGACTCGACGTTCTCATCAATGCCGCCGGTATGATCGCGCGCGGGAAAGAGCATGGGCCGGAACATTTCGAGCGCGTCATCGATGTGAATCTCAACGGCGCGATGCGAATGTGCGCCGCCTGTTTACCGTTGCTGCGCGAGACAAGGGGTTGCGTGTTGAACATCGCCAGCATGCTCAGTTTTTTCGGCAGCGGCCCCGCGCCGGCTTATAGCGCGAGCAAGGGAGGCATTGCGCAACTGACAAAGTCGCTCGCCATTGCCTGGGCTGCCGATGGCATTCGCGTGAACGCGCTCGCTCCCGGTTGGATTGCGACCAAGCTAACCGAACCCTTACAAAAAGACCCTATTCGCTCGCAAAAAATACTAGACAGAACGCCGCTGGGCCGTTGGGGCCGGGCCGAAGAAGTTGCGCCGGCTGCACTATTTCTTTGTTCGCCCCAGGCGTCCTTTATTACAGGGGCAATTTTGCCCGTGGATGGCGGTTATCTGATTGCCTGACGCTGGCGTGCCAAAATTGTTGGGTCACAGCCAAAATTTCGCGACACCCGGGGCAAGTCTCTCGGTTAGATAGTATTGAGACAAACTGCGTACGTGCAGCACCGCGTACCAGCGGCAAATTCGTCTGCGCACGCGCAGCCCTAGGGCTGCGTGCGCTGAAGACAATCCCTAGCCCGATCCTGCGCGCTTGATTTTCTCCCAGTCATTCGCGCAAATCCTGGTCCTGCTTCCACTTCGGCAATTGGATTTACTCGTGGTCAGCCCGCTGCCTCCCAACCTTGATGATGAAGTTATCGTAGCCATCCGGCGCATTTCTCAGGCTGTTGAAAGCTATTCTCGCTATCTTTGGCAGGAATATGGCCTGACTTCGCCGCAACTTGGCGCCCTGCGCGAGTTGGAAAAAACACCGCTAGCGACGCCCGGCCACCTCGCCGAGCAGTTGCATGTCAGTCCCCAGACGATCGCTGGCATTTTGAAGCGACTGGAGCAACGGGGACTGATTACCCGGGCTCGCGATGAAAATGATCGCCGCAGTTTTTCGCTGCAACTTTCGGAGGAAGGCCGCCGGCTCTCGAACGAAGCGCCGTCGCTCCTCCGCGATCAGTTCCGCACCGAGATGAAGCGATTGCAGCCGTGGGAAGCGACGCAGATTCTAGCCACGCTGCAACGTGTCGCCACCATGATGGCCGCCGAAGAAATCGACAACGTGCCGTTCTTCTCGGGCGATGCCGAAGTTGAAGAAGGCGCCAATGGTGGTCCTGCTGGGGCGGTTGCAGGCAAAAATGGCCACGCGCCGAAGACTTCACTCCGCGGGGCTTAGTCGCCACTCTGCCGCAAAGAAAGCTGAATTGTCAAAGAGCGCATCGAATAGAAATACGATGCGCAACGGCTGAAGATTGTGCGCGCGATTGAAAGATTTTGCGCGCTTTAGCTGGTCAGTGCATAAGCCGGTGAACCACCGGGGCGAGCCCGGTGGCGATTGAGGCAAGTAGCTATTTCTTCTTGCGATTCTGGATGGCGCGGGCGACTGCTTCACCCATCGTGGCGGGCGAGTCGGCGATTTCGATGCCGGCATCTTTCAGGGCAGCAACCTTTTCGGCTGCCGTTCCCTTGCCGCCGCTGATGATCGCGCCGGCGTGACCCATGCGACGACCTGGCGGAGCAGTACGGCCGGCGATGAACGCAGCGACCGGCTTGGTGACGTGCTCCTTAACGAAGGCGGCGGCTTCTTCTTCGGCCGTGCCGCCGATTTCACCCATCATCAAGATCGCTTCGGTCTGCGGATCTTCCTGGAACCGCTTGAAGAGATCGATGTAGTTGGTGCCGACGATCGGATCGCCGCCGAGGCCGACGCACGTCGATTGGCCGAGGCCCAGGTTCGTCGTTTGCCACACCGCTTCATAAGTGAGCGTACCGCTGCGGCTCATGATGCCGATCTTGCCCGGCTTGTGAATGTAGCCCGGCATGATGCCGATCTTGCATTCGCCGGGAGTGATGAGGCCCGGGCAGTTCGGCCCGATGAGCACCGCATCGCTGCGCCGGATGAGTTCGTACACGCGAACCATGTCGAGCACCGGCACACCTTCGGTGATGGCGGCGATCACTTTGATCCCGGCATCGAGCGCTTCGAGAATCGCATCAGCCGTGAAGGCGGCTGGCACGAAAATCATCGTCGCATTGGCACCAGTCTTTTCGACGGCTTCGACGACCGTATCAAAGACGGGCAAACCTTCGACTGTTTCGCCACCCTTGCCGGGCGTCACGCCGCCGACCATGGTGTTGCTGTACTCTTTGCAGCCCTTGGTATGAAACGCCCCGGCTTTGCCTGTGATGCCTTGGCAAATGACCTTGGTGTTTTTGTTGATCAGAATGCTCATGGGAATTGCAGATTGAAGATGTCAGATTGCAGATTGAAATACGTGATTCATTGCCTTTGATTTCAAATCTGCAATCTGCAATCTGAAATCTGCAATGGCATTGGTTAGGCGCTCTTCGCGGCTTCGACGATCTTCTTCGCCGCATCGGTTAAGCCGTCGGCAGCGATCAGCTTCACGCCGCTTTCGCGGAGGATTCGCTTGCCTTCTTCCACTTCGGTCCCTTCGAGCCGGACGACCAACGGCACGGTGAAGCCGACAGCTTTGCTCGCGGCGACGATGGCGTTGGCAATGGTCGAGCACTTGGCGATACCGCCGAAGATATTGACCAGAATGCCCTTCACATTGGGATCCGACAGAATGATGCGGAAGGCTTCGGTGACTTGTGCTTCGTTAGCACCACCACCCACGTCAAGGAAGTTGGCCGGTTCACCGCCGTGCAGCTTGATGATGTCCATCGTCGACATGGCCAGACCGGCGCCATTCACCAAGCAACCGATGCTGCCGTCGAGCTTCACGTACGACAAGCCGGTGTTGCTGGCACGAACTTCGGCGGGATCTTCTTCGGTCAGATCGCGGAGTTCGAGCAAGTCCTTGTGACGGAACATTGCGTTGTCGTCGAAAGCGACCTTGGCGTCGAGAGCGACCAGGTCGCCCGCTTCGGTGACGACCAGCGGATTGACTTCGACCATGCTGCAGTCGAGTTGCACGTAGAGCTTGCAGAGGGCGCGAAAGAACTTTTCTGCGCTGCCGACACTCGAGCCCTTCAGCCCGAGGTGATAACAGAGTTCGCGAGCTTGATAGGGGTACAGCCCGGCGTGCGGATCGAAGTGGACTTTGTGAATCAGTTCGGGCGTTTCGTGCGCGACCTTTTCGATATCCATGCCGCCTGCGGTCGACACCATCAGCACCGGCTTGGCAGCGGCCCGGTCGAGCAGAATGCCCAGGTACAACTCGCGGGCGATCTTGCAGCCTTCTTCGACGAAGACCTGATTGACGACTTTGCCTTCGTCGCCCGTTTGGATCGTGACCAGCGTTTTGCCGATCAGGTTGCGAGCCACGGTGGCGGCTTCTTCGGCCGACTTAACCAGTTGCACGCCGCGCTGAGCGGAGTTTTCCTTGGTCGTGCCTTTGCCGCGGCCGCCAGCATGGATCTGGGCCTTCACCACGGCGATCGGACCGCCGAGCGCGGTGAACGCCGCCGCCGCTTCTTCCGGCGTGCGAGCGACCTGCCCCTTGAGCACGGCCACGCCGGCCTTGCGAAACAATTCCTTACCCTGAAACTCGTGAATCTTCATCAGTATGAGCCTGCCAGCGTACGAATATGCGATGCCATCGAGCGGGCGATTATGGGGCAGACCGGCCCGGTTTGCAATCGGACGGCGAACGGGCCTGTAGGCGCTGATTGACGTCTATTCCGCAGTCAGCAACAAAGCGAGCCGGTGTTCGTGAACGATTTGTAACTACAATTTCACCACGGTCCGCCCGATGATCTCTCCCTTCAAAATTTGCTGCACCTTTTCTTCGACGCCTGTCAGCGGCACTTCGGTGGCGAGGATCGAAAGACCATTGATCTTCCAAGGCCCGCAGAGGCGTTCCCAAATTCCCAAGCGGCGGTCGTAGGGCAGCGCTGCCGAGGCGATGCCGGCGAGAATCACACCGCGCAGCAAAAAGGGATGAACCGTGAGAGGCAATTCGCTGCCGCCGACGAGACCGCACGCGGCGACGACGCCGTAGTCTTTGGTTTGGCGAATTATTGTCGTGAGCGTTTGCCCGCCAACGGTATCGACCGCGGCGGCCCAGCGGCTCGAAAGTAGCGGCTTGGTGCTCGTATTCAGCACTTCGTCGCGGCCGATCACCTGCTTCGCCCCCCAGGCATGCAACTGCGGCGCGAGTTGCGATTTGCCAGTCACGGCAACAACGTGGTAACCAAGTTGCGCGAGCAACTTCACGGCCAGCGAACCAACACCACCGGTCGCGCCGGTAACGACCACTTCGCCGGCAGCGGGGCCGATGCCATTGGTTTCGAGCGCGAGGACGCATTGCGCCGCGGTGAAGCCTGCCGTGCCGAGGATCATCGTGTCTTCCAGCGACAAACCGGCCGGCAGCGGCACAATCCAATCGGCAGGAATGCGGACATACTCCGACCAACCGCCCCAGTGTCCCGCGCCCAAGTCATAACCCGTGATCACCACGCGCTGGCCAGGTTGAAGTTTCGGCGACGAACTCTCTTCTACAACGCCGGCGGCATCGATCCCCGGGATATGCGGCAGACTACGCACAACTCCCGGATGGCCACCCGCGGCGAGCGCGTCTTTGTAGTTGAGCGACGAATACTCAACGCGGACGAGGACTTCGCCGGGTGGCAACTTTTCCCGTGGCAACTCGCACACCCCGCGCGTCACGTTGCCGGCGGCATTTTTCTCGACGTAGAAACAACGAAAAGTCGATGACATGAGTTGGTTCCGTTCTTAGCCGTTCCGCGTTTACAATGTCTGAATCGAAGCATCAAACATTGAAGGACAGCGATCTGCAATCATGAAACAGTATGAAGTCTATTACGCCGGACGGGTGCAGGGGGTGGGCTTTCGAGCGAACGCTCAGCATCTCGCGCGGCGCTACCCGGTGACCGGTTTCGTCCGCAATCTGCCCGACGGCCGAGTGCATTTGGTTGCGGAAGGCCTGGAAGACCATGTAAGGCAACTGCTCGAAGACATCGCCGATTCGATGGCGGGAAATATTGTCAGCGCGCCTACGCAGAGCCGGCCGGCGACCGGGAAGTATGTCGGCTTTTCAATCGCCGGCTAATCGCGCTCGCTAAACGAACAAACGGCCACAATGTCGACAGCAGCGACACTGCCGTCGATCAAGCCGACACGCTTCCGTGCGAACGCCGCAGACTTTATCGAATTTCGGGCAAATATTGCGACTTCGTTAAGGTACGCAACGTGCATCTGCTACTTCACCTTTGGTTCCAGTGGTCGTTCACTGTTTGCGGAGGGGATTGGTTTGATGCTGAGTTCGCATGTTCGTTGCGGCGCTTCCAAGGGGCGACGCGGCTTCACGTTGGTTGAGTTGTTGGTGGTGATCGCGATCATCGGAGTGCTGGTGGCACTTCTTCTTCCCGCAGTGCAGGCCGCCCGTGAAGCGGCGCGCCGCACGCAATGCAGCAACAGCATCCGGCAAATTGCCCTCGCCTTTCACAACTACAACGACACTAACTTGTGCTTGCCGATGGCGCGAGCTGGTTCGTCGCCGAAGTTCGGCCATCTCTTTGCCCTGCTGCCGTATCTCGAGCAAGGGAATCTGGTAAGCAAGTTCAACATGGTGCCGGCCGGCAATGCCGATCCCTCGAACCAGGCGCTCAGCAATACGCGGATGAAGTTTGTCATCTGCCCTTCGAACCCCAATCAAACGCCGATCAAACTGCGCGGCTCGAGTTCCACGGGCAGTTCCTACGGCGCGGTGCTGACCGATCCTGGGAGCGGCGCCGAACTCACCAGTTGGGGAAACGACTATTGGGTCAATCACGCCCTGAGCACCGCAACCTATAACTTGCTGGGCACAACGAATCCGTCCCCTTCGCCGATTCTCGTGGGAAGTCCTCCGCGTATGGCGATGTGCACCGACGGCCTATCGAATACGTTCATCACGATGGAGCACGCCGGTTACGACAAACACTACGTGAAGGGTGTCGGCATGCCGATGCCAGCCACCGATCTGAGCTTGGATCAGCCTGGTTCCTGGGGACCTTGGTTGGGCTGGTGTGCCTTCATGCTGCAAGGCTATCCCAACTACACTGCAGCCACGTACCCCACGGGCGGCACGCCGTCGGGCACCGACTGCGCCATCAACTGCAACAACTCGCAAGGCATTTTCGGCTTTCATCCG
Source organism: Anatilimnocola floriformis (assembly GCF_024256385.1). Classification (NCBI taxonomy): domain Bacteria; kingdom Pseudomonadati; phylum Planctomycetota; class Planctomycetia; order Pirellulales; family Pirellulaceae; genus Anatilimnocola; species Anatilimnocola floriformis. The sequence goes on from NZ_JAMLFW010000001.1 coordinate 4,323,767, forward strand.
GGCGGTGCCAATGTCGCGATGGGCGACGGCAGCGTGCGGCATCTTTCCAACAGCCTCTCGGTGAAAGCCCTGATGTTCATGGCCAGCCGAGACAGCGGTGAGGAAATCCCGGAATGATTCGCGCTCTTCAATGGGGCGCGATCGTGCTGACTGTCTTGACCGTCGGCTGCTCCGCGCCTGCTCCTTGTACCGTTACGGGCTCGGTTCTCGTCAACAACATGCCCACGCCAGGCGTGTATGTCGTGCTGCACACCGTCAACGGTGAACCGGCAGGTTCCGGGCGATCGGGCGACGACGGCACGTTTCACTTAACCGTGAAGGAAGCCGGCGAATATCCGATCACTTGCTTCTTTCCCAAAGTCACAAAGGTGATGGACGACACCTTTGAAGGCGAAGATCAACTCAACGGCCGCTATCGCAATCCTCAGCAACCGGTTGCGAAGGCTGCCGTCAAATCGGGCGACAACGCGCTGCCGCCGATCCAGTTGCAGCGTTAAGTCCGCGGATCAACTGCGTTCGTAGTCGTCTGACTCCCCAACAGCAGGTACAGCGCAGGGACGAGGCACAGGTTGAGAATGGTGGACGTAATGAGTCCGCCGAGAATCACCACGGCCAGCGGATACTCGATCTCATTCCCTGGCTTGCCGCCGGCGAGGATGAGCGGCAGCAGCGCCAGGCCCGTCGTGAGAGCTGTCATCAGGATCGGCACGAGACGTTCTTCAGCGCCGCGCAGCACGAGGTGAACACCGAACGGTTCTCCCTCGTGTTCCTGCAAGTGCTTGTAGTGGCTGATCATCATGATGCCGTTGCGGGCGGCGATGCCGAGCACTGTGACAAAGCCGACCATCGAACCAAGCGAGACGATACCCGTCGTCAGCAGCACGCCGAACACGCCGCCGGTCAGGGCGAACGTGATCGTCAGCATCACGATGCCCGTCAGTCGCCACGATTGAAAATCGACGTACAAAATCAGCACGATGCCTAGGAACGACAGGGCCGAATAGAACCACAGACGCCGGCTCGACTCTTGCCGGGCGGCAAACTCGCCGAGAAACTCAGGGTGATATTCGCGATCGAACGACAGGCCGCGCACTTTGCTTTCGATTTCGGCAGCCACGGAACCCAGGTCGCGGCCTTGCACGTTGCAGAGAATGTCGAGCCGCCGCGAGGCGGCCTCGCGCTTGATTTCATTCGGCATGGGGACGATCGAAATATCGGCGACATCGCCAAGGCGAATCTGAGCTCCTGACGGCGTGTCGATCAGCAAGCCACGCAGCGCCGTAAGATCGGTCCGCAGTTGCGGTTCGCCCCACACCATCACCGCGTAGCGTTTCTGCCCTTCGTAAATTTCGCCAACCTTCGTGCCCTTCAACAGTGTGGTCGTAGCCCGGCGGACATGCCCCGCCGTCAAACCAAAGCGCTCGGCGGCATCGGGCTTCAGCTGCAGCTGAATCTGCGGCACGAGGACCTGCGGCTCTACTTTGAGATTGGTCACGCCGGCCACCTCGCTCATCACGCCTTCCACTTCCTTGGCCTTGGAACGAAGTTTCTCCATCTCCGGACCAAAGAGCCGCACAACAATACTCGCGCTCGTTCCCGTCAACACTTCCTTGCTTCGCTCCTTGAGATACGTCTGCACATCGCAGTACATACCTGGGTAGCCTTCCATCGCGCTCTGAATCTTGGCGAGCGTGCTCGGATAATCGACGTCGGGATCGATGCTGATCCAGAGCTCGGTGAAGTTGGGGCCGACCACTTCATCGGCGACTTCCGCGCGGCCGATGTGCGAACCGAAGTTGCGCACACCTGGAATGGCCCGCAGTTCCTTGCTCGCGCGAATCGTGATCCGATCCATCGCTTCAATCGACGTACCGGGACGTTCGAGGAAGTGCATCAAGAAATCCGTCTCTTGAAAATCGGGCAAGAACTCCTGGCCCAATCGTGTCGACGCAGCAAGCGTCAGCACAAAGACCGCAGCCAGCGTACCGACAACAGCGATTGGATTGCTCACGAGAGCCGGCAGGATTGCCGCGTACCCTTTGCGCAGCCATTTGGCAAACGGCGCTTCCTCGCGAACATGCGACTGCCCGGCCAGCAATACATAAGACATACAAGGCGTGACCACCAAGGCCACGAGCAGCGAAGCCATGATCGACAGGACGTACGCGAGAGCCAACGGCCGGAAGAAGGAACCGGCCACGCCATCCAGAAAGAAGATGGGCAGGAAAACGAGCGTTACGATCAGACTGGCATAAACCACTGCGCTGCGAACTTCGAGTGAAGCCTGGAGGACGACTTCAAAAGCGGAATGTGGTGAGCCGGCCGCGCGATTCAAACGCAGGCGGCGAACGATATTCTCGACGTCGATGATGGCATCATCGACGACCTCTCCCAGCGCGATGACCAGTCCGGCGAGAACCATCGTATTGATGGTCACGTTGAACCCGGTCAGGATCACAATCGCGGCTACGAGCGACAGCGGGATCGCCGTCAGGCTGATCGCCGCCGTTCGCCAATCGAACAGGAAGATGACGAGAATTACCACCACCAAGCCGCAGCCAACCAGCAGCGCGTGGCTGAGATTCTCCAGCGCCTTCTCAATGAAAGAAGCTGGCCGAAAGATTGTCGAGTCGACTTCGACCCCCTTCAGCCCCGGCTTGAGTTCGGCGAGCGCCGCTTCGATTTTGCGAGTTACTTCGAGCGTGTTTCCCTCAGGCTGTTTTTCGACAATCAGCAGAATTCCCGGCACGTCGTTGATAATCGCATCGCCGATGGGGGGTGGCGAGCCAATGATGACTTTCGCGACATCGCCGATCCGCAGCGGCGCGCCCGCGCGAAAATCGACGACGGTTCGCGCCAGATCCTCCGGATCGCGAATCGGCGAAATGTGCCGCACCGCAAACCGCTGATTCGGCGTATCGACAAAACCGCCGGCATCCAAGACCGTCGCATCACCAGCAGCGCGAGTTACTTGATCGAGCGTCACACCATGCGCGCGGAGGCGATCGGGATCGACCAGCACTTGGAACTGCTTGTCGCGCTGCCCCCACACGGCCACGTTGGCCACGCCGGGAATCGCCATCAGCTTCGGCCTGATTGTCCACATCGCGAGCTCGGTCAAATCGCGCTGCGACAAAGTTTCCGACGACATGCCGATTTTGAGGACGCGACTCAGCGATGAGAGCGGATGCAGAATGACCGGCGGACGAGCGACGGTCGGCAGGCGCGGCGTTTCGGCGGTTACGCGCTCCTGCACGTGCTGCCGCGCCTTGTGCAGATCGGTTCCCTCGGCAAAGTAGAGCACGATCGAAGACAACCCGAGGACCGATTTCGACCGAATGGTCTTCATGCCCGGCGTGCCGTTGAGCGCGTTCTCGAGCGGCACGCTCACCAGGCTTTCGACTTCTTCCGTCGATAGGCCCGGCGCTTCAGTCTGCACCTCAACCTTCGGCGGGGCGAACTCGGGAAAGACATCGAGCGGCGCTTTGTAGATCGACTGAAAGCCGAACACCAGCAGCACGACGCACAACGTAAGCACCACTGCGCGCAACTTGAGCGATGTGGAAACGAGCCAGGTCATGGGTGGTCCTACTTGCTGAAGCCGGTCTCGGCGCCAAAGAGTTCGATTGCACCTTCCGTGACCACTGACGTTCCTGGCTGCGGCCCCGACGCGAGAACGGCGACGCCGTCGGCGACGTAGCTCACTTGCACGCGTTGCCGTTTGTAGACGCCGGCCGATTTTTCGACATAGACCCAGGTATCGCCCTGCAGATCGTGCACGACGGCTCCCCAAGGGATGGTCAGTGCATCGGCAGTGCCCGAGAGCGCGAGCGTCGCGCCAACGCGCTGGCCTGGCTTGAAGTTGGCCTTGTCGTTGGCCAGCGTGTAATAGATGTCCACCGTGGCCGCCAGCGGATTGGCTGTCGGCGGCGCTTGCAGTGGCGCGGCAGTCCAAGTCTTCTGCCCGGGCTGTCCGTTAAGACTGCCGATGCCGGCGGACTCATCGGCGGCGATCAAATCGAGATCGCCGACATAAACTGGCACGCGAACCCAAACCTGGGCCAGCGAAATCACTTCAAACAATGCGCCACCGACCGGCACATTTTGTCCCGGTGACGCAGAAATGTTTCGCAGCAGTCCGTCATCGGGCGATTCAATCGGGATTGGCTGAGCGCGGCCTGTTGCCGCATCGCCCACGGCTTGCGTCAGTACTTTCAAGCGAGTCTCGGCCGCTTCGAGCGAACGCGTAGCGCCATCGAATTGCGCCTGAGCTTCTTCCACACTGCGGCGGCTGCCGGCTTCATTTTTGAAGAGACTCTGGGCGCGCTCGAAGGCCAGCTTCAGAGCGGTGACTTGAGTTTTCGCATTGTTCACTTGCCCTTCCGCATCGGCCCGCCCGGCAGCGAACGTGGTGGCCGCTTCCGGGGAGAGAAACGGACTCAGCAGAAAGATGGCCTGGCCTTTTTTCACCAGCGCGCCAGGCTGTGGAGCGGTATCGGGCGGAGACTGCAACGCACCGGGCAATGGCGCTGAAACAAGAATGGTTCGCCCGGCCGGCACCACGATTTCGGCGCCGTAAACGCGCGAGCGCTTCACTGGTTTTCGTTCGATCTTGTCGACGCGCACACCCAGCCGAGCGAGCGCTTCGGGCGCGAGCTTCACCAGGCCCAGGTCTTCTTCTTTGACGACCTGAACTTTCGCGGCAGAAAGGTGTGCCGCTCCCTTACTCGCCGTCGGCTTCGAAGCCAGGATTTGCCCGACCAGCCAGGCGACGCCCAACGTGGCGACGACGGCCACGAGGGCGAACAACCCCTTACGCAAAATGGACATGCTCACTTCTGCTGACTGGCGGGAGCGTCCTGCGGTTGCGCCGGGATATTTGGAGGCGGAATAAGCTCTGGCTCGAGCGTTTGGACTTCGTCCAGATGACGTCCCACGCTCCGTTCCAGATCCGACCAGGCACGGCGCAGGTCGGCTTGCAATTGCACTTCACGAAATCGACTGTCGAGTAACTGCTGCGTCGTTTGCAGCACAACCACATACGGAATGTTGCCTTCGCGATAGGCGAGTTCTGTTCGGCGAATGGCAGTTTCCACTTCAGGCCGAACGCGCTGATTCAGAATTTCCAATTCTGCTTGAGCTTGCGAATAACGCAGATGCGACTGATGCACATCCATGATGATCTGGTTGTTGACCGTCTGGCGTTGGCGTTCTGCCCGCTCAAGTTCGGCTCCAGCTCGCGAGATGCCGCCCTGATTCCAGTTGAAAATCGGCAACGTGGTGCGAAAGGCCGGGCCGAACTCGTGACCGTTCACGCCGCTCGTGGCATCCAAGATTCCTAGGAACCGCACCCAGCCGATTCTTGCGAGCCGCAGGCGTTCGGCGGCGCTGGCCGAGAACTGGGCCGCGGCGAGTGCATCGGGACGGCTTTCGGTTGCTTCCGAAACGAGCACATCGATATCCGGCGCTGGGGGATAAAGTCGCGACGCGGTTTGTAAACGCAGCGGAGTTCGATCGGCCGACACGCCCATCAAGTTGCGGAGTCGCTCTTCGGCGATGCCGATGTCGTACTCGGTGCGAGAGAAGTCCTGCTCGGCGCGATGCGCATCGATTTGGGCGGTCGCTTTTTCTTGCGGGTTGATATCGCCAGCATCGAGACGAGCTTTGGCGAGCGAGGCAATTCGGCCGCGGATTTTTACCGCATCGATCGAAACGGACCGTCGACCATGAGCGAGCGCCGCATCGGCATAGGCCTGCCGCGTGTCGCGGATCAAATCGATGCCGGCTTGCGTCAGACGCTGCGTTACCCGTTCCACTTCGCGCTCGGCCGCTGCCACGCGAATCGGTCGCAGCCAGAGAGCCTCCACGGGAAAATCGAGCGCGTACTTGTATGGTTTGTCGCTGACCGGGAAGAAATAAACGACCTCCGGATTCGGCAGCAGGCCGGCTTGAACCAGATCTCCCTGCGCGACTCCGAGATCGGTTAGCAATTCGAGCAGAGCTGCATTGTTCCACAGCGCCAAGATCACGGCTTCTTCTTCGGTCAGTTCATCTGCGAGCGTGATGCCGTTGGGATAGACCAATTCACGCGGGCAAGTCGGCGGGCCGAGCGGCTCGCCAAAGCGGCAAGCGATTTGATGCGATACCGGACTGCGGTCGGTCAGCGTGTAGTTGCCGTGCGAAGCGCAACCGCCGAGTAGCAATATGGCCAGTGCTGCAAGCCAGCTTGCTGCTAACAACGGGGCATGCTGAGCAGTTGGGCTGCTAGCAGACACAGTTGTGGCACGAAGTGGCATGGCGGGGTTCTCGTCGGTCGGGCGGGATTAGATCGGCGGGGCCGTAAGGAACGGCACAATGCGGTGGGATGTTAAACTCGTCATCGGCTGTTCTTTCGTCACGAATATAAATTTCGATTCACATCTAACTGGCGAAATACCGCAGGCGAACATCTCTACGAAACCGTCAAACTCGCCAGTGGTTCAGGGCAACTTTGGCTGCCCTCTTCGTGGGTTGCATCCAAACCATTTTGCGTAGGTAGCGACAGCGTGAAACAGCTGCCGTTGCCGGGCTCGCTGTGCACCTCAAGTTTTCCGCCCAGGGCCATGCTCAAGCGATGCGCGATCGTCAGCCCCAAGCCAACGCCCGGTTTTCCCTGCCAGCGCGAATCGCGCGAGCGATAGAACGGGGCAAAAATTTCGTTGACCTCGGCGGCCGCGATCCCTGGGCCGCAGTCTGTGACAGAAAGCGAAACTCGCCGATCAACTCGTTTGACGGCGACGGTCACACGAGATCCTGGCTCGCTATATTTCAACGCATTGTCGAGCAGGTTGTCGAAGATCTGCGCGAGGAGCAGCGGCTGGGTGGTGATCGTCCCTATATCCGCAGCAGCCGTGAGCCGAATGTCTGCAAACCTGGGATGAGTGCTCCAGGTTTCCAAACGATGCTGACTCCAGGCGCCGACGTCGATCACGTCCTGATCGGGAATGGCCGCCGATGATTCCAAACGGGTGAGCAGCAGCAGGGCTTCGACAATGCCTTGCAACTCGCGACCACGACGGAGCACGGCGCTCAGCGCAGTCTCATATTCAGAGCGGCTGCGCTCGTGTCGCAGCGTCACTTCCACCGCCGTCAGGATGGCGGCCAGGGGAGTTCGCAATTGATGCGAGGCATCGCCGGCAAAGCGCCGTTGCTGTTCGAGCGTGAGCCGCAGCGCAGTCAACAAGTCGTTGTACGCCTGCCCCAAATCGGCCACTTCGTCGCGCGTAGCGGGAACGTGCAATAGCGTCTGAGCTTCCGGCGTCTTGCTCAGCGAGCGAGCTTCATCGGCCATCTTGGTGATCGGCATGAGCGCCCGTCGGCAGAGCCAATGGGCAGCGACTCCCGCACCGCACCAGATCAACAGCGACAGCCCTCCCATGTTCATCGCCAGGTTTTGCAGCGTGGCAACGTCGGGCTTCTCGCTAAGTCCGACGGTCAGCAAAAAGCTCTGCCGAAGTGCTGTGCGATCTGTTGGGAGTTCGCCAGCCAAAGTCATGTCAGGCGAAAGGTCCTTGAGCGACAGCACCTCTGGTTCAAACATGCCGGCCCGCAGTCGACGAACCAAAACTCGCCAGTCAGGATCTGGCGAGTGCAATTTCTCTAGCTCAGCAGGCGTGATGTTCGGCGAGCAGTCGACGAGCTGACCGTTTTCATCGTGCAAGGACCAGCGAACGACCGACAAATCCGGATCCAAACCAATCGGCAGTTTGCGTTCGAGCGGTTCCCATTCCACATCCATGGGATGCACTTCGATAGCGGCAATCAGCGCGTGCATAGCCGTTGCCAGGTGCCGATCGGTCTGCGTGTGCAGGTGCCAACTCGCCAAGCCGTAGAGCGCTCCTGAAAATCCCGCGAGCACAACTCCCAAAGCCGCCAGAAAGAAAATCGAAAGACGATTCGTGATGCTCATTCCGGCTCACCTCGCGACGCATCGCTGAGAATGTAACCGCGGCCGCGCACCGTATGAATGACTCGCGGCCCGAGCGCTTCCAGCTTGCGGCGCAGTTCCATCACATGCACTTCGAGCGTGTTCGACAGCCCGTCGTAACGTTCATTCCACACTTGCTCATACAACCGAGTGCGCGACAACACTTCCGTGGGATGCCGCAAGAAGAACAAGAGCAGGGCTTGCTCGCGGGCCGTGAGCCCCAAGGGTTTGCCCGCACGTTCGGTCCGGTTGGCGCGGAGATCGACCAGAATGTCTTCGAACTTCCACTGCTGGTGGGCTTGATCGGGAACTCGCCGCAGCAAGGCATACACCCGCGCGAGTAGCTCTTCGAAAGCAAATGGCTTGCAGAGATAGTCATCGGCGCCGGCATTCAACCCTTCCACGCGCTGTGCTACTGCATCGCGGGCAGTGAGAAACAGGACGGGCGTTTGATTGCCCGACTGGCGAAGCCGCTGCAGCAGGGTCAAGCCGTCGGGACCGGGCAACCACCAGTCGAGAATCACGAGGTCCCAATGCGATAGCGACAACGACTGCGCCGCGGCATGGCCATCGGCGACATGGTCGACCATCAGCCCTTCTTCTCGCAAACCTTGAGAGACAAAGGTTGCGATCTCAGCATCGTCTTCGACGAATAGAATGCGAAACGTCATGAGGCAGCATCAAAACGAAGATGGGAGATATTCACGCCAGCTATCTGCCATCCTACCGATCGAAAATAAGGTTCCAGTAACCGGCTGATAAATTCGAGTTTATTTTCGAGCCATTCCGATCGCTTGCCAATTTCGCGACGATGCCTTTTCGCAAAATTGCCGAAAAAAAGGTGACGTTTCGTTAAACCGCTCTTTGCATTTCGGCTTCGCACGTTCACCATATGCAAGCCCGCGATATCAATCGCGGGCGAAGTACTGTTGCAGTTGCTGCTGGCAAGCTACTGGCAAATCGCTGCACATCTAAGGACGCGATGTGGAAAAAAATGTTGTCGAACGATTGCGAATCGCGGTCACCCGCATCGCTTTGATCGCAGTGTTCCTGCTAGCAGTGTTTTCGGAGAGCATCTGGACTCAGAATGAGCTCACCGAAGAAACGATGTTTGGCGTGGGGTTGTTGCTCACGTTCATCGGCTGCCTCGGACGCGTGTGGTGCTTGATTCACATCGCCGGACGGAAGAACAACGAGCTCGTCACCGCGGGCCCTTATTCGCTGTGTCGCAATCCGCTGTACCTGTTCAGTTTCATCGGCACGCTGGGTGTGGCCTTCAGCACCTGCACGTTCACGATTCCCCTGCTCGCCGCCGTTTGCTTTCTCGCCTATTACCCCATGGTCATTCGCTCCGAAGAGCGACGCCTCGCTCAGATTCATGGTGCTGCGTTTGCCACCTACTGCAGCCGCGTGCCGCAGTTCATTCCCTCGTTTCGCGCTTACACTCCGGTCGAGCAAACCACCGTCAAGGTACATCTGTTCGTTCGCGGTCTCTTGGATGTCGCGTGGTTTCTGTTGGCGATACTACTGAGTCACCTGAACAGCGAACTGCATGAAGCAGGGTATGGCATTACCCTGATGAAGCTGATCTAAGCGACAGCTCACTGAAGCGTCTGGTGAACAGGTAGAATGCTGGCACGAAACTTGAATCGTCTCCGTAGCGACAAGGAGATCGTTCGCATGCCAGCGCTACTTGCCATCACGATCGGATCGTTCCATCTGGCTCCCCTGGCCGCGGTGTGTTGGCTGGTGTGCGGGGCCCTGTTCTTGTGCTTCCTGGGGCTGGCGGTCATCGCGCTCAGGGCGTATCTGCGGTATCGGCGGACCGGGAAGTTTTAGCAGCAACTTCAACGGCGAAGCCTCTCGCCGCCCCCCTGATTGGGTCGTTATAAAAGGTTATAGCCGTGCGCGCTCAATTATCTGTAACACGTTACCTGCAAACTACTTAAGAACAAACTAAAATCTTCATAACGGTTATAAGGCGGCGTCCAAAATGGATTGCGTGGCTAGCAGTACTTGTTTTTGAGTTCTTGGGGAGTCTGGTAGCCGAGCCGTTTGCGAGGGCGGGTGTTGAGTTGGCTTTCAGCCGTGGTCAGCTCCGCTTGGCTGACTTGCTGGAAGTCGGTTCCTTTGGGGAAGTATTGGCGAATGAGGCCGTTGGTGTTTTCGTTTGTCCCACGTTGCCAGGCTTTGTAGGGTTGCGTGTGGTACACCTCGATTTGCAACACGCTTTCGAGCTCGCCGACCTTGGCGAACTCGGCGCCGTTGTCGAAGGTGCAGCTCTGCAGCCAGTTGGGTGGGTACTGATTGAGGCGACGGCGAAGGATGCGATTGGCCGTGTCGGCTTCACGGTTTTCGCCACGCGCCAGTTCGAGATAACCGCTCACCCGTTCGACGATGCTATAGAGCACGGGTTTCGAGATGCCTTTGCGACCGACGAGCGTGTCGCCTTCCCAGTCGCCGAAGCGTTCGCGGCGGCCGATGATGGCGGGCCGATTGGGGAGCGTCTGAGCAGGATCGACGCGACGCCGAAGTGGCGGTTTTTCCCGATAAAAACGCAGGTATTGGCGATGCTCGCTCCCTGCAGGTTGCTTCAGCCAGTTGTAGATCGTTTGCCGCGAGATCCGCCGCAGGCGGTCGTCGAGAAAGTCCCGTCTGGTTCGGCCATCGATCTGATCTGGCGACCAGCGCAGCTCCAGTCGCGACTTCACATACTCGGCCACCTCCGGAGAATCCATCTTGCGATGACGGTGCGTGTGCCGCATCACCGCCTGTTGCTGAGCCGAGCCCGCCTGGTAACCCGTGTCACCGCAATTGCGTTTGAGCTCACGAAAGATGGTGGACGGGGCACGTTGCAACCGGCGCGCAATCGCGATCTTCGAAACTCGCAACGCGACCAATGCCGCCAACTGCTGGCGTTCGCTCACGGTAAAATGAATTGCCATCGCTGGGTCTCCGGTTTGAATCGAGAAGTCGTTTTCCAACCTCTATTCAACCGCCCCAGCGTTGGCGTTTTCAATCAGCCACCCCTCCACAAAATGCCCGAAACTCAATGCTAGCAACGCGTTCCATTATGGACGCCGCCATAATATTCCAGAGAAACTCCGGAACAACTCGCACGCAGTTGCTGCAGTATTAGCTACGGAAGTGTTGGCCAAGAAAAGCCAAAAACCGGGTGCGCTCGTGCGCCCCCGGCTTAGGCTTTCAGTTCGGACGAGAACTTGTAGTGCTTACCACAAGAGTTCGACGCGAGCGGTCAAACCATCGAAGGTGACGCTCGAGTCATAGGTGCTCATGCCGGTGGCAACGAAGTCGTTGTTCTGCACGGCGTGAATCCATTCATTGTTGCGGATCGTGTTGAACCAGCCGCTGTAGAGGTAACCAACCGACAAGCGGATGTTGCCCGAGCAGCTCTGCCAGCCGAGACCGGTTTCGAGGTCCAGCATGGTGACCACGCGGCCAGCTTCCCAGCTCGTGGTGGCGACAACCGGGTCAGCCTGGCTGCTTTGCAGGTAGTCGGCTTGGAACCGGCCACCGATCAAGCTGGCATAACCCTTGCCGTAGACAAACCACTGACGGTTGCGGCCGTAGCGTTCGAAGTCCATACCGAACCGCATGCCCACGCCGTCGAAATCGACGTTCGAGGTGACGGTTTCGGTACCGACGTTATTGAAGTTGGCTTGGAAGTATTGTTCCAGGCGAGTCGAACGGACGCCGACCAGGTAGCCGACTTCGTAATCGCTGCAGCTGGCGAGCAAGCCGCGGTAAGCGATATCGAGAATGTTGAAGCGCAGTTCGCCGTTGGCGTTGGCATCCAAAAAGTTGGCGCCGGCATTGGCTGAGTTGGGATGCAGCACGAGACCACGAATCACGTCCGGAGCAGCCGTGGTGATCGTGTCGTTCGAGGTGGCATCGAGTTGCGAGTACATCACCTGGATCTGGTTGCAGTTATCCAAGGTGAAACCGCCGCCGATGCGGAAGCCCGGTTGATAGTCATAGTCGAGCACGCCCGTGCGGCCGGCTTGCAAACCAGGAGCACCGGCCACAATCGGGCCATCGATGATCGAGGCATAAGCGGTTTCGGCGTCGCGAGCCCGCAGATAGAGGAACTCACCAAAGACGTTCCAGCGATTGCTCCAGCCGCAGTCGTCGCCGCAGCTATCGCAGCCCCCGCCGCACATGCCATCGCCACAGCTGAAGCCGCCGCCGCCAGGAGGCGGTCCCATTGGCGGAGCGCCGCCCATTTGAGCCATCGACAGTTGGCCCATCATCAACACCGCGGTGCACGCGACCGCCAAGATCCAAAGTTTCGTGAATCGCATGGAAAATCTCCCCCGTGAAACTGGTTGCCCGATAATCATTTCGACCGGTAAAGACCGTAAATCGAGAACAACTAGTACATACGTCAAAGTGACCCGGTGTCGCGCAGGCTTTGCAGTTTTCGCAGTCTCACACAAAACGGCCTGCTTTCAGGTGGATTCAGACGCTCGCTAGCTTTAATTCTGGTAAGCAGTAACGGCGTGGGGAGATTTGGCCATTCAATATCGTCACCGGCAACCAGGCGCCTCGGCGAGAAAGTTGTGGTGCCTAGCCGGAATCTGGGACCCGTTCGAAGGGGTAGAGGCGGAAAGATTGACCCTGGCTCGCCGTCGCAACTATAATTGCATGCAGTCTTTTCGCAGCTTCTCTTCGATCAGTGCTCGTTCGTAGCCGTCGCAGGTGCACCGTTCGGTGGCCGAGAGCGACACCACGGCTTGGATGCCTTTTGTAGGATGACCTCAGCGGAGGAAATTGGATGGCCAGCCGACCCCCTGAACCTGCGTATCCGCAGTCCGAATCAGGTACGGTGAAATTGCCGGGAAGCCAGCTTCCTGCCGGCGGTTATTCATTGCGCGATCCGCAGCAATCTTCTGGCAGTCACTCTTCCAGCAGCCAGACCGCCAGCGGTAAAAGCAGTCCACAACGGCCGAGCGATTCGCGCGTCGTGGTCATTCCTTCGCTCCCCGGCGAGGGCTTGTTGCCGGGCGATGTGCTGCCCGACGAGAAGACCGTGATCTCGGCAGCGAAGCAACTGCCGCTGCCCGAAGTGCCGATTCCTCTGGGCGGCAAGTTTGCAGCGCACCAACTGGGCGAAACGCTCGTTGGCAGAAGACTCGAGCATTACGATCTGGTCGAGTTCGTCGGCGGTGGCGGCATGGGCGCTGTTTTTCGCGCAAACGATACGCGACTGGGCCGCACTGTCGCCGTGAAGGTTCTCTCGCGCGATCAATCGTCCGAGGAAAACGTCCGCCGCTTTCGCAACGAAGCCCAGAGCGCGGCCCGGCTCGATCACCGCTACATCGCACGTGTCCACTACGTGGGCGAAGATGCCGGCCTGAACTTTATCGTCTTTGAGTTCATCGAAGGGATCAACCTCCGTGAACTGGTACTGCAAAAAGGCCCGCTGCCGCTCGATGAAGCACTGCGTTACACGCTCGAGGTTGCCGAGGCGCTGGCGCATGCTTCGCAGCGCGACGTCGTTCATCGCGACATCAAACCTTCGAACGTCCTTATCACGCCGGTCGGCCAGGTGAAGGTCGTCGATATGGGCTTGGCCCGGCTGCATCAGGTCGATTCATCGTTCGACGATTTGACCGCGAGCGGCGTGACTCTGGGAACTTTTGACTACATCTCGCCCGAACAAGCTCGAGATCCCCGGGCCGCCGATGTGCGAAGCGATATTTACTCGCTCGGCTGCACGCTCTATTTCATGCTCGTGGGCAAACCGCCGTTTCCGGACGGCAGCGCGCTGCAAAAACTGCTGCGGCACAACGGCGTCGATCCACCAGACGTTCGCCTCTTCCGGCCTGAGTTGCCACCCGGCATCGGCACGCTGCTCGGCAAGATGCTCGCCAAACGCCCTGTGCAGCGGCAGCAATCAGCTGAGGAGTTAATCTCAGAAATCGAACGTCTGGCTCGCGACCAGGGCTACGATATCGGCAATGCGACCGTTGATATTGCGCACGCTCATCCCGCGTGGATGAATTGGACGCTGACGCTTGTCGCGCCGGTGATTGCCTTGTGCGCCGCGCTGATTGTCCTCGAATTCGCCACGCGGCCGAACGAAGGAGAGCGCTGGCAACTCCGTCCTGCCGTTGCCACGTCACCGAGCAATCCGACCAATCCGAAGATCGATGAATCGCCGCTGACCCCCGCGCCGGAAACCGGCAGTTCGCGAAATCCCAAGGTCTCGGGAGACAACGAACAGCCCGCTTCCACTCCCGGCAACGGCAATCGTCCGCCGGTCGATCCGCAAGGTGTCGCCGCATTGATTCAGAACCCGGCCCCCGTTGGTCCGCCGCCAGATATCAGCGCTGTTCGCACGCCGACGGTGACCACGCCTCCCACGGAAGTTGCCGTCGTACCTCCCAAGCCGCCGGCTCCGAAAGTGATCGTTCGGCCGGGCGTGGTGGCCGCCGCCGATAGCGACGTCGTGGGCTCGGTCGCGCAAGCCATTCGCCGCGCTGGCGAAAAAGGAATCAACGAAGTCGAACTCGACTTCAACGGCGATAGCGCGGAATATCCGTTTGAAATTCCCGCCGGCCGAATGCTGGTGCATGCTGCTGCCGGCCGCAAACCGCGCATCATCTTCCGCCCCGATCTGTCGACCGTTGCCGATCAACGGCAAATGATCCGCATGCTCGGCAGCACGTCGCGGCTGTCGCTGCAGGATTTGGAGTTGCGATTGGAGCTCCCGGAAGAGCCGTCGTTTGGCTGGTCGGTGTTTGCACTTCATCAGGGGCAATCGCTCGATCTATCGACCTGCGTCGTGACCGTTGTCGATCGCAGTTCGTCCGGCGCGCCCGTGCATGACCAAGTAAGCGTGGTGCAGCTGCAAACTCGGCGTCTTACCGAGATGATGAAGATGGAAGACGACATGGCCATGATCGCGGCCACGTCGATCAACCTATCCGAATGCTTCGTCCGCGGCGAAGCCACGTTCCTCTCCGCGCCGGAAGAACTCCCCTTCAAATTGGAATGGGATCAGGGTTTGTTCGTTTCGTCGAAACGACTGGTCGAGACCGGTGGTACGAGCACCAAGCCTCGGCTGCAGCGGATCGAAGTCGCCCTCAACCGCGTGACGATTGCGGCTCAGCAAGGGCTGTTTCAAATGAAGCGAAAGAGTGACGCTGCCCATCAACTCGATCTGGAAGTGACGAGCGACCGCAGCATTTTCACCGCGGCCAACGATGTGCCGCTGTTTGAATTTGCCGGCATGCCGAACATCGAAGACATCCGCTTCAGCTTCGGCGGTTCAGACAATTGCTATCCGCGCGAAGAGATGCTCTTCCTGCGAGCGCGCCCCGCCGGCGCCGGCGAAGGGAACATCGACTTCAATCTCGCCAACCGCAGCCGTTGGGCCACGGCAGAGCGTTCGCCGGATCTCGGCGTCATCTGGCAATCGCCTCCCGCTGCTGATTTGCCGCCGCACGCTCAATTGCCGGAGCATTATCAGCTGTCGGAAACTTCCCCGCACGCGGCGGGCTTCTATGTCGACGACATGCCCCGCCCAGCCGATCCGCCGACGAAGGTTCTCAAGCCGGTTCCGGCGCCGGAAGCAACCGAGCCGACCATCGCACCCAAGCCAACCTCAGGCCGAGCGCAGCCGACCGAGCCGGCCAAGTCCGCCAGCGAATAATGCCTGAGCTGCCCGATCTAGAGTGCTATTTGCTCGCGCTGCGGCGCATGATCGACGGTCAGCGTCTTGAAAACATCACCATTCGCAGCCCGTTTGTATTGCGCACCTTTGATCCACCGATCGATGCTCTTATCGGTCTTCCTGTGGAGGGTATTTCTCGTCAAGGAAAGCGAATCATCTGGCAGTTCCCCGATGAACTGTATCTCGTCGTTCATCTGATGATCGCCGGCCGCTTTCATTGGCGAAAAGGGGCCGCGACCGCTAAAGGAAAGAACGACCTGGCGGCGTTCCGGTTTGCAGAGGGAACACTGCTCCTCACCGAAGCGAGCCAGAAGAAACGTGCCTCGCTGCATGTCTATCGCGGCCTCGCCAATGTAGAGGCTCAAGATCGCGGCGGTCTCGAGCCGCTCAACTGCACGCTATCCCAGTTTGAAGAAGCCCTGCAGCGCGAGAACCATACACTCAAGCGCAGCTTGGCCGATCCGCGGCTGTTCAGCGGCATCGGCAATGCGTACAGCGATGAAATCCTGCATGCCGCGCGATTATCCCGCTCCTCTGGACTTTGCGTTTGACGCCCGAGCAATCGGCCCGGCTGTTTGTCGGTATGCAACAGATTCTCTCGCTCTGGCGCGATCGATTGTGCGCCGAGGCAACGAAGAAATTTCCCGAGAAGGTCACTGCCTTTCGGCCCGAGATGGCCGTGCATGGCAAGTTCGGCGAACCATGCCCTGTCTGCGGCTGTCTCGTTCAACGGATTGTTTATGCCGAGAACGAATGCAACTATTGCCCCCGCTGCCAGACTGGTGGCAAGCTGCTCGCCGATCGCTCGTTGTCGCGGTTGCTCAAGGACGATTGGCCGCGGACGATTGAGGAGTGGGAAGAATGCCGCTCCTCATAGCATCACTTGGGCCTCGCTCATTTTGATAGACTGAGGAACGCCGCTTCCGCAACAATGACGCACAACTCTCGTGAATAAGCCCGCTACTCCCGTTTCGCCGCGCTCGCCAATTCTGCCACTGCTGCGTTTGATGCGTCTGCCGAATGTTTTCACGGCAGTTTCGAATGTGCTGATGGGCTTCGTTTTCGTTCGCCACTCGTTCAGTCCGGCTGGTGCCTTGGCCTGCCTGGTTGCCGCGTCGGCGCTGCTCTACACGGCGGGCATGGTTCTGAATGATGTGTTCGATTTGGAGATCGACCGCAAAGAACGTCCCAAACGGCCGCTTCCTTCGGGACAATTTTCCTACGGCTTTGCCGCGGGGCTTGGGTTCGTCATGCTCGCGCTGGGAGTCGGTCTAGGCTGGCTGGCGGGGTTTCTATTTCGCGCAGAGACACCCTTTTTTTGGCGGAGCGGTGCGATCGCAACTGCGCTCGCGGCGGCGATTCTGCTCTACGACGCATTCCTCAAAAAAACGCCACTCGGCCCGCTCGGCATGGGACTCTGTCGCACGCTGAATGTACTACTGGGCATGAGTCTGGCCGGCGCCGTCGTTGGAGACGAGAAAGCCGTTTTGCTCGGTTACACCTTCGCGCAGTGGGCGATTGCGATCGGGCTGGGAATTTACGTCGTGGGTATCACCATCTATGCCAAGTCGGAAGCCGAAGCCCGCAGTCAGAAGGGACCGCTGCTGTTCGGCGTGTTAGTGATGGCGGCTGGCGTGGTTGTGATGGGACAAGCCGCGCTGCTGACGAAGTTGCCGTTGCAACCGAACTACATCTATTGGCTGATGCTCGGTTTATTGCTGGCCGCGGTCCTTCGTCGTGCGATCGCAGCGGCCTTCGATGGCTCGGCCCCCTTGGTGCAAGGCGCGGTGAAACATGCGATCCTGTCGATGATCCTGTTCGATGCTGCCGTCGCGGCCACATCGGGGCCGCTGGTCTGCGCCATCGCGATTGTCCTGCTGTTGGGACCTGCCTTGTTGCTCGGCAAATGGGTTTATTCGACATAGCTTTTTGCGGGAACGGCGGGTGAGTGCATGCGGCTTGGCTACAACACCAACGGCTGGGCGCATCATGACCCGTTCGATGCCATCGACCTGATCGCCGAGCTCGGCTACCGCAGCGTGGCCATCACGCTCGACTACGGCCCACTCAATCCGTTCGCCGCTGATTGGCCGTCGAACTTACAACGATTGCGGCGGAAGTTGAAAGAACGTCAACTGCGATCAGTCATCGAAACCGGCGCCCGCTATCTGCTCGATCCCCGTCGTAAACACCAGCCGACATTACTGGCCGTCGATGATGGCGGTCAAACTCAGCGAATTGACTTCTTACTGCGTTCCCTGCGCGCGGCCGCTGAACTCGAGAGCGATTGCGTGTCGCTTTGGTCGGGAACTCCGGCAGACAAAGATCAGGCCGATGACGAGCAGTTGCTCGAACGCTTGGCCAGCGGCTTGCAGCCGTTGCTGCGCGAAGCCGAATCTCTCGGCACACCGATCGGTTTTGAGCCGGAGCCCGGCATGTTCATCGATTCGATGAGCCGTTTTCAACGGCTGCTGCAGTGGATCGATTCGCCGCAATTGAAATTGACGCTCGACCTCGGCCATTTGTATTGCCAGGGCGAAGTGCCGATTGCCGATTACATCAGCCGCTGGAGCTCGCGGATCGTCAACGTGCACATCGAAGACATGCGGGCCGGTGTGCACGAGCATCTGATGTTCGGCGAAGGCGAGATGGAGTTTCCGCCGATCATCGCCGCCCTCGGTGAGGCGAACTATCACGGTGGCGTGCATGTCGAGCTCAGCCGGCACAGCCATCTCGCTCCCACGGCAGCCGCTCAGTCGTTCGCCTTTCTCCATCCGCTCGTTAAACCTTACGCAATCGGTTAGCGAAAGTCGCGCAGCGATAGCAGCTGAATCGCGATCCTGAAAAACGCTGCTTTCTCCCCGTCCCCGCCGCCGATCCTATTCAACGGACGAGAAAATTGCGTCTCGGCGTCGGGATTCCGCCGCGAACACATCGCACAGTCGCTGGGGAACAAGGCCGTTCCAGGCAATAGGGAGCGGGCCGTGAGTTATCGACGTTATCTAGTGGCCGGCGGCGTGATCGCTGGCGGCGCTGCCTTGGCCTGGCCTTTCCGCCACCCGCAGCAGCAACGGCCCGCGCCGCAAGCGCTCGCGGTCAACCACGAAGTCCCCGGCGTGACCTGGTCGACGCCGCAGGATCTGACGCATCAGGTCCATTCGCAGCCCGGGATTTCACCAGTTCCAGAACTGCCGCCAGTCACGAATGCCATGGGCACTTCGCCGGGAATCCCGGGGCGTCTCACACGACCAGCCACGTACCAAACCGTTCCCGCCAACGGCGCGCCACTCGAGTCGCTGCCCGCTCCGCCTCTTTTGCCAATGGCATATGAGTCGTTGCTGGTTCCGGTCGGCAGTGAGCCTCCCGCTCCGAAAACGCAACCCGCGACCGCGAATCTGCCGGTCCACGAACCGCTCCTCCCGTCAGCCGATGAAGTCGCCGCAGCCAAGGAAGCCCAAGTGAGACCTGGGCCACTGTGGCGGAAGCATCGCATCGTGGAAGGCGACAACCTGGCAGCCCTCGCGATCCGTTATCTCGGCGATGCCTCCCGCGCCGGTGAGATACACGTGGCCAACATCGATCGGCTGATGAGCCCAGATATTCTGCCGCTCGGTGTAACGCTGCTAATCCCGCCGCGCGTTTCGAGCGAGGCACTGCCCTAGCCCGAGGCGGGAACGAGCGTTACTCCGCGCTGTTCCCGCCTGCATCTACACCAAGCCCAACTTCTTTCTCAAAAGCCATTCGCTCGCAAGCAAGCTGACGAACACGATCGGCAGCCAGGGCAGATTCCATAGCGGCTCTGGCGGCAGCGACTCGACACGCACATGCCGCCCCGGCGGCAGCGCGGCGAGCAACTTGCCGGCGTCATTCACACGATAGAACTGCCCCTCGCTGGCCTTCGCTGCTGCTTGCAGATCGGCGGCCTTCATTTGCACTTCGGCCAGTTCGCCCGGTGGCGATTGCACGCGAAACTCGCGACTTGGGGGCCGACCAGGAAAGACCGGCGCGGCAATCCACGCCCGATATCGGCCCGGCGGCAAAGTGTCGATCACGGCTTCAAACAAGCCACGATTGAGTGCATCCCGCCGGAGTCTTACGCTGCGTCTCTGTCCGGCTTCGTGCTGAACGATGCACAGCACGCCATCGTCTTCGGTCGGCGCGGCGCGCTCATCCAGGAAGCGGGCGCGCAGGCGAATGGCTTCGCCCTGTTGATACTCATCGCGGTCCGCCGTCAGCTCGACGCCATCTGCTTCGCCGAGCAATTTCGATCGGCTGAGATAACGAATCGTTTGAATCCAATAGCGAGCAAAATACATATCCCCCGCGCGGAACCGCCAGCGGTACGTTTCGTCGGTTGCATGAAAGACAACCTTTCCCGCGCCGTGGAACTGCAGTGTGATGATCGGCAGCGGTTGATTGTCGAGACCTCGCAGCTCCGGATGTTCGGCCAGCACGCGCACGCCGGGCCGCAGGTCGTTGATCCGGGCAAACCACCGTAACTGCGGCAGCGTTTCATTCCAGAGCTTAAGCGTGTCGGCCGGCGAATCGGTCAACTGCAGCGCGGGACTGTTCTGACCCAGCGGCGTGAGTCGCGGGCGGAAGCCGTTCTTGATGATCGTGTCGCTGTCGGGAACCGTGAACGAATCGACATTCGCCGGAAAGAGCGCGGCGAGAGGCGAATCGCGATAGGCCAGCGGCAGATACTTCGGCCCGGCCATCATGATCAAACCGCCGCCACGAACATTGACGAATTCATAGATGTTCTCGAGCACGGAGTTCGTCAGCAGCGCCGGATTTACATCGCCGAGAATCAGCACGTCGTACTTGAAAAGTTCTTCGCGACTGACAGGAAAAACCGCCTTCGCCGACTTATCGGTCTCGGCAAACTCCACGTCGGCTTCCTGCAGCACTGACCGAAAGCCCCGCTCTTCACCTTCCTGGCCAGGACGATTCAGCTCCCGCTCCAGCACGTTCTTCAGATAACGAAATTCGTAGTTCGGATACGACTGGGCATACAGCACGCGGAGCTTTTCTTCGCGCACTGCCACGCGCCGCGAGAGCTTGTTATTTGTCGTATTCATCTCGCGCGGTTGCGGCTCGACCTGCACGACGTAATCAAAGTCACCCTGCTCGGCTGGCCGCGTGCGAAGTCGCACCACTTGCGATGCCTCGTCGCCGGTGACCTTCAGCGTTTGCTCGGCGAGCGGTTCGGACTGACCATCGCGGAACAAACTTACCTTGGCATTGCCGCTGTAGCCGCGCGAGGACAAGCGAAATTCGAAATTGATCGCATCGCCGAGAAATACCGCCTCATCAGCGAGCAGATCGGCCAATTGCAGATCGATCGGAGGCCGTTCGTTGCCGATGCCGATGAAGTAGAGCGGGATCGATTTGCGACGAGCATACGCGGCGGCATCTTGCAGCGAGCTTCCTTCCGTCGTGATCCCATCGGTCAACATCACGATGGCTGCCGTCGGTCGGCCACGCTGCGTTTCGATGACTTCCCGCAAGCTATCGCCGAGTCGACTGGCCGGCAGTTTCGCTTCGATGGCGTTCACGTTTTGCACGAGTGATGTCGCTTTCGTCTCCAATGTTCGGCCCGGCTCCGACATGCGAACAACCTTGAGGCGATAGCGCGATTCGAGTTCCTTCAGCAGTTTCTCGTTGCTCTCGAGTAGCAGCGTCTTCGCAATGTTGAGTCGCGTGAGTTCGTCGAATTTCAAAGCTTTCAGCCGCGCCGCGAGATTCGCGCGCAGCGACGCATCTTCCAGTTCATCCGCGAGCGCCATGCTGCCAGAATCGTCGATGACGACAACCAAATCCGGCAGGTCGGTTCGATGCTGCTGCCAGGTCCAACCCAGCAGCATCCAGGCGAGGACCATCAACATCAGCACGCGAATCGACGCAAGCACGGTCTTGCCGAGCCTACCTGCTGATTCGCGCTCGCGAATGTAAATCGTGACGACAAATGCGATGCCGCCGATCAGAATCGTCCAAAAAAGCCACGCCGGCCACGGCCAGGTGGAGTCGAGCGTGTTTTCGAGTGCCTGCGAACCGGCGGGGCGATCGCCTTGAAGCAGTCGGAGTACGAATTGTTTGAGCGAGTCGTTCATCGGACACCTCGCCCGAGATGCCACGCCACGAATGACTCTGCCATGAGCAAGCCGAAGACGCCGAGGAGCAATTCACGAAACCACGATTTGGGTGGACCAAATTGGCCCCCCGCAACCGACGCCTGCGTCGCCGCGCTCGCTCGCAGCGACTCGGGCAAGGCATCGACGTCGAGCCGTTGCAGATTGCTTTCGCGCGTGTCGGGATTTACTACGAACGTGGCCAACTTTGGTTCGCCCGTTTCTGTAGAGTGAATCGTGTAAATGCCGCTGCGACTCTGCCCCGGGACCGACCAATGCGTCTGTCCCTGTTCATCCGTTACGGCCAGGCGATCTTCGCTGCCATCCGGCTTTTTCAAGACCACCACGGGCTTCGGCAGCACGTTGCCCATGAAACCCTGCACCGGCTGGCTGATCTCCGCGGTTCGATCGCGTTCATCATTGGCGGCAATGAACGCAGCCGTCTCCTGCATCAGCGGCGGGAAGCTGGGCCAGGTCGACAGCGATGACCAAGGTCGCGGCGGATCAACGGTTCGATCGACCGACAACGGCGAAGCAGCCAGCGCGAGCAGCAAACAACGGCCGCGACCGTATTCATGCTCGACGAGCACAGGATCGCCGCTGGAAAGAGCCAGCGCGGTGTTCGCATCTTTGACGGGAGTGAGTTGGTGATAAGTCCACACCGGTGTCGTCAGCAAGCCCGAACGTTGGTGGCCGCGAAAGGCCGCGATGAGCGGATGCTTGTACTGCAATGGATCAATGCGCAGTTCGTTGCCGCGTTTCACGTCGCCGATCTTTGCCGGCAACAGCGATTTGTCGCCGGCGAGCGCATCGTTGTAGCTCATCGCTTGAATCTGATCACCGAGGATCACCAGCAGATTTCCACCGCGCTCGACGTATTGCCGCAGGACGAGCCCTTCGTTTTGACTGAGGCGGCCGACGTTGCAAAGAGTAATCAGATCGTAGCGCTGCAGGTCCCCTTCAATCAGCTCACTCTCGGTCGCACGGCGGACATCAATGCGAGCTTGATCCTGCTGCGGCCGCAGCGCGAGCATCAAGTGATCGGCTTCGCCATGGCGGCCTTCGATGCAAAGCACCGACAGCGCCCGGCGAACGTTCACCCACCGCCAACGATGATTGTCGACTGGCAATTGATCGTCGAGCAGCACTGCTGCGACCACATGCTGACCGGCAGCATCGATCCGCTGATTAAACGATACGCTCGCTCGCCCGTTCGCAGGCAAGTCAGCGCGCTGCTCATTCACACGTTGACCATCGACAAACAGCGCGACGGTCAACCGCTGGGGACTCATCGAATTTGGAACACCGCCCGTTTCACTTTTCAAATCAACGCGAAACGTGGTCGCATCGTTGAGCGTAACCCACGGCGACTCTGCCACGAGTTCAGTAATCGCCTGGTTCGGCGCGTCTGCCTGGCCGACGTCGACCAGCGAGACGCTGATCCCCTTTTTCTCCCAATCAGCCAGCCGTTGCAGGCTCTCGGTCGTGCTGATCTCGGCCCACGTATTCTTACCGAGGTCGGTGAAGATCATGACTCGCCGCTGCGGCAGCACGCCGTGCTTTTTCTCTGCTTCGGCCAGCGTTTGCTCGATCGTCTGTAGCGCGCTCGTAAGATTCGCCACGCCATGCGTCAGCTGCAGCGCGGCCAACTCTTGCTTCACATCGTTGGCTTCAAAAGCAGGATCGCCAATGATCGTTTGCGTCGGCTGCGCCATGAGCAGGAGCGAATAACCGGTCCCTTGCGGATTGCCGTCGATCACTTCACTGGCCAGACGCCGGGCTTCGTCGAAACGCGAGATACCCGCATGACGATAATCCATCGAAAACGAGCCGTCGATCACGAGCAGGCAATGGCCTCGGTCATTCAATCCCTGGCCGGTCAAACCGCGCCAGATCGCCGAGCCGATTTGCTGCGGATTCGACAACGCGAGCGCGAGGACAATCGGAATCGCCACGCGCAGAGCAAGAAGCAGCCATTGCTCGAACTTGATCCGCCGCGAGTGCTTCTGCATCGCAGCGAGGAGAAACTTCATCGCGGCCCAGCGAGTTTCGCGAAACTGCCGACGCGTCCATAGGTGGATCAACAGTGGCAACGCGGCAGCAGCAGCCCACCACAGCATAATGCTGGAGCCGAATTGCCAAATCGCGAGTAAGTGAGCTGCGAGCATTCTTCGTTTTTACTCCCTCTCCTCGGTACTCCGGGGAGAGGGTTGGGGTGAGGGGCTAGAGCTGCGCGGAACCTTTGCCGTCCGTTCGACGCACTTGCTCCAAACCACTTCTAAAAATCCTTCCAGCGATTCGTCAACGTCATGATTTCCAAATCTCAGCACGCATAACCCTTGCGATTCAAACCAGACAACTCGCGCTGCATCGTACTCTTCCTTGCCGATATGCGTTTTGCCATCGAGCTCGACGATCAGTTTAGCCTCAGCACAATAAAAGTCGGCGATGAAGTTCCCCATTGCGTACTGTCGGCGAAATTTAAATCCCTTGAGTTTGCGATCGCGAAGTGCATCCCAAACCATTGCTTCAGCGTTGTTCGGTTGTTGGCGCATCTCACGAGAACGCTCGATGAACAGCGGTGACCGATTTCGGTGGATCGTCATGGATGCGTCTCATTATCGAAAATCTGCCCCGAGGTTAGCCCCTCACCCCGGCCCTCTCCCCGGAGTACCGAGGAGAGGGAGTGAACTGCTCGCGGCGCGAGCCTTTGTATTTGACTAACTCATTTTCATCCGGCGCGAAACCAATACCTTCGCCAGCAACTGATCAAATGGCGTCGACGTATCGGCCAAGACGTAATCAATCTGCTGTTTCCGGCAACCGAGTTCTAATTGCTCGCGATAGGAATTGAACTCGTGCAAATATGCTTGCCGCAAAAGTTCGGGTTCGGCAAAAACTTCCGGCAGCGATTCCAATCCGTTGAATTTGGTTGGGCCTTTGAAAGGGAAGGTCAGCTCAGCTGGATCGAGGACGTGAAAGACGATGACATCGTGCCGGCGATGACGGCAGTGACGCAGACCGGCGAGGAGACTGGCAGGATCGTCCAGCAAATCGCTGATCACTACCACGACGCCTCGCTTGTTTAATCGCTCAGCCAGTTCGTGCAGAATCGGCCCTGCCGATGTTTTTGGTCCCGGCTGTGATTTTTCCAGGACTTGAATGATCTGCTGCAAGTGCGAGGGACCACCACTGGCGCGGATCATCGCGCGCAGTTGTGAGTCGAACGTTGTGAGACCGACGGAATCTTGTTGTTGCAGCACCAGCCAAGCGATGGCAGTGGCAAGGAGTTGGGCGTACTCCGCTTTTGAAAGCGCAGTACCACTGCTTTGATAGGTCATGCTCTCGCTGGTGTCGACGACGAGATGGCAGAGAAGATTGGTCTCGTCTTCGTATTGCTTGAGATAGAACTTGTCGGTTCGGCCGAAGACTTTCCAATCCAGATGGCGCAGATCGTCTCCCTGCGAGTACTCGCGGTGTTCCGCGAACTCGATCGAAAAACCATGCCGCGGGCTAGGGTGCTGGCCGGCGATGTAGCCCTCGACGACGTGCCGGGCTCGCAACCGCAGGCCGCGCAGTTTAGCCAGCTGCCTGGGGTCGAATGACGTCGGCGAGCTTTCCACCAGCAGTGTCCTGTTCGGCAGGAGGCGTGACGTGAGCGATCAGGCGACGCACGACCTCGTCGGCTGTCACTCCCTCCGCGTCCGCATTGAAATTGAGTTTCAGCCGATGCCGCAACACCGGCGCGGCGACGGCTGCGATGTCTTCATGCGTGACAAACATCCGGCCGCGGAGAATTGCACGAGCCTTGGCGCCGAGCACCAGGTACTGACTCGCTCGCGGGCCCGCGCCCCAAATCACGTAATCTTTGACAAACGCCGGTGCATCGGCCTCGGTGCGGCGCGTAAGGCGCACGATCTTCAGGGCATAGCGAGCCACGTGATCGGCAACGGGAACCTTGCGGACGATCTTCACCAGTTCTTTGATGTGGTCGGCGGATAAGGTTGGCACGATTTTGAAATCGAGATCTGCGGTCGTCCGCTTCACAATCTCGAGTTCATCTTCCAGTGTGGGATAATCGACCCAGACGTGGAACATGAACCGATCGAGCTGAGCTTCCGGCAACGGATAGGTTCCTTCTTGCTCAATTGGATTCTGCGTGGCCAGCACGAAAAACGGCTCCGGCAACAAGTGTCGCTGCCCGCCGACGGTAACCTGGTTTTCTTGCATCGCTTCGAGCAGCGCGGCCTGCGTCTTCGGCGGCGTGCGGTTGATTTCGTCGGCGAGGACGATATTCGCAAAGATTGGCCCCGGCATGAAGCGAAAGATGCGCTCGCCGGTCTTCTTATCTTCCTGAATCACTTCCGTGCCGGTGATGTCCGACGGCATGAGATCGGGCGTGAACTGCACGCGGCTGAACTGCAGTGCGAGCGCATCGGCGACGCTCCGAATCATCAGCGTCTTGGCCAGGCCGGGCACACCCACGAGCAAACAATGCCCGCGTGAGAACATAGCGATCAGCAGTTGCTCGATCACGCTCTGTTGCCCGACGACGACTTTGCTCAGCTCGCGCGTGATCTGGCCATAGGCTTCGTGCAATTGATGAACAGCTTGCAGATCGGCGGTGGTCATGTTTTTTACGCTGAAGAGAACGACGAGCAACAGCCTACATCTTACCTCAGTCGCATGGCTGCTTGTGATGCGGATACTGTTCGACCACTGCGGGCGGCGGTTTTAGTTGATGCCGCTCTTCTGGCCATCGTCGCGAGTGCCTCAACCCTAACGGCGGGCGAAAGAACTATTGAAGACGAGAAGTCAGCCAGCCACAGTACACCTGCCTGCGACGCACCCCGCAGAATCGTTACAGCCGGCACAATCGATACAATCGCGCCGCACATTCCGAGAAATCTGCGTAACCGCATAAATCGGCGGAATCGAATTAACCAGCCCTAAGCATACTGGCAGCCATATCACGCACTTTGTGAGGCCCCGTCATGTCTGCAAAAACTGCTGCCAGTTCTGCCACGGTCGTCGAACGACAATCCTTCTATCGCCCCGAGCTCGACGGGCTGCGATTCCTCAGTTTTCTAGCCGTGTTCGTCAGTCATGCTTACCTGATTCATCCGCGGATGTTTGCGGGAGCGGGGCCGATCGGAACAGAATTGGGCCGCTGGGCACTCGCGGCAGGGCATTGCGGTTATGCCGCCGTGGCGGTGTTCTTTGTACTCAGTTCGTATCTGATTACCGAACTGCTGTTGCGAGAAAATGAGCGGAACGGCAAGATCGACGTGCCGGCCTTTTATGCGCGGCGGGCTTTGCGCATCTGGCCGTTGTATTTCTTCTTTTTGATTCTCACGCTTTTGCTGGAACCGCGGCTCGGAATGCCGGGCATTCCGGCGGCCGATGCTCCTTGGTATCTCGCCTTCCTCGGCAACTGGCAGATTGTGTGGAACGGTCAGATTCCGCGCTCGGCGGCGCAGATCTTGTGGACCGTGGCGATCGAAGAGCAGTTCTATTTGTTCTGGCCATTGCTGGTGGTGCTTGTCTCGCCAAAGCGGCTCGGCTGGATGTGTGCGCTGTTGCTCGTGCTGGGACAAGTCTCGCGGCTGGCGCTCGTGGCCAGCGGTGCGCCCTTCTATGCAATTCACTTTCACACCTGCGTGCAGTTCGACGCCATTGCGTGGGGCGGTCTGCTCGCGGTCGCGGTTCGCAACGGCGCGTTTGCCAACTGGCCACGCCTCGCACGGCAAGCAATGTTCGGTGGCGGTGTTGTCCTAGCGGTTGCCACGCAACTGTTGCTCGCCGAGGACAAACCATTCGCAGCCTGGCCGGTGGCGGCTTATCCACTGTTCGCCATTGCGGCGCTGTTGGTGGTGGCGGGAGCGATGCGAAATGGCAACGAGTCGAGCCTGCTAATTCATCCTTGGCTCGTGCGTTTGGGAAAGATTTCTTACGGCCTCTACATCTGGCATCTGCTGGCCATCGTTCTCATCTACAAGTTCGGCTGGTGCCGACCGCAAAGCGTGTGGACGAGCTTCTACGCGTTGCCGGTAACGATCGGCTTGGCGGAACTTTCGTACCAATGGATCGAGCGGCCGTTCCTGCGCTGGAAGGAACAGTTCTCGCGCGCCACAGTATCGACAACGACGCCAATTGACGCTGCAAAACCGGTCATTGCTGAGACATAGTATCAGTTGCGCTAGGATTCTTGTGATTGCGCGTCGGCAACCACCTTTGCCAGCTTGACGCATTTTCTAAGCAGGCCTAGGATTCCGGCAAAGCTCTGACGTTGACCCGTCAAAGCCTTGGCAAATGCGGTTTTGATCGCCTGTTTTTCCCGCCCGCTGCTTACGCTGGCGAGCAAAATTGCCGATCAACCGATGTAATCACTGCCTCGATTTCACTTAGTGAATCGCCGAATTTTCAATAAGTCAGCAGGAGAGTTTGAGTCATGACCCACGTTGTCTGCGCCGCGTGCTTCGGCTGCAAATACACCGACTGCGTCGTTGTCTGCCCGGTCGAATGTTTCTACGAAGCCGATCAGATCCTCTACATTCATCCCGATGAATGCATCGACTGTGAAGCCTGCGTTCCCGAGTGCCCCGTCGAAGCCATCTTCCACCAGGACAACGTTCCGGAAGATCAAAAGGACTTCATCGCACTGAACGCCGAACAGGCCCCGCTCTGCCCGTCGATCACCGAAAAGAAAGAACCGCTGGGCGAACACTAATTCGCACCCTGCGTGACTAACGCCACCGCCCTTGCGGCGGTGGTGCACAGGCTTCTGCACTACTCGGCCAATCCGCAGCCGAACTCTCTTCTAGTGCGCTCCAGCGACGCCTTGCCAAAAGACGTCCTTCTCATGAATGAACCCGCTGGTGCAAGCCCCCAGTGGAACCTGCGGTGCGCAATGCTTCACGACAATCCGTATGAATCACCTGCAACTGCGCAGCACAAAGCGGGCAATTCCGACTACCGCCGGTTTTCCAATCTCAATCACGCTGGCGCGCCGCTCGCAGTCGTGTTTGTTGCCATGTCGTGGAAGCCAATGGCCAACCTTCCCCCGGGTCGGCCACGACTTTCGTGATACTCGCTGGCATCGCCCAAATTGCTGGTCTTATTTACGCGATAAACGTTCCCGTGCTGTGGATAGAGATCGGGCCAACGCTCCGCTACCGAACCCTCACGCGCACTCACGAGTTTGATTGGGCAGGCGTGAAGCGAGTTTGGTTCGATCAGAAAATTTCGAGCGTTAACCTCGCTCCGCTTTTTCCTGCGACCTCTGCCGTTCATCACTTCTTGGTAATTCAGATCAACGACTACAAGGATCTACGCGTATTAGTTAGAGAAGACGCGCGAGCTAGTGTGCACGACATCTTGAAAACACACAGGAACTTTCGCGATAGTCCTTACGACGAAGATGCTCCGCCACAGGACGACGATTCGTCGGGGCCGTGATTACAAAAAGACATCCTTCTCATGAATGAACCCGCTCGGAGCGAGTCCTTGTTGCCGGGCTGACTGCAACAGATCTTCGCCGCTGCCGCGCAAGGCAAAAATCGCCTCGCCGGGACTCACGTGTTGGTTCCAATAGCGCTCGTAAATGGCAACCAGTTCTTTATTGCGCGCCAGGACACTTGGCACGGCGTGCAACATTGCTTGTTCGCGCTGCCGCCGCTGAAAGTATTGGCCGACAATCGATGGCAACAATCGCGATAACCAAGTCGCCTCCACGCGATCGATCTGCCGCGGTATGACGTAGCGCGGTTCATGCAGCGGGCCGAGCGCTTCGTGCAACGCTTGTGTGAACAGTCGGCTGTCTTCTTCATTGGCTTCTTCGAGAAAGACCCGCACATAACCGCCAACGCGCTCTACGGCTTGCGGCGTGGAAGCAATCACTGGATCGGTAAAGAGGCGAGCCTCGACGAGTGAGTTGAGCACGGCCAGGCCGATGGTTTGCGCGAGCGACTGTGTGGTCCACGGTTGCTTAGAACCTTTGAACGGCGGGAACTCATCGCTGCCGGGCTCTTTCGAGAGTTTGACTTCGAGGGTTCGCAGCGGTTGATTGCGATATGGCTTGCCGACTTGCCAGAGGTTGCGACAAGTCTGCCGCCGCGCGGCGCGCTCGAGCATTTCTGCATTCAAAAGCGACGTGGATCCTTCGAGACCTTCGGGCCGCAACTGCGTGAACGCCGGATGCACATGCCCGACACCTTTCTCGACCGCGCCGTCGTCGGTCACCCCGTAGAGTCGCTGATGCTTGAGTCGAAAACGGCGATAGTCGTCGAGCCCCTTGCTGAACTCCGGCGCGAGACACACGACATCCCAGTTGTTCGCCACCTTCAGCGGTTCAGCAGGATCGAGACGAATCGAGCGGCCGCGCAATTGATTCACCGTCATCGACGTCGTGACGGTGGTGAGATCGATCAAGCAGTTGATCTTGTTTGCATCCCAACCTTCACCGAGCAAGCCGCGGGTGCCGACCAGGCAGCGCGAAATGCCGCGCTGAAACATTTCGGTGATCATCTCGACATAGACTCGCGGCGTCCAATCCTTGCCGCGCCCGCGCAGCGCATGAAAGCCTTCTTCCTCGCCGAGTTCCAGTTCCACCTGATACTTTTCTTTGTCGAGCCAGGCTTCGCAGGCGATTTTCAAATCGAGCCCGATGTCGTCATCAACGAGCACGCTGGAACCGGTCAGCAGCACCGGATTGAGCGCATCGGTCGCTGGATCTTTCGTGAGCGACTTGAAAGCCGCAATCGCGCCGCCGGCTTCGGCGTCGAGCAGATTGTCAACGCTGCCCGCCGTGGCCGAGGTCTTTTCGTAATCGGCGATCACGACAGCACGGAGTTTATCTCCGAGCAGTTGATGTTCTGTTTTCAAAATGATCGGGATCGCAGCGCACTTGGCCTTCGAATAAGCCATCACACGGCCGACGGGCGACGCACACGGCTGCCAACCAGTGTCGGTAATTTGAATGCCGAGCATGCGGAGACGCTGAATGATCTGCTGGGCCAGCGCGTGATCACGAGTGTCCTTCGATCGCCGCAGCCGATGGCGAACATAGCGATCCAAGACGGGCGCGAGCCATTCCATCTCGGGAACTTCCTCGGGCGAGACATCCTCTTCTGGCAACGGCACATCTTGCGGCAGGGCGATTCGTCGCCGCAGCAGGAAGATGCGGGCTGCCCAAGCCAGATCGGGATCGCGTTTGGCAAAGGCATTCCAGTCCTTGGCGACGCCGGTGGGAAGTCGCTTTTCGACCAGGATGCGCAGCAGCCATTCGGGGAGAGATTCGCGCGCGGGTGGTTGCGGTGTGGCGTCGGTTTTAGCGGCGGGAGATTTGACGGAAATGAAGTCTTCGTCTGGGGGCTCTTCTTCCGTGTCAGTTGATTCGTTTTCGGTGTCGGGGTCTGGTGGCAGTTCCCCCTGGCTTACGCCACGGGCTGTGACATTCTCGCTGGCGCTTCGGGTTGATTTTTCTTCGGCGACAACGGTCGAATCGCTCGTGTCGAGCGGCAGGCAGAGTTCTTCGACGATGGTGTGCAGTTGCTCGTCGGCGTTGGCGATGAAGGAGAGTTCATCGGGTGCGGGACGAACGAAGTAAGCAAGATCTTGGTAAGGGGCGAGGAAGCCGTCCTTCACCACGGCGGGCACGGGGACTTCGTAATCGATCTCGCCGAGGTAGCGATCGTAGCGCTGCACGTCGGCGGGCAACTTGCCGTCGCGATCCGGGGGCGTGGCGGTGAGAGCAATGACGATGGGGCCGGCGAGCAAGTCTTGGGCGGCTTCGAGCACGCGGCCCCAGTGGCCGAGCAAGTGATGACATTCGTCGACAATCACCAGGCCAATGCCCTGATCGCGCAGCCGGGCGAGCGTGTCGAGCGCCGAGACGTGCAAGGTTTGCAGCGCATCGCCGGCGATGGCCATCGCGTCACGAGCTTGCTTGCGATAGGCGCCGAGACGTTGATCGTAGTAGTCGCGGTTGTGCTTCTTCAGATCGGCCAGCCAATAGCGGGCTTCTTCGGGCGTTTGTGCTTGTGCTGATCCGATCAGCCGCTCAAGCCACAGATTGCGGGCCTGTTCATCGAGATCGTCACTGCCGCGGCCGGGCATGGTGAGAGCCTGATACGTCAGGCTCGTGAGCAGCGCGGGCTTCTCCGACGACGTGCTGATCCAGTCGCTCGGCACGTCGCCCGCGTCGTAGGCGAACTGATCGATCTTGGCGGCCCATTGAGCCTGGATGGCCGAATTGGGCGAGAGAACGACGGCTGGCTGACGAACGCATTCGGCCCACAGATACAGGCCGAGAATCGTTTTGCCGGAGCCGGGAGGCGCGACGATGTGCAGCTGCTTCGCACCATCGGCCAGCTTTTGCTCAGCGATTTTCACGACAGCGGCCTGCGAAGGGCGCAGCTGGCCGCGAAAGCTGAGGGGCGGAAAGTTATCGCTGCGTGGTCGCAGATTCATGCCAGAAATCTACCACACCGGGCGAAACTCGCCACGGCCAGTAGTTTTCGGCGGGCAATCGCAACTACTCACCCTTGCGGAACTTCTCGAAGTACTGCTTCGTGTGATCGCGCTGTTCACGCGGAAGATTCACTTCCTCAAGCGCGTCGGCATCGCGGGCCGTAGCCGCTTCGAGTTCGGCCTTGGCTTCTTTCAGCGTTTGGCCCTTGATGTTTTTGCCGCCGGCGTCACCGGTGCGGACCGATTCGCCCTTCTGCGTTTGTCCGGCAACTTGCGTGTCGAAGGTGTTCGTCTTCACTTCTTCTTCCGGACGATCGCCCGAGCCTTTGCCGCGACCCATGCCTTGGCCGGGACGCTTCCCCTTGCCTTGCATGCTCGACCGCATGTTGCCCTGCATCTCGCCGTCCTTGCCTTTTCCTTCCTTACCTTCCTTGCCATTCATCTGGTTCTTCGACTCGGCCAGTTGGTCGAGCACTTCGTCGAGGTTTTCGATCTGGTCGAGTTGTTCCTGGGCTTCTTTCATCGCCTTGGCGAGTTGGTCGAGCTTTTCGCCGGCTTCTTTCGGATCGCCACCCTTCTTCATGCACTCGGCGCACTGCCCCATTTTCTGAGCGAGTTGCTCGAGCATTTGCTCGGCCTTCTTGCCCTCTTTGTTCATCTGGTCGAGCTTCTCTTGCAGCTTGGCAGCTCCTTCGCGGTCACCCTTTTCCAGCTTCTTGGCAATCTCTTGCTCGAGCTTTTCGCGGGCTTCCTTCTGATCGGCTGCCATCTGCTGCAGCTTCTCTTTCATCTCGTTCATCTGCTTGGCGATCTGTTCTTTGTCCTTCTCGTTGAGGTTGCCAGCCTTCACATCGTCTTTGAGTTTTTCGAGGGCTTTCTTCGCTTCTTGAAAATCACCCTTCTTCAGCGCGTCGGCGAGCTTGTCGGCCGGACCTTTTTCGATCTTACCCAGGCCGTTGAGCTGCTTCTTCATTTCCTGAGCGCCGGCCATTTCCTTTTGCTTCTGCTGAACATCCTTGACCATGTCGTTCAGCTTGACCTGCACCTGTTTCTTATCGAGGTTGCTTTCCTTCGACAGCTCTTCGAGCTTCTTGGCGATTTCCTTCAGCGCTTCTTCGTTCTTGAGCTCTTCTGGAGTCTTGACCTTGTTGTCTTCTTTGCGAACTGCGTTCTTAAACTTCACGGCCTGCTTCTTGATCGCGTCGGCGAGTTCTTTGGGAGTTTGCGTGCCGGCCACCGCTTTGTTTTCGAGCGAAGCATTGGGCAGGAACAACAAACCGGCAATCACTGCGGTTGGGATGATCGGCAGGGCGAATCGCCACGTCGGTTGAATCTTGAACTGTTCGCGGACATCGATCCGTTCAACTTTGCGAATCGCATCGGCAACCAAAGCCTGGCCGACCTCGGTCTTCATTTCATCTTGATTCAGCGCGAGCGTGCTGCTGACGCGCTCCTTCAAACCAAACCGGCGGTCGAGCTCGATGGCGGCATCAATCGAAGTACGGCGCACGAGATAGGTCCACACGCCGGCAATCAACAAACCCGCGGCAACGCTGCTGCCGAGCCAGCTGTAGTTCCAAACGTCGGCTTTGACGGGCATGACCCAAATTTTGGGAATGGCCAGACCGATCGCCGCGAGAAGCAGCGTGGCGAAGAGGGACCAAACGACGATCGACAGAAACTGCTGACCAATCAGGCGTCGCTGAGCCCGATTCACTTGCCGTTTGATCTCTTCCATGGCGAAGACCTCGCGTTGAAAAGTAGTCTATCGTGCGTGCGCTCCGCCTGAACCGCGAATGATAGCTATTCGCAACCAGCCAAAGCGTATTGCGGTATTATAGGAGTGGCTCGGGGGAAAGCTCCAGCAGGATTTACCCCCGGAGCGGTGGATTTGTTGCGTTTGAATGTTTTTGACCGCTGCGTGCGCAGGGAAACTACACCCTACGAACTAGACGTTGCAACCTGCCCACCTGTTTCGTGATATCGCTCCTCATCTCGCAAATCGTCGACACAATCGGCACCTGCCTGCAGCGTTTTGGCAGCAGAACAGGTTGCTTTTTCGCCTCAGGTTGCCAATTTGCGTGGTAGGTTTCTAGTGTGCCGTAATCCGCCTGCATTCAGGCCGGAAAGTTTGCCTCCTGCGTATTCGCAGCGATAAATCCCGTGAAAACCCAACTCCACATCGCGAAGCTTGCCGGCGTGCTGACCGCCACGGCCCTTTGCGCGCTGGGTGGGTGTGCGATTCCGGCCTTTGATCGCACCGGCGAACGCGTTTTTGCCGGTACGACGCAGCTGGCGAGTGTGAAAGACTGCCCGCTGCTGGCCCATCATCAACAACCGGCGCCAGGCCCGGCACCCGTGGTTCCGCCTGCGGGAGGCCTCGTGGTTGGCCCGGCTGGCTGTGGTCAGCCGCCGCCGCTGGTAGTTGCTCCGCCTCCGCCGCCGGCCATCATTGCCGTGCCGATGACGCCGGCCGCTTGCGCCGCTCCGGTTCCCACGCCGCGACCTTGCCAGGTTCAGCCGACACCGCTGCCGGTGCAACAGTGCGCAGCGCCGCTCCCCGCCAATAGCTGCGACAACGGCCCGCAACTCAAAATCACTCCCAACCGCATCGTCGCCCCCGTCGGCAGCGAAGTCGTCCTGACGGCAGGCATCTGCGGCACCGACGGCTA
Source organism: Anatilimnocola floriformis (assembly GCF_024256385.1). Classification (NCBI taxonomy): domain Bacteria; kingdom Pseudomonadati; phylum Planctomycetota; class Planctomycetia; order Pirellulales; family Pirellulaceae; genus Anatilimnocola; species Anatilimnocola floriformis. Next base: position 4,358,705 of record NZ_JAMLFW010000001.1, read on the forward strand.
CCTCGTCATGCGGCAGCCCATCGAATGGATGCTCGCGCAAGACGGCGCCGGACAGATCGTCGCCATCGGACAAGAAAGCCCGCACCACGCTTCGTACTTTCTGCGCAACTCGCCGCAGAAAGTCACACCGCAATACGCCCTAGCGCACACCTCGACCATTTCGCAATGCGTTGACCGCGGCACGAAAGACCCAAGTGACGACATTCAACTGCAAAAAGGTCAAAGCTGGATCAGCGTGACGTCGCCGAAGGAAGGCGCTTCGTACGTCACAGTCTGGTCGCCGAAGGAACACAACTTCGACCGCCGTCGTGCTCAAGCCACCATCTATTGGGTCGATGCCGTTTGGAATTTCCCGCCGTGCGCCGTCGCTACGATTGGCAGTCGTACGGGACATCAGTTGCGAACCGTCGTCAAACGTTCGGGCGGTCCAGCCGTCGCCGGTTGGATCGTGCGTTATGAAGTGCTCGACGGCCCGGAAGCCAACTTCGGCGGCGGCAACGCTCGCGTTGTTGATGTACGCACCGACTCAAACGGAGTCGCCGTAGCCGATCTCATGCCGCGAACGAACTCAGCGGGCATCACTACGGTGCGAGTGCAAATTCTGCGTCCCGCCAGCGGCGATCTGCCCGACATGATCGTCGGTCAAAGCACCACTAGCGTGAGTTGGTCGGCGCCGGGCTTGAGTGTTTCCGCCGTGGGTCCGACGACGATTCCTGGCGATGGTTTGCTCAGCTACGAAGTCGCCGTCAACAACACGGGCGACCAGGCTACGCAGGGTGTCGTCCTGAAATTCACACCACCGTCGAATGTGACCGTGCTGAATAGCAGCCCGTCGGCAGAAATGTATGGCAACCGCTTGGAATGGCGTATCGGCGATCTGCAAGCTCGCGGTCGGGCCTCGGTGAAAGTGAATTGCCGGGCCGCCGTCGATGGCGATCTGCGTTCGACCTTCATGGCAGTGACCAGCGATGGCAACTTGAAAGCCGAAGGAACTGCAGCAACGCGGGTCTTCCGCCAGGCACTCGCGGTGCGGATGAATGGGCCCGATGCCGTTGAAGTCGGCAAGCGAGCCACCTTCCAAATCGAAATCACGAACACTGGCAGCGAAGTGCTGCGGAATGTCACGCTCACCGACCGCTTCCCCGCCGAACTCGTTCACGCCGACGGCCAATCGAGCCCGATCGTGAAGACCATCGGCGATATCCAGCCCGGCCAAAAGATCAGTTCACCGGCCGTGACGTTCATCGTCACTCGCCCCGGCCAGCATTCGCATCGACTCGACGTCACCGCCGATGGCAATCAATCGGCTACGGCCCGCGGCGTCGTCACGGGCATTCAATCGCAAATTCAACCGGCGCGTTTACAGCTACGCTTGTCGCAACCGCAGCAAGTGAAAGTTGGTGAAACGGGCGAACTCATTGCCGAAGTGACCAACGTCGGCGGTTCGCTCGCTCGCAACGCAAAGCTCAGCATCAGCTACAGCCCGAACTTTGCCGCCGATCGCGCGACGCCCGGCCATCAGGTGGATGAAGCTCGCCGCACGTTGACTTGGACCATCGATCAACTCGCGGCCGGCGCAGTGCAGAGTCGTCAGTTGAATCTGCGCGGTGTCGCCGCCGATGACCGAGCCTTTGCTCAGATCACAGTCACGCCCGAGAATGGCCAGCCAGAAACGCGGCAGGTGAATATCACGATCACCGGCGGCGGTCGCGCTGCTCCGGTGCCGGTACCGATGCCAATGCCGATGGGCGAAAGCCCGATGCCGATGCCACAAGTGCCGCAACCGCGTGTAGATACCCCGCGTCAACCACCACGCGAGACAACCTTACCAGCCGGCAACCTCGAAGTATCGCTCAGCCAATCGGCGAATCCGATTCCGCAAGGCGGCACGACGCGCTACCTAGTTCGCATCAAGAACGACGCCAGCGGCGCGGATGATAATTTGCAGATCACACTCGTCCTGCCGGACGGCTTGAAATTCAAACGACTTGTCAGCGGCGATCAAAAAATCTTTCAACTGCAAGATGCCACGGCTGGCGTGGTCACGCTCACGCCGATCGCGCTGGTCCGTGCTCGCGAAGAACTGCCGACACTGCAGATCGAAGTGGAAGGAGCCAAGCCCGGCATGCATACGTTCCAGGTCGAGCTCCGCAGCAAGCGCAACACCAAGCCGATCACCCGCGAACGCACGACCACCGTCAACATGCCCTCGGCCCCGCGCTAAGCCAGGCCGCGGCCTGTAGAATTACTCTCCTTATGCAAATCGTCGTTACTGCCGTCGGCCCCGACAACGTTCGCTTGGCCGATCCGATCATTCACTACCTGACCGGTCAGGGCGCGAATATCGCCGAGATCCAGATGTACGACCACGACGAAGAAGCCCTCTTCGCGATGATGGTGCGCGTGCATCTGCCCAAAGCCAAGCTGAGCGAAATTCGTTCCGCCTTAGAAGCGATTGGCGGTGAAACAAAATTAAGCGTCCGCGTGTGGTCGCCGGAAGAACGAGCCGCCAAGCCGCGCCTCGCGATCTGCGTTACTTATCGCACCGAACCACCGCTGGCGCTCTTGCGCGCCGTGCGCGACGGCGTGATCAAAGCGGAAGTCGCCGTGATGATCGGCAATCGCGCGAACTGCCGAGGCATTGCCGAGCAATTCAATGTGCCGTGGGAAAGCATCGGCGAAAGCGATGGCCGGGCCAACGACGATCAGATGATCGGTGTGCTCGATCGCTACAACGTCGATTACGTGATTCTCGCTCGTTACATGCGCGTGCTACCAGCCGGCAGTTGCTGGAAGTACGCCGGCGGCCGAATCATTAATTTGCATCACGGCCTGCTGCCGAGCTTTCCAGGTCTGCGGCCGTATCACGATGCCTATGCAGGCCGGATGCTGACTTACGGCGCGACTTGCCACTTCATCGTCCCCGAACTCGACGCCGGCAATCAAACGATTCATCAATCGACATTCACCGTGCCGCACGGCATGAAGCTCGACGAAATCGTCCGCATCGGCCAAGAGGACAACGAACCACGTTGCCTCGTCGAAGGCGTGCGCCGCGTTGTCGATCGCGAAGTGCAACTTCATTTCCACCGCGTGATTGCCCGGCAGTAAATTCCGCGCACTGTCACTGCGTGATATAAAGGACGCGACCTAATTCCCTTTTGGAATCGATCGCGCTGGAGCTGCTCGCGCTGTGTTACTCGTTGAACCCAATCGCACTCCCTGGGATTTGAATTTTTCGATCCTCGGTTTCCCTGTGCGCGTTCATCCGCTCTTCTGGCTGATGTGCTTGTTGATGGGGCGCGACTACGACGCCAAGGGCATCTTGATTGTCACGGCGGTCTTCTTCGTCTCGATTTTAGTCCATGAACTGGGCCATGCCCTGATGATCCGCCGCTTCGGCCGCGAGGCGCATGTGGTCCTTTACATGATGGGCGGCTTGGCCATCGAAGGCTCGGGCAATCCGTACGCCTCGTCGTACAATCCGCGCGGCGAACGGCGGACTGCGCAGGAGCAGATTTACATTTCGCTGGCCGGTCCGGCGGCGGGTTTTATTCTTGCTGCGCTGGCGGTTATTTTCGCCAAAGGGATCGGCGGCGAAGTGGTGCAAACCTGGTACTACAAAATCATTCCAACCTTCGACATTCGCGTTGGCCCGCAGATCAGCCCACAACTTGCCATGGTGCTCGACATTCTGCTGTACGTGAATATTTTCTGGGGCGTTGTGAATCTACTTCCTGTCTATCCACTCGATGGCGGGCAAGTGGCGATGCAACTCTGCATGCTGCAGGATCCTTACGGCGGGCTCGTACGTGGATTGCAACTCAGCATCGGAGCTGGCATCGTAGCTGTAATCTTCTTCCTCGCCGTGATGGGCCAGGGCGGTTTGTTCCCTGCCATGCTCTTCGGTTCACTCACCGTTTCGAATTACATGGCGTTGCAGCAGATTCAAGGTGGCGGCGGCGGTTATCGCTAACGTGGCAAGTCACGCGGTGACTTGCAGCGCGCGATCGGCGATAATGCGGAAATGAATATCGCCGACTTGTTTCAGATCGAGTTCCCGGTTATTCAGGCCCCGATGGCGGGATCGCAGGGAGTTGCCCTCGCCGCAGCAGTCTCAAGCGCCGGAGGGCTCAGCTCATTCCCGGCCGCGATGTTCACGCCCGATGGTCTGCGCGGTGAGCTGGCAAAACTCCGTCAGCAAACCGACAAGCCGTTCAACGCCAACTTCTTTTGCCATGAGCCGCCGACGCCTGATGCCGAGCGCGAGCGAGCGTGGCGACACGTGCTGTTGCCGTTCTATCGCGAGTATGGAATCGATCCTGAGGGAACCTTCACGACGGCCAGTCGCGCGCCGTTCAGCGCCGAGATGGCGGATGTGCTCGATGAATTCCGCCCAGCCGTGGTGAGCTTTCACTTCGGCCTGCCTGCGCCGGAACTCTTGGCGCGAGTGAAAAAGGCCGGCGCGAAAATCATCAGCTCAGCAACCATGGTGGCCGAAGCGACTTGGCTCGAGCAGCACGGCGTCGACGCGATCATCGCACAAGGTGCCGAGGCAGGCGGCCATCGCGGCATGTTCCTGACGAGCGACATCACGACACAAGTTGGCACGTTCGCACTCGTGCCGCAAATCGTGCGCGCCGTGAAGGTGCCTGTCATCGCGGCTGGCGGCATCGCCGATGCTGCGGGAGTTGCCGCCGCGCGCGAGCTTGGCGCAGCCGGTGTTCAGGTCGGCACGGCGTATCTGTTTTGCCCCGAAGCAACCACTGCCCCGCTGCATCGCACTGCCTTGCAAAGCGAAACGGCGGGGCATACCGCGCTGATGAATGTTTTCACGGGCAGACCAGCGCGCGGCATCATCAGCCGCCTGCCGCGCGAGATCGGCCCGATGAACGCGGCCGCCCCGGATTTTCCGCTGGCAGCCGCGGCACTCTCACCGTTGCGCGCTGCCGCTGAAGCGCAAGGCAAGCCTGATTTTTCGCCACTGTGGGCCGGACAAAATGCTCGCAGCTGCCGAGTTGTTTCGGCGTATGAATTGACACGAGAGTTGGCGTCGGGCTGGAATATGTAGAAATCGTTGGCGCTGACATCAATCGCACAACCTACTTTTTCCCAATGCAAAACAAATGCTTCTCGCCGCGAAGGAAGATTTGTCCCTGCGAGATCGCGAGTGAGGCGAAGCAACGTTCGCCGCAGGGGTTTTCTGCGACAACGTCGAGCTTCTCGCCCGGCTTGATCACTTTCGTCAGACCATCATCGGCGAGCAGGTAGGCGAGACCGTTCGCCGTCACCAGTGAATTGTTAAAACCCTTGCCGAGCCGCTCCTGCCACAAACGCTCTCCATCGGCAGTGAGAAAACAGTTCGCCGTGCCGCGGTCATCGGCCACCATCAAGTAATCGCCCACGACGACCGGCGAGGGGACGTAGCACTTGGCATTCGTGGCATGCCAGGCGACGTGTGTTTCGGTGACGTTGCCGCGGCCGTCGGGGCGGATGCCCATGACGTGATACGTCGGAAAACCAGCGGCCATGAAAAGCAACTTGCCGTCGAAAACCATCGACGCCACGAACTGCTCCGTCGGCCCTTCGATCTTCCAATGTTCCGTGCCGTCGCGGGGGTTCAAGCTGATGATGTGCTTGCTGCCGGAAAGGATCATCTGCGTGCGGCCATCGATCTCGCGAATCAGCGGCGTCACGTAGCTCCGAATGCCGTTGGCCCGCGGTTGCTTCCAGGCCACTTTGCCGGTCTCTTGCTCAAGCGCGACGATATAGCTCTTGCCGTCGTGATCGCCGTTCACAATCACATTGTTTTCGAACAACACTGGGCTCGAGCAAAATCCATGCGCGCTAACGAACTCGCCAGGCCGTTCAATCCACTTCTGATTCCCCTCAAAGTCATATGCGGCGACCACCATCTTGCCGGGCGTGATTGGCCGCGGCGCACCACCGACATTCGGCGCGGGTACAGTGCTGCCGTCGACCTCGAGAAACGAAACGAACACCAGTTTGCCATCCGTCACCGGCGTGCTCGACGCAAAACTATTCAGCGCGTGTTTGCTTTCCAGCGGCGCCGTGAAGACGGTCTTCTGCCAGAGGATTTTGCCGCTCGTACGATCGAGACAAAGGACCACTCGTTCCTTGGTATCGTTCACGCACGCGACGAGAAAAATCCGGTCGCCCCAAATGACTGGCTGAGCATGCCCGATACCCGGAATCGGCGTTTGCCAGGCGATGTTCTCGCCCGTCGTCGCATTCCAGTGCGTCGGCACATTCTCTTCGAGGCTCGTACCATCGCCGCGCGGGCCGCGCCAGCCCGGCCAGTTCTCGCCGGCGGCAGCTGCCGCGGAAAATGTCCAAGCAAAAACCAAGACCAGCAGCAACCGGCGCATAAAACCTCCGACCAGCGTCAAGCACGCATCGATATGCGTGAATGATACTTATTGAACGCAGTGTTGTCTCGCGCGCAGCGCAGAGAACGGGCGAAGCAAAGGATGCCGAGCGGTTGTGAGTTATTCCGCTGACGGCGGCGGGGTGAGCAATTGCGAAAGCTTGATCGCTTCGAGTTGGTGGCGGGTGTTCGTCGTTACCTGCTGAAAGGCATCGCGCAGCTGCGCTTGCGAGTCGTCGGTCACGCCGTCCCCCAATTCCAGGGTGGAATCGTACGGGCCTTCAATCGCTTCGATGACTTCGAGCAGCGAGATTTGATCGGCGGGGCGAACCAAGGCATAGCCACCGTCGACTCCGCGAGTGGAGCGGAGGATGCCGTGGGTAACCAAGTTGCGAAGAATTTGCAGCAGGAACCGTTCCGGCATCTTGCCGGTCGACGCCAAATGGCTGCAGGGAACGGGCCCTTCGGCCTGCAACTGAGCAAGTTGCAGGGTGGCTCGAACCGCATAGGCGACGGTGCGTGAAAGTTTCATGGGCAGTCCATCTTGGCTGCAGGAGCTCTTGCGAGCCGGGGGCCATTGGAACCAGCGAGCTTCAAGTCCGCCTGAAGCACTTCCTCTAATCAGCGATCACTGATTTACATACTTCAAATGTTCAAGGGTTTGAACAAACTGCTAACCAAACTGTGCATCCGGTTAACAAAATCATACAGGAAGCGAAGCCAAGTGTAACGGCAACCACGCTGTTGTCAACCAAATCACTTGCTGTTAGCGACTTTACGAAACGGGCTTTACGCACAGGACAACTGGCATTTGAGAGCCTCGGCTCGACGCTCCCCTGAAGGCGGCATGGCGGGGTTGCCAGCAGCAGTTGCTGATACCGCGTATCGCGTCCAACCAGCCCGTTTGATGAGATGAAATCTCGACATCGGCGATTCGTAAGATATTTCAGCAAAAAGAGTTACTGCAAGGCTGGACAGACTGCCGAAGGTCTGTAAGATTCCCGACAGATGAGTTTTCCAGGGGCAACCGCCAGCCAATCTTAGCGACCGATCGCCAGCTATCGCCCTTCGTTCCTGCCAGCAATCGGTGTGTCGGTTGCGGCCAGTTGTTGCCACAGCGTCTTCGCAGCGATTTCACAGGCAGCAGTTTTAAATCTCCAAGAAAGAGGGGTTTTCGCCATGGATAAGAATCAAGTGATCGATAAGTTGAACGACTGCCTGCGCCATGAATGGACCGGGGTCGCTCAGTACGCTCAGGCCGGCTTCGTTGTTTCGGGCCTGTGGCGGGACGTTTATTCCGAGATGTTCTACGACAGCGCCAAGGAATCGTTCGGTCACGCCAAGAAGGTGGGCGAGAAGATTGTCGCCCTCGGTGGCGTGCCGACCGTCGAGCGCAACAACATCAAGCAGAGCGACGACCTGCTGGAACTCCTCAACGCCGCCCTCGAGTTCGAATCGAAGGCCGTGAAGTGCTATCTCGAAGCGCTGGCCGCCGCCGAGGGTGACCGGGCACTCGTTATCTTCCTCGAAGACATCCTCAAGGATGAACAAGACGGCGTGGATGAATTGACCCGCATCCTCCGCAACCCATCGGCCGTCGCTGCCTCGACCGGCTCGAAGACGAAGGCAGGCTAGTTGCCGCCCTCGACAAGTCACGCCCCCGGGCCCGCCCCGGGGGTTTACCGGCTTTTGCACTACTCAGCTACACGAGTAGTGAGCGCAGTTCTCGCACTAGTCTGACCGGGTGGCCTTCATCATCGCCCCCGCTCCCTGCATAGCACTTGTCGCTTTTCTTGGCGAATAATGGGTGCTCCCGTTTAGCATTTGACGGAATTCTCTTGTAAGAACCGCCGAACCGCCCGGTAAGTCTCTCTGTCAGGTGGGACGGTTCAGCAACTCAAGCTCAGCTAATTTAGCTTTAGCCCATAGACCTGAGCCCGCCCGCAGCAATGCAGAAAACTTGCACAATCCTCCGCCCGTTCAGATTGAGCCCTGTTCAGATTTGAGAAGAAAAGGAACCCAGCCATGTCCCAGAAACTTGCCGGCAAAGTCGCTCTCGTCACCGGTGGTTCACGCGGCATTGGCGCTGCGACTGCCAAGGCCCTCGCAGCCCAAGGCGCGAATGTCGCCATCAGCTATTCGGCTTCACCAGCCAAGGCCGAGGCAGTTGTCAAGGAACTGACTTCCCTCGGCGTGAAGGCTGCGGCCTTTCAAGCCGACCAGGCCGATGCCGCCCAGGTGACCAAGCTCGTTCATCAAGTCCGCGAAAAGTTCGGCCAACTCGATATTCTGGTCAACAACGCAGGCGTCTTCGAAGCCGGCTCGGTCGGCGATCCGAATGCGGATCTGAAAAAGCTCGAGCGTGAATTCGCGATCAATGTCGGCGGAGTTGTTGCCGCGGTTCGAGCAGCCGCACCGTTGCTGCCCGAAGGTGGCCGCATCATCAACATCGGTTCTGTCATCGCGTCGCGCGTTGGCTTTCCAGGATATGCCGGTTACGGTGCGACCAAGGCCGCCGTGGTTGGTTACTCCAAAGGCTGGGCCCGCGACCTCGGCACCCGAGGCATCACGGTGAATGTCGTTCAACCTGGCCCGATCAACACCGATATGAATCCCGAGACAAGCGACTTCGCCGAAGTGCAAAAGTCGACTACCGCCCTCGGCCGCTATGGCCAACCGCATGAGCTCGCGGCGGCGGTGGCTTTTCTCGCGAGTCCCGATGCGTCGTTTATCACCGGCGCCGTGCTCGATGTCGACGGCGGTTATCTGGCTTGATCGTTGGAACAGCAGTTGCTGCTGCCAGCCGTAACCAATCGGCTGGCAACTTCCTTTCGCTAACCACTGAAGCAGCAACGTGAAACTCCGCTCGGGCCGCCCCTATTGGCTGGATGTCGTTCATATAGACGCCAGCGAACCCACTTACCCGCCCCTCGCCGGCGACGCTCTTTGTGAAGTTGTCGTGCTCGGAGGCGGCATTACCGGCGCGCTCGTGGCCTGGCAGTTGGTGAAGCGCGGCATCGATGTGCTGCTGATCGATCAGCGCGACTTCGGCCAGGGGAGCACTGCCGCGAGCACCGGCTTGCTGCAATATGAAGTTGATACGCCGCTCGTCGATTTGATCCGGCAGGTTGGCCGCGAACACGCCGTTCACGCGTATCGTCGCGGTCTGCGAGCCATTGATGAAATCGAACAGCTGACGGTGGAGCTCGGCGATCCATGTGGTTTCACTCGCCAGGAAAGTTTGTATTTCGCGAGCAGCGTCTTCCACTACCGGCAGTTGAAACGGGAATTTGATTGCCGACGAGAATTCGGCTTCGAAGTGGACTGGCTGTCGCGACAACAGCTGCGCGATGTTTCCAGTCTGCGTTCCTCCGGCGCAATCCGCTCTTATGGTGATGGGCAAATCGACCCGTACCAATTCACACGCCGCTTGATCCGCAACGCAACTGCCCAGGGTTGCCGCGCGCACAGCGGCACTAAGGTGCTGGACGTAAAGGAGTTCGCGAGTGAAGTGCGAGTGCACACCGAAAGTGGAGTGATCACTGCAGATAAAGTCGTTTTCGCGACAGGCTACGCAACCAGGCCTTTTCTCGAGGGCGAAGAGGCGGGCTCGCTGCACAGCACTTACGCGCTGGTGAGCGAACCCGAGAGCGATTTCCCCGGATGGCCGAAGCAAAGCCTGATTTGGGAAACGGCTCGTCCTTATTTCTACGCCCGCCAGACCGCGGATGGCCGAGCGATCATCGGTGGCGAAGATACTTCGTTCTCGACCGATCATCGGCGCGATTCGCTGGTCGAACGCAAGATCAAGAAACTGGAACGCCGCTTCCATCGCCTCTTTCCGGAGGCGCGCTTCGCCGTGGCCTACGCCTGGGGTGGCACGTTTGCCGAAACGAAGGACGGCCTCGCCTATATCGGTTCGCCCACCGATCGGCCGCGCGCGTACTTTGCCCTTGGCTACGGCGGCAATGGCATTACTTACAGTGTGATCGCAGCGCAGCTGATCGCTGATATGCACACCGGCATTCCGAATCCAGACGCCGAGGTCTTTCGATTTGGCAGATGATTGGGCAGCCGCTAATTTGATGGTCAGTCGGTTGAACGATCACTCCTCGAGACGCACTTTACAATGCCGCGAAACAGCGCCGGACTTCTCTTGTACCGAATGCGCGACGGCGCGCTCGAAGTGCTGCTCGTGCATCCGGGCGGCCCGTTTTTCAAAAACAAAGAGGAGGGAGCTTGGACAATTCCCAAGGGTGAAATCAACGACGGCGAAGATGTGCTCGCCGCTGCCTGCCGTGAATTTGCCGAAGAAACAGGACTGCAACCAGCAGGTGATTTTCTGAGTCTCGCGAAAATCAAACAAAAGAGCGGCAAGGTCGTACACGCCTGGTCGGTTGCCGGCGAATTTGATCCTACTCAGTTAGTGAGCAACACGTTCCAGATCGAATGGCCACCGAAGTCCGGCAAACAAATGGAGTTCCCCGAGGTCGATCGGGCAGGGTGGTTCCCACTTGCCGAGGCCCGATTGAAAATGAACCCCGCCCAAGTTGCGTGGCTCGACGAGTTATCTAAAAAAATCTCGCCGGCAACATAATCAGGAGCATTGGTATGCAGCGTCGCACTTTTCTCCAAGCCGCAGCCGGAATCGCCTTCGCCACGAAACTAGCGGTCGCCGTACAGGCCAGCCGCTGGGAGACGGCAGCCGAAGTGCTGAATCAGGCCAGCGACAGCAAGCAGATCGAATCGTCGGTCCTCTACGTACGCCAGGGCGATGAGGAGTTCTCGCGCGCATTCGGACAGGCCAAGACCGCCAATGCAATGTTTTTGCTCGGCAGCATTTCGAAGCCAATCAGCGTCGCGGCCGTGATGACGTTGTATGACCGTGGCGAGTTCAAACTCGCTGACCCCATCAAGAAGTTTTTGCCGGCCTTCAAAGGAGATGGGCGCGACGCGGCGACAATTCAGCATTTGCTCACACACACTTCGGGCCTGCCCGATCAAGTGGCCAACAATGCCGAGTTGCGAAAGAAGCACGCGACGCTCGGCAAGTTTGCTGAAGAGACGCTTCGCACGCCGCTCGAATTCGCCGCGGGAAGCAAGTATCAGTATTCCAGTATGGGAATCCTACTGGCTACGCGGATCGCCGAAGTGATCAGTCAGACCGATATTATTTCATTGGTTGAACGCTCGATCATTCGCCCGCTCGGCATGCAGCATTCCGCGCAGGGCATCGGCAAATTTGCAATCACCGATTTGGTGCCGTGTCAGATGGAAGGAGCGGCACCGGAATCTGGCGGCGGCGATCCGTCAGCGAAGGCTTGGAACTGGAACAGTCCGTATTGGAGAAAGCTCGGCGCTCCCTGGGGTGGCACGCATTGTTCTGCCGCGGACGTCGGTCGCTTCCTGGCCGAGTTTCTCAATGAGCGAGGCGCTGCGATCAAACCGGCGACCGCGCGGATGATGATCCAGAATCACAACCCTGCTGGCTTTACAGCGCGCGGCTTGGGATTTCACGTCGGCAAAGAAGCGGGGAGCCCTGGCTGCTCCGAAAAAGTATTCGGCCATACCGGCTCGACGGGTACATTGGCGTGGGCCGATCCTGGCACCAAGACGATCTGCGTCGTCCTCACATCGCTGCCGCGGCGTGGGGCGCTCAAGCATCCGCGCGAAGCCGCGGCCGAGAAGGTTGCCGCGGCAAAGACTTAGCAATCTTGAGATCTTAAAACGCTGCTACATGGCAACGAAAAGGAAAGGCCGACAGCAAGTCATCTTGAATGCGGGCCGCATCCTCTAATCGCTCATCATTCATGCGCGGCAAGAGTGAGGCGAGATTGTCGCCGGCGTCAATAATTCTCGGCCGGGGCGGCGCCGATTGAAATGCCGAAAAGTAATCGAGAAATTTGTACTGCGGCAATTTCTCGCGATTGCAATTGGGAGTTCGAATCCAGCAGCTAGGAATTCCCAGAGCATCGGCGACAACTAAGCCATGCAATGCCGAGGAAGCGATATTTTCGCAACTGGCCACCAGATCGATGGTGTCCTGAATTTCGCCACAAGGATCGATCATCACGATCTCGGACGAACTCTTCGCGATTTCCAGCAGCTCGCGGTTGCGGGCCTCGCTCCAGTGCGGCCAGATGCCCAGTTTGTAGCGGGGTTTGCTAACCGGACGGTAAAAATGACCACACAATAGCGCCGGATCGCCAGTGGCAGCCGTGCTGCGTGCCGGCACATCGAGGCTAGCGAGCGTCAGTTCTCCCCGGGCTGCTACAATGTTGGCGCGTGGAAATTGCAGAGGTGAAACACCCGTAAGTCGCCCTGCCCCCCAGATTACACCTCGGTAATCTAGCCAGGCCCGGTCTGGCCACAGCCAGGGCTCCAAATTACTACCAATTGACAGTAAATCGCTTTTTTCGATGGGAGCCCAGGTAACAATCCGCCCAGTGATTGCCTTTACCAAAGCGGGACCTAGCTTATCGCCGAAGTTACCCGTACCGCGACCGCCTTGCCACCAGTACATGCGAATCATTAGTTGCGCCCCTATGACAACCTTTGTCACCTGCCTTCCGTGCAAGCAAGAATTCTTGCCAATGCAGGTGACACGAGCTGCCGTGTGCAATACGTTGTTCCATATCTCTAGTCGCGAAAACTGATTAAGAGCGGGCTAATTCTTATCAGCAAAATTAGGCACATTCATGTCAAATGAAATTCCTGAATCCAACTCACCCGAATTGGATATCGAATTTGCGCAGCTGATTGAGCTGGTGCGCAAAGGGAATCTGCAAGCTGCCGAGACGCTCGTCGAAAAATATAGTCGCGATGTGCAGCGTTTCGTTCGCCGCTCATTGCATCACAAGTTGCGATCCAAATTCGACTCGATCGACTTTGTGCAGGTAGTATGGGCATCGTTTTTTCGCTGCCCTGAGAAGCTACACGATATGGTGAAGTCGGAGCAACTCATTGCGTATCTCGCCACACTTGCCAAGTTTAAAGTATTGGCAGAAGTACGCCGCCGATTGCAGACGGAGAAACACAACGTCGACCGCGAAGAGCTGACGGGAGGAGACGGCCCTTCGCGCGAAATGATGGGAAATACACCCACGCCAAGTGCCGTAGCCATTGCCAAGGAACGCTGGGACCAACTGCTGGCCAATGAAACCGACCAGGTGCGACGGATCGTTGAACTGCGATTGCAAGGGACGACCTACACCGAGATCGCCACGCAACTCTCGATCCACGAACGAACAGCGCGGAAGACGATCAAACGCTTACTGAGCCAGGCCGCCTAGTTCCCGCGCGCGTTCGCAGGTAATCGCCCAGAGGGGGCACCTCTCCATGACGCACAACGAGCCCGCCGATAATAAGCTGCGCGTGTTGGTTGACGAAGTCATGGACGCTTGGCGTTCAGGTTCAAAGCCCGATGCCCTGGCCATTCTGAAAAAGTATCCCCAGCTGCACGAGCGCCATTCGCTGTGCGTCGACCTGGCCTACGAAGAATTCTGCTTGCGAGAGGAAGCGGGCGAGACGGTCGACCAGAAAGAGTTTTGCGATCGTTTCACGACCGTGCACAACTCACTTTTCCGCATGCTCACCATGCACAATGTGTTGCATAGCATCTCGCTCGGCGTGCCCAAACCAAAATCGACGAATTGGCCGGAGGCGGGCACCACCTGGTGCGGTTGGAAACTGCTCGAGGAACTGGGCCGCGGTGGATTCTCACGCGTATTTCTGGCAGAGGAACCGGCGCTCGGCAATCGTAGTGTCGTCGTGAAGTGTTCCACTTCGGGACCCGGCGAAGCCTTTCTGCTGGGCAAGCTCGAACATCCGCACATCATGCCGATTCACTCGATCCAGCATGACGAGCAGCGGGGCTTGGTCGGCATTTGCATGCCATTTCATGGCCGGGCCACGCTGGCCGAAGCAATTGATCAACTGCAGAGCACCACCGCCTTTCAAATGCCTGCCAGTGATTCGCTCCTGGCCGCAAAGAAGAAGACCAAGGACAAACTCGCTTACTCAGTCGCCGTTGCCGGAGTCATGGAAAAGCTCGCGCGGGGCGTGGCGGCTGCTCACGAAGCGAAAGTGCTCCACGGCGATATCAAGCCCTCGAATATCATCCTGTCGTTTGACGACGAACCACTGCTGATGGATTTCAACCTGTCTACCGACGGGGAAGAAGGAGCTTTGCGGATCGGAGGGACGCCCCCCTACATGGCTCCTGAACGTCTGCCCAAATTAGCCCAGGCCGACGCGGCTACAGCTGGCGAACAAGGCTATCGCAGCGACATTTTTTCCTTAGGGGTCGTCTTCGCCGAACTTCTCTACGGCACGATTCCGTTTGAGTTTGAAGTCGAAGATTTGCTGGTCCGCTACGAGCCTGCGACGCCGCGCGCGACACAGTTGAATCTAGCCGGCTTCGCCGTCCCTGCGCTACTGAAGACCATCATCGACAAGGCAATCGCGCTCAATCCTAAGGATCGATTTGCAACTGCCGAGGAGATGGCCGATGCCCTGGCTGCCTTCGTCCATCAATACGAACGCAGGAAGACACTGATTCGTCTTGCCTGGATTGTTTGCATCGTTGGAGTGCTGCTGACTGGCTGGGGGATTGCAGCTCAGATGCTGAAGCCTAGCCCGCAGCGACTGCTGCTGAATGAGGCAAATCGCTTTCTCTCGCAGCGTGAATATAGCCGTGCGGAAGAGCGATTTTACAAACTGCACCAAATGCTCCCCCGGCATGAATGGCAAGCCGAGCGAGGCTGGTGCTATGCCGGCATGGGCAAGTACGAGACTGCGAAGTCCTTCTTCTTGCAAGCGCAGCCCAACTCAGATCCCACCGGCGCGCTGTGGTACAATATCGGCTTGTGCGACTTGTTCCGCGGCGCACCGCATCCGGCCGTCGACTCTCTTTCCCGAGCGATCAAGCTCGATCCTTCTTATCGGCCTGCGTATTGGCACCGAGCCATCGGGAAGCTTAGGCGAGCCCAAATCGACGGTGCGAAACTCCCGCCCGATATTTTTGACGACATCGAATTTGCTCTCGACGGTCAGCAGATTTCTCCGTATCTCTACTACGATGCTGCGAACCTTTATGGATTTGCCTTGGAAAAATCGCCTGATCAGTCAACGAAGTTACGACCGCGGTGCGAGTGGTGTATCCGCAAAGCACTTGAAGCAGGCGTGCCGCCAAAACAGTTCGCAAACGTAAGGTTCCAGAGTTTCGACATCGAGGCGCTTACTCCTCAACCGTTGCCGCTCAGTGTCGAGCCTTCCGCAAAGATTGAGGCGTTCCGGCCTCTCCCGTTCAACCTTCAGGCCGCGCTCTCTGCGGCTCATTGAAGCAAATTGCTTAGCTAATTTGCTTTGCCCACCTATTTTGCGTGTGCCCGCCAGCCCGCTTTTCTCTTTGCTGCGCGACTTCCTACCTGGACAGACGTTTCCAGGGCCGGATTTCACCGTGCAGGGCGTTCCGTGATGGGAATTCCGCGCCTGGGTCTGTCAAAAGGAGTTGGCAATGTTCTCTTTGAATTTTCTTAATCGCCGTCACCGACAATCTCCCCCCTCGCGCAATCGGCCGTTGCAATTCGACAGCTTGGAAGAGCGTGATCTGCTGACCGTGCCCGATCCGATCGATCCGCCGCCGGAAGATCCACCAGCCCAATATTCGCCGGTTCAAACCGTAGTCGATGAGGGCGAGGTCTCCACCCCGCCGCAGAACTCGCCGTCGCAAATGATGACGCCGTCGCAGGCGCAAGGTGCCCCGGTCCTGCAGTACTTAGGCTGGGAAATGGACGGCAGCACTTGCATTATTTATGGCTACGTCGCTGATGATCAGCCGCTCACTCAAATCAACGTAAACATCGCGGGGCTTTATTCAGGAACCTGCGATGTCACCTGGTATGGCTATTTCTCGATGAGTTTCACGGATGCCAACTGCCCGAGCGGCACCGTATTCGCGCAGGCTCGCGACGCCGATGGCTTGTATTCGAACATCGAATCGACCGAAATCAGCTAAGCGCCACGGTTAAAAAAACTGCCGCCACGGCTTACGGCTGAGGCGGCACTTTTTCCTTCAACCGCTTGGCCATCTTGATCCACGAATCGACCAGCGTTTCGAGCGTGGCTTCATCGCGCTCTTCCTTATCGCTGTGCTGCATCTCAGCCAGGCGTTCCAGCACAAATTCCACTTGAGCCTTGGAAAATGCAGTGGTGACCAACGCCATTTTGGCGAGCGCAATTTCACGGGCCTGCCGCAGAAATCGCATTCCCGAAACGCCCGGCGCGCCTGCCGTGGCTACGGCCACCAGTTCCAAGGGCTGTAACTGCACAAAGCCCAGGCTGTTGGATGGCAAACAATAGCCACCCCCTTTTTCGCCCTGGGCGATCGGAATGCCCGCGTCGCGCAGCAACTGGATATCTCGAAAGATTGTCCGGCGCGATACTTCGAATCGCTTGGCTAATTGCGCGCTCGAACGAGCCTCGCTCTCTTGCAGCAGAAACATCATCTGCAACAAGCGCTTGACCCGCCTGCCATTTTCTTCGTCGTGACTATTACGAACCATTTTTCGTGCCCCGCGAAAGCAGGGGTCCCGGGGAGGGGATGGACCCTGCGCATACGATGTCCCTTCCACTCAGTTGCATTCGGGGCGGGAAAGCGGGCGAGAAATTTTGGAAAATTCCAAAATGGCCCAGAAACCTAGCGATACGCTGGTAATTCAGCGACTTGACGCACATTTCGCGGCAAATTTGACGCTATTCGGAAGGTTTGCGGACTTTTTGTCAGGCTCTTTGTAGTGGTGACAATTGCCGGCAAGTGGTGACAGATTTTGGCCCGCCATCTGAAAATCATGGGAAGGAACGATTAAGTCGCTGGTTTGGGTTCCTTGCCCAACAATTCCCGTAGGGCCGGCAACAGTTTGTCGACCTGCGACTGCTCGTTGTAAAGATGGCAGGAGACGCGGATGTATCTCCCCCCGTTCCATTCGACGACCGGAATTTCGATGTGAAATTGCTGCCACAAGTTTTCTTGCAGCGGTTGCCGCGAACCAGGGGGCAGCGGTACATGGGCCATCGAACAGTACCAGGCGGGATCATCGGGGATGATGGGTTCGAGGCCGGTGAGCTCGCAGAGTTTCTCGCGTGCGTAGCGTGCGAGGCTGTGTGCGTGCGCGCGGAAGGTCTTCAAGCCAATGCTTTCGATGAAATCGATCGCCGCGGGGATGGCCAGAATCGCGGCATAGTCGCGTGTGCCGCTCCACAGAAATTCGTCGGCCCAGTTATTGAGCTTCGTGGGTGGCAAGCGGCCCCAGCTCAAATAGGGTGGACGAATATTCGGCTGGTGAACTGGTGCTGCATACAAAAAGCCGGTGCCGAACGGCGCGCTCAGCCACTTGTGACAACTGGCCGTGTAAAAATCGCAGCCGAGCGCATCGAGGGCTACATCCTCCTGCACGAGCGCATGCGGCCCGTCGATGCAAGTCGCAATGCCGCGCTCGCGAGCAGCCGCGCAGACTTCCTTCACCGGCAGAGTCACCGCCGTCGGCGAGGTGATGTGGCTAATGACGATCAATTTCGTGCGGGGCGTGACGGCAGACATGATCCGGTCAACCGTTTCTGCCGCAGTCGTAAATGGCAGTGGCAGCTCCACGGTTTTGCGTTGTGCACCGACCAAACCGCAAGCTCGGTCCCAGATCCGCTCGACCGCGCCGTACTCGTGATTGGTCAGCAGCACTTCGTCGCCAGCGCTCAGCCGAAATGAATCAGCCACGATATTCATACCGACCGTGGCATTGTCGACGAAAATCAGATTCGCCGCCGTCGTGCCGACGAACTTGGCCAGACGATCGCGAACCGCAAACCAGGCCGGCTCGAGCTGCCGCAGGAAAAAGTCCATCGGCTGTTCGTCGAGTTTGTGCTGCCATTCGAGCCGGGCCTGCTGCACCGGAATCGGCGGCGGGCCGAACGAGCCGTGATTGAGATAGATCGTGTCCGGGCGGAGACGCCAGTGTTGTTGCCAGTTCATGAGGATCGTCGGTCGGCCTGGGATCGATAAAGCGAGTTGCGAGACAAGTGCTGCGGTCAGGAGCCTACAGCGAGTTACTCGGTTTGACGAGTAGATCCAATAAAAAAGCCGACGGTGATTGCTCACCGCCGGCCGGAATGAAGATCGATTGTCGTCGCTTGCGACGTCTTACATTTCGCTCATGTACGAAGCCTTGGGCCGTTCGGTCGGTTCGGGCAAGTCGTACTTATCCCAAGCCGAGCCGGCGCGACGATCGCTCTGGCGTTCGGCTTTGCGGGCGCACTCGATGCACTCGGCGACGTAGGGCACCGCGCGGAGGCGCTCGATGCCTATTGGCCCGTTGCACGAATCGCACTTGCCGTAACGGCCTTCTTCAACGCGCTCGAGGGCAGAGTCGATTTGCTTGAGTTCGCGACTCTCGAAATCGGCTAGTTGCGAGCGGATCGCGGCGTGTTCGCTGTCGACGCTGAAGTCGACTTCGTCACCAACCGTGGCTTGGTTCTGGTCGCGGAGCTCGTTGACTTCGCCGGCCAGGTAGCTGCGGAGAGCCTGGCGGCGCTTCATCAAGCGGTCTTTCATCATGCTGACAAATTCACTGCGTTTCATATTCGATCATCTCCCTGATCGAGATCGCTGCTTGCCGACCCAGATCAAAAATGGCTGACTCCCGTTGCTTTGACTATCTCCTTGCAATTGATGGGCCACATCCTCGCGTCCCGTTTGTCCATCAGACCTACGCAATAGTAGGGGCGTCGGTTCGGTGGACTAGTCGCCGGCATGCGGAATGCGGTTACGCGCGATTCGGCATTGTTAAGGCGAATTCCGGCAACCTTTTGCGGTTGCGAGCGAATGCTGTAGCCAGCCGCAAAAAGAGGCACTTGCGCGGCGGTTCAACCGTGTTTGTCCAGCTCCAATCCGCTTACTTCGTGCGTGGCTCGGTAGCGAGTAGAATGGCGATAACCTCGCCAATCCTCACCACGCGTATCCGTTCCCGCCATGCCTGGCTCGCTTCTTACCCAATGGACCATTCGGCTGGCCCTCGCCTGCCTCGTGGTTTATTTCGCTGCGCTGCTGTGCAATTCTGCCCCCCGCGCCGGCAAGATCGAGACACTGGCGAGTCGTAAAAAGTTCGCTTGGTTGCGCTGGATTTGGACGGCGGGCTGCCTGCTCTTTATCGCTCACGTGGCTTGCGCGTTTCAGTTCACACACCACTGGAGCCACACGCACGCCTGGGAGCACACTGCCGCCGAAACCAAGCGGATGATGGGTTTCGCCTTCGGCAACGGCATCTATGTGAGCTATTGCTTTTTGCTGCTGTGGGTAGCCGATGTCGCACTGCAATGGCTGAACGTTGCGCGGCCAGCCTGGCTGCTGACGGCTGCCTATCTATTCATGTTTTTTATCGCGTTCAACGGCGCGATCATCTTTGAAGATGGGCCGACGCGACCCGTGGGAATCGTCGTTTGCGCGGTCGTCCTGCTGCCGATTGCGGCTTGGTTTGTGTGGAAGCAAGTCGCTAGCCACAAGCCAGCCCTGCCCGCGACGGAGGTGGAAGCATGACGCCACGGCGAATTGCCTACTTCACCTCGGGAGCAGCCGGCATGTATTGCGGCAGTTGCCTGAACGACAACGCGCTGGCCCGCGAACTTCTGTCGCTTGGTCACGACGTGCAGTTGATTCCCTTCTACACGCCGATCCGGACCGACGACACCGATCTGACCATCGATCAGGTCTTCTTCGGCGGCATCAATGTCTATTTGCAACAGAAGGCGCCGGTCTTTCGCTGGGTGCCGCGCTGGCTCGACCGTTGGATCGATCAGCCCTGGATCATCAACCTCGCGACCAAGCTCGGCGGCAAGCTCGACTATCAAAAGCTCGGCGGCCTGGCCGTTTCGATGCTCCGCGGCGAAGCGGGTTTTCAAAGCAAAGAGGTCCATCGGCTGATCGACTATCTCGTCGGCGAAAATCAGCCAGAGATCTGCATCTTCAGCAACGTGCTGACGGCGGGCTGCGTGCCGGAGTTGAAAAAGAAGTTGCCGGTGAGAGTATTCGTCGTGCTACAGGGCGACGACATCTTCCTGCGCGAAATGAACCCCGCCGATCAGAAGCAAGCCATTGCCGAAATTCAGCGGCTGGCTCAGTCGATCGATGGCTTTCTGACGCACAGCGCCTTCTACGCCGATTCGATGTCCAAATTCCTCGGCATCGAGCGAAGCAAAATCCATCAGCTGCCGCTCGGCATTCGCGGCGAAGACTTCGTCGAGAGTGCTGGTGTTTCGCGCGATCAACAGCGGCCGCCAACCATTGGTTACCTTGCTCGATTGGCGCCGGAGAAGGGCTTGCACGTGCTCGCCGAAGCTTGGACTCGGCTGCGCAAGATGCCGGGAACCGAGCAGACGAAATTGAAGATCGCCGGTTGGATGGGTGCGCAGAATCGCGACTATGCCGGTTCGATTTTCCAAGCCCTGAACAAGCAAGGGCTGGCCGGCGAATTTGAATACCTGGGCGAAGTCGATCGGGCCGGAAAGCTCGCGCTATTGCGCTCGATCGATGTGCTTTCGGTGCCGACCGTTTATCAGGATCCCAAAGGGCTGTTCATTCTCGAAGCACTTGCCTCGGGAGTGCCCGTTGTGCAGCCCGATCACGGCGCGTTCCCCGAAATGCTCGGCGAACTCGGCGGCGGTTTGTTGCATCGACCCGAAGATACGCACCACCTGGCCGCGCGACTGCATGAGATTCTGACGAATCCTGAATTGCGGCGAGAACTACGCGAACGAGGCCAAGCCGCAGTGCTGACGCAGCGGACGAACCATGTCGCCGCGGAGGCCTTGATGCGAATTATTGAGCGAGAGGTAACTCTTACTTCTTCAACTCAATCGGCAGCTGATCGATCTTCGCCGCAAGAATGAAATCGTTCTCGCTCAAGCCGCCGATGGCATGCGTGTAGATTTCAATCCAGACTTTGCGATACCCCTCGAGATGCAAGTCGGGGTGATGCTGATCTTCTTCGGCAACGCGGGCCACTTCCTGAAAGAAGCGAATGGCGGCCATGAAGTGCTTCAGCGTCCAATCCTTGCGGATCCGCTGCCCACCATGCGTCATCTGCCAGCCTGGCAGTTTTGCAAGCTGTTCCTGCGCGGCTTCTCGCGAGTAAGGTTCGACGCCTCCCTCGCACGGTTTGCACTTCTTTTGCGTCAGTTCCGCGACTGTTTGCGTAGCCATGATGCAGTCCTCCTTATGAGTACATTATTCCCGCCGCTAGCCTCATCGCGATAGCCATCAACGCAAAAAGCGAGCCGAAGATCACTCCTCGGCTCGCCTATCGTTTTCAAACTACGAACTGCAAACTCCAAACAGACTACGCCCACAAGTTATCGCGAAGAACGCAATCAAAGGCCCCTTCATGCGAGTGATCGGCATCGCCGAGCACCAGTTGCGGCGATTCCGCCGGCGCGGCTTCGACCACCAGCGTGACCGCGGCCAGCGCGCTTTGGACCTTGCCATCGTTCACCCAGTACAGGAACGAATCAGTGCCGACGTAGCCCGACTCAGGTGTATAGGTGAAGCTGCCATCGGTATTCAGCACCACACTGCCGTGCTGCGGATTGCTGAACAGCGTGGCCAGCATCGTGTCGCCTTGCGCATCGTGATCGTTGATGAGCACGCCGTTCGCCGCATCGACAGTCGACTCGGTGTCAGCCGAGACCACGTAGTGGTCGTTGTGCACGTTCGACCGCGTGTTCCCCGGCGCTTCGATCGCCGGCGTGACCGCGATGCTCGCATGGGCCACATTGCTGTTCGCCATTCCGTCGTTCAGCTGATAGATGAACTCATCGGGTCCGGTGTAACCGGCGTTGGGCGTGTAGGTGAACGAGCCATCTTCCGCGATCGTCAGCGTGCCGTGCGCCGGTCCTTGCAACAGGATCGTCGTTAGCGGTGCGCTATCGATGTCGGTGTCGTTGGCTTGGACGCCCGTAGCCGCGGTGGTGGTCAACGTGCCGCCCGCGGCCACAGTAAAAGAATCGTCACCTGCATTCGGTGCGTCGTTCACTGTTTGAACCACGATCGACGCCGTTCCTTCGGTGGCTTCGCCCGCTTCGTTGATGGCGCGATAAGTGAAGGAATCGTTGCCGTTGTAGTTGGCATCGGGCGTGTACTTGAACGAACCGTCGGACTGCATGACTAACTGTCCATGCTGCGGAGGCGTGACAACCTCAGCCGTCATTGCCGTTCCCTGCGGATCGAAATCGTTCGCCAGCACGCCCCACGCAGCCGAAATGTCGAGGACCATGTCCTCGGCCACGTTGTAAGCATCGGCATGCACAATCGGCGGTTGAATGACGTCGTTCACCGTGATGGTAACGACGGCTGTCGCCGCATCGGTGCCATCTTCTGCAGCGTACGTGAAGGTGTCGGTTCCCGCAAAGCCCGCGTTCGGCGTGTAGAGGAACGAGCCATCGCTGTTCAGCGTCAGCGTGCCGTTGGTCGGCCCAGTGACGATGCTTGCGGTCAACGCATCGCCATCGATGTCGCTGTCGTTCGCCAGCACGCCGGCCGGGTCGATTTGCAGCGGCGTGTTTTCATCGGTCGTGTAAGCATCGTCCTCGGCGAACGGCTTGTCGTTTTCGGGAGTGACGGTGATGGTCACTGTCGTCTCCGTGCCGGCCAATTCGCCATCGCTGGCGATGTAGGTGAACGAATCTTCGCCGTTGAAATCCGCATTCGGCGTGTAGGTGAACGTCCCATCGGCGGCCAGTTCGACTGTGCCATTCGTCGGCCCCGTGCCGAGCGTGACGGTCAGCGGCGAGCTGTCGGAATCGGTGTCGTTGGCGAGCACGCCACCTTCATCAACGGTCAGGACGCCATCCTCGCCGATTTCATAACTGTCGGCGACACTCACGGGCGCGTCGTTGACGGGAGTGACGTTAATCGTGACGGTTGTTTCCTCGCCCGCCAGTTCGCCATCGCTGGCGATGTAGGTGAACGAGTCCTCGCCCGAGAAGTTCGCATTCGGCGTGTAAACAAACGTGCCGTTGCTGTTGAGTTCCAGCGTACCGTTCGTGGGACCGGTGCCGAGCGTGACTGTCAGCGGCGAGCTATCGACATCGCTGTCGTTGCCGAGCACGCCAACTTCGGCGACCGTGAGAACGTCATCTTCGGCCACTTCGTAGCTATCGGCCTGGCTGACCGGTGCATCGTTCACCGGCGAAACGGTGATCGTCACGCTGGCGACATCGCTGGTAAATTCGCCGTCGGAAACGGTGTAGCTGAATCCATCCACGCCGTTGAAGTCAGCAGCCGGCGTGTAATGCAGCTTGCCGTCGCTGCCGAGTTCCACCGAGCCGTGCTGCGGCGGGCTGACCAGCGTGGTGGTCAAGTTCGTGCTATCAGGATCAACGTCGTTGAGAATCACGCCCGGAATATCGACGAGCAGTTCGGTGTCTTCGGGCGTCGTGTATTCGTCGTTGACCGCGACCGGCGGATCATTGATCGGCGCGATGTTGATCGTCACGCTCGCCACATCGCTGGTCGTCGTGCCGTCGCTCACCTGGTAGCTAAAGCCATCCACGCCATTGAAGTCGGCGGCCGGCGTGTAAGTGAACGAGCCATCGGCGTTCATCACCACCGTGCCGTGAAGCGGCTGCGCGACGATCGTCGGCGTGAGCGTATCGCCATCGATGTCGCTGTCGTTCGCGAGCACGCCGTTGGCGTCGATGGTGAGAACCTCGTCCTCATTCATCGAGTATTCGTCGTTGCCAGCCACCGGCGCGTCGTTGACCGGGTTCACCATGATGGTGACCGTGGCCACTTCGCTGTTGTCCGTGCCGTCGTTCACCAGGTAGCTGAAACCATCGATGCCGTTGTAGTTGGCTTCGGCTTGGTAGTTGAACGTGCCGTCCGGATTGAAGGTCACCGTGCCGTGCATCGGCTGGCTGGCGAGTTGCGGAGTGAGCGTCGAACCTTCAACGTCGGTATCGTTCGCCATGACGCTGGTCGTCACGTTCAACGGTTGATCTTCATCGACTGAGAACGAATCGTTGACAGCCACCGGCACGTCATTCACTGCCGCGATCGTCAATTTGACGGTGGCTTCGTTGCCAGGACCGATGTTGTTCGTGGCGCGATAGGTGAACGTCACTTCGCCGGAGAAATTCGCTTCCGGCGTGTACACAAAACCGCCATCCGATTCGAGCGTCAGTTGACCGCTCGACGGGCCGCTGACGAGCGCCACGGTCGATCCGACCGCCGAACCATCGTTGGCCAGCACGCCGGTTACGCCCGGGATGAGCAGCGATTCGTCTTCGTTCAGCGAGAAGACATCGTCGACCGAAACCGGCGCGGTCCCTTCGCTCACATCGATCGTCACCGCGGCCAGGTTGCTAAACCCGGCGCCGTCGTTCGCCGAATAGACAAAGCTATCCTGGCCGGAGAAACCACTGTTCGGCGTGTAGATGAACGAGCCGTTGGTGTTGAACGTGAGTGTGCCGTTGGCCGGCCCGGTGAAGAGCGACGCCGACAGCGGCAGGCCATTGCCAATGTCGTTGGCGAGCACGCCGGGTGTGCCCATGTTTAGCGGTTCATCGATGCCGGTATGAAATGCATCATTGACGGCGGCCAGTGTGGTCAAAGCCAGACGGTTCTCGAGTGATTCGAGGCGGAGAAAATTCCGGCGGTTCACATCCTGACCGTTGCGGCGTGAATCGCGTTGCTTCTTGGCAATCTTGGACTTCAAAACCTTGTTCATTCAGACGTTCCTTGAAAAGAGGCGAGCCGATGTCGCCTGATGACGAACCCTCTTCGCCTGGCAGAACGGGAGCGAGCTGATGCGCGCACGGTGATGCATCGAGAACGCGCGCGGCAATGGCCCGGGCTCCGCCCAAGCTGACGAAGTGCTGGCGATCTGCCGCAGGCAATGGCACTGCTGGCGATCGTCAATGAGTGGTTCGCGTCCGTGCGCTGACTAACTGCTGCGGCTTTGAATTCCCTGCGCTGCAGTCGTGTCGGCAATACCCGCTGGTATTGCAGGCCTCATCGTTCCGCACCGAAAGAGTTGCGGCGAAGCCTGTGCAGTTCTACGTAACGAGTTCGCTAGTGGCAACCATTTGCCAAGAAACTTCTCAAGAATGATTCATTGCTGTTGCTCGCAGATGGCAGCCTGCGCACTCGCTGCCGTGGTTCGGCCGAACCGCATTGCCCACACTTTGGCGTGGGCGATTAAGCGAAACAACTAGCGCAGCAGAGCCTACAAAGCGGATCAATGCAGATGAGTTGATGCCGTTTTTGGTTCCCTCTCCTCGGTACTCCGGGGAGAGGGTTAGGGTGAGGGGTTCATTTGGGTACCCGCGTCGGCATTAGCTTCCAGCCCCTCACCCCTGCGCTCTCCCCGTGAGTACACGAGGCGAGGGAGTAAGAAGGGCCGGCCTACTCACTCTCACCCTACGATTCATCCGCCGCGGCAGCGCTCGCCCGGATGTATCCAGGCCGCAGCATGCCTAGCAACGCATCGCGAATTTCTCGAACCTTGAAGGGATACTTCAGCAGCAACCGTCGCGCGGTGAGTTGCGCTCCCTTGACGATGTCGACCTGTCGCGGATCGGCGAAGATCATCGCCGGAATCTGCTTCGTGTGCTCGATGCTGCCGAAGCGATTGAAGACATCGAGCGCGTCTTCGCCCAGTTCGAGCGCCGAGAACAACACGCAATCGGCGGGCGCCGGTTCGTACTCGGTGAAGCGGGCGAGCGCTCGCACGGGATCGCTGATGACCAGCACTTTGTAGCCGTGCTTTTTCAGCTTCTCGCGCAGCAGGTCCTGCATCTTGATGTTCGACTCGATCAGCATCACCGTCTTGCCCGAGCCTTCGTGGTCGGAGTCGATCACCATGGGCGCGCCCGGCTTGGCGGGCCCTGCTTCGGCGGTGACTTCCTGATCTCCTTCACCCGCTTCCATCTTGGCCAGCACGCGTTTCGCTTCGTCGTGCATTTCTGCCGCCGAGCTAAAACGCTTCTCCGGCATCATCTCGAGCGCTTTACTGACAAACGCGAGCAACCGCTTGGGGCAACTCGGCAACAGCTGCGAGAGGGGCTTGATGTTTTGATAACGCTGCACGCTCAACCGTTGCGTGCGGTCTTTTGTTTCTGGCAGGGGCGGTTCACCGCCGACCATGTTGTACAAAATGCAGCCAGCAAAAAAGAGATCGCTGCGTGGATCGTTGTTGCGTGCGCCCGAAGCTCGCTCCAGACCGGCATA
This sequence comes from Anatilimnocola floriformis, assembly GCF_024256385.1. Lineage (NCBI taxonomy): Bacteria > Pseudomonadati > Planctomycetota > Planctomycetia > Pirellulales > Pirellulaceae > Anatilimnocola > Anatilimnocola floriformis. Next base: position 4,385,365 of record NZ_JAMLFW010000001.1, read on the forward strand.
ATCGATTGTGCGCGGATTGCCGATGTCGCCTTCGCCGAGCGCGTTTTCTTTTTGCAACCCAGCGAGGCCGAAGTCCACCAGTTTCGCTCGGCCACGACTGGTAATCAGCACGTTCGACGTCTTCAAATCGCGATGCGTCATGCCGTTCTGAAAGGCATAATCCAGGCCGGCAATGATGTCGACGGCGAGACGCATTGAATCGAGCGGCGAGAGAGTTTTGCGGACCTTGAGAAACTCGCGCAGGTTCCGCCCTTCGACAAATTCCATCGTCATGAACGGCGACGGCTTTTCGGCGACCTCGTAGATCGGCACGATGTTGGGATGGCGCAGCTTGGCGCCGATCTGGCCTTCGCGAACAAACTGCTCGGTCATCCCCGGTTCGACGCGGAACCGCTTGCGGAGCGCTTTGAGCGCGACGACGCGACCCGTCTTGATGTTTACCGCGCGATAGACGCGGGCAAAGGTACCGGTGCCCACCAGATACAGCACCTTGCAGTCGCCGTAGAAGTAGCCCCCCTTTTCACCCTTCAGCAAGCGATCGAGCTGATAGTTGGTGAGGAACTCACGGCGCGTGAGGAGGCTGGTGAACTGGTCAATCGTAACTTCGCGAGTGCCTAGCTCCGCCCAAACAGAATCCAGTTGGTGGGAATCCATCAAGGCGGAATCGGTAATACGCTGTGCTAGTTGTTCAGCGGTAACGCCGGACATTGTCGAACCTTCTGGCCTCTGATCCCTATCCAAGCCATGCTATTTCAAGGCTCGGACTCCCGCAATGGCTTGGGGATTTTGCCGATTTTTCCGGGGCGGCATTCCGTTTGCTTTGGCTCGCTGTAGTTCCGCCTTCAGGCGAGTCTTCGAAATTCGACTTCTGGATCAACGAAGACCGGCCGCCGGAACATCCACCACGCCCTGCCCAAGGTTGCCCCCATGAACATCCTGGTGATCGATATCGGCGGTACGAACGTCAAAGTCTGGACGACCGGCGCCGAAGAGCGTCAGAAGTTTCCGTCCGGCAAAACGCTGACGCCCGAGAAGATGGTCGAAGGCGTGCGCAATATCACGGCCGATTGGAAATACGAGCGAGTCTCGCTCGGCTACCCCGGCGACATTATCAATGGTCACCCGGCCACGGAACCCTGTGCCCTCGACAAAGGCTGGGTTGGCTTTGACTACGGCAGTGCGTTTGGCTGCCCAGTGCGGATCATGAACGACGCTTGTATGCAAGCGCTCGGCAGCTACGAAGGTGGCCGGATGCTTTACCTGGGCTTCGGCACCAACCTGGGAACTGCGTTCGTCATCGATGGCAGGGTAATTCCGCTCGCGCTCGGTCATTTGAAATTCACCAGCGGCGAATCGTTCAACGAATTGCTTTGCCGCAAAGGCTTGGAGCTGAACGGCGCGAAACGCTGGCGAAAGGCCGTGGGCATCGCGGCCGAAATTTGGAAAGTTGCCTTCCTAGCCGACTATGTCGTCCTCGGCGGCGGCAATGCGAAGAAGCTGGAAGAGATGCCCGAAGGTTGCCGTCGCGGCGGCAATCACAACGCCTACTTCGGCGGCATCCGCATGTGGGAAGACGCGACCGCGTCGGTAGAACGCGGGTTGTCGATTTATCCGGAACGCTTCCGGGTGAGCGGGTAGTACTCGATTTCGGTAGCACCGCAGGTGCGACCTTTAATGGCCAGGGGAGCAGCCCCTGGTGGCTGACTTTTTCCGGACCAAAGTTGTCCATCGTAGCCGTCTAATAAGTAGCTGCTGTCTACCTCGACTCTGGGTCACCCTCCGTGGTCTTAGAGCTAGTGGCGCCTGCGCACTTCTGAAGAAATGCGCAGAGTATTGTCAGATGGTTGCAAAGTGTTGTGTGGAAAATGGCGAGGTGTTGTATGTGTTGTTGCTCGAAGTTACTCGATAGATATCACTATTTGCCTTCAAAACATTTGCCACCAAGGAGTTGCCGCTACATCCTCATCGCCAAGCTCTGGAACTCGGTGTTGTGAGGTTTTTCAGCCTATTTCGCGCAAGTTCCGTGGCAGCAACGGCTTGCTCGCAACTGAAAACCCTTCACCACTGTTGTGAACCCACAGTGCCGCGATGTCAGTTCGAAAGCGTTGGCGTTGTGCAGGGAGCTTTCTTAGAATGCCGCGAAACCGGAGGGTGTCATGAATCGCGCTGCGTTCTGCCTGATTGCGTTGTTATTGCTCGCCGATTCCGCCGTGAGTGTCGGAGCCGAATTCGCTTCGCACGCTCCCACGCGGCCGTTGCCGGCGGCCAGCGATCGGACTCGTGACGAAGGGCCAGGCAAGTTCGTCGACGCGGCGAAAGGGGACGACGCTGCGGCGGGAACCGAAACTGCTCCCTGGAAGACGCTGCAACATGCAGTGCGGCAACTCAAGCCCGGCGACACACTTTATCTGCGCGGCGGACGGTACTACGAGCATGTGATCGTCGAACTGCAAGGAACAGCAGCGCAGCCGATCACGATTCGGAGTTACCCGAATGAACTCGCCACGATCGACGGTGGACTGCGGGAGTTTTTTGAATCGCCAGCGATGGCTTGGGAAACAGTCGAGGGTGGCGCTAAGGGTGAGTATCAATCTTCGAAGAAATATTCGGGCTTAACCACGCGGGCCGAGACCACCAATGTGCTCGGGCACTTCGGCGATTCGCTGTTGCCGTTGCAGGGCTATCGTTTACTCGGCGATTTGCGGTCGGAAAATTCTTTTTGGAATGTCGACAACAAAGTCGGCAGCGAGTCGTTTGTTTATTGTGGGCCCGGCTTGTGGTTCAATCGCGAGACCGAGCGAATTCATTGTCGGCTGGCTCACACACAGCTCAAAGGTCTTGGCGAGGACAACTATACGGGCGAAACGGATCCGCGGAAGTTGCCGCTGATTGTCGCTGCCGGCTGGGATCATGCGCCGCTGACGCTGAAGGATTGTCAGCATGTGAATCTGCTCGATCTCTCGCTGTGTGGTTCGGTCAAAGGGGCTCTCGAAATTGAGCACTGCCAGGCGGTGCAACTGAACGGCGTGTTTGCCTTCGGTGGCAACGAAACTATTCGCGTGGGCGAGACACAAGGTCTGCAACTGCGCGACTGTGCCGTGCGCGGCAACGCCGCGTCGTGGATGTTTCGCGGCAGTTTGAAATATCGAGCGCTCGAGTCCCGGCTGTTCTCAGCCAACCGTTGGCAGCCGACGGGAAATGACAATCGAGGTATTTGGTTTGAGCACTGCGAGTTCACCGACAGCGTCGATGGGATTTTTCTGGGCAATGTCGAGACGTGGGTTTTTCAACGCAATCTGGTCGACAATATCAGCGACGACGGTTTGTTTCTGACCAGCGGCACGGCGTTCGATGGGAGCGTCGTTGGCGGCTATAGCCTGGTTGATCAGAATCGCTTTTCGCGGATCCTCACCACGTTTGCCTTCGGCGTCGGACATGGCCGGCAGAAGGTGCTGCCGGAAAACAAACAGCAAACGGGTGGTGCGATCACGATTCGCAACAACGTGTTCGACTTCCGCCGGCCGGTGCATTATCGTTGGCCGAACGGACCTGATGATAAGCAGGAACTCGACAGCTACGGCCGGTTTGCCAGTGATCACGGCAGTCCAACGTGGGAGCCGATCGAGGTTGAGAACAACACGATCATCGCAGGAGATCCGCCGCGCTACGATTATCTAACCGACGGCTTGGGACGCGCCGTAACCGGCGGGACGAAGCGGCGGGTGGTGAATAACATCGTCTGCCAATTGCGAGGCGTGGTCGGGTCTACGCTTCCCGATGTAGGCGCAAATTATGAAGCCAGTCACAACCTGGCTTGGAGCCTGACCGATGGCGACAAACTGGCGGCGGCGTTTGAAAAATATCGCAAGTCGCCCGCGTTTGCGAAGACTTCTTGGACCACGGGCGATCTGTATGCGGATCCGCAGTTCGTCAGTTTTTCCGCTGATTGGCGGGAGATTGCTGATGTGCGACTGCGGGCCGACAGCCCGGCGGCCGAGAGCGGCTGGATGATGCATTTGCACGCTGCTCCGCAGGAAAAAGGTGCAAAAGACTTCATGGCCGGCAAGCCCTATCGAGGTGCGCTGCCGCCGAATGAAGCGGCTTGGCCCGTCGGTGTACGGGGAAGATTCAATGTGGTGGGAGAAACGCTGGCGGTAAAAGATTGGTTGCCGATCTCTGCGCCGAAGACTTCCTCCGCAGCAAAACCAGAAGGCGTAGACAAACAGCCGCGTGTGAAACTCGCGCTCGTCATTCAAGGTTATCCAGCCTTCGACGCGCCGCTGCTGGAATACGCGCTGCGCAAGCAAGGGACGCGCGTGACGGGAATTGAGAAGACTTGGGTTTCACCAGCAGAGTTCAAGAAGTACGACCTGATTGCTTTCGATGGCAGTCTGACGCGGGCGAAGATCACGCCGGCGGCATTTTCGCAGGATGATTTGAAAATCATCGAAGCGTATGTGCGTGAAGGCGGTGTGCTGCTATTGATGCGCGATCGGCTGGATCTTTTTGCGGCGCCGGAAGCCAAGGCTTGGTTAGGCGAGCAGATGAGGCTCGTGAAAAATGCGAAGGCCACTGAGTATGAAGTGCTGCAGCCGAAGCACCCGTGGGTTGCTCATTTGGATTCCGAAGTTGCGCCGGCGCTGCTGACGGCAACGAACAACGTGCCGCTTTCAGCAGAAGCCGGCGAGCGGTTGATCGGCAGCGGCCAGACGCAGTCGCTGTTGCATCGGCAAACGATCGGCAAGGGCGCGATCATTTATGTCGGCTTAAGTCCTGCTGCGGCGCTTCCAAGTGGTCGCGCCAAGGAAACAGTCGAGCGCGAAGCGGAATATGAATCGCAGTACAAAATACTCGCGGCGATTTCGAAAGAGCCGCTGGCGCAGTGACTTAGAACTCGCGGGCGGTTGCAGAAGTTTGTGGTTGCGCCGGCGATGGCTGTTCTTCCACGACAGGCTGAGGAGCTGGCGCAGTGGCAAACGGCGTATTGCGGAGAAGCGGCGAATTCACGGGCGGTAGCACAGGGTGCTGAGCGAGCGGAGGATCATAAACCGGATGCGATTCCCAAGTGTTGTCATCGATCTGAACTTGCCGCGTGCCGATGGGCTGGCGGACCTGCGGGTAGGTTCGATAACCGTAGATATCGCCCGGCACGTAAGGCCAAGGCGTGAAGACCGGGCTCGTACTGAAGGTAGCAACACGGCGGCCGAATCGACCGGTTGTCGCATAACCGAACGAAGTGCCGTAAGCGTAGGCGGCATCCCACGGCACGACGCCATACGGGGAGTAACCACCGTAGTAATAAATCGTCTCGCCGCGCGTGGTCGGCAAACCGGCGGCAGCGCGGGCGGCGTCGTTGGCGCCGATCTGGGCCTGCAGGTTGGCTTGGCGACGTTCCTCCGCCAATTGATAGGCATCGACGCCGGCTTGAATGCCGTCGTAACGGCGGGTTGTTTCCTGAGCTTTCGTCCAGGTTGGCTGAACGAAGGTACCGGCAGAAACTACGGCAAGCGAGAAAAGAATGGGCAAACGCATGACTTTAAACTCCGTTCCTTTCGCCATTGTATCCGAACCGGCAAGACCGTCGCAAAGATTGTCGGTTCGTAAAGCCGATAGTGGCAGTTGGCGAATCAACGGCCGCAGCCTATAATCCCACTGGGCTGGCTTGTGAAATTTGTCACAACCTCCCCCAACACCTTGCCTGACAAGACCTTTGCAGGATTTTCGTTATGGCCAAACAGGGCCCTCGTAAGAAGCTGCCGAAAGAGCTCGCGGTTATCACGGCTGATAACTGCACGGGCTGCGAATCGTGCCTGGAAGTCTGCCCGGTCGATTGCATTACGCTCATCGAGCTCAATCACGGCGTGAAGGGGAACCAAGCCTTCTGCCAGATCGATCTGGAGCGGTGCGTAGGCTGCGAAGTTTGCGTGCACATTCCCGGCAAAAAGACGAATCCTTACGACCTGAAGGTTTGTCCCTGGGATGCCATCGAAATGGTACCTACCGAGCAAGTCGCCATTCACGTCGCCCAATCGGGCGGTCCGCGCGATTACATCGTCTCCAACTGGGATCGGTTGGTTGGTACGGCGCAGCACTTGGCTGAATTGAAGGCCAGTTCGTAGTCAGGTTTAAATCTACGCTGGCTGGTGAAATCGACGCCGACGTTCCGCTCGGCATTGCTCGCGCGACAACGATTGCTAGATAGAGCAATCGTTTCTAACAAAAACTTGACTCTTGCGCGCCGAACCAATAGCCTGATACGCATGCGAATCAGTTGATTCGACCCAATCGACGATTCCGCGTACCCGCCTTTCCTTCCCCGCCGTATCGGAGGCTCCCATGCCTCGCTGCTGCTGGTTGCTTTCATGGATGCTATTGGCTGCCACTGCGGCCTCGTCGGCAGTTAGCGCCGCGGATATTGCGCCGCTGCATCAGCGCATCGATCAACTGTTCGATCAGAACGCCGTTGGGCCGGTCGCTGAAGTTTGCAGCGACGCCGATTTTGTGCGGCGGGTCTGGCTCGATCTGGCCGGCATGATTCCGACGGCGGAAGAGACGCGAACGTTTCTCGCCGATCATGATGCCGCGAAGCGGCAGAAGATGATCGACCGGCTACTGGCCAGTCCGCAATTCAGCCGGCACATGACGCTGCTGCTCGACGCGACGATCAATGAGCGTCGGCCCGATAAGGGAATCACCACGGCGGATTGGCAAGGCTATTTGTATCAAGCAGTGTCAGCCGGCAAGCCGCTCGATCAGCTCTTTCGCGACATCATCGCAGCCGACGGCGTCGAGGAAAAACAACGGCCCGCCGCGAAGTTCATGCTCGATCGCGATTGCGAACCAAATGTCGTCACGCGTGACGTGGGCCGCTTGGTTTTCGGCATGGATCTGCAATGCGCGCAATGCCACGACCATCCGCTGGTCGATGACTATCTGCAGGCCGATTACTACGGCTTGTATGCTCTGGTGATGCGGAGCAGTGTCTTTGCCGATCCGAAGAATAAGAATTCGCGGCAGGTCGGCGAAACAGCCGACGGCGAAGCGAGTTTCAAATCGGTCTTCACCGGCAACACCGGCGACAAAGTTCAGCCGCGCACGCCGAAGTGGCTCGGCCTCGTCGAGCCGGTCGCGAAGAAGGGGGAAGAGTACGTCAGCAAACCAACGAGAGATGTGCGCGGCGTGCCGAAGCTCAGCCGTCGGCAACTGCTCGCCGATTCGTTCGAGACGTCGCTCATCTTTCGCCGCAATCTGGCTAACCGCATTTGGTATCAGGTGATGGGCCGCGGGCTGGTTCATCCCGTCGATGCGCATCATCCCGCTAATCCACCGGCGAATCCGCAAGTCTTGTCGCTGCTGGCGGCGGAGCTTCCCGAGCTGAAATACGACCTGCGGGCGATGTTGCGAGAGATCTTGCTGACGAATGCCTATCAGCGAAGCTGCGAACTCGCGGCGCCGCAGAACCCTGACATCGCTGCCATCGACGCGGAGTTGCAGCAGCTCGAAACGACGCGCGGTTCGCTTGTCATGACGCGCGATCAGCAAAAAGCGAAGTGGGATGAGGCCCTCGCCAAACTGAAAGAGTCAAAACAAAAGCTGGCCGATGCGGCCAAGACGCTTGCGCCGCTGCAAACCGCGCTGACGGCCGCTCAAGGCGAAGTGACGAAAGCTCAAGCTGCGGTGAAAACGGCGGAAGCCGAAGTTGAGAAAAAGAAGCCGCAAACGGCCGCCGTTGCAGAGGCTGCCGCGAAGGCGAAAGCTGCAGCGGAGTTAATTAAAGAAGACAAGGCTCTTGCGGAGATTGCCGCCAAGCTCGGCGAAAAAGCTGCAACCGTTGCTGACGCCGAAAAGGCGACGGCGAAGAAATTAGAAGCACTTGCTGCCGCCGTCTCTCCGCTCACTGCCAAAGAGAAAGAAGCTCAAACCGCGCTCGACCAAGAAGCCGCGGCATTTCCTCCACCGACTCAGATCGTTGAACTCGAATCCGCCGAGCGAACGGCGAACCTGGAGTTCAACAACGGCCTCTATGATCTCGCCGATCTGGAAGCTCGGGTGACGTTAACGAAGTTGCTCAAGCAGCACGCGGAGTTGCAGAAAACGGATGCGGCGGGGGCCGAGCGATTGTGGAATCAACTACGCGAGGAACTTTCAAATCGAGGCCAAGTCGCCCTTCTCAAGCCGTTGTCGGCCGAGCAGTTTGCTTTGAGCACAATGCAGGCCGCGGGATTGATTGCAGTACAACAAACAACGGCGGAAACATCGGTGGCGAAAGTCGAAGAATGGAAAAACGCCAGCGATGCCGACAAACCAGCCGTCATGCGGAAACTTAGCGAGCCCAAGGTGTTCGATGGGTTGAAGGGAAACCTCGCCGAGTTCGTGCGACTTTACGGTGGTTTGCCGGGACAAGATTATCAAGCCACCGTCAATCAGGCTCTCTTCTTCGGCAACGGTAGCGTGCTCGAAACATGGCTCAAACCAACGCCGGGAAATCTAGTAACGCGGTTGCAAGCAAAAACAGAACCCGCCGAAACCGCGGATGAAATGTATCACGCCATCCTCAACCGCCCCGCGACCGCCGAAGAACAAACGGCTGTCACCGATTTCCTGAAAGACCGCACCGACCGACCCGTGGCCATCGCCGAACTCGTGTGGGCACTGCTTGCCAGCGCCGAGTTTCGCTTCAACCACTAACGGTCTCCTGTCTCAAAACTCAAAACCCAAAACTCAGAACTACTTCTCCCGGAGCCTCCCATGCGATGCAACTATGCCTGCGGCACGGCGGATCACGTTGCCGTTTCGCGCCGTGGATTTCTGCAAGCGGCAGCGACGTTCGGCGGCGTGGCGGCGGGAACGTGGGGAAGTGGCTTGGTGCAGCCGGCGATTGCCGGGCAACTCGCTTCATCGCAAAAGCGGATCCTCAACATCTTTTTGCACGGCGGCGTGAGTCAGCTGGAATCGTGGGATCCGAAGCCGAACACTGACACCGGCGGTCCCTTTCGGCCCATCGCCACTTCGGTCCCCGGCACGCAGATTTGCGAACTCCTGCCGCACACCGCCAAGGTCATGCACCATCTGGCCATCGTTCGCGGCGTGAACACCAAAAACGGCGACCACGGCAAAGGGCAGATCGAAATGTCGACCGGCCGGAATCGCATTCCGGGTACGGAATATCCGCACTTCGGCGCCGTGAGCGCGAAGGTTCTCACGCCAGAGCAATTTCCGTTGCCGGGCCATGTGCTGGTTCACGGTGGTGGCAACGGCAGCAGCCCGAGCGCCTATCTGGGGCCAAAGTTCGCGAGCGTTTCGCTTTCGGATGGCAAAGCGCCGCAATACTCAGAGCGTCTCGCCAGTGTCACGGAAGAAGCCGAATCCCGCCGCAATCAGTTTCGGCAGTTGGCCAGCGATCGCTTTGCTGGCCGACGACGAACGGCCGATACCGATGCTTATACGTCATCGTACGAACAAGCCCGGCAGTTGATGCAACGGCGCGATGTGTTTGACGTTTCGAAAGAATCCGACAAAGACAAAGAACGCTACGGCAAGCATGAGTTCGGAACGCACATGTTACTTGCGCGCAGACTGCTCGAGCAGGGCGTGCCGTTTGTGCAGGTGAATCATTCGAACTACGACACGCACTTCGAGAACTTCGATTTTCACATCGAGCAGCTCGGCGAATTCGATCAGCCCTTTGCGACGCTTGTCGGCGATTTGCATGAGCGGGGTTTGCTGAAAGATACGCTGATCGTGGTGATGAGCGAATTTGGCCGCACGCCGAAGATCAACAAGAACTACGGCCGCGATCACTGGGGAACTGCCTGGAGCGTGTGCCTCGGCGGCGCCGGCATTCAGCCCGGCGCGGTGATCGGCAAGACCAACGACAACGGCACGGCAGTGACCGATCGCGAAGTCGATCACGGCCATCTGTTTCATACATATTTGCGAGCCGTCGGCGTCGATTCGAAACTAGAGTTCAACATCGGCGGTCGCAAATTCCCGATCGCCGATCCGGCGAAGAGCGCGATCACGGAGCTCCTCGCATGAGCCAAGCCGACGAGAAAAAAGAAGAGCCGAAAGTCGATCCTGCCGCGACTCACGAAAAGGCGAAGTGGAAACACAGTCGGCCGCTCACCGCCTGTCGGTTCGATCCTACGGGAAAATACGTGTTCACCGGCGCGGAAGACAACACCATCCAGCGTTGGGATCTAGCCGACGGCAAGATGACACCTTTTGCGGCACACGAAAGTTGGGTGCGGGCAATCGGCTTTTCGCACGACGGCCAACAGATGATTTCGGGCGGTTACGACGGTCGGCTGATCTGGTGGGAAACGGCGGCGGAAAAACCGGAGCCGATCCGCAAAATCGAATCGGCGCATAACGGCTGGCTGCGCGCGATCGCGGTGAGTCCGAGCGGCCAACAAATTGCCACCTGCGGCAACGACAAACTGATCAAGCTCTGGGATATCGCCGATGGCAAACTGCAAGGCGAGCTCGCGGGGCATGAGTCGCACGTTTACAACGTTGCCTTTCATCCCACACAGCCGCTGCTCGTGAGTTGCGATCTCAAGGGAGTCGTCAAACAGTGGGATCTGACCGAAAAGAAGTTCGTGAAGGACTTCGCCGGCGCGACGGCTCTCTATAAGTACGACACGACTTTCCGGGCCGACATCGGTGGCGCCCGGAGCATTGCCTTTTCGACGGATGGCAAACTGCTGGCCCTCGGCGGAATCACGAACGTCTCGAATGCCTTCGCCGGCATCGGTAACGCCGCGATCGTTGCGTTTGACTGGGAAACGGGCCAAGTCACGAAAACGCATGTCCCCAAAGAAGCCGTCAACGGCACGGCTTGGGGCGTGCAGCATCATCCGGATGGTTACTGGATAGGACTTGCCGGCGGTGGTGGTGGCGGGTTCCTGTACTTCTGGAAGCATGACGCCGTGAATGAGTTCTTCAAGCTGAAGCTTCCCGACAATGGGCGAGATTTGCACATGCACGCTGACTTGCGGCAACTCGCAGTTGCTCATTCGGACCTTCACATCCGCTTGTTCGCCATGTATAAGAAAGCCTGACGTTTTATGTGGCCGCTGTTTGTCTTGGCAGGCGCCCTACTCTCTCAGGGCCAGCTTCTGCCAGCGCAATCTCTCCCTCCGCAGCGGCTGGAATTCATCCAACCTTGATTTGAGCGTTGCTCCGTCCATCGTCAGAATGGGCAGCAAACGCAGGCTGCGATTTTTTGAGAGAGGTATCCCAATGAAGTCACGCGGATTCACGCTGGTGGAACTGCTCGTGGTCATCGCCATTATTGGCGTCTTGGTGGCGCTCTTGCTGCCCGCCGTTCAAGCGGCTCGCGAAGCCGCACGGCGGATGAGTTGCCAGAACAATCTCAAGCAGTTGTCGCTGGCGCTGCAGAACCATGAGGACGTTTACAAGAGACTGCCTGAAGGCCTGCGCCAAGAAGCGAGTCCTTATCGCGGCTACACCTTCTTCACGAAGCTCCTCCCTTATTTCGAACAAAAGGGACTTGGTGATAAGTGGGATTTCACCAACCTGGGAAACAACACGACGAACGGCTACACCGCGACCAAGCTCAAGTCGCTGATGTGCCCGACGGATGTATTTCAATCCCTAGTGTTCACCGTTCCTGTCAGCTCGAGTTCCGGCGTCGCCTACGCGGGTGACTATTCGGTGACGAGCTACGTTGGCAATTTTGGCGAGGTGAGCTATCACCCCACGACGTCACCCCTCGGCCCCTGCAAGGCAAATGGCGTGCTGTTTTTCACCGGGCCAGCCGGTGCACCGGCTGTCAATCAAGAAGCAGTCGGACTCAAGGACATTACCGACGGCACGAGCAACACGATCATGATGGGTGAGCGCTATCACCTCGATAAAAACTTCGACACGATCACAGCATCCAGCCGCAGCGACCTGCTGATGCACCAGTGGTCGATGTGGGCCTGGTCAGGCGGTTTCAAGGGCTCCGGCCATGTGCTTGCCAGCGCAGCCGTGCCAATCAACAACCGCGTGACGCTGCCGCTGGGCTCTGGCTTCGGTCCGCAGGATCGACGGATTGCCGGTTACAGCAGCGGTCATCCTGGCGGCGCCAACATGACGCTCTGCGACGGCAGCGTGCGATTTTTGCGAGATAGCATTTCCCAGGTCACACTCGTCGCCCTTAGTTCGCGCGACAGCGGCGATGTGATTGCCGAAGATTTCTAAGAGTCCAAAATTCGAATTCCTGATTGCCATGCAAAAGTACTTTGCCGCTTTGCTCGCACTGATTGCGATTGGCTTGTCCACAGGCTGCAACAAGTCGCCTTATAAAACGACGCTCGCCGCTGGCATCGTCACCCAGAACGGCCAGCCCCTGCCGGGCGTAGAAGTGCAGTTCTGTCCCGATCCAGAAGCCCTCACGAAGGGGCCATCAGCGCTGGGTGAAACCGACGAACAAGGAAAGTTCGTCCTGCGCTACGCCGTCCCTGGCGCGAACCAATCCAAAGAAGGAGCCGTTGTCGGCAAGCACAAGGTGACGCTGGCCGACCTGCGGCAAAAGCCCGCGCCGCAAGGCTATCCGCCCAATCCCAGCCGGGTTCCGAAGATTTACGGCAGCGTGCAAACCACGCCCCTCAAGCTGGAAGTGGTCGAAGGGGGCGGCGAAATCGCCATTGAGGTTAAGTAGCGGCCTACCTCAGCAGGTGACTACCACTGCTCCCATTTCAAGTTGCTGATATGCCGAAAATGTTGGTCACGCGACACAAGTATCAAATTGTGTTGGAGAGCGACTGCTGCGATCCAAATATCGTTTTCGGGTATGGGATTTCCTGTTGTTCGCAAATCGTGCTTGATTCGCCCATAGTAATCAGCGGTCTCTGCGTCGCACGGCAGGACCTCAATTGTGTCGGCAAATGCTCTGACTTGGGCTAGATTTTGCTCAACCTTGGCTGAGTGATATGCCCCGTACTGGAGTTCCCCGATTGCGACAACGGGCGCCACCACCCCTGTCGTCACCGCGAGTCTGGCGATCACCTGAGAATCGCTCTTGAAAACCGCGACAATGATATTCGTGTCGAGCAAATGACTACCACTCATCTGCATCGATCCTCTCGCAGCCTTGTTCAATAGCTGCCGACATCTGGCTCAGATCTGCCGTTTCGATCGCACCTGCAAATCGCAGGAGTTCGGAGCCGGGGGTAGCCATTGGCTGCTCTCGCAGTCGTCTGGCGAAGGCCAAAACCTCCCGCTGCTGAACAAGAGGGAGCTCGTTCAGACAAGCCACCAATTGTCGTTCGATTGCCGCATCCACCATCTGAATTTCTCCGGAGCTATCACCGCAATCAATTCTAACACGGCGAAACTGACAGGCGAATGGATCGCAACCCGCTGTTGCCAATTGCTGCAACCAAGTAACATTAAGGGTTCGTTCCGGCTTGTCAGTCCGCGGTTTTTGGGAGCCTGAGTAAGATCCTCCGCTGAGCGTGGCCGGAGCCGCTGTGCCGCCTAAAAACTGCGCAGCCCGCCGCCGAGATTACTGCGCAATGTCTCTCCGCCGCACTCCCGTTTACGATCAACTTGAAAACCTCCTCGCCGACCGCGTCCTGATTCTCGACGGCGCGATGGGCTCGATGATTCAGCGCTATAAGCTGACCGAGGAGCAGGTCCGCGGCGACCGCTTTGCCGAGCATGACAAAGCCAAGCATCTCAAAAATTTCTCCGATTTGCTGTGCCTGACGCATCCGGACAAAATCACGTCGATCCACAAGCAATACCTGGAAGCCGGCGCCGACATCATCGAGACCAACACCTTCGGCGCGAGCCTGGTGGGGATGGAAGATTTTGCTCTGCCGAACGAACTCGTGCGCGAGATCAACCTGGCCGCAGCGAAATGCGCGCGGGCTGCGGCGGAGGCCTACAGCACTAAGGATAAACCGCGTTTTGTTGCTGGTTCGATCGGTCCAACCGCCAAGCAGATGGCGATCTCGACCAAGGTCGACGATCCCGCCTACCGCAACGCCGAGTTCGACCAGATGGTCGATTCCTACTACGACCAGGTCGAAGCCCTGGTCGATGGCGGCGTCGATTTGCTTCTGCCCGAAACGGTCATCGACACACTCAATCTCAAGGCGTGCTTGTTTGCGATCGAAAAGGTCTTCGCGAAAAAAGGCTTTCGGATTCCCGTCATTGCCTCAGGCACGTTCAGCGATGCGGGTGTGACGTTTGTCTCAGCCCAAAATGTCGAAGCCTTTTGGAACAGCGTCTCGCACGTGCCGTTGCTCGCGGTCGGCATGAACTGTGCGCTCGGCCCGCAAACGATGCGGCCGCACATCGAAGAAATGTCGAAGGTCGCCGGCACGCACATCAGCTGCTATCCCAACGCTGGTTTGCCGAACGAAATGGGGCAGTACGACCTCGATCCGCCGCAGATGGCAAATCTAGTAGGCGAGTTCGTCGAGAACGGCTGGATCAATATCCTCGGCGGTTGCTGCGGCACGACGCCGCCGCACATCGGTGCGATGGCCGAACGGGTCCGCCGGATGAAGCCGCATCAGGTGAAGCAGCCCGAGCGCTGGTTGCGCTTGGCGGGCACGCAGGCATTCACGCAGCGGCCCGATAGCAACTTCACGATGATCGGCGAACGGACGAACGTCACCGGCTCGAAGGCCTTTGCACGTTTGATTCGCGACGGCAAGTTCGAAGAAGCCGTCGACGTTGCACGGCAGCAAGTCCTCGGCGGCGCGACGGTTATCGATATCAACATGGACGACGCGCTGCTCGACGGCGAAGCGGCCATGACGAAGTTCCTGCGCTTGATCGCCGGCGATGGCGATGTTTCCAAAGTGCCGGTGATGATCGACAGCAGCAAGTGGTCGGTCATCGAAGCGGGCCTGCGAGCGACCCAAGGCAAGAGCATCGTCAATTCGATCAGCCTCAAGGACGGCGAGGAAGAATTCCTCCGCCGTGGGCAACTCGTCCGCAACTACGGCGCGGCCTGCGTCGTCATGGCCTTCGATGAGCAAGGTCAGGCAGTGGAGATCGACGAGAAAGTTCGCATCTGCAAGCGAGCGTATGACCTGCTGACCAGCAAACTCGATTTTCCGCCGGAAGACATCATCTTCGATCCCAACATCCTCACCGTTGCGACGGGGATGGAGGAGCACAACAACTACGCGGTCAACTTTATCGAAGCTACGCGGATCATCAAGCAAGTTTGCCCCGGCGCGAAAGTCAGCGGCGGCGTAAGCAACGTCAGCTTCTCTTTCCGTGGCAACGACATTGTCCGCGAAGCGATCCACAGCGCGTTTTTGTATCATGCGATCCGCGCCGGTCTCGACATGGGCATCGTCAACGCGGGGCAACTCGCGGTGTACGAAGAGGTTCCAAAAGAACTCCTCACGCGCGTCGAAGACGTCATTCTCAATCGTCGCCCCGATGCTACCGAACGGCTGATTCAACTGGCTGAAACGGTGAAGGGCAAAGGCAAAGCCGCCGCCACCGAAGACCTCAGCTGGCGTGAAGGGACCGTGCAAGAACGGTTGAAGCACGCGTTGATCAAAGGGCACGATAAGTTCATCGAGCAGGATACCGAAGAAGCCCGGCAGCACTACGATCGCTGCTTGCGAATCATCGAAGGGCCGCTGATGGACGGCATGAGTGTCGTCGGCGACCTTTTCGGCGCGGGAAAGATGTTCCTGCCGCAGGTCGTCAAAAGCGCTCGCGTCATGAAGAAAGCGGTTGGCTATCTCCTCCCCTTCATGGAAGAAGAGAAAAAATCGGCCGGCCTCGAGCAGCAGAGCTTCCGCGGCAAAATGTTGATAGCCACAGTGAAGGGCGACGTGCACGACATCGGCAAGAACATAGTCGCCGTTGTGCTCGGCTGCAATAACTACCAGGTGATCGACCTGGGAGTGATGGTCCCCGCCGAGAAGATTCTCGATACGGCAATCAAGGAAAGCTGCGACATCATCGGCCTGTCGGGCCTGATCACTCCTAGCCTTGATGAAATGACCTACGTTGCTCGCGAAATGCAACGCCGCGGCATGACCCTGCCGCTGTTAATCGGCGGCGCGACGACCAGCGCCAAACACACTGCCGTGAAGATTGCAACGCAGTACGGCCAGCCCGTTGTGCATGTGCTCGATGCCTCGCGCTCGGTCGGCGTGGTCGAGCGTTTGCTCAATCCCGATTCGCGGCCCGCCATCGAAGCCGAAAATAAAGAGCTGCAACGGCAACTGGTGCAGTCGTATTCCAATCGTCAGCAAAAACTGGTGACCCTGGCTGAAGCCCGCGAAAAGAAATTCGCCACTGATTGGCAAACCGTGCGCATCGACAAACCGGCGTTCACGGGAGCGAGGGTGCTGCGCGATATTCCGCTTGAAAAGATCGTGCCCTATATCGATTGGTCGCCGTTCTTTCAGACCTGGGAACTGAAGGGGAAGTATCCGCGGATCTTCCAGGATCTGAACGTCGGCAAGGAAGCGAAGAAGCTCTTCGACGATGCCCAGCAGTTGCTGCAGCAGATCATTGCCAACAAGCAGTTGACCGCGAACGCGGTGTACGGCTTTTGGCCAGCGGCAAGCGACGGCGACGACATCATCCTGTATACGGACGAATCGCGGCAAAGCGAACTCATGCGGTTTCACACGCTCCGCCAACAATGGCAACGCCAAGGGCAGGAATGTTACCGCGCGCTGGCCGATTACATCGCACCGGTTGGCCGCGGTCGCGAGGACTATCTCGGTGCCTTTGCCGTCACGGCGGGCCTCGGCTGCGACGAACTGTCGGCTGAGTTTTTGAAGAAGTATGACGATTACAGCTCGATCAACGTCAAAGCCCTTGCCGATCGCTTGGCCGAGGCCCTGGCAGAGATGATGCACGAACAAGCCCGGCAGGACTGGGGCTACGAGCAAGTCGGCTCGTTGAAAAATGACGAGCTCATTGAAGAAAACTATCGCGGCATTCGTCCTGCGGCCGGCTACCCTTCGCAGCCCGATCACACCGAGAAGCGGGCACTCTTTGATCTGCTAAACGCCGAGCAGAATGCGGGCGTCAAACTGACGGAGTCGTTTGCCATGTGGCCGGCTGCCAGCGTGAGCGGACTTTACTTCGGCCACCCCGAATCCCGCTATTTTGCGCTCGACCGCATCACGCGCGAACAAGTCGAAGATTATGCCCGCCGCAAGCGAATGACCTTACTTGAAGTCGAACGTTGGCTCGCGCCTAACCTAGGGTATGACCCTTAGGTTATTATGGTCCCTTCGCCGGCAGCCTTCCTCGCCGCGATTCCTTCCTTTGCATGATGTTTCATGAATTTCCTTCCGCTGCTGGATTGCCTTCCTTTGGGCCTGATCGACATTCTGGGTCAAAAGCTCGAAGCTTCTGACCTGGCCGTGGTGGGCCTGCTCATCTTGCTGGAAGGCGTGCTGTCGATCGACAACGCGCTCGTGCTCGGCCTGCTGGCCAAACGCTTGCCGGCCCATCAACGGTCGCGGGCCCTGAGCTACGGCTTGATCGGCGCATTCGTGTTTCGCGTGATCGCCATCTGCACTGCGAGCTTGCTGTTGCAGTTGCCATTTGTGAAGTTCATCGGCGGAGCTTATCTCGTTTACATCGCGGTCAAGCATCTGTTTTTCGAAGGGAAGCAGGAAGGCGAAGACGAAGTCAAACTCGACGAGCATGGCCACCCGATCGTGACGGAAGAAGATACTTCGACGGGCAAGACGTTCGTCGGCGCAGCATTCTGGCCGACTGTTCTAGTCATCGAACTGACCGATATCGCGTTTGCGGTCGACTCCATCCTGGCGGCCATGGCGCTCGCGGGTGGTCATGTCGAAAAGCTGTGGGTCGTTATCACGGGCGGCATCATCGGCGTGGTGTTGATGCGCTTCGCGGCGGCGATCTTCATCAAGCTGCTGGAGAAATTCCCGCGGTTCGAAACGTCGGCGTATCTACTGGTCGTCGTCATCGGCATCAAACTGCTCGCCGACTGGACTGCTAACAGCGACTGGAGCTTTGACAAGCATTTCGCCGACAAGTGGATCGGTGGCGCGAAGCCGACCTTTGTCGCCATTGAAAAATCTCGACGCGAAACAACGCACAACTACGAGCATTGGTTGGAGCAGAGCTATCCGCTGCACATCGTGCCGGAAGAGAAGCGGATCGAGCTCGAAATCGATGCGGCCAAAGCCAAGGACGAGAAGAAAGTGCCCGACCTGGAGAAGAAACTAGCGGACTTTCGCGAGAAGCACATCCCGCACTTGCTCGATTTCCACGATCTCCGTCGGCCAGAATGCTCGTCATTCTGGCTCATCATGGTCTTGTGCTTCTGCTTCGGGTTTTTGCCCGGTAAGAAGCACTAGCAACTGGTCAGGCTATTCCTGCTGTTGCTGCTGAGTGCTCCGCAGATCCCGTTCACGCTGTGCGGCCAGCTCAGCAAAGTACAGGTCGGTTGCGTAAGTCTGCGGATTGACGACAGGCCCCATGCTGCTTTGCTCGGCTGGGGTCTCACTGCTACGCAGCGCAGACACCGTTTCGAGCGTCACGGATTCAGGCGCCGTGAGGGGAGGGACGGGATTCTCGTTCAGGTAGTTAATGATCGGAATCGCATCGAACGCCGTGATCTGGTTGTCGCTGTTCACGTCGAGATAGGGCGGTGGGCTGCCGGTACTCGGAACAGGTTGAGCGCCAAACTGATTCAGGAAGTTGATGACCGGAATCACGTCAAAGGCACTGATCTTGCCATCGTTGTTCACATCGAGCGGATCAACTGGGTTCTGCCACAGGCTGTCGTTATCGTTGACCTGCATTGACAGGGTCGCGGTGGTCAACCCACTCGCCGTGGCCGTGATCGTGACCGGCCGCGAACCGTCGACAATCGAATCGTCGACTGCCGTGATGGTGAATGTCACCGAGACTTGATTGGCGGGGATCGTCACCGTGGCAGGAACCGTCGCTTCCGTAGTGTCGCTGCTCGTCAGGGTGACCACGAGCGGCGACGAGATGTTGGCGGTGTTGCGCGAGACGGTGCCGGTCGAAGTTCCGTTGAATTCTGAAATCGATGTCGACGAAGCCGATAGCGACAACGTTTGAGCGCTATCGTTATCAGTAACTTGCAAGCCGACGTTGGCGCTGCTGAAACCGGTTGCCGTGGCCGAGAGCGTCACGCTCTGCGTGCCGTCGACAATCAGGTCGTCAACGCCGGTGACCGTGAAGGTTACCGACACCTGATTGGCTGGGATCGTCACGGTAACGGGAACGGTGGCTTCGCTGGTGTCGCTGCTCGATAGATTCACCACGAGCGGCTGCGAAATGTTGCCGGCCGAGCGAGTCACAGTTCCCGTCGTCGTGCCGTTCAATTCCGAAATCGTGGATGTGGCCAGCGAGAGGGCCAGTGTGGAGGCGACGTCGTTATCGGTGACTTGCAAACCGACGTTCGCTCCCGTGAAACCGCTTGCGCTCGCAAAAATCGTCACGCTCTGCGTGCCATCGACAATCGCGTCATCCACGGCCGAGATCGTGAATGTAGCCGACGTTTGATTGGCGGGGATCGTGACCGTAGCTGGAACGGTCGCTTCCGTCGTATCGCTGCTCGACAGAGTCACCACCAGCGGCTGCGTGATGTTGCCGCTCGTCCGAGTGACAGTTCCTGTGGTCGAGCCGTTGGTTTCCGAGATCGTGGAAACCGACGTGGTAAGGGAGAGTATCGACCCGTCGTTATCGGTGACTTGCAGCACCGTGGTAGCGTTACTGAATCCGCTGGCGCTGGCCGAGATGGTCACGCTTTGCGTGCCATCGATGATCGCGTCATCGACGGCATTGATGGTGAAGCTCACCGATGTTTGATTGGCGGGGATCGTGACGGTGTTCGGCACCGTCGCTTCCGTCGTGTCGCTGCTCGAGAGGCTAACTACGAGCGCCGAAGAAATATTCGCCGCGGACCGCGTGATGGTGCCTGTCGTCGAGCCGCCCGATTCCGAGATGAAACTGGCGACCGTCGAAAGGGACAGCGTGGACGCGACGTCGTTGTCAGCGACCTGAATCACCTGAGTCGCCGTGGTCAGGCCGGTTGCCGTGGCCGTGATGGTGACGTTTTGCGTACCATCAACGATCAAGTCATCCACTGCAGTCACGGTGAAGGTGGCAGACAGTTGATTCGCCGGAATCGTTACCGTCGTCGGGACGGTGGCTTCTGAGGTATCGCTGCTCGACAAGCTAACGACCAGAGCGCTCGCGATGCTCGCATTGCTGCGAGTGACAGTGAAGGTGGAGGTGGTGTTCGGTTCGCTGATGGTGGTGAGCGTCGCCGAAAGTGAAAGCGCAGGGGTCCCAGCAGTTGGGCTGCTCACAATCAGCTGATAATTGCCCGTTGCATTCGCGCCCCCCGAAACATCTCCGGTGCCCGTCGTCGGGCTGTAGGCAAAGTTATTGGCGTTCGAGACGCCGATGTAGTAGTTGCCGGGAGTGACGAACGTGTACTGCAGGTAAGCGTCGTACCCGACCGCGCCTTCACCGGGCGCGGCGGCATCGTTGTTAAAGGCGAGCTGCGTGCCGGTCGAGTCGAACAGCCGCAGATACGAACCCAGCCCGCCCGGTCCGTTGAGAGGAGTGTCGATATCGAACTCCACGGTTTGATTCGCGGTAACCGTGACCTGATACATGTTCACGTCAGTATCGGGCGCAATGCTCAAACTGTTTACGATTGGCGTACTGTTGGGCGTGCCCAGAACAATGGCTTCGCTGATCTGATCGTTCGTATCCGTCGGAGACGTAGTAACCAGCGTGATCGTCAGGGTATAAGCGCCGATGGAATTCTGACCGCCAGCCGTGTCGTTGCCGCCGGTGGTCGTGTTGTAGTTTCTGTTCGTATTGTTCGAGACGCCCAGATAATAGGTGCCGCCCGTAGAAAAGGCGTATCGCAGGTACGAGTCAAATCCCACCGTCGATTCGCCTGGAGCCGCACCGTCGTCATTCGAAGCGAGCTCAGTCCCGGATGCGTTGAACAACCGCAGGTATGAACCCAAACCGCCAACGCCGTTGAGCGCAGTATCGATATCGAAGTCGACCGAATCGCCATTGGTGACGGTGAAACGAATCAGGTCGACATCAATGTCAGGATCAATCGATTGGTTGCTGCGTACGATTGGCGTGCTCGTGATGCTCCCCAGGTTTGGCGCTTCCGCAAACGTGTCGTCGGTGTCGTCCGGCAAACCCGTGACGGTCAATGTGTAAGCGCCGGTGCTGTTGGCTCCGCCCGAGACGTCGCCATCGCCAGTGAGTGCGTTGTAAGCGCTGTTGGTATTGTTCGACACACCCAGGTAATACGTCCCCGCCGTGGCAAATGTGTAACGCAGGTACGCATCGAAACCAAGCGTGTTTTCGCCGGGCGCCGTGCCATCGTTGTTCGCCGCCAGCTGCACGCCGCTGCTGTTGAACAGGCGGATGTAAGAACCAAGGCCACCAGTGCCGTTGAGCGCGGTATCGATATCGAAATCGATCGACTGCCCCGCGGTGGCGGTGAAGCGATACATATCGACATCGACGTCGGGAGTGATCGCGCTATTCGCTGGCGATACCTTGGGCGTCGTGCCGATGGCTCCCAGATCGATGGCTTCCGAAATCGCATCGTCGCCGTCGATTGGCACAGCCGGCGCGGTATTAATCGTCAGCGTGTACGAGCCGGTCGAATTCGAGCTGCCCGAAGTGTCGTTAAAGCCCGTCGTCGCGTTGTACAGCGGATTGGTCGCAGCCGACACGCCGACGTAATACGAACCTGCCGAGGCGAACGTGTATCTCACGTAACCATCAAAAACAGCGACATTCTCGCCCGGAGCGATGCCATTGTTGTTCCAAGCGAGTTCATTCCCGTTGGAATCGAAGACACGGATGAACGAGTCCAGCCCAGGCGCGCCGTTGGATGTGGTATCGATATCGAAATCGACAACCTGGCCGGCCGACGCGGTGAACTGGTACATGTCGACATCAATGTCGATGTCGATGTCTTTGTTAATGACCTTGGGAGTTGCATTGATTGCACCCAAGGGGGTGGCTTCTGAAATCTGATCGTCGGTATCGATGGCGATGCCTTGGATCGTGAGCGTATATTGGCCCACGGCATTCAAGTTATTTGCGACATCGCCTGTGCCGGTCGTCGCGTTGTACAGCGTGTTGTTGCTGTTCGACACGCCCAGGTAGTAAGTGCCTGCCGTGGCAAATGTGTAGCGCAAATAGGAGTCGAAGCCGATCGTTTCGCCCGGGGCTGCGGCGTCGTTGTTGAAAGCGAGTTCGGTTCCCGAAGCATTGAACAACCGGATAAACGAACCCAGGCCGCCCGAGCCGTTCTGGGTAGTATCGATATCAAAATCGACAATCTGCCCAGCCGTCACCGTGAAGCGATACATGTCGACATCGACGGCTGGTGTGATGGTCGTCATGCGCGAGGCGCCTGCCGTTGTCACCGCCCCCATGCCGAAGGCTTCGCCGATCTCGTCGTCGGTGTCGTTGGGGTTTGTCGGCGTAGTCTGCACATACAGCTTGTAGGAGCCAATCGCGTTGGCGCCGCCGGAAGTGTCATTCAAGCCGGTGTTGATGTTGTAAGCCGTGTTGGTGCTGTTCGACACGCCGACGTAATAGGTCCCTGCAGTCGTAAACGTGAAGCGGATGAACGAGTCGTAACCGATGACGTTCTCATCCACGCCCACGCCGTCGTTGTTCGCGGCGATCTGGTTGCCGTTGGAATCGAAGATTCGCAGATAACTGCCCAGGCCGCCGGGACCATTCAGCGTGGTATCGATGTCGAAATCGATCGACTGCCCCGCAGTCGCCGTAAATGAATACAGATCGACGTCGATGTCGACGTCAATATCTTTCGTGGCAATGTCTGGCGTAGAGCCAATCGTGCTGAAGTTCGTGGCTTCCGGAATCGTGTCGTCGGTGTCGATGGGAAGCGCGGTCGCGGTCAGCGAGTAGCTGCCCGTGGTGTTGGCGCCGCCAGCCGAAGTCCCGGTGCCAGTAATGGGATTGAAGAGGGTGTTCGAGTTGTTCGAAACACTGACGTAATAATTCCCAGCAGTTGTGAACGTATACCGCAGGTAAGCGTCGTATCCTAAAAATGTCTCACCCGGCGCAGTTCCGTCGTTGTTGAAGGCCAATTCGGTGCCAGAGCTGTTGAACAGTCGGAGGAACGAGCCCAGCCCACCTGGTCCGTTGGCCGCGGTATCGACATCAAAATCGACCGTCTGACCAGCGGTGACCTGGATCTGGAACATGTCGACATCAGTGTCGGGACTGATGTTGTCGGTCTTGGTCACTCCGGCGATCGAAGCGACCCCGAGCGAAAGGGCCGAGCCAATGGTGGGACCGGCATCGAACGGCAGCCGTTCGGCCAGCGATTCGAAGCGGAGTGGGCGGAGAAAACGCTGGCGCTGAGTTGCAGTATTAGAATCGCGCCGCTGTTTCATTTTAGACTGCATACGACCCCCGAAAAGAAGCGGCCAGCACCCAAGCCCCAGGGTACTAGTCTGCGCGTTTTGCCAGCTGCATGCAAATTTCGCACCTGACAAGCGTTGCATCTGTCACAATCGATGTATCAGGATGCGGCTAATTGGAACAGCCAGCTTATTCCTAACCTCTGCAACCAGCCCGCTAGCAAACTCACTCTCACTAAGAGCGATTT
Organism: Anatilimnocola floriformis; assembly: GCF_024256385.1. Taxonomy (NCBI): domain Bacteria; kingdom Pseudomonadati; phylum Planctomycetota; class Planctomycetia; order Pirellulales; family Pirellulaceae; genus Anatilimnocola; species Anatilimnocola floriformis. Next base: position 4,409,021 of record NZ_JAMLFW010000001.1, read on the forward strand.
CCTCAGCGACTGTCACACGCTATTCGGCACCATTATAATCCGCGACGAAACGTTTCGCACTCATACGAAAGGCCCAAAATGGTTCGGTCACGCTCTCTGGCTGCGGTTCTGGCGCTGCTCGCCGCCCCGCTCCTCGCACAAACGCCGCAGGTTCAATTCAAGCGGACCCAGCTCGATGCCAAGTTCCGGAGCGAAGGGGTCGCCGTCGCCGACTTCAATAAAGACGGGAAGATGGATATCGCGGCCGGCTTCGTGTGGTACGAAGCGCCTGATTGGAAAATGCACCAGCTGACCGAAAAGGCTCCAGAGTACGATCCCAAAGGCTACAGCAACGCATTCTGTTGCTTTGCTGAAGACGTGAACGGCGACGGCTGGAGCGACCTGCTCGTGGTCGACTTTCCCGGCACGCCCACCTGGTGGTTTGAGAATCCGAAAGAGACCGGCAAGCTCTGGCCGAAGCACACCGTCACGCCGGTGACCAACAACGAGAGCCCGCAGTACCTCGACATCGACGGCGATGGCAAAAAGGAACTGCTGATGGGTTTTGCTCCTTCGACGAAGGACTCCGATGGCCCCGATCGCCAGGTTGGCTTTGCCAAGCCGGCGAAAGATCCCAACGAACCGTGGGTGCTGACTGCCGTTTCGGAAAAAGGTGTGCAAGGCGCCAAGAAGTATGACCACGGCATTGGCTCGGGCGACATCAATGGCGACAAGCGGAACGACATTCTGGTGGCCAGCGGCTGGTGGGAAGCCCCCGCCGAGGCCAGCAGCACACCTTGGAAGTTTCATCAGGCCAACTTCGGTCAGGCCGCCCAGATGTACGCCTACGACTTTGATGGCGACGGCGACAACGATGTGCTCACGTCGAGCCCGCACGGTTTCGGCCTGTGGTGGCACGAACAGGTTGCCCCGAACCAATGGAAGCAGCACGAAATCAGCAAGGATTTCTCGCAGATTCACGGTGTGATGCTGGCCGACATGAACGGCGACAAACTGCCGGACATCGTTTGCGGCAAGCGTTGGTGGGCCCACGCTTCGGGTGATCCGGGCGTTGACCAACCCGCCGTCTTCTACTGGTTCGAGCTGAAGCGCGAAAACGGTCGCCCCGTTTGGACGCCGCACCAGTTCGATCACAACAGCGGCCCCGGCACCCAATTCGAAGTGGCCGACGTCAACGGCGACGGCTTGCTCGACGTCATCTCGTCGAACAAAAAGGGCGTGCACTACTTCCAGCAGACGCGGGAAAAAGAATAACGCCCGCGCATTCACTCCCTCTCCTCGGTACTCCGGGGAGAGGGTTGGGGTGAGGGGCCGACCCGTAATGCACGGTGCAAATCTTGTGGCGGTGGCTGATGAAGTTCCATGTTGTCAGCACGCTCAGTTTCTTCGGCCGCACAAAAGCCATTGATGCTATTCACGCATCTTTCTTTCACGGCACGGCTGACCGAGGCGGAAAGCGTCCCAACTCACAGAATTCGCAGTTAGCGAATGCAGTAGACCGGCCACTTCAGCTGCACAAGAATATCTTTGAAATCGCCGACGTTTTTTCACCAGAGTTTAAACTGGTGGTGTCTGCCAAAGTTCGCGACGTCTTTCACGATTTGCCGGAAGTCGCATTTGCTCCGGTGCACTTCAAGACTCTATATGAGATTCCATTTCGCGCTGGAGACTTCTCCTTTTACAAAACGATCGGTGACTTTTTTGCGATCGAGCGATTCATTGACCGCCAAGTAGATAAGCCTGCCTTGCATGAAAAGATCGGCGACTACTTCGAGTTAGTCGCGCCGCCCGTGCGAGATTTCGCAGCACGATATCCATTGATTACCGCGAGCGTCGACATCGGCGAGTTAGATGATCTGACGGAGATCCTGATTTGCCCACAATTGTTGAACGACGTGCCGATTTACAGCCAGGGCAAGCTGGTAATGTCTGACGCAGCGTATCGACGGTTATCGCCCTTCATCAATTGGACGTATTACCTGCACGGCGAAGGTGACGTGTGAGTACTTCACACCAGTGCTCCAGAAAAAACGCCTGAAGGCGTAGCTACAAAAAAAGGCCGGAACAAAAGTTCCGGCCTTCTTCGTTTGATTCGTCTCGCAGGGCGAGATGAGTAGTGAGACTACTCTTTGTCCTTCTTGATCTGCGGCGTACCGGGCGTCACGACATCGTTGCCGTATTTGGCATCGGCGATGATCGCCGTTTGGCCGGCGACGGCGAATTCAATTGGCGAGGCGTCGGTCTTGGCCGGCACGTGGGCCACTTCTTCGAACCGAGCCTTCGATTCGATGAGGTCGATCACCTTGCGTTCGATGATCTGATTTCGCAGCGTGTCCATCGAGCCTTGCTTGTCGAGACGAGCACGGACGCGGCGAACCGATTCGTCGTTCTGCTCGGCGATGAGAGCGATTTCGTCTTCGAAATCCTTTTCCTCAGCATCGATCTTTTGATCTTCGGCAATGCGCTCGAGGATGAAGTGTTCCTTCAAAGCCCGCGAGGTGTAAGCCAGGATGTTCTGTTGCAGTTCGTTCGCATGGCTGCGAATGGCATCGGGGCTGAAGCCGTGCGATTGCAATTCCATCACCGCGCGATCGAGTTCGCGACGGGCTTGGCGACGGAGCATGTCCGGCGGCAGATCCCAGTTGGCCGCAACCGTGAGGAGCGACGTGATTTGCTGACGAACGCGTTGGCGTTGTTGGTAGCTCAGCTGCTTTTCGAGCTGCTTCTTCACTTCGCTGCGGAGTTCGGCTTCGTCGACGAAACCACCGATGCGATCGAGGAAACCTTCGGTCAGTTCGGGATATTCGTACTTCTGCACGCCGAGGATCTTGATCGACAGATCAACTTCCTTGCCGCGGAGTTCGTCGTTATCGGCTTCGGCCGAGATCGGCAACTTGGCTTCGACCACATCGTTGACATTCTTGCCGACGACCAGGCCTTCGAAACCTTCCAGCTTGGCGTCTTTGAACGTCAAGGTCGGGCGAACGGCAACTTCCGATTCGGTGGTCTGCGCGATCTGCTTGCCGTCGTGGGTGAAGGTGAGTTCCACCTTCAGTAAGTCGCCGGCTTGGACAGCGTCGGTGCTGTCGACAACCTTGGCGTAGCGAGCAAGCAGCTTCTTCAGATAGTCGTCGACTTCGGCTTCGCTGTACGTGTGGACGGGCCGTTCGAGCTTCATTCCTTCCCAGGCGGGCAGGTCGAACTCAGGGCGAACTTCGATCTTGAATTCGTAGCGGAGCGGGCCTTCGTCCGGCAGGACGATGCTGTTGTAATCGAAGTCCGGTTCGCTGATCGCCGAAAACTTTTGGTCGTCGCTGATCTGGGTCATGCTTTCCATGACCAGCTTACCCTTCACTTGATCCGAAACCTGCTCCTTAAAGCGGCTTTCGACCAGCTTGCGTGGGGCGCGGCCAGCGCGGAATCCAGGGAGCTCGGCCTTCGGCACGAGTTCATCGAAGGCGTCTTTGTAGTAGCGATTGATGTCTTCGCGGCTGACGGCAACGGTCACGTGGCGCTGGCAAGCGCTGGGCTTGTCGACCTTCACGTCGAGCGCCATCTTGACCTTTTCTTCGGCTGCTTCAGCGCCTTCCGTGCCAGTCTGTTCTTCCAAATCTTGAGCAGTCATCGTAGTTCACCCAGCGGCAGGCCAGAGTTTGCCCGGAGTTTTGACTCAAGGGCAATGCGAACCAGCCGCGGTAAGGAGGAGGAAAAAACCTTCGGTAAGTTTACCCGATTCAGTTCTGCAATTCGCGGTCCATCAACGACAAACCCGAAGTACAGCGGGCGCGGCACTTCGGGCCTGAAAAACCTTCGTTGCGGATGATGCGGCAAAACGAGCCATCCCCGGAAGGGGACAGCAAGTTTTGGCCGCAGCCAAAAGAGCGGGTGATCGGACTCGAACCGACGACAGCCACCTTGGCAAGGTGGCGCTCTACCAACTGAGCTACACCCGCTTGTTAGTAAGCTGCTTATTTTGCAGATGGCCGAGCCTTTGTAAAGACCCGGTCGAAATTCGATTCGCCACGGTTGGCGAGAGCAGCTTACGGAACAGCGAAATTATACTTCCTAGTTTTCGGCTGGGAGCGCCGAGAACAACAACTTTTTCCATTTTTTCGAACGAATGTCTCTGAGCTGATTCCAGGCGACCTCTAAGCCGCGTCTTGATTGGCAGCGCTCGGCGGGGCCGGCGGCGGCTCAAACTTCGGCGCGCTGACGTCGTCGTAGTCGTCATAGTCGCTGTACGACTTCTTCGGCGGCGAGGGACGCGACGGGGCTTCGTTCATGACATCGTGCAGGTTGACTGTCGATTGCAGGTCCGACAGGCCGCGGCGAAATTCACGGTAAGTTTTGCCGAACTTACGGGCGACATCGGGCAAGTTCTTGCCAAACAGCAAGATGGCCACAATGCCGAGAATCAGCAGCTCGGAGGTTCCAAGTCCAAACATGGGCGGGCTTCCAGCAAGGCAGGAGTGAGGTGAGGTTACGAATTTGCAGGCCAAACCAGCTCGCGCCGACTACGACGCGTCTTTCGGCTTGCTTTCGGCCGGCGTTGGCTCATCGTCCGGAGTGTTCAAGCCATGCTTGAAGTCCTTGATTCCCTTACCCAGCGAGAACATCACCGTCGGCAGGCGATGGCCGAACAGAATGAGAATGACCACGCACAGAATAATCAGTTCGGTCTGACCAATGCCAAACACGGCAAGCAGCGAAGGAGCCATGAGTCACTCTCAACAAACAGGCAAGGTGGGGACGAGCAAGATGGGGACGAGGGAGCCTTTGAGTATAGTCGGCGAACTACAAAGCAGTAGGCCGGAACGAGGGCAAACTCGGCCCGGTTCCGGCCAATTGGCAACTCCGCCTAGGCTTCCGCATCGGTGTTGGAGTTGATCCCTTTTTTGAATTCCGCCAGGCCGACTCCCAAAGACTTCATCGTCTGGGGAATACGATTGCCAAACAGAACCAGCACGACGATGCCCACGACCAGCAATTCGGTAGTACCAATACCAAACATCAGAAAGCCCTCTCAAAACGGTGGGAAAGAAAGAACCAGACCAGCGGCGAGAGCATCGGTCGGCCCAGCAGGGCAACCTTAGAACCAGCCAGTCGGCGGCGCGATGCATTGGGTGCCCGCGCCATGAAGTACTTGAATTCTACGCGAGAGACGCGCCGCGTGTCAAATTTATCGTCTCCATGACAAAACCTTAAACAAAACGGCCGCCGAACCGGCGATCGGGCGCGATCTTTCCTGAAAATCGGCGGCTGGGCAAGAGGAAATTGATCGCCGACGTCGAACTAGGGCGTGGTCCACTCGATCGGTTGAACAACAAACTGGTCGTCGGCCACCTTCAGCGGGGCGACAAAGTCCAGATCAGCGTCGATTTCCTGAATGAGCCCAGGCCTGCTTTCAAGTACTTTGCGTAAGACATTGAGATCGCTCCTCAGCAGATTGCGGCGATCACTGAGGATAATCTTCTCTTTCACTTGGCTGACAAACTCCAGCAGCGTGATCCGCTGAGCCTGGTAGCCGGCCAGATTGATCTCGGCCTGAATCTTGGTGTCCTCCACGCTCGCTCGGCGATCGGCGCTCAAGGCCGGACGCGTGGCCGCCAACAGTGCTTCGCACGCCTTGATCCGGGCCATGGTTCCTGCCAGGTCCACATCAAGCGCGATCTGCTGTTGTCGCAGCGTGGGGAGCATCTCCGGCGTGAAATCTTTGAATTCGGTGAGCCGCTTGTCCACTTGTGTGAGTTCCTTCTCGTTCTCCACCAGTTGCTTCCGTGCAGTCGCAATTTCAGCGACCAACTCTTCGCGTTTTTGCAGCAAGCGGAGTTGCAAAGGACGACTAAAGCCGTAATCGAGCAACGTCATCAAGCCCTTTGCGCAGCGTTCACACTCTTCCTTGGACTTGCAAAGAATTCGAAACTCTTGCAGGAAAACTCCGTTCGAGAGACTAATTCTGCCGCTGAAACCAAATACCTTCGAGCTGGCTTCTGGGGATTTGAAAAAGGCGACCGTTTCTTTGTCGATCGAACCTTCCGGCGCCTGTGTCAGTAAATACTTTAACTGCGTTGCGTTTTTTTCATGAGAAGTCCTGCCGTATGTTATTTCTGGCAGCAACAAATAGCCGTCGCTGAAGTTTCCCATGGGCAATTTGGACCGATCGAGATAGCGACTCCATTCGTTCGACCTGGGGCGTCCCTCGATCTTGGGAATGTCCAGAATAATGGTCACCATGAACGTGCGCTCGCCGAAGATCGGTCGCGAGGCTTCTCTCAGGACTTCCTTGATCGGCTCGGCACGCAAATTCATTTTCAGAACTCGCGCGGGAGGATTCTCGATCTGCTCCTTCGTCCACTTGGCCTTAGGAATTAGTTCTTTGACGGACGGTTGTTGCGCGATGGCCACGCCAGCGAGCAACATCGCAACGAACAACGAGAATGCGTATTTCATGATCAACCTTTCAGTTTCCGTAAGTTCGTGAGAGGTACTGCCCCAGTTGTTCGCCCCGTTCTTGCATGCCGGGCTCTTGGACGAGGAGTTCGCTGGCCGCTCGCAGACGAGCGATTTGCGTTTCGCGTTGCAACCAGTCGTGGATGGCTGCGTCACTATCTAATTCGCTCATTGCCGGAGCGAGCACAACGGCCGGATCGCGCCGAGTCGTCAGCTGCCAAGCCAGCGTTAGCACCACAGCCGCGACAACCGCAGCGCGAGCCAGGACACTCACTCGACCCATCAACACCGAACGTCGAACCGCCTTCACCGGCTGCGGCAGGTGCCACTGCGATTGCACTTGGAGCAAGCTCGAACGAAGCGAGGCGCACTCTTGTTGGCAATGTGCGCAGGTCGCGACATGCTCGGCCGCTTCTTGGCGATCATCGCCGGTCAATTCGTCGTCGGCGTAGGCCACCAGCCAGTCGCCGCCGCAAGTTAGTTCACTCATGATTCGCACCTGGATTCCACTCCGCCAATTCCCGGGCCAATTGACGCCGTGCGCGAGCCAGATGACTTCGCACGGCGGCCTCGTTCAAGTTCAGCATCTCACCAATCTCGGCCGAATTGAAATCTGCGAAGTAGCGGAGCACGATCGTCTCTCGCTCGATTGGCCGCAGTCGTTCCAAGGCAGCTTCCACATTGTTTCCCAGTTCGCGCTGTTCGACGGCTGCCGTTGTCGGCGGCGCCGACGAGCCTTGCGCCCAATCCCATAGCCGTTCGAAAATCCGCCGTCCTCGTTGTTGCTGGCGATGCTCCAGGCGACAGCGGTTGGCCGTCACGCGCATCAACCACCGTCGCAAATCATTCGGAGCCAATCCAGCCGGTCGCTTCTCACGGGCCACGATGTAAACATCTTGCAGCACGTCATCGGCCCGCACGCCGCAGATGCCCAGAGCGCGCACCAGCTTGCCCAGTTCCGCTGAGCACTGCTGCCACGAATTGTCGAGAGCATCTCCCTCCACGAGCGCAGCATCCTCCAGCACAGGCCCGGCGGCCAATGGCCAATCCAGTTTGATACTGTCGCCGCTCATGGTTGTCTCTTCCAATGCGCAGCATAGGCCAGGTGTGGCAAGAATTCTTGGAGAAAACCGAGTTATTCGGTTTCCAAGAACTGCTGTAGGCGGACCAGCGCCTGATCCCACTGCTCGGAGATCTCATCCAAATAGCCACGGACTTCCGTGAGGCGTTTGGAATTCAACTCCCAGACCCGTTCGCGGCCAGCACGCTCGCTGTGGACAATGCCGGACTGTTCGAGCAACTGCAAATGCTTGGTGACCGCCTGCCGAGTGAGGGACGTGGTTTGTTGCAGCGCGAGCGTCGGCAGAGGGCCAGAACGGCCGAGCCGCGTGACGAAGGCCAAGCGAACGGGATCGCCGAGCGCCGCGAAGATCGGCGCTGCTCTTTTGCTTTGAGCGATGGTCAGGCTCATTGGAAATCGCCCGGCGTGGCGGTCTGGGCCAGGTATTTTTCGACCAGTCGCGATTGGTGACTCCAGCCGCCATCGTTCGCGCGAAAGGCGGCAGCGCGCCGCTCAATCGGAATCTGATCGAAACCCGATTCAGTGATGGTCAGCAGCGTGCCACCTTCGGCATCGGCTAACTCGAAAGCAACCAGCGTCATCGGTTCTTGCGAGTAATCGTGGTTGGGATCAATCGCAAAGGGATGCCAACGAAAGGCGAAGCGTGTTTGCGGTTCGATGCAATCGACAAAGATCACAAACGGCTTGCCGGTGTACGGCTCCTGCATCTTGGCCACTTCAGGATCGACCTGGGTTGGCGTGATTTGGCCGCGGAGTTGCTCGCCGGCGACAAAAGGGCCGTCAAACTTCACGCCGAACCATTTGCCGAAGTTGGTCGAGTCGCTGATGGCCTGCCAGACGCGGTCGCGTGAGGCTTTGAGGACGGTCTTCTTTTCGATCTTGTCGGTGTTGGATTCTTGAGAGCCCATGCTGTCCACTCCTGAGAAGCAATCAATTAGTTGCTCGTCAGGATAACGCGGTGGGTGGTGAGAAGCAACCGGCTTGTTGCTTCTGAATGTGATCGCTGATCCTTGCCGCAGGAGCGGAGATTTTTTCAGTTGACAACCCGCCACGGCATGGTAATGGTCGATTAAATGGACCTGCGAAAAACGGTTAAATTGCTTCGCCCGGGCTCGTCAAGTTTGGTAGGGTGTCGTGACATGAACCCCCAATTCCTCACCGGCCAAACGTTCCTAGTCCACGAGCTGCCGCAGCTGCCAGAGAGCGGGAGTAGACGATGCGAACCTCTCCGCACGAATTAGCCATCGCAATTATTGCTGGGGAATTCGACGATCCAAGCACATGGCCAACTCCTGAGTGGGGGCCTATCAATGCCGAAGACGAGCGTGCTTTTCTTGTGAAGCTCACCGGCGAGGATTTCGGGACGGACGCAGCGCGCTGGCGCGAGTGGTTCGCCAAGTGCGACGCAGAATTGCTTAGTTTGCTGTATGACCCAGATGGTACGATGGCAAGGCGCGCGGCAAGGGAGCTGAGCTGGGACGAATTTCTTCTGCGATTGAAAGCGCGCGGGGAGTCGCTTTGACCATGAAACGCGAATCTCGCGCATCCCTGGTCGTCACCATCGTGCTACTCCTGCCGGCGCTGTACGTGGGGAGCTATCTGGCGCTGGTCGAGCCGAACCCCAAAGGGATTCCATATTGGGGACTCAACTCTGGCTCGGGCCACTATGGCTATCGTGGGGCTTTGGTCGATCGATTTTTCTGGCCACTGGAGCAAGTTGATCGAATGGTGCGGCCGAAAGCGTGGCCGAATGAGACAGAGGTTCAGCAGATTTATTAGGCACTTCCCATGCCAATCGAAAACAGGTCCACTTTGTCGACCACCACCCCACGGCATAATCAGTATACAAAAGATCACTTACCTGGACGCCGGCGGCCGTATCGCTCGGGCGTTGGTTGTCCCTGCGCACAGGTTGAATTCGGGGTGAGTAGTTGACTGTTGTGAAAGTGTTGTAAAAGGTTGTGGAAAAATGACCCCTAAAATCAACAACCGATTTGATGAGAAGGAGTTACGCTGCTCAAAAAACCTTCACCACTGTTGTAAAGTTGTGCCTGTGCGGCGGGGGCGGGGGACGAAGAGTCGACCAAGAAATGAAAAAGCGGCGGCTCGTTCCAGAGGAGCAAGCCGCCGCGACGATATGGGGGGCGATGGTGCGAACGCAAGTTTACTTGCGTTTCAGCGTGAAGCCCGAGTAGTGAAAGCCGGTTTCATCGTTAGTCATCATCGCGCCAGCAGGTGCGAAGTACTTGGCGATGACCGAAAACGGCGGCAGCGGATTGTCGTTCATGGCTTTCTCGAGCCGGCCGAAGAAGCGGTTGTTCTGCGACTGCCGCGAGAGGACACCTTTGGTGTCGTCCGACTGAGCCAGGTCATACAGCAGCTTCATGCCGGTTTCGGGCCGAGTGAATTGGAGCAAACCGGGTGTTTCGCCGCCGACCTGGCGGCGGATCTTGCTGGCGATCAACTTGTAATCGAGTTCAGCGGCGAGCGACTTGCCCGGCATGCTGGCCGTGGTGATCGCGGCTTCGATGGCCTGCGAGCTGTCGGTCAGGATCAAGTAATCGCCCAGGACGCAGAAGCAGGGATCGGGGCGGCGAAAATTCGCGGGCTGGTCGCTGTTCGCCTCGGGCAATTTCATCGCGTAGTAGGTTTGATTGGCGAAGTTCTTTTTGACGAGGTTGTCGGCAAACTTCTCGCGCAGTTTTTCAAAGACTGGTTGAAATTCCTTGCCAGCCTTCAGTTTGATTCCCAGGATATTGGCCTGGCTATTGAGCTTGATCGGCTTTTCAACCCAGGCCGCGAGTGTGATGCGTCCGGCCAAATGAGCGAGAACTTCTTTTTCAAAGTCGAGGCCGATCGCATCTTGCACGCGTTGCTTGATCTCGGCTTCGGCGGCCCCTTCGAACTGCAGGCTGTTGTAGAGCTTCGCTCCTTTGTGATAGGTCTGGTCGAGATCCCAGTGCAGCGTGGTGTAGCTCATCGCGTCGTTGGGAACCCAGGCTTCGGGAGTGGTATCGCCGGCGCCCATTGCGAGCATTTCGACCACGCCGCCGCGCGGGCTTTCGAGCAGCAGATGGAAATGGGTCACGCTGTCGAATTCGCCGGAGGAAAAGAGCATGCTGCCGCCGAGGCCGTGAATGCCATCGAGTCCGAGCACCGGCAACAAGGCCAGGCCGGTGGTGGCGAAGGAATTGCCGCGGGCCGCGAGCTTGACCAGGGCGATGGGATCGGCGAAGTAAGTGAGTTGCGGCGGATCATCGAGCGAGCCTTGGCAACGGCTCATGATGGTGTTGAAGCGGTCGTTGTCGGCCAGCGACTTCCCACCTTTGCCGTTCCAGGCATTCAGGACGAGTTGCATCACCGGCTTGCTCGAGGTGACGACGATGGTCCCGTCGCGTTCGAGTTGCACGGCCTGCGTATTGCCATTAGGTCCGGCATACGTCTGCACGTCGTAGCCGTCGAGCTTTTCCGTGGTCCTGGTGACGCGATTCTCTGCGGCGAAGGCTTCGCCCTTCTCGAGCAGCTTGCGCACCAATGGCATCCGGTCCTTCACATCCAAAATCACAACCAGGCCGGTCGGGCCATCGGGCACGGAGACAAAGGCGATGCAGATTTCGCCCTGCGGAATCGACAGAATTTGGTCGAGCGGCAGGCCGACGCGGTCTTCGATATTGCCCCACAGTTCCTGCAGGGCGGCGTAAAACTCCGAGACCAGCGGCTTGATTTGCTCGTCGGCTCCCATGCGGCCGAGGCTTGTTTCCCGAAAACGGGCGATCAGTTGCGGGGTGTCCTGAACGCGGAAATAGGCCAGCGTCTGTTCTGGCAGCAGTTTCGGCGCGACCGGCCGCTGAGCCCGGGCGGGTGAAATCAGTGAAAATGCTGTCAGAAGCAAAACTACAGACAGGCAGCGGAGTTGAATGAACATCGGGAGATTTCCAGAACAAAGGGAGGCCGCGCTCGAAACGCCCTTTCGAGATTGCGGGATATACCCTTTGTTCGGGCGCTTAGTTTCAGGCTGTTATTCCCGCGACACAGCGATAAAGTCTTGCCAATCGGAGCAAAAGGCAAGACAATAGAGCGAAGTCCGGGAGTTTGGCATCCTGCGTGCTTCTAGCCCGGCGGTCCCCAGGTTTTTTGGTCGATGTTGGAACGAGGCTCCCTGCAAACCCGTTCCCCCTAGGAAGTTGTCATGCTCAAGCAATTTCGTCGTACTGCTCTCGTGGTTGCAGGGGTCGCCGGCTCGTTCCTGATCGTCGAAAGTGCCTCGGCACAGTTCAGCATGAGCGGCAACAGCACCTCGGCCAGCTCGTTCGGCTCGCGAACTTTGGGTGGCAGCACAAGCAGCAACCGCACGGGCCGCTCGACAGGAGCCTCGAACAGCGGTTCACTCAGTGGTCAGGGAGCTTCCGGCCAGAGTGGTGCCGGCACTGGCGCGTTGAGCGCTGGAGCTCCGACTGGCGAACGCTATGTCCGCGGCAATCGTAGTGGTGCCTTCGTGGGAGCAGACACCGGCGACGGGGCTGCGAATTCCTACAGCGGCATGGCCGGCGGCACGAATGGAGCCGGTGGAATGGGCGGCATGGGCAACATGATGCAAGCCTTCCGCCAGAACTCGCAAAATCAGAATCGCAATGGTGCTCAGCAGCAACAGACGAAGCTGAAAGTTCGGGTTCCGATCCGCGTCGACAACATCGCCGCTCCCATTCTGACGACTACCTTTACTGGCCGAATGCAAACCCGTTATTCGAACCTGCCGGCGCTGAAGGGTAAGGGGAATATTGAGCCTGTGCTGGAGGGAGATGTCCTGGTGCTGCGGGGCTCGGTTGAGTCGGCGGCGGACCGCCAGCTGGCTGAGGACCTGTTGTCATTGGAGCCGGGAGTGAACCAGGTGCGTAACGAGTTGGTGATTGGCCAACCGGCGTCTGCCCCCGTGCCGGTGAGCTTGGTTGTCCCTGCGACCGCTGCACCGTCGGCCCCCAAGATCGCGAGTCGGCCGTTGGAGCGCTAAACGAGCGCGTGGCCGAATGCTGCGGCAAGTGTGGCGCGACGTTGTTGGGCTGAATCAGGTTTGGCTGTGGCACGTTGGCTGGCAGCATATTCGGCGGCGGAACTGCCGACTGCGGCAGCTGCAGCCCGTTGGCTACTAGTTGATTCTCTTGCTGCCGCTCTTGGATCAGCCGTTCGGCGATACCGCGGGTGAGCTGAATCGAAGTAGTGCGAATATCTTCTTGCGGCTTGGGCTGCGTTGCGTGCGTGTAAAAGCTCGTCTGGGCGATTTCACCCGTCGCGCCTCGATCACGCAAATCATCGGGCGCTGCATAACTGGCCGGTGCCACGCGGTGATCGATGATAAACGGCTGCACCGTATTCTGAGTTTGCGTGGAGTTCGCTGCCGGAGTCGTCGTGCCTGGCAGGACGTTGCGCGACTGCTCACCCATGATGACTTGGCCGTTGTTCGCGCTGAAAACGGGCAGCAGGCTGATTTCCATTTGCTGCCCGCCGACTGCATCCCACGGAATCCACACACTGTACGAAGCGCCTAGTTCAGCAGGGCTGAAGTGCGATGCCAGTTGCTGGCTGGTGAAAACGAACTTGCGATCAGGCTTGCGCTCGTTCCGTTGCACCGAGTCGTTGAAGCCATAGACCACGAGTTGCCCTTCGACGGGAACCGGCTGATCCTTGGCGTTGTAGAAATACAACCGGCCGCCAAAGCCGCGCATGCTCGGCTTGCCGGGCGTGTTGTACATCGCCGGCGCCCAGAGTGCGACGACGCGCGTCGGTACCTGGTATTGATCCTTCTTCTTATCCTTCGGATCGGGATTCCAAAGCTTTTTCCAGCTTTGGGTCATCGACCAGCCTTCGGCGCTCGCGGGGATCGCACTGCAGACTTGCACGCCGAGGAGCACGGCGACCAACAGGTAGCGAAGTGTGTGTTTCATGATTCTCATCCGTGAGCTGAAGCGTCCGTGAGCGGTTGACTGCTGCTTAGCGAGCGATGGGCGTGTACTGAGGATTCATTCCCTGCGGTGCGTACACTGCCGGTGCAACCTGATTTGGCTGCTGTTGATAATTCGCCGGCTGCGGACCAGGCGGTGGTTGCAGTTGCGGCTGAGGCCCGTACTGAACTTGTTGCGGCGGCTGTTGTTGATAGGGCGAAACGAATTGCGGCGGCCCATTCGGCACTGGCGGCAAGGCTTGCAGCGGAGCGATCGGGCAGAGCCCGCCCGGCACGCCGGTAGACTGGTTCGGCTGCGGTTGCGGCTGAACTTGCACCGACCGCAGTAGATTACCGGGCGCGACGCGGTTCGTCTGATCAGGAGTGGCTGGCGGAGTCGGCACGTAGTTTTGCGGAGCGGCCGTTGGAATCGGCAGCGGCGCCGACCGTGGCTGCATCGGCAGCGGGGCCGGGTTGTAATTGGGATCACCCGGGAACTGCTGATTGTTTTGCGGGCCACGCGGTTGGACGTTCGGCCAGGCGTTGGGTGTCGTGCCCGGGGCAATCGACTCAGGCGCGATCAAGCCTTCCGGCGCCGGCGTTTCATCGGGATAGATCACCGGCGTTTGCAAGCCAGGATCGCCCGACGATGTGAAGTTCTGTGCTTGTCCATGAACGTTACCCACATCGGCCAGGCACCAGTGCAACCGTTCCGATTCCCGCATGTTCAGCCACGCGACGTGTTCGTCGGTCCGCATCACATACGGGGTCATGATGATCAGCAGTTCGGTACGTTCGATGTCGACCGAGTCAAAGCGGAACAAGCGGCCGAGAACCGGGATATCGCCCAGGTAAGGCACTCGGCGAGTCGTTTCGGTTTGGTTACGCGTGATGAGACCGCCGAGGATGACGGTCTGACCGCTGCGAGCACTCACCGTGGTTTGAGCGCGAGTCACATTGATGATCGGCTGACGAATAACCGTACCGGCCGCACTCACCGAGATCGCGATGCCTTCGGCTTCGGGGCCGAGGTCCGATTTCACGGCGTCGATTTCCATGACGATCATGCCGTCGGGGCTGGTCCGCGGCGTGACACCGAGGATCACACCGACGTCCTGGAACGTCGTTTGATTCTGAATGCCGAACTGGGTTTGGTTCGAGCTGGTGATGTAAGGCACTTGTTGACCAACTTGCACATAGGCCGGTTGGTTGTCGAGCGTTTGCACCTGCGGCCGGCTGAGCACTTGCATCCGCTGCGATTGCTGCAGAGCACGCACGAGCACGTTCACCGAATCGTTGCCGGCAGATAGCACGAGGCCACCGAAACCAGCCGACGCGTTCGTACGACCGACGCCCAGGTTCGAGATCGCTTGCGGCGCGACTTGGTTGCGTGTCGCCAGCGAGGCCGGGGTGTTGTCATTGCCGATACCGGCCTGGTTGAAGGGGAAGCCGATACGGTTCAAGCCGCCGACGCCAGCGACGCCGCGATCGAACAGCAGCGAGTCCTGCAAACCGAGTTCGACGCCGAACTCGTTGAGATCATTGAGGCTGACTTCGGCGAGCAGCACTTGAATGATGACCATGTTCGGCCGGCGATCGAGTTCTTCGACCACGCGGCGGATTTCATCAAAGTACCGCGGCGTTGCCGACACGATCAGGCTATTGCTGACCTGTTCCGGCACGACGATTACTTCCTTCTCAAGCGTTTGCGGCGCACTGTTCAGCGTCGGCGCGATTTGATTGAGCTGTTGCTGTTGCTGCCGGAGCTGCGTCAGCGAGTTGGCCACTTCGAGAGCTGGAGCATTTCGCAGGCGATAGACCGTCGTGATCCGCTCGCGAATGTTGCCTTCGTCGAGCCGCACGAGGACTTTGTAAACGACATTCAAGTCGCCGGTCGAACCAGAAGCCACGATGCTGTTGGTGCGGACGTCGACCGAGAACCGCAGCGGCACGAGTGCACTATCGCCACCGCCCGTCGCGGTTTGCAGCAAGGCCTGCAAGCCTTGATTGCCGCCGCCACCTTGCGTGCCTGTTGCTTGACCGAAGAGCTGCCGGAGCAGGTCGGCGAGCTGCGTCGCGTCGCCGTTAACGATCGTATAGACCTTGATCTGAGCTTCGGTCGCGGGCAGCTCATCGAGCTGACGAATCAAGGCTTCGATCAAGTCCATGTTTTCCGGCGGGCCCGTCACGATGATCGAGTTGCCGCGCGGATCGGACGTGATCTGCATGTCAGAGAGCACACCGCTTTGCAGCGTATTGCCGCCGACCTGCAGCAACTGCAGGCTGCGGCCTTGAGTACCGCTGCCGCTATTCGCGCCTGGTGCAGGCCCCGATACAGCGCCGGGCCCTTGCGTAGCAGTATTGCCGCTGCGGCCACCTTCGCCTTGCAGAGCTTGTTGGATGACCGGCACCAATTCGTCGGCCAGCGAATTGCGAAGCTTGACGATGCGGATCTGCCCATCTTTCGACGAGACAGCCCCATCCAACGATTCCAGCAGCTTGCCGACCTCCACCAGATCGCGCGGCGAGGCTTGCACGATGAGCGAATTCGTTCGTTCATCGGCGATGATGTTTACCCGCGTGCTCAGGCCAGTTCCCTGTCCAGTCGCCGCGCCTTGACCTTGGCCAGTCGTAGTCGGGTTGAACAATGCTTCGAGTTTCGTTTTGGCATCGGTCGAAAGTATCCGCTTGAGCGGGAACACCTTCAGTTCCGTGTCGCCATTGATCGGGCGATCGAGTTTCTCGATCAGCTCTTTCACGGCTGGCAAGTTTTCCTTGCGACCGATGAGGAGCAGAGCATTGGGCTTGATGAGCGAGACAATCGTCACACGACCTTGGCGGGCAGTGAAGATCGTATCGTAGACCTGCGTCAGCAAATCGTTGAGGGCCCGACCATCGACGTGCCGCAGGTGGAAGACTTCCACTTCGGGGCGCGTGACCTGGCTTTGCGTTTCGATTTGTTCGATCAGCTTCATCACGCGATCGACGTCGGCTTTGCGGCCAGTAACGACGATCGTGTCGAGACCTTCGATGTATTCGATTTTGACGGGACCGATGCTGCCGAAGGCTTCCGGATCGTTCGGATCAATTTCCCCTTCGGCTGCAGGTGGCCCAGCGGGAGGCCCTGCTGGCGGAGCAGGCGGCGCGCCGGGTTGAAACAGCATCGAGACGAATTCGCCGATGTGCTGATGCTTGCCCGAGGCCGGACTCGTGGGCCGAGCTGCCGATTGCAAGTAAGTGAGCAAGTGCTGAACGGTATTGGGATCGGCCTTGTCGAGTGTAACGAGCCGCGAAGTTTCGCCGGGGCGAACGGCTGGGCGATCGAGCGTTTCGGCGAGCTTGCGCATGGATGGGGCGAGCTGCGAAGAAGCGGCGACCTTCACGGTCCCTTCGCCACGAGCCACGGCAACGTGAGCTTCACCACCCGTTGGCGTTTTGATTTGATAGCGGGCCGTTTCGATGTTATTGCCGTTGTTTTCGGCGACAAAACCGACGCGCCGCAGTTGCCCCTCGAATTCCTTCCAGGAAATATTGCGGAGCGTGTGCAAATTGGGATCGGCGACTTCGGTCGATTTGCCCAGCTTGCCGGCGGCCAACTGTTCGGACAGCACTTGCTGAATGTCGGCGGGGCCAACTACCAACAGCTGGCTGGTGCGGGCATCGACGCTGATCCGCACATTGCGGCCAGCGAGCGAGCGTTTCAATTCCGCGGCTACGGATTGCAGTTCCGCAGCGGGTACTGGATACGCTTTGAGTGTGCTTGCTGTTTGTTGCTGCAAACGCGCTGGTTGTTGCTGCGAGTACGCAGGTTGCTGCTGCGAGTACGCAGGCTGCAGGGGCGACAGTGCGCACAACGGCATCGTCGGGGCGAGCATCCACACCAGAGCCTTGAGCCAGGACCGGGCCTGACTGCGAAAGGACCTTTTGGCACGCAGGGCGCGCTCGCGTGAACTTGTGTTTCGAGAAGCAACCATGGGGGGAGCATTCCGTGCTGGCGATCCAAAACCAACCGCGCCACGACAAGGCAGCGCGCACGCAGAATCGGAACATTCTGCTTGTTCGGAATAATCGGCATATCTTACCAGCGGCGTGAACCTATGTTGCCGAAATCGAGAATCTTCGCCGCGTGCGCCAAATCGTTATCAGGCAATACGTTAACGAAGCATTTATGCTTCGCCGCCAGCGTGCGGTTCGCGCGAAAGAGATGCGCCGCGAATGGCGGCCGCTTACCCAGATTGCTTAGTGTGTCGCGAATTTCTTCGCTGCGGCTAATTGGCTTCCACGGCCGGCGGTGTATTCGCTGCTGGCGCGGGCTTGCTGTCTGCGTCCGCAAGCGGAACCGGCTTGATGGTAGCAGCCCACGCCCGCAGGCGTCGGAGTTCCGCGGGATCATTACTGATCACTTGCACGAGGTGCGCGCGTGGCGAGAAAAACGAAGTGATGTCAATCCACACGTCCTGCTCTGCGGCGTCGATAAATTCCAGTTGCACCGTAAAGGGCTTGTCGAAGTCGACCTCTTCCAGATTGGGAACTTCTTTGGTCTTCAGCGTCCAACCCTTTCCCTGCCAGGTTTTGACCGCTCCGTTGAGGTATGCCTTCGTCGTCGTTCGCCGAGCTCGCTCCTCGATGTTGCGATTTTCACGCGAAATCGTCACGGCGCCAGCGCCCTCTTTGACCACGGCTAACACAACGCCAGCCCCTTCGATTTCCTGCTTGACCGCGGAGTAGCCTTCGGGCAACTTCGCAGCGAGGATAATGTCTTCGAAGTTCTGCAGTTCAGTCCCGTTGGATTTTTTTGTTTCGGCGGACTTCGTTTCCGCGGACTTCGTTTCGGCGGACTTGGCTTCCGCGCGAGTTTCATCGACGGGCACTTCGGGAGTCGTTGTCGGTTTCTCTTCTTTGGGCTCGTCAGCCGGCTTAGCCTCAGCGGTGTTTACTTCCGCTGGTTTTTCCGGCGCAGGCTTCTCGGTTGCCGGGTTTTCGATCGTTGGCTTCTCAACCGCCGGCTTATTGTCATCGGTTGGAACTGGTTTGGGTTGTCCATCGCCGGCGGCTCGTTCAAGCATTTCGCCTTTGGCCAGCAGCAGCAGCTGTCCCTTGGTTGGCTTGGCCGACGATTCAAAGACGAACTCGTTGCTGCCGATTTCGCGGATCGTCCCTTTCATCGAACCGACTTCGAAGGCATCTCCCTCGTGCAGCTTGAGCAGCGTGTTGGTCGGGCGAATATGCAGCCAGACTTCGCTGTCGTTGCCGACGCCAATGACTGCAGTGAACATCGTGTGCCGGGCCTGATCGAAGGCCAGTTTAGGCTCTTCGTCGACGGGCTTTTCTTGAACGACACGTTCCGGCTGTGGTGGCGGATCCGAAACTTTGACGATCAGCTTTTCGGTCGAAATATTCGGTGGGAAGTTGTCGTCGCGGGCCGTGATTTCGAATTCGTATTCGCCGGCTTTTCTGGGTGTCCAGCTGAGCCGACCATCGCGATCGAGCCGGGCGTCGCGCGACGGCGACTTGGTCAGTTCCATTTTCACGGAGTCGAGCGGATCAGGATCGCTGACCTTGGCTGCGATCGAGACTGCGCTGTTCGTGGTGCCGGATTGACGGCCCAGGCCGCTGATCTTCGGCGCGCGATTGGTCGGCGCAAAAATGTTCCGGCCGACAATTGCCAGTTGATACTTCTCGGCCGAATCGTGCTTCAACCGCTTCGATGGTCTGCTGTGTAAGGCTGATGCATCTGGGGCTGTCTTCACCGATACCGCGTCGAGCGTCAGGCTGACATCGAGTTCCTTCGAATCCTTGATTGGTTTCAAGCTGAGCCGCGTGACGCGATGCAGCAAGTCGATGCGATAGATATCGTCCAGGAATTTCACGACCTGCTCGTACCGTGCTTTGCCGGTCATGTTGAAGGTCAGTTGCGTGTAGATATCTGGCACCACGCGTTGCGGTCCCGGCGTGACCACCTGGTCATGAAAACCGGCTTCATGTGCCGTTGTCAGCAACCAGTGTTGATAGAGCGACCGGGAGAGATCCGCTTTCGGTGGCAAGGAACGAGCTTCGTATTCGCGAATCTTTTTGGCAGCCGCGAGCCCAACGTTCACTTGAACTTGTTCCCGCTGCAGTTCCATGTCCTTCTGCGCAAGCATGTCGAGCTTGGCATCGACCGCGCTACTGTAATAGCGAAACGTGAGAAACGCGATCAGGCACACCACGGCGACGCCCACACCAATCGCCAGCATACGTTCGGAGGATTTCATTTCGCGCCTCCTTTCGCCGCCGGTTTGGCAATTGAGGTCGATGGTTTCGTGCGCGACTTTGCGTCTGGCGCTCCGCCGGGACCGTAGATGATCACTTCTTCGCGGTACCGCCAGGTCAATCCTTTGGCTTTTGGATCTTCCTTGCTACCGGCGCCCACGATGGTTCGATCCTTGTCGCGGAACGCAGACTCCATTTCATTGATGGTGTCGGTATCAAGTGCCAAACCTTGAACTACCAGACTCCCACCACCTGTGTTCGGTCGGGCCGTGGCAACGAGATCTTCAGCGCGGGCATCGGCTGCCGAAGGGAACTTGGCCGAGAGACGTTCGAGTTCTTCCAGCCAATTGACATCGGCGGCAGTAAACTTATCGAGCTCTTGAGCCTTCTTGATGCCACCTTTACTTTGCGTCGCCTGCTTTTTGAGAGCTTCAACATCCCGGGCCTTGGCGACGATTTCGGCATCGAGCGAGCGGAGATGCCACCAGCCCATCACGAAGAGCAGCAGCACTGCCGCGGCCAGCGCACCACCCGCGATCGCGTAAGTTCGGCTGCGATTGACCGGCGCGGGGCGTTTGCGGGGATTCAAAAAGTCGATGGTGTGCGTACGGCCGGCGGCTTCGTCGGTGAGCAAGCCGAGGAGCGGAGCGAACGCGCCAGGCGTTGATGGTGGCGACCGCTTCAGCGAATCGGAAGCTTCCACCACCATGAACGGATCGACGAAGTGCAGTTCGATTTGCAAGTCGTTTTTGGCAACGGTTTGCAATTCGGGAAACTTGCGGGCATCGCCGAAGATGACCAATTGATCGACACGCCGGCCGCCGAGTTGATTGGCGGCGGCGACGATGGTGCGTTTGATTTCGCCGATCAGGGCCTTGGTGCGCACTTCCTGAGGCGCTTCGTTGCTCGGCAAGCGGACCGTACGAGGATAGACCACATCAGGGCCGATGCTCACCGCCAGGTCGGCGTCTTCGCCCAGTACCTCAACGGTCATTCGGCAGCGCTGATCTTGATGCCAGCGCCGCAACAGCGAGGCCGCGGCAAAAGGACGTAGCACAAGATGTGATGGCGTCAGACCGGCCGCAGCGCAGACCGCGCGAATCTGATTGACGATCTCCGGCGAAATGGTCGTGGCCAGCACATTGGTGCTGCCGTCGGCCGCGTTGCCGAGCGGAGAAAAGTCGAGCGGCCAATCGTCGCCGAGCGTGGTGAATTGCCGCATCGCGAGGAAGCGAACCAGATCGGGCAACTCTTCGACGGGCGACGGCGGCGTAGTGAGAAAGCGAAGCTCAAGATTAGCCCGGCCAACGGCGACGAGCGCGTCACCCTTGGGAACGTTGCGGGCCGTCAATTCCTTGCCGAGCAGCGAACCGATTTCGGCCGCGGTGACGGGATTGTCCTTGTCGATAAAGGGAATGCCGAAGGCTTCTTCAACGAAGGCGATTTTGCCGCGCTGCTGGGCGAGTGCCACCCGCAGTTCGTTGCTATCCCACTCGATGGCGACCAGACGCATGGGCGATCAAATTTCTGTAGCTGAACTCGTGAGAGCTCAAAAGATGACGAGTTAACTGCCTGAAATCTCACGACTTCAGCTACTTCATTGCAAACCGCCAGGAACGGTCGGCGTCGTGCCACCTTCCAGGAAATCGACCCCTAGCGTTTCCACCGCGTATCCCCGGCCGTAATGGCTCAGGTCTCTCCAGAATAATACGCGCGTGGGAGCCACGGAAGCATCGAAAATCGCCTCCACTCGCGACGACGCTTCGCCACTCTGGTAATAACCAACGATTTGCGCCCGATAAACATCGCCACCCGCACAAACGAACGGCATGAGGGTCCGCATTTCTTCGAGCGTGACAATTCCCTCGGCCATGATCCACGTTTCGTGCCGTTTGTTGGCGTTGTCGGCGGCCGGTTCGTACTCGCGCCGCGACAGAATCTCGGTCACGATGTCGTCGGTCATTCCGGGAATGCCACGGAGGATGTGGGCCGGAGCCTGGTTGATATTGATCCGGCCGGGAATCGTCACGGCAGGATTGATCGTGCAAGTGTCCATCAGCTTCGGCAACCACACAGGCATGCCACCAGCCAAACCGCTGTTGAACGGCGACTGAATGACCATCGTTGTGCCGTTGTTCGTGATTCGTAGTCGTGCGTCACACAGGTCGAGCAACTGAGTAAGCGGAATGCGGGCGGCCTTCGTCAGATCGGGAGCGGGCAAATTGCTGGCCGGGCTGCTCGCCTGGCCGGCGGCTGCATTCGGACCGTTTTGCCGATAGGCAATGATGAAGTTGACCCAGTCCTGCGGAAAATCGGCCGCGAGCAAGCTGTCGCTCAGCAACTGCATATCGTTGCCATTGAGATAAACGCGAGGTTGGCCGTTCTCTTGCAGATTCGATTCGAGGCTATGCAGCGTGAAGTAGGCCCCCCACCCACGATCGCTGGCCGATGTCGTGGCCCCGGTGCCGCCACCTTCTTGCGGATCGAGTGTGCCGTTGCGATTCACGTCGGCGCCGATCAGCAGTTCGGGAGTAATGCCGCGCACCAGCAGCAACTCCTCGACCGAATCAAGCGGACCGTTCTTGGGACGATAGGGAGGAGTCAAACCGGAATAGTAATCAACCTCGGCGCCGAGCGGCCGGGGTTCATCATCGGGATCGAGCCAATCGAGAATCGCGTTGGCGACTTCTTCGGTCATGCGCGGCAGGCTCATGAGCAGTTGCACGGCTGCGCCTTCTTGCTGCGCCTCGAGCACCAGCAACGTATTCAAATTCAGCCGCGTCGATTCATCCTCCAGGCCATACCGGAGTCCGGCGAGATTGCCATCGTCATTCAAATTCGGCGACAAAATGCAAACGCTGCCGCGCTTCTTCGGATCATCATCGGGAACGATCGTGATCCCTTTGAATTGGTCCGGATTATTGAACACACCACCGGCTTGCAACCGCGTGGCGGGAGGCTTCGAGAGAAAGAACCGCGTCAGATCTCTGCCGGAGTCGACGAGCTGCCGGGTTTGCACCTGCATGCCCGTGAGCTGAGCCGATTCGTGATGAGTGAGCATCAGGTCGGTGAAGGAGTACGCGCCCAACGCGAGAAACATGATCACCACGAACACGATGACCAAGATCATGCCGCGCCGAGAGCGCTGCTGTTGTTTCGCTGAGCGACGACGTTTAGCGGCCACGACCACCTCCACCGCCGCCGCCACCACCGCCTCGGGCTCCGCCACCACCAGTGCCACCGCTGCCTCGACCACCACCACCCTGGCCGCCTTGACCTCCTTGGCCACCGCGACCTCCGCCCCCTTGGCCGCCTTGTCCCTGACCGCCTCGACCACCACCCTGACCGCCGTTGCCGCCAGGGCCGTTGCCACCATTTCCACCGGGGCCGTTTCCGCCAGGACCACCACCGTTGCCGCCCGGGCCATTGCCCTGACCACCTTGGCCGCCGCCGTTTTGTCCGCGGCCACCACCTTGTTGGCCAGCACCACCAGCGCCTCCCATGCCAGCTCCCAGACCACCGGCGCCAGCGCCGGTCATTCCTGCCGCGGCGGAGTCGCCCGAGGTGTCGATGCTGCCCGATTGCGACAGTGCGGTCTCTTCTTCGGCCGCAGCAGCCGCTTGCTGTTTTTCGTCGTAGGAAGTCGCCGTCGGCAGATTCACCGTCAGCGTGTAAAGGCGCTCGTTCTCTTCGTCCTTCGAGCTCGCCGTGCCGCTGCTCTTGGCTTCTTGTTCTTCTTTGCTTTGCAAAATCACCGTGATCTCGATGGCAACCGGCAGGCCTTCCATCGACGCCGAATCCCACTCGCTGCTCCAGCTTGCACCATCGAAATACATGAACTGCAACCCGACGACTTCTTCAGCCATCAGTTCCGGAGCGCCGAGCGTGCCGTTCGAAACGCCGCTGCTCGATTCGTAATTCGAAACAGCCCGATCCAACACCCGCCGCATCAAGCCACGACCGCGACCATCTTGCCCGACATCCGTCATTCCTTCTTCCGGCCGCAAGTAATAGCTGACGGTTTTCATATCGCTGGGAATGTCGACCACGCCGGCCAACTGCGTGGGATCGACCTCGGCCTGAAATTGATCGACGCGCGGCAGACGGCTGATGTCGATCTGCAGCTCGGTGCTCGTGCCATACACGCCGATGATGCCACCCGCCTGTTGCTGATCGCCGTAGATCGAACCGGCTTGCGCCGTTTGCTGACCAACGCTGCCGGTCGTGCCCGAGGTCGTGGTTGTCGTTTGACCGCCAGTGCCGGTGCCAGTCTGCGTGCCGCCGCCCGTCCCCGTTTGCGTTCCGCCACCGGTACCGTTTTGAGCACCACCGCCGGTGCCATTTTGCGCACCGCCCGTTTGTTGCTGGCCGTTCTGCGAGCCGTTGTTGCCTTGAGCGCCCGTGCCGCCCGTTTGATTGCCGTTAGCGCCGGTTTGGCCTGTAGCGCCGGTCAATGCACCCAGCCCAGCGCTCGAAAGCGAGTTGCTGGCGATCTGCGAATTGCCCAGGACCGTTTCCAGCCCTTTGAGATCGGGCGGCATGTGCTGCACGGCAGCGCGAATATCATCGGCCATGTGACGAAGCACGGAGCGCGCGAGGCGCGACTCTTCGATGCTCGTTCGCCGAGTATCGAACATCTTGAAATTCAAATTGATCGACATGGCGATGAGCGCCATCACGATCGTGCTGAGCCCGAGCGCGAGGAGCAACTCGAGCAGCGTGACACCGCGACGAAGGGCCTTCGAGTTGAAAGTTGTTTTAGCGTCCACCGGATCCTCCTCGGCCACCGCCGCCACCACCACCGCGAGTTCCACCGCCGCCACCACCACCGCGAGTTCCACCGCCGCCGCCACCTCGTCCACCACCACCGCCTGGACCTTGGCCGCCGCCTCCACCACCACGGGGCCCACCGCCGCCGGCGCCTTGTCCACCACCCGGACCTTGACCGCCTCCTCCGCGTGGTCCGCCACCGTTACCGCCGGGACCATTCCCGCCAGCTCCGTTGCCACCACCACGCGGACCGCCGCCTGGACCTTGTCCACCACCACCGGGGCCTTGGCCGCCGCCCGGTCCTTGTCCGCCAAAGCCGCCATTCCCACCAAAGCCGCCGTTACCCCCCGGACCGTTACCGTTGCCGCCAGGGCCTTGTCCACCAGCACCACCTTGACCACCCCCAATGCCACCGAGCCCGCCTGCTCCGGCACCAGCACCAGCGGCCCCTGCAGCTGCACCGAGTTGCGCAGCCGCCGAAGTGCTCCCCGCCGAAGCCTGGCCTTGGTTGGCATTTGCGCCGATCGATTTTTTCATTTCCGCCGCGGCCAGTTTGGCATCGGCTTCGACTTGCGGATCGACGATCCAGCGTGTGAGTTTGAAGGTAACCGGCGTCGTGGTGACCGCGGGGTCTTGTTCGACCAACACTTGAATGGAGAGCAAACCTTCCTGATCGATGGGCAACATTTCGACCGAGCACAACCATTCGCCCGAATCATCGGCGGGCTCTTTTACGACCGTTTCGGGCAAGGTGATGCCGCTGGCAATCTCGGCCATCTTGCTTTCGGCGAGCAACTGAGCCGTCGTCGAATCGCGAGCGATGGCAGCCGAGCGAGCACCAGTGCGGACGTGAAAGCCGAGCACAGCGAGCGCGCCGCCCAGAATGGTGAGGGCCAGCATCACTTCGAGCAGTGACAAACCACGACGATTACTCATGGAGTCACCTCGCCTGGTTGAATGGCGGCCAGCAGATCATCCAGCTTCTTTTCATCGCTGACCTGACTCGTGCCAGTCAGGCCGCGCAGGTTGATTCGATAGGCGTCTTGTTTCAAATCGCTCACGATCACGTAAGCGTCGGTCGCCGAACCATCCGGATAAAACAGAATCGGCCGGGACCACTGGCCACCTTCGGCTGTACCGGCATTCTGCAGCGAGGTCTCTACCGCGGAAGCCCGCGCCTGAAACTTCGCTTCGCCCGCGGCGAACGTAATGCCATCTTCCAGCTTCTTGGTTTCGACGGTTGCGTCGGGAGCTTCTACGGTGCCACCAAAGCCGTTGGTTGCTTCCGATTCGCCCTCGGTTGCTTCATCGCCCGAAGTCCAGGGCTGCAGCGAGAATTGATTGCCGTTCAGCTCGTAGCGGAAGACCTGAATGCGGCCGGTCTTCATCGCTTTAACGTGGGCTCGCGACCAGGCGATGCGCATCGATTCGGCCGCACTCTTCAGACGTTGGCGGCGGAGCATGTTGAGCACGTTCGGCGCGACAACCGCGCCGGCGACAACCAGGATCAGCAGCACCATCATGATTTCGATGAGCGTGAACGCACGGCGAGTCTGTGCAGGCAGCAATTCAACGGACCGCGAATTAGCGGACCGCGAAAACTGGGCGACAGAATGACATTCGCCGGGATGCATCGCTCACCTGTTTCAGACCAACCATTCCTAGAGACGAATGTCGTCCTGAGTTCCCGAAACCCGATCCTTGCCGTTTGAAGTGATGGTGTAGTTCTCACCATTCGGCTCGTAGTTGTATTGCTGATCCCAGGGATCAACCGGCACGACCCCCTTTTGCAGGTAGGGGCCCTTCCACTTGCCTTCCGGCACATCGTCAGGAGCGTTCACCAGACCCTCGAGGGTCGATGGCGGCATGCCGACGTCGAGTTGGTAAGCCGTGCAGGCGCTGCTCAACTGGTTCAGCTGATTCTTGGCGGCCCGTTCGTAGGCAGTCGCTTGCATTTGCAGCACCGACACACCGACGATCGAACCCAGGACCACGAGAATCCCGAGCACGAGCAAGATTTCGATGAGCGTAAAACCACGCCGTTTCTGCCGCCGCCGATTGACCAGAGAGGTCCGCATATCCGCTTCCTTCTACTAAAACCTGACTTCCAACTCATTTAACCCCTGCGGACGCCATCAGTCTCGCCGGGATGCCGCAAAAATTCGTTCGCGGCCGAATTATTAAAATCTATTAACCCAGAGCGCCCGCCATCTTGATGATTGGCACCAGCAAGGCAATGACCACCATCAGAATAACCGCCGCCAGAACCACCAGCATGAGGGGCTCCAGCAGCTTCACCAGCAAGTCGAGCTGCCGGGTCGTCCGCCGCTCGAGGCCGTCGGCCATGTCGACCAACACCTTGTCGAGGGTATTCGATTCCTCAGCCACGGCGATCATTTCGACCACCATCTTGGGAAAGTGACCGCTCGAGGCGAGTGGCCCGGCCAGGGTTTGACCGGACGAGATATTTTCGGCCGCGGCTGCCACAGCCTGCGAGATGACCTTATTGCCCGAGGCATCGCGACTGATATCGAGCGCCTTCAAAATCGGCACGCCATTGTGCAGCAGCGTTCCCAGCACGCGGCAGAACCGAGCCACCGCGAAGGCTTGAAAAATGCTTCCCGCCACCGGCACCTTGAGCTTCAATCGATCGCTCAGCAACCGGCCTTCTTCGGTCTGCAGCCGCATGTAGACAAAGATCCAGCCGACCACGGCCGCGATCACGAGCAACCAGCCCCACGAACGACAAAAGTAGCTGAAGTTAAGCAGGGCGTCGGTCATCCACGGCAGTTCGCCGCGCTCGCGGAGCTTTTCGAACATCACCGCAAACTTCGGCACGAAGAACACAATCAGGCCAGTAACCACCGACGAACCAACAACACCCAGAATGATCGGATAGGCGATCGCACTCATCGTGCGGCCCTTGAGCTCTTCCTGCAGTTCGGTGAACGATGCCACCCGTTCGAGCGCGTCTTCGAGAAAGCCGCCTTCTTGTCCCGCGCGCACCATGTTGATGGCCATCTCGCTGAACGCTTTCGGAAAGCGTTGCATGATGTCGGCCATCGAGTTGCCGTCCTCGACCTTGTGATGCACCTCGGTGAGGATCGACTTCAGATTCTTGTTCGACGTTTGATCGCGGAGCACCGCCAGCGATCGCAACAACGGCACGCCGCTGCGGAGCAGCGCGGCCAGCTGGTTGTAAACGCCAGCCATGATGTTGCCGCGCACCTTGAGCTTTGCCCCCGGCGCCAGATATCCCTTGCCGACGGTCACCTGCAGCGGGAACAACGTCTTGCCAGCCAACAACGAAATGGCTTCGCGTTCCGACTGCGCAGCAATCATGCCGGTAACTTTTTGACCGGTGAGCGTGCGAGCGGTGTAAGCGAAATCAGGCATGTGCGGAGGGGCTGGGATTTATATGAACTCCCTCTCCTCGGTACTCCGGGGAGAGGGCTGGGGTGAGGGGCTGAAGTTAGTGAGCGGTGACCTTAAATCTCCATCCTAATCAACGCTGAAAAAACCGCTGCTAGTGAGCAGTTCCCTCAGCCCTCTTAATCAACATGCTAAAATCGGCTTTAGCGTTACGAACGACTTCTTCGACACTACTGACACCATTCAGGACCTTCCGCCAGCCATCTTGCCGGAGCGTGATCATCCCTTGCTTGGTGGCCGCTTCGACGATCTTCCAGCTGCTGACGCGGTCGTGGGCCAACTGGCGAATGTCGTTGTCGGTGATCAGCAATTCGTAAATGCCAAGCCGGCCGCGATAACCAGTCGTGCGACATTCACGGCAACCGCTTGGTCCGTAGAGTTGTCGCCCGGGCAATTGATCCCAGGGGAAGTCTTGAGGGGCGTCTTCTTTGCCCAATGTGATCGGCTTCTTGCAGCTCGGGCAGAGACGGCGTAACAACCGCTGGGCCATCACTGCTTCGACAGTGCTCGCCACGAGGAACGGCTCGACACCCATATCGACGAGCCGCGTGTAAGCGCTGGCCGCGTCGTTGGTGTGGAGCGTGCTGAACACCAAGTGGCCCGTTAGCGATGCTTGAATCGCGTTCTCCGCCGTTTCCAGATCGCGAATTTCGCCGACGAGCACGATGTCTGGATCGTGACGCAAGATCGAACGGAGCGATTGGCCGAACGTCAAACCGATCTTGGTGTGAACCTGAATCTGGTTGATGCCCTGCAGCTGATATTCAACAGGATCTTCGGTCGTGATGATCTTCACGTCCGGCGTATTGATCTCGAGCAGCGCACTATAGAGCGTCGTCGTTTTGCCGGAACCGGTCGGCCCCGTCACCAGAATGATGCCGTGCGGCAGATCGATCGATTCGCGGAACGCTTTGTACGTATCCTTCTCCATACCGATCTGTTGCAGATCGAATTTCATCGCGCCCTTGTCGAGCACGCGCATGACCAGGCCTTCGCCGTGGATCATCGGGATGATCGACAAACGAATGTCGATTTCGCGGCCCGAAACCTTTAGCTTCATACGGCCGTCTTGCGGCAATCGCTTCTCAGCGATGTTGAGCCGCGCCATGATTTTCAAACGGCTGATGATGGCCGATTGAAAGCGATTGATTTCCGGCGGCACGGGCTGCGTTTGCAGCAAACCGTCGACGCGGTAACGAATCACGACGCCCGAGGGCTGCGATTCGATGTGCACGTCGCTCGCTCGCGACTCGATCGCTTCCAGCAGAATTTCGTTCACCAGGCGAACAACCGAGGCCTCCTGGGCCATTTCCGATAGTTCGCTGCCATCGGTTTCGATCTCGCTGAGGAGTTCGATCCCATCGTCTTCATCTTTGACGGCCGCTGCGACCAGGCCATCGACCGTTTCGCTGCCGACGCCCAAGTGCTTTTTGATGAGCTTCGAGATTTCCATCCGCGAAGCAAGGACCGGCATGACCGAGAAACCGGTCGCAGCCGAAACTTCGTCGAGCGGATAGAGATCGAAAGGGTTGCTGGTCGCCACCAACAACTGCCCACTGTCGCGGCGAATAGGAAAGAGCGTTTGCCGGTGAATCAGCCGCTGCGGAAAAGTCTTCAGCAACGAAAGATCAACCTCGGCTTCGGTCAGATCGATGAAATCAATGCCCACTTCGTCGCCGACCGCGCGCAAGGCCGCCTCTTCGGTCAGGAAGCCCAACTGCACGACGGTTTCGATCAGACGAATACCATCGCCGTGACCGTTGGCCTGCGAGCGCGACTGGGTAAGCTGCCGCTGATCGATCAATCCGCGGCGCAGCAGAATTTCACCGGCTTCCATCGTGTTCCAGACGGGTAGGGGGAGGGTCGAAGCACATCGTTTCAGGCAGGACCAGCCATCGGCGGCCGGCAACAGGCGAGCAGCTATCCATCATAAAGCGCCGCTCCGCGCCGCCCAAGCTTAATCAGGGCGGCAGCGGAAATTTCCAGCACTGAGGCGATACGCGATCGTACCCACAGCCTGCGGGCGAAGTTTCTACCAATTGCAGATTAGCGATGGCAGGCTGAAATGGCATCCAACCTGCAATCTTAACTCTGAGATCTGCAATCCTTAGTCGCCGTTGGCGGGACGTTGCAGCGGAGCACCACGGCCGCCGCCACGGTTACCTTGGCCGCCACGGTTACCTTGGCCGCCAGGACCACCTTGGCCACCGGGACCACCACCGAATTGCGGCTGGCTGAATTCGAACTTGGCGCCGAGCGCCTTGTCGAGCTTGGCCCGCTGTTCCGAGGTCAGAACACTCAGGATTTCAGCCTTGGTTTCTTCTTGAAGTTTGGCGATTTTCTTTTGCAGTTCGGCGCGAACTTCTTCAGCCTTCTTCGCCAGAGCTTCCTTCTGAGCGTCAGTAATGTTCAATTCCTTGGCCAGATCGTCGTTGATCCCGCCCGGCGAACGAGTGAATTGCGACGAACGTTGCAGCATCAACTGCTTGAGGCGTTCACGCTGCTGGGGCAACAGGATGGCGTCGAATTCCTTTTGCGTGGTTTCGCGGAATTCGCGGAACTTCGCGGTCCGTTCGTCTTCCGACAGATCGCGCATGCCACGGAAGAAGTCGCCGGCCTTTTCGCGTTGCGATTCGACCAGGGCATCAATCTTCTTTTCTTGATCGGGGACCAGATTCAACTCGGCCTTCACCTTGTCATCTTGAAGCAGGCCGCCGGCACCGCCACCACCAAAGCCACCCGGCCCACCGCCGCCAGGACCGCCTCGGCCGCCGCCCGGTTGTGCCTGTGCGAGAGAAACGAGCCCGACAGCCAATAACGCTGCCACCATGCCGATGCGAAACTTCATTGCTTACCACTCCCCGAAAAGATGAAATACAAGAAATACTGGCTGTGCCTGCATCCCGGTCTGTAAAGCATCAAACACCGAAGTACCCATGGGGGTATCGCGAATGCGGCAACCCGCATAGATCGAATTTGTAACTTTTCGTCACGCTTGCCGCTCCGGATTGCGTTCCTAGACTTTGCGAGGATCGCGAGTCAGCTCTTCCAGCGAAGGTAAGTCCTTATGACCGCAACAGATCTGCACTACAACGGCAAGCACCTCTTTTGGTTTGGGGTGGGCAATTTCAAAAAGACCAAAGAGTTTGCCGCCACTTCGGGCATGACCAACCACCAGACCGCCGACGAACAGGGCGAGCGCGACCGCGGGCCGATTCCCGAGGGGCAATACAAGTTCTTCATCAACAACGCGGGCACGGCGCATGTCGTGGACCCCAGCGATGACAACTTCACGCTCGACACCCGCCAGGGGATCGAGAGCCTGGAGGACATGAAGGACGACCAAGGTCACACCTTCAATTCGTCCGCCTGGGGCAAGAATCGGGTTCGCCTGAACCTCATCATGCTGAGCCATCCCAATCCCAAGACCTCGCAGCGAGGCGGTTTTTACCTGCACGATTCGCACAAAGGCTTCACGCACGGTTGCATCGAGGTGGATACGGCGTTCTTCAAACGCCTGCGAATCTTCGCCACCGAACAAGCCAAGCACAAAAACGGCAAGAAATTCCTGACCCTGCTGGTCAAATATCCCACCGCCGATGCCAGCACGCGCGGCGCAACGGCCAAATAGCCAATCGTTGATGGGTGTGTGTCAAAATCGCCCACCCGCCTCCAGATTGCAGCAAATTGCAACAGTTTGCTACTTGCCGGAGCACGCCAGCGGAAGTTAACGTGAAAGGAACTGCCCTGCCGCAGTTCCTCTCTCATCTCCGCAGGTCGTTCGGCCGCCATGCTTGCTTATCTCGTTATTCGCGAAGGCTCGAAGTGGACCGACGTTTTTCGCCTGGTTCCTGGGCGAACCGTGACCGTCGGCCGGGCTGGCACCAACCAAATCGTCATCAAGGACGAACGTTGCAGCCGGAACCACATCGAAGTCTTTTTGAACCGCGGCGAATGGACCCTCCGCGATCTCGACAGCCGCAACGGCACGTTCATCAACGGCAAGCAGGTCCGCGGCGACAATGTTCTCAAGCCGGGCGACATCATCCGCATCGCCAACTGTCAGCTGGGTTACGTACACGATCTCACACACGCCTTTCCCGATCCCGAAAGCAGCAGCGCCATTTCGATGCCGCTGCCGACGGGAGACGACACCATTCTCGGCGCGCTGATCGCCGATACCGGAGAAGTGCTCGATGTGGGTGACGCGAGCGTGCACGAGGTCAACGAACCGACGCACATCACGCATCGCCGCGGGCAGACGCGTTACCTCCGGCCTTCGCAGGCCAGCGATTTGCCGATTCCGCGCATCGGCCAAGCCGCGGCGAAACTTTGCCGGCTGGCGTTCGAACTTGCCAGTCAGCCCGATATTCCCAGCGTTGCAAATCTCGCATTGAACGGTCTGTTCGAAGGGACGCACGTCGATGCCGGCGCGGTGCTGCTGCTGCCGCGCGGCTATGAGGGGGCCGGCAATCCCACCGATCTGCAAGTCGTCGCTTCGCGCACTGATCACGAACCGGTCTATCACCGCGCCTCGAGTTTCTTGGCATCAACAGTCATCCGCGACGGCGAAGCAGTGCTCGCCCGCAACATCGAAGGCGACAGTCAACTCGGTCTGCGCGACAGCAAGGGTGAGTTCCACGCTACGAGCGTGATGTGCGCGCCGATCCGCCAGGACAAAAAAGTCATCGGGTTGATTCATCTCTACTCGACCGAAGACACCCGCGTTCCCGATCCCGACGATCTAGAGTTCACACTCGCGGTCGCCGAGAACCTCGCACTGGCCCTCCGCAATTTGCAACGGCAACAAGAGCTCGCCGAAAACCTGCATCAAACGCGCAACGAAATTCTGCAGCTCCGCAAGCAACTCGGCGCCGAAAGCGAGCTCGTCGGCAGCAGCCTGGTGCTCAACAGCGTGCAACAACAAATTGCTCGCGCCGCGCCGAGTCGTGCGACGGTACTGATCCGCGGTGAAAGCGGTGTGGGCAAAGAACTCGTGGCCCGGGCAATGCACTACGCCAGTCCGCGCAAAAAGGGCCCGTTCGTCTGTTTGAATTGCGCTGCACTTTCCGAAACGCTGCTGGAAAGCGAACTCTTTGGCCATGAACGGGGCGCGTTCACCGGCGCAACGGAGCGTAAGATCGGCAAGTTCGAAGCCGCCAATGGTGGCACGATCATGCTCGACGAAATCGGCGAAATGAGCCCGCAGATTCAAGCGAAGTTCCTCCGCGTGCTCGAAGGCCATCCTTTCGAACGCGTCGGCGGCAGTTCGCCGATCAAGGTCGATGTCCGCGTCATCGCCGCCACCAACCGCGACTTGGAACGGGCCGTGGCTGACAGTACGTTTCGCCGCGATCTTTACTTTCGCCTGCGCGTCGTCGAGATCTATGTCCCACCACTTCGTAAACGGCCCGAGGATGTGATCGAGCTCGCCCACTATTTTCTCGATCGCTACAACGCCGAAACCGGCCGCAAGATCCAAGGCTTCACGCCCGAAGCAAACGAGCAAATGCAAAGTTATCGGTGGCCGGGCAATGTTCGCGAGTTGAAGAATGTCATCGAGCGCGCCGTGGTTCTTTCGCGAACTGATCTGATCGACGTCGACGATCTCAACCTTTCGACGCTCGGCACGACAACGACCGACTCCAACGAACTGCCGGTCGTCAAAGCCACGTTCGAGCCGATGTCGCTCGAGGACTTGGAAAAGAAGCACATCCACGCCACGCTCAACGCGACTAACTGGAACAAAAGCCGAACGGCTTCGATCCTGGGCGTCGAGCGCTCAACGCTCGATCGCAAAATCAAACGCTACGAGCTCAAACCACCGGCGGGACGCAGCGATTGGTTGGCGACAGAGTAGGCGGTTACGTTCGCTTCGCGATTCGTTCCTGAAACACTTCCCGCCAGCTTTCGGCTAGTTGCGGGAGCGCCGCAATTTCCGCAGCCGCGGCCAAGTTTTTCTTTTCGAAATACATCAACTGCTGAGCGCGGGTGATGTTCCAAGTGGGATGCGGCCGCTCGAGCAATTGCAGAGGCTCTCCAGCATCGATCGCGCCTGGCTCCAACACACGCACATACCAACCGCTGCGCCCGTTCTGAGTTACCTGCCGAGCAAGATCGGCGATTCGCCACCGGCGCGACAGTTTCCAGCATGGCTGCCGCGGCTGAGAAACTTCCAGTCGCGCGCCGCCGAGTTGAAACACATCGCCGATGCAAACGGTGTCTTCCGTCAATCCGGCAACCGTGAGGTTCTCACCAAACGCGCCACCTGACCAATCGACTTGCGTGTGTTCCTGTTTCCAAAACGGAAAGTGATCGGCCGAATAGGTCAGCACTGCCTTGTCCACGCCGCCATGAAATCGCAAGTCGGCCTGGCCATCGCCAACAATACCGAGCGGTGTGACTTCCGCTGGTCCTGTGATCGGCTGTTTGAAAAAAGCGGTGGTCCACAGACGATCGTTCTCATCGACGGCATCTTCGCGGCCGTAGGTTTGTGGCTGGGCAACTTGAATCGAGAGCAACGTAGCCTGCGTCACCGCTTCACCTTCATTTCAGTCGTTGTCGTTCGTTGTCATTTCAGCGCGCGTGACACACGTGGATCACAGAGAACGACAATTCCCCAAATGCCAAAACCGATGCAAAAAAGACAGCAAGGACTGCACGGCAAGAGCGCAGCAATCGAGCCGATCCACGCCATCTGCAAACCTTTGCCACGGAACATGGCGACCGCCCCGACAATCATGCCTCCGATGTGCAATGTGCCGACGGTGCCCAGAGCAAGCACCGTGAATAGCAGTGCGTCCTTGTCCTGGCCTTGCGGATTGGGATTGAGAACTCCAACGGCGATTGTCAGCAGCATGTAAGAGAGACAAAACACCACGCCGATGACGATACCGATCGCCGGCCCGAGCAATTTTAGTCGCACCTCTTGGTTGGTCAGAGGCATCTGATCCATGGGTGAACCCGCAAACGTCGGTGACGCGTAGGGGTTCACGGGACCGACGGGTCTGCCGCCAGAAGGTGCGAAATCGCTGAACGGATTGGCCTGTGCCGGAGACGGCGACGAAGCGCTCGGCAGGGATGCGAACGGACTCGATATTCCGCCTCCGCTCAGTGGCGTCAGCGGCTGCAGGCCGGAACTGGGAGCTGCTGGCGACGAAGTGTCCGGCACCGCCGAAATGGTCTGACAACTAGGACAGCGGGCCTTTTTTCCCGCCGCGTCGTCGTTGACGCGAATGCGTGTTCTGCAGCTCGGGCAATCGAATTCAATGGCCATAACGGATGGGGTGATAGCAGCGGAACTTCAAGCGGCGGCGTGTTTTCGGTGCAATTGTAGCCGCGCCGGTTCAATACGGTTGCAAAGGCCCACGCAATTCCACTGCGCCGCGGCGGATCTACGCCGGATCAGAGCTGTCAGCTCTGCCGTGTCTGTGTGGAGGCGGATGGTCGATTTTTCGCAAGCCACTAGCCAATTACAAACTACCCGAATTAGCTACGATAAAGTGTGATAATTGGGACGCAATATTGCTGGCGATTCTTGCCCTTAAGTCTTTCTTTGCAATGACTTGCAGAAAAAATGGCTTCTCGCATTGCCTGTTATAATCTGGGGGTATGAAAGGGGGGCGTCGCCAGCGTGAATGTTACCTTTGGAAAATGGATCGTCGGTCGCTTGCAAAAAAAGTCGATATATTTTCCACAGGAGGCGCGAACCTTGGGTGATCCAAGGCGTCTAACCTGACAGAACCACAGCGGACATGGTCTGGTCCGAGCCGGGTGACAAAGTCGCCGCTCGAATTTGCCGTTTTTCGCTGAGGTTGATAGGTAGGCCGGTCAGCCAGTCTCCTTACTATGAGGATGCAGGGCTGACGGTCAGGTACAGTTTGTGTCAGTCGAGGAGAAGTTAGCCAATTTTTGCTGGCAGTTGTTTGCGGGCGAGGTTCGAGCGTCTGGGCTTTGCAAGCCTGGACATCCTTCGCAGCAGAGCACTTATTAGCGTCAATTCGGCCTAGTTTTTCACTCAGGAGTTGTAGTAGTCGTTGTTGTTTTTTTCGTTTCTCTCGTGAGCAGGGCACTCCAGTAAAGTGCCTCCTTGCCTCGCGCGAAGGGAGTTTTGCAATGCGCAGCATCATCAATACCATCGCCACCGTGACGCGTAATGTCGTCGTCGCCGCGAATCGCCAAGCCGTAACGGCAGTGGCAGGTATGGGTACGCTGCGCGTAGCAGGCCACCCATCGCGCCATCTCGATACCGGATCGGCAGGAATAAAGCGCGGCAAATCGGGCTATGAACGCTCCGATTTGTGGTTTGCGTGGCTTCCGTGCCAGCTATTCCGGGATTTGTGCCCAGCCGTTGACCTCAGTAGTCAACGACCCGGGCCATCATCCCGGAGCCGGCGTCCGCAAGGGTTCAGAAGTCGGTTATGTGGGTAATCAGTCGGGCTTTGTGCTGCTAACGCAGCGGCCTGACAACTCACAAAACCTACTCGCTCCGTAGCGGATGCCAGCCGGGCTGGATGTGGATGCTCCACATTCGCGTTGCCCGCCGCTGTTGCCGCTCGTTGCTCGCACTGCACTTTGCATCGCCGCCTCCGGCCGATCCCGCGCTCGTCGTCTATCCAGACACAGCTCGCAGGGTTCGGTTCGCTCGGTTGCGAATGCACCAAACGAGAGAACATCCATCATGAACGGTTTTGAAAACACTTTGGAATTGCAGAATTTGGAATTGATTGCCCTGGTGCAGCGCGCTCAGACGGGTGACCGGGTCGCCTTTGGCGAGTTGTTCGAGCGGTTCGAGCGGCATGTGCTGGCGATCGCCATTCGTCGGTTGGGTGACTACGCCGAGGCGCAGGAGCTGTGCCAGGACGTGTTCATCCAGGCCCTGACGAAGATCAGCCAGCTGCGGCAGCCGGAAGCTTTCGCGGGTTGGTTGCGGTCGATCACGAACCGGATGGCCATCAACCGGGTCGTGCGGAAGAGCCACGATCAGCCGCTCGATAACGAAGCGCTCGAGCTGAACTGCATCGTCGAAGAGACGCCGCTCGAGAACGCGCTCGAGGACGAGCGGAAGGATCGGGTCCGGGAAGGTCTCGCCCAGCTGGGCGATGTCGACCGGGAGACGCTCGAAGCCTTCTACGTTCGGGGTCAGTCGCTGGTCGAAATGGCCGACGAATTCGACGCGCCGCTCGGCACGATCAAGCGGCGGTTGCACGTCGCTCGGAAGCGGCTCGCGAAGCACGTGGAAGAGCTGGTGGCTGTGTAAGCTGCCGGGTTCTTGCTCTTAATCCTAACTCCCTCTCCTCGGTACTCCGGGGAGAGGGTTGGGGTGAGGGGTTGAATCGTGCTTGTACATTTTTTGATAACAACAATCTGGGCGAGCTATCGATCGATAGCTCGCCCTTTTTGCTGCGCGGGGCGAACTTCGCTAGAATGCCACCAGCCTATCGGGGCTGGCCGGAGCAATTTCGTGATGAATCCTTTCCTGCGCGCCGCCGTTCTTGCGGTTCTCACCTATGGCCTGATTTCTTCGCTGCGCGCCGATGAACCCGAAAACGTCGCGACGGTCAGCGCCAAACTCAACAGCGACGATCCGTCGGTTCAGTGGGATGGCTTGAGCGATCTTGTCGTTTCGCACGAAGGGCTGGTGGGCTGCTTGCCCGCGCTCGTCAAGTTGGCGCACCGTGACTCGGAATGGCGAGTCGATGCCCTGGTAAAGATCGGCCGATTCGATCGTCGCGCCCGGGGCACCGGGCCACAAATTGCCGACTTGCTCGAGCATGCGAACGTCGACATTCGCATCGCCGCCGCCGATGCAATTTTGCGCATCGAGAAAAAGAACGAGCCGTCCGTGAAAACTTTAGTCGGCGCACTTCGAGCCGAAAATGCCCTCCGCCGAAAATCAGCTGTTGAGGCACTGTCGTATCACTCGCGTGTTTCGCAGAGTGCGTTGCCCGCTCTGCTCGCCGCCGTCAACGATCCGGAAAAAGACGTTCGCGCCGAGGTCGCAACGGCGCTCGGCGAGATTGCTTCGCCCACGTCCACCGAAGTTTTCGCGACTCTCCAGAAACTTCTCGACGACAAAGACCCCTGGGTTCGCGGCCACGCCGCCGCCGCCCTGTGGCAACTCGATGAGCCCGCCGAGGCACTGCTGCCGACACTCACAAAGCTGGTGAAGGAATACGAAGTCGATCCCCGCCGTGATGTAATTCAAGACATCTGGGGCCACGACGCGGGGATCAAATTGATTCAAAAAATCGGCTCCGCCGCCGAAGCGGCTGTGCCTGCGCTCACCGCCGCGCTCGATAGTCCGCAAACCGGCGAGCGTCTGGCCGCGGCCGATGCGCTCGCGGCCATCGGCCCAGCCGCGGCCCCGGCCATCGACCGCTTGAGCAAATCGCTGCGCGACACCCAAGGTCACACATTTGTTTTCGCACATCGTGCCTGGTTCGTGAGCGATCAAGCAGCCATCGCTTTAGGCAAAATTGGGCCGGCGGCGCGTCCCAAATTGTTCGCGGCCCTCGAAGATCCTGATGAGCGGGTTCGCAGTCTGGCCGCGTCCCAATTGGCGACCATGCCACCAGACAACGAGACAGTAGCAGCGCTGCAAAAGTTACTCCGTGACAAGAG
Source organism: Anatilimnocola floriformis (assembly GCF_024256385.1). Classification (NCBI taxonomy): domain Bacteria; kingdom Pseudomonadati; phylum Planctomycetota; class Planctomycetia; order Pirellulales; family Pirellulaceae; genus Anatilimnocola; species Anatilimnocola floriformis. The sequence goes on from NZ_JAMLFW010000001.1 coordinate 4,447,564, forward strand.
CGTTCCCGTGCAAGCCAGTGCGGCCTTTCATCTCGGCAAACTGGGACCGCGCGCCAAAGTTGCCGTGCCGGAGTTAGTCAACTTGCTCAACGAAAAAGGGGACTGGACTTCCTTTCCTGGCGGCGGCATTGGAACAACCTATAGCCTCGCAGACCATGCGGCCGCAGCGCTGCAAGAGTTAAAGCCCTCGGTGGCAGAGGTCGTTCCCACGCTCGTTGAGATGCTCCGCAAGGATCAACGCCTGGAACCCGCGCTGCAAAGATACCTACGCGAATTGGGACCAGCCGCGAAAGATGTCATTCCGCTACTCGAGCCGCGGCTGAAAAAAGCGGAAGAGCGGATGAATATCGCCTTGGTGCTGACGCGAGTCGCGCCGGATCATCCCGGTCTGCTCGATTTGCTGCAGGACCACTTTGATCGAAACAACAACATCGAGACATTCGCACAGGCGGTTGGGGAGTTGGAGCCGCGCGGTCGCGCTGCTCTTCCAAGGTTGCGACGGGCGCTGGAAAAAGATGGAGAGTATCTTGAGGTTCGCAGTGCAATTGCTCCCGCGCTCGTGCGCATCGATCCGGACGACAGTTCCGCCGTCGTGCTGTTGGCGGAAGTGTTGCAGGCCGACCGATGGAATCGCTTGGATCCGGGGGCGAAGGACGCTTGGCGCGCGCTGGGCAACAAGCGAGTCGCCGCTGAAGCGAAGTTACTTGCGGGACTCACGGCAGTGGGCACCGAGCCGACGGACAGCGCCTATTTTCGCGATGTGCTGGAAAAGGAAGCCCGGCTGCGATCGGCGTTGTTGCTGCACGACTTGGGGACTCAAGAACCAGCAGTCGTCAAAGCTCTGATCGCGCTCTGCGGCTGCGACGGTTGCAGCGTGCGCGGTGAAGCTGCCGATGCGCTCGGCGAAATCGGCTCCGCTGCTGCCAGCGCGGCGACGACTCTCGTTAAATTGCTCGACGACGAAGATCAGTACACGGTCGACGGCGACTTTTACGGCAATGTTGGGACGAAACACCTGCCCGGCGATCATGCTCGCGACGCCCTCTCCCGAATTGGCACGCCAGCGATCCCTGCTTTGCAAACTGCCCTGAAATCGGACTCGCGCACGATTCGCCGCCGCGCTGCGGAGGCAATCGGCAACATGGGCACTGCAGGCCAAGCGGCGGGCGATGATTTGCTCCGCGCACTGCGGGACCCGCATCAGGCAATTCGCGCAGCCGCCGCGCGGGGACTCGGCCAACTGGGCGAAGCGCGCCCCGCTACGATCGAAGCCCTGACGACGGCTGTTGCCGACAAGCATCTGGCCGTTCGTCTCGCGGCTCAGGAATCGCGGGCGGCACTGACAAAAATTCGCAACTAAAGAGTGACCGATGTCTGATGCGTACTTACGAATCGTGGATGTGGAAGTCCCCGAGGAAGATGCTCCTGCGATGGGCAAGAAGGTGATCGATCGGTTTCGCAAACTGGGGCTGATCACCGGCAAACTGAATAAGAAGTGTGTGCTGGGTGAGGGTGGTGGATATGTGCCAGGACCTGCGATCACGAAGTACAAGGTCTATCGCCACGATATCACCAAGTTCTTTCCACCGCAAAAAGGCTATGAGTTCTTTGACCATCGCTGGAATGGCGCGGAACCGATCGTCGGCGGGCATTACAACTCTTATGCATTTCCGGAAGCCTGGGCCGGAGCGACTTGCTCGAAGTGCAACAAGCCAATCAGCAACCGCGACGACGAATTCTTCTACGCCATTTGCGATGCAGTGCAGAAGTGGCAAGAGGAAGAATGCCGAGGCCCCGTTGCCTGTCCGCTTTGCAAAAAGAAAACGGATATCACCAAATGGCAATGTCGTACGCCGCTCGGAATCGGAAATCTCTCGTTCAGCTTTTGGAACTGGACCGAGTTCGACTCGCCTGACTGGAGTATTGATATTCCAGCCATCGTGGCCGAGGTGACGGGCACACGATCGAACTGACTTCGGGAAATATTTGAGAGCAGTTGTTGAGAGGGATGATTGCTTACGATGAGTGATGAATTTGAAATGCTGGTGGATGTCGACGTTTCTTTGAAAGATGCACCCACGGTCTGCAAGCAGGTCGTCGATCGGTTGCGCGAGCTGAAGTTGATCACTGGCAGATTGACGAAAGAATGCGTACTCGGCAAGAGTGGTTACATGCCAGGGCCAGGTGTCGCTCAGGCCTATCGGCGCGATAAGCGAGAACATGACTTTCGCGAACTGAAGACTTGCGGCGTTGAACCGGAGGTCGGCAGGCACTTTAATGTTTGGGCGCTGGGAGAAGCCTGCGAAGGGTTTGTTTGCCCGAAGTGCGGTGAGGCGATCGACGCCTTTGATGAGAAATTCGGTGAGTCGCTGAATTCCGGCCTGACTCTCTGGTCGGAGCAAGCATCCAAAGCTCCTGTCGCTTGTCTGCATTGCCGCAAGAAAACTGACGTCACCAAGTGGCATTGCCATCCGCCGCTCGGCTTCGGCAATCTTTCGTTCAGCTTTTGGAATTGGCCGCCGCTCAACTCTCCGTCGTGGCAAATCAACATTCCAGCCATCGTGCGCGAAGTGACCGGCCACACGATTGTTGAGTCGTATGGGCACGTCTAACGTTCACTCGCGCAGCGCGCGGGCCTGTTGGTGGCATTGCTGGATTCGCGATGCTAGTTCCGTGACGATTTGCTCATCGCTCATGTTCGCAATCAGTTCTGCGGAAATCGGCTCGCCAATGACCACGGCCATCCGGCCGAGGCGAGGCAACTTCGCAGTGCGCGGCCAGGCTTGGAAGGCGCCGTCGAGGCCGACCGGCACGAGTGGCGCTTTGCTGCGGCGAGCGACGGAACAAAATCCGGGTTTCAGCGGCAGTACTTCGCCGTCGGGAGTGCGAGTTCCCTCGGGAAAGATCAGCACTTGCTCGCCCGCTTTGAGACGGCGGAGCGTTTCCTTCAAGCCGGCCAGGCCGCCACCCTCGCGATCGATGGGAATGGCATCGAGGTAACGAATCAGCGGCGCGAGAATCGGATTGTGGAACAACGTATCGCGGGCCAGATAGTTCATCCGGCGATTGCAGGTCAGGCCGACCAGCACGGGATCAAAGAAGCTTTGATGGTTGGAGCAAATCAACCCGCCGCCGGCCTTCGGGAAGTTTTCCGAGCCCTGCCAGCGCAGGCGAAAGCATACCGTTCCGGCCAATCGTGCGAAGACGCGGAAGGCGTCGTATCCAATTTGCTGAGACCAGGGACGTTCCATGCGGCAGAAATTCAAGGGTGCGATTCACGTCAGTGAATATTCTAATTCGACGGCCAGCCAGTGTGGGAACAGGGGCAAAACTACTCAATTTGTCGTATCAACCACGCCGATTCTTCGGTTAGACTGGGCTTCAGTCCCGCCACCTCTCCCTGGTGCTGATCATGCATAACTCCCGCCGTGCGTTTACGCTCGTTGAGCTGCTCGTAGTCATCGCCATCATCGGCGTACTCGTGGCGCTTCTTTTGCCCGCCGTGCAGGCCGCTCGCGAAGCTGCCCGGCGGACGCAGTGCAAGAACAACTTCAAGCAGCTCGCGCTCGCGATTCATACTTATCACGATTCGATTCTCTACCTGCCGCCGGGTTATATCTCGACCAATCCGGGCGTGGCAGGTTCGTCGTCGTGGTGCCGGACCGGCGGTTTGCAGGGCGCGCCTTGGACGGTTTTGATCCTGCCTTACATCGAGCAGGGGAACCAGCACTCGCAGTTCAATTTCAACTCGACGTTTCAGGACGATAGCAATGACATGAATGTTGCCAATCGCGCTGTGGTCCAGCCGATGAAGTTCTTTGCTTGCCCGTCGGACATTCGCCTGATCAAAAACAAAAACTGGAACAGCTACTTCGGCGTGCAAGGCGGCGGGGCGGCTCCCGATTGCGGCAACACCGATTGCAGTGCGGCCAATGAGCGCGGCATGTATGTGACGGGTTTGCTCTACGCCGGTTCCAAACTGGCTTTCAAGAATGCGACTGATGGCACGGCCAACGTCTTTTTGATCGGCGAAAATCGCTACGGCAGCACCGTGTGGGCGGCCAGCGCGAAACAAGACGGCTGCGCGTTTGTCCGCAACATGGCCGGTGCTCAAGATGCGATCAACGTCTTCAAGACGACAGGCGTGCACGAAACACGCGGGTTCAGCAGTTACCATCCTGGCACCTGCGGATTCGTGATGCTCGATGGTTCCGTCCACACGGTGACGGAGAACATCGATCTGAATACTTACCGCCAACTCGCCCAGCGCGACGATGCTCTGCCAACCGGAGGCTTTCAGTAGTGACTCGCTTGTCCGTTTTGTTATTGATAATGCTGTGGGCGTGCCTCGCGGGCTGCGGCAGCAATAGTGATGGCCCACGACGATATGCAGTTTCCGGCTCGGTCACCTACCAAGGCAAGCCGGTCCCCAAGGGCTTCATCACGCTCGAGCCCGATGCAGTTGCCGGCAACAGCGGCCCCGGCGGCGGCACAGAGATTCGCAACGGCAAATACAACACGAAAGTGGCCGGTGGTGTTGTGGGTGGTGCCTACAAAGTTCGCATCGTCGGCACTGATGGTGTGAAGGTCACCGTTTCGGGCGAAGAGTTGGCCGATGGCCGGCCGCTATTCCCGCCGTATGAAACGACGTTGGAATTTCCAAAGCAGGGGACCGTGAAGAATTTCGAAATCCCGGCCGCACCCTAGCCAGGATTTGCCAGTTAGCTAAACGAGCGTAAGTTCTCGTTGGCGTTTTTGCACGATTCCTTCGAGCTTCGTGATCACTTGGTCTTGGGTGAGGCCATCGGTGCAAACATCGATGGCATCGGCGGCGCGGCGAAGCGCACCGTACTCGCGCTCGCTGTCGCGTCGGTCACGTTCGTTGAGTTGAGCGAGAACATCTTCGTACGAGATAGCCTCGCCACGCTGTTTCAGCTCCGCATGCCTGCGCCCGGCCCGTTCCTCGGCCGAGGCCGTGAGGAAGATCTTGCACTCGGCATTGGGGAACGCGATCGTTCCTTGATCACGGCCTTCGGTCACGGTGTCGTTGCTATTGGCAAACTCGCGTTGCAGTTGCACGAGTCGTTCGCGAACTCGGCGGTTATCGGCGGCAAGAAAAACTTGTGTGGCAACTTCGCTGGTGCGGATTAGCGCGGTCACATCAAAGCCATCGAGCAGCACACGGTCGTCGTGCATGATCAGCGAGACCCGCTGCGCCATCTCGGCGATCGTATCGTGATCTTGCGGGCCCAGTTTGCGACGGAGTGCAGCGTAGGTAATTGCGCGGTACATCGCGCCGGTATCGAGGAATTGAAATCCCAACCGGTGGGCGAGCCGCCTGGCCACGCTACTTTTGCCGGCCCCCGCGGGGCCATCGATGGCGACGATCATGCTGACTAAAACCTCACCTGGACCCACTGCCATTCATGCGGCGTGAGTTCAACTCGCACTTTGCCTTCTTCCACTTCCAGCTTTCGCAAACCTTCCCCTTGATAGTCGACAACCTGCCCGCTGGCCAGAGGCCGAAAAGTGCGAATTGCGGCCTTCGCCGGACGGCCCTCGGTTTCTAGCAGTCGTAACTGCAATCCAGCGACGCGTCCCTCTTCGACAAGGGGCTGGCAGGACGTGACGAAGACATTGCGCGCGTCGAGATGAGCCAGCCAGCCGGTTGTGCCGGAATGCGGACACGGCGCGTTCTCGACGACCGTTGGCCCGGCCAAAAGCGAGATGGCTTCGGTAAGAGGATACTTTACATCGACTCCCACGCCGAAGTTGAATTGCCGGGCACGCTCGCCACGGGTGATCAGCAGGCTATCGAGCATCCGCGAATCGTGGCGACGATGAAACGGCAAACCGCCCGTGAGAATCGTCGTGTTGTCCTTGACTGTAACCACGTCGATGTAGTGCGGCGCTTCGCATTGCTTGCCGCCGAAGGGCACGCGGGTTTGATGCAGCGTGCGAAACAGTTCCGCGGATGGATCAGGCCAGGCGAACCGAGCGCAGTAGTATGAGTTCCACGGATCGGCCCGCGGCTGTTCGATGGGATCGAGCTCGACCTGAATCTGCAGCACACGACTGCCGCGCGAGACGCGATATTTCTGCACAAAGCCCGCGAGTTTTTTTCCCTCACGATCGAGCAAGCGACCTTTGCAAGTGACTTCGCCGATCGCGGTGGTCGCGGCGGTGACTTCAACCGAATCGGCTGCCATCACGGAGTAAACTGCCGTTTCGTCGGGATCGCGATAGGTATCGCCCGGCTTTTGTGATGGCCCCGGCAGCCGCAAAGCAAGTTGCTGCGACATGCGATTGCCGCGTTTACCGTACTCGTGCAGCGCGCCGAGTGTGCCGGTGACGGGGTTGATGATGGCTTCGAAGAATTCGTTGCGGAGGACGTTTTCCTCAGCCAGCATCGGCTGCTTGGTGTCCTTGGCTGGTTTGTTCTCCGCAGGAATCCAGACAAAGCCCAGCGGTGGCACGTCAACGACGACCTGACCAGCCGCAGCAGTTCCACCGACTGCGTAGATTGGCTTTTCAATCGCCGGCAGCGCGGTGAAGTTCTTCACCTCGATTGTCTCGCGACGAACGAAGCTATGGGGATTCACCACGAGCACACCTTTGCCCGCAGCGCGACTGCGGCCAGCAAGGGCATCGCTCAGGCGAGCAGCCGCGGACGACTTTCGGCTTTCTGCTTCCGCGATCGCAGTCGGCGAGCCCATGACGTCGTCGGCATGATCCGGTTCATACTTAGCAGCCGATTGCACATCTCCGCTGACCGCGCTCGCCAGGGATTGCATCGTATTGGCAACGGTCTGCAGAGTGTGCTCTTGCCAGTAGCGAACCGAGTTGGAAATCGGATCGTCCTGCCGACGAATCACGCCTTGCTTGAGATACGGCGACTTGTAGCGATCGGGTTCAAAGCGATCGATGTGACCGGGCTGCGCCGTCTCGCGGAAGTAATGCTCAACGGTCACGAATTTGCCGAGGGCCGAGCAGTATTTGGCGATCCGCTGCAAATCACCGAGCCAGCAACAAGCCTGTCCGGGCCAGTGCGCGAGGCAAATCGTGGCGACGTGATCGCCGTCCATCGATTCGCCGAGCTTGGTGGCGTAGGTCACAAACGTCTGCGGTTTGGAAGCATCGAGCGGCGGCCGCGCAATGGCGTCGATGGCTTGGCCGTCGAGACCTTCCCAGCGAACCTTTAGTTGCGTGCCGTCGGGAACCTTGCCGTCTTCGAGCGAAGTATGGAGCGCGCCTTTGTAACCAAGGCGATTCAAAATGCCCGGCAGTTGCGGCGTGAGACCGAATTTCCAGCGGCCGTAAACTTCCGGCGGCTTGCCGAGGATCGATTCGTAGGCTTGCTTGCCCAACTCAAGTTCCGCCTCGATCCCTTCAAGCGACAACAGCGGTAACCGCCGTTCAGTCCCTTCGCCGCCGATGATGCCGAGCGTGCCTTGTTGGATTCGTTCGCGCACGAGTTCCAGGGACTGCGGTTCCTTCGCTGCCAGTTGCCCAGCAACTGTGCCCGAGATCAGCAAGTTGCTCGGCGTCGTCGTGACCAGTTCATCACGCAGCGGCTGACCGATCGTCGACTCGGCCATCAGCTTGATATCGATGATCAAGGCATCGACCGGGTAATAATGATCACGCTCTTCAGCAAGCAGGCTGAAACACGCGCCGAGCTTCTCGCGGGCTAGTGTTTCGTTTCCTTCAACTGCCGCTTGAGCGGCGGCGACGGCCTGGCTCTTGAAATAGGTTTCGTCGAGATTGCTCGAATAACGCATCTGCCGCGTGAGCAGCGCAATCTGCAGATAAGCGTAACCCAGCGCGAGGAAGTCCGCGGCCAAATCAGCATTCACCGGATTCTCGCGCGGGCCGAGAAAGGCGAGCGCCGCATCGACGATTTCCTGGCGATTCGTTTTGCCGCGAATCAAACAGCCGCCCGACTCTTTCACTCGCTGGGCATAGCCGGTTGGCAGGCGTTCTTTGCAAACCGTCGGCACGGCGATGAGTCGGCCGGGCAACTCTTGCGGCGGATCTTCAATCCGTTTCCATTCCAGCGCCTGCCCCGCCGAAGCGATCAACTCGGGATGCCACAGCGCCGACCAATTCGCGAGCAGGCTCTGCGAATCATCCCCATCGTGATACGTAGGAAAATCTTCCAAGCTATGGCAAGGAAGCAGGATCAGTAGTTCGGTGAAACGAGCCATGGGCGGGAGAGCGAAAGAGAAAGGTCGGCACGACGCCTCTCGTTGGCGAGAGGACGCGTCTTCAGGCGGGGCACATTGCCTCCACGGATGCCCTCGCTCACGCTACGGGCTGTCTGAAGACGGCATTGTAGACAATGCCACCTTAATTATTGCCGCCGCGAGCGCCCAGTGCGAGACGCCGATTCACATACCAATGCCGCAGATATTCGATGACGGCAGGCAGGATCGAGACAAACACGATGCCGAGGACAACCAGTTCGAAGTGCTCTTTGATGATCGGCAAGCCGCCGAAAAAATAGCCGGCAAAGGTCATGCTTAAAACCCAGAACGCGCCGCCGACGACGTTGTAGAACAGGAACTTGCTGTAGTTCATCTGCCCGACGCCGGCCACGAACGGCGCAAATGTCCGAACGATCGGTACGAAACGGGCGATGACAATCGTCTTCGCGCCGTAGGTCTCAAAGAACTTTTGCGTCTTCTCTAGATGCTTGGGATTGAGCCAACGCGAAAACTTACCGCTAAGGACGCGCGGCCCCAGGTAACGGCCAATGTGGAAATTGACCATGTCGCCGAGCACTGCCGCAGCGAATAGCAGCACGCAGATCAGCCAGACATTCAGGCCCGAATCAGGATTCGCGGCAATCGCCCCGGCAGCAAACAGCAACGAGTCACCCGGCAGAAACGGCGTGACGACGAGCCCCGTTTCGGCGAACACAATCGCGAACAAAATCGCATACGTCCACAGACCATAGTCGGCCGTGAGCGTGGTGAGTTTGTCATCGAGATGGAGAAACCACTGCAGCCAGTCGGGCACGCGAGGACCCTTTGCAACTTCGTTTCAATCGTGAACCTAAACCCATTATAGGTTTTCCCTGTGCGCAGCCCCAGGCGAATAAGCCGCACAATCGGCGTAACTGGCATGAGGAAATCACGCAATTTGCCGGCTGTGCGTTCTCTATTACTCCTTGGCGAGCGGCACGTTGATCCGCGCTAGATAGATTGCCGACTTCCCTTCGTGTGATGAATAGAAGCTCATCCACAACTGGTTGTCGTGCCAAACCAAGCCGGGGTAGCTCGTGTCGCCGCCACTCTTGAGCGTGAGCACCGGCTCGTACTCGCCGTCGGCAGTCATCCGCGCGACGGCCGTCTTCGTGCCGCCGGGATAAGTCCGTCCAGCCGCCCACAGCGAACCATCGGGGAGCTGAATGAAGTTCGGCCCGCCGACGCGATGCTTGGTTTCGGTCCACTTCCAACTGGTGTAAGGCGCTGAACTGCGACCGATCCAGCCGTTTTGCGTGCCACCTTCGCGACGGACCAGCGCCACCATTTCGCCGTCGGGCAAAAAGCGGAGCGTCGTTTCGTTGGGATGGCCAGGCACGTCGAGATGCGTGACCAGTTCGTACTTCACACCATCGCTGCTGGCGACGAGTTTCAACTTCCAATCGGCGGGCCCCGGTTCGGCCTTGCCAGTCTTCGCTGCCTCTTGCGCAGCCGCCGATGTCCGCTCCGATGCGTCGTACGAAATCCCATACGCCTTGCCGTCGTGCCAGGTTACTCGCCACAGCCATTCTCCTTCGGTCAGTGTGCGAACCGGCGGCGTCCATTCTTTTCCGTCTTTTGAAAAAGTTACCCGCGGCTGCCGGCCGAGCAATTTCTTTCCCTCATACACCGAGCCGCCGGCGACCATCATCAAGCGGTTGTCGGGCGTGATTGAAAGCTTGGGATCGCGCAGGTCGATACCCTTTTCGCCGATCAGCGCCGCCGATTCCCACTTCTTGCCATCGCCGGAAACCAGCACACGCAACTGACCGTCGCCACCGACGTGAGCATCGGCTTCGCGAAAGCTGCAGCAGCCGAAACCAGAGAGGTCGTTGTCAGGAAAAGGATCGCCGCGAAGAGGAGTCGGTGCTGTTTCATGGTATGAATGAATCTGGAGGAAGCTCGCGCCCGCTACTTCGGGGATTTTAAAGGAAGACGCCGCGCGGTCCCAAGCAAAAAGAGAACGCAGCCATGGATTTGTTGCCGGAACATCTGAAAGGGCAGTCACTCTACGACCGGAGCTATCAGAAGCGAACCGACGCGCTGACGGCAGCCGCGGCCGATCCACGCTGGGCTGAAACTTGGACGGAGCTAGGACAGGGTGCGCCGACGCTCGCTGGTCTCGCGCGAATTTGTTCCACGGCGCTCGCGACCGGCGGCAATCCCGATCTGCCGTTGTCGCTCGAAGCCAAGACGTTGCTTGTGGCCGCGAAAGAGCGCGGCACGCTGGAAGTGAAAGGCTCGAATCGGGCCTTTGATGCTCCCGGCCGAATGCTGGCCGTCTATGTCGAATCGGCTGCTGATCGCACGCTCATTTTCCGCAGCCGCGAGAATCCCGCGTTCACGATTCGCTTTCTCGCCGGCTTTCGCGAACTCTGCCAGGCCGGCCTCGCGATGCATCACATCTATCACGAGTTCTCACTGACCCGCGACGGCCTTGATCGGGCCGCCACGGTCGATCCCAGCGAAGTCGAACGCCTGCTGGCCATGGCGACCGACTTCGGCGTGCTGGAGTAACTAGTTCCAACCGTGCGCGTCGCGCACCTTGATCATCGTCGCCAGAATCGTATTCCACGTTTGCGGATTTTCGAGCACCGCATTGGGGAACATGCAGCCGTCCCAGCAGATGTGCCGAATGCCGCGGCTGGCAGCATCTTTCAACCAACCGCCGGCCGTCTTGACGATGTCAAGCTTGCCGTTCGGATCATCGGCGGCACAGTGACGGCCCGTCTTGTCGTGCGAACCCGTGCCATGCACGCTGCCGTCGTTCTGAGCAACGTGGAAATCAATCGTCCACGGCCGCAGGGCTTCGGTCATCTTGTGAAAAGCTGCGTCGAACTGCGCCTGATCGTAACCGGGCTTCAGTAGCGCGGCTTCTTCGGCGTTGTAACCGAGCAGATACAGATAAGTATGGGCCTGATCGGCTTGGAAGCCGACAGTGCCGGGCATGTTCACTTCGTTCAGCAGGTCGAGCATTGCCTTCCACGAATGCATGCCGGCCCAGCAAATTTCGCCTTCGGCAGCGAGACGTTCGCCGTGGTCCTTCGCCACTTGCGCCGCTTCGCGAAACGTTTGCGCGATCTTCTTCGTATTGCCGACCGGATCGGCCGACCAGTGGCTGGGCGAATCAGCCGAATCGATTCGGATCACGCCATACTTCCGCACGCCATGTTCGTTGAGAATCTTCGTAATCCGGCAAGCCTTCTGCACCGCGAGGACGAAGTTCTTGCGATCTTCGGCGCTTCCCATGGCCGAACCGCCCACCGTCCCTGGCCAAACCGGCGCGACGACCGAACCAACATTCAAGCCATAGCTGGCAATCTTATCGGCCATCGCGCGGATCGCGTCGTCACTGGCATCGGGATCGGTGTGCGGATGAAACAGAAATAGATCGATCCCTTCAAACTTCTGGCCGTTCACATTCGCCGCAGCAGTCAACTCGAGCATCCGATCGAGGCTGATCGGCGGATGATCGGTGCCGGGCTCTTTGCCGACGAGACCGGGCCACATGGCGTTGTGAAGTTTGGGATAGGTGTTCGGCATGGAGAGATTTCCTTCGGTTAATCTTTGATTGAATTCAGCCAAGCAATGTAATCGTTGATGATATCGAACTCGTCGCGTTTGGCGTGCTGCTTCAGAAAGCGTTGAAGATCAGTGCGCGCGATCATTGGGAATGCCAGACTACGTTCGATGGTTTCGTACTCGGCCTCGGGAGTACGACCAAACAGCTGCAATCCGCCACGCTCGTAACGCCAGATTTCAGGAATTCCCAAACTGGCATAAGCTTCGAAGCGGTTGAGCGACTTGCTCGTCACATCGACCTCAATTACCAAATCAGGCGGCGGATGCTTTTCAAGTGTGATCCGTTTCACTCCACGAACTTTCGCGGAGTTTGCCACATAGTAACACTCGTCCGGCTCCAGTCCGCGATTTTTCAATTCGCGCTTCAAGGTAATGGAGCCGCCGGATGACATGCGAATCTGCAAGACAACCGAAATGTTCTCGACAAACCGTGCGAGCAATTTCTTGATGGCTTCGTGTTCGTGAGAGAGCGTCATGATTTCCAGCGTGCCATCCACATAAGTGTGAGGGAAACGACGGTCTTCAAACGCTTCCAGCAGTTTTTCGTAAGCCTGCCAGGAAACATCCTCCAGGAGGAAGCAGGCAGACTTCTTTGGTCGCTGAACGATCATCACGAGACTCGCTAAACTTGGGCGCTACTTCGCATCCCCCACCATCGGCACCTTCTTGTGCACATCGGGTCCGAAGTACCGCAAACCGACCAGCGGTTCGCTGCCGGTGTTTTCGATTTCGTAGCCCTTGGTGGCGGCATCGTAGCTGATGAAGACTTCGTCCTCGGTCTCTTGGCCGAAGCGGATCATCGCCGGCGTTTGCAGCGCCAGTTTGCCGATGCGGCCCTTGCCTTGCACCGTGATCCAGCCGCTGCTGCCGGGGTCCTTGATGGTGCACTTCACGCCCGGATCGATCGTCAATTCCTTGGCACTGAAGAGTTGCTCTCCATCGACGTGGCCGTAGACGATCCACTTGTCGGTGTAGCCCGGGCCGCTCGACTTCTTGTCGACGATTGGTTCCAGGTAGTTGTTGTTCTTGAAGTGCGTATCGACGTTCTTCTCCCAGTCGAGTTGACCGATGATGAAGTCGAGATCCTGGTGCTTATCGGCAGGCATATCCTTCACAAGCAATGACCATGGCACGTAGCGACCTTCGACGATGTTCTGAAACATGCCGAAGACGTCGCTGCCCCATTGCGGTTCATACGTGCAGAGCGAACCTGGAGCGTGCAACACGCCCGGCGGAATCAACCAGCCAGTGCCGCGCTTCAGGCGATAGGCTCGGCTGAGATCGAGAATGCCGTTCTCGCCCTTGTTCCAGTTCTGCAGGCACTTCTTCAGATCGTCCTTCGTGGTGCCGGGCTCGAGGCCCATGAAGGTGTAGCAAAAGTTGTTGTCGACGTTGTTGTATTGCGGCGGGAAGTAATAGCTCTCGGGCTTTCCTTCTTGACCGACGAGCTTCGCGTTCGCGGCGCTCTGGTGCATATGGTGTGGGATCGGCCCCATGTTGTCGAAGAACTTCGAATAGACCGGCCAGCGGTTGTACTTCTTAAACATCGTCTTGCCGATGAGTCGAGCGCCGGCTTCTTCGACGGCGTCGCGGAGCAGGAACTGCTTTCCTTCGAAACTGGCAAAGCTCAGGCCTTCGTGCCAAACACGACCTTCGTTGGCCGCTTCGGTGGTGCTGCTGAACCACCGCTCATCGATGCCGCCGCGATTGGCGCCATAGGCGTAGAGATCTTGCGGGTGCAACTTGATCCGGCGGCCCGGGTGCAAAAAGCTGCGCGGCACCCACGTCGGCGTGAGGCGGAGCACCCCTTCTCCCTTGTCGAGCGCCCGATCGAGAATTTTGCTGATGCTGTCCTTCTTCACAACGTTCGGTTGAGCTGCTGCGGTCGACATGGTTGCGGAATCACTCCAGTGGGGAGAGGCGAATTATCGAATAAAAAGAACAGAAACAGCCAGTTGTATTCGGTTTAGCAGAGGGCGACAAGCCAAGCAAAATGCCGAGTAACTACGGTTTTTCACTGCTTGGGCAGGTGCAGACGAACTTCCGGCAGCCGGGACAGCCGCTACCATACTTTTTGGCTACAGCTTCGGTCAGGTCGATGCCGGCGACGTTGGCCATGGTGGTGAGCCAGGCAAGGACGTCGGCGAATTCACCGAGCCGTTCTTCATGCGAACCGTTGCGGAGTGAGGTAGCGAGCTCGCCCACCTCTTCAGCAAACCAGAGAAAAGTCCCTTCCAGACCGCGGGCCTGGTCCTTTTCGAAGTACATCTCTTTGATGAGGGCCTGCAGATCGGCGAGCGAAATATTGGTTGGCTGGGTCATGGTTGTTCTCGGTGAAAAATGTAGCTGAATTCGCCAGAATTCAGATGGTCGAGTCTGGTTACCGGTTCTGAATTCTGGCGAATTCAGCTACTTCGTTTTAATCAGCTTTTTGAGTTCTTCGAGATCGGCGAAGTCCGGCGCTGCTTTGTTGAGGTCGCCAAGCGCAATTTCTGCCTCGGCCGTTTTCTTCAATTTAACCAGTGCACGGATCTGATCTGCCCGCCAAGTGGGTTGCGAACCATCGAGCGAAACAGCCAGCCGTAGTTCGCGCTCGGCCAACTCGTACTTTTCGAGACCAAGCGCCGCAGAACCACGCAGCGCGTGGGTGGTGGCGTCGCGCAGGTTGAGAAACATCGCGTCCGTGGCCCAGCGATATGCTACTGCGTGATCCTTGGCCGCGAGAGACAGCTGCGCGAGCTTTTTCCGCATCGGCAAATTGTCGCCATCCTTGGCCGCGAGTTGGGCGAGGATCGGCGCGAGCTTGGCGTCGTCTTTGTTGCTCAAGTAAATCCGCGCAAGACCTTTCAGCCAACGGTCGTCGGCGGGAAATGCTTTGCGGCCGCGCTCGTAGCACTTTTCTGCACCAGCCAGATCATTCGCCGCGGTCAACAACTCGGCGAGCAAACCGAGCGCATCGGCATCGGCCGGTTCGACTTCGATCGCCGGCCGCAGCAACGTCAGCGCTTCGTCATCATCGCCCACCAAGCGAGCAAAGCGGGCGAGGACATACGCGGCCTGCATTTGCTGCTTGTCTTTTTCAAGAGCGAGTTTGGCCCAGCGACGGGCTTGGGGGCGATTGTCTTTCTCGAGATACGCTCGCGCGAGAATCGCCGCGGAGCGGGCATCGGCTCGATTGTCTTCGGCGGATTTCAGCAGTTGTTCGATAGGCCTGGCATGCGGCGCGGTTGGGGTTCGCAATTTGTCGACTTCGGCAGCGAGGAACTTGTCGTAGCCGGCATCAAAATCCTTTTGATTCACGCCCAGCGTTTCCTGAATGGCGTCAACGATGCTTTTGCGATTCGCGAGTGCTGCGAGGAGCTTGGCGATCGATTCGCCGCCGAAGCGGTGGCGGATGTAATCGACGTAGATTTCCGACTGGCAGTAAGCAAGCGTCCAATCCTCATGATTCGAGGGTCGGATGAAACCGAAGGTGATGTTGTCGAGTTCGAACAGATCGCCCGCCTCGGCGCGTTTGAGCAGTATCTTGTTCCAATCGGCAGGTCGTGGCTGATCCTCGAGATGAACGGCCAAGCCCTCGGTCAGCCAGTGCGGAATGCGAAAATCGGTTTGCTGCAGATTCACGACGTGCACGAACTCGTGACGCAGCACGCGAGCCCAGTTGATCTTTTCGCCCAGCTCGTCGGGCGAGACCATCGCGACCATTTTTCCCGCGCACGCCCCGATCGTGCCGATAAACGGCAGGCCGACCATGCGCGCACTGAACCAGCCGTGCCCTTTGGTATTCTTCGCTCGGCTGAAGAATTCAATCAGCGTTTTCTGCGGGGGGGCGAAACCGAGCTCTTTGGTGATCTGCGGATAGATTTCATCCTCGAGCACCTCGGCCGCGTATTTCGCCACCAATTCACTCTGGCCGCGATCGAATTTCAAAACGAAGTGCTCGGTTTCGAGTACCGCGTAGTTTTGCAGCACATCGAGCACTTCCAGCGTGTTCTTCACCCGCACGTTGAATGGATCGAGCTGGAACGCTTCGTCGAGCAATTTGGCCGCCCGCGGTTCATCGCCGAGTCGCATCAGCGACAAACCGAGGCCGCCGCGGATGTAAATGTGCTGCGGCAGTTTTTCGAGTGCCGCCGAGTAGAACGCTTCGGCGAGCGCGAAGTGCCGCATTCGATCACAGGCTTCGGCAGCGACGTAATAGACTTCACCGAGGCAGGTTGGTTTTTCATCAAGCGGCTTGAGCAGTTCGCTCATTCGAGGTGACGACTTCGCTGGTATGCCGCCGTCGAGATACCCGAAACAGGCCAGCAGCCGGCCTTTCGTTTCTAGCGAGTGGGGCTGTAACTCAATCGCTTTCTCCAAGAGCGCAATCGCCGCGGCCGGTGATTGTTCGGCGATGAACGTATCGGCTTCTAGTTGGCGAGCGAGGAGCAGATCGTCGCGTGCTTCGAGCGATCGTTTAATTGCGGCTCGAGCGCGCGGGAGATCGAACTTGTCGACCAAAAGACTCGCCTGCGCGGCATGCAACTCAGCAGCCCGCGGATGAATCGCCAAAGCCGCCTGCAGCTGATCAGCAGCATCGGCTTCGTTGTACTTCTCTTGGAAGAGGAGACAACTATCGAAGTGTGCCGGCCAGAAGCGTTCGTTTCGTTTCAGCGACGTCGCGTAGACATCATTGATGATCCGCGCGAATAGTCCGGTGCTTTTGCCATAGCGAGCGTAGCGGGCCGCCGCTTGGGCGATGATCCGCAGTTCATACGGATCCTTGATGGTCTCCAGCCGGTTCATCACGGCGATGATTTTCAGCCAGGCTTGCTGGGCTTCGTCGAGCTTGCCGTTGAGTCGCGCGAGCTCGGCTTGAACAAAGCGGGCCGTAATCGAGTTCTCATCTAAGTCGCGGGCACTATTGACCGCTAGTTCTGCGAGTTTCAAATCCCCCTGATCGAGCGCCAGCCGTGACTGTTCAGCCCGCACTTTGGCATCGCTGGGAAACCGTTTCACGGCAGCCGCGATTTCTTCGGCGGCTCGTTCGCGTTTGCCGACTTCCTCGTGGCAACGCATCAAACCAATCGCAGCCGCGGGATTAATCTCACTTTCTTCCGCAAAGGCTTCGCGGGCTTCTTCGTAGCGCCCTTTGAGGAGTAGATTTTGCGCCGCGGTTAGATCGGCTCCATGCGCCGAAAACGCGATCGTCGCACATAATGTAAGAGCGACAAGCAGCAGCCGCCCCCTTACTCGCACGGTCTCGGGGAACGTAATATGGAAGGGTTGGCTTGCGGAACACATGCGTGACCTGTTGAGCCCGATGATCAGCCACCGATTGCTATTTGGCAGCCTAAACCATTCCGCCCCTTGCGAACATGACCGAGCCAAACGCCCAAGATACACAGCCGTTCACGACCGTCGCCAAAGTGGGCGAGATTCCCGAGGGGCAAGGAAACGCGTACGCCGTCGGCGGCCGGATGGTCGCGGTCTTTTGCGAGGACGGCAAGTATTTCGCCATCGACGATTTTTGCCCGCACATGGGGGCGTCGCTCGCTGGTGGCTATGTCGAGAAAGGGGCGGTTAGTTGCCCCTGGCATGCCTGGCGATTCTGCATTCACGACGGCAAATGGCTGGATAACCCGCGGATCAAGATCGATGCCTTCGAGACCCGTGTCGAGGGTGACGAAGTGCAGGTGCGCGTGCTGCCGAAGGCTCCGCCACCGGGTGCGGTTACGCCATCGTAGGGTGGGTCGAGCGGTACTCCGCGAGGCCCACCGGGTTTCACGTTTAGCTAGCAGTTCTGGTGGGCCTCGTGGAGTACCACTCGACCCGCCCTACACAAAGCTCGCATTGACCCAAAACGCGGCAGTGTCGATACTCCGCAGCATTCATTCTCGCGAAAGTCCGTCCATGTCCGCCGTTGCTACTTCTGTTGACCTTGCCAGCTACTGCCGTGAAACGGCGGCCCGCGTGCAGCGTGCTGCCGCCGAACTGGCCGTTTGCACTGGTGCGCAAAAGAATGGTTGGCTGCGAGCGAGCGCTGCCGCGTTGCGAAAAGCGACGGCGGAAATCCTTGCTGCCAACGAACTCGATCTGGCCGCTGCGCCGGGTTATGGCTTGACCGACGCTGCCATCGATCGCTTGCGGCTCACTCCCAAGCGGATCGAAGAAATCGCCATCGGTCTGGAAGAGGTCGCCGCGCTGCCGGATCCGGTTGGCGAAGTGATCGAATCAACGGTTCGCCCGAACGGCTTACAGGTGCTGAAGACGCGAGTGCCGCTCGGCGTCGTGTTTTTCATTTACGAATCGCGACCGAATGTGACAGCCGATGCCGCCGCCATTTGCTTGAAGAGTGGCAACGGCGTGATTCTGCGCGGCGGTAAAGAAGCCGCGCATTCAAGTCGGGCGGTGGTCGATGTCCTCACAAGTTGTGCTGCCGATTTCAACTTGCCGCCGGATGCATTGCATCTGGTCGAAACTCTCGACCGGGCCGCTGTCGGTCATTTTCTCGCCCTGCCGCAATACATCGACGTCGCGATTCCCCGCGGCGGCGAAAGCTTGATCCGCCGTGTCACGGCAGAAGCCAAGATGCCTGTGATCAAGCATTTCGACGGCAACTGCCACGTCTATATCGACGAACACGCCGATGCAGCCATTGCGGAGCGGGTGGTCGTCAATTCGAAGTGTCATCGCCTCGGCGTCTGCAACGCTGCCGAGTCGCTGCTGATTCATCGTGCCGTCGCTGCGAAGTTACTGCCTAGCATTGCCGATGCGCTCACGAAGAACGGCATTGAGATTCGGGGCGACGAAGCGACGCAAAAGTTGATCAACGCGAAGCCAGCCACTGAAGCCGACTACGGCACGGAATATCTCGGCCCGATCATTTCCTGCAAGATCGTCGACTCGCTGCAGGCCGCCATCGACCACATCAATCGCTATGGCAGCAAACACACCGACGCGATCATCACCGGCGATCTCGCAGCGGCCCGCACGTTCACGGCTCGCGTCGATAGTTCCGCCGTAATGGTCAACGCCAGCACGCGGTTCAACGACGGTTTTCAGTTCGGCCTCGGCGCCGAAATCGGCATCAGCACTGACAAGTTCCACGCCCGCGGACCGTGCGGATTGAAGGAACTGACGACGTATAAGTATGTGTGCTGGGGCGAAGGGCAAGTCAGGGATTAGGACGCGTTGTAGGGTGGGTCGAATGTACCACGAGGCCCACCGAACGGACGCAAGTCAAAGGAGTGACCGCAGTGGCCGACGAAGTTCTCAGCCAGGCCGAAGTCGAGAGCCTGCTCAGCCAAATGGAAGCGGGGGGCACGCGCGCAGTCGCCGCTCCCGTGGCACCGGTCCCCGCGGCTGGAGCGATCGCCGCTGGCAAAACGCCTCGACCTCGCGAAAAAGTCACCCCCTACGACTTCAAACGCCCCGAGCGCGTCGGCAAAGAACAAATGCGGGCCCTGCAGTCATTGCACGAGGGCTTTGGCCGAAATTTCGGCGCTGCGATGTCGGCACTTCTCCGCAGCATCGTCGATGTAAAACTCACCAGCGTCGATCAGCTGACCTACAGCGAATTCGTCTTCAGCCTTGAGAACCCGACCTATTTCAACGTCTTGCGCGCTGAACCGCTCGAAGGAAATCTGATTCTCGACATCAATCCCTCGATCCTCTACCCGATCATCGATCGCCTACTCGGCGGCGGCAAGGAAAGCACGCCCACCGCGCGCAGGCCGCTCACCGAAATCGAGCTTCGCCTCGTCTCGCGGATCACGCAGCTGTTCCTCAATGAACTGAAACGTGCCTGGGAAAATGTCCTCACGTTGAAGCTTTCGGTTGAGCGCGTCGAAAGCAATCCGCAGCTCGTGCAAATTGTGCCGCCGAACGAAGTGGTCGTGCTGATCAGCTTCGAACTGATGCTCGGCGAAATCCGCGGCATGATCAACCTGTGCATTCCCTACAACTCGATCGAACGCATCGGCAGCAAGCTGACGTCGAACACCTGGTCGAGCTACGGTAAGCAAAACATGTCGCCCGCGCAGGTCGCCCAAATCAGTCGGCAAATCGATCGCGCCTTAGTCGACGTCGTCGTGACGATGGCAGAAACGAACATCACCACCGAAGACCTCATCGGCCTGCGCGTTGGCGACATCATCACCACCGATCACGATATCCGCAGCCCCCTGCAAGTCGCAGTGCAGGACGTGACAAAGTTTCACGCGAGCCCCGGTGCGTTCAAGGGACAGAAAGCGATCAAGATCGAGGCGACTCTGCCTCCGACGCCCAAGGTTGGTTAGAGCGACTTCGCGACCTTTTCGCTGAGTATCTCGCAAAACGTATACGGGGAAGTGGTAAGATAGTCGAATGCCACCTGCTAATTCCCCCGCTGACAAACCGACTTGGAAATCAAACCCTCGCGTTATCCTCCTCGGTTCGGGAGACCGCCCCAACGTTCCGCAAGGTGCTGAAGACCTACGCCCCATCATCGAAAAGCATAGCCAACTCGTTCATGAGGATCTGCACTTCGTCCCGGGCTCGCTTCCGACTGCGGACTTTGCCGTCGTGCTCGGTGGCGATGGTTCGATCCTCCGCGCCGCAAAGTTGATGGGCGCCGTACAACTGCCAATCCTCGGCGTGAACATGGGGAAGCTCGGTTTTCTCGCCTGGCACAGCCCGGGCGATTTTGCGGAAACGCTGCCTGAGGTTGCGGCGGGAAAATGTCAGATCGTCGAGCATCTGATGTTTCGTTGTTCGCTGGTCCGCGATGGCAAAGTGCTGGAGTCGCATCTCGGCGTGAACGAAGCCGTCATCGCCACCGGCCATCCGTTCACGATGCTCAATGTGCATCTGTATGTCGACGGCGATCTGGCCACGACTTATGCCTGCGATGGCCTGATCATCAGCACGCCAGTGGGTTCGACGGCGCACAGTCTTTCTGCCGGTGGGCCGATTCTGCGCAGTACGCTAGCAGGCTTTGTCATCGTGCCGATCTGTCCGCACACGATGACGGTTCGGCCCGTCGTCGATACTGCCGAGCGCATCTACGAAATGGAAGTGTTGCAGCCGAATCCTGGCACAACGCTGGTTATCGATGGCCGGGTGATCGGCCATTTGCAGCCCGGCGATCGAGTCCGCGTCGAGCGGGCTGATAGCACGTTCAAGCTCATCGCGGCCCGTGGCCACAATTACTACGCGACGCTGCGGGACAAATTGGGCTGGGCTGGAAACGTCTATCGGAAGTAAACTCTCCCTTCCGAAACGCCCAATCATTCATCTCGCAAGGACGCGCCGATGATTCGCACTTCCCTGCTCACCGCCGTTTGCTTCGCCTTCACTGCCACGATCGCGCTGGCGCAGAACGACGCCGAGACCTTTGACCTCGCCTACAAATTCGAGGCCGGTCAGAACTTTCACACCAAGGTGCTGCACCTAGTGACGGTCGAAACGCGGATCAAGGGGCAGACGCAAGTCGCCACCACGCGCAGCCTGTCGACCAAGACCTGGAAGATTCAGAAGATCGCCGACAACGGCAACATTACGTTCGTACACATGGTCGACCACGTCGACATGCAGCAAACAGTAACGGGCCGACAGGAAGTGAAATACAACAGCCTGACTGACAAGAAACCGCCGCACGGCTATGAGCTCGTCGCTGCCGCCGTCGGTGTGCCGCTGGCCACCGTCACGATGGACCGCCACGGCCGAGTGCTGGAACGCAAGGACACGCACAATCAGTTCAATCCAGGCATCGGCGAACTCACCATTCCGCTGCCGCAGCAAAAAGTGAAGATCGGCACGAAGTGGTCGATTCCTGACGAAGTGAAACTGAAGCAGGACAACGGCCAAGTGAAGAAGATCGAAACGATGCAGGTTTACAAGCTGGAAAAAGTGGAAACCGGCGTCGCCACGATCTCGCTCGAAACGCAAGTCATCACGCCGCTCAACGATCCCAAGCTCCGCAGCGAGCTGGTGCAACGGCTGCAGCGGGGCACGATCAAATTCGACCTTGATGCGGGCCGTTTAATCGCCAAGCAGTTTGACATGACCGAAACCGTCATTGGTTTCAATGGCGCCGACAGCCAGATGGAATTTCTGGCCCGTTTCACCGAAGAGCCCTCCACTGGCGTTGCCACGGCTGAAGTGCCAGGGCAACCGGCGAAGCGCTAAGTTTTTCGTACTTGCTATCCGGCAGCTGGCGCAACCGCTCGCTGCTGCTGATACGCGATTTCATACGAACTCTGCACCGGATCGGGCCGTTGTGTTTCGCTGATTTCGCGCAAGGCATTTGCGCAGGCGAGAAACGCATCGACAATCAACGGATCGAAATGGCGTCCCGCTTGTTCGCCGATCATTTGCACAGCTTGCTCGTGCGGAAAGGCGTCTTTGTAGACGCGCTTCGTCGTGAGCGCGTCATAGACGTCGGCAACGGCGACGATCCGGCCGCACAGCGGAATGTCGTTTCCAGCGAGGCCCTGCGGATAGCCCGTGCCGTCGTATTTTTCGTGATGCGTCAGCGCGATGTTGCGGGCCATGCGCAGGAACTTGGCCGTGGGGTATTTATCGAGCGCGGCTTGCAGCGTATCGGCGCCGATTGTGGTGTGCCGCTTCATCACTTCGAATTCTTCGGGAGTGAAGCGGCCCGGCTTCAGCAGAATCGCATCGGGAATGCCGACCTTGCCGATGTCGTGCAGCGGGCTTGTCTGCTGAATCAGGTGAATGAACTCGCGGTCGATCTCGTTCGGGAACATCTGCCGTTCCAGCAGATATTTTGCCAGGCAGCCGCAGTATTTTTGCACGCGCTCAAGATGTTCACCGGTATCGGTATCGCGACTTTCGGCAAGACGGGCTAGGGCAAAGATCGTTACGTCGCGTGTTTCGAGTCCGAGGATTCGTTCTCCCGCGCGAACTCGCAGAATTAGTTCCGGTGGATGAAACGGTTTGACAATGAAATCATCGGCGCCGGCCGCGAGACCTTGCACAATTTCGTCGTTGCCGCGATGACTCGTCAGGAGCACGAAATAGATATAGTGCTCGAACTCGCCACTGCGAACCGCGCGGCACAGTTCCAAGCCAGTAAGGCCCGGCATATCCCAATCGGAAACGACGAGTTGCACGCGCGGTTGCTGCGGATCGGCCGTTTGTTGCCGAAGAATATCGAGCGCTTCGCGGCCGTTGCTCGCCGTGATGACGTCAAAGCCCGAACGCTGCAGCGTGTGCTCCAGCATCGCGAGCGCGATTTCGTCGTCGTCTACTAATAATGCCAACATGACGTTTGTTTGCCCCGTTTGTTGGTTCAGTTACGCCGCGCCGCCGGCAGTCGCCAGTTGCGCGCCCAGCTGATTGCTCAGCGCGACAATGGCTGCTTCGGTGTGCGAGGCTGCGTGACGTAGTTCCACAAGGAGCGCTGGCAGGGCGTCCGCTTCATGCTTCTTGGCCAAGTCCTCGAGACCACGAGCGGCTGCGAGCAACTGCTGGGCTTCGAGATTGGCACTCATGCCCGCGAGCGAGTGAGCGCCGCGAGCGAGATTTTCAAAATTGGTTTCTTCCGCGGCAGTCAACACGCTGAGCACGTCGACCGGAATGCGGACGAGGGCTTTATCGAGGACTCGCTTGAGAAAGCTATCGTCGTTCATGCACCGAGCACGGAGCGGCTTGAGATCGAGAATCGGCAGGATCTTTGACATGGACTCTTCTTCGACCGGCTGAGTTGTCGTTGCAGTCGCCGCTTCAGGCGTGGATTCAGTTGTTGTCGCCACCGGTGTTTCCGTACGCGGCAGAATTTCTTCGATCGCGGCCAGCAGCAGCGTGGGGTTGATCGGCTTGGTCACGTAGTTGTCCATGCCGGCCGACAAGCAGCGATCGCGATCGCCGGCGACAGCGTTGGCCGTGAGGGCGATGATCGGCAGCCGACGCGCGGCTTTTGTCTCGGCTTCTTGTTTGCGGATCGTCCGTGTCGTTTCAAAGCCGTCGAGCTCCGGCATCTGGCAATCCATCAGCACCAGGTCGTAATCGCGGCGAGCGAGTTCCTCGAGTGCGAGGCGGCCGTTGCCGACTAGTTCGCAGTGATAACCGGCCGCGGCGAGAATTTCGGAAACGACTTGCTGATTCACTTCGTTGTCTTCGGCGACCAGAATCCGCACGTTCTTCTTGTTGATGCGGAGAGCTGGAGCAGCGGCGGGCAACGCATGCGGTTGGGCCTTCCGCTGGGGTCCGAACATTTCGACCACCGTGTCGAAGAGCTTCGACTGACGAACTGGCTTCGGCAAACAGGCCGATAAACCACTACGGGCCAGGCGTGGATCATCGAAGAGGGTGCCGGAGGAACTGAGCATCACCAGGCGAGCTTCTTCGAAATCGGGCTGCAGGCGAATGGCCCGCGCCAGCTCGAGGCCATCCATTCCGGGCATGTTGAAATCGAGCAGCACCAGCTGAAAAGGCCGTTTCTGACTATGGCCCATAGCGAGGCGTTCGAGAGCTTCGCGACCACCAGGAACCGTGTCGATCGGCAGGCCCCAACTAGCAAATTGCTCTTCGAGCAGCTCGCGATTGGTTTGATTGTCGTCGACCGCGAGCACTCGCACGTTGGCGAGATTTTGCGGCATGATCAGCGGTCGACGCTGCGTGAGGGGTTGTACCTTGAGCGGAATCGTGAACCAGAACTGCGAACCTTTATTGAGCGTACTGTTCACTCCGATCTCGCCGCCGTAGAGCGTGACCAGCTCGCGGCAAATCGCCAGGCCTAAGCCAGTTCCGCCGTATTTGCGGGTGGTCGAGACATCGACCTGCGAGAATGATTGGAACAAGCGGTCGACGCGGTCGGTTGGAATGCCGATGCCGGTGTCTTCGACGGTGAAGCGAACGTTGACGACGTGCTCATCGGGATGCTCCACTTCGTCACGCAACGCATGCAGCACCACTTGGCCGCGCTGCGTGAACTTTAGCGCGTTGTTGATCAGGTTCACCACGATTTGCCGCAAGCGATCAGGATCGCTCGCCACGCTGGTCGGCAGGTCGGGAGCAAGATGACAGACCAGTTCGATTCCTTTTTCGGCGGCTTTCTCAGCAAACAGCTCGCAGCTGTCTTCGAGCAAAGCATGCAGATCGAAATCGGTTTGTTCTAACTCCAGCTTGCCGGCTTCGATCTTCGAAAAATCGAGAATGTCATTAACCAGGGCCAGCAGAGTGTCGGCGGAGTTCTTCGCGACGCGAGCATAGCGATGCTGCTGCTGCGTGAGGTGAGTTCCTTGCAGCAATTCGAGCATCCCGATCACGCCGTTGAGCGGCGTGCGGATTTCATGGCTCATGCGGGCGAGGAACTCGCTCTTGGCCGAGCTCGAGGCGAGGGCGGCTTCCTTCTGGCGGATCAGTTCTTCGGCGTGCTTACGTTCGCTGATGTCTTCGACTGTTCCTTCGTAGTACTGCACATCGCCGGCATCATCGCGAATCACGCGGGCATTTTCCGAAATCCAAATCACCTTGCCGTCGCAGCGAAAGACTTGCGATTCGAAATTGCGAACGACCCCGGTCTCTTTGATTTGCTGGGCAAACTCATGACGCCGCCGCGGATCGACGTACAACTGATGCTGAATATCACGAATGCCCCGCTGCATTTGGCCGACGTTTTCATAGCCGTAGATGCGGGCAAGCGTGGGATTGGCGGCAATATATTGGCCGTCGGGAGTCGTTTGAAAAATGCCTTCAACGGCGTTCTCAAAAATGCTGCGATACTTTTCTTCGGCGGTGCGCAGTGCTCGCACAACATCTTCGCGGCTGCGGATCTCAGCTTGTGCGCGCTCGACGACGCGGTTGTAGAGACCGGCGATTTGGCCGACTTCGGTACTATTGTTTGCCGGCACTTCCTGGCTGAAATCGCCAGTGAGTCGTTGCTCCTCCATCGCTTGCAACAACTGAGCAACGGCAACAGAAGTGGTTGTGCCTGCCGGAACGGCGTGATTGGTCGTTGAGTGCGTCCGTCCGTTGCGGAACAGCCACCAGCAAGTGCCGCCGAGAACGCACGCAAGCGTCGCCAGGGCGCCAACGGCGACCAGGCAAACGCAGACAATCATCGATAGACCTTCGGCTGAGAAATTGGAAGTAATCATGACACGATCATTCATTGCGAAAATGACGACCGGATCTTTACCGCCAAGTAAGATGCCGACCAGGATGTCGTTCACCGCGAGCAGTAATGCTGCGCACCGTGAACTTGCAAATTATTCATGCTTCAAAACCTAGCTTGCGGGAAAGTGCAGATAACGAATTCGTGTCACAAATTCCACTACTTTTGGATCGGTGGTGCGGTTTATGACGGTGGTTGTGCCCCGGCTGCGTAGTTGGCAGCCGTGCTTTGAGCGAGCGACAACAAGCCCCATGGCCGCTAATGAAGCTGGCTAAGGAATACCAATCCACCCACGACGACGATTGCGAAGACCACCAAGAACAGTATTAAGCAACCGCGTTGTGAATCTTGATGCGACTTCAAACAATCAGCGCAATAATGCTCGATATGAGTCGAGTGGGCGCCGCTGAACTGGACGTTCCAGACGTGCGCGATGCAACTTAATTGGTTGCACCTATGGCAACGAGTCGTAGCCGGCTGAGCACAGGCATGGCATGTGGCAGCAGAGCCTTTCGAGGCAGGCCGCATTGGATAGCCGCAGTGCGGGCAGGCTTCGGCGGCTGTCGAGATTTTCTGCGCGCACTCAGGACAAATGATCAAAGGCATGTGGATCCCTTTGAACGGTATTCGCTACTGGTAAGCGACTATTGTAAGGAGTCTTCGCGGCGAAATTGCAAAATTATTTTGATGGAATTATCCTTCACATCTGCCAAGATGATTCTGCGACTTCATGATTCCTGCTGGGTCGGAGTTCTTGAGATGAAACTTTGGTTGACGAGCCTGCTGTTCTCTTTCGTCCTCTGCTCGCTCCCCTTTGCCGCTACACCCGCGCAGGAAAAGCCCGCCGCTGAAAAAGGTGCGCTGCGAACTTGGAAGGCCAAGGAAGGAACCTTCTCGACCGAAGCGAAGCTCTTGGAAAAGAAGGGCGAGGAAGTTGTTCTGGAACGGCAGGACGGCAAAGTGATCACCGTACCGCTCGCCAAACTCAGCTTCGACGATCGGGTGTATGTCGCCGATTGGTTGAAGAACTCGGTGTTCGGCGGTCCTGCGACACCAGCGAAACCAGTAACGCCTCCGGCATCGGGCGACACTCCTGCACCGGCGAAGGAAGATGCCTTTGATGCCGCCGCGGTTCTGAAGTCTTGGGACGTTCCATACGAGCCCGTTCAATTGACACTGCTATCGCGCTGGAAGCTCGATCGCAAACCAGACTATTTAGAGTTCACCGCCGATGGCGAGCTTGTTTACGCGGCGTTCTATCGCGAAGCGAAGCATCTGATCTATCAAGCCAAGGATGCGAAGCTGCTGCACACAATCGAGTATGGCACGGCGCCCCTCACGGCGGCGGCGATCAGTCCCGATGGCAAGCATCTGGTAACCACGCTCGGCGATAAAGGCTGCGGTGTGTATGACATCGCGGCCCAAAAGGAAGTCTTCGTGCACGAGCGGCCGAAGAACACGACGCGGTTGCTGATGATGGCCGGCAAGTCAACCTGGCTGGTGGCTTCGCAACCAAATGGCGTTTGGCATCGCTATCCATTGCTCGGTGGCCGCGGCTTGGAAGTGCCGTTGCCGAGACCCGCGGATGCGGCAGGCGAAGCCCCTGAGCCGGCGGCCGATACGCACACCGAACTGGCGAGCAGCGCCGATGGCACGCGGCTGCTCGTCAGTTATTCGTCGAAGCTGGGCGGCGTATTGATCGCGACGTTCAACGAAGACGGCACGGCGAAAGATCCGTATGTCGTTCCCATCCGTGGCCCGCTCAACGGGCCAGTCGCCATGGGCAATCGCATCAGCTGTTTCCAGCTGGTGAACAATCAACTCTTTTGGATGCGGCAGTTCGATGAGCCCGGCAATTCGCCGCTGCTCCCTTTCCGGCTGCTTGCTCCGGCTCCGCCGCAGATTTTTGTTTCGCCCGACGATCAGTTTTCGATGATCTTTGAACCGACCCCGGGTGTACTCACTTTCAAACATCTGAACTCGATGTATTCGAAAGGCTTTCAGCTCTACGACCAATACAAACCGGAACTGGTACGCATGAATTGGGGTCAGGAGCGATTGGCCTTTTGCGATGCCGAAGGGGGACTCGAAATCTTGAAATTCAGCGGGCTGCAGTCGCCCGCCCAGAAGATCGATGCCGATCTTCAAGCCTGGCTCTTGAACAAGCAGGACGATCGCATCGAAAAAATGGCAGCGGTACTCGAGAAAGAAAAGGGCGAATTCGCTGGCACGATGGGGGGCGAATCGAAGCTGAAGTTCATGGTGAACTATCTCCTGACCGCCCAGCCGCTGCGTTACATCAAGGGACATCCGCCGCTGGTGGAATGGAACAAGCGGGCTGCCGAGACGCGCCTCGGCCGTTATCACCGCCTGGAACTCGCCATCGGCGCGGCGTGGCGATCACGCGGTGGTGGTTTCGCCAACACCGTGACTCCCGAAGGCTGGAAGGGCTTTCATGAGAAGCTCGCCGAAGCCGAGGAGATCGTCGAGTCGTTCGCCAAGGAAGCGACCATTCCGCCGATTGCCTATCCGCTGATCTTCGATGTTGCCAAGGGACAGCAGTGGGATGAAGACCGCGTCAAGAAAATCGTCGAGCGGATGCTGAAGGAATGCCCCGAGAATCACCCCGCGCATGCCTCGTATTCGGAAACGCTCATGCCACGCTGGGGTGGCGAAATCGATGATTGTAAGAAGTACGCCGAGCGTCTAGTCAAGGAATTTCCCGGCCCGGTGGGCGAAGGCGCCTACACAGCGATCGCCTTGCGACTGCACAACTATCACGCCGCGGGAATCTTCGACGAGCTCGGTCTCGACCGCGAGAAAGCGCAAGCCGGCGTGAAGCACCTCTTTCGCGATCAGCTCGATACACCCCGTTATCGGCAAACCGAGCTGCTGATGGCCATTCTCGCCCGCAACAGCGAGAAGGCCCGCGAATGGAAAGCGGAGATCGTTCGCAAGAACGACGCCTGGCTGCCGGGTGTGATGCAGGAGGCGTTCTTCACCAAAATCATGACACTGCTGAACTAGTGATCGTGTCCGTGACCACCGAAGGCGATCTTTTGCGTGAAGGGCTTACCGGCGATGGTCACTTCGATCGTCGCAAGCTCGGTCTTGATCGGGCCGTGTAGTTCGCGCTTCACCAATTCAAACTGTTGGGCCGTCGGCATGTCGCCGGTCGTGCGATCGACGGCGGCTAGTTCGTGCGTGATGGTTTCGTCGCCTGACTTTTCCTTGATGACGATCACTTCTTGAGCACTGGCAGCGGCAGGGTTCTTTTTAATATCCTTGTCGAGCAAATAGACTGTCACCTTGCCGCTCTTATCGTCGAGCACAAACTCGGCGTGATATTCCTCATCGCCCAGCGCCATTACCTGGCCTCCGTGCGGGCCATGTTCGGCGTGCGAGTGAGAATGCTCGTGACCGCCGTCCCCTTTCTTTGGCGGAACGGGATTGCCGCCACCGCAACCCGTCAGAAAAAAGCTGCCACAGAAAAGAGCGGTCAAAACAAACAGCGCGCGACGTTGCATCGGATAAACCTTGAATAAAGCTGCTGGAGAGCAAATGGACATGAAAACCTCAGCTGCCAGCCATCGTATCGCTGCCAGCGAACGATTCGCAAGGGAGCCTGTGGTAAGACCCGCGCAGAGCGAGTTTATTCCCCCGCTTTAACTCGATTGCCGAATAATCAAGCTTCGGCAAATTGCGATTCCGCGGCCAATCGATAGTGTCCCTGCTGTGCCAGCAGTTCGTCGTGCGTACCCAGTTGCACGATGCGTCCTTCCTCGAGCACCATCACCAGATCGCAGGCCCGCAGCGTGCTCAGGCGGTGCGCCACGATGAACGTCGTACGGCCACTCATGGCTTGTTCGATCGAACCGAGAATCTCGTGCTCAGTGTGGGGATCGATGGCCGCCGCCGGATCGTCGAGCAGTAACAAGGCTGGATCTAGCAGCACCGCGCGAGCAATCGCGATCCGCTGGCGTTGCCCGCCCGATAGATCGAGCCCACTCTCGCCGAGCACCGTTTGATACCCATCGGGAAGATCGACGATAAACTCATGCGCCGCGGCGATCCTGGCCGCCTTCTCAACCTGCGCTTGCGTCGCCTCCGGATGACCAAAGGCGATGTTCGCGGCCACCGTGTTGCTGAAGAGAAATGTTTCCTGAAAGACCAAGCCGATGTTTTGTCGCAGCTCATCCAGATCAAGCGTCCGCAGATCATGACCATCGAGGGCGATCGATCCGCGGGTGGGATCATAGAAACGGCAGAGGAGGCTCAGCAGCGTGCTCTTTCCAGCGCCGGTCGCGCCGAGAATGCCGATCCGCGTGCCGGCGGGAATCGTCAAATTCACATCGCTAAGGACCGGCGAACCGGGCACGTACTCAAACCAGATGTCGTTCAGCGATACATCGCCGCGAGCTCGACCGATGTGGGCTGGCGCGACGGGGTTCATCACATGAATGGGCGCGTCGAGAATCTCAAACACTCGCTGCGCACCACTTAAACTTTGCTGCACGCTGTTGGCAATGTTCGTCAGATTCGCCACTTGGCTTGAGAACTGCTGTAGCAGCCCAGCAAACACAATGAGACCGGATCCCAATGGCAGTTCGCCGCGCGTCACGAGATACCCGCCATACGCGAGCAGAATCACCAGGTTGATCTGCGTCATGTAACCAATCAGCGGCCCAAAGAGCGACACTCGCCAGAAGATGCCCTGCTGCTGATCTTTCACCTCGCGGTTGTCGGCGGCAAAGCGGTTGATCTCTTCCTGCTCGCGGCCAAAACCCTTGATGACCTGGACCCCTTGAATGCTCTCGGCCAGCCGCAGAATTACGTTGTCCACCAGTTCGCGATTGCGGTCGTATAGCGGCCGCACCATCCGCGAGAAAATCGCCGTCACCAGCCACATCAGCGGCGTGGTTGCCAGGCAAGCTAGCGTCAGCCAGACGTGAATGCTCAGCATGTAGCCCATGAAACCGATGAGCGACAGCGTGAGAATGACCAGCTGAATCAGCACGCCGTCGACAAAGGCCCGCACCGACTGCACGTCGCTCGTCACGCGGTTGATGATCGAACCCGTCGCGTTGGCATCGAAGAAATTGAACGACAAGCGCTGCAACTTGTCGTAAACCTGCGCCCGCAGATCGACCACAATGCGAGTGTGAATGAGATAGCCGGCCGATAGTGCGTAGGTGTAGTTCAATACGCCGCGGGTTAGCTCAAGCGCGAGAATGAAACCTGCGATCGCAGCTACTTGCCAAATCGGTTCCCAATAACCGGGCGGAAAGCCAAACGCGAGTCGGTCGGGCACGCCGGCCTTGGGATCGATGAAATGCCGGATCAAATCGATGCCAAAACCGGTAAGGCCCAAGCAGGAGAGCGAGGTGCACAGAAGCAGCGCCTGCAGCACTAACAGGCGAATACAGCCCCAGCGATATTTCCAGCCGAGCCCGAGCATGCGGCGCATGAGCGCCCAATTGGAGGTACCAGGCTCGGCGGTGGGAGAGTCAGCAGACAAGGTTGCAGAGAATAGAGGCGGAAAGTGAAACCGCCATTCTAGCAAATAATGCCCCCGGGCCGGCTTGGGAGGTTAATGGCTTTTGCCTTCCTCGAAGTAGCGCAAAAGCCAGTGACCCTTGCCACAGGGGCAGGGGCGATCGATGAACTACTTCTTAACCTTCACAATCTGCATCGAATTCACATCGAACCAAACCTTCCCCTTCGTCGCGCGCATTTCGGCGACAAGGGCGACTTCCTGTGTCGGCTGGGTGACCACGAACTCATGTTCCAGATCGGTCCAGCCGGTAGTTCCTTCCAGTTTGTTGGTTCGCTGACCGCCGGAGAGACGCAGGCCAGCGCCCGTGCCGGAGGATTCGGTAACGGCAGCCACTTCGGTGACGCGAGCCTTGCCTTGCAGCTTGTACGTGCCGGCCTGGAGCAACACTTTCGTGCGGAAGGAATCGGCGCAACGGCCACTGGCGCCAACGCCGATTACCATGCACTTCACGCCCGTGGGAGTATCTTCCGTCAGCATTGCATCGGTGGCCGGTTGCGGCGCCCAAATCGCGACCTTGCCCACGCCATTCGAGTCGAACTTCAGCGGCCGCGGTTCGATGGTCGCGTTTTGCGTTACCAGGCTTTTCGCGCGGTTGGTGAGGCGTTCTTTCAACCCCTTCATTTGATTGTCGTGATCGTTCCCGGCGTTCGCATTGATTGCGGCGAGCACGGGGCGGGTGCGAGCGTGAATCTGGTCGAGCCGCTGATGTAACTTATCCGGCGGGTTAAAAATCGGCAGCAGTTCGTTTAGGCGATCGCGATAACGGCCTCGCCACTCAGGATTCGACATCACCGCATTGGCCACCATCGCGCCCGGCACGTTGAGCACGCTGGTATTCGTATCTCCGAACATCTGATCCATGCCGTGCGGAAAGAAATACGCCTTTTTATTCGTCGGATCGAAGTAGAACTTGTAGTTGTTGCGGTTGTTGCAATAGCCGTCCCAGTGGCAACACATCAGCTCGAGCGCCATGAAACTGAGGAAGTTGTCGACGTCG
The DNA here is from genome assembly GCF_024256385.1 of Anatilimnocola floriformis. Taxonomy (NCBI): domain Bacteria; kingdom Pseudomonadati; phylum Planctomycetota; class Planctomycetia; order Pirellulales; family Pirellulaceae; genus Anatilimnocola; species Anatilimnocola floriformis. Next base: position 4,480,050 of record NZ_JAMLFW010000001.1, read on the forward strand.
AGCAGGGCATCCACCCGTTCCCAACGCTTCGCGGCATCTCCCTCTCGGCAGGCGGCGACCAGCGCTTTCACATCGGCTTTGTCGTCAGCGCCTTTACCCTCGTCGCGCTCCATGTTGCCGTCGATATCCTGGCAAAATCCGCCGTCGTAAAGATTGCCGTCGTTGTCGGCAAAGTGGCGTTTGAGGAAGTTCTTATCGAAGCCCTCTTTCAGTCCGTAAAAACCCAGATCGCGATTGTTAATCCAGACGCGGGCATGCGTCGCGCGAGCCGCCGCCACGCCGCCGGCCAGGTTGATATCGCTGCAGATAATTTCGTGCAGATACGACGGATCCTGTACGCTGTTGTTGAGATGAAACTTGATCATCGCATGGAAGTTTTGCTTCTTCACATACTTGCCCATGTTCAGCGTGACGGCCGGCCGGTCGTCGATGCTGCGAAAGCTCCCCGCCGCTCCTTTGCACTTGATGCCGACATCTTTGTATTCGGTCTTGTCGTTCTCAACGACGCGGCACTTCACATAAGCCCGCAGGTTGCCGCGGAGCTTGTTCAGTTCGCCATCCTCGATGAAGATTTTCATCGTGGGGATTTCGCCGTTGATGAAGAACGCATCGCTGGCGTCGGGCGATTTGCTCTTTTTGCGCGGTAGCGGGCTGTTCTGCTGAGCCAGGGCGGTCTGTGGCAGATTGGCCCAATCGATGGCGGCAGCCGTGGCCGCGATACCCAGAAATGTCCGCCGCTGAATCGAGTCGCGCATGAGCGTGGCCTTCGCTGCCTGGTTATCCAACGATCAGAAAAGTCCCGGGCTTGATAAGCAGGAGCAGGCCCGGTCACCAACAAGTGGCTCCATCCTGCGAGTCTGTTACACCCCGCACGCAAAAGCAAGCCGGGAAAGCGGTTCGAGCCAAAATCAATGCTCGTCAACCAGCGCTTCGGCCAACGGCAACGTCACCTGCACGCGCGTTCCTCGCCCCGGCTGGCTGTCGATTTGAGTCACGCCCCCGATCAGGCGAGCTCGCTCTTTCATCCCCGTCAGGCCATAACGGGTCGACTTCACCTGGGTCGGATCAAACCCACTTCCGTCATCCGCAATGGTGAGCAGCAATTGCTGACCACTCTGCTCGACGCAAACCTTCGCTGCCGAAGCACCGCTGTGGCGGCTGACATTGTTGAGCGCCTCCTGCACGATGCGAAGGATGATCATTTCGAAGGCCGGCGCCAGATGTCGCAGCTGCACGTTTGTTGTGAGCGAAACCTGCAAGCCGTGATCCTCTTCAAAACGCCGCACCAGCTTCTGCAGCGAAGCGATAAAGCCGGCCTGATCGAGCACCACAGGAATCAGGCCGCGAATCAGCCGGCGCGCTTCGGCGACACTATCCCTTAAGGTGCGAATCCCTTTTTCCAGGTTCGCCGCTGCTGCAGGATTTTCAAAAGTTGCCTGCCGGGCCGCTGATTCCAGCAGCATCGCCGCGCCGGCCATGTCCTGCACCACGCCGTCGTGAATTTCAAAGGCCAGCAGTTGCCGGTCGCGCTCGTGCAATTCCAGCGAGCGATGGAGCAGAGCCCGTTCGCGCAACAGCAATTCGTGCTCCGCCCGCAAGGCGGCGCACTCGGCGCGCAGCGACTCAAGCGATTCTTCGGCAGACACGATTCATCCTTCGTGAGGTCGTTGCTTCGATGCACGACTTAGCTGGGGCCCAGTGCAAACATACGTCACAAACCGGGCAGGATCTGGCTCTCACTCAACTTATCCGCGAATTACAAACTCCGCCTTTGCTGATGCGCGAAATGAATGGATTATTCACTTTCGGAGTTGGCCCTGCTCGGCTATCGCTTAAACGAAACCGAACATCGATAAGTACCAAACAATCACCTGATTTGCCGTCTCAGAATGTTCGGCCAGGTTAATCAGGGGGAGATAAAGCCACCGAACGGAATCCGAATCGAGGTATTCGTTGCTGACCAGCCAATTGGCGGGGCCGATCGATAGAACATAGGCGACCGGCAGCAACAACAGCACAACCAGCGTAGCGACGGCGGCGGCAGAACGGCGATTGTCGGTACGCTCGGTCATGGCAGAATCCCTCCCGTAGGCCTGAACGACCAGGCACCTTCCATCGCCCATCGGCCGGAACAGCGCGGAGCTTGTTCCGGCCTGCTGCGACTACTACTTACAGGTAGCGGTTGAACAAATTCTCGAGATATTCCTGCCGGCCGCTCTTGTTCGGGGAGACTTCCCCCTTCTGCAGCATGTAGGTTTCGAGCGAGGTGAAGTCAGCTTTGCCGCTTTCGATCTCGGCGCCCACACCGCTGTCGAAGCTGCTGTAGCGTTCCTTCACAAACTTGTCGAATTCCCCTTCGGCTCGGATCGCTGCGGCCACCTTCAAGCCCTTGGCGAACGCATCCATGCCGCCGATGTGGGCGTAAAACAGATCGATCGGCTCGAAGCTTTCGCGGCGGACCTTGGCGTCGAAGTTCACGCCGCCGGGGGCGATGCCGCCGTGCTTCAAAAGCATCAGCATGATCTCGGTCGTCAGATAGTAGTTCGTCGGGAACTGATCGGTGTCCCAACCGAGCATCACGTCGCCCGTATTGGCATCGATGCTGCCGAGCGCACCTTGCATGCCCGTGTAATCGAGCTCGTGCATCATCGTGTGGCCGGCCAGCGTCGCGTGGTTGGTCTCGAGGTTCAGCTTGAAGTGCGGCAGCAGGTCGTACGCGCGGAGGAAGTTCAAGCAAGCCGCGGCGTCGCTGTCGTACTGATGCTTGGTCGGTTCTTTCGGTTTGGGTTCGATCAAGAACTGCCCGGTGAAGCCGATCTTCTTGGCGTAATCGACAGCCATGTGGAAGAACTTGGCCAGGTGATCGATCTCGCGTTTCAGATCGGTGTTGAACAGATTCTGGTAGCCTTCGCGGCCGCCCCAGAACACATAGTTCTCACCGCCGAGTTCCTTCGTCACTTCGAGGCACTTCTTCACGCTCGCCGCTGCGAAGGCAAAGACGTCGGCGTTGCAGGTCGTCGCAGCACCGTGCATGAAGCGCGGATGGCTGAACATGTTCGCCGTGCCCCACAACAGCTTGATGCCGGTGCGTTGCTGTTCTTCCTTCAGAGCCTTGGCGACCGTGTCGAAGATCTTGTTCGTCTCGGTGAGGTTTGCTCCTTCGGGAGCGACATCGCGATCGTGAAACGCGTAATAAGGCGCGCCGAGCTTTTCGATCAGTTCGAAAGCCACGCGGACGCGCTTCACGGCGTTTTCGACGCTCGGGCTGCCGTCATCCCAGGGGCGAATCGCCGTGCCGGGGCCGAACGGGTCGCTACCCGTGCCGCGGAAGGTGTGCCAATAGACGATGCTGAACCGCAGGTGGTCCTTCATCGATTTCCCTTCGATCATTTCGCTTTCGTTGTACCAGCGAAACGCCAGGGGGTTCCTCGACGACGGGCCTTCGTACTTGATTTTGCTGACTTCAGGAAACGCGGCTGCCATGACGGTTGTGCTCAATTCCAAAGACAAAAGACGGAGAGTAAATCCGGGGCGGGCCCGGTAATGAACCGGCGTTATCGTCGCAAATTCCCCCCTCACTGGCAACGGCCAACCGCCCTGGCGTGGATGGGGGTTATATAACAGGCATGAAGAATTGCGAATGGCCCGAAATGCTTGCTGGGATTCGATCTGCGAAAAACATGCCACGAGTTGCTATAACCTTTTATAACCCTTTTATAACCTCTGATTACGACCTGATGACGAGTTGCTATTGTTATTCTATCCCCAATTAATGGCAACTTGTCTGCCGTTACCGCGTCCCAGACGATCGGCCTACTTGTCCTGCTTTTTCTTCTGCTTCGTCTTGGCGGGAGTCGCTGAGGATTTCTCTCCAGGTTCAAGTTCGGCTGGCCGGGCAGCAGCGAACTGCTCGAGCGCCTTTTGCAACTTGGCCGACGCCGTTTTGGCAGCCGCCGATTGGTCCGCCGCGGCAAGCGCCTGCTTCTCGTTCGGATCGGCTTTCAGGTCGTACAAATCGCCGTTGCGGTAGAGTTTGTATTCGCGATCGAAGGCAAACTCTTTCACCGTCAGATTGTCGTTCTGCCGCGGCGAGTACCAGTGATACAGCCATTCGCGTGGCGAACCTTTTTCGCCACGCAGCTGCGATAAGAAACTCACGCCGTCGATTTTCTCCGGCAAGTTCTTTTCCGCCGTCGTGCCCGCCGCGGCGACAATCGTGGGGAGCACGTCGACGCTGCTGATCAGGTCGCTGTTCACCTGCCCCGCCTTGATTACCGCCGGCCAACTGGCGATCAGTGGCACGTGCGTGCCGCGCTGCGTGGTCGTTCCTTTGCCACCTTTGTAGTTCGCATTCTGAAACTTGCTCGTCACACCGGTCCCCGTGCCATTGTCTCCGAGGAAGATGAGGAGCGTGTTGTCGCGAATCCCCAACTCGCCGAGCTTCTTGTCGAGCTCGCCGATCATCTTGTCCATGTACGTCGTCATGTCGGCGAAGTGCTTCTCCGCGCGATTGACCTGCTCTCCCATCGCCCGCGGATCCCAATCGGCACTGTCGGGCGTCGGCTGAAACGGATCGTGAGTCAGCGTCATGGGGTAATACAGAAAGAATGGATGATCTTTGTGCCGCGTGACAAAATCGATCGCAAACTCATTCAGCAACTTCGGCCCATACTCGCCGTTCGTAAAATCCTTCTCTACGCCGTTGTACTCCAGCCCCGGATTCGCATACCGCGGCGGCCGTCGCGTCTGTTGCCACAGGCACGATTCATCGAAACCAAAATGCTTCGGCGAATCGACCTCGCGCCCGAGTTGCCACTTGCCACAAATGCCGGTCGCATAGCCGGCTTTCTTCAGCACATGCGCAAACGTCGTCTCCGTCCGCCGCAGCGTGCCGAAGTTGACGTAGTTCCGCACGTTGTACATGCCCGTCATCAACTGCACCCGCGTCGGAGTACACAGCGGCTGCACATGACACTGCTCAAACCGCATCCCACCCGCCGCAAGCCGATCGAGATTCGGCGTTTGATAGGACTGGCCACCATTGGCGGTCACGCACTCATAGCCAAAGTCATCGCCTAGGATCAACACGATATTCGGACCGCTCGCGAGCGCATCAGCAGCCAACGCAACCAGCGAGAGAAACAAGGCCAAGATTATTTTGATTCGCATTCGGTCACCTAGTTTCGTTCCGGCGGAACCATCGTCGTTGCCGCAGCCACTCGAGCGTCGGCAGTCACGTAAGGTTCGCGTCTTTGCGACCGCAGGTACAGCCCCTGCAGCAGCATGTTGCAGGTCATCAGCGTCGCCACTTCTAGCGGCGCCCACATCGGCGTGAGGGCAAAGACAATGGCCATGACAAACATCACGCCGCCGACGATGTAATAAAAACCGGCTTCGACCGCGTGCGAGAGAAAACTGAGCGCCGCGGCGCCGGCCCACAGGCCATAAACCATCAGCCGCAAGTTTGGTCGGTCGGCGGGAACGGTGATGAGCACCACGCTCAGGAGCACGGCCATCGCAATCGTATGGCCGATCCAAGTCGTGAGAAAATGCTTCCGTTGCCAACTCGGAATGAGCCGCAACGACGGCGCGCCGACGCGGATCATCAGCGGCAACATGACAAACAGCACAAAGCTGGTCGTCGCGATCATGCCGTTGGCGTAATACGGCTTGCCGGTGAGAAAGTACCAGGCGATGAGATGCGTTGTGAGTGGAATCGGACAGAAAAAGAGCATCCACTTCGTAAAACCCTGAATCCGCTCGTCGAAACCGTGATGCGTAATCGTACGCGTCACCTGTTCGACTAGCGTCAGCGATTGCGCGCTGATCGGTTCATTCTGCAGAAAGGCCTGCAAGTCTTGGGCGAGCGCTGCCGCGTTGGCGTAGCGATTCGCCGGTTTCTTTTCGAGGCATTTCAAGCAAATGATTTCGATGTCGCGCGGAACTTTCGGCTGCACCATCCGCGGCGGCAGCGGATCTTGTTCGCGCACGGCTTGAATCGTTTCGATGACCGAATCGCCTTTGAACGGCGGCCGACCGGTGAGCATTTCATACAGCATCACACCCAGCGCGTAGACATCGGTGGCCGGGCCGATTTCGCTGCCGTTCCCAGCTGCTTGTTCCGGCGCCATGTACGTCGGCGAGCCGATGATCGCGCCGGTCAGCGTGTGGGCGATATTTCCTTCGGCCCGTTTCGCCAGGCCGAAGTCAGCGATCTTTGGCGTGCCATTGGCATCGATCAACACATTGCCGGGCTTCAAGTCGCGATGAACGATGCCGCGCTCGTGCGCGTGTTGAATCCCCTTGGCCAGCGCGAGAATCAACTCAGCCGCCCGTCGCGGCGGCAATGCGGTCCCTTCGATCTGATGCGAGAGATTGCCGCCGGGAACAAACTCCAGCGTCAGATAAGGACAGTCGTTCTGCTCGCCGATTTCGTAGATCTGCACGATGTTCGGATGCGCGAGCCGAGCGACGGCTTCGGCTTCGGCGCGAAAACGCGAGAGCTCTTGTCGACTCGCATTCACGCCCGAGAGGATCATCTTGATCGCAACGATCCGGTTGAGCGCCAACTGCCGCGCTTTATAAACGACGCCCATTCCTCCCTGGCCGATCAGCTCCAGAATCTCATAGCCAATCAAGTTCGGCAGCGCAAGCGGCGTGCGACCTCCTGCGAAGCTCCCTGATACTTCCGGCGAGAGTTCGAGTGCAGCGAGAATCTTTTCCCGCCGAGCGATCCGATCGCGCAGCTCTTGTTGCAAGCGAGGATCATTCGGACAGAGCATTTCGGCCGAAACCGATTCACCGGCAGCGCGGCGTTCCTCCCATTCGACGAGGAGTTCCAGCACCGGATCAATCGGCGGCGGAGTAAGTAAATTTGCAACCGGCTGTGTACGTTCGTCGTTCATCACAGCCTCGCGATTTGCGTCAGGTCAGCAGCTAGATATTCCGTCGCCGCGACCCACAGATAACTGACTTTCCGCGGATGAAGCTCCAGAATCTTGGCAATTTCCGCCTGCGGCAAGCCAAGATAGTAGTGCATCTCGAAAATGGTCCGCTCGGCATCGGCCAGCGTGCCAACCTTGTTGTGAAACTCGGTCCAAATGGCGAGACGAGCGCCGTCGAGCGATTGATCGCCCGGCTCCATACGACTGGCGAGCGAGTCGTTTGCGGGGAACATTGTTTCATGCTGATGAAACGTTCGTTGCCGATCAGCGACCATATCGAGCAGCACCTGCCGGATCTTGTGGGCGGCCAACCGAAAAAAATCGGCGACCGTCGGCGGATCGGCTTTGTCCATGGCTTGGATCAAGCGGAGCCAGGTTTCGTGCACCACACTATCGACATCGTGCCGCCGCTGCAGGTTCGGAAACGACCCGGACAAAATCTTGCCGGCTAGCCGTCGCAGCCGACCGCAGGCCTGTTCGAGAAATTCGCGGCGGGCCTGCTGATCGCCCGCGCGGAGGCGATCGAGCAATTGCTGCAGTTCCACCGTGACGGCCGAATCCATGCACCACCTGCCCGAAGTCGTGCGGCAGCCAGAAGTTACCACAATTCGGAAGATTCTTGAAATTTGGGTGTCCGAAGTGCACCCTACGGCTGCTTAGCTACTAGAGGAGCTTATTAGGAGCCACCTGCCGCCGCAAGTCAAAATGAATGGCGGGCACAACACCATGACTAGCACGAATATTAGCACTGCGTACTCGCAGCAATGGAACACTGCCATGAAAACCTTCATCGCCCTAACCTTGATCGCAGCCCTCGGCGGGACGTCGGCGGGGCTCTGGTTTCATTTTTTCCCTCGCAGCCACGAACTCCGTTTGCCGGGGACCGTCGAATCGCAGGAAGTGCGACTGAGCTCGCGCGTTGGCGGCCGGGTGTCGAAGGTGTATGTCGACGACGGCGCCGTGCTCGAAGCCGGCGCGAAAATCATCGACCTGGAAATGCCCGAACTTGATGCGCAGCGCGCCCAACTCGTCGCGCAGAAGAATGCCGCCGAAGCCAACGTTGCCAAGCTCGTCGAAGGGCCGCGCAAACAAGAGATCGCTGCTGCCAAGGCCGCCGTCGATGCGTCGAAGGCTCGACTCGACTTGATGAACGCTGGTTTCCGTCCCGAAGAAACCGAGCAAGTCGCCGGCGATCTGGCCGCCGCTCGCGCCGACTTGGCCAACGCTCGCGTCGATATGGACCGCGAACGGAACCTGTTGAATCAGAAGGCAACCAGCCAGCAGAATTTCGATGCCGCCGTCGCCAAATATGGCCGGTTGAGCGGCCAGGTTTCGGCGCTCGATGCGAAACATCGGATGTATAGCAAGGGATATCGCGATCAGGAAAAAGCCGAAGCCGAAGCGGAACTCGCTCGCTTGCAGGCCAATCTCGATCTGCTGTACGCCGGCACTCGTGACGAGGACAAAGATGAAGCCCGCGCGCAGGTCGCACAACTCGACGGCAAGCTCGCTGAGCTCGACGTGATGCGGGCCGAACGAACCGTCTTCGCGCCCGAGAAATGCGTCGTGCAAACCGTCTCGGTCCGCCCCGGCGACATCGCCGCGCCAAATCGGCCGGTCGCTCTCGTCCTCCGCGCTGATGACTTGTGGGTGAAGGCTTATATCTCGGAAATCCAAATGGGCCTGATCAAGGTCGGCCAAAAAGTGGAAGTGACGATGGACACCTTCCCGAACAAACGCTTCAGCGGCGAAGTGATCTACATCGCCCCGCAAAGCGAGTTCACGCCCCGCAACGTGCAGACCGTTGATGAACGCCGGCACCAGGTCTTCGGCGTGAAGGTGCGCGTCGCTGATCCGCAAGGAGTTTTCAAAGCGGGGATGGCGGCGGATGTTTGGTTGAAGAAATAGCGTGTTGCGAAGCAACAACGTCACTCCCTCTCCTCGGTACTCCGGGGAGAGGGCCGGGGTGAGGGGCTGACTTGCAAATCACCTCCCCAAGCCAAAAGCCCCTCACCCTAACCCTCTCCCCGGCGTACCGAGGAGAGGGAACTCCCAATTCACAACTCATTGAGTTAGCAATCATGTCCATCAATTCAAATACCCCAGTCATCGACGTCCGCAACGTCACTCTTCGCTTCGGCACCTTCACCGCCGTAGATCGCGTCGATCTGCAAGTGCAAGCCGGCGAAGTCTTCGGCCTGCTCGGGCCCAACGGTTCGGGAAAAACCACGCTAATTCGCGCTCTCTGCGGTTTGCTGCCGCTGGCCGAAGGTTCGGCGAGCGTGCTAGGGCACAATGTGGCGACCGAGGCCGATGTGGTGCGGCAATCGATCGGCTACATGTCGCAAAAGTTCTCCCTCTACGCCGACCTGACCGTTCAGGAGAACATGGATTTCTATTCCGGCATCTACGGATTGCGGAACGCACAAGCCAAGGAGCGGCAACGCGAGCTCGTCGAACTCACTGGCCTGCAACCTTATCTCAGCCGTTGGGCTGGCCGGCTCAGCGGTGGTTGGAAACAACGGCTCGCGATGGTTTGTGCCTTGCTCCATCGGCCCAAGCTCGTCTTCCTCGATGAACCGACGGCGGGTGTCGATCCAGTAGCCCGCCGCGAGTTGTGGGACTTGCTCTTTCAACTCGCGGCACAGGGCATCACGCTGCTCGTCACCACGCACTACATGGACGAAGCCGAACGCTGTGGCCGGGTTGGTTATCTCCACTTGTCGAAGTTGCTCGTGATTGGTTCTCCGAGCGAACTCAAGCAACTTCCCGAAGTCACGCCGCCTGGTTTTCATCGCATCGAAATCGTCGCGCCCGACATCGCCGAGTTGCTCAATCGACTGAAGCATCGACCGACGGTGAAGGAAGCCACGATCTTCGGCCAATCGATTCACGCCCTCGTCGATCAAAAAGATGACCTGCGCGATCTGACTGGCCCCGATGTGAGCGTGCGGCCGGCCGGCGCCAATCTGGAAGATGTGTTTGTGACCATTGCCCGCAACCGCACCCGCGAATTGGCTCAAGCTTCGTAAGGAACCTGCACCATGACTGGCGACACCTTTTTGCGGACGTTTTCGATTGCTCGCAAGGAAATGCTCCACATCTTGCGCGATCCGCAGACGCTCTTTTTCACGATCTTCGTCCCCGTGATGGAGCTCTTCATGCTCGGCTACGCGATCGATACGAACGTGCGCAATGTGCGCACGGTCGCTGTCGATCACGCCGGCACGCAAGAAAGCCGGCGACTGCTCGAGCAATTCGAAAACAGCGGCGACTTCAAAATCACGCATAAGGTCTACAGCGACACCGAGGCTTATCAGCTGATCGTTGCCGGCAAGGCTCGCGTGGGAATTATCATTCCTGAAGATTATTCGCGACGCCTGGAGGCAGGCGAATCGGCCGAAATGCTCGTGTTGGTCGACGGCACCGAGTCGAGCATCGCTGCCGAGGCGGTGAACGTCAGCAATGCGATCGCGCTGCGCGAATCGCTGGCCCGCATCCTGCAAGACCAGGCTTTTCCGATCGAAGCCCGGCCGCGGATTCTCTTCAACCCTGACACGCGCTCGGCGAACTTTTTCATTCCCGGCTTGATGGTGGTGATGTGCCAAATGATGTCGACCGTCCTGTCGGCGAACGCGATCGTTCGCGAGAAAGAACTCGGCACGCTCGAGCAACTTTACATGACACCGGTCCGCCGCGGCGAATTGATCCTCGGCAAGATGGGGCCATACATTTTGCTCACGCTGCTCGAGTTTTGCTTCATCGCCTTCCTGATGTGGTCGATTTTCCGCGTGCCGATTCAGGGATATTTCATCACGCTGATCATGATCACGTTTCCCTTCGTCCTCGCGAACCTCGGCGTCGGCTTGTGGATCTCGACGAAGGCAGCCACTCGCGAAGCGGCCGGCCAGGTCGCGATGGGAACGTTTCTGCCGTCGATTTTTCTGTCGGGCTACGTTTTTCCGATCGACTCAATGCCCTGGCCGTTGCAGCACGTGGCCAACTTGATTCCCACGACTTGGATGATCGATGCTTCGCGCAGCGTGATCCTGCGTGGCGGCGGCTGGCAGGAACTGTGGCAACACGCCATCGTGCTGTGGTGCATGGCGATCACGGCAGTGATCTTCGGCACGCTGCAAATGAAGAAACGGCTGTAATGCAACTAGCGGCGCATCACGCCCGGAGCACCCGGCGGTCCCTGCGTGCTCCACTCGGGCAGCAGGGCCAGAAAATCCGCCGCTGCGCCGGTCAGCCAGACGCAGTTCCCTTCCATCTTGCTGCAGCCCACAAGGTTGACTGAGCCCGCAGCGGCCATGTAGATCAAACCACCAAGACCGGTGAGCATGCCAAGCAAGGCGGGGATGCCGATGAGGTTGCTCAATTCTTGTTGACGCGGATCGAGCGACAACATCGCGACCAGGCTGAGCAGAAAAACCGCGCCGCCGCCCAAAGCAATGAATAATCCGCGCCGCGAGTGCTTTTTCTTTTTCGCGAGCCAATCGTTGCTGATCGGCAAGTTCAGCTGCAGTTGCCGGCCCATCGTGGCCTGCGCGATGGCGGCGCCGATCACGCCGAACATGAGTGTCCAAGCGATCGAATGCGGCACGAACTTTACCGTGTGCGCTTTGGGGACCAGGTTCTGGTCGCTGCCCGTCATTACGCAGCAGGGCGGAAAGACGAACTGATTTCCCACCACGACAATCTGCTTGCCGTCGCGAAAGAGATTCAGCGAGTTGAGCGGCTGAGCCTTCGTGGTGGCAACCGGCGTCGGGATGGCGCCACTGTAAGCGTAAGGATTATCAGCGAAAGGATTGTCAGGCATGACGTTCGTCTCGAGAAAGGAGAGCTAACTCTTTGGCCGTTTGACCATCAGTTGCTCCTCTTCCGCATTCCACTCGTAGGTGTGACCTGGCGGCAACGGCGGGAGCTTGATCTTGTTGGGATCGAGAATGTTCTGCTTGAACTCCTCGAAGGTTTGCGGCAGCGTGTTCTCGGCTTTGTAGAGTTGAATCGCTTGCGGAATCTGGATTTGAAAAACCACTTTTTCGCGCACGGCGAAATAGGCTTTCGCTGGCGTGACGAGCATTCCCTCGTGCTGATCGAGCGTGCGACCCGCGGCGGCGACCCCGGCTTGGGCCTTCACGGTTTCGGTGGGGGTGGCCGGTGGTTCTGGTGGTGAAGCGGGGAGCGCGATGGGCGCTGCGGGATCGGTTGGAGTCGCGGGCTGCGGAGTTTGCGGTGCGACTGCCGGCGGAGGGCCGGGTATAGTCGCCGGAGGTCCAGGAATCGTCGCAGGCGGGCCGGGCACGGTCGCGGGTGCAGGCGTTGGCGGCGCGGTCGCGACGGGCGGAGGCGATGAACCGCAGCCGCCGATCGCCAATAAACCGGCGACCAGCAAAGCTTGCGAGGACCAGGTTCGGCGATTCATCGGCGGATTTCCTTGGCGGTGATTCGAGCTTACGTCGGCGGCACTTGCAGCGGCCACTTTTCCATTTCGGCCAGCATGGCGTGCCGAGTCATATTGTATTGCAACGGAGTGAGCGTAAGAAAGCCTCGTTCAATTTCCGTGATATCGGTTTCGTACCCCTCGTGTCGCGGCGGCGGATCATTCGTCGCCCAGTAATACGTTCGCCCCTTGGGGTCGACTCCCTTGGCGAAATGCTCGCCGTAGCGCGCCACGCCCATCGGCACGACTTTGATTTCGTTCTGCTCGCGCTCGGTCGCTGCCGTGGGAATGTTCAGGTTGTACAGGACCGGCTCGGGGCCCTTGTTGGCGAGAATCTGCTCGATGACACCGCGGCACATGACGGCGGCCTTGCGATACTGCGCGTGCTCGTGGAACTCGAGCGAACAGGCAATGCTCGTGATGCCGAAGAAAGCCCCTTCGATGGCAGCCGCGACGGTGCCGGAATAGAGCACGTTGATGCCTGCGTTCAGCCCACCATTGATGCCGCTCACCACCAGATCTGGCGGCCGATCGCAGAATTCAAAAATGCCGAGCTTCACGCAATCGGCAGGACTGCCATCGACGGCCCAGCCGCGCAGGCGATCTTGAGCGTCATACACCTGCTTCGGCACGAGGGGCCGCAAGAAGGTAATCGAGTGGCCGACGCCGCTTTGCTCGGTCGCCGGCGCAACCACGCGGACCTCGGCAATCTTGAGCAGTTCTTCTTCGAGCGCTCGGATGCCCGGCGCGTAAATTCCGTCGTCGTTTGTCAGTAGAATAAGCATGCCGCCACAATATCGCCCTCTGCCATTTTGCGAAAGTACGCGGCGGTGATTGCGACTTATTCAGCCTTCAAATTGCTCGGGTCAACGCGTTTGTATTCGCCCCGATTCTCCTCGGCCAGCTGTCGGAGCGACTTTGTTTCGCCGGCCTTCTCGCTGGCGATGTCGATAACGTGAATCGCCGCGACATTGTCTTCGCGAATCTTTTTCAAATCCCGCGCCGAGATGCCAGGATCGCTGGCGTCGGTCAAAAAGAAGATCACATCGGGCCCGAGCCGCTTTGCCGCTTGCAACGCTTGTAGATGATCGGTCCCTCCGGTCGCGGTCATGCTCGCCACGAAGGTGCGAGCATCGGCGAGGCCGTTTTCATCCGCAAATGCCATGCGGGGCATCGAGCGCGAGCGCTCGTTGTAAAACACGATTTGAAACTGGTTGGTTCGCTTCAGCTTTTCGAGCGCGACGAGGACTTCGCGCTTGGCAGCAACCAGCGGAGCCCCTTCCATGCTCGCCGAGCAATCGACGACGAAGACGAACCGCGAGCCTTTAGCAGTCAAGCCGAAGAATTTGGTTTCGCCGGCGGTATTGATCTGCCCCGCAGCTAGCGCAGCCCAGCCGAGGAATAAACAACCGAGCAAGAGGATTTGGATGGATTTCATAATCTGTATTCTACTTCGCTCGATCGTCGTACGATTCTTTCAGGATCTTTTCATACGCCTTGCGTGCCACTGCGTAAGCTTCTTCGGCGGCAGCTTTTTCGCTATCGCGAATCTTCGGCGATTTCTGTTTCCAGCATTGCGCGACCGCGTCGATGCACCACTGCGCACTGCGCTGGCTGGCGCGAATCGGCTGTTTGTCGACTTCGACGAACACCGGATTCGTATGGCAGGCCGGGAAGATGCGAACGGCAACCCAGCTGGAGCGTTCCGGTTTGCAGTCGAACGTCACGTCACTCACATTACCATCGGCGGCGATTTCCTTCTTCTCGACAACTTGGCCGTTCACGATTAGCTCGACCGGCACTTTGTTCGAATCGCCGATGCGAGCCCGTTCGATGTGCCAGTAAGGCTTCGAACTGAGCGGCTGACGGCGAATATCTTCGCGCGGAGCATCCTCGAGCAAACCCGCCGCGCGACAACTAATTTTCAATGCTTCGCCGGCCTTGATCGCTAGGAAACTCTTTCGGCCGTTGTCGCCAACTTCGCCTACGCCCAGGTTATTCACTTTGAAATCGAGCAGATGGCTCAAGCCGTCGCAGCAATACGACCTGCCGTCCTTGATGCCATCGACCCAGCGATCGAAATCGAGTTGGCCTTGCGCGGCCTGCTGTTTGGCGACGATCGGATTCGTCAGGCCGAGCTTCACGGCCTCTTTCGTAAGTGGCGGCGGCCGATCCATCTTTACATAGACGCGCCCCAAGCCGACACGATCGCCGTAGATACACGGAAAATCCGTTTCGCCGCTGATCCGACAGGTGTAACCACAATTGAGCGTGTGATACCAAACGCTGAGTTCCCAAATGATGGGCGTGTCGACGGCGGAAATAAAATCGCAGACGTCGTGTACGACATCAACGACATACTCATTCGCGCCAATACCATCGAACGGCGGCAACGCGTAGTTCGGCAACTGATCGCCGGGAACCATCAGTCCCCAACCACTGTGCGAAAAGCCGACAACGCCACCCTGCTCCTTGCCCCATTTCAAAACCGGCAGATCCCAACTGGGCCAATCTTCGATCACCTTCGTGCCGGGATAATCGTCTTCTTTGAGTCGCAGCAGACAGAGGTGCCCGGCGTGCGAACTCGGGAAGCCGCTCACCTCGACGTCGTAGCGCATCAAATAGTCTTTGGTCGAGAGCTTGTTGATCGTCCCCTCGAAATATTGCTTCTGGTAATACCAGCAGGGACCCCAGGAGAGAACGCAACCAACGTTCAGATCCTCGCCGAGGATGTGCCGCATCATGTCTTCTGGTGTAACCCCTTCTGTCGGCGCTTCGTAATGTTTGCAACCGGCGGCATGCACATGATGATCGCCGCTGACCCAGCCGAGATCGCTGATCTTGATCCACCGTTTCAAGCGGAACGACTCGCTGTGCTCCTGCGTCTGCGGCACTTGAATCATTCGTTTCTGAATCCGGTATTCCGGCCCGCGCGTGTAAATCGCTTCGTAGCTGCCAGCCGGCAGTAACACTTCTTCGCCGTGATGACGATAGACCTGATCGTGGAAATAAAAGTCCGGCGCAAGTCGTCGCGCTCGCGCGGGATAAATCCGTCCTTGCGGATCTTTGAAAACAAACTGCCCGGTCGTCGGTTTGCCGTCGTCATCGAGCACATCGAGACGAACCCGCACGGCAGGCTCGCAAGAGAAGACAACGGCTAGTTCATTGCGGAAACCTAAATCCTGCGTTCCCTGGCCGATGTCGAACTGCAGCTTGGCTTCGCGTTTTCCTTTGTCGCGGCTGTAAACCTGAATGAGGCGATATTCGAGCTCAAGGCCGGTCAGCGTCTTTGTCAGCGGCTGCGAATCGTAGGCGACGAGATCCATCCACCGATCGGAAACGTCGTTGAGTGTGATTTTCAATTCGGGCTTGGGCGCACCCGTAGAAGTTTTCAACATCGCGGCCGCATTCGGACTATTCACCCGCAGCGCAGCCGTCACGCCCGCTTCGTTGTGAACCTTGATCAGAAACACGCTCCAGCCTTGCTCATTCAGTTCGGCCTTGGCAGCGCCACGAACAACGCTTACGCGACTTTCTGAATTGATATTCACGCCCACGAGCGCGCGGGCGTCGAAGACTTTTTGAATCGCTGCGAGCGACTTCGTGGCGTTCGTTTCGGCAAGGGCAGCGTCGAGTTGTTCCTGCTCGCTTTTTGTCAGCGGCTCGCCGAGAAATTTCAAAGCGTCGACGATTCGCTTCGCCTGCGATTTCACCGGCTGGATATCGACAGCCTTAACCAATTCCAGTTCATCCGCGAACGCCCAACTCCTCGCCAGCAACACAGAAATAACGAGAACTTGCATCAGCCGTCGCATGCTGAACACTCCTGTAGCCACGTCCTGCCCAAGCGCAGGTTGCTGGCCGGACCCACGGTCTGCCGACCGTGGCTACCTCGCCCCATTGAATGAATCGCCGTTTCACGCGAACCTATCATGTAGCTGGCTTGTCCCCCTTGGCAAGCAAAATACTCTCCCTGGCCCCCACTTCTGCGTTCTGCCATCTACTTTCTGCCTTCCCATGATTTTGCTGATCGATAACTACGACTCCTTCACCTACAACCTCGTGCAACGGCTGGGTGAGGTCGATTCGACGCTCGATATTCAGGTTCACCGCAACGATCAGATCACTTGCGACGAAATCGCTCGCCTCAAGCCGACGCACATCATTGTTTCGCCAGGTCCGTGCACGCCGACCGAAGCGGGCATTTCGGTGGAGTGCATTCAGCGGTTCATGGGGACCGTGCCGCTGCTCGGAGTTTGCCTCGGCCATCAATCGATGGGCCAAGCCACGGGCGGCGTCATTGTGCGGGCGAAGCGACTGATGCATGGCAAGACCGATCAGATTTATCACGACGGCCAAGGCCTGTTTGCCGGACTGCCAAACCCGGTCACGGCGACGCGCTATCACAGCCTGGTAATTCGGCCCGACACGCTCCATCCCGACTTCATTGTCTCGGCTTGGGCAGATGCTCCCGATGGCTCGCGCGAAATCATGGCCATTCGCCACAAGACGCTGCCGCTCGTCGGTGTGCAGTTTCATCCGGAGAGTTTTCTCACGGAATATGGCCATCAGATGTTGAAGCAGTTTCTCGACATGCGGGCCGCCCAATGATCAGCGTCGAGCAGGCTCTCGAGTTTGTATTGCGACATGCGCGGCCGATCACGCGCAGCATTCAAACCGAACTTTCTCACGCACTCGGTTGCACGCTGGCCGAAGACATCGCGAGCGACATCGATTCGCCGCCGTATGACAAAACGCAGGTGGATGGTTACGCGATTTGTGAAGCCGATTTGGCGAACCGCAAGCCATTGCGAGTGCTCGAGCGTGTCGTCGCCGGCGAAGTGCCGCAGCACAAGCTCACGCCCGGAACCGCCATTCAAATCATGACGGGTGCGCCCATCCCTGAGGGATGCGCTGCCGTGGTGATGGTCGAAAAAACGGAAGCGAGCGAAAACGGTGCTGCTGTGACGATCCTCGACGAGCGCGTGCGAAATGGCATGAGCATCATGCGCCGTGCCACTTCGATGAAGCGTGGCGAGGTGGTGCTGACGAAAGGAACCAAGCTCCGGGCCATCGAAATCGGCTTGCTCGCCGAAGTGGGACGGAGCTTGGTTTGGACAATGCTCGATCCTGCGGTTGCGATTTTGCCAACCGGCGACGAGATCGTCCCCTGCGACGAAGTGCCGACGGCGGGGAAGATTCGCAATAGCAACAGCAGTCTGCTCGGCGGGCTGGTGACGCAAGCCGGCGGTTATCCGACGGAATGCGACATCGTCCGTGATGAGCCGGAAGCCTTGCTCGCGGCGATTCGGGAGAATCTCGAGCACGATGTGATTCTGCTTTCCGGCGGCGTGAGCGCGGGCGTGCATGATTTGGTTCCTGCCGCGCTGGCCCAGGCCGGCGTGAAGCAGATTTTTCATAAAGTGAATCTCAAGCCCGGCAAGCCACTGTGGTTCGGCTTTTTCGACCGCGGCGAATTTTTGCCGCCGTGCCTGGTGTTTGGTTTGCCGGGCAATCCAGTGAGCGGCCTCGTTTGTTTTGAATTGTTCGTTCGCCCCGCATTGCAAAAGCTGCGCGGCGAACCGGCCGTGGGACTCGAACAACGCACCGCGACACTCGCGCAAGATCACCCGCACCGCGGCGATCGCCCTGCCTATTGGCCCTCTCAGTTCGACGCGACGACGAGCGAAGTGAAACCGCTGGCCTGGCAAGGCTCTGGCGATTTGCGGGCGCTAGCGCGCGCGAATGCCCTCGCCCACTTTCCCGGCGGCGACAAGATTTGGTCCCCCGGCGAAGAAGTGAACGTGTATCTGCTTCCCCATTGAAATGAACCAACAGCAGGAGCAACCACATGTCGACGATGCGTGCGATTCAGATTTCGAAAAAGAGCGGTCCGTTGGAGTTAGTTGAGCGGCCGATTCCCGAGCCGATTGCTGGAACCGTTCGGGTGAAGGTGCAAGCTTGCGGCATCTGTCACAGCGATCTGCTGACGAAAGAAGGTCAATGGCCAGGGATCACCTATCCGCGCGTTCCAGGACATGAAGTGATCGGCGTGATCGACGCGTTGGGCGCCAACGTGCCGCCCCGTTGGCAAGTCGGTCAGCGCGTGGGAATCGGCTGGCATTCGGCCCATTGCGGCTATTGCGATATGTGCCGTCGCGGCGAATATTTTGCCTGTCAGAACGGCGTTGGTATTACCGGCATTTCGATTGACGGCGGCTATGCCGATTACATGCTTGCGCCGGTAACCGCGCTCGCCATGGTTCCTCAAGAGCTGTCGCCACTCGATGCCGCGCCGCTGATGTGCGCAGGCCTGACCACGTTCAATGCTCTTCGCAACAGCGGCGCTGGTCCTGGCGAAGTGGTCGCCATTCTCGGCATCGGCGGGCTCGGTCATCTCGGCGTGCAATATGCAGCGAAGATGGGTTTTCAAACGGTGGCCATCGCGCGTGGGCAAGACAAAGCGCCGCTAGCCAAGCAACTCGGAGCGGTGCATTACATCGATAGCCAGAACAGCGATCCCGCCGAAGAGTTGCAGAAGCTGGGCGGCGCCAAAGCGATCATCGCGACGGTGACGCATGGTCCCGCGATGGCCGCGACGGTCGGCGGACTGGCTCCCTATGGCAAGCTGATGGTAATCGGCGCGGTGCAATCGCTCGAAGCCCAACCGATCTTTTTGCTGGCCGGTCGGCGGTCGATTACGGGTTGGTATTCCGGCACCTCGATCGATTCAGAAGACACGCTCGCCTTCAGCCAGCAAACGCAAGTGCGCTCGCACAACGAGGTCTTTCCGCTGGAGCAAGCCCCGGCGGCCTTCGAGCGGATGCTGAGCGGCCAGGCTCGTTTTCGAGTGGTTTTGTCGACCGGCCAGTGATAGCAGCCCCTTTGCTGTTATTTCGGCGTGCTTTAGAATCGCCCGTCTTGGTTTTCCCCTAATTCAAGGAGGGCATTTATGTCACGACGGAATTTGGCAACGGTTGCTGGTTTGATGTTCTTTTTTCTCTGCGGAGGAGTTTTCGTGAGCGCTCAAGATGTTCCCCTTCCCACGCTCCCCGCCGGCGCTGGTGCTGCCGACAAGGATGCGCCGAAGACCTTCACGGCGACCCCCTCGGGCCTGAAGTACCGCGTGCTCCGCAAGGGAACCGGCGTGCAGCCGAAGGCCACGAACAAAGTGACCGTGCATTACCACGGCTGGCTCGACAACGGCAAGGTCTTCGATAGCTCGTACGACCGCAAAGAGTCGATCGCCTTCGGCCTCGGCGAAGTCATTCCGGGCTGGACCGAAGGAATGCAGCTGGTCGGCAAGGGTGGCATGATCGAACTCGAAATCCCCTCGAACCTCGGCTACGGCGATCGTGGCGCTGGCGGCGTGATTCCGGGCAAGGCGACGCTTCACTTCCTCGTCGAACTGCTCGACGTGAAGTAAGCGATTGCAAAAATCTGATTTTCTCTCAGGGCGGCAATCCATTTGCCGCCCTGTTTCTTTTGGCGGATAGGTTTGCCGATGAAGAGGGCGGTAACGCTCTACATCAATGCTGCCGCCGCCAGAGCCGCTACACCGATGAACGCGACCGTCTCGATTTGAAAAACCACGAGGGAGGCGAGTAGCTTCCACTGGGTTCGACTGGATGCAACGGTTAGCACCATCGTGAAGGCCAGCAGTGCCAGATCGCGAACTGCTGCGTGAATGGCAAACGGCAGGAACCAAATCGCCAAGGCAACGAGCGCCAGCCAGGCTGGGGCCGCGCAACTCAGCAGTCCAATGAAGACGAGTCCCATGATCGAATATGCCAGCCGCCGTGCTAGGCTGGCAAGCTGTGGTTTCAGCTCAAGGTCAAATCCGAGAACACTGGCCGCGTGCATCCACCACGGACCAGAAACTGCTTTATCGTCGGCGCTACGCGGCGCGTCATTAATCGCATCTGGTTCTAGGTCTTCGTCGGTTTGCATAAAGACCCAATCCACAGCGTTACCGCCTTAACGTTTTTTCTTCGGCTTCGACCTTTGTACCGGCTTCGCTGGCGGCGAGCCATTCGATTTTGGTTCGGGGGCCGCTTCGATCGGAATGCCAGTCGCCGGATCGACAGGCGAGACGGTAATCTCAGTTGAAGTAGTTGCTTCCGCAGGCCTAGGACCAAATGCCGGCAGTTGCACGCCAATGGCGGCGGCGGCCGCGGTGAGCTTGTCCATGGTGATCAGTTCGCGTTGCAGAATTTTGAGCAGGGTCTGCAGGAACACGACGACCATCGGCCCGACGAGAATGCCGATCGGGCCGAGCGATTGAATGCCGCCGATAACGCTTAGGAGCGCCAGCAGCGGATGCAAATTGGATTGGCCGTGCAGCACCATCGGCTTGATAAAGTTGTCTGCCGTCGACACGATCAGCGCGCCGTAAATGGCCAGGCCGACCGCCGGACCGAACTGCCCCGCATAGAGCCAGATGTACAAACTGACGGGAACCCACACCGTGGCCGCGCCCGTGAAGGGAACCATCGCGAGGACCATCGTCAACAACATCAGCAGCGCAACGGATTGTTGCAAACCGGGGACATAAAAACCGGCGATGTAAAAACCAATGCCGGCGAGAATTCCCTGCGCGACGGCAGAGAGAAGCGTCGCGGCAACCACCGCGCGACAGACGCGATCAAACTCATTGACGAGTTCGCGCACGTAACGCTCTTCCAGCGGCGAAAGGCGAATAGCACCATCGAGAATGCGCGAGCCTTCGGCGAATAAGAAAAAGAGCGTGGCGATCACAACGAGAATGCCCAGCACGACTTTGCCGACCAGGACCGCGGTTTCTTTGCCGCGCGAAATGATCGGCTCGTAATAATCCTTCATCAGAGCATCGATTTGCTCATCCGAAGGATTCACGAGCTCTTTGACAAACGCTTGAAAGCCGCCGCCGAGGAGATCGCGTTTGTAGATGCGGAACTCAGCAATCGCATCGAGCAGGGCCTGGTCGGCTTCGGGGGAATCGGCATCGGCGGTTTGCAATGTTTCGAGTTGCTTTTGCAGCGATTCTGGAAAGGCGATCAAGCCGAGATCCTTACCCTTCCCAGCCGTCCGCCACTCTTCAATGGCGGCCAGGCGGGTGTAGGCATTGTGGATTCGTTTGTAGTTCGGCGTTTCGCCACGTCGCAGGAATTCTCGGTAGGAATTGAGAGTGGCTTCGATTTGTTGCAGGTGGTCGCGGCGAGGAATATCGAGCGAATATGCGGCCCGCAGTTCATCGAGCTTCTCTCGCACATTGGTGCCGCGAACTTGCGAAGCGAGCGAAGCCCCCTGAGCACCGGCGAGCGTGAACACAAGGGCAGCCGGCGCGAGAACGCACAGCATGACCATGATCGTGGTCAGCGTCGCCGCCACGTAACGCTGCTTCCAACAGCGTTCGAGCATCCAGGTGTAGAGAGGATGAAAAACGACGACGAGCAGCGCAGCCAGGAACAACGGCAGCATGAACGATGCCATCACGCGGAAGAACAACAGCGCGATGAGCACCAAGATCAGCAGTAGAACCAAAAAAGAAACCAGGCGTGCCATGCGATGCTCCAGCCTCCTGCATCATCGCGAAGAGGAGACGCCGAGACGTATCAAGATAAATCCATCCGCCCGCATTCTATCGGCAGCAAGCGGCTTCGCGTAGGTCAGCCGGGTATCGCCAGCTCGTGCGAAATCGCATCCAATGCTGACAGAAACAGAGGTATTTCGTTTTCTGCGAGAAAGTATTGATGAGTGCTAACCACTGGCAGGGGATCACCCGCACGTTTGCCGCGGCTGTGGCGATTTTTCTGATCGGGGCGGTTTCGCCAATCGCTGTGTGGGGACAAGGTGCGCCGGATTGGCGGAAACTCGACTTTGCGAAGGGCCGCAAGTTGACCAAAATCCGCGTCGTCGTTCAGGACATGGGCTTCGCGGCTTCCCCAAAAATCAAAGCGGATTTCTCGATCGATCAGCCAGAAATACTCGAACTCTTGCAGAGCGCACTCGCCGATTCGCATATGCCGGTGCCCAGGTCGGAAGGCGGCTTCGCCGGTGCACTGCCGAAGATGCGCATCGAGGCAGTCACCAATCAAGATCGCTTTGCGATCCAAGTGTTCGAACGCTCATTCAATTTGAACGACAAATCGGAGTCGTACGACAGCGACCGAGTGTTCTGGTCCCCCGGTCTGGCATGCCTGCTGGAAGTTCTCCTGGAGAAGAACTCGGAAATTCGCTTGCCGCCGGTAGAGGTCTCGGCCTTGGCTGGCGAGCGACACATCGCTGGGGACCTGAAGCAATTTCGGGAGAAAATCGCCAAGGTCCCTGCACTCCAGGACAAGCCTTGATTACTGCATGATCTTCGCCAGCAGCGCCATTTCCTCCCGGCTGCCGACGACCAGCGGTGTGCGCTGATGGAGCGTCGTCGGCTGGATTTCGAGGATTCGTTTTCGCCCGTCGGTGGCCATGCCGCCCGCTTGTTCGGCGAGCATCGCGATGGGGTTGGCTTCGTACAGCAGTCGCAGCTTGCCGGTCGAATGCGATTTGGTCGGCGGATAGATGAATACGCCACCCTTTAGCAGCATGCGATGAAAATCGGCGACCAGCGAGCCGATGTAGCGTGAGGAATAGGTCCGGCCCGTTTTGCCCGAGCGGAGAATCGAGAGATATTCTTTGTATTCGTCTGGAAAGCTGTCGTAGTTGGCTTCGTTGCAGCTGTACTGCTTGCCGCATTCCGGCATCGTGATCTTCTCGTGGCTGAGCAAGTACGCACCGATCGACGGATCGAGCGTGAAGCCAGCCACGCCGTTGCCGGCTGTGTAGACGAGCATCGTCGACGAGCCGTAGACGACATATCCCGCCGCGATTTGCCGATAGCCGGGTTGCAGTACGTCGCTCATGATGTCGCGCGTACCGGTCGGATCGGGCTCACGCTTCAGAATCGAAAAAATCGTGCCCACGCTGACGTTGACGTCAATGTTGCTCGAGCCATCGAGCGGGTCGAAGACGACCACGTGCTTGCCGTGCTTGCGATCGCGCTCGACGACCACCGGATCGTCATCTTCTTCCGAGGCCATGATCGCTACGTTGCCGCGATTGCCGAGAAACTTCATCAGCACCTGGTTGGCGATAACGTCGAGCTTCTGCTGCACTTCGCCTTGGACGTTTTCATTGTCCGTCGCTCCCAGCACATCGGCGCTGATCCCCGCTCGGCGAACCTGAGCCGCGATGATCTTCGTCGCCAGCGTGATGCCCGACAACAGCCAGGAAAACTCACCGCTGGCCTGCGGATGATGACGGCGTTGTTCTTCGAGAATGTGCTGCTGAACGGTTTGAAGAAGCATGGGGGGAAGGGGCTAGAGGTTAAGGGCCAGGGTGAGGGGTTGAAGCGGTTCGACTTGCTTTTGCACTTTCAGTTATCGTAGCGGAAGCAAAGAAGAGTGCAGAAGATGAGACTGGCCAAGTTTGAATTTCTTTTACCTGCCGCTCACTTCCAAATTGCTTGCCAGAAAGTCCAATGCACCCGCCACCGCCATTTGCTGTCGCTCAATTCGGGCCAGCGGCGGAAGGTGCAACTTTTTGGTCCACACTTCGGCTGATTCCTCTCCCTTGCGCGCTCCCACGGCCAGCCACACCACGCCATCGAGGTCGGCTGGCGCATTCGGGCCAAGATGCCCAGTAATGGCGATCGAGACATCGGCTTCCGGAATTTTTGTCAGCACGCGTTGGGCCATCTGTTGAGCGACAATTTCGCTGACGGGGCCCGGATCGGCGAGCAGTTGCTGGGAAATATCGAGCAGCGCGTGCTTCGTTTCG
Source organism: Anatilimnocola floriformis (assembly GCF_024256385.1). Classification (NCBI taxonomy): domain Bacteria; kingdom Pseudomonadati; phylum Planctomycetota; class Planctomycetia; order Pirellulales; family Pirellulaceae; genus Anatilimnocola; species Anatilimnocola floriformis. Next base: position 4,504,236 of record NZ_JAMLFW010000001.1, read on the forward strand.
TTTCGATAAACAATCACGCCGCCGCACAGCCGGGCCGAAATTCCCGCCACGGCGGTAAGTGCACCGGCCACCAGTCCGCCGGTGCAACTTTCTGCCGTAGCCACTTTTTTTTGTCGCGTCGCCAAGAGTTGAGCAACACGGCGGGCCTGAGCGTTGATCTCGGAAGTATCCATCTCTTCAAGATACCACGTCTGCTTTTCCTGCCGTTGGCTACAATAGTGCGGAATGCATAATCTTTACGACCTCACGCCAAACGACCTGACGCAACTCCTCACCGAGTGGGAATTTGCTACTGCGCACGCGCGGCCGTTGTGGCGGCATTTGTATCGCGATCTGGCAACCGAGCTTGCCACGATCGCCGAGTTGCCGCCGAAGTTGCTCGCGCGATTGCAGGCCGAAGCGACACTGGGGCACCTTACCGCCGCGAAGAGTGTGCAGTCGCAGGATGGCCGCACGAACAAGTTTCTGCTGAATCTGCGCGATGGTGAACAAATTGAAACAGTGCAGATGGAGTACGGCGAAGGTCCGCAAACGCGCACGACGGCCTGCCTGAGTTCGCAGGTCGGCTGCGCGCTGGGTTGCGTGTTCTGTGCGACGGGGCAGATGGGATTTACACGCAATCTAACCAGCGGCGAAATTGTCGCGCAAGCTCTCTATGTAGCTCGTCGTTGTCGCGAGCAGGGGCAGCGGCTGAGCAACCTGGTGCTGATGGGAATGGGCGAACCGCTGCTGAACTACGAGGCGGTGATGACCGCACTCGAGATCCTGCACAACTCAGCCGGTCTCGCCATCGGCGCAAAGCAGATAACAATTAGCACGGTCGGCGTCATTCCCGGCATCGTGCGATTGGCCGATGAAGGACGAAAATATTCGCTGGCTGTTTCGCTGCATGCGGGAAATCAACCTGAGCGATTGGCGATGATTCCAGCAGCGCACCCTTGGCCGGTTGCGGAATTGTTGGCGGCCTGTCGCTACTACACCGAGAAGTTGCAGCAGAAGATATTTTTCGAATGGACGCTCATCGCGGGGAAAAATGATTCCACCGACCAAGCTCGCGAACTAGCCGAACTGCTGCAAGGAATTCCCTGTCAGGTGAATTTGATCCCGCTCAACCCGACCGTCGGTTTCGACGGTCAAGCCGGAGACACCGCGGCGATCGCAGCATTTCGAAACATTCTCGCAGAGCGGCAGATCCCCAGCAGCGTTCGCCAGCGTCGCGGCATCGAGATCGCAGCGGGCTGCGGACAGTTGGCCGTGACTTAGGCACTCTTCTTCTTGGCGGTCTTTTTCTTCGTCGCCCGTTTCTTGCGAGTGGCCGCGGCCTTTTTCGCTGATGCTACTCGCGCCGACTTTGGTCGAGCTGCCGATGCAGCGCCGCCGAGCTTGCCACCCTTCTTAGCCGGGGCTTTGTTCACTTTCTTGCCGCGGCCGGAGCCGGACTTCTTTCCACCGCCGCTCATCTTGTTGACCGTGGCCCAGGCCCGCGCCTCGGCGGTCTCTTCGGAGACGCCGCGGTCCTCGTAGCCTTCAGCGATATGCTCGGCCTGACGTTTTTGCTTATCGGTGTACTTGTCCTTGTCGCCGCGTGGCATGACTTCGCTCCAGAGTGAAGTGCAGAAACAGAACTACCCCGCGATGGACGAGGGATCGCCATCGCGGGGCAGCACGGTTTGCGTCACGCTCGGCACATTCTCGGGGAGGCGTGCCAAGTCGCATCGCGAATATTAATTGCCAGCTTACGGGACGGCCGGCGGCGGATTGGTCTTTTCGACTTCCTTGTTGATGGCGTCGTTGGCTTCGCGCTTCTCTTGGAGAATCTTCTTTCCTTCTTCCATCTTCGTGTCTTGGAGCTCGCGCTCCTTATCGGTGATCTTCTTGGCGGCGTTCTTCTCGGCGTCGTGCACGTCCTTGATCTCGCTGTTCACGCTTTTTTGACAGCCAGCCAAACCGAGCCCCGCGGCCAACATCAAACCTAAGATGATTTTCTTCATTGCATGTACTCCAACAGATTCAGCTGCCCGTTCGAGGCAGGCGCACAGCCGAGTAGGTAGTTGATCTATGCCTCGTCTGGTCGGGAGCGTTGAAGCTCACTAACCAACTGCGATGGCCTTAATGCAAAGTGCGGGCCAGACCTGCGAAAGATGCAAAAACAGCCTGTTTTCCAGCGAGAATCGCGGTTCGCTAGCCAGCAGCTGGTGCGAGCACAAGCAAGCTGCCCGCGCGACGATCAAGAAAGATGACAATCACGATACGCACTGCGAGCGCAACTCTGCAGCGAGAAAGAACGAGCCAGTGATGCAGATCAAGTCGTTGTCGCTGGCCAGTGAACGAGCCCGTTGCCAAGCCGCTTGCGGCTCGGCGGCGAGTTCCACTTTTTCTCCGGCTCCTAACGAGTGGGCAAGGTCGCACAGTTCTTCGGGTTCTACGGCGCGAGGATTGTTGACGTACTTCGTCACAATCACACGATCGAATTTAGGGAGCAGCAGTTTCAGCATGCCCGTGGGATCTTTGTCGCGACTGCTGGCGAAGAGCAGAATTCGACAACCGCCGTTTTGCTTCGCCGGAGGAAAACGCAAATCGAGCGCAGCGAGCAAGGCTTCGATCGAAGCCAGATTGTGCGCGACGTCGAGAATGACCGTCGGACTCTCGCGCACGACTTCGATCCGGGCAGTGCAGCAGGCTTCGGCCAGGCCGACGCGGATGTCGTCTTCGCTGATTCGGAATTCGCGTTGCGGCTGCAGCGCACGCACGACGGCGATGGCCGTCGCAGCATTGGTGGCCTGGTGTTCGCCGAGCATGCCGACCGGAAATGGCCCCAGCTTCGTTTTGGGCGATTCTGCAGGTTCGCGATACTCGACCTGCATCCTTCCCGCCGCATCGGTCTCCACGCTGAAATCAAAATCGATTCCCCGCTGCAGCAGCGGCGCTTGTTGCAGGATCGCTACCGATTCGATTGCGTTGCGCGGCTCTTCTTCGCACACGCCGCACACCACCGGTACGCCCGGCTTGATGATGCCCGCCTTCTCGCGAGCGATGGCAGCGAGCGTGTTGCCGAGCTGCTTGACGTGATCGAAGCTGATGCTGGTGATCACCGACAGCCGCGGCGTGCAAATATTCGTCGAATCGAGTCGGCCGCCGAGCCCAACCTCTAGCACGACCGCTTCCGCCCCCGAGCGGGCAAAGTGCAACAGCCCCATCGCCGTGGTGATTTCAAAAAACGTCGGACAACGATTGAGTGGCTCGCGCTCTTCCAGCTTGAGTGTCGCCGCTTCCAGATCGGCGGCGAGTTGCACGAACTCTTGTTCCGTACAAAGCTGACCGTTGATGACAAAGCGTTCTTCCAGTCGCTCGAGATGCGGCGACGTGTAGAGGCCCGTCTTGTATCCAGCCGCTTGTAGGATGCGGGCGATCATCGTCGCCGTCGAACCCTTACCCTTGGTGCCCGCGATGTGCACGATCGGATAAGCCCGATGCGGATCTCCGACCAGACGCAGCAGCGCTTGCATCCGTTCGAGCTTCAGCCCGCCGGTACGATACGGGATCTGCGTCGTCCGCTCATAATTGATGCGGCTGAAGAGAAATTCGAGGGCCGATGTACGATCGACAACGGCGAACGGGGCGGGCATGAATCACCGGAGCTAGGTCAAAAGCAAGGGTGTCATCCTACCTTTTCGGCCGCCCGTTGTGTCGGACCTGGACGCTGCCAGCACCAAGAAAAATAGTTTGCCTAGTAAAAATCGACCAACTGCCGATAATGGCAAGCATGAAGCGTGCGCTCCTGATCGTCGTCGGCTGGCTGAGTGTCGCACTCGCCGTGGCCGGCGCGGTGTTGCCGGTGCTCCCTTGCACCCCTTTCGTCCTGCTGGCAGCCGTTTGCTTCGCACGCAGCAGCCCGCAAGCCATGCGGCGCCTCCGGCGGTCTCCTCTGCTCGGCCCCATCCTCCGCGATTGGCAACGCCAGCGCGGCATGCGCCTGACGGCCAAAATTTCGGCCGTGGTCGTGGCCATCGCCGCTCCGGCGATCACTTTTGCCGTGCAACGGCAGTTGAGCGTTCCGTTCTTCATCTCGCTGGCCGGTGGAGCGGCGGCAATCGCCATCGTCTGCTATTTGCCGACGGTTCGCCCGACAGAAACTTCTGAGAATGACGAAGAGCCGGCCACGGAAAATGTCCGCAGCGCTGCCTAATGCCGACGTTCGTCGTCGCCTCTTGATTCTGCTGCGTGCAGCTATTCAACTGATGAGCCGGTTTGGATCGGTTCATTTCTCCAGGAATCCGCCATGAAGTTTAATGTTCGTTACTACCTCGCCGCAGCGCTTGCGCTCGTTGGCGTTGGCTCGGCGCAGGCCGAAATCAAATTGCCCAAGCTGTTCGGCGACCACATGGTGCTGCAGCGCGAGACCGAAGCCAACCTCTGGGGCTGGGCGGCTCCGGGTGAAGAAGTGAAGGTCTCGCTCGGCGAAGCCACCGTCACCACCAAGGCCGACGACAGCGGCAAGTGGAAGACCAAGATCAAGACCGGCGCTGCCGGCGGTCCGCACGAGCTGAAGTTCAAGGGCTCGAACGAAGTGACGCTGAAGGATGTCTACCTCGGCGAAGTTTGGATCGCGTCGGGTCAGTCGAACATGGAATGGACCGTGTCGAGCTCGCTCAATCCGCAAGAAGAAGCCGCCAACGCCAAGCATCCGCTGATCCGCATGATCAAGGTGCAACGGATTCCGGCCGAAAAGCCCGTCGATGATATTCCGGTTGATCCCGGCACGAAGAAGACCACGCCGACCAGTGGTTGGGCTGTTTGCTCGCCGGAAACCGCCCCCTCGTTTTCAGCCGTTGGCTACTACTTTGCCCGTTACTTGAATCAAGAATTGGCCGGTGTGCCGGTCGGCATTGTCAACGACAACTGGGGCGGCACGGTGTGCGAAGCTTGGACCAGCAACGAAGCTCTCGCGGCTGTTCCCTCGCTGAAGTATTTGGCGGATCGGAAGATCGAAAATCTGCCGGAACGGCCCGATCCCAAAGATCCCACGAAAAAGCTGCCGCCGAAGTTCGATGCCAATCAACCTGCCGTGCTCTTCAACGGCATGCTGGCTCCGGTCATTCCGCTGAGCATTCGCGGCGCGATCTGGTATCAAGGTGAATCGAACGTCGGTCGTGCGCATGAATATGCGACGTTGTTCCCGACGATGATCGCCGATTGGCGCGCCCGCTTCGGCCAAGGCGATTTCCCGTTTCTCTTTGTGCAACTCGCTCCCTACAGGTACAACAGCAGCCCGCGCCTGGCCGAGCTCTGGGATGCGCAAAACAAGACGCTGGCGACCTCACCGAACACCGGCATGTGCGTGACGACCGACATCACCACCATCGGAGACATCCACCCGAAGAACAAGCAAGACGTGGGCAAGCGGCTGGCCTTGTGGGCCTTGGCAAATACCTACGGCAAGAAGGACCTTGTTTACTCCGGCCCGCTGTATGACTCGTCGGAAGTCGAAGGAAACAAGATCCGCGTCAAATTCAAGCACGGCGCTGGTTTGACTGCCAAGGATGACAAACCTCTGACCTACTTCCAAATCGCTGGCGAAGACGAAAAGTTCGTCGATGCCAAGGCGACCATCGATGGCGAAACCATCGTCGTCACCAGCGAAGAAGTGCAAAAGCCCGTCGCCGTTCGCTTCGCCTGGAACGAACTCGCCGAGCCGAATCTCTTCAACAAAGCCGGCCTGCCTGCTTCGCCGTTCCGGACCGACTCGTTCAAGTTGCTCACGGGACCCAAGTAGTCGTCTGTCTCTGTATTTGCATTCACTCCCTCTCCTCGGTACGCCGGGGAGAGGGTCGGGGTGAGGGGCTAACCTTCAAACAGCCCTTGCCCTTCACTCGCTCCCCATTCCCAGCTTCAAGCAAGGAACATCATGACTCGCATTCTCACCGCCGCCTTCATCCTCACGCTGATCTCGGCCTCGGCCGCGTTCGCCCTCCCGCCGATTCCAGACCACGTGCTCGAGCATTACGGCCCCGATGCCAAGATCACGGCCACGCTCAAAGCCCAAATGGGCAAGTGCGGTATGTGCCACATCCCCGGCGCCGACAAAAAAGCCAAGGGTCACGGCCTGAATGATTTCGGCAAGGCCGTGCACGACAACTTCAAGCACAAGGACTACATGGCCGAAGTCGAGAAGTCGAAGAAGGAAGGCGCCGCCGATGCCGACAAGGCCGCCGCGAAAGCCAAGGCCTTGCAGATTCTCGGCGACGCCCTGACCAAGGCCTCGGAACTAAAGAATGCCGACGGCAAAGTCTTCGGCGATCTCATCAAGGCCGGCACCATGCCCGGCACTAACCCGCCGCCAAAGCCGGAAGAAAAGAAGTAGTTCTTCGGCTATTGAATGCGAAGCATTCCCCCTTAAACTCCCTCTCCTTGGTACTCCGGGGAGAGGGCCGGGGTGAAGGGCCGCCCCGCAAAATATCTCAGCCCCCGCAAGTATCCTCATCATGGCCGAACCTCCTTTTGACCTCGCCAAAGCCCACCGCTGGTTCGCCGTCGAACTCAACAACCAAGCCTGGGATCTGCTCGAAAAAGCCGATCGCACGCCCGACGAAACGGAGCGTCTGATCCACGCCGCCCACGCGGCCTGCTTCCACTGGCTGCACGCCGGCAACTTGCTCAATCATCTTCGTGCGCAAAACTTGCTCGCCACGGCCTACGCCCGCTCTGGCTTGGGCGAATCCGCCGTTCGCCACGCAGAAAAATGCCTCGCCTTGAGCAACGAAGCGGGCGATACGCAAACACCTTTCGATCTCGCCACCGCCCACGGATGCGCCGCTGCAGCCTACCGCGCCGCCGGACAACCGACGCAAGCTACCGCGGCCCAACAACAAGCCATCGCCGCAGCAAACAAGTTGACAGATCCCGGCGATCGGCAAGTGTTTGATTCGCTGTATGCGGGCTGAAAACTTGACTTCTCGCGTTTGCGGTCGCAGACTTAATTCATGCTCACGAACATCAATCTTGCTCCCGAACTGGAATCCGCAATTCAGCTGCGTGCGACAAGCGAGGGCCGCGCAGTGCAAGATGTCGTTGCTGACCTGCTAGTTGCGGGGCTCGGGATAACAAAACCGCTCGCGCCGTCGGCACCTGTTCCCAAGGCGCTACCAGTTCTCAGCGGCCGTCTCGATCCACTTGCGAAACCAACTGAACTCAATCCGCAAGAGTGGAGCGAATTACTGAAGAATGCCGATCTCCAACTAGAAATCGAGCGGTATGAAACGGCTACTGGACATCAACACGTGGATCGCTCTGACAGTTGAAACTCACCCGCATCACCTCCTTGCCCGCGGCTGGTACCAAGATGTAACTCTGCATGCCGGAGATCTGGTTTTCTGCGCGGCGACGGAGATTGGCTTCGTCCGCCTAATTACTCAAGCCGCAGTGATGAAGCAGTGCAGCCTTTTGCCCTTCACCAACGCCGAAGCAATCGCATTTCTGGCGAACCTTTACAACGATCTGGCGGTTTCGCGCGAGAGAGAGCCCCCGAATGTGCGCGACCTGTGGTTGTCTTTCAGCAATGTGCAAACAGCATCGCCGCATAAGTGGATGGACGCTTACCTGGCAGCTTTTGCGATCGGAATTTCCGCGGAAGTCGTGACCTTCGATCGCGATTTTCCTCAATACCAAGCCAAAGGTCTGCAGGTCCGTATCCTGCAAAGTAAGCCGCAGGTCGAAACGTAGGCCGGAGCGACGGTTAATTCCGCGCCGGCCCTGCCGGCCGTTGCGAGCTCAATTGCTGTTTGAGTTCGCCCTCGAGTTGTTTCAGATGCACCGGCGCTTCGCGGTCTTTCGTCGCCGTGGAGATAATTTCCAAGGCCTTTTCGGGCCAACCCGTGTCGCGATAGAAGATGGCGAGGGCGAAGGTAGTTTCCGGTGAATGAGGATCGAGCAGCCAAGCCGTGAGGAGCGCGGTGGCCGCTTCTTTGCGCCAGTTTTGCGTGTAGCGGGCAAAGCCTAGCTGCTGTTGCATCACGGCTTCTTCGGGGATGAGGGCGGCATCGCGTTCGACCAAGCTCAGTTCGTCCTGGCGGAGTTTCTCGACTTCAAAATGCAGCGAAGGAATCGGCCGCAGCGCTTCGTCGCGAGCGACGACATTCCCCTGCTGAGAAGCCTGCTCGGCTTGCTCCTGGGCTTCTTGAATCATCCGCTCCAGCAGCATGGCGAGTTGGCCGCGGGGCCCGGTGAAGCTCGGTTGTACGCGAATCGCCGTTTCGTAATGACGCTGGGCATCGCGCAGTTGATTGCGACTTTCGGCGAGTACGCCGAGTTGCAAGTGACCTTCGGCGCGATCGTTCATGATCGACGCGCCGGCTTCGAATTCTTTCCAAACCTCGCGTAGTCGTTGCAATTTGTCGCCGCGAATGTCGGCGTCGGGAATCCTCGCCAAGATTCGCGCGGCTTCGGTTCGTACCAGTCGCGACGGATCATCAATCATCGGCAGCAACAACTTCCGAACCATCGGATCACTGGCGCCTTGCAGGGCAAGAATACACGCCGCGCGAACCTGAATCTCCGAATCCTTCAAGCCATCGGCGAGCGCTTTTGTTACGCCCCCTTCGCTCTGCGGATTGAGATAGGTTCGCAGCTCGAGTGCCGCCGTCGCCCTCGCGATGGCGGGCATCGTGCGCGTGCCGAGTAGTTTGACGAGTTTTTCTTCCGCGCCCGGTTCATTCTCACGGGCCGCATGCAAGGCTTCGGCGAAGTGCGGTTCTTTCTTTCGCTGCTTGCCGTACCATTTTTCGCAGGCGTCGTCGGCCCACTTATCGAGACGATTCAGTTCGGCTTTCACGGTCGCGTCGCCGCGCTCGGCCGCTTGTTGCCAGGCAGCGTACGATTTCAATTCCTTCTGCTCCAGCTTCGGCTTGGTCTTTTCATCAAGCTTCAAATGGCACGCCGTGCAGGCGTTGCCCGTACCGAGTTGCACGCTCAGATCGGGCCGCGGAATTCGCAAGCTGTGGTCGCGGCGCGGATCCACTTCCATGTACGTCGTCGCCGGCATGTGGCATTCGACGCACGAGGCCCCGGTCGAACCTTCCTTGTGGCGATGATGGTTCGGCGTGTCGTACTTCGCAGCTGGATGCTGATGACAATTGGTACAAACCTTGTTGCCGTCGGCTTTCAGCCGGACCGAGTGGGGGTCATGGCAATCGGTGCAGCGAATTCCCTTGTGAAACATTTTGCTCTGCACGAACGAACCATATTCGTACACTTCGTCCAGGATCTGGCCGTCGGCGTGATAGATGTTTCGCGGCAGCAGCTCGTTCGCAAAATAATCGTAGTAGCCGCAGCCCGCCTGAAAATTCGGCGAAATGCCACGCCGCCGCGAATGGCAATTCGCGCACATCTCGACCTGCGGCTTGTTGTCGGTCCCCTTGAGCTTGGCCAGTGCGTGGCCATGCTTGCGATCCCAAAACGGCGAAACAGCCGAGGCCAGTTGCACGTGCAAACTGCCGGGGCCGTGGCAAGCTTCGCAGCTGACGTCGATCTCGGAAAACGTTGTGTGATAGACGCCGGTCGCAACGTCGTAGTTTTTCTGTAAGTTCGTCGAATGGCAGTCGGCACACATGTGGTTCCAGCACTGGGCGAAACCTGTCCAGTGGAGCATGTCATCCGGCGCGAGCTTGTCTTTCACATCGGGCGGATCGAGGTGAAACCATTTTTTCTGAATCGTGTCCCACGACACACGCAGCACCTGCAATCGAGCAATTTCGTTTGCCGGCAACTCGGCAGGCCGATCGAACTCGACCATGTATTGCTGCAGCGGCGTGACGCCGAAGACGTACTTGATTTCAAAATCGGCGAGTTTGCCGTCGGGGCCTTCGGTGTTGATGAAGTACTTGCCATCGCGGCGAAACATTTTCGACGTCACGCCGTAGTGCGTCAGCTGCGCGTCATCGAAATCGGCGAGGACCGTTTTCTCCGTCGCCAGGTCCATGGCCAGATCGTGGTGCGAACCGGTGAACTTGGCGAGTTCCGTCTGATGACATTTCGCGCACGCTTCGCGACCGACAAATTTCGCCTGCTGACTATCAGGAATGCCGAACCAATAATCGGCAGCCAAGCCACCGACGGCCATCATCACGACAGCGGCGGTCGAAAGCATGATCCAAAAGCCGCGCGCCGGCGGACGCCGCACGAGAGCAGGGGCGATTGAAACAGCATCTTTGGCAGAAGGACGGCGGGCCATGCGAACTCGATGATCGATGAAAGGGAGTCCTCCATTCTAGTCACGAAACCCGCAGCGTGGTTATTCTGACGATGCCAAAATCAGACTGTACTATCAGCCGCCGGACAATAACCTCCGGCTTAGACCGCAATGCCTGAGAAGAGCCGGGGGCTAGCGCCCGGCGGCTGATTTCGTCTACCTAAACGCTTGGTGAGCAATGAATGCCGACGATCCGATCGCGTATTTCATCACCTGGTCTGTGTATGGAACTCATTTGCGAGGTGACGTGCGCGGCTGGCGCGAACGTCGCAAGGGAAATCAACTTCCGCAACCACGCCTCGCAGAATGGCATGACGAACGGCTAAATCACGCGGTAATCTTGCTTTTGCCCGAACATCGCCAAGCGGTTGAAGCTGAATGCCGGAAGCACAGCGATCATCGAGGTTGGCACTTATGGGCAATAAATGCACGCACAAATCACGTACATGCCGTGATTTCGGCTACGCAACACGCAGGCAATACCGTTCGAGACCAATTGAAAGCGAATTGCACTCGCCGACTGCGCGGGGAATGGAATGATTTCAGCGATCGGCCAGTTTGGTCCGTCGGAGATGACTGGGAATGCATCAATAATATTGACGATTTAGAGTCAGTTTGTTTTTACGTCCGCGAATTGCAATAAATCGAATCAGCCGCCGGGCGCTAGCCCCCGGCTTTCATAGCGGCATCAAAGCACAAGCCGGGGGCTAGCGCCCGGCGGCTGATTAGGTGGATCATGCAACGGCGAATGTTCGCAAGTCTGGTGGGATTCACTCTCGCGTACCCTAGCGTTGTGAGAACCGCAGAAGAGAAAAATGAAAGTCGCAGCGACGCCTACGCACTGACTCGTCACTCGCCGACGAAGTTTTATGACGGCAAGACTTGCTGGGTGCATCCGCGGGCCGGCATCGTGCCGGGCGCTGGGAAGGATGGTGTGCCGCGGGTCGTGATGACGATGAATACGCTCGATGTCTCCGGCAGCGACGTGTTCAAAGCCGTGCTCTCGATGCACACCGATGATCTCGGCAAAACGTGGACGGAACCGAAACCTCAGGCGTCACTCGCGCCGATCACCGAGAACATCGACGGCGAGGATCGACCGGTGGCCCTGAGCGACTGCTGGCCGACGTGGCATGCGGCGTCGAAGACGTTGCTCGGCACCGGGCACGACGTGGTCTACACCAAGAACTGGAAGGTGCAGAGTCCTCGGCCACGGAGCACAACGTATTCAATTTACGACCCGGCGATCGACAGTTGGTCGAAATGGCAGCGAATGAAGTTGCCGGGCGATCAGTTTGCCGATGCGGGTCCTGGTTGCGTGCAGCGGTACGATAAGGAGGATGGCTCGATCTTGCTGCCGATTTATTTTCGGCCAGCGGGGAAGAACTCACGCGTGATCGTGACGTGTTGCCGCTTCGATGGGAAAGAATTGGCCTATCAAGAGCACGGCAACGAACTCTCGATCGACGATGCGACTCGCGGCTTGCACGAACCGTCGCTCACGCGGTTCCAAGGCGAATACTTTCTCACGTTGCGCAACGACAAGCTCGGTTTCGTTTCGCGCAGCCGAGACGGCTTGCAGTTCAGTCCCATTCAGCCGTGGAAATTCGACGACGGCACGGATCTAGGGAACTACAACACGCAGCAGCATTGGGTGACGCACAGCGACGCGCTCTATCTGGTCTACACACGCAAGGGCGCCAACAACGATCACGTCTTCCGCCATCGCGCGCCCCTCTTCATGGCACAGGTCGATCCGAAAACGCTACGCGTGATTCGCGCGACCGAGCAAATCCTCATTCCCGAACGCGGCGCACGCTACGGCAACTTCGGCGTGACGCAGGTTAGTCCGCACGAGACCTGGGTCACCGAATCCGAATGGATGCAAACCTGGCCGCCGAATACGATCATCCCGGTCGACAACAAGTACGGCGCCAACGGCAGCGTGTGGGTGGCACGCATTCGGTGGAGCAAAGAGAATAAGAATTTCACCAATAGTGAGAGGAGGCCGCTATGAGTAACCTTAGTGATACAATTGTAACTTGCTCAAATACGAGCGAATTGATTGCCGCCGCCAATGCTATTGTTGACCGACTCGGAGGCAGCTTAGGACGCAGGTTCGGCCGCACGATCGGTAAGTATTTGTCTGCGGATTTCGACAATGCACACTTGCAGCTGAATGGACGTTCGGTTGCAGAAATCTTGCAGAGCGATGCAAATGATCGATCTGAAGTTTCCGACAACACCGTCGTGCAAGGTGAAGTTGACGGATACCGGTTCAGCGTGACGAAACCACCGCACGAGCGCCTGAACAGTTGCGACTGAATAGCTAACAACGGCGGGCACCGCGCACGTCAATTCCCGCGAGCCACTTCTCGAATCGGATCAGGATCGAGCAAGTTCACCTGCACGTCATCGATCCAGGCTTCGCCGAGGCCGGTGAGGGCGAAAGTGAGGACGAGGTCGCCGCTTTCGGGAACTGCGCGATAGATGGTGAACTGCCGCCAGCCGCGGGTCAGACGCATGCGATCGGCGAGATCGGGGCCGCCGAGCGAATCGAAGATCATCAAGCCATCGTGGCTGCCGACGATTTGTTGCGGCACATAGGCCCAACCGGTGATGCGGGCGATTTGCTTTTCGCGCACGGGCACCGGACTGCTCGTGATCCAAACGAGAGGCCGTTCGAGCGGGCCGGGCATTTTGCGCACGTCGCGCGGAGCGGCTGCGAGACGGAGTGCACTGCGGCCGCTGTGCGGATTGACGAGCGATAACGAGACTTCGGTTTTTATGTCGTCTGGCACGCGGTCGTAATTCTTCCAGCCGACCTTGGTCATGACGTCGAGTGATTCGAAGTCGCCGGCGCCTTGTGCGTTTGCACTCCAGGTCGCGCCGCGAAGCTTGTCGGCCAACTGCCAGTGGAGCGGCAACGTCGTGAACTGGGCCACGCAGGGGCTCGCCGCAGGGGCATGAAAGCCAACGGCCGTTTGTTCCCAGTGGCCGCGACGGAGACGTGCTTGGAGTTGTTCAGCTTTCACCACAAAGCCGAGCGCGGCAGGAAAGTCGCCGGTCGAGAGCATCCGCTGCGCCTGCGCCAAATTGCTTTCTGCATCGCGCAGCCAGCTCGCGCTTTCCTTGAGAGGATGGCCGGCGGTGCTCAACCGTTGATCGACGTCGGTGATCTGCGACTGCCGGCGCACGGCGAGGTCGTGACGAAGGCGGGTCGAGTCGGATTTGATTTCGGTGATCGTGCGATTCAAAAAATGGATCACGAGGGGATCGTGTGTGACGACCACCAGCGAAGCTGTCGTGGCTTCATCGACGATGATCCGCAACCCGCCCGTCGCGAGCGAAGAGCGAAGTTGCCGCAGCCCCGCCGTCGAAACTTGATAGGCATAGCTGCCGGCTGGCACACCAGGAATGAGGAGCGTGAATTGATTGCGCGGCGCGGGGGGCGTCACGTACTGTTGCGATGCGGCTCGCTGCGTGATGAGCATCAGCCGCGAGCGTTCGGTCTGCCAAACGGCGGCATGCACGCCCGATTCGGGCGACGAGAGTTCATCGCTCAATTGACCGCCGCTGATCCAAGGCTCGACGAGCCGCAGTTCATAGTTGAGCAGTCGCAGGGCATCGGTACGCATCGCGGCAGGAACCGAATCAATACTAAGCGCCGTTTCCGAAGGAAACAAAATCCCGCGCATACCGGCCGCGAGATTCGTATACATCGCGAGCCGCAGCTGTTCGAGATCGGTGTCGTTGGGATGCGTTGAATCGCGGCCGAACAGGGCCAATTGTTGATCGAGAGCGGGCGAGGGTTGCGAATGCACGACGCCCCAGCAAGGAGTGCCCGGACGGGCGATCTTTTGGCGATCCTTCAGCCAATCGCGCTGTTCGCCCAGTTCGCAGCTTGTCGCGTTCGTGCGGCGATCGAGCAGCAACAGCGTTGCCAGACGGCTGTATTCAGCCAATTCGCAATCGGCGCCGGCAACAAGAGGCCGTTGCCGTTGCGGGTCGATGCTGCGAACTTCCGACGCCAGGTCGCGCGTGAAAGGAACATCGCGATCGACCAGGTGGTTGCCGAGGCTCCACCCGAGAACGGATTGAAAGACTTCCGGCGGCGGAGCAGTCGCATCGGCGAACGGCGGCGGCGCGACGATCCACAGGCCGAGGCGTTGTGCTTCTTTGAGCAGTGCTGGCGATGGCGAGGAGTTAAACTTCACCGCGTTGAAGCCCAGCGATTGCAGCCAAGCGAGTGGCTCGCCCTGATGCTGAATGATCCGCGGCATGAACGGCCGACCATGCACCATGAGCATCGAGCCTTGCACTTCGGCGCCGTGAGCCGGCGACGACGGCGAGGGGGCGTTCGGGTCATCATTCAAACTGTTGACGAGCGGCCGCGCCGCATTCATGGCGGTGTTGTCTTGATTGACGAAGCCCTTAATCTCGACATCGTCGATCCAGAGCTGCAAGTTGCCCGGATTGCTGTAAGCATTGATCACCAGCAGGTCGATCTGCGCGCCGCGCACATCAACCGCGGGGCCGAACTCGCGCCGCAAGCGGATGAGCTCCGGACCATCGAGTCGGCGCAGAATTTCTTTCACGTGCAGTTGCTGCCACCGACCGACATCGGAATAAGTGTCGCCGCTCAGTAGAGTCGTCAGCGGTTTGCCGGTGCCACGGTCGGTTGTCCGCGGCAGAACGACGCGGACCATCAGCTGCAGGTTGGCTTTGTCGGCTTTGACCCACAGCGAAGGTTCGAGCTCGGCAATGACCGGCGCTTTGCCGGGCGAGTACGTCAGATGGACGAACGTGCCGTTGCCGACCATCAGCCGAAGGTATTCGCTGCCGCTGCCGGAGCGGGATTCCTTGAAGGTCCGGTCCTGTGCGAGAACTTTTACACCCGCGTCGGCGGCAGCGAGTGTCCAGGCGGGTTGGGTGGATTCGAAGGTATCGCGGAATTGAGCTTGGGCAGCATTCGCAACCAAGAGAGAAATCAGCGCGCAGGTTAAGGCAGTTAGGAGTCTTCTCAAAATGGAAGTACTACGCCGCATCAGCCCCTCAACCCAGCCCTCTCCCCGAAGCGGGGCGAGGGAGTTTTACTCGGTTGCTTCGCAACCGCCTTTTTGTCTTCCCCGTCTCTAGTCTCCTGCCTCTCGCTTCTTCCCCCTACGTAGCCTTTCGGCAACCTGTCGCCGGGAGTGTGGCAATTGCTGTAAGGTGGCCTTGTATCAAGTGTTGCGCGCACGAGCCAGAGCAAACGTGGCGAAAGGGGAACGTCGAAGGTAGGCCGTCGGCAAGGAAGTGATTTGTCCTAAATCGCGCAGTCGTCTAAACTTGCGTGTAATTGAAATAACGCCGCCCAGGGACTGGTACGCCGGCTGCTTTATCTGCCAGCAACAACCACCTGGGAGAAATCACTGATGTCGACGACGCCGCGGATCACTGCCACAGCCACCGAAGAACTTCCCAAGGACGTCGCCGACCTGGCGGCTGCCGTCGCCGCACTGCCGGCCGAAGTTCGCTCGCGACTGGAGCCGCTGATGTTCCGCGTTGTCGACAGCACCAAGCGTCGCCGGCGGATTCTCAATCTCGTGCAGGAAGCTCTGAGCCAACTGCGGCTCGACATGAAGTACTTGGTCTTCGATCTCGAAGCCACCCGTCGCGAACGAGACGCTCTCAAGCCGACCACGGACGAAGGTCCCGGCGGCAACGAGTAGGTTTCCAATCCTACGAACGAAAAATGGTTGGCGGCCCCGAACTCTCGATCCTCATGGTTGGCGCAATCGGCGCACTGGTCGGGTTCCTTGTGGGCCGCGAGTATTTTCTACTAGCCGGTTTTGTAGGAAGTCTTGTCGGCGCAGTGCTCGGCGGTCTGCTGGGAGCGTGCGGTTGGGGATTTTGCGATCACTGTGGCGCCAAGTGCAGACAAGCGATCGACGCGCGGCATCCTTTCGCGGCAGTCGGTTGGTTCGTCGCGGGACTGGTCGGTTTGTTGCTGTGTTTCTCCAGCCCGCTATGGTTGCTGTATCTCCTGGCGCGAAGCTAGTGACTTGAACTCACAACGAGACCCAGCCGATCTTTTGCAGTTGATCGAGCACCGCGACGATCCCCAGGATCCAAAAGAAAATCCCGCCGGCAATCAAGCCGAGATTGGGAAACAGCCCGGGACGAAGCGGGCGCGGTAAAAGCAGATTGTTGATGGCCACCGTGTGCCAACAACTAAATCCTAGGGCGAAGTTGAATCCGAGCGTCGCCCAGGTGATGAGTTGCACCGGCTTGTTGAGCCAGAGCATCGTCACGCCGAAGATGCCGTAGCTGACGAGCACGGCAAAATAAACGTAGCGAATGTTCTCTCCCGGCATCGCGCGCAGCCGTGGGCTGGCGGTCCAAAAGACATCTACCCAGCGGCGAATCAGCCCGTCCATCGTCGTGATCATCGTGGTGATGAGGACGAGGAACCCGCACAGCAGCGTGAGGGCCCAGAAGATATTTCCCCAGGCCGGGCCAGACAGATAAGGGATCAGGCCGAGACGGCTGACGAGCACTCCGGGCGGTGGCGTCGTCACATGCTGACGCACGCCTTCCGCGGTGAGCACGGCGGAGTTCCAGTCGCCCGCTTCGGTGCCCCGCTGCAGGAATTCGATCGAGAGCATGCTGGGGAGTGCGACGCCGATCAGGCAAGCGGGGAGCCAGATCATCAGCTGATCGCGCAGCAAGAAACGATACCAACCGCGCCAGCGCACGAGCGATTTTTCGTTCGGATCAAACACCGCCCCGACGTGAGTCAGCTCAATGCCGTGACCGCCGACCATGCTCGGAATCGCGCCTACGCTGTGCCCCATACCCCAGCCTTGGTCGCGCACGTAGTTGCTCATCGGCGTGTTCGACAACCCGCCGTTGCCAGCAATGGCGGCCAGACCGCAGATCAGCGCGACGAGTGAAAAATCGAGCTTCGGAAAGCGACCGCGTTCCTTCAGTTCGACGAACAGATTTTCGACATTGTCGCCGTCGCGCTTACCATCGCCGTCGATGTCGCGCCATTTGATCGGCTTGCCGGCGGCATCTTTTTCCCACGCATCGGGGCGGCCGTCGCCATTGGTATCGATCGTCGGAGGCAGTGCTTCGACCACATCGAGATGGCCGTCGTTGTCCCAATCTTCGCCCGGATCAAGCACACCGTTGCCGTTCTGATCTTCACCGCGTTGCACCGGCAGATTCCCAATCTGCACAAAGCCGCGACCGATTTCGGACCAGGTACCGAGGCTCGAAAAGAGGAGCCCGAGAATCAGCAAAAAACTAAACAGCAGCACGAGCTTGGCGCTAGTCAAAACGCGCAGGCTGTTAAAGATTTTGCCGCCGAAGATCAGGGGCGTCATGCCGAGGAGAAAAATCGCGGTGGAAAGAATTTTGTTAAGCCACCAGTGATAGGTGTTGTGGTCCTGATCGGGAATTTGTCCGCCGAGCAGAATCACTTGCACCGGCACGGCAGCGCTGGCCGCGTGATACGAAAACACCGCACTGAAATCGAGCACAAGATAAACGGCGAGCCAGAACCAAGGCCCCGGCAGCGTTCGAAATTTGCCGCTGAAAATCGGTTCGCCGCAGTAGAGCGTGTAGCGGCTGATCTCGATGTTGTAGAGCGCCTGAAAGATAATGCTGGTCGCGGCCAGCCACATCAGCGCGCCGCCATACTTGGCCGTCACCGTGGGACCGAGGAGCCATTCGCCGCCGCCGATCGCCGAAGCGGCCATCACCACGCCCGGGCCGATCATCGCCAGAATGTTCCGCCAGCCGACGATGGGAACCGGCGGCAGTTCACCCGTTTCCCAACGAGGCATCGAAGCAGAGCCGGGATGCGGCGCCGTGAACTCCGCGGAAGGGGCGAGTTGGGACATGAGGAGAGGGAGCGGGAGAGGTTGGAAGCGGTTGGTGGCGGCGTTAGTATGCCGGTTCGCTAACCTCAGTTCAAACGTTTCCCAGAAAGTAACTGAATTCGCCAGAATTCAGCCCTGGCAACGAGACGCATACTGCTGAATTCTGGCGAATTCAGCTACAGCCGAGAACCTCATTCCTCAACTCGGAGCACCGATGAATCGCGTTGATGACAAAGCGCTCGATCGCGTGTTGTTACTAGCAATGAAGGCGCGCACCGCGCAGAGCAACAAGTGCGATGTCATCCTGCGAGCCGCCCTCAAAGCGTTGGGCCGCTACGACAGCGAACGATCGGAACTCGCGCTTTGCAACGGAGGCTACGAGGATGTTGAAGTTGGGCGCGCGTACGATGCACTGCGCCAGTTAGTGAACCGAGGTCTGGCCGAAGGTAGGGGAGACCTCAAATCTCCCGCTGGACCGCGGTATACCGAATGCGAGATTAACTCAGCAGGTTTGCGGAGTTTGGGAGACGACTAGCGGGTTTTCTGGAAGGGAAAATTGTGAGGTCGTGTTGGACCTGCTTCTTAGACGGACCAATGGGTCGTCCTACTGGGATCAGCCCATGAGTTTCGCGTATTCATCGCGGACTGTGCGATAACATTCGCAACTTTGAGCTTCCAACTTATCGCGGTTCGCGATGGTGATCGAACCACGGCTGTACGTGAGCAAGCCACTCTCCTGCAACTCTTGCAGGGTCTCGGTCACGCCGGGGCGGCGAACGCCTAGCATCACCGCAAGAAACTCGTGGGTTAATTTGATTTCATCGGCATCGGCGCGGTCGTGCGTCATCAGCAACCAACGGCAGCAGCGCTCACGCAGAGAATGCAAACCATTGCAGGCCACTGACTGCGAAATTTGAAATTGGTAGGCACTCTGATAACGGCCAAACAAATCCTGCAGTCGCGCGCTGCTTTGCAGTTTCTTCTCCAACAATCGAGACTGGATTCGCAAGCCCTCGCCTGGAACTTGCACGAGCACTCGATTCGCGGAAATGGCGGCACCGACAGGCATGGGAAGGCCAACCGCTCCTTCATTGCCGACGGTCGCCACTTCGATCATCCGGCCATCGAGCATGACCACGACGGCCGACAAGCTTCCTTGGAGCGGAAAAAAAGAGTAGTCGATTTTTGCTCCGGCTTCATACAACACCGCCCCTTGCTCGAATCGAAAGGGCTTGAGCGAGCCCTGAAGATCCGCAGCGTCCGCGGTGGAGAGCCGGGCAAGAATCTGATTTACAGCCATCTAGGGCGTGGTCCTCTGGCGATGCTCAGAAGGGACCACGGATGAGCCGGAAACTGCCGGTACAAGGTGATGGATTCTAAGAAAGGCTTGTGGTGCGAAATCCTCGGAGTGAGCAATGCGGTAAAACGACAACCTTTGTTCTACGCTGCTGTGCCCCTACACGCCAAGGAATAGTACGGGCTTCCACAAGATAGCGAAGGAAGCAAGCGGTTTCCGTCCGGTATCGGACAGACAATCCGGGGGATTGCAAGCAAAATGCTGCAGTCGTCCTGCGGCGTCGTACTTCTACGCTCGACTCACTTCGCTGACCCGGCAGGGGGCTGGCGGGAGCTAACTCCCAGCCGAGACCCATGAAACCCCCACGCTTCAATTGGCACAAGCCATCCGATTTGCCAGATCGCGTGGAATTGGTCGACTCGCTCAATAACCGCAGCGTGGCCGTTGTCATTCAGGCCGGTGAAGAGTGGAGCTGGAAAAGGAATACCCTGACCCTGATTCACGGCGCACCGGGAGCAGAAGGACTTTCCGATTCGCTGCTGCAGGCCAAAATCAAGGTTCTCGAAGGCTTGCACAACGAGTGAGCTATTTGCCGCTCTTCTCTTCTAGTTTCTTCAGCCGCTCTTCGAGCGCTTGATTCTGCTTGCGGAGTTTTTCGACTTCGCTGAGGAGCGTATCGGTCACCTTTTGTTTGTCTTTGATTTTGGTGACGGCTTCATCCAGGTTGCGAACCATGCGGGGCATGACCTCGCTGCTACGGCGATTTTCCAGAACAGCAATCGACGAAGCATCGGCAACTTGCACCAGTGCGTCGATCGCCGATCGGCGGACCGAGATCCGCTCGTTGTTCAGTTGTTCGTGGAGCAGCTTGAGCGCGGCCGCATCGCCGGGCTTGAGTCGGGCAAGTGTGCCAATGATTGTCACACGTCGCTCGGGTTCGAGTTGCTCGTCGAGCATCTTCGTGAGCGCGGCAACAACGGTCGTATCCTTGGCTTCGATCAATTTTTCCACGGCAGCCTTGAGGATGACTTCCTTGTGACTGTCTTGGGTGAGCGCATTGCGGAGAAGTTCGCGGCTCCCTTCTTTGTCGATGGAAGCGTAGGCCTTGAGTGCTTCGGCGACTGCGTAATAAGACTTGTCCTTTTCGATGGCGGTCTTCAAGGCAGCCTTGGTGTCGTCGTGCGAAAACTTGGCCAGGGCCGAGAGAGCATCGCGGCGGACGAACGATTTTTTGTCGACGGCGGCCTTGATCAGTGCTTTGCGAACATCGTCACCCTTCAGTTTGCCGATGGCTTTCACGGCATCCTGGCGGATGCCCCAGAATTTATCGTTCGTCGCGGCGGTGACGAGAGCAGCAGCGGCTTCTTTGTCGTCTTCGATGGCGGCCAGACCGGCGATCGCTTGCGAGCGTGGCATCAGGTATTCGCAGTTCGTCAACTGATCGAGCAGCTCATCCTGATCTTTGTTGAACGTCAGCTTTTTCAGAATCCAATCCTGAGGATCAAAGACGACCCGCGTCGGCCGTTCGTCGGCATCGAAGTGGAAAGTCTCTTCGGCTTTGGTGATGGTGACGCGACGGAGTTTTGATTTCTTGCCGTGGCCGATTTCGAATTCGGCGCTGGTGCGAAATAGTGGCGTCGTTTCGTCAACCTTTTGCGTTTGCTTGACGGTGACGCGAACTTGCTTGGCCGCAGCGTCGTAATCCCAACTGACGTTGAACTCGGGGTGGCCACCCTTGTAGAGCCATTGGTCAAAGAACCAGTTCATGCCCTGTCCGGTCGCTTCTTCAATCGCGGTCCGCAGATCGGCGGTTTCGACCGTGCGGAAGTGATTCACTTCAGCGTAGCGGCGAATGGCCTTCCAAAACATTTCGTCGCCAAGCTCGTACCGCAGCATGTGCAGCACACGACCACCCTTGGGATAGGAATGGCCGTCGAACATATTCTCGGGCGAGCCATAGCGATAGTTGACGATCGAGCGGCGGTAACGGGCGTCTTCACCTTGATAGTCGCGAGCTTCGGCGGCGCGATGCCAGGTAGCTTCGTCCCAGCCCTCGTCGTGTTCGGTCCAGAGCGTCGCGAAATAAGTCGCGAAACTTTCGTTCAACCACAGTTCGCCCCAGTCTTTGCACGTCAGCAGATCGCCCCACCATTGGTGAGCTAGCTCGTGCGCGACAAGGCCGATGCTGCTGACGTCTTCGTGGGCCCGCTCATCGTGGAGCGTGTCGAGATTGAGAGTCGTGGCCGAGGTGTGCTCCATGCCGCCCCATTCGTATTCGTCGACGCAGATCTGAGCGTACTTCGGCCAAGCGTAGCGATAGCCGATCTTCTGCGAGAAGTATTTCACCATCGCAGGCGTTTTGTCGAAGCTGCGGGCCGCATCGCCGAGTCGACCGCGCGGCACATAGGAAAGAACCGGAATTCCGTCCCAGCTGTCTTCGAGCACTTCGAAGTCGCCAGCGACGACCGACATCAAATACGGAACGTGCGAGCGAGCCTGCGTCCAATGCCAGGTCGTTTCGTTGCCGTTTTCCTTTTTGCTGGTCAGCACGCCGTTCGAGAGAACGACATACTTGCTCGGCACGGTGGCCACGATTTCGCTGGTGATGCGATCGCCGGGAGCATCGACGCACGGCAGCCAGTAGCGAGCAAACTCGGGCTCACTCTGCGTCCACACCATCCTCGGCTGCGACGGCTCGGCCGCATCGGGCACGACAAAGTGAAAACCGTTCTTCGGTTTGGAGATGGAGTAATCGATTTCGATCGTCAGCGCGGCGCCAGCGGGTTTTTCACTCGGCAAGTCGATCGTCAGCTGCTTGTTGCGATGGTTGTACTTGAGTTCCTTCCGTTCGACGGCAGCGCTTCCTTCCTTGGCTTCGATCAGCGTCACTCCTTTGATCTGCATATCGGCTGCATCAAGTTCGATCGACTTAGCCGCTTTGAAGAGCTCGAGCTTGTGCGTCGCCTTCCCCTCGACCGACTGTTTCTCGAGATCCAACTTCAAATCGAGGCGAATGTGCTGCTGATCGATCTCGCGCGTGCGGAGCGATTTCGGCGGCGCGGTGAACGGGCCGGGGCGCTGAGCAGCGGCATGGTGGAAAGTTACTAAGGCAAGCAGCACAGATAGGAAGTAACGCATGATGTCGCTGGACGCTCGCGGTGTTTCAGCTGAAGGAGCAGACTTACGAATGCTACAGCCTAAATACGGAGCAGGCGAAATGACAGCTCACGTTGAGGAAGCCCTGAAACATTCGAAAAATTAAGCTTCGGAACGGGCTGGCTTGCATTACGAAAAGTAGTATCACGTGCGCCGGCAACTATACTGGATTCCCTACGCCACCCGGGGCCTTCCCTCCTGCGTGTGCGTTTATTACGACCTTGCGACGGGCAGGGATCTCCGTCGGGCCGCGATTCTCTCCATCGCGTTTTTTCGGCCCGTGAGTGCATACACATTGGTTCGCAGAGGAGCCGTGGATGATTCCGCGATCGGAACGTTTTCGCCCTGGTCACTTGACGCGCAGCCGGCGCTTGCGGCTGGAGCAGTTGGAGTCGCGCCATTTGCTCAGCACTCTGCCTGCGGGGTTTCAGGAGGATTTGGTGGCCGGCGGCTTGTACGAGCCGACGTCGATCACCGTCGCGCCCGATGGTCGCATCTTTGTGACCGAAAAGCCTTACGGCGTGCGGGTCATCGAGAATGGTCAGTTGCTGCCTACGCCGTTTGTTTCGCTTGATGTGGAGCGGGCGGGCGAACGTGGTGTGGAAGGCTTGGTTTTCGATCCGAACTTCGCGCAGAACCGCTATCTCTATGTTTACTACACGCACGAAACGGCAACTGGTTCGTTCGACCGGCTCAGTCGCTTTACGGCCAGCGCGAGCAATCCCAATGTCGCCGAGGCGAACAGCGAATTCGTATTGATCGATGGCATTCCGACCAGCGAACCGGGCTTTCATAACGGCGGCGTGTTGCAGTTCGGCGCCGATGGCATGCTGTATCTCGGTGTCGGCGACACCGGTAACACGGCGCTCGCGCAAGACCTCAGCAAGTTGCAAGGCAAAATCTTGCGATTGAACGTTGGGAATGGAGCGAACATCATTCCCAGCGACAATCCGTTCGTGAACACGTCTGGCGCGCGGGGCGAGATCTGGGCTTACGGTTTTCGCAATCCCTTCACCGGCGACATGGTTCCTGGCACCAATCGGCTAATCATCGGCGACGTCGGCAGCGACGATTGGGAAGAGATCAACGAAGTTGCCAAGGGGAAGAACTACGGCTGGCCGCTCGCGGAGGGTGTGGTTTCGGATCCACAATTCACCAACCCACTCTATGCCTATCCGCACGCTGGTGATGGGGCAGCCATCGTCGGCGGCGAGGTTTACAGCGGGACGAATTTTCCCGCCGCCTATCAGGGGAAGTATTTCTTCGCCGACTATGTGCGGAGCTTTATCAAGACGCTCGATCTGACGACGAAGACCGTCGAGACGTTCAGTCCGGATGCGTTCATTCCCGTCGACCTGGCCACTGCGCCCGATGGCACACTCTACTGGGCCTCGCTCGGCTACGGCTCGGATACCAATGGCGCTGTCTATCGCATTCGCTACGTCGGCGGCAATCGCGCACCGATTGCCGTGGCCGGCGCTAATGTGACCAACGGTATTGGTCCACTCGCAGTGCAGTTTTCCGCGGCAGGGAGCAGCGATCCGGATAATGACACTATAGTTTCCTACCAATGGGATTTCGGCGACGGCACGACGGGCAGCGGACTGACGCCAACGCATGTTTACACTTCGACGGGGCAATATTCGGCAGTGCTCACCGTCAGCGATGGCCATCTCAGTGGTAGTTCGCAACCGCTGGTGATCACCGTGGGCAACACCGCGCCGACGCCGGTCATCAACTTGCCGGTCATTAACTCGACCTATCGCGCCGGCGACACGATCAGCTTCAGCGGCAGCGCGACCGATCCGCAGCAAGGAACGTTGCCAGCCAGTTCGCTCGACTGGGCCGTCGAGTTTCATCACAACACGCACTTCCATCCAGGAATCGTTGCGCAAGGAACCGCCAGCGGCAGTTTTGTCGTGGCGCTCACTGGTGAAGTCGATCCCGACCAGTGGTACCGCATCAAACTGACGGCTACGGATGCGGGCGGGCTGAAGTCGACTACGTTTCGCGATGTGTATCCGGTGACGTCGACTTTCAAGCTCGAGAGCAGCATTGCGGGAGCATCGCTGCTGCTCGACGGTCAGCCGACGGCGGCTGGTACGACGATCACGGGCGTGGTGAATATGTCGCGCACGCTAAGCGCGCCGCCGACCCAATTGATCGGCGGCAAGATGTACAAGTTCACCGGTTGGAGTGACGGCGGTGCTGTAGAGCACACGATCTCGACGCCTGCGACAGCGACCACCTATCGCGCCAACTATCAATTGATGCCACTAGCCGCGACGTATGCAGCAACCGCCCCTGCAGCGGTTCTCAAGGGTCAAACGGTCACGTTCGCGCTGACAGTCACCAACGTCGGCACCGAAACGTGGAGCTATCTCGGCACGAATCGGGTTCGCCTCGGCGTTTATTTTGATGGCACGAGCGATGCGGTCGGCGCGTGGGCCAAGGATCCTCTGCGTTTCACTCTTCCCAAGAACGTCGCGCCGGGACAGTCGGTGACGATCAATGTTTCGATTCCAACGCCGGCGACAACTGGAAACGTGGTGCTCCGCGCTCGCCTGGTGAAAGAAGGAACGACACCAACCTGGTTTGAACCGTTGTTGAAAACGAACGTGGCCGTGCAGTCGCTCGGCGCATCGTATGCGGGCAATCCGCCCACCGATTGGAATACGAATCAAAAGCAAGAATTCCAGGTCACTCTCACGAACACCGGCACGGCAACCTGGAGCAACACGGGCAACGACCGAGTGCGGTTGGCAGCCTACTTCGGCGCTGCCGACACTCCTGCCGCTGGCGCGACCGTGACGCGCATCGAGTTGCCGCGCGCGGTCGCTCCTGGCGAATCGGTGACGGTCACCGTCACGCTCGCCGGGCCAACGACGGCGGGGAGCACGACGCTGCGTACCCGTCTGGAAAAACTGGGGGTGGGAGCAGGTTGGTTCGACACCATGCTCCGCACTGCCATCACTGCGCAAACGTTTTCTCCTTTCTTCAGCGGCTCGCCACCGACCACGTGGCAGGCTGGAGAACGAAAGACGTACACGATCACCGTCTACAACTTGGGTTCGACGACTTGGAACGCAACGGGCACTAACCCGGTGCGGCTCGGCGTTTATTTTGGTATCGCTAGCGATACGGCACCGCTCACGAGCGAGCCCGTCCGTTTTGTGTTGCCCAAAAATGTCGCTCCGGGGCAATCGGTGACGATGACCGTGACCATGGAAGCACCGAACGTGGCCGGTTCGCTCGTCCTCCGCCATCGAATGGTGCGTGAGAACGTCGGCTGGAGCGACCAGATGCTCAAGACGACCGTCAATATTCAAAAGACACTAGCCGCGACTTACACCGGCACGATTCCGACAACCTGGGGGGCCGGCGAAACCAAGACGATCACGCTGACCGTCAAAAACACTGGCACGCAGGCCTGGAATGTCACCGGCGCGAATCAGGTTCGGCTCGGCTTTTACTGGGGTGGTGACAACGATGACGTTGGTGCCGGACTCGGTGAACCTGAACGCGTTTATCTCTCGTCGGGCAAGCTCACCACAGGCGCTGCCGTGACGACATCGGTCGCGCCGGGCCAATCGGTGGTCCTGACCTTCACCGTCAAGGCGCCGCTGACACCCGGCCTGTATATGCTGCGGAGTCGCATGGTGAAGGAAAACGTTGCCTGGTTTGATGATCTGCTGCGGACAGGGGTCACGGTTTCCTAGAGGATGCCTGATCTCGGCCCAGGTAGCGGTTCACGCTGAATTTTGGCGGCTATAGTCGAATCGTGGTAACATTCTGGCATGTT
Source organism: Anatilimnocola floriformis (assembly GCF_024256385.1). NCBI lineage: Bacteria > Pseudomonadati > Planctomycetota > Planctomycetia > Pirellulales > Pirellulaceae > Anatilimnocola > Anatilimnocola floriformis. The sequence continues at coordinate 4,530,605 of NZ_JAMLFW010000001.1, forward strand.
GCTGGAGCATTTAATTCGACAGTCCGTATCTGGCAGTGGCAGCCAACGGCTTTTGGAATTTGTTTCCGATCCACATCGTGCTTGCCTTGGCAGTCTCGACCCACTGCCTGATGCTCTGCCGTACTACGGCCAGGAGTACGATGATTTGATGACATTCTATCCGAGTGAATTCACTCGCCGGAGCTATCCTCACATTTGGAGGCTTTGGCGAGCCCACGGATAGCAGTGCATAAGACAACGAACACAATCCAAAGATTGTCGCCAGCTCTACTGCAACCGGCAGGCACCATATTTGACGCCCACCCCGTCTCTAGCTATCGTGGGCCGTTTCCTCCCCGCTAAAATGCAACCGCTGGCGGGGATCCCGCCTGTTGTCGATTCACACCTTTCCACCGGCAGTCCGTTCGTGGCGCTGCTCGGTATCCGACGTTCGAGGAGTTGAGTGATGTCGCTTGTGAAGTACTCCCTTTCCCTCTGCCTGCTGGCCCTGCTGCCAGTCTTGGCGCTGGCTGCCGAAGACGCCAAGCCGAAGAAAATCATCTTCCTCGCCGGTGGGCAGAGCCACGGCTATGGCTCGCACGATCACCTCGCCGGCTGCAAGTTGCTGGCGGCGTTGCTCGAAAAGAGCATGGGCTACAAGACCGAGGTTCACTACAAGACTTGGCCGAAAGAACTGAGTGCTTACGACGGCGCCGATTGCGTGGTGATGTATAGCGACGGCGGCGGCGGACATCCGGTGAACGGTATTCTCGAGACGATGAACGAAGTCGCCAAGCGCGGCACGGGCATCGTTTGCATTCACTACGCGGTGGAAATTCCCGCCGGCAAAGGTGGCGACGCGTTTCTGAATTGGACCGGCGGTTATTTCGAAGCCAATTGGTCGGTCAATCCACACTGGGTCGCCAAATTCGAAAAGCTCCCCGATCATCCGATCAGCCGCGGAGTCGAGCCGTTTGCCGCCGATGACGAATGGTACTACCACATGCGGTTTCGGCCCGACATGAAAAATGTCACGCCGATTCTTAGCGCTCTGCCGCCGAAGGAAACGCTCACCCGCGCCGACGGCCCGCACAGCGGCAACCCCGACGTCCGTCGCGACGTGCTCGAGAAGAAAGAAATTCAACACATGGCCTGGGCCGGCGAACGCGACAACGGCGGCCGCGGCTTTGGTTTCACCGGTGGCCACAACCACTGGAACTGGGGTGACGAAAACTTCCGCAAGGTCGTGCTCAATGCCATCGTCTGGTGCGCTCACGGCGAAGTGCCGAAGGGTGGCGTTGGTTCGGAAGACGTTACTTTCGAACGCTTGACCGAAAACCAAGACGAAGCCCGTCCTGCCAATCTCGACAGCAAGGGAATCATTCAGAAGTTCCACCTGAAGTCGACCGGCAAGGAACTGCCGCCGGCCACGCCCGATCTGCCGAAGAGCAGCGCTGCGCCAGCCGCCGCGCCAAAGAGCAACGTGAAGCCGATCTTTGAAAGCAAGGTCGTCGATGCCGGGACCAAGGGTCACGCCGTCGAGATCGATCTCGAACTGAAGGGCGCGAAGAAGCTGTTCCTCGTTGCTACCGATGCCGGCGACGGTTTTGGTTGCGACTGGGTCGATTGGGCCGAACCTCGGCTCGTGGGTGACAACAAAGAACTGAAGCTGACCGAACTCAAGCCGACCATGGCTGCCAGCGGTTTCGGCACCGTGCAGATGAACAAGAACTGCAACGGCGAAGCGCAAAAGATCAACGGTCAGAGCGTGGAATACGGCATCGGCTGCCATGCCGTTTCGGTGATCGCGTTCGACCTACCGGAAGGTTACAGCCGTTTCAAGGTTCGCGCCGGTCTCGATGACGGCGGGACCAAGCAAGGCTGCGGCTCGACGGTTCAGTTCTTCGTTTACGATCAGAATCCGGGCACCGTTGCTTCGACGCAAGGCGCTGTTGCCGGTCGCAACGATGCCTCGCGCGAACCAGCCGAAGCGGCCAGCGGCCTCGATGTGGCCGAAGGGCTCGAAGCCAAGCTCTTCAGCAGCGAGCCGCAGATCTCGAACATCACGAACATCGACATCGATCACCTCGGCCGCGTCTGGGCTGCCGAAGTGAAGAACTATCGCAAGTGGAACAACAGCCGGCCCGAAGGTGACCGCATCCTCGTGCTGGAAGACACCGATGGCGACGGCGTGGCCGACAAGCAAACGGTCTTCTATCAAGGCCGCGACATCGACTCGGTGCATGGCATTTGCGTGCTGCCGACGCTCGATGGCAAGACCCGCGTGATCGTGTCGGCTGGCGACAAGGTCCAAAGCTTCTTCGATGACGACGGCGACCTGAAGAGCGACCGCAAGGAAGTGATGTTCACCGGGATTTCCGGCGTGCAGCATGACCACGGCATTCACGCCTTCATTCCTGGTCCCGATGGCAAGTTGTATTTCAACTTCGGCAACGAAGGCCGTCAGTTGAAGGACAAGGATGGCAAGCCGGTGGTCGATGCCGCTGGCAACCAGATCAACAACAGCCGCAAGCCTTATCAAGAAGGCATGGTCTTCCGCTGCGATCTCGATGGCAGCAACATCGAAACGCTCGGCTGGAACTTTCGCAACAACTGGGAAGTGACGATCGATTCGTTCGGCACGCTCTGGCAGAGCGACAACGACGACGACGGCAATAAGGGCGTGCGGATCAACTTCGTCATGGAGTTCGGTAACTACGGTTACAAGGACGAAATGAGCGGCGCTGGCTGGCAAAGCAAGCGCGAGAACATGGAAACCGAAATTCCTCGCCGCCACTGGCACCTCAACGATCCCGGCGTCGTGCCGAACCTGATCCTCACGGGCCAGGGTTCGCCGACCGGCATCTGCGTGTATGAAGGCACGCTCCTGCCGAAGATTTTCCAGAACCAGGTCATTCACTGCGACGCCGGCCCGAACGTGGTTCGCGCTTACGTGGCGAAGAAGGACGGCGCTGGTTACTCGGCTGAAATCGTCAACGTGCTGCACGGCAAGCGGGACAACTGGTTCCGCCCCAGCGATGTGTGTACCGCTCCCGACGGCTCATTGTTCGTCGCCGATTGGTACGATCCGGGCGTGGGTGGCCACAACCAACAGGATGTCGACCGCGGCCGCATCTTCCGCGTGGCTCCGCCGGGCGTGAAGTACAAGACGCCGAAGTACGACTTCACCACCCCAGCGGGTCAACTCGAAGCCCTCGCCAGCCCCACGCTGTGTGTGCGCTTCATGGCGTTCCAAGCCATTCAAAAGAGTGGCGAAGCGGCGGCACCTGGATTGATCAAGTTGGCGCGAGACAGCCAGGATAATCCTCGTCTCGCGGCTCGAGCACTCTGGGCGCTGGGCAAGTTGCCGAACCAGGGTCGAGTTGCGGTGAAGCAAGCTCTTGCCAGCGGAAATCCTGATCTGCAGATCGTCAGCATTCGTCTGTCGCGTGAACTGGGCGTCGATGTCGTCAGCTTGCACCCTCTGGCCAAGGATTCGTCCCCCGAAGTTCGTCGCGAACTCGCGCTCGGCTTGCGTCACAGCAAGTCGCCCGATGCTGCCAAGATGTGGGCCGAACTGGCCTCGCAATACGACGGCAAGGACCGCTGGTATCTCGAAGCCCTCGGCATCGGCGCTGGCTTGAACTGGGATGCTTGCCTCACCGCTTACCTCGCCAAAACTGGCGACAAGTGGGACACCGCCGCCGGCCGCGATATCATCTGGCGCAGCCGGGCAAAGCAAACGCCGACGCTCCTCGCCAAGATCATCAAAGCCGACGCCACCAAGGAAGAAGAACAGCCCCGCTACCTGCGAGCGCTCGACTTCCTCAGCGGTCCTGAAAAGGAAGCGGCCCTGAAGGCGATCCTTGAGTAATAAGTGGTTTAAGGCAGCAGTCTTGAAAACTGCCGTATTCCTCACTCCCTCTCCTCGGTACTCCGGGGAGAGGGGTGGGGTGACGGGCCGACCCGCAATCTACCTTCCCATCGCATTGACTGTCCGAGATTGAGAATGCTCCGCTACTCCCTCTGTTTCGCGCTTCTTCTCTTCGCCTCGCAAGCATTCTCCCAAGAAGTCGACGAAGCCACGCGCGCCAAAGACGCCCGCCGCGTCAAAGCTCTCCTCCGTCTCGAAAACGTCGATCTCGACACCCTCCCCGAAGCCAAGGCTTCGCTCGTCCGGCACTTGGAGACGATTCAAGGAACCGACGAATATCTCGAACTCATTCGCCGCTTCAAACTGAAAGCCGCGGTGCCGCAACTCGTCAAACTCGCCATCGACAAAGGCGAAGAAACCCTCGGCGTCGAAGCGGCCAAGACGCTGCTCGATTTCGCTGCGTCCGACGCCATCGATAACGAACTCGCCGGCAAGGATTCTGCTCGCGCTGCCAAGCTCATCGCCGCCATCGGCCTCGCCGCCGATCCGCGGGCCAACGATCTGCTCGAAGCCACCGTTCAAAACGAAGAACGGGCCATGCCCATCCGCAGCGCGGCGGCTGCCGCGATTGGCTTGAATAAACCGGGCAAAGAAAAGCTCTTGAAGATCGTCGAAGCCGGCAAGCTGCCGAAGGAACTCAATTTCGTCGCTGCCAATCTCCTGCTGAACGATCCAGCCCTCAAGGATCGCGCGAGCAAATTCCTCACGCTCCCCGCCACGGCCGACAGCAAGCCGTTGCCGCCAGTCGCCGAACTGGTGAAGCGCACCGGCGACGTCGCCGCCGGCAAGCAGTTGTTCAACACGACGGGCACGTGCGTGAAGTGCCACAAGGTCCGCGGCGAAGGCAAGGAAGTCGGCCCCGACCTCTCCGAAATCGGCAGCAAACTCTCGAAGGATGCGTTCTACGTTTCCATCCTCGACCCGAGCGCCGGCATCAGCCACAACTACGAAACTTACACCTTCCTCCTCGCCGACGGCACGGTGCTGAACGGCATCATGGTCAGCCAGACCGACGCCGAGTTTCAGGTGAAAACAGCCGAAGCCATCGTCCGCAAAATCCCGCGCGACGAAGTCGAAGAATTCAAAAAGTCGCATATCAGCCTGATGCCGGCCGATCTGCAAAAACTCCTCACGGCTCAGAACCTAGTCGACGTGGTGGAGTATCTGACGACGCTGAAGAAGCAGTAAGATCACGGGAATCGTTCTGCGCAATCTGGCACAACACCAACGGCTGCGCGCGCGAACCCCCTGGCTTGCGCCGCGGGTTGTGACAGCAAGCCTGACGTCCTGACTATTTTTGAGCCTTCGAGCCAAGAGGCAATGCATGTCGCGTTGGTTTCTCAAATTCCTTGTCGCGTTGCTTGCGATCTCGCCGGCATTCACAACTCGCCCAACGTGCGCGGAGCAGCCCGCTCCACAAAAATGGACGCCAGCTGCCATCGGTGTGACTGGAACCGGAACTGAGATTCCAGCCTGGTTGAGCGCCCACGCCAGGCAACTGAACGCGTCAGAAAATCGGATCGTGGTAATTGGAGGGCATGATAACTCGGGCGCTTCCACTGACTTCGTGAAGAAACTGCTAGAGCGGGCCAAAGTGGCGAGTCCCAGCGTCCAACACAACGATGTCTCGTTCATTCCCGAGGTGTTCCCTAGTGGCTTGCCGGCAGACCTGGCATTGATCGCAGGTGGTAAATATCCGCCGCCAAGCAAAGGATTCTACGACGATAAAGTTCTTCCCGAGCAACGTTACCTATGGCGGTGGGTTGCGATGTATGGCGCAACTTTGGTTATTGATGTTCGCGCCGCTGAAGAGCCAGGACATTGGGCGTCTGAGGACGTCAGTTCTGATCAATTGACAAAGTTGCTTGAAGGCAGTCCCCTCGTAAAAAAGCTGGAAGCGCCTCGAGCGGATCATTTTGTTCGGCAAATCGCCGAAAAGGGAATCGAAGACGTCGGTCAGGTTCCAACACTGTTGATAAAGATCACGGTTGGATCAGTGCCGGCTGAATTAGAGGCGGTTGAAAATATACTGTCTTCACCACCTCCCACAAAATCTTCAGCCCTGAAAGAGCTCAAGCGGCGTGAAGCGCGCACGCCGCGAGACCTCGCCACCGATTTAACAGTCGTCTACGGCCACGATCTCAAACAGGTCGCTTACATTCCCGTGCTGGCCGTTATCGGGCGATTGCGCAGCGCGGAGGCCACCAAAGATGAGAAGGAACTGTCTTCACTCCAAACCTTGCTGAGCCCGTTTGCCAAAGGGGAGCAAAACCCCGTCCCCCGCTCCGGCAGCGACCAGGCCGGTCACTTGCTCTTCGCCGAAATGGCGAAGCGCAGCGAGGGCAAAGAGCGCGAGCGCTGGATTGAATTATGCAAAGCGGCCGCCGATCAGGCGTTCTTCAAAAATGGCGAGCCGCAGCCACTCATGCCTTATCACAACGAGATGAGCGATGCGGTCTTCATGGCCACGCCGATTCTGTGTGCGACGGGAACGTTGACTGGCGAGAAGAAGTATTTCGATGCGGCTGTCGTGCATTTTCGCAACATGAAGAAACTGTGCCTGCGCGAGGACGGGCTCTATCGTCATTCGCCGCTCGACGAAGCAGCGTGGGGACGTGGCAATGGTTTTCCCGCGTTGGGACTCGCTTGGGCGCTGAGTGAGTTTCCCGAGGATCGCGCTGAGTTTGCGGAATTGAAAAAAGACTTTCAGAATCACATTGCTGCGTTGCTGAAGCACCAAGACCATTTTGGCTGTTGGCATCAGGTAATCGACAAGCCGGGGAGCTATCGCGAGTTCAGCGCGACGGCCATGATTGGTTGGGCGATGAAACGGGGTATCGATCGCGGCTGGCTCGACAAAAAAGAGTATCAGCCGGCGCTCGACTGGGCCTGGCAAGCCGCGAAGCAACGGATTGTTCCCAAAGGCGTGATCGTGGATATCTGCACAGGCACGGGCAAGCAAAAATCACTGCGCGACTATTACGACCGCCCTGCGATCTGGGGCGTCGATGCCCGCGGCGGCGCGATGGCGCTGATGTTTGCCACCGAGATGATGAACGCAGAGAAACCTTAGCTCCGCGAAGCTGGCCTGCCGGGCAACAACAAAATCGCTGCCGATGGTAAACTCGTAGATGTTTGCTGAACGACGCCCTTTCCAACGAGCATGAAATGACCGATCCAACCGGACAACGCGGCGGCTATCGCTCGGCGTGGTCGAGCCGCGCCGCGATCATCGGCCTGGGCGTGACGCTCGGTCTCGGCGCCAAATGGATCCGGCAGACCTGGGAATATCTGGCCCATCCGCCAGCCGCGGTAACCGCGCCGACAGAAGGTACGCCAGTGAAGCTGGAGCGCAAATAATTGACAGCGCCGATAATTCGTCGACGAAACAAAAAAGGCTTTTGCGCTGCTATATCGGGTTATGGCGGGGTAATAATCTCGAAGTCGGAAAATAAGGGGTTACGCGACGGCGCATTGCCGCAAAGCTCTTACTGCACGGTAGATACCGCGTCGACAGAGGCCGCAAGAGCTGAAAATGCGAGGCTGCCGAGTGGTTATAAAAAGCTTCCCAAAAAACCAGCAGACACTGACCTAAGCCGATACAGAGCAATCGCTTACGACTCCATCGACAAATTCGCTCAGGTGTTATAGTTTCGCGACCGAGGAAAAATTAGCGGTGGTGTTCACACGGCCCCTCGCAGGAAGCTTGTGACGGAACTCCGTGCGAGCTAAGTTGTTCAATAGTCACGTTCTCTTCTCTCCACGTTTGACTACTGAGTGGGCGATGTCATTTTCCTCTCGTCGGCAGGGGTTCACACTCGTTGAACTCCTGGTTGTGATTGCCATCATTGGCGTGCTGGTCGCGTTGCTGTTGCCCGCAGTACAAGCCGCTCGCGAAGCCGCCCGGCGGATGCAATGTGCCAATCATCAAAAGCAACTCGCGCTCGGGATGCAGAATTTTCATGACACGCTGCGGCGGTTGCCGCCAGGCGGAGCCATGGATCAAGCGCCCTTCGGCACCGATTTGTCGGTAGCCCCGATCACGCCGCGGTGGGGCAGCAGTTGGTACGTCTATATCCTGCCGTACATCGAACAGCAGCCGTTGTTCGACAAGTGGCAATTCACCGGTTCGTCGGGAGCATTCAATACGACCAACAACACCGCCGCCACCGGCGTAGTGATCAAGGTATTCTTCTGCCCCAGTTCACCACTGAAGATGAAGGCCCCAGACCGCCAGACTGGGTCGACGTTCGCCACGTATGTAGGCGTGAGCGGCGCCGTAAACGGCCTCATGCCTGATTTCAACGAAACACGTGTTAACCCTCTGAGCTGCGCCGGCATTGTCAGCGGTGGCGGTGTGTTGATTCCCAACGGTGAACTGAAGTTTGGCGACATCAGTGATGGCAGCAGCAACACAATGTGCATCAGCGAGCAAGGGAACTACTTGAAGGATACAAGCGGAGTGCGGCAAGAGTGGAGAGCGTCTCAGACATGGGGCTGGTACTTGGGCGTGAAGTCGCCCGGTGTACCGCCAAACTTTGATAATACCGGCGGCGACAACCGCCAGCCGAACATGACCACGATCCGTTATCCGATCAATTACGCGCCGGCAGCCGGTTGGACCAATGACGTCGCTGGCCTGGGTGTGGGTATCAACGTGAACTGCGTGGGTGCCAATGTGCCGCTCAGCGGTGGCCATCCGGCCGGCGTGAATGCGGCGTTTGCGGATGGCTCGGTGCGGTTCGTCACCAACGCCACGCCGCTGGCTATTCTCGCCAACATGGCCACGCGCGACGACGGCGTGCCGCTGTCGCAGTAAGTTCAGTTCCGCCGTCTCTAGAAGTGACTTTCCATGCAACGTTTTGTTCTGGTCTTGATGCTCGCGCTCGCGTTTTGCACCGGCTGCGCAAAGAAAGGGCCGAAGTTTTTTCCCGTCAGTGGCACGGTGACGCTCGATGGTCAGCCGCTGCCGGAAGGCACGATTCACTTCAAATCGACGGCGACCGGCGGCTTGCCGGAATCGTTGCCGGTTAAAGACGGGAAGTTCGCCGGCAAGGCCGTGGAAGGAGCTTGTCGCGTGGAAGTGACCGCCTATCGGCAGATTCCGATCGCAGGCGAAATGGGCGGCTCCGTGCAGGAACCGTTGATTGCGTCACGGTTCAATTCGCTAAGCACTCTGACGGCGGAAGTGAAGGCTGCCGGGCCGAATGCTTTTGATTTCAAGGTCGAGAGTAAGTAGCTACCGTCGTCGATCCGCTCCGCGGTCGATGAATGGAGCTGGTTACTGTGTGATCAGCGAGGCTGCAGACTCAACCCGAATTAAGAATGTAGTTACTGAATTTGGTGGCTACCGGATAGTGACTTTCGGTCATCGACCGCGGAGCGGATCGACGACTGCCACTAGGGAGTCGGCTTGAGCATCTTGTCGAGCAGCGACATTACCACGCCACGGTAGACTCGTTCGAGCAGCGGGTTTTGCTTGATCAGCTCAAAGGTCTTGAACGCCGATTCGCCTTCGGCGGCGGGAAGCTCAGCTTCCTGCGTGCGGCCGGCGGCGTCGATGAGAATGGCGATGTATTTAAACGTGCCGTCGGCGAGCATCTCGCGGCGAACATCGTGCAGCTGAGCGGTTTCAGTATCAAACTCGCCGGGAACCGGCTCTTTGGACGGCGTCGTCGCGCGGGCGCCAGTGCTGAGCAGTTTGCTGAGGTGAGCGCTGACTTGCTCGACCGACTCGGCCGTGGCGACCTGATTGAGTTGGCCGGTCATTTCCTTCAAGCGGTCCTGGTTTTCTTCAGCCGAGTGCTGATCGGCGCTGGTGATCGATTCTAGAAGCCGGCCCGTCAGAAACTTTTTGTCAGCGGCGAACTCTTCCGAGGTTCGGCTGTCTAGCTCGGTGTTGGTAAGCGATTGCCAGCGTGGATCGTCTTTAGCGGCTTCGTTCGAGGCTTCCAAATTGCTAATGTCGGCGGCGTCTTGGGCGAGGAAATCGCCCGGCGGTTTTTCGAACGGAGTCAGCTCGAAGGCCTCGGGTTCGGCGGTCCCCTCCTGCCCAGCAACCTGCGGCAGACCGGCGGGCGCCAGCGGAAACTCGGGCGGCACGACGGCGACATAGAGAACCTGGGCCGCGATCAGGGTGAGCAGGAACGCTCGCCCCCAAACGTACGTACGCAAGTTCCAGCCCGTGCGGGGCTTGGTGGGCTTCGGCGGTCGTTTGCGAAACCAGAACATGTGCGTGCGTACGGCGGCTCGGAAATCGCCCTGAAATAATCGATAGAGGTAGCTTAACTCTAGGCGGGGACCCGTCTGGATGCAATGTCGGCCGGAGAGAGGCAGACCTTTAAAAAGACGACGTTAAGATTGTGAGACCGAGATGGCCAACTTAGCTCGCTTTCGCCCGGCCCATGGTGGCAGCTTCGAGAATCTTGTGCTCGGTCGCCTCGGCCCGCTGGAACGAGGCGGTGAGGTTGCCTTCGCTGAGGACCAGAATGCGATCGCAAACGGTGAGGAGTTCCGGCAGTTCGCTGCTGGTCATGATCACGCCGATGCCCTCGCGGCAAAGCTTGTCGATCAGACGATAAAGCTCGGCTTTGGCGCCGACATCGACGCCGCGCGTGGGATCGTCGAGCAGCAACACGCGGGGATTCGTGAGGAGCCAGCGACCGATGATGCACTTCTGCTGATTGCCGCCGCTGAGACTGGTGATGGCAGCAGAAAGACCGGCAGTTTTCACGGCGAGACGCTGACTCACTTCGGTGGCCATCGCCCATTCGCGTTTGCCGTCGATCACACCCAACGCGCCCGTTTTGTCGAGCGTGCAGAGGGAAATATTCTGGCCGACATTCATCGCGGCAAAGATGCCGAGACGCTTGCGGTCTTCGGTGACGAGGGCAATTCCCTCCCGGCAGGCATCGACCGGATGACGGAGCGAAAGCTCGCGGCCGAGGAGCTCAATGCTTCCTTGCGGACGAACTTCCGATGCGCCGAAGAGGCATTCCAGCAGTTCCGTTCGCCCTGCACCCATGAGGCCGGCAAAGCCGAGGACTTCGCCGCGGCGGAGCTCGAACGAAATGTCTTTCAAGCGATAGCCGCGAGCATGACCGGGCCACGGCAACGAGAGATTGCTGACCTTCAGCAGCACTTCCTTGGTTTGGCGCTCGCCGCCGAAGTCGATGGCGTCGATTTCGCGGCCGACCATCAGATGCGTGATCTGCTGAGCGTTCGTTTCGCTCTTGTTCAACGTCTTCACCGTCTTGCCATCGCGGAGCACCGTGATGCGATCGGCCAGATGAAAGACCTCGTCCATCTTGTGCGAGATGTAGAGGATGGTCACGCCGCGTTTGCGGAGGCGTTCAATCACGCGATACAAGCGACTCACTTCGGATTCGGTGAGAGCGCTCGTCGGTTCGTCCATGATCAGGATGTCACTCTGCAGCGACAGGGCCTTGGCGATTTCGAGGAGTTGCTGATCACCGACGCGCAGCTGACCGGCGAGCGTGCGCGGGTTTACATCGCACTCGAGCTCGCGCAGGAGCTGAGCGGCTGCTTGCTCCATCGCTGCGTCGTCACGCAGGCCGAGCCAGCCGCGGATTTCGCGACCGAGAAAGACATTGGCCGCGGCGGAAAGTTGTTCGACGAGATTCAGCTCTTGATGAATGATGCTCACGCCGGCCGCTTCGGCATCGCGGGTGCTGCGAAAGCGCGCCGGTTTGCCGCCGAGGAGCAGCTCTCCCTCAAATTCGGCGATCACGCCGGAGAGGATTTTCATCAGCGTGCTTTTGCCCGCGCCGTTTTCGCCACAGATGGCGTGCAATTCGCCGGGCAGGATCTCGAGCGAAACATCTTGCAGCGCGATGACGCCAGGAAAACGCTTGGTGACCTGACGAATGGCGATGATGGGCTGTGCGGGCGTCGGCATCGCTCACCTTTGTTAGTTGCGCGGCGTGCGGGCAAAAACGCTGCGTACTTCGGCGATTTTTACACCCACGAGCAGCAGCAGCGTCGCACCGCCCACAATCAGACCGGTGCGTGTGCCCAGCGTGATCATGGCGACAATTCCACTGGTAAGGGCCAACGTGGGAATGGCGCACAACCCTCGCAGCCCAGCAAACAACTGTCCGCCGTTGGCGAGCAATTGCCGGATCTGCGTCAACGTCACGGCCAGCACCACGACGCTGCCGACGATGAAACCTTCCCAAACATCGCTGTTGGTCTTGATGATTTTGGCAACGGCGTCGATGACGACGCGGAGAAATATCACGCCGAGCACAGTTCCGGAAACAGTGCCCACGCCGCCCGCGAGCGAACAGCCGCCAACGACGGCTGCCGCAATCGCGTTCAGTTCATAGCCACGGGCCAGAGTGATTGGATCCACCGAGCTGACGTCGGCCAGATAGAAAATAGCCGCCAGTCCGCCAGTGAAGGCACTAAAACAATAAGCGGCCCATTTGAGGTTCTCGGTGCGGATGCCACTGAGCCGAGTGGCCTGCTCATTGCCGCCGAGAGCGTAAAAGTGTCGGCCCAAAACGGTGCGCCGCAACACAAACCAGGTGAACAGAGCAAGGACCAGAAAGACCGTGACCGGCACCCAGACATTATCACGCAGGTAGTAGAAGAAGCCGTCGTTGACATAGAGCTTCGATCCGCTCCGGCCTTTCAATTCGTTGACATACTCACACAGCGCGTGCGCCAAACTGCGCAGGCCCACGAGCGTGGCCAGCGTCGCAATAAACGGTGGCAAACGAATGGCCGTGATCAACCACGTGTGCAAATTGCCAATCAATATTCCGGCGAGCAGACTGGCAAATATCGCCGCCCCCACCGGCAGCAAACCCGCCGAAGCTCCCAGTGGCAATTCGTTGGGGGCCAGCAAGGTGTAGACGCTCGCGCAGACGGTGGCGGAGAAGGCAATCGTGGAACCGCCCGAAAGGTCGATGCCGCCGGCAATAATCACCACCGACACACCGAGGGCAAGAATGCCCAAGGTCGACGCGCGGTAAGCGACCAATTGCAAGCTCGGCCCAGGTCGCTTGTAGTAGGTGTGCTTGTTGTCGGCGAGCGCGGTAAACGAAACAACCAGCGCGATTGCAATCAGCAACGCGACTTCGGTTGTAAACCAGCGATAACGGCCGGAGCCAGATTGACCGACTGAATTCATGAGCTGGGTAGGCCGTACTTCTTGAGCCAATCCTTCAGAGTAGACAGCGGCATAAACTCCAAGCCCTTGTAGGGCCCCGCCGGTTCTGCAGCGGCCTTTTCGGCAACGGCTTTCAGCGGCGAGCCTTCGTCGGGATAGACCAACTTCAAAGGAGTGGTGTAAAGATCGCCGTCGGGATCTTTGCCGAAGTTGGGAAACAGCTCATCGATGGTGGCTTGATCTTTGGTGTGCATCGCCTTGAGGAGACGAACCGAAAGCCGGCCCATCTCATAAGGATTTTGCACGCACATCGCATCGAGATTGCCGCCAGCCATCGCGAGAATCGAGTTCTTGTCGGCGTCGAACGTGACGAGCGTCAAGTTCTTCCGGGCATCGCGTTGCTTGGCAATCGTGCTGATGGCCGGGCCGTTGTAAGCCCAGATGCCGACCAGCGCGACCAGATCGTCGTGATTGGTCAACGCATTCGAGACGTTGTCGTTCGCGCGGCCCAGGTCGGTATCGTCGGCCATCCGATCGCGTTCGGTGAAATCACTCCCGAGGCCGGCCTTCACGCCGTCCATGCGGTTGCGAGCGTTGTCGCTATCGGTGAGACCAGCGAATTGGACGTAGGCGCCCTTTTCAACCTTGCGTTCGTTCAGCAGGGTCTTGGTCACCGTGCCGAGCAACTTGCCAGCTTCAAAGTTGTTGGTGCCAATGTAATAAGGACGGGCGTCGCGATACTTGGTCCGGTTCACGTCGTTGTCGACCGTGATGACTTTAATTCCTTGCGACTGCAACTTTTTCAGTTGCTCGATGATCGCTTGGTTGTCGGGCTCGGTCACCGTCAGCGCGACACCCACGATGTCGGTCTGCGTGCCAAACTGCTTGAGCTTGTCGATCTGCCCCGACGCCGTGCCGTCGTTCGATTCCATCGAAACGCTGAGCCCTGACCCGGCCAGGTCGAACTCTTTTTCTCCGGCCACTAGTCCAGCCTTGCATGCATCCCAGTAGGGATTCGGCACGTTGATCAAGAAGACAAATCGCTTGGTTGCCGATTTGTCGTCCGAAGAATTGCACGCCGCGAATAAGAGAAGGGTGACCGCCAAAAGTGCGACACCCGAACGGAGCATCTTGCTTAGCATGGAAAGAGAACCCTGGAGAGGAGAGGGCCAACAACCCAAACAGCGAACTACTTCTTGCCTTCTTCGGTCGTGTTGGGCGAACCGCCGCGGCCGCTATCCGGAGCACAGCCCGCAATCGCACCACAAGTGACCGCCAACAACATCGTCCACAGCAACCAGTTACGCAACATGTCAAACTCCAAAAACGCTCGATGAGCAAAGTGAGGTAGGCAAAACCCAAAATCTTAATAGGGCCTTGCCAGCAACGCAAGCGACAGCAAACCAGACCGCAACTCGTCGTCAACTTCGCGGCCGACGAATGCCGATGCTATGCAAAGGAGACCCCGCCGCTCCACCGAATATTCCCGCCTTATCTGCCTGCCTACTCTTCTCTTCTGCTCGACCCTGGATCCCCTATGCCTTCGCTGTTGCGTGGCCCCGCGCGCGTTTCGTCGCCGTTGCCGGCCGTTTCCGGATATGAATTGGTGCGACTCCTGTCGTCGGGCAACTGGTTTCAGCTGTTTCAAGCTCGGGCCGCAGGACAGGGCTCGGCGGCAGACTATGTTATTAAGCGTCTCCGCGACAACGGCGGCATGCCGCGAGCAATCTTGCTGCGCGAAGCGCAGGTCACAAACTCTGTTTCGCACGAAAATCTCGTCAGTTTGCTGGGTGAGGGGCTTGGCGAAACTACTCCTTATATTGTGCTGCCGTTTCTGCCTGGCATGAGCTTGGAGCAGGCGCGGCAATCTCCTGGCCAAACCTCGGTGCCGCAAGCCCTGTGGTATATCCGCCAGGTTGCCGCCGCATTGGCAGAGCTGCATGCCGCGGGGTGGATCCATTCTGACCTGAAACCGTCGAACATCAT
The DNA here is from genome assembly GCF_024256385.1 of Anatilimnocola floriformis. NCBI lineage: Bacteria > Pseudomonadati > Planctomycetota > Planctomycetia > Pirellulales > Pirellulaceae > Anatilimnocola > Anatilimnocola floriformis. The sequence continues at coordinate 4,545,640 of NZ_JAMLFW010000001.1, forward strand.
CGCTTCGGAAACAGGGCACGCCACGCTCATCGACCTTGGCCTGGCCCGCCGCCTGGGCACGGCCGAATGCCATGCCGATCGCTGGCTGGCGGGAGATGCCAATTACCTGGCCCCGGAAGTTTTTCAGCCCAATCGGGAATTAACTGGCGCCGCCGATATCTATCCGCTGGGCTTGGTGCTGCTGCGATTGCTGCAAGGAGCCAAGGGCAACCCGCAAGAGCCAGTCGAACTCCGTCGCACGCTCAGCGACCTGAGAAGTTACCGGCCGGACGTTTCGCGCGACGTGGCCCACTTGCTGGGAAGAATGCTAGCCCAGGAACCTTTGCGGCGGCCTGCTGCGAACGAACTCGTAGAGATTATCTCGCGACTCGAGATCGAGTCGCTGATGCAGTGGTGAAGCGAGAAGCTGCTTACGATTTCTCGGGCTCAGCAGGCGGCAGCGTTTGATTGTGCCGCATGATGGCTTCGTAAACTTCTTGCCGATGAACGGCCACGTCAGCAGGGGCCTGTATGCCGAGGCGCACCTTATCGCCGCGGATATCGACGATCGTAATCACGATGTCGTTGCCGATCATGATGCTCTCGTCGCGATGTCGTGACACTACCAGCATGGGCCACCCGCTGTCTGCTTTCTCCCGCCTCGTGGCGACGCTAATCCAGCAATTCTAGGCGGCAGGTCGCAGCGGGTAAGGGCAGAAGCGGTGAAAAGCGTCAGCAGCTGAAATGCAGAGGCAGCCGAATCCCTCGCTGCATGCCAGCAAGTTTTTTCGCGCCTGACTCACAACGGCCGAGTGCTAGCAGCAGGCCATTTGCTGTCCGAATTTTCGCCCACAAACTGCTCTCGCGTCACTACTGGCGTTTTGGTAGCTATTCGCCCGTTCCCAGCAGGACGAATTTACTTAAATCGTCTTGCCCAGTGTGAAACTTGGCGAAAACCGAAGACCTCGAGCTAGACACTTAGGGAATTGCGAAAAATGCGATTGCCTGAATCTTGTGCAAACAAGCGACTGCCCGCCGATCGAGCAGCCGCGACAGATTTTGAGCAATTGCCCGCGATCGCTGTAAGTGCAAGCATTGCAATGACATTGGTGCTGACCTTGACGTCGGTCGTATGTTTCCTGCAAAGCCGCGACGTCGTGCTGGCAATATGCCGGTACGCCGCGGGACCCGTATCTGAATAGTCCGTTTACTAGTTTGATTTGGAAGGAGCCGGCAATGGAATTGACCGCTGTTTCGCCCACCCCCACCACCACTACTGCCACCACGCCCGAAGAACGCCTGCAAACCGCCACGCGGATCGCAGACAAGATGTTCCAGCAGCAGCCTGACTGGATCACATTCTTCCGCGAGGTCCTGGGCGTTGACGGCCTGGTCCGCAAGCTCTTTACCACGCCGGAAGAGCTCGCCGAATTCGAGAAGACCGCCCAGTACGCCGAAATCCAAGCGATGGTCGCTCGACTCCGCGAAAAGTCGGGTGCTGCCGCCGAAGGCAAAGAACCGACCCGCGTGATCACGGTTCGCCTGCCCAAGAGCTTGCATGAATCGCTCCGCGCCGAAGCTCACGATCGCAAGACCAGCATGAACCAACTCTGCATCAGCAAGCTGCTGCAGGTCATCGACGAACAAATGGTCGTCAGCGAGTAACCCCTCGCAAAGCCCAGGTGTCACCCAGGCTTGCTAGCAAGCACTGCGCTCATATCGCGCGAAAAAAGTCTTGATAGCAGGCCTGTAAGCCGGGTTCTGTCATGGCGTGTTCCATTTGGCTGCACGCCACCGACGGTCATTTATCTAGGACGGCGATTGCTCGCCGCCTCGAGCAGCCTACCCGAGCATTGGCCGGACCAGGCGGGCCCGCGCGCCGCAACCAAACCGCCAGCGACAAGTCGCTAGCGGCCGAGCCCGCGCGTATGCTCTGTTTGGCTTTGCTCCGGATGGGGTTTGCCGAGCCAGCGAGTCGCCCCGCTGCTGGTGCGCTCTTACCGCACCGTTTCACCCTTACCGCGGCAGTTTTGACGGGGGCTCGAACCCCTGCCGAAGCGAAGCCTTTCGGCCATCGCTTGACAGAGAAAGCCCGCCGCGGCGGTCTACTTTCTGTTGCACTTTCCCGAGCCTTGCGGCCGGTCGACGTTATCGACCATCCTGCCCTCTGGAGCCCGGACTTTCCTCCCGCTGCCACCGCCTTTCGACGCCAGCAACCGACGACCGTCCGGCCTGCTATCAAGACATTTTCAGCGTATCAGCTTTCCTTTCATTTCGATAGAGACGGCGAGCGCGGCTGAAGTTCGCCGCGGCGCGCGAAATCTAAAATCGCGATATTCCCGCAGAAACCACACTCGCAAATGCACTCAAATTGCACCTGCGTCACGCAAATGCAAATTAAGTGTATTTGCTGGCCGTGCTCGCGGCACACCTCCATCGGCACTTGGCAATTGCCAAACTCTCTTCCCGCTCCTTCCGCCGCCGGATAAAACAGACTCTCAGGAACAGGATCTGGAGCCCTCGTATGAACCGTCACACTTCCATCGTTGCCGTCGTCGCCATGCTCTTCGGAGCCGTGGTCGCCACGCTCTGGCAACACACCGAAAACCGCCCCACCCTGGTCGCGCAAGAAGGGCTTCCCGGCCTGCCGCCTCCTCCCGGTGTCCGCGCTCCTCCACCGCGCGTGCCTGCGCTGCAACCGCCCATCAATCAGTTCAATGCGCCGCCGATGCAGGGCGGTCCGCCGCCGGTGATCGTCGCCAACGATCCGCTCGCCGACCTTACGCCCGAAGAACGCGTGAACATTGCCGTCTACGAAAAGTGCAATCGCCACGTCGTTCACATCACCACCAAGAGCGCGCGCGCCGAACTCCTTATTCTGGAAGTCCCCACGGAGGGAACCGGCAGCGGCTCGGTGCTTGATAAGAACGGCCACATTCTCACCAACTACCATGTCGTCGAAGGTGCGAACGAAATCAAAGTCACGCTCTACGATAACGAGACCTACACCGCCAAGCTCATCGGCCACGACGCACCAAATGACATCGCCGTGCTGAAGATCGCGGCGCCGGTCGACTCGCTCAATCCGGTCGAGTTCGGCGACTCGGCCCGACTGAAGGTTGGCCAGCAGATCTATGCCATCGGCAATCCCTTCGGCCTCGAACGCACGATGACGACCGGCATTATCAGCAGTCTCAATCGCTCGCTGCCGTCGAAGAGTGGCCGCACCATGAAATCGATCATTCAGATCGACGCCGCCCTCAACCGCGGCAATTCCGGCGGCCCGCTGCTCGATAGCCGCGGCCGACTCATCGGCATGAACACTGCCATCGCCAGCAGCACCGGCGAAAACACCGGCGTCGGCTTTGCGATCCCCTCCGACACCATCGGCCGAGTCGTGACGCAGCTCGTCGCCAACGGCAAAGTGGTCCGCCCCGAAACGGGCATCACGCGGGTTTATCAATCCGACCTGGGCCTGGTCATTGCCACGCTGCAACCCGGCGGACCTGCCGAGCGCGCCGGCTTCCGCGGCTACCGAATCGTCCGCGAACAAAAACGCCGCGGCCCGTTCACCTATGAAGAACGAACGATCGACCGCACCCAAGCCGACATGATCGTGGCCGTCGACGGCGAAAAAGTCGTCACCGCCGACGAATTCCTCGGCCGCATCGAGCGCCACCTTCCCGGCGAGCAAGCCATTCTGACCGTTATCCGCGCCGACCGCCGCGTCGACATTCCGATCCTTCTCGGCGCGGGCGAATAGCCACAGAGCCGGTCGGATTTCGAGGGTTATAATATAACCGTTATTACGTTTTCGCGATTTGCCGAACCCGTTGCCGGCTCGGCAGTTGCGAAAAACTGATGCAGATTTGCTATAACCTTTTATAACCATTTTGCATCACTTTATAACCACGCTATAACGACCTGCCTCAGCTCGATAGCAACGTTCGTCGCTGCCATTCATCACTCAGGTTTTTCCGACCGCGCAGCGACAACCGACCTCCGCAGACGCGCTTTGCCTGCGGGGTGAACTTGAATTTCGATATGTGATCAACTGTATACGTGTCGCAGTTGGCGGTCAAGCTCTTGTTTCGCGCAAACTTCTCGGCGAACATTGAGCGGAGTTCAGCAGGCTCTCCTGCCAGATTTCATCGCAACGGCGGATCGACATGCAGCGCACCACACTCCTCCGCGGAATTCTCCGCTGCTTCGTCGTCGCCATCGTTTTCGCAGTCGCCGCTTGCGCGGTGCAACTCAATCGCGCCCAAACGCAACCGTCAGCACAACCTCCATCGCCTAAAGAAGCCACAGTCGACGAACCGCTGCCGCCGCTCGAAGCCGCGCGGACGATGCAGGTGCCGGAGGGTTTTCAAGTCACCCTCTTCGCCGGCGAGCCCGACGTCAAACAGCCGATCGGTTTTGCCATCGACGACCGCGGCCGGCTGTGGGTCGCCGAGGCCTACAACTATCCGGTGCACGGCACGAAGGCGGGCGACCGGATCGTCATTCTCGAAGATACCGACGGCGATGGACGGCATGACAAACGAACCGTCTTTTACGACGGTCTGAATTATGTCACCGGCATCGAAGTCGGTTTCGGCGGCGCGTGGGTCATGTCGCCCCCCTACTTCTATTTCATTCCCGATCGCAACGGCGATGACAAACCGGACGACAAACCTCAGGTATTACTCGACGGCTTTGGCAATCACGCCAATTCCCACAACCTGGCCAACGGTTTTGCCTGGGGACCCGACGGCTGGTTGTACGGCACGCATGGCCGTACCAACTGGTCGCTGATCGGCAAGCCGGGCACGCCCGAGAAGGAGCGCGAGCGGTTCGACGGTGGCGTGTATCGGTATCATCCGACGCGACACGTCTGGGAACCCTACGCCGACGGCACGACGAATCCGTGGGGCATCGATTGGAACGACTACGGCGAAGCCTTCATCACCAACTGCGTCAATCCGCACTTGTTCCACGTCATCTACGGCGCGCACTACGAGCCGTGGCGCAATCGTGAGTCGAGCCAGTACGCCTATCAGCGAATCGACACGATCGCCGATCATTTGCACTTCGTCGGCGCGTGGAATGTGCGCGACGGGTTGAATTCATCTGCCGAAGATCAAGCCGGCGGCGGCCATGCCCACTGCGGACTCATGATCTATCAGGGGGATAACTGGCCGGAGCAATATCGCAACACGCTCTTCACCAACAACATTCACGGCCGACGAATCAACAACGACATTCTCAAACGTTCCGGCTCGGGCTACACCGCTTCGCACGGCAAGGACCTGATGCGCTCGAAAGATCCGTGGTTCATGGGCGTCACACTGCAATACGGCCCAGATGGCTCGGTGTTTGTCATCGATTGGTCCGACACTGGTGAGTGTCACAGCGTGCGTAACACGCGGCGCGAGACGGGGCGGATCTACAAAATCTCGTACGGCAAGCCGAAGCCGTTTTCTGGCAACATCGCCAAGTTGAGCGACGCTGACCTCGTCAAATTGCAGACGCATCACAACGATTGGTTCGTGCGACACGCGCGACGAGTTTTGCAAGAGCGTGCCGCAGCCAAGCAAGATCTTTCGTCGGCGGTGAACGATCTGCGCGCGACGTTCGAGCAGCAAACCAACATTCCGCAGAAATTGCGTTCGCTCTGGACGCTGCAGGCGCTGGAGCAGTGGGAAATCGAAGACTTCATTCGCCTGCTCCGCTACGAAGACGAATACGTTCGCGGTTGGGCCGTTCGACTTCTCTGCGAAGAGCCTGAGTTATCGCAATCTGCGCTCGAACGACTTGCTCTGGCCGCACGCGACGACGAATCGCCGCTCGTGCGGATGCACATCGCCAGCAATCTGCAACGGCTGAAGTTGGCCGGTCGTTGGAACATCGCGACGGCCCTGCTAAGTCATGACAAAGACGCTAAGGACGAAAACATTCCGCTGCTGGTTTGGTATGCCGTCGAGCCGCTGGTCACGGTCGATCCGCAGCGATTCGTCGCCTTGGCCGGTGAAGCAAAGTTGCCATTGGTCGCCCGCTTCATCGCCCGCCGGGCTGCCTCGCTCCCCGATTCAAAAAGTGAATTGGCCGCGCTCGTAAAAATGCTCAGCAGCACGAAAGGTGAAGTGCAAAAAGAACTCCTCGCCGGAATCATCGACGGCCTGGCGGGACGACGGACCGTCGCGATGCCCGAAACCTGGCCGAACGCCTACGCGAGTTTGAAAGTAGTGAACAGCGATTCGCTCGTCGAGAAGGCGCTGCAACTGGCCCTTATTTTTGATGATCCGCGAGCACTCGCCGACTTGCGCGCTCAAGCAAAAGATCCGAAAGTCGCAGCGGCAATTCGCAACCGGGCGATTCAAGCGCTCGTGGCCAAAAAAGCAAAAGGACTCGATGCCGAGTTGCTTGAACTGATCGGCGATACCCCGGTTGCGAAAGCAGCCCTCCGTGGCCTGGCTGAGTTCGAACATGCCGGCACAGCCACTGCGATCCTGTCGCAGTACTCCAAACTCGAGCCCAACACCCGTCAAGATGCGCTGCAAACGCTCGCCTCGCGCGCGGCCTGGGCCTTGCCGCTTGTCGCTGCCTTGGAGAAGAACGAAGTCCCTCGCGCCGATGTCACAGCCTACACCGCGCGGCAGATGTTCACCTTGAACAACGAAGAACTCACCACGCGACTGAAAGCAGCCTGGGGAGAGTTACGCACCAGTCCCGCCGAAAAACAGCAGCAGATTGCGTCGTTCAAGAAACGCTTCACGCTGGACGCGATTCAGAAGTCGGACCGCAGCGCCGGCCGAGCGATCTTTCAAAAGACCTGCGCCAACTGCCATACGATCTTCGGCACCGGCGGCAAGATCGGGCCGGATATCACCGGCTCGCAGCGGACCAATCTCGATTACTTATTGCACACGCTCATCGATCCTTCGGCCGCGGTCAACAAGGATTATCAGATGCACGTGATTCAAACGGTCGACGGCCGAACGATCACGGGACTGATTGCGGAAGAATCAAAAACCGCGCTCACCATGCAAACGGTCAACGAAAAGATCATCATCCCCGCCGACGAAATCGAGGAGCGCAAACTCTCGCCCGTCTCGATGATGCCCGACGGCTTGTTGCAAAATCTCAGCAATGACCAGGTCCGCCAACTACTGGCCTACTTGATGGGCCCCGACCAAGCGCCGCTGCCGAAGTAGAATTCGAGCGTGAAAAGTAGCTGAATTCGCCAGAATTCAGACAGCACCGTTCGAAAGCCATCTGCTGAATTCTGGCGAATTCAGCTACTTGGCGCGTGCGAGCGATGTGCGGCCGAACAGCCGCGCCGAGTTTTGCACGATAAGCCCCGGCAATTCCGGCAGCGCGAATTGCCGGTCGACGTCGCCATTGATCGCAGCCACGCGATTCATGCCGTAGACATCCGAGGTGGCTTGATCTTGTCCCAGCACGTAACCGCCGGCGGCGCGGATCGCGGCACAGCCTTGCGCGCCGTCGTAACCCATGCCGGTCATGATGATGCCGAGACAACGACTGCCGAAGGCCGCGCTCGCGTCGCGCATCATCACATCGATCGAAGGTCGATGGCCGCTCACAGGATCGCTATCTTCGATCACGGCGACGACTTCGCTTCCTTGGCGTTGCAAACGTAGATGCCTGCCACCCGGTGCTATCAAGACCTGATTGTTCCGCAGCACATCGCCGGTCTCGGCTTCCTTGATCGACAGCGCCGAAATCGTATCGAGCCGCCGCGCAAACGGCCCAGTAAAGTTCGCCGGCATGTGTTGCACAACCACGATCGGCGGCAGCGATGGCGCGAGCGATTGAAATAGCTCACTTAGCGCGGGCGGTCCGCCCGTCGAGATGCCCAAGGCAATGCAGCAGTCTTGGTAAGCGTTGCTGATACCGGCAGATGGCCGCGCCACTTGTCGAACTGTCTGTTGCGCGCGGGCCTGACGAATCCGCAGCACGCGGTCGACGTCGGCGCCGGCCATCGCGCGCAGTTTATGCAGCAATTCATCGCGAAATGGCCGATGAGCGGCGCTCGGATTTTCCGGCTTCGGCACATAATCGAGCGCGCCGCAGTCGAGCGCCTGCAGCGTGATTTGCGCCGCGCGCTGCGTTAGCGAGCTGACCATGATCACCGGGATCGGCCGCTCGGCGAGGAGCGCAGCCAAGGTTTGTAGCCCGTCCATGCCGGGCATTTGAATGTCGAGCGTAACGATGTCCGGCCGCAACTCGACGACTTTGATCAACGCCTCGGCGCCGCTGGCCGCGGTGCCGACAACTTCGATGCCGCGCTCATTCGTCAGCACGTCGCGGATCAGTTCGCGCATCAGCGGCGAATCGTCAACCACGAGAACGCGAATGATCTTGTCCATTGTTGTCCGCTATACCAATTGCGGTTCGCGCTTGGCCGTGCGAGCCGCGATCTTTTGCAGTGCGGCCAGCAGTCGTCCCTTGTTGAACGGCTTGGCGATGAAATCGGCTGCGCCCGCGCGGAGCGCTTCTTTCAGAATCTCGGCTTGATCGAGCGCGCTGACGATCAGCACTTGCGCATCGCGGTTCAATTGCTTGATGCCGCGGAGACCATGCATGCCGTCGAACTCGGGCATCACCAGATCGAGCGTCACCGCGTCGGGTTGGAGTTTTTCGAATTGCTCGATTCCCTCCTGGCCGTTCGTGGCGTGACCCACGATTTCCCAGCCGTCCTCGCGGGCAGCGTCTTTGATCATCTCGCGGATGATCATGGCGTCGTCGATTACCAACAGTCGTTTTGTCATGACAGCAATCTCTCTACTTCCGTCCATCAACCACTTGGGCAGGTAACAAATGGGTCCGTTGAATGTTCGTTGAATCGTTTACAGCACTACGCTCGGCGAACCGGCCATGTCGACTTGCAAGTCGCCGGTCGCCGAATCGAACGTGATCCGCCGACCGACCTTGCCCCCCACATGTTCGGCCATGATGGGAATGCGCAGATTCTTCAGCAGTTGAATGACAATGGCGTGATTTTCTTTGCCGATTTGCAGCGGTCCCGAACTGCCGAACATGTTGGCTCCGCCGGCCACCTTGGCCACGAGGCCGGTGCGCGGGATGCCGTTTTCGGCGAGGATGGCGAGCATTTCTGGCAGCGCGGTATCGGCAAATTTGCCAGCCGGGCCAGGGCGATCCTGACCTTGCGGCAACACGATGTGCGCGACGACGGCTGTTTTGCGCAGTTCGTGAAACAGCACGAGGCCGATGCACGAGCCGAGCACGGCGCGAGCGATCTCTCCCTGGGCGACCAGGGCGATCTGGGCCATGCCGACATTCGCTTCGGCTCTGCGCTCAGGTGCGGAACAAGTCATGTGAGTTACTTTTCGTTCGTGAAGTTCAGGCGTTCGCAGGATTTCAGGCGTTCGCTGCGGAAGTTTGCACGGCGGTGAGCAAGGTTTGCAGCAATTCCTCGCTGGGAACAAAGAACAAACTCCAATTGACCTGCCGCTGGTCGAATTCAAACCTTGTGCGGCAGATCAAGGCTCGATCGCCAGCCAGCGATTGCCCGGCCAGCACTTGAGCGAGCACGCTGGCGCCAAAGTCCTGCACGAAGAACGGCGCCGAGGGAATCAACTTGCGGCGCGTCAAACGCGTCAGTTCGTTGAGATAAGCCGAGGCTAGAATGTTGCCGGTTTCCATGACGGCCGACTGATCGAGTTCCGACCATCCGGCATTGGCGACGACTTCACGGCCAAGCAAGCTCGCAGCGAGAGTGCGACCGTTCTCGTCGTCAAAGGCGAGAATGAGTTGGCCGCCCATTCCTCCTTGCACGCCGTCGCCCTGCACGCCGAGGACGACCATGGTGAGCAGGTCGTCGCCCATGTCGAGTTCGGCCGAGACTTCTTCGAGCGGCGCTTCGCGCAATTCATCGAGCGAGAGCGAGACGCGGCCATTGGTCCATTGCGACATGGCCAGCGAGGCGTGCTGCGTCGCCGCGGAGAAAAAGTCTCCGAGCAAAGCGGGATCAAAAGGTGCGGTGGCGTTCACGTTTATTCTTTCTGCTGAAGCTAAGCGGGTTCGAGTTCATTTGCTGCGGTCTTGCGACCGGCCAGGCTGATGAGCGACGACACATCCAAAATCAAGGACACTCTGCCGTTGCCGAGGATGCTGGCCCCGGCCAAACCGGGCACATTGCGGTAATTCTCGGCGAGCGATTTGATGACGATGTCTTCTTCACCGAGTAATCCGTCCACGGCGAGCCCCATCTCGTGACCGTCGGTGCCGACGATGACGAGTGTGCGTTCGCCGTTGGTGGATGTCGCGGTTCGCAACGAGCCGTCGGCCCATTGCAACAGATTGTTGAGCTCAACGACCGAGATCACGCGGCCGCGAACGCGAGCAGTGCTCAGACCATGCACCGTCGTCAGCGACTTCTCGCTCACGCGGACGATCTCAACGACCGACTCGACCGGCACGGCAAAGACGTCGCCCGAAATCACGGTAAGCAGGCTCGGCAGGATGGCCATCGTGAGCGGCAGCTTGATGGTGATTGTCGTGCCGACGCCGAACTGGCTGTCGAGCTCGACTACGCCGTTCAGCGATTCAATCTTGGAACGGACGATGTCCATGCCCATGCCGCGGCCGGAGATCTCCGTGACCTTTTCCGCGGTGCTGAAGCCCGGTGCCCAAATGAGTTGATAGGTCTGCTGCGTCGTCAGCCGTTCGGCATCGAGCGCGCTGATCAGACCTTTCGAAACCGCTTTGGCGCGAATCTTTTGCGGATCGAGACCGGCGCCGTCGTCGCGCACCTGAATCACCACGCGGTTGCCGCGGTGAAAAGCGTCGAGCGTAACGGTGCCTTGCGCTGGTTTACCGGCCGCGATGCGTTGCGCGGGAGACTCGATGCCGTGGTCCGCCGAGTTGCGCACCATGTGGATTAGCGGATCGCCGAGTTCATCGACCATACGCTTGTCGAGTTCGGTCTTTTCGCCGCGAATTACGAGCTGAATGTCTTTGCCGTTGCTGCGGGTGATGTCGCGAATCACGCGTTTGAACCGCCCAAACAGCGGGCCGATCGGCACCATGCGGGTGTCCATCACGCTCTTTTGAATGCCATCGGCAATGCGGTCGAGCTGATGCACGGCTTCGGAAACGCCGTTGACCATCGTGCGGGCCTGGCAGAGTTGTTCGAGATCGGTGCGAACGACTTCGAGGTCGCCGCGAATCTGCTGCACGTGCCGGCGAACGATTTTCATGAACGGGGTTTCGGCACCGGCGCCACTGGCCTGGTCGGCCTCGCTGAGGATATTTTCCAGCAGCGTGCCGACATTGGCGAGCGAATAGACCGATTGCTTGCGCGTCGACAGACTTTTCAGCTGATCGCCCAGCTGCGCGAAGCGGGCTTTGTTGATCACCAGCTGCCCGGCGAGGTTCATCAGCTGATCGAGGCGTTCGATATCGACACGAATCGTTTCGGCGGGTTTGTCTTTGCTCGCGGCAGCATCGGCCTTGTTGCGGCCGTTGTCTTTGACCCCTTCGCTCTTCACTTCGGCTTCGTCGTGATCGCCAGAAGCATGTTCGGCAACCGCTTCGCAGCGTTCTGGCTTGGCAGCAACACTCGGTGTTGTCTCGGCCGGCGATGTACACATTGCGTGGACGATATGTTCGAGCTCGATGCTACGAATGCCTTCGAGATCGATCTCGCGGCGGATCGACTTCTCGGAAATCTCGGTCGCGACTGCGAACACGAGCCGCTGCAGATCGACGGCGGTATCGAGTTGCTTTTCCGAAGGTTCGCGGAAGAACAGCTCGCCCAAGCAGCCGAGGCGATCGAAAATAACTTGAGCTTTCAGCTCGGCGAGTTGCAACCCCGCCTCGAGCATCACCACGCCGCCGATCACGCGTTGTTCGAGCGGAGCGGCCGCGATGATCTGAGCGCGCTCTGCATCCGTAAAGCTGGCAACTTGAATGATCGCTGGCGGAGGTGGCGGTGGCAGCGGCTTGGCTTCCATCGCGGCAAACGCCATGTGGCGAGCAGCGCGGAGCTTCGGATACGCCTCGTCGTACGAGTCTGGACTGCGCTGGCCGGCTTGCAGGACGACGACAAAGGCCCGCAGCGAATCGACGGCAATCAGCAGTGCATCGGAGAGTTCCGGCGTGATCGAGCGGCGCTCTTCACGCAGCACCTGTAGCAGATCTTCCATCGCGTGCGCAAGTTTTGCCGTGCGATGCAATCCGATCGAAGCAGCCGAGCCTTTGATGCGATGGCAGAACACCAGCAACGCATCGACGTCGGCTTCCACGCCGTTGACGAGGAGTTCGGCGAGGGCGTCGAGTGTTTCTTCGGTTTCGCCGATGAAAATCGAGAGGTACTTCGCTGGCACGTCGGTTTCATCGACGACATCGCCGAAGCTATCGACGGGCACATCGATGACGGGTTTCACAACCGGTGGAGCAGCAGGAATACTGATTGGCGCGTCGCTGACTTTCGCCGGCGCACCGCTCGAGATTCCGGCGCCGGCCAGCAGTTGCTGAATGGCGGCGACTTCTTCCAGGCAGGCGACTTCCGGCGCGTCTTGATCTTTCAGTCGATCGACCATGCCGGTCAAACGATCGAACGCTTGAAACATCACATCGATCACCGGCCGCGAAATGGTCAGGTTGCCATGGCGGGCGGCGTCGAAGACGTTTTCGACTTTGTGCGTCAAGCTGTTGATGTCGGTCAGCTGCAGCATCGCCGACAGCCCCTTCAGGCTATGGGCGTCGCGAAACATTTCGTTGAGCAGTTCAGCATCGGGCTGCAACTGCACATCGTCGCCCAGCGCGCGAGCCAGTTCGTCGAGCGTGAGGAGATTTTCGTTCAGGCGCGTGAGATATCCCTGCGACTCATCGAGGAAGTCGCTGAGCATCGTCGCCATGAAATCGTCGTCCAAACCCAGGTTGTTCGACATTAGGCAGTTCCTTGAGCGAGACCTTGGGTGGTGCGCAGCTCGGGCTTGCGATGCAGCCACGACTGCAGCCGTTCGAAACCGCGAGTTAAATCCGCGACACCTTCGGCAGGGCCGGTCACCAGCATGCCGCCAGGCTTGAGCGCGGCCTCGACGTTGCGCATCACCGGCTGCTTCGAGTCAGCGTCAAAATAAATCAGCACGTTCTTGACGAAGATCACGTCGAAGAGCGCGGCCCGCAGCGGTTGCAGCAGGTTGTGTTGTTTGAACGAAGTCCACTGCGTGAGCACCGGTTGAGCATCCCAACCATCGCCCGCTTGTTTGAAAAATCGCGTGCGGCAGTTGTCGGGAACCAAACGCATCGCACGCACACCAAAGTGGGCACGCTTGGCTTGATCGACCGCATCGACACCAATGTCGGTGCCGACGATATCGATCTTCCATTCGCGATAGTTCGAAATCTTGTCGGCGATGCAACAGGCAATGGTGTGTGCTTCGTCACCCGTGCTGCACGCAGCCGACCACACTCGCAGGGTCTTCGCGCGCTGGCCGCGACGCACCGCGTTTTGAATCTCGGTGAGATAGGTATTGCTGAACCAATCCCACTGATTCGCGTCACGAAACAAATACGTTTCGTGGGTGGTAATCTCTTGCAGAAACGCATCCCACTCGGCGTGATCGGCAGACAGCTTGCGCAGATGATCGAAATATCGATCAAAGCACGTGATGCCGGTCGCCTTCAGTCGCCGCCGCAAGCGGTTCGACAGCAGCGTCTTTTTCTGAGCGGAAATGCGAATGCCGGTCCGTTCATAGATCAGATCAGCGTAACGGCTGAGCTGAGCATCGGTGACTTGCTGAGTTAATGCGGCGGTGGTCATGACAGGCGGGTGGGATGGAGGAGGCGGGAAGATCCGCGGGCCAAATTGCCCGCGGAGTTAGTGGCAGACGGCCTTAGGCACGTTGCGTAACGGGCCGTTGAACCGAACCGGTCGAGCGACCGCGGGCCAATTCGACTTGAGGCTTGCTATACGACCGTTGTTCGGTCGCTTCCACTTGGAACCGGCCCACCAGGTCGCGCAGGGCAGCCGCTTGAGCGCCCAGCTGTTCGCTGCTCGAAGCCATTTCTTCGCTGCCAGCGGCCGATTGCTCGGTCACTCGCGAGACTTGCTGAATGGCGTTCGACACTTCGTTGGCGTTCTGGGCCTGTTCGACCGTCGCATCAGCGATCTCGCCGATCCGCTTGGCCGTTCCCTCGACACCTTGAATGATCTTGGTCAACGAGCCGCCGGTTTGCTCGCTGAGCTGAGCACCTTCTTCAACGCGTTGCGTCGATTCCTTGATCAGCTTCGAAATTTCCTTGGCCGCTTCGCTCGAGCGTTCGGCCAGCTTGCGAACTTCATCGGCCACCACCGCAAAGCCAAGGCCATGTTCGCCAGCTCGAGCCGCTTCGATGGCAGCGTTCAGGGCGAGCAGATTCGTTTGGCTGGCGATCTCCGAAATCACTTGAATGATTTCGCTGATCTGGCTCGACGAAGTCTTGATGCGGGCCATGGCATCGATCGACTTCTTCACGGCAGCGCCACCTTCTTCGGCCAGGCTGCTGGTTTCTTTGGCAACTTTATTGGCAGCGCCGGCGTTTTCTTTGACGGCTTCGATGCTGCGGGTGAGTTCTTCGATCGAAGCACTCATCTGTTCGACCGAGGCGCTCTGCGTTTGAGCACCTTGAGCGAGCGTCTGAGCACTCTCTGAAACGACCCGCGAGCCTTCGGTGAATTGGGCCGAGCCTTCGACGACTTGCGAGATCACATCACGCAGATCGGCGAGCATGCGACGCAAACCATTGGCGAGTTCGCCGATGGCGTCGTCACCGGTGACGGTCACTTCGCGAGTCAGATCGCCGGCAGCGGCGGCTTGAACGACGCCGAGGAGTTGATCGACCTTGTTACGCAGGTCTTCTTGCTGTTCCCGTTCGCGGCGTTGATTCTCGAGTGCGGCGGCGCGAGCGCGAACCGCATCGGTAATATTCGAAGCGTACTTGATGACCTTGTACGTCTTACCGCTCTTGTTGAGCAGCGAGCTGTAGCGCGCTTGAATCCAGACTTCGGCGCCGCCCTTGCCGAAGCGTTGGAATTCGCCTTCTTGCGATTCGCCGCGGCCGAGCTTGTTCCAGAATTCGCGATATTCGCCGGTCCGGCTGTATTGTTCGTCGACGAACATGCGGTGATGCTTGCCGCGGATTTCGCTCAGGTTGTAACCGACTGTCTTCAGGAAGTTTTCGTTGGCCGTGATGATCGTGCCATCGATTTCGAACTCGATGACGGCTTGAGCCGAGCTGATGGCGGCGATTTGATTTTCATAATCGAGGGCTTGCTCGCGGCGACGCATGTCTTCGGTGATGTCGCTGGCGTACTTGATCACTTTGTACGTTTCGCCGTTCGCGTCGATCAGCGCGCTGTAACGAGCTTGAATCCAGATTTCCTTGCCACCCTTGCCGAAGCGTTGGAACTCACCACTCTGCGATTCGCCACGGCCGAGGCGAGTCCAAAAGTTGCGATATTCGGGGCTGCGTGCATATTCCGCGTCGACAAACTTCTGGTGATGCTGGCCTTGGATTTCGGCCAGCGTGTAGCCCACGGTGTTCAAAAAGTTTTCGTTGGCCGTAATGATCGTGCCATCAGGCTGAAACTCGATCACGGCAAAGGCAGCGCCGATGGCGGCGAGCTGGGCTTGCGAGTCGAACAGCAGCGCCGAGTTGTCGGCAGCCGCAGTTTTGGTGGTTTTGGTAGCGGTCTTTTTGGCGGCAGGTTTCTTGGAATTGGCAGTCATGTGCAGGGCCTCGTAACTGGAAGGAAGTGTGCGTGCGGTAGTGCGAAAGGTTGGATAAAAGCGCAGGGGAATCGACACGCGCTCATCCAAGCGCGCAGTTTTGTTGCTGCGAGTACGCAGATTTCTGGCTGCGAAGACGCAGATTTTTGCCGCGAATACGCAGGGGTACTGCGAGTGCGCAGCAACAGGCGGGAAGCAAAGGCGGGAGTTGAAGGATCTCGGCAACGCTAGCGCGCCGCCGGCTCGCGATTGATGTCTTCGAGCACGATCTTTTCGATATCGAGCAGGATCAGCAGCCGATCCTTGAGCTTGGCCAGGCCCACGAGATACTCGCGGCCCAGCCCAGCCACTGTCGGTGGCGGCGGAGCGATTTGTTCCTGCGAAATTCGCAGGACTTCGCTGACTGCATCGACGATGACGCCGATGGTTTTGCCACCAACGTTGGCCACCATGATGCGAGTTTCGTCGGTCGGCTCGGTTTCCGGCAGACCAAAACGCAGCTTGAGATCGATGATTGGAATCACCGTGCTGCGAAGATTTATCAGACCTTTGACATAGATCGGCGTCTGCGGCATCCGGGTGATTTCACCAACCAGGATGATCTCGCGGACCTTCTTGATCTCAATGCCATACTCTTCGTCGGCCAGGCGGAAGCTGACGAGTTGCATCGTCCCTTCCGTCTCATTGCCTGATGGCGCGCGCGTCGGCGCGTCAACCGTTGCAATCGACATACTTACTGCCCCCAATAAGTTCGAATGTTGTGCGGGTTGCACTTACATATTTACGATGCAAATAGGCAGCACGCCGGCAAACACGGGGGGATTTGTCATTTTCGCGGTAATTGGCACGGCTTCGCCAGGCAGCAAAAAGAGTACTGCTGCCACAATTTGACAGAACACTGCCGGAGCATGCGGAATAACTATTCCGCGGCGCGCGACAGTTTACGCAAAATAACGAACGGCGTTTTCAAACACCGCCAAGCCATCGCCGCGTTCACGCTGTTCGCGCGTCCAGCGGGGATGATGTGTCGGATCGATGTGCCGTTCGGGATGCGGCATGAGGCCGAAGACGCGACCAGTATCGTCGCACAGACCGGCGACATTCAATTGCGCACCGTTGGGGTTCAACGGATAAGGAAGCAAACCGTTGCTGGCCAAGGCGACATTCGCCGCACTGCCGTCCTGCGGCAGATCGTAACGCAGCGCGAGTTGGCCGTTCGTTTCGAGCTGAGAGAGCGTGGCCGCATCGCGGGCGATGAACTTCCCTTCGGCGTGCGCGATCGGCAGGTACATCGATTCGATGCCTTGCAGAAAAACACCTTTGCTGCTGGCCGTGCGGAGCGAAACCCAGCGGTCTTCAAATTTGCCGCTGTCGTTGAGCGTGAGCGTGGCTTGCGGCTCATCGGCCCGATCGGGGAGGAGAATGCCCGATTTGATCAGAATCTGAAAGCCGTTGCAGATTCCAAGAATCAACTTCCCCGCCGCGCGAAATTCCTGCAGCGTGTCGCGCAGGTGATGCCGAATTTGATTGCCAAAAATGCGACCAGCCGAAAGATCGTCGCCGTAGCTAAAGCCACCCGGAATGCCCAGGATCTGAAAATCGGCGGCGAGCGATGGTTTTTCCAGCAGACGATTCAGATGAAAAACTTCTGGCCGCGCGCCGGCCGTTTGAAACGCAAAAGCGGTTTCCTGATCGCAATTGCTTCCCGGAGCCCGCAAAATCAATACACGCGGCGTGGCCATCGACCTTCCCTGCGCAAGAAGAGTGTTTCTGAGTGCAAAAACCTGAAGGATTTCCCAAGGTAACAGGGGCCAGGGGCCAGAGCATAGGGGCCAGGACGGTTGGATTCGCTCGACATCGCCACGCAATTTGCCCGCCCCTAGTCGCGCGCCAAATCATGTTGTAGATTAGACGTACCTCTTCGGGCGGCTAGCTCAGTTGGTTAGAGCACCATGCTCACACCGTGGGGGTCGCAGGTTCGAATCCTGTGCCGCCCACTCTGTTTTCTACTGCACTCTGTGCTGTAGAAAGCGCGCGACCCTGAATCAGGCTGCGAAGCGCTGATTTCAGAATGATTAAAAAGCGACTCCTTGTGGGTCGCTTTTTTTGTTCTTCAGTTCAGTGCATCCACCTTCACCGTGCTGCTGCACTTCATTTTGCGTCACTCGTGCGCCGGATTTTGCGTCACCCTTGGCTCCTCGCTGGTAGTGACCTCGGTGATTTGGAGGTAGTGCTTCGTCGCCACCAGCTGGGAGTTACCCGGCAGAGCTTGAGAAATGGTATCTCAGCAAGTGGTGGTCGATTCCTATCTCTATCGCATTCATCGGCCTGCCCGCCATCGTCGAATATGATTCAGCAGGTGTTGCAATGGCTGGGCATTTTGGAGAAAGCGGAATGAACTACATGATCAAGTTTGTCGGTGGGCCGCTTGACGGTACTTACGAGTTTCCGAACTTCTCGCCGAGGCACGTTCCCCATAGCAATCTGAACTGGCGGAATAGGGCGTCTTCATGGGGCATATTTTAGGCGGAATTGAGGTAAGCTGCGTACCTTTCCTCATGGCTGCGCAGTCTCCTTAACGCCAGGAGGTTTAGCTGGATAATCCTTCACGACTGGCTTGATCACCGTGCCGTCCATGAGCACCACAAGCCGCAGGTTATCCCGAGGACCGCTTGAGCCCCCCTTTTGAAACACGGCTTCATACTCGACCAGCCAAAACCATTTGCCCTCCACCGCCGCCGGTGTAAGGTTAGCCGACATGAGATACCATTTGGAATCTTCGTCGTCTTTTACAAGCGACTCTTTCAGGCCAGCTGCCAATGCAATCGCCTTCATAGCACTCAGCGGCGGGTTTTCATTCCCGGTTTTCCATTGCGGAGACCTTTCCAAAGCCTCAGTCGTCACCGAAACATCGTATTGTTTCGAGAAGGCATAGCTGTGGAACGTTCTTGCCTCGCAATGAGAAACGCCCCAGATAGCAAGCACTAGTGCGATCGCGAGTGTGCGCATCATCGGAACTCCTCCATTGATAACTTGGGTCGATTCAGCACGCACTGTTCGTGTTTAATTCGCCACCGCTATCCAGCGAAACTTTGCCAATCGCAGTTGCTAGTCAAGTATACTTCGACGAGAGGTCTACCTGCCAACCCACCGCGCGGCCAAGGATCCAAGATGAAGTGGCGCTTAAGCTATCTGCAGTTCAGCCTGCGTTCGTTTTTGATCGTCGCGATTCTTTTTGGCATGGTCCTGGCCTGGATCGGCAAAGTGCGGCATCGGGTCCAGCAGCGGCGTGTGGTAACCCAGCTTCAATCGCGTGGTGCCGGAGTCGGATATGACTACCAGGTTGCCAGCGGATGGGATTCCGCGAAGTGGTCTCCACCAGGCCCCAAAGTTCTGCGGATGTTGTTGGGAGACGATGCGTTTGCCGAGGTGGATACCGTTTGCCTCGTGGGGCGTCGGGGGTCCTACCCTTCTACTCCCGATGATCTTGCGTCCTTAGCCGCGTTCCCGCGGTTGCAAGTGCTGCACATCGGCGGGGCGTCGTTTGGCGACGGGAGCCTGGCCGAAATTGTCCGCCATAAGGAGCTGTTCCGACTTGGGTTCGAGAATACGAAGGTCACTGCCCGCGGGCTGCGCGACTTGCGACCGCTGGAACGGCTATCGGCGCTTGAACTTTGCGGGCGAGGAATTGACGATGAAGCGCTCGACGCTGTCAGCGAGCTGCAGCATCTGGAACGTCTGCAACTGTACCATACGAGCATTTCTTCGGGCGGCTGGGGAAAGCTCGCCGATCTCCGCACGTTGAAAAGCCTCGATATCTATCCAGGGAATGTGATCGGTGACAATGAGCTCGCTCACATCTCTCATCTGAGCCAATTGGAAGCGTTGCGACTCTTCCAAGGTGCCGTTTCGGATGACGGCGTGCGGCACCTCGCCGGCCTGACTCATTTGCGTGAATTACAATTGAATCGAACTCGAGTTAGCGATTACGGGATTGAGATGATCAGCCGTCTACCTCGACTCAAGCGATTGGAGTTGGATCACACCACGATTACCGACGCGGGCATCACGCACCTAGAGAAAGCTGTTAAAGTCGAGTGGTTGAGAGTGGACGGAACTCAGGTTACAGATGAGGGGATTGCAAAGCTCAAGTCGTTGCGCGGACTGAAGGAGCTTTGGGTAGGGCCGCATGTTACTAAGGGGGCGGCCGAAAGGCTGCAGCAGCAATTGCCGAAGTGCAACATCCGCGGCTGGGACTCTGCCGGGCTCGAGCGCTTCTCGTTGCTGAAGAAACCTTAGATTGCCGGCATTGCTCAGCAATACCGTAAAGGATGAGATCGAGGTCCGGAAGCAACAGCTAATAAAAAAAGCGACCCACAAGGAGTCGCTTTTTAGTCATTCTGAAATCAGCACTTCGCAGCCTGATTCAGGGTCGCGCACTTTCCACCGCACAGAATGCAGCGGAAAGTAGTGGGCGGCACAGGCTCAATTACAAACGACGCAACCGTAGACTGTGAAACGCTTTCCCACATTGGCTAAATGCCAAAACCATGGTCGAAGAGATTTCCGACAACCTTCGTCAGGGCTATTTGCTTAATGCGGAGCGTGTATTCAAGCTCGTAACTTCCCACGCCCCAGATCATCAGCAAATACTTGCCGGCTTTTGGTGCGGTGTAGGCAAAGGGAAGGCTTAGGTTATTCGACGAGCCGACCGGGCCATTGGGATGAGTCGGATCGAGCAACAGCCAACGGCCGGCGTTCGGCGATAACAGGGCAGTTGTCTCGACATAGACTCGCTCGTCGGCGTCCAGATCAATATTGAAGAGATTATATCCCGGCGAAGGCGACAGCTTGCCGCTGACGAGAGTATCCAGCTGAATGGGAGTCGCCAGCGCTGGGTCGGATATCAAGGCAGATGTGGTTAGCGGAGCACTCAGTGCTGATCCCTTCAGCGCCAAGTAATGTCGGCCCGTTTGCGTGAAGGTGGTAACCTGCGGTGCATTGGTCCCTCCGGAAATAGACGACGTGCCATCGGGCATTCGCAGGGAGAGGTTGCCGATAAAGCTAGGCGTTGCATACAACCGTTGATCGCCGACGGTGACATCCAAGGGCCAGATGAGCGTTTCGTATGACTGATCGAGCGTGACGGTGAACGGCGCACCGACGGTGATCGGCGGGAGATTTTCCGCATTGATCAGCCGAAATGAATAAGGCGTAGCGGAAAGTCCGCCCCTTAGTTCGAGGCGATAGTTCCCGCTAAACGGCAACGACAACCAGCCGTCCTGATTAATGCTCGATGTGACGACAACATTACCGGGGCCATACAACCGAGTTGAACCAGGGAACGTCGAACGTTCGAGTAGATCCAGATAAACCTGCTGTCCTGCATTGGCAGTAAATTCGACATTCGCCGCCAGGTTCTCTGGAATCGTGCCGTTGTACGTTTGATCCAGGCCGCTGCTGATCACCGGCGTTTGAACAATCGAGTTTACTTGAAAACTGTAATTGATTACGCCCGCTGGGGCGCGCAACGCGAGCAGATAGTCGCCGGTCTCCGTCAGGGTGACGGTTTGATCGCCAGTGGCAAAGGCAACGTCAAATACCTTTGTCCCTTGTGGACCGTAAAGTAGCCAGCGCGCGTTGGAGGTAGCGCCGCTCAAGGATTGCGAGTCGAAATTGAATCGCTGACCTGCTGTTGCCGCCAAGTGGAAGAAGCGTGCGTCGACGGCCGTCGTGTTGCCAGTGACAAGAGTACCGAGCGGCAGCTGGGTCTGAGCACTGGGATCAAGCAG
This sequence comes from Anatilimnocola floriformis, assembly GCF_024256385.1. Lineage (NCBI taxonomy): Bacteria > Pseudomonadati > Planctomycetota > Planctomycetia > Pirellulales > Pirellulaceae > Anatilimnocola > Anatilimnocola floriformis. The sequence goes on from NZ_JAMLFW010000001.1 coordinate 4,567,157, forward strand.
ATAGAACTGGTACGAGACAGGCGATGACGATGTCACCCGCACGCGATATGTTCCTGTTTCCGGCAACAGGTAGCTGTAATCTCCCGCGATGGCCAAGGTCGTATCGTCAGGTTTGATGAGCGTGATGGTCACGGTGCTATTTACCGGGTCGAGTTGAATCCGTTGACCGCGCGCACCGGTGAAGGTGTATTCATCAAGCTCAGTTTGGTCTTCGATTCGCCCCGACGCCAAAGAACCAATCGCGATGGGTAGAGTGTTGACATCGGGAGTGCGAATGCGAAGGTCGTAGTTAAAGGCAGTCGCCCCACCTTCAGCGACGAGGTAATGCACGCCAGCGTCACCCGCCGAGGCGCTAAAGTCGTTGTCGACAGTCGCGATCGTGAAGCCGCCGTTCTGGCCGTTGGGGCGATAAACCTGTAGCCGACTTTCAAAGCGCATCGCCGCTGTCGCGTTGCTGTCGATAAACAGTTTTTGAGACTCGCCGGCCTCGAACCGCCAGATGGCGGCCTGGCGGTCGCCGGCAATGCTGCCCGTAAAGTTGGTGTCGAGTTGCACAAGGGGCGCATTACGGACATCGACCACGCGGAAATGAAATGTGCCGACATTATCGGACAGAATCAACGCATAGCTGCCGGTTCGCGGCACTGCGTACATGAATTTTTTACCGGTGGTCAACGAACTAATGGCTGGTCTGAAGTCGCTCATTTCGCCAGTCGTCTGATCGATGATGCGAAACCGCGCTTCATTTCCTAGCGGATCCATTCCGTCAAAGTACAACAGCTGCCCTTCTTCGGCGGAGAAACTGAAGATCTTGTGTTCACCCTCACTGGCCAGCGTGACGGTTTGCGGCAAATCAAAGACCAGCGGTGTGGCTGGCGATGTCGAATTCAGCGGCGTGGCGACGAAGCTAAAGGTTTTCGTTGAGCTGCTTATATTCTTGAAATAGAGGTACTGTTCGCCTGTCTTGCGGATGTTAAGAACCAGCGGGGTGTTGGGACCAGAGTAATTGACAGGTACTCCTTCACCAAATCCAACTTGGACGGAGTTGTAGGGGAATGCCGAAACATAATCGACGAAAAACTTCTGTCCAGCTTGGGCTGGAAACCGGAAAAGTTTGCCCTCTTTCGCATTCAAGGTTACTGAGGCGGTCGTGCCAAAGGGAAAGATTTCCGCATGCTGCATCAGCTCTGTTTTTATCGTCAGCGGCGTAGATGCGCTCGTGAGTTGTTCGATCAGGATGTAATGTTGCTGCGAAGAAGTGAACTCCATGATCCAGCGGTCGTCATCGGTCGTGTAAGGAAAGTCGACTGCTTGTTCTCGGTAGACCCGCACCGTGGCATCGGGTTCTTGGTACGTTTCGCGTAGTGAATCGATCTGTAGGCGATCGCCGATCTCCGCATCTACACGGCGAGCCAAGGTGCGAAACCCAGTGAGCGTGCCGCTGATCGTATCTTCGGGGGAAAGCAGCGGAACCGTTGAGAGGTCGACAATCCGAATCGCATAGCCGCCGGCGGAACCGGGGTTGGTGAGTACGATCTGGTGATTGCCGGACTGCGTCAGAGTAATGATGTTCGAATCTTTGGTATTGGGCGACCTGGTCAACGAAGTTAACTGTCCATTCGGTTCGCGCAATTGCACTTCAACCGTGGTCGAGGCCATTGGATCGATTAGCCAATCGACAAAGATGGGCGTCCCTGCCGATGCCGTGAACGGAATGCTGGTCGACTGGCGAAAGCCCAGTGATCCTACGTACTCCAAGTCGAAACCGCTCGCCGTTACGCTGCCTGCCAGCGACAAACCAACCGTGTAACTATAGAGATGAGTCTCCGGGGTAGCGGCATTTCTGCTGATCCGCAGTAGTCCGTTGCCGGTTTCCGCCAATCCGTAGCTTAATGGGGCGGTCGGCGACAATAACTGGCCTGACGCCCCTGTCACATCGACCACGAAAACATCGGCATTGCCCGGCGTGAGTTTCAACCGTTGGCCAGCGACCATCGGAATGCGAAAAAAGTCGGGTTCTGCCGCAGAGACCGTGCCATTGAGCAACATTCCATTCGTCAACACAGGCAGGTTTTCGGCATCTAGCACGCGGAAGCTAATGGTGCCGGGCGCGGCCCCTTTCACAACCAGTTTCCAAGCGCCGGCCTGATCGAGCACGATCGGTTGCTCTTGAGGAACCGGCAGCACCTCGCCCAATGGATTCATCAAGGTGATCTCTTCGCCGTTCTGCAACAACGAATCGATGATGATCTGCTGATTGCGTGCACCGGTGAACGAATACTCGTGTCGCTCGGCAAAAGTGTTCATCGTGACTGTCAGCGTCGAACCCAGCGTCAGTGCGTGAGCGACAACGTCAGGCGTGCGAACGGCGAAATCATAATTGGTTATTGCCGTACTGTTATCTGGCGGAGAATGGATCAAGTAATACCGACCGCCGACAGGCAGCGTTAGTTCGTAGTCCCCCGCGACTAGATTCGCAAAGCCGATCGTCGTGCTGTCTGCACTCATCAGCTGCCATGTCCCAGTTCGTTCGCCGGGCGGCAGCAAATTGTCGATAACGATTCGACTGCCGGCCAAGCCTTCGATCGCGTAGACCTGCGGGCCCAATTGATAATCAAACACTCCCCAGCGTCGGTCGCCAGGTTGCAGCAACTCGACAGTTTCCAGGTTATGCACTGCAAAGGCAAAATCGCCCGGACCCTTCGCCGTCAGCTGCAGTTGATATTCTCCAGACAGCGGCGAATCGATCGGATAAAAAGGACCGGCCAAACTGGTCGGCGTACCGGCAATGACGACGTCAAACTTGTTGACGAGGCGAATCGTCGGCGCCGGAGTAGGAACCCGTATCGGCACCACAAGAAAATCTTCGTTGGCCTGCGCAGCAAATTTCGCGAAGTACTGCTCACTAGTGTCGGTCAGCGTGCCGCTGAAAATGCCGAACTTGGCCATGTCTGTGGTGACGGTACCGCGCGCCACAGCAAATAAATCCAATGGCTGATCTGCCGGCAATTCGAACTCGATCTTGAGCCACGGACTGGTCTCTTGTGGTGCTAACTGACCGCTCGTCGGCACGCCGGCAAAACTCCAATACACTTCGCCTCCTGCGGTACCAGAGGCGTTCGTAGAGGTGACTCCCGCAAGGCGTGGAAATGAGATGCTTGCCGGATTCAAGGTCGACGTCGACTTGTTCACCACACGTGCTTCCGCCGAGAACCGCCCGGTAGCTGCCTGGTAGGAGATGTTGGCCAGTTCAACATTCAGATCGGGAAGGACGATCAGCGAACTCGTATTGATCTCCGTACCCGGCGTTAGCGGCTGTGGACGATCGGGCCCAGGCGCTAGTGGCACACCGGTCACATCGAGCTTGTTGCTCCATGGAATTACCGTGACCCGCGTGCCGCTGTCGCTGTCTGGGTTTAACAATTGAAATCGGAGTTCCAGAGTGTCGGTTGCGTTGAACTGCGACAGATCCAACGTCAAGAAAGTTCCATCCCACTGCACCAGACCGGAATGCAACTCCGCCTCGGTTCCCGCCAAGGAAAATAGCGCGCCGCCACGCGTTCCGGAATTAATCAGCGTTTCGCCAGTGCGTGGATCGATCAGGTAAGCCAGAAATACATCCTCCGTGGCGGAGAATTGATCGCTGAGATCAAAGTGCGGCTCCACCTTGAATTGATACAATCGGTTCCCCGCTGTAACTCCCCCTGTAGTAATCGTGATTGAGTATTCCTGCAGCAACGCACCCGACTTCTCGATCAGCTGCGAGGTCGGATAAGCCTGCGCGGTATTGAGCAGGTTGATCACCGGAATTACATCGAATGCCGAAACTGTGCCGTTGCCGTTGAGATCCAAATAGGGCGAGTCGGCTGGCTTCGACAGCGGCAGCGCATGGACGCCGTTTTGATTCAATTCGTTGATGATGGCGATCGCATCAAAAGCCGTGACCATCCGATCATTATTAATATCCAACGAATCGACGGGATTGCGCCAGTCGGCGGCGAGAAGTTGTCGATCTTCAAGCGACTCTAAGAAAAGACGACGAAAGCGCGGTCGCGCTGGCAAGCGAGGGGTGGGAAATGGCATGGAGGATGAGGGGCATGAGAGAAAAGCAGACAGCCGGCAGGCCGGGGACTATTCTGCCATGCCAATAGCGGCCAAGCCACTACTAAATAAATGCAGGAAATATCACGATTCCCGCGGAAGAGGCAGCGTCACTGTGTGTCACCAGAGCCACTCCAAATCTCATGTGCCACAGAAGGTTTGATAATTACATTCGCTCTCTGGCGGCGGTTCTCGATACGGCGCGGACGCGGCCACTTCATCAAACGGGTGTTGCAGCACTTCCAGCAATCGTTGTAGTGGCAACAAATCGTCTGATTCCTCGGCGGCAGTCAGCGCCTCCTCGACTCGGTGATTGCGAGGAATGTAAGCCGGATTGACGCTCTGCATTGCCGCATAGATTGCGGCGCGTGGTTCGGTTTCACGACTCAAGCGTTCCTGCCATTGCGCATACAACTCTGCAAAAGCGGGCTCGGAGTAATTTTCGCCGGTGGGCATGACGCCCATCGAAAGATCGCGCCAGGTGTTGGTGTAGTCAGCGCCGGTTTGTTGCATCCAGTCGAGTAGCGATTGCAAGAGTTCTAGGTCATCTGCCTCCTGCGTCTGCAGGCCCAATTTGCGTCGCATGGCAGCGAGCCAGTGGCGCTCGAAAACGGCCGGAGACTCGCGCAGGATTTCTGTCGCAATGGCGATGGCCTGATCGGAGTCTGTAGCGAACAGCGGCAAGAGTGTTTCGGCAAAGCGGGCTAGGTTCCAGATGGCGATCTGGGGTTGATTGCCGTAGGCGTAACGGCCCGCATGATCGATCGAGCTAAAGACCGTGCCCGGATCGTAGGAGTTCATGAAGGCACACGGGCCGTAGTCAATCGTCTCGCCCGAGATGGCCATGTTGTCGGTGTTCATCACGCCGTGGATAAAACCGACGGCTTGCCATTTGGCGATGAGGGAGGCCTGGCGATCGATCACGGCTCGCAAAAACTCTCGGTACTTGTCGGGAGTGTTTGCAATCTCGGGGTAATGCCGCTGGATCGCGTAGTCGGCCAAGAGTTGCAGGCTCGCCTGGTCCCGCGTCGCGGCCACGTATTGAAAAGTTCCGACTCGAATGTGACTCGCGGCAACGCGAACCAGAATCGCGCCTTTGCGAACCAATTGGCGGTAGACTGGCTCACCGGTGGTGACGACCGCCAGGCTCTGCGTGGTGGGAATTCCGAGCGCGACCATGGCTTCGCTGATCACATATTCGCGCAGCATCGGCCCGAGCGCTGCTCGTCCGTCACCGCCGCGCGAGAACTTCGTTCGTCCGGCGCCTTTCAGTTGAATGTCAACCAAGTCACCGGCCGGCGTGCGATGTTCGCAGAGTAAAATGGCCCGGCCGTCGCCGAGCATCGTGAAGCCGCCGAACTGATGGCCGGCGTAGGCCTGCGCAATCGGCTGGAAGTTGCTGGGCAACTGGTTGCCTGCGAAGAGTGTCGCCAGCGTTTCTGGTGTGGCCCCAGCCAAGTTGAGCCCGAGGCGTTCGGCAAGCCGGTGGTTCAAAATGGAAACGTGCGGGTCTCTTACCGGCACTGGCCGACTCGCGGCAAAGAGAGTTGCCGGCAGCTGCGCATAGGTATGTTCAATCTGCCAACCGAGATCAGAATTCGCCGCAGGCGGGATCAACGTAGACATGTCACTCCTGTTTCACTAGTTCTCGAATTGTAGACGCTTACTCGAATCGAGAAGTTGCGGCTCAGCGCGTTTTTTGTTTCTGGCGGCTATAGTGTCTGTTCCAACGAGAGGCTGATGAAAGTGATGCTTGAATTGATGTCGCCCCGGTTGCGTCTGCGTCGGCTAAAACCCGACGATGCGCAGGCAATCTACGCGTACCGATCGCTGCCGGAGGTCGCTCGTTATCAGTCGTGGGGCTCGTATACGCTCGATGATGCTGCGCGACTGGTAGCCGATCAGCAAATCATCACGCCAGATACGCCTGGCACTTGGATCCAGCTGCTACTGACGAGCCAAGCGGATGAGCAGGCCGTCGTTGGAGACTGCGGGATTCACTTTCTCGCTGGCGATGGCCAGCAAGTTGAACTGGGGATCACGCTGTCGCCCCGTTACCAAGGCCAAGGCCTGGCAGCCGAGGCAATCGCGAGCGTGCTGCAATACGTCTTCGGTGTCTTGGGCAAGCATCGCGCTCATGCAGTGACGGACGCTGAGAATCAAGCCGCAGCGGGCCTGTTTCGGCGTCTGGGTTTTCGGCAGGAGGCGCACTTCATTGAGAACGTTTGGTACAAGGGAGCGTGGGGGAGCGAGTTTGTGTTTGCGCTGCTACGGCGCGAGTGGCAAGCAAGACTGCCGTCGAGAAAAAACTAATGGACCCAGTCGCGATTATCGTCGGCGCGAGTTGGTCGCTCGCGGGGCTGTTGTGCATCGGCCTCGCCATTCCGCTCGTTTACAAACGGGTGCCGCGGAATGCGTTTTACGGGGTTCGTTTTCCCGAATCTTTTCAATCAGACGAAGCGTGGTTTGCCATCAATCGATACGGCGGGAAACGGCTGATCATCTGGTCAATCCCGACCATTTCCAGCGGAATCGTCTCGTTCTTTCTGCCACTCCAAGCTAACCCGAGCCTTGCGCTGGCACTCGCCTTTCTGCCGCTCGTCTTTGTGTTGATCCCGGCTTGGGAATCGTGGCGGTTTGCCCGGCAGTATCGGTAGCAGGCATCACTGAGCAGCGGTCGATTTGCCTCCCAAACGCTTGCGGAGTTCTTCCAAAACCTCTTGCTGCGTCGGCGGTTCGCCTAGGTGTTTGGCGAAGAGTGCATCGAGCGCGGCGATGTAGGCTTCGCCGAAGGCGCTGGTGACTGCGGCAGCAGTCGTTGCTGAGATGGCTCCGCCGACCACCGACCCTACGCCCGGAATCAGCTTCAGTAAACCACCGACAATCGCGCGGCCGGTGAGCGTGGCTGCCGTGCCACCCACCATGCTGGCCACCAACGTGCTGAGAAAGCCATCCGAAAACGCTAGGCCGTAGGTCGCCGTGATGCCGGCTACCATGGCGATTTGCACGGGCACGAGCATGGCCGCATCGGCAAACGGTACGGGCATGGCGCCGACTCCGGCCGCCGAAGAGGCCGTGGTGGCCACGATCAGATGAGAGCGCTGCCGCTTAAGCGCCAGGTCGGCTTTTTGAGCGGCGACAAACGCCCGCTTTTGCCCCTCGGGAAACAATTCCATGGTGAGTTGAACGAGCTCCACGAGTCCCATCGGCGCCAACGTGTGGCCGTCGTCAAATTGCGCCGCGATGGAGCGAGTGCGAACGACGTTTTTGGCCGCGGGCAGCAATCGCTGCACCTCGGCGCGAAAGCCTTGATCTGCCCGTGCCTTGGTGATAACAGCAATCACCGGCATGAACTCGGCGAGCATCGACGCCAGGTCCGTCTCTGCTTGCTCGACGCGGCGCAGATCTTCGACGATGCAGATCCAGGCGACGTGAATCTGCTTTTTCTCATCGCGATCTCGGTGGCGTTCGACAAGAAATGCCTTGAGCGACTTGGTGCTCGAGAAGTCCGCCAACTCCAAACCACGTGTATCAAAAATCGACAGCGGAATGCCTTCTTTGGTGATCTCCCGCGTGTCCTGAGTAACGGGTCTGCCTTGGCCCGTGGTAGCCAGATTGCCCTGAAAAACGCTGTTGATCAGCGTGCTCTTGCCGACGCCAGTTCGGCCGGCGATGAGCACGTTGGCATGCCCTCGCTCACGCAGCGCTTCCTCGAGCGCGTTCTTGGCGAGTCCACCAAAATTGATCATGTCCATCGTCGGCACCAGCGAAATGAGATTGAAGCCAGCGTTCATTACACTCGCTCGCTGCGCAAAAAGCACCCCCGTTGATTTCGCAGCTCGGAGTACGTGCGGCTGGTGGATCTCGCTGCGAGGCTTGCTGTAGAAGCTGAATAAAGCGGCAAGCTGCTTCAATAAGTCGTCCGCGCCGCGTAGGTGCCAGAATCGCAGTACACAATGAATCATTACGATCCAAAACCGCAGTAAATAAATGCAAGGTGCTGCGCAAGATGATATTAATTTATTAAACAGCGCACGATTGTGACAAATCCTGTCACCGCCAGGCCGCTAAACCTTTGAGCTTCTAATACTGCTAGCAATTTTTGCTTGATCTTACTGGTCGTGAAGGGCTATCTTTACCACCTGAGTGAATGGGGCCTCCTATTCACCGCACAATTGCACGCCCCGGCTACGTGTGTTTCTCAGGAGTTTTTGGAAGTGATGTTCGGCGCCGATTTCAAGGCAATTCGTGAGGCAATCGTTCAGGGATACGATGAAGACGAACTCAAAATCGTCCTTCGTGATCTGATGGATTTGCGTTTTGCCAATATCGTGGGTGCAGGGAATTTTTCTACCAAAGTATTCGAGTTGCTCGAATGGTCTGAGCGCGAAGGCCGCGAAGTCGAATTGGTTCGCGCGACAGCTCTGGCAAGACCGCGCAACCCAAAGCTCCAGGCGGTCTATCAGAAATACGGGATGGCGATTCCGGTTTACGTTGAGCGGGCGGGAGCGACCGTGCTCGATAGCCCTACCGATGCCACGCAAGTCGGGCTGGAACGAACCGTTCGCGACCATCTTACTTTCGCCGACTTCGGGCTCTGGCGAGAACGGATGATGGCCGTGGAAGGACGAGTTTGCCAAATCGCCTTTCGTGGGGCTGCTGCGGGAACCGGTTTCTTGGTAGGCCCGCAAGCTGTTTTGACCAACTATCACGTGATGCAGCCTCTGCTCCAAGAACCGGGCAGAGTCGCGGACGTGGAGTGTGTCTTTGATTTCAAAATCTTGGCCAACGGCGATCGCTTGCGCACTCCCGTCAAGCTACATCCAACCGAATGGTCCCTTGATTCGAGCCCATTTTCCGCCGGCGAGGCTGTCGGCAAGCCCGACCAGACCTTGCCGACCACCGATGAGTTGGACTATGCCTTGGTCAAACTTGCACAGCCGTTCGGAACAATGCCCTGGGCGGCAAATCCGGGTCCAGGCGCGCCTCAGCGAGGCTGGATCGAAGTTTCGCCCAACCCGATCATTTTCAAATCGCCGATGGGTGTGATCATTGCTCAGCATCCCAATGGCTGGCCCATGAAGCTGGGCATCGACACAAACTCCGTGGATCAAACAGCCAATCCCCCGCTCTGGGTCAATGCCAACAGAACTCGGATTCGTTATGCGACGAATACCGAAGGGGGCTCAAGTGGATCACCAGTCTTTGACCTGGATTGGAATCTGATCGCCCTGCATCACTACGGAGATCCCCATTACGCCCATCCCCGCTTCAACCAGGGTATCCCTATCGATTCCATCCGCCAACGAATGGCGGAGTCGGGCGCAGACAAATACTTGGGAGAGTAGTTATGAGTCTAGTTGCAATTGCCAGTCCAAGTCCTAATGAATTCAGCGGTGCTCAACTCAAATCGTTGCGCGAGCTGGTATCCATTAAGACTAACAGCGACGAATTAAGCGTTTTGGTACGAGAAGAGCTTGATACTCGGCTGGACCTGCTCGCCAGCGTGGATAAGAAATTTGACGTTGTCGTGTTCCAGATGATTCAAAGCTTGGAGCGAGACGACAAGTTGGTCAGATTCATCGAAGTCCTCTCCGTACGCAAGCCACATCTGCAGGCTTGTCTGACCGCAATCCTTGCCGGCGACAGCATCCAGCCACCAGCCGCTTACGATATACGTCGCCTGGAAGATTTGCGCAAAGAGTTTGAGAATCGCCGCGAGAACTTCAAGCACTTGAAAGCCTACAAGAAGCTGCATGATACGCTGCATGCCGTTAGTGGCGTCATGCCTCAGGTAAAGATTGAGCATAAGTCGCGCGTAACAGACCAAATGCCGATTTCTGACGTAATCGTTGACACACTGGAAGACTGGAAAGATGACATCGAAAAATCCTGGAGCAGGACCGAAGATCCTGATCCGCCACCAGGCTGGGTAACCAAATTTCAGACTGCAATCGACCAATTCCTCGGTAACGATCCCAGCAAACACGTGAAGGCGTTGGATGGTATCGAAAACATCCCTCAACAGCAGCTCCGCTCGCTCAACGAGAAGCTGGTGTCGTGCGCGACCAAACTAGAAGCCCAAAAACTGGTCGGCATGATCGATGCCATGCCGACACAAAGCCTCGGATTGACCGGCGAGGTGGCGAGATTTCGAAATCCTTGCGACCGGCTCGTCGCGCTGGTTAGCGACCACAAGTTGTGCCAGAGAATCAACGACGAACTGCAGTCGGCCGCTGCAGCAGCAGCCAGGTTGTCTCTGTACTCAGTGGAGGAGATCGACGATTGGCCCGAGATGCAAAGGTGCCTGCAAAGGTGGGCTGGGCAAAGCGCTTTAAAAGAGGTGGTGCGTACGCAAGGAGCCGCGGACCAATTTAAGAGCTCTCCCTCGGCTGCCACATTCAGGAGCCTGATCGAAAAGTTTTCGAAGCTGTTCAAAAAGACAGACGAGAAATTGCTCTCCCTTACGGAAGACCTGTTTGACGCCTCTCACGAATTGCACGCTTCTCTCGAGAAAAAACTGAAGGAGGCAACAAGATGAGTGCTGCGACCAAGAACGCAAACCAAGCAGAAGATCAAGCCGAAACGGGATTTACCTCACTGGCGGCGCTACAGTATGAGCATGCGCAGATTCAGGCAGAAATCCGCAAGAAACGTGACGAAGGCCAGCCTGCGGATGGTCACCAGCGAACCATCGAAGAAGTGATTGCCCTTGATGCGGCAATCGCCTCCCGATTAAATCAACTCGTTCACAAGGCAGTTCTCACAGGCGTCAAGCTCGATCATCCTGATGATCGACAATCCGCCCAGGGGATTATTAATTGCTGGATTTCACGAGCAGTTCCCGCGGCCAGCACGAGCGCGACCGCCGACAATCTTATTGCCGAACCAGAATTCGATTCGCTCCTGGCAGATTTTGATCCAACCACGCTATCTGAGGCCACGGCAGCTGTCGATCGTTGGTTGGAGAGCAATGACGCCGCCGAGGCGCTCGCGCGGACAATCGTTCTGCGTTTGATGCGGCTGCGTGACGACGACAAGTTCGAGCCTGTTTCAGCCACAACTTCGATCTATGACGATCTGGGGCCGCCCGAAGCCGCCCGCGAAGTTGTGAACAAGCTTGCCAAGCTGGGCATCGTTCGCTTCACGGCAGATGACGCGGGTCGCCGAGCGATCGCGCTCTGTTCATTTGATTTGCTTCACAGTTGGCCCCGCTTGCAGAAGTGGCAGGCCGAACGACGTGAATTTCGTTCTTTGGCGAATGCCTGGTCGCGAACTGCCGAGCAGGGGACCGCGGTCACCCAAACCTCGTACGCTCGCTTCAATAGTGCCTGTGAAAGAGCCACGCTCCGCATCGGCGACTGGCTCATGCAATGTGCGCTGAAGGTGTTCGTGCCACTGGGACTGTGGAGTCCCAGCAAAGATATTTTTGACGACAATCGCTATGAGGAAGCTGAGACGTATCGCGACATGAATGCGATCGAACTCAAGCTGGTCTATCAAAAGCGGCAACTCGATCGGCAAGAACTGGAAAGTCGCCAGGCTCGGGCCACCGTCTTTGCATTCGCGATGATCGTTTCGCTGGTACTGCTCGTCGTTGCGCTCTATTTACTGGGCGTGGTAAATAACGCACGCGGAATTGCCGTTGAGCAAAAAGCAATAGCCGATACACAAACAGCTGCTGCCCTTAAAGCGAAAGAAAATGTCGAAGAGGAAAAAGAGAAAGCAGAAACTGCACGCAAACAGTCGGAGCTAACCGTTGCCTCGTTACAATTCGAGAAGAGCGCGGAGTTGCCGCTGACCAATCAGGACCGCTCCGGCTCGCTTCTCTTCCAGACAGTGGCGCTGGCCAGTTTCGATGAGACCGCAATGGGGCGCGACCCAATTCAGGCCGAGCGAAACCAGCTGCGTAAAAGCTATCTCCTAGGCGTGGGAATAAACCATCGCCAAATTTCTGCTTTATCGGCGCTAGCGTATCACCCCGATGGCGACCCTCGTACCGTAGCCGCCAGTTCACTCAATGGAGAGGTGGCGTTGACGGTGGGAGCTGAGGAGTCGAGCGAAAAAAGCGACTGCAAGCTGGTTGCTCGAATTTGGCGGCGTGTCGCTGATGGCACGTGGCAACCTGAAGAATTGACACAGCCTCTGGACAAGAAGCCGGTAAAGTTGTCCGCCTACCTTAATTTCGATGGTCGGGTTGGCGCCGTTGTTGTGCAGTGGGATGAGCGAGTCGAACTCTATTCCTTGATCATCCCAACTGATCAAGGCAGCTTCCAAATCGATCGTGCTCCGGAAAAATTTACCGGCGACGGAAAACTCGGCGACGCGAAGTTCAGTCCCGAGGGAAACTATTTCGGGATTGTGATGAACAATACCGAGAATGTTGACGGCAGCAAATCAATATCGAAGTTAAAGTCCAAGACGACTAGAAATATCGTCACGGTTTGGAATGTGAAGGCGTCGAAGTGGGAGACGTGTGGGCCCGAGGATGGAGCCGTTGCCTGCATCGCCTTGAGTGACGAGCCGGCGCGCGTGGCAGTCGTATTGGGCTCAGAGACGCAGACCAAGACCGTTTGTCTGGAATGGACAATCGGCGGCGCTCTCGCCCCCAGTCGTTACGATGTGGAAACTTTGCTGTCGGATCGACCATCGACCACCGACAATCGCGAAGTAACGTTTGCCACGTATGGTCCGAAGAGTAGCCACCTGCTTTTTGTAGCCCGCACACAGCGTGGTCAGACCGCAAACTGTGCCTGGATTTTTAACACTGATAAACACACCAACGTTGCCTTGAGTGATTCGTTCGGCGGGGCAGAATCCAGTCGAATCACTCATGCCGCATTCAACCCTTGGGGTAACCGGCTGGCAACTGGTGGCGACGATGGGAAGGTCACCCTCTGGAAAGTGCAGGGGGAATCAGACTGTTGGGTACCGTACTACCGGCGCCCGGCACACAGCGAGCAAGTTTTCTATACCAGTTTTAGTTCCGACGGCAACCAGTTGGTCACGGCTAGCCGCGATCGAACCGCGTTGGTCCACAACGCTCTTTCCGGCGAATTGCTGTATTCGCCAATTCGGCATAGCGGCAGCGTGACAGGAGCGGTTTTCGCTGCCGATGGGCGCGAGGTCGTCACCGTCAGTACCAGCGCGGTATATCGTTGGGTACTTCCCGCCCTGGAATCGCGGCCGCAGTCCTTCGGCATACCGGTGTCTGGAGGCATTGCCAAGATCGTTACTTGCGATGCACTCGATTCAAGCGCTAGTCATTTTGTCTTGGGAGGCAGCGAGGGAAACGAAAAGGGATGGCTTGGCATTTGGAATTTCGAGTCGGCCGGGGCGCAGAAGGATTTGCATTTTGCGTCGCCGGTGCAACATATCTCGATTGCTCCTCAACACTCCCTGATCTGCGCGACAATGCGCAGCGGCGCCATCACAGTTCTAAACAGAGAAGCTGAGATCAAATGGGAGCAGCCTACCTGCGAGCAGGCCGCCGTCTTCACCGCCTTCGCAAAACGAGGCAATGACCTTTATTTGGCAGTGCTCGAGCGGGAATTTCAGAATGTCACCGCCGGCGTTAGCTCGTTGCGCGTCTTTCTCATCGATCCGATTTCAGGAAAGGGTAAGTTGACGGAGCTTGAGTTTGAAACGTGCGCAGCTTCTCTCAGCGGCCTGGTAGTCAGTCCAATGGGTGATTACGTCGCGGGATACTCTTCGGGTATCGGCCCCGGCTGGGCCGCCGTCTGGGATTTGAGTACGGGCAAATGCGAACGATTGTTGCGGGATCGCGGATCGGCTCATCGCGAACCAATTCTTCACGCCAAATTCAGCGCCACCGGACTGCAACTCGTCACGACCAGCAGCGACGATTCGACAATTATCTGGGAGCGAAAGGAAGGCAACTGGACACCTTACTTGTTCGAGAACCAGGAAGGTGACCAGATTATCAACCACACGGCGGATGTCTTAGCCGCCGACTTCGCTACGAAGGGCGAGCGTGTGGTCACTGCCAGCAGTGATGGCAGAGCCATTGTGTGGGAGTGGAACAACCGTTACGAGCCAATCATTCAACTCAAGCCGGAATCCAGCCAGCAAGGAGTTACGAAAGTCGAGTTTATCGATGAGTCAACCATCCTTACCCTCACCGCGGACGGGACTTTGTGGCTCTGGTATGTGGATTTGGATCGCCGCAAGAGCCACCTCATCGGCACGCACAAACATCCTCAAAGCGTTCGTCACTTTTGTCGCACGAAAAATACAGGAGGCACAGGAGTATTTTCCGTAGGTTGGAATCAAATAGCGCAGCTTCCGGTCGCCCACCAACTGTGGCTAGGCGTCATCATGACTACGGAGTGGCGGCTGGAACCGTTCGACGAAAAATCGATGTCGGTGGACGATGTAAGTGCGCTGGCGAAAATTGCTGCTGCGCGCGAGATATTTCAAAAACAGGATCCACTTCGAGCCAATCCTTTATCGCTAGTTGGCGTCAATTCGCTGTGGCAAAAGAATCGCAATTCGGCCAGTGGGAGCCCTGCTTCCGAAGAATTAATCAGTTGGCACCTTAGCGAAGCAACAGCATGTGAATGTGCAATTCCGCCGGATTGGCGCGGCGCCAGGTGGCACTGGAACAAAGTGATCGATCTCGCTGCCGCTCACAACTCGAAAGCAGACTTCTTCGCTCGCCGGGCATTGGTTCACAGCGAACTTCAAAGCTGGGATGAATCAAATCGCGACTTCGCCCTGGCGGAAAAAGCCACTGCTGCGGTGCGCAACCCAAGCTATTTGAACACCTACGGAACCACGCTCTACCGCGCCAACAAATTCGATGAAGCGATAAAGCAATTGGAAAGTGCCACTAAACTGCGACAGCAGCTATATCTCGATTCAGATAGCAAGACCTATGGCGACGTACTCGACTTGCTGTTTATTGCGATGGCAAATCATCGTCTCTGGCGAGACAAGTCGTCTCAAGCAAACCGGGACGCATCTTTGACGGCTCTCGAGTCGGCAATTTCCAAGATCAAACAATACGAAACTACTCCGAAAAACGACCAATCCGGAGTTGCCTTCATGGGACCATTCTGGAATCGGCTGGAGATTGATATCATCCGGCGAGAGGCAGAAAACTTGATCTCGCCAACTCAAGAGTGAACGGGGGTGCGTCGCCTATTTGTGGCCTGGCCGCCTAAAATCCCTTGGCTCGCTTCGCCACGCCATCCTCCGACCTGAATACCTCGGCAGTAACCATCAGCAAATGGCGATGCTCTCCCTTGGACGCACTGCCTTCGCCCGCCCCCTGCAACATGTTGGGAGTCACGAGCTTCGAATCAGCGCATTGCCAGTCGGTCCGGTCGAGATCCAAGAAGAGCGTTTGAGTGCCGTTAACGTATACAGCGCCAGTGAGGGAAGGAAGCTTCGCATCGATTCCCGGATTCGTTTGCGGAGCGATGTTTATTCGAACGCAATTCCGCTCCCCAATCACAGGAACAAGATGTAGCGTGCGGAGTTGATTCGCAGCGACCTTGCCATCTTCACCAGCAGTAGCTTCCACAGCTACCAATTGGCCGTTGTAAGTGATGGCCTTGGTTGCGGCGCAGAGCTTGCGAGTATCGTGCTTTAACAGGGCAACTGTTTGCTCCGCGTTGAACTCTTGAAAGCCTTGCCACTGATCGATGGCGACGATGTTTTGCTTGTGCTGCGCATCGGCAGCCATCTTTTGCCACTCGGCGGTTGGAATCCAAACTTGCCGCAGGTTGAGCACGACGGTTGTCGCTCTGGCAAGGCGGAGCTGTCCCAGCAAATCGGCGATCTTTTGGTGAACCCATTCGTAATTGGTGACCAGCAAGCTCCCTTGTTGTGGAGCAAATTCCACCGTTCCTTCGCCCCCCACCTCGCTCCACGAGTCGGGTTCAATCGTCGAAGTAATCAATTCGATGAGCTTGTCGCTACCCAGTTCGGGAGTCTTGGCCTTCTGCACTTCCAGCAGACCGTGAGCGTGCGTGCGGACGCGAACCGCCAACTCAAATTGTGGTTTCTGGCTGGAGAGCCTGGCCAGCGTTTCCTCGACCGACAGGTCAGCGACGCTGTATAGCTTCGTGACCTTCTCCGGTTGCACACCCTGGTTTTGCAGCTCGCCAAATTTCCGCACGGCCGTTTCTTTTTTTGTTGTACTGCTCTCTTCGCGGAGTTCGGCTTCATCGATTTTACGAACCGTGATCAACAGCCAGAGATGTGCATTTTTGTCGGACTCATGCAACGACTTCAGACCACCAATTGCATAAGTGTGTTCGGGGCTCAGCTCAATTTGCGTTTGCAGCCGATTGACTGCGACTTGCGGAATTTGCACGTTGACGTTGCCCGGCAATTCGCCGATGTCGACTTGGCTGATTTGGCTCTCGGCCCGGGCGAAATCGACTTTGATTTTGCCGTTAGCGAGTCCGCGAGCTCGCAAACGCATCTTCCAACCAGCATCGACGACGCGAATTTCTGGCTGAAATGTTCCTTTCTCGACTTCCTTCACCGCGACGACGAACGGCCGGCGTTCAAGCGATTCGATGCGTACCGCTTGCCCATTGAACGTAGTAACCTTCGGCGCACAGACAAAGCTCATTTCCTTGTCGGCTTGGGCCGCTGTCATAAACGTCCGCATTTGTTGCTCATCGAATGTCGCGGCGATCACTGGTTGCTGACGATTCATTGTCGACTGCAGGCCTTCCGCTCCTTCGCCATCCATCGCGATTTCGAAGCGGCCCAAATCAGCGTCCGGCTTCGGTTGAATCGCTTGCCACTCTGCCTGCACTGCTTGTTGCAATCGAGCAGGAGCTTGCAGCAGGCGAACTTCAAACACGTATTGAGCAAAACCAGATTGCCTGTAAATGTCGAGATGCTCTGCGACGATCCGCTGTCCCGCTGCAGTCGTCCGCACCACGAACTGACCGTTGTGCCAACCAAACGACAGTTCATTTTTCTTTGTCAAATTTCCGCTGAGCGCCGATTGCAGTAAATCTTGTAAATAGCGCACCGCCTGTTCGGAATCGTCGACGATATCTTTTTGAATGGCCGTGATCAGGTCTTGGACGTCGTACGTCGCAGTAATCAATTCGGCCGGCGAATCCAAATCAGCAAGTTCCTCGCCGATGACCGCCGTTGTGATCGCTAGCGTAGTGGCTGGAGTTGCGGAACCCTTCGCCCGTGGATCTTTTGCCCGGACGAGCAGCGCTGCGCCAGGCAGCGTGATCAGAGCGAGCACGGCCATGACAGCCCAGCACCACCAGGGAGTATTGCGGCGACATCCTTGTCCCAATTGCATGATTCTCTCCAATCGTTGCTTCGTGACATCCACCGGTCGAACACCGGGAAATGCGGGTACGGGCTGCAGTTGTTGTTTCAGTTCGAGCAGGTTCAAAAGGCTGCGGGCATACGCGAGCGGCGTGCAGCCGAGGTGGCCGATCACTTCTTCGTCGCAGCTGCGTTCGGTTTCACGCGTCAGCCATTGATTGGCCCAGCGCACCAGCGGATGAAACCACCAGAGACATTGCACAACCAGCTGCAGCATCGCGATCCACAGATCGCCGCGGCGAATGTGCACCAGTTCGTGCGCGAGCAACAGCTCGATGTCTCGTATTTGTTTTTGTTCGACGACTGCGTTCGGCAGCACGATCGTTGGTCGCCACAGTCCGACGACCGCGGGGCCGACGGCGCTCGAGGTGATCAGCAATCGTGCTTTTCTGCGGATTTTTAGACGCTGCTGCAAATCACTGAGTAGCTCACTCAATTCCGCAGACGGTTCTACTTGGCCGGTGCGAATCTGCCGCCAACAAGCTTGCCAGCGGCGGAACATCCACATGCTGCAAGCGAGCAACCCCGCGAACCAAGCCAACACGAGCGAGGTTGCGAGCGTGCGCGACCAGTTGATACTCGCAGCAGGCACCTCCGCTGCGTGCGGCTGAAGCGTGGGATTTGGCGTGATGGGCGATTCTTGCGTTGCCGCATGCGTCCTTAGTCTGATCACGATGTCGTCGGCATCTCGTGGAGTTGCGATCAACGTGGAGTCAACCGGCGAGTCTTCCACGACCGCCACCTTCGTGAACGGCTGCAACCAACAAAAGATACCACTCGGACTGCTCCACACCGGCGGCGTCACACACTTCACAATCACCAGCAGCCACAACACGCTGGCTAAATTCGGCCGCGACCTGCCGAAGCACCAGACTAGCCCACCGACAAGCACGACTAACAGCGTCACCTGCCAACATTGCATCCAAGCGATCCGCACGAACTGATCGAACATCCCATCCATTGCCCGTCTCCTTGGCAATCAATCCTGTGCACTATTTGCCTTCGCCATCCATCCCGTCAATCAGTTTGCGCAGCTCCGACAAATCATCGGCGGTCAGGCCGCGCTCTTCGATCAGATGACGCATCAGTGGCAGCGCTTCGCCGCCGAACAAGCGATCGATCAGATCGTCAATCGTGCGGCCAATCACTTTCTGTGGCTTCACCTTGGGCGAATAGACACGTGTGCGGGCCACGAGCTTGCCCGTGACATAACCCTTTGTTTCCAACCGCCGCAGATACGTTTGCACAGTCGCAAAATCGATCTTCCGGTCGTCCGGAAACGCGACGTGCACCTCGCGCACTGTCGCGTGCCCCAGTTCCCACAGAATGCGGGCGACTTCCATCTCACCTTTCGAAAGCTCCGGCCGATCCGTCATCCGTGCCTCCCGCGCGCACACCTCTCAAGTACAACTGTACGCGGATTGTACGTACATCTGTACGTGGGTCAAGCACAGTTGTTGGGATCAGTTGCAACCCTGGCAGCTATCCGCGCAACGTGCAGTCGGTCGATATCGACCGCAACGGCAAGCTTGACTTGGTAGTCAACAACGTGGGCATCGGCCCCGACTTCAATGGCGATGGGCACCCCGATCTCGCCACGACGCAGGTGTTCGATGCTCCAGCGATCCATGTGATGCTGAACAACCATCAAGGCAAAAACTTGCCGCCCACTTTCGTCAATCCACCCAGCGCCGAAGTGAAAGAAAGGACTGCGCAACTGAGCGTCATCGCCGATGACGACAGCGGCGAAGCGAAGGTCACCTATACCTGGTCAACCATCGGCCCCACACCGGCGCCCGTGACCTTCAGCGTCAACGGTAGCAATGATGCACAGAACGCCCAGGCGACGTTCACCAAGAGTGGCAATTATATCGTGCAATGCAAAGCGACCGACAAACAAGGCTTGTCGGTAATCAAACTCGTCGTCGCAAAAATTCCGTAATTGGAGTTACATTCCGCGTTCGAACGGGAACAAATCGGTGTTGATGCGATTGCTCAGCGAATGCCAGCGATCCGCGTTTCGATTTCGTTGACGCGGGCGTTTTGTTTGCGAACCTTCCAGTATTCTTTTTCGTTTTGCAGGGCTTGGGCGAGGCGGGTCATTTCGCCTTGCGATTCGAAACGCTCTTGGGCGCTGTGGAGGCATTGCAGGCCGGTCTTTTCGTCGCCGCGCATCAGGCAGGCCAGCGCATAGTCGGCTTCGGCATCGGCTTGGCCGATCCAACCGTTGAGTTGTTGCGATTGCATCGCTTTATTCAGCAGCCGATAGCCGGAGTCCGAGTCGCCAGAGTGACACTTGATCGAACCGAGGCAAGCATTGGCCGCGGAGACCAGCGCAGGATTTTCGTTCGCCATGCAACTGGCGAGAATCGCCGTGGCAGCCGACGATTGTCCGACGCGGGCCAGTGCGTTGGCTTCGGCGAGGCGGAGCCAATCGCGAACTTGGGGATTGGTAGCATTCGTCTCCGCCCGCTTGAGAGCGAGGAGCGCCGGCTCGTGATCGCCGCGATCGAGCAAGCTTTGGCCGATGGTGCCCCATACGATTGCTTCCCCATCGGTGCCGGCTGCATTGATCAGCAGCACCGGGACGGGAGACAGAGGAACCAGATTGCGAACCGACTCCGCGGGCCAATCGAGCTTCACCGGCCGCAGATAGGATGCCGTGTCCCAATAGCCAGGATCGAAGAGCGGAGGTTGCAGACGGCGAGTTCCAGCAGCGCGTGTGATCGATGATGTCCACGCTTGATCGGCAGCATCCAGCCGGTTGGCGCGACGCAAGGCATCGCTTTGCAACAATCGCAGTTGAAACTCCTGATACGAATCGCACTTCGCGGCAACATTGCAGGCCAAGTCGAGAATCGTTGCTGCCTGCTCGGGCTGCAGTGCCACCAGATGAGCAATCGCTGCCGTGCGAGCTGCATCCAAGCGAATCATCGTTGGTGATTTGCCGGAGGCGAAGGCAGCCACGGCATCGATTTCACTGCGTGGTGCACCACTCTGCAACTTGTCGAGCAACTGCCGCCGCGCTGCCAGATAGCTGGCCGCTGGTTGCGATTCTCCCGCTGCATACAACTTCGACCAACCGTCGGCAGGTTGCAGTTGCAACCAGCGATCGTACTCGGCTGCAACAAATTTCAGCGTGGTTGTTGGCCGTTGATCGAGGCCGTTGCGGAGGGCTTCGAGCGTCAGTTCCGGATGACGATAGATCAACTGCCGAGCCGCGGCTTGTTCGCCGCCGGCGAGCAGTTTTTCTAATCGCGGCAAAAACGTTTTGGTTTTCGCCGTCGCGACCTGCGGCGCGTGAAAGGCCAGGCTAGCGCCATCCACCTTCACTTGAAACGGCGCGGCCCCCTTGGCGGTCGACGGCTCATCATCACCAATCGGCAGCTTGGCAAAGTTCCAGTTGGGAGCTTTGACGCAGCCGGAGAGCGAGAGCGAAACCGCGATGGCCAGGAGCAAATTCGACGTGACAGAGAATCGAGACATATCAGTAGGCCTTCGGCACCAAACTGTGGAATCGGAAGATGGTCTGCAATTGGTTCTCTGGCGGATTGGCTCGTAACGTTTCGCGCGGCAGGAAACTGTTCATGGTTCCCACAGCATCGGGTGCATGCGGATGAATGCTCAGGGCGCCGATCAGCTCATGCGACAGGGCAGCGCTCTCGTGCGGTGTGTTGAAAATGTAAGGTCGAATCATCACGACCAGCTCGCGTCGCGTTCGGCCGGTTTGTTGCGAACGAAAAGCGATTCCGATGATGGGAAGCTTTCCTAGAATCGGAATTTGATCGCGCGAGTCACGCAGATCTTCTTCGATCAAACCACCCAGTGCGACCGTCAAGCCATCTTTGGCAACGATAGTTCCCGACACCGTGGTGCGGCGAACGACATCGATCGGAGCCTGCTGAATATCACCGTTGGCATTCGGGATCGGCACATCCACAGTTCCGTCGAGCGCTGAGTTTTCCTGAGCGACCCGCAAGGTGACACTCCGGTCCGCATTGATGTTCGGGGTAATCAGCAAAGTTTGTCCGATATTTTGCAGCGTCGTATTCGGCACTGCGGTCGACCCGGCGACCACGCCGCCAATGGGGTTTGCCAAAGTGGTTCCAGCTGTAAAGCCAGTCGTGATCGGAATGGTCCGGCCAATGAAAATACGACTCACTTCGTTGTTCGCGGTTAGCAGCAGCGGTGTGGCCAGCTGCGTCACGCGATTCTTTGATTCCAGCATTTGCAGTCGAGCGCGAAAGTGTCGGCTGACAACTTGAAAGGTCATGTTTTGTGCGGGTTGAGCAGCCAACGTCGCACCCGGCGCGATCGGTTCGAAGCGTGTGACACCACCTTGATCGGCAGCCGGCGGCAGGATATTCCCCGTCGTGAATCCCGTCGTCGGATCGAGGTTATTGATGAAGCCGCCCGCGATCGAGTTGCCATCGGTGAATTGATAATCAAACGCCGAAGTGAACGTGTCGTCTAACTGCAGCGCCAGCACCTGCACTTCGAGCAGCACCAACGGCGTGGGAACGTCGAGTTCGCGAATTAGTTCTTCGATCTTCTCCATGCTGGCCGTGTCTGCGGTGCGCACGATCAATTGGTTATTGCGCGAGACAATCGTGACAAAGATGTCGGCCTTGCGCGCTCGCAGCAAATCATCGACTGCTTTGCCGCCGAGTTCGATGGCTTGGATTTGTTCCGCAGTGAGATCCTCCAGCTTCTTGGGAGGATCACCTTCTTGGCTTTGTTGATTGTTGTTGTTTTGTCCGACGTTGCCGAACCCACCGAAGCCGGAGCTGCCATAGCCACCACCACCGCCAAATCCGCCACCTCCGAAACCACCGCCACCGCCGCCGATACCACCTAATCCACCACCAATTCCGCCGCCGCCAAAACCTCCGATCCCGCCACCTATGCCTCCGCCAATACCACCACCACCGAAGCCGTTTCCGCCGCCGCCGTAGCCGCCGTTTTGACCGCCGAGGACGCGTGACTGTTGATCAACGAGTGAGAACCGCGCAAACCGCTGCACTAGATCCTGCAAGATTTCGCCGTTCACGGCCTGGCCATTCAGCGAGAGTTGCACGCGATCGCCAAAAGCTCCCGAGATCGCGTAGGCGACTTCCATCGGGTTGGGATACAGCATCGTGAAGACACGAGTTTGTTCCTCGCGAAAACTGCCGAGGTCTTTTTCGTATTCATCGGTCGTGAAGATTCGCACAATGCCCGTGGCGGCGTCTTCGCGATAAAACAGGCCGTGCGCTTTGGTCAAAGCATCGAGCGCCACGCCCGGCCGCACGTCGCGCAGATAAAGCGTCACCAGCACCTTGCCAGCCGTGGATGAAGGAACGATCTTCAAGCCCGTCTGATCCGCGAGCAACTTGCACGCTTCATGCAGCGGCGTATCGCGAAACTCGATGAGCTCCATCGGTGGATCAGCCCGCTCGAGCAGTCGCGGCACGCGAATCTCGCGAGTGATCGTCGCTGTGCCAGGCAACTGCTCAGGCCCCATGCGACGAACGGTCGGCGGTGTGGGAATGTCGGGTGTGGGCAACTCATCCGGCACGGGCGGCAGTTCCGACTGCACACGCGGCAGCGGCTGCTTGAAAGCTGCCGGAATCGCTGGCGTCGGCGAAACATCGCGCAACGTGCTGATGCGAGGCTCTTCTGAGGAGGTCTCAAAACGAAGCGGCGTGGTCGAGGGAGTCAAACTTTCCAGCAACGGCGGCGCGGCGTTCGGCACCTGCTGATGCGGCGCCGCTTCCTGGCCGACGACAACCGCGATCGCGCAGCACGCGGCTACGAAAGCCCCGAGGGCAAACTTCAGCCCACGGTTTTGCTGGAGTGAACATACCTGCTTGAACAACATAGCCGCACGTCCCTGCGCTGGATAAATCCGGGGTAGGTAGCGAGGCGGCGCCTGGCGGTACGCATGCCTGAGACTCTTCCAAAATTACGATGGAGGGCGGGACTCTAATTGGACGACCGCGGCCCGGCAAGAGCAGATTTTGGGCCGGCGTTCGTCTGCCCGCAACCTACAAGGCGGCGTCCATAATGGAACGCGTTGCTAGCATTGAGTTTCGGGCATTTTGTGGAGGGGTGGCTGATTGAAAACGCCAACGCTGGGGCGGTTGAATAGAGGTTGGAAAACGACTTCTCGATTCAAACCGGAGACCCAGCGATGGCAATTCATTTTACCGTGAGCGAACGCCAGCAGTTGGCGGCATTGGTCGCGTTGCGAGTTTCGAAGATCGCGATTGCGCGCCGGTTGCAACGTGCCCCGTCCACCATCTTTCGTGAGCTCAAACGCAATTGCGGTGACACGGGTTACCAGGCGGGCTCGGCTCAGCAACAGGCGGTGATGCGGCACACGCACCGTCATCGCAAGATGGATTCTCCGGAGGTGGCCGAGTATGTGAAGTCGCGACTGGAGCTGCGCTGGTCGCCAGATCAGATCGATGGCCGAACCAGACGGGACTTTCTCGACGACCGCCTGCGGCGGATCTCGCGGCAAACGATCTACAACTGGCTGAAGCAACCTGCAGGGAGCGAGCATCGCCAATACCTGCGTTTTTATCGGGAAAAACCGCCACTTCGGCGTCGCGTCGATCCTGCTCAGACGCTCCCCAATCGGCCCGCCATCATCGGCCGCCGCGAACGCTTCGGCGACTGGGAAGGCGACACGCTCGTCGGTCGCAAAGGCATCTCGAAACCCGTGCTCTATAGCATCGTCGAACGGGTGAGCGGTTATCTCGAACTGGCGCGTGGCGAAAACCGTGAAGCCGACACGGCCAATCGCATCCTTCGCCGTCGCCTCAATCAGTACCCACCCAACTGGCTGCAGAGCTGCACCTTCGACAACGGCGCCGAGTTCGCCAAGGTCGGCGAGCTCGAAAGCGTGTTGCAAATCGAGGTGTACCACACGCAACCCTACAAAGCCTGGCAACGTGGGACAAACGAAAACACCAACGGCCTCATTCGCCAATACTTCCCCAAAGGAACCGACTTCCAGCAAGTCAGCCAAGCGGAGCTGACCACGGCTGAAAGCCAACTCAACACCCGCCCTCGCAAACGGCTCGGCTACCAGACTCCCCAAGAACTCAAAAACAAGTACTGCTAGCCACGCAATCCATTTTGGACGCCGCCCCACAACACCTTTGCGCACTTTTTGAGAATTTCGTAAGTCATTGCCAATAAATAACCTGCGGCCGTATTCGCCCGCAAAGCCACAAAATCCCACAATAGCCAGATTGGGTGGGCGCAACTGCCACTGCCGACTAGGGCAGAATCATCTGCCGCTTCTCTGGCAGCAGCTCCAGCGTGATGCCTTCGCGCTTGATCGAGACGACATTCAACATCCGGTCTTCGCCGGAGAGGAGATGATACGTCTGTCCCTCGACCACTTGATAGAACCGCTCATAGCCAGCGTTGTTGCCGGCATTAGCTGGGCTGCCGAGGGTGATGAGCGCGCTCGCTTGCCCCTTTTGGCCGATGACTTTGGCTCGCACACTGATGGCCGGCAAGGGAGGCGGGGCAACATAGGCAGGTGCGACCACGCCGGGTCTGTTTTCGGCCTGCGGTTGTAGCAGCAGTCGCAATTCCCCCTGCGGCACGGTCGGATCTCGCTGAATCGCCGGGTTCGGCGCTGGCGCGGGAACGGGGGCTTCTGGCGGCAGTTCGGCTGGTTGTGCGGCAGCGGCGGTTCGAATTGCCAGGGCCAATGCCAGACCAGCCAGTGAGAAGGCAATTCGACGCATACAACACCTCTTCAGGAATACTGATCCCGGCCAATTTCTCACGTTACTCGGGATCGGAAATCCTGCAAGCACGAACCCGCATATGTCGGCTCGTGCGACACGAGCGGCGGTAAATTCGACATTTTTCATTTCAAAAACGTTATGCCTCAGTCGAATGAAAAGTTCGTAATGTTTCTTTCTATATAACTTTACGGTAATGCTATCGTAATGTTCAGCCGCGGCATTGTTCTTGCTTATGGCGGCAACCTCTTGCAGCCGCTGTGGTTGCAGACTTGGCCGATTATCACGGCCATCGGCTTTGTTTTTTTGATTTTCTGGAGATGCCGCAGTGAAAAGCCCCCTTCTCTATCGACGCGCCGCGTTCACACTCATCGAACTCGTGGTCGTCCTCCTCATCCTGGCTGCGATCGCTGGCTTGGTAATTCCGAACATCAGCATGCTCGGCCGGACGACTGACATGGCCGTCAGCGCCAAAACGCAAGCCGACGTCGCTAACCAAGTCGGACTCTTCTTTGTGCTCCAGAAACGCTATCCGCAAGGGATGGACTCGCTGCTCGACACCACTGGTGCTGTTTACGCGGCCGATACGACGAATGGTGACACTCAGACCAAGGGCTTGCCGTATGCCGGCGCCGATGGCTCGCGCATGCAATCGCAGTTGACCCCTGCCACGCTCACCAACGCCACTAATGCCGAGTATCTGCGGTCGCTGACTCGTGCTGGCGTCGATTGGGTTTGGGATCACGACACCGCCGCAGTGAACTCCAATCTCTCCAACACTGGCTTTCGTGCTCTGGTTGCGGGATATTCCTCGCCAGGCATTCCCGATACCGCTGGTGTGGCCGGTGCCGCAACAGTCGCTGAATTGAACGCCATAGCACCACTCGTGGTGAAACTAAACGGCAAGCCTCTCGTGGCAGGTGAACGTGTCGTCGCCTTCGGCTTCGGCCAAAAGAACTCGGCAATGGGCAAGACCACGACGACCGTGCCTCTGTATCCCGGTGCCGACAAGACTTACTACGGCCGTTATATCGTGTTTTTGAAGATCTATGCCTCGGGCGAGCGGGCTACGCTTCTGGGCGTTTCCGATAGCTACGGCCGTACGCCGGACTACACCCAACAGCAGTTCAACGAATCGCTGCCGGACGGTAGCCGCCAAGGCTAGCCCTCGGCTGAATTTCGCATGGAGCTGGAGAGGCTCACATGGAAGCCGCTCCTTAATGCAAAATAATTGCATTTGCACTAATTGACAGAATGCCATTCCGTTTTAGAATCGGCCCGTGATGCAATTGATTTGCATTTGCGATTCTAGTGCGGCTCGCGAGGCACGAATCGTTTTTGTTCCTCGCGAATGGCAGGTGCTCTCATGCGGAATTCATTGCGGTTAGCTCGGATCGTTTCCGGACGTACGCGGCGCGGTTTGACTTTGATCGAACTCGTCGTGGTGTTGTTGGTTCTGGCGGCGTTGGCAGGAATGCTCGTGCCGGTCGTCCAGAACATGGTGCAGAAAAGTCACGGCTCGGCGGGGGCGACGAACATCGGCGAAATCGCCAAGGCGATTGGGCTGTTCGAATCGCAAACCGGTCGCCACCCCGACAACTTCGACGCGCTGTACGACGGCACCAATTTGGTGATCACTGCAGGCAGCGGCCTCACCGCAGCCGCCATTGATGACGACGACTTGGAATCGCTGAACACGATTGGAATCAAGGCTTACATGGTTCACGACCCGGCGACGACGAACAAGACCTTCGAGCCGTACGCGCTCACAGCCGTCCCGACGGTGCTCGCCAGCGGCAGCCAAGTAGCGATCCTTTCGGCAGCCAATGTTCAAGCGCTCGGTTTGCAGCCAACTGTGCTCCGCACGGCGACGACCGAGCCGGCCTCATCGCCGGTCAAGTACATCGCCTTCGGAGTTGGCCAGCGAACCACCA
Organism: Anatilimnocola floriformis; assembly: GCF_024256385.1. Lineage (NCBI taxonomy): Bacteria > Pseudomonadati > Planctomycetota > Planctomycetia > Pirellulales > Pirellulaceae > Anatilimnocola > Anatilimnocola floriformis. The sequence continues at coordinate 4,594,275 of NZ_JAMLFW010000001.1, forward strand.
CCATCGGCAAGACGATGCTCGATGCTCCCGTTCACTTTCCCGAAGCGGGCGAAAACCCACTGACCACGTACAGCCGCTTTCTCGCCATCTATGCCATTCCCCGAGTAGGCCCTGCTCGCCTAGCGTCGGTGGCTGCAGCTCATGACGACGGCTTGTCGGGAGTCGGCGGACACATTGCCGAATATTTTGAGACCCAAAACTAACGTCGTCGAAAAAGAACACGCGGCTTGGCAACAAGCCGCGCAGTCCCGGGTGAATGTCGATCTGGCGGTCGGTTCACTCGGGACGTTATTACCTTCAGCTGCCAGAGCAAAGGTTCTATGAATTCGAGCAGCCGTCATCGTGGCTTAACGCTACTAGAGCTCATCGTCGTCATCACCATCCTCGCGGTATTGGCCGGGTTGGTCGTGGTGTCGGTTAGCTCGGTGATGGAAGACTCGCGCGAACAGCTTACCTGGGCCTCACTGCGTGAAGTGCAGAAGGTTATTGTCAATCGCTATCAGATCGACATGGCTGGCAAGGTGCCGGGACCTGATCCACAGAATCTCGGCGGTCGGCAATTGCATCCGCAATTGCATTTTCTGTTCGTCAATCCTTCAACGTCGACGTTCGATCCAATTTCGGGCCTCGGATGGCGCGGGCCTTACATGCTCACATCGAGCGCTGGCCGCTATCCGGGTTTGGATCCCGACGAGAACGCAGTTTCACGCGGCTTTACGGCGATTTTTGGAAAATCGCAATCCGACCCGCCTACGCCGGACGCAGACCATGCGGTTCTCGACAGTTGGGGCCGCCCGATCATCCTCCGAACCGGAAGTTCGAGCGATGTGTTCGAACTCGTCTCGGCTGGCCCCGACGGCGTCCTGGGAACGCATCTCGCTCCTGGCGATGACCTCATTCAACCCTTGCAATAGAAACTCATGTTCGCTCGCCGCCAGATTTATCTTCGAAGCGCCTTCACCCTGGCAGAAATGCTGGTGGTCATCGTCATTTTGGCGGTGCTCACTTTCGTCGCCGTGGAAGCGCTCCGGCCGATGGCGAATCAGGGAAGATTCGAAGCGACTCGCAAGACGCTGCAGAATGTGAACAACGCAATCGCGGGCAACGACACCGCGGCCACGCGCGGCTTTGTCGCCGATGTCGGCCGCTTTCCGGCTTCGCTCGACGAGCTCTTTGGCACCACGCTACCCACCGACTGTGTGCCTTATCTTCCGCGGCTGGCGCCAGCGCCGTACGAATCGATCGTCATCACCAGCGGTTGGCGGGGACCTTATTTGCTCGCTCCTTCGGGCTCCAACTTGGCCGCGCAAGCGATTCAAGACGGCTGGGGAACCCCGTTGCTCGCCGAAGCGGTTGCGAGTTCGGCGCGCGAAGCAGTGCGCGTCTATAGTCCACCGACCGAGCGCAACGTGGCAGCTCCTGAATACGAACTGAGCGATCTGTCGACCATCGTCGAATGGCGTCCCGATTCGCTCACGGTGTGGCTTTATAAAGTGGAAGCCGGAACCAAGGGGACACCGACGGAAACTGGAACGTGGCGCGTGGCGGTGCTCGGTCCGGGCAGCGTGGCGGAAAACGGCGTGCATGTCGTGACTAGCGACATCGTGGCCGACATGGATACCACCAATCTGCAATTCACTTTTACGAGCGCTCAGCTGATGGCTGGGCCGCATGTCATTCAAGCGTCGCGCGACGGCACGCTGAAGGGACCGGCAGTGCACATCGATCTGCGCGGTGGAGTCGCGCACAACGCGGAAATCAAAGTCGAGTAATCATGTTCGCCCGCAAAACCACTCTCCTGTTCATCGCCCGCGACCGCCTAGTGCGGATGGATATCGACGCGCGCGGCCAAGCGATCGGTTTGTGGCAGCGCGAACGAGGAGTGACGGCGGAGTTGCCGGAACTGATCGATACCGCTGCTCGTCTCGATCGGACCAAGCCCGGCAAGACTTGGGTGCTCGCCGAGGACTTTTGGGCGCAGAAGTTGACGGTCAATCAGGACATGCTGGTCGGCCTCTCACATGCCGATGCAGCGAAGGCCCTGGGCTTTGAAGCCGAGAGTTTGTCGGGGCAATCGGCCATCGACGCCGATTTGAATTTCGTTCGCTTGGAAGGGACGCGCGAGCGATCGGAATATTGGGTGCTGCAGGTTCCCAACTGGGTCCGCGATCAAGCCGAGAACTCCATTCGCCGCGCGGGTGGTCAGTTCGCTGGCTTGCTCCATCCGGGCGGTTTGCCCACGCCCATCGATCGCAATGCTACCGGCACCTGGGGCCGCATCGAAACCTGGAGCGGCATCACGCTCGCCGTGGGACAAGCCAGCGATAGCCGTATGAAACTCGCCATCGCCGCCGGCGACAGTCGCGCGACGGCCTGGCAGCGGGCGATGGAATCCTGGCTGTCGTCGCTTGGTCCCACGTCCCGTTTGCAACATCTGACCGAACGACCACAGACCTTGCCCTTGCCGCAAACGGCCGAATCGCTGAACTTGCACGACCGTCATGTGTTGGAAGCGTGGCTGTTGCAATGGGCTGCTTTCTTGCAGCGCAGCGAACCAGCCGTGCCGCACATCCTGCCGGCGAAACGGCCGATGTCGCAAGGGATGCGCGTGGCCATCGCGATCACTCTGCTGCTAATCGTGTGCGGCATCGCGGCCACCGATCAAATTTTGACTCGTTTGCAGATGGCCGTTTTGAAAGCGGAGATCGCCGCTTATCAAAAGACCGATCAAGATCAGGCCGCGGCTAAGAAGCAGGTGGACGAACTCGAAAAGAAAATCAAGGAAGAGCAGAAGCGCGTCGATCGACTCTCGGTCGCCATTCCGCAAACCGAAGCAGCTGTCGATATCTTTCGCCGCCGCTGGACAGAGTTGCTGGGGATCCTGTCGCGAGCCTGTCCGCAGGATGTGGTCGTGCAACGAATTCGCCGTGAAGGAAACAGTGTGCGCATCGAAGGGAAGAGTCTCGAGCAGCCGCCTCTCAGTGATTTTGCTGTCGAGCTCGGCCGCCAACTCGGCCCGCTCGGCTGGAGCGTCGCGCCGGAATACGAAATCAAGCCGGAGTTTTTGAAGCACGGCAAGGTCTATGCGTTTTCGCTGCAGCTCGTCGATCGGCAGCCGAATCCCTCGCGACCGCCAACGAACACCGATGACATTGCCTCCATGTCGAACCGGGAGGTGGGCCGATGAATCCGAATTCCAAACCGAGCTGGTTGATCATTTGCTTTCCGGCGGTCATCGTCGCCGTCGTCATGTTTGGCTATTTCCGCCCGACGACACAGCTGGTCGGCTTGCACCGCTCGGCAGCCAATCTGCGCGGCGTCGGCAATCGCGAATTGATCCTGAAGAGCACGCGCGCTCGCGCGAGCGAACTGCAAGCCGATCTAAAAGATCTGGAAGCCGAGCGCGCCAAGCTGGTCACCCGCTGGAACGAACTCCGCAAAACCGTTGGCGAAACGAACAACCGGCCGGCATCCCTCACCAGCCTGACGGCTGTGCTGGCGGCGAACAATTTGAACATCAAATCGAAGCAATTCAACAACGCCAACTTTCAGGTCAGCGTGATCTGGCAAGATGTCGAACGAAAGTTGAAGCAGCCGATTGAAACCGCTTTTCCCGAGCTGAAAACGCCCGCCACTCCCACGTCTACTGCCTCCGCGGAACTTCCAGCCGACGCGAACCCACTTGCCGATCGTGATCGGCGGATCGTGTGGGAGTTAGAGCTGATTGGCACTTATGAAGATGTGGAATGTGCACTGCGCGAGATGATCAAAGTCGATCCGGCCGTGACTCCGCTGGGGATCGAAATGGAAGAGCCTGCTCCGGGCCTCCGCTCGCGCGTCTGGAAACTGACGCTGGCCTTTTGAGTGAATTGCTGTGACATCGAATTCGAATGACGACAATGCGACCGCCGCGCTCCTTGATCGGATGCTGGCGCAATGCACGCGCGATGATGCCAGCGACGTGCATCTGTCGCCCGGGTTGCGTCCGTACTTTCGGATTCATGGCAAGCTCGGCCCCGACGCCAGCTATGAACCACTGACGCCGGCAACGTTGGAAGCGATCGCGCGCGAACTCGCGGCCCGCTGCCGCCGCAAACCCCTCGGCGACATCGGTTCGCTCGATGGTGCCCTAACGGCAGCCGACGGCGCGCGGTTTCGTTTGAACATCTACCGCCGCGGCACACTCATCGGCGTGGCGCTGCGGCGCTTGGAAGAAGAGTTTCGCACGCTGGCGGACCTGGGGCTGAAGAACGAACTGTATAGTCTGTGCAACCTGACCGACGGGTTGGTAGTCGTTGCGGGTCCAACCGGCGCTGGCAAAAGCACGACCCTCGCGTCGCTGTTGCATCGCATCAATCAAAGCCGCGCCAGTCATATCGTCACGATCGAAGATCCGATCGAGTATCTGCACACGTCGTTGCAAAGCCTCGTCAATCAGCGACAAGTGGGCACCGATACCGAAAGTTTTTATGAAGCCCTGGTTGCTTCGCTGCGGCAAGATCCCGACGTGATTCTCGTCGGCGAAATTCGCGATCTGAACACGATTCGCACGGCGATCGCTGCCGCGGAAACCGGGCACCTGGTCTTCACTACCGTTCACGCGGGTGACTGCGTCGGCACGATCGAACGCCTTGTTTCTGTCTTTCCTGCCGACGAGCAAGCGGGGATTCGCCGTCAACTGTCGCTGGTGCTGCGCTGCATCATCGCGCAGCACTTGATCATGTGCGACGGAACGGCCATTCAACGCGAGAGCCGCGAACTAGCAGAAAACAACGCCTTGCCGCTGCAACCAACGCGGCGGCGCGTCGTGACTAGCGAAGTGCTGATGGTGAACTCCGCCGTGGCGAACTTGATCGCCACCGGCAAAAGCTCGCAGATTTATTCCGCGCTCGAAACCGGTTCTGCCCTCGGCATGCACACGCTCGAAGAAGATCTGGCTCGGCTGTGGCATCAGGGCTTCATCGCCGAACAAACCGCACTCAACATGGCTCGCAATCCCAACATCGTCCGTGACCGTCTGGCCGCGCGACGGATGGCTCCGAGCCTGACATCCGCCGGAGGGAGGACGTAGCCATGAGCGATGTCACCGCCGAACTTTTGGATTGCAGCCTGGTGCGGATCGATCCGGCCTGGGCCCTGCGCATTCCGTCGTCACTCGCGCTGCGGCGCATGGTGCTGCCATTTGCGGCGAACGACGAATTTGTGTTTGTCGCCTGCGCGAACATTCACGACTCTGCCGCGCTCGAAGCCGTCGAACGCTTCGTCGGCAAACCAATCCAAGCTGAAGCCGCCGATGTCGATTCGCTACGGCAAGTCTTGCAGCGAGTGTATGGATTGCAATCGGCGGCGAGTGGCGAAGGACGATCGCCGCTCATGCGGACCGACTTTCGCCAAGGGGGCGAGCTCGATCCGAATGATGCTGTCGCGCTGTGCGATGAATTGCTGTTCGCCGCGCTGGTCCGCGAAGCTTCCGATATTCATATCGACCCCTGTCCGGACAACGTCATGGTTCGTCTGCGCGTCGATGGCGAGTTGGAAAAATATCGCACGCTGCCTACAGCGGTGCTCAACGGTCTGATCAGCCGATTCAAAGTGCTGGCTGGGATGGACATCGCCGAGAAGCGAGCTCCGCAGGACGGCGCTTTCACGCATCGCTTCGGAGCGGCTTCGACCAAGATCGACATTCGTGTTGCCACGTTGCCGACGAAGCATGGCGAGCGCATGACATTGCGACTTTTGGCCACGCAAACCGAAACACTGACGATCGAACGCCTCGGCATGGTTGGGCACGATCAAACCATTTTCGAACAAATGGTCTCCAACCCTCATGGCATGATCCTGCTGACGGGACCAACGGGGAGCGGCAAGACGACGACGCTTTACGCCGCGCTTCGCAAGCTCACTGCCGCCCAAGTTGGCAATGTCATCACGATCGAAGATCCGATCGAGTACGCCATCCCCGGAGTGGCTCAGGTCGAAGTCGATTCCGCCGACAAGGTCAGCTTCGGCCGCGCGCTACGATGCGCGTATGAAGAATCGCAGACCACCTGTGCTTGGCGTCGACTTGGGAACAAGCACTTGCCTGGCGTGTACACAACTTGATGACACTGGCCGGCTGACGATGATCAAGCCTGATGATCAGTTCACCTCGGAAGTGATGCCATCCTACTTCTGCTGGAATGGCAATCGCGCGGTGGTCGGCGAAGAAGCGCGACAAATGATGAGTGACGAGCGCTTTCAAGTGATTCGTTGCGTCAAGCGCTTCATGAAGGCCGGTCGAAACCATCTCTTCGAGTCCGGTCGACGGCACTTCAATCCAGTCGATGTTTCCAGCCATTACTTGAAGTATTTGAAGTCGAGAGCAGAGCAACAGTTGCAACTTGATTCGGGCGCGCTCTCCGGACTTGTGGTAACAGTGCCAGCGTATTTTGGGCACGACGAGCGAATGTTCACGCGCCAGGCAGCAGTCGACGCAGGTTTTGCTAGCGAGCAAGTCCATTTGCTGGATGAACCGATCGCCGCCGCCTACGGCTTGCGACTCCACCAGCAGCCCGGCGCTAAACTTGTTATGGTTGTCGATCTGGGGGGCGGCACCTTAGACGTAACCCTGCTGCTCGTCGGGGCCTCGGTTGCGGAGGAAGTCGAAGGTCCAGACGGCAAAAAAAGTATCTACCAAGGGATGTATGAACTAGGCCGCGAAGGCGATCCAAAATTAGGCGGCGACTGCTGGGATCGGGTCATTGCAAAACTGCTGATGTTCAATAAGAAACTAGAGCGAAATCACGAATTCCTCGATTACACAAACGTGTTTCTGTATGATGCCTGCGAATTGGCAAAGCGCCGGTTTGCGGAAAGCGTGATCACAAAACAGCAAGTGTCGTTCCTGGACAATGTCTCCAAAGAAATTGTTTCAGTTGATATTGGCCTGGAGCAATACATTCGTAGTTCCGACTATTTAGTCAAACGCTGCGGGCTGATTTGCAGTCGCTTGTTCATGTCAATACCGCAGGAAGAAGTGGAAAGAGTATATCGATATCGCACTTCCTTCCTGGGCAGGTTTTGGAAGTCTACCCCGCGTGAACTAACCTGGCAGGATGTTGATCAGATTTGCCTGGTCGGCGGTGGCAGTAAGCTGCCACAATTCAAGCAATGCATCGCCGATTATTGGGGAAAGCAGCCTACAGTGGCGAGTTATCCGCAACATCAGGTCGCATACGGTGCGGGGCTGATCGGGTATGACGTGAGCCGGAATTCAGACTTCTTCGAGCGTATGTTGCTACGGAGTCCTTATTCTTATGGGTACTACTTTTATCGCAATGGGCCCGGCAGCAAGCCAGAGTTCTATCCGTTAATACATCGAAACCAGCGCGTACCAGTCCAGGTGACTCACGAAGTGAAGGTAATTGGCGATCCCAAGGCGAAAGCGTTTAAGCTCGAAATCCTCGAGGAGCGTGACAGCTTTCCTGAGGATTTTAGCAATGAAACCGAGCGCGAATACCGACTTTTGGGACGAATCGTCATTTCAGATCTGCCCAACGCAGCATCAAGTAAAACGGAGTTTGCGACAATTGTCTTGCAGTACTATAGCGACCGAGAGATGTCTATAGCGGCAAAATTCCGCGGTAAAGATGTGAAGGTGGATCTAAATATCGGATCATAGAATGTTGAGCCTCAGGGTCGCGTCGATATCCGACCGCGAATGGGGCCAGCGTAACAGCGACGCAAATCTACGGTTGTCCCCGGAGTTTTCCTGGGCGATCAACGTGGGTCAACGGCGAAGACTTGCGCAACTGCAGTAGAAATAAGAAGTACCAGAGGCCGGACTTGAACCGGCAAGCCCTTGCGTGCACAGGATCTGCTGAGTGACGCCGGCCGCCAAGGAATCGAACGTGAACTCTCGTTGCTTTCCATAAGACTTGTTTCCCACCGATACCGTTGCGCTTTTTTGGCAGATCTAGACAGCTCAGACGAAAACGATAACGAGGCGTTATCTGAACAGATGCACCAGAGCTTACTCGAACGCTGTTTCCAGTGGTCAATGATCTGACGTGATACGAACCGCTGCTGATTTGCACTTCGATCTGTCCGGGTGCGTTCACGGTAACGTCGTCCAGACTAGTGGGTATAAGGTCGGTATTGTTAAGATCGCGCGCTAAAGTCGGCATTCACCACTTGGGCCGATCGGAGAACAAGGACAACCATCACAGGTTGCCAACAGCGAGATCTTTTTTGGGCGACTCGGCCGACCGGCTTTCTGCCAGTCGACCGAGTTGTTTGCGCGCCGCACTAGCGCCGCGGCGTTGATAGGAGAACTGAATATCATGGATCGTTGTGGATGAACCAGCACATTCCGATGGTCACGTCCCGATCTGCGGCATCTCGCGTTTAAGAGATCACGCTACTTCGCAACCGAAGTCCAGCCCAGCTGAAGATCTCGAATCTCAACCGTTCCCTGGCCGTGAAGCACTACGGCCAGATAGTTGACTACCTGCTTCGGTGGCAATGGCACGAAGCCCCGAATCTTTCCTTTGTCCGCGGCATTCGCAAATTGCACGTTCCCGACTACGCGATCGTTATCGAAGAGCAAGACTGAAGCCACGGTTTTCCCAGCAGAGATTTCGCGCTCGAAAGAGAGTTCCACGTCCAATCCATGCTTCCTGCCTGGCGCGGCACCGTCTACAACGATATCAGGCTGATATGCAACAGGCCCGCCGACACCAATTATTGCGTCGCCGTTGGCGCTAAACTTGATCGGCTTCTTGACTCTGGAATCTCCCGGTGTGTATTCCAGCAAGGCTTTGTCGTTGCTGCGCCACCAACGCTGTGGAATCCAGCGTTCATTGAGCGGAATGCTCAGCTGTGCCTCTTCCCAATTCTTCCAATTATCGATGGTCTCTCCCTTCAGATCGTAAAAATCCGCCAACAACATGGGGCCAAGGGTTAAGCTATCGTTGGGTCCCCAACCTTTGTCATTAGGTCCAAAGTTGGCATTGACGGGTGAGAGTGAAAGTCCGTGATTAGCGTCATCCGGTACGAAGAAGCCAATTGGTGGGGAAATCCGATATCTTTTCGGGAAGCCGCCCTTTAAGTCGCACGACTTCAGCACACCGCGTCCAACCTGAGCAAGGTCAACCATATTCAGGAATTGAACCTGATTCGGGTTGTTCGGGTCATTCCGTTGAAAGGAAAGTTTCATCTCCGCCGCGCTCACCATTTCGACACACAAAACCTTGCCAGACAAGGGAATATTTCCGCTCAATAGCTGCTGGCAATTGACGGCTGCATAGGGCCGTTTTAGATCCTTACCGTTACCTTTAATAACGACTCGCCGGACATCCCTATCGGAAATAAAGCTGATTCCGTCGAACAATGCCGGCGCAATGTCTCGCGCTGGATCAAAGTTTTCGATAATGCTGATGGCCGGTGCAAGGAAGACATACTCCGGATTTGTCGAAGCAATGATGTGGAACGGAGTGATCGCCGAAGGATTGGAGCAAATGTCGTATTGGCGCTGCTCAACTTTCATTCCAACTTTGCTGGGCTTCGTGGCCGCTACCGACATTCGCTTTACTAGGTGCATCAATCGGAGATTCTGATTTTCGCCGGTACCACCTTTTAGGTTCTGAACGAACTGATTCTTGTTGTTCAGCTCAAAAGCACTTCGATAAGCTTCGAAGAAGAGGCCATCGTCTGGTGCCATTGTTCCCGGATATGCTGATGCGATGCGACAGACGATGTCTTCCTTGTCATTGTTCTTGGCCCAGGCCGTGGGCAATGCCCCACCGGATTTTGAACCCCGGACGGCAAATTCTGCGATGTCATCCGCATCTGCTGCGACGCCAATTGGAACCGTCGGAACTTCGATGCCAGGTACTTCCTTGCCAGCATCTTCGTCCGAGTGCACAGCACAAAGATGCAAAACGGAAATCAGTGGAAAATGAGCTTTGCTGCATTTTCGCTCAACCTGCGACACATTAAAAAGATCCTCTGCGCAGCGCAGGCAACGGTCTTTTTCCGCTGCCATTTCTCCATGCCCGATCACGATCAAGTATGCGAAGGGGGTCATCGGCCGGTTTGTGAGATCCGGAGTGCAATGGAAGTCAATCCAACTCTCTACCAACGAACTGGCCGCGGCCCCGCTGTCGAAAGAAACTGCAGTGACCTCGGCCTTGCTCTTCTTGGACTGCTGAACGAGCATGTCGACTTGTGCCGCGAGGTCACGATCGCCGGCATGATAGTAGATCACCACGGACTGCCCAACCGAGTTGTGCGCTTCAACGGCATTGGTAAGATTGCCTGCCCAATGTGGCAATTTCTTATCGAGGGGGCGTCCCATTGCGTCAAAGGGACGACCACTCGGATTGATCACAATCGCGACCGGTGGGCGGGGTGACTTGGAAGCGTGTGCCTTCTTAGCGACGCCCTGCATCGGCTTCTTTGCACTCTGGGCGCCAGTATCTGAGTTTGAGGCAGCAATCACCAGCAGACTTAGACAAGCAAGCGTTAGGCGTTTAGCTATTGCCATTTTATCCTCATTTCGAAGGGGTTATCACGGGTGGCTTAGAAATCGTCCGTCTTAGCACCGAAACCGTCGACAAGCCTCGAGTGCATTTACACTTGTCAGCAATCTCGGAGAAGATTGCCGTTACCTGCTTACCGCTCTTGTCCTCTTTCGCGAAACTTTTTTCCTGGAGGCGAGATAGCACCTCCGGCGTTAATCCCGTTCGCAAGCAACTTAATAATTCTGGGCACTTTTCATTTGTTGCGACCGAGATGACGTAAGCGTAATCGGAATCCTGCTTGCTTGGCGTCCGAAATGAGCCGCCAGGACCACTTTTTCCCGGCAGCCCTTCAGTGACCTGCACGATCCCTTGGCGATCACAGAAAAAAACTACCCAATGGGAATGACTCTCTAGCGAGGTCGCAACGTGATCGGTAGTAGGTTCCAACCCTTCGCCAGATGCCAGCGGCAACTGATCTTTCCGGTCAATAGTTACCAATACTGCTGGAGGCCGAGTCGACGGCGCAAATTCCAATGAGTATCGCAACAACCCTGCAACAGCGATGAATAGCACCGCAGCAATCGCTACCGCCGCCATCAAAAACGTGCGACCTCCGGAAGCAATCGTTACTTCTACATCGCGAATCTCGACCCGGATCAGCTGCGACTCCGGATCCACACCAGGGACTCGAAACCAACCGCCATCGCGGGTAGCGGTCCTGAACTCTGTTATCTCACCTCCGCGCTCGCACGTTACACTGACTAGCCAACCGTTGGCCAAGTCGCGCGTACACCAGTATCTGGAAGCAGCTGTGTAGCTCTTGTACTTGTCCAGCACATGCAGGGGCTCAGCGCTTATATTATCTGGAGCGGCTGCCAGATCGCCGGCAAAAATCGCGAGTTCTTCTTCTGTGAAGCGGTCGTCTTCACAGAGAATTGCATTGAAACTCAAATGGCCTGTCAAAACGCCAGTAGCGTCCGGTTGCGATTCGTTTTCTGCGAAACGCATGGATACGCCAGTAAGCAGATCACTACTCTTAGCCGACCACCCCCAACGAATTTCGCCAGCAGGATATTGCTTGCCCATTTTCTCAAGCGATTTCAACACTTCCGCACGGGACAGCCTTGTTGGAGCGATCTTAGTATTACTATTCATAGTATCAATCATTGAAATGGATTGTCGTCGTTTTGTGATGGAGATAAAACTCGCTACGCCCTCGCCCGCGGTGTTGCTGCTCCGGTCGACTTGTAGCCTTGAGAGGCGCGATTGGAGATTTGGCCGACACACTCATCATTCCGGCAAACTCCTTTTTTGAATCGTCCCAATTCATGCGGAACAAAACAAAAGCCGCAGCTTCTTGTCACCTTTGGGTCGTCAACGATGCAGCGATAATAGGCGACAGGAGCAACACTGCCGGCGTCAAGATCTACGATGACGTAGCCGCGCAGGTAAGCATCACAGTCAGCGAAGTTTTGCAGTGGGCCACTTAGCAACCAGACATAATTTAAAGTCGGCGCATCCTGTTGCTGCTGGAGCAGCGAAAACAACATTCCCTCCTGAAGTCCCTTCAACTCGAAAGTGAACGACTTGCCGTCCTCGTGGAACAGTTGCTTCTTGCCGCCAATAACCGCTGTTCGCAGAAAGTCGCTCAACGAAACAATCTTTTCGGCCTCAACTAGTCTGGCGCAATAGCCCCCGAACGAATGCCCGTTTTCACAGCGATTTTGACGGGCGCGTTGCTGAGGATGATCTTCCTGGGCATGGCGAAAATTGTCGTGGCAGCATTTGCATTCGCCATCCATGAGAAGTGTATAGAGATTGCTGGCGAGTTGCGTCTGGCGATCTTTACCATCAGGGTAGGACCAAACCCGATCCATGATGACTCCGTATCCATACTGCGTATTGAATCGTAACTCCCGTATCACCACTCCTTCCGCAAGTCGCGCGAGGTGTGGGCATTGCTTCGCCAGATGGGTATCCCAGGACAGTGCGATCATCGCAAACGCATAAACGCGCGTGCGAAAATGGCTGCGAATCTTCATTTCCGTTTCGAGGTACGCAGAAACGATCTCGGCTTCTGCTTGCAGAACGTCTTGGCTGCAGCCACGCTTCAAATCTTGCGGTGCGAGATAAATGAGCATCATAAAGAGCGTCGTGGTAATGTCTGAAGTGGAGGATTGGTCATACAGCTCCGGGGAAAGCTCCGTGTCAAGCGACAATGCTGTCTCCAGCCAGGCCGGCCTTGGCACGAAATATTGATAGGGGCCGTCGTTGCGCAGTGGCCTCGGCTGCTGGTCTCGCTGTTGCAATGTCTTTACCCAGGCTTCTAAAAATGTTGTGACAAATTCGCTGCTCATCGATAGTTCGCCAAGATTCCTTCGGTGGGGAAACCACCCTTAAAAGAAGTGCCAACCATCGCAGTATCCAGAACCTCATTCCACCTGTCCAGGGTGAGCGAACCACAGAAGTTATGGATGCCATGCAGATTCGCGCAGCGCTTCATGCGGTCCTTATAATCATCCTGGTGCCGAAACAGTTTCGCGCATCCGCACGAATTCGTGCAGAAGTCGGAGGCGGGGTTTTTGCCATCCCGGCCGTAGCAATTCACGATGGCGCGATAACGGTCGTGGAATAGGGGGCGAACGTGATAGCTGACAAGTGATTCTGCTTGCCCGCGCAAGCGTTCTTCCCACAACGGGTTCTGCAGTTTGCCATTCAATGCGCCGCGCGCCAAAGTCGCGACGACCAGAAACCCCAAGTTCTCGTGATTGCTGCGCCAATTTGGCGTGAAATACGAATCAGCGGAAACTACGATCTCTGCGACGCACTCAGAAACTAGTCCGCGCCATAGTTCTTTGAGCTGAGGTCTACGCTGCAGTTGGAGCAACGAGGACAGGCCAAATGCAATGACGCGAGTGTGCTCGTCGAGTCCAAAGGGCAGTTGTTTTGACACTGCCTGATAGCATTCATAAAATGCAGGTGGATCGAAGAAGTCCATCACGGGCAGCTCCGAGTAACGAATAACGTCCCAAATCCGGGTCATTTCTGTGCTGCGCGCGCAACTGCCAGGCTGTCTGGGCACTTGCCGAGCTTTGTTTTTCTTCGGTGCCATCTTTCCCCCTTGCTCCGCTTGTTTTCCAAACGACAAGCGACTCGCAGGATTTGTAGGGGCGCCAAGCTCAGGATTGGCCCAGTAGGTGCGCGAACGATATTTCCTCGTCGTGACCGGCCACGACGGCTGCTGGTCTAAGCCAGACCACGTAACTTGTGCGTCATGGGCCGGGAGCTTGCGCGGGAAGGTCACTAAAAACGACCTCCCTGGTCGGAACTCTCCTACTAACCGCGCTCTCTTCTTGGCCGGTTTTTTGGCACGCGACTTCTTGTGTTAACCGCCGGGCCATCCCCTTGCGCGAAGGGATTTTTGATAACTAGCTAGAGAAGCCAGGAAAGATCGAATCGGGATTCGAAGTCGAGCTATGTTTCAGATGGCCAGCGCTCACCTGCGCTGTGCAAAAAAGATGAGAATTCTTGTCTAACCAGCGGTTCTCCTAGTGCGTCTGGTCAAGTTCGCCCAGAAGCTCGGCGGCAAGGTTCTATCCCAGCTCGCAACGATCGTTCACCCATCCACGATCATGCGCTGGATCGCTGCGGAGAAGAAGAACAAGCCCAAGCCGAAGAAGCGGGGCCGGCCACGAACACCGGAGCAAATTCGGCAGCTGATTCTGAAGATGGCCAAGGAGAACGAGTGGGGCTACACCCGAATCATGGGTGAGTTGAAGAAGCTCGGAATCAAACCACCCAGCCGAAACACTGTCCGGGCAATCCTGAAGGGGCACGGCTACGACCCCGGTCCCAAACGTGGTGAAGGCACCTGGGATGACTTCCTCAAGCAGCACGCGGCGTCACTCTGGCAGTGCGACTTCTTTTCCAAGCGGATCCTGACGCTTCGTGGCATCCGGGAGGTGTTCGTCCTGGCGTTTCTGCACGTTGAAACCAGGCGAGTAGTGCTTTCGCCCGCGACCTTCCACCCGAACGAAGCGTGGGTGGTCGATCAGATGGAGCGATTCGTGAAGGAAGCTCGGGGCAAGAAGCTGCGTGTTGCGACATTACAACGTGAGCGGGACTCGAAGTTCACCGCATCCGTCGATCAAGCCCTCCGCTCGAAACGAGTGAAAGTGAAGAAGAACGAGTTCTGCGCCCCGAACACGAATGCGTTCGTCGAGCGGTTTGTGCAGTCGATCCAGCAGGAGTGCTTAGGTAGGTTTGTCGTGTTCGGCAGCGAGCACATGGACCAGATCTGTTCTGAGTATCTGGAGCATTACCACACTGAACGGCCGCATCAGGGCGAGGGGATTGATAACCAGTTGTTGAATCGGCAGAAGAAACGTGGGCGGCCGAAAAAGGATGCGTCGTTCGATCAGAGCCTGCCGCTGAACGAGATTCTGTGTTCGGAGCGGCTGGGTGGATTGCTGAAGAGCTACAGTACGAAGGCCGCGTAGAATTAAGGGAGGGGTCGATCGCTTGAATCAATTTCTGTCGATCAAATAGCGAACTCCGTTATGTGGATTAATTGGCCGTCGCCGCCCGAAACAATTCCACCGGAACTTTAAACCGGCGCTTCTATCCTGCTGCCAAACAGAATCGAGTCGTGACGAGACCATGTCGATTTCGCTGGCTTTCTTAGGGATTTTGGCGGTTGCATGGTTTTTTGCTTGAGTTCATAATCCCCAAAACCCTTATTCAGGAGCAAAGAATTGTCCATCCGCCGAATTTCGCTCCCGCCGCGGCGGCCCTTGAAGATATTCGCCCTGGATCCGATGCTTGGGCGGGTTGCGGGCAACAGCATAAGCATTGATGTCGCTACAGAACCCCTTCGGCCTGGCCCTGTCGGCTCGCGGATTTCCGTTGTTGATTACGATGGCGAGCGGAGAACGTATTATGAGCCGATCAATCTTAATTCGGCAGATATTCTGATGCAGGGAGGGCTTGACCCTAGCGAGGCCGATCCTCGATTTCATCAGCAAATGGTCTACGCGGTAGCTATGAAGGTCATCGAGAACTTCGAGCGTGCCTTAGGCCGTAAGATTACCTTCCGCCCATACCGCAAGCGTCCACAGTTAATGTTGCTGCCGCATGCGTTCAGGGGTGCAAATGCCTATTACGACCGTCAACATCAAAGAATTCTGTTTGGGTACTTTCAAGCGGACCAGTCAGATCCTGGCCCCAATCTTCCAGGGCAGAACGTGTTTACGTGCTTGTCTCACGATATTATCGCACATGAAATGACACACGCGATCGTAGATTCCCTGCGTGAGCATTTCATCGAACCAAGCAACCGAGATGTCTGGGCATTTCATGAGGGTTTTTCCGATATCGTCGCTATCTTCCAGCATTTTTCCTTTGCCGACATCTTGCTAGACCAAATTCAAAGCCGCGGCCCCGATCTGAGATCTCCGACACCACTTGTCAGTCTTGCGCAGCAGTTTGGATACGCAACAGGCAAGGGTGATGCGCTACGTTCGGCAATTGACTTACCAGACCCACGTTTATACCAGCAGGTTACCGAGCCTCACGACCGAGGATCAATACTAGTAGCCGCTGTCTTCGATGCCTTCTTCAACACTTATCAACGACGCATTCGAGATGTTATTCGTATTGGTACCGGTGGCACCGGGCGACTGCCCGAAGGCGATTTGCATCCTGATCTCGTCAAAGTTGTGTCTGACGAGGCTTCCAAAACTGCTCAGGGCATGCTCTCGATGTGCATTCGGGCATTCGAGTACTTGCCTCCGGTGGACATAACCTACGGTGATTATCTCCGGGCACTAGTCACCGCAGATTATGAGTTGTCGCCCCAAGATCCCCGGGGGCTGCGTGGTGCCTTGATAGAGGCCTTTCGGGTTCGTGGCATCTTTCCGCGTGGAGTCTCATCGTTGGCTGAAGAGTCGCTACTGTGGCCGCGAGTCGAGAGGGAATTACCACCATTTCCTACGGATTTGCTTGGCAAGCTCTTTGTGCGAGACGTCACTGTCGCTCAGAAGTTCAGGGATTTCGATGGCATTGGCCAAATCGACGCAATCAACAAAGCGAAGAAGGTAGATCAGAGAATATTTGTCAGACAGTTACGTGAATATGCTAAGGCCAATGCTGCTGCCCTTGCGCTCGATCCGGATCGTGAACTTCGCGTCCTCGGTTTTCATTTTGTCTTTCGTGTGGCCTCGGACGGGCAGCTGCTGATCGAATTGGTTGTTCAATTCGACCAGTTCGATGACTCAGAACAAGAAGAATTAGGAGGGCTACTATTTCGGGGAGGCACTACGGTAATTGCATCGGCTGAAGGGACGGTGCGCTACGTAATCGCAAAGCCGCTCCGCTCGGCGCACGGAGCGGGTGCGGCTCAAAGAGATGCCGAAACGCGTTTCCAACAGCAGCGTGAATTTGCCATACACTGTTCGCTAGAGGATCCACACTTCGCCTGGTGCAAGGACATGTATGCCAAAAACCATATGGCGGAAGCTGCCAAGGCGGGTTTTGCAGCCATCCATCGGAGCATTCGCTAAATGAACTCATCAGTGAACGTCCGCATGTATAATGTCGGATTCGGAGATTGTTTCCTCTTGACTTTCCCGGCTGCGGATCGGCCTCGCAACCTGGCGTGCTCCGCGACGAAGATATTCTGACGCTGCGTTTCGACGCCCAATCCGGCACACGCACAGCAGCCCTCCGCGCGAGCCTCGATCATCCTGCCGCCACGGGATTCCAAACCTGGCTCTACTTCAGCACCATGTTCATCTATTTCGGCACGGTGCTGCCGATCAGTTTGGCGTCGTTCCTGTTTGCCCAACTGCGGGTCTTACCGCGCCTTGAGAAAATTTTTGGCGAATTTGGAATGCGCAAACCGGCGCTGTTTGCATGGTCGGTCAATTCCCTGGAACCGTATTCAAACCAACTGCTGATCGCCGCGCTCCTCCTGCTAGTTGCGATCATTTGGCTGTTCGGAACGCGGACCGGACGCCGCCTTCGCTGGTCAATCGCCGCACGTCTGTTTCGCTCGCTCCGCGAAGTGCACGCAGCCGACGTGCTGCAGAAGTTACGAGTGGCTGCGACGGCCGGGCGGCCGATTCCGGGCGCTCTGTCGACGCTCGCCCGTTACCACTTTGATCCGACAATTCGCCATGAACTGCTCGTGGTCCGCAATGACCTGGAGCAGGGATTGCCGGTGTGGCAGAGCATGTCCGCGGCCGGATTGCTCTCGTCGCCAGAGGCGAGCTTGCTCGTGGTGGCCGAACGGCAGGGGTCGCTAACCTGGGCGCTCGAACAGCTGGTCGAGGTCAAACGGCAGCGCGTCGCCGCGCGCTTGGAACGGGCTGGAGAGTTTCTGCTTCCCGCGTTTGTGTTGCTGATGGCGGTACTCGTGATTATTCAAGTCAGCCTGTTCTTTGTTCCCCTGATTACTCTGCTGGAAGGACTGCTGTGAGTCGCTTGCATCGATTTCCATCCCGACTCCGCGGCGTTAGCTCGCTCGAAGTGGTCGTAGCTTTCACGCTGCTCAGTTCTGCGCTCATCGCGGCTGTTCCCTTGATCGTCGCGCACAACCGGCTTTTGATCGCGCAGCGGCACCACCGGGTGTCGCTCGCGGAAATCTCCAATCAGTTGGAGCGCTTGAGCCTCCTATCTGCTGCGGAGTTGCCTGCCGCCGTCGAGAAATTGACGCCGTCCGATTTTGCGGTGGAGCGGTTGCCGGGGGCCTCGCTTCGCGGCGAACTTCGTGAGACCACCTTCGGTCAACGTGTCTCTCTCGAAATGTCCTGGGACGAGATCAATCGCGAGGCAGCGCCCGTGCGTTTGACGACCTGGCTCTTTCCTGCGGAGGACACCCCATGAAGCGCCGTAGCGGGATTAGTTTGGTGGAGCTGGTGGTTGTCATGTCGGGGTGCGCCGTGTTGCTCAGTCTAAGTGCAGCCTTGTTGCAGCGCGTGATGCAAGCGCAGGTACGATCGCGAGCGGATGCCGATTTGCAGCGCACACTGTTGCGTCTCGATCAGAGCGTACGCAACGACGTCCACACTGCTTCAGCGGCGGAAACCGATCCAGCAAAACTCATGGCTGGCGCGGTGTTGCGCCTCGAGTTGCCAGACTCGACGGCCATTGAGTATCGCCGGCAGGAAGCTGGGCTGCAGCGAGTGCAGCTCAGCGGACAAGAGATCAAATCCCGCGAGACATTTTCGTTTCCGCGCGAGATCGAACCCGCAGTTACCCGTCCGCATCAGCGGCTGATTGTGCTCTCGATCGAAGCCGATGATGAACTCTTCGTGGATATTCCGCCCGTTTATGTACGGATCGAAGCTGCTCTGCCGTACGAGCGTCCACGCGCAGTCCGAAATAGCCAGGAGCAGCACGATGATTAAATCGCCACGCAATCAATCCCTGCCCAGAAAACGCCGAGGCGCAATTCTCATTGTGGCCTTGCTGTGCCTGCTAGTAGTCATGTCGCTGCTGGGGACGATGCTGCTCGCCGCGCTGCAAAGCACTCGGCAGTTGCATGCCGAGCGCGACCTGCGAGCCATGATCGATCCGAGCACCGGCCGCTGGATTGTGCAAACTCGGCAACACGAAACGCACTTCAGTGCGTTGGACCCGAACCGCAACGTGATCGACCGCGGCAGCCAACGGACGAGCAGCTCGATCTCGACCGACGCCAACGGCAACCA
Organism: Anatilimnocola floriformis; assembly: GCF_024256385.1. NCBI lineage: Bacteria > Pseudomonadati > Planctomycetota > Planctomycetia > Pirellulales > Pirellulaceae > Anatilimnocola > Anatilimnocola floriformis. Next base: position 4,613,488 of record NZ_JAMLFW010000001.1, read on the forward strand.
GATCGAATCGGTGACGACCAGCTGGACCAGCTACGGCGTGCCCCACTCGAACACGGTAACCCGCCGCATCACTAGCGGCCCCAACGGCACGGTGATCAACGACACGGTGATCCTGAAGGGAACGAACTCCTCGACCGGTGGCTCCTCAACCAACAACCAAGTCACCCCCCTGCCCGCCGGCTTCGAAGAATAACACCAACCGCCAACCGGCGCGTCCAACATCACTTCATCCTCATCCACGCAAACCCCGGACAACCTCCGGGGTTTTATGCGTTGCTAGGCAAGAGATTCACTTCGCCGTTTCTAACCCGGAACATCGCGAGAATTGTTTTTTGAAAATTGTTGGCGGGTTGTTGGCTTCGATTACGGGCTAAGGATGTCTCAACAACGGTTGCTGAGAAAAACGCCTACTGTAAGGAACCTATTCGTGAAGATCTCGATCCCCTCCGCCCTGAAGTCCGCCGCACTTGTCATTGTCGGTGGCTTGTTTGCCACGCAGGCATCGGCCCAATCCATTCAATTCAATGTCGATGCCGAGACGGCGGCTCGAATCGCTCAACTCATTGGTGGCGGCTGTTTACCACCGGGTGATTTTGCGCCAAACAACGGTGGGCCAATAATTGTGGGGCCCGACTTTGACGATGTGGCGCCCGCTCCAGTTCCGACCACTCCCATCCCGGAGCGGCTTTGCGGCGTTTGGATCGAAAATCACGACTCCGGCAAGCTCTATCACAAGATCGGAGCCGATGGCGCGCACAAGTTTGGCTATACCGACGGGGGTGGCAAAGTGAAAACGCTCGAGCAACGGGCTAGTTGGCTCAATGGCAAGTTGCTGCTTCAAGACGGAACTTACAGCGTGGTGATCGCTCGCGATGGCTCGGCCACACTCACCAACAGCGAGGGAGGGGGAATTCGAGTCTGGAATCGTGCTAATTCCGCTCCTGTTCCCGCGCCCGTTCCTTCACTCCCGGCACCCGCTTCATTGGAAATTCCCTCGGTTGCCAATAGCACCTATCACGAAGAAACGAGCGAAGACGGCAAACCCATTCTCTACCGCTATGTCTTCGGTGCCAAAGGTAACTACGACATGTACAAGTATGGCATGTCGGCCAATGGCGAATGGGACATGGACAAACCGCTGGCCCACTTGGGCGAAAAAGTTAAAGCAGGCAATCGCCGATACCGCCAGACCAACGACAACAAGACACTTTCACTTGCTCAGCAGCAAACTTGGGGCGAAGGCCCGATGACCGTGCAAGCTGCTGGCAACAAGTTAATTCTGAATCACGATGGCAAGGTCCGCGTGTGGAAGAAGCAATCCTAGCTTCAAGCAGCCGGGGAAGCGTAATTCACATTTCAAGCCGCCGAGGATTCTCGGCGGCTTCACGTTTTTTCGCAAAAAGAAATCGGTACGACAACTGATGTCGATGAGACCGAAGCGGCTGATTGTCTTCTCGCGAGCTACGGTCGGCTCCCCGCGATGTACACCAAGACTCCGTACCAATGGCAGAGACTTCCGCCGATTACGGCGACGTGCCAGATGCCGTGACTGTGGTATTCACGATTATCCCAGCGATGAAAAATGGTTCCCGCGCTATAACAAATTCCACCGGCGAAAACCGTTCCCGCAGCGGCCAAGGGAAGAGAAGGAAGGAGGGCTACCATCGGTATCAGAGCTAACCAGCCAAGCAGCAAGTACGACCAGATGGTGGCTGAATCGATACGGTGGGCGAGCACCAACTTCGACACAGCGCCCACAATCGCCAGCGACCACATGACTGCCAAGAATCCCCACCAGAAAGGCGTACGCAGGTATGCCAACGACCACGGGGTGTAGCTCGCCACAATTAGCAGGTAGATCAAGCCCTGATCGAGAATTCTAAAGAGCCGCCGACGTTGGGGCTGAGCAATGGCGTGCGAAAGAGTGGAGACGGCGTAAACAGCCACCAGGGCTGCCGAAAAGATGGCGCACCCTGCAATTCGCCAGGTTCGTGTGTCTCAACGGCGCGAGCCATGAGCACGCCGGAGCCCACAATGCTCAGAATGCATCCGGCGGCGTGAGTGACAGTATTCACACGTTCTCCGGCGGGTAGTGTTTGGAGCATTCCAGTTAACATCGGACAAAGTGCTACCCATCTTTATAAGTGGATCACCTGACCATACCCGCCAATCGTCGCCGTGTGAACCGTGGCAGGCCATCTACGCGGCTAACCAGTTGCTCAATCGTCTGAAGAAACGTGGGCGGCTGAAAAAGACCTCGTTCCATGAGGCGTTCGCCGCTCACCGGTTTATGCTTGGCGGACTTGTTATTGACTCGCGGCTTCGAGTGCTAGGGCGTCTGCCAGCATGCACCTCGCTTGGAATTAACCTCGACGAAAAAGAGACGAGCACCTCGCGAACAGCGTTGCCGACACTGAGGTCGAATATCTCTGTCCGGTATTGCTCGAAGGACCTCGCGCGTCACTCATGCCGAGTCACAGGCCCGAGGCTTTTTTCATAAGCCGTTAACGACTCGATTGCTACTTTTATCCAAGAGCCATCAACGAAAATAGATGGCGGCAGCGAGCATGTCGCCGAAATCTTTGAGGCACGAACCAGGTACGCGGGGGTGACGCTTGAACGCATTATCTCGGTAGGAATTCCCCAAAAGTGAATCATCGCGTCATTCATAACTACCCCAAAATTAAAGGAACCGGCGAGCATACGTGATCTCCAGGCTACTTGATTCGAGTGGCGAGGTGGGATTTGTCGCAAGCGATTAAAAACGATTGCAGGTTCAAGTCGCCGCTCCCGTATTGGGATTGTGCTGCCATCTCATTGCTGCGACCAAGGGATTCCCGCTGCACCTTGGCCGGATCTGTCTTGCTTGGTTGCCTCGGCTGTTGGTCGGTCTAACACGGCCGGATAACGCATTCGGCAGCAGCAAAAAGGATCCTCGCATAGGCACTTTACAAATTGGTCGGATCTTAAGCTTCGTCGTGATGAGCTTGTCGTGGGGTGCATCGGCTGCCTCAGCGACACTGCCGGATGACCTCGGCAGCGAACCGTCTGGCGCCCTAATTATCATCGGCGGCAACTCGACGCCGGCCGAGGTGTATACCGCTTTCTTTGAATTGGCAGGGGGCTCACAAGCCCATCTGATTCACATTCCGACGGCTACGCAACGCTTCGAAGCAATCGCCGACAAAGACGATTATTATTCAGCCTGGACTCAATGTCCTCAGCAGTCGTTTTCGTTCTTGCATACACGAAGCCGCGAAGAGGCGGCAACCGAAGAATTTTCGCGGCCATTGCAGCGGGCGACCGGTGTGTGGATTGGCGGAGGCGATCAGAACCATTTGGCCGACATCTACGGCGGTACGCCAGTAACCACCGAGCTCCGCGGCGTTATCCGGCGCGGAGGCGTTGTCGCCGGTACCTCATCAGGTGCGTCCATTCTCTCGCGCGTCATGGTCAGCGACGAAAATGAACATTCCCTCCGGGTCGCACTTGGCTTCTCGCTTTGCGAAAACTCGATTGTTGATTGCCACTTTACCGAACGCGAACGCATGCCGCGAATGTTGCGAATGCTCGAGCGCTATCCACAGCACCAAGGTATCGGCGTCGACGAGCAGACTGCGCTCGTGCTGCGCGGCGATCACGCCACTGTACTGGGAAAGGGGACTGCAACTTTCTTTTGCAGTCACCAGACAATCTCGCTCAGCAGGCAGCGCGTGCTACGAGCAGGTGAATCATTGACGTTGAGCGAATTGTGGACGAGTCCCGGTGAGTTTGTCCGCAGCGCCGAGTTGCAAAAATAACTCGCTGCGATTCGCAGGTCTGGCGGTTGATGGCCACATGAAGGTCCACCCGATGCCCCACGTTCGCATGTGCGGGCATTTTGTCGTTGGTACGCAATTTTGTTTCCTGCTTGTGCCTGATCTGAAAACCGAAATTGGTCCGTGTGGCAGCACAAATTCACGTGATCTGTCTCGGCGGATGCAGCGGTGACTTGGAAGCAGGCATGTCTCGCTGAAACCATTGCGTTAGTCTGTGGTGGTAACTGCCGATCAATTCACCCTGCGACTGATGACATTCACCAAACAACTTCACACGGCGCTGCAGTAGCTCCGCTCCTGCGGGTGTGAGTTTTAACTCCTCGATCAATGCCTGCAGGTGAAGCAGTCGATCTTCGGTCAGTTCCTCTATCATCAGATATTCAGCCGCAGTCTGATACTGCAGAGTGATTTCGTTCCCTGCGCGTGACGCTTTACGACTACGATCCATTTGAGTGTCCACCTGAGTTTGTGTTCGCAATTTCCTCACGCAACAACGCCAATAACTTTTGGATCTGCGCTAACAGCTCTTGAGAATGAGCCGAAATGCCAGTCTGGCGCGACTTCTGCCAGACTGCTGCGAGGTTGTTCGCAGCGCCTTCCATGGCGACTGCGAAATCGAGGGCACGCTGAGTATCTAAGGGCTCGATCTTTGCCTGCTTGGGTTCGTTTGGATAAACACCGAATACGCTCCGATAGTTTTCGCGCGCATCACTCGACATCGTTTGCCCTTTCGGATTTCGCTCAAAATAGCCAACCAAGAAACGCAAAGCACGCTACTTAGCCGGACAAGGCCTGGTCACACGGTGTTTGAAAGGTTGTGGCCTACCACACTGACCTGCTGTTCCGGGAAGGTTAGTCAGTTAATCGCAGTGCATAAGCTCGATAAAACAGTAAAAAGGCTAGGCTTCCCAGCAATGCAAACAAGATGGAGCACGGTTCGACCTGAGACCAGCTAGCGGCTGCGAAGGCGACACCAAAGGCACCTCCAACCAACGCGCCAAGGACGCCGATGGCGATGGCCACTGGGAATCCTCCGGCGGTAGGCCCCGGCATCACCGCGCGGGCGAACGAGCCATTTAACATTCCAATTAGCAGCCAGAGAAATATGCTCATTCTTGACCTTTGTCGTGCATTCACATTGTGAACTGAAGTTGAACAAAACGCTGACGAGGAATCGAATTCAGCTCATTCCAAAAAGTCACCTTTGTCGAATGCAGGCAAAGTAATGACGAAACAGCTTCCCATGCCCTCGCCTGAATCCACGGTCACTTCGCCACCGCTCTGCTCGACGAGGTGTTTGACAATCGCGAGCCCCACGCCCAGTTTTGGGCTATGTTTGGCGGAAGCGCGGTACATCGGTTCGAGCAACTGTGTCCACTGAGAGTCGGGCATGCCAAGACCGTTGTCGCTAATCCGCAGTTGATGGCCGCCGGGTATAGATTTGAATTCCACGTTGACCCGGCTTTCACCTTTTTCAGGATCGCCGTACCGCAGAGCATTCGCGATCAGATTTTGCAGAATGTGCCGCAACCTCACCGGGAACCAATTCACGTTTTCGCAGCTCAGCGTCAATGAGAGGCTGGCTTGAGGGCGATTCTCCAGCCGCTGCTGCCAGCGAAACACGCTTTCAATTAACTTTCGTAGCATGATCGGTGCGGTTCGATCGAGAGCTAAAGGAGATTGAACTTCTTCCCGGATATCTTCGATCAAAGTCCTCAATCTCTCACGGCTATTGTCTGCTGCCCCAGCGGTAGTCTCGCCGCTACAAATTTCCGCTCCTTCCAAACAGATTTGTTGCAACTGTTTGCGAAGCCGATCGACCTCTAACTCCAAGTCAGTCATGTATACCGAGAGAAGGTTAAGCCGATTTTGACTGGTTAGCTGGGTCATTGGACAGTTTCTCGTTTCGTGTTTGCTGAGATTGCGGCATTCGAATAGGCCAGTGCAGCCGGCGATTAAAGCACGACAGTTACTCCCAAGTCAGGTAAAAAGTGTTGTCGCGTGAACCGTACCCGACAATGCTTGCCTTGCGTCTGAGGCCTTCGGCGAGTTGCAGAGTGATTGGCGGCTTGCCGGCCCGGAACCGGCGGAGTTGATCGCGTTTAGCCGACGTTAATTTGTCCTCCACAAATTTCAGCACCACAGAATCGCTGCCACCAAAATCCCACGTCGCTTCCGACTCGAAATCGTCCATCCGCGCCAATCCGAAATTTTGCCTGGCATGCGAGAGAGTTTGAAACACATCGGTACCCATTTGAGAAACCAAAGCCGGTTGCGTGGGAGTGTTTGTTCGGAAAATTCGAGATCAGGATTCACCACCTAGTTCCATCAGCGGTTCCGACAAGTTCGACTCCGCAGAAGAGCCAATGGAAACAAGGTAGATCGCGAGATTCACGGAGCGCCCGGCGCGCGGATGGTTACCATTCACGAGAACTGAACAGGCCAGGAGTTCAACGATGCGTACTCTGCGGCCGGCTACTAAGTCAGGACTTCGTTGAGTCAGCAACATGCCTCGGATCGGTGGCGTCTTCGTGTGGAGACTGCGACGCGATATTTTCCGAATTAGCTGAGTCTGCACTTCACCGTATGCTTCCGCAGGTGGCAACGTTACACATTTTTGCTCTCCAGGATGCATCCCAAGTACACACTGGCTGAGGCCTGGCAGCAGATGCACGCTGCCAACGATGAACTCCAAAACTTTTGGCTTCGTCGATCGGGGATCGTTTTCCCGAGCATCGTGCATGTGCGTGTATCGAACACGGACTCTGTCACCAATTTGCGCGCTCATGCTTTCCACTCCCTTAGACCTGCAACTACTTCGATTCAACGCCTCCGAAGGGCATGATGGCCCGCGATGCACCGCCGACGACGGACGGGTAAAAACTAAGAGCCCTCGATCAGAAATAATTTCCGAGGGCAGTTAAGAAAGGCCATTCGGCCTGTTCGCACCTGCATTGTATACAGATGCGGTGAAAGGTGTGTTTTAAATCCGCGAGTTGGTGCGAAATGATCTTACTTTGTTAAAGTAGTAGCCGTTAAATCGAGTTGAAAATTTATTTCGCCACATTTTGTGGCTCCAAGGTTTGCACGATGCAGCCGAGCGAGCAGTTGCCCTCGGAACAGAGATCGCCTAGTCGATGTGTCCACACATACGTGGCATTCTCGTTAGCAGAGGCCTTGGTTGCGATTGTCGCGGAGTGTCTAGCAGTTTCAACCGCGGATGCGACGACAACGTGTGGATTGGACTATGGCTCGGATTTCGATTGCCTGGCCACTACAGACCGGGCATCTTCAGACTGCTATCGAAATGCTGCGTAGCACCAAGAGCTGTGATCTGCGAAAATCTCGCCTAGCTCATCGCATTCGAGTTCGAGGACTTTGGCGTCAGCGGGAAGCTCAACGCAAACCGTGTCTAACGGCTTACGCTCGCTCGTGAAGAGCACGCGATTATCGGCCTTCACGATAAATTTTACCTGGGCGTTGCAGGCACCGTAGGCGATTGCCGTGAAATATTTGGCTTTCGCCGGAATCGCATAGGTCAGTTTGGACGGAGCGTGAGCAAATAGAAAATCGGTGCAGTCCGATCCGCCAATTGTTGGGATGTGCCCCCGGAAACCTTTCGGAAAGCTCGAGACGCCTAGCAAATTGTTATGCGCGTTCGCAGAGAGTGGTCTTAGGCCAGTAAGCCGAGTCGGTTTAAGCGCAAGCACGCTTGCGGGGATGGGCTTGACCAGCGGCGCATCGCGGCCGATGGAGGCTTTCCCTTCGACGCTGCGAACCTGGCATTTGGAAAATAAGGCCTGGTCAAGAAAAGTGGCCAGTCCCGGTTGCGAGGTTGTCCCGATGAGTGACTCCCGGCGTTCAATGTTCGCCACGGGTCCCTTGTATTCAATGATTTTTTCACCATTCAACAAGAAGTTGATCTGTGCCTGATCGAGTTGGATACGAACGTTGACTTCGTATCGGTAGCTATGATTGGAGTGCAGCAAGTTTCGCCTAACCTGCGGACCGCTAGAAATACCCTCGAACACGCAGGACTCATTGTTGTCAAAACAATCGACGCGCAGCTGAACCCAGCGGTCAGCAACGGGGAGGATTAGATAAATGTCTTTATTTGCTTCCGCGAGCTTGAACTCGACGATCAAGTCGTAACTGCAATTGGCAAGCAGTACTGGCAGACGGAGCTTCGGTAGTTCGGTTTTGTCGGCGATTACGATCGTATTTTGCGGGCCCTTTTTCCAAAAACCGCGTGCTACGTCCTTATCAAAGTCCACGAGCGGAATCAGGTCGACCCATTCGTTCAGCGGCAACGCCTTTTTGGTTGGATCATCAATGCTTAGTCTTGGCAGCGGTGCGGGACCGAGACTTTTCAACTTTTCTTCTACCGCCGCGCGAGGAATGCCGACGAATGCCTCGTCTGCAAGGGCTTCTTCGAACAGCAGTCGGGCGAGTTGCTTGCCCGAGGCAGCATCGGTCACGAGCCAACGATCAGCAAGCGTGACTTTTTCGCCGGCCGTTTTGACTTCGATACTCTGCGCGGCGAGCTTCTTCTTCTCGGGATCACTACCGAGGGCGAGGTAGGTCAAACTCTCGCGTACCCTTCCGCAAGTCAGGAGGTAGTTGCCGTAGGCTTGGTTGGCAATGGGATCGAGCGGTTTAGTAGCCAAGGTTTGTTGCGCTTGGTGAGCGCTCTCGGCGATCGTCAATCGCTCACGAGCAGTGACGAGTGCATCGGCAAAGTCCTTGCGACTCTTTCCAGCAGCCGTTTTGAGAATAAGTCCGTCCAGGTGATCAAACACGAGCTTGGCGAGATTTGTCTGGTTGGAATTAGCTGCTTGTTCAGCGAGTGGGAGTAACAACTGGATGGAGTTGACGCTTTCGGCCGCTGACCAGGAGAGCTTATTATCGGCCGCCAATAGCAGCGGCAGCGCGTCATCGTCGTTGGCCACTATCAATTCTTTGAGCAGGCTGCGGACGAGTTCTGCCAATACCTCACGTTCTCCGGGCGTGGGCTTGGCAGCGTTTGCTTCAGCTACGGCAGCCAGGATTTTTGCTTTCGCCTTTCTCGCCGGTGCGGCCCCCAGCATACCGCTCGAATGTTTCTGCAAAGATTCGAGCGCCGGCAGAGCAGTTTTGTAATCATTGCCTGCTGCGGCTAGGCGGACTGTTTCCTGCCACGTAGCCAGTAGCGAAGGAGTGTGATCTTTGATCGCCGCGCTCGTTTTGGCTTCTGCTGCCAAGAGCGATGCCAATTTCGGCCCATTTACTGGCAATGTGTCAGGATTCGCCGTGAGATGCTCGTAGAACTTTTGAAACTTGGGATGCATTCTCAGAGCATCCCTCGCAGAATTCACCTCAGCGGTCAGCTTCGGATCTTGCGCAATAGACTGAGCAGACCACCATGCGACAAGGCAGAGGACGAGCAGGAGGGTGGACTTTAGCGAGGTACACATTTCGGCCGCCAGGAACAGTCAGATTTAAGTGGCAACCCGGGATTATCCGCTGGCACTTACGGGGTGTCAAACAATCCGAGTTTCGAATACACCGCCCGTCCGACAACAGTGTAAAGCGGGTACTTTCGCATCGTCAGCCGAAACGACGCTGACGGTGCCCACGGTCCGATTTGATCTGTTAATTGCTGCAACGCGGGTTCTTTGGAGTCAGGTGCAGCTCCGCGGGGCCAAGCTGTACCGAATGCATTTCTTCGCTGGCAAGCTGCAGTACCCCGGAAAACGGCAATTGAGTCTGTTCGATCCGCCACAGGTGCGCGACGACAAGTTGCGACAACTTAAAGCGGAGGTGAATCAACGCCATGGGCGGTTCGCGCTGCGTAGCGCCGCCACGTTGCCACTTACCGAGATATACGCGGACGTATCTAACGGTTACGGAATTTGCGATGTGCAAGGCAAGACGTGCTTTTAATGGACGGCTTAGCTATTCCCTGGTCGCTGTTGCCGGCAGAGCTGATTGAACAGCATCGGCTATCGCACCGCATGCACGAGCGAGGCGGTGAACGCGAAATACGCTTCCTGCGCCGCAGCAAGTTGCCGCTGTTGCCGGTGTGGTGTGACGGTCAGTACCGAGTTGTCCCCTGGGGCTGCCGCAGCGGGCTTCTGCCGAAGTCTGGCCTGACTTGGCTTACGACAGTCGAGTCCGGAGAGTGGGTGAACTACTGCGCTGACGCGGTCACAGTCCCTGCCGTGCTGGGCCTGCAAAATGGAATCTGGTACCGCATTCGAGAAGGCGTCCAGGGGCTCATCGTCGAACGTCGGGAGCTCACGGCGGCTACGTGATTGTCGAGCCAGCGAGCCATTATTTCCGCGTGATGACCAGAGCCGACAAGATGCCAGTGTTAATTCAAGAGCGGATTTAGTGCCCAGACGCGCCGGCATTCGGCTACGGAATGCCGGGTGAGATGACGATCTCAGTGGTTTATTGGAGCGCTTCGTTCAGAAGCTTGGCCAACCGAACTCCTGCTTTCTGGATCTGGCTCTCGATTACCGGCTTCGCCGCAGTGACGTAGGCTTCATTAATCACGAATGGTGTCGGCGAGTGGTCCGGAATGTCTTTGTAAGCGACATCGTGAGCCAGATTGTGTCCCTCGTTGGCCCAAGCGGCGGGATCTGTGATCTGTTCCCAATCCGTCTTCTGCTGAGCGGTGATCCGAGTTTGAATTTCGGCAGCGTATTCTTCAGGATCCAACTCCTGCATGTTTTCGTCGAGGATCGCGCCGTCCCACACCGAGTGCAAGTTCGTAATTCCCTGGCGATCCAAAAAGCGGACATGAACCTCGTTGCCGCCGACATCGTTGTTTCGCTCGGCGCAATGCAGGGGTTGGTGAATGTCGCCCACGAAGTGGACCAGGAGCTTTAGTGCCATCACCTTCTTGGCCTGCGGCGCATTTGAGCTCTTGAGTATGGCCAACTGCTCTGAAATCTGTGCGACGACGCAGTCCTTGTTGATGCAATCACGACTGGCCTTGTAGTCGGCGGCATCGTCAGGGATGTCGACATAGTGCCACGAACGAGTGTGCTTGCCGGCCGTCGTGTGCTTGTAGCTATCAGCGAACATGCAAATGCTGCGATCGTAGATATGCTTCTGATCGATGAGTTGCTGAAGCTTCTGGCGCGCTGTGTCCGTCAAATATTTGTCGGCAACTTTAGCGACTGCGATATGACCGTTGTCGTCAAAGGCCCACGCCGATTGAGCGGCGAACGGCGTGGCGTACAAGAGCGAGGTGAAAACAAACTGGAACATCAGACGCGACATGTTTTTCTCCCGAGGGCAAGTTCTAGAGAGCGAAAGGCGAACGCAGTTGAAGGGCTACAGCGGTGGGCAACATATCGAAAGCCGTCCTGCCATTCAATTATTTGTAATCCTTGGGGCGCAACTTCATCAAATCTTCCCGACGCACGCGAAACCGGTGACATGGATGGTCACACGAAATTCCTGGCTCAAACGTCGATCGTGCTTTAATAGTTGGGAACATCTCAACAATTCTTTCCCTGATTCCCAAAACAGCGCTTGATGTTCTTCCGAAGTCATGGCTCATGTGTGTCTGTCCGCAGGACGGATTACCAAACACGGAGCACGAACCATGAGCAGCGAACGAAAGAGCGGGGCGGTCAATCAGAAGGCGTTCGAGAAGGTCATTCGCGACAACCTTTCGCCGGAGGGCGTAGCCGCAGTGGTGATGGCGCTGCAACCAGCGGGCTCGATCCCGACTACGACGCCCGAGGGTGAGCAGGCGATCGAGCAAGTCCTTTGGTTCCGAGACACGCTGCTCGACATAATCGGCGTGGAGACCTTCAACCGAACCATGGATGAACTCGGGTTCTAAGCCGAAACGCCCACGTGGGCGTCGCTCGGCGGTGGTTCGCCGGGCCTGATGATGGCAGCCGATCCATCCCGAACCAAGGAACGAACGATGTCCAAGAAAACCAGCTCGAAGACCGCTACCAAGAAGAGCACGAAGAAGGCCGCGCCGAAGAAGACCGCGCCGCCTGTGGCAACGCCCAAGCCCGGCGAATGCCCCAAGGGTGGCTCGCACGAATGGACTGAGGAAGGCACCGAGACTTACTGCTCGAAGTGCAAGGAACCAAAGGTGGCGAAGTCCAAGCGAGCCGCCAAGGAAAGGTCCGCGAAGCCGGCGAAGAAGGTAAAGCTATCCGCCCTCGACGCCGCGGCCCAGGTTCTCGAATCCAGCGAGCAGCCCATGAACGCGAAGGCGATGATCGAAGCGATGACAACGAAGGGACTCTGGTCGAGTCCCGGCGGCAAGACGCCCCACGCCACGCTCTACAGCGCGATCATCCGCGAGATCTCGGTGAAGGGGAAGGAATCGCGGTTCAAGAAGACGGATCGGGGGGATTTTGCGTTCAACGGGTAGGCCTGTCGACGAAACCCCTCTGAAACACGGAAATGAATAGGGTTTCGTCGACGCGGTAGGTTTGCCTCTGACGCCGCAGGTTTGCCGCGTGCGGGTGTTTTCTCGTGGGTCGGCCAACTTCTCGCACCACCAATACTTTGCAAACGCGGGCCACTGGTGCAAAGTCCCGTGCGATCCTGGTGTTTGCTCCGATTCTTGGGCAGATTTCGGGAACTACACTGGGGCGGAAGGAAATCAGGGATTTTCTGGACTGGGTCCACTCTCGCGCCGTCGCCGAAGATGGTTCAAATCCTGGCCGGATTGTCAACAAGGCGCGGGTGCACTTGCGAGCCATCATGGCGTGGGGGCATGGGACCAGGACCTGCTCGACTCGCTGACGCGTTTCCCCAAGCCGAAGGAACAGCGAGACGTTGCGGGCCGACACTATCTCACTAAGGCCGAATTAATCGCACTCTACTTTACGACTTATCAGATGAAGCGGCCGCGCGGGTGGTCGGAGCCGCATCCAGTCGGACGGTATTGGCGGTGCGCCCTCGTGTTTTTCTACAACTACGGTCTCGACACCGGAACCATTTGGAAATCCACTTCTTCCCATGAGCCGATTCTCTGGCGCCACGTCTGTTGGGAGAAGCAGTCTCCTGACCGAGACGTCAAACAGCAATCGCCGTGGGGTTGGCTGTTCTACAAGCGTGTGAAGACGGGGAAGACCTTTCATCGCCCGATGAATCGCGCGGTTCATTCCAACATTAGAACTCTCTTGCCACTGCAGGTCCGTCCGGAAGATCCGGTTTTCCTTGGCGGAGGAGCGCGGCCGAACGCCCGCTTCGAGGAGCTTTGTCAACTAGCTGGAATCAAGGCGAAGCTCGATATCGAGTCGGGTACCGAAGAGCCTTGGTTGGCGGCATTACTTAACGTCACTATGCCCATCGAGCACCATTGGCGTTCAAGGCCATCATGACCATTCCGCAGCCTTCCGCCTTTCACTCCCGGATGAAGGGCCAAGAAGGTCAGTGTCCTTGCTGTCGAAGCCCGTTCTCCGAGTCAAAGTGACGGATGACGATGTGACTGAAGCACGTGATACAGTGCGACTGGATTGGGTGGCCTTTCTCGTGAACGCAGTCAGCAACATCAACCGGTATGACGCACGCCCCCTGACCGTCGGCCAGCAGGGCTTTGTCCTTGCTGCCGACTATCATTCGCCGAGTCAGAGTGACGGAGGACGATGTGACCGAACCGGTTGGCGCTTCCATCAAGCATTCCGACCTTAGACGTTAGTGATTGCGATTTCCGCGCCTGGTTTGTTGATATCCGGGAGCTTGTCCTTAACCGTAGCGGCGCCCGAGAGGCTGGCGAAGAAGAAATCGAGAGCCCCAGCACCGCCGTTCAGTGTGTCCGACACGCCATCGGGATTGAGTGCGCCGTCGAGATCCATGGCCAGTTGCGATGTCCGGGCCGCATACGTTCCGGCTCCCGTCCAGTGAGCCAACAGGTTGGCCAGGTCGGCGGCGATCGAGTCGAAGTCGGTCGAGCTGTCGATGAGCAGATCCTGCCCCGCGCCGCCAGTGAGATTGTCGACGCCAGCGCCACCAATCAAGATCGCGTGGCCAGCGTTAGCGCCGCCTGGTGGCGTGCCGCCAACCTTCAGCGTGTCGTTGCCATTGCCACCGACGAGAACGGCAGGACCGCTGCCGGCGATCAGCGTGTCGTTCCCTTCGCCGCCGAAGAGAATCGCAGTGCCGGAGCCGCTGGTCAGCGTGTCGTTGCCACCCTTGCCGTCGATTTGCAGTTTGCCGGCGTAGGCCGAGGCGTTGATCACGTTGGCGCCGGCTCCGCCTGTTAGGTCCGCGGCTTCAAAACCGTTGAACGAGATCGCGCCACGGCCAGCTCGCGTTAGAGTCGTGTTGTTCAGGGTCATCGTGGTGGCGTTGTCCGTCACTGCCAAGGTGTCGGTCCCCGCGCCAGCCGTGAGGGTCGCAGTTCCGGCCCAGTTATCGATCGTGAATTTGCTGTCGACCGCTCCCGCGACGGAAGTCAGAATCGCATTTTCAATCGCATTGAGCTGCACCGTCGGCTTGGCAGGGCGCTGCAACTGTGTCGGGGTGAGCGTGTAGTTGTCGCTGCCGACATCTTCGATCGTGTCGGTGCCAGCGCCGCCGTTCACTGCCAGGGCCCGCGTCCAGCCGCTCACCGTGAACTTGTTGTTCGCGGCACCGCCTGTCAGGGTCGCGCTGGCAATGCCGGTCATCGTTACCGTGGAGGTCACCGAGCCCGACGTGCGTGTGAGGAGCGAGTCCGTCAGCACAAAGTTGCCGTCGCCGGTGTACGCCACTGCATCGCTGCCACCCGCACCATCGATCAGCACGTTGACTGCCAGGTTGTTGAATACGAAGTAGTCGAACCCCGAAGTGCCCGTGAGCTCGATCCGTTCGATCTGCGTGTAGGCATCGGCGGACGTACCGACTCGCACGGTAGTGCTCGAAATATTCGCGCCGCCCGGCTGTTCGACGATTCTGTCGAAGCCTGCTCCGCCGGAGATGGTATCGTTCCCCGCGCCGCCGATGAAAATATCGTCGCCGGCGTTACCCGCCATGACGTCGGTACCATCGCCACCGATGATCGTGTCTGGGCCGCTGCCGCCAGAGATCGTATCGTTGCCGGCATCACCATAGATGGTCGTCGGAGTATTGATCGGCTTTGCCGTGGTCGATTCCACGACGATCGAGTCGTTACCCGACCGCCCCGCGATCACCATGCGGCTGATCGACGCCAGCGAGAAGGTGCCGATTGCGCCAATACCCGGATTCATGTAGACGGTGATCATGCCCGGCGACGTAACACGGACCACGATCGCATCGTTGACGTTATCGCGTCCCGTGATCACGAGCACATCGGGATTGGTCGGGCCGGGATTGTCGGCATCGTCGATCAGCACCGCCGTCCCTTGGGCGAAATTCTGGATCGTGAGTTGATAATCTTCCACTTCACCGTCGTCGGCGAGACCGGTTGGCAGCGTAGAACCCGTGGTGCTGATGCGGAAGCGAGCGTAGGTCGTACCCGTGACTGCATCATCGGGGATGGCTACTGTGAGCGTGTTCAGCCCTGGCGTGACCATCAAACCATTGGCGATCTTCTCGGCAACGTCGAACACGCCGTTGCGATTGAAGTCGATCCAGGCATCGACAATGCCCGCCGCCGTCGCATTGAGGGTGATATTGGTCTTCACTCGCGGCTGCAGAGTGGTCGAGCTAAACGTCACGCCGTCTTCGTCATCAGTGCCGTTGGCGTCATCACCGGTCGCGGTGGCATTCGGCTGGCTCGCGGTTTCGAAATCGCGAGTTCCGAGCAGCGGTCCGCTACCGTTGTCACCTTCATAGTGCTGCGCCACGCCATAAGTGGCGGGAGCATCGCCGAAGTCGTAGTCTGCAACGTTCGTGAGGTTAATCGTGACCGATCCGGTATCGGTATTGAAGCCATCGCTGACTTGCACCGTCAACGTGAACGTCGGATTGGTAGTGAACACGAGTCCGCTCGCATCCGCAACCGTGATCTGGCCGGCATTGTTGATCGCAAAAGCACCGCCGGTGTTACCTGCCGTGATCGACCAGGTGAAGGTGGTGTTCGCATCGGGATCGGTCGCGGTCACGGTACCAATGAGCGTCGCAACCGCGGTGTATTCCGGAATCGTGAACGGGCCTGCCGGATCAACGACTGGGGGCTCGCCAATCGCCGATAGAGTCACGTCGGTGGTGGAGTAGTTGATCCGCAACTTTTCGGCGTTCAGCGTGAGTTCATCGTTGTTGTCCAGATCAACGAAGGTGCCATTGCGACTCGTCGACGTGACGATCGTAAAGGTGTCGCCGACGGTCGGTACGTAGGCTCCCGTAATCGTCAGGTCCGACTCCGTCAGATCGACCGAGTTGGCGATCACATCCACTGCGCTGTAGTCGTTAGCTGCGGTGAGCGTCAGTTCGAGCTCTCCACGCAAGATGACCGCGCCGTCGGCGGTGAGGGTTGCATCTCCGACGCCGACACTTAGCTTGCCATCGAGCCCAATGTTGACACCCGCTGTCAATGCGACAGTCGTGCCGCTAATCAACGTGCCGGAATCTTGCCCGACGTCGCCAGTTGTCGCCGTTAACGATACCGACGCCAACGCTCCGCCACTGGCTGTCTGGATCGACTTACTCACCGTGAGGTAACCGGCAGTCGTCACCGATACGGTCGTGGCAGCGACATCGGAGGTGATGCCGCTCAGCGTGCCGACTTCGCCAATGACGAGCGTCGCGCCAGAGTCATTCTTGAACTTGATGTCCCCGGCAGCATCGTTATCCATCGCAACGGTCAAGACATTGTTGGAGCTCGTGTCGAGCGTGATGTTCGCTTGCGCTTGCACGCTCAGCGCGTCAGCTTCGATTTTGCCTGGAATGGTTGGTGAGAAGTAGAGTTGTGACACGTCGCCATTGGCCGATGTCAGGGCAACCGAGTCCAGTCGCCCGCCGCCAGTCTGTTGAATGAAATAGCTGACAACAAGGTTGCCAGTATTCGTAAGTTCGACAGTCGTGTCCGCGCTATCCGAAGTGATGCCGCTGACACTGCCAACATTGCGCAGCGAGGCCGAAGAGACCTGGAGCGATGACGAACTGTTATTGAATTCAATCGCGCCTTCCGCATCGGTGTGAGCTTGGAATAGGCTCACGCTATTTGCCTGGTCCAGCTGAATATCGGATTCAGCAATCACCGTGAGCGCTGTGGCCTGGATCGTGCCAGTCGCGGCCTGCGACACACTGCCATCGGTCGAGGCCAGGCCAACGTGAAACAGCGAGCCGTTCGTTGACGCGATCGACTGATTCACTACGAGATCATCGGCTGTGTTGATGCCGACGAGCGTCGTGGTCGAAGTCGAGGTGATTCCAGAGATCCCGTTGACCGTGCCAATCGTCAATGTGCCGCCCGAGTCGTTCTTCAGATACACACCAAAGTTGGTCTGCGTCGTAGCGGCGAACGTCGAGACGTTGTTCGTCGCGCTATCGAGTTCGATTCTTCCCGTTGCGGAAACACCGAGAGCGGCGGCCGCGATCGTGCCGCTCGCGGTTTGCGTCAAATCGTTAGGCGTGGTGAGGAGCACGGTGTTGAGTCGCCCGCCGGCAGTCGTTTGAATCGCCTGCTCGATGCTCAGTGCACCCCCAGTTTCGAGCGTGAGATTCGCAGTTCCCGCGGTTGCGGTGATGCCGATGATTCCGCCTACCGTTCCCACCTTGAGCGAGTTCGTCGAGTCATTCAGGAACGAGATGCTCGCGCCACCGCTGGTCATGGCCACGGTGCCGACGCTGTTTACGCCCGTCGTCAAATTGATGCTGCCGGCGGCATCCACTGCCAGGCCCGGCGCGGTAATGCCGCCGGTCGCAGTTTGCGTCACCGTGCCGTTCGCGGTGAGCTCGACCGCGGCAGTCAGCCCACTGGCAGTAATCCCTGCGGCGCCAATGCCCCGAGTTCCCACGTCGACCGTACCGATCGTCAGCGCGGTGCTGCTGACCACCTCGAAGTCGCCCGTCGAAGTTCGGCCAGCGAGCGTGCCAATGACGTTACTTGTGCTATTGAGAGCGACCGAACCGCCCGCGGCGGACAGGTTCGCAGCGCGAACGGCTCCGCCCGAACTGGTCGAGATCGTGCCTCCAGCCTGCAGGGCAACGCTCCCACCCGCGAGCTTTATGAAACCGTTCTCAAAGTTCGTCGTTGCGCCGGTGAACGAGATGTCGCCGGTCGTGATGAACCGCAGCGTGTTTACCGTGGTTTCGTCGATTGCAGCCAGTTCATTCGACGTGAAATCCAGCCCACCAAAATTGAACGTGTTATCGAAGGCGATATTGCTCGTCGCCGCGATTTCGACAGCCGGCGCTGAAACCGATTGAGTAAGCGCGCCGTTGAGCGCCAGCGAATTGGTTTCGAAACGCAGCGTTCCCGTCGTGCTGTTGCCGGAAATGGTGTTGGCGACATTCACAGCTGCGGCGCGCAGCGCGATCAGCTGAGACGCATCGTCACCGAGCGTCGTCGCGCCCGAAACGGTGATCGTGCCGCTGGCGGCGACGGTCAGATTGGTCGCGGCGATCGCGTTGAGTTCAGTGTTTGTCAGCCCAGGGGCTCCCAGCGTCAGATTCACTCCAGCGCCGAGAGTCTGCAGCAGAACGCTTTCACCAGTGAGGGCCTTCGAGGCATCGAGATCGAAGACATCGGCATACAGTGACAGCAGTTTCTCCGTTCCGCCGGCGGTCACTGCTTCGTTGACGGTGATGGTCCCTCCCGCTGCCGACGATAGGGTGACGTTGCCATTGGTGGTCGTGACACCCGCAACATTTGCTGCCGCAGGTCTACCTGTGGCCAACGTCGAAACCGTCAAATCATTGACCGACTTGAAACTGAAATCGCCGACGACGTCGGTCGGCGAAGAGACGAGAAATCCGTACGCATTCACTTTGCCGGCGATCTCTGAAACCTGGTTGTCAGCATTCAGCGAAACGCCCGCTCCCGCTTCCGCATAAACCGAGTCGGCAGTGATCACAGCTGTAGAGGTTTGCGAAACGGTGAATAGATTCGTTTGCAGATAGCCGGCCATCAACGACACCGTTTGGCCGGGGGCATTGATGGGTGCTCGCAGAACGACATCGCCCGAGTAGGGGTGAAGATACACCGGGCCGGTGGAGGTGATCGGCTGATCGATGTCGATCGGCGCGCCTAGTTGTTGGCTGCTAAGCCTTAATCCATTGACGCTGAGAGGTCCGCCCGTTACATCGACATTAGCCCCACCAGCGTAAATGTCTTCGTTGGCAAAGGCGGCGCTGCCCACGATGGTGACCGAGTTGAAGATATTAGCGTCGACTGCACCCGGGAGGACAGTCACTCTGTCGAAGTCGGCCAAGTTGAACGTGGCCGTCGAAATGCCGCTAGAAAAGGGGTTGCCATTGATTTGGTGAGTCGTGCTGGTCAGCGTCAACGTGCCGCTCGACGCGGACACCGTCAGCTCGCTGCCGGAAAGGTCGGTAGTGATGAGCAACTCCGTGCCCGTGTCGGCCGCCGTGATCGCCATCATCGATCGTTCTTCGAGCGATTCCAATCGCAACTGCGTGCGGAGCGAATGGCGCGTCGGTTTCGCTAGCAGCTGACGTCGTTCTTTTTTCTGCTTTCGGCTCGGGCCTTGGAGGTTGGTTGTCGCCGACTGAAGCCAAGAACTTAAGAAATTAAACATGGGCGACACCATCTGCTGCAGCTCTATGGGTAAGTTGATACCAGAAGCACAGGATTTGGCAGCATCCCGGATTCGTTGAATCAACATCGGCGTTGATTGGTATGTAGCGTGTGTGAAATTAAGCGCCTCGAAGAAGTCGCCTTGGCGATCGAGCAGAAGCGACTGGCTAGTCTGCAGCGACTCGGCAGTCAGCGTTTGAGAAGCAGTACTGTTTGGGCAACGTTGGTTTGACGATTTGGCTCATCGCTTCTGACAGTCGGAGGAAATTCCCCACCCGTTACCGGGCCCTCGACTTCAAGTGCCTGCGTTTTCAACCGACAACTACCCGCTTCGGTCCGACACGCCGAAGTCGCGAACGGTCCCATGCCCGGTGCAAAACTCCGTGAAATAAGTTAGGTTCGTGTCGGGTGCATCAGTTTGTGTGTACCTGGCTCGAGCGAAGAGCGGAGTACACCTTAATTCCGACGGAAATCGCGGCATATCACTGTGAAGATCGACTTATCGGTGGGAGCCCTGAGACTGCTGACTAATCCTCGCATTCTTCCTAAAAAAAGGGGGGCGTATCGTGCAGCTGAAACAGCTTGTAGCTCGACTTGAATGGGCAAATCTGAGCCAGCCGAAGAAGCTCGAAATAGCTAGAAAGATTGTCGCTGAACTGAATACGAACTTGGGCAAGGTCATAGAACTTGCATCGACGGTTTCGCTTCACACCTTGGAACACGACATTAGACTTGACAGTCAAAGTTGCGCTGAAGGTAATCGAGCGCCGAAGCTGGCTTTTAGGGTTCCGGGTGGAATCAGTGTATCGCTGCGAAGTCCAGCTGCTGAAGAAACACTGGATGTTTGCGACGACGAAGAACCTGATTTTGTGTCCTTTGGAGATGCGTCTTATTCAGTTCAGGAACTGATGCTTCCGTATGTCACAAAGTTGGCGAATTTGCTTGTGGACTGCAGCTAATCAAGCGACCGCGTTCGGTTCCTTCAAGGATGTCCTTCTATGCCGAATCAATACGTGAACGCGCATCGCGTCGAAGCTCGGCAGTCCTAGTTTTTCCCGGCCTTCTTCGTTCGCCGACGGACTTCAATGCTGGCGATCAGTGTTGAAGCCGAGATGCCCAGAGCGTCGCAAATTCTGAAGAAGACGTCGATGGTCGGCGACTTCTTGTCATTTTCTAACTGGCTCACGTAGGTGCGGTCGATTTCGGCGTCAAACGCAAGTTGTTCTTGCGTGACCCCCGCGGCCTTTCGAGCTTTTCTCAGTTCATCCCCCAGCATGCTGCGAGCCTAGTAGCACTCGCTGGGAATGTCTGTGTACTATAGTCTACAATTGAAAACTGGAGGTCAGCTTGAACTCGAACATGGTGCATTCCACGGCGTCCACGGTCTGCAAAGAGTGCGGAAAACCAATTGGCAACGAAGCTTCACTATGCCAGTCTTGTGCCACTCCCGGCCTCGCTCGGCAGTGGTTCGCAACCCTTTGCCGAAACTTTGCAACAGTAAGCGCGCTTCTTTTTGCCCTCGTGCTTGTCACAACGGCGGATCGAAACTGGATCGCGAACTTGCCCGTGGTCGTCGGTTTCTGCACAGTCAGCCTACTGATGAGAGGGCTGGCGGGGTTAGTTTGCGGAGATTCGGCGCAACCGTCGCGATGGACGCACGTTATTGTCGGATTGGCAGTAGTCGGACTAGTCGATTGGCTAGTGCGAAGTCAGCTACTGTGGGGTGCAATTGGTGTCGCGATGGTCGGTACTGCTGGGATTGCGATTCTATTTTCGATTTACGCTTGGTGGGTTCAACCCGCCACTTCGGCTACAAAATCCGCGGAGCCAGAAACAGTATCAACTGCGACGACCGCCGCTCCGCAACCCACCGCAACTGGTGGAAACGGCGGAAGGAATTGGATCGGAATCATCATTGCTGGCATTGTGATTGCGGCCTTGAAAGGGGAGTTTCAAAAGCCAGCGAATCGACCTGGCAATGCGAGACCGCAGCAAGTCAATGTGCAACTCACCGGAAATACCGAACGGTTCTGGAACGAGCAAATCGTAAAGCTCGCAATTCTGGAGCAGTCATTTCCAGAGCCTTCAGTCGAGCAGACGTTTGGTGAGTACATCCTTAGCGCTGAGAAGTATCTGACGAATGGCGTGAACGAGATTCGGGCAACTGATGGAGGCGGTGTCGCGGTCGATGCCGTCAGTCTTTTCAATCGGCAACGTAACGACGTCATCCAATTGCGCGATGCGATTATAGCAGCGCGATCAAAAGCAACGGATGCTGATCTCAATCGACCAGCGCACGAAGTCATAGCGGTCTCAGACGCCGCTTTGGCTGCCAATGCGTTACCCGCTAATGATCCAGCGGTATCGGCGTTCCTAGCTCTGCTTGGGCGGTTGGACAAACACGATGTTGAGCGAGCAGCGTTGCAAGGCAAGTTATCGGAGAGATTTCCAAATCGCCAGTTCAAGCTTCCTGAATGAGCTTCGAAAGCATCCTTTGCCTCGAACTCGCCAACCTTAATTCCGAGGCGTTTCGCGTCATATCTACTTGGGACGCCTTACTATTTCGAGAGCATCATTTAGGAGCAAACTTTGAAATCAAGTGATTCACCGCACTCTCAGCTTTCAAAGCTGCAGGGGCACGGCCTGAGACTTCGACAGAGCCTCGATCAATCTCAGGCAGTCGTCAGCGACCTCAACTCGCAAATTCGATCGTTGTCGGAAGCAGGTCTCGTCCACGAAGTCTTTCTCGTCGGAGATGCCTTTTACGCCGAACCGTATGAAGGCATCGACGACGCCGATATAGGCAAAGCGTTTGTTTCCACGCTTTCAACACCTAGCGGCTTCGGTGCCGCAGTCTGGGATACCGAGGAGTATTTCCAGGCATGCAGACAGTTCGATCCTGTCGAGTCTGTTTCGCGCGAGCGGAATGTTCTATTTGCAGAGTTGAGTCCTCGCGCACAGGCTCAATTTCTCATCGAAGTTCAGGCATTGATGGATCGCTTTCTCATCGCCATCGGCGCAAAACCTGTACGGCCGAAGTCGCAGGCTTCGTAGCAGAAATGATCACTCTGATCCGGCAATTCGCCAACGCCGAACTTCGGCGAGCAACGAGCATTTCTGAATGCCGCTGCTGATCACCTATCGGGGCAAACCGGTCAAGCGTCGCTTTCGACTCGGCTCCCATCTCAAACTCATCTTCTTTGCCCCTGCTCGCGGGCAATCTGGCGATCAGTTGATCGTTACTCAACAGGAATGGGACCGAGATGGTCGCATTCAGTTCGTTACACGACAGCAGATGCCCGACCTACGTCGGCTTGCTGACTACGGCACTTAACTTCGACGCTCAAGTCGCGTGCCTCCCTGTACGTGCGATGTTTATCACTCCGTGTGGGAGCGAGGCAGTTGCTTTCAGGTGTTATGCGGCCTCGTCATCGCCGCCGCGCTGGCCTGTGCGGCGCAAGCCTTCGCCGCTTGGGATGTGCCACTTACGCGCGTCGGACTTCAGCCACTATTTCTGTCCGTTCTTTCACAAGAAAAGGAAAACGCTTCATGCTCAACTCGAATCCGCTTGGTCATGCCAAAGTCAACACACGCAAATTGGTTTCGCAGTATTTCGCTCAACGACTTCCCGCGGATCGGTGGGAAGCAATGAGAGGTTGCATCGGAATCACGTTCCGCCCCGGGGGCTTCAAAGATGATTTTGCTCAGAAGAGTATCCTTCCCGCCGGAACCGCGACTATGTTTCAGCTGCATTACGAGGTACAGGCAAATCACGCGGGCGAGCCTCGATTGCGCATTCCTATCGTTGCGATCAGAGGATGTGATTTGCCAACCGGAGGGGTCTGTTATGACGAGCAATCCGCTCGCTTGCGGGTTGATTTGTCGTACCGACCACACGTGGGCGCACGAGGGTGCGTGATCGACCCTGAACGCAATCCGAGCTTGCTCGATACTGCCCTTCGGATCGACAAGGCTTGTCAACGAGCGGTTGCAATGAGAAGGCGACTGCAGCGTAACTTCCTTTATCCACGCGTACTGCTGAGTTTCACCAAGGAACTGTTGCCGACGTACCGTGACACACCAGCTTTGCGACAACTCGCCGCGCGTCGTCTGCAAGTTCCGGTGCGGAGGCTAGGATCAAACGGCGAACTGCTGCTTGACCGATTACTTCGTGAAACTTGGGACCAGGCGGTGTTACCACCAACTCATCCCAGAAATTGGACTGAAACGTATTTGGTACCGGCAGACCTTTGTCCGAACAGTTACGGATTCTTTCGCATCTACGAGGACTTCACCGATTTGCTTGGTGTTCCGACATGGAATCCCGCCCGGGATTCTATGGTTGATCGCTTTCACAACCCGGCAAAGGAGATCTTCGGAATACTCGGGCTAGGCGACCAACCAGACTTCAACGAGAAAATCCCGGACGACCTAATCGTACGGATGCTCTCCGAAATGCGATCACGGACAGAGGGATTCCGAGTGAATTTCTCTGACGAAGACTTGCTGGACGGTATCACGAGCCCTGAGCAATCACTGATTGCCTGGAGCCGTGTTCTTCCGAAACTTCGTGACGGTTTGACAGTCTTTGCAAATCAGTGTTCTACAGATCACGATCTGAAGGCCGCGGTCCTTCAGCCGTCGGAGCCGCTCTGGTTGCGGTTCGCATGTCGTGTGCAGGTTTCCCAATGCCTGGACACGACTTCGGTTTCTCCGATCTTTCCTGATAGAGACGCCGAACGGATCCCAGAGCAGCCGGGCTGCACGAGCACAGAAGGAAATTTGCTCGCCTGCTAGTGCGTCGAAGCTGAATGGCCGCGGTTCGCCGCGGCCATTCGATTTCTAACCTTGTTAGACCCAATCAACGAGGAATTCATTATCCGTGACGAGGACAATCTCGAGAACGTGCCAGACGATCGGGCACGTGTCATCGCTTCGCAGCTTCGCCTTTTGGAAATCTTGGCGCAACACTCGGCCGAGAAGCTGCGGCTGGGCAACGAAAGTAACGAAGGCCCACAAAAATCAACGCAATCGGTAATCCTGCCAAACGACCAAGGTAGAACCAGACGCTGCTAGAAATCCTGGACTTGCTCCGATTTTGCGCAACCCCTTTTCTAGCAAGGACCTGTGTCCAAATTGACCACTTTACTTCCTTGACACGCTTTTCAGATTGACTACAAGTGACTCTGCCCAGGGATTTTCGGCACCGCACTATGCGATGAGCGGTCATGCGCTCAGTCAAAATGCGCAGAAAGAAAATCCCCAATGTCTATCCAAAGTCGGAAGGGCTACTACTCGGTACGCGAAGTCGCAGAGTTGAGCGGATTGTCCGAGTGCACGATCCGTCGCTACGCTCGCGCAGGAAAAATTCCATCGTATCAACCTGCAGGCCCCGGCGGAAAGCTTCGCTTTCCGCTGGACTGCATCGAGCGCTCCGCGACTAGCGTTAATCACACGCCAGCGGCCCCTAGCCGCCTCTCTGGTCGCAAGCCGAAATGGCTTACCGACCACAACTAACTTTGCAGCGCAGGCGTCCTAGAGATGATCTGCACTTAGGAGGTTATGCGCATGGCTCGACCTTTCAAGAAACCACCCATTGCTTGTGAATTTTACTTTTGGCACCTGCGGAAACGCGAGGGCGTTTACTATGCCGACGTACGCTACAACGAAGTCGATCTTGGCAAACACAGCCTTAGCACTCGTGACCATGGCGAAGCCCTGGAGAATCTGAAGAAACTTGACCGGACTAAGGCGATTGAACGCGGAAAGCATGTTCCTAGCAAGTCCACCGCAACCGCCGATCTAATGATCGAAGAAGGTTGGAAATTGTACATGGCCGACCGGCAAAAGCCACAAATGTTTGGAGGAGTTAGTGAGGGATCAGCCAAACGCTACCGGACTGTGCAGCAGAAGCACATTGAGTTCTGTAGCAAACACGGCATTCATTTCTGGAACGATGTTGATGCCGCGAACACCGAAGCCTACGGCTTGTGGCTTGGCAAGAAAGATTATGCTGAGCGAACGATTTACCTCGAAGTGAACGAAGTGAAAACGGTGGTTAACTGGCTGATCGATACAAAGCGATTAGCGCCCGAGCACCGCATCGTACTTCCGCTGGTGAAGCCAGACGGTTGCGACGCTTATTGCTACACCTTCGAGCAAGTGACTGACATGATTCTATATTGCCAATCCACCGATCTTGGCTGGCTTGCCGATGTGCTAATCGGTTTGGCGTGTACCGGCCTGCGGATCAACGAACTTGCGTCACTCCGGTGGAGCGACGTTGATCTGAAGGCGGGGGTTCTACGACTTACCGATGAGCGCTGGAGTCATCGCCGGATCAAACTTGGGTCGGCACGCCATACAAAGGGGAAGCGGACACGTTGCCTGCCAATCCACCCTGAATTGACCAGGGTATTAGCTCGTCTTTCGAAGACAGTTGACGGTCTAATTTTTCATGGCCCGCTTGGATTGAAACTCCAAGACTCCACCGTGCTTCGGAATCTTGTGGACAACGTCATCGAGAAACTGAAATCGAAGTATCCGACGCCGGCGGGCGAGATAGGCTTCGAGCACGGCCGAGTTCACTCGATGCGCCATTACTTTTGCAGTGAAAGCTTTCGCAACGGTGCCACCGAGGCTCAGTTGCTGGAATGGCTCGGTCATCGAGATTCCAAGATGGTGGCCCACTATCGCCACTTGCGCCCCGATGACTCAAAACGACTGATGAGTTCGATGCGACTGCTTGACCTGAGTTCGGGACAGGACAAGACGGCTTAACTACACGTTCCCGAAAAACCAGGAGGTGCCGGCCAACTTCGGCCCAGAGGACGAGTGACGAAGACCTATGGAAGAGTGAAATCCGTTGAATTAGTCCCACTATTAGTCTCACTCGCTGGGACTAACGAAAAACGCCTGTCGCAAGTTGCTGCTCTGCAACAGCTTGCGACAGGCGCTGGGTAAATCAACGGAGAGGACAGGATTCCGCCGACCCAAAATTACAAGTCATGAGCCGGTAACGGCTTATGACTTTAACTCCTGGGCCGGCAAGGACTTGTTCATTCTCGCTTGTGCTCGTTTCTCGTCAGGGATTCTCACCTGTTGTCAACTCTCTTGTCCCACTGGGACAAGCGTAGAAGGTTGTTTCCGACGCCTCGAAATAAAGGCGTCCAGAGATGCTGCGGAAATCTGAGAATGGTCTTACCCCTCGCAACGGCGAGTCATTGATCGTCGCAATTGTCTGCCGGATTTCCGGCTGTGCAAAGCAAAAGGAGTTGAGCCTCGAAGATCAAGAAGATAACGGAAAGCAATTGATCGGAGAGCTTTACTCGGGCCCGGCGGAATATCGCGTGATCGCCACCAAAGGCAAAGGTGAGAACCTGGAGCGGCCGGAACTCGAACAGATTGCGGCCGCGTACAAATCGCGAAAGTACGATGTTTTCATCTTTGACGACCTGAGTCGCCTTATTCGCGGTGGAGAGGCGGCTCGCCTGCTCGGCGTCGGCGTCGATAACGGCACACGATCGATTTGCATCAACGATGGCATCGATACTGTAGAGGAAACTTGGGAGCAGGATGCGTTGAACGCTTGCGGGGAAAACGTGGCACACAATCAGCGAACGTCGATGCGGATCAAGCAGAAAACGATGAATCGCTTCAAGAAGTTTGGGGCGACGGCCAACCGCGCAATCATGGGTTATCTTGTGCCGGATGGTGCAAAGACGTACGCAGATTGGCAGAAGGATCCCCAACGAGAGGCAGTGATTCGCGAAGGATCGCGTCTCCTGCGTCAAACTCTAAACGGCGAGACGGTGGCAGCTTACTTTCGCGACAAAGGCGTACCGGTGGGTCCCTTTTCTCGGAACGAAAATTGGAACGGAACCATGGTGCTCCGTTACTTTCGCAATACATTGCTAAAGGGCTACCCGCAGCGCGGAAGAACGGCGACTGTAAAGCACCATGCCACTGGCAAACGCCACTCGCGAACGAACCCCAAGGGGCCAAGCTACTTTCATGCCCCCCATCTGGCGCACCTTGACCCCATCGAGTTCGATGAGCTCGTTACTCTGCTTGCCGAAAACAACAAGCATTTTAGGCGGAAAACCGAAAAGGGAGGTGATCCACGACTTGCGGTTCCGCGAAAGCGAACACGTTCATTCGGGCAGCATGCCCGTTGCTGGTATTGTGGGCGCCATTACGTATGGGGCGGCAATGGCATCACTGACAATCTGATGTGTTCAGGTGCCCGAGAACGGAAGTGTTGGAATTCGATCGGTTTCCCTGGAATTCTGACAGCCGAAAAGCTAGTCCAAGTCATCACCGAGAAATTGTTCGCCCTTGATGGGATTGACGACCAGTTTCGAGAACTTGTGCAACAGGCCAATTCCGGAGGGACTGACGGTCTAACTGCACGCTGGAAGAATTTGGAACGCGATGCGGCGACTCTTGCACGCAAGAAGGAAAGAGTTACGGAAGCAGTTCTTGAATATGGAAAGTCGTCCACAATTGGGGAGATGCTTGCGGAAATCGAGAAACTTGAAAAACTGCAAGCCGCTGAACGGCACTTTTTAGAATCCGCAAGGGAACGAACAATCGATGTTCCACCGTCTAGTGGCGAATTGCGTCGTTTGCTCACCGAAGAACTTCGGCGGCTCACAGTGAATTCGCTGGAGTTCGGCGAGTTTATTCGACAACTTATACCGTCGATGCATATATATCTCGTGCGAGTTTGCGATGGCGGACATCTCTTGCCTCGGGCCAAGTGTCGCCTGGATCTCGTTGGAAACTTCCCTGACGCAGATCTAATGCCAGAATTGAAAACGTTGCTGACTACTGATATCACGCTTGACTTGTTCGAACCGCCTCAGCGAGTTCGCATTCGAAGTGATGCGGTTGGGCTGGCGGCGGAGGGAGTCGAACAACGGGAAATTGCTGCTCGAATCGCCGAGAAGCCCACTCAAACGGCTGTCTGGAAGTCTCTCGAGTTACAGCGTCGAATGGACTTGCTGCAACTGAAAACCCCTTACGAACTCGTTTTTGCGCCTCCCGCCAATTACTCAAAGCTGCGGCGCCATCTGCATCCACAGTATGTGTTCGAGCCACTGAACCGTTACGTACCTCCAGAAATCTAGGAAGGAACGAGAACGCTGTGGCATCAACGACCCTGGCATACCGCCGGGGTCTTTTTATTTCTTGTTACCGGAGAGTGTTGTGCCAATTCAAAGCCGCCCGCACAAGAAACCGGAGAATCTAATCGAAACTCCCATCCCCTCGAATACCGTGCTGCACCGCTTACTCACACTGGTCGCAGTCGCAGTTGCTGCGCGACTTCGTGACGACAGTTGGAAGAATAAGAAGTCCGCGACAACAAATGATCAAAGTGGCGATTTGTTACGTCGTGAGACTTCGAACTGACTACACGCACTTATCGAATCTTTAGGCTGAATAAGCGTTCTCGTAATCGGCACGGGGATTCAAAGGCGCGGATCATGTAACAGTGATCAGCATTCACGATGTCTTACGACTATTCCCTATTCAAGTCAATTTCAACGGAAGGAGGTTAGGCAAATCAATACGCTGATTGGCTGCTTTGCAGTCACAGTTGCTGTTTTAGCAGTAGCTCTCGTGTGGCAGACGCGAATGCTTCGCGCAACTCGCCGGCTGCTGCGCAGAATTCTTACCACAAGGAGAACGAATTCCAATGAAACTACGACACATCTTGATCGTGAGCATCCCGATCGCGAGCGTGCTCGTCCAGACGGTCGGGTGTAGCAGTGACTCCCGACTCGGAGACCTGGCACAACAGGTCACGCACGAACAGGCAGCGCAGAACCAACGGATGGCGGAGTCTACGCAGAAAATCGCGCAGGGTAGTCAGCAATTGGTTGAGGCTGACGCCAAGGCCCGCCGTGACCTTATTCAAATGCAAAATGCGCTGAGACAAGACCAAGCCGAGCTTGCGAAGCAGCGCGACGCTCTCGAAATTGCGAGAGTCGAAGTCGCCGAGGACCGGCTTACCGATTCGCAGGTGGCTAATTGCATCATAGCCATCGGAGTACTAATAGCCGCCGTCGCGCCACTTGTACTGGCAGGGATCTCACTGGTGGGGCTGTGGCGAGAACCGACCCGAGAAGAAGAAGGGCACGTGCTCATTGAAGAATTGGCCCGGGAACTTATCCCCGACCAGGTTCCTCCACTTCCTCGCTTGGCGCAAAACAACATCGGCGAATTGCGTATCCAGGGACGGGATGCCGACGGCCACCGCGCTTGAAGCAACACACAGTCTGTTGATGTTGTCTTCAGCGCATTCAGTCGACTGAAAACTAATTTCAATATTTCGACTGAAAACTAATTTCAATATTTCGACTGAAAACTAATTTCAATATTTTCGAAAGGATCTGATCATTTCCCATATCGTTTTGATAAAGACTGAGGTCCGTGATACTGCAGCGATCATCGCAGCCTGCAAGCGTCTCGGTCTATCCCCGCCAGTCAATGGCCAACACAAGTTGTTCACCTCCATGGCGTCTGGTCTCGGCATCAAGCTGCCCGGCTGGAATTACCCGGTTGTCTGCGATCTCAGTACCGGCCAAGTGCAGTTTGATAACTTTAACGGCCGTTGGGGGGCGCAGCAGGAACTCGACCGCTTCCTCCAAGCGTACGCTTGCGAACGAGCTCTTATCGAAGCCCGAAAGAAAGGCTATTCCGTCACGGAGCAATTGCTCCAGAACGGTTCGATCAAACTGACAATTCACGTTTCCGGAGGTGCGGCATGACAAAAATCATCGAAGTGACCGTCCTACCCAGTGGTGAAACCAAGCTGGAAACCCAGGGTTTTGCGGGAACTGAATGTCGCGATGCCAGCCGCTGCTTTGAGCAGGCTCTGGGCGTATCTGGCCAGCAAAAGTTCACCGCCGAATACCATCAACAGTTGCGATCCACGCAACAATTGCGAGAAGGCCAACATTGAGCCCTGACGCTTCGCCATCGCAGCGCCAGTGTAAGAAATGTTCGCAAAAAGTACGGGCTAAATCAACAAACCGGGTTGTAGCTATCGATTCATATGCGCGCTTGCTTCGGAATCGCAGGCGGCAAGCAGCTGCCTTTCCAATCTTTACTCGCCAACGTAAGGGCCGGTGCGCGACCACCACGTCGCGCACCGGCTCTCGAATCTAAGGAAGATTTCTATGTCGCTTACAGAGCGCATGACCGAATTGGTGCGGGCCTGCTTCACAGGCTTGTGGATTGAATCGCATGAGCATGAGGAGGCGCTGGCCGAAATCGGTCAGCTTTGTCGGGAAGAGCAATGGCGTCTCGCAACTTGGGATATCGAAGATGGACTTCAGTTGCCGGGCCAAGCCGCAACCGCGGAGAATGGAAGCAGTGATCCGTTAGCGGCGATCCGGGCGCTGGCATCCTTTCCCGCTTCCGACTCCCCCACGCTATTGGTGCTCGTGAATTTTCACCGCTTTTTGCAAAGTGTCGAGATCGTGCAGGCTCTGTCGAAACAGATCGCCCACGGCAAGCAGAATCGGAGCTTCATCGTCATTTTGTCACCACTGGTTCAGGTGCCCGCTGAGCTGGAAAAGCAATTTGTGGTGCTGGAGCACGATTTACCGGGTCGTGAACAATTGACGGAGATCGCCAGGGGAATTGCCACAGAGCCCGGCGAACTCCCAGCGGCCGGTGACTTTGAACGCTTGATCGACGCCGCAAGCGGACTGACCCGCTATGAGGCAGAGGGGGCGTATAGCTTGTCGCTGGTGCGGCATGGCCGACTAAGGGCAGAGGTGCTCTGGGAACAGAAAGCACAGATGCTCAGGAAGAGCGGCCTCATTTCACTCCATCGCGGCAACGAGACCTTCGCAGAAATTGGTGGCCTCGACGCACTCAAAGCGTTTTGCCTGCGCGCGATGCGCAAGCAAGGCGAAGCAACTGCTTTGTTGCGACCGCGCGGAGTGTTGCTCTTGTCACCACCTGGCTGCGGCAAGAGCGCCTTTGCAAAGAGCCTCGGAAATGAAACTGGCCGGCCGACATTGACCCTCGAAATCGGCAATCTGTTGGGAAGCCTGGTTGGAGAAAGCGAACGGAACATGCGTCAAGCGCTGCGAATCGTCGACGCGATGGCACCGTGCGTGCTGTTCGCAGATGAATTGGAGAAAGGACTGGCGGGAGTCAGTGGCAACGCAGGAGATTCCGGAGTCGCGTCGCGAATATTTGGTCAATTGCTCACTTGGTTGAACGACCGTTCAAGCGACGTCTTCTTCGTTGGGACCTGCAATGACATTTCGCGATTGCCACCGGAATTTGCGCGGGCTGAACGTTTTGATGCCGTGACGTTCATTGACCTACCGGATCAATCGCAACGGCGGAGGATTTGGGAAATGTACCTCGCTAAATTCCATTTGAATCCTGCCCAGCAAATCCCCAACGACGACGAGTGGACCGGCGCTGAAATCCGCGCCTGTTGCCGGCTCGCTGCCCTTCTGGACCTGCCACTGAATGCCGCCGCCCAGCATGTGGTGCCGATCGCACGCACTGCCGGCGAAGCAATTGAAAAACTGAGGAACTGGGCCAGTGGTCGCTGCTTGAGTGCGAATCGAACAGGCATTTTCCAACGGGGAACTCCGCCGCGGCGCAAAGTAGACCGTGAGGCTTCGCAGAATTGAAACCGAGGCGTTAAGCGAATGTATCGGTCGCGTTCCGGCTGATGCAGTATGTTCGCTAGGATTATCAGAGCGTTCACACTCACAGGCCCTTCATCAACTCGGCAATTGAAATCCCTAGGGCGTTGGCAATGCGCTCGATATTCCTCAGGGCGACATTTCGCTCGCCGCGTTCAATTCCGCCCATATAGGTTCGGTCGAGCTGGCACTCATGGGCGAAGTCCTCTTGTGACCAGCCCTTAGCAGTGCGCAGGGACCGCACCCGCTGGCCGAAGTTCTCCAAGATGTCGGCCGTCTTTGCCATCTCCGGATCATGGTTACAGAGATGCCTATCGGTCGACGGACTATGAGTATCTTTTCAGTCCCGAGCTGGCTACACTGCCGAAACACAGCGCCATGTAGTCCTACGCGGAAAGCTTGCTCCCACGTCACGAGAATTCCCCAATCACGAAATGGAGATACTTCAATGACCCAACGAACCTGCCAGGTCTGCGGCCGTTCGGTTCCACTTGGCGACGGAAATTGTCCTTTCTGCGGAGGCGAAAGGTCGGGACCGTTCACAGCCTCGCGAGCGCGTTTTAGCACACCGCCGGCCATCTGGTGGCTGCTTAACGGCACTGTCATTTTTTTGTTGCTGCTAAATGTGATTGTTCTGGCGCTCCCCGCACAATCCGGGGGACGGCCGGCGCCTCGCGTTCAGCCAAATTCCGCACCGATCCCCAAGACCTTTGCCGATGTACACGGGCGCGTGCAAATAATCGCGACTTCGGATTTGTTCTTCCCCTGCATCAGTTTGGGCGTAATGTACGTCTTCACAAATCGCGCCACATCAGCCTTGCAGAAGGCAGGCATCCAGGTCGGTCTCTTGGGGGCCAATCTCAGCACCGTGCCCTAGCGCAGGACCCCCGATATACCGCCTTCTGTCGGGCGAGCAACGCGTCCGCCTCGCCGCCCACAATAAACGCTGCGACTAAGCCAATCGTCACACTTCGGAGCGGATCGAACCGAACTGAGTGGCGCGCCAGAGATCTGGTAGCTGAAGTTTTCTTGCTGCCGACGAGGGCTTCTCTGGCCCAAGCTGATCAGGCACCCGCTGCTCGCCACGTTTCATGCTGCCTGCCGCCGTATGGCTAACTTCTGGCGCGCTTCTGCTTGCCATCGCGTTTACTTACCTCTTCGCTTCTTTTTGGAGACATCAATGACCGCCTTGTTAGACCTACCGGCTGCGCAAAATCAAAGCGCGCCCGCCGATCGACTGCGAACCACCATGGCCGCAGTGCGCGTGATGTTTACTTGGCTCGGTAGCCGGAAGACGTTAACGCAGGAACAAAAATCCCAGGCGGCCGACACGTTCGGCGCCGAGCGGGCCTATCTGTCTGCTGGCAAGAAACTGTTGGATACATCGCATCCCGCTTTCAAAGCAGTGACCGCTGTGCGGCATCGCGTGACTGCCTACTGGAAGGGGGTTTCCCTCCCGTATCCAGAAAGCGGTATTCGCTTGATCCGCCAGGATGACATCGGCGCGTTCACGGTACAGGTGACCTCCCTAAAAGCGGAACTCGACGAAGCTGTTATCCAGCTCGACGAACGGTACGAAGAATTGCGAACGGCCGCCCGTCGCCGGCTCGGCTCTCTGTATAGCGCTGGGGATTATCCGGCGACACTCCGCGGGTGGTTTGATGTGACCTATGATTTTCCCAGCGTTGAACCGCCGGATTATTTGCGCCAGTTGTCGCCGCAGCTTTACCAGCAAGAAGCGGCCCGGGTGGCCGCCCGGTTTGACGAGGCAGTTGAACTCGCTGAACAGGCCTTCACCGAAGAGCTTGCAAAGCTCGTTTCTCACCTGACCGAGCGTTTGGGTGGTGCCGAGGATGGCAAACCCAAAGTCTTCCGCGATTCTGTCGTCGAGAATCTTCGCGAGTTCTTTGAGCGGTTTCGGCACCTCAACATTCGCTCGAATGAGCAGCTCGATGATTTAGTAGGGCAAGCGCAACGCGTGGTGCGCGGCGTCGAGCCGCAACAATTGCGCGACAACCAAGCGCTTCGGCAGCAAGTTGCTTCGCAGCTGTCGGGAGTGCAATCGGTGCTTGATGGCCTGCTCGTCGACCGCCCACGCCGTAACATCCTCCGCCGCAGCAAGTGAGGCACCTCCATTATGGAACTGCTGATTGAACTTGGAGGGCGGGCCCGTTGTATTTACGGCGAGACCATCAATCTGGCACAACTGGGCACATTGACTATCTGCCGCGGTTCGCATGTCGAACCCGATGAACGTGGTCAATGGGTTTGCGATCTCTCACCGGTTTCGGGACCGACGCTCGGTCCCTTTGCTTCTCGTAGCGAAGCGCTCATCGCCGAAGTGGCTTGGCTATCCCAGCACTGGTTGCTGCCGACGGCCTGACCGTCGGCGTTTTCTTCGCTCATTTCAAAATCGTCGGTCTGCGGTGCGCGCATGCGCACACCGCAGGCCTATCTCGTTGTTCTTATTTTCAAGGAGTTTGTCTGTGACCCAAACTGAACTGAATGAAGCCGTAGCTGACGCCACGGGAGAATCGTTACGCACCATCCGTCGCCGCGGCTTCAGCGCGCTTACGCCGCTCCAAGCATTCAATCCAGACCAAGATGACGATGCGCTTCCAAGCGTTGTCGATTGGGATGCGTTGGAACGCGACCAAAGGCGCAGCGCTGCTTAAGCGCTAACGCTTGATACAACGAATTGTTTCGGGTGGTAGTCAGTTTGGCTACCACCCTTTTTGTCTTCACCTTTTCTCTAGGGAGACTTTGCGTTGATTCAGATTACCCGCTTACTAGCCAAGCACATTCTCTCGGTTGTGAAGAGGACTTTCCCTCGGCAAGCCGCGCAGACTGTGCTGACATTTCGCTCCGGCGATGCTGGTCTGTATGTCAAAGTACAGGGAACCAACCAGGCCCTTCAATTCTGCGACCCTCGGCCGCAAGACTCTGAGCTCTTGTATGTTCCGCTCAGCGTTCTCGACGATGTAAAGGGCTCAAAAGCAGAACCGGTGTTTTTGAATTGCCGTCGAGCGGGCGTGCTCGGCGCGAGTTGGCAAGAAAAAGGCGTCTTTCAGGACCTGGAATACGATGCCCCGGAACCGGCCGCGGATGCACAGCCTTTTCCTACCCTACCAGCGCAGTTTATCGAAAATTCGGCCGATTTGCTTACCGCATTGCGTGACGCCTACGAAACGACGGACGTCGAAAGCAAGCGATATGCGCTCGCCAGTATCCAACTTCGTGGCAGCGATGGAATTATCGCCGCTACCGACGGTCGCCAGCTGTTGAAACAAGCAGGATTCACGTTTGGCTTCGCCGAAGAGTTGCTGCTGGAGCACACGAAGTTCTTTGCGAGCAAAGAACTGCCTTACGATAAGCCAGTACGCGTCGGCAAGCCCGATGACAAGGTCGTATTTCAGGTCGGCCCCTGGACCTACTGGCTGGGCATGTTAGTGGAAGGCCGTTTCCCCGACATTGACCGCTCGATACCGTCCACCTACTCAAGCAAGGCGACGCTCAAGCTCGCATCCGCCGATGCCAAGTTTCTGGTTGACAACCTGCACCGACTGCCAAATGGTGAAACGCACCGCGAACTGACCGTCGACTTGAATGGAAAGGTTATTCTGCGAGCAGCTTCTCCCAGCACGCCGCGGCCGGCGGAAATGTTCTTGCGAAATTCCAGCAAGCAGGGCGAAGACGTCCGCATTTGCACAGATCGCAAGTTCCTGGCGCGAGCCGCGGCGATGGGTTTTTCGGATATACATTTTCCGGATACAGCTTCACCTGCGATCGCCAGCGACGCGAGCCGCACGTTCGTGTGGATGTTGCTTGATCCCAAAGAGGCTCTAAAGTCGAGCGAGGACTGCATCCGAATTGAGTCGCCATTCAGCACTCGCAATGACGCACCCTCTGCTGTGCGGCGCAAAGAATCGCCTCAAACGACCGTCGCGGATAAACTCTCGCCGGCAAAGCCTACACTCGGAGCAAAGTTGCCACCGTCGACGACGGAGCGTGGTGTCCGTTCGAGTCCAGAGGCAGAGATGCACCAAACGTCCTCCGCCGCGGACTGCGCAATCTCAATTCGCAGCCAACTGCGATCCACGCTCGCAGCCGTGAACGAACTGATCCGCACGATCAAAACCGAAAAACGAAGCCGCAGGACATTGAAGTGCGCCATGGAATCAATCAAGCAGTTGCAAGACGTGGCGTAAGAAAGTTGTCCATCCGTGCGAGCGAGTCTCACATCGAGTCCCCCGCTGGCCGCTCCGCGCTGGCGTTGGTCCACGAATCATGGCGCGAGTCATTTACTGTTCTCACCTGAATGGACGCAGATTTTGTGCACCGCAATCAATTGACCGGCAAACTTTATAGTCAGCTTGACGCCTGCCTCGCTGTGCAAAACGATTCGGGCGGGGGCGAAAGCCTCCGCCCGCATTCTTTTTTTCTTAGCTATTCCAATTATGTCACACCTATCAAATAGTCCGCGAATTGGCCCGACTGGATTGAAATCGTGACTCATATCAGCGTAAGCCCTTCGATTGCCCCTGCAGCAACCAATTGCCCGGCGTCATGCCACATGACGACATTTCGTCGCACAAAAATCTACTTCGACTCGTTCCCGAACCTCGCTTCAATTCACGCCATAATGCTGGCTAGGTGCGGCTCGGCGACGGAGTAGTACACGAACCGACCTTCCTTTTCCGCCTTCAACAGCCCACAGCGTTGCATCAATCGCAAGTGTTCGGAGGCCATTGGGCTGGCAATCTCACACGCCTCAGCCTACTCGCCAACCGTGTGGTGTCCCAACAACATCATCTGCACCATCCGCAAGCACTCCGCCGCTTGGCCAAGCGATTCCAAGCTGATCAGCTTTTTCTTCGTTTTGCTATTCATGTCTCTGACCTTTCCAGTCAAATATCGTAGAGTTACGACATGACAACCGCGCTCCATTAACTTTGGTACAACGAAGATTCGCCTCCGTCCACCACGATCCCGCTGTGCATCTACTTCCTCGTCATGTTCTTCGTCGACTTCTGGATGGGCAACGCGATCGGTGCCGACTATTCAAAGAAATTCACGATTGTGTTCAATGCTTCGATAAGGAAGTGCCCACATGTCGGAGAAAATGAAATGCTTCGCGATGCACGGTATTGGCAAGGTCGGCATGCTGGAAAAGCCCATCCCGCGTGCTGGACCGAACGATGCCATCATCCGCACGACAGTTGCGCTGATTTGCACTTCCGACGTCCACACTGTGGCAGGTGCAATTGGCGACCGCCACGGCTTGACGCTCGGACATGAAGCGGTGGGCGTGATTCACGAGTTGGGCGAACTCGCGGCCGCCAGCGGTCTGTTTAAAATCGGCCAGCGCGTCGCGGTCAACGCCATCACACCGTGCTATGCCTGCGACAATTGTCAGCGCGGCTATTCGAGCCAATGCGGCGAAATGCTCGGCGGTTGGAAATTCGCCAACCTCAAAGATGGTAGCTTCGCCGAGTTTTTCCACGTCAACAACGCGATGACCAACCTCGCACCGATTCCCGCCGGCCTCTCCGATGAGCAGGCAGCGTACTGCTGCGACATGCTCTCGACCGGATTCGTCGGGGCGGAGCATGCAAACATTCCGATCGGCGGCAGCGTCGCGATCTTTTCGCAAGGACCGGTTGGATTGATGGCGACTGTCGGCGCTCGTCTCCGCGGCGCGGGACTGATCATCGGTGTTGAGTCCATGCCTAACCGCGTCGCGTTGGCAAGGAAATATGGTTGTGACGTCGTTGTAGACTTCACTCAGGATGACCCCGTCGAAGCAATTCTGAAACTCACAGGCGGCAAGGGCGTCGATTCATCGATTGAGGCGTTAGGTGCTGCACAAACTTTCTCGGCATGCGTGCGTGTCACGCGCCCTGGAGGAACGATCTCCAACATTGGCTACCACGGCGACGGGGACAATGTGCCGATCCCGCGCGTAGACTGGGGAGTGGGCATGAGCGACAAGACTATCCGAACGGGATTGTGTCCGGGTGGCGCGGAACGGATGGGCCGCCTCCTACGGCTCATCGAGAATGGTCGCGTCGACCCTCTTCCGCTGACAACGCATCGATTCCCATTCCACGACATTGAGAAGGCGTTCCGAATGATGCAAACCAAAGAGGACGGAATGATCAAGCCATTGATCTCGTTTCCGTAGTGCCTCGCGATAAAGAAGCGTCAACTATGAAATTGCTTATTGTTAGGCTGGTAGCAAGACTGAAGATGCGGCCGCGGTCACTCGTAACCGGCAGAAAACTCCCAGTTCATTCTCGTTGAGCGAGGCCGAGGTATCGTTCGCCAGCTGCGGACTATCCTATGTCATCGGCGGCGTGAGTGCCGAGCGGGAGAAACTGATCTCCATCAGGCGAAAGCGGATGAGTGTCCACTTTCAGCTTGATGTACGCACCCGGTCATCGACTCTCTGGTCGATCAAAACTGCGATCGCAGTCCCGAGCGTCCTGTCCGGCACTTCGGTTACCTGGCGGCTCATCAGATTTATTGCATATGTTCAGCAACAAACCAGACTTGAAGTTCATTAGTGCGAATGACATCGGAGACGATAATGTCATTGGTTCCAAAATCGCCCTTATCGGCAGAGTTTCGGGCCATCGTCCGAGCTTCCAAGAGGATGATCTCATGGGCCTGAAGCAAACGTAAAATCTGCGACTCAGTACCTTCGCGGTCTTTCGGAGCGCGTGGCACGAGCGTGACTTCAGCGATATCGTGAGCCATCGCGAGTGATACGCCCCCTAATGTTTGAACGCGCTCGGCGAGCAGATCAACAAGTCCGGCTTGCTCCGTAAAGTGCTTGTCAAACAGCAAATGAAGGCTGTAGAAGTTCGGCCCAGACGCCTGCCAGTGATGTTTCTTGTACAGATCTCTGAGTGTGCATGTGTCGGCGAGAAGTTGGTTCAGATTGTCGATGCTACCGGCAGCTACCGAAGCATCCAACGCCAGCGGATTTCGTCTTGAGACATTGAACGATTGAGTCTCGCCTCGCTTGGATGGCGTCACTGGCTCCTTGAGATTCGAGTCGACCGGCCGTGTGATAGTTGAGTTGGGCATTTGAATGGTCCTAAGATTGATTTCCACGAATGTGGCTCGGTGAAAATGTTACTCCGAGCCGCCAAAACCTACATTGATGCGGTTGGAGCGAATGTCGTTCTTTGCGTTAAGCGATTACATCTGTCCGCGGGCCAGCTAGAAGCTGGCCCAAAGTTCATTAACGCGTAGGCGACTAGGCTTTCCCCGCCGCCGGAACGTGTTTGCCCGAATCGATGGCAGTCGCTACGGTTTTGTCGTCTTTGTGTGTTGTCACGCGGACGGGGGTTCCAACCTTGAGGTCAGAAGCCTTGCACACAGAACCATCGCAGGTGACTTTGGCGTCCTTGGCGACTGTGTGCTGGTGCTCTTTGCCTTCGCTGCAAGTTGTCGTGAGCTTGTCGCCCGCAACCTTGACAACTTTGCCTTCATGGGCCTTGGTGGAAGTGTCTTTCATAATGTTCTCTTTTCAATGCTAAATGTGAAAACCAAACTCACGCAGACGCTACACGCGACTGCCACTAACTTGTTGCCCACAGGGAGCAGCCAACTTTGGCCGCCTCAGAGTGATCAATCCCTCGGCGTCGATGTCTACACCGAAACGGTGAGATTGTTGACCACGTCAGTCACGCCAGGAGCGCTACATGCAGCCGAACCGGCCTCTTCGCGTTCATTCCAAGAATGAACGGAGCCCGCGAGAGTAACTTTGCTGCCATCGGCGGACACTTCAATTTGACCAGCATCGATCTCGGCATCCCGTTTGAGTGCCTTCTCGATCGCATCCTTTACTGCAGTCGGCTCGACAATGGGTTTCAATGTGATGTTGTTGGATACACCCTTTACCCCCGACAGGTACTTCACAGCTTCCACAGCGGCTAACCGCTCAAAGCCCCAGGTGACGGTGCCTGTGAGGGTCACCCAACCGCTTTCGATAGTAGCCTGGACCTGGCTCGGCACCCAAATATGCCACTTCAGTCCGCTCACCACCGCTTGGGCGAGTTCAGCGTCGGTACGCTTGTGAATTCCGGAGAGGTTGATCTCCATCTCTTCAACAATGGCTTTGACCCCTTCAACGCGCTGAACTGCCCGTTCGGCAGCGGCTTTTTCCGCATAGTGCGGAACACTACCGTTAAGCGTCACGATCCCATCCTTGGCAACGACGCTAATGTCCGTCGCAGTCACGGCAGGTTCCCAACGCAACGCCTCCATCACGTTTGCCTTCAGTTGTGCATCGGTCTTCATTTCAAACCTTCCATCGCAAGGGCGAAAAAAATACCGACATGATCGAACACCACCAGGCGTTAGATCATGTCGGCTTACTCGTTAACGAGCCTCCCAGCATGCCTGGGATGCTCTTTATCTAGTCTTCCAACTACTCTGTTGTGCTCGCGAGAAGCGGTGGCTTACACGCGACGGAGCATTTGTAGCGTAGTCATCCGAGCGAACTGCAATTCATGCGTCGGCGGTAACTGGTTCAGCATGAATTGTCGCGTTCGCGTGTGCCATTTCGAGTATGTCTTTGGCAAGAGCGACTTCGTCCGGCGTCCCATGAGCAACCAGAAGGAGTTTGCCGGTCTTCACTTCGGACTCGTATTGCACAACGCTGTCGTTAGGAATTCCGATGCTGTAGAGCGCCGCGCCAAGGGCGCTGAGTCCACCCAGGACCACCGCTTCTTCCAGGGCACCAACAATCCACATCACGAGTGGTCCCCCGACCAAAAGTGGCCCGATGCCTGGAACCCAGAAAAATCCCGAGCCGAGTAGCAATCCCCAAAAACCACCCCAGAATGCGCCCAGTTTGCCCCAATAAAGCATCCGGTCGCCAGTGTTGTAATAGCCGACGACATGCTCATTCGTGTGGTAGTCCTTGCCCACAACAGAAAGGTGCTTCATTTCAAAGTTGCCTTTCTCAAGCTTGCGGATCGCACTCTCCACTTGATCGTGTGTGTCAAAAGTCGCAACTACGGAATTCGTGTTGCGCTGCCTGGTGTTGCGACTCTGCGATGAGTTTCTCCGCAAAGGCATCTTACCTTCGCGTTCAGTTCGCGTTTCGGCATCGTACTTTTCCTCTGTCCAATCAGTCGTCATAAGTCACGGTCCTCCCGATCATTTTGCGTTTCTAAACAGCCTTGGAAGCGAAGAACTCACGGGCCTGCGCCAGCAAATGGTCGTCAGTCACGTGATGGGCATCGATTACGACAGAGCCCACTACATGCGCGGCGATATCGCGATGATTGCCTTTCAGTTCGGCAAGCAGCTCTGACATCGCACTGCTCTCGCCGGTGCCACTTCCGAAAATCAAGATCTGCTCAGCTCCCCGTAGTGTCGCGGCAACCGCTTCGTAAAAACTCTTGAGTTCAGGGCGGCGCTTTCCATCGCCCGCCTCCGAATTGTGCCTTAAGCGGCGACCGAACCCGTGCGGGTCGTAAGGCACTAACTGTTGCGGAATTGCCCCGTGTAATTCCGTGCGATAGACCTTTGCCTCTCGGTGTTCGATTACCACAAGCAAGTGAGTGCCGGGCGCGTTCGGCGGGAGAGCCTTTGCCTCGTCCGACAGTTCCAGGAAGCGGCGAATCACCAGCAGGTCTTCAACGGTGGCCACGTCTTTATGCCTGGGAGCATGAACGACTATCGAATGTCCGTTGCGCGTAAGATGGAGGGAACCGTTGTGCCCCTCGGACACTTCCGCCACGGCTTCTAGAAGTGACTTTACATCGCGCCATTCTAAGTTATGAGCCGCTGGGTGACGGAAAATCGCTTCGTAGGTGTGTCGATGGTGCTTTACCAGATCATCTAGAGCCTTAGTGTGATCTTGAGTCGTCATACGATTGTCCTTTAAAGTGCTTTCGGTACTTGCAGTATCGAGAGGGTCTGGCCGCTAGTCAGCCGGGTCGATGCTACGCCCGAGACTCATTCCGACCGGTCGCAGTCCGCCGTGATAATGTTCCGGGGTCCCGCGTCGTCTGCGTTTGCAGCGGCTAAACTCTACTTAGTTTTCGATCTTGGCTGGCTTAGTGATGTACGCCAATTTGACATTGACGTGGTACTCGATGATTTTTCCATCGC
This sequence comes from Anatilimnocola floriformis, assembly GCF_024256385.1. Lineage (NCBI taxonomy): Bacteria > Pseudomonadati > Planctomycetota > Planctomycetia > Pirellulales > Pirellulaceae > Anatilimnocola > Anatilimnocola floriformis. Next base: position 4,655,751 of record NZ_JAMLFW010000001.1, read on the forward strand.
TGATCGTGGCTGTGCTGTGCAGGATATCCAGCCCTGTAACGTGACGGTGACTTGCGCAAGCGCGTTCGACCGCCTCGCGAGCGGCGTCGCTCCAGCTTTCCTTCGACACCCCTACCATTTCGACTATCTCAATGGTGGCGGGCGATTTGGCGTGATCGATAGTTTTGGACATATTTCATGTTCCTGAAAAAGATGGGACAGACTGACAATGAGCGGAGCCGCTCACTTAACCGACGTCGGCCACTGAAGAAATGAAAGGGACAGTCGTCATGACGACAGGTATTGCGACCTGCCGTCATGACCTGTTCGAGTTGTTGCTAATACGCGATCGCGAGGTTGTTCTCGACTTCGGTTACTCCGGGAGCACTCCAAGCGGCCGCACCGGCTTCGTTTCGCTCATTCCAGGAATGTACTGAGCCGGCGAGCGTCACTTTGCTGCCGTCTGCCGATACCTTAATGTTCTTGGCATCGATTTCGGCATCACGCTTCAGCGCCTTTTCAATCGCATCCTTGACCGTCGTTGGTACGACAGTCGAAGTGAGGGTGATGTTGTTAGTGATTCCCTTAACACCACTTTGAAAACGCACGGAATCTTCAGCGGAGACACGCTGAAATCCCCAAGTAACGGTACCCGTGAGTGTCACCCAGCCGTTTTCAACGGTCGCCTGGACGTGGTCTGGCACCCAAACGTGCCACGCGAGGCTGTCCACGACGGATTGGGCTATCTCCGAATCCTTGCGTTTGTGGACACCGCTGGGGTTCACTTCCATCGCTTCAGCAATGGCTTTGACCCCTTCGACACGCTGAGTCGCCCGCTCGGCGGCACATTTTTCCGCATAGTGCGGAACGCTACCGTTGAGCGTCACGATCCCATCCTTGGCAACGACGCTAATGTCTGTCGCAGTCACGGTTGGTTCCCAGCGCAATGCCTCTAACACGTCTGCCTTCAGTTGTGTATCAGTCTTCATTTCAAACCTTTCATCGCATGGCGAAAAAAAAGCCGACATGATCCAACACCACTAGGTGTTCAATCATGTCGGCTTACTCGTTAATGAGCCTCCCCGCATGGCCGGGCTGCTCTTTATCTAGTCTTCCAACTACTCTTGCATCGCTAACTTCAATTCAGAGAACGTCTTCAAGCAAACGGCATACCTCATCGCAAGTCTTGAGGCCGCTTAAACAGCCGACAATCACATCGTGTGGGATAAGTCGAACCAAATGCACTTCTTCGGAAATGTCATCATGATTCACCTCCCGCTCAACGGAAGCGCCGCGGTTCACCGCGTACCGGTTGATCGATCGCGTCGCGGTCACTGCGAGCGCAATCGATACAATGTGCTGCATAGGGAATGGCCTGCAAACGCGCCTCGTCAATAAGTTTTCCACACTGCTCGCAAACGCCGTAGTTACCCGCCTCGATCCTCTGAATCGCAGCTTGAACTTGCTCCCAAAGCAACTCCTCATTTTGCGCAATCGCAATTTCGGCATCCAATCCTTCGACGTCTTGGTCGGCGGGATGCGTGGGCAGGCTTGTGTTTTCTCCTGGCTTTACCACATCTTCGCGCAGCGATTCTGCTGCTAGTGCCGCTTCACGCTTCAGCCGCTTTCCTAGTTCGAGCAATTTCGATTTGATGTCGGCCTGCTCCGTCTTCGTCATCAAGTGAGTCCTTTAAAACATGGTTCAGCTGTGGTTTCTTCAGCCGCTGTACTCGACACCGATCTCGGCGCGATAGCGTCATTTCGGACCGTTCAGGTTACCCTCGCCAATGAGTCTGGCAGTCTTCGACGCAAGCAATCGCTGCGCCCTTACCATCTCCAGCAACAGCAAGGTTTCCACGAGAAACAGTTCGATGGGCTTGATCAGCAACAGGTCAATGCCTGCCTGGATAGATTGACTTCGTCGTTCTGCATCGGTTCGCCACGTGACGCCGATGATGAAGCATTCCTCTTTAGGAAAGTCGAGTCGCAGTTGTCGGGTGACTTGGCACCCATCCATATGCGGCATTTCAAGATTCAGCAGCACAAGCTGAGGGTGAAGCTTTGCAGCCATACGAAGTGCGGTTTGGCCGTCATAAGCGATGCGAGGATTGTGTCCGCCGCAACGTAGCCACCTGCCGAGTTCGTCAGCCTGTTCTTGATCGTTGTCGACAACCAGGACGTGAAGAGTTCGTAGCCGAAGTGGCAACGTGCGTCGTGTTCGACTTAATTCCCATCGAGTCGAAGGCTGCCGGCACTGAACGTGATTTGCTACCGGGGCGGGAGTCGATAGTGCCGCATCCGCTGATAACCAAGCTTTGATTTGCTGGGTGTCCAATCTGTCTTCCTTAACGATGAGCGTTCCTGGTATGTGCATTTGTTTAAGCACCGGCGTCGGGCACGGGGCGAAGTCCGTCGTCATCGGCTTGCCCAATCTGAAGGTCGTCGGCATTGCCTGGTGACTGACTCGCGGGTGTGTTCGGCGTGAGCAAGAACACCTGGACCATCGCTCCGGTTGTGAATGCGTGAACGACGGTTCCAGTTGCTGTTTCGACTTCTGTGGCCGCTTCACGCACTTGTCGACCAGTGATCCGCTTGATCTCTTGTCGCATTTCCTCAACGGAACTCGCAAAAAGTTGTCGGTGAAAGTCTTGCACTTGGGCCGCTCCTTGCGGCGACTGGGAAAGTGCTTTCTCCGCCGGAGTAAGGGCCTCAAGTAACGTAATGACCAAAGTGTCCTCGCTAAGCACCACCGTTACGGATTGCGGGGCGTGCCCGGTTTGCCGCCGCTGAAAATCGCTAGCGATGAGCGCGACTTGTTTCGCCATTTCTGTTGCGGATTGTTTCATACGTTCGCTCCGGTGTTGAACACCGTTCAAACAGCGTTTAATTCGCAGGCGGACGCTGCTTGCTCGAACGCTTCATTTACCCTGGCCTTTAGCAGCGCTAGCCCACATGGCTTCGTGAGACACGCGAATGCCCCCGCAGCTTTAGCTTCGGACGCGGGAACGTCGTGGCCGGATAAGAGGATGACTTGAAGGACTTCCTGGGTCCGCTTTAGTTGACGCATCAGTTGAATGCCGTCAATTTCCGGTAGGCTGAGGTCGAGCAGCGCGACTTGGAACTGTTGGAAACTCGCTGCTTCCAGTGCCTGCCGCGGATGGATAACGCCAACCACGTGCCATCCGTCGAGGATGAACCAGCGAGCCAAAGAATCAACTTGATCAGGGTTGTCGTCAACGATCAAAATGGAACGGTTCATATTTTGCATCCTGAAATCTTCATGATCGAGCGAACTCAGTCCAAGAAAAAAACCGACCCGACAAGACACTCGATAGTGACTTGCCGGGTCGGTTTACTTGTTAACAAGCCCCCTGGCATGTGCCAAGGTGCTCTTTATCTAGTCATCCGAATTACGTTTGCGTTGCCGAGCGGAGTTTGAACAGGACGCGCCACCCGACACCGTGTAGAATACGCCTTCGCTTCGCAGAGACAAGGGGGCGGCCACGCCATGACCACGTTTTAATGCCCGAAGGAGACGGTTTGAAGACCCTGGGAGAGATTGAAGCCGCTGTCTGTGAAGGCATCTCGCGTTTCGAGCAAGAGTACATGGGGCGTGGCCCGAAGCACATCTCTGCGCACTTGCTGGGCGATCTGCTAGTGATTCGCCTGCAAGGGGTTTTGACCTCCGCCGAACAACACCTCGTGACCACCTTGCCGCCTGAAAAGGGGCGAGATTTGCTCAAACAAGTTCGCACACAACTCATCGAGATCGCCAGGCCAAAGCTGGATACGATGATTCAAGGCATAGTCGGAGTCAGATCTCTGAGCTTGCACCACGATATAAGTACGATTACGGGCGAAGAAGTGGTGATCTTCACGCTGAGTGAGGTGCCGCAATGTCGCGAAGCAAAGAAAAAGTGAGTCGGGATAGTCAGGTGTAACGCGAAATGCACCAAGTCTAAATTGCGAACATGATCCAGTGCCTCGACAGTCATTGTCGTTCGGCAATGGAAATTCCTGACGGAGTGACGCGCATGCGTTCGACGAGCCACTCCCAAGTGTTGCCGAAAAAATTGCCCTCGACCATTCCACATCACAAACCACAGATCGAGGTCTCTCGGGCGCTTGTGGAAGCGGCCGCGCTGGACGTGGCGACTGTGTATCTCCGTGCAGCGACCCGACCGGCAGGACTCACAACAGAGGAAGCAGCCACGCGATTGGCGGACCATGGCCCCAACGTCTTGGCCAAGGACCGACGAGCTAGTCCTGGCAAGTTGCTCTATAACGCGGTGATCAATCCCTTGGTGATTTTGCTGCTGGTATTGGCAGGGGTCTCGTTTGCAACTGGAGATGTGCGTGCAGGGGTCGTCATGTCGATGATGATTGCCCTGGGCGCTGGATTGAAACTCGTACAGGAAGCCCGCGCCGATAGCGCGGCAGCGAAGCTCAAGGCCATGATCTCGGTGACGGCGACCGTCGTACGCGATGGCCAACCGCGTGAACTCGCAATTGCGCAGATCGTACCCGGCGATGTGGTGAAGCTTGCCGCCGGAGATATGATTCCCGGTGACGTGCGACTAACCGAGGCAAAAGATTTATTCGTGACTCAGGGGACGCTAACAGGCGAGAGCTTCCCAGTGGAGAAGTTTGCTGTCGAGAAGCACGCGGCGGCGGCGCCTCTGGAACTAACCAGCATCGCGTTCCTAGGAACCAGTGTCGAGAGTGGATCGGCAACCGCAGTGGTCGTCGGTACTGGGATGAAAACCTACCTGGGCGGCATGGCTCAACTATTGACCGAGCAGACGCCGCAGACTGCGTTTGACCATGGAATTACTCGCTTCACTTGGTTGATGCTGAGTTTCATCTTGGTCATGGTGCCGCTTGTTTTTGTTATCAACGGGCTGACCAAAGGGACGTGGGGTAGCGCGTTTTTCTTCGCAGTGGCGGTGGCCGTCGGCCTAACGCCCGAGATGCTTCCGATGATTGTGGCGGTCTGCTTGTCGAAGGGCGCGCTAACAATGAGCCGCAAGAAGGTGATCATGAAGCGGCTCAACGCCATCCAGAATCTTGGGGCGATGGACGTGCTGTGTACGGACAAGACCGGCACCCTGACCATGGATCATGTCATTTTAGAAAAGCACTGCGACGTAACGCTGAAGGAAGACGATGGCGTGCTGGCGCTGGCTTACATGAACAGTCATTTTCAGACCGGATTGAAGAACATCCTCGACCGCTCGATTCTTGCCCACACGGAGACGCACGCGCACGCCGCCATCCCCGAGTATGAGAAGGTGGACGAGATTCCGTTCGACTTCCAACGCCGCATCATGACCGTGGTGGTTCGCACGCCCAAAGATATGGATCTTGTTATTAGTAAAGGAGCACCCGAGGAGATTTTCGCACGCTGTAACGAGTTCGAACTCGACGGGAAGCGGCTCTCGATGGACCACCTCTTCATCGAAGAACTCAAGGAGGAATACGAGCAGCTTAGTGCCGATGGCTTTCGGGTGCTCGCCATTGCCAGCAAATACGTGACGCCGCGAGGAGTTGTTGTGGGACACCCTACGCCTTACTCGAAGGCGGACGAGTGCGATCTCACGCTGAATGGCTATGTGGCGTTCTTCGATCCGCCCAAGGAAACAGCAAAGTCGGCCATCAAAGCCTTAGAGGGCCACGGCATCAGCGTGAAAGTCGTGACTGGCGACAATGAGCGGGTAGCCTGTAAGGTCTGCAAGGACGTGGGGTTAGCGACCGAATTTGTTTTGCTTGGCAGTGAGGTCGAGAAGCTGACTGACGATCAACTCGCCGCTGCCGTGGATAAGACCACACTTTTCGCACGTGTCTCGCCTGCCCACAAGCAGCGCATCATCGCAGCGCTGCAATCCCGGCAGCACATCGTCGGCTTCATGGGTGATGGCATTAACGACGCGCCTGCCTTAAGGACAGCCGATATTGGCATCAGCGTCGATACAGCTGTAGACATTGCCAAGGAATCGGCAGACATGATCCTGCTGGAGAAGTCGCTAATGGTCCTTGAAGAGGGCGTGGTTGAAGGGCGCAAGGTCTTCGTCAACATCGTCAAGTATGTTCGCATGGGGGCCAGCAGCAACTTCGGGAATATGTTCAGTGTGCTGGGTGCCAGCGTCTTTGTCCCATTCCTGCCGCTTGCGCCGATTCAGATTCTGGCGAATAACATGCTTTACGATATTAGTCAAACCGCCATCCCCACGGACAACGTGGATCCCGAGCAGATCGAAAAGCCGCGTCCCTGGGACATTCGGCAGTTAACTCGCTTTATTATCTTCATTGGCCCATGTTCCTCAATTTTCGACTATACCACCTTCTTCATGATGCTGTATCTGTTTGATTGCTGGGACGTTTCGACGCCTGAGGCCGCCGCGTACAGCGCGAGCCTCTTTCAAACGGGCTGGTTTGTGGAAAGCCTGCTGACGCAAACCGTCATCATCCATGTCATCCGCACCAATCGAATCCCGTTCCTACAAAGCATCGCATCGTGGCAGCTCCTTTTGGTGTCCGCGATTATCATCACCGTCGGCGTCGCTTTGCCGAATACGCCCATTGGCAAGTATCTGGGATTTACCAGTCTGCCCGCCTTGTACTGGCCTCTATTGGGAATCACTCTGCTGTGCTACTTGTTCGTGACACAAATCGTAAAGATGTGGCTGCTGCGGCGAAAGTGGATCTGATATAGCGATGTCCGAGAGCATTCGTCGTGTCGGATTTATGAATGGATCGGGGGTTAGCCACGCTGTTGCGGCGGTAGCGGGTTGCTGGTCTTTAACTATTGCTGCGTTTCGCAGCCACAAACAGAACGCGATGCTCGGTGTTCGCTATCCACGGCGTGCGGTGATTCGCCCCACTCCGCAGTCCGGCCGTTCGCTCCGAGTTCGTCGCCGATCTTTTGAGCACGTCTCGGCACGGCGAACAACACTGGCCCGCGAAATGCGAATCATGAACGAATCGTTCTGGGTGATGCAACTGCACTTTCGGTGGCGGCGGCCGAGCTAGTCATTGTGCCACCAAGTCGGTACTTCGCCTGCATTTACCACGGATGGTTAACTCAGCGGCAATCTGTAGAATGGTGGTTCACTCGGAAGATTAAATGAAGGGCAGTTCGGCAAATGCCGGTGGCCCGTCAGTGTATAAGCCGATGTAGTCGATTGCCCAACGGGTGCGACCACATCGGCTTTTTTCGTTTGATCAAGTGGGGTCACGAACGGCCGCAGATGGGTCGACGGCGGCGGCGAACAGGAGTCGTAGCGGCCCGTGGATTCACGCTGATCAACAGGAGAAAAATAAATGTTTGATGCTTCACCGCGTTCGGCGCTGGTTGTCATTGCCGACGAAGGGAGGCGGCACGCACTCAACCAACCGCTCCAAAAAGTAGGCTTCAAAATCCGAAACGCAACCAATGGAGCTGAAGGACTTCGCTTTGCGATGGAAATGCCGGACATCATCATCCTTGATCTCCAACTTCCCGACATGAGCGGCTTCGAGGTCTGCTGCCGCCTGAAAGCACACGCTTCGACCGCAGATATTCCGGTTGTGCACCTGTCGGATTCCCCCGTCGTCGTCGATGAGTTCAAGGCACATCTGGAACGAGGTGACGAAGCCTATTTGACCCATCCGGTAGACGCCGTTGAACTGCTGGCGACGGTCGAGGCGTTGATTCAGGCCAGGCAATCCGAGCGACGGTTCGGGAGCTTTCTGGAAGCAGCCCCAGATGCGGTTGTCATTATTGATCAAAACGGCAAGATCGTGCGGGTAAATGGACAGGCCGAAAGAATGTTCGGTCAAGGACGGGATGATTTGTTGGGGCAGGTAGTTGAAACCCTTTTGCCGGAAAGCTATCGCGACAAGCACCGAGAGCAGCGTGTCGGATATCTAGCGAATCCTGCCACTCGGCCAATGGGATCAGGTTTGAGGCTCCGAGGACTACGTAAAGATGGCACCGAGTTCCCTGTCGAAATCAGCCTCAGCCCCATTTTTGAGCGTGAGGGCATTCTGGTCGCCAGCATTATCCGGGATGTTTCCGAACGCAGCCGAATTGAAGCTCTGTTACAGGAATCAGAATTGCGATATCGCCGGCTGTTCGAGACGGCTAAGGATGGCATTCTGATCCTCGACACAGAGAGTGGGAGAATTACTGACGCCAATCAGTTCATGAGCGAAATGTTAGGGCATTCCCATGAGCATTTCTTGGGCAAGGAACTGTGGGAGATCGGAGTGTTTAGCGACAGAGCGGCCCTTGAAGCCGCTGTGCGAACACTTCAAGACAAGGGATACATTCGCTTCGAACACTTGCCATTAGAAACCGACCGTGGATCGCTAGTTGAAGTTGAGATCGTCGCCAATGCCTATCGAGAAGGCACGCACAAGGTTATCCAATGCAACATTCGAGATATCACAGAACGCAGCAAGTTGGAAAACTCGCTGGTCGACTTACACCGTCGCAAGGACGAGTTCTTGGCAATGCTCAGTCATGAACTGCGCAATCCGCTGGCCCCGATTATCAACGCTGTGCAACTGCTGAGTCTTCAGAAGCAGGAAGACAAACTCCAGCATCAGGCGCGCCAAATCATTGAGCGCCAAGTGGGACAATTGACTCGGCTCATTGATGATCTGCTCGAAGTCTCTCGAATCACCAGCGGAAGAATTCATCTTCAACGCGAACGAGTCGGGTTGAATGGTGTGGTGGAACGTGGTGTCGAGACGACCCGCCCACTGCTAGATCAGCACCATCATGAACTCACGGTTTCCCTTTCATCGCAGCCAATTTGGGTCAACGCCGACCCGGCCCGACTCGAACAAATCGTTGTCAATTTGCTGACAAATGCGGCGAAATACACTGCTGACGGTGGAGCAATTGTGATTACGGTTCACCGAGAGGGAGATAAAGCGGTGCTGCGAGTGCGGGATTCCGGCGTCGGCATCGCCCCAGAACTGCTCCCCCATATTTTCGAACTTTTTACTCAGGCCGAGCGATCCCTAGATCGTTCACAAGGCGGGCTGGGCATCGGCCTCTGCCTGGTGCAGCGACTGGTGGAAATGCACGATGGCAAAGTGGAGGCTAGTAGCACATTGGGACAAGGAAGCGAATTTGTTGTGCATCTGCCGATCATCACGACTCCTGCAGTTCCACCGACGTCAATAAATCACATCGCAGCCGAATCGGACGGAATAGCATTGCGAGTGCTGGTGGTGGACGACAATATGGACTCGGCCCAATCACTGGGCATGCTGCTGGAAGTTACGGGTCATGACGTGCAATTGGCTTACGACGGTCCAACCGGATTACAGGCCAGCATTGATTACCAACCAAACGTCGTGCTGTTGGATATCGGGTTGCCAGGCCTTGATGGGTTTGAAGTTGCCAAACGCATCCGTGAACTACCCGCACTCAAGAACATTGTCTTGGTCGCCATGACTGGCTATGGAAATGTGGCAGACGTGCGGCGCTCGGATGATGCCGGGTTCAATCACCATTTGGTCAAACCCGCGAACTTCTTGAAGATCAAAGAGATTCTGGCGACTGTCTCAGAGAAAGTGATCTGATGACACTGACCGAGTCAACATTACGGGTACTAATTGTTGACGACAACCGAGATGGCGCAGATGCGTTGGGCTTGGTGGTGGAAACCTTCGGCAACCAAGTTCATGTGACCTACGGCGGGAGCCAGGCGCTCGACGTTGCAACTGCATTTCGGCCCGATCTGATGCTCATTGATCTCGCCATGCCCGACATGGATGGTTGCGTTCTTGCTAATCGCTTTCGGCAGGCTTCTGAATTTGCTCGCACCAGGATCGTTGCGATCACAGGTCATGCGGACGAAGGACATCGAACATTGGCGATGAAGGCAGGCTTCGATGCTGTGCTTGCCAAGCCAGTTGCTCTCAAAGATATTGAAGGAGTCTTGGACGGAGTAAAGGGTGTCTTTACAGGCCAGTCGCGAAAGCCCCGAAGCGAAAGTGGAAACCTCGGAACACGCTCCCGATTGCCCATCGGCGAAGCCCGACGAATCCGAAGCGAACGCCCGTCGAAAGCTCTAACGCAGACAGAAAGTCAAGCAGCAATCTGTGAAGGGATCATCAACTTTCAAGAGGAATACATGGGATTGCGGTCGGAGCAGATTCACTCCCACTTCATCAAAGACCTCTTGGTTGTACGCATTCACGGGACGTTGACATTAGCCGAGCGACAACTGGGCAAAGCATTGTCTCCAGAGAAAGGCCGTGATCTTATCAAACAGACACGGAAGCAACTTGTGGAATTGGCTCGCCCGATGTTGGAATCGCTGGTCCACGAGGTCACGGGCGTAAAAGTGCGGAGTATGCACCATGACATCAGTACCGTGACTGGCGAAGAGGTGATCCTCTTTACGTTGGTTGACCCGCCACGTTTTGGATAGAAGAAACTGCTGCGAAGAGATTTCGTTCAATTCTGGAGGGGATTTGTATTCAGCCGTGTGTCGGCTGAGAAGGCAATTAGCAATTCCGGACTTACGACGTTCTCAACGCTCGAATGGGAGTAACGGTTATCGCTAGCGGGCATCGTTCGGGCTTTAGGATTTCCGACACGGTTGTAATGGTTCGCCAGTTGGAGCCTATCCGCCGAATTTGCAGTTCGCAATTAATCTGTCGCATCGGACCTGGATCGACAAAGTCGGCAATTGTTGGCCGATGCATGATACGCATGTTCACAATTCGCTTCCGTCTTGGATTGCGTTGGAAATCAGCGCGTGAAGAGACAAAATGCTGTGTAAGCCAACTGGGCGGCAGATCACCCGCGAACGCGCGATCGCACTGTCGCCTAATCTCGATTGCTATCGACCTAAATTACCAATTCTGAAACAATCTGGAAGTCGAACTGAATCCAGGCCTGTTAGACCGTTGGCATGATTGCTTCGTCAGATGCAAACTCGCGGAATCAAATCACTGGTGATCTCCGCCATCGCATTTTTCTTGGCTCTGGCCGCCGGTTGTCATGGCCGGCCTGTCGTCATGACTGGTTCCGGGAATGTGGGCGTTGACCTGGCGCCGACGCCGCGCAAATTGCCTGTCATCCCGATGGCGACATCGCAGCGCGCCTTGGCAAACAACGAGTGCCTGGTCGCGGTCATCGATGTCGATGGCATTTTGACCAATGCTGAAGCCACCGGCGTGGGATCGTGGGGCGAAAATCCGGTCGCTCTCTTTCGCGAGCGCCTCGACGCCGTGGCGAAAGACGGCCGCATTCAGGCAATCGTCGTGCGGATCAACACTCCCGGCGGCAGCGTGACGGCCAGCGACATCATGCGGCGGGATCTCAATCGATTTAAAGAAAAGACCAAGCTGCCGGTCGTCGCCTGCCTGATGGATGTCGGCGCGGGAGGCGGATATTACTTGGCGACGGCTGCGGATCAGATCGTGGCTCATCCCACTTCGGTCACGGGCGCCATCGGCTGTTCGCTGAACTTATACAACCTGCAAGACTTGCTGGCCCAGTTCAACATCGCGAGCGTTCCCATCCTCGCGGGCAAGAACGTTGACTTGGGCTCACCCCTAAAGCCGCTGGATGATGAACGCCGTCACATGCTGCAAGCGATGGCGGACGAATTTCATCAGCGATTTCGCAATCTGGTGGTGCAATCGCGGCCGGAAGTCGAGAATCTCGACACCACCTTCGATGGCCGGGTGTTCACCGCGAAGCAGGCGTTGGAACTGAAGCTGGTCGACGATCTTGGTTATCTCGACGATGCGGTCGCCATCGCGCGTGAAATGGCGAATGTGCCGCGGGCCGATGTGGTGTTCTTCCACCGCCCGGGCGATCCCGCCCTTTCTCCGTATGCGATCACTCCGAACAAGCCGCTGCAAAACACGCTCGTGCCGGTTAGCATTCCGGGCATGGACCGGAGCCGACTGCCGGCGTTTCTCTACATGTGGCAAATTGACCCAGCGGCCGAAACCATCGGCGGAAAATAAGATCATGCAGATCCGACTGTCGGCCGTTCTTGTTCTGCTCTGCCTGGCGAGTTCCCACCTCACCGCGCAGGAAACATTGCCCGCCCGTTTGTTGCGCGAGGGTGTGCTCATCAGTCCGCGCGAAGTGGCTAAACTTCCGCAACCCACACTGACCGATGAAATGACGCCAGCGCAGCAGCGAAAGGCGATCGAAACGTTGCTGGAGGGCAAATACGCCTGGGAAGTCTTCACGCGGAACTCCGTCGTGGCTCCCTTCCTGATCAAGATTGCCGACAACGATGCTCCCGGCGGCAAGAACATCGGCCGCCGCGTGGATGTGTCGTTTGTGGCGTATGGCAGTTTGCAAAAAATCCAGAGCGACGAATTCCTCAATTCCCGCTTTCAAGGATCCGATCTGCAGGATGCTGAAACGGGCAGCCGCGCGCTCGTGCTGAAGGATGAGGAACTCACCGCGCGAAAACTACCGGCTCCGCAGCGCGACACCGATCCGCGCTGGGTGGCTGTCGATATGACTCTCTTCGAAAAGGTCCGCATCAGTTCGACAACTCGCAATGAAAAGGTCTCGAACGAAAAGTCAGTCTTCGTGGCTTCGCTGCTCGATCCTAAGTTCGATGCGGATGTGGCCTATCCCAACTCCTGGCGTGCGATCAGCCGCGACGACAAGGGGCAGAAGCAACTCAGCCGACCGCAGGCTTATGCAGGACTGGGATCTTATGTGAAGGTGACCAAACTGGCGGAACCGGCAGGCAGCCTGTTTGTGGAGTATCACGTTGCGTTTGCTGAACCGGAGGGGTGGTTTCAAGGGGCGAATCTGTTGCGCTCGAAATTACCGATCGCCGCGCAAGACAGCGTGCGCCGCTTTCGCCGCAGTCTCGGTGAAAAGTAAATCGCCGCTGCAGGCAGGCTGCTCACAAACCGCGCATCGCAGTCGCCGGCGCTACATTTGCGGCTTGATAAGCAGGCACGATCGCGCCGACAACGGCCATCAGCAGCGCCATGAATGCTCCTGTGAGCCAGGCAGAGAGTGAGAGATCACCCTGCACCAGGTTCGATGTCATTTGCCAGTGAGCCAATCCCCAAATCACGCTCGTCCCCACCGCAATTCCCAACACGCTGGCTATGCTGGCGAGCATGATTGCTTCGGTCACAATGAGCATCATGACGCGTCGCCGCGGCCAACCCATCGCGCGGAGCGCGCCCAGTTCGCCGCGCCGCTCCAGCACGCTGATCACCATCGTGTTCAACACGCCGCTGGCGCCGATCACGAGCGCAATCGCCGAAACAATCTGCGACATCAAATGGGCGACCCGCATTTGACTCAGGCCCGCGACAAATTCCGCGCACGGCACCGCGGCCACTTCGGCATCGAGCGCTTCAATCTTCTGCCGCAGTTCCTGTATCGCCCGCGGATTACCATGCTGCCGAGCTTGCACCACAAAGCCCGTCACTTGCCCGGGCCGATCCATTTGCCGCTGCAGTTCATCCAGCAGCATGAACACCGCGCCGTTTTCAAACACACTGAAGCTCTCGAAGATACCGACGACCTCGAACGGCTGCGCATAGATCTCGATCGTGTCTCCCACCGATTTCTGCAAGTTCTCCGCGAGAATCCGCCCCAGCATGACCTGCCGTCGATCACCGACTTGCAAGCGGCGGCCCTTGGTTAAAGTCACACGATCGAGCACCGGACAATCAGGCTCCCAGCCATTCACAATCACCATGAACAGGCCGGCGTCTTCAAAGGCCACCATGTCCATCAAGCCCGCAATCACTTCTTTGGTTTGCTCCAGCCCGCGGATTTGCTCGCCGAGCGCGAGAGGAATCCCCTTCGACAACTGCACCGCGCCATTCCGCCGCTGCACCACCAGATCTGCTCCCCGCCGGTCATAGAGCGACAGAAAAGAAGACTCAAGCGACTCGGCCACACCCACCAGCGCGACGATCGCAGCGACGGCGATCGCAATGCCCGCGATCGTGAGCGTCGAGCGCGAACGGCGGCGTTGCAGATTGCGATAAGCGACGACAAGCAGGTTCATAAGCGTCTCGCGGGCGTTAGCGCGGGGACAAGCGGCCGTCGCGGATGGTCAAAATTCGTTCGGCTCGCGCGGCAACCTCGGCCCCGTGCGTGATCACAACCAGCGTCAAGCCTTGCTCCGCATGCAACCGCGCGAAGAGATCGAGCACGGCCGCTCCCGATTCCGAATCGAGGTTGCCCGTTGGCTCATCGGCCAGCAGCAGTTGCGGACCATTGGCCAGCGCGCGGGCAATCGCCACGCGCTGCCGTTCGCCCACCGAAAGTTTCGCCGGCAGATGCTTCGCGCGGTGTGCCAGTCCCACGGAAGCGAGCAACGCTTCCGCCCGGCCGCGCCATTCCCGTCGCGGAAAAGGCCCTTCGAACATCGGAATTTGCACGTTCTCGACGGCTGTCAGCGTAGGGAGCAAGTGAAACGACTGAAAGACAAATCCCAGCGTGCGAGCGCGAAAGCGATCCAGGTTCGCGATCTTCCGCAACGGAGTTCCTGCAAACAGGATTTCGCCGGTCGACGGATGATCAAGCGCGCCGAGCAAATTTAGCAGCGTCGATTTTCCGCTACCGCTGGGTCCCATGATGGCGATGTACTCGCCTCGTTGAATGTCGAAGGAAACACCCTGCAGCGCGCGCACCTGGCCGTCGTCGTACGTGCGCGTGACATCGACGAGCTGATAGAGCGGGCCTTCCTGTGCCGGATCACTCATAGCGAAGTGCCTCCGTGGCTGGAATCGACGCCGCATGCCAGGCAGGATAAAAACCGCCGAGCAGAATCGCAACCGCGGCCGGCACTGCGCCGCAGAGCAATGCTTGCCAGGTGATCAATGGCCCAGTGATTTCGCGAATTGCCGGAAAGCGCGAGATGATCACCGCAGTAAACACTGCCAAAACCGCGCCACTCACAATCGCCAGCAGTCCCAGCGCGAACGACTCCAACAGAATCATCCGCAGCACTCTGGTTCGCGGCCAACCGAGGGCCCGCAGCACGCCGATTTCGCGCGTCCGCTCCTGAACCGAAACCAGCAGCGTGTTCAAAATCCCCAAACTCGCCAGCACCATCGCGATCGAAGTAGTTCCCCAAGCCATCGCGGTTGCCAGCCGATTACGTGTGCCGCTGCCGACGAATTCGCGCACCGGCAGCGCTTGCAGTCCCAGCGATTGATCGGCGTCATCACGCAAAGCTTCGATCTGCTGACACAGCGCGCGAATCACATCGGCATTTGCGTGTGACTTATCAACTTGCACTTCGAACTGAGTCACCTGCCCTAGGCGATCCATCAGTTCCTGCAAATCGGCTAGCGGCGCAATGAGCAAATTGGTCTCGACCGGATTCTCGCTGAGAAAAATTCCGGCTATGCGAAATTTTCGCCCCTCGATTTCAATCGACTCGTTCAACTTCTCGGCGAGCGATTCAGCGAGTCCCACGCCAATCAGCACGCAGCCGCGGTCCTCGGCCGCCAGTGTTTGCCCCGCTTGAATCTGCAAAGACTGCAGAGTGAAGCCGCGCGGATCTTGCCCCAGTAGCAGATGCGGGTGATCGGCAATACCTTTGGTCTTCAGCGATACCGTTTCCTGTAACGTGCCATCGACGGCGGCGACGCCAGGGAGCTTGCTCAAAATGTGTGCCTGATCGGCTCGTAAACTGCTGTTTGCCCGCTCTACAACGCCGGAACGCGTTACCACGATATCGACTCCGCGTCCCTCCAACGACGCCGTCGAAGCGTCGGCAAAACCCCAGGCGGCACCGAACAGCAGAATGGTCGCCGCGACCGCGATGGCGAGGGTCAAAATGGTCAGCGCTGCGTGCACTTGTCGCCCGGCCAGATTTCGAATCACAAGTTGCACGAACAGCATCGCAGGCGATCACTCCGGGAATCATATAACTGCCGCGATTGTCCCCGAAGGTTCCGGGTTAGCCTATGCCAATGAGCGCCGAACCTAACGGTCAGATTACCGGTTCGTTAGAAACTACGGCTGCGGTTTGAAGCAAAGCGATCTGTAGAGGCGTGTGCTGGCGTGAACTCGAATTGTTCCGCCTTCCGCGATGCGATAAGCTGCGGCCGCGAATGAAATTCGGAATCGGAAGGAAGGAGTCCTCCATGTCTCGCAATCGCTGGACGGTCGGCGTTGTTCTCGCTCTGCTCGGCTGTGGTCTCGTGCTGCACGCCGTGAGCGCTCAGCAGTTTGCTCAACCTGCCCGGCAGGTGCGCGTCGGCGATGTTGATCTCGTGAACAGTCGCGTCTACATGCTGGTCGGCAAAACCGGCCTCGGCCACGAGCATGGCGTGGTCGGACAATTGCAGAGTGGGCACATCCTGCTCGGCCAGCCGCAGAACGCCGGCGAACTCGTGTTCGATATGAAATCGTTCGCCGCCGATGACGACGCCGCGCGGAAGTATGTAGGCCTGAAGGGAAGCACAGACAACAACACCCGCCAGCAAGTGAATGACAACATGCTCGGTGCCGCGGTGCTGAATGTCGCTCGCTTTGCGACGGCGATTTACACCATCGACTCGGCGCTGCCGCTGCAGGCGCAACCCGGCGACAAGGTTGCCTACTATCAGTTCAAAGGAACGTTGACTTTGGCGGGCGTTGCTCGGCCGGTACAGTTGAAGTGCGAAGTCATTCCGGTTGGCGATGCCGTGCGCGTCCGCACCGGCTTTCTGCTCAAACAGACCGACTACGGCATCAAGCCCTTTTCCAAAGCCTTTGGTGCTGTGGGTGTGGCGGACGAAATGAAAGTTTACGGCGAACTCGTGATTGCCAACAAATAAGGTTGCTGGAGCAAAATGATTTCCATCGAGACGGTCAACAAACAGTCCATTCAGTGGCATTACGATTTGTCCACGGTCTTCTACCGCGTGTTGTGGGGGCCGCACATTCATCATGGCCTGTGGTCCGGCGATGAGTCGTCCGAGTCGGCTCAGTTGAAACTGACGCAGACGTTGGCGCGACTGGCGCAGATTCCCGCTGCGGGTTGCGATGTGGTCGATGTCGGTTGCGGCATGGGTGGCTCTTCGATTCACCTGGCGAAACACTTTGGCTGTCGCGTGACCGGCGTCACGCTCAGCCCCGTGCAGCGGTGGTGGGCGACGGCTGGCGCGCTGTGGCATGGCATGCGTTCGCGGACGAAGTTCATCGCCGCTGACGCAGAGAAGTTGACGTTTGCCGCCGAATCATTCGACTTGCTCTGGAGTGTGGAATGCACTGAGCACTTATTCGATAAGGCTGCTTTCTTTGCGAAGGCCGCGACCTGGTTGCGGCCCGGTGGCAAAGTGGCGATCTGTGCGTGGCTGTCGAAGGAAGATCCTTGCGACGCGCAGGATCAACACTTGCTGGAAGATGTTTGTCGCGGCATGCTCTGCCCATCGCTCGGCAGCCGCCGCGACTATGCCGATTGGTTCGCCGCTGCGGGATTGCGCTTGAGTCATTACGAAGATTGGTCCGATCGCGTTGCCCGCACTTGGAAGATTTGTCAGGAACGCGTGCAACGCTGGCGGTTGCAGCATGTGGCCCGGATTGTCGATCGGAGCTCGGTCGACTTTCTCGAGAAGTTTCAGACCATGATCGATGCCTATGCCCGCGGCTCGCTGCGGTATGGTTGCTTGATCGCTGAAAAAGTTGCGAGCTGAAACGGATGAGCGCTCTGCCACAGGCCACGGCGATCACTGCACGCTGGGGAGGAATTCTCTTCGGCCTGGGAACGCATGCTCTGTTCGGCCTCACCGTCTGGCGGTTGTTTCTCTTTCTGCAATCGCCGGCCGACGGCCTCTGGGCCGGCAACCAGGCGACTAACTTGCTCCTATCGCTACTGTTTGTCGTTCCCCACAGCCTGCTGCTGCACCCATCGATCCGCGACCGCCTGACTTGGATTGCCGGTCCGTTCTATGGCTGCTTCTACACGCTGGTGACCATCGCTTGCTTGTGGTGCTGCTTCTTGGGCTGGCGAAAAGATCCGCTCGTCCTCTGGCAAGTGCCAGGAGTCGCGGCATACATGATTCAAGCTTGCTTCTTAGGATCGTGGGTCGCCCTCTTCTACAGCATTCGATTGACCGGCTTTGGTTGGCAGACCGGCTGGACTCCGTGGCTGGCCTGGTTCCGAGGGGAGCCACCGCCGCGCCGCGGTTTCAATCCGACAGGCGCGTATCGCTACTTCCGCCATCCCGTTTATCTCAGCTTCCTCGGCCTACTCTGGTTCTCGCCCGTAATGACGCTCGACCGGGCCATCCTGGTCGGTACATGGACGGTGTATATCTTCGCGGGAAGCCTGCTCAAAGATCAGCGGCTGCACTTCTACCTGGGTGACCGCTACCGTGATTATCAGCAGCAAGTCCCCGGCTATCCCTTGCTTGGCTTTGGCCCGTGGGGAAGACTGGCGAAAGATGAAGAGAAACCAAGCACAGCTGACGCGGCCGTGCACACGAAGCCTGCAGCAGAAGTTCACCGTCGCGCTGCATGATACAGCCGGGCGACGCTACTAGTCGATCACCATGGCTTCGACACTCATGCCAGGGCCGAAACCGAGGGCCACGATGGGTCGCGGGGCCGGTTGCTTGCGAAGGCGATCGAGGACAAAGAAGATCGTCGCTGAGGACATGTTGCCATGCTCGGCGAGGACCTCGCGGCAGGTGGATAGTTTCTCTTCGGCCAGCCCGAGCGATTTGCGACAGGCGTCGAGGATGCGCGGGCCACCGGGATGAATGGCCCAACTGCCGACGCTGTCCAGCGTCAGTCCTTCCTGGGCGAGGAAGTTTGTCAGCCAGTCGCCAGCGTGGCGTTCGATGATCGCGGGGACTTCTTGCGATAGGGTCATCTCGAAACCGTAATCGCCGATGTTCCAGGTCATGGCTTCTGCCGTGTTGTCGATCAGCACCGAACCTTGCCGCACGATGCGGAGTTGCTCGTCAGGCGAACCGACTTGGCAGATCGCGGCCCCCGCGCCATCGGCAAACAGGGCGTTGGCGACGACCTTTTCGACATCCCAGCCGTAGAAATGATGCAGGCTGCAAAGTTCGACTGCACACACCAGCACAACCGCCGTGTTGTCGGCATTCAGAATCGACGAGGCCACATCCAAGGCATTGAAGCCGCCGTGACATCCCATGAAGCCGATGAGGGTTCGCTTGGTTGTCGGCCGTAGTTTCATCTGTTGCACCAGGCCGATGTCGATGCCCGGGGCACTAAAACCGCTGCAGGACGCCACGACCACATGCGTGACGTCGCGGGCAGCACAATCGGCTTCGCTGAGGGCGTGCCGCGCGGCGTGCAGGGCCAGGGGAAGTGCTTCACGCTGATAGATCTGCATGCGGGCCGCAGTGCCCGGGCCGCGATCGAGCGGATGTTGTCGCGGCTGAAAAAAGATTTCCCGCTCAGCGAGCGAGCCGGCCGCAGCGTGCAGCAAGACGCTCCCGCGAGTTTGCACTCCCGAATGGCGATAGATGAGTGACATCAAATCGCGCTGCTCGGCAGAATCGCACGAGAAGTCGCTGGTAAGTTCTGCCGCATCGCGCTGAGAAATCTGATATCGCGGCGTAGCCAGGCCGAGGCCTGTAATCCCCAGAGTCATATCGAAACCTGATCAGCCGACGGGCAACCGTTCATCAGCCAAGCTAACAAGACCGCGGCCCGAGGCATGGCATTCAAAGCTCGAATGCTCCAACGGGTCAGTCTTGGCATCCGCAAAAGCGTGGTGACCAGGCGAGCCGTTTTGGTTTTGGTGCGCAGAAACTTTCGGTGTCGCTCTTGCCACTCTAGCTCTGCTTGGCCGTTTGACCAAGTACCGGCAGTCGCTAGCAAAGATGACAAATTCGCAGCCGATTGGAGCGCCCAGTAGATTCCCTCGCCGGTGAAAGGCTCGACATAGCCGGCCGAATCGCCGACCACAAACACGCCATCGGCCGCCACACAGTGCATTCGGTGCGACAACCGCGGCGTGCCGCTCCAGTTGGCAGCGCACCAGGTCACGCGCGAACGCTCGGCCCAAGTCAACTGTCCTGACTCGGTCAGAATGTTGGCAACAACAGCATTGAGTGCCGATTCCTGAGCAAGCAGCGCCGGAGCAACCGCAGCCGCCACATGCAGTTGGCCCGCAGTGGACCGCGCGAGTCCGACGTAGCCTTGTCGACCAACGGCCATCTGCACGATTCCCGGTGCAAGGCCTGCTTCGTTCAGCCAGGCTTCGTCCTCGTGGATGATGGCTCCGATGCCAATGTGCGACACATCGGCAACCTTGTCGGGCAGGTTGTGCAGTCGACTCAAACTGCTGTGCGAAAGTCCGTCGGCAGCGACCACCAGCTTAGACGCGATTTCGAAGGATCCATGTTGAGGTTCACGACACTCGATCGTGCGCGAGGCAGCCTGGCGTTCACCGATCACCGCACTTGTTTGACAGAGGAAAGCGGCGCCAGCAGTGACGGCTGCGTTGACGAGATATTCGTCGAACGTTGCTCGCGAGACAATGCTCACTGGGGCCATGGGAATGCAAGTTGACTGGCCACCAGCGATGAGTCGCAAGCGATCGGCGGTTCCGTGTTTCAACTGTTCAGACCAAGGCTCGAGGCCCTGTTGCTGCAATAACCGAGTTGCCTTCCAACTGACGCAGCCGCCACAAACTTTTTCGCGCGGAAAAGAACTCTTCTCCAGGAGCAAGACGCGTTTCCCTGCAAGCGCCAGTTGCCGCGCGGAGAACGTACCGGCTGGGCCCGCGCCGATCACAACCACGTCCCAGCTTGACCCGGCAGCAGCGGCGGGAGTGATGGTAGAAGCGTTCTTCAAGCGCGCCTCCAATCTAACAGCCAACGCTGAGGCCAGCGTGACTCGACTTTCGCCTGGCGCAAGTCTGCCTGCTCGGCGAGGGCCTGAACTTCGGCAATCGTGAAGGCACCTGCCACAGAAACCGGGCCGTCGTAATGCACGACGCTCGACCGCGAGAGAAGCCGGCAAGCTGCTTGCGCTAGAACATATCCGATGCGACTCCGTTTCAAATCGTTGATCAGAACTTGCTGTCTGGCTTCACTCCCCATGCGAGTCAACAAAGCGAGGGCCTGAGTTTCATCGAGATGATGGAGAAACAGCGAGCACATAACCACATCGCAATTTCTCGGCCAATCACCATGCAGCACGTCGGCCTGAATGAATTCAACTGGCAAGTCGAGTCGCCTCACTTGTTCGCGGGCATGAGCTACCGCCACTTCGCTGATGTCGAGTCCGGTCCATTCAATCTTCCGGCCCAGTCGTTGCATCTGCCGCGCCAGCGACAACAACACGTCGCCGCCGCCACAAGCGAGATCAAGAACCCGCAGCGGCCGACTCCCCGTGTGCATTGCTGCCGTTTGTCGAATCGGCCCGGCCAGAATCTGGCCGCTACGGCTGAACCAATTCAAGCGTGCCAGCGAAGCGAGTGCAGCGCGGTGATCAGCGGCCGGCAGATCAACCTGATCCATCTGTTCTGGCAGTCGATGACGCTCCTGCAAATTGAAAACACGCCACAAAGCATTATTCGCCGCCGGATAGAAGGACTGGAAGGGAAGAGTGAATTGATCTTATCGTGCCGGTCTCATTCCACCAACCGACCGACGATCAGGTTTTGTCTTTGGAGCAGGGAATTTGGCGATCGTTGAATACTTCCTCAATGCGCAGGCGGCTCGCTGGGTGACGCCACTCACGCGACCACTTCGGGACTAACCGTGGGACGAGAGCGGGCGTCGGGATTCAAGAATGCCCCAGTGACCAGCACCGGGGCCTCGATTTTCGACATCCGACCAACTTAGCGGCTTGTCTTCGCAATCGCGGCGAAGGTCGCATTCGTGATTGGCGTCACCGTGACCGATCCATCCGTTGCGGTTGAAACCGTCGACAAGGTAATGACTGAAGTTGCAGTGACTGCCGGCGCAGTCTTATTCAACTTGAGCTTCCCCGTACCATCGGCGCCGATGGTGATTTTGCCAATCGACGTGGCGGGGCTTGTTCCGTCAAGCGAAATCGACACATCAATCACTGCACCTGGAGTTCCCCCCTTGAGTTGCACGCTCAACTCACTGACCACCAACCCACGTTCGGTTTCGCTCTCGAAGCAGGCCGAACCAGTGAGTTTGCTAGACGGATCGACCAGACTTGCGGCGAGTTTTGTTTCGGTGTGATCACCGCTCGAATCGTGCCCTGAACCCGAGCCATTGGTGGGAACGGCAAAGATGCCGCTGGCGAGCGTGGTGACAGCGCCGGCTGCATCCGTGGCATTTAGTGAGATGCTCGAACCCGCCAGAATGTCTGGCGACTTGGCAGTCAACTTCAGCTTTCCCGAGCCGTCGGCTTTGACGGTAATCGAGCCCAGCACACTCACAGTGCCTTTGGCATCGGTCGCCGTTACTTGGATCACCGATCCAGCTGTCGCGCCCTTCACTTCGACACTTAGTTCACGAACCGCAACTCCCTTTTCCAATTCTGATTCGAATTTTGCGGTGCCGGTCACCTTACTCGCGCCCGTCGCGTCAGCCAAGTTCGCGACCAAATGCGTTTCACTGGAACTACTCGCAGATTTCGCCGTTACCGCTGTCGATTTGGCCGCAACAGTGCTCACGATCGCCGGTGAATGGTCGGCGACGTGCGTCGTCGCAGCGCCGTGGATTCCGGAGAGCAGGCTTCGAGATTCCAGTGACTCCAGCGTGAGCCGTGATTGTTCGATCCAGGCCTTACGTTTTCCAAACGTCATTGCAATTCTCCTTCGACGGCAGCGCCGTCAAATGTCTCGGTCGCAGAGAGGTTCCGTAGAAAAGAAGTGATCCGCGTGCAAGGTCGCGACCGCACCCGTGCACTTGTTTCACTACGCTGAATGGTAGGGAGGCGAGTTATGTGTCGTATGCGAGGGAAAACCCTGATCGCAGGATGAATTTTGCAACAGGACATATACTTTCGGCTGGGATTCAGCCCCAGCCTGACGGTCACAGTTACAATCGAGGTAGCCGCTCACTATTACCCGTGGAGAAATCGCATGCGCCGCGCAATAAAGTTCAGTCATTCGCTCACAGCGTGTCTGCTCGTTGGACTGCTGGCCTGCAGTTTCCTGCCGCAACGAGCGGCCTTTGCAGATAAGGATGAAGATGAAAAAGTCCACGAGTTGATGGAAAAGACGCATGAAGGAAAAAAGTCGCCTTGGAAGAAAGCAGTGCAAGCGTCCCAGGCAAATCCCATCGATTGGGTCACTATCAATCAGGCGCTACCTCGCCTAGCAGACATGAGCAAGGCACTCGCAACAGCCAAAGATAAAGACGTGCGCGACGCGGCAGATGGCTATGTCACTGCGGTCAAGGATCTCGCTATTCAAGCGAACAAGCGCGATGCTGTTCGCGCTCGTGTAGCACTTACGGCCCTCTCCAACTCATGCATTGATTGCCATTACAAAGGCGGCCCAGGAGGCAAATTGGACTAGTCGATCTTGCGGGCTCAAGTAAACTTTGGCGTCTTCTCCCAGAGAATCCGCAAGCCGTTGAAAACCACGATTACTGTGCTCCCTTCATGCCCCAATACGCCTAACCACAGGGGTAGATCGAAAAACGTTGAAATCACCAGCACCGCGATCATCGAAAACGCGAAGATCATGTTCTGGCGAACGCGTCTGCGGGCCAGATGACTAATCCAAACGGCGAGCGGCAGCGCTCGCAAGTCATCTCGCATCAGCACCACATCGGCCACTTCTAACGCGACGTCCGTGCCAGCACCTCCCATCGCAATTCCCACGCTCGCTGCGGCCAACGCAGGGGCGTCGTTGACCCCGTCACCCACCATGGCCACCATTCCGCCATTTTCGGCGAGCCGGCGGAGTTCAACGACTTTTTGATCGGGCATCAAGCCCGCGCGAACGTCATCTGCATGCAACGTGGCTGCAATCGAGCGGGCAACTCGCTCATGATCGCCGGTCAGAACCACGATCTTGCGAATTCCCAGGCGCTTCAGCGCGTCCATAGTCATCATAGCTTCCGGACGAATCTGATCAGCCACGCCGATGATGCCGCAGAGCGATTCCTGATCGGTCACAATCAGCAAGGCGGTCTGCCCAGCTTCGCGGATGCGTTGTGCCTGTTCGGCGAGCGCCCCAGGAACCTGAATGCCATGAGTCTCGAACAGTCCCTCGCGGCCGGCGCCAACCCAGATTCCATCAATCCGGGCATGAACGCCGAGGCCCGTGTGGCTGTGAAAATCTCCCAGCGGCGATTCCGACAAACCCACTCCGCGTTTGCGGGCTTCATCGACGACCGGTACTCCTAACGGATGCTCGCTACGTTGTTCAACGGTCGCAACCAGGCTGAGCAACCGAGCCACATCGACACCCGCCGGAGTCCAAATTTCCGTGACACCCGGTTTGCCAATCGTCACGGTCCCGGTCTTATCGAAGGCAATCACATCGACTTGTCCCAGCGACTCCAGGTGAATGCCCCCTTTAAAGAGCACTCCATGCCGGCCGGCCCGCGCAATCGCCGAGAGCAGAACCGCGGGTGCGCTGACCACCACCGCGCAGGGGGAAGCTGCTACGAGTATCACCATCGCATGATAGAACGCATCGTACCAACTGGCCGTGTGTACGATTTTGGCACCTACGAACACGAGCGTCGCAACGAGCAGGACGCCCATCACATACGGCTGTTGCCATGATTCGACAAAGCGTTGCGTCGGCGTCTTTTGCGCCTGCGATTCCTGCACCATCTTGACGATCCGCTCCAGCGTGGTGTCGGCAACCGCCTTCGTCATTCGCACCAGCACACTTCCCTGGCCGTTGATCGTGCCGGAAAACACCGTCGCGCCGAGCGGCTTGTGGATTGGTTCGCTCTCGCCGGTCAAAGTCGCTTCGTCTGCCCAAGTCTCTCCATCAGTTACCACGCCATCGACCGCAAAGCGTTCACCGGGTCGGACCCGAATGACATCGCCAATTTGCAGAAATTCCACGGGGACTCTTTTATCGTCGGCAACGCCTAGCTGCACTAACATGGCTTCGCGTGGTAGAAGTTGAATGAGTGACTCAATGGAACGAGTCGTCCGATACATGGCAAACGCTTCGAGGGTGCCGCTAAGTGAGAACAGAAAGAGCAGCACCACCCCTTCCAGCCAATCGTCAATCGTGGCTGCACCAATCGCGGCGAGAATCATCAGCAGATCGACATTGAGTTCGCGTTTCCGCAACGCAGCCAGTGCATTGGCGGTCGGCCCTAGTCCGCCCGCCAAGTAGGCGCCGACACAGGCCGCGATTGACCATGTCGGCGCGCTCGAAAACTCCAGCGAGTGGAAAACAGCGCCGACAATTCCCAATGCCGCACAAATGGCGGTTGCGATGGCTCCGAATATCGGCGGCGAAGCTTTCGCGGCAGTTGGTGGGATGGAAGAAGTGGAACTGGTGGCAGGCGAATTTGGCAACGTAATTCTCTCGATAATCCTGAGGTATAGGTATCGCAATTCAATCCTGTCCGCCGCTGCCTGCAAGCAAGCCAGCTTCCATGGCGAGTTGCGTGAGTTCGGCCCGATTATGCAGGCCCAATTTCGTCATCAGTCGCGCGCGATACGATTCGACTGTCTTCACACTCAAGTCGAGCCGATCGGCAATCGCCTGGTTAGTGTGTCCCTGCGCGACCATAGTGAGCACTTCGCGCTCACGTTCGCTGAGCGTGTCAATCAAGCTTGTCGGTCCGTTCGGCGGAGCTGGCGCGATCGCAGGCCGATCTGATGCTGCCGCGAGCAGAACTTGTGTGTAAATCTTCCCTCGCGCTACGCAGCGAATAGCGTCGAGTAATTCGGTATCGGCCGACTGCTTGACAACGTAGCCAAACGCACCGGCGGCCATCGCCACCCGGAAGTAGGCAGCATCGTCGTGCATCGTTAGCACCACGACACGGGTCTGCGGACATTCGCGTGACAGTGATTCGATGACGTGCACTCCCGTGCCGCCGGGCATGGTCAGATCGAGAGTCATCACGTCAGGCTTGAGTTCGCGGGCCTTGCGCAGTGCTTCGTCGTGGCTGCCAGCTTCGCCTACAATCTGCATATCCGGTTGTGAGTTGATCAGCAACTTCAGCCCACTGCGGAGTACGGCGTGGTCGTCCGCGACGATAATTCGAGTCCTAGCCATCGCTTGCCACCAATTCTTGCAAAGGAAAGGTCACTCGGATCTGAGTTCCCCGGCCAGGCTGAGAAGTGATCTGAGCTTCCCCTCCTAACAATCCAGCCCGCTCGTGAATGCTCAACAGACCGAAAGGGCTATTCACTTGATCCAGCCGCAGCGCTGCAGCGACCTCAAAGCCCACACCATCATCGGAAACTGCAATCGTCAGCTTTCGTGGACTGCAAGTCAGTTTAATTTGCACGTGCTTTGCCTTACCGTGCCTGACTGCATTGGTAGCTGCTTCCTGCACGATGCGATATACGGCCGTTTGCAGGTCGTCGGGCAGCCTGGCTCCCTGCTCGCAATCGCGTTCGAACGTGGCTTCGATTTGGTGCGAGGCTGCGAGATCTTCAACCAGGCGCTCCAGGGCTGGAACCAACCCTAGATCATCCAACACGGCCGGACGCAATCCCCGGGCTAACCTACGGATTTCGTCGTGCATATCACTCCCAATCTGGCGCAATTCCCTCGCTTGTTGTTGCAAAGCGGCTATCTGTGTCAGGCTTTCCATTGTCTTTAGACCGATCATCAGGCCGGTCAACGATTGCCCCACGCTGTCGTGTAAATCCCTGGCATTGCGCCCGCGTTCGCTCTCGTGGGCGGACAGAGTGAGCGCCAACAGTCGCTGGCGGGTTGCCGCAAGTTTCTGGAGCGGCTTCACAATCAGGTACCAGAGCAACGGCGCGAGCACGCCGGTCAGCAAACAAGCGTCAATGAGTGCCTCGACGATTTTTGTCCCATCGTGTGGCAGGAGATGCGGCAGAACCAGCATCACCAGGACTTCGATCGTGAACAGCAACACCAGGATGATGACAAACAGCCGCAGAGGTCGGATGGTGTCCAGTTCGAGATTTTGTCGGGTTGGCATGGATTGCGATCGGCAAATTTTCGGCAAGTAATCAATTGCGAGTGTAGCCACCCAGGGCAAACGCATATCTCAACGGTATGCCAGGCGCGCCAAAGTGACTGCCGGGGAAACCCCGGCAAGAATTATTTCACATGGGAAAAATCCCGGCATTCTTAAAAAGTGAGTCCCCATATTCTTCGAGTCTAACCGTTCGTAAGTCGAGCGAATCAACTCAATTCCTCTCTCTTCAACCGTGTCACAAGGATCTCACCATGAATGCCCCCACTTCTCTGTTGATGAATGGCAGTCAAAAGGAAACCGAGTTGCGAAGTCCAAAGCCCGCAGCAACCACCAGCGGCGGCGGTTTCTGACGGTAGAGAATCTGGAGGGACGCTCGTTGCTCGCCATGCTGGTGGCCGATGTGGTCCGCGGGACATCGAACAGAACGGCGTGGCCGGCTGGACGGTGTATCTCGACCTGGATAACAGCGGAACACTGAATAATGATGCTGCAGGCACGGCCGAACCTTCGGCAGTCACCAACCGGGACGGCTTTTATTCGATCAACCGGCTCGTGCCGAATACCTACCGCGTCGGCGGAGTGATGCAGAGCGGTTGGACCGCGACAGCGCCCGTTTTGCAGGACGTCATCGTCACCGCGGGTCGGTCAACCCGAAGCGATTTCTTCAATTTCAGTGGCGGTGACATCGTCGGAACCGTTTGGAATGACCTCAATCAAGACAACATCCGCGCCACTGATCCCACTTCAGGCACCTTCACGGAACCGGGGCTGGCAGGCTGGACGGTGTTCCTGGATCTCAACAACGATCGACTCCCCGGCGTCGATGAGCCAGCCACGATCGCGGCAGCCGATGGCAGCTACTCGTTCGTAGGGCTACCACCGGGCGATTATGAATTGACGGAAGTTCTCCCCACGGGTTGGGATGTCCCGTCGCGCTTCGACATTCGTCAGTCGGCAGGTGTTGCCGCCCGGCAGCAGGTAGTGCAGGACTTTGCCAACTTCAGCCTGACCAACGGTTCCATTCAAGGCGTAATTTGGAACGACGCCAATGCTAATGGGGTGCGCGAAACCGATCCAGCGACAGGTGAATTTGCGGAGCCAGGACTCGCCGATTGGACTGTCTTTCTCGACACCAACAACAATCGCGCACTCGATGCTGGCGAGCTATCGACCCTGACCGACGCCAACGGCAACTATGCCTTCATCAGTCTGGACGCCGGTGATTATGAAGTCACGGAAGTCCTGCCAGATGGCTGGGACGTTTCCCCTACGTTCGATTCCCGCCAGACGGTCGCGGTCGCTGGCGGCGAAGTTTCAACGCCGGTGATTTCGCGAATTTCACCGTGCAGAACGGTTCAATTCGCGGCACCGTGTGGAACGACCTCAATCGCAACGGATTGCGGGATGTGAACACGCTCACCGGAGCCTACCTCGATGCGGGACTTGCCAACTGGACGATCTATCTCGATCTCAACCGCAACCGGTTAGCAGATCCGGCCGAGCCGACGACTCTGACCGACGCCAGCGGTGATTATGCGTTCGCCGACTTGCAAGTGGGTGAGTACGACGTGATCGAGGTGCTTCCCACGGGGTGGGAAGCATCGACAACCTTCAGCGACAATCAATCGGTTATCGTTTACTCAGGTGCTGACTCTATCGCCCCTGATTTTGCCAATTACAACGTCGCCGTTTCAACGCCAGGCTCGGTCAGCGGCGTCGTGTGGAACGACCTCAATGCGAACGGCGTACGCGATGCCGGCGATTCGGGCCTGGCTGGCTGGAAAGTGTTTGTCGATGTCAACTCCGCCCGGCTCCTGAGCGCCGACGAACCGCAGGCCACGTCCGTAGCCGATGGCAGTTACACCTTGACGGGAGTGCTGCCGGGCACTGTCACGATTTTGGTGCAGCCCACCTCGGGCTGGCGGGCCACGGCACCCCTGACGAACTCCCGAACGATCGCGCTCCGCAGCGGCGATACCGCGAGCGGCCTCGACTTTGGCGAAGCAGAAATCAAAGACTCTAGCATTCGTGGAACTGTGTTCGCCGACACCAATCGCAATCAAACTCGAGATGCTGGTGAGAAAGGACTGGGTGGCATCACCGTCTACCTTGATTTGAACAACAATGCTGTGTTTGATGCAGATGAACCGCAGGTCCAGACTTCAGCGGATCTGTATTACACTCCTGGAGTCGACGAGGCGGGTACCTACAGCTTCACGCACCTGGCCAGCGGCACCTACACCGTGCGGCAAGTAGTCTCCGCAACGCTAAGTGCTACACCCGATGCACAGCGCTCCCATGCCGCAACCATCAACGCCGCCGTGGGTCAAACGGGAGTCGACTTTGCCGACGTCTATCGGGACAACGAGATCCATGGCGTCAAATTCGATGATGCTAACGGCAACCATACGCGCGATGCGGGTGAATCAGGCGTCGGCGGAGCAACCATCTTCATCGACCTGAATCGGGACAACATCCAAAACGCTGACGAGCCCAGCACCGTAACACTGGCCAATGGATCCTATTCCTTTACGAACTTGTCGCCGGGCGCTTACGTCGTACGAGAGGTTGCGTCAGCGGGCTACTCGCAGACATCACCAACCACCGTCGGTGGGATTCTCTGGCCCAGTGGCGTCAGCAATCCGGCTGTCGGTAACGTGAACCCCTTGAGCATCACGACATCACTGGCCACCGGTGGTAGTTATCGCCAGTCGGTTAGCTTGACACTACCCAACACGGGCGCGCTGACGAACCTGGTCGATGTGTTCCTGCTGTTTGACGATACCGGCAGCTTCGTGAATAACTGTCCGATCATACGGGCTGCCTTTCCTGACATCATCTCGCAGTTACAAACATCGCTGCCCGGGATTGATCTCGGGTTCGGTGTCGGACGACAGGAGGAATATGCCAATTTTGCCTGGGAATATGCAACGGGTCGCCCCTTCATCCTCAATCAACCAATTGTGGCCGCTAGTTCGAGCGGTTACCTCGCGGCGATTCAAGCGGCCCTCAATCGCACCACGCCAGGTTATGGCGGCGATCAACCCGAAACAGACATCGAAGCTCTGTATCAACTGGTGACCGGCCGCGGTTTCGATGGCAACAACAATGGCTCGGTGCTCGATAGCGGCCCGGCTGGACTCGCGGCCACGCAACTCAATCCGGGGAGCAGCGGCGATGTTCCTTCGTTCGCCTCGTTCGTGGCCGACCCTGCCAACAACGTCATGTCCGCCGCGGGCAGCATCGGTGGTGCTGGTTTCCGCGCTGGCGCCCTGCCGAT
The DNA here is from genome assembly GCF_024256385.1 of Anatilimnocola floriformis. NCBI lineage: Bacteria > Pseudomonadati > Planctomycetota > Planctomycetia > Pirellulales > Pirellulaceae > Anatilimnocola > Anatilimnocola floriformis. The sequence continues at coordinate 4,686,031 of NZ_JAMLFW010000001.1, forward strand.
CATTCTGCTGGCAACCGATACGGGCTTTGCTTATCAACCACAGGGTGAAACCACCGTCACGGGATTGGGCGGCGTCTCCGTTCCTGTTTCGTCATTGACTGAAACCTCCCGCCCCGAGACGCCCTTCAACTACGGCGCTGGATTGCAGCAGACGATCACCGGCTTGAACGCCCTGGGTGCGCTGGTGATTGGACTGGGAACGAATACGGAAGCCACATTGGACCCACGGCAAGGATTGGAAGCGATTTCCAAGCTGACTGGTGCCACAAATCAATCGACCGGGACGATCGCGAATGGCACAGCCGACCCGATCGCACCCGGAGATCCCTTGTACTTCCAGATTGCCTCCGGCTTCGGCGCCAGCGTGGCGAATGGTGTGACCAACGCCATTCAGAACGCCGTGACCAACGTTGCCGTTGATATTGAAGTGCAAGCGTCCGATCCGCGCGTCCGCATCATCAATCACACTGGCACGCTCCATAGCATTGGAGCCGGCAGCACTGCGACGTTCGATATCGAATTCGTTGGCGACGGCATCCCGCATCGCTTTGATCTGCAATTCGTGCGGGCTGGGACCAACGTCGTACTGGGTTCGATTCCGGTCGTCATCGGCACGCCCATTCCTGGCAACGGCTATGAGTTCGACGACCTGGATCCTGGCGAAATCGAAGTCGAAGACAACTTCGGCGGTGTTACTTCGAGTGTTGAATTGGCGAACGCAGCACCTTCGTTCATCAGCAGCGGGAATGTATCCGTTGCTGAAGACGCGAGTGCTCAATCCATTGCAGCCTGGGCAAGCGCGATTAGTGCCGGTCCTGCCAGCGAAGCGAGTCAGTTGGTGAATTTCCTGGTCAGCAATAACCAGAGTTCGCTCTTCAGCGTTCAACCCACTATCTCAGCCGACGGCACGCTATCCTTCACACCAGCAGCGAACGCGTTTGGCACCGCAATCGTGACCGTGGCGCTGCATGATAACGGCGGCACTGCCAATGGAGGTGTCGACACAAGTGCCGCCCAATCGTTCACCATTACCGTCACGAGTGTCGAGGATGCCCCCGTCGCAGTGCCGGACTCGTACACGACGGCAGAGAATGTTTCGCTGTCGATTTCCGCAAACGGTGTGCTGAATAACGATAACGATAACGATACCGATAGTGGCGCACTGACTGCAACTCTAGTGAACAATCCCAGCCATGGTACGTTGACGCTCAATGCCAACGGATCGTTCATCTATCCACCGAGTGCGACTTACAACGGCACGGATAGCTTCAGCTACAAAGCCAACGATGGCGTTCTGGATTCGAATGTGGTCACTGTGAGCCTGGCCATCACTTCCGTGAACGATGTGCCGGTTGCGGTTGCCAACGCATATTCGACTGCCGAAGATACTCCATTGCTGATCACAGCCAACGGTGTTTTGGCAAATGACACCGACGCCGACGCCGACCCGTTATCGGCTAGACTCGTGACTAGCCCCAGCCACGGCACGTTGATCTTGAATCCGGACGGTATGTTTTCGTATTCACCCAGTGCCAATTACAACGGCCCGGACAGTTTCGCGTATCGGGCAAACGATGGCTTGCTGGACTCAGGGATCACCACCGTCAGCCTCACCATCGCCGCAGTCAACGACGCCCCCCTGGCATTGGGCGAATCGTTCGCGACACCCGAAGGCGCTATTTTGTCCGTGATGCCCGGTGGTGTGCTGGGCAATGACGTTGACGTTGACGTAGATGGTGATTCGCTGCGTGCGACTCTGGTGAGTGGTCCTAGCCACGGCTCGTTGTCGCTGAATGCTGACGGCTCGTTCGTCTATGTCCCGATCGCCTACAATAACGGGCCCGATGCCTTCACCTACCGCGCGAACGATGGCTTGACCAATTCGAACGTCGTCACCGTGGCCATCACGGTGACGCCAGTCAACGATCCGCCAGTCGGAACGATAGACGCCTATCAGACCAACCAGGGGGTTGCGCTCACGGTAACTGCCGCCAACGGTGTGTTAGCCAATGACCGCGATGTTGACGGCGATTTGCTGTCAGCGGCGGTAGTGACGAACCCGGTCAACGGAACCCTGTCTTTCAATTCGAATGGATCATTCAACTATACCCCACAGGCGGCATATGCCGGGTTCGATTCATTCACCTACCTGGCCAGCGATGGGCTGCTGAACAGCAGTTTGGTGACGGTCACGATCGAAGTGAAAGCAGTTCCCACGCCAAGCGGAACCAAGTTCATCGTGGTCGATGCAACGGCCGACCAGACATTCAACTACGATGCCGCAGGCAATCTGGTTGTTCGTCACTCGCTGAACAAGGAAGCCCAGGAGTCGCGGGGAGTTGCCGCGAACAAAGACGGCTCGGTGTATTGGATCGTCGATAAAGGACGGCAAGGTGTATGTACACGACCAGAGTGGACGACTGCTCGGCCAATGGAAGGTTGACGGCATCGACAAGCCCGAAGGAATCGCCACGAACGGCACGGATATGTGGATCGTTGACCGCGAAACGGATCGGGTCTTCTTCTTCGCCGGTGGCGCCGTGCGGCGTACTGGCAGTGTGAAGGCAACGTCGAGCTTCGCTCTGGCTGCGAGCAATCACGATCCGTACGATGTGACGACCGATGGCGCACATCTCTGGGTGGTGAACGATACCAGTTCGGTTGACAAGGTATTCCGCTACTCGCTCGGTGGCGTTTTGCAGGGGAGTTGGCAGATCGACGCTGCCAATCGCACGCCAACCGGCCTAACCATCGACCCAAATGACGTCAATCACATTTGGATCGTCGATGCCGGTACCGATCGTGTTTATGAATACTCGGGCGCATCGAACCGTTTGACTCGCCAACAGTCCGCAGCGAGAAGTTTCGCTCTCATTTCGGCGGACGGGAATCCACAAGGAATCGCTGATCCGCGGCAGGCGATTCAGTTGAGCAAGGTGGATGACGAAACCCTGACGGCGGTGGCCAAGACCCACCATACCGCAGCGGACGACGCGTGGACCGCCGCCTTGCAAGCCGTCATGGCGGAACTAGATCGGAGCCTGCGGAGCGTCGGCAGTGGTATCATGCAAACCGCGGCGAAACCGCAATTCCGATACCGCGGGAAGTAACCAAACGCCGCGGCATCAAAGTGGCATCGTGGGGAGATGTACGAATCGTGAGGTCTTTACATCGCGAATTGCACCGCACCGATCGCATCGGTTGGCTTCGAGCAGCGGTACTCGGGGCCAACGATGGAATCGTTTCCACTGCCAGCCTCGTCGTCGGCGTAGCTTCTTCGCAGGCCGCTTCCAGTGAGATTCTCGTAGCCGGAATGGCGGGATTAGTCGCAGGCGCTATGTCCATGGCTGCAGGCGAATATGTCTCTGTCAGTTCGCAGTCCGATACGGAGCAGGCAGACTTGGCGCGGGAGCGTAAGGAGCTCGCTTCCGATCACATCGGTGAGAAACGCGAATTGACGGCGATCTATGTCCAGCGAGGACTCGACGAAGCGTTGGCCGAACAAGTCGCCTCGCAATTAATGGCTCACGACGCCCTGGCCACTCATGCCCGCGATGAATTGGGAATTTCTGAGTTGACGACGGCTCGGCCTTTGCAGGCGGCACTTGCTTCCGCAGCCACGTTTGCCGTCGGCGCCGCGATGCCGTTGCTCATTGCGATCACCGTCCCATCACAGGCGTTGATTCCTGTCGTGATGGGGACTTCGGTTGTATTCCTGGCATTGCTGGGAGGAGTTAGCGCCTATGTAGGCGGTGCTCCTGTGCTCAAAGCTTCTCTGCGAGTGACATTCTGGGGCGTATTAGCAATGGCGCTCACGGCGGGAGTCGGTGCGCTTTTCGGGACACGAGTCTAGTGTGAAACGTAGCAGGTGCCATTCGCTGGCATGCTCGACACCGATAAGGAACCTTCGACCGCCGCTGAAGTGACCACAGCCCCGCGACAACAACCAGCGACGAACGTCTCCGCGACCACTACCGATCCTTCCGCTGTCAAACGTTCAGCCGCGAGCGTTGGTCCGTAATCGCCATACTGCTCCGCATTTCGAGAAAGCACCTGCGGCAGCAACAATGCTCGATCAACGCCGATCCTGCATTTGAACGTCGGGGGATGCTTCATCAGTTAGGCAATGAAACGAGCGCTGTGCTGATGGCAGCCTGTATCAGGGTTGTATTCGTCGCGCCCGAGATATTGGAGTAGCTTGTTCCGCCGTTGGTGCTGACTTGCCATTGCACCGTGGGTGGAGGGTTGCCCGAGGCGCCGGCGGTGAAGGTCACGTTCGTTCCCGCAACGACGGTTTGACTCACAGGATTGGTGGTCACTGACGGCGCCACTTGCACCGTTAGTGTGGCGGCGGTGGTCGCGACAGTCCCAACGCTGTTGGTATACACCGCGCGATACAGATTGCCATTCTGACTGGATGATGTCGTGAACTGATAAGTATTGCTTATCGCCCCAGAAATGTTGGTGAAAGTCAAGCCGCCATTAGCGCTGACTTGCCATTGCACTGTAGGCGTTGGGTTGCCTGCGGCGGCAGCGGTAAAGGTTACGTTGTTGCCCAAGCGAATCGCTTGACTGACTGGCTGAGTGGAAATCGTGGGAGCCGATTGAACGGTCAACGTGGCCGCTGATGTCGTCGCTGAGCCCACGCTGTTCGTAAAGACGGCTCGATAGCGAGCGCCATTTTGCGTCGCGGCCGCAGTGAGAGTCAACGTTGTTCCGGTTGCGCCGGATATGTTCGAATAGGAGGTTCCGCCATTCGTGCTGACTTGCCATTGCACCGTCGGCGTTGGGTTTCCATTCGCGGCTGCGGTGAAAGTGACATTGTTTCCAGCAATCACCGTTTGTGAAGATGGAGTGCTCGTGATCGACGGAGCGACGAGCGCGGAAATTACCCTTAGTGTCCCAGCACCATTGGCGGCGGCGTTGAACCCAATCACGTCGCCCGCGAACGCGTATCGGATCGCGTAGGAGCCGACCGTGAGGGCGGTCGATGCGGTGCTCCGGTTGGATTTGAACAAAGCGATTAATCCTTGCTGTGCCGAACCGCTGGTGAAAGCGTCGGTCGAAGCATGTAGGTTCATTGTTCCCTTTGGCGCCTTCGCGCAGCAGAGCAATCCGGGCGTTTATCGCACCGTTTCCAAACCACTGATCTATAACATGGGGCTGCGGGTCCGGGACGGCGACTTGGGAGATCCGGTGTTACCAATGCCTTATTCCGACGAAGGTTCGGTTCTTAGCCTCGGCGCGCTCGTCGCCGGTGACACGTACGTGAATTGGGATTCGTACGTCGTGAATGGTTTATGGGCTGGGATCGATGGAATCGATTTCGATCTAAGCCGCGATTACGTCGATAACAACAACAAACCGGCGGTCGGCACCCGGGTGACGCTCGGAAGTCAGATGCTGAAGTTCGGCGGCTCGGTGATGTCTGGACAATCGTCGCCGACTGCACGTCGAACCTGCCACCCGGTGGTTGACAGCTGAAAATGCAACTAACACTTTATGACGGTTCTCTGAAGAAGATGTCTCCAAAACCTTTGTCTCGAAATCTACGCACAACCACTTGCAGCGTGAGCGTTTGTGCAGGAGCAAGGTGTCGGCTCTTATCTGTACCAGCAGAGCATCTGACTCTTTATCAGAGGGTTCTCGGATCGAGTCCGAGCGGAGCCACTAGAGGAAAGCCCTGTTTTACGGGGCTTTTCTCGTTTCGTGGCTATGCTCTTCGCCGTCTAAAATTTCCACGAATTCCACGATTTGGCACCCTTTTGGACGAATTTGGCACCCGATAAGGCATCCCGCAAAGTTGCCGGGGACCGTGAACATCCGCGCATTCATAGAAATCGTCGGAAGTAAGCCGGTGAAGGCAGGCCAATTCTCGCAATTTCACCGCCTATGCCGTCAAGAGTTTACCGCTTCGGCGTGTCCCTCTTGACCGCGGCGTCTCATTGTGGCCAAACCGCTGCCTTCACGGCGTATACTTCCTCCCACTCTTCTCTATGGAGCACTCGCTTCCCGTTCTCAAGCAGCAGGAAATCCCGTTCGACTCGCCGGAGTTTCGGTACCTGTTCCAGCCATTGGGCGAAAAGCCGTTCGTGGCGACCACAGCGGCAATCGCCGAGTACACGGCCGAGACAATCGAGCGCTGTCTAACTCTGCTGCCGGGCCGCGCTGCCCTTCATAGCGGCCTCGATTATCTCCAGGTCTTCGAGCAAGCAGGCTCTGAACCTCTCTGATTTATCGAAGACGATGCCGGAGGGGCGATAACTGCTCTCCTGCCATTCGACTACTGACCGTCAGGGGAGTCGTTCTCTTAGAGCAAGGACAGCGAAGAGTTTCGGCGTTGGGATTGCGGCGGGGAACTTCTGGCAAAGTCTTTCAGCTTCCTTGGTAAGCTCTTCTGTGGACTCCCAGAGGCCGTCGATGGTGAGTTGGTGACTCATTCGCTCTGGAGCAGGAAGCATCCGATGGCGTCACTCGCAGCTATTGCCGCGTGAGCTGCATTGACGTAGCTCTCGGCTTCTTTTGCCCGATGGTACGCTTCGCCGGCTACGGCATCATGTTAAACGACGACGGCACTTGGAAGAGAGATACGAGGAACAAAACACGTTGAAGCTCTGTTTGAAATGCCATTCAGACGGACACGCGAAGGGAGCCAGGTGGTTCTTCCGGACGTTCGGGCTTTCATTCGACGGGAGAGATTGATTGGCTGGCTAGACCGTTGCTTGCTACGCTCGAAACCGTTTGCTCATCACCTTCACCCTCCCCGGCGTCACCCTTTCCCAGAACAAGCTCGTCGGAAAGCACTGGACGATAAAGCACGAGCAAAAAACATTCTGGCATCAGCTCGTCATGGCGACGTGTGGCAGGCCTGAAGAGGACGTCGTGCCGACAATCCAAGGCGGCAAGGCGCGAGTTCACGTCGTCAGAGTGTCCAAGAGGTTTATCGATCCTTTGAACGTTCCTGCGGGCTGCCAAATCGCCGTACAAAAGATCGGACAGGTATTCCAGCATGCCCACCCCCAATAAGTTGAAACAAACTAGGGACATTCTAGAATCCACGCTGGTTCACGTCGAAATGCGAGATTGCCCTTGTTCACATTATTCCTGCTTTTCTGGATGCTCGATTCCGACCTCCTCCCGAAGAACGAGGGCGTTGAGAAGGTTGAAACCGTCGTCCCGGGTGAAAAGCTCATTATCCGCATCCTCGATTACCACATCGTGAACAAGGAACTTTTGGGAAAGAACCTGGAACTCTCCGGGGAGAAGCTCGACGCCGAATTCGCCCAGGTCCTGAAGGATTCGTCAGCCGTCCACGCATCGAAACTGAAATTGCTGGCTGGCGCCAAGGAAGTCTTTATCGAAGGGCTGACGGACAAGACGAACCCGATCTTCAAAGCGGAGATCAAGGCGTTGAAGAAGTATCACGCCGATCTGAAGGAAGTCTCGCCCGACGACGGGCAGGATGCGAAAGAACTGATCGACGAGCACAAACTGAAACTCCTCCGATTAAATGCACCTGGTGAACTCCTGCTCGACGGCGTGAAGCTGAAGGTCATTCTTGCCGAGGGACCGGAGTACGAGTTAGCCCGGCCGAAGGATGGACAGATCGACGACGAGACGCACCTCAAACGGGAGGAAGCGATCGTCAAACGAATCGTCAAGCGAGGCAAAACCTCGTTGCTCATTCTCGGCGGAGGACACGACCTCACCGAGATTATCAAGAAGCACGAGGGATGGGGATTCGTCAGGGTGAAACCGAAGGGGTATCCCGACTGACCTAGCGAAGCTGGATCGAGATCGGATTAGTTCCCGTTACCTTCTTCAACGCCCCGCCAACACTGCTTCCATCATCGTAGTAAATCTGCAGAAAATAATCACCAGCAGGCGACGAGAAGGATGACTTTGTGAACCGAAGGCTTGTCTGCATACCCGGCGAGATGTTAAACGTGATTCCGGCGTCGTCGACTTTTCCAACAAATTGTAAACCTTCTCGATCACGGGTCATCACGAGGTAAATGTTTCCCCGCATATCTTCGGAACCCAAACTTCGAAAATGGCGAGCGACCACTTAACATTCCGTTTTGGGCATTAAATTCGGAGGAGCTGATAGCCCTTACGTTTGGTACCATCAGCGGCACAGCTGTCGGCAACATCCTGGATCAAATTACCGAGCTGAAACGGCAGTCCCAACCGAGCGGAACTCCCAGCGGCTACCCGGAATCAAGCATTACCGCCGATACACCGCTGCCTTTTTGCATTCATACGCTGTGGTACGATCTCCACTGTCACCATTACGCGACTCATACCGCGAGCCTAAACCAGAACCAGTCCGTCGCGACCCGGGCGTACGAGATTAATGGCGTAGGACAGTCGCTCAAAGGCAATTCATTAACCATTGAACGTCCACGGTTTAAACCGATTTCGCAAAGTCAGATCTATAAGAGTGCCGCTGCTGACCATCCCAAGAGTCACGTTGATTTGCTGGAAGCAAAACTGAAGGATCCCCGACTAGAGTTCTTGTTCCGTCCCGGCGAATGGCAGGTCAATGATAAAGGGGCTACGGAGCACGACCTCGATTCTCTTCTTAAATCCTGGCTCGGCACGGGCCGTCCGATTACCGTTTTCGATCTTTCAGGAATCCCTTCGACGATCCTCGACGATCTGGTCGGCGCGCTGCTGCGAATACTTTACGATGCCGCTTTTTGGGGACGGGCAAAGCCCGAGGGTGCTCGGACGCGTCCATTAATGGTGGTGTTGGAAGAAGCGCACGTGTATCTGAACGCCCAATCCAAGAGCCGCGCGTCCGCAGCTGCAAGGCGAATTGCAAAGGAAGGGCGAAAGTATGGCGTTGGGCTGATGCTCGTGAGCCAACGACCGTCTGAAATCGACAGCACCGTACTTGCACAATGCGGGACTATCTTCGCGCTTCGCTTGACCAACGAAACAGACCGAGGTCAGATCCGCTCGTGCTCGTCGGACAATCTTGAGGGGCTTTTCTCGATGCTTCCGATTCTACGCACAGGTGAAGCATTAATCGTGGGCGAAGCGGTAAGCCTGCCTGTCCGTGCGCTAATCGATTTGCCGCCGATTGGGCGGCGACCGGATAGCGAGGATCCGGAAGTCGTTGTACGTCGTGGTCCAGACGGTAAACGCGTTCGCCCTGGCGGTTGGACCGAGCCTACGACTTCGGAAGATTATGCTCCGTTAGTTCATGCGTGGCGTTTGCAAAATCCATACGCAATTTCTGAATCTCCGCCCGAAGGCGATGATTCGAGCCAGGAGTGATTTGTGGAACGTATTCCGGTGACGTCGACGAGCTTTACTTCGATTGGTTATGAACCAGATTCACGAATACTCGAAGTAGAGTTCACCAGAGGAGCAGTCTTCCGTTATTACGACGTACCCGTCGAGGAATACAACGCTTTAATGGCGCATGATTCCATAGGCCGCGGCTTTAATGCCATTATCAAGAACCGATACGAATTTACACAAGAGTGAGGACGCGATACGCTACATTTTGAAGCGGTATCACCCAAGTACGAATCGGGCTGTCCCTTGATGCTCTCCCCACGGTCGTTTAGTCCGTGAGTACGAAGACGCCGGTATCGGACTTCGACCCTGCGTAGCAAGTGGTCACCCAGGCGGTGGAATTGGCCGTCCGATAGTCCTTGAATCTCTTCAATCGCGCCCATTAGAACTGGCTCCAGACGCCTGCTCCCTCTAATCGCTTTCGAAGTATTTGGTGCGATTCACAGGATCTCGGTTCTCAAAGACCTCTCGCGTGATGGCGCAGACTCGCTTGAGCGGACCAATCCGGGCTTCGATCTGATGTAGCGCATCTTCACTTGCGACAACCAACCACCCTTCGCCAACTTCCAGTTTGCGGTAGAACGGCATCGCGTGATCCAAACAGCCGTCGTTCCACCACATTGTCTCGACCATCAATTCACCATCCCGCTCCCAAGCCAGATAACCCTTATCTGAAGGTTGCCACCCTAAGGACCTTGCGAGGCCAGGATCGAACGCCACCCATCCCTCGCCAGGCGTGTCGTATCCATAGCCCAAGTGAACAACTGCGGGAAAACCATCCGTCTCCGACGAGGAATCGTGGTATGTTTTTACCAACTGGCGAACTAGACAAGGAAAGAAACGTGACTTATCCGCACTCGGCCTTGGAGTTTTCACCGATTTTGGAAAGAGGCTACTCGCTCGTTTCTCACTCGGCATTGCATTGCCCGCGGGTTTCAGAGACGTTAACTCGGCAACGACCGTTCGACCGCCGATCGTAGTGCAGAGTTCCCCGATCCCGAGGCTCTGACCTTCGGATACCCAGGTGGTATTGAACTCGTTGTACTTTGGACAAATCGTCGATCGGATTACTGAGGGACGAGTTAGGGGGCGCCGAAACACCAAATCTGCATCGTATCTACGAAGGATCTCTTCAAATACGTTCAGCCCCTCAGCCGGAAGCCGACCACCATCAGATAACTCAGCAAGCACATGAAAGATGGCCCGTCGGCCTTGAGTCCAACGAGGACGCCTGTATGGAAATGCAAGTTTCGCATTATCCATTTGCCGTCGTAGTATCTTTTCTGCCTCTGAGTTCCAAGTTGACTCTGCAGAAATCTTGCGCATGAACTCAATGATGCGCATCAAAACTCCTTCGAACTGTAGACCAGCAGCCTTTGCGATCGTTTCAACTTCAAGTCTCCAAGGCGACACTAAATCGTATGGGTCCAGAGAATCAGGGAAAATGCCGAAGGAGCTTGGTTTCGTGCCACCGTCCAGTTCAACAGTGCCAGGCACAATTGCTCTACCTTGATAACCGGAGTGCAGGCTAACGGCTTGATGCGACTCGATTGGCGCAAGTCCCAGCCGCCGCGAGATACGGATAGCAGTCCAGCGAATTGATTGATCTGCTGAATTTCGTAGAATGCCGATCTGTGAAGTAAACGCTTGAACTCGTGAAACATCTATCGCACTCACTGCATCAAGTGCGATCAGAGTATCTGCAACTTGTATACTTCCGCTAGTAAGTATCTGCTGCAATGGCCCGCGAATCTCAATGTTGTCCGATATTAGCAAGTCAGCGCACGCACGGATTGCCCCCTCGGCCAACAGCTGCGCGGGATGCCCCAAGAATTCGCAGATTAGATCCGTAATCGCCCGATGAACAGTGTCGTTGCCTGGTTCATAAATTCCGACATAGGTCCGGCGCAATTCGGGAGAGTGGAAAAAAATAGCGTGCAGATAGCTTTCTATGATTATCCAAATTTCCAGCGTCGGCACACTATCGCACACAATTGGCGCTATTTCGTCGAGACTCATCGCAACATGAAGCGGATACCAGCCGTCGCTGGTCAGAAAGTCAACAAGTGACTTAAACGCCATTTCGCGAGCCTTCTCAGCATCCACACTTACCAGCGACCTAAATGCTGCTTGAGTAGTGCCTCCATCATAGAACCTGATCCACCCTTTCTTGTGTGAACTCTCAACCGCCCTGATTCCCAGTTCCCAAGCACGTTCCTTATCACCGAGCTCGCAAATCCGCTCCGCTAGTGCCCCGAGGCCCATAGCCTCGCCTCGGCGAAGTTGAAGCTGGTCGGCAAGAGAATACACATCATCTGCATTCAGACTTTTCGCAAGTTCGCGTATTTGCGGCGTCCAATCAAAATATGAATCGCCCGCCTCAGCATCAATCAGCGAAAAAAAATCATCAGTCGAGCGAATGCGCTCGGAGATTTCATAGCGAGATAATTGACTGCCATCCTTTAAATTCAAGATGCTCCGTGGTTCTTCAGCGGACTCAGTGATGGCGTCAAGGTGGTCAATTGGTAGTCCTAGCCCCTGAAGCCCCATCGCAATTCCTCTAAGCCACCCACTTCTTGATTCTGGAAATCCATAAATCTTGACGCTCCTTGCGAGGATGTCGGCTGCGCGCTGCGCCGACTCGTTCCCACCATTCTTGCCGCATCGCCCAACAATCGCTGTAGCGAGTGAATCCTCGGAATCCGTGCTGATTGGAATGAGAACACTTGCACTGTAATTCAAGCAAAGTTCGCACGGCGGGTTTTCTGAGTGAAGCGCGCGTTCCGCGATGATTGCGGCCCCGCTTTCATAGTCAATTGCACCTGATTCTGAAAGAATGCGACATAGTTCCACCGCTCGCCGGGGACTCCAATCGAATGTCGCGTTCAACAGGGCCGCCGCGGCAGTCTTCGCTGCGCGCCCCTCCGTGCTTTCTACAAGGCTAATGACCGCCGAAGCGAGGAGGTTAGTGCGATCTTCGGCACCTTCGGGTTGACTTGAATTTACCTCCCGCATCCATTCAATCCAAGAGTCAAGCTGGTAGTCTTTCCGATACTCGACACCAGCCGACCCTTCGAGAATCTGAGTAAGCAACTTCTGCGCGCGTGCGGATTCGCCAATCAGTATCCAGCACTCTGCTTGACCTGCGCGCCACGATACGCGACCACTTACGTCCGTGTCGTCGCTACTCAACGATTCTGTCCGCGCAAACACGTTATTGCACCACGTCTTGTCGGCGCCAGAACGGAACAGTTGCTTAGTTATTTCGCGGATATCACTAGCCGGCCAGAAGTTGGAGCGCTCGCCTTCGAACCACTCACGTTCGAGCGTGACTCCCAGTTCGCGTACCGCTGCAACTCCGTGGTCCTGAGCAGCGCGGACGAGCAGTTCGTAAAAGTCCGATCGGAGATGCGTTAGTAATCTCCAATGGCTGCGCCCTTCTTCTGTATTCCAATCACGACAAAAGAGAAGCAACAATGGCTTCGCTTCCATCGTGAACGTTGTACCGTCAAGTTCGATTCCTCGCCACGCCATTGCCCATAGACGCCCAATCTCTGATAGGCCTCGCTCGAAGTAGACGGCTCCTCGCTGATGTCCTTCGACTCCATCGGGAATCAGGTCCGTCGCGGTCCGCTTATCTCCAAAGGTATACAGCAACCGACTATATCGGATTCTTTGTAAGTATGGCCCAATTCGATCTCCCATTCCCGGATCGGAAGTAAGTGTCGGCGGCGCGATCTTTGAAAACACCTCCTTCGCACGCACTTTATCACCAATTATTCGAAACAGCCCTTCTGATAAGTGTGTTCGTTCATCATCGCCTAGGTCGCTCGAATCAACCGAGGTTAGTGCGCGCTCAACATACCGCCGTGCTCTTGAAGTCTCCCCGATCTCGCGACACTCTTTCCAAGCGCGAACGTAAAGCGAAAACTGTTTGTGTCCCTTTAGGCTTGTTTCCTTCAGCTCCTCAATTAGCAGGTCTAGGTCGTCCCACTTATGCGATGCAATTAGACCATAGCCCGCCTGAGTCAACATGTTGTCCTGGAAACGCAGGATCTTTTCCGACGGATCTGCATTGCGATCCCAAGTGTTCCCGTGCTGCCTTGCGCCACGTATCAGCTTTACAATGTCGACAATAGACCGAAACGATACTGCGACATTTGCCCATGCCTTCAGAACTTCGATCTGGTTACTGACTAACTCACGGTCGGTCTGAGCACCCTTGAGCAGTCCAATCGGCTCGGCGAGTTCAAAAATAATGCGTGCCTCTTGATTAAGCCCAATCGCTAATAATTCACAACTAAACTCAAGAGCGCTGCTGTCGCTGATTCGCAACAGCCTGCCGTGACGGATTCGAGCGCAAGCCTTTTCGACATCACCATTTCCGAGGAGTAATTCATGCAAAGAGACTGTGGACAATGACTGGCCACGGGACGAAAACTCCGCCCCGACGAAAAGCAACCGCGTCAGCGCAACAAAGTCGCGAAGCGCACCAGCAGATGCGATCGCTAATCGGATGTCTCCTTGAATTGCGTCAATATCTCGGAACGCGAGTAGTTGGCCCCTCAAACGATCGACGTTGACAGCTGCAACCGATTTCGCATGCTCGCCCGCGCGATGTCGGTGATACGCCTCTTCCCAGCTCCAATGACTTGAGGGCAACTCCGCTGCGCAAAGGTCAGCAATTTCAGAATGAATTCGATTGTCGCGAGACTCATCGAATCCATCAGGCGGTGACTCTGCCGTACGACGCAGCAGGAACTGGCGAAAGCTATTGTGAAAGACATACCAACGATCACGACTCTCTCTGCGGAATAAGTGGAAAAGACTGCGGCGCAAGCGATCAACGACTGCCGCACCGGCCCAAGATTCGACCCAGCGCAGGTCGATTGCCGGTCTTAGTCGAGCGATTTTGCCGAGAAGTATCGCCAAATCACTGTCTTCTCGTTCGTCAATTACATGACGCCAATGACTGTGGTAACTCTCCTCGATCTGTCCTCCAAACGGTTCTATGCGGGAAAGTATTTCCTCTATTGGGTCACTGGCCTCATCTCTCAGCTTCACGAAATTTAATTGACAACCACAGCACCAACGCTAACACTACGTCACTCGTTACCCCAACGTGATTGTTTGAGCAGCAACATCTTTGCAACGCCGCTTGAGCCTAAATCTACCAAGGTGCGCCCTATGAATCAGGACTGGCTGTGGTCATGGCTAAAAACTCGTGGATCACAATCACGGAAAGGCTCCCGAGGTTTATTTCGTAGACTGCTAAGATCTGAACAACTCGAGAAGCGTTACCTCCTGACGGGTGGCTCAGGTTGCGGAATCGGCGGCGATCCGGGTAGCCCCAAAATAAATATTGAGAAAATCAATGAGCTCTACGAAGACGAAACTAAGCCCGTGTTTCGGGTCACTCGCGGTGCTGGCGGCCCCGATACACTGACGGTGAACATTACCTATTCCGGAACTGCAGTTGCCGGGACAGACTTTACAGGAGCCGCCACCGTTTACTTCGCGAGTGGAGAGACATCCGTTGAACTACCGCTGTCAGGAATTGTTGACGAGTTGCCAGAAATTTCAGAGAAGGTTGTCGCGAAGGTTGAGGCAACAACAGACCTGAACTGCGCAGGGAATCCGGTTTATGTGCCAGGTAACAGACGCTCGAGCACCGCGGGAAATATCAATCGACGATGTCAGCGTGTCTGAACCAGAGGCTGGGGTATACATTGTTCGCTTCAAAGTAACTGCCTCTGGAGCTTCGAGTGACGCTCCCGCCGTGAGTGTAGACTATACGACTTCAGACATCACAGCAGTAGCTGGCGCAGACTACAATTACGAATCCGGAACGCTAGATTTCTCCAGTTTGGACTCCGAGATAGAGATTTGTATTGAGGTTCGCGCGGACAATGTATACCTTGAGGGCGATGAGTTTTTTGAAGTATTGTTGAGCGGGGTAACAACAGGCGCAGAGATCAGTGGTGGCGTAGGTACTGGAAAAATCCTCGATCGAACCAACCCAGATGGGGAACTTAGCCTAAAGCTTGGTCGTACGACTTACGTGTGTGCCTGCAATTGCTGCGGCGAGGTTCCGGTCGATACCGCTCAGGGACGACAATTTGTTCCAACTCGTCCATTTCAGCCCGCGTATCGCGCCGATGGCGCAACAGGCTCGAACGGCGTCATTAATGTCGCGGCGCAGTTTGATCCCAATCGGGAACTGAATAGCGCTGAAGTAAGCGTGAAAATCGATGGCACTTGGTTTGGGCCCGTCTCGTATTACGGCGAAGACAGTGAAATCGACGATTGGCTGGTCTTTACGCAGCAGGTTGATTTGTCTTCATTTGCTGCCTCGGGAGGGTATCCGCTAGAAATTAAGGTCAAGGCCAACTACGCGGATGGAACTACGACTCGGAGCAAATCCGGATATACCTATATCCTGGACAAAGAATCAGAGAGCGGCTTTGGAGAGCGATGGCACCTGACAGATGTGAGTCGTCTGGTGGTGACTGACTCCGGTGCGCACCAAGGCGCGGCCCTGCTGCATGGTGATGGCCTCGCCTATTGGTATCCGGAGTCGGGCTCAGACTATCTGACACCTGAAGGTACATTTGGCGAACTAACAGCCGAAGGCACTGGCTATGCATTAACGCAACCGAACGGCGCCGTCGATCACTTTGATCTGAATGGCCTTTTAGTCAAGCGAACAGACGAAAATCTCAACTCCACTATATTCGAATACATAGATGCAGATGGAGACAGCAAGGCTGATGAAATTTCGCAAATCACCGACCCGTTTCACCGCACCACGAAGTACGAATACGATAATGTGACTGGTGAACTGGAGACGGTGACTGACTATGCAGGAAGAGAAACGAAATACACATACACCAATGGGCTTATTTCAAAGATTGAGCACCCAGATCCCGATGGCGGATCGCCAAGTTATCCTACCGAGACATTTTCTTACGACGCAGTAAGCGGTCGCTTGACGGAATACAAAGATGCCCTGTCGCGGGTGACGGAGTACGAGTACGACGTTGGTGGTAGGATCGAAACAATAACACTTCCTGATTCAACGACGCGAGAAATTGTATCGGTCGCAACCAAGGGCCTAAAGACAGGAGCAACCGGGAAGCTACAAAATGCCCTGCACGAGGAGCAACTCTTTGGTGTCATGACGGACGGACGCGGCAACTCGACGGATGTGTACACCGATGACTTCGGCAACGAGATAAAACGAGTTGACTCCGAAGGCAATACGGTGATTACCGAGCGCGATGTCAACGGCCTTCCGATTGTAATCACTCAAAAAGGCGGTGGCGGAGATTCGGATCGCGTTACGAGGCTCTTTTACAATAGCGACGGCTATCTCGTCGGCAAGGTCCTGCCAGACCTTTCAAGGCAGGCCTGGGAATATGATTCCCACAACAAGACTCTCTCGCGATTTACTGATGAGCTAGGCCGCACAACTGACTACGAGTACGACGCGCTCGGAAACGTCACGAATGAAACTCGCTACCTCGCCGGCCAGAGCCTGGAGCCAAATTCACCAGCCACGCCTAATGAGCCTCAACGGAGCCTCTACAACGTACTAGACGTCGATTCAAACTTCAGAATTGACGCCTTTGACATGATCATCATGATCAATTGGTTTAATCTTAATGACTGGAAGGACTCTGTCGTAAGTGGCCCAGCCATGGATGAGTTTAATCGCGACATCAATGGTGATGGGCACATCAATACCTGGGATTACATTACACTCATCAACTATAATCACGCGCCGGATCCAGCCGTAGTCACGTCGTTCGTCTACACTTCGCCAGATGACGCCGGAGACCTGGCGAATTTGCCCAACGGCCTGCTTTTGACCATGACCGACGCTCTGGGCCGTGTCACGCAGTATACGTACGAGACCAATAAGTCGGACCCCGCTTTCGGCCGACTGCTGTCTGTAACAGAAGCGTATGGACTTGATGAGGAAGCAACAACTAGTTACGAGTATGACATAGCAGGCAATGTCACGGCGGTCGTCAATCCGCTCGGCGTGCCCACGAAGTTCGATTACGACAATCTCGATCGCAAGATCAAAATGACCGAGGCTCATCCTACAAATCCAGCCCTCGAAGGTGCAGTCACGGAGTATGAATACGATGCCGTAGGGAACATGACCAAGATGACGGACCCGTCGTTGTATGTCACGCTATATGAATATGATGCGCGAGACAGGCTAGAAAAGGTGACACAGCCAATCCCCGTCGGCGCTAATCCGCTCGATGCGCCGGTGAGTCTATATACCTACGACGGAAACGGAAATGTGGCATCGTTTTCGGACCCTCTCGAGTATGTGACGCTCTATGAATACGATGAAGCTGATCGGCTCGTATTGACGAAGTATCCTAATCAAACGCAAGAGGAACTAGTATACAACCGTTTTGGCGAGGTGGTCGAGCGGACTGCCATCGGTTACGGGATTGGCAGCGGCTCTTCTACAACTCAATATGACTATGATCTTCGTGGAAGGCTGGTCTCCACCACGCTTCCGGCCACTGATAAGGTGTCTGGTTCAAAGCTTGACGATCTGTCGGTATATGACGCGGCAGGTCAGTTGATCAGCTATACTGATCGCCAGGGCACCAAAACCAACTATAAATACGACAGTTTTGGCCGCGTCGCGTCAATAACAAGCCCCGAGCCCATCAGCGGCGCAGGACGGCCGATACTGCGGATCGCCTACGATCTAGTCGGAAACGTCGTCGCAGAGATTGACGCACTTGGCAACTTCACTGAACGACGGTACGACGGTCTCAACCGTACAGTCCAAGTCATCGAGATGGACCCTGATGGCTCCGGAAATCAGACTCCCGGTGTGACGAACTTTACCTATGATGATGCGGGCCAGCTAATCCTGGTTCAGAGTCCTCGCAATCAATATACAGAATATATTTACGACCGCATCGGACGCAACACACAGGTGACCGAAGCCTATGGAACGGCGCTTTCCGCCGTATCGCAGTTCATCTATGACGAAGCGGGCGATCTAGTTCAAACCAAGGATCCACTCGGTCGAGTTGTGTCGATGGGGTACGACCGGCTGCATCGTCAGCTCGATCGCGTCGGCGACACTGACGAAGAAGCCTACGCGTATGACAAGGCTGGCAATTTGCTGACCTTTACCGATGGACTGTCGCGTGTGACGAAATACGAATACGACTCAATGGGGCGAGTCACGAGCATTCTCTATCCAGCACCAGGCGGTGGGGCGACGCAACCAGAGATCACCTACGCCTACCAGGACCTCGGGACTTCGTCGACGATCACCTCCGAAGACAACGACAATGATGGACTTGTTCAAACCTTCAATGCATGGGGCTGGTTGATCGAAGAAGACCGTGAGGGCTCGGTTACGTCGTATGAGTACGACCTGAACGGCAACTTGCTACACGCAACCGATCCCATGGGCCGCGTTACGTCGTACGATTACGACAAGCTTGATCGGCAGATCAAAGTCATCGCTCCGGATCCGGATGGTAGCGGCGGAGTCGATGCCTCAGAAACGGCTTATGAATACGATCTAGCGGGCAATCTCCTCAAGGTCATCGATCCTCTCGGAAACGAAACAACATATACCTTCGATAGTCGCTATCGGCAGATGTCCTCAAAGGACGCGCTAGGTGGCGAGACTTCCTTTACTTACGACGCAGTAGGCAATCTGCTCACGCTGACCGATCCCGTTGGAAATCAAACTGCGTGGGAATACGACATTCGAGACCGAGTCACCGAAGAAACAAACGAGTTAGGCAAGAGCAGGGAGTTTGAGTACGACAAAGTAGGCAATCTGCTCGGCAAAAAGGATCGTTTGGGACGGCTTACTACTTACGCTTATGACGATATGAATCGCGTCGTAAGCGAACGATGGTGGGGTACTGCGCCTGCAATAATCAATAGCAGTCTGTACAGCGAACGGCTTTACTATGATGAGTACCAGGGTGGGATTGGCTACTCCACGATGGGGACGATCACCGCGGGCAGTTTTACGCTTACTTTTGACGGGCAGACCACCGCGCCGATCGCCTGGGATGCGTCAGATTTGGACATTCTGAGCGCACTCGAAGATCTCAGTAACCTAGCTCCCGGCGATATCGTGACGGTCTATTCCAGCGCCGGCGCCAGCTATCGCGATATGTCATTTACATTCGGTGGGAGCCTCTCGGGAATTAATGTCCCGCAAATCACGGTCGATGCGACGGGGATTTACGACGGCTACGGAGGTGCGAGTTCGTACCCGGGCAGTTCAATGGACGGCTATTCCTGGGGCGAGACGCAGGAAATTCCTGATCACAATGCTGGCGGCTGGACGGGCGGGACATTCACTCTGACCTTTGATGGCCAAACCACCGTGCCAATCGCCTGGAACGCCAGTAGCAACGATGTCGAAGCGGCCCTCGAGGCCTTATCGAACATTGACGATGTTAGTGTCACCGGTGGCATGAGCAGTTACATGATCACCTTCGCTGGGGCACTGGCAAGTATTGACGTCGATCCGATCACCGTGGACGGCTCTGCGCTCGTTGTCCCAGGATTTGACCCATTCCCGAGCATCACGAATACGCATATCAGCGACAATAGTCACTGGGATGAATATCAGGGCGGAATCGGCTTCTTAACAACCGACCCAATTATATCAGGAACTTTTACGCTGACGTTCGATGGCCAGACAACGGCTCCGATTGCCTGGGATGCATCGGATATGGATATCCAAGAGGCGCTAGAGGACCTCAGCAACATTGAACCAGGTGATGTCACAGTCTCCGGTATGCGCGGCTCAAGCATTGTGGATCTTAGCTTCCAGTTCGGCGGTAACTTGTCGGGAATCGATCTTCCAATGATCGAAGCCGACCCGTCTGGAATATACGACGGCTACGGTCCCGCCACTGCGTTGACTGGCGGAGCTATGGAGGGTTACGCGTACGGAGAAGTCCAAGAAGTAACCGACTATTTGGTTGGCAGTTGGTCCGGCGGTACCTTCACTCTTTCCTTCGAGGGCCAAACTACGGCGCCAATAGCCTGGAATGCAAGCAACTACGATGTTGAAAGTGCTCTAGAAGCCCTCTCGAACATTGTCGACGTTAGCGTGACCACAGGTACAAACGGTTACCAGATCACATTTAATGGTGCCCTTGCTTTGAGGGATGTCGGTGCCGTGACCGGCGATGCTTCGAATCTGCTGAGCGCCAATGCCGTCAATACTTTGGCGTTCGAATACGATGATGCCGGCCAGCTTGTGTACGCCGGGGACCAGTTTGGAGAGTACGAATACGATTACGACGGCATGGGGCGGTTGAAGGAAGAGACGCAGAACTTGGCTGGCCTGCCGGAAGTGATTTTTGGCAGCGCCTACAACGTGAAGAGTGGGCGGACCTCGCTTTCGGCGACTGTGGGTGGCACGGATGACTTTTTGCGAACGTACACGCGAGACGAGTGGAACCGAGTGACGGAACTGCTCGATGCCGGCCAGGTCGGCGGCAACGGCGTGGTGAGGAAGGAAGTTGATTTCGCTTACAACGCGGCACACCAACATGAGTCTATCGAGCGCAAAGAGGGGGCGAGCCCGACCACAATCGCGACCACATCGTTTACTTACGACGGCATGGGCAGGCTAAACGATCTGTGGCATAAGCACAGTTCGACGACGCTCGCGCGGTATCAGTACGACTACGACTTGGCGAGTCGCATCCAGCAGATCTCGTCGTACGTTGATGGCGTATCGCACTACGATTACGACGATACGAACCAGCTGGTCGGCGCCGACCACGATGGCAGCGGTCCACCAGATGAGGACTATGAATACGACGCCAACGGTAATCGGAATAGCTCGGGGTTCGACGTTGACTCGAACAACCAGATTGTGACCGATGGGACGTACAGTTATACCTACGATGGCGAGGGGAATCGGGCATCCAAGACACTGATCTCAACCGGCGAAAAGGAAGAGTACGCTTGGGACCACCGTAATCGCCTCGTGTCGATCACGTTCAAGGACGGCTCGGGCAACATCGTGAAGACGGTCGGCCAGACCTATGACGTCTGGAATCAATGGATCAAACGCTCTGTCGATGCCGATGGCGCGGGAGCGGATGGCGACGTCGACACCTATTTCGCCTACGAGTCTGGCCAAATCACCTTCCAGTGGGAAGATTCCGACGGCGCGGGCGGCAGTGCCCCTACGATGTCGCATCGCTACACCTGGGCCGAAGGGGTTGATCAGTTTCTCGCCGACGAGCAGATTTCGACGCCCGGCACGGCGGGCAACGTCCTCTGGGGCCTCGGCGACCACCTGGGCAGCTTGCGAGACATCGCAGACCTCGTCGTCTCCACCGTTTCCGTCACCAACCACCGCGACTACGATACATTCGGCTCTTTGACAAGCGAAACGAACTCGGCTGTCGACCTGCTCTATGGCTATACGAGCAAACCGTGGGACGATGCTTCTGGATTGCAGAACAACCTGAACCGGTGGCTGGATGTTTGGCTGAAGCAGTGGATGAGTGAAGACCCGATTGGGTTTGCTGCTGGTGATGAAAACCTTTATCGTTATGTGGGCAATGCTGTCACAACTACAATAGATCCTATTGGGCTGGCTGGCACGCCATCAATACATAATCTAGATGTTGGCGGCACCGGCAGTGGAGGGCGCGGTGGCGGCCGACCAACGGGAGGCCTTGGTGGAAGCGGGGGTACCGGTGGTTTGAGTGGTGGACGGCCTACAGGTGGTATCGGAGGCGGTGGCACTGGGACGGGGGGCATCGGAGCTGGCCGGCCAACTGGTGGAATTGGGGCCGGCCGAGGCCCAGCAAGTGGTGCCACTGTAAAACCCGCGGGCGCGCAGTCGCCAGGCGCTGCTAAACCTCCCGCTGCTAAACCTCCCACTGTAAAGCAACCTGCAACAAAGCCTCAGCCTTCCAAACCGAGCACTTCAAAACCATCAGTTACTCAATACAAAAAACGAAAGCCGGGCCTGACTGAAAAGGAAGCCTCAAAAGATTGCCCCAGCTGGGCAAAAGGACAGCCGCCCAAAGTAGGTGAAGATGGGAAGACATTTGCGAAGCGATTGTGCGAGGGGAAGTATGGGCCAGGGAACTATGCAAAGGGGGCTGGGAGTGAATTTAGTAAGATCCAAAAATACGGAGATCGCGCATTTGAATAGAAATATAAGTCACAACAGTGTTTACATCCTTTTTCATGTTCGAGAACAAGCAGGCAATGAGGACTCGAAGCTATGTGGGGTATTCTCGACTGAAATGAAGGCAATGGATGCCTCTCAGCAGCTTCAAGTTGTGCCAGGTTTTAGGGATTTTCCGAACGGATTCATCATTGATGAGTATTTAGTTGACAAAGTTTTTTGGACTGAAGGATTCGGATTTGAAGACTAACGTTAGTCGGGCTCCTTTCAGTTGCGGTCCACTTAATGTGCCAATACCTATAAACTTGGTTCGTTTGGGAGTAATAATGTGACGGGAAAATCGGACACTCTTGGCGTAAGTGTTTGTGACATAAAGGCATGGAGTGGTTTTCGAATCGATATTGCCTGTCATGCCACGCCCATAATTTGAGGGGGTGGTGGCTAGTGATGCGAAACTAGGGTAAACGGCTGTGGATGTGGTGATTCCCTTCCGACATTCTCCGCATGAGGACGAAGAGCTGCGGTATGTGCTGCGGAGCATGGAGCGTCACTTTATAGCTGCGGGTGCACCGGGTACTCCCGGCAACAAACCGGCGGCCGAGGCGGGGAAGGTTTGGATTTTGGGTGACCGGCCGGCGTGGCTGACCGCGGATCGCCGGGTAGCGGAGCACGTGCCCCATGAAGCCCTGAGCAAGCCGTTCCGGTTTCGGACGCCGGTGCGGAACTATTTTTTGCTAACGTTTTTGGGGGCGGTAATTCCCGAGTTGTCGGCTGAGTATGTGCAGGCGACGGATGACTCGGTGCTGCTCGCACCAGTGAACGCGGAGTTTCTCCGGCGACCTCGTGCCTTTGAGGATTTGGCCAAGGCGACGACTCGCGGGCGGGGGCTTTGGAGGGATTCGCTGTGGCGGACGTACGATACGCTGCTGCGGTTGGGGTATCCAGGAGTCAATTATGAGTCGCACATCCTGCACGTGTTGCAGCGTAAGTGGGTCTGGAGCGCCTACCGTGATTTCGCCGATTTCGCGAGCGAGGACCCGCACTTTGGGCTCGTGGGGCCAACTGCGATTTTCAATTACCGGATGAAGCACGAGCCGTTCGAGCCCACCTGGCTGCTGAAGGAAGGGAAGTTCATTGGGTTTTATCAACACGGAGTGACCGGGGCGGATCCTGGTTGCGAAGTTCCAGGCTTATCGCGAGACATCCCCGTTCCTCCGGCAACGCAGTTGCTTACCGAACAAATTCGAGCGTTGTGCGCGGGAAAGACGTTTCTGAACTTCGATGATGCCTCGTTCACTATCGCCATGCACGCATTTCTGGATGAGGAGTTTTCCGAACCGAGCCGTTTTGAGAAAGAAGAAGCGTCTGTAGCTGGTTGGGGAGATCTCGATTCTCTGGCGATTGATACGTCGGACCTCGCCGATGAATGGAGCTCGTGGGCCGCATCCTGGCCAGAAATCATCATGCGCACGCGTGATCAACTTCCGCAGATCCTCAATCACTTGCAACTAGTAGGTGAAGGCGTGGAGCTTGGTACCGTGCGAGGAGAGTTCGCCGACTCGCTTTTGCAAAACTGGAAAGGGAAACGGCTGCAGTGCATCGCACCCTGGTTAGAAGGGGAGCAGAATTATTCAGACGCCGGCTACCTGCCTCAATCAATTCACGATCAGAACTGTCTAGCGGCTTTCGATCGGCTGTCGAAACATGGTAATCGCTGCCAGGTTCGCCGACTTGATTCTTCGACAGCTGTTGCTTTGTTCGTAGATGCGTCTTTGGACTTCGTTTACGTTGATGCGAGTTACTCCGGCGCCAACCTGAAAGAAGACCTCCGTATCTGGGCACCCAAGATTCGCCCCGGCGGACTTCTATGCGGGAACAATTATCTCGACGGCGTACTCCCCTCGGGCCGCTTTGAAGTAAAGAGCACGGTGGACGCCTGGGCAGAGGCAAGCGGCTTGGAAATCAAGACCTCGGGCGAGCCTGACTGGCGTTCCTGGTTCATCCGGCTACCACTCGTCGAGTCTCGTGGTAGCTGAATTCGAAGGCTATGTTTACATAGACCGAGGCTTTTTAGCCTGAGAACTTCACAGGGCCGACCGGTTCCGCTGTAAAACGTGGTGCTTGATAGCTCGCGAGCCCGCTGCCCCATCGGACTGGTGCCTTCTCGGCTGGACCATAAGGCTTTGAATGAAACAGTACGACTAGTGCGTTTCCACGATCCATCTAGCGCCAGCTAGGTAAGGTCGGTAATTTAGAGACCATCTTCAGGAGGTGGTCTGATGGAACCAATTGCGGTGGAAATTCGCGCGGAGATTCTTGCCGCGTGTGATGCGGGTAACTACTTTGCCCTTGAATCGCTTGACTAACATGTGGCGCTGCTTCAAACGAGGTTTGCCGTGCAGATGTAGAGAGGGCGAGGCGAGCACGCCCCCGGCCAGACAGTCGCTATGCACCATGGAAGGCGCTGCGATGTCAGCGACGAAAGTCATTCAAGTGGAAGGATGCCCTATCTGTGGCCAAGTCTATGAGAATTCGTTCAAAGAGCGATTTGACATCGCGGCCGATGAAGATCGTTGTCGCGATTTGCTGCTTGACCTGAAAGAAGAGCTTCGCGCAGTAGAGACTAAGCTTGAGGAACGCCAGCGGAAAGTCAGCGAACTGAGCAGCGAGCTATCAGAGATTGCTGCTACTCTCAACCAGAAGCAGGGAGAGGTTCAGCTTTACGATATTGTTAAGTCGGAAGGGCGGAAAGAAATGCGCCGCGTACTAGACAAGGACGTTGCCGAGAGAAACTCAATAATCGGTGACATTGATCGGCGTATCGTGCGAGCAACGCAAGACCTCAAGGACATTGAAGACAAGGAACGAAGTAAGCAGATCAACGCAGAATTCCGGGCATTCATGCGGACATCCCTTTCAAAGCTCGCTCTTTTGAATGTTTCAGAGAGTAGTTACAAAACCGTTTACTTTTCAATCAAGGAGTCAGGCAGCAAGCTGCCCAGAGCGTTGCTCGCGTATTACTACGCCATCCTAAACACGATTGCCAAGCGATCGACCTCATGCTTTTGCCCGATCGTCATCGACTCTCCGAAGCAACAAGATCAGGACGATGCCAATTGGGAAAAGATCATCGAGTTCACGAGAGACTTCTTGCCGACCGATTCACAGCTTGTGCTGGGCCTTGTGGACGACATGGGTATCAACTTCGGCGGTAATGTCATCGAATTGAAGGAAAAGTTTTCGGTAATGAACAAGGAAAGCTACGAAGAGGTAGCGAGCATTGTTCGTCCGTTGATTGACGCCAGTTTAGTGGATTAGGCCGCTAAAAAGCCCTGTCAGCAACGGCGATGATGATCCGCAAGCTTCCTAGAATCGCCGTATCTCAAGTGAGTAAACGAAGTCGCGAAAACTCGCGCTAATAGCACAATTTCAGCTGTTGGCCGCCCGCTGTACGGTCGGCTTCGCTTCAAACCCGTACCGCGATTTCAAACGTCGAAGAGTAGGTGTCTAAATGCTGCGTCAAGTCAGGGTGCTTTGTTCGCGCAGGTTGTGGCCGCGCGCCTTGGAGTGTGTTGAGACAAGGCAAGTTTCATCGTCAATCTTCCAACGGGAATTGGGTGACTTTAGGTAGAGTTCGATTGCGAATGCTGCATTGACGCGAAGCGGCGACGGCGCTACACGCCGGGCATGTTTTTGACCAGCAGTTCCGCAGTAGCAAGGAACTGATCGGCCAAATGGAAAACGTGCTGGTCTGGCACTTCTGCTGGCTGGTCGTTTGTCATTTTACGGCCGGAAAGCCTTTCAAGTATTCTGTCGCGATCTCGTCAACCGTCTTCTCACCTGCCTCCCCAAAACCGATCTGATTCTGAAGCACGCTCATGCAGCATAGAAAAACTTGGCAGGCCGCTGAAAGCGCCCCGCCGATTTCTTCCGGTGTCGAAAGCCACTGCGCGCCCACCTGCCCGCCTACGCTCCGGGAATAGCGAATCCCGTCCGACGAATGCGCCGACCGTGAAAGGTAGTGATACATGGTTTCGTAGTACGTTTCGAGATTGTTTCCAAGGGCGTGCGCGAGGGCCGCCAACTTCAGCCCGGAATACGTCCTTGGCTGATTTCTAAGGATATAGGACCACTCCGCGCCAAGCTCTCTTTCAGCGGCTGCGATATTCGCAGGGTCTGGCTTAATCTCTTGCGCAGCTGCGCGTGGTCCTCGTGATGTTCCCATCTAGCGAAGCGGTTCTCATCATTGAAAACGTTGATCGCAAGATACATCGCGGCCCGCTTCCGACTGGCTAGATTCGCGTCGATAGACTTCGTGGAAACTTTCCAGGCATCCGTTTTTCCCAGCACTGGTTCAAACCCCAAGTTCACACTTGGCGCGAGTATCCACTGAAGCGCCACGGCAGTTTCGTAGATGCTGCGTGCCACAATTAGCGCGTTACCTGCTTCACAGGCTTCGCACAGCAAAATCACACTTCGCATCTGCCGGCAGGCTTGAACATTCAATGTCATTGCTACGCTGCCTGCCATCGGGTCGAGTTTCGACGCAAAAACGAATGGCTCTTTCGGCAAGTGCATCCAAGCATCCCACATGCGATGCGCAAAATCGAAATCGCGGCCGACAGTCGCCTTTACGGTAGCCAAGTGTTCTTCAAAATCTGGAATTTCGCGCATAGTGTCCCTCAACTAAAACGACACGGGGTTACCCCATAGGTTCACCGACGTCGCTAGAAACTAACTGCGTTTCAGAAGCTCATCGGCTATGGCGAAGCCAGCCGAAGTCAGATTGCGAACTTGGCCCGAACGCGAAACCAGGTTGCGGTCTTCAAGCTCTTCAAGCGCTGCCTTGTACCGCTGTGCGGCGCGAGCATCGTCCGGGGCGTACAGTTTTTCCCGATGGCCGGGCGAGATGCTGAGCACTTCGTTTAGTACGTTATCAACAACGGAGATGACACCGGCGTGAACTCCCGGCACATTGGCTGCTTTGGTCAAGAGTTCTTCCGCCTCTTGCGAAAGAGGGGCCGGCGGCGCGGGCGCGTTCCAAGTCAGAACTACGGACTGCTGCCCGCCTGTCTTCCCTTCGGCAACCAACTTGAACCATTGGTCTCGCAGCTGCCGTAGTTCCTTCGCTCGATACTTGCGCCCTTTCGGGTGATTGTCATTGTATGAATTGACATCCGCGTGGCAGTCGAAGCAAACGGGCAACCCGTTGTCGGCAGTGTTCTCGCCGCCGTCCGCTTCCTGGTCGATATGGTGAATTTCCATTTTCTGCCCCTTGTGCTGGCGGCAGAGACAGCAGAAGCGGGCACACTTAACCAGCAATTCATCGACGACTCTGGCAGGGAATGGCATGACTTTGTTCTCCGGCCAGTGATTATAGCGAATGGTGGGCGGCGTCTTATTCTGCCGTTGGAGGCCGCGCGGGCAGATAGAGATTTAGGGTGCGAAGCCGCTCAATCTTCGGTGACAACTGATTGCGGATTCACTGCTAGATGGAATTGGCGTGAGTGCGTGGTCAAGCGAACCCCCTGCTTGAGCAATTCGTTGCGATGCCTAAATGAGCGGGCAGGAATTTCGCGGCGGAAACTGGCGCCGCGATTACAGAATCTTCAGACTCTTCAAAAACTCCCTATGAAAAAGAAAAAACATTCGTTGCGCGCCTCTCCGGCCCGTCTGGCGGAGGTTGCGTCAAACGCAAATTCCCATTCAATTGATGGGACTGACCTGCAGAAATCCCAACGGGAGCAAGCAGTCACGGCGCTCTTCGACTTAATTTGCAGATTGATTGCCGAAGCGATCCATCGAGACACTTCAGCGAATACCCCAACACAAAACCATGGTCAGAGCACGCATGGGCAAAAAACAAACAAAGCCACCTGAGGAGCGGGCTGATCGGCCGCTTCCGCAGAACAAGCAGATTTTGGAGAGGCTTCTGGACACCGTCCAGCAATATTTGAAGGAACAGGACGCTTACATTGCCCGCCAACGGATTCGGCTGCATCAAATGCGGGATTGCCTGACGTCACCGGAATCGGCGCTCCGCAACCAAAGGAACATTCCCGAACTCCGTGACGTCGCGATTAGACAGGCGTCCAACGGCCTCGCGGATATCACCATTATTGAGCCTTACTTCCTCAACGGCCGAATCCGTGAACTTCAAGCGAACTTGGCGCGAACGTATGTCGAATGGGCAGATCGCCGTCTGGATGGGACGATCGCCTCAAATAGTCGATTCGAGCAGTTGCTAGCATTGACGGAAGAGTTTTTGGCGGAATATCGGGCGTTCCGTGATCGGCTCGTTGCGAAGCTCCAGAATAAGCGCGCGGACAACAATTCGGACATGCACAAGAAAATCGCTCGGATAATACCTGACGATCAAGTATTCATGGCATTCTATCGCGAGCTTGAGCAACGTCAGGGCGAGTCGTCGCAAAGGCGGATCGCACTTGACTTTACGGGTGGCAATGAGACCAGAGCGGACTCGATGCTGCGACAGTACCGACGGTTTAAAGTGAAACTAGCTGAGCAAGTCCGCGCGGACATTCAAAAGACCTCCTGACAATCGCTTTGCTGAAATGCGTCCCCAGCGGCGAACCGCTGGAGGAAGCATGTCAGACGAATTCGTCACGCCCGAAGAATTTGCCACGGTCACTAATCAAGGAATCGCGACCGTCTATCGCCGATTGCGAGCGGGTCAACTGCCTGCTCACCAATCTGGTGGACGGTGCAAGCGTTGGCTGATTGATCTCGTTGCGTTTCGCGCTCGATTCACTGGCGAAAGCAGTTCCTCGACCAACGATGGCGCCGCGCTCCCGCCGTCTGGCGGAAGTGTCAACTCGGGCACCGCTTCGCAATCCGCGGCGACTTCTTCGTCGCCGCCGCGTCCAGCATTGAACGGCCCACGGCCGCGCTGGACTACTCAAATCCGAAAGTAAGGAATCAGTTGCTTGAGCAAGAAACGAAAAACAAAGGAAAAGTTGCGCCTGCCGTTCTTTGTCTGGACGGTGCGCGATCGGGATGGTGTTTGGCAGGCTGACGGTCGTGGAAATACGGTTAACCCGGGGCGGCATTCGCTCGGTACTAAGGACTACGAGGAAGGGCTAGAGAAACTTCAACTACTCGACAAAGTGCAAGCCGTTGCACTCGGACTGGCAGACCCGTCGATACTCTCCCCCGGAACAACCAAGTCGATCGCGCTGGACGCAGGGAAAGACATGTACCTAAAGCACGTTGCTCGCCCCTTCGTAGCTGGCGGCGGTGTTGACAAAACGCAGCAACGTTATGAAGCAGTTCTGAACAAGTTTGTCCCCTGGGTCAAACTTGAGGGACTGGAATATTGGGAACACATCAAGCGTCGCCACCTCACGTCATATGCCGACTGGCTGCTGGAAGGGGAATACGAATACGCAACTGTGTTTCTTGAATTGACGACGATCAAGCAGGTTTTCAATTATTTCATAAGGGAAGAGCTGTTGCCCGTTGAGTGCAAGATTCACATGCCGCTTCGGAAGCCATCGGGGACTAACACCTTCTGCTACACCAAAGAACAACTGACTGCGATGGCCGACCGCTGCTCTTCCCGGTCAGGTCTAGCTTGGCTCCGCGCCATCATTTGCGGACTATCGTTCACCGGTATGCGGATCTCGGAGCTAACCGGGCTAAGGCCGTCGGACGTTGACTTGGACAAGAATATGATCACGCTGACCGACGAACGGTTCAATCGCACTGCGGCGCCCGGCACTGCCCGGCGTATGAAGAACAGCCGGAATCGGTCGTTCCCTATTCACTCTCAGTTACTCCCGATTATCGCCCCGTTGGTTAAGCGCGGCGCCAGCCGGGTATTCACTGGACCGGATGGCCAGAAAATCAGCGGTGATGCAGTTCGACTTGCATTCGTGAGCGAAGTAATTGATCCGCTGAGCGAGAAGTATCCGAGCGGCGAGGATGAAATCGGGTTCAAAGATGGCCGATTGCACAGCTTTCGTCACTATTTTTGTTCGCTGGTCGCGAACGCCGGTGTGAGCGAATTGGCTGTCATGCGGTGGCTGGGCCACGGCAGCAGTCTGATGGTCAAACACTATTACCATCTGAACGACCCAGAGTCGCAACGCCAGATGGAAAAGGTCGATTTCAAATTCGGGAGTGAGGCAGAGTAGCCCCGCTCCATTTTTAACCCGGAGGTTTGGCAGGCCGAAGCGAAAGAGAGAGATGAACCAGCAAGAACTCTCCGATTTTGTCACAGTCTCGTCACAGTTTACTGTGACGAAAAAACCGGCTGTTCCGAAACCATTGCAAAGCAATGAGTTAGAAACAGCCGGTTCCGTGAAACGGAGAGGACAGGATTCTATCCTGCCATTTTTCGCAACCTCGGCTCACAGCAAGGTTTGGCACTTAACCTCAGCGACAGTCGCAATTTAGCGTCTGCCGCTCACTCCCGTTCATTCCCAGTTATTCCCACTCATGCAGGACAGCAACCGGGACAAAACCGGGACAAATTTCCGATCGCAACTTACGCAATACTATTTTCACTCGCGATGCTCGCCAGTGCTTTGGCAGGCGGACCGCCTGCTGGTGATTCCGATGAGGCGGAAGCGGATCGGCGGCCACGTCGCCGCAAGCAAAAGGATCGTGCGTCTCGCGGACTTCCAGATCGTGCTGCGGCAATGGCCCTTGCTGAGGCATATATGGAAATTCAAGGCCGGCTATTCCCTAAGTTGGTGCAGTTGGGTGTGATTCCTCGCAAATCTAAAGCTGAAGTCGAGCGTTTAGCAACGGCCTTTGAGCAGCGGTTTTTAAAAGCGGATGTTCAGCCCGAAGCTCTCTTGCTCCACAGCCGACATTGGGAGCAATTGGCAGCTTGCTACTTGCGGTATTCGTGCGACAAATCGAATCCGAGGTCACTGGTTCAACAGCTGAAGTTGACTCTCGAACGTGCCGCTGCGAATAAGCACTTCATCCCTTGGCAATTCGTCTTCGCCGATGCTGCCGTAACCGGAACAACCGCAGACAGGCACGGGTACGAACTGGCAAATTTGCAGATGGCTTCCACCGCAGCAGATTCACCAGTTGTGCTATACATCGACGAGATTGGCCGTGCTAGTCGTGATATGGTCGAGGCCCTGCGCCTTGGCCGAATGATCGACGCGATGGGCAAACGCCTAGTTGGGGTCAGCGATGGATTCGACAGCGATCACCAAATGTGGAAGTTCGTTTTGTCAATCTTTGCTGCTCTGCAAGAGTGGTTCATCGACCAGCTGAAACCCAAAGTAAAGCGGGGCATGCGTGATGCTCACCGGCAGGGAACAAATTTGCGGCCAGCTGCCGTTGGCTACAAGTTAGTCCCTGCAGTCGACGCCACTGGAAGCCCCATATTCGGCAAGGACGGCGTGCGATCGAAGATGCTTGCCGTCGACGAGAAAACTATGCCGTACATCCAGTTGGCATTCAATCTCTACGTCACCCAGAACTGGAGCCTGGGGCGTATTGCTCGACACTTGAATGACCTCGCGGTCATCGGATGCACTTGGGACAGCAGCCGCGTGCGGCAACTTCTGGGGCGCTACAAATACGCGGGAATTGATGTCGAAGACATGACCTACCGCGCCGAACAACTTGACGAAAAAGGACGTAAGAAATATGTGATCAAGAGAAACCCACGGGAGAAATGGAAGGTCCGGCGCGCCCGCAACCTGCAAATCATCCCATGGTCGGTATGGAAGGCCGCACAGCGGCGGCTGGAGCTCGCGAAGAACGCATACTCCAAGTCATCCAGTCGTACGACGCGACGGGATGAAGTTAATGCGACCACACTCGTCCGGCCACTATGTGGTGGTTGTAAGAAACCCCTGTGGCTCGGCCGGGCCGGCAAACACGCGAGCTTTACCTGCACTGATGCACGGGATGGCAAAAACGGTTGCACGTTTCGGGGCTACAAGACGGTGAGGCACGTCGAGAACGCCGTTGTGAACTACGTGCTCAACAAAGTGCTCACTCCAACGCGGGTGAATGAGCTCGTCGAACGTGCAAACCAATATCTGATCGAGCAATCGGAGGCACCTCGAGTCGATACAACGGCTTGGGAGACCGAAATTGCAAAATTGTCGGCAGGGTGCAAGCGACTTGCCAAGGTACTGGCCAATGAAGACGACGATCAGAAAATGGGCGCAGTTGTTGCTAAGCTACGGCAGGATGAACGCCGCCTCGCGGAACTTCGGGCTATGGCGCGGGACGCTAAACGATCTAGCGACATACCTGCCCGGCTGTGCACAACGCAGGTGCTGGAACTCATCAAGGATGTCTCCACACTCCTCCAAAGTGAAGTGCAAATTGCAGCACCGCTTCTGCGCCAGCTGACGGGGCCCATAACCCTTCTGCAGGAGAAGCAAGAGGGCAAGTCTAAGCCTGCCTGGTTTGCCTGCTTCACCTACAATCTGCTGCCTGTGCTGCTGCAAATCTCGCGGAATGGCAATTGTCCAACTACGAGCACTCTGGAGTACCTGACTACTCATGGTTGGACAAACGCAGAATCCGCGAAATTCCCGCTCGACGTAGAGCGAAAGGCAGACGTTATCGCTGCCAAAGTCGCGGAGCTGGTGGCCGAAGGCCACAGCACTGATACGATCGCAGCGGTGCTCGGCGTCAGCTCGCAGGTCGTCCAGGAAGCCCGCACGGGCCGGAAACGTGCTCGAGGCCCCCGTGGCAAAACGGCTGGTGAGACTGCGAAAGCGCCGCGCACAACCTTTCACGATCTCGTTGCGCCGCTCAAAGCACTTCTCGTTAAAGAGCCGGGCACGTCGATTTCGGAGGCGGCGCGGCGCCTCGGGTATTGCGAGGCAACCGTGCGTTGCGCGTATGACGCCGCCTTTCCCGAAGTGATCGAGAAGGCCCGCGTGGACGGCGCTCCACCGCAACGAAGCAATCGCTCGCGGCTCAGCAAGCAGGAGATCGAGCGCGTCAAGGAGTTATTGAGAAAAGGCGTGCCGATCTACGAGATCGAAGCGGAAATTGGTTGCAGCCGGCAAACCGTCTATCGGATCAAGTCGAAGATGTAAATCTCGGGCACGAGCCGGGCACCGTTGGCCAACCAAGGGTGCCTGGCCGATTCCCCGGTCATTCCGGCGAGGCAGCGTCGCCGACGTTTTCAACGACTTCGTCTTTCCCGGGCCTGCGAATGCGACCTTCGACCACGGCGATCCGTTGCTGCTTGGTGTAAACGCATAGATTAACCGCGGTGCGCTTGCCATCGGAAGTCGAACGGTTGTAGCCGTTCAAGTGACCCAATAGTTGCCCCAAGCTCAGGTGAAGCTTGAGTGCCTCTTCAAAGCTGAGGATCACGTTTATTGCCTTTGGCGTCGCCTCTGGCAGCGCCGGGCTGAAGTGGTCAACGTACGAAGTGCCAAAAGTAGTCTTTCGCTTTACGTTTGATGCCATTTGTCGTCCTCCTAAGGGATGCTTTGGTGCCTTGACTCAGTAACGCCAATCCTCATGTGCTAGCGGAGCACGATTCAGTTCGTCGCGGTGAACTCGCCAATGAGGCAATTGTTCATCCATAATCGCGCGAAACCGGTCGTTGTGGTGGCGTTCCAGGAGATGAACCATTTCGTGGACAAGAATGAACTCGAGGCACGCCTGCGGCTTCTTCACGAGCTCGAGGTTCACCCATATTCGCCGCGCCTCGATATTGCATGTCCCCCAGCGCGTTTTCATTTTCTTGATGCGGACCTCGTCAATCGTCACGCCGAGCCGGGGCTGCCACTTGGCAACGAGGTCTGGCAGCTGCTCCCGCAAACGCTGGCGGTACCAACGCTGTAAAACCGCATCTCTTGTCGACTGGTCGGAACCTGCGCGTGTCCGCAGCACCAAGGTCGTGTTGTTCAGGACCTCGACCGACGAAGGACCCTCATGTTCGACCACGTCGAGAAGGTAGCGGCTGCCCTGGAAAAAATGGCTTTCGCCGGTCACGACTTCACGTTGCGACTGCCGATCCTGATGCTGAAAGCTCTGCTGCTGGCGCCGAATCCAACCCAAACGCGACACGACGGCAAGCCGAATTGCATCGTCATCGAGATGCAGCGGCGCCGCCACCCGCACGCGGCCCGCAGGCGGATATACACCGACGTGCAGGTTCTTAATGTCCTTGCGGAGAACCTCAACCGGAATGTCGCGCACTTCGATGACTTGTCGTTCAGTAGTCACGCTGGCTCTCAGCAATCTTGTAGATAGCATCCACGACTCCGTCGTCGTCGCCGAGGACGGCCTTAATCGCGTTTCGCACTTCGATCCGTTTAGCCCTCATGCCACGCCAGTCGTCCTTCTTCACACTGCGAATAGCCGTGTCGACTTGAATGGCCAACTGCTCGTTGCGGCCGAGGTTGTCAAAAAGTGCTTGCCTCGCGGCGGAATTAATAGTCCCTGGATAAGTTGACCGGACGGGGCGTTTCACCTGCTTAGTGAGATCAACTACTTTTGCCAGGTAAACCTTGTAGTCCAACGCCTCTTTCTTGCGTTGCAGAATGAGGGCGTCGAGTAACTCGGACATCTTCTCGTAGTACTTCGGATTTACGGCCATCTCATCGATGATGAGCCGGCGGACATTGTTCTCAATCGTTTCGGCCATTGCTTCGGGGTTCTTTCGTATCCCCTCCGGCAAGGCGTCGAGCGCTGCCTCACCGCGTTCGACGATCAATTCCACGAGCGACATGTCGTCGAACGCCGAAACCTTTTCGCTCTCCTCGGCACGTATATACGTGTCGAGCAAGTGTCGCATGGCCGGCTCGTACATTTTCATGTCGATGTAGTCGCCGCTTGCGAGCTTCACTTCTTCGCGGACTTTTTCGTAATGCCCGACTTCGTCCTTAATTTCTCGAGCCTGCGCTTCTGAGTAGCCTGCCTCAGCCATTTCGTTGGCCAGGTTGGCATACGCCCGCACAAGGGCCGCGACCAGCTTGTAGAGTGCGACACGTTTCGGCTCGTTGTCCTTCAGTTGTTCAGCGTCACCACTGGCCATGGCGCAGAAGAATCGGACATAGGCTGCCGTATCGCGAGGCGGCTCCACCGGCTCACACAATGCCCTGATCGACTCCAGCAGTTCCGCCAAACGCTCCTTGCCCTTTTCGAGTCTATCCTTCAAGAGTCCAGCAACGTCATCTGCGTCGTAGTTTTCAAATGCTTCGCCGGTGTAGTCCTTGATCGACTTCTCAAGCGACTTGAACAGATCCTTATAGTCGACAACGTAGCCGTATTCCTTGTCTTCGCCATCGAGGCGGTTGACCCGACAGATGGCTTGAAAAAGGCCGTGATCGTGCATTTTTTTGTCGATGTACAAGTACGTCGCGGGCGGAGCGTCGAAACCAGTGAGCAACTTGTCCACCACGATCAGCAACTTCATCTGGCCAGGTTCGTCGATGAACCGCTTCTTCACTTCCTGCTCGAACGTCTCGACCTTGTGCATCGCCGCATCTTCCGGCTCGTTAAAATGAGCGGCAAGCATCTTCCGGTAGATGTCGTATTGCCTGAGCCTCTCTGTAAGTCCTTCGCCCGTCTCTTCGCCTTTAATGTCAGCCGGCGAAGGCTTGTAGGACGTGACAATTGCGCACTTTCCGCCGAGGCCCTTGTTTTGAAACATCTCGAAAAATCGGCAGGCGGAATAGATGCTTCCTGAAACCAAGAGTGCGTTTCCGTATCCGCTCTTGAGCCGGTCGCGCGTCTCCATGTCGAGCAAGATGTCCGCGACAATTTTTTCCAGACGGTCCTGCGAGCTGAGCACTTTCTGCATCGTGCCCCAGCGCTGTTTGAGCTGCGCCTTGGCCAAGTCGGAGAGCCCCCTGGTCTTGATCTCAAACCACTGATCGATCTTTGCCTGCGAGGTGATGTTCTGATCGATGTCGCGAGCTTCATACCTTAGATCGAGCACCACGCCGTCGCGAACCGCTTCGTGGTATTTGTAAGTATGGATATACGGGCCAAAGACCTCGATGCTCTTTTGCTTGTCCTTCTTCAAGAGTGGCGTGCCCGTGAAGCCGATCAGCATCGCCCCCGGCAACAGTGTCTTCATCGCCTCATGAAGTTTGCCAGATTGCGTGCGATGGCATTCGTCCACGAAGACGAAGACATCTCCCTTGGCGTGAAACCCTTTGGGCAGACTTTTCTTGATGTCTTCGACATAGGCCTCAATGTCCTTGTCACTGAGTTCCTCGCCGGCGCCGAACTTGTGGATAAGCGAGCAGATCAGCCATTCCTCGCTGGCGTTCAGTACACGTACTAGATCGCTTCCGCTTTTGGTCCGGTAGATGCTCTCACTGACACCCTTAAAGACCTTCTCGATCTGCTCGTCGAGTTCTGTCCGATCGGTAATCAGCAAGACTCGTGCATCCGCGACGTGTTCACGAATCCACTTCGCGAGCCAGACCATCGTCAGGCTTTTGCCGCTACCTTGCGTATGCCAGATAATTCCGCCTTCGCGCCGCCTAACATGATCCTGAGCTTCGCGGATGCCAAAGTATTGATTGTGCCGGCAGGTCTTTTTCGTCCCGGCGTCGAAAACAATGAAGTCGTGGACGATCTCCAGCAGGCGGTCCTTGCTGCAAACTTGTCCTAGCTCGCGTAATAGAGGATTGTCGCCGGCGCCCGGGTGGGCCACGTCCTCTCGCCAACGAAGATAATATTTTTCCGGCGTCTCAGTGACCCCATAACGAAGACCCTCGGTTTCGTTGCCGGCCAACACGAGCTGCACAGTCGCATAAAACGGCCGGATGAACTCTCTTTTCTGACTATCAAGGTTCTGCCGGATGCCTTCCGTGACTGACACGATGGAACGCTTCAGCTCCAGCACGCCCAGCGCAATGCCATTGACGTACAGCACGACGTCGGGCCGCTTGCTATGTTCGCCGGCGATGGTGACCTCTTCCGCCACGCCGAAGTCGTTGTTGCGGGTTGTCTTCCAGTCGACCAGCCAAACGGTGACGTTCTGCTCGCCGACATCCGGTTTCACCTTCACGCCGTAACGTAGCAGGCTGTGCATTTCGCGGTTGGCGTCGTAAAGCGTTTTGCTGCCCGCGAGCGTTTTTGCCTTGCTGATTTCATGCAGCACCTTGGCGATGACCTTTTCCGTGTGGCCCTGACGCTTCAGCCAATCGGAAAGTCGGCCTTCCTCTACATTGCAATTGCCATCGCGGTCCTTCCAGTAGCCCAAGTAGTCATATTTCAAGGCTTCGAGGAAGAAGTTAACCACTCGCTTGTGGGTCTTGGCTTCGCGCTCGCCGACGGTGCTCATAGTGCTCGCTCCGCATTAGCCGAACAGCTTCCGGCAGGTTTCGATCGCCGTGGCAATATTGGAATCTGCAAAGACGGTCCGGTCTAGCTTCGCCCGCCACTCGGCATTGCCCTGGATCACCTGTTTGACTCCGCTGACATCAATGGGCTTGCCGGCGACGCGCAGTTCTTCCGCGGCCATGTCCACTGTGGCCAGCAATTCCAGGTCATCGTTCTTCTTGTAGCGAAAGTTAGTCAACAACCACTGGAGCGCCGCCGAGCCGTACCACTTTTCAAAATACGCTTCTGCCTGGGTAATGTTCTCGCCAGCGACGAAACCGCCATGGACGCCTGATTGGTGCTCTCGCACGTAGCTGTTTTTCAGAGCAATCTTTTCCGCACCGCCGTATTTGGTCTGTGGGTTGTACGGACCGGCAGCCATTTTCAGATACCCCTCTACCTGCTGCTCGGAGTGGCGATGCAGCAAGTACGAGAGCTTCGTGTATCGCTTCCGCCCGAGCGGAAACTGCTCGCTGCCGAAGTGCTTAGCCAATACGGAGATGACGACGGCCTCGTTGATCTGCTTGTTGTGCCCCTTCGCGGTCTTGGCGTTGGTTGCCTGCTCTTTCCGCTTCATCAGGCGAATGCGGCCGGTTAGTAGCTGCTGCATCATGCCCTGCCTAATTCGCTTCGCCTTGTCGCTACGGCGCTCCAATGATTCGATCTCGGCTTCCATGTCGGATAGGACCACCGCGATGGCATCCTGCTCGTTAGTCGGAGGAAGTAGGACTTCTACTTGCGCTAAGTTTCGGGCACTGATATGCACCACTGCGTCGCCCTGCGCGAGTCGCGCCTTCTGTCGCGCAACCGACGGGTGATTCATCAGGTGGCCGAGATACAGTGAGTTGTGCCCCTGGGGCGATAGCACCACAATGTCGCCGCCGGCATAGGCCGTCTGTTCTCCGAGATAAGCTGCACAGCGTCCGATCTCTTCTGCCGTCTCGCCGGAGCCCGCAAACAGCAGATCTCCGGTTTTGATGGGCAGAGATTGTTGTGCGACTTGATTCGGGATTCTGGACGACGGCACAATCACATAGTCGCGGTAACGGGTGTAGAGTTCGCCATAGCGAACGCATGGAACGCCTTCATCGGTCACATCGTCTCGCTTAATTCCGCGCCCCTTCGAGAACTCACCTATCTCTCCAAGCTGCATCACTTCCCACTTGCCGATGAAGCCCGGCAGGCGGATTTTGCCGGTGAGGAGTTGCTGCATCGCGGCCAGCTTCATGTCGCGCTTCTTCCGAGTTAGCGCCTCCAACGCCCCGATCAACCGGTCGACATCCGCCAAAGCCTCCGCGATGGCGGGTTGCTCGTCGCTGCATGTCGGAATTGGCAGTTGCTGATTGAGAACGTCTGAGCGAGACAATCCAGGAATCAGCCCTGTCGCGGCGGCCTTGAACTGCGTAGCATTCTGCAATAACGAGTAGAACAAGAACACTGCATTCCAAGTCAACGGCCGAATGGCCATTAGCTGCCTGCTGATGCAATACTCCCTATCAGCGACAATAAGTGTACCTGCCCCCGAACCCTTTACCGTTACCAATATGTCGCCCGCCCGACATATCGTCGTTGGCTTCGTCGTGAACTTCGTCTGCTGAATCCGCCCGTCCGGAAAATCTGCCGGCCCCGTCAAATACGGAGTACCTACTCCATGCGTATTGCAATGGCGCGCCAAGACATGATGGCCCGAAAATAGCTCGATGTCGTCCCCGACTGGCCTAGACTCCCATTTGTCGAGACTTGTATTCGGTTTCATACCCACACCAATCCCATATTCGTTAGGTGGGTCTGAACTTTCCGACCGAAGTCTTTGGCCTCCATTTCTAAATCGGGCAGCCGTTTGGTATAGCGCGATTCCAGGTCCCGAACCCGACCAGTAAGCCTCTGCGTTAGCCGTTGAACCTCGTCGTTGATGGCCGCTTCGATGCTGACGAGCCATTTATCTTCGACGACCAACGCCTTGATCTCGGCTTCCGAGAGCTTTGCGTATTTCGCCAGCACCTGCTTGTCGAGTTTGTCCTGTGCTTCCTTGACCGCCTTTTTGATGAGCGACTCCGTATCGAGCAGCTTGCCGCACATTTCCAACGCCTTGTGTTCCTCAGCGAACTCCGGATCGTCGCCGATCGCCTTGAGCCGAGCGTTCACGTTCGTCTTGGTCGCCTTGCCCTTGTCGTTAACGGCGTCTTCAAGCAGGCCTTCCTCACCGGTGTGCTCTTCGACGAACTCTTCCAACATGCGGGTGGCTTCTTCGAGCTTCGATTGAGCGTCGTCGATCGCCGCCTGCTCCGCCGCAAAGTAGCGGGCGACGATGACCGCGGGCGGAATTAGATCCATCTTGTACTTCTTGCGTTTCTTCTGCGGACCGATGACCAAGTCAGGCGTCTCCGTGATCTTCCGTTCTTTGTCGTCAATGGCTGCCCGCGGCTGCGCGGCTTCCACCCAGCCGTCCGCGGCAATGAGGTAAACGTCGTCCTGCATCACTTCGGCCCAGTAATCCGTGAGCCGCTGATAGACGTCGTACCGACTCAGCAGCGGCACATCGGCGAAGCGTGCGAGCAAATCTTCCGACAGCGTATGAATCACCTGCTTGGGAAGATCGTCGATCTTGATGCTCTTGAGCAACGGCTGATGGGCTTTCCGCCACTTGCGAACAATCTCGGTGATCGTGCCGGAATACTCTTGGAACTCTTCGTGAGCGAGTATTGCCGCCTTCACTTGCTGCGTTTCGACGCGAGGCTCGCTGTAGCCTTTGCGACCGTTGGTCTTAAACAACGCCTTGCGGAGCGAGGGGAAGTTTTTCCAGTAGGCCTCCAGGCCGTCGATATCGCGGTTGGGGATTCCGCCATTGAGGTGGGCATCGAGGTCGTGCAGGTCTTCCTGTTCGGTCGAGTCGATGTAGCGGGGAATGTTGAGGTTGTACTCGTTGGCAGGATTGGCGATCTCGCTCACCGGCACCATGCGAGCGTAGTTCGGCAGTTCGCGCTGGTGGTTGAACACGTCCACGATCTTATGGATGTCCTGGGCGCGGAGGCGGTTCTTGTTGCCCTCTTTGATGTAGCCCTTGGACGCATCGATCATGAAAATGCCGGTGCGGGCGTTAGCGTGCTCCTTGTCGATTACGATGATGCAGGCCGGGATGCCGGTGCCGTAAAACAGGTTCGGCGGCATGCCGATGACGCCCTTGATCAAACCGCGCTGGATGAGGTTGCGGCGAATGTCGGCTTCCTTGTTGCCGCGGAACAGCACGCCGTGCGGCAGAATGATCGCACCTTTGCCCTTGCTCTTGAGCGACTTGATCAGGTGCAGCAGAAAGGCGTAGTCGCCGTTCTTGATTGGCGGCATGCCGTACTCGAAGCGTTCGAACTCATCGTTTGCCGGGTTGAGTCCGTTGGACCAAGCCTTGGATGAGAAAGGTGGATTGCTTACGGCAAAATCGAATGACTTCAGACTGCCGTCTTTGTTCTTGAAGTGTGGATCAGCAAGTGTGTTGCCGCGCCACAAATCGGCCGTAGGATGGCCATGCAAGTGCATGTTCATCCTGGCGAGCGACCATGTGGCGTTATCCATTTCCTGGCCATAGATCGCCAAGTTGCTCGCGCCCGACTCGTCTGCGGCTTTGATAAGCAGGGACCCCGATCCGCAGGTCGGGTCGTATGCTGTTGGGTCCCTAAGCTTCGAAGCATGTTCGATGCCGATGACCTTCGCCATAATTCGAGAGACTTCGGCAGGGGTATAGAACTGCCCCTTGCTTTTGCCCGATTCGGTAGCGAAGTGACGCATCAGGTATTCATAGGCATCGCCGAGTAGATCATCGCCCTCGGCACGGTTGGCGCGAAAGTCGAGCCCGTCGAAAATTGCGACCAGCTTCGACAGCTTATCTTGCATGTCCTTGCCGCGGCCGAGCTTATCTTCGTCGTTGAAGTCGGGGGCCCGGCCGGGCATCAGGAAGTCCAGATCGTTCGCCTTGGCAAGGGCGCCAATGACCTTGTTGATCTTGTCGCCAATCTCTTTATCGCCCTTGAGCTTCACCATGTCGGCGAAGCTGCCGCCGCGTGGCACCTCGATCACGGCGTCCTTCTTGCCGGCGTATTTGTCCGACACGTATTTCATGAACAGCAGCGTGAGGACGTAGTCTTTGTACTGCGAGGCATCCATGCCACCGCGGAGTTCATCGCAGCTTTGCCAGAGCGAGCTATAGAGTTGCGTCTTCTTTAGAGCCATTGAACCGCTTACCTGCTCGACCTGGGTTTTACCGCCCGCCGATGCCGCCGTCGGATGCGCTGCAAACAAAAGTTCGGCATTCTAGCGAATGTCAGCCGGTTAAAACAGCTTGCCGATCATGACCGGCGGTTGCGGATCAGATTAATCAGACTTCGCGCCGCATCGAGCGTCTCGCCGATCTCGCCACAGACACGATCCCGCTCAGATGGCCAACAAGGCGATTAACGCCGACGTTGAACAGCTCCCTGGGAGCGGCACCAGCTGGAGGTTCCATGTACGTTTTCCGATGCCATTGAAGAGAGCGTGCCCAGCCTTTGATGGGCTCTTCATCGAAGGACGCAATCAGATCATGGGCGAATCGGTTTCTGATCTTGCCCACCAGCCGCAAATCGTCGCGCACCATTTTGCCGATGAGGCCAAGGCAGTAAAGCGTTCGGATCCGATTCCCATACGACCCCAGGGGTTGGTCGTACTGGAGCAGCGCGTCAACCTCTTTCTCATCGTCAACCAGGAAGTTACGGACGATGTGCTCGAGCTGCGTATCCAAAAACGAGGCACCGACGATGACCATCGCGCGATCATTCGATTCTTGTGCGAACAGTCTCGAAAATTCGACCAGTGCCATTTCGAGGTTGAAGTGACGATCAAGATCTTTCCCGACGATTAGCGGAAAAATTGAATTGTCCTGGTCTCGATCGAACTCGCTTGGAAGTGACATCGCGGATTTCTGACTGGGTTAGTTGGGCGTACGAATAACGATCGACCAGCGAGCCGCCAATGACTTCTCAAGATCGTCAAAGTAGCTGGTCAGCCTCGCGGCCAGAATGATTGGTCGAGGAGTGCTTTGGTAGACCGACAAGTTTTACCTGATGAAGATCGTGAGCGGCGGGCACTTGCCGCTCAGGTTGGAACAACGATTCGGCCACGGTTTAGACCGCTGACTTCCAAAGAGGAGAGGATTTTAACCTCGCACAGCGCGCTAACAAGCGCATTGCCGCCGACAATTTCGTCATCGGCATGTTTACTCATCTGTGACGAAAGGTGTCACTTCGCACCGCAGTCGCCGTGCGTTTGCGAGCAAGGCAAGGCCGGACTAGAATCCGGACCTAGGCAGCGCAACTGCCTGTAACTAACAGTTTGCCAGGAGATCGAAACAAACCACGCCGAACAATCGGCGAAATGACTACATCGAACGATGCGTGAGCATCGAGATCTGCTTCCCACAAATACCGCCAACTGAGCCTTCGGGCTCAGCATTAGACGAAGCAGCGCTTGTGCCACGCCCCGCGAGGGGCGCTGGCCTAGTGCTGTTCGTCTGGCCCCTTGGCGGGGGTCGTGGGAGCAGGCTGGGTTCAGCGTCCTTTTTCGTTGACTGGACGCGAACTCTACCTCCGCTTTCCCATTCCGCCCAAGGAGGCACTTCGCATGAAGAAATCGTATTATCGCCTGTTTGCAACCCTGTTCTTTTGCATTTCCGCTATGCACTCAGGGTGCAGTTGCACGTCAACCAATTCCCCATCCCCAAGCCAACCTTCCGCGTTGAGCAAGGAGGAATTAAAGAACCAAGCTCTCGTTGTGGGCACTCTGGAGCAATTCCGATCGCGGACCGCCGGCGTTCTCTTGACTGCTGTCGACGCCGTTCTAACATCACCGCCCAAGACTGATTGGAAGGAGCTCGTCGGTTCGATCGATGGTGCCAAGAAGCTCACCGAGTTGCCCAAACACGACATGGTAACTGTGACTTTCGTGTTACTCGCCGAAATCCGAGACATCAGAGCTGAGAGCAACGACCGTTACTCTAGCTCACAACTTGAAAAGCTATTTGATGATCTCTTGGTGCTGCGAACATTCCAAATCGGTAACGATGTTGCTGCGGATGAAAAGGATGCCAAACGCGAGGTTGAGCGGTTGCTTTACCGGGAGTTTCGCGACGTAGACTTCGAGATTCGGGAAGAATACGCTTGGTCATCATCAGTCCGAAAGATCGAGTTGAAACTTAGAATGATCTGTTACTTGGCCGAGGTCTCCGGCGCGAGCAAGGAGTTGCTCAAGACCCTAGTTACGGATGGCTACCGTGACTGCCAGAGCAAAGGGCTTTCCCCTGAGTTCGG
Organism: Anatilimnocola floriformis; assembly: GCF_024256385.1. Lineage (NCBI taxonomy): Bacteria > Pseudomonadati > Planctomycetota > Planctomycetia > Pirellulales > Pirellulaceae > Anatilimnocola > Anatilimnocola floriformis. Next base: position 4,730,164 of record NZ_JAMLFW010000001.1, read on the forward strand.
GCTCGACGCAACAATCAGTGCCTTGATCTTCCGCGCGACAAAATGAGATCACCCGTGCTGGTAATGTCGCTTTTCCTGACGCTGGAACAGATTAACCTGCTTCCGCGTCCCCGCCTTACCCTTCGAGAGCAATCTCACTATTCATTACTTACAGGAGGATTCTTCACAAGGAACATGAAATGTCAGACAGTTTGTTGACGCTGCCCGAGCAGCTGCGGTTCATCCACGAGCAGATCACGGCGGGGAGGCTCGCAGCTGATTCACTCATCCCGGCGATCAACTCCGAGTTGAGCCGGATGCACGAGGCCGGCATCGTGGCGCCGGCAATTTTTGTCGGCAACGTTGTTCTCCGCCGCAGCTATTATCCGAACCAGGGACCGGACGATTCCGGCCAACTCGTCGTCGCCGTTCTCAATATCCCCGGTGGCCTGGGTGCCTGCTATTTCGACTGCGACGAGTTTCTGCACGTCGAATCGGACATTCGTGAGCTCTCGAATGTCGCCAGCGCCAAGGTGATTTCCTACGCTGATCTGGATTCCCATGCGAAGGCATGCCTGCTGAACCAAGTCGGTCCGCTAATTTCAGCGTTCATCGCCACCATCGACATTGCCCTGAGATGAGCAAACTCAAGTCGAAGGGCAAAATTAAGGCAGAGTCGGTTGCGTCTGACGTGGCCGGCTCCGCTCCTTCCCATCCAGATTCCGCAAATGTTACTCCTGTAGAGCAGCAAGCAATTGACGGTTTTCTGGATCTTCTTGCGCGGCTGATCGCCAAAGCGCACTTCACTCGCGAGCTAAATCTAGCGAACAGCCCGGAAGTGGGCACTACTGGTAAGGAAATTAAGGAGATAAAGGGAAATGAAGGAATTGCGCAGTGACGCCGCCATCGAACGGCTTGATAGCTTGGTGCGGCGGCTCCGGGGCCATGTTTGCGAGTCATTCGTGATCCTCGAAGAACTCGAGCACTTTCGTGAAACGCAGGCAGCATTGCCATCGGAACACCAGCAGGTTCACGGGCGTACCTTCCCAGGGGAGGCGTCGAATGGGTGGATTGCCGCTGGCTTCTGAGTGACGCCGTGCTCGGCGTCCACAACTAGCGGGCAGGATGCGAACCCTGCCCGGTTCGTCGCACGCCCGGTTTCCCGTGCGTGTGACGATGTACATTACCATTCTCCACACAAGCAAGAGATCTGAAAATGGCCACGGATTACTACAACCTGCTGATCATCAACGAGCGCACGCAGGCAGATTTGCGAAAACTACGCTATTGCATTGAGCACCGTCTGGTTCCGGAGACAATCGAGTCGCGTGTAGTCGATGATGCACGGGGTCAGCCCCGTGAGTTCGACCTGCTGACGTCCACGCTTCTGGTCGCCGTCGTGCGATTGATCGAGGCGGGAGTCAAACGGGATCATGTTGCTTGGATCATGAACCACATTCGGTCGAACCCCGGCCCGCGGAAAAGTAAGTTGCATACCTCGCTTGCAGCGGACGCAACGATTCACGGCAAGGGCGGTAAGGTACTGACGGGCGACGGCAGCCACATGAGGTGGATTATCGGCGATTACGACTCAGGATGGATGAAGTTCAAAAGCAAAGCCGTCCCTGCATCCGAGTTTCAGCCGCTGATCGAGATTTCGATCGATCTCGGTCGTATCTGCAAGCAGATATTGGGGCAGTAACCCCGGGTAGCATCGCAAGGTTTGTTCCTACTTGTAGGAAAAAACCACTGGATCCGTTACTACTTGTAGGTATAATGCTCGTGTGAGAGCTGTTATTCCGGAAGCAGTGGAGATCGAAATGAAGCGAAAGCGGAACCGCAAGCCGATGCCGAAGTTGACTCAGGACGAAATCAATTCGACATTTGGTTCAGCTCGTGGAATACTCCAGACGCATGAACTGGCCGAATTGCTCGGCCTGAAAGTGCGTACCATCTACGAGTGGGTAGCGCGTGATTATCTCGAAGGCACCTACCAAACTCGCGGCAAGTACCATTTTTTCTGGCGCGATCGCGTCATCAAGAAGCTCTTCAACGGTACGGAATGGCAGACGCCATCCTAGAGCTTGTTTACTCGCAGCTGCGCAGCGGCTCCCTTAATTACTGCAAAGGTGAGAACGATGAACGCAAATGTCCAACAAAGGAGACCGGCTGCTAGTCGGTGAACGGGTCAAGATCTACAAGCGGGGCCGCAAGCAAACATGGACGGCCTGCTTCTACTGGGGCGGAAAACACCACCGGGTGTCGCTCAGGACAAGGAACGAGAAAGCTGCTCGCAGACAAGCAGTCGCCCTCGAAGCCGAACTCATCGAAGGTGAATACAGGCCTTCTCGCCAGGTTACGAAAGAGGCTTTGCCGCTCGTAACGGTTGCGCAAGCCAAGGATGAATATCTTGCATTCAAGCGGAGCGGGAAGTTCCGGAAGAAGTCACAGGACAAGTACACCTCCGCCATCCGCGAGTTTCAGATGTTCTGCGACGGAATCGGGACGAAGCACATCGCGGATGTCACCCTTCGGATCTTTGATCGCTATCGGGCTAAACGATCGGCGGAGCGAGCTGAAAAGACGGTTCATACCGAGCTCGTAATCCTCAAGGGCTTTTTCAAATGGTGCGCCGAGCGCAAGTTGGTCACCGAGGATCCGCTTGCCAACGAAACATTTGTAAAGCCGAGGTCTAAGCCAAAGGGCTCGCCTGACTTGATGCAAGTGAATCAAGTCCTTAGCCAGTTCACCGGTCCGCGACTCGTCGCGTTGAGCATCTTGGCATTCACAGGAATGCGGGCCGGCGAGTGCCAGCGTCTCCGATATGACCTCGGCGACGTTGATCTCGATGGCAACTGGATACACATTGTTTCTCGCGAGGGCGAGGACAAGACGAAGTCCGGCGATTCGTGGAAAGTGCCGATCCATCCGCGACTCAAAAAGTTGCTTGAAATAATTCCGAAGAGCAAACGGACTTGGTTTCTAAACGCGCCGCCGAGTCGGCAGTACCCAAATGGCGATCACCGCCACAACATGAAGCACCTGACCGAAGCGTTTGAGGAAGCACTCGGGAAACTCGATATCCCGGCGGGCCGCAAGAACAACGGGTTTGTGCTGCACAGTCTTCGTGCGTTTTTCAAGACGCACTGTGTGAACGAAGGAATCCCAAGAGAAGTCGTTGACGCGTGGCAGAACCACAAGGACGGACGCCGGGAAACGGCGAGCGACCGCTACTACCGCTTAAGCGATGAAGAATCTCAGAAGCAAATGAAGAAAGTCCCCTTCGGGGACGGCTAAGCCGGCGGCCAAAGTGCCGGCATTTTTCGTTTGGAGAAGTTAGATGGTAATTCGTTTCTGGGCGAGCGGCCTAATTGCCGCCGCCCTTGTTGTCGGCATAGTATCGCCGACTCGCAGCGCAAGTAACCGTGGCGCTAATCATCCCGAGGTCAGCGACCGGGACAAAACCGGGACAAGTCAGTGGTCCCAAAACAGCCGAAGCTCGCAAGGCGTTGCTTCACAACACGTTGCGAGCTTCAACAAGTCGCTAGCGGAGAGGACAGGATTCGAACCTGCGGTACGGTTTGACCCGTACACCGGTTTAGCAAACCGGCGCTTTCGACCACTCAGCCACCTCTCCAGGTGGGTATCTGTCTATAACGCCCGACAAACGAACTCAGACGGTTAGACTCTACTCTATCGGCATCGCAACTCGGCTTCCCAAATCGTTTTGGGAATTGAACCCACTCTAATCAGTGCTGCACCCGGTTGCGTTTGCCTGCTGGGTAATTTTTACTGAACTTGCCGTCGACTGCAAGCCGTGCGGGTTACTCCAGCGGTGCGGAATTTGTCATTCTCTGCTCACGGCGGTTCCGAAAATTCGACGAGCAACGGTTGTTCCGCACCACATTCCGCTTGTTGGCCCGGCTCAACCTCCGTTCCCCCACGGCAAAGGCCCCGCGATGAAGTTCCTCACTAGCTCGAAGACACTCCGTGGCTGGCAAAGGTTCGCCGTGGGCGCTCTCGCATGCAGCGCGCTCGGATTTGTGCCGTCGCTCGCCTCCAAAGCCGAAGAAGTCACCGCCAAGGCCGCGGCTCTGGCAGCGGCCGACACCATCACCAAGGATGAGCTCAAGGGCTTTGTCGATGTCCTCGCCGACGACACCTTTGAAGGCCGCGAAGCCGGCAGCCGTGGCGGCCAGGCAGCGGGAAATTATCTCGCCAAAGAATTGAGCGAGTTGAAACTGTCGCCGGCCGGCGATCGGGGGAGCTTCTTTCAAGGCTTTCAAGGAAGCTCACGCAACATTCTGGGAATGATGGAAGGGAGCGACGAAAAGCTGAAGAATGAAGTCATCATCTTCGGCGCTCACTACGACCATGTCGGTTACGGCCGGCCCGGCAATAGCTACGGTCCGTTTGGATACATCCACAACGGCGCCGATGACAACGCCAGCGGCGTGTCGGGGTTGCTCGAAGTCGCCGAAGGAGTGAATCATCTGCCTGTGCGGCCGCGGCGCAGCATTCTGTTTGCGCTGTGGGACGGCGAAGAAGCTGGGCTGATTGGATCGCGGTTTTGGCTCTCCACGCCGACCATCGATCTGCAGCGCGTAAAGCTCAAGATCAATGCCGACATGATCGGCCGGCTGCGAAACAACACGGTCGAGATCTACGGCTCGCGCACTTCGCCTGGCTTGCGGCGGATCATCAGCGAGCAGAATCAGCACGTCGGGCTGAACGTCGATTTCACCTGGAAAATGAAGGAAGACAGCGACCACTGGCCCTTCTTTGCCCGCAGCATTCCGGCCCTCATGTTCCACACCGGTTTGCACGACAACTATCACCGCCCCAGCGACGACGCCCATCTGATCAACGTCGAAGGGATCCGCGAAGTCAGCCGGCTGATGACCCTCACGCTCATCGAGCTCGCCAATGCCGATACCATCGCGCCGTTTCGTGAAGCTTCGAAGCGTGAATCGCCCGAAGTGCAAACGCAGCGAGAACGCCCCGTGCAGCCAAGCCCGCCGCGGTTCGGCGTGAGCTGGCGAATCGTCGAAGGAAGCGCGCCGGTCGTGACCTCGATCACCGCCGGTTCGCAAGCCGATCGGGCTGGTCTGAAAATGGGCGACAAGCTTCATTCGTTCCAAGGCCAGCCGATTCCCGAAGAAAAGCTCTTCCGTCAGCAAATGCTGGCTGCCGAAGGGGAATGCACGTTCGAAATCACTCGCGCCGGAACAGCCGAGCCGCTGACGATCAAAGTCACGCCCATCGGCAACCCGATTCGCGTCGGCATGACCTGGCGTGAAGACGACGGCGAACCCGGCGTGATGCTGGTGACGCAAATCATCCCCGGCTCGGCCGCGGATGTCGGCGGCTTGAAACTCCGCGACCGCGTCTACTCACTGAACGATCACACGTTCGAAACCGGCAAGGATTTTTCCGGACTGCTGTCGACCGCCGAAGCGCCGCTGACGTTCCTCATCGAACGCGCCGGCAAGTTGCAAACGCTCAAGGTGCAGCCCCTCGCCAGCAATCCTCCACCGGCACAGTAGGCTTTCACAACAGTTGTTGCGCCGCCGAAAACAACCGCAACCTGTTTCGGCGAAACGCCTTGCGCCAAACACGTCCAAAAAGCTCACAACAGTCGTCTGTGCTTCGGGTGATCCGGATTTCGTGGCAAAGCCTTGCCAGCCAACAACTTCCGCGCAACATCCGGGAAATTGCACAACAACAACTAACAATAGACTTACAACAACACCCATAAATCATCCACAACTAATCGGTAACTAGTCTCTAAAATCCGAAAATTTCTGGATTATCTCGGAAGCATTCTCACGCCGGGCAAGCGCTAACTGACTTCCGCCTCAAACGGCAGGACCGCCTGAATTTTAGGAACAATCCGGACAACTCCGGTCATCGCCTCAAACTAGCTGCTGACCGGAAATCGTTGCCGCCCAATCCTTTCCATTGACCTGCGCCGATGGGCCGCTGATAATGGGGCCATTGTTGCGGGCTCCGCCAGATCACCGCGGTCTTCGTTCGCGCACTAGGAGATGGTTCTCATGGGATTGTCGCGTGTTTCTCGCCGACAGGTGCTGGCTGGTGCATCGGGGTTGGCGGGTCTGTCGTTGCTGAGTGGTCATCGGTTGTTGAGCCAGGAACAGGCCAAGCCGGAAGAGAAGCCGGCCGAAGAGGTCAAGTCGTTCAACGAGTTCACTCCGCAGAGCGAAAAAGCCGTTCGCCGCGGTGAAGAGTTTCTGATGAAGACCATGCACCGCGATGGCGGTTGCGGTGTCGATGTTGGCCAACCGCAAGACATCGGCTGCTCGGCGATGGTCGGCCTGGCACTCATGGCCCAAGGCAACACGCCAGTCGAAGGCCCGCGCAGTCGCGAAGTGCAACGGCTGGTCTCGTACATTCTCCGCGCCGCCGAGGTGATGCCGAACGACGACATCACTTCGCAAAACGGCACGCAGTTGCAAAATAAAATCGGCCGTCACGCGCACAGCTTTTTCGCCGCTCTCTTCCTGGCCGAAGTCATCGGTGAAGGTTGGGACACCGAACCCGTGCGCGATGGCTTGAAGAAGATCATCACGGCCATCATCGGCACGCAAACTCCGGAAGGTCACTGGGGCAATCAATCGTGGGCGCCAACGCTCGGCACGGTGATGGGCTGGGTCGCGCTGCGGGCCTCGCACTACGCGGGCATGAAGGTCGGCAGTTCGCCCGAGCTCACGGCCAAGCACTTGGTTCAACAGATGAGCACCTCGCTCAATCAGAACCAAGGCAGCTGGATGCACACGCTCTATAAAAATGCGACCGGCATTCGCGTGTTGTACGCCCTCGGCATGGAAAACGAAGACGTTGCCAAGAAAGCGTTCAAGGACGTTGAACAGCTAGTGAACAAAGACAACACGGCGTTCTCGCAAGCCGGCGGCGAAGAGTACCTCGCCTTTCATCTCATCACCGAGACGATGCTGCAAAAGGGCGGCAAAGACTGGGCGACCTGGTTCCCCACCATTCGCGAAAAGATCCTGGCCGTGCAAAACGCCGACGGAAGCTGGACGGGCCATCACTGCATCACCAGTCGCACCTTCTGCACGGCAGCGGCGATCTTGGTGCTGACGTCGCCCAATCGATACCTGCCAATCTCGCAGGCCTAATTAGCCGATAGATGTAGGCCGGAACAAGTGTACTCACGCAGTTCCGGCAGAACTGCAGACCAATGTCGCGCGGCAAATCATGCCGGAATAGCGCGGAGTACCGCCTGTTACGGCCTACTTGAAGCTACCAAAGAAAACGCTCTTGAACCAAATTTCCGCCGATCGAACTGCCGCCATCGACCGCGGTCTGGCCTGGCTGCTCAAGCAACAAGCAGCCGATGGCGGCTGGCACTCGCAAGCCTACGGCCAGCTCAAAGGTGGCGCTGCGGTTACGTCACTCGTGCTCGAGTTGCTTAGTCAGTTTCCCGTTGCCACGGCCAAGATGCACGAGCCGGTCATCGAGCGCGCGTTCCGCTTCTTGGGAACCGGCCTAGAGAAAAAGAAGACCATCGCCGCACCCGATGGCTCACTCGATTTTCCGACCTACGGCTGCGCGCTAATCCTAACTGCCTCGGCGCAATTGGCCGAGAAGATCGGCTTCAAGTTCAAATCGCCGCAACTTCTGCGCGACTATCTATTCGGCGCGCAGCTGCTCGAGCCCCGCGGTTTCACGCCCGATCAAGCCAGCTACGGCGGCTGGGATTTTCTCGGCGCGGGCGATGCGATGGGCATCACTACCGGCACGAACGTATCCGTGGTCGCGCACATTCTGGAAGCGCTGAGCCTCGACAGATCGGCCGCCGCCGACAAGGCTCGCGCCGCGGCCAAAGGTTGGGTTGCTCGTTGCCAACAACCCGACGGCGGCTTTGCTTTCACGCCCGAGCCGATGTCGCTCAACAACAAAGCCGAGTTCGCCGACGAAGCCCGCGCGCGGCCGCGCTCCTACGGCAGTGCGACCGTCGACGGAGTGCGCTGCTTACTGGCATTGGGACAAACTGCCGAAAACGACGACGTCAAACAGGCCGTCGCCTGGCTCAGCAAACGGCCCGTTCTCGATGTGGTCCCCGGCTTTGAAGACCTGCCTGCCGAAACCGATTGGCGTCGCGGTCTGCGGTTTTACTACTACTCCGGCCTGTCTGCGATTTTGCCGCAACTGCCCCAAGCCGATCGTCCCGGCCGGCAGCAAGGGATCGAAAAAATACTCCTGAAAGAACAGCAAGCCGACGGCCGCTGGCAAAACGAATCCGACCGGATGCGCGAAAACGATCCGCTGATCGCCACGGCATTTGCTTTGAGCGCTTTGCTCCGCAACGTCTAGCACTCGATTAATCCCTCTCCTCGGTACGCCAGGGAAAGGGCCGGGGGGCTAACTTGCAACCTCGCCCAATTCTGCGTCAATCCCGCTTCACCCCTCACCCTAACCCTCTCCCCGGAGTACCGAGGAGAGGGAACAGGCATCATTTGGCGGGACGGCCTTACGAAAGGGGGGCTGCAACGTCATATTAAATGCGTACTTCCCTCTCGATCGCTAACTCAAAGATTTGCCGCGTGACTGACGAGCCCATTCCAGATACCAGCGCCCCTGCCGAACCCGCGCCGAAGACGCCGCCGTTCGATCCCTATCCCAACGACACGCTGCCGGCTGCGCTCGCTCGTCACAAAATCGAGCTCCCCGCCGATCGGGTCGAAGTGCTCGATCGCTACTGCAAGTTGCTCTGGGATTGGAATGAGAAGATCAATCTGACGCGGCACACGACGTACGAAAAGTTCGTCACGCGCGACCTGGTCGACACGCTGCAGCTCGCCAGCCTCGTTCATCCCCAGGAAGAAATTCTCGACGTCGGCAGCGGTGGCGGTGTGCCGGGCCTGACGCTCGCAATCATTCGCCCCGACCTGGAAGTGACGCTGAGCGATACTGTCGGCAAGAAGGCGCGCGTACTCGAAGACCTGGTGAAGAAACTGAAGCTTCACGTGCCGGTTTTCAATGCTCGCACCGAAACACTGCTCGACGATACGCGTTGGGACGCGCTCACGATTCGCGCCGTCGGCCCGCTCGCCGAGCTGCTCACTTGGTTCCGGCCGCACTGGGCTTCGATCAATCGGCTGCTGGTGATCAAAGGGCCGAAGTGGAAAGAAGAACAAGCCGAAGCCAGCCGTCGCGCGCTCTTGCGCGAATTGGAATTGAAAGTCGGCGCCGAGTATCCGCTGGCCGGCACGGAATCGAACAGCGTGATTCTGAAGATCTGGCATCAAGGCAATCGCGAACGCTAGTCGTAGGCGAGTCACTCCGTGACTCGCAACACACGTTTGGCAAGTGCAGGCAGCACTGCGCAATCACCTTCGCAAAATTAATGTTCCGAGTCACAGCGAGGCGTGCCTCCTCAGATTGTTGCGCGCTGCTGCAAGTCCTAGACTGAACTAATCGCGCACGGATTAGCGCCTCTCCATCCCGGGCAGCAACGGAGCTACCTCTCATGGCCGGTTCATTCTCGCGTCGTAACTTCTTGCAATCGGCCTCCGCCGCTGGCTCCTTCGGTTTGCTCGGCAGCAGTTGGCTCGCTCAACTTCCGGCGGTTTCCGCAGAAGAAACCAAGCCCAATCCCCATTCGGTGCAGTTCACTTCCGACATCGAACCGATCGTGCAGCTGCTCGAGAACACTTCGCAGGACAAGGTTCTGGAAGAAGTTGCCAGCCGCATCAAAAAGGGTACGGTCAACTATCAACAGGTGGTGACCGCGCTGCAGCTCGCCGGCATTCGCAATGTGCAGCCACGACCCGCGGTTGGTTTCAAGTTTCATGCAGTGCTCGTCGTCAACAGCGCGCACCTGGCCAGCCTGGCATCGCCCGATGAGCATCGCTGGCTGCCGATTTTCTGGGCCATCGATTCCTTCAAGTCGTCGCAAGCCAAGGACGTGACCGAAGGGAACTGGACCATGCCGCCAGTGAAGGACGGCAAGCTTCCGGCGCCGCACGAAGCTCGCGAACAGCTGGTGCAGTCGCTCGACAAATGGGACGAAGAACCCGCCGATATCGCCGCCGCCGTCTTTGCCCGCACGGCGAGTGCTGGTGAGATTTTTGAAGTGCTGAGCCGATATGCTTCGCGCGATTTTCGGGCGATCGGCCACAAGATTATTTATGTCGCGAACGCCTTTCGCGCGCTCGAAGTAATGGGCTGGCAACACGCCGAGCCGGTGGTTCGCTCGCTGGTCTACGCGATGCTGAATTTCGAAGGAGATAAGAATCCTGCCGAGAACGACTACGATGCCGATCGGCCTTATCGCGAGAATCAAAAACGGATCGGAGCGATTCGGATGGATTGGCAGGATGGCAAAGTCGACGAAGGCGCAACCAAGGAACTGCTCGCGACGTTCCGCAAAGCGAAGCCGGGCGAATGTTGCGAAGTGGTCGTACAGATGCTCAATCAAGGCGTCAGCCCACAATCGATTTGGGACGGCATGTTTGTGTGCGGCGGCGAACTGCTGATGCGGCAGCCCGGCATCGTCGGATTGCACACACTCACGACCAGCAACGCCATGCATTACGCCTACCAGCGGGCTCAGCTCGACGAAACGCGTCGGCTGCTCCTGCTGCAGAACGCCGCTTTTCTGCCGATGTTTCGCGATGCGATGGTTCGCCGCGGCAAGCTTTCGGATGCCGAGCTTCTCAAGCTCGAGCCAGCCGAAAAAAGCTCGGCCAATCTGGATGACATTTTCGCCAAGGTCAGCAGCGATCGCGACGCCGCGGCGCGAGCGACACTCGCCTACGCACAAGACTCCAGCAACGCTGACGAGTTCATTCGCCGGGCTCGGCTGCTCGTTTTCCTCAAGGGGCGCGACGCGCACGATTACAAATTCAGCTCGGCCGTCATCGAAGACTATCGTCACATCTCACCTGCCTGGCGGGATCACTTCCTGGCCGCGAGCGTCTACAATCTGCGCGGCAGCAGCGATCGCGACAGTGGCGTGCTGAAGCGAACACAACAAGCGCTGTCGTGATGTTTCGATCGTAGTAGGGTGGGTCGAACGGTACTCCGTAAGGCCCACCACATTCACGGTGGGCCTCGCGAGTACGCTCGACCCATCCTACCTTTCACAGGAATTTTCCATGCATCCCGAAATCATCAACTTCCTCCCCAAGCTCGACTTCACCCGCCGCGGCTTTGTGGTGACATCGCTCGCAACCGGTTTCGCACTCGCCGTGCAACCGGTTTCGGCAGAAACCATCACCACGAACACCGATGGCCTCGAAGCGGGCGAAGTGAAAATCACAACCGCCGATGGCGAAATGCCCGCCTATCGCGCGATGCCAGCGAAGGGTGAAAACTTTCCGGTCGTCCTCGTCGTGCAAGAAATCTTCGGCGTGCATGAGCACATCAAGGACATTTGCCGCCGCTTCGCCAAGCTCGGCTATCTGGCCATCGCGCCGGAACTTTACGCGCGGCAAGGCGATGTTTCGAAGCTGACCGATTTTCAGGAGATCTTGAAGATCGTTCGCACCGTGCCCGATTCGCAAGTGATGAGCGATCTCGATGCGACCGTTGCCTGGGCAAAAAAGTCGGGCAAGGGAAACACCGACAAGCTCGCCGTCACCGGCTTTTGCTGGGGCGGCCGCATCGTGTGGCTGTATTCGGCGCACAACAAAAACCTGAAGGCCGGCGTGGCCTGGTACGGTCGCATCGTCGGCGACAAGAGCGACCTGCAGCCGAAGTACCCGCTCGACATCGTGGCCGATCTGAACGCGCCGGTCCTCGGCCTGTACGGCGGCGATGACATGGGCATTCCGAACGACACCGTCGAAAAGATGCAAGCCGCGCTGAAGGAAGCCAAGAAGCCGTCGGAAATTCATCTCTATCCGAAGACGCCGCACGGCTTCCACGCTGACTATCGCCCCAGCTATCGCAAGGAAGAAGCCGAAGACGGCTGGAAGCGGCTGCAGGCTTGGTTCAAGCAGCACGGGGTAGCCCCCGCAACAAACTAGTCGCTCCGTAGCACTCATGTCGGATACGTTTGCCATCATTGGCGCCGGGCCTGCGGGCCTGGCGACCGCGAAACAGTTTCGCGCTGCCGGCTTCGGCGTGGAAATCTTCGAGCGCGAAGACGACGTCGGCGGCAACTGGTACTTCGGCAGACCGTCGAGCAGCGTCTGCCATTCGACGCACATGATTTCGTCGAAGCGAATGAGTCAGTTCGCGGACTTTCCCATGCCGAAGGAATATCCGCCGTACCCGCGTCACGACCAGGTGCTGACTTACCTGCGAAATTATGCGCGACACTTTGGTTTGTACGACGTCACGCGGTTCGGCACGACCGTTGAACGTGTGGAACTCGCAGCAGGCGAAACCGAGCAATGGAAAATACGTTTTGCCGGTGGTGACGAAAAACTCTTCGCCGGTGTGGTGATCGCCAGCGGCCATCATCACGATCCGCTCTGGCCGGAGTTCAGCGGCGAATTCAGTGGCGAGATCATTCATGCCAAGGACTACAAAACACCCGAGCAGATTCGTGGCAAGCGCGTGCTCGTCATCGGCGGCGGCAACAGCGGCTGCGACTTGGCCGTCGAAGCAGCCGCGCACGGCAGCGCGGCGTTTCTGAGTTTGCGTCGCGGCTACCATTTCCTGCCGAAGTTTCTCTTCGGCGGGCCGCTCGATGCCGGTGGTGAGTTGTTTCAGAAATGGCGAATCCCGGTTTGGCTGCAGCAGCGAATCACCGCGTGGCTTGTCAGCATCGCCGTCGGTCGGCCGGAGCGCTACGGCCTGCCGAAGCCGATGCACCGGTTGTTCGAAACACATCCAATCGTCAATTCACAGCTGCTCTACGCAGTCGGCCACGGCCATGTGCAAGTTCGTCCGGCGGTGAAGTCGCTAGCGGGTGACAAAGTTGTCTTCGCCGATGGTCGCGAGGAAAAGATAGACATCATCGTTTCTGCGACGGGTTACAAGACGACGCTCCCCTTTGCCGATCCTGCGCTGCTAAGCAACGACAACGGCTCGTCGCGGCTGTTCCTCAACGCGTTCCATCCGCAGCATCATCGTCTATTCGTCGCCGGCTGGATTCAACCGAACGGCGCCATTTGGCCGCTCGTCGATTGTCAGGCGAAGTTGATGACGGCGTTTCTGAACGCGGAGAAAACTGACTCGGCCAAGGCAAAATGGTTCCGCCAACTGAAGTCGCGCGGCCACGACGATCTTGGCGGCGGGTTGCACTACGACCGCTCGCCGCGGCATCGGCTGGAGGTGGAGTTTTTTGCTTATCGCGAGCGATTAAAAAAACTCATCGCGCGTTTTTGACGAACTCAATCCATTCCTTGGTCGGCAAACCATACGGCCGGAATTTTTCGGCAAAGCCTTGCTCTTCGCTGTGATAGAGCGCGAGATGCGGACCAAGCTTGCTCGCGGCGGGGCTGTCCATGAGCTGACTCGAGTCACTCGCCGACATTTGAAACAGCACGCGGTATTCCAGATCGCGAAGCGTTTGGCGATCGAGCCATCGGGTGACGTTGGTGCAGTTGTCGCTCCAAATGATCGTGTGAATGCCGACGGCGGGACCTTCGCGGAGAAGCGTGACGAATTGCTTGTCGATGCTGCCGCCGCCATCGTCATCCGAGAAGCTGTAGTCGTCCGATTTTTTCAAACGGCGGAAGCGGGCGAGGTCATAGACGAAAATAAACTTCGGCGGCGCCGATTGCTCGCCGGCATTCATGCGACGATCGACTTCGGCGGCTAGATCCTGCACGACTTTGTCGCTCTCGCGAATGCCGGCAACGACGCCGGGAACTTTTAACTCTGCGACGAGCTTCGGCCAAAAGCCCGCTTCGGGAGCATCGCCTCGCATGCCGTCGAGCACGTAGAAACTCGGGCCATCGTCAGACTTCGGCACGGCGGCGGCGAGCGCGATGAAGCTGTTCGCGACCACACCGAGCGAAAGTTCTTCCTGCTGACCGACGATCAGCATGTTCGCGCCGGCCTGACGGCGGAAAACGACTTCGGTCGGATCTTTGATAGCTACTGCAGCACCCAGCCAGGCGCGCGGCGCGGTCGGCATCGCAGTCGGTGGCGTTTGTACGAGCTGGACTAGTTGCCGGTTTTCGCGTGGATCAGCCGCTTCGTTCCCTTCGAAGACCGTGAGCGTTCCTGCCGATTTTCCCTGCTCTTCGGCAAGTTGGTGCAGCTGTTTTAGATAGCCTTCGCGCTCGTGGTCCGAGAGCCAGACGACTTGGAACGGATGATTTCCTTCGAGTAAACCATTCGCATCGTTGTAAATGGCTTCGCCGGGCCGATTGAGCAAGCGGGCCGCGGAGTTGTCTTCGCTGAGGATGAGATGCGCGTCGGATTCACTGCACTGCAGCGCGATGCGGACGGCCATCTGACCAATCGTGCTGCGGGCGAGCGAGTAAGCACCGGCGAGGGTTTGCGAACCGAGCAACACGTGAATGCCGAACGCGCGGCCTTGGCGAACAAGACGATCGAGCAACAATCCTGCGTTGTGCGAGATCTTGTCGTCGGTGGTAAAGAACTCCTGAAATTCGTCGATCACCAGCAAGATCCGCGGCATGACCGCCGTCGGGTTCGCATTGCGATAGCCCTTCAAATCCTGCACCGTGTGTTTGCGGAACAAGTCGCCGCGCTCGCGCAGCTCCTGATCGAGTCGCTCCAGCACACTCATGCCAAACTCGCGTTCGCTTTCGATGGCGATGACGCGAGCATGCGGCAGCCGCTGCGCCGCGTAGGCTTTGAATTCGACACCTTTCTTGAAGTCGATCAGATAGAACTGCAACTCGTGCGGCGAGTAATGAATCGCCAGGTTGGTGATCAGAGCGTTGAGGAGCGTTGATTTACCCGAGCCCGTTTTGCCGGCGATCAGCACGTGCTGCGAGGTTCCCTTGCCGAGGCGCATCATCTGCATCTTCTTCGCGCCGGCCCTGCCCAGCGGCACTTCGATTTCGGCGCGGCTGTCAGCCGTCCACCAGCGATCGAGCGATGGCAGCGCGCTGCCGAACGGCACTTCGACACGGGCATTGGCTTTCGCCGTCGAACCGATCGTGCGGATCATGTCGGTCAGGTGATCGTCGTCCGGCGGTTGCTCCATCACCAGCGGCAACGGAGAAAGATCCGTTTGCTGCCAGCGAAATGCTTTCGCCGTTTCATCCCACTGCAACGTGGCGGCGGGCCCTTCGAGATCGGCCAAATTAAAATTTGGCGGCAACTTCATTTTGCGATCGGTGCTAATCAGCGTATACACGCCGCAGCGAGCGCCGCTGCTGGCGATGCTCACCAGTCGGCGGGCGGCTTCTTCGGAAAAGTTCGAGGGGAAGTTCGCAATCACCAGCACTTGATACGGCTCGGCCACTTCGCCGGCCTGCGCGTTGTATTCCTGAATCGAGGCAAACTCGTTCCGCAGATACTTCTGAATCACCTTTTCCATGTGCTCGGTCAGATCGACCAGCCGCTGCGTGATGTGCTGCGATTCGGTCCAAATGCGATTGGCCACGAGTCGTTCGTCATAGTCGGCCAGGTGCATGAAGGCCGAGAAGTTCTGACCGAGTCCTACCGGATCGATGACCGTGAATCGCACTTTGCCGGGCGGCAGCGACGTGAGCATCCGCAGCATCACGTTGCGGAGAACACTCGCCGCGGCGTCGCGACCTTCGCCGTCGGCTTCGAGCAGAAGCGAGGGAACCGCGGGATAGGAGAGGACGGCCGGAAATTCGCAAACGGTTTGCGGCAGTTTGAATTCCTCGCTCGGCGCTTGCCCTGCGAGCGCAGCGGGGTCGAAGTGATAATGGCCGAAGCGCAACGCAGCGAGATCGGGCGAGAGCTTGCTCATCTCTTGCGCCGAACGCTTCGTTACCGAATCCCACGAGGGGAAGTGTTGATTGCAATACTCGTTCATCGCGCCGAGAACGGCTTCAAACTCGGCCAAGCCGTTTTGCCAACGGGCTTTCAACTCTTGCCATTGCTGCTGAAAGTTTTGCAGCTCTGCCGAACGTTCGGCGCGAAACGACGAACTGGCCTGCAGCAGTTGCCGTTGAAAATCTTCCTCCAGCCGTTCGATTTCGGGCGGCGATTGCTGTTCGATGGTGAGCAAGGCCCCTTCGTGCGATTCTTCGATGGTCGAGCGCTGGCGCAGATACTCGGCCGTGGCTTGCTGGGTCACCTGATTGTGTCGAGTCTTCTCGGTTTCGTCGGTTCGTTCCCATTCGGCATAGGCCGCTTCCATATTGTCATCGCGACGCTCGGCAAGTTGCCGTTGCTGACGATCGGCTTCGGCTTGAGCCGAACGCAAGGCAGCGGCTGCAAGTGCTCGCGCCTCGGCAATCGCTTGCTGAAACTCGCCGACGATCCGCAGCGCATGTCGCTGCGCCAGCGGCCGCAAAATCTGCCGCGTGCCGAGGGCGAATACGATCGGCAACACGATTGACGCGCTCAACGCATACAGCCAGGTGATGCCCGGCAAATAGGACCACATAAACGCCGCGAGCGTCAGCACGAGAAACGCGAACAGCGAGAAAATGAAAATCAAAAACGGCCAACCGTCCTCAAGGAACCGGGCGACCTTTTCCTGCCGCAGTTCGTACAGCTTGGTGCCGGCGTACGACAGACTCCCGGCGATCCGTTCGAAGTAACTGTTCTTCGGCAGACTTTCCGGCACACCGGGCGGCGGCTGACTATTCTCAGGCCACGGCGCACGCGGCCGCATCACCGCTTGAGCGTCAACATCGACGGCAGCGATCTGCGTTTCGCATTGCACAATCTGCTGCTTGAACTTGGCCAACTCGACGCGCGGAATGACTTCCGCCTCTTTGTAGTTGGCTTGGATCTGCTCGCGGCGATGAGCGAGAAGATTGCGTGCATCCTCGATCGATTCGGTGTGCTGTTCTTTTTCGCGAGTATCGAAACGAACTTCTTCGACAAGGACTTTTTGCCCCGCCGTTTCGTACTTCACGAGAACTGCATCGCGAGAAACGCGAAAATCGTTGATCCGCGTGCCGTGGCGATTTTCGAACTGCGCGAGGATTTGATTGCGCAACAGCTCATACCGGCTTTGAATGCCAGCGAGACGCTGAGCGTGCTTTTCGCGAATCTGAACTTCCTCGCCAGCGCGGTCGGTGACCAGCTTCGCCAGGCGGGCGATCAGCTGCTGCTGTTCTTCGGTTGTAATCGCCGTGGTCACCGCTGGTCGTTCCTGGTGCTGAATTCGAGGAGTCGTTTCAAAGTGCTCATTCTAATGCAGGACGAATCGGTTTAGCTTTCGTCACGCGGCTCGCCACATTCGCGCTCAGCCCGATCGACCACTTCGATCAGGGCATTCACGGCCGCCGTGAGTCGTTGCAGCCGCGCGGGGATTTCATTCAGCCGATCGCGATCAAATTGCTCGAAGGCGGCGTCCTTCCAAACCTCGCGAGTTTCCACGAGTCGCTCGCGGAGCTTTCCATAGGCCTGACTCAATTGCCCCATACCTGAGTTGAGATCGCAAACTCTCATGGGTTGGTCTCCGGCGGCGTGATTGACGTTGTCGGTGGAATGGCAGAAGACGTAGAGCGTTCGCCGAAGCTTTGCGTATACGCTTCCAGGGCTTGAATCATCCGCAGCAATTCAGCGCCGGCGATGGGAATGTCGTTTTCCAGGTAGCGCTGCACGCGGGCCAGCTGCACCTGGAAATCCTCGACCGCCTTTTTCATTTCGATCTTCCAGCGGCGGACGGTGCGAATCCGCTCTTCCGTCAGTTCCAGCCGCGCCTTGGCTTTTTGCAGCAGTTTCTTTTCTTGGATGCAAGCCCGGCGGTCTTCACCGCTGATTGTCATTTCGCAACGTTGCAATTCCAGGCGGGCTTCGGCGACGCGGTCCGAGGCCTTCCGCATTTCTCGCGGCCAATAGAGCGTGCGGTCGTGGTCGATCCACTCGATGGGCCGTTGGCCTTCGATCTGTAGTGCGGTCAGGGCGTGCTGAGCCTCTTCTGCAAATTGCAGGAGTGAAGCCCGCAGCGCGGTGACTGCTTCTGTCGAGGTTAGGTTCGCCGATTTCGCCATCGTGTGTTGGAGGACGGACCATTGGTCCGTCTGTGCGCGGGTTTAACTGTAGATCGAAATTTGCTCGCTGATAGGGACGGACCATTGGTCCGGTCTACGAAGCACCACACGGAGCGTGATGACTACACGTCACGAGCGGAGGTAGTCTTCGATGTGCTCTGCCTTGCGGAGCAGATAGGGCACGTACTGATCGGCTGATTCGGTAAACCGCAGCAGCACTTTCATATTCTGCTCAAACTCTTCGGAGAACTTCTTGTGCTCCTGATCCCGCCAGGTGGCGCTGAGCGTGGCGAGTTGATTGCCGAGGGCGCTCGCACGATCGCGCAGCTGGGCGTTGAATTTTTTCAAACTCTGGGCGAACTGCCGGAGTTCTTCCGGATCGACAACGGCTTGAGGCATGGCGACGACCTTCGCTGCAGGAACCTGCGAATAGAGGAGACCCTGTTATTGTACCCGGCAGCGAGCAAAAGAGCTCGAAATGTTCGCTGAAAATCGCACAGGTGAGGCGATCAGGCTGGCGATTCCGATAGTTGTTCCAGGCGGGCGATTGGCAAGGTTTGCCGACTGGACGGAGTTCGCCGTTCCGGTCGCAACGGATTTAAGATGGCTCGCGGCGGGATTGCAATGTGCCGCCGCGCGCACCCGATGATAGCTGTCAGGATTCACCCAAAAGCGCCGATCCAACAGCCTGACCAAGCGTCGTCAGGCTGTGGCATCGGCGACAAGTCAATAGGTTTCGGCAGAAACCATTTCGCCACGTGGTCGTCAGGAAGGATGCTGCAATGCGCCATTGGATACTGCGCCGAACCTTGTTGGCCAGCTCGCTCGGTTTAGCTTTCGCGGCCGGCAGCGCGCTGTTTCCCGCGACCGCCGCGGCTCAACAACCGCAACAGCAAGGTCAACAGCTGACCTTCTGGCAAAGCGTACATCGCGACTTTCATCGCAATAATGCTTGGCCCGAGCCGTTCCAGTCGGCCGATCGCGCGGTGACCCGCGAGTACTTCTGCATCCAGGTCAACAACGGCTGGAAGATGCAGAACACCGTCGGCACGTTCCTCTTCAACCCCGAAACGCAAGAGCTGAACCGCGCTGGCGAACTGCAAGTGAAGTGGATCGTCACTCAAGCCCCCATCCATCGCCGGGCCGTGTTTGTGCTCGTCGGCGACACGCCGGAAGACACGCAGCGCCGCGTCCTCTCGGTGCAGAATTACATCTCGCGCATCGTGCCGGGGGGCCAACTGCCGCCGGTCATGATCACTTACACGCAACCGGAAGGCGCTTCGGGCGCGTACTTCGATGCCATCAACAACGCGATGATGCAATCGATTCCGGCTCCGCGCTTGCCCGGTGGCGCCGGCAGCGGCGGAGCGAGTGGCGGCAGCGGCACGGGCAACTAAGTCGGCCGTCGCGGTTCGTACTTGCAACAATCGACCGGGCACACATCGTGGCTCGGTCCGAAGGTACCGAGCGCGGGCTTCTCTGCTCCGCTCATTCGCTCGGTGACCAATTCACGAATCATCCGCACAAACCGCGGATGCACACCGACAGTGCCAGCGCGCACAAAATTCACCCCCAGTTCGCCGGCCAGGTCGTGAGCTTCGTGATCAAGGTCGTACAGCACTTCCATGTGGTCGGAAATAAAACCGACTGGCACGAGGACGATATCTTTCGTCCCCGCCGCGGCTAATTCTTTCACCACGTCACCCACATCCGGTTCCAGCCACGGCTGCGTCGGCGGGCCGCTGCGGCTTTGAAATACCAGCCGATGTTCGGGATGGCCGATCCCTTCGGCAATCAGCCGGGCTGCTTCGCGCAGCTGAGCTTCGTACCGGCAGTTCCCCGCCATCGACATGGGAATGCTATGCGCTGAAAAGAGCAACGGCGTGCTCGTCTGTCGCTCAGCAGGAATCTGTGCAAACGCCGCCTGTGTGCGCTCGATCATCGGCTCGATGAAACCCGGATGGTTGTAGAACATCCGCAGCTTGTCGACCTCCGGCGCACCTTCGCCGACCACTTGCTGAGCGGCTGCAATATTCTCGCGATACTGCCGGCAGCCGCTGTACGAACTGAACGCCGAAGTAAAAAATCCCAGCGCTCGCTGCACGCCATCGCGTTTCATCTGCGCGAGCGTGTCGGGCAACAGCGGATGCCAATTGCGATTTCCCCAATACACGGGAAGCGAAATTCCGTTTGCACGAAACTCATTCTCGATCGCGGCCAGCAGCTCTCGATTCTGCTGATTGATCGGGCTCACGCCGCCGAAGTTCTGATAATGCTCGGCCACGGCCAGCATTCGCTCCCGCGGCACATTCTTGCCCCGCAGCACGTTCTCGAGAAACGGAAGGACATCGTCGGGGCCTTCGGGACCGCCAAAGGAAACGAGGAGAAACGCGTCGTACATGAATGAGCTGAGCTGCCGAAATTAAGGGAGCGAGAAGTGGTTGATTATACTCGATCCCGCCGAGTTCACGGACTCATCAGGCCTAGTCGCTGATTGAAGTAGTGGACGGCTAATCCGCTGACGAAGGCTGGTCGGCAGAAAAGAAAGGATCTGTCGCCAAGAAGACCTGCATATCGGGGCGTCGAGTTTGCATCGCGGCAATCGCTTCTTTGTTGATGGTGACATTCCAGAGCACTAAGTGGTTGAGCCCAGGCATCGACTCGAAGACTGGTGTTACGTCGCTGGTAATGGCGGGGCCCATCGATAGCATCTCGAGCCGACCAATAGCTGGCAGGTGCTTTGCTCCTGCATCAGTGAGGTTGCGGCAGTGTCGAAGGTGCAGCCCTTTTAAGCCTTTTAATTTTTTGAGTGCCGCGATTCCAGCATCGGTCACGTCGAGGCCATTCAACCAGAGATATTCGAGGCTGGCTATTTGAGCGACGTGCTGCAATCCTTCATCAGTCACCCCTGTGCTGGATAAATCTAAGGATACGAGATTTGGGAAGGCGGTGAGCGGTTTCAAGAAATCGTCCTGCAGAGGAGTTCCTTTGAAAGAAACAATCCTCAAACGCTGGCAAGTTGCCAGATTCTTCAGGACGGCACTGTCGATTTCGCCGTACCTGATAGTGAGAGATTCCAAGCGCGGTGAACGACTTAGGTTGCGCAAGCGCTCAGCAGTGGCGGGCCCGGTAAGTTCGAACTCCTTCAAGTTCGCAAGAGTTGGCACTATCAAGTGGGGCCTTGGGGCTTGCCAAATTAAATGAAGCGACTCGAGCTGCGGCGACTCGGCTAGTGCGTCGAACTGCGCTTCGACGTCACCCTCGTGGATGTGAACGTCAACTACTTCACCAGGCATCTCGTCGCCGAGCCAACGATAAAACCCTTCGAAATTACAGATCGCGGTTCTGACGCTTCCTCGATTGCTCGCAATCACCTGAATGACATGCGACTTGGTCCGGATTTTGGCGAGTTCATAACTCAGCCAAGTGCAAAGAACGGCAGCAGTCGTCATCAACAGCAATAAGGTTCGCAAACTCAAACGCAACCGAAATGCCGTTGTTTTCACCATGGTTTTTCTTTGTGGCCAACGGAATTCTATTTCCGCTGGCGGTCATGAATTACTTCGCTTTCGGTCGGGCGCTGCGAATCTGCTCCACGCCGCCGACAAAAGGAAAGCGAATTCGCCGGGGCAGCACGTCTTCGTCGTCCGACGCGGGATAACCAACGTAGTGAATGCGAAAACCTCTCTCTGCTCGATTCAAAACTTTCGCGGCATACCAGGCGCCGTTCCACTCGACCTCGATCGGCGGATAATCGCCGGGGAAGTCAACTCGCTCTAGCGGCACCATTTCATCGGCGAAGTGAAAGCCACCTTTGCGATTGGCGTAGTCGTAGCCCAGGTAGCGAACCTTCACCTTGCCATCGTGCCGCTCAAGGATCGTCGCGCCGTACCATTTGTTTTCGTAGACCACGGCAACGTGCGAATCGTTGGTCTTGGTCAGGACGCGATCGAGCACCGCTCGCTCGCCATGGCCGACGACTGGTTGCAGATCGGCTGACTCGGTGTCGCGAGTGATTCGGGTGTAACGCGCTGGTACGTAATCGAGCGCTTCCTGGAGCGTCACCTGTCCATCGTCGTTGGCATCGCCAAAGCCGGCGAGGGCTTCGAGAAGCGACACATCGAGTTCATTGTTCGTGGTCTGCTTTCGCCGACAAGCACAGAGCGCGACGACGTTCGCCGGCAGATCGACGCCCTGCCCTGGATGACGAATGAAACCTCCGGACCCGCAAGTGCTGATCGCCACCAACGCAGGACAGGGAAGCAATCGCAACGCATCTTTGATCTCCGAGCCGAGTATCTGGCCGTCGCCGGGAAGATTCGCCGACCAGCCTTGCTTGTCGCTGCCGCCGTGAGTGCCCCAGTAAACGAAGACGAGATCTTCCTTGCGCGCGATTTGCTTTAGACCACGCAACTTGGCCGCGACGGATATGCGCGTCGCCGCGCCCCCTTTCAACGTGTCGAACTTCAATTCCTGAAACTGGCCCTTGGCTTGAGCCTGCAACAGCCGCGTGAAGTTATCCGGCGCGTAATTGAAGTGATCGGCCGTCTGCCCTTTCGGCGGCCCTTCGTCGTAAGCGACGCCGAGAAACAGCAACCGCCCTTGAGGCTCAGCGGCAGTTACCGTCGCAGCGCGCAAAACCGCAAACGTGACAATGATCGCGAACCAAGGCAGGGTTTTCATGGTCGTTATTTGACTGGCCGCAGCGAAGAATAGCTACCTCTGGTTGCCCGGATGACGCTGGCGGGTGGTGCGACATTTCGCCGCAGTCGTTGGCGATGCGCTAAAGCGCAATCTCTTTTGCCTTTTTATCGATTATCGATAATATAGAACCGGGCAAGGTGAGGAAGGACTGATGACTGCAGATCTGCGACTTTCGATGAGCGACCGGATTCGAGCGGTGCTGGAACAACGCATCGTCGACGGAACGCTGCAGCCTGGCGATCGCCTGGTGGAATTGAATCTGGCCAAGGAGTTCGGCGCCAGCCAGACTCCAGTTCGCGAAGCTCTCAAGGCTTTGGAAAACCAGCGGCTGATCGAAACAGGCCCCTATCGTGGCACGTACGTGCGCGGGATTAGCGATCGCGAGATGGAAGAGGCCTACCATGTTCGCGGCGCGCTCGAGCAGTTGGCTGCCGAACTGGCTGCTCCCAAGTTGAAAAATAACGTCGCGCCGCTGCGAGCGATTCTCGCCGATTTGTACAAGGCTGCGCGGCAAGGCGATCCCGCCGCCTACTCCAAACACAACCTGGCTTTCCATTTGGAAATCGTACGAGCTTCGGGCAATCAGTTGCTCGTCGAATCGTGGGAAGCACTCAATTTCGAAACACGTGTTCGCATCCTGTTGTCGCGCAGTCCCAAGCCTGATTTTGTCGAACGGGCGCGCGAGCACGATCCGATTGTCGATGCCCTGGAAAAAGGTGACGGCAAGGCTGCGGGCAAGCTGCTAAAGGAACACGGCTTGGCTTGTCTCGAACGTTGGTGCAGCCGTGACAAAGACAAGCCCGCCGAAAAGGCTGGCAAGAAGATCGACGCCGCGGCCAATTGCCTCTCCTGAGATTGCAGCATGCCCACCCAATTTGAGCTCACCGTAAGAAAGTAGCCTGCCATGTGGATCGTGAAACTGGCGTTGCGCCGGCCCTACACGTTTGTCGTGATGGCGATGCTGATCGCCATCGCAGGCGTGACGGCGATCTTCCGCATGCCGACCGATATCTTTCCGGAAATCGAAATCCCGGTCGTCGCGGTCATCTGGACGTACTCAGGAATCTCGCCGGATGAAATGGAGACTCGCGTCGTCGGCAATTTCGAGCGCGTGTTGGTCTCGACGGTCAACAACATCGAACACATCGAGAGTCAATCGCTGAACGGTATCAGCGTCGTCAAAATCTTCATGCAGGAAGGGACCAATCTCGACGGCGCCATCTCGCAGGTCGTCGCGACTTCGCAGCAAGTCACCCGTTCGATGCCGCCAGGCATCTTTCCGCCGCTGGTAATGCGTTACAACGCGGCCAACGTGCCAATCTTGCAGGTTTCGCTCGACAGCGACGAACTCAACGAACAGCAACTCTTCGACAACGCCACCACCGGCATTCGTCCCGGCATGGCCACCGTCCCTGGCGCACAGCTGCCGTATCCCTACGGCGGCAAGGTGCGGCAAATCATGGTCGATATCGATCCGGAACGGCTGCATGCTTGGAATCTGTCGCCGGTCGATATCTCAAACGCGGTGAACGCGCAGAATCTAATCGCTCCGTCGGGATCAGCCAAAGTTGGTGCGCAGGAATACAACGTCCGCCTGAATAGCAGTCCTGATGTAGTCGCTGCCCTGGCCGAGATCCCGGTGAAGTCGGTCGGCTCGCGGACGATCTATTTGAAAGACATCGCCACGGTCCGTGATGGTTTTGCGCCACAGACGAATATCGTGCGCGTCGACGGCAAGCGGGGCGTGATGCAGCCGATTTTGAAATCGGGTGCGTCAACGCTGGCAATTGTCGATGGCATTAAGGAAAAGTTGCCAGCCGTGATGGCGACGCTGCCTGAGTCGTTGCGCGTGACGCTGCTCTCGGACCAATCGATCTTTGTTCGTCACTCGATTCACGGCGTGGTATTTGAAGCCGCGATCGCCGCCGGCCTGACGGGGTTGATGATTCTGCTCTTCCTGGGCTCGTGGCGCAGCACGCTGATCGTGGTGATCTCGATTCCGCTGTCGATCCTCGTAGCGATCATCATTCTCGCTTGCCTTGGGCAAACCCTGAACGTCATGACGCTCGGCGGGTTGGCGCTCGCGGTGGGAATTCTGGTCGACGATGCAACAGTGGAGATCGAAAATATCCACCGCAACCTGCATCTCGGCAAACCGCTGGTTCCGGCGATTCTCGATGGTGCACAGCAAATCGCCATGCCGGCCTTTGTGGCAACGCTCTGTATCTGCATCGTGTTCGTGCCGGTGGCGTTCATCACGGGTGCTGCTCGTTCGCTGTTCGTGCCGCTGGGCATGAGCGTGGTGTTTGCAATGATGACGAGCTACTTCCTCAGCCGCACCCTGGTACCCACGATGGTGCATTACCTGCTGGCCGCCGAAGTCGATTTGTATCGCGGCCACGGCGACGAAGCGGCCGGCAAATACAACTTGATCTGGCGCGTTCACCAAGCCTTCAATCGCCAATTCGATCGGCTGCGCAACGCTTATGGCTTGGCCTTGGCATGGGTGCTCGCTCATCGTGGCGTGGTGCTGACCGGGTTTGCCGGCCTGACGGTGCTGTCGCTGGCGATTTATCCGCTGATCGGCCGCGACTTTTTTCCCAGCGTCGACTCGGGACAAATTCGGTTGCACGTCCGAGCGCCGGCTGGCACGCGGATCGAAGAGACCGAGCGTTATTTTGCCGAGATCAACTCGGTTGTTCGCGACGTGATCCCTGAGCACGACATCGAAAAGGTGATCGATAACATCGGCATCCCAAACAGCGGTATCAATCTGGCCCTCAGCGATGGCTCGATGATGTCGTCGGCCGACGGCGAACTGTTCGTGACACTTGCGCACGATCATCAGCCGGCGGAGGAATACATCGCCAAGTTGCGCACCGCGCTCAACGATCGCTTTCCCGATCTGGTGTTTTATTTCCAACCGCCGGACATCGTCACGCAGGTGCTCAACTTCGGCCTGGCAGCGCCCATTGATGTGCAAATCGTCGGTCCGCGGCGAAACTACGAACAGAATTACGCGCTGGCCAAGCAGTTGTCGCAGCAGATCGCCGAAATCCCGGGGATTGTCGATGCCCACGTACAACAAGTGCCGCGGACTCCCGAACTACAACTCACCGCCGACCGCACAATCATGAGTCAGCTGGGTTTGTCGCAACGCGACGTGTCGAGCGACTTGCTCGTGTCGCTCGCCAGCAGTTCGCAGACGGCGCCAAACTATTGGCTTGATCCGAAATCGGGCGTGCAGTATCCGCTGGTGGTGCAAGCGCCGCAGTACAAGATCGATTCCATCGAAGCCATCAAGGCGTTGCCGGTCTCGCAGCGCATCACTTCGGCAGATCCGCAATTGCTGGGGAACTTGATCGACGTGCAACATCGCGTCGGCCCGACGAATGTGACGCATTACAACATTGCCCAAAGCTTCGACGTGCTCGCGAGCGTGCAAGGGAGCGACCTCGGTTCGGTCTCGGCCAATATCGATAAGATTGTCGCCAAGATGCGGCCTGACCTGCCGCGCGGTACGACGATCGCCGTGCGTGGTCAGGTGCAAAGCATGAACACTTCGTTCCGCGGTTTGAGCTTCGGTTTGATCTTCGCGGTTGTCCTCGTGTACCTGCTGATGGTGGTTAATTTTCAATCGTGGCTCGACCCGTTCATCATTCTCACGGCTCTTCCCGGCGCTCTTTGTGGCATCTTGTGGATGCTGTTTGTGACGCAGACCACGGTGAGCGTGCCGTCGCTAATGGGCGCGATCATGTGCATCGGCGTGGCCACGGCAAACTCGATTTTGCTCGTGACCTTTGCCAACGATCAGCGCAAACAAGGCCGCAGTGCTCACGATGCCGCGTGGGCAGCCGGTGTGACTCGCTTGCGGCCGGTCATCATGACGGCGCTGGCGATGATTCTTGGCATGTTGCCGATGTCGATCGGGCTCGGCGAAGGTGGTGAGCAAAATGCCCCGCTGGGCCGAGCAGTGATTGGTGGCTTGGCCGTCGCTACTTTCGCAACGTTGTTCATTGTTCCTGTGATCTACAGCTTGATGCGATCGCGCACCCCCAGTGTCGCCGTCGATCCTGATTTGGCTTGAGTGAAAGAACTCGTATATGTCAACAACTGAAATCGAAACCCCGGTGGCTTCGCACGATCCTGACGAAGTCGGCGAAGTGCCTGCCGCGCCGCGCACGCAGTTTAGCGTCGTGGCGCTCGTGTCATTTTTCGGCGTGGCGATCCTGGCTGGACTGTTCTTGCTGGGTTGGTTGCCGCGCGTGCGGCAGTCGGCTGCGCTCGCGCACGAAGTGCAGCGCGTGCACACCGCGTTGCCGCGCGTGACGGTCGAACGGCCTCGCTTGTCCGATCGGTTCAGCGAGACGCTGTTGCCTGGCGACATCGAAGCCATGCAAGAAACTGCCGTCTACGCGCGAACGACTGGCTACATTCGCACACTGAAAGTCGATATCGGCCAGTCGGTGAAGGCTGGCGAAACGCTCGCCCTGCTCGACACACCCGAAATCGACGCTCAGGTTCAGCAGATGCAGGCATCGCTCGTCGAATCGCAAGCCGCGCTCGAAAGTGCTAAGGCAACTGCTCGCTTAAGTGAAACCAAGCTCGTGCGGGCAGCGGCGCTCGTGGCCAAGGCTGCCGCGTCGCAACAAGAACTGGATGATGCCGAAGCAGCCGAAGCCGTCGCCAAGGCCCGCGTGAAGCTGGCCGAAGCCACAATCGATGTGAATCGTGCGAACTTGGAACGCACGACTCAGCTGCAATCCTTCAGCACCATCACGGCGCCTTTCGCCGGCACCATCACAACTCGCACCGCCGAGGTTGGCCAACTCGTTACGGCTGGCAACGGCGACACCCAATCGCTGTTTCGCCTGGCGAGCACCAACCCTGTGCGCGTCTTCGTGAATGTGCCGCAGATTTATGCCTCCGGCGTGGCCATCGGCTTGAAAGCCGAGATCCTCGTACGCGAACAGCCCGGCCGCAAATTCACTGGCGAAGTCGTCCGCACGGCCCGAGCGATTGATCCGCGAACTCGCACGCTGCTCACCGAAATTCACATTCCCAACGAAGATCAGGCCTTACTGACGGGATCGTACGTCCAGGTGCTCATGACCCTCGAGCGCGCCAATCCGCCGCTGATGGTGGCTGCCTCGGCGCTGATCGTGAACGCCAAGGGAACTCATGTCGCCGTTGTGGGTCCGGATCAACTCATACAACTACGGGCCGTGAAAATTGAAGGGGACACCGGCTCGGAAGTTGGCATTGCGACTGGATTGGGGCCGCAGGATCTCGTGGTAATCAACCCCGGCGATCGCCTGAGCCAAGGGACGAAGGTCGATGTCGAAGTGCTCCCAGCGGCCAAGACCGCGGCAGTCTCGAAGTAAATGTATCGCACCGTTTGTGAGGCTGACGTAGACTTTCACGTCAGCCGATGTGACACACGAGTGCGCGGACAATGCTCGTCTGAATTCCGCGCGATTGGCGCCCGCAAAACCAGCCTGACTGATTCATTTTATTTGCTAGCCCGCGCGTAGCGCCGGCGTATCTTGCCAAGCGCGTCTGCGCAATTTCTTGCTCGTGCTTTTCTCGCACGCTATCGCCATTCGATGCCGATGTTGATCGATGTATTCGTCGGTTGAATTTTGAACACACCGAATTGCTGGCCTAGATCCAGCCTTCGAACTATCCCAGGTGGCATTGTCATGCATCAATCCGTTCAGCGCTGGCTCCAGTCCGTGAAGGAAACGCTCCTGGGGAAATCGCTGAAGCGATCGAATCGCGCGTCACGTTGTACGACGAAGAGCAAGCTCGCAGTAGAGTCGCTCGAAGGTCGCTCGATGATGGCCATTACAGCCGTCATTACCGGCAATGTCATTGATCTGGATACCGACGCCAACGACGATCTGCAAGTAACCGCTTCGGGCGGGAACGTCACGTTCTCGTCTCTCACCGGCCTGGTGAACGGCAATGCCGCGGTGGGTGGCATTTCGAGCGAAACCTTCTCACTGGGTGACTTCGATACGATTCAGATCAACGGCAGCAGCCCTCAAACGATCTTCTCCGCCGTGGAGATTCAGGGAAGCGCCGACTTTGCCAGCGAGAGCATGAGCGTCACGGGCGACACCGTCGACATCACGACTGGTCCGCTCAGCGTGAATGGGCTAACCATACACACGCAAACGATCAGTTCGCCTTTGACGATCAATCAGGAAATCGATTCGACAGGTGACGTCACGCTCGAGACGCTCGCCGCCGACATTAGCGTGAATGCGCCGATCAACGCCTCGGGCCAAGTCGTCGTGCTGAATGCGGCAACGTACGGCGGCCAGAACCGGTCGATTTCACAGAGCGCTACGGGCGTGATCACGGCGGACTCGGTGGAGGCTCAGGCGAATCTGGGCATCGATCTTTCGACAGCTGACAACGCAGTTTCCACCATTGCCGGTGCGTCGTTAGTCAGCGGCGACTTTAAGTTTCGCTCGACGCAGGATCTGACGATTGGCACGGTCGCCACGGCCAGCGGAATCTCGACGGCAGCGGGCGATGTTTCTCTCGCCGTGGGAACTGGCCAAGTCCTGACGTTTAACCAAGCCGTCACGGCCGGCGGAGCAGGAAAAACACTGACTCTGTCAGCCGATGCTTTTGACCTCGATCCCACGATGGGGCTGACGGCGGATAACGTCGTTTTGCAAACCGTGGGTAACAGCGCCAACCTGACCTTCGGTGGCGCTGGGCTAACCAATAGCGAACTCGACGCGGTCAATGCCACGAACCTGACCGTGCGAGCAGGCGGCACGCTCACCGTTTCGGGCGCGATTGCGCTGGGCGATAACGTCGCTCAGTTGATTACCGTTCAAGCTGCGGGCGTGAATATCGCCAACAGCTTGAGTGCGAACTCCTCGACCGGCACACTCCGCTTCGAGACCGATTCGCTGGCCCTCAACGGGGCGATATCGCAATCGGTTTCGGCGCAGGCCGTCGAAATCGTTACCAATTCGGATATCGTCTTTAGTAGCAACTTCAGTTTCGGCGGCATGGACTTCACGTCGACCGAACTGGCCGCGTTCGACGAGACGACGGTAACCGCTTTACGATTTATCACGACCGACAGCATCACCTTTGCGGATGTGGCAACCGATTTTGGCAATGGATCCATCTTGCAAGCCGGCGCTGCGGTGGCCCTGCAGGCAGGGACCACTGTCTCGCAATTCAACAACGGCTCGGTCGCGGCAGAAAACCTGGCGATCGTCGCGGAATCTGTGGCTCTCGCCGCCAACAGTAACAGCGTGCAGGTCCTCGCGGGCTCGGCTTCGACGGGTGACTTCGAGTTCCTGAACAGCGGCGCGCTGACGATCAATACGGTCGATGTCGGTGGCCGAGGCGTAGGAGCCGCGGGCATCAATGTTGTCACGGCGACGAAGGCAATTGAAGTGACCACTAGCGGCACGCTGACAATCAACAGAGCAGTAAGGGCTCCCGGTAATGTGACGCTGACGACGACCGGAGCCACCTCGGATCTGATTGCGCAGCACAATGTATCCGGCGGCATTGCTTCGTTCACTGGCACCACGACGCTCGACTCGGGACGCCACATCAATCTGGGAACCGTCACTGGCTACGGTGATGTTCAGGGCCAAGGGCTCGTACTGAATGCCGCTGGCAATTTGGTGATCAATGCCGCCACCTACGCACAGTCTAATGGCGCGGCAGGATTGACGGTGACGGTTGGGGGCGATGTGCAAATTCTACAATCGTTCGGCAGCGGATCGATTCTCAACAGCAACGGTGGTGCCGCAGCGGTTTCGATCACAACTGGCGTGGGTGGAGCGTTCCTGCTCGATCAGGGATCTACAGGTGGCGTTGCCTCCAACGGCGGCAGCATCACAATCAACGCCGACGTTACCACTTTGACCAGCGGGGCCGTTTCGACAACTGGCACGGTCACGATCAAGCCAGTAACGGCCAGTCGCACCATCACTCTCGGAACGGAAGTCGCCGGCAGCACCAGCCTGACCGATGCGGAACTCGATCTGGTGAGCGCTGGAACGCTCGTCATCGGCTCAGCAACTGCGGGTACGATCACCGCCACGGCTGACATCACACGGGCAACCAGCACGACGGTTCAACTGGTTTCCAGCGGCGACATTGTGCAGAACAGCGCAGGTGGCTCGATCAGTACCGGTGGCGGCACGCTGCTGCTCACTCCGGGAAGCACGGCCAAGGTTCAGCCGAATCGCATCACGAACGACGTCACTGCGAGCTCCGCGAGCTTCGCCAACGGCAGCGACCTGGCCATCGCGATCGATGGCACGACGGTCGATACGCAATACACGCAATTAACCGTCGCAGGGACGGTTGATCTCACTGGCGTCGACCTCGTGCTGAGCGGGAGCTACACGCCGCTCTTCGGCAACGTCTTCACAATTGTCTCGGCGACAAGTCGGACTGGCACCTTCAACGGTCTGGCGAATAACAGCGAAATTACCTTCAACGGTGAAAAGCTACGGCTGAACTACAGCGCCACGGAAGTGACGCTGACCGCGCTCGGGAAGGCTCCGACGGTGGACACCGTGGGGCCGTTCTCGATTATCGAACGGAGCGCGAATGGGACTACCGTGGGGACGGTCACGGCAACCGATCCCGATGCCAATCCGACTTTTGCCTGGTCGATCACGGCGGGTAACACGGGTGGGGCTTTTGCGATTGCGAATACCGGTGTCATCACGGTGGCGGATAGTAGCGCGATCGTCTACACGACCACGCCCACGTTCACGCTGACGGTGCAAGTAAGCGACGGCATTTACAGCGACACCGAGACGATCACGATCAATCTGACGAACGTTGCCGAATACGACTTCGGCGATGCGCCACTAACGTACGGCATTGCTCAGCACTTCGAAGGGTCTGCTTCTGGTCCGCTGCTGGGAACTCGCGATTTTGAATCCGCGAGCCAGCCGAATGTGACGGCGACGGGTGACGATCTCGCGGGAAGCGATGACGATGACGGTGTGACGTTCAGCAGCACGACGCTGAAGCGGCGAACGACGACCATCGTCACGATGAATGCAACGGCGCCCGGCATCGTCGACGCTTGGATCGACTTCGACCGCAGTGGAACCTTTGACCCCACGGAAAAAATCGCGTCTGGAGTGAGTGTCGTCGCCGGGAACAATACGCTGTTGGTCGACATTCCCACGGGACTGACGTCGGGGATCACGTATGCCCGTTTCCGCATCAGCACGGCTGGTTCGACGTTGCCCACGGGGCTCGCCAACGACGGCGAAGTGGAAGATTATCAGCTGACGATTCAAGCGCTCGGCGGCGGATCGGCTCAGCTGATGGACGATCCCGATAACCCGGGACCGAGCAACCCCGATGTGCTGGTGATCAACGGCAAGGACAACGTGAACGACTCGATTTCCGTGAAGAGCACCGCGCCTGGCGTGGTAACTGTCTACACGGCTTTGGGCGTTTCGGCGGGCTCGTTTCCGCTGGCGTCCTTCAGCAAGATTCTGATCTACGGCGGTTCCGGCAACGATTCGATCGTCATCGACGCGGCCATCACCAAGCCCAGCACGATCTATGGTGACGCTGGCAACGACACGATCTCGGGTGGCAGCGGCAACGACTGGATCGATGGCGGTTCTGGCGCTGACGTGCTGACAGGCAACTCTGGTGACGACATCTTGATCGGCGGCGCAGGGAACGACACCCTCAACGGCGGCGCGGGCTTCGACAGGGTCATCGAACTCCCCGGTGCGGCCAACATCACTGGCAGTGTGATTAAGGTTGGTTCCTCGAGCGACACCTTGAGCAAGGTGGAGCAGATTGAAATTACCGGCACGACCGGCGTCGACAATTTCGTCTTCAACAATCTGACGACCAATGTGCTGATTGATGGCAAAGGTGGCGCCGACACGGTCACCTATACCGGCGACGGCAACTTCCTGCTCACCGATTCACTCCTCACGCGCACCTCCGGCACACTGGCGGCGACGGTGAGCATGACCGGCATCACGAGTGCGACGCTGATTGGCGGTAAACAGAGCAACAAGTTTACGGTCAGCGATTGGACTCGGACACTGACGATCAAAGGTGGCGATGGCACCGATACGATTGAGGATGTGGGCAGCAACAACTACGTGCTGAACGCGACGCAACTGCAACGGACCGGCAAACCGACAATCACGCTCAATTCCATCGAAAATGCGGTTCTCACGTCGGCTGTCGGTATGGTCGACAGCAAGTTTACGATCGACAATTGGGTCGGCACGGCTACGCTGACCGGTGGCGCGGGCGTCGACACGTTGGCCGTTACCGACAATGCAAGTTGGATGACGCTCAACGACACGACCCTGTCGCGTGCCTCGCGTGGCGCGATCAAATTCACCGGCGTGGAAGCCGCGGAACTAACGGGCGGCTCCGGCGCTAATACGATCAACGCCTCGGCGTACAGCGGCAAGTTGCAGATTGATGGCAAGGGAGGCAACGACACGCTAACCTCAGGCTCGGGTACGGCGATCGTATTCGGCGGCGATGGCAATGACACACTCACAGCAGGGAGCGGGCCTGCGGTGCTGGTGGGCGGCAATGGCAGCGACACGCTCAAGGTATCTGGAACACCCGTTGGAGGTGCGAACGCCGGGCATGCAATCCTGATTGGCGGCGCTGGCGCGGATAAGTTGACGGGCGGCACGGGTCAGGATCTGTTGATCGACAGTTCCACCGACTTCGACCTGCTGGCCGCTGACCTGGCCAATTTGCTGCTGCACTGGACCGGCGCGGGGACTTACGCTGCAAGGGCCGCCCTGGTGGCGACGGATCTGGCCGGCGCGCTGAACCCCGACGGTGTTGCAGACACGCTTTCCGGCGGCACGGCGGCGCTCGACCTGTTCTTTGCCAACCTCACTGGTTCAGCTGCAGCCAAGGACAAGCTGCTCGACCTCAACCAGCCGGCGGGTGAAACTGCCACGAACAACAACTAGTTTTGTGGCAGCGACGCGAGCAGGGCTTTCGCTTCGGCGCCGGCTTCCGTCTCGGCAAATTTTTCGGCGAACTCTTTGAGCTTCGCCACCAGCCCGCGTTGGGCAGTCGGCGAGGCAGTTCGCGCCCGCTTCTTTAGCGAGTCGAGTTCGCGCTGCGCGTTCAGCTGATTGCGCACCGCTTCGTCGGCAGCGAGCGCCGTCTTGGCTTTGTTCACGGAATCGGGCAAATCGAGCCCGGCATATTGAACCGCCAGGGCGTTGAGCATCTTGAACGACTTCCATTTTTCGCCGGCAGCGTAGGCTGCTTTCGCGGCGTCCACGTCCGCAGTGATCTTGGCTTGCACCAAACCATTCAGATGTTCGGCGCTGGCTTTCACTGCCGCGTCCTTGGAAGTGAGTCCCGCTTTGAGCGGCCCCGGCACCGCGCTCATGATGTTGAATTCCAAGCCCCGATGCACGTACTGCAATTGCGGGGGAATGCCCGCCGGATCGATTTTCCACTTCGCGCCAATCAATGCCTTTTCGGCCGAAGCGGCGATGTCTTGCCAATCGCCGGGCCGCATCCTGCCGTCGGCGGTCACTAAGCGAACCTGGAAGATATTCTGCAAGCTGATTTCGTTGCTCAGCCCCGATGCCTTTTCGAACTGTCGCGACGAATCGACGATGATGGGCCAATTCAGTTTGACTTCTCTGGCATAGGCCGCGACGTCATCGCGACCGTTGCCCGAGTTCACTGCGATGAACACAATCGGTTTATCCTCGAACTGCTTGGCTGTTTCGAGCAAGCTGGGCCACCGCGCTCGGCACTTGGGACAAGTTTCTTCAAAGTAGTAGAGCAAAGCAGCTTTGCCCTGCAACATCTCGGCAGTGATCGGACAACTATTGAGCCAGGCGCCCGGATCCGCCGGCAGATTCAGCCCCGCGCCAGTTTCCTGGGCGATTGATAAACCGCCGCACGCCGACACAAGGAACATCATCAAAGCAATCCGCAAACTTCGAGCAGCCATGCGCTCACCGATCAAAAGGTTGAATGAGAAAGACGCAAGGCTATCGTACACTACTAGCTCGCGAGCCGCCAAGAAATCCCTACTACTTTAGGATGGCAAGATCGATCCATGAAAGCGGAATTGCTGCCTAAACCTGGCGATAATTCAAGCGAGCACGCGTAGTGCGGCAAGCAATTCCGCTGGCGAATGACAGACTCCAGCTAGCGAAGCTTTTTGAGCCCCGCGTAGAATGATGGCATGCGTTTCAGCCTGCGAACACTGCTCATCCTGTTAATCCTCGCGCCACCGTTGGCCGCAGCGATTTGGCGAGAAATCGACAAGCGGCGAATTGTCACCACGATCGAGGAAGATTCGTGGATGGATGTGGGCGGTCCGGAATTTATCAACGGGTTTTCTACGAATTGCGGACTCGGCGATGATCCCGCCGAAGAAATCGCAGAGACAACGGCGCCTCCCGCGTTCTTGGAAACAGTCGATCACACGGAAGCACCATGACCGCGACGCTCACAACTACCTTTAGCGTTCAACAACTGGCCGCCTATCAGCAGGACGGCTTCTATATCGCCCGCGGTTTGTTCGACGATGTCGAAATCAACAAGTTGCTGCAATTCGCCCAAGCCGATCCCAACTTTGCCTCGAGCCTGTACGGCCGTAAGGATTCGACAGGCAAAGAAACGAAGCTCGCGCTTTGGAATCAGGCCGGCGATGATCTCTACAGCATGTATGCCCGCTCGCCGCAAATCGCCGATCGGATGGAGCAATGCCTCGGCGGCGAAGTTTATCTCTATCACATGAAGATGATGCTCAAGGAACCGCACGTCGGCGGCGCTTGGGAATGGCATCAAGATTACGGCTATTGGTACAACAACGGTTGTTTGTTTCCGCTCCTCGCCAGCTGCCTGATCGCCGTGAACCAAGCCAACAAGGCCAACGGTTGCCTGCAAGTTCTGCGCGGTTCGCACCACCTCGGCAGGATCGATCACGGCAAGACCGGCGATCAAACGGGCGCCGATCTGGAGCGAGTTAATGCTGCACTGGAGCAGATGGAACTCGTCTACTGCGAGTGCGCTCCCGGCGATGCGATCTTCTTCGACAGCAACTTGCTCCACCGCAGCGACGCCAACAACAGCGACGATCCTCGCTGGTCACTCATCTGCTGCTACAACGCAGCGCGGAACAATCCGTACAAGGAATCAAAGCACCCTCGCTACACGCCGCTAGATAAAGTGGCCGTGAGTGCGATTCGAGAATGGCAAGCAAGTTCGTAGTGGTGACGTCGCGAGTGATTGCGTGTGCCACTGGCCTCCTTTGCCAGTGTCGAGCGGTGCGCCCCGTAGGCGAAGTCACTCCGTGACTCGCAACCGCTGTTTGGCGAGTAAAAAACGCCTTCGCTCATTGCCAAAAGCTGGTTCGTGCGCCATCGCTTGCTTCCTCTCAGCCTTTGCATTTTCGCGCAACTCAACCTCACTTTAAAGCAATTTTGTAATGCATTGACGATTGACCATCGCATCCTTAAAACGGGTGTCGCATCCCATGAATTGCCCCTAAGGAATTGGTCAATGTCCGAAGAAACGTTGGGCGTCACAACTTGTTCGCATTGTCAAAAGCGATATCGAATTCTGAAGAAGCAGGCAAAGTTTGTAGGCAAGGAAATCTCCTGCCCCAAGTGCCATCGCACCTTCGTTGTCGCGATTGAGACTCCCTCGCCGCTCGAGAATGCTGCTGTTCAACAAGCGGCCGATCAACAGCAGGCGTCTCCGAGTGCCGAAAGCAATCCTGCGACGTCAACGGAGGTCACGAAGACTCGCCGCAAGAAGCGAAAGAAAGCCGAGATTCGCCAAGAGTATTACGACCAAATTCGAGAAAACCTGCCCGTGTACATGTCTCGGCTGAAGGCAATGCAGGAGCAGGAATCGAGTTCCGAAGAACAAGTTCGGGTTTGGTGCATCGACGTTCTGCGGGCGGCACTTGGGCATGATGACGCCGACATCGATACAGAAATGTCCGCACTAGGACAGCGAATCGATATAGCGATCAAGCATGATGGCAAAGTCCTGATAGTGATCGAGTGCAAAAACATTCGCAACAAGTTGCCGAACTCAACCCGCGATCAAGCAGTCGCCTATGCGACGAGTAAATCTGCCGACTGGGCTGTGGTCACCAATGGCGTAATTTGGAAGCTCTTTCGCATCATTCCCATCAAAGGCCATGATCCCAAAGTCGTGCAGGTATTTGATGTTGCCTTGTTTGATGAGGACGGGCTGAGCGACTTCGATGTGCAGTGTCTCTACTTACTCACGCAGCGCGCCTTACTGAGCGGAGAGGCGGACAAGGAGTTTCATCTGCAAGAGTCGCTGAGTGATCGCCGCATGCTGGGAGCAATCAACGAAGAGAAATCGGTGCGGCTGTTAGCCAAGCTTCTATCACTAAGCTATCGCAAAGCCTTCGGTGTGACGGTGAAACTGGATGCGGAAGACGTGAAAGAACGGCTGGGACAATTGTTTCGACCAGCGGACTTGTAGTCGCAGTTGCTTGCCGTGCGCATCAAATCGCGAATTTTGAATTGACCTCGCTCACACTGTGCTGTCGCACGTTGCCAATGGTAAATTCGCGCGCGGTTCTCCCTTGCTCACGCGGCGGGCCTCCTAGCAAGGCAACACTTACCGAAACGTCCCACTGGCCAGCTTGGTGACTTTCCGCAGATCCACACGGCGTACTGCCGTCCAAGGAATGACTGAGAGCGAATACTCTTCGTCGTTATCCTTGTGAGCGAACACGCCGTATTCACCCGTGGAGAGGATTTCGGCGTAGTGGTCAGGCGAGATGATTTCGCCTTCTTGCAGGAAGATTTCGAGCTCGGTCGTGTCGTTTTTGTGATCCCACAGTCGGCCGACGATGTAGCCGAGGGCGTGTACGCCGGGCGGAATCGGCTCGGGGTCGGGCTCGATTTCTTCGACCGTGGCTTCAACGACTTCTTCCTCGGCAGTCTCAGGCCCGAGGGACATTTCGTCTTCGACCGGATCTCCCGAGGGAACGTCATCGTCCTCGACTTCACCGGTCGGAATGTCTTCTTCCGGCACGTCGTCTTCGGGGATCATGAACCGCGCGCCGCAGTGTGGGCATTGGCCGGCTTTGCCTTTGAGCGACGGTGGGCCGTTCAGCTTGTGCCCGTTCGGGCAGAGGAACACAAAGACGCCCGGCTTGACGGAACTCTTGGTGCTTTCGGTGCCGATCCGCGAACCGCCGACGACGCCCGACTTCCCAACATCCGACTGGCCGCCGTTGCCCGCATCGCTGGTTGGACCGGGCATGGGATCGAGCGGCGGCAATTTGCCGGGGGGCATGCGATCGGCTTCGTTCGGCTGCGATGCGTCGCCAGATTCAGGAGCCGGAGCACCTTCGTTCAGTTCCTCTAGCGTGGGAATCACGAACGCCGTTGCACACTTCGGGCATTTGCCACCCTTGCCGGCCATGTGATCCGGAGCGCTGAGCTGATGGCCGTTCGGACACAAAAACTTGATCATGCCTGGGAGCAATTCAAAAGGTGTGGGCGCAGGTCAGCAAAAACGGCAGGGCCGAAATGCGAAAACACTCGCGCCCGAAATCTAGCCTAATCGGGCGCACATGCCGGTTCAAATCGAGTAGCTGGAGCGGGGATCGAACCCGCACGGTGGATTACCCACCACAGGATTTTAAGTCCTGTGCGTCTGCCGATTTCGCCATCCAGCCGGGCAGGCAGGGAATTGTATCGTGGTTCGGCGACGATTGGCAGGCGCGAAGGCCAGCGGAAAAAAGAAGAGCCCGAATGCTGGAATCCGGACGACGAAACGCAAAAGGCGAGTTGGTTGGCCCAACTCGCCTTTTGGTAAATCTGATTTGCGGTTGCAGTCGATTCGTTAGCCGGCCATGCGGCGGATTTGATCGGCTTCGGCCATTTCGGCGGCGGCTGCCGTGTAACGGAACTGCATGAGGTAGGCGTCTTCGGTGGTGTCTTCGTAGAAGTCACGCAGCAGCGAGACAGCGCGGAAATTGAGATCGCGGAAGAAGAGTTGAGCGTCGAGATTGGTTTCGCGAACCTCGAGCATGATGCGACTGCGGCGCTGCGGCGACAACTTGGTCACCAGCTTGCGAACCATTTGCGTGCCGACGTTGCGGCGTCGGAAATCGGGATGCACGGCAAAGTTGAGCACGTGCAGCCGATTGCGGTGCAATTCGTAAATCATGAAACCGACGACGCGCTCGCTGTGTTCGGCAATCATGCCGATGCAGTTGCGCTGCCGCAGGCAACGGATGAAGTCTTCCTCGGACCAGGAAAACTCGAAGCTCAGATCTTCGATCCGCAAAACTTCGGCCATGTCGCGGCGAATCATCCAGCGAATGTGGACCGGCGCTTGAGTCTTGGCAGAAGTGGTCATCGGTGGGTTCCTTCCCAGATCGGCGAGTGCGTGGTTTTGGGGAGCTAATTGGCGGCCGCGGCAATTCATTTGTCGCGGGCAGGCTGTGTACTCGCAGCAGTGCTGGAAGTAGCAGGGTGTGCCGGATCAGCTAACGGGTAATTTAATTTGCCTCGCGAAAAACGGGAACACCAACTGTGAAGAATCGAACTTCATCTGCTAGCAACGCAAAAGCGAGCGATTTTGCTATGCTCGTTAGATCCCAGTTAAGGAAGGCTACTCCGTGGATTTCATTTCTTTCGTCGCATCGTCTGCGATTCCTCCCGCTCAGATCACGGCCCAGGCCGCACGGATTCATGCCGCGACTCTGCAGCAATCGAAGTGGCTCGACGGCGCAAATTTCACGCGGATTCATCCAGACGACCTGGCGTTTTTGTTCGCAGAGTACGACGCGGCGTACTTTGGCGGCCGGATCAAAAAAGCCCTCGGCAAGACGCCGCTGCAGTTCAGCCTGTCGAGCCGCATGACGAGCGCCGGCGGCAAGACCTATACGACCACCAATCGCAAGACGCGCGAACGGCGGTACGAGATCGGTATTTCGACGGCGATTCTGTATGGCTGTTTTCAGGATGACCATCGGCCGATGACCGCTTGCGGCTTGGCGTGCCGCGATCGGCTCGACGCGCTGCAGCGGATCATGGAACACGAGATCGTGCATCTCATCGAACAAATCGCCTGGGCCGAGTCGAGTTGTTCGCAGCCGCGGTTTCAATCGATCACCGGCCGATTCTTCGGTCACACGCAGCACAAGCACGACCTGATCACGCCGCGCGAACGGGCCCGTGTCAAATTCGGCATTCAAGCCGGCAGCAAAGTTCGCTTTCGCTTCGACGGCGTCGAACGCGTGGGCATCGTCAACCGCGTGAGCAAGCGGGTCACGGTGCTCGTCGAAGATCCGAACGGCCAACGTTACACCAACGGCAAGTTTTATTCGAAGTACTACATTCCCGTGCAGATGCTGCAAGCGGCGGAATAGTGCTGAGCCTTGAGAGAGAATCGATTGTGAAACCGCGAGTAAAAATCTGTTGCATCAGCAGTGTGGAAGAAGCCCGATTGGCCGTTCGCTACGGCGCGTCGGCGCTGGGCCTCGTGGCAAAAATGCCGAGCGGCCCCGGTGTGATTCCGGAACCGATCATCACCGAGATTGCAGCGACCATACCGCTGGCGATCGGATCATTTCTGCTGACGAGCGAACTCAACGTCACGGCGATCATCGCGCAGCAGCGCCGTTGCCGTGTGAACACGCTGCAACTCGTCGATCGTTTGGAAGAAGGTCAATACAGCGACCTGCGCGCAGCGCTGCCTGGCATTTCACTGGTGCAAGTCATTCACGTCACGGGCGAAGAGTCGCTTGAGGAAGCTTGCCGAGTCGCCGAGCAAGGCGTCGACGCGCTGCTGCTCGACTCGGGCGATCAACGCCTCGCCATCAAGCAACTCGGCGGCACGGGCCGCACGCACGATTGGTCGATCAGTCGCCGCATTGTCGAGGGAGTGAAAGTACCGGTGTTCCTCGCCGGCGGTCTGCGGCCCGACAACGTCGCCGAAGCCATCGCCGCGGTTCAGCCGTTCGGCCTCGATGTTTGCTCGAGTTTGCGTACCGATGGCAAACTCGACGAGAAAAAACTGGCAGCGTTTATGGCAGCCGTACACAATGCTGCCGGGAGTCAGGCGAACTGACATTAACATCGAACATTGTGCGAGCAGCCAGCTATGAGCGAGTCGGACGAAAACGAACTGGACGACAAGCCGAACACCAGCGGTTGGGACGCAATCGACCAAGCGCTGCAGCCACTCTACGGCGAGCAGGAACCTTTGCACTACGGAGCCGTTTTGCCGGCTTCGCTGGGCGGCGATGACCCGCTGCAAGGTATCAGCGTCTACTGCGTGAATGAGCCGGTTCCGCATTTTCACTACGTGACTTACGGCTTCACAGAACTCTACGACAAGGACTCGCCCGATCCACAGTTCAGCGGCTACGGCTTTGAGATGACATTTCGCCTGGCCCGCGGCGTCGAAGAGACGGACCCGCCGACATGGCCGCTGAACATGCTGCAGAATCTGGCCCGCTATGTCTTCCGCACCGGCAACTTCTTTGACGAGCGACATCATCTGCCAGCCAACGGTCCCATCGCGATCGGTGAACCGACCGACATGACCGCGCTGCTCTTCATTCGCGACCCGCAGCTGCCCGAAGTGAACTCGCCGAACGGGTACTTCAAATTCATCCAACTCGTCGGACTGTGCACCGCGGAGTACGCCCTCCTCAAGGAAGGCTATTTCGATGAAGTGCTCGAACGGATTCTCACGATTGCCCCGCTCGGCGTGACGAATATCTATCGCGATTCGATTCTGAGCGATCCCGCGGTCGAAGCGGCCATTCGCAGTGCCCCGCCGACGGTCAAACAGTCCGAGCTCTTTGGCACGATTGTCGAATGGCGGATCGACGCAGACACGCTCCAGGTTCGCCTGGGAGCCAACTTGATTGCCGACGTCAGCAAGTTGCTGGTCGCTCGCCTGGGAGAGGGCGAGCGACTGTCTCTGTACGGCAAGGGGACCGCGGTTGTCTTCGAGCCGGGCGAAGAAACAGGCTGGCAAACAGAAGAAGGAGCCGTGGTGATTCAGCTCACTCCAGCCACCGTGGCGGAAATCGGCAGCACCCTCGAGGAACGCCGCGGCGAGTATCGCCTAGCAGCGTTTCCAGAATTGCACATCGAAGTCGTCCCCGTCGAAATCAAAGACGGCAACGGCGATGTCATTCGCACGATTGGATAATCTGCTTACCGGTCAATCTCGCCCATCACGATGTCGAGCGAACCGACGATGGCTGGCACGTCGGCGATGAGGCAGCCTTTGCAGAGCTCGTGGGTGACGCTCAGGTTGCAGAAGCAACTGCTGCGAGCGCGGACGCGCCACGGAATCGCACTGCCGTCGCTGACGATGTAGAAGCCCATCTGGCCGCGAGGGGCTTCGGTTTCGAGATAAGCATCGCCCTTCGGCAACTTGGTGCTGAGCTTGATCGGGGTGCCCCAGTCTCCGGTCGAGTTGTTGTACTTGTCGAAGGCCTGGCGAACGATGTCGATCGATTGCACCACTTCCAGCATGCGGACGTAGAACCGGTGCCAGCAGTCACCGAGGACCGCTTCCTTGGGCACGGCGGGATAGTCGTGATCCTTCGGATAATGGCCGTTCTTTTGCACGATCACTTCAAAGGCGTAACCGTCGTACATTTCGGTGTAACGCTCTTCGCCGTCGCGGCGGAGATCGTAATCGATGCCGCTGCCGCGAAGCACTGGGCCGGTGCAGCCGTAATCGAGGGCCATCTGCGGCGGCAGGATGCCGATGTTGGCCGTTCGCTTCACGAAGATCGAGTTGGTCGTGAGGAGGGCGTGATATTCCTGAATGATCGGTTCAAACTGCGTGAGAAAATCTTCGCACTTCTGAATCCAACCACGGGGCAGATCAGCCGTCACGCCGCCGGGCGTGATGTAACTGTAAGTAAGCCGCGCGCCGCAGGCTTCTTCGAACAGATCGAGAATTCGTTCGCGCTCGCGGAAGGCGTACAAAAACGGGCTGAAAGTACCAAGGTCGAGGCCGTAAGCACCCATGCCGACGAGGTGGCTGGCGATGCGGCCCATCTCCGCGATGATCACGCGCAGGTGGCGGGCTTTCTCGGGCAGCTGATAGTTCATCAACTTTTCGACGGCCAGCGACCAGCCGAGATTCATGTTCATCGCGGCCAGATAGTCCATCCGGTCGGTGTACGGAATCCATTGCCGCGGCGTGAGGTTCTCGCCGATCTTTTCCGCGCAGCG
This sequence comes from Anatilimnocola floriformis, assembly GCF_024256385.1. NCBI lineage: Bacteria > Pseudomonadati > Planctomycetota > Planctomycetia > Pirellulales > Pirellulaceae > Anatilimnocola > Anatilimnocola floriformis. Next base: position 4,773,167 of record NZ_JAMLFW010000001.1, read on the forward strand.
ATGCAGATAACCGAGGTGCGGCTCGGTCTGCGACACGATTTCGCCGTCGGTGCGTAGCACGAGACGCAACACGCCGTGCGTGCTGGGGTGCTGCGGACCCATGTTGACGAGCATCTCGTCCGTGCGAACGTCGAACTCAACAACACGGGGATCGTCTAGGTAGGTGGACATGGGAAAAGGGGCTGGGGGCTAGGAGCTAGGAACTGGGGAAGGAGACTAGCGTCCCCGCATGCCGTGGTATTCGAGCGGCATTTCATAATCGCGACGCAGGCCGTAACCGACCCAATCTTCCGGGCAGAGAATGCGACGCAAATCGGGATGGCCGACGAAATTCACGCCCGACAGATCAAACACTTCGCGCTCGTGCCAGTTAGCAGCTGGCCAAACGGAGCAAACCGTCGGCACATCGGGCAGATTGCCGGCGACGTCATCCTTCCAGCGCGGCAGCTTCACCTTGATGACGATCGAATGCTTCTTGCTGATGCTCGAGAGGTGATAAACCAGCTCGGTGTGCGGCTCGAAGGTTACCTTAGCGGCCTTCTTAGGATCGGGCTCGAACCAATCGATGGCGGTGATGCAATTCAGCATCTCAAACTTGCCATCGGGATCGGCTTTCAGGTGTTCGCACACGGCCACGAGGGCCTCGGGAGCGACTTCGATCCAAGGATCGAGAGCCGTCAGGTTGGTGCCGGTGATCTGCGCGCCGAACTTCTTCTTCAAACGATCGATCAGAGTCATGTCTTGCTTTCCAGTGCGTGTCGCACCGATTGTTCAGCTGCCCGGCCTCAACTGCCTTGCAGGAGAGACGCACTATGCCGAAAGGACCGGAGCATCGTCGAGCGGGTCGCCCGCCGGCGAGCGAACGGACGTTTGCCGTTCGCGGCTGACCGCGCGGACCCAGTCGAGATCGCCACGCTTCCAAACGTAAGCAAAGCCGATCATCAGGATCGCGAAGAACGCGATGATGTCGACGATCGTCACCAGGGCCAACTGACCCATGCCGGCATGCACGATTTGCTCAGCACGTTCGATGGGATCGGTCGCCGTCACCTGGCCAGCCAATGTGGCGGGAACTTCCGTCGGAGCGACAGGATTGCGAACGCCCATTTCGCGATACAGCAGCGTGGCGGGTTCCGTCAGTTGGATTTTGCCATCGACACGTTCGATCGATGTGAATTCGGGACGCATCGCATTGGTCGACTTGCCGAAGGCCGCAGCCCAGGGAAAGAAGAACGCCACTTCCACATCGAAAATGATGAACAGCAGCGCGACCACATAGAACCGCAGATCGAACTGCACGAAGCTGGAGCCGATGGTCGGTTCGCCGCACTCGTAGATCTCAAGCTTTTCCGGATGCGGATTGTGGGGCCGCAGGAACCAACCGAGCAGCAAGTTCACGAACAAAAAGATAATCCCCGCGCCGGAAAACAGCGCGAGGTAAAGGACGATGTGAATTGATTCGCCAATGGCGGACATGGGGCATCCAATATTTGTTAGTCGTGCTCAGCTGGCGAATCAAAATCTTGTTCACCGTCGGCGGCCACTCCGGCCACCAGCGATTGGCGACCGGCAAAACCGGCGTCGAGTTCATGCCAATGGGTCACTTCGGCTTCGCCCAGTTTCCAGCACAGATAGACCGGTCGGCCATCGACGTTCGACGGAAAATCAACGAGGCCGTCGAGTGCACCCTTCGGCTCCAAACCAAGTCGCCGCAACTCAGCGATATACTCTTGCAACCGCTCGGTGTCATCAGCAACAGCTTGCTGCATGCTGGCGAGTTCTTCGGCGTAGGGGTCGCCGGCGCTCGTGGCTTTCCGCTTCGCAAACGAAGCGAGCCGTTGCCGACGTTCGACCACGTCGCGGGCCAGCGTGACCAGATCAGCAGTGATCGCACGCACGAGCGGAAGCATGGCATTGGCCTGCTCGATCGTGAACACTCGCACTGATGATTCGTTGTTGGTCATCTGGCAACAAAACTCTACTGGTTCGGCCCACCGTGAACAGGCTCGGCAATTACCTTCGACTCCGAAACCGCCGTGGGATTCAGAGTTGCGCGGCCCCAGGCAACATCGAGGGGCAACCGCGAGAAGTCGACGATGCATCCGTCACGGCTGTAGCAGCTCAGGTCGTGCGTGGCACCCATGAAAATGCAATCGACCGGGCAGGGCTCGACGCAAAGCGCACAAAACATGCACTTCGAATAGTCGATCGTGAAGCCGGTGATCTTAAAGCCCTTGCTCCCTTCGACCCGCTCTTTACCGATGTAAATGCAGTCGACCGGACAGGCCTTGGCGCACTGATCGCACGAAATGCAGGTCGTCAGGTCGTAGCGGTGAAAACCGCGGTACCGATTGGCGACCGGCACTGGCTTTTCCGGGTATTCGTATTTCTCGGTAAAGGCCCCGCGCTCTGGCTTGTAAGTGATCAGCCAGTTGCGAAGTGTGACACCCAGACCCTGGGCAACGGTGTAAACCGCCAGGTAGATGTTGCGGAACCAATCGATCATGGCCAATGGCTTTCCCGGAAGCAGCGAAAGGATCGAGTCGGCCACGAAAACGATGGCGGGCCGAGGTACTTGCGCTGATTTTTCTCGAATTATAGAGAGCCGCCGCAGGCCCGCAAGCGTAGGTAGCAGCGGAATCCTTACCCGATTCAAGTTGTAATGCCAGTTGCACTTGCCGCGCCAGCACCAAAACCGCTGGCGACGTAACCTGACACCTGGTGGCCAGCCCGGTTCTTTCGCCGGCGGGCCAAAAACCGTCCCAGCCCGAAAAGGGGGCAGGTGGGGAGGGTTTTGCCGGTTTTGAATGGTATTTTCGCGTTAAAAACCGAAAAGAATTTAGCTAAAACCGAGGACACCCTCTTGCGAAAGCTTGACTCATGCAAATCCCAATCCACAATAAAGAGAAGGATTTTCGCGCACGCAGGTGGTGAAACGATTGCGAACACACCAAGGTGACTGCCTGCCGGAAGCCCGCGCGGCGAAATTGGACCGCGCTCATTGCGAAGGAATCGAACATGCTGGTGTTGTCACGCAAGAAGAACGAAAGCATCGTCATCAACAACGACATTACGATTGTCGTCGTTGAAATCCGCGGGGATAAGGTCCGCCTCGGCGTCGAAGCGCCGAAGGAAGTACCGGTTCATCGCCGCGAAGTTTACGACGCTATCAAGCGTAACGAAGCTGCCGCCCATCAGGAACAACCCGGCCCGAACGGCGCCGGCTCTGAGGGGTAGTCTCGCACGGCGAAATGCGGCTGATTTTTCAGAGCGATTTCGTCGGGCCTTTTCGTTGCCACGATTATCTCGTGATTGAGTACGAAAGCGAAGTATTTCTCCCGGCAACTGAAAAACTTTCTCAGGACGGACCAGCCGGTTCGTCTTTTTTTATTGGCCATTTCCTTGCGAATTGCAGCCCTGTTTCGCCGATAGAAATCACTCACACGCTGCTTGCATGTTCCAGCGGCAACCGGGCACCCTATTGAAGCCTGCTGCCGGCTGCCGGTATACTCTGGTGCTTCCACAGGAGTGAACCCGTTTCACCAGCGGTTGTCTGTTCTGGTGTGGAAGACAAAACTGAAGTGACCTGGCCCCATCGTCTAGCGGTCTAGGACACCGCCCTTTCACGGCGGTAACACGGGTTCGAGTCCCGTTGGGGTCATTTCTTCTTTCTGCAGTGATCGGCACTCTGCCGCACTGCTTCGCCAGACGCTGTGAACTTTAGCGTTGTGCGTTCCGCCTTCCGGTATCCATTTGGCAAGCGGCAACCATTCGTAGCCATCTGTCGGCAGGGCTGAGTGCCGACCACGACATTCGCTAGCCTGAGTCAGATTGCTTCCCGCCCAGTGCTTCTATAAGCTAAGGGAGTTCAGTCGACCTTTTGTCCTCGCAGGAATCGAGCGCCGCAATGGCTCCGGAGCAAGCAGCCGAAAATACCAGCGAACCCGTCAAGAAGCGGATTCTGCTGGTCGACGACGATGCCGAAATCATCGATGCGATGCGGTACGCGCTGGAATCGAAGGGTTACACGATTCTCGTCGCTCGCGACGGCAACCAAGGGTTGGCCATTGCCGAAAGCGATCAGCCGAACCTGGTCATTCTCGACATGATGATGCCGAAGCGGAGCGGCTTTCTCGTGCTGGAAAAACTCCGCCGCATTCCCGAAGCGTCGACCAAGGTGATCATGATCACCGCCAACGAAGGCAGCCGTCACAAAGCCTACGCCGAAATGCTCGGCGTGAATGAGTATCTCCGCAAGCCGTTTGCGATGGATAAATTGATCGATGCGGTGCAGCGGCAGATTGGCTAGTCGGCGAAGATTCTGGCCGACTTACGGGACGATCTCGGCGTTTTCAAAGATCACCGCCGTGTAGCCATCGGGCGATGGATACGCGCCGCGGCAGTCACCCTTCAGCGTGACGAACTGGCCGACCCAGAGGGCCGAGATGCCGCAACGGGCCGAGGGCTTGTCTTTGAGCTGGTCGATCGGGAAGCGAAATTCCAGGCCGATCATTTCCTTGATCTCGCCGGTCGGGGCGACCGGAGGCATCGGGAATTTGCCATCGGGCGTGACCAGCGCGACGAACACATCGCGCTCGATCAGCGAGTATTTTCCATCTTCGTCGCGAATCGCTTTTTTCGTCGTCGGATCGATGGCGACATACGGCACGGCGAGACGCTTCTTCACACTCACCAAACGGCCGGCAATCTGCAGCCGCTTGTCTTCGAAGTGGTGATAGGCGAAGGCTTCATTGTCGCGATAAGCCCGCACGACCTTGAGCGCCGGAAAGAGCGTGCCGCGGTAGCACGGATCGTTCTTATTGATGAGCGTAAAGGTCATGTCGCCGCCATAGCCGTCACCATCGTGCGGGGCGCAGTTGGGGCAGCCAAATTCGGCGGAGCAAAGGCAGAGGGCGAGCAACAGCTGATTCATCGAACAAACTCCAATCCAAGCAGGCGCACGACGCTACCAGTCTCGGTTCGTCCAGGCCGTCGCCAATTCTTGGATTTTTCTGCCAGCGTGCCGAATATGCTATCTGCTGGCGAGGCAGCAGGCAGAGCAATCGATAAGGGCGGCAAGGTTGATGAACGGAAAATGCCGCGCCCTCTCACAATGTGAAAGGCGACTTAACCCTGATCTTTGCGCCGCGACTTGCGATTCGAGGGGCGCGTCGGCGACTGCGCGACAGGCCGATAAAGGCTCAGGTCGATCGAACGCCGTTTGCGACCACTGCCCAAATAGATCCGCCGCCAGTTGACCACAATCATCTCATCGCCGCCGGCAAACTCGCGGATGTAGCGGCCGCGGACGGTGGCCGGCGTACCAGACGGCGGATTCCGCGTCGCGTACTCAACCTCCGCCGGCCCGAGAATCGCGGCGGGAATGCCGGTGCTTTGCAAACGATCGAAGTAACCTTCGTCCGACAGTTCGTGATAACGCAGATCGATTTTCTTCCGCACTTCCCAGGCCGCGCTCTGCCCGGCCTTCTCCAGCAGGAACTGCTTCGTGATCCAATCGAGCGAACCGACGAGTTCGCTGGGATCGTGCTCGAGCGTATCAAGCGTTTCTTCCCACAAGCCCAGAATCTGCCAGGCTTCGTTCGGCGGATTGCCGTGCTGATGCAGAAACGCGCGGCAGGCTTCTAGATACGAGCGCTGCAATTCGAGTGCGGTGCAGTTGCCGCCACTGGTGAGTGGAATTTGAGCTTTCAGCGACGGGTCCGCACAAATCTGTCGCAACGCCGCGATCGGCCGTCGCGGCTGCACAGGTTGCGGCAGGCAACCGGCTTCGATGGCATCGATCACGAGCAGGGTCGTGCCGATCCGCAAGTACTCCGCAACCTCGGCTCGATTCGAATCGCCAATTGCAATCTGCAATCGCTGCTTGCCCGAGAACAACTGCAGATACTCCGCGGGGTTCCACCACGAATCAGCATGCGCGACTTTGAAAAAATGGCCAAAGCTATAGATCGGCCGATCGCCGAGCAGTCCGCCGTAGCCCGTCAAGCAATTCATCGCCGGCGCTTTGTCAGCCAGATGAAATTGGCCGTCGTCATCAATCATTCCCGCGCCTACCATGATCGGCCGCGAGATCAAAAACGGCGTGAGTTGTCGTCGCAGTTTGCGAAAGGCAAAGGCCACGAGCAGGCCGTACAAAATCGCGGCAAGCGGGAACGTCAAAACACGCGTGAGAAACGAGAGAAACGCTTCGAGCCAACGCGGTCCCGTTGGACAAGCATTCTCGAGTTGATCGAACTCGCAGCCGAAGAGAAAACGAGCGAGAGCCTTCGGCTTGGCAACTCGCTTTTCTAGCGCGAGATAAGTGAGCGAAGCGGCCACGCTGTAAAGAAAGATGCCGAGGAACATCGCCCACAGCGACATCCAGGTCACCGCGACCAGCGGCAGCAACAGAACCAGCGAAATTCGCCAGGCCGTCAGTTGCCAACCCGTCGCAAAGTCGACTTCATAGTTTTCTTGCGCGCCGTAGATGTTGCCTTGCGCGTCGCGATCATTTTTCAGCAACCGCACATCGCCGCCAAACGCGGCTTCGGCAGCACCGGACAAGAGATGGTCCTGGGCTCTTTGCCAGGCGAGTAACTGCCGCGGACTGCGGCATTCGGGCGAAGCCCCTTCGACGAGGCCGCCACCTTCTGCGGGGCGTTCGGTTTCGAACCAAACTGCGCCGCCGCCGGCATGAAAAACACCTTCCTTCAGATGACGGGCATCCACCGTGGGGATGCGCCGCCGTAACTGGGCGATCAGCTCGCGGAAGATTCGATACTTCCCGCCGGGCAAGCTACCTTCTGGCAGCTGCCGCGAAACGGCGAGGGCATATTCCGTTTCGAGCCCGATCAGTCGTTCAAAAACCCCGGGCCTATTCGCCACCGTACGGGACTTCCGTCTCTTTCAAGTACTGAGGAGCGCTGTTGCCCGCGTCGACGCGAATGCTGTTCAGCACTTCAGCCAGATCGCGAACGGGAGCGGCTTCAACAGCCTGCTCGTTCTCGCGAACCAAGGAGTTGACGGTTACTTCGATGCGAGCCATCTCATCACCTGCAGAAATTAGGCAAACGAACTCAGGCCGCGGCCTCCGCGCCACGACCCAATCCATCCTAACCACGCTTTTTGGCAGCAGCAAGCGCGCGGGAATTTCGCGGTGGCTCTTTTTGCGCCTTTTTAATCCAAGCCTGCAATCGCAGCACCGCCAGCTCTTTGGCCTTAGCTTCGATGTCGAGAGTAATCGGGAGTTGCAGCCAACCGGGCGGCAGATCGCCAGGCTCGATGTAATCGTGATGAAGTTGCGGTTGCGGTTTTTCCCACCCCTGTAGCGGACTGGAAATGTGGAACAGCGGTTCGCGCCCCTGCCACGTTTGAACGGCCGCCGCTGTCGCTTCTTCGATCGTCAATCCGTCCGCCAGGCAGCGATGATGATGCACGTCGTAGCAAAGCGGAATATGCTCCGCCCTGCAGATCGGCAGCAGATCGCTGGGCGTGTAAACCTTGTCGTCGTTCTCCAGCGTCAATAGTTTGCGGGCCCGCGGCGACAGTCGGGGAAGGTTTTCGCGGAAGCGCGCGAGCGCAGTGACTTTGTCGCCATACGCGCCGCCGCCATGGATGTTGACGACATCTGCGCCGATCAACTCCGCCGCTTCGGCCTGGTACTCGAGTTCGGCAAGCGAGCTTTCGACGACTTCGGCGCGCGGCGAATTGAGCACCACAAATTGATCGGGATGAAACGACAGCCGCACATTACTGCTGGCTGCCATGTTTCGGCAGACGGCAAGCTGCGCGGTGATGTTGGCCGCGGCAGGAAGATCGCTGAGTTGATAGCCGCAAGTCGGATGCGTCTTCAGCGGCCAGAACTGACTCATCACACGGTAGGCGCCAACTTCGTTCGCCGCACACCATTCAATGGCTTGCTGCAAAGCGCCGGCGTTGTGCAGACACAGCTCCGAGAGTTTTTGCAGTTGCGCAGGCCGCGCTAGTTTTAAAACGGCAGTCGCCGTGGTGATTCGAAACTTGATCGCTTGCTCAGCGAACTGACAGCACAATCCTACTCGCATAGCCGATCATTCTACGCGAGCGATCACGCGGCGGGTTTGGTCAGTTGAATCTTCAAACCACCCTTGGGCCGCAGCGATAAATTTTGCGAGAGTTCGATTGGCTTTTGGCCGGGAGTAACCGCCATGTCGAACCGCCGCGCGCTCAAACTGGTGGCCAGAATCATTTCCATCATCGCGAAGTGCTGGCCGATGCAAACTCTGGGGCCGCCGCCGAACGGGCAGTAAGCAAACTGCGGCCTCGTTGCTTCTTGTTCCGGCAGAAAACGCTCGGGATCGAACCGCTCGGGATCGGGGAACCACCGCGGATCGTGATGCGTGGCATAAATGAACGGCCTGCAGAGCGAGTTTTTCGGCAGCGTGTAGCCGCCGATCTGAACTTCGTGAATCGCTCGTCTTGTGAACGTGCCGATGGCGGGCGGAAAGATCCGCAGCGATTCTTTTACCACCCGCGTCGTGTAATCAAGTTGCGTCACATCGGCGTGCGTCGGCTGGCGATCTCCATACACTCGCTGCGCTTCGGCCCGCACGCGTTGCAGCACGTCCGGAAAGCGCGAGAGATTGTAGAAGCACCACAACATGCCCGCCGCCGTTGTATCGTGGCCGGCGAGAAGGAGCGTCATCGCTTCATCGCGGACTTGCTCGTCGTTGAGCGTCCCTTGGTCACCTTCTTCATCAACGGCCAGCAGCAGCATCGAGAGCAGGTCGCCGCGGTCTTCGTGTTTCTGCCGCCAGTCGCGAATGAAACCGCGCACCACGCCATCGAGATACTTCATCGACCACTTTTTCTGCCGTTTCTCTTCGAGCGGCAACCAGTCGGGAAGATTTACGGTGGCCATGAATTCTTTGACGGCGAGTTCCGAAAGAATCGACACGGCCCGGCCGATTTCTTTCGACTGGTCGCGCAAATCGACGCCAAATAGTGTGCGGCCGATGATGTGCAACGTCAGGTCGGTCATCGACTGATTGAGTTCGAGCTCGGTCGCTTTTCCGGGCTCGATCCGGCGCGACCATTCGTCCAGTTGCTGTTCGATCATCGACGCCATCGACGCTGCATAGCCCGCGAATCGCCGCGGATGAAACGCCGGCTGCACCATTCGCCGTTGGCGGATCCAGGCGTCTCCTTCGGCAATGATCACGCTGTTGCGATTCCACTGCGCCATCACGCGAATGGGGACTTCGAAGCGCACGAAATGCTTCGCCTGCGTCACCAGCAACTCTTTGACTTGATCGGGGTGCAGAAAGGTGTAGTCGTGATATGGACCGATCCGCATGCAAATGATGTCGCCGTGCTCGGCTTGCATGTCGGCGTAGAACTTGATGAAGTCCTTTTTGAGTCGCGGCAAGATCGACATTCCCCAGCACCAATCGCGCGGGCCGGGGGGATAAATCACGGAAGACATGGCAGGTTCCAGATTGGTCGGACACGTTCACACGGGTGTTTGGTCACAACCGTAAGGGCCGCCACCAACTTAACTCTGCGAACTGGTTTCCGGGAAGAAGATTTTCGCAAAGCGAAAGTAAGTCGTCACTGGTACGAGCAGCAAACAACCGATGCCAAAAATCGAGTTGGCGGTGTCGGCGTCGAGCGGCGAACCAGCGAGACCGCCAATGATGCGGGCAGCACCCGAAATCGCCAGCGAAAACAGCACTCCGTAACCGGCCGACGACAACAGGATGAGTTGATTTTTGGTAAGGCTTTTCACGACGTTCGCTCCAGAACTAAGGACTAAAGAGACTTGGGTCCTCTGAGAAGCGTGAAGAGCCGCGAAATGTTACACGCGGTGAAAAAGTTTCCGCAGTGCGGCCAATAGCGAGGGTTCGCGAGTTTGATGATAGAGCGAATCGGCCGGCAACTCGGCCTGCAGCCGGCGATGCGCTTCGGGCAAATTGTGATAGGGAATGGCCGGAAAGAGGTGATGCGTCGCGTGATAACGCAAGCCGACTGGCGCGACCGCCATGTCCCACGGCCAACGACTGTCGATGTTCACGCTGTCGAGCAACTGTTCGACAAAGGTGCTCTCGTCCCCCGCGCCGCGAAAGCGGTGAGCGCCGAGCGTGCGGAGGCAGTTCAGCAAAATGATGACGACGCCCATCAAGTAAGCCTGCGCGACAAACGAGATGAGTCGCGACCAACCCAACTGCGAGCCGATCACCACGACGCCGACAATCCAGGCAAAGCACAGGCCTTCTTGCCAGCGTATGGCGCGGAGCTTTGTCGGGCTGGGCAACGGCCGTTGATAGCGCGGATCCATCACGAGCGAAGAGAATCGCGCGTGAACCCAATCGCGAATCCGCGGACTGAGCCACGACAATGGAGTGAGCACGCCGAAGCGGAGAATCGCCAGCGGCGGCGCCCACAAGGCTTGCGATAAGTAGACCGCAATCCACCAGCGGCTGAGCCTGCCGAGGGCCAGATACTCGCCATCAGCCGTCGTGCCGAAGATGCGGCGGCGGTGATGATCGAGATGCCCTTCGTGCGTGAACGACGGCGTGAGAAATGGAATGCCGCAGAGCAAATTCCAGGTCGCGTTGAAGAGCCAAAACTTGCGAGCCGGCAGATGCACCACTTCGTGAATGAAATTCACCGCGCGAAAGTTGAACAAGCAAGCGCAGGCGAAAAAGAAAACACGGGCCGTAATCGAAAGCCAGGCGGGCACAGCCGTGGCAGAAATCATCGGCAGCAGTTCATCCCAGCGACGAACGAGTCCAAAACAAACCATGCCGCTGAAAAGCGTCGCCAGAAAATCAGCCCAATAAATGGCAGGCCGATGCGTATAAAGATCGCGCACGATGTGCCGAGCGGCAGCGAGCGAGAATTGCTCGTGCGGCAATTCAGCGAGGGTTTCGTCGACTTCCTGTTCGGCGGTAAGCATACCGCTTTAGTCTATCGATTCATTCCCATTCTTGGCGAGAGCGATGCAAGCCGCCGCCAGCGCAATGGCTGCAGTTTCGATTCGCAAAATGCTCTTTCCGACCGAGACCGACTCCCAGCCGGCATTTTTCGCGGCAGTTACTTCCGCCTCGGTGAAACCACCCTCCGGTCCGACCGCAAAATAAACGGGCCCTGCGCCGCTGCGAAAGTTGCTGACCGTCAGCGGTTCGCCAGCCGGGTCGGCTAGAAAGCGGCGATTCGCAGCCGGAACCGTAGCAAACCACTCGTTTGCAGCAACGGCAGCTCCGATTTCCATCAGCACATTGCGGCCGCATTGCTTGCTGGCCTCGATCACGCCCCGCCGCAATCGACTGGCCGCATTCTCGCCCGGCTGTACGACTCCGCGCGTCGTCAGCAACGGCACGAGCTCTGTCACTCCGAGTTCGGTTAGTTTTTCCACGAGCCATTTCTGGCGATCACCTTTCGGCAGCGCCACGCCAGCGACGATTGCTAGCTGCGGCTCGCGTGAAAACTCGCGCCGCTCCAGAATGGTCAGTTCGCAGCGATCTTTTTTCAACGAGGCAATCTGCCCGGTGAACTCACAGCCGCTGCCATCGAAGAGCGTGATCTCGTCACCGATTTTGGCCCGCATAACTCCGGCCAAGTGATGGACTTCGCTGCCGCTGAGAATAGCCCGTTCGCCGGAGATCGGTGGCTCGATAAAGAAACGCTCGGACATGCATTCGCTCTTGCTAGCAGACAAATCGGTCAAGACAGCGTGCAGATTGTACCGATTTTGAGTGAGTTACGCGCAGTGTCTTTGCTGCGAGTACGCAGTGGAGTTTTCGTTGCGAGTACGCAGTGAAGCTGCTGCGAGCAGAGTGTTGTTGGGAGAACGAGCCATGTATCACGCCCATTGGGGTTTGCAAACTTCTCCCTTCGGAAATGAAGCGGCAGCGTCGCCAGCGCCCGCGAGCGCCGGTTTCGACGAAGCCCTCGCGCGCCTGCAATACTTGCTCGAACAGCGCGGCCGCGCCGGTCTGCTGCTGGGAAGCTCCGGCACCGGCAAGACCACGCTGCTGCGGCGGTTCTGCGATGTCTCGCGTCGGCACGGATTGGCTGCGGCCCTCGTCGGCGGCAAAGGGGCTTCGGAAAGTTCGTTCCTGCAGCAACTCTCGCGCGGCTGGCAGTTGCCGCCCGTGAACGACCGCGAACTCTGCTGGGAACAATTTGCCGATCGCCTGGTCGAGTTGCGATTCGAACAAACAGCAGCCGTCGTCGCGCTCGACGATGCCGATCAAACGCCAGCGGCGATTCGTTGCCAGTTCGAACGCCTGCAGCACCTGGCCGATCAAGCGCAGACGCAACTCACCATCGTCCTCGCCAGTGAACTCGAAACGGCAGGCAGCATTGGAGCGGCGCTGCTCGACCAAATTGAGCTGCGCATCGATCTCACTCCGTGGACGGAAGAAGAAACTGCCGAGCATGTCGCGCTGCGGTTGCTGCACAGCGGCAGCGAATTGCCGATCTTCACCGACGAAGCCATCGCCGCGCTCCACGAACTGTCGGGAGGCATTCCGCGCAAGGTCGATCAGATTGCTCAGCTCGCCCTCCTCGCGGGCGCTGGTCAGCAGCTAGTCGAGATCGATGCCGTCACGCTGACCGAGGCGTATCAAGAGTTGGGCCCCGGCGGACTTTAATCGCCCGGAGTTGCGAGCGCCGGCGCCGAGAGTTCTGGAGCAAAGAGATTGTCCTGCTGTGTGTGCGCCAGGCGAATGAAAAGCAGCGACCGCGATGGTATGCCCGCGACCGGCTCGACGAAGAAGTTCTCTCCAAGTCCCTTTGGCGGCGCGGTGGCGGAAGCAACGATCATCTGCCCCGGCGCGAGCGAAAGCGAAACCCGCATCGCTTCGAAAGTGACTTTGTCACGTCCCACACGCTGCATGAGCGAGCCTTCGCCGCCCACCCATTGCCGTTGCATCTCGCCGTGCTCCACTTCGGGAAGCAAGTCGATCTTCACGCGGCCGTCGCCGTGGGGATATGGTTTGAGTCCAAACAGGCATTGCGCTTGCTGCAGCTGGCGGCCGCGGACAGCGCCGTTTTCGCGCATCAGCAGCGAGAGTTGATCGTAGCGCTTCGAGCAGAGAATCATCGCACGACGAGCGGCGCGGCATTGCAGGCGGCGCGTCTGCCGATCGACTTGTACTTCGCCGACGTTGAGATCCTCACTGCGGCTGTCGAGGTCCTGGCGCTGGCTATCCATGATCGCGCGGACCTTCTCGGGAATTTGCTTGCCGAGAATGCCGAAGCGCAGCCCGTTACGTTCGAGTTCTTGTCGCAGCTCCAACGCGAGCGACTGTTCGTCGGCCAGCTTCCAGACTTCGTCGTAGGTGGCGGAGTCGACGAGCGGCACTTGGGCGTAGCCGATTTCGAGAATCACGCTATCGGGAGCGAGTCGCGGCTTGGGAAGGAGTTTGCTCTGCAGATCGTCCGGCGTTTTGAACGGCGCGCAGCCGCTCAAGCCCGCGACCGCGAGAGCGGCTGCGAGAAAGTCACGGCGCGAAAGGTACTCCGCCTGAGACATTCGCTGGAAATCAAAAAGGGAATGGCAACCTCCGCGCGCAATGAGCGCGCAGCAAGTCGAGCGGGATGTTAGGGATCGACTTTCAAGAGCACAACAGCAATTCGCGCGGACCCGTGCACAGTGTCGCGGCGAGCGCTCGGCAGGCAGCATCCTTTCTGCTCCCTCGCCCCGCTTCGGGGAGAGGGGCTGGGGTGAGGGGTGAACCGAAGCGAGGTGTGCTAATGAGCACGCACTATGGATTGCCGCCCAGTTCGCCAGAAAATTGAGTCAAACTCTCGCATTATCCCTCACTTCGACCCTCTCCCCGAAACGGGGCGAGGGAGAGAGAAAGGCGATGACAGCGTCGGTGGCGTGAACGGTTACATGGCGGATCTACGCCGGACCGGAGTTGTCAACGCTGCTGTGTCTCTGTGGAACCGGATGGTCGTGTTTTGTCCTTCACAACCCCATTTCAAGCCACCCGAATTAGCGAGAATAAAGTGCAATATCTGGAACGCGATATTGCAGTCGTTTATTGCCTCTAAGTCTTTCCCAGAAACGACTTGCGGAAGAAAATGGCTTTTGCATTGCCTGTTATAATCTGGGAGTATGAAAGGGGGGTGGCCGGCTCGTCGCTTACATTCGCGTGGAATTCGCTGGGCACGGCGGATATGCTGAACCGCCCCGATCAACCCCGCCGTTTCATACGCTCCTTCACTCGGTGCTCTATGTCGTCTCGCTCTTGGCTGCTGGCTCTCTTGGTCTTTGGATGCGTTCCGTTTGCCGCTGCCGAAACAACGGCTCCGCGCGTCGAAGGGTTCACTCCCGCCGCAACCGATTGGCCTTGGTGGCGGGGACCAAGCAACAACGGAATTGCGGTGGCCGATCAGGATCCGCCGGTGACTTGGAGCGAGACGGAAAACGTCATTTGGAAAACGCCGATCCCAGGCCGCGGCCATAGCTGCGCGACAGTGGTTGGCGACCGAGTGTTTCTGACGACCGCCGACGAAGAGAAAGAGTTACTCGCCGTCGTTTGCTTGAGTCGCAAGACCGGCGAACTGCTGTGGCGGAGCGATGTGCATCAAGGCGGCATGGAGAAGAAGGGTCACAAGAAGTCATCGCAAGCTTCGTCGACCGTGGCCTGCGACGGTCAGCAGGTGTATTTCAATTTTCTGCACCAAGGAAACATGGTGACGACGGCCCTCGATCTGGAAGGGAAACAAGTCTGGCAGACGAAGGTCGTGGGGTTTGCCACGCATCAGGGTTTCGGTTCATCGCCGGCGTTGTTTGGTTCGCTCGTCTATGTCACTGCCGATAGCAAGACTGGCGGCGTGCTCGCCGCGCTGTCGCGCGAGCGCGGCGAGATCATCTGGCAGGCCCATCGGCCTGAGAAACCGAACTACGCTTCGCCCATCGTGCTGCATGTCGCCGGCAAGGATCAATTGCTGGTTTCGGGCTGCGATCTGGCCAGTGGCTTTCATCCCAAAACGGGCGAGAAGTTTTGGGAGATCGAAGGAGCCACGACGGAGTGCGTGACGACAATGGTCACCGACGGCTCGCGAGTCTTTGTCAGTGGCGGCTATCCGCGCAAGCACGTGCAAGCGATCGAAGCCGACGGCAGCGGCAAGACGGCGTGGGAGAACAACGTGCAGGTCTACGTGCCGTCGATGATCGTCAAGGATGGCTATCTGTACGCGATTCAAGACGGCGGCGTGGCCAGTTGCTGGAAGAGCAGTGATGGCGAAGAGAAGTGGAAGGAACGGGTCGGTGGCACCTTCAGTGCGTCGCTCACGCTCGTCGGCGATAAGCTCTACGGCATTAACGAAGCGGGCACTTCGTTTGTCTTTCGGGCGAATCCCGAGAAGTTCGAAAAGCTCGCCGAGAACAAGCTCCCCGGCGAAGCCTTTGCCACACCAACGATTTGCGGCGGCCAGATCTTCCTGCGGATTGCCGAGCACAAAGAGGGCAAGCGGCAGGAAATGGTTTACTGCCTGGGGAAGAAGAACTGACGAAGAACGGCGAACGTTACTTCAAGAACTTGAGGAAGTCATCCAATCCGTCGTCTTCCTCTTCAGCATGTCCTTCTTCATCGGCTCCCGCCATCGCCTCATCAAAGTTGAAAGCTGGCGCGGCTGGTGCCGGCTTCGCCGCGCCCGGCTTGGCGGGTTCGGCTGGTTTCGCTGGTGCTGCGGCAGGCTTGGCTGGGGCAGCGGCCGGTTTCGCCGGAGCAGCCGCAGCTGGTTTGGCTGGTGCCGGAGCTGGAGCTGCTGGCTTCGCCGGAGCCGCTGGTTGGGCGGCAGCAGGCTTGGCTGGAGCAGCCGGTTGGGCCGCGGCTGGTTTTGCCGGAGCGGCAGCCGGTTGTGGCTTGTTCTTGCCTGCCGCAAAGACTGTCTCGGCGGCGCCACCACTCTTCACGCCACCGTTCTTGCGCAGATCTTCCGAAGTCTTTTCTTCTTCAAAAGCGGCGAACAGCGGCTTGGCATCGTCGAGGTCAAAATCCTCTTCGACGTCAACCGGTTCCGTTGGCGGAGTCGCACTAGGCGGCGGAGAATTACGAATCGTCGGGCGGGCGGCCAAAGTGCCATCTGCATCGGTTTCGCTCGACCGACCAGATTTCATTTGCGGCGCCGGCGAGTCGGGCGGCGAAACGGCCGAGTCGTCGAATTCGTACATGGCCCGGAAGGTGACCGTGCCGATCGTCAGGAGTTGGCCGGGTTGCAGCGGCGCATCCCCTTCGATGCGTTGGTTATTCACAAACGTGCCGTTCAGCGAGCCTAGATCGCGGACCAGCAGGGCGCCGCCGGCTTCAAAAATCTCGCAGTGCTGGCGGCTGACAAGCGGATGGCGCAGCATGATCGAGCAATCGCGGCCACGACCTACGGTTGAGGGTAAGCGCAGCTTCACCTCGGGCGTTTTGACATCGCCACCGACCACCACCAACGTCACATTCAAGGCCATCGCCAACTCCGCAAACGCTAGCGTTCCACGGCCGAACGGCACGGTGGGAAAACGGCAGCGCAGAATCCTCAAAAGGAAGGAAGGTTGCCAACCTTTGTTTCAAGTTTACCTAGCGGGGCCGGTTATCACAACTATTTGCATTATTGCGGCCGAGGAGTGCGTTTTCCGCGGCCCCGATCAGCCCCGTTAAAACCGCACCCGTCCAGCGTTTCCGGTCCCTAAAGAACCCTTAAGGGTTGACGGTGATCGACCAACCGAGGGGCCAATTCGAAGCGGGCTGCGGGGCCGGAGGATTGGTAAGCATCTCGAGCGTCCGCTCGGCGTGCACGTTGCCCGGGTTCAGCCGCAAAATATCCCGCTGCACGGCGATGCAGGCTTCGCGGTCACTGCCGTCCTTCAGCAAAATGTCGCTGAGCACAATCCGCGACCAGGCCAACTGCGGCGCGCGGGCGATTGCCTGGTCGACCAATTCCCTTGCCGC
This sequence comes from Anatilimnocola floriformis, assembly GCF_024256385.1. Taxonomy (NCBI): domain Bacteria; kingdom Pseudomonadati; phylum Planctomycetota; class Planctomycetia; order Pirellulales; family Pirellulaceae; genus Anatilimnocola; species Anatilimnocola floriformis. The sequence continues at coordinate 4,790,104 of NZ_JAMLFW010000001.1, forward strand.
TCGCAAATCACCTCGAGTCGCCTTGGCTTCGGCTCGCAGCGTGAGGGCGTAGGGTTCGCCCGTTTCACATTTCTCGATCTGCTTGGCCACGTACTCGACATCGCCCCAGCGCTCTTGCATCAAATACGTGTAACCCAGGTTCACCCACGGCGGAATCCATGCCGGCTGTTCGGCAATGAGTTCCTGAAAGACTTGCTCGGCGGAGTCGAAATTCTGTGTCTCGCGATAAATGCGCCCGAGCAGCGCGCGAGCTTCGCGTCCATCGTGATACGAACTCGCGCCGTGTACCAAATGACGCGCCGGCGGCGCTTGCAGCAGTTCGCGCAGCGAACGTTCGGCGCTGCCCAAGTCGTTGAACTCGCACAGCAGTTCGGCGCGACGAGTCGTCAGTTCGACATCGAGCGGAAATCGCTGCAGCGCTTCGTTCGCCATGCCGAAGGCTTCTTCACGTCGGCCGAGTCGCAGCAGGGCGTCGACAATCAGCGCGTACAACCGACGCATCCAATCGCCGTAGGCCGGCGCTAGTTGCAAACTCTTCAGCAAATGGGTGAGTGCTTGATACGGCTGGCCCGTGCGCATGTAGGTCGTGCCGAGCAGAAACAGCGTGATCGGATTTTCGGGATCGGTTGCGTAATCGAGCCGCAGCAGTCGCAAATCGCGGTTGGCCTTACGCTGACAGAACGCCGGGTCGAGATAGCCCACGTGTTCGATGCGCACATCCGAGAAAATCAGTTGATCACCGAGAGCTTCGAGCGCGGGGACAATCTGCTCATGCACGCGGCCGTTCCAGCGGGCCTGCGGATGGCGCTGAAAGAGTCGGGCATGCGAGATCAACGTCGCCGGTTCGGAACTGTGCCGACTGGGCGAAACCGTGGTCATGATGTAGACCCGCCGCTGCTCGGTTTCGCGCGGTTCACGGACGCGGTCGAACACGTCCTTCAGCTTGGCGCGGTTTATCGAATCCACCCGATCATCGGCGTCGAGCCAAAAGATCCATTCGCCCGTGGCGTGTTCGACCGCTGCATTTCGAGCCGCCGAAAAATCATCGCACCATTCAAAATCGATAACCTTCACCCCGAGTTCTTCCGCGACCTGCCTCGTCTCATCCAGCGAACCGGTATCGACCAAGATCACTTCATCAAACAACGGCAGCACCGGTTGCAAACAGGCCCGCAGATTGGCTTCTTCGTTGCGAACGATCATGCACAACGAAATACGAGGGGGGTGACTCACGCAGCGGTCCTTCCGGGCAATCCAAGATGAGAGGCAAAGAGGAGAAGAGGTCAGCGCGGAGCGAGGCAGCCGCGCGCGACCGGCCCCTTAAAGCACGTGTCGTACCAAGCCCTCCGCCCCTTCTGCTGAGCGCCTCGTGCCTTCGCTGCCGAGCCTCAGCCGTCCGGCTCGCAAATCGACGTAAGTATTTGATCTCTAGACAACTTACGTGAACGGGCGTTTGCGAGTTGGAATGACTACATCGGAACATTAGCAGTAGTCGGCGCTCATCAATCCATTCTTTGCGATACGACGAAATGGCGGCTTTACCCCTCCGGAGTGCGACACGCTGTCGCAGACGTTCAAGGCGGTTCAATGCTCGGCAGTCACCGGCCAATTTGATATTCGCGCCGCACGCGGAGTTGGCAGCCGCCTGGCCGGAATGCGGCGAGGCGCGATTCCCGTTGGAACATCGTTTGCCAGGGAAAGCCGTTTTACCCTTAGGCGAATCGAACGGACCGCATGACTCAAAAGAACATTCTGGTACTGGCTCCTCATCCTGATGATGAAAGTTTGGGTTGCGGTGGAACGATCAAATTGCTGACGCTGGCCGGAATGCAAGTCGATGTGATCTTGATGACGCGCGGCGAGAACGGCATGGACGCCCCGGGCCATCAGTCGGCCGTGGTGCACGACCAGTTGGCCATCACTCGCGAAGCCGAAGCCCGCGCTGCCTGCGAAGTGCTGGGCGTGCGCGACGTGCAGTTTCTGCTGGGGATCGACGGCGGGCTGATGCATCAGCCTCACCTGGTCAAACAACTTGTCACTCACGTGCAGACCGGCAACTATCAGCGAGTCTTTTGCCCCTGGTATGGCGAAGCCCACTCCGATCACGTCGCCACGTTTCGCCTACTGCAACGAGCCCTCGCCGAAGCGGCGATCCGCCCCGCGATCTGGCTGTATGAAGTTTGGACGCCCCTCGTGCCGACCGATCACGTCCCCATCGATGCCACGATGTCCGCCAAGCGCGCAGCAATTCAAAAGCATCAGAGCCAGCTCGATTGCCTCGACTATCTGAGTGCCTTCGTGGGACTCGCGGCCTATCGCGCGCTGGCTTGCCCGCCGTCGAAATACGCCGAAGCGTTCATCACCATGGATACGTCCACGCTGCTCAATCTCAAGTTCAACTAACCACCTGCAAGATGCCTGCCATGCAACGCTTGAACTGGGGCTGCGGCCCCCTCACTCCCTTCGGCTGGATCAACTCCGATATCGCCGCCGGCCCCGGGGTCGATGTCGTTGCCGACATCCTCCAAGGCCTGCCGTTCCCCGATAACCACTTCGACTACATCGTCAGCATTCACGTGCTACCCGAGCTCGCCTATCGCGAGCTCGATCCCGCGCTACACGAGCTCCGCCGCGTCCTCAAACCCGGCGGCATCCTTCGGCTGTCGCTCCCCGACCTCGATCTCGCGATCAACGCCTATCGCAACAAAGACATCGACTACTTCCTGATCGGCGACGACGAAGTCAAAAGCCTCTCCGGCAAAATGATCGTGCAACTCCTCTGGTACGGCCGTTCGCGCAGCATGTTCACCTGGGAATTCACGAAGGAACTGCTCGAGCGCGCCGGCTACAGCGAAGTAACTCGCTGTGCTCACGAAAAATCGGCCAGCGGCTTGACCGGTATCACCGACCTCGACAACCGCGCGCTGGAAAGCTTGTTTGTGGAAGCGAGGAAGTGAAAGCAGCATTCCGCAACCGAGCGCCAGCGAGGAAGGCTCCCTCGCCCCGGTACTCCGGGGAGAGGGTTGGGGTGAGGGGAAGAAGCGGAGTGTGGTGGCTACACTGAGCGGATGGCAGAATTCTCCTCTCAGTCGAGTTGGTATCCAACCAGTTCCACCGTTGAGTTGGCGGATTTTGAGTTGCCGATCCTCGTCGTTCATTACTGGGCAGTTTGGAATCTGCACGATCGAGAAATGGATCGACGGCTCAGCGCTCTGTGCAACGAATACTCCGACCGCATCTGCTTTCGATCGTGCAACGTTGACGGTGCTGAGAATCAACGCTTCATTCCAGACATTGCGAACATTCCGGCGCTGGGTTGCTTCATCCACGGCGAGTTGCTCGAGAGTTCAATTGGCCTGAGGTCGGTTGATGAATTACGCACGGAATTCGGTGGTTGGCTTGCGCGATTCATGGTTGAAGTTGCGCAGATCGAGAAACGCTACTGGCGTGTCGAGTGGACTCTCAAAGTTGCAGTTCACTAACCGAATCCTTACCATACCGGCATCCATCCAGTTCCACTGCTGTTCCTGCCGAGGCCCCGATGATCTCTGCCGATCATGGAACGACGCTGCGGTATCGCTTCGCGGGGCGGCGTGGTTTCTTGCAAGCGACGACGTTGGCTGCTGTTGCCGGTGGGCTCATTCCGGCAGCACAGGCGGGGCTGAACCAACGGCCAAGGTCAGCGATTCTGTTTTTCCTCGCAGGCGGGCCGAGTCATATCGATACGTTCGATATGAAGCCCGATCAAACTGAGGAAGTTCGCGGGCCGTTTCGGCCGTGTGAGACAACGCTCCCTGGCCTGCTGTTGCCGGAATTGCTGCCGCAGCATCACGCGCTGGCCAAAGACCTCGCCATCGTCCGCTCGATCACCCACAATTTAGGCGTACACGATGACGCGACGCACTGGGTGCAAACGGGCTATCCGTTGTTGAATGCCCGACAGCGCGGCCAACAGAATCCGTCGCAAGGCGCCGTTGTTTCGAAGTTGCAAGGGCCGCGGCAACGCGGCATGCCTGCCTACGTGTGCGTTCCCGAGGACTATCGAACGCACATGGGATTTTATTTGGGTTCGAGTTTTCTCCAAGGTCGGCATCTGGCTCTCAACTCCGGCGGCGATCCCACGCTCGGCAACTATCGACTCCCTGAATTCGCTCTTCCGAAAGATGTCTCACTGCCACGGCTCGACGATCGCCGCAACTTGCTCCGGTCGCTCGATCGGCTCGCGGCGCACAACGAAGCCACGGCTGCTTTTCGCGACAGCGACGATGCGCTCGAGCAAGCCGTCGAACTCTCCACCGGCTCGCGAGTTCGCCAAGCCTTTGACGTTGCTCAAGAAACCGCACAGACTCGCGAAATGTACGGCGCGCATGCTTACGGCCACGGCGCGCTCCTCGCGCGGCGATTGATCGAAGCGGGCACGTCACTGGTGGTCATCAATCTGTATGAGAAGGAAGTCGACTGGTGGGACGACCATTCGACGATCGAGAAAAATCTGCGTGCACGGCTGCCACACTACGATCGTGCTTTTTGTGCGCTGGTGAACGACCTACGGCTGCGCGGTTTGCTCGACAACACACTCGTCGCCTCCTTCGGCGAGTTCGGCCGCGGCCCGCGCATCGACAAATTGGCCGGTCGCGGCCATTGGCCCTTGGCGATGTCAGCCGTGCTCACGGGGGGAGGATTACGAACCGGACAGATCGTCGGCTCGACCACTGCCGATGGCGGCCAACCGAAGGATCGCCCGCTTGGGCCCGGCGATCTGCTGGCATCGATCTACCAGACCATCGGCATCGATCCGCGCGCCACCGTTCCCGATCTGCAAGGTCGCCCGATTCCGATCCTGCCCACAGGCGAACCGATTCGGGAACTGTTTTGATTGCTTGTTCTTCGGCTGCGCTCCAAGCATTGCATTCGGTGCGCACTCTTTTGTTCTTACTCCGTTCATCTTGAACGCAGGGCGGGCAGTGAAACGCATCCGCCGGCAAGCGTGACTTCTGTGTTCCTGGCTAACGAGAAGCGGTTTTCGCCGGCATTTTCGTGTTTTTTGCCCATTCACGCGGTTTTCATCTGATTCAACTCGTAAGGCATTCACTTTGCGACGCAGTGCGTCAGAGGAGCAGGCTCAAGCTATCGAATTACCAGGAACTCAAATCATGACCAGCTACGTAAGTGCAATCGTTGGCGTCTTCGAAAGTCGTAGCGACGCAGAAGCGGCGATCCGCGAAATGAAAACCTATGGCGTGAATGAAAACGACATCGGCATGGTGGTGCGTCACCCCAGCGGTCGCGAATACAGCGATCCGCCGGCCAGCGACCAAGGTACGAAAGCGGTCGAGGGTGCCGCAGTTGGTGCGGCAGCAGGCGCTGGCGTTGGAGCGCTGTGGGCTCTCGGCATTGCGGCCAATGTGCTGCCGGTTATTGGCCCTGTTGTCTCCGGCGGAATCCTCGCAGCCGTTGTCGCGAGTGCTGCGGGTGGCGCTGCAACGGCAGGACTTGTCGGCGCACTAATCGGCCTCGGCATTCCCGAAGACGACGCCAATTTCTATGAGAGCGAGCTCATGGCGGGGCGCACCATCGTGACCGTGCATCCGGCCGAACATTCCGCAGAAGTTTACGACATCATTCACCGCCACAACGGCGTGACGACGCATGCTACGGCAGCGGTCGAATAGTTAGTCCTTCACAAATCTGTTTCAACTCTCGCGGACAGGGCGGCTGCGAGAGTTTTTTTGTATTTCCCCATTTGTGTCTGTTTTAAGGAGAGTTGCGATGCGCAACGCAGGATGGTTGATTGTGGTTATGTGTTTGGTGGGTGGCAGCTCGATGGTCCATGGCCAAACGGCGCCCCCGCGTTCAGGCGTTCAGCCTGCTGTGCAACTTGGCGCCGTTCGCCCCGGCCAGCCAGTGCAAAACGCTGCTGGCCAACAGCAGCATGGCGATCAAGAAATCGCGCACATGATTGTGGGCGGCAATCGAAACGAGATTGAGATCGCGAAGTTTGCAATGGATCGGCTGAAGTCAAACGATGCCAAGGAAATCGCGACCACGATGATCAAGGATCACACCGAGGCCCTCAATAAGTTTTCGAAGTTCGCCGGCCAGCAACCAGCGCACGTGCGAAACAACGGCAACCCTCGTACGGACGATGATCGCGCTGATGCAGCCCCGCCTGCCGGTTCGGCGCCAACAGCTGCCCGTCCGGGAGTGGGCACCTTAAATTGGTCGGCCATTGGTCAAGAAATTTGCGACCAGGGTTTGGAAGACTGCAAGAAGGAACTCTCGCGCTACGAAGGGGCCGATTTCGATAAGGCCTACTTGGGTAGTCAGCTCGGCGCGCATCATATGATGTGCACGAAGCTGAAGGTTCTCAAGAAGCATGCGTCGAGCCAACTGGCCACGGAAATCGATGAGGCGATCGAAACGACCGAGACGCACATCAAGCATCTTCGCAAGGCGATGGACGAAGTCAAGGACAAGTAGCTTCACATCCGTAACCGTTCTCGGTTACTCAATACCCAGCGCGCCGGCGGGCGGAATTTGCACGCCGCCGACGCGGCCCAAGCGGCTGCTGGGGAGGAACCGCGGCTCGATGCCGAAGTTCACGCCGAAGTTGTCGCGACTGGCATCGTAGTTAAAGCCGACCTTGATAAGGAACGATTCACCGACCCGCGTGAACGCCACATTCTGGCCCAGGTTGCCGGCCTTCGAGAAGTCGACCGTGGCCCCTGCCGTGGCTATCCACTTCTCACTCATGCGGTAGCTCGTCGAAGCGGCGAGGACGTTGCTGCTGATCGGCCCTTCGGTCGAACGCAAGCCGATGTACAAGTTGCCCGCTTCCGGACGGCTGAGCAGCGCACCAACGGTGACTTGCTTCAGACCTTGATCGAACAGATCGAAGAAGCCGTCGGAGAGAAACGTCAGGCGATCGCCAACATGCCATTGGAAGTCGTAGTCGATCAAGCCCAGCGGCTCGCCGAAGTTGTCGCGATCGGCTTGCGGGAAGAGCACCGCGTCGATGTCGAGCACGATCCAATCGATGATCCGTTCCTGGCCCGGCAAGCCACGCTTCGTCTGCCAACGCTGCTTCACGCCCAGCTTCAGCTCCGTCAGATCATCGGCGATTTCGGTGACAGGCGAAGCCACACTGCCTTGCAGGTTTCGCCGTAGAGCGAAGTAGCGAGCGTCGAATTGTTGCGGGATCTGATCGCCAAACGTCAGGCCGAAGGTATTGAACAACATGCGGCGGCGGAACCACTCGGTGGAGTCATCATCCAGCGGATCGTAGCCGGGAAGCTGATCGACGTCGGCGCTCGACTTGCCATAGAAGTAGTCCGCTTCCCAGGTCACCTTGTGCGCCAGGCCGTTCAAATTCAACAGTTCGCTCTGGACGGTTGAATCGGCAGTCCACATCGGCAAGCTCGCGCGAACGCCACCTTGGCCATAAACGCGCGACAGCGGATCGCCATTGAGATCGGCACCCCAATACGCGGCTTCACCGAGCAAGTACGGAACAACTTTCAGTGGTCCGAGTTCCAGCGGGATATCGAGTTCCTGCCGCGAAAAGGCTCTCAATCCTTGCTCATCGGCGGTTTCCCACGGCAACAACTGGAACTTCGCCAGATCGACCGGATTCGTCGGCGTGCTGGCCACCTGCAAATCGGCATAGCCGACACTGCTGTGTTCGTGCCAGGTCAGCCAATCGAACAGCACCGTTTGACCCAGCGTGTAGTGATCAGCGCGCAAGCCCTGGGTTTGCGTAAAGAACGGATTCACCTGCACGTCGCCCGAAATGCTCCACGAGCTGTTGGCGTTGTACTGCTTCAATTCGAAGCCGGTGTTCTGATCCTTCATCGTGTCCCACTCGAGCTCGTAGTACTGCTCGAGGAAGTTGCGGTCGCTGATCAAGCCGATCTCTGCAGTCAGCTGAAAATCATTCGGTAAGTATTGACGGTGATTGCCGAGAACTCGGTAGCGGAAATCTTTTTCCGGAACGATCGCGCGACGATCGCGACCGAGATTGTCGATGCCATCGTCTTTCAAACCCCAGGCATCGATGAAGCCGCGGTAAGCGCCCGGTGCACCCCACAGGTTTTGTCCCTCGTAGCGGTAGTTCGTGCCGAGGGCGAGGCCGCGCTCGCTTAGGTAATCGGTCGAGAGGGTCCACTTCGTACCCTGGGCAGGATCTTGGATGCCAAGCAACTGATAGAGGTCGTAGTCGAGCAGCAACTGCTGGCCGAAGACCTGGTCGCTCTTGATCCGCACATTGTCGATGTAATAGGTCGGGCTCGTCAGGTCGGTGGCGATCACCGGCCAGTAGAAGATCGGATTCTCGAACAGGTAGATCGAATTGTTTCGCGCAGTGGCCAGGAAGCGGTGGTCGACTTGAGCTTCGCCGTTGGCGGGATTCACTGCAGGCTGGCCCGTGATGGGATCGACGGCTTGCCGCTGCACGTCGATGACGTTGATGTTTTCGGATTGAATCCAGTACCGCGGCACGCCGATGCGGCTCGAAGTCATCGCGGCGTTGTAGGCTTGGAACTGCTGCCGGTTGACCTGCTGCAGTACATCGGCCTTAACGCGCAACAAGCCTTGATAGCTCGGCACCGGCGTGAGCATTTCGGCCCGCAGCACGATACCCGCTTCGGTGCGAACGTTGTAATACAACCGATCGGCATAGATCACGCGATCGCCTTGGCGGAATACGATGTTCCCTTCGAGATACAACTCGAGCGGACGATCCTTCAGGTCCATCGCCTGGCCTTGCACGCCAGGCAAGCCTGCCTTTGCCGTCCAGATCACAAAGCGGTCGGTCTCGACCGAAACCGTGCCGAGTTCCTCGACACCATCGATCACGATCTGCATTCCCGAGGTCCCCGAAACCACGAGTTCATCAGAATTGGGATCGGGCGTGGCATTGAGATTCCACCGTCCGCCGCTGCGCGGGAAAAACTTGACGCTGCGTCCTCGCGTTTGCACGGGCTGACCGGCCGGTGCGACGAGTTCTTCCTGACGCACCATTTGCGCGGGCTTCACATCGAACTGCGCCGGATCGCGAGCTCCCAAGCCGCGCTCGAAGATCGCCGGTTTCACCTGCGGTTCTTCTGTCGGCACGGGCACGGAAAGTTCGATGCCGGCCTGGGTATAGAACCAGCCGAGCCAACTGCGATCGACGAGCGACTGCGCCGCGCGACCACCGAACGAATGCGGATCGCCCTTGCGGCCGTAGTCGACGCGAACGCTCCCTTGCGGCCCTTCGAGATAGGCAATCACCTTGCTCGCGCGGCCGGTGTAGGGTTCGGCGCGATCAAGCCACAGCACGGCTTCGGGCGCGGTCGCCACTGTGTCGCCTTGCTTGATCTGCAGATCACCGCGAAGCACGTAGACGTCGTACTGCCCTTGCTTCCAGTGCGTGGCCGAAGCCGCGCGAATGCTGACCGGAACGTTGGTTTCTTCTTGCGGCAACTCGATGCCGCCGGCTGCGAAGGCATTCGCGGCGAAGAGCAAAGTGCAGAGAACAGCCGCAGTATGTTTCCAGCTGTTCGCCAATAAGTGCTGAAGATAACGAAATATTTTGCTCAAGAACACATGAGCAAAATGCCGATAAACGCGCGCGAACATTCCACCCAGGCGCGTCATAAGAGACGCGCCGCTCAACGAGCAACGAGGTGGAGTGATGATCGTTTTCAGCGGCAGGCTTCCTTGCCAGGCACGGTGACAACTTTCGCGGGCGTGAGTTCGAGAATAAGGTCCGTCGCGGAAAGACCTTACGACAAGCGGGGCGGATTCTAGTGAGCAGCCGCAGCCAGGACAAGGCGAATGCGGCGGAACGTTTTTCGTGGTGCTAGCGACCATGCGCTGCGGGCCGATGCTGGCAACTTTTCTGCGCGCACTCGTAAC